>NZ_AP025170.1:0-2400000 GCF_003402535.2 Cupriavidus sp. P-10
ATGCAAGATTTCTGGCAGGCGGCAGCCGCGCAACTCGAGCGCGAACTGACGCCGCAACAGTTCAAAACGTGGATCAAGCCGCTGGTGCCCGTTGCGTTCGATGAAGAAACGCATGCGCTCCGGATTGCTGCGCCCAACCGTTTCAAGCTGGACTGGGTCAAGAGCCAGTTCTCCGGGCGCATCACCGCACTGGCCTGCGAGTACTGGGAAGCGCAGGTCAGCGTCCAGTTCGTGCTCGATCCCGCGGCCTCCGGCCGTGCCGCCGCCTATATGCAGGCGCCGCAGCCGGCCATCGGGCCGGGCGCGCACCAGCCGGGCGGCGCCATGGGCGTGGACGGTCACGCAGCCCCGGGTACGGGCATGGGCGGCTATCCGGGCGGCCAGCAGATGGCCGCGCAGGCGCCCTACCCCATGGCCGGCCAGCCCGGCTATGGCGACTATCCGCCCGCTGCCGGCTACGGCATGGGCCAGCCCCCTTATGGTCATTCGGGTCATTCTGGTCATTCTGGAAACCCATCCGCCGCGCCGGTCCCGGCCGGCGCCCGCGCGCAGATGTCCGGCATGGGCCAGGGCGGCCAGCATCCCGGCCAGCACGGCGGCCATGGCAACCCGCTTGGCAACCACCCTGGCCAGCACGGCAATGACATGGGCGATATCGACGTGGTCCACATGGACCCCGCCGAAGCCAGCGCCCGCTCCTACCGCGCGCAGCAGTCGCAGCAACCGATGGGCGGGGCCATGCCGGGCCACCAGCCCAATGACACGGTCCATGAGCGCTCGCGCCTGAACCCGATCCTGACGTTCGACAACTTCGTCACCGGTAAAGCCAACCAGCTGGCCCGTGCCGCAGCCATCCAGGTTGCGCACAACCCCGGCAAGTCCTACAACCCGCTGTACCTGTACGGCGGTGTGGGCCTGGGCAAGACCCACCTGATCCACGCCATCGGCAACAACATGCTGCTGGAGAACCCGCGCGCGCGAATCCGGTACATCCATGCCGAGCAGTACGTGTCCGACGTGGTGAAGGCGTACCAACGCAAGGCGTTCGACGAGTTCAAGCGCTATTACCACTCGCTTGACCTGCTGCTGATCGACGATATTCAGTTCTTCTCCGGCAAGAACCGCACGCAGGAAGAGTTCTTCTACGCCTTCGAGGCCCTGATCGCCAACCGGGCGCAGGTGATCATCACCAGCGATACCTACCCCAAGGAAATCACCGGCATCGACGACCGCCTGATCTCGCGCTTCGACTCCGGCCTGACCGTGGCGATCGAGCCGCCCGAGCTGGAAATGCGCGTAGCGATCCTGATGAAGAAGGCCGCCGCCGAGAACGTGAACGTTCCGGAAGAAGTTGCCTTCTTCGTTGCCAAGCACCTGCGCTCCAACGTGCGCGAGCTGGAAGGCGCGCTGCGCAAGATCCTGGCGTTCAGCAACTTCCATGGCAAGGACATCACCATCGAGGTGACGCGTGAAGCGCTGAAGGACCTGCTGACGGTGCAGAACCGCCAGATCTCGGTGGAGAACATCCAGAAGACCTGCGCGGATTTCTACAACATCAAGGTCGCTGACATGTACTCGAAAAAGCGGCCTGCCAATATTGCCCGTCCGCGCCAGATCGCGATGTACCTGGCCAAGGAGCTCACGCAGAAGAGCCTGCCCGAGATCGGCGAACTCTTCGGCGGCCGCGACCACACCACCGTGCTGCACGCCGTGCGCAAGATCGCCGACGAACGCAGCAAGGATGCGCAGCTCAACCACGAGCTGCACGTGCTGGAACAGACGCTCAAGGGCTGACGGAAGGACTGACAGGTTCAGTCCTGATTAGAAGCCAGTTTTGAAGGGCCGGCCCCCCGGGCTGGCATACTGTAGGGTGCGCGTCACGGGAAACCCGTGGCGCCTGGGAATTAACGTCAGCGTCGCCGGAGCAAAAGTCCGGAAAATGGCCACCGATAAGGCTTTGCGGTGAGTCGGGACGGGATGGCAAGTGCGGAACAGCGCACCAAGGCACCAGCGTGGCTTTTTGTGCACAGCTGGCCCGCCCGCCGGTCCCGCCCCGCTTCACCGCAGCGGCTTATCCTTGGTACAATGGCACATTAACTCCTTGATTCCTAAGTGAATTTGGAGTTGTTTGCGTTCTGCGGTCGCCGACTACAAACGACGAAGGATAAATTCAATGCAATTGGTCAAAACCTCGCGAGACAACCTGCTGCGTCCGCTGCAAATCGTGAGCGGCATCGTGGAGCGCCGCCACACCCTCCCGATCCTGGCCAACCTGCTGATTCGCAAGTCCGGGTCGAACGTGTCCTTCCTGTCGACCGACATCGAAATCCAGATCACCACGCATGCAGAATGCGGCGTCGGCAACGACAGCGTCGCCACCACCGTGGCCGCGCGCAAGCTGCTCGACATCCTGCGTGCCATGCCTGACGGCGACGTGGCCCTGTCGCTCAACGACAAGCGCATGACCGTGCAATCCGGCAAGAGCCGCTTCGCACTGCAGACGCTTGCCGCTGAAGAATTCCCGACCGTTGCCGAAGCCAGCGAATTCAACGCCAGCGTCACGCTGCCGCAGAAGACCTTCAAGCACCTGCTGGCGATGGTCCACTTCGCCATGGCGCAGCAGGACATCCGCTACTACCTGAACGGCATGCTGCTGGTGGTGGAAGGCAAGAAGGTCATGGCAGTCGCCACCGACGGCCACCGCCTGGCCTACTGCGGCGTCGAGCTTGAGAACGAAGCCGCCGGTGTGGGCGCGCGCCAGGAAGTCATCATTCCGCGCAAGACCATCCTGGAACTGCAGCGCCTGCTGGAAGACAACGACGATCCCGTGACGGTGCAACTGGCCGCCAACCAGGTCAAGTTCACGTTCGCCAATATCGAACTGATCTCCAAGCTGGTCGAAGGCAAGTTCCCCGACTTCCAGCGCGTGATCCCCAAGGGCTACAAGAACGCCTTCGCGATCGACCGCGTGCGGCTGCAGCAGGCGCTGCAACGCACCGCGATCCTGACCACCGACAAGTTCAAGGGCGTGCGCTGCATCCTCGACACGCACGTCCTCAAGATCAGCTCCACCAACGCCGACCAGGAAGAGGCGCAAGAAGAGCTGGAACTCGATTACTCGGGCGACGCGCTCGATATCGGCTTCAACGTGACCTACCTGCTCGACGTACTCGCCAACCTGAAGAGCGAGCAGGTGCAGGTCAGCCTCGGCGACTCGAATTCGAGCGCGCTGATCACCGTGCCGGAAGACGACAACTTCAAGTACGTCGTCATGCCGATGCGCATCTGATGATCCGGTAACAGGACACGCAGAAGACGAGCTACCGGAGCAGCAAACGGCACGCATTGACACCCGGCCCGGCCGGGAAGTCCTGGGGATAGGCATCCCGCAGCGGGGGCAGGATCGACATGACGATCCGCCCCTTTTGCCGTTTTTAGTAACCCGCCATGCGGACCCTTCGCGCCCCGCTGCCAGCATCCAGAGCATGCCGGCCCGGCCCGAGATCCGTATTCGCCGCAAGTAGGAAAGACATGACCGAACAGCAGAAACCGCAACAGGAAAACACCTACGGAGCCTCCTCGATCCAGATCCTGGAAGGCCTGGAGGCGGTACGCAAGCGCCCGGGCATGTATATCGGCGACACCTCCGACGGCACCGGCCTGCACCACCTCGTCTTCGAGGTGCTGGACAACTCCATCGACGAAGCGCTGGCCGGGTACTGCACCGAGATCCAGGTCACCATCCACAGCGACAACTCGATCTCCATCGTCGACAACGGCCGCGGCATCCCGCCCCTGGTCAAGTTCGACGACAAGCACGAGCCCAAGCGCAGCGCGGCGGAAATCGCCATGACCGAGCTGCACGCCGGCGGCAAGTTCAACCAGAACAGCTACAAGGTATCGGGCGGCCTGCACGGCGTGGGCGTGTCCTGCGTGAACGCACTTTCCAAGTGGCTGCGCCTGACCGTGCGCCGCGACGGCCAGGTCCACCTGATCGAATTCGCCAAGGGCGATGTGCAGAACCGCATCATCGAGACCGTGCCCGGCCCCGACGGCCAGCCCGTTGAAGTCTCCCCGATGAAGGTCATCGGTGCCACCGACAAGCGCGGCACCGAAGTCCACTTCTTGGCCGACGAAGAAATCTTCACCAACGTCGAGTTCCACTACGAGATCCTCTCCAAGCGTATCCGCGAACTCTCGTTCCTGAACAACGGCGTCCATATCAAGCTGGTCGACCAGCGCACCGGCAAGGAAGAAGACTTTGCCTTCTCCGGTGGCGTGAAGGGTTTTGTCGAGTACATCAACCGCGCCAAGACCGTCCTGCACCCCAACATCTTCTACGCCAACACCGAAAAAGACGGCATCGGCGTGGAAGTGGCCATGCAGTGGAACGACGGCTACAACGAGCAGGTGCTCTGTTTCACCAACAACATCCCGCAGCGGGATGGCGGCACCCACCTGACCGGCCTGCGCGCCGCGATGACGCGCGTCATCAACAAGTACATCGAAGAAAACGAAGTCGCCAAGAAAGCCAAGGTGGAAACCACCGGCGACGACATGCGCGAAGGCCTGGCCTGCGTGCTGTCCGTGAAGGTGCCCGAGCCCAAGTTCAGCTCGCAGACCAAGGACAAGCTGGTCTCGTCAGAAGTGCGACTGCCCGTGGAAGAACTCGTCAGCAAGGCCCTGACCGACTTCCTGCTGGAAACGCCCATCGACGCCAAGACCATCTGCGGCAAGATCGTAGACGCCGCCCGCGCCCGCGAAGCCGCCCGCAAGGCCCGCGAAATGACCCGCCGCAAGGGCGTGATGGACGGCATGGGCCTGCCCGGCAAGCTGGCCGACTGCCAGGAAAAAGACCCCGCCCAGTCCGAACTCTTCCTGGTGGAGGGCGACTCCGCAGGCGGCTCCGCCAAGCAGGGCCGCGACCGTAAGTTCCAGGCCATCCTGCCGCTCAAGGGCAAGATCCTGAACGTAGAGCGCGCCCGCTTCGACAAGATGCTGTCCAGCCAGGAAGTGCTGACGCTGATCACCGCGCTGGGCACCGGCATCGGCAAGGACGACTACAACCTGGAAAAGCTGCGCTACCACCGCATCATCATCATGACTGACGCGGACGTGGACGGCTCGCACATCCGCACGCTGCTGCTGACGTTCTTCTACAGGCAGATGCCTGACATTATCGAGCGCGGTTATGTGTATATCGCGCAGCCGCCGCTGTACAAGATCAAGCATGGGAAGGAAGAGCGGTATATCAAGGATGATGTCGAGCTCAATGCTTATCTGTTGAAGTTGGCGATGGAGAAGGCGTCGCTGGTTCGGCCGGATGGTAGCGAGATCAGTGGTGATGCGCTGACTGAGCTGGCGCGGCAGTATCAGCTGACCGAAGGCGTGATTGGCCGCCTGTCACGTATTGTGGATACGGATGCCCTGCGAGCCATTGCGGACGGCGTGGCGTTGGATCTGGACAGTGCTGCTGCGGCGGAAGCCTCGGCCGTGGCGCTGAAGGCCAAGCTGGCTGAGATGCATGCGAAGACGCTGCTCGGCGCGGCCGTGAATGATGACGGTACGGCTGATGTGTATGCGCAGTTTGATGAGAAGACGGACAAGCATCGGCTGATGATTGCGCGTCGTCATCATGGCAATGTGCGGTTGTCGCATCTGGACGCGGATTTTGTTCATGGTGCTGACTACGCCGCCCTCTCCAATGCGGCTAAGACTTTCCAGGGGCTGACGCCCGAAGGGACTAAGGTGCAACGGGGTGAGGGCGATAAGCTGCGGGATCAGACTGTCAACGACTTCCACGGTGCTATGCAGTGGCTGTTGGCTGAGGCCGAGCGTGGGGTTTCGCGCCAGCGGTATAAGGGTCTGGGGGAGATGAACCCTGAGCAGCTGTTTGAGACGACGCTTGACGTAACCCAGCGACGCCTGCTGAAGGTCCAGATTGAGGATGCTATTGCGGCTGATCAGATCTTTACCACCCTTATGGGTGATGAGGTGGAGCCGCGACGGAATTTCATCGAATCCAATGCGTTGGTTGCACGGAATATCGATGTTTGAGATCCTGTGGGATCCTAGGATAGTCGATGCAATACACAAATCACTGAATCGATCTGAAACGAAGCTTCTCGGCAGATTGAGGGCTTGAGCCACTCTGGTTTGCTATGAGCGTCAAGAAAAGCCGCCTTCCCGCAAGGGTTCGCGGCTTTTTTGCTGCTCGCCAACCATGGCCAGTCATCCGTCTTCAGCAATTCTTCTGGTCGTTGTATGCGGGAACCTGGATACCTGCATGCATTTGAACCAGACCAGTGGATAGACATAATAGACATCGCGACGCTGAAGCGTTACAGCTTCCTGTTTTCACAGCGACAATCGTAACTGTCTCACGGTCGCATTGGATTGACGCTGAAATTGAACATGATCGAAAATCATGAACTTGGACATCATTGGTGGCTTTAGCACCTGTAAAATCAAGCGTATCGTCCAAAAATGAACCCTCATGGTTAGCGAGAAATTAAATCGCCAGAGAGCGACGTGTAGCCAGGGTAGGAGTGTGTGCGTGGAAAATCATTCCGACTGCCCACACACGTCATGAAAAAGTGGGGTTGACTGTGACCGAATCCACGCCAAGCATTGTGCGGCCCATTGGAAAGCTGTTTCGAATTGCTGTGTCTGCAGGTATTGAGACAGCGGTGAAACTGCACATTTCTCGGGGCGACGACTTGGAGTGCCGAGACGAGAAAGGCCTTACTCCCCTCATGCTCGCTGCGTCACGCAATCGGGCGGGAGTTTGCCGATTGCTCATTAAGGCGGGCGCGAATGTGTTCGCTGTCGACTTTTCTGGCCGGGACGCACTAACAATCGCTCGAGAACGTGGCGCCGCCGCCGCCGCTGAGACGATAGCGGAGTACTTGGCCAGTCACGGGACCATCCAGGCACGCTCATCGGGCCCCACGGATGCTACCGGAGAACTTCAGGCATCTGCGCCTGAACGCCCGAACGCCAGCAGTGATCGAAAAGCATACCCGGTGGTTGCATCTCTGACAATCGATTCGGCGCATGAGGGCTCTCAACACGAGGTCTCCAGCAAGGCAGCTACCGGCACTATCATCGCTGGAAGCGCAACCCCTGTGAGTCTCGCAGAAGACCATGCACCGCTGCGCCGTATCGGAGCAGATGCATTAGCACCTCCGGTTCCCGCTACGATTGGAACAGCTCCACTGGCCGGAGAAGCTACCCCTCTCGATCGTCCGTCGAACGCAAGCGGACTAGATGAGGTAGAGCTACTGACCGCAGCACCAGTCGCGGCAGGGGGCGGAGATTTGTGCGGAATCGATGTGCGGCAGCCCAGCACTGAGCCGTCGCCATTCCTTTCGCAGAGGAGCGGCGCTCAAACCAACAACTGCGAGCTCCAAGACGAGCGGAGCGATACACCGAATGCCCCGGACCGCGAAGGCCAGCTAACTGAACTGACGTTCGGAGATTGGGAAGCCGTAGAACTCTCGGAACCGCCTCGTGACAATCCCGTTGTGCTCATAACCGAGGCAGAACGACAGCGTCGAATCGACAACCATACGCCGATCGACCACAGCGCAGCTTGGGATGACTTGGAGGCCTTCTTGCCGGATTCGGCCAAGTCAATTCTGCGGGTGAGCAATCAGCCTTTCCGGGAGTCGTTGCGAGAATTGCTGCTGCGAGCACTGCGGGAAGGCAGCGTTCCACTAGTGGCGATTGAGGACGTAATGTCCCGTCGAGGAGATGGCGAAGAGCGCGATCTTCCCGCGGAGGCAGCTCTGGGATTCGTCCTTGGCGATATGGGTGCCGAGGTCGATGAACGCCTTGAATTCCCATCTGCGATCCCAAGTGAAAACTTCATGGTGATCGTCGATCCCGTAGAAACCGACAATGAAGAAGCGGAGGTCGACGAGGCTATCCAGCATTTCGAGGAGCTGCTCTCTGACAGGAACGATCCGCTTCGGATCTACCATCGCGCTGCGGTTAAGCCCTCGCTTCTGTCAGCGGCGCAGGAAATCGATGTTGCGCGAAAGATGGAAGACGCAGCCTCGCACGCACTCGATGCGTTGGCGACGTGGCCCCGGGGTTTAAACTACCTTCTTGACAAAATTGGCAAGGCCGCTGGTACCTCGCACCTATCAACCTTCGTGGTTTTGCGCGACGGCGACGCTGACGATGGGGAGCAAAATGCTGATACCGATGAGAGCGCCAACGCGAAGCCAGACCTCGAGATTTACCCGGAAGATAATGCTCCTCAGGGCGAATTTATGGGCAAAGAAGAATCGCCCAACGTTGTGGACGACCCTATCGAAGTCTTAGCCGGCATCCAAGCGCTGGCTGCCGAGTCAATGGACGGAGCATCGACGCCCCTGCGACATGAGCTAGGCCGGCTGCACTTCAGGCGGCCGTTCCTCATAAGCTTGGAAGAAGTGGCGAAGGGTGACAGTCATCCTTCTGCCTTGGCCTATAGAAGCGCCATCGCCGAGCTAATCCGCTATCGTGACTACATGACACAGGCCAACCTGCGCTTGGTCATGGACGTCGCCAGGCGTCGCATGCATTCGGGGTTATCGCTCGAAGATCTGATCCAAGAAGGCAACCTTGGCCTGCTAAAAGCAGTGGACCGCTTCGATTGGCGTCGTGGTTTTCGATTCTCGACCATGGCGACTTGGTGGATCAAGCAGCAGGTCGGGCGTGGGATCTTCGATACGGCGCTTGAGATTCGTTTACCTGTTCATATCCACGAGAAGGTTTCTCGTGGCCGCTGGGAAATCGAGTCGCTCGAGCGCATGCGCGGCAAACCCGCCTCATTGGCCGAGCAGGCAGCGATTTGCAGCATGACGCCCGATAAGTTCGAGCTGGCCGCCCGCGCGCTTTCGGAGCCTCTCTCGATTGATGAGGCACAGCAGGAAGGCTGTTTCGAGTCCGAAGAGACTGACGAGCCGTTCGCTCGCATGGTCGCGCACGATGAGGCGCGGTTGGTCGACGAAATGCTTGCAAAGCTGAAAGGAAAGGATGCAGAAGTCCTTCGATTGCGGTTCGGCATAGGTGTCCCTGAGGCGCTTACTTTGGATCAAATTGGAGGAATTCTCGGCGTAACTCGCGAACGCGTTCGCCAGATTGAATCGGCAGCGATGCGCAAACTCTCGTCTTCGTCTTACCGCGACGCTTTGACAAGGGCGCTGGGAAAGGTCCCTACGCAATGTAAGACGAAATCTGATGAAGAAGCGCGGACGGGGAGCGACGTCCCTCCCACGCGTTCCGCAAAAACCCGTTCGGGCGAGTCCACGTCCACACCCGATCTCGCGAGCGACATTGATACCAACGCGATGCCGGTGCCGCCTCCTGAGGAAACTGCCGCCCCGATATCCGCTTCGATGCAACGACTGCTCGATATGGCTCATGAGCTTGGTGTTCGGGTTGTTCGAGACCCGTCTGGCCCCAATGCAGGCTTCATATTCGGCGAGATCGATCACCAAGACCGCAAGGCGCGCAAATTGATCCGAGACTTGCTCGGGACGGGCTTCGCATGGCAACCGGGAATAGGCTACCGACAATGAGTGCGATACGAAATGCGCCACCACGAGCTGGCGCAATGCTTGAGGCCCTGCGCGGCATGGGCTACTCCACGGGTGCGGCAGTTGCCGACATCATCGATAACAGCATTGCGGCGGGAGCCACTCACATAGACGTCCAGTTCGCGTGGGACGGTTCAGCCAGTCGCGTGGCCATTCTCGATGACGGCCGTGGAATGGACGACTCAGAGCTTGAGAGCGCCATGACGCTGGGGGACAAGAGCCCGCTTGACGCACGCGATCCTGAAGACCTCGGCCGGTTCGGCATGGGGCTCAAGACAGCGTCCTTCTCTCAGTGCCGCAGGTTGACCGTAGTGAGCGCCAAAAGCGGCTCGCACTCCTGCTTGCGATGGGATCTCGATGAGCTTGCGCGAAACCCCGAGATTGGGTGGGCTCTGCTCGAAGGACCGGCCCCCGGATCGGAGCCCTTCATCGCAACGATGCTCGAGCGCTCTCACGGGTGCTTGGTGCTGTGGGAGTCGATGGATCGCATTGTGACCAAGGCATTCTCACCTGAACACTTCCTTGATTTGGTCGACGAGGTCCAGCAGCACCTAGCCATGGTATTTCACCGACTCATCGGAGGACTGCATCCAAAGTTGCAACTTGCGATCAACGGGCGTCCTGTCATCGCTTGGGACCCATTCATGTCGGGGCATCCGGCGAAGCCTTGGGAGTCACCAGTCGCCCGGAAGTCGACGGATTCTGGCCCGATCACCCTGCAATGCCACGTGCTGCCTCACAAGGACCGGCTCAAAGCCGACGAGTTTGATTCCAACGGCGGCCCCGCAGGCTGGAGCACACAGCAGGGGTTCTACGTCTACCGCAACGAACGACTTCTCGTTGCCGGTGGATGGCTAGGGCTCGGGCAGGGCCGCGGTTGGAACCGTGAAGAAGCCTACCGGCTCGCACGAATCCAACTGGACATACCGAATACCGCCGACGCAACCTGGAAGATTGATATCCGAAAGTCGACCGCACGGCCGCCCGTTTCGTTGCGACCTTGGCTTACCAAGCTCGCCGAGGACACACGCGAAAGAGCGCGGCGCGTGTTTGCCTATCGCGCGGCCCCGCAAGGCCGGATAGGTTCGGCACCAATTGAACTGGCGTGGAGAGCTGAGCACACCAAAGCTGGCGTGAAATACCGCATCGACGAGAAGCATCCTGCAGTCGTAGCTGTATTCGACACTTGTGAAAAGGGTTCGGAGCTTGTGCGGGTGATGCTCCGGGTAATTGAGGAGACAGTGCCCGTTCAGCGCATTTGGCTGGACACTGCCGAGTCGAAAGACACGCCGCGCAGCGGCTTTTCAGGTGAGCCCAGCGCAGAGGTGCAGAACGTCTTGGTTGTTCTGTTCAGGGACATGGTCGTTCGAAGGAACATGAGCGAGGAGCTCGCCCGAACAACGCTAGCGGTAACGGAGCCCTTCCAAGATTATCCGGCCTTGGTTGCCGGCCTGCGTCTCGAATCTTGAAAATGTCTAAAAAAGGGGGAGAGGATGAGCGTATCTGAATCCATACAGACGAAAATAATTTCGATCGCGCAGATCCTGCTGCGTGACGCGCCAGAAGAAACAATGCGCTCGCCCAGTGCGATAGCCGACAACGTACGGATAGCCGCTATGACGATGAGAGCGGCGCCGGGTGACTATGACGAGGAAGCAGCTGTTGCCGAGCTCATCCGACGATTCAGTCAATGGGTTCCCAACGATTCTGCGTTGACTGACCCCGCTGGACACGAGGACTGGTTTCAACCCTCGATAAAGAAGGACTGGCGCTACTGGCAGCGACTCCAACGCTACTTGGAGCGCTCCCTTGCTGTAAATGTCGTGGAGGCGCTTGACCGTTCGACTGATGGAATCATTGCGCAACTTGAAGACCCCAAGAGGGAGGCCCCTTGGGACCGTCGAGGATTGGTTGTGGGTCATGTGCAATCCGGCAAGACCAGTAGCTACTCGGCGCTTATTTGCAAGGCGGCGGATGCTGGCTACAAGATCATCGTTGTACTTGCGGGCATGCATAACAACCTTCGCTCGCAAACGCAAATACGCCTCGAGGAAGCGTTCCTGGGTTACGAGACTTCTCCGAACCGCGATCCGGGCAATCCAATCGGTGTCTTCTATGAAGATCGAGATCCGAACATTCACCCCAACTGCGCCACCTCACGCGATGAAAAGGGCGATTTCAACGGAGCGGCAGCCAAAAAATTTTCGGTCTCACCAGAGCAACGACCTTGGCTGTTTGTCGTCAAAAAGAATAAGTCGGTGCTCCAAAAATTGCTCAAATGGATGCGTAGCAATCACGTCGCGAATGCGACCGATCCAGAGACGGGCCGGAAATTTTCGACAAATTTGCCGCTGCTGGTAATCGACGATGAGGCCGACAACGCGTCCATCGACACCGGCGAGCAAGAGTTCGATGAAAACGGCATCCCTGATCCCGAGCATGAACCGAAGGCTATCAACAGCCTAATCCGACAGATCCTGGATACCTTCGCAAAATCGGCCTACGTAGGATATACGGCCACGCCCTTCGCCAACGTCTTCATTCACCGGCGGGGCAAAACGAAGGATGAAGGCGAAGACCTCTTTCCTCGATCTTTCATCTGCAACTTGGCTGCTCCGTCGAACTACGTTGGGCCCACCCGCGTCTTCGGTATAACTGGCCCCAGTGGTGAGCGGATCGGGGAACTTCCGCTAGTGCGTGCGTTCGATGACCATGCCGACATGGAGGGTGGGGGCTGGATGCCCGCCAAGCATGGAAAGGATCATATCCCGACACATGGTGGAGAAGACTCCTTGCCGCCGTCCCTGCGCGGGGCCGTCCACTCATTCTTGCTCGCTTGTGCCGCACGCGCTTG
Organism: Cupriavidus sp. P-10; assembly: GCF_003402535.2. NCBI lineage: Bacteria > Pseudomonadati > Pseudomonadota > Betaproteobacteria > Burkholderiales > Burkholderiaceae > Cupriavidus > Cupriavidus sp. P-10. Next base: position 12,445 of record NZ_AP025170.1, read on the forward strand.
CCGCGGACAAAAAGCTAAGCACTGTTCGATGCTGATCCATGTCACGCGGCTCACGCTTGTGCAAAATCAAGTGCGGCGGCAAGTTGACGAATTCGTCAAGCGGATGTCGCAGCGCTTGGCACGGAAGGTCGATGCTGCGGAGCTTCTGGCTAACCTTCAGGACCTCTGGGAATCCGACTTCGTTCCGACTCATAAAACAATCCAAGAGGCATTAGTCGATGGCGATCGACCGGCTGATCTGCCCTCGTGGGACGAAATCGCGGCCGTGCTACCAGACGCAGCCGCCGACATCGTCGTCAAGACGATCAACGGATCCGCCAAGGACGCACTCGACTACGTCGAAAAAGAGGCCACCGGCCTCAAGGTGATTGCCATCGGCGGCGATAAGCTCGCGCGAGGTCTGACGCTCGAGGGGCTAACAACCAGCTACTTCGTTCGCACCACGAAAATGTATGACACGCTCATGCAGATGGGGCGATGGTTTGGTTATCGACCAGGCTATCTCGATCTTTGCCGGTTGTATACGACCGGCGACCTGATTCGCAGCTTCGGACTGATCGCAGATGCTGCCGAAGAGCTGCGGCAAGAGTTTGACGCAATGGTGGCTGTGGGTTCCACGCCTGACAAGTATGGTCTCAAGGTAGCGTCGCATCCTAGTCTTTTGGTCACCTCGCCAATGAAGATGAGGACTGCGCAAACGGTGCGGCTTTCGTACAGTGGTTCGCTCACGCAAACCATCGCGTTTCCATCGGACTCTGCATCGCTTCAAGGCAACCTTGATGCAGCCGAACACCTTGTCGCAAACATAGGGGCACCCGCAGTCATCGGTCCGAAACAGGATCGGCCGGATGGGATCGATGACTGGAAGCGCTCTTGGCTCTGGAGGGATGTCTCATCCGAAAGAGTCAAGGCGTTCCTGCATGCCTACGCGGCTGCCCCAGGCATCGAGCGCGCCAACGGGGAAGTAATGGCGGAATTCGTCGATGAGATGAACAAAAAAGGCGAGCTGGAATTATGGACGGTGGCGCTTATCGCCGAAGGTCGATCCGATAATGATGCCAGGCGTTACAAGTTCGCCGAACGCTTCGAAGTTAAGGCCATGCCCATGCGCTCACCAAAGGGAGATGGCAAAGGGTACTCGATCGGTGTGCTGACTGATCCCGCCGATGAGGGAATTGACGTAGCGACGGACGGGTGGGAGGCAGCCCTAGAGGTCACAATCGGCACATGGAAACGCGAAGGGAATAAGGGGCGGCCCATACCATCCCGCCCGAGTGGGCGTTCGCTGCGTGATCTGCGAAGTGCCGAACGACCCGGCCCGACCCATCGAGGATTGTTGCTGCTCTACCCACTTTCACCAACACCCAACAGGGAACACGCTATTGCCGGCTGGGACAAGCCGATTATCGGATTTGCGGCCAGCTTCCCATCGAGCAATCAAGAGGTGGCAGTGGAATACAAAGTCGATCACTTGTTGTGGGAGCAGCAGTATGACTCTCCCGAGTGATCAACTCACGCTTGCCTGGAGTTCCCTTGCAACATCCGGCGATAGAGGCGAGGGCTGGCGCAGCATCGTGATCTCGCCTGCCGGAGCTGCCTTGGTCCGCGCTGGTCTCCGCTTCCCCGCTGGGGCGGAGGCAATCCTAGTGCGATTCTCGGCTTCCTCGCTACCAACAACAGTCAAGCTGCCCGAAGGTGGTGGGTTCCTCATCGAGCGCGCGTCGCTTGAAGATGGCCTCACCTGGGTTGCATTGACGCGGCGCGCAGCCGCCAGTCTGGATTTGTTCGCGGCGATGGCGAGCGATGTTGCCGCTGCGCTTTCTTCTTGCCCAGCTTCCGACGAGACCAAGTCGCTGGCGACACTCTTGGGACGTGTGCGAGCGTGGCAGGAATTCATGCGCAGGGGCGGCGAACCTTTGAGTGCGGAAGCCGAAATCGGTCTCTTCGGCGAACTTTTGCTGCTGCGCGCAATGCTGGATGAGGGCCTCGACGCCTCGACAGCATGTGAAGGATGGCGCGGACCGCTTCGCGGCCTGCGCGATTTCGAGCTTGGCACGGGAGGCATTGAGGTAAAAAGCACGCTGTCCTCATTGGGCTTTCGTGCAAAGGTAGGAAGCCTTGAGCAACTGGACGACACGGAGCGACAGCCACTGTTCTTGGTTGCTGTGAGGCTGCGTCAGATACAGAGTGGTCAATCTCTTCCCGATGCTGTGGAGATGTTGCGCGACATCGTTGCGGGCGACTCCGTCGCCGAACGCTTGCTTGCTGAGCGGCTTATTGCGTCTGGCTACCGAGATCAGCACGTCGACAGTTACACTCGGCGATTCGAGGTCGCTCAGACTCGAGTTCTGCGGGTTGACCAAGGATTTCCTCGACTAACACCGTATTCGGTACCCCATGGTGTTGAACATGCTTCATACGAGATCGACATCGACAAAGCTGACGCTGCGACGCTCGACTTGCACTGCGCTCTCTCGGAACTGAAAGGAATCTAAATGGAACTTATTGACTTCCTGCGCGAGACGCAGGCCGAAGTGCTTGCCCAGACCGAGAGTGATCAACCTTATGCCGAGAGCGCTTTCACGGAAATTGTGATGCAGCATATGGCTGATATCGGGATGACATACGAGCCGGAGCCAACGCATTTCTCCCGTAAGGTTGGCAACGCGAACGTCCGCCTGAGCGGCTATTCGGTCTCGGACGAGCAGGAGCAGCTCGACCTTTTCGTAAGTCTGTATGAGGGGGTCGACGAGCTCGCCACGGTCCCGGACTCCGAGACCAAGACAGCCGTGGAGCAATGTCTGAGATTCCTCCAACTTTGTGCTGAGGGCAAGCTTGCGAGCAAGCTTGACCCGTCCGACGAGGTGCGCATCCTGGCCGACATCATCCACGGCCTATATGATGAGCTTGAGCAGATTCGTATCTATGTACTGACTGATCGAGTGGCCAAAACTCTTCAGTTCAAGCCGCGGGAGATTGGCGGAAAGACTGTGCATTTGGAAGTCATGGACATCGCGCGCCTGCACCGTCACTGGTCCGAGGGTAAACCGCGCGATGAGCTGGTCGTGGACTTCAGCGACGTTTGTGGCGCTCCCCTTCCATGCGTCTTTGTCCCTGGGAATGGAGAGGACTACGACTATGCGCTGACGGCCGTACCTGGCGAGGCACTACGCCTACTCTACGAAAAATTCGGTGCGCGGCTGCTCGAGGCTAACGTGCGCTCATTCCTTAGCGTCAAGGCAAAAGGCGTCAATGCCGGCATCCAGAATACACTGAGGACAGCGCCAAGCCGGTTTATGGCGTACAACAATGGCATAGTGGTTGTAGCCGACGAAATGAGGCTTGACGACACGGGGGGCGGGGCTGCCGGCATCGCTTGGCTCAGAGGTCTCCAGGTAGTCAACGGCGGTCAGACGACCGCCTCGATCTACTTTGCTAAGCGTAAATACCCCGATACGGATCTTTCCCGCGTGCGCGTGCCAGCGAAGATCATAGTCATGAAAACGCAAGACGCCGCGAAAGAAGAAGCACTGGTCGCGGATATCTCGCGATTCGCGAACAGCCAAAATGCGGTGAAACAGTCCGACCTTTCCGCCAACAAGCCTTTCCACGTCCAAGTCGAACGCCTATCGCTGGCTGTCTACTGTCCTGATGGCCGCAGCCGCTGGTTCTACGAACGCGCAGCTGGAAGCTACAACACAATGCTGGTTCGCGAGGGAACGACCCCTGCAAAGCTGCGAGACCTCAAGGAAACCATGCCTGTGTCACGGCGCATCACGAAGACTGACTTGGCCAAATACCTCGCCGCTTGGGACAGGCACCCCGACATTGTCAGTCGCGGCTCACAGAAGAACTTCGAGCAGTTCATGGCAACATTGTCCGGGCCCGAAGGCGCTGAGGTGCCGCCGCCTGAAGTCGTGGATTACAAGCGAATGATTGCTAAAGCGAAATTATTCAGAGACACACAGAAGATGATGCGCTCGATGTTCCCCGCTTTTCAGGCGAACATTGCAGCTTACACATTCTCGTTGCTTGCGGACCGGCTAGGCGAACGTATTGATCTCGAACGTATATGGGCAACGCAAGGCGGTTCTAACCAGTTGATGGATCAGATCGCCCGCTGGGCCCGCGAGGTAGACACAGTCCTGCATCGCACTGCGAATGGTCGAATGGTTTCGGAATGGGCCAAGAAGCCTGAGTGCAAAGAGGCCGTATTCGCGGCGAACTACTCTGCACCTGATGAAGCCATTCCGGAGCTCAAATGAACCTAAACACCGGTTCACGCACAAAGAAGTGCTGCCGAGCCAGATAGACATAAACGTTGCTGACATCGTTCCTCGGGCCGCGCGCCGTCGCATGACGGCGCGTATTCAGCGCAAAGAAAACTGCATCCGAAGCGCGTAAACGCGATCGGCATCTCCTGCCGCCCCCATGATTCAGTGCTTTCAGATGAGCTGAAGAACAACCTGTGCGATCTTGTATGCCAGCAGCGGCGGAACGGCATTGCCGACCTGATGGAACTGCTCGGTGCGATTGCCCTGAAAGAAATAGTTGTCGGGGAACGTCTGCATCCGTGCCGCCTCGCGAACGGTGAAGCTCCGACATTGCGCAGGGTCCGGGTGGATGAAGTAGTGACCATCCTTCGCGATATGGCTTGTGATCGTCGTGGAAGGTCGACCGTACTGTTGCACCCTGAACCGGTCAGCAAACTTGCCGGACTTCCAGTTGCGATGCTCTGGGTGAAGTCCGCTCAATAGCGAGAATTCTTCGTGTCCCTTCGGCGAGCGTTCAAACGCCTTCGCGAAGACCGCCGAATATGCGTATCGCCTGAGATCGCTGCTCATGTGTCCACGCACCTCGGAATTCAGCCATACCCGGAGGTTGCTGTCGTGATACCAACGCTCTAGCTCTGTCCGCGGCGTGAACTCCGACCTAGTCCTTTCCAGCCGTAGGTTTCCGGTGCCGAGGTCGCCGGAAAGGCTGGATAGTGCTTGTCTGAGTTCGCGGCGGAGTGGCGACAGGTCATAGCGGCCCTTCGCATCGTCTAGCAGTTCGGTCAGGTGCCGCTTCACAATGCGGTTCCAAGGAGCGACCTGTTCGTCGCGCCTGCTCAGTTCGCTGCGCAGCTTGGGCAATCCGCTGAGCGCGTGCTCGACATACTTTTGAGCCGTTGCTTGAAGCTGGCCGGGGTTCGCTCCGAGATCCTTGCGGATCCCTAGCAAGATCACGCGATGCCGTGCCTGCGGAATGCCGTAGTCCTCCGCCCTGATGACGAATTCCCGTGCGTCAATGTCGTCCGGAGACATGTCCCCATGGAATGCGACCGGCGAGGCCAGCGAGTGGATTGTGTATTCATGCTGCGCCCGCTTGCCCAATGCCGTGTCAGGCGATGCAAGGTCTTCAAGGATGGTATGGAAGATCTGCTGGTCACCCACCCGCGAGGTCAGAATGCCTTTGACGTTCTCCATGACGAAAACGGCTGGCTTGTATTTCTGGATGATCTTCAGATATTCGCGATAGAGGAAGTGCCGATGGTCTTCCTCGGGCTTGTAGTCGGCTTTGCCGCGATTTCGCGACCGCCCGACCAGCGAATATGCCTGGCAGGGCGGGCCGCCGATAAGTACCCAAGGCTTGTCCGGGCCAAGGCCCGCCTTCGAGATGGCCCGTTCGAGTTCGGCATTTCCTTCCGGCGTACCCAGCGTGATCTGGCGTGCTTCCTCGCCAGCCTCCTCCCATGCAGCGGCCGTGGCCATGTCCCACGGCGTGTCCGCTATACCGTTGCAGAATCGATAGTATGGCTTGAGTGCAACCGGATCCTCTCGCTTGAGCAGGCGGTAGAATGCCCTCAACCGCAGGGTGCGGTGCGCAGATTCGTCCATCTCCGCGGAAACGATGGTGCGGAACGCCTTACCATCATCGAGTGCTGAAAAGCCTTCGCCAAGGCCTCCAGGGCCTGCAAACAAGTCGACGACGGGGGTGGGAATTGGCCGTTGCATCACAAATCGGGCAGAAGAGCTTTCAAGAGCGGGACATTACCAGGAACGCGGCTTCCAGTCGAGTGCAGCGAACCGCTCGTGCAGTACCGGGCTTCCTGCAGGAGCGAATTCAACCAATGCGCAACATTGGGAGGAGCCTTGGATGGTCGATGTAGTTTCAGTGGAGACGCGCTCGCGGATGATGTCCGGTATCCGGGCGAAGAACACCCGACCGGAAATGCGCCTGCGGCGATTTCTGCACAAGGCGGGATTCCGATACCGGTTGCACGATCGCTCGCTTCCGGGCACTCCAGATCTGGTGTTCCCGCGCTTTCGTACCGTCATATTGGTTCACGGCTGCTTCTGGCATCGCCACGCCAAATGCCGCCTCGCCACGACGCCCGGTACGAATGTCGAGTTCTGGCAACGCAAGTTCGCCTCCAACGTCGAAAGAGATAGCGTTGCAGTGGGGGAACTGCTTGCCGCCGGTTGGAAGGTAATCGTGATCTGGGAGTGTGGCCTCAAGTCGGTGAGTTCCGAAAGTCGCCTCGAATGGCTTCCCGGACACATAGCGGGAGGCTTGAAGCAGTATCTGGAATGGCCGGCATCTGAATAGCTGTCGTGCGGAAACGGACGATGCAACGATCGCTGACATTCTGCGGGCCAATTTTGCGATTCCGTCACGCCATTGCCGGTCATGGCCATGCTCTGACCCAGTTCCAGCTGCAGCTTGGCCGGCGGTACGCCGGTATCGCTCAGGATAGTGGTGAGGTGATGCAGGAACTGCTCGTGGCGGAATTGCTGCGTGGAGCGGTTGACGGCAATCCGGCCAAACGCGAAACCCTCGTCGATCCAGAGGCGTGCCTGCCAGCAGGCTTCACACAATACCCAAGTGGTGATGGACGCGCCGGGTGCCAACGGCCCCGACCCCGGATGCTGCCGGCGCAGCAGCGCTTCCAGACAATGTCGCCGCTGCGCATGTCATAGACCGGCTGGTAGTGCACGCGGAATTCGTCGGATCCGTTTGGGAATCGGCTGTTTTGAGATTCCGCTGCATTGTTCCCAGCGGATGGTCGTCGGAAACTGGCAGCGTCACCAGCAATGGCTGACCAGGTTTGACAGCCTGTCCCATATATAGCGGACGAAGCAGATAGCGGTATCCTCTCGTCCTTGCGCCTTCGCACGTCCTCTGGGCGGGCCTTGGCAGGGGAGCCCTAAGGCTCGCCGGTTTATATGTGGCCGGTCTGTCAATCCTGCTTCGTGCCCGCCCACCCCGATTGACAGCGGACAGCGGGCCTCCATCCCACATATACGGAGGTCGCAATGCCTAGCACCACCCCAGCTCCCCAAGAGCCCACCCTCGTCCAAAAACAATCCCAACTAGCCGAGAACCTGGCTAAAGCCGACCGCGCCCAGTTCCGCCGCCGCGCTAAAGCCATCCCACCGCAACCCAGCAAAGCCGTCACCCTCGAGGACCACATCCTTGAAGCCAGCGACGACCTCCTGCGCGTCAGCGCCGGCCTTCAGTCCGTCCTGACCTTGCTGGATCTGCAGGCCGGCGATATCCCCGACAGCATCGGCCTCCACGCCCTGCTTTCGCCGCTCAAGCGGCAAATCGACCAGAGCGCCGACCGCCTGCAGACGCTCGTCTGACGAGGGACAGGCCCGCGCAACGCGGGCCTGAAAGCAAAGCGGCGCGAGCCCACTGGTCTCGCGCAGTTCTGGTAGTGACAATGCGAGGTGCCACAAGCTGAAGCCTCAGTACTCCCTCAACACCCAACTGCTGATCGCCGCGAAGTACTCGCGCAACCACGCATTGAAGCGAAGGTACGAAGGCGTCACGGCTCCCACGCCGAATGCCTCCACGGATCCCGCCTTCCGTGCAATCCCCACCGCCCGCCGCACGTGGAAATCGCTGGTCACCACCACAATCGCACTCGCACCATCAACGCCCTGCCCCTCCAGCAACCGCCGACTGAACACCAGATTCTCCTCAGTGCTGGTACTGCGTCCTTCGCGAAACACCTTGTCGGGCGCTATCCCACGCGCAACGAGGTAGTCCGCCATGATGTCCGCCTCAACACACCGCAGCCCAAAGTCCTGCCCACCACTCACAACAACCTTGGCCTCCGGCCACCGCCGCGCCTGCACCAACCCCTGATCCAACCGCGCAATCAACGTCGGCGACGCCTCACAGTTCGGCGTACCAGACCCAAGAATGACAATCGCCTTCACCGGCGCCCCCGCCGGCACGGACACGCCCATGCCACTGCGGATGCCATAAAAGAACACCCCGACAGTCACCAGCCACACAGCAAACGCACCCCACCCCGCACGCCAAAACAACTCCCGCCGCCGATCAGCCTTCCGCCACCGCGCCACGCCATCCCAACACAACGCAAGCAACAGGAACGCAATCCCAATACACCCCGGCATCGTAATGCCAAGGCTGAACAACCCCATCCCCATCAGCGCAACAGCATCCCCAAGCAGCACAGCACCAACCAGCGCCAGCCCAATGCGCACCCAATGCCTGCTGCTCTTCCGGCGCGCGTCAAGGTAGATGTCGCCTCATTCATGCAGCCAAACGCTGGTTTTCGGCTCCTGGCTTGATACCACCGGTGGGCACGGCAATCTCGCGCTCCGGATTGAGCGTGACCGTGTCGATTGGCGACCAGTCGCGCGTGTGTCGTGACCAGCGACGCGGGTTGCAGTCACGAGCCTGAACATAGAGCGCGTGGCGCGCGGCCAGAATCTTGTTGTCCTCTCCGGCATGGCGCTGTGCCGGGCTCACGTAGCGGATGCCGCTGTGCCGGTGCTCATGGTTGTACCAGTGGACGAAGTGGGCCGCCCACGTACGTGCCGTGACCAGATCGGCAAAGCCTGTAGACGGGAACTCCGGCCGGTACTTGGCCGTGCGGAACAGGCTTTCCACGAAGGCGTTATCGTCGCTCACCCGCGGACGCGAGTACGAGGGCTTGACGCCCAGCCAGTGCAACATCGCCAACACCGTGGTGGCCTTGAGCGTGGCGCCGTTGTCACCGTGCAGCACCGGCTTGGCCGCCATGGCGTGAATGCCCTCGGCCAGCGCTGTGCGTTTGACCAGATGCGCCGCGTGGTCGGCGTCGTCGCGGTCGTGGACCTCGAAGCCCACGATTTTGCGGCTGTACACGTCCAGGATGAGGTACAGATAAAACCAGCGCCCGGCGACCTCGGCCGGCAAATACGTCATGTCCCAGCACCACAGTTGGCGCGGCCCCGTGGCCACGTGCGTGGTGGGCGGACGGCGCTGGCGCGGCGCCTTAGCGCGTCCTCGATGCCGGGTCTGCCCATGGGCGCGCAGCACCCGACCGAAGCTCGATTCGCTGGCCAGGTAGACACCCTCGTCGGCCAGCATCGGTACGATGCGCGCCGGCGGCATGTCGGCGAAGCGCGGCTCGTTGGCAACGGCCAGAATGCGTTCGCGCTCCTCAATGCTCAGCGCATGCGCGGGCGTGGGCCGTTCGGCCCCGGGGCGGCGGTCGCCGACCACCAGGCCATCGTGGGCCTTCCAGCGTTGCAGAGTGCGCACGGTTATGCCAGCTACCTCGCACGCCAGGCGCAGGCGAGCGCCGCCTGCATGCGCGGTTTCGATATGGCGGACCATCGTGTGGCGATCTTCCAGGCCGATCATGCGTCCTCGTCCTTGTCCTTCGGGAAGATGCCCTCTAGCTTTTTTGAGAGTATCAGCAGGGCGGCGGCTTCAGCCAGCGCCTTCTCCTTGCGGCGCAGCTCGCGTTCGAGTTCCTTGATGCGGCGCCGATCGGCCTTCGTCTCGCGAGGGGTGGCGCGCGCATCCTCGGGCTCCGCCAGCGCCTGCGTGGCGGCAGCACGCCACTGCTCCAACTCCTGCGGATACACACCGTTCTCACGGCACCAGGCGTTCTTGCTGGCCTCGTCCATCGCAGCCGTCGCCAGCACCGCCTCAAACCTGGCCGCCGCTGTCCATGCCCGCTCGCGAGCGGGCATGGACATAGCGTCCGCACGCCAGCGCTCCAGCGTGGCCACTGCCACACCCAGTTCCCTTGCAACCACTTCCACCGCCGCACTCTCCGGCGGTAACAACCGCGCTACCGCCCGGTCCTTGAAATCCTTCCCGTAACGAGCCACTTCTCTCTCTCATCGCCCCCAGGGTTCAAATTCTATAGGGGCGACATCTATTCTGCCGCGGGGGGCTTCACCGCCGGCCCTGCCTCCACCACCTCAGCTAAGACACGCCGCATTCACCACCCCCACCGACAACGAAATCACCCCCATCACCGCCCCAACCCCCCGGTTGTCGTTTGAGATCGCCTCACTGACACCCCCCAACGCCCGCGCCGCCACCAGGTAAGCCACCACCTGCACAGCAAACGCCCCAAACGCCCACAACAAGAACATCCCAAACGTAGCGTTATGCTGAATGCTCGATGACAACGTCAGCGAGAACCCCAGCGCCGCCCCACCCAGCGACAACGCCGCCGCCACGTTCCCCTCGCGGATCAGCTGGAATTCCCGATGCGGCGTCACCCGCGTATAGACCAGCAGGAACAACCCCAGCAAGCCAAAGCTGGTGACGATATAGATCAGGTAGGCAAGCGCCGGATGCATGGCATTGACCATAGGTTCGACTCGTTGTCAGTGGATCAGGGAAGGAAATAAGACACAGCGAAAGCGAAGCAACACTCAACCGCCACCAGACCGCCCGGAGCTGCCAAAGCGGCTGGCAAAGCCACCACGCGACACCACCGGCGCGCGCGACACGGCGGCGGTGCGCATGGACAGCCCCATGGATTGCCCGCGGCCGAGCGAGCTGCGGCGCACGGTGGCTTCTTCCACCATCGCGGCGTTCGGCGTGGATGGCGCCCATTGCTGCTGCGTGCGCATGCCGTTGCTGTCGTAGGCAGTCATCGGCCGCAGCGGGCCGGACGACATGTCGCGCCGGGTCTGCGAGCCGTCGGGGTGGTAGACGGTGCCGCTGGCGGTGTAGTACGGGCCGTACCAGCGCGCGTAGTAAGCGGTGCTGCCATGGCCGCTGCCTGAACTGCCGTTGGCGCCCGGGCTGCTGGCGGCGTCGGCCAGGCTGGAGCTGTAGAGGTTGCGCGTGTCGTCGGCCGGCACGCTCTCGCAGTCGTTGGGCGTGTTCCAGTCGGCTTCGCAGTCTTGCAGCGTGGCGTAGCTGGCGCGGCGGACGGTCACGCCGGGATCGTCGTCGGCGTCGTCGCTGCAGGAGCCGAGTGCCGCTACGCCGGCGACCACGGCGCAGGCGCCGATGATCCACAGCGTGGGCGACTTCTTCGGCTGGGTGTTGTAGGCCTGCGCCTGCCATGACACCTTCGCGGAGCGGCTGGGCCTGGGGCTGTAGGGGCTGTCGTACTTCGACGGCCGTTGGCTGCCCGGCTTCTTCTTGGCCATGTGCTTACGCGTTCGTGAAGTAGTGTGGAACGAAGAAACTGGTGTTCCTGGCGATGGGCCCGGATTCCTCGCGCACGCACAGGCCGCTGGGCACGTCGTCGACGATCCAGACGCCCAGCGTGGTGTGGCGGCCGTCAAAGCGCCGCGCCGGTGAGTAGGCCTGGTAGATAAAGCCTTCCTCGCCATACTCGCCGGGGTTGTGGACGTGGCCTTCCGGGGTGAGCAGGGTCACGCTCTCGCCTTCGCGCGACAGGAAGGGCTTTTTGGCGTGCGGCTGGCCGGCGAAGCGGCCGGGGTCGAAGCTGGCTTCGAGCAGGTTGGGGTGTCCCGGGAACAGCTCCCACAGGATCGGCAGGATGGCCTTGTTGGACAGCACGGCCTTCCACGGCGGCTCGACCCAGCGCACGGGGCTGTGCGCTAGCTGGCCGCGGTAGTCGGAGGTGGCCATCCATTCCCACGGGTAGAGCTTGAAGACGACTTCCATCGGCACGTCGTCGGCGTCATAGAAGCCGCCGCGGCCGTCGGTGCCGATGTCTTGCAGGTCGACCAGCTTGACGGACCAGCCGGCCTGCAGCGCGGTGTCCATCAGGTACTCGGTGTTGCAGATGTCTTCCTGGCTGTCGAACATGCACGCAAAGTGCAGCACGCTGGCGTTGCGGTAGTGCTGGCGCAGCCATTGCCAGCGCGCCACCAGCGCCTCGTGCAGGCTGTTGAACTGGTCGGCCTGCGGCTGCACGGTGTCTTTCCAGTACCACTGCGCCACGGCGGATTCGATCAGCGAGGTGGGGGTGTCGGCGTTGAACTCGTACAGCTTCGGCACGCCGTGCTCGTCCAGCGTCATGTCGAAGCGGCCGAACAGCGTGGGCTCGTCGCGGTCCCAGGAGGTGCGGATCCGTTGCGCGAAGTCCTGCGGGATGGCCAGGCGCGCGAACAGGTCGTGGTCGATCACGTGCTGCACGGCTTCCAGGCAGCGCTGGTTGAGGTCGTACGCGGCTGCGTACAGCGTTTCGATCTCATGCTTGCTGAAGGCGTAGGCGGCGTCTTCGCGCCAGTAGAAGAAGGTGTTGTCATCGACTTCGCGCGGGACGTTGAACTCGTCCAGCGAATGGAAGTGGAAGCCGACCTTCTCGAGTTCGCGCGGCCAGTTACGGCGCGGGGTCTGGGGGATGCGTTGCATCAGCAGGCCATTGTCGGTGACGTTGCAGGTTGGCAGGCGACGGGTTGCGCGGTGGCGTCGTCGAGCAGGAAGTCGTTGAAGGCGAGCGACGTGGCGCCTGGCCGCGGCTGCCAGTCGGTGAAATGCACGCTGAGCGGCGCCCACCAGTGCGCGGCATCGGCCAGCACGGGGCGGAAGTCGAGCGCGTCGGATTCCACCACGCCGCGCGCGGGGTTGGCCAGCATCCACTGCATGCCGGCGACCAGGCTCGATGCCACCTGCAGGCTGGTGGCGGTGTTGTACGGCGCCAGCGAGCGCGCGCGCTGCACGGACAGGCGCGAGCCGTACCAGACCGCGCCGTGCCGGCCGCTCATCAGCAGCACGCCGAGTTCGTCTTCGCCGCACTGGATCTCGTCGCGCAGGATGCGTTCGCCGCGCACGCGCGGTGCGGCGCGGTCGTCCAGCCATTGCATCGACACCTGCGTGGCGGTGGTGGGGCGATAGGCGTAGTAGACGGTGGGGCGGTATGGCGGCTGGCCGGTGGTGGTGTTGCCGGTCAGGGTCAGGTACTCGGCGATCGAGATCGATTCGTTGTGCGTGATCAGGTACGCGTCGAAGGGGCCATGCTGCGGCGACCACGACCGCACGCGCGTGCGGTGCCCGGGCCGGTCCAGCGCGATGGCCGCGCCACTGCCGTAGCCGTGGCGATAGCCGTCGGGCGGCAGCGTGGGTTCATGCGTGCCCCAGCCGAGTTCGGCGTCCTGCAGGCATTCGGTGATGAAGCCTTCGGCGGACCAGGTGTTGGCGAATTCGCCGTCGCGCGGGTAGCCGGGGGCTTGCTGGCTGTCGTACTCGGCGACCTGGATGACGCGTATGTCGAGCGCGCGCGCGAGTGCGGCCCAGTCGGCGCGGTCTTCAGGCTCCGGCAGCCGTAATCCCACGTTGCCGACCAGTGCCATCAGCGCGGCCTTCACCAGCACGGACACCAGCCCGGGATTGGCGCCATGCGCGACCAATGCGGTCGGCAGGGATTCACGGCCGCGGGCGAAGGCCAGCATCTCGTCGCGCAGCGCGTAGTTGCTCAGGTGCGAGGCTTGCGGGTCGGCTTCGTAGTCCCATGGCTCGATGCCGGCGTCGACGTAGAACGCGCCGCGCGCCTGCGCAAAGGCGATCAGGTCGCGGCTGCAGACGGATGGGGCGAGGTTCAGCAGGAAGGTGCCGGGGCTCAGCAGCGGGCCAAGTACCGTTTCATGGTTGCCGGCGGTGATGTTGGCCTCGATGGCGTGCAGGCCGTGTCCGGCTACGATCTGCATGCGGGTGTGGTCGAGCACGCGGTCCACTACGGTTATCGCAGCCTCTGGCCAGGTTCGCTCCAGCAGTGGCAGCACGGCCTGGCCGATGCAGCCGAAGCCGACGATGACGATTTGTTCGATCACGCAGACCTTTATGCCCGTAATGACGAGCGGCCGGGCCGCGCGCCTGGTTTTATTCGTTCTGTCTGGATTTGCCAGAAATGGCGAAGGCAATACTATAGCGGGCAGTGGTTGCTGCCAAGCATGCGTGCAAGCCGTGTCATCGCAGGCGGTATGACCTTGTAGGCAACACCTTAGTACACCCCTGGCACCATCCGCCATGTCCGTCCACAGTACGCCGCATACTCATCCCCAAATTGATCAAGCAATAACGCCTCTTCCGCCCGGATCCGCGCCACCAGCACCGGCACCATCGCCACCGTCAGCAACACGCCCACGCCTGAACGGAATCCGAGTACCCATCCCAGCGAACTGACCACGAATCCGAGATAGCTCGGATGCCGGATCACGCCGTAGATGCCGGTAGTCACCAGCGTATGCCCGGGCTGGATCGCCACCAGTCCGCTGAACCGATGCCCAAGCACGAACACCGGCCACAAGCGCAGCACGCCGCCGGCGGCAAACAACGCCACGCCAATCCAGCGCACGGTATCCCCATCCAGCGTCCAGAAGCCGATGCGGTCGGTATAAGCCGGCAGGTAAGCCGCGAGCAGCCCGAGCACGCCGAACGCGGCCAGCACCCAGCGGTTGCCGCGGTCTTCGCGCATGCCGCTGCTGACGTTGCCGCCGGAGAACAGCGCGGTCACGGCCAGGGCGAACAGCACGATGGTGAGGGCCACGCGCGCGGGATGCGCAAAGAAGGCGCCGATGCGGCCCCAGCCCGCGATCGCGATGGCGAGGTAGGCAACGGTGCCGGCGAGGGTGGCGAATGCCAGGCCAGGAGTCGGGCGCATGGAGACCTCCGCTGCGACGATCGATGCACCTGTGTAGCGTAAGCCCGGCATGGCGGGGCTGTCGAGCGTGCGTGGCCGTGCTTAAATTGCGGTTTCGCCCCGCTGCCGATGCCCTGACGTCGCAGGGGCACCATGAAACGCCAACGCCATCCGCCATGCCACTGATCGATATCCAGAACCTGCAGCAAGCCGCCTATGACTTCGGCAAGCTCCGTAACTGGGGCAAGTACCACAGCCCCAAGAACCTGGCGATGGCGCTGAGCGTCGAGGTGGCCGAGCTGGTCGAGATCTTCCAGTGGCAGACCGAGGAGGAGTCGCGCCAGGTCATGTCGTCGCACAAGCGCGAGCATGTGGAGCAGGAGCTGGCCGATATCACCATCTACCTGACGCAGCTGGTGACGGCGCTGGGCGTCGATCTTGACGCCGCGGTCCGCGCCAAGATGGAGATGAATGCCAGGAAATATCCGTTGCCGGAGTGAGCGGGCGGGCTGGATGAACCGACGCCGGAAGCCCAGGCCTGTGTGGCATTGCGCGACGGCGGCCCAGGCTTCATGAGGCGGATGCGCCTTGCGCCAGGATGCATACGAACAGCACGGCATTCAGCATCAACAGCCCGCAGACCGTCAGCGCCATGGCGGACGCGTCGCGCAGGCGCTCGCGCATGCGGTGCGCGCCGGGCAGCCATTCCCCCCGCGTCCTGCGAGACCAGCAGCAAATGCCCGCGCTGCACATGCCCAGCCACGCCAGCGTGCCAAGCGATTCCCAACCGGTTTGCCGTGGTGCCAGCGCGCGCGGCGGCGACGTACGCAGCGGGATGGAAGCCGGGCGCGGTCGATCGATCGCGACAGGAGGGAGGCGGTCATCGAGGCTTCCCGACTCGGCTTCGTGAGCAGGCGCAGGCTGTGGCACGAGGACCGGCGGAGCGGGCTGCGGCCGGCTCGCCAGCGTTGGCTGGGGCGCCATCTTTGGTGCCGCTTGCGGCTCGCTCTTTGCAATGTTGCGCACAGGCGCCTCGGGCGCATTGGGTTGCGGCGCGGAGGCGCGAGGTGCCGGTTTGCGGTTCCTGTGCGGTTGCCAGCTGGCAAAGACGCTGTCCAGGCATGCCACCGACGTGCAGGCATCCCGGCGCCGTCGCCATGCGGCGATGTCGTCCTGCGCGATTACCCCGGTGCGCAGCAGTCGCTGCTGCTGTGCATGAATGCGTTCGTGATTGCGATAGAGCATCGCGTAGTCGCAGATCAGCGTGGCTGCGCTTGCTTGCCTGTTTTCCCTGCATGGGCTGGGGGAGGCATACAGATCGTCGCAGCGGGCGGCCGGGGAGCGCAGCGTGTTCTTGCAGGCGATATCCGACGCCTGCGCACCGGCGGTGAGCAGAAGGTTGATCGAGATGCAAGCGACCAGAGGGCCGGGAAGCCTTTTCATCCTGTCGCCCCGGGGGCAAGCCGAGGGAGGCGGCGCAGGGACGGCGTCGATGGGGTCCTATTCTGGCGCCCTGTAGCGGATGTTCGGTACGGTGGCGCACGGAAGCGGCAGGGGTGTCCGGGCACAGGGCTGTGCGCGCGGCTGGCGATGGCTTCCTGGCGCGGCTTGATCATTGGATCGAAAGCCCGCTGGCGGTTGATCTTTTCATGAAGCCGACCGCTCCGGATGCGGCGGCGCACGGCCCGCGCTCCGCAGGCTGTGTCTGCTTGCGTCCGCATCCGGACGCTCCACGCGTTTCCCGCTGCACCTGGCCCACTGTCCGGCGTTACGCCAGGATCCAGAACAGCACGATGCTGTTCACGGCGATCAGTCCGGCCGATACCAGCACGATCCGCGCCGCGGTCCGCGTCCGCTGGCGCCGGCGCGCGGCATCAGGCAGCCATGGAACCTGCCGCCGGCGGCACCAACGGACCATGCAGGCGCCGCACAGACTCAACCACGCCAGCGCGCCAAGTGGTTCCCATCTGCCTGGCAAGGATCCATCCACGGGGTAGGCGGGAGTCCATAGCGTGGCGGGGCCGGGGGACGGCTGACTGATCGCCGGCGCGGTGATGGGGCGCTCCGGGGTTTCGCTCTTGGTCACGGCCTGGGGCCTGGACTGTGGCGTGGGCAGGGGGGCGGAATCCAGGAGCGGCCGGTCAATCGTGGCCGGAGCAATCGGACTCTCGTTGATTTTCCTGTCGGCCGAGGGGTCAGGCGAAAGCTGCGGCGCAGGCGGCGGGACGGTATCCGGAAACGGCTGGCTTTTCGCGACAAGGTTGACGGGTTGTGGTGGGCTTCCTGACGGCACCACGGCCCCAGGCGACGGCTGCGGCGTAGCGGGAGAAGCAAGCTGCGTCGGGGCTGTCTGCGTTTCCGGCTGCTTCTTCTCCTGCTGCGTCTCCTGCTGCTTCGCCTGCTGTTTCTCCTGCTGCGTCGCCTGCTTCTTCTCCTGCTGCGTCTCCTGCCGCCTCTCCTGCTGAGTTTCCCGCGGCACCGGCTTCACCACAGGCGGCGGGGGACGGACCTCAGCCCTCGGCCCGGCAGCCTCCGGCTTGCTCTTCCTGGCATTGCGCGCGGCTTGGGCGGGCATCGCCGGCGGCGCCTGGGCAGCGGGGGGAACCGGTTTCTGGCTCCTGTAGTCGCGCCAATTGGCAAAGGCCCTGTCCAGGCACGGCACCGACGTGCAGGCATCCCGGTGCCTTCGCCATGCGGCGATATCGTCCGGCCCGATCTCCCCGGTGCGCAAGAGCTGCAACTGCTCTGCGTAGACGCGTTCATACGCACCGCGGAGCATCGTGTAGTCGCAGATCAGGGCGGCGCCACTGGGCGGCTTGTCCGCATGCCTGCAGGTATTTCCCGCGACCGGCTGGCCGTCGCAGCGGGCGGCCTGCGAACCCAGCCCATGATGGCAGGCAATATCCGACGCCTGCGCAACAGTGGTGAGCAGAAGGCTGGATGCGATGCAGGCGGCCAGTCGGCCAGTAAGCCTTGCCATGCAGTTGCCCCGCGGTAGCGGAATGCGGTGCGCGATGGCGCCGAAGGGTTCCTATTCTCGGCCTGCACAACGGATGCTCGGTGCGGTAGCGCACTTAACTTAGGCTTCCTGGCGATGGAATGCGGCAGGCCCCGTAATTACGGCGTCAGCCATGACCACCTGTCTCCCCTGTCTCCGAGCCAGTGGGCGCCCGCGCGGCAATCATCCAGCAGGCAGCGGTGAAGTGCACGGTCTGGCCACGCATATAGGGCCTGAAGGCGTTGCCGACGGCTTCGACAACCTGGCCACGCGTGCCTGCGTCTGCGTCCCGCAGCGCCAGGCCGACGGGGCCCAGGCTCGTGAAATAGTCTTCCAGCGCGTGCGCCGGCAGCGCGCATGCCACGTCGATCGGCGTGATGTCGATGGCGGTCCAGCCGCTGTCCTCGAGAATGGACCGCACCAGCTGACGATCGCCGAACGCGAACTGCCCAGGGCCACCCGGCTGGCGGGGTGGCAGGTTCCGCAACAACGGCGCAGCGGCGCGCTCTGCAGTGGTCATGAACGGGTTTTCCGCCGCACCGCGCCATGCGATGCAACGCAACGCGGCGCCCGCCTTCGCGGCAATCCGCAGGTTGGCAAAGGCGGCGACCGGGTCGGTGAAGAACATCACGCCGAGGCGCGACACGATTGCGTCGAAGGTGCCAGGCGCGAAGACATGGGTTTGCGCATCCGCCTGGACAAAGGTGGCCGGCACGCCTTCCCGTTGCGCGCGCGCCCGTGCCACGTCCACCAGCGGGCCGGAGATGTCGATGCCGGTGCATTGCCCGCGCGCGCCGATGCTCCGCGCCAGCGCCAGCGTCGTCGCGCCCGCACCGCATCCGACGTCAAGCACATGCCGCGCCGCGCCGGCATCGACCGCGCCGACGAGCAGCGCTTCCAGCGGCTGTAACAGTTGGTCGAGCAGCGCCTGCTGCGCTACCCATGCCTGGCCGGACGGGCCGTTCCACAGCGCGGCCTGTTCGCCGGCACCATTGCTCGTTGACTGCTTGTCACCCATGGTTGTGTCCTCCCGCACGCCATCATGGCGTCGAAGCTACACTGTGCCAGTTCAAGTCAACTTGAGGTCAAGCGGTGAAAAGCCTGGATATCGCCGAAGTGGCGCAGCAGGCGGGCGTGCCTGCGTCGACGCTGCGTTTCTATGAGGAAAAGGGCCTGATCGCTCCCATCGGCCGGCGCGGGATGCGGCGGGTGTACGACGCCGGTGTGCTGGAACGGCTGGCGCTGATCGCGCTGGGGCGGGCGGCAGGATTCTCGCTGGACGACATCGCCCGGATGTTCTCGCCGGAAGGCGGGCCACGGATCGACCGGAAGCTGCTCGCGGCCAGGGCCGATGAACTGGACCGCACGATCCGCAAGCTGACGGCAATGCGGGATGGCTTGCGGCACGCGGCCGTGTGCCCGGCGCCGAGCCATATGGAATGCCCGACGTTCCGGCGGATTCTGGGCGCGGCGGCAGCCGGGGCGATCGGAGGCAGGAAAAAGGCAGGCGTTGCCGCGAGGTGAAGGCATCGCCGTGGAACGCGCCGGCCCTCTTCCCCGGCGCCTCTTTCGCCGCGGGAGAGGGGAGAAGACCAGCGGTGCTTAATCGTGCGCGATGTTTCCGATTGCGGCGCGAACCCAATCGAACCCGACGCGCTCCTGCTCAAGCCTCAGGTTCTTGCGGATGCGGTTATCCCGCAGGTCATCGTAGAGTGCCTGTTCATCGGCGTTCAGCCGGGGCAGATTCCGCAGCATCTGGCAGTCCTCCACGCCCCATTGCCCCTCGAATGCCATCAACGTTTCGCGGTCCATCAGGATCGATTCGGCATGCTCAAGCACGCCGCGCAGCTGGCTCAGGATGGCAAAGCCGTGGGTGTCGATGTCGCCCCAGTAGTAAATCCGGCAATCCGACAGCCAGCACGCGCCCGCGAGCAGGCTGAAGCCATAGCCCGCGCCAAAGATCACCAGGCCTTCGGGCACTTCCGGGAAGGCCAGGAAGTTGGTCTCGTTTTCCGTGATGAACACGCGCGAGACACCCGGTGCCAGCGCCGCAAAGCTGTCGGTATCCAGCGTGACATCGTGCGTCGGCGCATTGCCTGGCAGCGTGCGGTTGTTGCGGTCGAGGAAGCGGAAGCGAATGCGCATCGGCTTGTCGAGAAACCCATAGCGCGTGGAAAACTGGTGGACGCCGGAGTGCTGCGCGGCGATGGCGTCAGGCCGCAGCGCCAGGTCCAGCAGCTCGGCCAGCACGCCGCGATGGGCCTCAACGAACTTGGTATGCACGCCTGGGAGATCGACCTGGCGCAGGTATACGCCAGGCCTCGGGTGCCGCTGCAGCCATCCGACGATGGCAAGGAGCCTGTCCCAGGCGTCGTGGAATTCCAGCGCGCGCAAGGGCCGCTGCGTCAGCCAAGGTAGCAGCAACGGCTGCGTAGCGCGCGTTGCTGCAACCATGGCGGCGAAGCGCTCGACCTCGCGGCGTTTGCCCAACAGTGCGACGGCATCGTTCAGCGTGTCGATCCACGCCGCGCATGGCATGGAATTGGCGCCAAACGTTCGATGGCGGAATTCGCGCATTTCCAGCCGGAAATACGCCATTTGCCGCAGCTCGCCAATCCAGGCGCGCGCTGCCTCGAAGCGCTCCGTCAGTTCACCCGAGGATGGTGCGCGCAACGTCAGCCGCCTCGGAAACAGCACTTCCTCCGGAACCGAGCTGACCATTGCGCGCAGGATGTCGCCCTTGTCCCAGAGCCTCTGCACCTGGGCACGCAAGTCGGCGGGGAGGCTCCAGTTCATGCGGTCATCCTGGCTTTTTCGGCGCGGTACTCGTCGATCGTCAGGTTGCGCACCTTGGAGGCACGCCCTTCGTCGTTCTGCACGAATGCGACGCTGGACACGTACGGCTCGATGATGTGGATCTTCTGCAGCGGCGTCACGATCAGCAGTTGCAGGTTGAGCTTGGCGAACAGCCGCAGGCCGTATTGCGCCGACTCGTCCGAGCCGCGCCCGAAGGCTTCGTCGATGACGACAAAGCGGAACGAGCGCGAACGCACCGCGCCCCATTCCAGCCCGAACTGGTAGGCCAGGCTCGCGGCGAGGATGGTGTAGGCGAGCTTTTCCTTCTGGCCGCCTGACTTGCCGCCGGAGTCAGAGTAGTGCTCATGCTCGGCATTGTCTTCACGCCAGCGTTCGCTTGCGCCGAAGACGAACCAGTTGCGCACGTCGGTCACCTTGACGGTCCAGCGCCGGTCCTGGTCAGTCAGGCCGGTGCGGCCGCGGAAGCGTTCGATGATGTGCTTGACCTGCAGGAACTTGGCTTCGGAGTACTGGCTGTCCTCGGAGCCGGTCAGCGCACCTTCGGTGCAGGCGCGCAGCTCGGACTGGAAGTCGCGGATCTCGGCATCGGGCGTAACCTGCGCCTCCAGCCGGATGTAGCGCCCGGTGTTGTAGTCGATCTGCGTCAGCGATTCGTTGATGCGCTCCACGCGCTCGCGGATGGTCTGCTGTTCCTTGCCGAGCTGCGCGTTGAAGTTGGCGATCTCGTTGATGGTGTTGACGTTCAGCAGTTCCTTGAAGCGGGCCTCGAAACGGGGCAGATCGTCCGTGCGCAGCTTATCGAGCATGCTGCGGTATTCAAAGCCGGCCGAGACACTGGCATCGACCTCGCTGGTTTCCAGCTTGAACGCTTCCTTATATGCTGACATCGCCTTGACGATGCTCTCGCTGAGCCGCACCAGCCGCTTCGCCTCGGCGTCGAGGCGCTCCTGTAGTGCCGTCCGCATGTCCCGTTCGCGGCCGTCGCAGGACTCGACCGTCAGGCTGTGTTCGCCGAGTATCTCGGCACGCAGCGCATCGATGGATGGCGTCGGGACCATGTCTGCAAAGTCGGCAGACGCGTCCAGGGTTGCCTGCGTTTCGGCACGCAGCGCCAGCGCGTCGGTCCTGCGGCCCTCGGCTTTCGAACGCTTGTCTCGGTGGTCTTCCAACTGCTGCTCGGTCTCCTGCAATGCAGCCCCGAGCTCGTCAAGGCGGATCGTCAGCTGCCGCAGCACATCCGACGCTGATTCCAGCTGGCGTTTTTCTTCGGCCAGCCGGGCGGCCTCCCGCGCCGGCGCCTGCCAGTCGAGCTCCTCGAAGTCGGCAAAGATATCCAGCTGGGACAACGCCGTGACCTGCCTCCGCAGCACGTCTCGCTCGTTCATCAGCTTGCCCATCAGCGCCCCCAGCTCCGCAAGCCGGTTTTGCAGCGTGCGAGCCTCGCTTTCCAGCGCGGCGATCTTGGCGGCGTTGCTCCAGCCCAGCACATATCGGCTGCGATCGTCCAGGCGGTGGCGGTCGTCCTTCTCATGGCGCTCGCCGGGCATCTTGACCTGACCGGCGCGCGTGACGGCACGCGTTTCGCGGCGAAACTGTTCATGCGTGGCACAGCACGCGACGTCAAAACGCGCGGCCACCTCGCGTTCCAGCCAGCCGTACAACGGGGAATCGGGCTTGATGGCGAGTTTGCGCGCGAGCGAATCACGGTGCAGCGCCGCGACGTCCGTCCTGGCGCCTTCGCGAACGCGGAAATAGACCAGCCGGCCTTTCAGGTGGGTGCGGTCCACCCAGGCCGATACCTCCGGATACAACACATCTGGCACCAGCAGCGACAGGCCGAAGTTGTGCAGCAGGCGCTCCGCCGCACCTTCCCAGTCACGCTCATCGTCCCGTACTTGCAGCAGTTCGCCGGCAAAGGGCATATCGTCTTCGGAGAGAGACAGGGCTTCGCCCAGGGCGTTGCGCATGGCGATCTGGGCAGCCGGGATATTGCTGCGGCGCGACTTCAGGCTGCGGATTTCCCCGTCCAGCGCGTCGTGGTCGGCCTTGCCCTGGCGCAGCGTGACGCCGTGCTCGGTAAGATCGTTTTCCAGTGCGGCTTCGCGGGATTTCGCCGTCTCGGCCAGTGCTGCAAGGCGCGCTCTTAAAGCCAGGAAGGCGGACGCTTCCTCCGGGGGCGCCTCGCCGACCGCGCGGACCAGCTCGCCATAACGTTCTGACTTTTGCTGCCGCCTGGAGCTTTCGTCGGTCTGCAAGCGGATTTCCTCGGCCAGCCTGCCGATGCGGTCGCCTCCGTTCTCGGCGATATGACGACGTAGTTCGGCTTCGTCGCGGCGCTGGCTTTCGTACCGCTCCTGCAGTCTGCGCACCTGGTTGTCCTGCCGCTCAAACTCCTCGGTGAGGCCGGAAATGCGCTTGTCCAGCAGGCCCAACTTGAGCTGCGCGAAATAGGGGCGCAGCGCCTCGCGGCAGGCACGCAGCTGCTCGGATGCAGCGGCCACTTCGGCATGGCGCTCACAATCGGCGACCAGCGGCGTCAGCATTGCCTCCTGGCGCTTGGCCTTGAGGACTGCTTCATGGGCGCGATCCAGGTCATCGAAGTGCCCCAGCAAGGCCTCGATGCGCGGTGCCACATCGAACGGCTCCAGCATGTGGCTGCGCACGAAGTCGGTCAGGTTGCCGACCGATTTCATCGACACGGTCTGGTGGAAGAGTTCGAGCGCCTGCTCGTTATCGATGCCGAAGCGGCGCCGGAACCAGGCGCCATAAGGATTGAATGCGTCAAACAGCTCCACCTTCAATGCGCGCAGCTTCTTGCGCAGCGCGGCGATGTCCATCCCGAAGTGGGCGAAGTCCTGTGCGATCGAGAGGTCTTGCTCCGCGCCGACATAGAAGCGGGCGGGCTGCCCGTGGACGTCCTTCATCCAGAACACTTGCGCCAGCGTCACGGTCTGGTCGTAGCCGGCGTTGTGGAAGACGCCCAGGATAACGGAGTAGTTGTTCTGGTCGCGCAGCGCCACGGGACGCGTCGTGCCGGTGACCTCGTTGCGCTCGGATTTGTAGTGGCCGAGAACGTAGCTGCGCAGGGTGCGTTCGCGGTTTTCGGCACCCGCCGCCTTGTTGTAGGCGATGCGCTGGGCAGGTACAAGCAGCGTGGTCACGGCGTCAACCAGCGTCGACTTGCCTGAGCCGATGTCGCCGGTCAGCAACCCGTTCCGGCCTTCGGGATGGATCACCCAGACACGCTTGTCGAAGGTGCCCCAGTTAAAAACTTCGAGCCGGGACAGGCGAAAGCCCGACAGCGTGTCGTCGCCGGTGAAATCCAGGCCGAGATTTTGGGGTTCATGCATCGGCTCGCCCCCCGTTCAGTACGGACGTGGGGACCCCTTGGCCGCTCAACTGGATTTGGTAGGCCGCCAGCCGGGCATCGAACTCGGACAGCCATTGAGCATCGACAAAGGCCTTCAGGATGCGTCGGACTTCGAAGCCGGCCTCGCCGCCGGCGCGGGCATTGCCGTCCGCCTTCAGCCGCCTCAAAAAACCCAACTCCACGATCTTGTTCACATGCAGTTCGATCTGGTCGATCAACTTGGCTTCATTGGTGCCGCCGGGCAGGAACACCCGCAGCAGTTCAGCGATTTCATCGAGCGTCAGTACCAGCCGCGTGTCGCCGCCGGTGGCGTCGAACTCAGCCAGCTTCTTGCGCAGCAGCGCCAGCGTCAGGCTGACCGGGAACGACAGCTGGCGCCGCGCGATCAGGCGTGGCGGACGCTGCGCGCCGTCGTCCTCGATGTCCGGCTGCGAGCGCAGGAACGCATAGCCTTCCGCCTCCTCCAGTACCAGTTCGAGGCCCAGCACCGCGACATAGTCGCGCACGGTGGGTTGCAGGTTCAGCAGCGCATGCCAGAGGGCGGCATCGCCTTCGCGGTAGAGCACGCCTTTCAGCAACGGCACGACCAGCGCCGACAGGGCGAGGTTGGCCGGCACGCCCGCGGCGGGCGCCGCCACGTCAATGGGATCCAGGTCTTGCATCATGCTTATCGCATAAAAATGACCCGGGGCAGCCGGGCCTGTCTTACCAGTGTGCCGGCATCCTGTGTCTGCATCGTCCAGCTGACGGCATCGATCTCGGATTCGTCAATCACGGAACGGAAGGAATCGCCGGACAGCTGCAGGTAGGCGACCAGCTCGGCCAGGCCATGCTGCAGGGGCCGCAAGTTGCACAGTTCCTGCAGCGTGACCTGTGTGCGGCTTTGCAGTGCATGGCGGACGTGCGCCGCCAGTTCCGCCTTGTCGATGACGACCTGCGAGAACAAGGCGTCGGCGGCGACGTCGGCGTCGCCGGCTTCGATATCGGTGTCGGCGATGCGGGCCTTGAGGGCCGGCACGAACAAGGGGCGTTCCATCGGCAGTTCGATGTCGGCGGCGGTGTCGTCCACGGCCATCATAAGGTCTGGCGGCGGCGCGTCTCGCACGGCCAGCGCCCGGGCCTCGATGCCGCGCAGGAGGTCCATGATACGGCGGTTCTCCAGCCAGGCCTTGTCGTCGAGGAAGCGCCGCAGCTGTTGCGAGAGCTGGGCCACAGTGCGCTGGGTATGCTCGCCGGCTTCCAGCCAGTCGTAATGCACGCGGCGCAGTCGCGTGTCAGGATTCAGTTCCGAAACCGTTGGCAGTGCCAGCACATGCTCGAGCAGGGACGAAAGCTCTTCCTGGCGGCGGCTGCTCATCACGAAATCCCAGAATGCGCGGAAGCTGCGGCCTTGGTCGGAATCGGCGATGGTATCGCGCTCGCCCATGATCTCTTCCAGCAGTGCGCCCTTGGAGCCTTCCCAAAGCGCAATGCGCTCTCGCACGCGGCGATCCAGAGAGCGGAAATTGTCTTCCACTTCGCGGAAATCGGTCAGTAGTTCGCGTGCCAGCGCGACGAATTGCTGGAAGCGGTCTTTCAGCGCGGTGTCGTCAAGCAGCGGCAAGTCGCCGCCGGTGACCCGAGCGATCTCCGCATCCAGCTCGTCGCGGCGCCGGTGCAATTCCATCAGGCGCGCCTGCGGGTCGGTCTGCGTGCCTTCGTGCATTTGCTTGAGCAGATCGAACAGCGTCAGCAAGCGCGACTCCGTGCCGACGAAGCTGCGCTCGGCCAGCGTGCCGAGCCACGCGATCGCCTTTTCGGTGGCCGGTGTCAGGTCGAACTGCGGTTCGTCCGACCCCTGCCGGTAAAACTTGCGCAGCCAGCCCTTCTCGTTGGCCGCCCAGTCGTTCAGGTAATCGAGCGCCGGTTTGGGAAAGGTGTCCTGGCCGAGGCGTTCGCGCAGCGCGAACAATGCATCCTCCAATGCTTCGGCGAGGTCGGATTGCCCGATCGAACGGCGGTTGGGTTCGACGAATGCGCGATGGAGGAACGCCGCGACCAGACTGGCGTGGTCAGAACGGAGCAGGCGCCATGCCGGATGGCTTTGGCGCAAGCGCTCCAGGGTGTCGAAGTCTAGGTTCACGGCAGGAGCCGGGCATGTCCCGGCGGAACAGGCGGAATCGATGCTGATTGTAAGGCGTAATTCCACCATGTGATCTCTGATTACCTTCCCAAGGTTGTCCCTGCAATTTCGAAAGCTGCGGTGATCCTTCGTTGTAATCTCCGCAAAGTACGCGGTGAAAAATTGCCTATACGGAGATTTCGCGACATAATTTCCGCATGAAACGCGGAGATTGGCTCTACATGTGGCAGGCGCCTGACTGGCCTGCATTGCGCTATGACCTGACAGCCCTGGCGCAGCCGCTGTCGGAAGTGACGCGGGCGCAGGGGATGCTGCTCGGTCGGCTTTCAGACGTCGGCATGGCGCTGCGCGACGAAGCAAGCTTGGCCGCGCTGACTGAAGATGTCGTCAAGACCAGTGAAATCGAAGGGGAAAGGCTCAATGTTGATTCGGTGAGGTCGTCAATTGCGCGCAGGCTCGGCGTTGACATCGGCGCATTGGCCCCGGTAGATCGTCACGTGGAAGGTGTCGTGGAAATGGTCCTCGATGCCACGACGCACAGCAACGCGCCGCTCAGCAGGGAAAGGCTGTTCGGATGGCATGCGGCGCTGTTCCCCACAGGCTACAGTGGCATGTCCCGGATACGTGTCGCACAGTGGCGCGATGACGCAAAGGGCCCCATGCAAGTTGTCTCCGGACCTTTAGGCCGTCAGCGCGTGCATTTCGAGGCTCCGCCGGCTGATTGTCTACCGTTGGAAGCGAAGCGATTCCTGGATTGGGTCAATGACGACCAGTCCGATCCGCCGGTGCTGAAGGCAGGCCTTGCACATCTTTGGTTTGTCACGCTGCACCCCTTCGACGACGGCAATGGCCGTATCGCCCGCGCGATCGGAGATCTTCTGTTGTCCAGGGCCGATGCGAGCCCGCAGCGCTTCTATAGCCTGTCGGCGCAGATCCAGCGGGAGCGCAAGGACTACTACGACATCCTGGAGCGCACCCAAAAGGGCTCGCTGGACGTGACCGCTTGGCTGTTGTGGTTTCTGGACGCTCTTTACCGCTCCGTTCAGAATGCTCAACACACGCTTGATGCTGTGCTGGGGAAAGCCCGCTTCTGGCATCGCTGGGGTGCGACGCCTATGAACGAGCGGCAAACGAAGATGCTGAACCGTTTGCTCGACGGCTTCGACGGGAAGCTGACGAGCAGCAAGTGGGCCTCAATCGCCAAATGCTCCGCTGACACGGCGCTGCGGGATATCAATGAACTGGTAGCCCATGGTGTCCTGCAGAAGTCGGGGGCCGGCGGGCGGAGTACGTCCTATATGCTCGCAGCCCTTGAAAGTTGAATTGGCCGAAATTTGCGGTGCTCGCTCTCCTCTCCCGCAAGCGTGAGTGGAGAGCGAGCTGGCAGCGTAGTGGATTGTCTGCCCGCTGGGATAGCCAGAGCCACTGCTCATTGGGTAGCAGTGCGCGCCCTTATCCCAACTGTTACCCCAACCTGTTACCCCAACCTGAACTGCCCCACCGCCCCCGCCAGGCTTCCTGCCTGCGTCTGCAACGCTGCCGCCGCCGCCGTCGACTGTTCCACCAGCGCCGCATTCTGCTGCACCATCTCGTGAGCTGGCTGACCGCCTTATTCACCTCTTGAATGCCGCGTGTCTGTTCCATCGTCAGCAACGTGTCGAAGGTGACTGGGATTATTAACGAGATCACTCACGCATCGGAGCGGCCGCTGCCGACTTGAGGCAGCAATGCGCGTCGCCGGGACATTCGCTGAAGTTGACGACGCAACCCGTCAATTTGGTGCGTGATCGGGCCGTCACGCGGAGGATCGGGAGCGTCTTCTTTGCAACGCTTTACAAAGGCTTACACCGGTTATGCGATCGGCAACATATTCTGCGGGCACCCCACAACTACAAGCGGAGAGCACCGTGCTGAACCTTTCATACTCATCCACGCCGCTGCGCATCCTGGCGCTGAGCGGCGCCCTGGCGCTGGCCGCCTGCGGCGGCGGCGGTGGCGATGATTCCGGTGGCGGCCAGGGAACGCTGAAGGTTTCGATGACCGATGCGCCCGCCTGCGGCTATGACCATGTTTTCGTGACCGTCAACAAGGTGCGCGTGCACAGCAGCGCCAACGCCGATCCGGGCGCCGGCGGCTGGGTCGATATCGACGTGGTTCCCGCGCGCAAGATCGACCTGCTGTCGCTGACCAATGGCGTGCTGACCACGCTGGGCCAGACGGTGCTGCCGGCCGGCAGCTATCAACAGGTACGGCTGCTGCTCGACGCGAACCGCGGGGGCGGTTCGGGCGCACTGGCCAACTCGGTAGTGCCCACCGGCGGCACCGAGCAGTCGTTGGATACGCCGAGCGCGGTGCAGTCCGGCATCAAGATCAACCGGCCCTTCACGGTTGCGTCCGGCACGCTGACCGACCTGGTGCTGGACTTCGATGCGTGCAAGTCGGTGGTGACGCGCGGCAACGGCAGCTACGGCCTGAAGCCGGTGGTGACGGCGATCCCGATGGTGGTCAGTGGCGCGGTCAGCGGCGTGGTGGCCTCGGCGCCGGGCGCGCGCGTCTACGCCGAGCGCAACGGCGTGGTGGTAAAGGCCACGGTGGCCGATGCCAATGGCAACTTCACGCTGTCGCCGATCGAGCAGAGCAGCACCGCCGGCGCGGTCGACGTGGTGGTGGTGCCGGGCGCAGCCAATGGCCGCGGCACGGGCATCGTGCGCAGCGTGCCGGTGGTGGCGGGCGGCAGCACGGCGATCTCGACCTCGGCGTCGCCGATGTCGCTGCCGACTTCCGCGTACCGGCGCGTCTCGGGCACGGTCACGCCGGCTTCGGCCGAAGCGACGCTGCGCGCGCTGCAACTGGTCAACGGCGGCACCTTCGAGATCGCGGCAACCGCCGCGGCTACCAATACGGGTGCCTACAGCTTGTACGCGACCGAGCCCGCGCTGCCGGTGGCGGCGCCGGTGATCGGCACTTACCAGGCCTTGCTGCCGATCCCGCTGCTGCCGGACAGCGCCGCGGGCGGCAAGTACAGCGTGCAGGCCACCAGCACCAGCGGTGCGGTGGTGACGCAACAGGTCGACGTGAATACGGCTGATGTAACCCAGAACCTCTCGTTCTGAGCCAGCTCGGCTGGAGCAAGACAGCCGGAAGCGGGCGGGGGCCTGCTTCCGGCTTTGTCGTTTCTAGCGCTCAGACGCCCCACCCGCTTGCCGCGGTTTCCCGCTAGACTTTGACTCTCGCGTCCCGGGAGATCGCGCCATGGCAGCACGCACCGCGGCCAAGTCCGCACCTGAGCCAGCAACCAAGGCAGCAGCCGAGCCAGCATCGGCAGCGGCGTCGCCCACAGCGCGGCGCAAGTCTGGCGGCAGCTTTCGGGTTGGCATCGGCGGCTGGAATTTCGCACCGTGGCGCGACAATTTCTATCCGGCCAAGCTGCCGCAATCGCGTGAACTGGCCTACGCCAGCCGACATCTCAGCGCGATCGAAATCAATAGCACTTATCACGGCACGCAAAAACGTTCGTCGTTTATCAAATGGCGTGATGAAACGCCGGAAGATTTTGTGTTTTCAGTCAAGGCGTCGCGCTTTGCCACCAACCGGCGCGTGCTGGCGGAATCGGGCGAATCGATCGAGCGCTTTATCGACAGCGGCATCGCCGAACTGGGTCCCAAGCTGGGTCCGCTGGTCTGGCAGTTCGCGCCGACCAAGCAATTCGATGCGGAGGACTTCGAGGGTTTCCTGCAATTGCTGCCCGCTTCCGTCGAAGGGGTGAAACTGCGTCATGTTCTGGAGGTGCGGCACGACAGCTTCATGTCGCCGGACTACCTGAAGCTCGCGCGCAAGTACAAGGCTGCGACCGTCTTTACCGATTCACCGAAATTCCCGTCGATGGCGGACCTGACCGCGGATTTTGTTTATGCGCGCTTGATGGAAAGCAGCGAGAAGCTGAAGACCGGCTATGGTCCCAAGGCGCTCGACGAATGGGCCGCTCGCGCGCAGTCATGGGCGCAGGGCGCGCAGCCGGGCGACCTGCCGGTGCTCGAAGACCGCAAGGCCGCCGCAAGCAAGCGCGAGGTCTTTCTCTTTTTCATCAACGGCGCCAAGGAACGCGCCCCGGCCGCCGCGCAGGCGCTGCTGGAGCGGCTGGGCTGGACACCGCCCGCCGACGCGGAAGCCTGACGCCGGATCGCTATAATCCCGCATGAACTCGACCCCTGTCCAAGCACCCCCCCAGCCGCAAGCCGGCCCCGCTTTTTCCACCCTCCCGCTGTCGCCCGCCATGCTCGCCACGCTGGCGCAACTCGGCTATGACGAGATGACGCCGATCCAGGCGGCCAGCCTGCCGATCACGCTGGCCGGCCAGGACCTGGTCGCGCAGGCCAAGACCGGCAGCGGCAAGACCGCGGCGTTCGCGCTGGCGCTGTTGAACCGGCTCGACCCACGCCGCTTCGATGTGCAGGCCATGGTGCTGTGCCCCACGCGCGAACTGGCCGACCAGGTCACGCAGGAAATCCGCCGCCTCGCGCGCGCCGAAGAGAACATCAAGGTGCTGGCGCTGTGCGGCGGCTCCCCGATGCGCCCGCAGGTGGATAGTCTTATTCACGGCGCGCATATTGTGGTGGGCACGCCGGGCCGAATTCTTGATCATATCGATCGCGGCAGCCTGGACCTGGCGGCAATCGGCACGCTGGTGCTCGACGAAGCCGACCGCATGCTCGACATGGGTTTCTTCGACGATATCGCCTACATCGCCAGCCGTTGCCCGAAGGAACGCCAGACGCTGCTGTTCTCGGCGACCTATCCCGAGGGCATCGACAAGCTCGCCCACAAATTCCTGCGCAAGCCGCAGTCGCTGAAGCTGGAAGCGACGCACGACAACGCCACCATCCGCCAGCGCTTCTATGAAGTGGAAGAAGGTGAGCGCCTGGGCGCGGTCGGGCGGCTGCTCGATCATTTCCGCCCGGCCAGCACGCTGGCGTTCTGCAATACGAAGGCGCGCTGCCGCGAACTGGTGGAGCTGCTGCGCGCGCAGGGCTACGAGGCGCTGGCCCTGCATGGCGACCTGGAGCAGCGCGATCGCGACCAGGTGCTGGTGCAGTTTGCCAACCGCAGCTGTTCGGTGCTGGTTGCCACCGACGTGGCCGCGCGCGGGCTGGATATCGCGCAACTGGAAGCGGTGATCAATGTCGAGATCACGCCCGACCCCGAGGTGCACGTGCACCGCATCGGCCGCACCGGCCGCGCCGACCAGGAAGGCTGGGCGTTCAGCCTGGTCAGCATGGACGAGATGGGGCGTGTAGGTAACCTGGAACAGCACCACGGTGGCGAGTTCGAATGGCATCCGCTGGCCGAGCTGACGCCCGCGAGCAGTGATCGGCTGCTGCCGCCGATGGTGACGCTGCAGATGCTTGGCGGCCGCAAGGAGAAGATCCGCGCCGGCGATATCCTGGGCGCGCTGACCGGCGAGGCTGGCTTTACCAAGGAGCAGATCGGCAAGATCAACGTGCTGGAGATGTCGACCTATATCGCGGTGGAGCGCAGCATCGGGCGCGAGGCGGTGAAGCGGCTGAATGCGGGCAAGGTCAAGGGCAAGAAGGTGAAGGTGCGTCTGATGACGGAGTAAATGGAGGCCGGCAGTAGTGGGTGCGCCACAACATCGCTTACAAAGATTCGCGTAAGTCACCCTGTAAGCCGGCGCATTCCTTTGCTACTCTGGTTCCATTGGTCGCAAGGCAGGTAGCGCCAGCCGCATGATTTCTCGACGGAAGAGGAGTTGGTGATGAAAACTGCACGCCAGGTTCTGGAATCCAAGCCGACTCAGGCCATCTACAGCATCCCCCCGACGGCGACGGTGTATGCCGCGCTGCAGCTGATGGCCGAGAAAGGGATCGGCGCCCTGCTGGTCATCGAGCACGGTGACATCATGGGCATCCTGAGCGAGCGCGACTATGCGCGCAAGGTGATCCTGATGCAGCGCACGTCGCGCGAGACGCTGGTGCGCGACATCATGACCAGTTCGGTGATCTACGTCAGTGCCAGCCAGAGCACCGACGAATGCATGGCGCTGATGACCAAGCACCGGCTGCGCCATCTGCCGGTGATGGACAACGAAGAGCTGGTCGGCATGCTGTCGATCGGTGACCTGGTGAAGGACATCATCTCCGAGCAGCAGTTCATCATCGAGCAGCTGGAGCATTACATCCATGGGGGTGGGCATTAGGCAATTTGCGTTGGGCTGGTGGTGAATTGATCCGCCGGCCCTCTCCCCCCGGCCCCTCTCCCGCGGGCGGGAGAGGGGAGAAAACCGTAGGGGTTTGACGACAGCCCTTGGGCCTCCCTCAGCGCGATATGCGCTAACCGCATATAATTATGCGGTTACTGAATTACGGTCACTCCGCTGCGGCTTCCCAGCCGTTCCTGGCGGAACTTCCGGCCGGCAATTCCTCCTTCCCAAGTCTGCTTCGCGGCACGATGCCGCGTACCCGTCTCTGCAATGTCGTCGTCCGCATCCGCCGCCCAGGCCATCCTCGCTCCCGTCCACGATCATCGCGCCATCATGCGTGTGATCGGCGGCATCGTGCTGTGTATCCTGCTGGCGGCGCTGGACCAGACCGTGGTGATCCCGGCGGTGCCGGCCATTGCCAATGACCTGAACGGATTTGGCCACCTGTCGTGGATCGTGACCGCGTACCTGATCGTGTCGACGGTGACCACGCCGCTGTACGGAAAGCTTTCCGACAGCTTCGGGCGGCGCCGCCTGCTGATGGTGGCGATCACGCTGTTCATCGGCGCTTCCGTGGCGTGCGCGCTGGCGCAGACGCTGGGGCAGCTGATCCTGTTCCGCGCGCTGCAGGGCGTGGGCGGCGGCGGGTTGATGTCGCTGGCGCAGGCGGCCATCGCCGACGTGGTGGCGCCGCGCCAGCGCGGGCGCTACCAGGGCTACCTGGCCACGGTGTGGGCGGTGGCGTCGATTGCTGGGCCGCTGGTGGGCGGCTGGGTGTCGGACCACATGTCGTGGCGCTGGCTGTTCTGGGTCAACGTGCCGCTGGGCCTGCTGGCGATGGTGATGTGCTATCGCGGCCTGGCGATGCTGCCGCCGCGTGGCGGCCGGGCGCGCGTGGACTGGCTGGGCGCGCTGCTGCTGGCGGTGGCCATCGTCGCCTTCCTGCTGGCAATGAGCTGGGGCGGCGATGTCTATGACTGGCTCTCGCCGGAGCTGGCCGCGCTGCTGGTCGCCGCGGCCGTGGCGGTGGCGCTGCTGGCGTGGCAGGAGCGCCGCGCCGCCGACCCGATGCTGCCGCCGCGGCTGTTCGGCAACCGTGCCTATGTGATGGGCGTGGCGGCATCGGCGCTGTCGGCGCTCAATATCTTCCTGTGCATCTTTGCGCTGCCGCTGCATTTCCAGCTGGTGCGCGGCGCGGATGCCTCGACCTCCGGCCTGCTGGTGATGCCGTTCCTGCTGGCGACGGTGGCGGGCAACTTCATCGTGGCCTGGGTCGCGCCGCGCGTGGGCCGCATGCGCGGCATCCTGACGGCGGGCTATGTCGCCGGGGCGCTGGGCCTGATCGTGCTGGCGCTGGTGACGCCGGCGGTGCCGCTGGCCGTGGTGCTGGCGGCGATGACGCTGGCCGGCGTGGGCCTGGGCATCACCATGGTGGCCACGCTGATGAGTGTGCAGAACGTGCTGGAGCGCCGCGATACCGGCGCCGGCACCGGCGCGCTGCTGGTGCTGCGCTCGCTCGGCAGCGCGCTGGGCGGGGCGCTGGCGGGCACGCTGCTGACGCTGGAATTCCGCCATGCGCTGGTGGCTTCGGGCGTGACGCAGGCGCTTGACCTGGGTGCGCTGCGCCATGGCAGCGAGGCGCTGGCACAGTTGTCGCCGGCGGTGCGGCACGTGCTGGCCGGCGGTGTCGAGTCGGGCTTTCAGCTGATCTTTGCGGTTGGCGCGGCTGCGTCGGTGCTGGCGCTGCTGGTCGTGCGCAGCATGCCGGACCTGGAGTTGCGCAGCAGCGTCACGGAGCATGCGGCCACGCTGGCGATGGACTGAAGCGGCGGGCGGCAGCCAGCCCGTCATCGGCGTAGACTACGCGTACCCGATACAGCGAGCCGACCCCTGGAGCCCCGTCGCCATGTTCCGTCGTTCCCTGATTTCCCGCCCCTTCGCTTTCGCCTTCGCCTCCGTGGCGCTCGCCGCGTCGGCCCTGCTGCCCTCGCCCGCCCGCGCCGCCGAGAAGTCCGCAGCGCCCGCCGCCGCGCAGGCCGGTGCTTGCCCCGCATCGCTCAACTTCACCTTCCCGCGCCTGCAGGATGAAGCGCCGCAGAACCTGTGCCAGTACGCCGGCAAGGTGGTGCTGGTGGTCAACACCGCCAGTTATTGCGGCTTTACGCCGCAATATGAAGGGCTTGAGGCGCTGCACGCCAAATACAATGCGCGCGGGCTGGTGGTGCTGGGATTCCCGTCCAATGATTTCTCGCAGGAACCGGGCTCGGAGAAGCAGATCGCGGACTTCTGCTACAACACGTACGGCGTCAAGTTCCCGATGCTGGGCAAGTCGCACGTGCGCGGCAGCGACGCCAATCCGATGTACGCGCTGCTGGCCAAACAGACCGGCACCGCGCCCAAGTGGAACTTCTACAAATACCTGATCGGCCGCGACGGCAAGGTGGTCGCCAGCTACGACAGCCGCACCAAGCCGGACGACAAGGAACTGGTGGCGAAGATCGAATCGCTGCTCGGCGCGCAGCACTGAGCAGCGCCCTGCACCCTTCGCTCAGTCCCGCACCAGCCCTTCCGCGCGCATTGCTTCCTGCACCGCGGGCCGTGCGGCCACGCGCGACAGGTATTCCTGCAACGACGGGTACGCGGTCAGCGGCATCATCAGCATGCGCGCCCAGCCGAGGATGGTGAAGCAATACGCGTCGGCCACGGTGTAGCGGTCCCCCGTCAGGTATTGGCGGGTTTGCAGGTGGCGGTCGAGTTCGGCGAAGCGCGCCTGAAGCTTGGCCTTGCATGCCTGCTGCGTGCTTTGCGCGGTTTCCTTGTGCCACAGCCACGGACTGAACACCTTGTGCAGCTCGGTGGAGACCAGCGTCAGCCAGCCGGTGGCTTCCAGCCGCTCGCGCGTGCCGGAGGCGGGCAGCAGGCCGCGCTCAGGCACGAGATCGGCGATGTACTGGAGCAACGACGCCACTTCGGTATGGCGTGAGCCATCATCCAGTTGCAGCAGCGGCACGTAGCCGCGCGGGTTGATCGCGTAGTAGTCGTCGCCGCCGTTCTCGGGCTGCGCCAGCTTGTGGTGTTGCAGGTCAACCTGGGCCAGCGTGACCGGCAGGCCGGCTTCGCGCAGCGCGATGTGGACGGACATCGAGCATGCGCCTGGGGAGTAGTAGAGCTTCATCGCGATCCTGTTTGGGGTTGGCTGGCCGCCACGCCGTTGTGGGGCCGTGCGAGCAGTCTAGGATCGCGTTTGCGGTGCGGCAATGCGCGGGCTTGCGGAGGGGGATTGCAGATTTGCACAGCCCGCGCCAGGTGCGATCGGGCGATGGTGCGATGGCGCGACCTGTCGACCGTCGCGCCGTCGCCCTTCAGCTACTTATTCCACTTCGCGGAACAGCCGCCCCCATCCTTTCAGCTCGCGTGTATCCACGCCGCACAGCCGCAGCGATTTCCACACCACGGTAGAAATGGTGTCGTACAGCGGAATCCCCGTCTCGGCCTCAAGCTCTTCCGCCAGGTGCGCCGCACGCAGGTTGGTGCAGAACGTGGTGATCGCCTGCGGCCCATGCTGCGCGAGACCGCGCACCATCTCGCGGATGGTGTCCGCCTCGACTTCGGCAAAGCTGTAGTTCACGTGCAGGTCGAGGTGGCTTTCCGCCACGCAGTGAAAGCCGCTGCGTTCGTAGTTGGCGATGATGCGCTGCTGCACGTCGTCCAGGTACGGCGTGGCCAGGCCGAAGTTGCGCGCGCCGGTCTTTTCCAGGATCTCGTTGAGCGCCAGTACCGAAGTGGTGGCCGGGATGCCGGTCGCCTCGGTGATCTGCTTGCACAGCGCTTCGTCCTTGTCGAAGCCGAGCCAGCCGGACGACGTGCCGTTCCAGGCGATGACGTCGACGCGCGCATCGGCCAGCAGGCTGGCGGCGGCCAGGATCTTGTCGAGGTTGAACTGCCCCAGCGCCTGGTCGCGCAGCGAGATCTCGGTCACGGTGAAGCGCGAGAAATGCGCGCTGACGTTGGGCAGGCCGGCAACCATCGCGCTGGTGATGGGCTCGAGCGCCGTGTTGGAAGACGGCGTGAGCATGCCGAGTCGGATTTGCTTGGTCATGTGGTGGTCTCAGGAGTCAATGCGGGGGACGGGACGTTGCCGGCCCCCTGCTCGTCTTGGAATTCGGTGATCGCGGCGATCCGCGAGGATCAGACCGGAATCTTGGTCTCGTAGTCGATGGCTGTCGAGGCCAGCAGCAGCCCCACGCCCGCCGCCGCGAAGAACATCAGCGCCAGGAAGTACGAGCCGGTGAACTGCACGATCATGCCGACGATGATGGGCACGGTGATGCCGCCGATATTGCCGCCCAGGTTCATCACGCCGCCCAGGAAGCCGACCTTGTTGCGCGTGCCGAGCATCGACGGCACGCACCAGAACAGGCCGCACCAGCGCAGGAAGAACAGCGTGGACGACAGCAGCACCACCACGATGATCGGATCGCTGACATAGGCCACCGAGAAGATCGAGGCCGTGGCCACCACCGCGGCGATGCCGAACAGCGTGCGCATCACCACATTGGGACGGCCGCCCGCCTCTTTCCACTTGTCGGCGATCCAGCCGCCGATCAGTTCGCCGATAAAGCCGCTGAAGAAGATGATGAAGCTGGCGCCGCCCATCTGCTTGATGTCGAAGCCATGCACCTTGTTCAGGTAGTTGGGCATCCAGGTCAGCAGGCCGTAGAACACGGTGTTGAAGCACATCCAGCCAGCGGCCATGCACCACACCGAGCGGTACTTGAAGAAGTCCATGGAGCGGCCCGACAGGTTGGCCGGCTCGGCGCGGTGTTCGTTGGCTTGCGCTTCTTCGATATAGCGCGCTTCCAGCTCGTTCACGCCGCGGTGCTCGCGCGGGGAATTGCGCACGTAGTACCAGGCCAGCACGCCGGCCAGCACGGTGCCCACGCCGGCCACGATAAAGGCCAGCCGCCACGAGCCCAGCGAGGCGATCAGCCACGTGATGATGATCGCGCCGAGCGCCGCGCCCAGCGGTGCGCCGCCATCAAGCAGCGTGGCGCCGCGGCCGCGTTCGTTCTGCGTCATCCAGATCGCGTTGAGCTTGCCGCCGGCCGGGTAGATCGGCGCTTCGGCGGCGCCCAGGCCAAGCCGGGTCAGCATCAGCGAGGTGGCATTGGTGGTGAACGCCGCGATGGTCTGGGCGAGCCCCCAGAACACGGTGGCGCAGGCGATCACGATGCGCGGCTTGTACTTGTCGGCCAGCATGCCGCCCGGCACCTGCATCAGGGCGTAGGTCCAGAAGAACGAACTGAGGATCAGGCCCTGCATGGTGGGACTGAGGTCGAACTCCTTTGCGATCAGTGGCATGGCCACCGAGAGCGAGGCGCGATCGATGTAGTTGATCGCGATGAGGAACAGCATCATCAGAAAAATCTTCCAGCGCACGGAGGTCTTGGCCTCCGTTAACACCGTCGCCTGGCTTGTCGTTTGCATGGCGGCGTCTCCTTGTCTTGGTCCTTTGGATGGGCAGTTCTAATTGGGTGTCGCGCAACAGGGCCGAGTATAGGATACGTAATCTGTAATTACAACGCGTGTAAGTCATTGATTTTACGATGTTGCGAATTCACATTTTTGGGATGTGATAGCCTTGCTGTGGTGCATTTCCCCATTCTGGTGACGTCTTTGACACAAACGCTTCCCAAAACCACGCGCCTGCGCACGCTCGGCATGTCGGCCGAGATCGCCGTCCGGCTGCGCACCATGATCGAAGAGGGCGAGTTGCCGCCGGGCGCGCGCATCGATGAACGCGCCTTCTGCGAAGCCTTCGACGTCTCCAAGACGCCACTGCGCGAGGCGCTCAAGGTGCTGGTGTCCGAGGGACTGGTGCTGCACCGGCAATACATCGGCTACCGCGTGGCGTCGCTCGACCTGGAGGAGTTGCGCGCCACCTTCGAGACCCTGCACGGGCTCGAGGCGCTGGCCGGCGAACTGGCCGCGCGGCGGCTGGGCGACGCCGCGATGGCGAAGCTGGAGCGGCGCCACCAGGCCATGATCGACGCGCATGCCGCGGGGCGGCGTACCGACTATTTCCGCATTAACCAGGAAATCCACCAGTTCATCATCGACGGCGCCGCCAACCCGGTGCTGGCTGGCGTCTACGCCATGCTGATGAGCAAGGTCCACCGCGCGCGCGGCGCCGCCAATGCCGACACGCTGCGCTGGCAAGAGTCGCATGAGGAACACGAGGCCATCATGGCCGCGCTGCGCGAGCCCGGCCGCCCGCGCCTGGCGCAGGTGCTGCGCCAGCATTCCGAGAACACCGCGAAAGAGGTGCTGGCCGTGGTGGCGCGCTCGCTGGCCGAGGCCGGCGCACGCGACCCTGGCCTGAAGCAGTCCGCATGAGTCATCCCTGACTCAAACGCAATCCCTGACGAAGACAACGACGATGAAACTGGTTCGAGTAGGCAATCCCGGCGCGGAGCGCCCGGGCGTGATCGATGCAGAGGGCCGCGTGCGCGACCTGAGCGGCGTGGTGGGCGAGATCGGCCCGGGCGAACTGGCGCCTGCGGCGCTGGCGCGGCTGGCGCAGGTGGACGTGGCGGCGCTGCCCGTGGTCGAGGGCGCGCGCGATGGTGTGCGTTTCGGTGTGCCCTGGACGGGTATCGGCAAGATCGTGGCGATTGGCCTGAACTATGCCGATCACGCCGCCGAGGCCGGCATGCCGCTGCCGGCCGAGCCGATCGTGTTCCTGAAG
Organism: Cupriavidus sp. P-10; assembly: GCF_003402535.2. NCBI lineage: Bacteria > Pseudomonadati > Pseudomonadota > Betaproteobacteria > Burkholderiales > Burkholderiaceae > Cupriavidus > Cupriavidus sp. P-10. Next base: position 51,526 of record NZ_AP025170.1, read on the forward strand.
GCCAACAGCTCGCTGAACGGCCCGGACGACGCCGTGATGCTGCCGTTCGGCTCCGAGAAGTCCGACTGGGAGGTCGAGCTCGGCGTGGTGATCGGCACCACCGCGCGCAATGTCTCGCGCGAAGAGGCGCTGAACCACGTGGCCGGCTACTGCGTGGTCAACGACGTGTCCGAGCGCGAGTTCCAGATCGAGCGCGGCGGCACCTGGGACAAGGGCAAGGGCTGCGACACCTTCTGCCCGGTCGGCCCGTGGCTGGTGACGCGCGATGAAGTGGCCGACCCGCAGGCGCTGGGCCTGTGGCTGGAGGTCAATGGCGAGCGCGTGCAGCGGGGCAGCACCGCGACCATGGTCTTCGACGTGGCCACCGTGGTCAGCTATGTCAGCCGCTTCATGACACTGCTGCCGGGCGACCTGATCGCGACCGGCACGCCGCCGGGCGTGGGCATGGGCTTCAAGCCGCCGCGCTTCCTGAAGGCGGGCGACACCATGCGCCTGGGTGTCGACGGGCTTGGCGTGCAGAGCCAGCGCGTGGTGGCCTACGGCGAGCGCTGAACACACTGGCGCAAGCCGGGCAGGGCGCGGCGTCACCCGGCAAGGTGACGCCGCCGCGCGTCGGGCAAAGCTGCAAAGCCGGTAAAAAGCGCCCGTTTCAATGGTTCCCCATCGAAACGCTTTCATACAAAGCGTTGGGTTTCCATACAAAGCGTGCCGTGCGCGCAACGGTTCCGGTGGCGAAAACGCCCGGATCGCATCGATTTACGCGAAATCGCACACTTGGCATTTCGCTTGCGTTTTCTGCGTGAAATACTGGTTATACAGGTTTCGCCAGAGAGCAAACGCCATGTCAGAGCACGCCCCCGAGATCGAGTCCTACCTCGGTACCACACTCAAGCGCCGCTACTGCGGGCTGGCCGACACCCTGGACAGCCGCGCTGAACTTGAAGCGATCCGGCGCAACATCCACCAGAATCCCGAGCTTGCCTTTGACGAGGTCCGCACCTCCGGCCTTATCGCCAGCCTTCTGGAAGCGTGGGGCTTCACGGTCACGCGTGGCGTGGGCGGGACCGGCGTGGTCGGGACGCTGAAGTGCGGCGAGGGCGCGCGCAGCATCGGCATCCGCGCCGACATGGACGCACTGCCGATCCACGAGCGCACGGCGCTGCCTTACGCGAGCGTCAATGAAGGTCGCATGCATGCCTGCGGCCACGACGGCCACACTGCGATCCTGCTCGGCGCTGCGCGGCAGCTGGCGCGTACGCGGAATTTCGACGGGACCGTGCACCTGATCTTCCAGCCGGCGGAGGAAATCGGCGCGGGCGGCGGCGCGGAGCGCATGCTGGCCGACGGGCTGTTTGAACGCTTCCCGTGCGACGCGATTTTCGGCCTGCACAACCATCCAGGCGTGGAGCAGGGCAACTTCCTGTTCCGCTCGGGCCCGTTCATGGCGGCGTGCGACACCGTCACCATCACCATCCGCGGCAAGGGCGGCCACGCGGCGCGCCCGCACCAGTCGGTCGATCCGATCCTGGCCGCCGGCAGCCTGGTGATGGCGCTGCAGTCCGTGGTATCGCGCTTCGTGGACCCGAACGAGGCCGCGGTGGTGAGCATCGGCACGCTCCACGCCGGCCACGCACCCAATGTGATCCCGGACAGCGCGCGCATGGAGATCAGCGTGCGTTCGTTCAGCCCGGACGTGCGCGCTTCGCTGGAGAACCGCATCCGCCAGCTTGCAATTTCGCAAGCCGAGGGCTATGGCGCGGTGGCGGAGGTCGACTACGTGCGCGGTTATCCGGTACTGGTGAACAGCGAACGCGAAACCGACTTCGCGCGCCAGGTGGCCGAGGAACTGGTCGGCGTCGACAAGGTGGTGTCGCAGGCCGCGCGCATCACGGGCAGCGAGGACTTTGCGTATTACCTGCAGCAGCGTCCGGGCTGCTTCGTGCGGCTGGGCAATGGTGCCAACCAGCCGCTGCTGCATAACGCGGGCTACGACTTCAACGACGAGAACCTGACGGTGGGGGCGGCGTACTGGACCAGGCTGGTGGAGCGCTACCTGGGGCGTTGAGCGGGGAAAACGCCAGTGGTTTTCTCCCTTCTCCAACAAACGCCTACCGAAAAAACGCGCTCGGCGGCACGCCGAACTGCCGCCTGAACATCGTTGCGAACGCGCTTGGGCTGTCGTAGCCCAGGTCCAGCGCCACGTCGACCACCTTGCTGCCCGCGGCCAGCTTTTCCAGCGCCGCCAGCAGCCGCGCCTGCTGGCGCCATTGCCCGAAGGTCATGCCGGTCTCGCGCGCAAAGCGGCGCTGGATGGTCTTGGGATCCACGCCCAGCTGTTCGCCCCAGTCCGCCAGGGTCAGGGCGGTGTCGGGCGCTTCCACGATCGCGTCGCAGATCTGCCGCAGGCCCGCGTCCGACGGGCGCGGCAGGTGCAGCGGCAGCGATGGCACCAGCAGGACTTCATCGAGCAGCAGCCGCATCAGGCGCGCATCGCGCGTATCCGGATCATAGGGCAGGGGGATGTCGATCGCGGCCAGGATCAGCTCGCGCAGCAGCGGCGAGATGCCGAGCACGGTGCAGCGCTGCGGCAAGCCGGGCGCGGCATCCGGGCGGATATAAGCGGTGCGCATCTGCACGTGGCCGACCATGCGGATCCAGTGCATGGTGCCGCCGGGCATCCACATGCCGCGCGTGGGTGGCACGATCCACTGGCCTTCCTCGGTGGCCACCACCATGACGCCGTGCACCGCGTGGATCAGTTGCGCATGGGGGTGCTGGTGCCGCTTGGTCACTTCGCCAGGCAGGTAGTCGGCGGCCATCGCGGCGACCGGCATCGGGCTGCGATCGTAGCGGACGTAGCGCGGGGGATCGCTGTAGGTGTCGCCCGGCGTGGCGACGGGGGGTACCGGCAGGTCGCGGACACGCCGCCGGGCGGTGGGACCGGGCGGGGCGGTGTCGCCGGGAGCACGGGGGGCGCGCGGCATGTCCTTTTCTCCAAGGTTGCGGACTTATTCTCGCAGGACAGGCGCCTGCGCGCCAGCTAGCATCCATGCTCACAGTCCTGACTGGCCAGCGCCCCCCGCTGGCCGCTTTCCGTTTGTCGAGAGCCGCCAATGAGCACAACCATCGACTCCGCGCCGACCGGCGCTGCAGCTTCCAGCACCACCATTGCCACCACTGCCACCACGCCCGCGCAGGCCGAACGCACCGGCTTCCGCGTGCTGTCGGCAATCAGCTTCGCCCACTTCCTCAACGACATGATCCAGTCGTTGATCCTGGCGATCTACCCGATGCTCAAGGGCGGCTTCAACCTGAGCTTCACGCAGATCGGGCTGCTGACCATGACCTACCAGGTCACCGCATCGCTGCTGCAGCCGGTAGTGGGGCTATACACCGACAAGCATCCCAAGCCGCATTCGCTGGCGATCGCCATGGCCTTCACGCTGGCGGGCCTGCTGCTGCTGTCGGTGGCGCCGACCTACGGCGTGCTGCTGGTAGCGGCGGCGCTGGTGGGCACCGGCTCGTCGATCTTCCACCCCGAATCGTCGCGCGTGGCGCGCATGGCGTCGGGCGGCAAGCATGGGCTGGCGCAGTCGATCTTCCAGGTCGGCGGCAACGGCGGCAGCGCCATGGGCCCGCTGCTGGCCGCGCTGATCGTGCACCAGCAGGCCAGCCTCGCCTGGTTCTCGCTGGCGGCGCTGGTGGGCATCGTGGTGCTGTGGCGCATCGGCGGCTGGTACTCGCGCCAGCTGGCGCAGGGCGCGCGCAAGCGCAAGGCTGCAGGCGCCGCGGCCAGCCCGGTGCCGACGCGCGTGGTGATGCGGGCGATGGTGGTGCTGATGGTGCTGGTGTTCTCCAAGTACTTCTACATGGCCAGCCTGACTTCGTACTACACGTTCTACCTGATGGAGCGCTTCGGGCTGGAGCGCCAGAACGCGCAGCTGCACCTGTTCCTGTTCCTGTTCGCGGTGGCGGCGGGCACTATCCTGGGCGGGCCGATCGGCGACCGCATCGGCCGCAAGCGCGTGATCTGGGCGTCGATCCTGGGCGTGGCGCCGTTCACGCTGCTGCTGCCGCACGTGGGCCTGTTCTGGACCACGGTGCTGACCTTCATCATCGGCTTTATCCTGGCGTCGGCGTTTTCGGCGATCCTGGTGTTCGCGCAGGAACTGATCCCCGGCAAGGTCGGCATGGTGTCGGGGCTGTTCTTCGGCTTTGCCTTCGGCATGGGCGGCATCGGCGCCGCGGTGCTGGGCGGGATGGCGGATACGCATGGCATCCGCGCGGTGTATGAGTACTGTGCCTACCTGCCGCTGCTGGGGCTGCTGACGGTGTTCCTGCCGGACCTGCGCGAGCGCGCGCACGGCTGACGCGGCTGGATTGCCGAGGCGCCGGGCCAACAGGGCTCAGGCGTCGTTTGTCTCCCCGCCGCCGCCAGGCGGCGGTTCGAACTGGTGCAGCCAGCGCCGCAGCAGCGTGGCCAGCTGGGCCCGTTCCGCGGCGCTGAGCGCCTCCACCAGGCGGTGTTCGTTTTCGACGTGCGGCTGGCGCTAATGTCGCCGCTTCTGCCGCCGCCTTTGCTGGCCCGGCTTCTCCGGCCCCGGCGTCCTCCACGCCCGGCAGGCTGCCGCTGCGGGACATCCTGCTCACCGGCCTGGCTCCCGCGATCTGGGACAGTACTTACCTCGTCACCAGCCAACGGGGCCTGGCTGGGCGCGCGCCCGCGGACCGCGGCGTGGCTGGCAGGCCTGGGCGGGCTGCTGGGGGTGGCGTTGCTGTTGCTGGGGCAACGCTGGCCAACTGGCTTGGCTATGGCTGGCTGAGCATCGTCGGCGCCGGCGTGACCTATGCGCTGTGGTTCCGCGGGGTGGCGCGCATGCCGTCGTCGGCGGTGTCGGCGTTGGGGCTGCTGAGCCCGGTCAGCGCCACTGCGCTCGGTTTCCTGGTGCTGGGGCAGGCGCTGACCGCGGTGCAGGCGGTCGGGGCGCTGCTGGTGCTGGCCAGCGTCTGGCTGGGGCAGCGCGCGCCAAACTGAGTGCATGGGCACTGCCGCGGCGGCCGTGAACTGCTGCGGGCGGGCATTTTGCGGCATCATGGCGGGCATGAAGTCCGCCGTGCCCACGATGCCCCCGCTTTCTCCGGTCACCTCCCAGCCTGTCGCGCCGCCGGCCAACCCCAAGCCGGCCTGCGAGCGCTGCCTGGAACTGGCCGCCGACCCGCGCCGACGCGAGCCGCCGGCTTGCCTGGCGCTGCGCAATACGGCGCCGCTGGTCAGCAAGAGCGAGGTGGGCGTGCCTTTCAGCATGCTGACCTTTGCCTGTCGCGACTGCGGCACGGTCTGGCGCCTGTATGACCGTGCCAACGAACTCTTTGTCTCCTGGGTGCCGGAGCGCCCGCTGGTGCGTTGAGGGGGGCGCGGAGTTGTTCGTGGAGTTGAGCGTGGAGCTGGGCGCCCAACACCGTTGAGCGCGCAACCGATCGGCTAAGATAGCGGCTGTCGCGCGCTGGCCGGCAGGCCGCTCGCCCTGCGAGGCGCGCCCCAGACACTCTCCCCGTATTCCCGACACTATGGCCTTCCCGTTCCGCCCGACTTTGCTGGCAGCCACCGTTGCCGCCGGCCTGCTGGCCGCCGCACTCCCCGTCGCCGCCGCCGCCGCAGACAACTACCCCAGCCGCCCGATCCGCCTGATCGTCGCCTATCCCACCGGTGGCATCAGCGATACCGTGGCGCGCGCGCTCGGCGAGCGCCTGTCGGCGCAGATGGGTACCTCGGTGGTGGTCGAGAACAAGGCCGGCGCCGGTGGCAGCATCGGCATCGACGCCGTCGCCAAGGCCGCACCGGACGGCTATACGCTCGGCTTCGCCTCGACCAGCCCGCTGACGCTGAACCCGCACGTCGGCCACGTCAACTACGACCCGCAGAAGGACGTCGCGCCGGTCATGAGCGTGATGTACTCACCGGTGCTGGTGATCGCCACCAACGGCTTCAGCGGCAAGGGGTTCGCCGACGTGGTCGGCCAGGCCCGCGCCAAGCCAGGCTCGGTGCGCTGGGCGACGTCGGGCCTGGGCACGGTCGGCCATGTGGTGCTGGAACAGGTCAAGCAGAAGTCGAAGGCCGACATCACGCTGATCCCGTACAAGGGCGCCGGCCAGCAGATGAACGATGCGCTCGGCGGCCAGTTCGAGGTGATGAGCACCAACGCCAGCCCGGCGCTGACCCAGCATATGCAGGCCGGCCGCCTGCGCGCGCTGGCGGTGGGCGCGCCCAGGCGCCTGGAGAGCCTGCCGCAGGTGCCGACGCTGGCGGAGCTTGGCTACCCCAAGGCCAACCTGACTTCGACCTTCGGCATCTTCGCCCCGGGCAAGACCCCCGTGGCGATCATCGACCGCCTGAATGCCGAGCTGAACAAGGCACTGGCAGAACCGGAAGTCCACGAGCGCCTGCTCAAGGGCGGCGAAGTGCCCACCGGCGGCACGGCGGCGCAATTTGCCAAGGCGATCCGCGAGGAGTACGCGGAGAACGCGCGCATCGTCAAGGAAGCCGGCATCAAGGCGGACTGATCCGGCGACTGCCGGCTCAGGCAGTATCGAGCCGGCACCCCAGCCCATATACCGACGACAGCCGCACGCCGTTGTGCGGCCACAGCGACAGCTTGGTGCGCACGCGCGACAGATGGCTGTCCACCGTACGCGACGTCGGCTCGACATGGTAGCGCCAGACCTGGTCGACCATGGTCTGGCGCGGCACCACGGTACCGAGATTGCGGAACAGCAGCACGGCCAGGTCGAATTCCTTGGGCGCCAGCGGCACCGGCCTGCCGTGCACCCAGGCACGCCGCTCCGCGGGGGCGAAACGGAACGCGCCATGCGCAACGTCGCAGGCTTGCGCGGTCGGCCGCGCAAGCCGCAGCAGCGCCTGCACACGCGCAGCCAGCTCGCCCAGCCGCAACGGCCTGGGAACATAGCTGTCGGCGCCCTGCGCAAAGCAGGCCGCGACGAAGTCGTCTTCGTTCGAGCCGCCGGTCAGCATCACCGGCAGGTCATGGCCCAGCGAGCGCCGCACCCACGCCAGCACGTCCAGCGCCGGGATCCCCGGCGTTTCGCAATCGAGGATCAGCAGGTCGAACGGCTCGGCGTGCAGCGCGCCCAGCAGCGTGCGGCCGCTGAGGTAGCGCCGGCACCGGTGGCCGTCCAGGCGCAGGCTCTGTTCGATACGGATGGCGAGGGTCGGATCGGCCTGCAGCGAGGCAATCTTCACGGTCGTGGCTCCTCCTGCCGGCGCGATGCCGCCGGCAATGAATGCGGGCAGGGAACGGGAACAAGCGGGAAGCAGGGCACCGGTTGCCCGGTACCGCGGCGAAGCCATGTTATGGGCCGCCTTGCTGAGGCAAGAAGTAAAAGATTGTTGAAAGCCTGAATTGAGGTCTTTCCTATTCGTCCCGCCGGTTGCGCGGTCTTAAATGACTCGCTACGGCCGGCAGCCACGGTGTGCTGCCATGGCCGGCAACATCGCCGGAGATCAAATATGGGAAAGAAGATTGCATCGCTAGAGGACGCCCCCGCCGACGCGGCGCTGATCCGCCGGATCATCGCCGGCGGCGGGCATGAATGCGTAACCTTCACGGAAAGCCGCAAGCTGCTGCTGGCGCTGCGTAACGCGTGCTTCGACCTGCTCTTGCTCGACTGGTCGATGCCGGACCTGTCCGGGCGCGAGGTGCTGGGGTGGGTGCGCACGCATCTCGACCGGCGTGTGCCGGTGATGTTCCTCAGCGGCCGCGACGCCGAGCAGGACATCATCAGCGCGCTGTCCGCCGGCGCCGATGACTACATGGTCAAGCCGGTGCGTCCCGCCGAACTGTCGGCCCGCGTCGAATGCCTGCTGCGGCGCGCCTATCCCGCGGTGCAGTCGCCGCACGCGCCGCTGCGGCTGGGCGAATATGCCTTCGACTGCGCCATGCGCACGGCCACCTGCAACGGGCATCCCATCTGCCTGACGCCCAAGGAGTTCGACCTTGCCGTGCTGCTGTTCCGCAACGAGGGCCGCATCGTCACGCGCGACCACATCACCGCGGCGGTCTGGGGGCGCGAGATCTCGTCGCTGTCGCGCACCATCGATACCCATGTGTCGCGCGTACGCAGCAAGCTAGGCCTGCAGGCGTCGCAGGCGCTGCGGCTGACACCGGTCTACACGCATGGCTACCGGCTCGAACGGATCGAGCGCGCCGCCGCATGACGGACGGCGCGCGCCCATGAAAAAAGGCACCCGAAGGTGCCTTTTGCCAGGGACTGCTGATCGGGTAACGATCAGAAGATGTGGCGGATACCCAGCGCAGCGCCGGTCTGGTTGTTGCGGCCCGGCATTTCGGTGATGGTGCCGCCCGAGACCTTGTTGAAGTCCACGGTGCCGTAGACCTGGGTGCGCTTGGACAGCGAGTACTCGGCCAGCAGCACGCCGGTGTAGCGGCGGCCGTTGTTGTCGTTCACGCCGTTGACGTTCTCGACGTAGTCGCCGTAGAACACGCCGGTCAGGGCCAGGGCCGGGGTGGCCTGGTAGGTCAGGCCGATGTAGCCGATGGTGTCCTTGCGCGGGTTAGCCGCGAAGTTGCCGCCAGCCGGAACCGGGTTCTGCGTTGCGCCGCCGGTGAAGTTCAGCGAAGCGTCGACCGAGCCGGTGCGGTCCTGGCCGCCGATGTAGCCCAGGAAGACCTTTGCCGGGCCGATCGAGTACTTACCGGCAGCGCCCCACATTTGCTGCTTCTGGCCGGTGGTGTTGCGGACTTCCTGGTACACGCCGCCGATGCCGAACGGACCGTAGGTGTAAGCGGCACGAGCGCCCCAGTACTGGTTCTGGCTCATGCTGCCCGGCTGCTCGCCGAAGCCGTAGCTGGCGCCAACATCCAGGCCGCCGAACTTGCCGCCGTAGCTGACGACGTTGTCGTTACGGAAGTTGGTCAGGAAGAACGGCCAGGCGTTGTTGGTGTAGTTGCCGATGGTCAGCGGATCGTAGTCGCCGAAGAAATTGAAGCCTTCGGTGTACTGGCGGCCCAGCTTGATCGTGCCGAAGTCGCCCGACAGGCCCACATAGGCTTGACGGCCGAACAGGCGGCCATTCTGGTTGGCACGGCCGGTGTCCGGATCGAAGCCGTTCTCCAGCTGGAAGATTGCCTTCAGGTTGTTGCCCAGGGCTTCGCTGCCCTTGATACCCCAGCGGCTGTTGGTCACTGCGCCGTTGGTCAGTTCCCACGAGTTGTCGTTGTTGGCGCTCGAGTTCGTCTGGAAGCGAATGCTCTGGTCAACGATACCGTAGAGGGTGACGGACGACTGGGCGAATGCCGAGCCCGCCAACAGGCTGCCGGCTGCGAGGACGATGGCCGATTTCTTCATGGTGCTCCTTTTCTGTCTTGTACTGTTCTCTGCCGGATCACGGCAGGAAGAAGGTCTACGTTTCGTGTAAACGCCGCGAAAATTTAACAAAACGTAAGCAGTAAGGACACAAAACTCCGCGAAGCCGCGCTTTCAAGCAGGATTTTGGTGGAATTCCGTTGTCGCGCCGCTACACAATACCGTGATGGTGCGGTGCGTCAGCATGGACTGGCGGGGAGCGCGAGTGGTGCGAGTGAGAGCGTAAAGCGACAACAGGCCAGGACGCAGATACGCGTCCTGGCCTGTGGCAAAGATGGCATGAAAACCGGCCGGCCCGTGACGGCGCGGCCGGCGGATCAGCCTTGCGGGATCTCGATCTTGACTTCGAGCACCTCCAGGTTGTCCTGGCGTTCGAGGCTGACGCGCAGGTCCTGGTCGCTGATCTTGACGTACTTGGAAATCACCGCCACCAGTTCGCGCTGCAGCGCGGGCAGGTAATCGGCGGGTGCGGAATGGCCGGTGCGCTCGTGGGCGAGGATAATCTGCAGCCGCTCCTTGGCGACCGACGCGGACTTTTTCTTCTCCCCCAGCAGGAAGGAAAGGATCGACATGGGGATGGGCCTCCGGACCGTTTATTTGTTGCCGAAGATGCGGGAGAACAGCCCCGGCTTCTGGTAGTCAGTGAAGCGCATCGGCTTGTCCTTGCCGAGGAAGCGGTCCACCACGTCGCCATAGGCGTCGGCCACGTCGCTGCCTTCCAGGTGGATGGCGGGCGTGCCCTGGTTGGATGCGTGCAGCACGGCTTCGGACTCAGGCACCACGCCGATCAGCTTGATGCGCAGGATTTCCTGGATGTCGGTCAGCGACAGCATCTCGCCGCCATGCACGCGCTTGGGGTTGTAGCGGGTGATCAGCAGGTGTTCCTTGATCGGGTCGCCGCCTTCGCTGGCACGCTTGGTCTTGGAGGCCAGGATGCCGAGGATGCGGTCCGAGTCGCGCACCGACGACACTTCGGGGTTGGTGACGATCAGCGCCTCGTCGGCAAAGTACATCGCCATCAGCGCGCCCGACTCGATGCCGGCCGGCGAATCGCAGACGATGTAATCGAAGTCCATCTCGATCAGGCCGTTGATGACCTTCTCCACGCCTTCCTTGGTCAACGCGTCCTTGTCGCGCGTCTGCGAGGCGGGCAGGATGAACAGGTTCTCGCACTTCTTGTCCTTGATCAGCGCCTGGCGCAGGTTGGCTTCGCCCTGCACCACGTTGATCAGGTCATACACCACGCGGCGCTCGCAGCCCATGATCAGGTCGAGGTTGCGCAGGCCGACGTCGAAGTCGATCACGGCAGTCTTGTGGCCGCGCAGGGCCAGGCCGGCGGCAAAGCTGGCGCTGGTAGTGGTCTTGCCGACGCCTCCCTTGCCGGAGGTCACAACGATGATTTTTGCCATGGCTCTTTGGTCCAGTAATTAGGTTGAAGCTTGCGCTGCTTGATTGGGGTCCCCGATGCCGGCGCGGTTACTTGAGCCGCAGCGCCTCGAGGATCAGTTTTTCTTCGGCCAGGCGCACCTGGGCCGTCTTGCCGAGCACGTCGGCCGGGAACGCCTGCTCCGCGGTACGGTAGATGCCGGCAATGGAAATGAGCTCGGGCTCCATGCACGTGCTGAAGATGCGCGCGCCGGTATTGCCCTTGACACCCGCCAGCGCGCGGCCGCGCAGCGGGGCATAGATATGGATGTTGCCTTCGGCGATGACTTCGGCGCCATAGCTGACCACGTCGAGGATCACCACGTCGCCGTGCGCGTAGACCTGCTGGCCGGAGCGCAGCGGCTTGTCGATCACCATGGTCTGGTGCTGGCGCAGCGCGGCGGCGACCGCGGCGTCGGTGGTGGCCTGCGCGGCGGCGCGGACGGCGTCCTCGCGCGCGGCCTGCTCGGCCGCGGCTTGCGCGGCGGCCTGTTCCGCCTCGGCGGCGGCCTTGGCCTCGGCGGCACGATCGACCCCGCTGCCGCGGCGGCTCTGGCTGTCCAGCAGCGGCAGGCCGAAGCGCTCGGCCCATTCGCGCTGGTCCGCGCGGGCTACCACGCCGATGGCGCGTGCCTTGAGCGTGGCCAGGGTCTCGATCACCGTGCCGAGCGCGACTTCTTTATCGTCCTCGAGCGCGCGCAGGTCCAGTGCGATCACGTCGTTGGAGAAGAAATCGGGAGTAGCTTCGAACCGGGAGAGGAGGTCATCCCTCAGCGCTGCCATGTCGGCGGTCTGGAGGGCGAGAAGGAGGGCGTCGACGTTGCCACTGCGCAGCTCGAATCGTGGCGATTTCTTCTGGGACATAGCCGGTGACCGTGGAAATGCCACATTCTAACGTTCTCTTACTCGCGAACTGTAACAATTGGCGCGATCCGTGAGATCAAGGCGCATTGGGTGGCCTGTGCGTTCCATCCGCGCGGGCGTTGTGCGTCAGGCGGCTCGCAACGCCTGCCGCGTGTGACGGTCGACACGCAGCGCTACCACGCCCGGCGGTAGCAATTTGCAAAGGCTTGTTACGATTGCGCCATCTGATAGCGGAGTTCCCATGGGCGCCATCGTCAATTGCGTGGCCTACCGGCAGGGCAAGCGGCTCGGTACGGTCGGCATGGAGGAGATCCCTGCGGTGCTGGGCGTGCCCGGCACCTTTGTCTGGCTGGGGCTGCATGAACCCGACCTGGCGCTGCTGCGCCAGGTGCAGCTCGCCTTCGGCCTGCACGACCTCGCAGTGGAAGATGCGCTCGACGCGCACCAGCGGCCCAAGCTCGAGGCCTACGGCGATTCGGTCTTTGTCGTGCTCAACACGGCGCAACTGGTGGAAAACGAAGTGGTGGTCGGCGAGACGCACCTGTTCGTCGGCCCCAACTACGTGGTCTCGGTGCGCCATGGCGCGAGCAGCGCCTACACCCCGGTGCGCGATCGCTGCGAAAGCGATCCGCAGGGCCTGTCCAACGGGCCGGGTTATGTGCTGTACGCGCTGATGGATTTCGTGGTCGACCACTACATGCCGATCGTCACGCGGCTGGAAGACACGCTGGAGGAGCTGGAGCAGGGCATCTTCCGCGACGAGTTCGACCGCGGGGCGATCGAGGACCTGTACAAGGTCAAGCGCCAGGTGCTGCGGCTGCGCAATGCGGTCAGCCCGGTGGAAGACATGTGCAGCCAGCTGATCCGCCTGCACGAGGAACTGGTGCCCAAGGAACTGCGCGCCTACTTCCGCGACATCGAGGATCACGCCAGCCGGCTGGTGCGCACGCTCGACGTGATCCGCGAAATGCTGACCACCGCGGTGCAGGTCAACCTGGCGCTGGTGACCGTGGGCCAGAACGAGGTGGTCAAGCGGCTTGCCGGCTGGGGCGCGATCCTGGCGATTCCCACGGTGGTGTTCAGCCTGTACGGGATGAACTTCGATTTCATGCCGGAACTGAAATTCCACTATGCCTATCCGGCGGTGATCGGCGTGACGGCGATGGCGTGCGGGCTGCTGTGGCGGCGGCTGCACCGGGCGGGATGGATATGATCCGCTCGGTTCTTTATCGATTCAATGAATGATCTGTTCTATTTTCCTTCATGGTTGATTATTCGCGTTGATAAATGGCCGCCTACCGGGTGCCCTCGCTGACTCCTACACTGGAGCAAAGAAGGCGCCGCACCCGGAGTCCGCCATGTCGAAAGTCCGTTTCCCGCATGCCGCCGTGCTGGCCGGCATCCTTGCCACATGGCTGTGCCTGCCGCCTGCCGACGCCGCACCGCAGCCGCCCGCTCCCGCGCAGGCACAGACCCGCGAGGCCGTTGCCGCCTATGAGTCGGGCCGCTTCGACCAGGCCTTGCAGGGTTTCTCCAGCGCCGCGCGCCAGGGTAACCGCCTTGCGCAATTCAACTACGCGATGATGCTGCTGCGCGGCGAGGGCACCGCTGCGCGGCCGCAAGAGGCATTGGTGTGGCTGCGGAAGGCGGCCGACAATGGCATGACGCATGCGCAATACACCTGGGGCGATCTCTATGAACGCGGCGAGCTGGTGCCGAAATCGCTGGAAGAGGCGAACCGCTGGTATGAGCGCGCGGCGCAAGGCGGGCACGTGCAGGCGCAGATGGAGCTGGCGACAAATTACTTCACCGGGCGCGGCGTGCCGCGCGACTATGCGCAGGCGTTTGTCTGGTACCGGCGCGCGGCAAGTGCGGGAGATGGCGGGGCGCAGTACATCGTCGGCAGCTTCTATGAGCACGGCGAGCCTGGCGTGGTCGACCGCGATATCGAGCAAGCGAAGATCTGGTACGCGCGCTCGGCTGCGCGCGGGGATCCCGGGGCGCTGGCGAAGCTGAGGTCGTTGCTGGAAGAGACGGTGAAGGGGAGGGCGGGGATGTAGGCAAGAATTGCCCAACACAAACTGCCCAACACACAAAGGGGGGAGCGGTTTTGGGTGCTCCGGAGTGGCCCGAGCTAGCCTAAGCAAGGTGTTCTCCCTCTCCCCTCAGCGACCTCAGCGGGAGAGGGTTGGGGAGAGGGGGGTCTGGCAAGCGACCACATCAAGCGGGGCCAACGGTTTTAACCCACGGGCGTCAGCCTGTGATCCTCCGGCCTTCTCCCCGCCCCCTCTCCCGCAAGCGGGAGAGGGGAGCAAACCGGCGGCTTGGAGACTGGTCCTCAGCCCAATTTCTTCCGCAGCAGCTCATTAACCTGCGCCGGATTGGCCTTGCCCTTGGTCGCCTTCATCGCCTGGCCGACCAGCGCGTTGAACGCTTTTTCCTTGCCCGAGCGGAATTCCTCCACCGACTTGGCATTGGCCGCCAGCACGTCGTCGATGATCTTTTCCAGCTCGCCGCTGTCCGACATCTGCTTCAGGCCCTTGGCGGCGATGATGGCGTCGGCATCGCCGTCGTGCTCGCCCGCCCACATGGCCGGGAACACGTCCTTCTTGGCGGTGTTGTTCGACACCGTGCCGTCGGCGATGCGCGCCAGCAGCCTGGCCAGTTGCGCCGGCTTGACCGGTGCGTCGTCGATGGCCATGCCTTCGCGGTTCAGCTGCGACGCCACATCGCCCATCAGCCAGTTGGCGGCGGGCTTGGCGCTGGCGCTGCCGGCATCGGTGACCACGGCCTCGTAGTAGGCGGCGAAAGCCTTGGTCGCGGTCAGCGTGGTCGCGTCATACGCCGACAGGCCGTATTGCGACACGAAGCGCGCCTGCATCGCGGCAGGCAGTTCGGGCAGTGCATTGCGCACGCGATCGACCCATGCCGGTTCGATCTCCAGCGGCATCAGGTCGGGATCGGGGAAGTAGCGGTAGTCGTGCGCGTCTTCCTTGGTGCGCATCGCGCGGGTCTCGCCGGTGTCCGGATCGAACAGCACGGTGGCCTGCTGGATCTTGCGGCCGTCCTCGATCTCGGCGATCTGCCACTGCACTTCGTATTCGATGGCCTGCTGCAGGAAGCGGAACGAGTTCAGGTTCTTGATTTCGCGGCGCGTGCCGAATTCCTTCTGCCCGTACGGGCGTACCGACACGTTGGCGTCGCAACGGAAGCTGCCTTCCTGCATGTTGCCATCACAGATGCCCAGCCACACCACCAGCGAGTGCAGCGCCTTGGCGTAGGCCACCGCTTCGGCGGCGCTGCGCATGTCGGGCTCGGTCACGATCTCGAGCAGCGGCGTGCCGGCGCGGTTCAGGTCGATGCCGGTCATGCCGGCAAAGTCCTCGTGCAGCGACTTGCCCGCATCCTCTTCCAGGTGCGCGCGTGTCAGGTTGACGGTCTTCTCGTAGAACTCGCCCTTCTTGCCTTCGACCTGGATGGTGATGGTGCCGCCCTGGACCACCGGGATCTCATACTGGCTGATCTGGTAGCCCTTGGGCAGGTCGGGGTAGAAGTAATTTTTGCGCGCGAAGATGCTGCGTGGCGCGATGGTGGCACCGATCGCCAGGCCGAACTGGATGGCGCGCTCGACCGCGCCCTTGTTGAGCACCGGCAGCACGCCGGGCAGCGCCAGGTCCACCGGCGAGGCCTGCGTGTTGGCCTCGGCCCCGAAGGCGGTGGAGGTACCGGAAAAAATCTTGGAGGCCGTCGAAAGCTGCGCGTGTGTTTCGAGGCCGATCACCACTTCCCATTGCATGGCGGTATTCCTGTTCGGTTCTTTCGTTCTGTCTGTTGCGGCGGGGCGGCGGGCCGCCCCGGGTTCGGTCTGTCTGGTTGCGGCCCTCGGTGCGGCCTCAGTGTGGGCTCAGTGCGGTCTCAGTGCGGGCTCAAGGGTCGGGGCTGGCAAGCCAGGAATCGAGTTGCGCGAGTGCCGCGGCGCGCGCCACCGCGTCGCCGCCGACGGTCACCGCGCGCGCCTTGCGCACGCCGCCGCTGCCGTTGCCGTTGCTGCTGCCCGGGACGTCGCGGCGGACGTGCAGTTCGCTGGTGCCGTCAAAGCCGTGATGGGCGCCGGGGTAGATCTCAAGCCGGAAGCGCGCGTTGGGCTGGCGCGCCAGCACGGCGGACTGCAGCATGGCGCAGCGCGTCGCGGGCGTCCAGTCGTCGGCGCCGCCGATCATCAGCAGCATGGGCGTGCGCAGCCGGTAATCGTGCTGGCGCACCGCGCGCTTGCAGCCGGGATAGAACGCGACGGCGCGCTCTACCTGCGGCGTGCCGGCCGGCCATGGGCGGCTGGCGTCGACGGTGGCAAGCACCGCCTGCGCGCCGTTGGACCAGCCCAGCAGCACGATGCGCGCGGGGTCGACGCCCGGCTGGCTGCCCAGCCAGCGCAATGCGGCAAGTGCATCGGCGCGGCGGGTGCGGTCGTCGATGCCGCGGTTGTCGACGGGTTCGGTACAGATGCCGTGGGGTTTGCCACGGGCACTGAAGCTGTCGGGCATCAGCACGGCGTAACCGCGCGCGGTCAGCCACTGGGCGTATTCGCGGTAGCGCTGCTGCAGCAGTGCTGACGCGTCGGCAGCGTCGCCGGTGGCCATGGGGTCGTGCGCGGACAGCAGGCCGCCGCAGCCATGCAGCGCCACCACCACCGGCAGCGCGCGCGGCGTGGCACCCTCGCGCGGCACGAACCAGTAGGCGGTCAGCGCCGGCGTGGCGGCGTCGCCGCGCAGCAGCACGCGTTGCGCAGGCACCGGGGCGGAGCTGGTGGCCGCGGTTGCCGGCGTGGCACCGTGGCGCGTCACCGCGCTTGGCGCCAGCGCGCCGGCCGGCGACATCAGCGGAGGCTGCACCAGCGACGGCGCCGGCAGGTCGGGCGTATGCGCCGCGGCGCCGCCGAGCCACGCCACCAGGCCGAGCGCCAGCACCGCTGCCGCGGTGCGGCGTGCGGCGGGGATGGCGCTGGCGGGGTGGGGCTGGATGGCGGGCGTACGCGGCATGGTCGTTGCGGTCAGCGCGTGGCGGCGCAGCCGCCGCTGCCGGGCTCGAACATCACGGGCCAGGCCTGTTCATAGATGCCGGGCGTGCAGCGCTGCTGGCAGTTGGCATGCGCCAGCGTGACGCGGCGCGGGTCCTGCCAGACCATCAGCTTGCAGCCGCTGCCGTCGTTGGCGCGCAGCTCGATATGCGGCTTCTTCTGGACCTGGCGGAAGTCCGCCAGGTTGAAGGTGCACGAGCCGCGCCGTCCCACCCACAGCTTCCACGACAGCTGCTGCACGGTGTTGTCGGACACGCGCAGCTGGGCATCCTCGCGGAAGCCGTCTTCCTCGGTGCGGCGGCAGTCGCCGGCCAGGTCGATGTCGCGGCTGGCAATGGGCGTCGGCTTGCCGATGATCGGCAGCTGGATACAACCCGCCACCAGCGTGGCGAACACCGCGGCGGCAAGCAACCGGAGGAAGGTCGGCGTCATGGTCAGGCCTTGGCGGGGCGGCGCAGGTGCCAGTCGGTCGCCTGCTGGAACGCGTGCGCGGCCTGCAGCAGGCGCGCTTCGTCGAAGTAGTTGCCGATCAGCTGCAGGCCGACAGGCATGTTGCCGTCGCCGAAGCCGCACGGCACGCTCATGCCGGGCAGGCCGGCCAGGCTGGTCGACAGCGTGAAGATATCGGCCAGGTACATCTGCACCGGGTCGGAGGTCTTCTCGCCAAGCTTCCACGCCACCGTCGGCGCCACCGGGCCCATGATCACGTCGCACTGGGCGAAGGCGCGCTGGAAGTCGTCGGCGATGATGCGGCGGATCTTCTGCGCCTGCAGGTAGTAGGCGTCGTAGTAGCCGTGCGACAGCACATAGGTGCCGACCATGATGCGGCGCTTGACCTCGGCGCCAAAGCCTTCGGCGCGGCTCTTCTTGTACATGTCGAGCAGGTCGCGGTACTCGGCGGCGCGGTGGCCGTAGCGCACGCCGTCGAAGCGCGACAGGTTCGACGAAGCCTCGGCCGGCGCGATCACGTAGTACACGGGGATCGACAGCTCGGTCTTGGGCAGCGACACCTCGACCAGCGTGGCACCGAGCCTTTCATATTCGGCCAGCGCGGCGCGCACGGCCTGCTCGACGTCGGCCGACAGGCCCTTGCCGAAGTACTCCTTCGGCAGGCCGATGCGCAGGCCCGCCAGCGGGCGCTCGGCGGTGGCGCCGGCGCGCGGCTGGCCCAGCAGGCGGGTGTAGTCCTCGTCCACGCCGCCTTGCTCCGGCGGGATGCTGGTCGAGTCCTTCGGGTCGAAGCCGGCCATGGCGTTGAGCAGCAGCGCGCAGTCCTCGGCCGAGTGCGCCATCGGGCCGCCCTGGTCCAGCGAGGAGGCGAACGCGATCATGCCGTAGCGCGACACGCGGCCGTAGGTCGGCTTGATGCCGGTGATGCCCGAGAACGACGCCGGCTGGCGGATCGAGCCGCCGGTGTCGGTGCCGGTGGCGGCGGGCGCCAGCCCGGCGGCAACGGCCGCGGCCGAGCCGCCCGACGAGCCGCCGGGCACGCGGCTCGCGTCCCACGGGTTCTGCACCGGGCCGAAATGCGAGTTCTCGTTGGACGAGCCCATCGCGAACTCGTCCATATTGGTCTTGCCCAGCGTGACCATGCCGGCGGCGGCCATGCGCTCGACCACGGTGGCGTCGAACGGGCTTTCATAGTTGCCCAGCATCTTAGAGCCGGCGGTGGCGCGCCAGCCGCGGGTGACGAATACGTCCTTGTGCGCGACCGGCACGCCGGTCAGCGGCGCGGCCTCGCCGCGCGCGCGGCGCTCGTCGGCGGCGCGCGCCTGCGCCAGGGTGCGCTCGGGGTCCACATGGATAAAGGCGTTGAGCGCGGCGGCTTGCTCGATGCGCGACAGGTACTCGCGCGCGAGTTCCTCGGCGGAGACGGTGCGCGCGGCCAGGGCGTCAGCGAGCTGGCGCAGGGAGGTCACGGAATCAGCGGAAAAGGGCATGACAGTCGGGTTGGCATTCGGGGTGGCGTACTGGCTGGGGCGGCCGGCGCGACGAGCTGGTGCGTAACTTGTAACCGGCGCGACCGGCGCAGGTCACTCGATGACCTTGGGCACCAGGTACAGCCCGTTCTCGGTGGCCGGGGCAGGGCGCTGGTAGTCGATGCGGCGGTCGCTCTCGGTGACCGCGTCGTCGCGCAGGCGCTGCACCATGTCGCGTACGGCCGACAGCGGGTGCGCCAGCGGTTCGATGCCGGTGGTGTCGACCGCCTGCATCTGCTCGACCAGCGAGAAAAAGTTGTTCAGCTGCGCAAGCGTCTGTTCGGCTTCGGCATCGCTGGTTTCGATGCGGGCCAGGTGGGCGATGCGCTTGACGTCGGATAGGTCGAGGGCCATGGCGTGGTGGTTCTGATGCACGGATGCGGAAGGTGCCGGCAGGGCCGGCGTCCGGCCGTGCGGCGGTGGCGTCGCGCGGCCCGGACAAGGCGGCTCCGGGGCGCGGCAACGGCGCAACGGAGTCGTCGGAATTACAGGGTTTTTCAGGCCGTAAACGCCCGAAGCAGCAGGAATTATAAGGTATCATTGCGTGTTCCCGACCTTTGGCAACGCCTTCGTCACATTGCCGCCAACGTCGCCGCAAACCGGTCCCCGGCCGGCCTGCCGCGTCTGCCTGCCGAAGGTGCCCGAAGGGCGAAATCTGGGTCCTCTGATTAGGCCTCCGCCGCCGGCCACGACATCCCTCGAGAGACGGGACATGCCGAGCCGGCCACTGCACATTTTCGCGAACTTTTTCGCGAGGCCTAATCAAAGGTTCCCGTAGGGCTGGCCCGCGCGGCATGCCGGCGGCGGCGCCGAACCCGACTCCAATCTAGCACCCCGGCCCGGGTTCCCCCGCGCCGGAGCGTGGGCGGGCCGGGAAGCCGAGAACCATTCCGTATTCAACACCCAAGCAATTCGTGGCCGGGCCGCCCGCGGCGCCGGCCGCTTCGCCTACCCGCGAACACCACCACAGACAGGATTCCTGATGTTCGGATTTCTCCGCAGCTACTTCTCCAACGACCTGGCGATCGACCTCGGCACCGCCAACACGCTGATCTACATGCGCGACAAGGGCATCGTGCTGGACGAGCCCTCGGTCGTCGCGATCCGCCAGGAAGGCGGTCCCAACGCCAAGAAGACGATCACGGCGGTGGGCAAGGAAGCCAAGCAGATGCTGGGCAAGGTGCCGGGCAATATCGAAGCGATCCGCCCGATGAAGGACGGCGTGATCGCCGACTTCACCGTCACCGAGCAGATGCTCAAGCAATTCATCAAAATGGTGCATGACAGCAAGCTGCTGCGCCCGAGCCCGCGCATCATCATCTGCGTGCCGTGCGGCTCGACCCAGGTCGAGCGCCGCGCCATCCGTGAATCCGCCCTGGGCGCCGGTGCCAGCCAGGTGTACCTGATCGAGGAGCCGATGTCGGCAGCGATCGGCGCCGGCCTGCCGGTGTCGGAGCCGTCGGGCTCGATGGTGGTCGATATCGGCGGCGGCACCACCGAGGTGGGCATCATCTCGCTGGGCGGCATGGTCTACAAGGGTTCGGTGCGCGTCGGTGGCGACAAGTTCGACGAGGCCATCGTCAACTACATCCGCCGCAACTACGGCATGCTGATCGGCGAGCAGACCGCCGAAGCGATCAAGAAGGAAATCGGCTCGGCCTTCCCGGGCTCCGAAGTCCGCGAGATGGAAGTCAAGGGCCGCAACCTGTCCGAGGGCATCCCGCGCGCCTTTACCGTTTCGTCCAACGAAATCCTGGAAGCCCTGACCGATCCGCTGAACCAGATCGTGTCGGCCGTGAAGATCGCGCTGGAACAGACCCCGCCGGAACTGGGCGCCGACATCGCCGAGCGCGGCATGATGCTGACCGGTGGCGGCGCGCTGCTGCGCGACCTGGACCGCCTGCTGGCCGAGGAAACCGGCCTGCCGGTGCTGGTCGCCGAAGACCCGCTGACCTGCGTGGTGCGCGGCTCCGGCATGGCGCTGGAACGCATGGACAAGCTTGGCAGCATCTTCTCCTACGAGTAAGCACCAGGAACTGCACGTGGCGATGCGCGGCCTGCCGGATCGTTGGATCAGGGCGGCGCCGCGGCGCCGCATCGGCCGGGGGATTGCCCCGGCAACGCCCGCCGCCCTGCGGCGCCGTGCCCCCGCCGGGCGCGGCACCGCGGGCGGCGCGGTGTTTGCGGCATTCGCATGCGTGCACCGGCCTGCGTTCGGGTAAATGGATTACTCTCCTCCGCCGCTCTTCAAGCAAGGCTCCTCTGCTGTCGCCAGGCTGGTGCTCTACGTGGGCATCGCGCTGGCGCTGCTGGTGGTCGACGCCCGTTTCAACGCGCTCAGCGTGGGCCGGCAGGTGGCCGCCACCGTGCTGATGCCGGTCGAGCGCCTGGTGCTGGTGCCGCGCGACGCGCTGCGCACCGCGTTCGACTACGCGCAGTCCTCGGCGATACTCGCCTCCGAGAACCGCGAGCTGCGCCACAACGCCGTGCAGCAGGCCGAGGCCTCGGTGCGCCAGGCCCAGCTGGAAGCCGAGAACAACCAGCTGCGCAAGCTGCTGGGGCTGGCCCGGCAATCGGCCACGCCGGTCACGTCGGCTGAAATTCTCTATGACGCGCGCGACCCCTACAGCCAGCGCATCGTGATCGACAAGGGCAGCCAGCAAGGCATGCGCGCCGGCTACCCGGTGATCGACGAGCGCGGCGTGGTCGGCCAGGTCACGCGCGTGTCGCCGTTCCAGTCCGAAGTCACGCTGCTGACCGACAAGGACCAGGCGATTCCCGTGCAGGTGGTGCGCAACGGCCTGCGCAGCGTGGCCTTCGGCGGCGCGCGCGCGGGCCACTTGGACCTGCGCTTCATGGCCGCCGCCGCCGACCTGCAGCAGGGCGACCTGCTGGTGACATCGGGGCTGGACGGCACCTACCCGCCGGGGCTGCCGGTGGCGAAGATCGTACAGATCGAGCGCAAGGCCGATACCGCCTTCTCGCGCATCTACTGCGAGCCGGTGGCCGGCGTGCGCGCGCACCGGCAGCTGCTGGTGGTGCGCTATGACTCCGCCATCCCGCCGCGCGAGTCCGTCGAGGCCAAGCCCGAGGCGCCGGTCAAGGGCGCCAAGTCCGCCGCGGCACGCGCGGCCGCGGCCAGCGCCGCGGCGGCCAGGGCGCCTTCCGCCAAAGAGGCCAGGGACGCCAAGGAGGGTCAACGGTGACCAACCCCCAATACCTGCTGCGGCCGGTCAACCCCGCGTTTATCGCGCTCAGCTTCGTGCTGGCGTTCCTGTTCAACCTGATGCCGTGGGGCGACACGCTGTGGATCCCCGACATGGTGGCGCTGGTGCTGGTGTTCTGGAACATCCACCAGCCGCGCAAGGTGGGCATGGGCGTGGCCTTCGCGCTGGGCCTGCTGATGGACGTGCACGATGCGCGCCTGCTGGGCGAGCATGCGCTGGCCTATACGCTGCTGGCTTACTTTGCCATCACCATCCACCGCCGCGTGCTGTGGTTCACGGTGTACACCCAGGCGCTGCACGTGCTGCCGCTGCTGTTCGTCGCGCACGCGGTGCCGGTGCTGATCCGGCTGGCGATGGGCGCGCCGCTGCCCGGCTGGCCGCTGCTGCTGGCGCCGGCGATCGAGGCGCTGCTGTGGCCGCTGGCGACCAGCCTGCTGCTGGCGCCGCAGCGCCGTTCGAGCGATGTCGACGAGACGCGCCCGATCTGACGCCACTCATCCCTAACAGGCCCCGCGCAGTACCATGACCGAAATCCGCAACGTCGAACTGGAAATCGGCCGCTTCCGCATCCGCGTGGCGGCCGCGGCCCTGTTCACGGTGATCTGCTTTGGCCTGCTGTTCTCGCGCTTCCTGTGGCTGCAGTGGTACAAGCATGACCAGTACTCGGCCAAGGCCGAGGACAACCGCATCTCGGTGGCGCCGATCGAGCCCAACCGCGGCATCATCATGGACCGCAACGGGATCGTGCTGGCGCGCAACTATTCGGCGTACACGCTGGAGATCACGCCGTCCAAGCTGACCGATACCCTGGACAACACCATCGAAAGCCTGTCGGGGCTGGTGGAGATCCAGCCGCGCGACCGGCGCCGCTTCAAGCGGCTGATGGAAGAGTCGCGCAGTTTCGAGAGCCTGCCGATCCGCAGCCAGCTGACCGACGAGGAAGTGGCGCGTTTCTCCGCGCAGCGCTTCCGCTTCCCCGGCGTGGACGTGCGCGCGCGGCTGTTCCGCCAGTACCCGCTGGGCGAGTCGGCATCGCACGTGATCGGCTACCTGGGCCGCATCTCGCAGCGCGACCAGGAGCGGATCGAGGCCATGGACGAGGCCAATGACGCCGACAGCGCCAAATACGATCCCCGCAAGGACGCCGACAACTACAAGGGCAGCAACTACATCGGCAAGATCGGCCTGGAGCAGAGCTACGAGACCGAGCTGCACGGCCTGACCGGCTTCGAGGAAGTCGAAGTCAGTGCCGGCGGGCGCCCGATCCGCACGCTGTCGACCTCGCCCGCCACGCCCGGCAACAACCTGATCCTGTCGCTGGACATCCGCCTGCAGCAGCTGGCCGAGGCGCTCTATGGCGACCGCCGCGGCGCGCTGGTGGCGATCGAGCCGACCACCGGCGATATCCTGGCCTTTGTATCCAAGCCGACCTTCGATCCCAACCTGTTCGTCGAAGGGATCGACACCAATACCTGGAACGAGCTTAACGGCTCGCCCGACAAGCCTCTGCTGAACCGTCCGCTGCGTGGCACGTATCCGCCGGGCTCGACCTACAAGCCGTTCATGGCGCTGGCGGCGCTGAGCACCGGCAAGCGCACGGCGGCGTGGGGCATGTCGGATCCGGGCTTCTTCACGCTGGGCAACCACACTTTCCGCGACGACAAGCCGGGCGGGCACGGCTGGGTCGACATGCACAGTTCGATCGTGCATTCCTGCGACACCTACTACTACGCGCTGGCGCGCGACATGGGCGTCAACGGCATCCATGACTTCATGAAGCCGCTGGGCTTCGGCCAGATCACCGGCATCGACATCGAGGGCGAAAGCCGCGGCATCCTGCCGTCGACCGAGTGGAAGCGCAAGGCCTACCGCAAGCCCGAGCAGCAGAGGTGGTATGACGGCGAGACCATCTCGCTGGGCATCGGCCAGGGCTACAACAGCTTCACCATCCTGCAGCTGGCGCAGGCGACCTCGGTGATCGTCAACAACGGCAAGGTGATGAAGCCTCACCTGGTCAAGGCGGTCGAGGACGCGGTCACGCGCAAGCGCACGCTGACGGTGCCCAAGGAAAGCTACACGATCCCGTTCAAGCAGGCCGACATCGACGTGATCAAGCGCGCCATGGTGGCGGTGACGCACGCCGGCACGGCCGCGCGCGTGTTCGCCGGCGCGTCGTACGAGTCGGCCGGCAAGACCGGCACGGCGCAGACCTACAGCCTGTCCAAGGGCGAGAAGTACAACCACCACGCGCTGGCCGAGCACAAGCGCGACCACTCGCTGTACACCGCGTTCGCGCCGGCGGACCAGCCGAAGATCGCGATCGCGCTGATCGTCGAGAACGCCGGCTTTGGCGCCGCGGTGGCTGCGCCGATCGCGCGCAAGCTGATGGACTACTACCTGACCGGCAAGTGGCCGGCCGACCTGGAGGCGATGGCGCCACCGGCCAGTGAGCGCGTGGCCGGCCGTCCGCCGGTGGATACGCCGAGCGTGTTCACCACCGGCCAGACCGCCAGCATTGCCAGCGCCACGGTGATGTCGTCCGGTGCCGGCCCCGCCAGCGGCGCCGCCGCCAGCGCGGTGGCCGCGGCCTCCGGCGCGCAGCCGGTGACGCCGGAGGCCATCGCCGCCGCGCTGAACGCCGGGGCAATCGCGCCGGCCTCGGCCGTGGAGACGCTGGACCAGCGCATGCTGCAGGCCCTTGGCCATAGCAAGCCCGCTCCGCAGCCGGCCTCCGCCCCCGCCGTGCAGCCCGTCAGGGCGCCCGCGCCCAAACCTCGCGTCAAGCCCGTGTCCGCCAAGGCGGCCAGCGGTGCCGACGCCACCCGCTGAAGGAGACGCGCATGGATCGCCGCCGCGTCATGTCCCTGGTCAAGACCGCGCTGACCGGTTTTGACAAACCGCTTTCGCTGATCGTCTTCCTGCTGTTTGCCACCGGCATCGTCGCGCTGTACTCGGCCGCCATCGACATGCCGGGCCGCGTCGAAGACCAGTTGCGCAACATCCTGCTGTCGTACGTGGTGATGTTCGTGATCGCCTACCTGCCCACGCAGACGCTGATGCGGGTGGCGGTGCCGATGTACACGGTCGGCGTGGCGCTGCTGATCGCGGTGGCCATGTTCGGTTTGATCCGCAAGGGCGCGCGCCGCTGGCTCTATGTCGGGATGGTGATCCAGCCGTCCGAGATCATGAAGATCTCGATGCCGCTGATGCTGGCGTGGTACTTCCAGAAGCGCGAGGGCATGATCAAGTGGTTCGACTTCATCGTCGCGCTGGGGCTGCTGGTGATCCCGGTCGGCCTGATCGCCAAGCAGCCCGACCTCGGCACCGCGCTGCTGGTGATGGCGGCGGGCCTGTATGTGATCTACTTCGCCGGACTGTCGTGGAGGCTGATCCTGCCGCTGTTGGGGCTGCTGGTGGTGGCGATCACGCTGCTGATCACGTTCCAGAACGACATGTGCGCGCCGGGCGTGAACTGGCCGGTGCTGCACGACTACCAGCAGCACCGCGTGTGCACGCTGCTCGACCCGACCAGCGACCCGCTCGGCAAGGGCTTCCACACCATCCAGTCGATCATCGCGATCGGCTCGGGCGGGGTCGAGGGCAAGGGCTTCCTCAAGGGGACGCAGACCCACCTCGAATTCATCCCCGAGAAGCACACCGACTTCATCTTCGCGGTCTACTCCGAAGAGTTCGGCCTGATCGGCAACGCGCTGCTGCTGGTGCTGTATTTGCTGCTGATCTTCCGCGGGCTGTTCATTGCCG
The DNA here is from genome assembly GCF_003402535.2 of Cupriavidus sp. P-10. Taxonomy (NCBI): domain Bacteria; kingdom Pseudomonadati; phylum Pseudomonadota; class Betaproteobacteria; order Burkholderiales; family Burkholderiaceae; genus Cupriavidus; species Cupriavidus sp. P-10. The sequence continues at coordinate 77,259 of NZ_AP025170.1, forward strand.
CCAACGCGCCGACGCTGTTCTCGCGGCTGCTGGCGGGGTCGATCACGCTGATCTTCTTCACCTATGCGTTCGTCAACATGGGCATGGTGAGCGGGATCCTGCCGGTGGTGGGCGTGCCGCTGCCGCTGATGAGCTATGGCGGGACGGCGCTGGTGACGCTGGGGGCGGGGGTTGGGCTCCTGCTTAGTATTTCGCGGCAGAAGCGGCTGATCCAGACGTAGGTTTTTGCATAGCGCTGGTTTGCTCCCCTCTCCCCATGAGCCCCACGAGGGGGAGGGAGAACACCTTGCTTAGGCCAGCTCGGGCGGCGTTGGAGCACCCAAAACCGTGCGCCCCTGCGCAGGCAAGTGTGTTTGCTAAACTGCCACCCAATTTTCCTCTACCGGTCCAAGCCCCATGAACGCCCAAGACGTCGCCGCCTACCTGCAGAGCCACCCCGAATTCTTCGAAGAGCACGCCGAGCTGCTGGCTGCCGTGCAGCTGACCAGCCCGCACAGCCACCGCGCCGTGTCGCTGCAGGAGCGCCAGATGGAAATCCTGCGCGAGAAGAACAAGGGCCTGGAGCTGCGCCTGGCCGACCTGGTGCGCCATGGCCACGACAACGACCGCACCCAGCAGCGCCTGCACGACTGGCAGCTGCGGCTGCTGGCCGAGGCCGATTCGCACGCGCTGCCGTATGCAGTGCAGGACGGCCTGCAGCAGGTGTTCGACGTGCCGGCCGTGGCGCTCCGGCTGTGGGACGTGGCCGAACAGTACGTCCACATGGAAGTCGCGCAGGGCGCCAGCGAAGATATGCGCCTGTTCGCCGACGGCCTGCGCGCGCCGTATTGCGGCGCCAACAGTGGCTTCGAGGCGGCAGCGCTGCTGGAGCGCGACGATATCGTCTCGCTGGCGATGGTGGCGCTGCGTGTGCCCGTGCGCGCGGCCGATGCCGGTGCCGACGTGCAGGGCGCCGCGTTCGGCCTGCTGGTGCTGGGCTCGCCCGACCCGCGCCGCTTCCATGAAGGCATGGGCACGGCCTACCTGGCGCAGATCGGCGAAGTCGCCGGGGCCGCGCTGAACCGCCTGCGCGACTGAGGCCGATGCCGTGAGCGCACGCCGGCCATCGCGCCAGCCCGCTCCCGCGCCGGTGGATGACGGCGCGTCTTCGTCGACCGATCTGCCGGCCGATCCGCTGGTCGTGCGCTATCTCGACTGGCTGCGCGGCAGCCGCAAGCTGGCCGACCATACGCTCGCCTGCTATGGGCGCGACCTGCGCGTGCTGCAGGCGCATGCCGCGCGCTACGCGCCCGGTGTCGCATTGCTGGCGCTGCAGACCCAGCATATCCGCAACTTCGCCGCCCGCCTGCATGGCAGTGGGCTGGTCGGCACCAGCATCGCCCGCACGCTGTCGGCGTGGCGTGGCTTCTACCAGTGGGCGGCGCGGCATGGCCATGGCGTGACGGTCAACCCGGTCGAAGGCGTGCGCGCGCCGCGTTCCGGCCATGCGCTGCCGAAGGCGCTGTCGGTCGAGCATGCGGTGGCGCTGGTCGCCCACACCGCCGGCACCGATGCGCAGGCCTTGCGCGACCACGCGGTATATGAACTGTTCTACTCCAGCGGGCTGCGGTTGTCGGAGCTGGTGCAGCTGGACCTGCGCTATGCCGCCGTTGACGGCTACCAGTCCAGCGGCTGGCTTGACCTGGGCGGCGCCGAGGTGACGGTGACCGGCAAGGGCGCGCGCCGGCGCACGGTGCCCGTCGGCAGCAAGGCCATCGAGGCGCTGCGTGCCTGGATCGCGGTGCGCGACACGCTGCTGCGCCCCGGCGCGACGCCTGAAGATGCGCACGCACTGTTCCTGGGGCCGCGCGGGCGGCGGCTGTCGATGCGCACGGTGCAGTTGCGGCTCAAGCAGCAGGCGCTCGGCGCAGGCGTGCCGGCCGACGTGCATCCGCATATGCTGCGGCATTCGTTCGCCACCCACGTGCTGCAGTCGTCGGGCGACCTGCGCGCGGTGCAGGAGATGCTGGGGCACGCCAGCATCTCGACCACGCAGATCTATACCTCGCTGGATTTCCAGCACCTGGCGCGGGTCTACGACAAGGCGCACCCGCGCGCGGGACGGCGTTCGGCGCCTGCGTCGGAACCAACAGGCGACGAGGCCGACAAGACCGGCGCCGCCGACGAAACCGGGGACTAATTCACTCCCACTGCGCCAGCACTTCGCGGAATCGCTCGATCTCCGGCATCAGCCAGCTGCGGAAGGCCTGCACCTTGGGCAGGTTCAGCGACCCCGGTGCGCACACGAAGTACAGCAGCCACGGACACGGGATGCTGACGTCGAACAGCCGCACCACGCGCCCCGCCAGCAGGTCGTTGTAGGCCAGCGACGAGCGGATCAGCGCGATCCCCTGGCCCTCCGACGCGGCCTGCAGCAGCAGCGACGAATCTTCCATCAGCAGGCCCTTGCGCGGCTCGGGCCAGTCCAGCCCGGCGGCCTCGAACCACGGCTTCCACGGATCGCCCTCGCCGCGCAGCAGCGGCATGCCGGCCATCTCTCCCGGCTTCTGCGGCAGCCGTCCGCCGTTGAAGCTGGGGCTGCACATCGGAAAGAAGACGTCGTCGAGCAGCTTTTCCACATACAGGCCGGGATAGTCGCCGCTGCCCATGCGCAGCGCGATATCGACTTCTTCATGCGCAAAGTTGACCAGCGTGTTCGACGACAGCAGCTCGACGTCCAGCTCGGGATGGCGCTCGATAAAGCTGCCGATGCGCGGCGTGAGCCAGCGCGCGGCGAACGAAGGCATGGTGCTGATGGTCAGGCGCTTGTCGCGGTTGCCCGCCTGCAGCACGCGCGTGGCATCGGCGATCTGGAGCAGCGCGTCGCGCACGCGTTCGGCGTAGACGCGGCCTGCCGGGGTCAGCGCCACGCGTTTGCCGTGGCGCTCGAACAACGGCAGGCCCAGCTCGTCTTCCAGCCCGCGGATCTGGTGGCTGACCGCGCCGTGGGTGACGAACAACTCCGTCGCCGCGCGCGAAAAACTCTCATGGCGCGCCGCCGCCTCGAACGCGCGCAGTGCGGTCAGCGCCGGCAGGCGCGGCAACTCGCGGTGCCAGCCGCGCGGCAGGTCTTTTTCCCAGGCGCTCTTCCAGGCCATGGCTGCCTCCGGTGAAGTCGGGTTTATGTGAATCTGACTAACAAGAACAAAGAAAATATATCGTTTTGATAGTGTCCGGGCAATCACTAATATTCCATCACCGGCCCCCGCTGTAGCGATTCACCTAACGACGAATTCCACAGGATTTAACTGGCATGGTCCTCTTGCCGGGCCAATTGCATGGATTCGTTGCCCATAAGCGACAGCGTGGCGCAACTGCCTCCGGGCCGGCTGAACGGAGAACTTCGATGAAAACCGTGCTCACAACGACCGTGTTCACCCTGAATCCTGGCGAAGTCACCGCGCTGTCGGTGCACGCCGCCCAGCGCCTGCATGTCGAGAAAGCCAATGGCATGGATGTATGGCTGACGCGCGAAAGCGATTCGGAGGACTACTGGCTGCGTTGTGGCGGCAGCCTGTTGCTCCGCACTGGCGACGAGGTGGTGGTCAGCATCGACCCGCGCGCGCAGGAACCGGTACGCCTGGCGTTGATCGCCGAGGCGCGCCGTCCGGCGCTGGCGCTGGCCGATGTGCCGCACCTGGTGTACCGCAGCCTGCGCCGACTGGTTCGAGGCACGGAATGGACGCCTAACCAGGACCAGGCCGCCGCATCCTGAAGCCGAAGCGGAAGCGGAAGGGACATCGTCCGCGTCACACCGGCGCCGCGCGCATCTGCGCCTGGCCTGGTCCCGTGACGCAAACGACGATTCCCCCGCGCCGCAAGGCTGACAGGGGCAAGCAGGGGCCGGCGCAAGCCGGCCCTTTTCGTTACACTCTCGCCATGCATCCGATTCAGATCATCGAACGCGGCCGCGAGGACTATCAGCCGTGTTTCGACGCGATGCGCGCCTTCACCGCCGCACGCTCCCCCGAGACGCCAGACCAGATCTGGCTGGTCGAGCATCCGCCGGTCTACACCCTGGGCCAGGCGGGCGATCCCGCACACCTGCTGTCGCCTGACGACAACATCCCGGTGGTTCAGATCGACCGTGGCGGCCAGATCACTTATCACGGCCCAGGCCAGGTAGTGGCTTACCTGTTGCTCGATTTGCGCCGCCGCCACCTGATGGTGCGCGAGCTGGTCTACGCCATCGAGCAGGCAGTGCTGGACACGCTCGCGGCGTATAATCTCGCAGCCGAACGCAAGCCCGGCGCCCCTGGCATCTACCTGTCCGAGGGGCCGCACCAGGGCGCCAAGATTGCCGCGCTCGGCCTCAAGATCCGCAACGGCTGCAGCTACCACGGCGTCAGCCTCAACGTGCAGATGGACCTGTCGCCGTTCCTGCGCATCAATCCCTGCGGCTATGCCGGACTGGAAACAGTCGACATGGCTACCGCGGGCGCCACCTGCCCGGTGGCGGATGCCGATGGCGCCCCCCTGCCCGTGACCGCGGCAAGACAAACCGACATCGCACAGCGCCTGGCGGCTGCATTGTGCGAAGTGCTGGCAGCGCACGAATCCCGCGTGCTGGCGGCTGAAGCCGCCGACGTGAATGCCGACCCGGCCCTGGCCTCCTAGTCAAAAGCGAAATGCACGCTGAGCGCGTGCGGAGAAATGTATGAGCGACGCCCTGATCGCCACTTCCAGCGAAGCCCCGCAGTCCCCCGCGGAGGCGTACGACCCGACCCGCAAGCAAAAGTCGGCCGACAAGACCGCACGCATCCCCATCAAGATCGTGCCGGCCGAAAAGCTCAAGAAGCCGGACTGGATCCGCGTGAAGGCTGCAACCGGCAATTCGCGTTTCTATGAGATCAAGGACATCCTGCGCGCCAACAACCTGGTGACGGTGTGCGAGGAAGCCAGCTGCCCGAACATCGGCGAATGCTTCGGCAAGGGCACGGCCACCTTCATGATCATGGGCGACAAGTGCACGCGCCGCTGCCCGTTCTGCGACGTCGGCCACGGCCGCCCCGATCCGCTGGATACGAACGAGCCGGGCAACCTGGCCCGCACCATCGCCCAGCTCAAGCTGAATTACGTGGTGATCACCAGCGTCGACCGCGACGACCTGCGCGATGGCGGTGCCCAGCACTATGTGGATTGCATCTCGCAGACGCGCGAGCTGTCGCCGGCCACCCGCATCGAAGTGCTGGTGCCGGACTTCCGCGGCCGCCTGGACAAGGCGCTGGACATCCTGCAAGCCTGCCCGCCGGACGTGATGAACCACAACATGGAAACCGTGCCGCGCCTGTACAAGCAGGCGCGCCCGGGCGCGGACTACGCGCACTCGCTCAAGCTGCTGCAGGAATTCAAGCGCCGCAACCCCAACGTGCCGACCAAGTCCGGCCTGATGGTGGGTCTGGGCGAGACCGACGAGGAAATCCTGGAAGTCATGCGCGACATGCGCGCGCACGACATCGACATGCTGACCATCGGCCAGTACCTGGCGCCGTCGAACCACCACCTGCCGGTGCTGCGCTACGTGCACCCGGACACGTTCAAGATGTTCGAGGACGAGGCGTACAAGATGGGCTTTACCCACGCTGCCGTGGGCGCGATGGTACGCAGTTCGTACCACGCTGACCAGCAGGCGCATCAGGCGGGGTTTGCCTGATCAGCATCGGGTTCAATGCGTTTTCAAAACGGCCGGGATTGACCCCGGCCGTTTTGCATTGCGCTGGCCTGTTTTCTGCATCGCATTCCCCTGGCCGCCAGCCTACACTGGTAAAAAGTGCGCTACCAGGAATCCCATGAGCCTCTGTACGATCCACCGCCTCGCCGAACAAGCGCTGCTCTACAGCGTGGCGCCCCCCGCATCGCTCGAGGTCCAGCGCCGCATCTGGGCCATGGCATCCCGGGCGGAAGGCTGGCGCGGCGTGGTCGACGTGGTGCCCGGCATGAACAACCTGACGGTGATCTTCGACGGCAGCGCCGATGTCGAGACGCTGGAGCGCGGCCTGAAGCAGGCCTGGTCCTCGGGCGAGGCGCGCAACACCACCGGCAAGTTGGTCGAGATCCCGGTGCGCTACGGCGGTGAGCACGGGCCGGACCTGACCGATGTGGCCGCGCATACCGGGCTGTCGCCGCGTGAAGTGGCGCGCCGTCATGCCGCCGGCGAGTACGTTGTCTACTTTGTCGGCTTCCAGCCCGGCTTTGCCTATCTGGGCGGGCTGGCGCCGGAACTGGCCACGCCGCGCCGGCGCGAGCCGCGGCTGGCGGTGCCGGCCGGGTCGGTCGGCATCGGCGGCGAGCAGACCGGCATCTATCCGGCGGTGCTGCCGGGCGGCTGGCAACTGATCGGCCACAGCGATGTTGGACTGTTCGTCGCGGACCGCGATCCGCCGTCCCTGTTGGCGCCCGGCGACACCGTGCGCTTTGTCGCCGAGGAAATCATCGCGTGATCGAAATCATCCGACCTGGCGCGCTCGCCTCGGTGCAGGACCTGGGCCGTACTGGCTTCCGCCGTTTCGGCGTGGGCCGTTGCGGGGCAATGGATATGCTGGCCGTGGCGGTCGGCAACCGGCTGGTGGGCAATGCACCCGAGTGCGCCGCGATCGAGTTCACGCTGGGCCGAGCCGCGGTGCGCTTCCATGCGGACATGCGCGTCGCGCTGTCTGGCGCGGAGTGCGGCGCGACGCTGGACGGAACACCGGTCTGGTCCTGGCATGCCTTCGACGTGCACGCGGGAGAGATCCTGGTGCTGCCGCCGGCGCGCGGTGGTACCCATGCCTACCTGTGCGTGGCCGGCGGGATCGCGGTCGACCCGGTGATGGGTTCGCGCAGCACCGACCTGAAGGCCGGTTTCGGCGGGCTGAACGGACGCGCGCTGCAGGAGGGCGACCGGCTGCCGGCGGGACGGCCGGGCCTGCGGGCCGACGGCGACTGGATCGGCGTGCAGGCGCCCGCTTGGGCGCTGCCGGCCGCCGTCGACGGCAAGGCGACGCCGGTGCGCATGTTGCGGGGGCCCGAGTACGATGACTTCGAGGCGGAATCGCAGCAGGCGCTGTGGCAGGCCGACTGGATCGTCACGCCCAACAGCAACCGCATGGGCCTGCGGCTGAATGGGCCGGCGCTGGCGCGCCGCGCAGAATGCAGCGCCGACCTGCTTTCGCACGGCGTGATGCCGGGCGTGATGCAGGTGCCGCCGGCCGGGCAACCGATCGTGCTGATGGCCGATGCGCAGACCACCGGCGGCTATCCGAAGATCGGCGTGGTGATCGGCGCTGACATGTGGCGGCTGGCGCAGGTGCCGCTGGGCGCGGCCGTGCGCTTTGTGCCGGTCACGCTGGCACAGGCCGCCGCCGCGCAGGCGGAGCTTGACCGCTACCTGCGGCAGATCGAACAGGCGCTGCAATGGCAGGGCGACGGCATGGCCATCGCCGCACGCCGGCGCACGCTGACCCGCGTGGCGGCCTGAGCCTCGCGCTTGTACACATCGACAGAAGGCGGCATCGCGGTCCCCTCGCCGCACCGCCCAGGAGAACGGCAATGCAGATCGACCTGAACGCCGACCTCGGCGAAGGCTGCGGCAACGACGAAGCGCTGCTGGCGCTGATCAGTTCCGCCAACGTGGCGTGCGGCTGGCACGCGGGCGACGCCGCCACCATGGTGCAGACGGTGAAGTGGGCGCTGCAGCATGGCGTCGCCATCGGCGCGCACCCGAGCTACCCGGACCGCGAGAATTTCGGCCGCACCGAGATGCAGCGCGATCCCGAGGACGTGTATGCCGACGTGCTGTACCAGATCGGCGCGCTCGACGCGATCGTGCGTGCGCAGGGGGGCGAGTTGCACCACGTCAAGCCGCACGGCGCGTTGTACAACCAGGCCGTGCGCGACCCGGCGCTGGCCCGCGCCATCGTGCGCGCGGTGCGGGATTTCGATGCCGACCTGGTGTTCTTCGGCCTGGCCGGCAGCCAGATGATCGACATCGCCAAAGAGGCCGGGCTGCGCGTCAAGCAGGAAGTCTTTGCCGACCGCGGCTACAACCCCGATGGCACGCTGGTCAGGCGCGGCACCCCCGGCGCACTGCACGAGGACGAGGAAGTCGCGCTGAACCAGACCCTGACCATGGTGCGCGAAAAACGCGTACGCGCCATCGACGGCACCTGGGTCCCGATCCAGGCCGAGACCGTTTGCCTGCACGGCGACGGTGCGCATGCACTGGCCTTCGCGCGCCGCATCCGCGAACGGCTCGGCGCCGAGGGCATTGCCATCCGCGCCGGCGACTGACGGCCCTTCAACCGACGGCGCCGCGCGTCGTCACCGTTCCTGCGTCCCGGTAGCGGCCGCCTCACGGCGCGCCGCGGCCTTCTTCATGGCGTGGCGGCGCAGGCTGACCTGCTCGAAGCGCCAGATCACATAGCAGAACGCCAGGAACGGCCATAGCCAGCCCAGCCATTGCGCCAGGCTGTTGAAGTGGATGAAGCGGCCCATGCGCCAGCCCTGCTCGGAAATCCACGCGTAGGGATTCGACGGCAGGACATTGGTCAGCGCCACCAGTGCGAGTAGCGCCACCATCGCCAGCACGGCGCGCACCCAGCGCGGCAGGTACAGCAGCAGCGCCAGCACCAGCGAGCTCGTCAGCAGCGCAAAGCGGCCGCCTTCGGACAGCCAGTTGAAGGCGCTGTCGGCCGGGAACTGCAATTCGGCCGCGGTGGCCTTGATCAGCAGCGCGGCGGCCAGCAGGCCAGCCAGGATGCGCAGCATCGGCGCGTTGCGGCGCATGGCGATCGAGGCGAACAACCCGGTGCCGATCCAGCTGCTGGCGGTCACCAGCGATTCCAGCAGTTGCTGGCTCTGCATGTCTTCGGGCCGCAGGCCGATGTGGTCCTGCCACGCCTCCAGTTGCGGGAACAGCATCTGCAGCACCTGCATCGGCCAGGACTCGGGATCGGTCAGCCATTCGCGCACGATGCCGCCCATGCCGAACAGGTGCTCCTGCGGGAAGATCTGCGCGAACGGCCACAGCATGAGCAGGATGATGGCAAAGCTGGCATGCGGCTCGAACCACGCATGGCGCAGCCGCGTCAGGCGGCCGCCGTCGATCAGCGCATGCGTGAAGGGCGCCACCACCGCGCCGCCCAGCAGCGCGCCCAGCGCATTGGTGATCAGGTCGATGTTGGAAGAGATGCGGCTTGGCAGCCAGGTCTGGAACGCTTCCATGCAGGCCGACAGCAGCGCACCGGCGACCAGCGCCACCAGCGTGGCGCGTCCGCCAGACATGCGCGGATGCAGCGACAGCACGACCAGCGCCCCGAAGGGAACGTAGCCGATGACATTGGTCAGCAGGTCGAAGTCGGTGATATAGCGCGGCTTGGGCGCGGTGACGAAGGCGAACGGCGAAATGCCGTTGTCGACCCAGCCCGAGAACGGGTAGAGGCTGGCATACACCACCAGCAGCGTGAAGCAAAGCAGCCCCACGCGGGCCAGCGGCGAATACTGGGGCTCGGCGGGTCCGGTCACAGGCGGTACCGCCGCCGGTTGCGCGGCTGGCGCCGGGGGCGGTGCGGAGGGCGGCGGGACAGCCGGCTCCATGGCAATTCTCCTTGTCTGCCTTACTTTAGCGGCAGCGTGGCGGTCCAGTCGAGCAGCGCGGCGATGGCGGCGTCGCTGGCATCGGCCAGCGCCTTGACCCCGCCGGCGCCGTCGGCGCTGGGCGCGGGACGGCGCACCTCGAAGGTCTGCTGGCCGAGCTGGCCGCGGTGGTACACGGTGGCGCGCAGGCGCACCACGCCCTGGCTGGTGGTGGCGCTGTCGAACACCTGCTCGAAGGCCAGCAGGTCTACTTTCAGCCCGGGTGCGCTGGGGTCGCCGGACCAGGCCAGTCCGCTGCGTGCCGACACCGCCTCGCGCAGGCGCTCGTCGAACAGGCGCGTCGGCGACATCACCCACCGCTGCGTGGCATAGGGTTGCAGTCGCTGCGCCTGCGCGTACAGCAGGCGGTAGTAGAGGGCATTGCCTTCGAGCCAGTCGGGTCCGTCGGTGTGCGATACGCGCAGCTTTGGCAGCGGCGTGGGCGCTGTCGTGGCCGCTGTCGTTGCCGCGTGGGCAGCGGTGCCCGCCGTGCCGCCAGGCGCGGCGGACGGCCCCAGGTCGTACGTGACGGTCGGCGTGCCGCGCGACAGCGCGCAGCCTGCCAGCACCAGCGCGGCGCCTGCCAGCGCCAGCAGCGTGGCGGCGGTGCGGGAGCGGCTGCTCCGGCATGAATTCTCGGTGGCAGGGTTCACGGCGGGGCCTCGGCGGTTATCGTTCTTCGGCATGGCGATGGGTCGTCGATACGTCAGGGGGCGAAACCCGGTTCGCCCGGGCCCGGCGCGGGCGCAGGCGCGCCGAACAGCACGCTGGTCGGGCTGTCGTTGAACTGACCGGCGGCGCGCTCGAAGCTGCGCGCGGTCTGGCGCGCATCGCGGGCCAGTCCGTTGAGCTGTGGCAGGGTCTCGTCGCTGAAGGTGCCGGCGGCCGTCTGCACCGACGCCGCCGCGCCCTGCAGGTCGCGGCCGACGCTGTCGACCGTGCGCAGCACCGTGCCATTGGGGCTGGCCAGCTCCTGCGTCAGGCGCCGCGTCGATTCCAGCGTGGCGTTGAGGTTCTCGGCCACGCGCGGCAGCCGGTTCACGGCGGGCGCGAGCGATTCCGACAGCTTCGAGTAGTCCTCGGCGGTCTTGCGCACGGATCGGATCGCCGCCATCAGTTCATTGCGGTTGGTGGTCTGGAACATGTCGTTGAGCGAGGCCATCAGCGTCTCGGCCTGCGTCAGCAGCGAATCGCCGCGCTTTTCCAGCTCTTCGAAGAAGCCCGGGCGCATGGCGATGCGAGCCACCGCCTTGGGTGAGGTGCGCAGCGGCGGCGAGGCTTCGGCGCCCGCATGCGCGGCGGTGTCGTCCAGTTGCACGTAGGCGATCCCGGTCACGCCCTGGAAGCCCAGCGTGGCATAGGTGGTGCGCGTGATCGGCGTGTCCTGGTTGACGCTGATGCGCACGATGATCTGGCCCGGCACCTGCGGGTCGAACTTGATCGACTCCACCTTGCCTACCGCCAGCCCGCGGTACTTGACGTCGGCCTGCGGCCCCAGCCCGTTGACGGTGGAGCGCGTGATCAGGTCATACGGCACGCGCACGGCGTGGTCGCTGCTGAACCAGAACAGCGCGAACAGCACCAGCACGGCCAGGCCGATGGTGAACACGCCGGCAAGGAATGCGTGTGACTTGTTTTCCATCATGCTTCTCCGGGGGGCGCCGCGGGCTGAGGGGGCTGAGGGGGCTGAGGGGGCTGAGCACCCTGCGGCAGCGCCTGCAAGGCGCGCTGGGCGCGGTCGCCCAGGAAATATTCGCGGATGAAGGGGTGGTCCACTTTCACCACTTCAGGAATCGGCGCGGCGGCGACGACCTTGTGGTCGGCCAGCACCGCGACGCGGTCGGACAGCGCCACCAGCGTGTCGAGATCGTGCGTGATCATCACTACCGTGAGGCCCAGCTCGCGCCGAAGTTCCCGGATCAGCGCAACGTAGTCGTCCGACGCCATCGGGTCCAGCCCGGCGGTGGGCTCGTCGAGGAACAGCAGTTCCGGCTCCAGCGACAGCGCGCGTGCCAGCGCCACGCGCTTGATCATGCCGCCGGACAGGTCCGACGGCATCTTGTCCGCATCGCGCGCCGACAGGCCCACCAGCTGCAGCTTGAGCAGCGCCGCCCGGCAGATCAGGTTGTCCGGCAGCGCGCGCAGCTCGCGCAGTGGCAGCGCGATATTGTCGATCACCGACAGCGCCGAGAACAACGCGCCGCGCTGGAACTGCAGCCCCCAGCGGTTGCGCAGCGCCTGCAGCTGCGCCGGGCGCAGTTTGGCCGGGTCTTCGCCAAACACCTTGATGCTGCCCGATGTGGGCCGCTCCAGCCCCACGATCTGGCGCAGCAGCACGGTCTTGCCGCTGCCCGAGCCGCCCACGATCGACAGCACCTCGCCACGCCACACGTCCAGGTTGACGTGGTCGTGCACCAGGGCCTTGCCGAAGCGCTTTACCAGGTTGCGCACCTCGATCACCGCGGTGCGTTGTGCCGGGGCCGCTGCCGATGCGGGTTCCGTTGGCGCGTTCACAGGCCCACGTCCTTGAACAGGATGGCAAACACCGCGTCGGCCAGGATCACGATGGTGATGGAGGTCACGACCGACGCGGTGGTGCCTTCGCCCAGGCTTTGCGTATTGGGCTTGATGCGCAGCCCGAAGTGGCACGCCGTGAGCGCGATCAGGATGCCGAACGCCACGCCCTTGCCCAGCCCCAGCCACAGGTTGGCCACCGGCACCGCGTCGGGCAGCTCGCGCAGGAAGAACGCGGCGCTGATGCCCAGTTGCATGCGCGCGGCCACCATGCCGCCGGCCAGTGCCATCACGTCGGTCCACGCCACCAGCAGCGGCATCGAAATGGCCAGCGCGATCACGCGCGGCATGATCAGCCGGAAGCCGTGCGAGATGCCCATCACGCGCATGGCGTCAAGTTCCTCGGTGACGCGCATCACGCCGATCTGCGCGGTAATGGCCGAGCCCGACCGGCCCGCGATCAGGATCGCCGCCAGCACCGGCCCCAGTTCGCGGATCACCGCCATGCCGAGGATATTGACGATAAACGTGCTGGCACCGAACACACGCAACTGGTTCGCCGACAGGTACGACAGCACGATGCCGATCAGGAACCCGACCAGCGCGGTGATGCCAAGCGCCTTGTAGCCGACGTTATAGATATTGGCCGAGATCTCGCGCCAGGGGCCGCGCTGCGGAACGCGCGCTAAGCGCAGCAGGTCGAGCGCCAGCTGGCCCAGCATGGTGACGCCGATGGCCAGCTGCGCGCCGAACGAAAGCACGTTGGCGCCGAACAGCGCGACCGGGTTGAAGCGGTCCACCATGTGCTTCTTCCAGCCTTCATCCTGCACCGCGGCGATGCGCTCGAACACGCGGCGCTGGCCGTCGCTGGCCTCGATCTGCTGCGGCATCTTGCCGTTCCAGGCCTGCCATAGCAGCTGTCCGCCGATATGGTCCAGACGCTGCACCTCCGCCAGCGACCATTGCGCGTGCTCCGGATCCTGCGCCAGTTCGTGCAGCTGCGAGCGCAGCTGGCGCGCCTGGTGGCAGCCGGCCAGCGCGAGCGCGGTCCAGTCGCCACGCAGCGCTACGCTGACGGTCCCGTCCCCGCGCGTGATATGGAAGTCTGGCGTTGTCTGGCGTTCCAAGGGCATGCGATGTGATGGCCGAGTCTCGATTCTAAGCCACCCGCCCGGCTGGCGCGACCGCGGCCATGCCGGGCCAGGGGGCAGGGCCGGGGGAACCGTCCCGCGCGGCTACAATGCGGCAGTCGCGCAGGCGTCATGCCTGCCAGCCCTTGTAACGCCTTTCATAACGCTTGCACCGTCGATTGCCACCAGCGCAGCTTCCCATGCCAGACGCCCCTGACACCTCTCTCACGCCCGCATCGGGCCCGTCCGCCCCCTGGCGCATTGATCCCGCCGCCCTGCGTGCCGCGCTGTCGCCGGCGCTGCGCAACTGGACGCTGGAGCTGGTCGAGGAAACCGGCTCGACCAACGCTGACCTGACCGCTGCGTGCCGTCAGGCGCCCTGGTCCGATGCCGGCTGGCTGCGCCTGGCCTACCGCCAGACCGCGGGACGCGGGCGCCTGGGCCGGCCCTGGCAGGGGCAGGCGGGCATGACCTTCTCGGTGGCGCTGCCGTTCGCACTGGCGCCGGCGCAGCTCACCGGCCTGAGCCTGGCGGTGGGACTGGCGCTGGCCGAGGCCCTCGGCGATGTCGACGCGCGCCTGGGTGCCCGCGTCGGCCTGAAATGGCCGAACGACCTGCAGATCGATGGCCGCAAGCTGGCCGGCATCCTGATCGAATCGGTGCCCGCCGGGCCCAACCGGATCTGGGCCGTCGTCGGCATCGGCCTGAACCTGGTGCGCGATGCGCAGATGGAAGTCGCGCTTGGCCGCGAACTGGCCGGCGTGGCCGAGGTTATTCCGGGCTTCGACGCCAATCGCGACACGGCGCGCCTGCTGGCCGCGGTGCTGGAGCGGCTGGCATCGATGCGCACCGCGTTCCTGGCCCACGGCTTCGGACCGATGGCGCGGCGCTGGTCCGCCGCCGATGCCTACCGCGACCAGCCCGTGCGGCTGCTGCACGACGGCAAGGTGATTGCCGAGGGCATGGCGCGCGGCGTCGACGAGGCCGGCCAGCTGCTGCTGGAAACGCCCACAGGGCTGGAGCGGGTCGCCAGCGGCGAGCTGTCGCTGCGCGCCGCGCCGGGGCAGGAGGATGGCGCATGAGCGTGCCGCAGCTGCTCATCGACATCGGCAACACGCGCCTGAAATGGGCATGGTGCAAAGCCGGCGCGCCACTGCCGGCCGGCGCGGGTTTGCCCACGCCGTGGCAGCACGGCGGCGCGGTCGCACATGCCGATGACGATGCGCTGAAGACGCTGGCCGCCGACCTGCGCGCGCTGCGCGGCAGCGGCCCGATGCCGGCGGTATGGATCACCAACGTGGCCGGCCCGGTGATTGCCGCCGCCGTCGATGCGGCGCTCGCCGACGCCTTCGGCGGCTGCGCGCCGGTGCAGTGGGTGCGCAGCACCGCGGCGCACGGCAACCTGGCCAATGGCTACCGCGAGCCCACGCAGCTGGGCGTCGACCGCTGGGTCGGCGCCATCGGCGCGCACCGCTGGCTGCCGCACGACACGCTGCTGGTGGTGACCGCGGGCACCGCCACCACGCTCGACATCGTTACCGTCGCCGCGGATGGCCGCGCACGCTTCGAAGGCGGGTTGATCCTGCCGGGGCTGGCGCTGATGCTCGGCACGCTGGCGCGCAATACTGCGCAGCTGCCGGCGCTGGAAGTGGACGAGGCCGGCACCGTGGCCGGCGCGCACCTGCGCTGGGCTGACAACACCCACGACGCCATCGCCGCCGGCTGCCTGGCCGCGCAGGCGGGGGCGATCGAACGCACCTGGCGCGCGCTGGGCGAACGGGGGCCGACGCGCTGCCTGCTGTCTGGCGGCGCACGTAGCGCGCTGGCCGGCGCGCTCGCGGTGCCTTTCGAGATGCACGATAATCTGGTGCTGCTCGGCCTGCATGCGATGGCGTCGGCCGAGGCCTAGCGGCCATCGCCTTCACCACGGAATTTCCGCACGCTCCGCCGCCGTTCCATGCCCGTCCCACGCGCCCTGCGCATTGCCCTGCTGTTGCTGTTGCTCGCCAACGCCTTGCTGCTGGTGGCGCTGGCCGGCCTGTTTGGAAAGAATCCGTTGGGCGGGTGGTTCGGCACGCCGCGCGAGCCGCACCGGCTGGAGCAGCAGGTGCGTGTCGAACGCATGCAACTGCTGCCGCCGGCACCGTCGCCCGCGGCCAATGGGACGCCGCGCGGCGCCTTGCCGGTGGTTCGGCGCCAAGGCTGAGCGCGCGGCTCAGCCGGCCTGGCGCACCTTGGTCAGCAGCTTGGTGGTGGAGCGGTCGTGCAGGAAGGGGATGGCATAGGCCTGGCCGCCCCAGCTGCGCACCAGCCGGGTTTCTTCCAGCGTATCGATGTCATAGTCGCCGCCCTTGATATAGATGTCGGGGCGCACCAGCCGGATCAGCTCGACCGGCGTCTGCTCGCGGAACATTGCCACCAGGTCGACCGATGCCAGCGCGGCCAGCAGCGCCATGCGGTCCGATTCATGGTTGAGCGGGCGGTCGTCGCCCTTGCCCAGCATCTTGACCGAGGCATCGCTGTTGACGCCGACCACCAGGCTCGCGCCCAGCGCGCGCGCCTGCGCCAGGTAGGTGGCATGGCCGCGGTGCAGGATATCGAAGACGCCGTTGGTGAACACCAGCGGACGCGGCAGCGCGGCGATGCGCGCGGCCAGCTCGGCGGGGTTGTCGGCGGGAGTCAGCTTGGATTCGAAGGCGGGTACGGACATGGGTAAGGGATCGGAAGGTGGAGGCCGGCGCTGGCGGCGCCGGCACGCTTGTCCGAATGGTACCCCGTTCGATGCGCGGTTCGCCGCCCGTCAGCGCGAGTTCGCACCTTGCTTGCCTTGCTTAGCCGACCAGCGCCACCGCCGCGTCGTTGGCGGGCAGGGGCACCGTGGCCGCGGCAATGCCGCGCAGCACCGAGACCAGTGCCTCGCGCACCGCATCGACGTGCGCCGCCTGGGCGCGGCCGCCCAGGTACAGCAGGCTGACGTCAGCCCAGGCCGGGAAGCCCTCGGGCACCTGCGCCACGTACGCGCTGTTGGCCCCGTCGATCCACGGCACGTTGAACTTCAGCACCGGCGTCACGCCGCCGCGCGAGCGCCACAGCGCGACCTGGCCGTTCCATGACGGCGCCACGGTCAGGCGGACCTGGTCAGACATATCCGCCAGGAAGCGCCGCACCGGGCTTTCGGCGTCGGCATCGTCGCTGAGCAGGGTCCAGTGCTCGGGCAGGGGGATGTCGTTGCCCGCGGCCTCCGCCTCCACGGATGGCAAGGATGGCAGCCGGATCAGGCTGCGCTGCGCCATCATCACGTGCTCGGCCAGCACGCCGCCCGCGCCCGGCAGCGCGTCCACGGTGACGGCGCAGTCGATCTGCCCCTTTGTCAGGGCCTGCCCGACCAGGCGGCCGTTGCCGATCACGCCCGAGACGATATGCACGTCCGGCAGCGCTGCCGAGAGCCGTGCCAGCACCTGCGTCAGCGCGGGATCGCCCAGCGCCATCGAGACGCCGACGCGCAAGGTCTGGCGCGGGCCGCCGCGCGGTACGCGTTCGCCCGCATTTGCCACCAGCCCGTTCCAGCGTTCCAGCATGCCGGCCGCGGCGCGTTCCAGCTTCAGCCCGTACGCGGTGGGCACCAGGCCGCCGCGCCGCTCGAAGAACAGCTCGTCGCCGGTCACGTCGCGCAGCTTGCGGATGGCGTAGGCCACGGTGGGCTGGCGCACGCCGAGCGCCTGCGCGGCGCGGCCGATGCCGCCGTAGTGCATGACCTGGACAAAGACGCCCAGGGCCTTGAAATCGATATGACGCAATCTTTACCCCTGCCAAGACGTTGCCGCGCGCCGTCGTCGCTGGCCCCGGGCCCGTACGTTGCGGGAGCGCGGCGAGGGCGCACCCGGGAAGCGGGTGGCACCTTGCCGGCGGGGCCGAGCGGCGCTGCGGATAATCGCCAGCCGCGACTGGCGGATTTTTCGGGGATGTTATCGGAATTACAGTCTATTACAAAATGATTTGCGCCAATAACTAAAGTCCGATCAATAACACATGAGGCAAAAAAGATAATCGCGCCGTGTGATTTAAGTATTTTATTTTCGGAATTAAAAGTTTTAGGAATGGCGCGCCACGGCTGGCATTGCGGCCAATGCGGGGAAGAGCTTCCGGATAACCCGGCCGTCATGCCAGCGGTGTAGTAACGGGATACCACCCGACCCGTTGCAAAATCTGGCAGGCACCGTTGTTTCCGAGTATTCGGGAATGGCGGTGCTGGCGCGCCAATGAAAAAACCCCGCCGTAGCGGGGTTTTTGTCGGGGTGGCAGCAAGCTGCCGGATCAGGCCTGTGCCGGCTGGGCGCCGCCGGCGCCGGGCAGGCGGGCGTTCAGCTCCTTGCGGTAGCGGTTCAGGTCCTGCACCGATTCAAAGGTGCGTTCGAACAGCAGCGACATATTGTGCAGGATCCGTTCGATGACCTTCTTTTCCCAGCCTTCGTCGAAGCGGATCTGTTCGTCCAGCCATTTTTCCAGCCAGTCCGGGTCGGGCAGGCGCGACTGCACGGTGTCGTTGGGGAACAGCGCCTTGTTCACGTGCAGGTTGGTCGGGTGCAGCGGCTTCTCGGTGCGGCGCGCCGATGCCATCAGCACGCCGATCTTGGCGAACGCGGCGCGCGCGGTGTCACCGAACTGGGCCAGGTATTTCTTCATGTAGCGCAGGTAGGCACCGCCGTGGCGGGCTTCGTCCTGCGACAGGGTGCGGTAGATATGCTTGATCACCGGTTCCGAGTGCCATTCGGCGGCGCGCCGGTACCAGTGGTTCAGGCGGATCTCGCCGCAGAAATGCAGCATCAGCGTTTCCAGCGGCGGCGCCGGATCGAATTCGAAGCGCACCGCGTGCAGCTCTTCCTCGGTCGGCACCAGGTCCGGGCGGAAGCGGCGCAGGTACTCCATCAGCACCAGCGAATGCTTCTGCTCCTCGAAGAACCAGATGCTCATGAACGCCGAAAAGTCGGAATCGTGGCGGTTGTCACGCAGGAACATCTCGGTCGCGGGCAGGGCGGACCATTCCGTGATCGCGTTCATGCGAATGGTCCTGGCTTGGTCGTCCGTCAGCAGGCTGGGGTCGAAGCTATCCCAGGGGATGTCCTTGTCCATGTGCCAGCGGACCGCTTCCAACGATTTGAACAGTTCGGGGTAGAGCATGGTAAGCCTTTGAAATTACGGGCAGATTCTACCAGATGCGAATTATTCTCTTCTCCCTTTTTTAGTGCGGATCGGGGCAAATGCAACGACTTTTATGGATTTTGGCGCAGTCCACTGCATATTACGGGCGATCAGCGGCGCGGCGGGCGGGCCAAGTGCCAGCAACGACGCCTGGCGGCAGGCTGCTCATGGCGAGACCGCGCCCTCGGGCAAGGCAGCGGGTGCCGTACCCGGCACCACACCGTACAGGAAGGCGGCCAGTTCGGCGGCCTGCGCTTCGGCGTCGCGCTCGCCCAGCGCCATCAGCGCCTGGGTGAACTCGGGCTCGAACAGCAGGTAGCTGGCAAAGGCGGCGCCGCGCGCCTCGGTGCCGCCCAGCGGCGCCAGCAGCGCGCGCACGGTGCGCGGCAGCTGTTTCAGGTGCTCGGCGGCGAGCGCTTCGATCGGTTCGCTCGGGGAGATCGTCATGACCTGCACCGGACGCCAGCCCTCGCGGTCGCCCGCGAGCTCCGGCATGCGTGCCAGCAGCCGGTTGATATGCAGCAGCCGCTCCAGGTCGGCGTTGAGCCCGTCCAGGAAGATGCTGGCCAGCGCCTGGCCGCCTACCTGCGCCAGCGACGGATAGCCGCCGGCGGGCACGGTGTCGAACCAGCCGGAGCGCTGGCGCGAGGCCGCGCCGATCGCCAGGACGCGCGACGCGCCCAGGTGGATGGCCGGCGAAAGCGGCGACATCTGCCGCATGGTGCCATCGCCGAACCATTCGTGATGGCCGTCGATCTCCAGCGGCATCGCCGGGAACAGGAACGGGATCGAGGCCGATGCCAGCAGGTGGTCCACCGTGATCGACGCCGGCACCGCGATGCGCTGGCTGCGGTGCCATGGATGGATACGGTGGTGCGACTGGTAGAAGGTGACGTGGCGGCCGGTGCTGTAGGACAGCGCGGTGACCGCGAACGCCTGCAGCGCGCCGCTGTCCAGGCTGGCCTGCACCCGCGCGGGCTCGAACAGCTCGCCCAGCATGCTGCCCAGCGGGGTGTTGTCGAACAGCGCGCGCGGCGCCCTGCGCTGCGTGGCCCAGCCCAGCGCCAGCGTCGACAGCCAGCGCGCGCCCGACACGCCCACGCGCAGCACGTCAGTACGATAGACGTCGTCGGCGTGGATGCCGTGCCACAGCGCACCCAGGCTTTGCGTGGCGGCCTGGAAGTCGCTGGCGTGGATGGCCAGCCCGGCACCGTTGATCGCGCCCGCCGAGGTGCCGGCGATAATGCCGAACGGCAGCCCCCCATGCGCCTTGCCGTGGCGCGCGGCGATCCGCGCCAGCCCGCACAGCACGCCGGCCTGGTAGGCGGCGCGCGCGCCTCCGCCCATCATGATCAGCGCGGTGGCGGCGGGGTTGGGGCCGCTATGGCCATTTGCGCCGTTGCGTGGGGCGGTCTGGTGTCCTGGCAGGGAATCGCGGTGCATGGCGGGGGCGCGGCGTAGCGACAGGTCAGGCGGTGCGGTGAAGCGTCATTCGTCGCCGCCGTTGTTGTCGTCCCTGGCGTCGTCGTTGCCGGTGCGCGTGGCCTTGGCTGTCTTCCCGGCAGCGGGCTTCTTTGCGGCCGGTTTCTTTGCAGCGGGCTTGGCCGCAGCCTTGGTCCCGGACTTGGCCGCACTCGTGGCGCCGTTCTTTGCCGTGGCGCTCGCCCTGGCGCCGTCGCCATTGCCATTTCCGTTGCCAGCGGCCTTGCGTGGCGCGGCGCCGGCGTCCGGCGCGGTGCCCGGCTGCGCCGGCGTGCCACCGGCACCGAAGCCGCCCATATTGAACGGCGCGATGCTGGCCGCGGCGGCGCTGCTG
The DNA here is from genome assembly GCF_003402535.2 of Cupriavidus sp. P-10. Lineage (NCBI taxonomy): Bacteria > Pseudomonadati > Pseudomonadota > Betaproteobacteria > Burkholderiales > Burkholderiaceae > Cupriavidus > Cupriavidus sp. P-10. Next base: position 97,569 of record NZ_AP025170.1, read on the forward strand.
GCGATCTGGCTGAACTGATGCTGCAGCAGGTCCCACCACACCGCGGCGTTGGGTGCGCTTTCGGATGTGGCCTCGGCCGACGGCTCGGGCGCCGGCTCGGGCTCGCCCGCGGGCTGCGCCGCGGGCGCTTCTTCGCCCAGCCCGGTGCCGGCGCGCTGCGGCGGCGAGGCGCTGGGCGCATTGGCCGCGCGCGCCACGTTTTCCATTGCCGCCTGCATGGCGTCAGGCGAGAGCGCCTTGCCGAAGGTCTGCAGCGCCACCAGCGTGGCGCGCTGGACTTCCAGGCCCTGGATCGTGGTGCGCAGCAGGTTGGTATTGAGTTGCAGCCAGCTTTCCACGGCCTGGAGGTCGGCGATGCGCTTGTCGAGGTCGTCGAGGTCCATCGGCGGCGTCATTGCCTGCAGGCCGGGCATCAGGCCGCCGGGCATGCCGGCGCTGCCGCCCCACAGGCGGCGCATGAAGTCGAAGCTGTTGGTGAAATCGGGAATCTGTCCGAACATGGTCGCGTGCTCCGTGTGCGGCGCAGCCCGCGCCCGGATGCGGGCTGCTCGGCTGCGTCGTCGTTACCTGAATTGTGGCGGCCGCTTCTGGCGCAGGCTCGCCATGCCCTCGTGCACGTCGGGGCCGGCAAAGCCCATGAATTCGAGCGCCAGCGAGGTATCGAAGGCGGGACCGGCCATGCGCAGCCAGTTGTTGAGGGCGTACTTGGTCCAGCGGATCGCTGTCTGCGATCCTGCCGCCAGCCGGTTGGCAACCTCGAAGGCGCGCGCCACCAGTTCGTCCTCTTCCACCGCGAGCGAGACCAGGCCGATCCGCTCGGCCTCTTCGCCGCTGACCGACTCGCACAGCATCAGATAGTACTTGGCCTTGGCCATTCCGCACAGCAGCGGCCACACGATCGCGGCATGGTCGCCCGCAGCCACGCCCAGCCGGGTGTGGCCGTCGACGATGCGCGCGGTCTTCGCGGCGATCGAGATATCGGCCAGCAGCCCCGCCACCAGCCCGGCCCCTACGGCCGGGCCGTGCATGGCCGAGACCACCGGCTTGTCGCAGTTGATGACGTTGTAGACCAGGTCGCGCGCTTCGTGCCACACGCGCGTGCGGGTCTCGAAGTCGTTGGCCATGTCCTCCACCAGCGCCAGGTCGCCGCCGGCGGAGAAGCCCTTGCCCTCGCCGCGGATCAGCGCCACGCGGATGTCGGGGTCGGCGGAGACGTCGCGCCAGATCTCGGCCAGCTCGCGGTGCATGTTGGCGTCGGCGGTGGCCAGCTTCTGGTTGGCCGACTGGGCCGCGCCCATGATGATCTCGAGGATGGGGCCGTGGCGGCGCAGCGTCAGAGCCCGGTAGCGGGCGTAGCGTTCGGACAGTTCAGTGGAAGGCGAGTCGTTGGAAGCAGTCATGGGGGGCCTGTCAGGTAAGAGGCGCGAGCTGCGCGCCGGGTGCATCGCGAATTTGCCAACCAATCGGTCGGTTAATTATATGCGTATCCGTCTATGCAAATCCGGCGGCAGGACCTTCCTGACAGGCGCGGCCGGTTCAGGGCGCCGCCACCAGCTGGTCGATCGCACCAAACACCGAATGCCCCTGCGCGTCGAACATCTCGATCTTGACCGCGTCGCCGAATTTCATGAACTCGGTGGCGGGCTTGCCGTCGTCGATGGTCTCGAGCATGCGCTTTTCGGCGATGCAGCAGTAGCCCTTCTTGCGGTCGACATTGGAGATCGTGCCCGAGCCGACGATGCTGCCGGCGCGCACGTTGCGGGTCTTGCAGATATGCGCGATCAGCATGCCGAAGTCGAACACCATGTCGGTGCCGCAGTCGGGCTGGCCGACCTTCTTGCTGTTCCAGTGCACCGTCATCGGCAGGTGCACCTTGCGCTCCCGCCAGGCCTCGCCGAGCTCGTCGGGCGTGACGGCGACCGGCGAGAAGGCGGTTGCCGGCTTGCTCTGGAAGAAGCCAAAGCCCTTGCCCAGCTCGGCCGGGATCAGGTTGCGCAGCGAGACGTCGTTGGCCAGCATCACCAGTCGGATCGCGTCGCCGGCCTGCTCGGGCGTGGCGCCCATCTTCACGTCGCCGGTGATGACCGCGACCTCGGCCTCGAAGTCGATGCCGAAGGCTTCGCTGGCGCACACGATGTCGTCCTGCGGGCCGAGGAAGTCGTCCGAGCCGCCCTGGTACATCAGCGGGTCGGTCCAGAACTCGGGCGGCATCTCCGCGCCGCGTGCCTTGCGCACCAGCTCGACGTGGTTGACGTAGGCGGAGCCGTCGGCCCACTGGTAGGCGCGCGGCAGCGGCGCCATGCAGTCCTTGGGATTGAACGCGAACGGATGACGCGCGCGGCCGGCACTGAGCGCGTCGTACAGATCCTGCAGCTGCGGCGCGAAGAAATGCCAGTCGTCCAGCACGGTCTGCAGCTTGCCGGCGATATCGGTGGCGAAGTGGGCTTGCTTCAGGTCGCGCGACACGACCACCAACTGGCCGTCGCGCGAACCGTCCTTCAGGGTTGCGAGTTTCATGGGATGCGATGCGGTAGAGAGCGGGGCGTCCGCGCGGCGGACGCAGTGCCCGCTAGTCTACCGCGCCGTGCAGCGCGCCCCTGCGACAATGGCTCAGTCGACCGTGATGCCCTTGGCCTTGATCAGCTTGCCCCAGCGCTCGGCTTCCGCGCGCGCGTAAGCGGCGAATTCCTCGGGCGTGCTCGACACCGCCTCGACGCCGACGCCTTCCAGCTTCTTCTGCACTTCGGGGGTCTTCAGCGCCTTGACCAGCTCGGCGTTCAGCCGCGTGACCACCGCCTTGGGCGTGCCCGCCGGCGCCACCATGCCTTGCCAGGCATAGGCCTCGAAGTTGCTCACGCCGCCTTCGGCCACGGTCGGCACGCCGGGCAGCACCGCCAGGCGCTTGGGCGTGGCCACGCCCAGCGCGCGCAGCTTGCCGGCGCTCACGTTCTGCTGGCCCGAGGCCAGGTCCAGGAACATCAGGTCGACCTGGCCGGCCAGCAGATCCTGCACCGCGGGCGCAGCGCCCTTGTAGGGCACGTGCGTCATCTTGACCTTGGCCTGGTCCATGAACAGCTCCATGGCCAGGTGGTGCGGGCTGCCGGCGCCGGGCGAGGCGAAATTGACCTTGCCCGGGTTCTTCTGCGCGTACTCGATGGCTTCCTTCAGCGTGCGCGCCGGGAAATTGGGATTGGCCACCAGCACCAGCGGGAAGCGCGCCAGCTGACCGATATAGACGAAGTCCTTCTCGGGGTTATAGGGCAGCTTCTTGTACAGCGACGGGTTGGCCGCGAGCGTGGCGGTGTCGGCGGTCAGCACGGTGTAGCCGTCGGGCTTGGCGTGGGCGACGGCATCGGCGCCGACGATGGTGGCCGCGCCCGGGCGGTTGTCGATCACCAACTGCTTGCCCAACCCGGGAGTGATGGCCTGGGCGAGGGTGCGCGCCACCACGTCGGTGCCGCCGCCGGCCGGGTAGGGCACGACCCAGCGGATCGGTTGGGCGGGCCACTCTTCGGCTTGTGCGGGCGCGCTGGCGGTGAACAGGGCGCCGGCGGCAGCCGTAGCGGCCAGCATGAGATGGGCATAACGACGCCCAAAGAAGGGACGCAGGGGGCGCATCGGTAGTCTCCGTGTTAAAAAGGGGCCCGGCTCGGCAGGCATCGACACGTGCGCCGCCGGGTCTGTTGCGAAGGAAGTCTACCGACGGCTTAAAAATTGGTAAATCGATTTCGCTATAGTAAATTTACCTACGAACTTGCCCGGGTCTCCGGGCGCCGATTCCCCGCCCCAATCCGCCCTTGCCGCTGGTCCACGCATGTCACGCATTGCTGAAAACGAAGAAGACGACGCCAAGCTGCGCTCCGGCATCCAGTCCATCGAAGTGGGCTTCAAGCTGCTCCAGGCGCTGGCCGCCTCGCCGCGCGCGATGATGCTGCGCGACCTCGCCGCCGCCGCCGGCATGAACCCGGCCAAGGCGCACCGCTACCTCGTCAGCTTCATGCGGCTGGGCGCGGTGGCGCAGGACCCGGTCAGCGGCCGCTATGACCTGGGGCCGTTCGCGCTGCAGCTGGGACTGGCGGGGCTCAATCGGCTCGACCCGGTGAAGAAGGCGCGGCCGATCCTGTCGCAGTTGCGCGACGAGATGGATCTCACCGCCGGCATCGCCGTGTGGGGCAACCACGGCCCGACCATCGTGCACTGGGAGGAATCCAGCCATCCGGTCACGGTGAGCCTGCGGCTGGGCGACGTGATGCCGATGCTCAACTCCGCCACCGGGCGGCTCTACGGCGCCTACCTGCCGCGCAAGCAGACCCTGCCGCTGGTCGAGCGCGAACTTGGCGCGCGCGGCAACGGCGCCGTGCCGGACATGCCGGCTTCGTTGGCCGAATACGACGCGATCTGCGCCGACGTGCGCGCGCATGGCGCCGCGCGCACCCTCGGCGGCGTGCTGCCGGGCATCAACGCGTTCTCGATGCCGGTGTTCGATGCCAACGGCCACCTGGCCATGGGGTTAATCGTACTGGGCGCGCAGAGCCTGTTCGATGCAGAATGGGGCGGTACGATGGATCGTCGCGTCCGCGATATCGCCCAACAGCTCTCATCGGAACTCGGCTACCTTGGTGCCGCCCCTCCGGCCGGAGAAACCGGCCACCCCTGATCCTCGCGCCCGCGCGGGCGCGGAGTCCCCCGTCTGGCGCCGCCGGCGCTGGGTGATCGCGGTTGCGCTGGTGGTGCTGGTGCACGTGCTGGCGGTGGTGGGATTCCTGCGCATGCCGGGCCCCCTGATCCCGCTCGACGTCACCGACACCCCCACGCTGGAGGCGGTCCTGCTGCCGCCGCCCAAGCCGCCCGCCCCGCCCAAGCCGCGCCCCGCGCCGCAGCCGCGCCCGAAGCCCGCGGCGCCGGTACCGGCGCCCGAGCCGCAGCCCGAACCGCCGGCCCCGCCGCTGGCAACCAGCCCGCAAGGCCCCACCGAGATGGCAACGGGTCCCGGCGGCACCGGGGCGGCCCCGGCGCCACCCGCCGCGCCGGCTCCTGCGCCGTCTGGCGGCCCGCAGGGTGGCGTCGACGGCGTTGTCTACAGCGCGCCACCGCCCGCCACCTACCATTACGCCAGCTACGTCAACGGCGTGCAGAACCCTGATGGCCTGATCCGCTGGGAGCACGACGGCCGCCGCTACCGGCTCGCGGTGGAAACGCGCGTGCTCTGGTTCCGCTTCGCGTTCCAGAGCAGCGGGGCGCTGTCCGAACAGGGACTGTTGCCAGAACGCTACGAAGAGCACCGCCGCAACAAGGCCGAGTCATCGCGCTTCGACCCCGCCGCCGGGACCGCTGTCCTCGGCAACGGCACGCAGTCGCCGTTCCCGGCCGGGGCTCAGGATCGCTTCAGCGTATTCCTGCAACTTGTCGGCCTGGTGCGTGGCAATCCGCAACGCTATGTCACGCCCGGTGTGACGGAAACGTTCCAGGTGGCGGATACGCGCAATGTGGAACCGATGCAGGTGCAGTATGTTGGAGAGGAGGACATCGACACGGGCAGCGGTGTGGTACGTGCAAAGCACTTCTTGCGGATGCCGCGCCGCGCCAATGACCGTCGCCGGGTCGAGCTATGGCTGGCGCAATCCCTTGGCTGGATGCCGGTGCGGCTGCGGCAGACCGAACCCGACGGCACCCAGATCGACCTGGTCTACCGCGGTAACGGAAGCTAAAAGCCACGGGCCGGCGCCCAGTCGATCACCGATAACCGGCCGGGCGAATGTCAACAATCGTCAAAAGATTTGTCGCCCGGGTCAACGCCGCCGCGTTTGGCGCATTCTTACTGACAGGAGCCCAGCCATGACTGTTGCCACGCCACCCGCCGAAACGCACCGCGTCCATGCCGACGGCGCCGAGCTTTACGTGCGCATCGACGGCACCGACGGACCGTGGGTGATCCTGGCCCATGCACTGGCCGCCAGCCACGCGCTGTGGGACCAGACCGCCGCCCACCTGGCGTCGCGCTACCGCGTGGTGCGTCCCGACATGCGCGGGCATGGCGGCAGCGATGCGCCGCTGGGGCCCTACACCATGACGCGGCTGGCCGACGATGTGATCGCGGTGATGGACGCGCTGGAAATACCGCAGGCCCATTTCTGTGGCATTTCGGTCGGCGGCATGATCGGGCAGACGCTGGGGCTGCGCCATGCGGAGCGGCTGCTGTCGCTGGCTTTGGTCGCCACCAACAGCCAGACTCCGATGGAAGCCCACCCGATGTGGCATAACCGCATCGGCCAGGCCGAGGCCCATGGCATGGCCGGGATGGCCGATGCCACGCTGGAGCGCTGGCTGACGCCGGCCTTCCGCGCCGCCCATCCCGATGCGGTGGCGCGCATCCACGCCATGCTGGTGGCCACGCCGGTGCGCGGCTACGTGGGCGTGGCCGAGGCGATCATGGCTTTCGATCTCGCCGGCGCGCTTTCTCGCATCCATTGTCCTACGCTGGTAGTAGCAGGAGAGAACGACCAGGGCGCGACCGTGGCGATGGCGCAGAGCATTGCGGCCGCCATCCGAGGCGCCCGGCTGGAAGTGATGCCGCAGGCGGCGCACCTGGTGCATGTGGAGCAGCCCGAGAGCTTCCATGCGGCGCTGGACGCCTTCCTCGGCAGTGCGGCGTGCGGTGGCCAGTGCGACGTTCCGTGACAGACAACACACTGATGCACCAGGCTCAAGAAACTTGTTGAAAGGGCCGATGCCCAATCTATGCAGGCAGCAATGACGTGGCAACACAGTGACCCGCATAACTCCTTGATTTCGCGAAGGTCACCCCAAGTTTGTAGGTAAAGCCGCGGCGCCCCCCTCACGGCAACATCGACGAGGCAAGAATCACAAGGGCATGCCGCCCAACCATGACGCCCAGGAGGTGTGCCATGCAAATGATCTACAACAGCGACAATTACTGCATCGTCGAGTTCGGCGCGGATGTCGAGCAGGCGCCGCTTGAGTTCGGCGGCTATGAAATCGTCGACAAGAACCTGAAGCGCGAAATTTTCCTCGGCGGGCATCTGGCCGAAAGCTTCCGCGCCGACGTCAAGCGCCTGATCGAAAGCGAGCCATCCGTGGAGGAGGTCGACGACTTCCTCGGCAAGTTCGATAACGTCATGACGCATCCACTGGTGATGCACTGAGCGGCTTTGCGCGGCTGCCGGCCACGGCCGGCGGCACGCCATCGCGCCCGCCCTGGCGGGCGTTTTTATTTGGCGGCCCGGGTCGGCATCGTTGTCCAGTACTGTTCAGTACTGTTCCCACGGCAGCCCTTCATGCCGCCAGCCATTGAGCGTGTTGCGGTGGCGCTGCGGGTCCAGGTCGCCCTCGAAGCCGTGCAACACGTTATAGACATTCGCAAAACCCGCACCCTCCAGCGCCCGTGCCGCCGCCGTCGAGCGGTTGCCGCTGCGGCAGATCAGCAACACCGGCCGCGCTGACACATGCCCGGCCAGCTTCTTCACCATCTGCACGAAATGCGGGTTGACCTCCCAGTCCGGGCCGTCGTTCCACGGGACGTTGTGCGCACCCTTGGGGTGGCCAACGAACAGGTATTCCATCTCGCTGCGGCAGTCGATGAACAGCGTGTCGGGCGATTGCGCCAGCAAGTCGTTGGCGTCGGCGGGGGCTAGGTGTTGCATGGTAGGCTGGGCGAGGGTGCGCGGGATGAGCGGCGTGGTGACGCGTGGTGACGCGTGGTGACGAATGGTGACGGTTACGCCTCTCAGTGTAGGCGTCGACGGCCCCGGCAGGCAACCGTGGGGCACCGCAAGGCCTTGATACACCTGATAAAATCGACCCTCTTTGGCCAGCATCGGCCACAGCAGCGCCCGCCGCCGATCCTCCGATCGAGCGCCCGGCCGCCTTTCCAGAGTTCCCCGCCATGAGTGCCCCTGAATCCCGCGCGGCCGCACCGCGCCCCTACACCCGGGCTGCCGAGCTGCCCCGGCTGCTGCAAGAACGCATCCTGATCCTGGATGGCGCCATGGGCACCATGATCCAGCGCTACAAGCTGACTGAAGCGGACTACCGTGGCGAGCGTTTCACCGAACACAAGATCGACGTGAAGGGCAACAACGAACTGCTGTTGCTGACGCGCCCGCAGGTCATCAGCGAGATCCACGAGCAATACCTGGCCGCCGGCGCGGACCTGATCGAGACCAATACCTTCGGTGCCACGCGCGTGGCGCAGGAAGACTACAAGATGGCCGATCTGGCGTACGAGATGAACGTCGAGGCCGCGCGCCTGGCGCGCGCCGCCTGCGACAAGTACAGCACGCCCGACAAGCCGCGCTTCGTTGCCGGCGCCTTCGGCCCGACGCCCAAGACCGCCAGCATCTCGCCCGACGTGAACGACCCGGGCGCGCGCAATGTCACCTTCGAAGAGCTGCGCGAGTCCTACTACGAGCAGGGCAAGGCGCTGCTCGAAGGCGGCGCCGACGTGTTCCTGGTCGAGACCATTTTCGACACGCTCAACGCCAAGGCCGCGCTGTTCGCCATCGACCAGTTGTTCGAAGACACCGGCGAGCGCGTGCCGGTGATGGTCTCCGGCACCGTGACCGATGCCTCCGGCCGGATCCTGTCGGGCCAGACCGTGGAAGCGTTCTGGAACAGCCTGCGCCACGCGAAACCGGTCACCTTCGGGCTGAACTGCGCGCTGGGTGCCACGCTGATGCGCCCGTACATCGCCGAGCTGGCCAAGGTGTGCGACGCCGCGGTGTCGTGCTATCCGAACGCGGGTTTGCCGAACCCGATGAGCGACACGGGCTTCGACGAAACGCCGGAAGTCACCTCTGCGCTGGTCGAGGAGTTCGCCGCCTCCGGCCTGGTTAACCTGGTGGGCGGCTGCTGCGGCACCACCCCCGAGCACATCGCCGCCATCGCCCAGCGCGTGGCCGACAAGAAACCCCGCACCTGGCCCGGCCAGTACCGCGACGCCGCCTGAGCCCGGAGCCTTAGAACATGAGCGAGAACAAACTGCCCCCGCGCCCGATGCGCCTGTCCGGCCTCGAGCCCTTTAGCATCGACGACGACACGCTGTTCGTCAACGTAGGCGAGCGCACCAACGTGACCGGCTCCAAGGCCTTCGCGCGGATGATCCTGAACGGCCAGTTCGACGAGGCGCTGGCGGTGGCGCGCCAGCAGGTCGAGAACGGCGCGCAGATCATCGACATCAACATGGACGAGGCCATGCTGGACTCGAAGGCCGCGATGGTTCGCTTCCTGAACCTGATCGCCTCCGAGCCGGACATCGCGCGCGTGCCGATCATGATCGACTCGTCCAAGTGGGAAGTGATCGAAGCCGGCCTGCAGTGCGTGCAGGGCAAGCCGGTGGTGAACTCGATCTCGCTGAAGGAAGGCGAGGAGCAGTTCCGCCACCACGCCGAGCTGATCCGCCGTTATGGCGCGGCCAGCGTGGTGATGGCCTTCGACGAGAAGGGCCAGGCCGACACGTTCGAGCGCAAGACCGAGATCTGCAAGCGCAGCTACGACGTCCTGGTCAATGAAGTCGGCTTCCCGCCGGAAGACATCATCTTCGACCCGAATATCTTCGCGGTCGCGACCGGCATCGAGGAACACAACAACTACGCGGTCGACTTCATCGAAGCCACGCGCTGGATCAAGCAGAACCTGCCGTACGCCAAGGTGAGCGGCGGCGTCTCCAACGTGTCGTTCTCGTTTCGCGGCAATGACGTGGTGCGCGAGGCGATCCATACCGTGTTCCTGTACCACGCGATCGGCGCGGGCATGGACATGGGCATCGTCAACGCCGGCCAGCTCGGTGTGTATGACCAGCTTGACCCCGAGTTGCGCGAACGCGTTGAAGACGTGGTCCTCAATCGCCGCGAGGATTCCACCGACCGCCTGCTGGAAATCGCCGACCGCTTCAAGGGCGGCGGCGCGAAGAAGGAAGAGAACCTCGCCTGGCGCGGCACGCCGGAGCAGCCGGTGCCGGTGGGCCAGCGCCTGGCGCACGCGCTGGTGCATGGCATCACCACCTTTATCGTCGAAGACACCGAGGAAGTCCGTCAGCAGGTAGAGGCGCGTGGCGGCCGCCCGATCGAGGTGATCGAAGGCCCGCTGATGGATGGCATGAATATCGTCGGCGACCTGTTCGGTGCCGGCAAGATGTTCCTGCCGCAGGTGGTCAAGAGCGCGCGCGTGATGAAGCAGGCGGTGGCGCACCTGCTGCCCTACATCGAGGAAGAAAAGCGCCTGCTGGCCGAGGCCGGCGGCGATGTGCGCGCGCGCGGCAAGATCGTGATCGCCACCGTGAAGGGCGACGTGCACGACATCGGCAAGAACATCGTGTCGGTGGTGCTCCAGTGCAATAACTTCGAGGTCGTCAACATGGGCGTGATGGTCCCGTGCAACGAGATTTTGGCCCGCGCCAAGGTCGAGGGCGCGGACATCGTCGGCCTGTCGGGACTGATCACGCCGTCGCTGGAAGAAATGGCCTACGTCGCGTCCGAGATGCAGCGCGACGATTACTTCCGCGTGAAGAAGATCCCCCTGCTGATCGGCGGCGCGACCACTTCGCGCGTGCATACCGCGGTAAAGATCGCGCCCAACTACGAGGGACCGGTGGTGTACGTGCCTGACGCCTCGCGCTCGGTCAGCGTGGCATCGAGCCTGCTGTCCGATGAAGGCGCGGCCAGGTACCTGGATGAACTGAAGACCGACTACGACCGCATCCGCACCCAGCACGCGAACAAGAAGGCCACGCCGATGGTGACGCTGGCGCAGGCACGCGCCAACAAGACGCCGATCGACTGGAGCGCGTACGCGCCGACCAAGCCGAAGTTCATCGGCCGCCGCGTGTTCCGCAACTACGACCTGGCCGAGCTGGCCAACTACATCGACTGGGGCCCGTTCTTCCAGACCTGGGACCTTGCCGGCAAATTCCCCGACATCCTCAACGACGAGATCGTCGGCGAGTCGGCGCGCAAGGTGTTCTCGGACGGCAAGGCGATGCTGTCGCGCCTGATCCAGGGCCGCTGGCTGAGCGCCAACGGCGTGATCGCGCTGCTGCCGGCCAACACCGTCAACGACGACGATATCGAGATCTACACCGACGAGACCCGCAGCAAGGTCGCGCTGACCTGGCACAACGTGCGCCAGCAGAGCGAGCGCCCGGTGGTCGATGGCGTGCGCCGGCCCAACCGCTGCCTCGCGGACTTTGTCGCGCCCAAGGACAGCGGCATCGCCGACTATGTCGGCATGTTCGCCGTCACCGCCGGCCTGGGCGTGGACAAGAAGGAAGCCCAGTTCGAAGCTGACCTCGACGACTACAGCGCGATCATGCTGAAGGCGCTGGCCGACCGCCTGGCCGAAGCCTTCGCCGAATGCCTGCACGAGCGCGTGCGCAAGGACCTGTGGGGCTACGACGCGGCCGAGCAGCTTACCAACGAGCAGCTGATCGCCGAGTCGTACCGCGGCATCCGCCCGGCGCCTGGCTACCCTGCCTGCCCCGAGCACACCGTCAAGGGCCCGATGTTCCAGTTCCTCGACGCAGCCGAGATCGGCATGGGCATCACCGAGTCGCTGGCGATGACGCCGGCCGCTTCGGTCAGCGGCTTCTACCTGGCGCATCCGGAGTCGACCTACTTCACCATCGGCAAGATCGGCCAGGACCAGCTCGACGACATGGTGGCGCGCCGCCATGAAGAGCGCGCCACGCTGGAGCGCGCACTCGCGCCCAACCTGTAACCGCGTGCGACGGCGCAGCGGTGCCGGTATCGGCACCGCTGCGCAGCGCGGAGCCTTGATGCAGCAGGGAAAACCTGCGTGGCAGGCCGCATCCGCCCCATGTCAGCGTTGTTTGCGGTGCATCACAACTCCTTACACAGCCTTTCAACTCCTCACAGACCGGTGCCGGCAGCGTCCCTAGACTGAAGGCTCGATTCACGCACAACACCACGGCGTGAACACCGCGGCGAATGTTTCGCTGCGGGGCACCCTGAAAGGAGTCCTTCCATGAAGAAACTGCTGATCTCCCTGTCCGCTCTGTCGATCGCCGCTGCTTCCTCGCTCGCCATGGCGCAAGGCACTGGCGCCTCCGTGGGGACCAAGGCTGATGTGGGCGCTTCGGTGACCACGCCGGCACCGTCTGCCGGCGGCGCGCTGGGTGGCGCGACCGGTGCCGCGACTGGCGCCGCGGACAAGGGCCTGTCGACGGCGGGCTCGGCGGCCGACAAGGGCTTGTCGACCGCGGGTTCGGCAGTTGGCTCGGCGGCCGACAAGACCACTGGCGCGGCCGCCGATGTGGGCGCAGGCGCCAAGGCCGAAGCCGGCAGCAAGGCCAAGCATGGCAAGCAAGCCACCAAGTCGGCCAAGAAGTCTAAGGCTGACGCCAGCGTCGGCACCGAGGCGGGCGCCAAGGTGCAGTAAGCTCGCCGCCAGTCGGCACAGGCGCGCAGGCCATGGTGGCCTGACGCGCCGCAGCAAAGCGGGACGGACTCCAGGCCGTCCCGCTTTGCTTTTGTACGTCAGGCCTCGCAACGTGGACCGCAGGCGTGCGCCATGTGCGCTCGACGCGTTGTGGCCGCGCGTCATGTCAGCCTGACACCGACAGCCCGCGCGCGCGGCCGGCACTACAATGACAGCAACGCAAGCGGTTCCGCCTGCACCCGACTGCACCGGGCAATGTGCCGGTCCGTTCAACCCCGTGGAGCCCCACATGATCCGCGTCTTGATCGCTGACGATCACGAGATTGTGCGTGCCGGGCTGCGACAGTTCATTTCCGAAGAGCCCGATATCCAGGTGACTGGTGAAGCCGGCAGCGGCGACGAAGTCATGGCGCGGCTGCGCGACGCCGAGTTCGATGTGCTGGTCCTGGATATCTCGATGCCCGACCGCAACGGCATCGACGTCCTCAAGCTAATCCGGCAACGCAAGCCTGAACTGCCGGTGCTGATCCTGTCGACCTACCCGGAAGACCAGTACGCCATCAACCTGATCCGTGCCGGTGCTTCAGGCTACCTGACCAAGGAAAGTGCCCCCGACGATCTCGTCAAGGCGATCCGCACGGTGGCGCAGGGGCGGCGCTATGTCAGCGCCACGGTGGCCGACCTGCTGATCGGGGGGCTCGACAAGCCGACCGAGCAGCCGGTGCACCAGATGCTGTCCGAGCGCGAGTTCCAGATTTTCTGCAAGCTCTCGCGCGGGCAGTCGGTGTCGGTGATCGCCGACGAATTATTCCTCAGCGTCAAGACCGTCAGTACCTATCGTTCCCGCATCCTGGAGAAAATGGGCATGAAGACCAACGCTGACCTGACTTACTACGCCATCAAGAACGGCCTGGTCGAGTAGCGGCACGCCGCGGGCCGCATCGCGGCCTGCGGCGGATCGCACCGGACCGGGCCTGCAAACGAGAACATGTCGGAGCAGGCTTCGAACACTTCCTACCGGGCGCTGAGCATACTGCTGATCGAAGACTCGGCGGTCCTGCGAGGCATGTTGCTCGAATACCTGAAGGACTTCCCGTTTATCGAGAACGTGGACTGGGCCGACACTGAAGCCATGGCCCTGCGCCTGCTCGACGCCGGCAAGTACGACGTCGCCATCGTCGACCTGCAGCTGCGCCAGGGCAACGGCATCAATGTGCTGCGCGCAATGCAGCGCAAAGGCACGGACACCGTGCGCATCGTCTATACCAACCACGCCCAGGTGCAGATGTATCGCAGCCAGTGTGCCGATGCGGGCGCCGATTATTTCTTCGACAAGTCGCTGGAGCTGGAACAGGTGTTCCGCGTGATCGAGGAACACGCGGCGACGGCGTCCTGATCCCGCAAGGCATCCCTCAGGCAGCGACCCTCAAAGCTCCCATCAAGCTTCCCATCAAGCTTCCCATCAAGCTTCCCATCAAGCTTCCCATCAAGCTTCCCATCAAGCGCGCGCAGGCTCTTCGCCTTCCGGCTCTTCCGCCGGCGCCAGCACCGACGCCGTCAGTGGCACCTCGATGTGGATGCGCACGCCCGCATGCGCCGACGAGTCGATCTGCATGCTGCCGCCCAGCGCGGTGACGCGCTGCTCCATGCCCAGCAGGCCGTGGTGGCCGGCGGTGCTGCCGGCGTCGAAGTCGGGCGGCAGTCCCTTGCCGTCGTCGCGCACGGTCAGCGTGAGCAGGTCGTCGCGGCATGCCAGGCAGACTTCGACGCGCCTGGCTTCCGAGTATTTGCTGGCATTGGTCAGCGATTCCTGCACGATCCGGTACAGCGCGATCGCCGCTTCGTCGCGCAGCGCAGGCAAATCCTCGGGCACGCTGACGTCGATCTCCCAGCTGTTGCGCGCGCCGACATCCTCCACCAGCTGGCATACCGCGGCGCGCAGGCCGAGGTTGAGCAGCACGGTGGGGCGCAGGTCCTCGATCAGGCGGCGCTTGATCTGGATGCCCTGGTCGACGTGCAGCATCACGCGCGTGAGGCGCTCGGCGCCTTGCGGATGCGCCTCCTGGATCTGGCGCCGCACCCAGTGCAGGTCGAGCTTGATGGCGGTCAGGATCGCGCCCAGCTCGTCGTGCAGCTCGCGCGCCAGGCGCGTCTTCTCATCCTCGGTGACGCGCTGCAGGTGGGCCGCCAGCGCCGAAAGCTGGCGCGTGCGCGCGCGCACCTTGCGGTCCAGCTTGGCGCTTTCGTCTTCCAGTTGCGCACGCACCGCATCGGCCATGGACAGGCGCTTGGCGTGGCCTACGCCGACCGCGAGCATCAGGACGATGTTGATCGCGGTCAGCAGGCCGATGCCATAGCGCGACAGCTGCACGTCGTTCTCCGCGCCTTCCAGCCGATGCGAGACCGAGCCCGCCTCGCGCGCCTGCAGCTGGTCGAGCCCGCGCCGCGCGTTGTCCATGGTCTGCTTGCCGTAGTCGGTACGGACCAGATCCAGCGCCACTTCCAGGTCGCGCTTGCCGTAGACCAGCGTCAGCGCCATCTCGTTGAGCTTGCTGTTGATCAGCTTGGAGGTGTCGCCGAACATCTTCAGCCCCTCCGCGTCGTTGGCGTAGTCCGCGCGGATCTGCGCCATCAGCTCGGCGATGCGCGGCAGTGCCTTGTAGTAGGGCTCGAGATAGGTTTCCTTGCCGGTCAGCAGGAAGCCGCGCTGGCCGGCCTCGGCATTGACCAGCTCGCCGTTGAGCGCGGCCAGCTCGGTCTGCACGCGCTGCGAGCGGATCACGTCGGTGTAGCTCTCGCGCAGCCGGATATTGCCCGTTTCCGACGCCACCAGCACCGCCAGCGTCAGCACGATGCCACCCGCCAGCAACAGCGTATGAGGAAGAAATGACTGCTTGAACATGGGGGCAGATTTCCTGTAGTTGAGGCGCGCCGCTTGCCCGCGCAGCGCCAGGGAGCGCTCATGGAATCACATCGATCCGCATGGGTCAACCTTGATGCGTCGGGCGTGCCGCACCCGTATTGCCGTGCTGTAGGACTCGGCTGACAGCCGAATCGGCTCGCTGTCGGTATTGGTGCGGCGGCTGGCTTCCTACGATGAGGCTATGAGCTTGCACCTTGTGGCGCAAGTCTTCACTTGGGCCCCGGGCCAGTGCCGGCCCGGTCAGCCATCTTCGGGAGCCTAGCCATGCTGCACTATGCACTCGTATTTTTTGTTATCGCCCTGATCGCGGCGATCTTCGGCTTCGGCGGTATCGCTGCCGGCGCCGTGGAAATCGCCAAGATCCTGTTCTTCATCTTCCTGGTCGTGGCGCTGGTGGCCGCGGTGATGGGCCTGGTCCGCAGGCGATAGCGCCGGCCACGTGCCGGCTCCTGTGCCGATCGCAACCTGAGGAGACCCCATGCTGACGCAAAACCCCAAAGTCCGGAAGGAACTGAACCACTTGACCGACAGTGCCGACAGCGCCATCCGCCATATCAAGCACGCCGCGCGCGATTCGCGCGAGGCCGCCGCGCCGGTTTCCGGCGAGGTCAAGGCGCTGATCGCCCAGCTTGAGCACACCATTGAAGTGCTGGCGCGGGAAGGCTCGGCCGAAAGCCTGCGAGCGGGCCAGCGGCTCCGCGACCGTGCCAGCGAGATGGCGCACAAGCTGCGCGACCAGACCACCGACAGCATGATGCGCGCCCGCGACCGCATGGACGGTGCGGTCGAACACTCGCGCCAGCGCGTTGTCGAATCGCCGCTCAAGGCTGTGGCGATTGCCGCGGCCATCGGCGCGGTGATAGGCCTGCTGCTGGCCAACGGCCGCCACCACGAAGAAGAGTAGGCCTGGTGGCACCGGGCCCCGCCGCGGCGGGGCCACTGAAAGCATTCCCCCCCTTTCCGGCGCCCTCGTCCGGAAGCCCGGCAACCTCAACGCGGTGCCGGGCGCTTTTTTTTTGCGCGCGCCGCGCGTGCGGCGTCGCGCAGGTGTGCCGCCAGCGGCTACACGCCCCACAAGACGTTGGCCCCTTCCCGCTGCGAGGCGCGCAGCATGTCCAGGAAGGGATAGGCGCGCTGTCCCAGGTGCAGCGGCTCTTCCTCGTCCTCGTCGGCGGCGGCCCGCTCCTCGACCGCCGAGCTGGCGGGGTGGTCGCGGCGGGCATCGACCACCGCCGCTTCCAGCTTCTGGATCGCGCGTGGCAGTTCTTCGACGGTGATCACCCCCCGTTCCCCGAGATGCTTGCCGATGATGCCCAGCAGCGTGATGGCCAGATCCTTCATCATGATCAGGTCTTGCGCAGCATGGGATTTGAAGGTGATCAGCATGGTGTGGTTTCCTTTTACGGACATGCGGGGGACGGCGTTCCCGGGGGCGGGCCGCCGCATGGATTGTGGCCCGGGGCCATCTTCGCGCATGATGTCAGCATAGCACCTGATAAAATTCCGCGTTCCCGATTCCAATGCCTGATATGCGGCGCGGCGTACCGTTGCCGTCACATGCCGTTTCAGGGCGTTGGTGTCGCGTTTAAGTGGCTTGGACCAGCCGTCCAAAGCCGTCCAGACGCGGCGCCTGAATACTTGCCCACAGGGCTTCCGACATCCATGCTGCCTGTTCAGACCTCCAATCTCGCCGCCGCGTTCACCGATGCCGTGCGTGCGCTCGCCCCGGCCGATGCCACCCTGCCCGCCGTCACTTTCGAGCGGCCCAAGGCGGCCGCCCACGGCGACCTTGCCTGCAACGTCGCCATGCAGGTCGCGCGCGCGCTCAAGAGCAATCCGCGCGAGCTGGCGCAGCGCATCGTCGCCGCGGTGCAGGCCGATGCGCGTGCGCAGGGCCTGGTCGAGGCCATGGAGATCGCCGGTCCCGGCTTTATCAACCTGCGCCTGACCCCCGCCGCCAAGGCCGAGGTGCTGCGCGCGGTGCTCGCCGAGGGCGACCACTACGGCGCGCGCGAGCGCGGCGTGCACGGCCAGGTGCTGGTCGAGTTTGTCTCCGCCAACCCGACCGGCCCGCTGCACGTCGGCCACGGGCGCCAGGCGGCGCTGGGCGACGCGCTGGCCAACCTGCTGTCGTGGCAGGGCTTCCACGTTCACCGCGAGTTCTACTACAACGACGCCGGCGTGCAGATCCAGACCCTGGCGCTGTCAGTGCAGGCGCGGGCGCGCGGCCTGAAGCCGGGCGACGCCAGCTGGCCCGAGTCCGCCTACAACGGCGACTACATCGCCGACATCGCGGCCGACTTCCTGGCCGGCAAGACCGTCAGCGCCTCGGACGGCGAGCCGGTGACCGCGTCGGGCAACGTCGAGGATATCGACTCGATCCGCAAGTTCGCCGTGACGTACCTGCGCAACGAGCAGGACATCGACCTGCAGGCCTTCGGCGTCAAGTTCGACCGCTACTACCTGGAGTCGTCGCTGTACAGCGACGGGCGCGTGGAAGCCGCGGTGCAATCGCTGGTCGCCAAGGGCAAGACTTACGAGAGCGAAGGCGCGCTGTGGCTGCGCACCACTGACGACGGCGACGACAAGGACCGCGTCATGAAGAAGACCGACGGCACCTACACGTACTTCGTGCCGGACGTGGCCTACCACACCACCAAGTGGGAGCGCGGCTTCAGCAAGGTCATCAACGTGCAGGGCAGCGACCACCACGGCACCATCGCGCGCGTGCGCGCCGGCCTGCAGGGCCTGGACATGGGGATCCCCACGGGCTACCCCGACTACGTGCTGCACAAGATGGTCACCGTGATGAAGCACGGCGAGGAGGTCAAGATCTCCAAGCGCGCCGGCTCCTACGTCACCGTGCGCGACCTGATCGAATGGTCCAACGGCCAGGATGACACCTGCGAGACCATCCGCGGCTGCCTGGAGCAGGGCGTGGCCGACTGGCCGGAGCACTTCACCCGCGGCCGCGACGCGGTGCGCTTCTTCCTGCTGTCGCGCAAGGCCGATACCGAATTCGTGTTCGATGTGGACCTGGCGCTCAAGCAGAGCGACGAGAACCCGGTGTACTACGTGCAGTACGCCCACGCCCGCATCTGCTCCATCTTCGAGTCGTGGGGCGGCGCAGAATGGGAGAGCCGCCTGGCCGAGCTGGCCGGCGCCGACCTGTCGGCCGTCACCGGCCCCGAGGCCAGCGCCCAGGCGCAGGCGCTGGGCCGCCGCCTGGCCGAGTTCCCCGACATGCTGTCGGCCGCCGCCTCGGAGCTGGCACCGCATGCGGTCGCCTTCTACCTGCGCGACCTCGCCGGCGATTTCCACGCCTTCTACAATGCCGACCGCGTGCTGGTCGACGACGAAGCCGTCAAGCGCGCCCGGCTGGCGCTGCTGGCCGCGACGCGCCAGGTGCTGCGCAACGGCCTGGCGGTGATCGGCGTCTCGGCGCCGCGCCGCATGTAATTGATGAGCGCAAAGAAGGGCGCAAAGAAGGGCGCAAAGAAGGGCAAACAGGGCCGCCCGGCGGTGGCCCTATAATCCCGGCATCACCTAAGAGGACTTCATGCAACAGCAACGCAAGCGCGATGTGCGCAAGGCCCGCCGCAGCCAGCAGCGCGGCGGAACGTTCCTGGGCCTTGTGCTCGGGCTGATCGTCGGGCTGGCCATCGCCGTGGTGGTCGCCCTGTACATCACCAAGTCGCCGACGCCGTTCCAGCAGAAGAACGCGCCGCGGCCGAGCGAGCCGGGCAATGTCGCCAGCCAGTTGCCGCCGCCGGCCAAGCGCGCCGACGAGGGCCCGACCGACCCGAACAAGCCGCTGTGGAGCAAGACGCCGGCAAAGCCGGTGGGCCAGGCCCCGGAGCCGGAGCCGAAGCCGAGCGCCCCGCAGAGCCAGTCGAGCCAGTCGAGCCAGCAGAACGGTCACCAGAATGGCCGCCAGAACGGCGAGCCTCCGGTGGCGGTCACCCGCCCGGCCGAGAAGCCGGTGGAAAAGCCGGTTGAAAAGCCCGCCGACAAGCCCGTGGCCACCAAGCCGGCCGAAAAGCCGGTGTCCGACCCGATCGCCGAGATCGCCCAGGCCGACGCCAACAAGGTCGGCTACCTGCTGCAGGTGGGCGCGTTCCGCTCGTCCGACGATGCCGACCGCCAGAAGGCCAACCTGGCGATGCAGGGCTTCGAGGCCCGGATCACCGAGCGCGATGTCAACGGCGTCAAGATGTACCGCGTCCGCATGGGCCCGTACAACCGCATCGAAGACATGAACAAGACGCGCGACCGGCTGCAGTCGTCGGGCTTCGAGGCGTCCGTGATCCGCTTCACCAAGCAGTAATGGTCAGCGGGAACCCCGGCTCGGGCGTTATGCGCCTGGGCGGGTACGCCCGGCCACGAAAGCGTCATAAATACGCCGTAACCAACGCAACACCCTTGTCACCACCGCGGTCGGCGCCCGGGCTGAACCGGACGTCGCCGCCGCGGTCATACGCTCATCGACCCAACTGCAAGGCCGCACCAAGATGAAGAAACTCGCCGCACTGTTCGCCATGTTCGCCGCCGTGGGCGGCCTGCTGATGTCCGCGCCGTCCCAGGCCGCGCCCACCGAGGGCAAGGAATACCAGGTCCTGAAGGCGCCCCAGCCGGTCACGCCGGGCAAGATCGAGGTCACCGAGTTCTTCTGGTACGGCTGCCCGCACTGCTTTGACTTCGAGCCCGACCTGGAAGCCTGGGTCAAGAAGCAGGGCAACAACGTCGTGTTCAAGCGCGTGCCGGTTGCCTTCCGCGACGACCTGCTGCCGCACACCAAGATCTTCTATGCGCTGGAAGCCATCGGCAAGCTCGACGCCATGAACATGAAGGTCTTCAACGCCATTCACGTCGAGCGCAAGCGCCTGCTCGACAGCAACGAGATCGCCGACTTCATGGCCAAGAACGGCGTCGACCGCAAGGCGTTCCTGGACGCGTACAACTCGTTCACGGTGACCACCAACGCGCAGCGCGCCAACAAGATCGCCGACGCCTACAAGATCGACGGCGTGCCGACGGTGGTGGTGCAGGGCAAGTACGTGACCTCGCCGTCTATCACCGGCAACAAGCAGGGCGCGATCCAGGCCATGGATTACCTGGTGGAGCAGGTGAAGGCGAAGAAGATGTAAATGTGACTGGCGGCCTTGTGCAGGCCGGTGGTTAGCCAAACGGCTGGTATCCTGTACCAGCCGTTTTTTCATTTCGGACAGCCTTCTTCCTCCCATGCGTCCCCTCAAAGTCTTCCTCACTGGCGCCTCCAGCGGACTCGGCCAGGCACTCGCGCGCGAATACGCATCGCAGGGCGCCATCCTCGGCCTGGTCGCCCGGCGTGAAGACGCGCTGCGCGAATTCGTGGCGACGCTGCCGAACCCGGGCGCGGTGCGCGTCTACGGTGCCGACGTGCGCGACGCCGACGCGATGGCGCGCGCGGCGGAGGACTTCCTTGGCCATTTCGGCTGCCCGGACGTGGTGATCGCCAATGCCGGCGTCTCGGTCGGCACCGTCGCCAGCGAACGCGAAGACCTGGACGCCTTCCGGCAGGTGATGGACACCAACTGGTTTGGCGTGCTGACCACCTTCCAGCCCTTCCTGCACGCGATGCAGCAGCGCGAACCCGGTCCCGGCGGCAAGCGCGGCACGCTGGTCGGCATCGCCAGCGTCGCCGGCGTGCGCGGGCTGCCGGGTGCCGGTGCGTACAGCGCATCCAAGTCGGCGGTGATCAAGCTGCTGGAAAGCCTGCGGCTGGAGCAGCGCGCGCTCGGCATCCGCGTGGTGACGATCGCGCCGGGCTATATCCGCACGCCGATGACCGCGAAAAACCCGTACCGGATGCCGTTCCTGACCGATGCCGACGTGTTCGCGCGCAAGGCCGCGCGCGTGATCGCCGCCGGCCGGCGCTTCCGCGTGATTCCGTGGCAGATGGGCGTGGTGGCGGGGCTGATGCATGTGATGCCGCGCTGGCTGTACGACATGCTGGCGACCGGCGCGCCGCGCAAGCCGCGGCGTGGAGAAAGCAAGGAGCCCTGAACATGTGGACCGATGCCATTGGCCAGCAGCACGCCGCCGCAAGCGGCGAGGTGCGCATCGCTTCGCTGGTGCCATCCGTGACCGAACTGCTGTTCGCGCTCGGGCTGGCGCCGCAGATGGTGGCGCGCACCGGCTTCTGCATCCACCCCGAACCGGCCGTGCGGGCGGTGCCCAAGGTCGGCGGCACCAAGGACGTCAGGGTGGCGCGGCTGCGCGAGCTGGCGCCCACGCACGTGGTGGTCAATATCGACGAGAACCGGCGCGAGACGGTCGACGAGATCCGCGCCTTCGTGCCCAACGTGATCGTCACCCATCCGTGCGCGCCGGAGGACAATTTGCCGCTGTACCGGCTGCTGGGCGGCATTTTTGGCCGCCATGCCGAGGCCGAAGCGCTGTGCGCGGCCTTGCAGGCCGAGCTGGGTGCCATCCACGCGCGCCCCTGGCCGGCGCGCCGCGTGCTCTACGCGATCTGGCAGGACCCGTGGATGACGGTGTCGCGCGACACCTATATCAGCCGCATGCTGGCGCTTGCCAACTGGCAGACGTGGCCGGGCGATGCAGGCAATGCAGGCGCCGTGCAGGCGTGCGCGGGCGGCGACTGCAGCCGCCCCAATGCCCCCGGCGAACGCTATCCCACGTTCCGCTGGAGCGATGCGCTGGTGCGCGAGCTCGACCTGGTGCTGCTGTCGACCGAGCCCTATCGCTTCACCGAAGACCACGCCGACGCGCTTGAGCGCCAGCTCGGCAAGCCGGTGCTGCTGGTCGACGGCGAGATGCTGTCGTGGTACGGCAGCCGCGCGGTGGACGGCGTGCGTTACCTGGCGGCGCTGGCGGCCGCCAACTGACTTGCGCTGTCAGGCAGCGCGGAAGCGGTACACGCCGTCGTCATCCAGCTGCCGCACCAGTTCGCCGCGGTGCCACAGCAAGTGCAGGTGCGCCAGCGATTCACCCATGGCGAAGGTCATCTGGTGGATGTCGAACTGGCGCTTGAAGATCACGCTGACGATATCGTGCGCGCAGCACGGCTTCTCGCCGCAGGCTTCCAGCGTTTCGGCGAGGCGGTCGGCGTGGTGCTCGCGCAGCTGCATGATGCGGGTATGCAGGTTGCGGAACGGGCGGCCGTGCGAGGGCAGGATCAGCACGTCCTGCGGCAGCGGCTCATACTTGCCCAGCGAATCCAGGTAAAGCTGCAGCGAGTTGCCTTCGGGCTCCATGTCGAACACGCTGACATTGGTCGAGATGCGCGGCAGCACCATGTCGCCGGACACCAGCACGTTGGTTGCTTCGTTGTACAGCGCCACGTGCTCGGGTGAATGGCCGAAGCCGGTGATCACGCGCCAGCCCGAGGTGGCCGTGTCGGTGCCGATCCGCACCGTGTCGCCTTCCATCAGGCGGCGGTACTGCATCGGCAGGTCGGGCACCAGCGACGGGTAGTAGGTCTTGCGCGCGCGCAGCTTTTCCTGGCTGTCGGGATCGGTCAGGCCATGCAGCGCGAAGTGTGCGGCGGCGGCGTCGCCGCCCGCGCTGGAACCGGCGCCGGTGCCGGTGCCCATCACGCGCGCGCTCATGTAGTCGCCCAGGCTCATCCACAGCCGCACGTCGAAGCGCTTGCACAGCCAGTGCGCCAGGCCAACGTGGTCCGGGTGGCTGTGCGTCACCAGCACGCGCAGCACCGGCAGGCCTTCCAGCTCGTTGGCGAAGATGGTTTCCCAATGCGCCTTGATGGTGTCGTTGGTGATGCCGCAGTCGATGATGGTCCAGCCGTCGCGCCCGTCCAGGCGGTCGCGCAGCAGCCACAGGTTGATATGGTCGAGGGCGAACGGCAGCGGCATGCGCAGCCAGTAGACGCCCGGGGCGACTTCCTGCCTGGTGCCGGGCTCGGGCATGGTGTCGCCGAACGGGTATTGGAGCTGGTGTTCGAGTGCGTTCATGAGGAGTCTCTTGTTCGAAGCCTTGTGCCGCGCCGGATCAGTGTGGTGCCGTGCGGGGGCAGGCGGGCTTTCTCGTTGCCGGTCATGGCGCCTTTCCGCCTTTCCAGAATCTGGAGGGCGTAAAAGCGCCAGTTGCCAGTCGCCGGGGTTGACGCTAACGTAAACGTCAACTCTGGCGGTTCGTCTCCATCTTAAGCGAAAACTTGACTTCGCAACGAACGACCGTTCACTTTACTGGGCGCACCCATGGCAGTCACGCAAAATCCCGCCTCCGCAACCTACACCATCACCGACCTCGCGCGCGAGTTCGATGTCACGCCCCGCGCTATCCGCTTCTACGAGGACCAGGGCCTGCTGTCGCCCGAGCGTGAAGGCCCCGGCGGCCGCAAGCGGGTCTACAACAGCCGCGAGCGGACCCGGCTGAAGCTGACGCTGCGCGGCAAGCGGTTAGGACTCACTCTCAATGAGATCCGCGAGATCCTGGATCTGTACGAGTCGCCGCGCGACACCACCCCGCAACTCGAACGCTTTCTGCACGCGCTCGCCGCCCACCGCGGCGCGCTGGAGCGGCAGATGGAAGACCTGCAGGCGCAACTCGCCGAGATCGACCAGCACGAGCGCCACTGCCGGGACTTGCTGGCTGCGCAGGCCGGCGGCAAGCCCGCGGCCACGGAGGGCGGCGATGCGCCGGCCCGGAAACGATCGGCCTGATGCATCACCTGGCACGGCTTCCGTGCCGATTCGGATTGACGTTTACGTAAACGTAAATAGAATACTCCAACGCCCTCACCCCGGAACCCTGCCATGACGCCTGCCAACGCCAGTGCCCTGCCAGCCGAACGCGCTGAACTCGCCGAACCCGAAGCGCTGTCCGCAGCGCGCGCCGATGCCATCGCCACCAGCTTCTCGCGCCAGGGGCTGATGACCAGCTTCGGCGCCACGCTGCAGCGGGTGGAGCGCGGCGAAGTCGAGATCGCGATGCCGTGGTCCGACGGCGTGACCCAGCAGCACGGCTTCTTCCACGGCGGCGCGGTTGGCGCGCTGGCCGACAGCGCCTGCGGCTATGCCGCGCTGTCGATGGTGGGCGAGGGCGAGGCGGGCCTGACCGCCGAATACAAGATCAACCTGCTGTCCCCCGCGCAAGGCGAACGCCTGGTCGCGGTGGGGCGGGTGCTGAAGCCCGGGCGCACGCTGATCGTGGCGCAGGGCGAGGTCTATGTCGAGCAGCAGGGCCGCCGCAAGCAGGTGGCCACCATGCTGATGACGCTGTGCGTGGTCAAGACCCTGGACCACGTCTGAAGCACGAATACAAACCGAATCCAAACAGGAGACCGACATGACCGAACTGCCAGGCCTGAAATTCGATCTGGGCGAAGACATCGAGATGCTGCGCGATTCCGTGCGTACGTGGGCCCAGGCCGAACTGGCCCCGCGCGCGGGCGAGATCGACCGCACCGACCAGTTCCCGATGGACGCCTGGAAGAAGATGGGCGACCTCGGCGTGCTCGGCATCACCGTGGCCGAGGAATACGGCGGCGCCAATATGGGCTACCTGGCGCACATGATCGCGATGGAAGAGATCAGCCGCGCGTCGGCGTCGGTCGGCCTGTCGTACGGCGCGCATTCGAACCTGTGCGTGAACCAGATCCACCGCAACGGCACGCCGGCGCAGAAGGCCAAATACCTGCCGAAGCTGGTGTCGGGCGAATGGATCGGCGCGCTGGCGATGAGCGAGCCCAACGCCGGCTCCGACGTGGTCAGCATGAAGCTGCGCGCCGAGTTCAAGGGCGACCGCTACGTGCTCAACGGCACCAAGATGTGGATCACCAACGGCCCGGACTGCGACGTGCTGGTGGTGTACGCCAAGACCGAGCCCGAGCTGGGCGCGCGCGGCATGACCGCATTTATCGTCGAGAAGGGCATGAAGGGCTTCTCGGTGGCGCAGAAGCTGGACAAGCTGGGCATGCGCGGCTCGCACACCGGCGAGCTGGTGTTCGAGGACGTGGAAGTGCCGGCCGAGAACATCCTTGGTGCCGAAAACGGCGGCGCCAGGGTGCTGATGAGCGGGCTGGACTACGAGCGCGCGGTGCTGTCGGGCGGCCCGGTTGGCATCATGCAGGCGTGCATGGACGTGGTCACGCCCTACATCCACGACCGCAAGCAGTTCGGCCAGAGCATCGGCGAGTTCCAGCTGATCCAGGGCAAGGTGGCGGACATGTACACCACGCTGCAGGCGGCGCGCAGCTACCTGTACACGGTCGGCAAGAACCTGGACGCGCTCGGCAGCGGCCACGTGCGCCAGGTGCGCAAGGACTGCGCCGCGGTGATCCTGTACACGGCGGAAAAGGCCACCTGGATGGCGGGCGAGACCGTGCAGATCCTGGGCGGCAACGGCTATATCAACGAATACCCGGCCGGGCGCCTGTGGCGCGATGCCAAGCTGTATGAGATCGGCGCCGGCACCTCGGAGATCCGCCGCATGCTGATCGGCCGCGAGCTGTTCGCGGAAACGATGTAAGGGGTGCCGGGGGTGCCGGGGGCGCCGGAATCACCTCCGGCGCCCCCGGGCATCCGGAGCGCTCCCCCAGAACCCATTTACAATCTCACTACCCGTCGCAAGACCGTCACGCAGTCGCCCCCGTCGACCCATGTCCCACTTCCCCAAACTGCTTTCCTCGCAGATTGCCTTCGATGTGGCGAGAACGATGCTCGACGGGTTCGACAAGCACTACCGGCTGTTCCGCGAGGTCAGCCACCAGGCCAAGCTCAAGTTCGAGGGCGGCGACTGGCACGGGCTGCAGCAGATCCAGCGCGACCGCATCGCCTTCTACAACGAACGCGTGCGCGAATCGAGCATCATCCTTGAAGACGAGTACGACGCCGAGAACATCGACGACGAGATCTGGCAGCAGATCAAGCTGCACTACATCGGGCTGTTGACCAATCATCACCAGCCCGAGCTGGCCGAGACCTTCTTCAATTCGGTCTGCACGCGCATCCTGCACCGCTCGTACTTCAACAACGATTTCATCTTCGTGCGTCCGGCGATCTCGACCGAATACATCGAGAACGAGGAATCGCCGACGCGCCCGACCTTCCGCGCGTACTACCCGGGCAGCCGCGCGGGCATGGCGGGGTGCTTCGAGCGCATCGTGCACAACTTCCAGCTGGAGCGCCCGTTCGAAGACCTGGAGCGCGACATCGGCTACGTGGTGCGCGCCATGAGCGAGCATTTCGGCGATTTCCGCATCGCGCCGAATTTCCAGATCCACACGTTGTCGTCGCTGTTCTTCCGCAACAAGTCGGCCTTCATCATCGGCCGGATCCTGAACGGCGACCGCACCTTCCCGCTGGCGATCCCGATCATCCACGGCCCGTCAGGCCAGCTGGTGCTGGACACCGTGCTGCTGAAGAAGGAACAGCTGCTGATCCTGTTCTCGTTCACGCATTCCTACTTCATGGTCGACATGGAGATCCCGTCGGCCTACGTGACCTTCCTGCGCGACATCATGCCGCGCAAGCCGCGCGCGGAGATCTACACGACGCTGGGTTTGCAGAAGCAGGGCAAGAACCTGTTCTACCGCGATTACCTGCACCACCTGCAGCATTCGTCGGACAAGTTCATCGTCGCGCCCGGCATCCGCGGGCTGGTGATGCTGGTGTTCACGCTGCCGTCTTACCCGTACGTGTTCAAGGTCATCAAGGATTTTTTCCCGGCGCCCAAGGAAACCACGCGCGAGCTGGTCAAGTCCAAGTACCAGCTGGTCAAGCAGCACGACCGCGTCGGCCGCATGGCCGATACGCTGGAGTACTCTGACGTGGCGTTCCCGCTGTCGCGCTTCGACGAAGCGCTGGTGCGCGAGTTCGAGCAGCATGCGCCGTCGATGATCGAATACCAGCGCGGCAAGCAGGGCGGCGAGGAGATCGTGGTGCGCCACGTCTATATCGAACGCCGCATGACGCCGCTGAACATCTACCTGCAGGAAGGCTCCGACGAGCAGGTCGAGCACGGCGTGCTGGAATACGGCAACGCCATCAAGGAACTGATGGCCGCCAACATCTTCCCGGGCGACATGCTGTACAAGAACTTCGGCGTCACGCGGCACGGGCGCGTGGTGTTCTACGACTACGACGAGATCGAGTACCTGACCGACTGCAATATCCGCCACGTGCCGCAGCCGCGCAACGAGGAAGAGGAGATGTCGGGCGAGGTCTGGTACACGGTACGTCCGCACGATATTTTTCCCGAGACCTTCCGCACGTTCCTGCTGGGCGACGCGCGCGTGCGCGCGGCGTTCCTGCGGCACCATGCGGACTTTTTCGACCCTGCCATGTGGCAGGGCCACAAGGACCGGCTGCTTGCCGGACATGTCCATGACTTCTTTGCCTATCACCCTACAGAGCGATTCATCAACCGCTACGGCGCTGCCGCCGTGCTGCCTGCCGCCGACCCTGCAAGGAGAGTCGCATGAGTGACGCCATCGCCCAACTGTTCCGCAACAACCGCGACTGGGTGGACCGCGTCAACGCGGAAGATCCCGCGTTCTTCACTCGCCTGGCCAACCAGCAGGCGCCGGAATACCTGTGGATCGGCTGCTCCGATTCGCGCGTGCCGGCCAACCAGATCCTGGGGCTGGCGCCGGGCGAGGTGTTCGTCCACCGCAATATCGCCAACGTGATCGCGCACAGCGACCTGAACGCGCTGTCGGTGATCCAGTTCGCCGTGGAAGTGCTCAAGGTGCGCCATATCACCGTGGTGGGCCACTACGGCTGCGGCGGCGTCAAGGTCGCGCTCAAGCGCGAGCGCATCGGCCTGGCCGACAACTGGCTGCGCCATGTGCGCGATGTGGCCGACAAGCATGAGGCCTACCTCGGCACCATCCTGCGCGAGGAAGACGCCCATACCCGCCTGTGCGAACTCAACGTGATCGAGCAGGTCAGCAATATCTGCCAGACCACGGTGATCCAGGACGCCTGGGACCGCGGCCAGGCCGTCACGGTGCACGGCTGGATCTACGGCGTGTCCGACGGATTGCTGCGCGACCTGGGCATGGCCGCCAGCAACAACGACGAACTGCACGAGCAGCTCGCCGCGGCCTACCGTCAATACGGCGATCCGCCGCAGGCGTCGATCCGCTGAGAGCGCGCATACCGGCCACCACATCCGCCACCACATCCGCCACCACTTCCGCACACATACACCGATCCAGGAGACCCGACATGGAAGAGATCGTCATCGTTTCAGCCGCCCGCACGCCGATGGCTGCGTTCCAGGGCGAATTCGCCAGCGTCACCGCGCCGCAGCTTGGTGCCGCCGCCATCCGCGCGGCGGTCGAGCGCGCCGGCCTGAAACCCGAGCAGGTTGAAGAAGTGGTGTTCGGCTGCGTGCTGCCCGCCGGGCAGGGCCAGGCACCGGCACGCCAGGCCGCGCTGGGCGCGGGCTTGCCGCTGGGCGTGGGCTGCACCACCGTCAACAAGATGTGCGGCTCGGGCATGCGCGCGGCGATGACCGTCTATGACGGCCTGATCGCCGGCTCGTTCGACGTCGCGGTTGCCGGTGGCATGGAAAGCATGACCAACGCGCCGTACCTGATCCCGAAGGGCCGCGGCGGCTACCGCATCGGCCACGGCATGGTCTACGACCACATGATGCTCGATGGCCTGGAAGACGCGTACGACAAGGGCCGCGCCATGGGCACCTTCGGCGAGGACTGCGCCGCCAAGTACGGCTTCACGCGCCAGCAGCAGGACGAGTTCGCGATGGAAAGCGTGCGCCGCGCGCAGCAGGCCACCGAGAACGGCGACTTCCGCTGGGAGATCACGCCGGTGACGGTGTCGGGCAAGGGTGGTGACACCGTGATCGACACCGACGAAGGCCCGCGCCGCATCAAGCTCGACAAGATCCCGTCGCTCAAGCCGGCCTTTGCCAAGGACGGCACCATCACCGCCGCATCGTCGTCGTCGATCAACGACGGCGCCTCGGCGCTGGTGATGATGCGCGCGTCCACCGCGAAGCAGCTGGGCCTGCAGCCGATCGCCCGCATGCTGGGCCACACCACGCACGCGCAGGCGCCTGGCTGGTTCACCACCGCACCGGTGGAAGCGATTGCCAAGCTGTACCGCAAGCTGGACTGGACCACCGACAGTGTCGACCTGTTCGAGATCAACGAGGCCTTTGCCGTGGTGCCGATGGCCGCGATGCACGACCTCAAGATCCCGCGCGACAAGGTCAATATCCACGGCGGCGCGTGTGCGCTGGGGCATCCGATCGGCGCTTCGGGCGCGCGCATCATGACCACGCTGATCGGCGCGCTGCGCAAGACCGGCGGCAAGCGTGGCGTGGCGAGCCTGTGTATCGGTGGCGGCGAAGCGACGGCGGTGGGGATCGAGATCCTGTAACGCTTTTCCTTCCCGCTTGTTGTCTCCCCTCTCCCATAAGTGGGAGAGGAGAGTAAAACCAGAAAAAGGAGCCCAGCCTTGCCAACCGTCCTGATCCTCGGTGCCTCCCGCGGCATCGGCCTTGAATTTGTCCGGCAGTACCGCGCCGACGGCTGGCGCGTCATCGCGGCGGCACGCTCGCCGGAAGGCGTGGGCGAGTTGCAGGCGCTTGGTGCCGAAGCCCACCAGGTCGATTTGTCAGACCCCGGCGCGGTCGCCGGGCTCGGCTGGAAGCTTGACGGCGAAGCGCTCGACGTGGCGATCTACAACGCCGGCGTGCTGGGCCCGCGCACCGAAGGCGCGCAACCGGTGACGCCGCAGGAGTTCGACCAGGTGATGCACGTCAACGTGCTCGGCCCGATGATGGCGCTGCCGCTGGTGCTGCCCTACGTCGAAGCCGGCCAGTCCGGTCATGGCGGCGTGCTGGCGGTGCTGTCCTCGCGCATGGGCAGCATTGGCGGGATGGAGCACAACGGCAGCTGGCTGTACCGCGTCAGCAAGGCCGGCGCCAATGCGGCGCTGCGCGCGGTGTCGCTCGACGCGCGCCACGCAACCTGCGTCGCGCTGCACCCGGGCTGGGTCAAGACCGACATGGGCGGCCAGGAAGCCGACCTGACCGTGCAGCAGAGCGTCAAGGGCATGCGCCAGGTGCTGGCCGGCGTCAAGCGGCGCGACAACGGCACCTTCCACAACTACGACGGCACGCCGATCCCCTGGTGATCGCGCGCGCACGACCAACCGACCATCGACATGCTGCTGACCCCCGAACAGGAAATGATCCGCGACGCCGTGCGCCAGTTTGCGCAGGAGGTGATCGCGCCGCAGGCCGCGCAGTGGGACCGCGACAAGACCTTCCCCAAGGACGTGCATCGCGAACTGGCGACGCTGGGCGCGTATGGCGTGGCCGTGCCCGAGGAATACGGCGGCGCCGGCCTTGACTACCTGTCGCTGGCGCTGATCCTGGAAGAGATTGCGGCTGGCGACGGCGGCACCTCCACCGTCATCAGCGTCAACAACTGCCCGGTGTGCAGCATGCTGATGTCGTTCGCCAGCGAAGCGCAGAAGCAACAGTGGCTGGTGCCGCTGGCACGCGGCGAGATGCTGGGCGCGTTCTGCCTGACCGAGCCGCACGTGGGCTCTGACGCCTCGGCGCTGCGCACCACCGCGGTCCGCGACGGCGACGGCTACGTGCTCAACGGCGTCAAGCAGTTCATCACCAGCGGCAAGAACGCCGATGTGGCGATCGTGCTGGCGGTGACCGACAAGGCCGCCGGCAAGCGCGGCATCAGCGCGTTTATCGTGCCGACATCGACGCCGGGCTACGTGGTGGCGCGGCTGGAAGACAAGCTCGGCCAGCATTCGTCGGACACCGCGCAGATCCTGTTCGAGGACTGCCGCGTGCCTGCCGCCAACCTGCTGGGCGACGAGGGCGGCGGCTACAAGATGGCGCTGTCCGGGCTGGAAGGCGGGCGCATCGGCATCGCCTCGCAAAGCATCGGCATGGCGCGCGCGGCGTTTGAAGCGGCGCTGGCGTATGCCAAGGAACGCGAGAGTTTCGGCCAGCCCCTGTTCCAGCACCAGGCGGTGCAGTTCCGGCTGGCCGAGATGGCCACGCGCATCGACGTCGCGCGCCAGATGGTGTGGCACGCCGCGGCGCTGCGCGATGCCGGCCGGCCGTGCCTGAAAGAAGCCGCGATGGCCAAGCTCTTTGCCAGCGAGATGGCCGAGCGGGTCTGCTCCGATGCGATCCAGGTATTCGGCGGCTATGGCTATGTCAGCGACTTCCCGGTCGAGCGCATCTACCGCGACGTGCGCGTGTGCCAGATCTACGAGGGCACCAGCGACATCCAGAAGATCCTGATTGCGCGCGCACTGGCCTAACACGGGCTTAAAAAGCGTACGATGATGCCAAGTGCCGCCGGCGCCCCCGGCAACAGGCGGCACGACCCCCGTCTCCGGTATCGCCAACCGAATCGCCAACACAAGAACAAGGCCCCCGACATGACCGCAGCGATCGACTTCTACTTCGATTTCTCCTCGCCCTACGGCTATTTCGCCAGCACCCGCATCGATGAACTGGCGCAGAAGTACGGCCGCATCGTCGCCTGGCATCCGATCCTGCTGGGTGTCGTGTTCAAGACCACTGGCGCGTCGCCGCTGCCGCAACTGCCGCTCAAGGGCGATTACAGCTGGCGCGATTTCGAGCGCACCGCGCGCTTCCACGGCATCGAGTACAAGCGGCCCACGCATTTCCCGCTGCCGACCACGCATGCCGCCCGCGCGATGCTGTGGCTGCAGAACCATCACGGCGACGATATTGCCGCGGCCTTCGCCAAGGCGGTGTACCGCGCGCTGTTCGTCGACGACATCAATATCGCCGAGCCGGCCGAGATCATGAAGCTGGCCGAGCCGCTGGGCATCGACGTGCAGGCCATGGACGTCGGCGCCACCAGCTACCAGATCAAGGACCAGCTCAAGGCCGAGATCGACGTGGCCATGGCCAAGGGCGTGTTCGGCTCGCCCTTCGTCATCATCGACGGCGAGCCCTTCTGGGGCTTCGACCGTTTCGAACAGGTCGAGGCGCACCTGAAGGCGCGCCGCCAGACTGAACTCCGGGCCGTACCTGGTGTGGCAAGCAGCCTGGACAACAAGGAAAAGACATCCGCATGACCGCAGTAACCCCTGGCCACTCCGGCCGTTTCGATTGCGTGATCTTCGACTGCGACGGCGTGCTCGTCGACAGCGAGCCCATCGTCAACCGCGTGCTCAACCAGATGCTGAACGAGCTTGGCATCGAGATCTCGGTGGAAGACTCCACGCGCCTGTTCCTCGGCCGCGCCGTGCGCGAGGAACTGGGCATGATCGAGCGCATGCGCGGCGCGCCGCTGCCCGAGAACTGGCTGTCGACCTGGCTGGCGCGCCGCAACGCGGTGCTCGAGGCCGAAGTGGCGGCGGTGGAGCACGTGCGCCACGCCATCGCCAGGATCGCGGCCACCGGCATGCCGGTGTGCGTGGCGTCCGGCGCGGACCGCATCAAGGTCAAGCTGCAGCTGACCAAGACCGGGCTGGTCGAGCTGTTCCAGCAAGATGAGCGCGAGCATATCTTTTCCGCCACCGAAGTGGCGCGCAGCAAGCCCGCGCCCGACGTGTACCTGCTGGCTGCGCGCACCATGGGCGTTGAGCCGGCGCGTTGCGCCGTGGTCGAGGACAGCCCCACGGGCGTCACCGCCGGCGTGGCGGCCGGCATGACGGTGTTCGGCTACGCCGCGCGCAACGACGCCGCGTCGCTGCGCGAAGCCGGTGCGCATACGCTCTTCACCGACATGCGCGACCTGCCGGAGCTGGTGGGATGACAGCGCGCCGCCCGCCCAAGGCCGGTCCGGCGCCGTGCCCCTGCGGCGGCGCCGACTATGCCGCGTGCTGCGGCCGCTTCCATCGCGGCGAGGCGTTGCCGCCCAATGCCGAGGCGCTGATGCGCTCGCGCTACAGCGCCTATGTGCTGAACGACACCGACTGGCTGCGCCAGACATGGCATCCGTCTACCTGTCCGGCCGATCTTCTGCCGGATACCGCCACGCGCTGGCTCGGGCTGTCGGTGAAGACGCACGCGCAGCAGGACGATACCCATGCCGAGGTGGAGTTCGTCGCGCGCTACAAGGTTGGCGGGCGCGCCTGGCGGCTGCATGAGCGCAGCCGCTTCGTGTGCGAGCCGCGCGCGCCCGACGAAGCGCCGCGCTGGCTCTATGTGGATGGCGACATGATCGGGGAAGCGCCATGAGCATCGCCACATAGCCGGGCCTCCACCCCACGCCCGCAGCGCAGGCTGGACAGATCCCCACCAAGACCCAAGCACGAAGAGACGATACGATGCCCACGCTGGAAACCAAACTGAACGCCCGCTCAGAATCGTTCAAGGCCAACGCCGACGCGATGCGGGAACTGGTGGCCGACCTCAAGGCGAAGATCGCAAAACTGGCGCAGGGCGGCGGTGACGACGCGCGCAACAAGCACCTGTCGCGTGGCAAGCTGCTGCCGCGCGACCGCGTGCAGATGCTGCTGGATCCTGGTACGCCGTTCCTGGAGCTGTCGCAGCTCGCGGCCTACGACATGTATGACGATGCCGCGCCGGGCGCCGGCATCATCACCGGCATCGGCCGCGTGGCCGGGCAGGAGTGCGTGATCGTCTGCAACGACGCCACCGTCAAGGGCGGCACGTACTACCCGATCACGGTCAAGAAGCACGTGCGCGCGCAGGAGATCGCCGAGCAGAACAACCTGCCGTGCATCTACCTGGTCGATTCCGGGGGCGCCAACCTTCCCAACCAGGACGACGTGTTCCCCGATCGCGACCACTTCGGCCGCATCTTCTACAACCAGGCCAACCTGTCCAAGCAGGGCATCCCGCAGATCGCGGTGGTGATGGGTTCCTGCACCGCAGGCGGCGCCTACGTGCCGGCGATGAGCGACGAGTCGATCATCGTCAAGAACCAGGGCACCATCTTCCTGGGCGGCCCGCCGCTGGTGAAGGCCGCCACCGGCGAGGAAGTCAGCGCCGAGGACCTGGGCGGCGCCGACGTGCATACGCGCCTGTCCGGCGTGGCCGACTACTTTGCGCAGAACGACCACCACGCGCTGAGCCTGGCGCGCAATATCGTGCAGCACCTGAACCGCCGCAAGCCGGACCAGATCCGCCTGCACGAGCCGGCCGAACCGCTGTACCCGGTGGAAGAACTGTACGGCGTGATCCCCACCGACACGCGCAAGCCCTATGACGTGCGCGAGGTGATCGCGCGCATCGTCGACGGCTCCGAGTTCGACGAGTTCAAGGCGCGCTACGGCACCACGCTGGTATGCGGCTTCGCGCGCATCTGGGGCTACCCGGTCGGCATCGTCGCCAACAACGGCATCCTGTTCTCCGAGTCGGCGCTGAAGGGCGCGCACTTTATCGAGCTGTGCTGCCAGCGCAAGATCCCGCTGGTGTTCCTGCAGAACATCACCGGCTTCATGGTGGGGCGCAAGTACGAGAACGAAGGCATCGCCCGCAACGGCGCCAAGATGGTGACCGCGGTGGCGACCGCGCAGGTGCCCAAGTTCACCGTGATCATCGGCGGCTCGTTCGGTGCCGGCAACTACGGCATGTGCGGCCGTGCGTATTCGCCGCGCTTCCTGTGGATGTGGCCGAACGCGCGCATCTCGGTGATGGGCGGCGAGCAGGCCGCGAGCGTGCTGGCGACGGTGCGCCGCGATGGCATCGAGGGCAAGGGCGGCAAGTGGAGCGCGGAAGAGGAAGACGCCTTCAAGCAGCCGATCCGCGACCAGTACGAGCACCAGGGCCACCCGTACTACGCCAGCGCGCGGCTGTGGGACGACGGCGTGATCGATCCCGCGCAGACGCGCACGGTGCTGGGGCTGGGCCTGTCGGCCAGCCTGAACGCGACGATCGAGGACATGAAGTTCGGCGTGTTCCGCATGTAGTGCCGGCAGGGCATCGGCCCTGTCTGCTTTACTGGTTTCATTGGCTTTATCGGTTTCATCGGTTTTTTGGCTGCTACTCCCATGCGTTGCGTGACCCGCCTGCTTTCCTGCCTTGCCACGGTGCTGGCCTTGCTGCCGGCCCTGCCGGCGCCGGCGCAGACCGGGGCCGGCACCGGGCAGGCTGTGCCGCGCATGCGCTTCACCGAGCAAGTGGTGATGCTGCCCAAGGCTGCCATCCCGTCACGCATCGACCTGGAGGCGACGGTGTTCAAGCCGCCGGGAGAAGGGCCGTTCCCGCTGGTGGTGATCAACCACGGCAAGGCGCCGGGCCGGCCCTTCACCCAGGGGCGCGCGCGGTTTCCGGCGCAGAGCGCCGAGTTCCTGCGCCGCGGCTACGTGGTGGTGCTGCCGATGCGGCAGGGCTTCGCGCGCTCGGGCGGCGCCTATGTGGGCGGCAGTTGCGACATCGAGGCCAACGGCATGATGCAGGCTGACGACGTGGTCGCCACGCTCGACTACATGGCCACGCTGCCCTATATCGACATGGAGCGCATCGTGGTGATCGGGCAATCGCATGGCGGCCTGACCACGATGGCCTTCAGCACCATCGGCTATCCCGGCGTGCGCGGCGTGGTCAACTTTGCCGGCGGGCTGCGCAACCTTAACTGCGCGGACTGGGAAGACCGGCTGGTGGACGCCTTCGCCAGCTACGGCGTCGCGGCGCGCTACCCGTCGCTGTGGGTGTACGGCGACAACGACAGCTACTGGCCGGTGCCATTGCCCGGCCGCATGTTCAACGCATACAAGGCGCAGGCCAAGGGCGAAGCGGCCAATGCACGGCTGTTCGACGTGGGCGAGTTCAGCAACGACTCGCACCGGGTGTTCAGCGCGCGCGAAGGTATCCCGCTGTGGCTGCCCGAGGTCGCCGACTTCTTCCACTCGCTCGGCCTGCCGTTCGAGACCGGCTCCTGAGCCGTACCCGCCAACCATTCAGACATCCGCCAACGGAGCGAACCATGGACTTCACCACCCTCACCGTCACTATCGCCAACCACGTCGCCACCGTGACGCTGAACCGGCCCGACGTGCGCAACGCCTTCAACGAGACCGTGATCGCCGAAGTCACCGGCGCCTTCCGCGCGCTCGGCGACATGGACGAGGTGCGCGCCATCGTGCTGGCCGGCAACGGTCCGGCCTTCTGCGCCGGCGCCGACCTGAACTGGATGAAGAAGATGGCCGGCTATTCCGACGACCAGAACCGCGCCGATGCGCTCACGCTGGCGCAGATGCTGCATACGGTCTGGTCGTGCCCGCGCCCGGTAATCGCGCGCATCCAGGGCGACACCTACGCCGGCGGCATGGGACTGGTCGCCGCGTGCGACATCGCCGTGGCCGCCGAGCACGCGCATTTCTGCCTGTCCGAAGCGCGCCTGGGGCTGCTGCCCGCCACCATCAGCCCGTACGTGATCCGCGCCATGGGCGAGCAGGCGGCCCGCCGCTACTTCATCACCGCCGAGCGCTTCGACTCGGCCGAGGCGCTGCGGCTGGGATTCGTGCACGCGGTAGTGCCGGCTGAAGCGCTTGACACCAAGGTGGCTGAACTGGCGGCCGCGCTGGTCGGCAACAGCCCCAACGCCGTGCGCGAGAGCAAGCGGCTGGTGCAGGATATTGCGGGGCAGGTGATCGACGACGACCTGCTGGCGGATACGGCGGACCGGATCGCAAAGATCCGGTCGTCGGAGGAAGGGAAGGAAGGCGTGCGGTCGTTCCTGGAGAAGCGGTCGCCGGCGTGGCGGCCGGCCTGAGGCCTTAATCCAGCCGCGTGTTTGCTCCCCTCTCCCGCCTGACGTCGCCTGACGGGAGAGGGAAGTCATGCTGCAGCACACCGGACGCTTGCAGCACCGAAAAAAGCTCGCGGAATTTTGCGTGAAGATCGCTGCACGCTAACCGCAAGACTGGTGCTTCACCCCAATAACATCCCCCAAGTCCGGCTAAACCACCCCCAAACCAAAAAAACCGGCAACATTGCCAACCGCAAGGGGACATTCATAACATGACCCTCCCGAACCCGTCCGCCCACATCGCGCACCCGGCCCAGCCGGCAACGCCAGGCACCCGGACGGTCAACAAAGGAGGGCTACCTTGGATCACCCGTCCCTTTTTCCAGGCGAAGCGCCGGCGCAGTCGCTAGGCCAGCGCAGCCGCAACGCGGTCTGGCACCCGTGCACGCGGCTGCGCCCCGATGACGATGCGCTGCCGCTGGCGATCGTGCGCGGCGAAGGCCCGTGGCTGTTCGATGCCGACGGCCGCCGCTATTTCGACGCCACCAGCTCGTGGTGGGTCAACCTGTTCGGCCACGCCAACCCGCGCATCAACGCCGCGCTGGCCAGCCAGCTGGAAACGCTCGAGCATGTGATGCTCGCCGGCTGCACGCATGCCCCCGCGGTGGAACTGGCCGAGCGCCTGTCCGCGCTGAGCGGCGGGGCGCTCGGCAATGTGTTCTACGCCTCGGACGGCGCTTCGGCGGTCGAGATCGCGCTCAAGATGAGCTTCCACTACTGGCGCAACACCGGTCTGCCGGCCAAGCGCGAGTTCGTCTGCCTGCGCAATGGCTATCACGGCGAGACCGTGGGCGCATTGGCGGTGACCGACGTGGAAATCTTCCGCGACGCCTATGACCCGCTGATCCGCCGCGCCCACGTGGTGATGTCGCCCGACGCGCGCCAGGCCTTGCGCAGCGAATCGGCCGCCGACGTGTCCGCGCGCGCGCTGGCTGAACTGGAAGCGCTGCTGCGCGAGCGCGCCGGCCAGGTCGCCGCGCTGATCGTCGAGCCGCTGGTGCAGGGCGCCGCCGGCATGGCGATGCATGACCCGTCCTACCTCGACGGCGTGCGCGCACTGTGCGATCGCTATCGCGTCCACCTGATTGCCGACGAGATCGCGGTCGGCTGCGGGCGTACCGGCACCTTCTTCGCGTGGGAACAGTCGCGCGGCGAGGCCTCGGCCGAGACGCCGCTGCCCGCGCATGCGTGGCCCGATTTCCTGTGCCTGTCCAAGGGCATCAGCGGCGGCTACCTGCCGCTGTCGCTGGTGCTGTCGCGCCCGGAGATCCAGCGCGCCTTCGTCGCCGACGAACTCGCGCGCAGCTTCCTGCATTCGCATTCGTACACCGGCAACCCGCTGGCCTGCCGCGCCGCGCTGGCCACGCTCGACCTGTTCGAGCAGGACAACGTGATCGAACAGAACCGCCAGCGCGCCCGCTGGCTGGCCGACGCGATGGCGCCGCTGGCTGCCGACGCGCGCCTGCAGCACGTACGCCAGCGCGGCCTGATCTGGGCCGCCGATGTGCGCGACGATGTGGCCGGCGCGGAATTCTCATCGCGTTTCCACCATGCCGCGCGGGCGCGCGAGTTGCTGGTGCGGCCCATCGGCAACACGCTGTACGTGCTGCCGCCCTATGTATTCGATGCCGCGCAGGCAAGCTGGCTGGGCCAGCAACTGCTGGCCACGCTCGACGATGTCACCACCAGCGCGGAGGTTCGCCATGCTGCTTGAACAACTGAAACAGGCCGCCGCACAGCGCCAGCAACTGGCCCTGACGCGCCGCCGCCGCATCGCGCACACCGCGTGCGCGCCGCACCAGGCCGTGGGCGCCGTCGATGCGCAACCGCAGCCGCTGCTGACTTTCTGCAGCAACGATTACATGGGACTGGCCAACCATCCGAAGGTGATCGCCGCGCTGGCGGAAGGCGCGCACCGCTACGGCGCCGGCAGCGGCGCGTCGCATTTGGTCAGCGGCCATTCGCTGGCGCATGCGCAGCTGGAGGAAGAACTGGCACGCTGGTTCGCGCCGCATATCCCGCACGCGCAGACGCTGTACTTCTGCACCGGCTACATGGCCAACATGGCGGTGCTGACCGCGCTGGGCACGGCGGGCGCAACGCTTTTCTGCGAATCGCTCAACCATGCCTCGCTGATCGACGGCGCCCGGCTGGCACGCGCCGACGTGCAGCGCTACCCGCATTGCGACACCGCCGCGCTGGAAGCGCTGCTGGCGGCCAGCACCAGCGAGCGCAAGCTGATCGTCACCGACAGCGTGTTCAGCATGGACGGCAATGTCGCACCGCTGCGCCAGCTGCTGGCGCTGGCCGAGCGCTACGACGCGTGGATCATCGTCGATGACGCGCATGGCTTCGGCGTGCTGGGCGAGCAGGGCCACGGCGTGCTGGAAGCGCTGGGACTGTCGTCCGAGCGCTTTATCTATATCGGCACGCTGGGCAAGGCAGCCGGCGTGGCGGGCGCATTCGTCGCCGCGCATGAGACCGTGATCGAGCACCTGGTCAACACCGCGCGGCCATACATCTACACCACGGCCGCGCCGCCGGCGGTGGCGCATGCGCTGCTGGCCAGCCTGGCGATCATCGAAGGCGAGGAAGGCCGGCAACGCCGTGCGCAACTGACGCGCTGCATCGCGCTGCTGCGCGAGGGGCTGGCACGGCTGGCCGCCAGCGCCGGCTGGTCGCTGGGCGAGAGCCAGACCGCGATCCAGCCGCTGATCATTGGCGACAACGCCGCGTCGCTGGCACTGTCGGCGGCACTGGAGGCCGGCGGCATCCGCGTCGGCGCGATCCGGCCGCCGACCGTGCCGGAAGGCACGGCGCGGCTGCGCATCACGCTGTGCGCCGCGCATGACGAGGCCGACGTGCGTCGCCTGCTCGACGCCCTGTCCGAGGCGATGCCGCGCAAGGAGGCAGCATGATCGCCCCGCGCAACTTCGCCTGCTTCGTCACCGGCACCGATACCGGCGTCGGCAAGACCCACGCCAGCGCCACGCTGCTGCATGCGTTGAACGGCGCCGGCTACCGCAGCGCGGGCATGAAGCCCGTCGCCAGCGGCAGCGACTGGCGCGACGGCCACTGGCACAACGACGACGTGGCGCAGTTGCGCGCCGCCAGCTCCGTGACGGTGCCGCTCGGCCATACCTGCCCGTTCCTGCTGCGCACGCCGTGCTCGCCGCACCTGGCCGCGGCGCAGGAAGGGGTGCGCATCACCCGCGCGCCGATCCGCGCCGCCTTCGACGCGCTGCGCCAGCAGGCCGACGCCGTGGTGGTGGAGGGCGTGGGCGGTTTCCACGTCCCGCTTGATGCCGGCGCCGTGCGCTGGAGCACCGCCGACCTGGCCGTGATGCTGGGCCTGCCGGTGGTGATGGTGGTCGGTATCCGCCTCGGCTGTCTCAACCACGCCGTGCTCACCGCCGAAGCGATCCGCGCGCGCGGCCTGTTGCTGGCCGGCTGGATCGCCAACCGGATCGATCCCGACATGCTGCTCGCCGACGAGAACATCGCCACGCTGCATGCATCGCTGGACGCGCCGTGTCTGGGCGAGCTGCCCTGGCAACTGGAGCCCGCCGCCGCCGCGACACGCCTCGACCTCGCTCCGCTGTTCGCCGCCACCGCCAAATCCCAGGCCGAGGCCGCCGGCCTTGCCGCCTGAACCAGAATTCGACTGAAAAAAACATGACCCAAGCCCACACCGTTACCACCATCTCCGCCGATTCGCTGCGCCAGACCGCACGCCAGCACGCATTGCCTGACGACGCCAAATGGCGCGTCGACGACGTCGCCGCGCTGTTCGCGCTGCCGTTCAACGACCTGCTGTTCCGCGCCCAGCAGGTGCATCGCGAGAATTTCGACGCCAACACCGTGCAGCTGTCGACGCTGC
The DNA here is from genome assembly GCF_003402535.2 of Cupriavidus sp. P-10. Taxonomy (NCBI): domain Bacteria; kingdom Pseudomonadati; phylum Pseudomonadota; class Betaproteobacteria; order Burkholderiales; family Burkholderiaceae; genus Cupriavidus; species Cupriavidus sp. P-10. The sequence continues at coordinate 138,513 of NZ_AP025170.1, forward strand.
TGTCGATCAAGACCGGCGGCTGCGAGGAGGATTGCGGCTATTGCCCGCAGAGCGCGCACCACGATGCCGGCGTCAAGGCCGAGAAGCTGATGCCGCTGGACGAGGTGCTGGACGCCGCGCGCGCCGCCAAGGCCAACGGCGCCACGCGCTTCTGCATGGGCGCTGCCTGGCGCAGCCCCAAGGACCGCCACCTGGAGCCGGTGATGGACATGGTGCGCGAGGTCAAGGCGATGGGCCTGGAAACCTGCGTCACGCTCGGCATGCTCAAGGCCGAGCAGGCGCAGCAGCTCAAGGACGCCGGGCTGGACTACTACAACCACAACCTGGATACCTCGCCTGAGTTCTACGGCAAGATCATCACCACGCGCACCTACCAGGACCGGCTCGACACCATCGGCCATGTGCGCGACGCCGGCATCAACGTCTGCTGCGGCGGCATCGTCGGCATGGGCGAATCGCGCGAGGCGCGCGCGGGCCTGATCGCGCAGCTGGCCAATATGGACCCGTATCCGGAGTCGGTGCCCATCAACAACCTGGTCCAGGTCGAAGGCACGCCGCTGGCCGGCACCGAGGCGCTGGACCCGTTCGAGTTCGTCCGCACCATCGCGGTGGCCCGCATCACCATGCCGGGTGCCATGGTGCGCCTGTCCGCCGGCCGCGAGGCCATGGACGAAGCCTTGCAGGCGCTGTGCTTCATGGCCGGCGCCAATTCCATCTTCTACGGCGAAAAGCTGCTGACCACCGGCAACCCGCAGGCCGACCGCGATCGCGCCCTGCTGGCCCGCCTGGACATCCGCGCGGAGGGTTACGCCGGGTAGTTGCGCGGGGAAGTTACGCGATAAAGCGACATCGGAAATAACCCATTGGACATCTCCCCGCCGTAAGATGCCGATAACGGCATAACAAGGAGGGAGCCATGTTCAGCAAGATCCTGATCGCCAACCGCGGCGAGATCGCCTGCCGTGTCGCCGCCACTTGCCGCCGGCTCGGCATCCGCACCGTCGCGGTGTACTCGGATGCCGACGCCAATGCCCGCCACGTCGCCTTCTGCGACGAAGCAGTCCATATCGGCGGCGCCGCCGCGCGCGACAGCTACCTGCGCGCCGACCACATCATCGAGATGGCCAGGGAAAGCGGCGCCCAGGCGATCCACCCCGGCTACGGCTTCCTGTCCGAGAACGAAGCCTTTGCCGAGGCCTGCGCCGCGGCCGGGCTGGTCTTCATTGGCCCGCCGGCCTCCGCCATCCACGCCATGGGCAGCAAGAGCGCGGCCAAGCAGTTGATGGAAAAGGCGTCGGTGCCGCTGGTGCCGGGCTATCACGGCGAAGACCAGGACGCGGCGCTGCTGCGCCGCGAGGCCGACCGCATCGGCTACCCGGTGCTGCTCAAGGCCAGCGCGGGCGGCGGCGGCAAGGGCATGCGCGTGGTCGAGTCGGGCGATGGCTTCGAGGCCGCGCTGGCGTCGGTCAAGCGCGAGGCCAGCGCCAGCTTCGGCGACGACAAGGTGCTGGTCGAGAAGTACCTGACCCGCCCGCGCCATATCGAAATCCAGGTGTTCGCCGATACGCACGGCAACTGCGTCTACCTGTTCGAGCGCGACTGCTCGGTGCAGCGCCGCCACCAGAAGGTGCTGGAAGAGGCGCCCGCGCCGGGCATGACGGAAGAACGCCGCCGCGCCATGGGCGAAGCGGCAGTCGCCGCTGCCAAGGCGGTGGGCTATGTCGGCGCCGGCACCGTCGAGTTCATCGCCAACCAGGACGGCTCCTTCTATTTCATGGAGATGAACACGCGCCTGCAGGTCGAGCACCCGGTCACCGAGATGATCACCGGGCAGGACCTGGTCGAATGGCAACTGCGCGTTGCCGCCGGCGAGCCGCTGCCGCTCACGCAGCAGCAACTGCGCATCGACGGCCATGCGCTGGAAGCGCGCATCTACGCCGAGAACCCCGACAAGCAGTTCCTGCCCTCCACCGGCACGCTGCGCTTCCTGCGCACGCCGCCGGCGGTGCAGTTCATGCGTGGCGAAGATGCGCATGGCCCGGCCGGCATCCGCATCGATGCCGGCGTGCGCGAAGGCGACACCATCAGCCCGTACTACGACCCGATGATCGCCAAGCTGATCGTCTGGGGCAAGGACCGCGACGAGGCGCTGGCGCGCATGCGCCAGGCGCTGGCGGCATACCATGTGGTCGGCCTGTCGACCAACGTGGCGTTCCTGCAGCGGCTGGTGTCGTCGCAGGCATTCCGCACCGCGGACCTCGATACGGGACTGATCGAGCGCAACGAGAAGACCCTGTTCCCGCCGCGTGCGCCGGTCGGCATGGAGATCATCGCGCTGGCGGTGGCCGCGCTGCTGGATCGCGAGGCGCGCGAGCTGCGCATCGACGCCGCCGATCCCCACTCGCCGTGGACCCACGGCGGCGCGTGGCGGCTCAACGGCGGCGTGTCGCGCCAGCTGCGCTTCGGCTACGGCGACCATGTGCTCGACGTGACGCTGAACACCAATGCGCGCGGCAGCACGCTGATCTACGCCGACCAGGCCGCGCCTTTCGCCAGCACCTGCCAGGCCGACGACCTGCGCGTCAACCTTGGCACCCGCCGTGCGCATGGACAGGTGCACAGCGATGGCGAGACCTTCCATGTGTTCTATGCCGGGCGGCATGTCGCGCTGGCTTGGCTCGACCCGCTGGCCCATGCCGGCGAAACCGAAAGCGAGGGCGGCAAGCTGACCGCGCCGATGCCGGGCAAGGTCATCGCGGTGATGGTCGAAGCCGGCAGCACGGTCACGCGTGGCACGCCGCTGCTGGTGATGGAAGCGATGAAAATGGAGCACACCATCAGCGCACCGGCCGACGGCGTGGTCAGCGAAGTGCTCTACGGGGTGGGCGAGCAGGTGGCCGAAGGGGCGCAACTGCTGGCGTTCGAAGGCTAGTAAGGAGCGCGCACGACGGGGTCTGGCCCGAAGCCTGACCCCGATCGCATTCCTCTGCCAGAATAGCCTTTTGAGCGATCAATGCCTGCCGTCAATCCCGCACACGCGGAAACGGCACGGACGCCGCTTCTCCCCCGCAATATCCCTGGAGACAAAATGAAGTTGCAGTTGTACGTCCCCGACGGCCGCTATGACCCGTGGATCGAAGGCTTTGCCGAAGCCCTGCCTGAAGCCGAATGCCTGACCTGGGAGGGCAGCCGCGACGAGCCAGCCGACTATGCCGTGGTCTGGCGCCCGCCTGTGGAAATGCTGCGCGGCCGCACCGACCTGAAGGCGGTGTTCAACCTCGGTGCCGGTGTCGACGGCATCCTGCGGCTGCGCGACGAAGCGCCCGATGCGCTGCCCGCCGGCGTGCCGATCGTGCGGCTGGACGATGCCGGCATGGCCGCGCAGATGGCCGAGTACGTCACCGCCGCCGTGCTGCGCTATTTCCGCAAGCTCGACGCCTATGAGGCGCAGGAGCGCGCCGGCAACTGGAAATTCCTCAAGCCGCATCGCCGCGCCGACTTCACCATCGGCGTGATGGGCGTGGGCACGCTCGGCACGCATATCGCCCGCACGCTGGCCGGCTTCGGCTTCCCGGTGCGAGGCTGGAGCCGCACCGCGCGCGCGATCGAAGGCGTCAGCGGTTTCTACGGCGATGCGGGGCAGGCGCCGTTCCTGGACGGCCTGCGCGTGCTGGTCAATGTGCTGCCGCTGACACCGCAGACCGAGAACATCTTGAATGCCGGCCTGTTCGCGCGACTGGCGCAGGGCGCCTATGTGATCAACGTGGCGCGGGGGCAGCACCTGGTCGAGGAAGACCTGCTGGCCGCGGTGCAGTCCGGCCAGCTCGGGGGCGCCACGCTCGACGTGTTCCGCACCGAGCCGCTGCCGGCCGACCATCCGTTCTGGCAGGAGCCCCGCATCACGGTGACGCCGCATATCTCGGCGCTGACGCTGCGCGAGGACAGCATCGCCCAGATCGCCGGCAAGATCCGCGCGCTGCGCGCGAACCAGCCGATTGCCGGCGTGGTCGACTTGCAGCGCGGGTACTGAACCCGGCTGCTGAGCACGGCACCCCACATAACGAACAAAGGACAGGAGACGGCAATGACCATCCCGAACTACGTGAAGATCGTCGAAGTCGGCCCGCGCGACGGCCTGCAAAATGAAAAGGCCATGGTGCCGACCGACGTCAAGGTCGCGCTGGTCAACCAGCTGACCGATGCCGGCTTCGTCAATATCGAGGCTGCATCGTTTGTCTCGCCCAAGTGGGTGCCGCAGATGGCCGATGGCGCCGACGTGATGGCGCGCATCCAGCGCCGGCCCGGCACGCTGTACTCGGTGCTGACGCCGAACATGAAGGGTTTCGAAGGCGCGGTCGCCGCCGGCGCCGACGAGGTGGTGATCTTCGGCGCCGCCAGCGAGGCGTTTTCGCAGAAGAACATCAACTGCTCGATCGCCGAGTCGATCCAGCGCTTCGAGCCGGTCGCAGCCGCGGCGAAAGAGAAGGGCGTGCGCCTGCGCGGCAGCATCTCGTGCGCGCTGGGCTGTCCCTACCAGGGCGAGGTCCCGGTCAGCGCCGTGGTCGACGTGGTGCGCCGCATGCGCGAGCTGGGCTGCGACGAGATCGATATCGCCGACACCATCGGCGTGGGCACTCCGGTGCGCGTGCAGGAAGTGATGCGCGCCGCCTCGGCGGAGTTTGCGATCGACCGGCTCTCAGGCCATTTCCACGATACCTACGGCCAGGCGCTGTCCAACATCCTGGCCAGCCTGGAAGTCGGCATCGCGATCTTCCACGCGTCGGTCGCCGGTCTGGGCGGTTGCCCGTATGCGAAGGGCGCGACCGGCAACGTGGCCACCGAAGATGTGCTGTACATGCTGCACGGCATGGGCATCCATACCGGCATCGATCTGGAAGCGGTGGTGCGCACCGGCGACTACATCTCACAGTCGATCGGCCGCGCCAACAGTTCGCGCGTGGGCCGGGCGCTGCTGACCAAATGGGCCGCCGCCAGCGATGCGGCGCCCGCCTGCGTCTGAGCACAGGGAATAAGGAGAACGCATGACGGCAAGTAACGAAGCGCTGCCCGAATCCGCGCAGCGCGTGGCGGACCTGCTGGCCGGGCTCGGGCACGACCGCCCGGTGGTGATGCTGCCCGCCACCGGCAAGACCTCCGCCGAAGCGGCGGCGGGGCTGGGCTGCAGCGTGGCGGAGATCGCCAAGTCGATCATCTTCCGCCGCGTCGAGGACGATGCGCCGGTGCTGGTGATCGCCAGCGGCAGCAACCGCGTCGACGAGGCCAAGGTGGCCGCGCGCGTGGGCGCGCTGGGCAAGGCCGATGCGCGCTTCGTGCGCGAGAAGACCGGCTATGCCATCGGCGGCGTCTGCCCGATCGGCCATGCGGTGGCGCCGGTGATGCTGCTCGACCAGGACCTGTTTCGGTACGACAGCCTGTGGGCCGCCGCCGGACATCCGCACGCGGTGTTCAACCTGACGCCGCGGCAGCTGCAGCAGATGACCGGCGCGGAAGTTGCCGACGTGGCCGCCGGAGCGCCGGCGTGAGCCCCGGGCTACGTGCAGGGCTGAGCTTCAGCTGGCAATACACGGTGCCGCCCAAGGCCACCGTGCCGCGCCTGTACGACGATATCCCCTGCTGCCCGGAGATGCCCGACGTGCTGGCCACCGGCTACATGGTTGGCATCATGGAATGCGCCTGCCTGCAGATGCTGCGCGAGCACCTGGACTGGCCGCGCGAGCAGTCGCTCGGCACGCTGGTCAGCTTCTCGCACCTGGCGCCGACGCCGCCGGGCATGACGGTGACGGTCAAGGGCCAGCTGGTCGAGGTGGACGGACGCCGCCTGCGCTTTGAACTGAGTGCCTGGGACGGCGAGGACAAGATCTCGGAGGGCGTGCACGAGCGCCACCTGATCGACGCGGGCCGCTTCAACGAAAAGGTGGCGGCCAAGGCGGCGCGCCAGGCAAAGCATGCCTGAAGCGCGCGCATCTGCGACGCTTGCGGCATTGGCCGCGGAGCTCGCGGCACAGGCCGCCCGGCTGGCAACGCCGGTGCCCTCGCCGTGCCGCAACGTCTGCCGCATGGATGCGGCCAGCGGCTACTGCGAGGGCTGCCTGCGTACCATCGAAGAGATTGCCGGCTGGTCATCGGCCGGCGACGAAGACAAGCGCCGCATCTGGGCGCAACTGCCCCAGCGCGCCGCCTGGCTGGCGGGCGAGGAGACACCCCCTTGAGCGAAGCATCGATGCCGACGTTGCCCGAGACCATGCGCGTGTTCGAGCGCGGCTGGCTGTCGGCCAACAACATCCTGTTCGTCGATGGCGACGATACCGCGCTGGTCGACACCGGCTACGTCAGCCATGCACCGCAGACCGTGGCGCTGGTGGCCTCAGCGCTGCAGGGCCGGCCGCTGGCTCGCATCCTCAACACCCACCTGCATTCCGATCACTGCGGCGGCAATGCCGCGCTGCAGGCGCGCTGGCAACCGCGCACCGCGATTCCCGCTGCCGAAGCCGCGGCCGTGGCCGCGTGGGACACCGAGGCACTTACCTACCGCGCCACCGGGCAGCAGTGCGACCGCTTCGGCTTCGACAGCGTGCTGCACGACGGCGATGCGGTGACGCTGGGCGGCATGGAATGGCGGGTTGTGGCCGCGCCTGGCCATGATCCGCATGCGGTGATGCTGTTCGCGCCGGGGCCGCGCATTTTGATTTCCGGCGATGCGTTGTGGGAAAACGGCTTCGGCGTGATCTTTCCCGAGCTGGAAGGCGAGAGCGGCTTCACCGAGCAGGCGGCGGTGCTGGCACGCATCGCGGAGCTGGATGCGCGGCTGGTGATTCCCGGCCACGGACGCATGTTCACCGACGTGGTCCCTGCGGTCGAGCGCGCCACCGCCAGGCTGCGCCACCTCAGCGCCGATCCCGCGCGCAATGCCAGCCATGCGGTCAAGGTGCTGGTGAAGTTCAAGCTGCTGGAGCAGCAGCGGATGACGCAGGCGGAACTGGCGCAGTGGATGGCGGAGGCGCCGTTGATGGTGCGGATCCGCGACCGGTTCATGCCGGGGCAGGAGATGGCGGAGATTTCCGCGCAGACGGTGCGGGCGCTGGTGGGCGCCGGGGCGTTGGCGGTGGAAGGGGAGTGGGTGGTGAATCGGGATTGAGGTGGTTGCAGGCCTTCGCGATTGAAAGCGCCTGCAGGCGCCTCAACGAAGTCCTGCCAGCCTCTAAGCCGCCAAGCCCCCAAGCGGCCTCAGAACGACGTCCTGAACCCCACCTTCACACTCCGCCCCGCCAGCGGCGCGATATCCCGCAGGATCGAGGTCGCATTGCGCGCATCCTGGTTGGTCAGGTTATCCCCGCGCAGGTACACCAGCGTCTGCGTCCCGGACACCTTGAACTTGTAGGTCAGCGCCAGGCTCAGCAGCGTATAGGCATCGGTCGGCGTGTCATTGCTCGGCACGCGCGTCTGCCTGGCCGCATACGTGACATCCACGCGCGCGCCCCATGGCCCCGCGCCATACACCAGCGCACCGCCCAGGCGCAGCGGCGCCAGCCGCGGCAGCGGCTCGCCGGTGTCGCGGTTCTCGCCACGCACGTAGTCGGCGCGCGCCTCGAAGTCGAGCGTGTCGCTGCTGGTCAGCATCTTCTGCAGCAGCCGGGTCTTGCCTTCGGCCTCGAAGCCGTAGAGCGTGGCCGGCACGCCCAGGTACTGGAATTCCGGCAACGCACCCGGGCTGCCGATGGCGACGACGTCGCCGGCCTCGTCGCGCGCGCGGCCCGTGGCCGACAGCGCCAGGTAGTTGGCAAAGCGGCTGTAGTAGCCCGATACGCTCGCGCTGTGCGCGCCCGACTTGAAGCGCGCGCCCAGGTCGATCGAGGTGGCGCGTTCCTTGTTGGCGTTGGGGTCGCCCACTTCCCACGAGCCGGTGGCCACGTGGGGGCCGTTGGCGTACAGCTCGTAGAAGGTCGGCGCGCGTTCCGTGTAAGACAGGTTGCTCGTCAGCGACCACGCCGGGTTGACCTTGTACAGCAGGCCGGCCGAGGCGCTGGTGGCGTTGAAGCTGCGGTTGGCGTCGGCAAAGCGGTCGTTGCCGTTGGCGCTGGCCTTGATGCTGCTGTGGTCGAGCCGGCCGCCGAAATTCAGCTTGAGGTCGCCCGAGGTGTTCAGCGGCAACTCTTCGAACAGGAACAGCGCGGCGTTGTCGGTATTGGTGCTCGGCACGAAGGCTTCCTCGCCCAGCGCGGAGAAGTCGGTGTGGCCGAACTGCGTGCCGATCACCCCCGTCATGTTGCCGATCCTGGCGTGCCTGGCCTCGAAGCGCGCATCCCAGCCGCGGTTCTTGAAGATCGTGCCGGTCTCGCCGTCCTCGATCTCCTTGTGCTCGTAGTCGGTGTAGCTGAACTTGCCCTTGACCGATTCGATCCAGCCGCCGGTGTTGCCGGCCAGGTTGCGCGCCTCGCCCTCCAGCGCGAAGCGGTCTTGCTTCATTTTCAGCCGCACGTCGTCCTCGGCGGGCGTGCCGTAGTCATTGCGGTAGGCGCTGTAGTTGGCGCCGAGGAAGCCATCGGCCCAGGTATAGGAGCCGCCCAGCGAGCCGCCCTGCTGCTCGGCGCTGGTGTTGGGCAGGCGGCCATAGGCTTCGCTTTCGCCCTCGGGCAGCGGCTCGGCGGCGCGCAGGCGGTCGCTGCGGGCGTAGCCGGGGATGCGCAGGTCGCTGGTCTTGCGTGCGAACGCATCGGCATGGACGGCGAACTGGCCGTTGCCGGCCTCGATCAGCGCGCTGGCATTGCGGGCCTGGTCGCCGCCGATGGTGCCGCTGGCATCCACGGCGCCGCCGACGCCTTCGATCGGCTCCTTGGGGATGCGGTTATCGATCACGTTGACCACGCCGCCGATGGCGTTGCCGCCGTACATCAGCGCCGCCGGACCGCGCACCACCTCGATGCGTTCGGCCACCAGCGGGTCCAGCGCCACTGCGTGGTCATAGGACAGCGTCGAGGCGTCGACGGTGCTGCCGCCGTTCTGCAGCACCTTGATGCGGTCGCCATCCAGGCCGCGGATCACCGGGCGGCTGGCATTGGGGCCGAAATACGTCGACGACACGCCAGGCAGCTTGTCGAGCGTCTCGCCCAGCGTGCTGGCCTGGCGCACGGCCAGCGCGTCGCCGCCCAGTGTCGATACCGGCGCGACCATGTCGTTCAGTTCGCTGCCGAGCGGGTTGGCGGTGACGACGACTTCGCGCAGCGTGCCGCTGGCGGTGGCGGTGGCCGGCGCTGTTTCGGCGGTGGGCGCAGGCGTGGCGGTCTGCGCGTGCGCAGGCGCCGCCAGGGCAGCGAGCGAGGCAGTCAGGGAAGCGGCAATGGCCGCGAGCGGGGTCAGGCAGGGGGCGCTGTTTTTCGAGCGGTTCTGTTTGGACATGGCGCGCATAGCGAGGCGTGGCAATCGGCCCCGGCTGGCCAGCAGGTACGGCATGGCGCGCCACGCCCAACGGGTATGGCCGCGCCGCGCAGGCGGCAGGCGTTCAGCTCGGGAAAAATTCGAAAGCCGGACACGCGGCGATGGCCGCGTCCCGGATCAGGCGAGGGCGATGGCCGGCGCCGGTGGCGCGCGCGAATGGAAGGGGTGGGCGGCAGGCAGGTCGGGCCAGCGCCAGGCGAGATTGGCCGGCTTGGCCGGCTTGCCGAAGGCGAGCCGCGGCAACGGCAGCTTGCCGCACAGCGTGTCGGCGACCGTGGCGCCGTCGAACAGCACGCAGGAGTGGCCGCTGAATTTCTGTGCCAGCGAGTGGGAGTCGGTATCGGCGTCAGTGCCGGCGTCAGTGCCGGCGTCAGTGCCGGCATCGGCCGCGGCCAGCGTAGCTGCGGCAGGCGGCAGCAGGCCGCCGTGCACGATGCGGTGGGTCAGCCCGGCATGCTGCGCCAGCAGCAGGCATAGCGCCAGCCATAGCGCCGGCCAAAGGCCCGGGCCGTGCGTGCGCAGGCGGGCGAACCAGTCAGTGCGCATGGGGATGGTGCGGCGCGCCGCAGCCGCAATCGTCACCATGGTCATGATCGTGGTCATGGCCATGGTCGTGCTCATGGTCCTCGTCCAGATCGTCGACCCACGCCGGGAACGGGTCCGCGTAGGTGGCCCACGCCGCTGTGCCGGCCGCCATTTCTGCGTCGTCCAGCAGGCAGGCATCGAGCCGCGCCGCCAGCGCGGCCGCGTCCAGGTCCATGCCGATCAGCACCAGTTCCTGGCGGCGGTCGCCAAACGGTGCCGGCGCCCCATCGACCTCCATGTCGGCCTCGATCTCGGCGCGGTCCGCGTCATCGGTCGGCCACTCGGCCGGATCCAGCGCGGCCCACCAGGCGCCAGCGCCGCCGTGGCGGCACACGCCGCCGGCCTGGTTCCAGTCACCGGCGGTGTCCATGCGGCTCGCCAGCCAGAACAGGCCCCTGGAGCGCAGCACGCTGCCGTGTTCGCGCAGCCATTCGGTATGGATCAGGTCGGCAAAGCGCTGCGGATGGAACGGGCGGCGGCGCCGGTACACCAGCGTCGACACGCCGCAGTCTGGCTCCGGCGCCGTGCCCTGCAGCGCGGCCAGCCAGCCCGGGGCATCAGCGGTGGCGGCAAAGTCGAAGCGGCCGGTGCCGGACACGCGCTGCGGCGGCACGTTGCCGAAGCTGGCATCGACGATATCGGCGCGCGGGTTCAGCGCATGCAGCACCGCGCGCAGCCGCGCCAGCGCGTCTGCACTGGCGAGGTCGGTCTTGTTCAGCAGGATGACGTCGCAGAACTCGACCTGCGCGGCCAGCACTTCCGCGACGGTGCGGTCGTCTTCCGGCCCCTGCGCCAGGCCGCGGTCGGCCAGGAAATCGGCTTCGTTGAGGTTGGCCAGGAAGGTGGCCGCGTCGACCACCGTCACCAGCGTGTCGGGCTGCAGCGCGGCATCGGGGCCGGCGCCGTGCTCGGCCTCGAACAGGAAACCCTCGGCGATGGCGAGCGGGTCGTCCCGGCCGTCCGCCTCGACCAGCAGCGCATCGAAGCGGCCTTGCGCGGCCAGCCGCGCGGCCTCGGCCATCAGCGTGTCGGCATCCGGCAGGACCGTGGCCTCGCAGCCGGGCGGCAGCGGCGCCAGCGTCTGGCCGTCCTGCGCGCCGCAGACCAGCACGGCCACGCGCCCGCCGGCGCCTTGCGCAAGCAGGTGGTTCAGCAGCGTGGTCTTGCCGGCGCCGGTAAAGCCGGACAGCACGGTGACGGGCAGGCGATCAGCCATGGCGGGAGAGTGGAGAAGGTGACGGACCGGTCGCGAACAGGTCGCGCATGCGGTGCGCTTCCGGTTATTGCAACAAAGTTGCGAATTTACCAGAAAGGCCCCGCCGGCGACAGCCGGACGATTCTCACAATGGTAGGCCGTGGCCGCGCCACGACAAGTGCAGCAGCGCCCGGCGGGCGCGCGCCAATGCAAACGGCCCGGTCAAACCGGGCCGTTGTGGTGCGGCAACGCCGGCAGGCCGGCGCGCCCGGGGATCAGTCCCCGAACAGCTTCTGGCGCAGTTCGCGGCGTTGCTGCGCTTCCAGCGACAGCGTCGCGGTGGGCCGGGCCAGCAGGCGCGGCACGCCGATCGGCTCGCCGGTTTCCTCGCACCAGCCGTAGTCGCCGGACTCGATGCGCTGCAGCGACTGCTCGACCTTCTTCAGCAGCTTGCGCTCGCGGTCGCGCGTGCGCAGTTCCAGCGCATGCTCTTCCTCGATGGTGGCGCGGTCGGCCGGATCCGGCACGATGACCGTTTCGCGCAGGTGTTCCGTGGTCTGGTCAGCGTTCTTGAGGATTTCGTCACGCAGCTGTTCAAGCCGATGCTTGAAGAAGGCGAGCTGCGCTTCATTCATGTAATCCTTGTCGCTCATCTTCAGGATTTCAGCTTCAGTCAGAAGTTTGTTGCTGCTCATGGTTGCTGCTGATTCTCTTGTTGAGGCGGCCGGCGGCGTCTGGGTCCGCTCGGATTCGCTGTCCGTGCGCTTGCGCGCCACGGTCGTCGTTTCACTCTGGCTGGCTGCAGTCTTGCTGCTTCGCGGGCCTCCCTTCGTTGCGCCCGCTTCGGCGTTCGCCGTACTGCCGCGGGGAGCGGGCGCGGCCTTCACAGGCTGCGCCTTGAGCGTCTCTGCCGCGGCACTACCTGTCTTGCTGCGGCTTTCTTTCGTCTTCGTTGCGGCTGTCATGGGACACCTCTCTCTCGCGTCAGTCAGTGACGGCGCGTGCCGAGGCACCCCAAGCGGAAAGGCGGTCTCCGCACGAAGCACTGCGACCGCACCTGCCCGGCGGCCTGCCTCGTGCTGACGACAACCGCCGCCCTGCAAGATCCCGGGGCGGAAAAAAGGTGCGCCACCGGTATCAAATCCGGCCTATTGTACTTGAACAAATTTTTCCGAGATACGGGGGAAAGCCAGCCTGCACTTCGGTATTTCCCCGGTACCCCGAACGGGGGTGGCCGTGAGAGGGTGTCCGCTGGCAGGAGCCGCCCGTGCGGCGGCCCGTGCACTCAGGCCAGGCAGTTCTCCAGCCCCTTGAGAATGGCGTCCCGCGGCAGGTCCACGCCGATAAATACCATCTTGGTGCCCGGCGTCTCGTCTTCCCACTTGGCGCCGATATCGCTGCCCATCAACTGGTGGACGCCCTGGAACACGACTTTCCGGTCCACACCCTCCATATATAGTACGCCCTTGTAGCGCAGCAGTTTTTCCCCGTACACCGCCAGAATCCCCGACAGGAATTCTTCCAGCTTGCCGTAGTGGAAGGGCTTGTCGCTGCGGAAGACGAACGACGCGATGCGGTCGGTGTGGTGATGGTGATGGTGGTGGTCGTGCCCGTGGCCATGGTGGCCGTGGTCGTGCCCATGGTCGTGGCCGCAGTCGTCTGCGCACTGCTCACCGTGCTCGTGCTCGTGGTCATGATCGTGGTCGTGACCATGTTCGTCGGCGCGCAGGAATTCGGGATCCAGTTCCAGCTTCTCGTTCAGGTTGAAGCCGCGCAGGTCGAAAATGGTGTCGATCGCCGTCTCGCCGAAGTTCGCCGTGCGGATCGGCGCCCGCGGGTTCATGTGCAGCAGGCGGTGGCGCAGCTCGGCCACGTCGTCCTCGCTGACGAGGTCGGACTTGGTGATGAAGATGGCATCGGCAAAGCCGACCTGGCGCTGCGCCTCTTCCTGCTTGTCCAGCTGCATGTGCGCATGCTTGGCGTCGACCAGCGTGATCACCGCGTCGAGCAGGTAGCGCGAGGCGATTTCCTCGTCCATGAAGAAGGTCTGCGCCACCGGGCCCGGGTTGGCCACGCCGGTGGTCTCGATCACCACGCGGTCGAAGTCGATCTCGCCGGCGTCGCGGCGCGTCAGCAGCCCGGACAGCGCCTGCACCAGGTCGCCGCGGATGGTGCAGCAGATGCAGCCGTTGCTCATCTGCACGATCTGCTCGCGGCCATCCTGCACCAGGATCTCGTTGTCGATGTTTTCCTCGCCGAACTCGTTCTCGATGACGGCGATCTTCATGCCGTGCTGCTCGTTCAGGATGCGCTTGAGCAGGGTGGTCTTGCCGCTGCCGAGGAAGCCGGTCAGGATCGTGACCGGGGTCAGTTTGGACATTTGTTGTTCTCCGGGAAATAAGAGTGCCGGTCAGTGGGCGGCGGGCGTACGCTTGCCGCACTCGGCGCAGACGCCGTTCACGGTCAGTTCGACATGTTCGATGGCAAAGCCGCTGGGCACGCGCGGCGCGGCCGGCTGGGCCGGGGCGCTGGCGTCGTCCAGGCAGAAGGTACGGTCGCAGCGGGTGCAGTGGAAATGGCTGTGCTGGCGATGTTCCTGCGCGCGCGCGGCCTCGTGCTCGACCAGGCTGAAGCGGAACACGCGGTCGTTGCCGGCGCGCTTCTGCGCCACGCCCTGATCCACCAGCCAGTCCAGCACGCGGTACACGGTGACGCGGTCGATGGTCTCGCCCTGCTCGGGCAGGCGGTCGATCACGGCCTGGTGGGTCAGCGCTTCGTCGCTGCCGATCAGGCAGGCCAGGATGCACAGCCGCGGCTGCGTCACGCGCGCGCCCAGCTGGCGCAGGCGCTCGTGGGCGGCTTCTAGGATGGCGGGCGCCAGTGCGGCGGACGGCCCGTCCGGGCTAATGCGGGTCATGGGCCGATTTAACCATAGGCCCACGGTTGATGCAATTCAGTTGCAACGGTCCATGGATGCACCCCGCGGTCACGGGCGGCGCCGAGGCCGGGGTTTGCGCCTATGATCGACAAGCGACCCAGAAGCGGAGACACGCCATGCTGAACGACGCCAGCGCGTTGCTGTTCCCCAATTTCGAACCCTTCCGGCACCGTATCGGCGAGGTCGAGATCGCCGGCGTGCAGGGCGGTTCGGGCCCGCCGCTGCTGCTGTTGCACGGCCATCCGCAAAGCCACCTGATCTGGCACCGGGTGGCGCCGAGGCTGGCCGACCACTTCACCGTGATTGCCACCGACCTGCGCGGCTATGGCAGCAGCTCGGCGCCGCCGGGCAACGCCGGGCATGAGCGTTACAGCAAGCGCGCCATGGCGCAGGACCAGGTCGGGCTGATGGCGAAGTTCGGCTTTACGCGCTTTGCGCTGTGCGGCCACGACCGCGGCGCGCGCGTCGCGCACCGGCTCTGCGCCGACCACCCCGAGGCCGTGAGCCGCGCCATGCTGCTCGACATCGCCCCCACGCTGGCCATGTACGAGCGCACCAGCATGGCCTTTGCCGCGGCCTACTGGCACTGGTTCTTCCTGATCCAGCCCACGCCGTTCCCCGAGACGCTGATCAACGCCGAGCCCGAGTTCTACCTGCAGAAGCTGGTCGGCCTGCGCCAGGCCGGGCCGAGCCCGTTCGCCCCGGACGCGATGGCGGCCTACGTGGCGGCCATGCGCGACCCGGCGCGGGTGCATGCCATGTGCGAGGACTACCGCGCCGCCGCCACCATCGACCTGGAGCATGACCGCGCCGACCGCGAGGCCGGGCGCCGGCTGGCGCTGCCGCTGCGCGTGCTGTGGGGCGAGCACGGCGTGGTGGCGCGCTGCTTCGAACCGCTGGCGTTGTGGCAGGAGGTGGCGACCGACGTGAGCGGCGAAGCCCTGCCGTGCGGGCACTACATCCCGGAAGAAGCCCCAGAACCGCTAGTTGAGGAAATGCTCGGTTTTTTCCGTTGAGCAGCTCCCGGTGTCGCAAACACGAGCCTTTATAGCCGATCCCTGCATAACTACCCGGTTTCCCGCCATATGCCGCTGATTGCAGGCGGGTTAGCACCTATACCTGCGTATTGTCTGGTGTTGTTAACATCATCCTCCCCCCTTGCGTTTTACGGCAGGGGTAGCGGCGCCAGCCGGTCATGGTCCAAGCGCGGCCAGTGAGACCGCGCCAGATGCGCCCCCGCATGAGCAGGGGCCGGGCCGGCGGCAATGCATTGCTTGACGGGTATTTGAAGGAACCAGGAGAAGAGAGCATGAAACGAGTGGCAAAGACGATCGCGGCCGCGCTGGCAGTCAGCGCGATGGGTGTGGCGGCAGGCGCGTACGCGCAGGAATTCCCGGGCGGCAAGCCCATTTCGGCCGTGGTGCCGTTCTCGGCGGGCGGCCCGACCGACAAGGTTTCGCGCGAGCTGACCGCGATCATGTCCAAGCACCTGGGTGCGACCATCGTGATCGAAAACCTCGGCGGCGCCGGCGGCACCATTGGCGCCAAGAAGGTGGCCCAGGCCAAGAACGATGGCCATACCGTGCTGATCCACCATATCGGCATGGCTACGGCCCCGGCGCTGTACCGCAACCTGGGCTTCGATCCGCTGAAGGACTTCGAGATGGTCGGTGAAATCGCCGACGTGCCGATGATCCTGGTCGGCAACAAGCAGCTGCCGCCGAACACCTTCAAGGACCTGCTGCCGTACATCAAGGCCAACGCCGCCAAGCTGTCGCTGGCCAACGCCGGCATCGGCTCGGCCTCGCACCTGTGCGGCCTGCTGTTCCAGAGCGCGATCCAGACCGAGCTGACCACCGTGCCGTACAAGGGCGCGGCGCCGGCGCTGACGGATATCCTGGGCGGCCAGGTCAACCTGCTGTGCGACCAGACCACCAACCTGGCGGGCCACCTGAAGGCAAACTCGGTCAAGCCGTACGCCGCCATGCAGGCGCGCCGCGTGGAAGCCTTCAAGGACATCCCGACCGCGGGCGAGCAGGGCATGCCGAACGTGGAAGTGAAGGTCTGGCACGCCATGTACGCACCGAAGGGCACGCCCAAGCCGGTAATCGACAAGCTCACGGCCGCGCTGCAGAAGGCCGTGACCGACCCGGCCTTCCGTGCCAAGATGGCCGAGCTGGGCGCCGAGGCGGTGCCGGCACAGCGCGCCACGCCGGAATCGCTGCGCACCTACCTGACCGCCGAAATCAACAAGTGGACCCCGGTGATCAAGAAGGCCGGCGTCTACGCGGACTGATCGGGTGGATCGCTGGAAGTGATGCGCCAAGCGCGCGGGCCACTGGCTCGCGTGCGGCAACACTGGCATAAAAGAATGGGCCATGCGGCAACGCATGGCCCTTTTTGCTTTGGGGCCGGACGCACGGGGCGGGCCGGCAGGCCGGCGCCCGGCATCCTATATTGTTCAGACGCCCGCGCGGCGCGTCGCCTGTGTGGCCCGGCGCACGAAGGGGCTTGAAACCGGCCGGGGGCGTCGCCAACTACGATCGTGACATATTCACGGAAGCCACCATGGAACAGTATCACGGCACTACCATCGTCAGCGTCCGCCGCGGCAACCAGGTCGCACTCGGCGGTGATGGTCAGGTCACTCTCGGCAATATCGTGATGAAGGGCACCGCACGCAAGGTGCGCCGCATCTACAACGGCAAGGTGCTGGTCGGGTTTGCCGGCAGCACGGCCGATGCATTCTCGCTGCTGGACCGCTTCGAGGCCAAGCTGGAGAAGTACCAGGGCAACCTGACCCGCGCCGCGGTCGACCTGGCCAAGGACTGGCGTTCGGACCGCGCGCTGCGCCGGCTTGAAGCCATGCTGATCACCGCCGACCGCGACACCACGCTGGTCATCACCGGCAACGGCGACGTGCTCGACCCCGAGGGCGGCATCGCCGCGATCGGCTCGGGTGGCGCGTATGCGCAGTCGGCCGCGAAGGCGCTGATAGAGAACACCGAGCTGTCGCCGAAGGACGTGGTCGAGAAAGCGCTGACCATCGCCGGCGAGCTCTGCATCTACACCAATACCAACTTCGTCATCGAGACGCTGGAATAAGCGAAGGCGGCAACGCGCGCCCTACTGAACGGATACCATGTCGCACACCATGACCCCGTCGGAAATCGTTTCCGAACTCGACAAGCACATCATCGGCCAGGACAAGGCCAAGAAGGCCGTGGCGGTGGCGCTGCGCAACCGCTGGCGCCGCCAGCAGGTGGCCGAGCCGCTGCGCCAGGAAATCACGCCCAAGAACATCCTGATGATCGGCCCGACCGGCGTCGGCAAGACCGAGATCGCGCGCCGCCTGGCCAAGCTGGCCGACGCGCCGTTCATCAAGATCGAAGCGACCAAGTTCACCGAGGTGGGCTACGTCGGCCGCGATGTCGACACCATCGTGCGTGACCTCGCCGAGATGGCGATCAAGCAGACGCGCGAGTCCGAGATGAAGAAGGTGCGCACCAAGGCCGAGGACGCGGCCGAGGACCGCCTGCTCGACGTGCTGCTGCCGCCGCCGCGCGACATCGGCTTCTCGCAGCCGGAAGAGAAGGATTCCAACACGCGCCAGGTGTTCCGCAAGAAGCTGCGCGAAGGCCAGCTGGACGACAAGGAAATCGAGCTGGAACTCGCCGCCGGGGTGCCGAGCATGGACATCATGGGGCCGCCGGGCATGGAAGACATGACCGAGCAGATCCGTTCGATGTTCGCCGGACTGGGCCAGGGCAAGAAGGCTCGCCGCAAGATGAAGGTAAAGGAAGCCTTCAAGCTGCTGATCGACGAAGAGGCCGCCAAGCTGGTCAATGACGAGGAGCTCAAGCACAAGGCCATCGCCAATGTGGAGCAGAACGGCATCGTGTTCCTGGACGAGATCGACAAGATCGCCAGCCGCAGCGATATCGGTGGCGGCGAGGTGTCGCGCCAGGGCGTGCAGCGCGACCTGCTGCCGCTTGTGGAAGGCACCACGGTGAACACCAAGTACGGCATGATCAAGACCGACCACATCCTGTTCATTGCCTCGGGCGCGTTCCACCTGTCCAAGCCGAGCGACCTGATCCCCGAGCTGCAGGGCCGTTTCCCGATCCGCGTGGAACTGGAATCGCTGTCGGTGCAGGATTTCGAGGCCATCCTGACGCAGACCGATGCCAGCCTGACCAAGCAGTACCAGGCGCTGTTGAACACCGAAGAGGTCAACCTGGTGTTCGCGCCGGATGGCATCCGCCGGCTTGCCGAGATTGCGTTCTCGGTCAACGAGAAGGTCGAGAATATTGGCGCGCGCCGCCTTTACACGGTGATGGAGCGGCTGCTGGAGGACCTGTCCTTCCACGCCACCAGGTCGTCGGGCGAGACCGTGACGATCGACGCGGCGTACGTCGACCAGCGCCTCGGCGACCTGGCCGGCAACGAGGACCTGTCGCGCTACGTGCTGTAAGCAGGCACACAGGCCGGAGAAGAAGGCGCACTACGGTGCGCCTTTTTTGTGCCGCTTTGGCCGGAATCTGTTGTCAGTACGTATCCGCCTGCCACATCGCGGTAAGCATCGTAAGCATTGGTAAGCACACTGGCGGAGCCGCGTCTCGCAATGAGACCCTTACGCACCTTGACGGTCGATTGACCGGTGCGGGAGCCACCGCATCCCACTCAACTACTGGCAGGAGAAATCAATGGTCAACTACAAGACCCGCCGCGTGGTGCTCGCCACCGGAGGCCTGCTAGCCGCACTGGCCGCGGCCACCGCATTCCTTTGCATCCGTCCCGCGGTGCCTTCCGTGCAGGCAGCCGAAGCCGCGCAGGCTGCACAGGCCACACAGGCCACACAGGCCAATGCGCGCGGCGCCGCCGCCAAGGCTGCCGCCGCGACGCTGGCGCTCGATGCCGGCGCGCTGTTCTCGCTGTCGGACCGGCATGCGGGCGACGCCATGCGCATCGTCGCGCAGGGCGACACGGCCGAGGCGAGCGAAGGGCTGGACTGGGAACACGTGCAGCTGCGCCTGTAAGCGCGCGGCTGCCGCAATCCACCTTCCTTACCCTTCTACCGCGACACCGGCCGCTTCCCCAGCTTGCGCTGCAAGGTGCGCCGGTGCATGTTCAGCGCCCGCGCCGTGGCGGAGATATTGCCGCCATGCTCGGCCAGCACGCGCTGGATATGTTCCCACTCGAGCCGCGCCACTGACAGCGGCACCGGCTCTTCCAGCGCGGCCTGCGCCGCGTCTTCCGACACCCCCGCCATGAGCGCCGTCAGGATCGAATCGACATTGGCCGGCTTGGCCAGATATTCGTCCGCGCCTTGCTTGACCGCCGCCACCGCGGTGGCGATGCTGGCATAGCCGGTCAGGATCAGGATGCGCGCGTCGGGCAGCGCCTGGCGCAGCGGCGCGACCAGCTGCAGGCCGGATTCGGCCGGCGCGGTGCTGCCGGCTTCGGGCGGCGGTTCCAGGTGCAGGTCGAGCGTGACATAGGCAAAGTCGGTACGGCCCGCCAGCGCGAGCGCGGTGCGGCCGTCATGGGCCACTTGCACGGCGTAGCCGCGGCGCATGAGCGCGCGCGCCAGCGTGCCGGCAAAGACTTCGTCGTCGTCGATGACGAGGAACGGCGTGCCCGCCGGTGCGGTGGCTTCAGGAACCGTCTGGAAGGTATCGGTCATGGTCAGGTGTGGCGCGTGGGTTCAGGATGCGCTGCGCGCAGGCGGCGCCGATAGCGAGGACAGCGCGGGCAGCCGCAGCTCGGCCACCGTGCCGCCGCCCGACCGGTCGCGCCAGGCCAGCTCGCCGCCCATCTGGCGCGCGCCACTCTGCGCCAGGTACAGGCCGATGCCCTGGCCGCCATGCTGGCTGGCCACCGGCATTTCGCCGAGCTGGCCGCGCAGTGCTTCGGGAATGCCCTCGCCATGGTCGGCGACGCGGAACGACAGCCACGGCGCCACTTGTCCCGGCTCCATGGCGATCTCCAGTTGCAGCGGCTTGCTGGATCGGCCCGCGTTCTGCTGGGCGCGCGCGGCGTTGTCGAGCAGGATGGTCAGGATCTGGCCGACCCGCGCGGTTTCGACCGGCTGCGCGCCGGCACCCGGCGTGGCGCTGGCCTGCAGGCTGGCGTTGGGATGGCGCAGTTGCCAGCGCTCGGCGAAGGCCGGCAGCCAGGCAGCGAGGCGCTGCGGCGCGAGCGTCGCCGAATCTTCGCGCAGCCGCGCCAGCGTGGTGCGGCAGAGCGCCAACTGCTGCTCGACGGTCTGCAGGTCGGGCAGGTAGCTGCGGATCGGCGTGGTGCCGAGCGCCGCGTCGGAGGCATCGGCGCGCAACTCGCCGGCGATCACCGCCAGCGTCGCCAGCGGCGTGCCGATCTCATGCGCCACCGCGGCGGCCTGGCCGTTGAGGTCTTCCACGCGCGCCTCGCGCAGCAGCTGCTCGCGTGCCAGGTTCAGTTGCGCTTCGCGCTGGCGCAGCACGCCCGACAG
The DNA here is from genome assembly GCF_003402535.2 of Cupriavidus sp. P-10. Classification (NCBI taxonomy): domain Bacteria; kingdom Pseudomonadati; phylum Pseudomonadota; class Betaproteobacteria; order Burkholderiales; family Burkholderiaceae; genus Cupriavidus; species Cupriavidus sp. P-10. The sequence continues at coordinate 159,177 of NZ_AP025170.1, forward strand.
CCGTGCGACGAACAGCGCGATCATCACTGCGCTGGCGACAAAATTCAGCCACATGCCCGCCAGGTGGTAGTTCACGGCGTTGTCGGGGTTGTGCAGGTCCAGCGGCACGTACTCGAACAGCAGCACCGTGTAGCAGGCGAGCGCATACACCGACAGCGCGATCACCTGCCGCCACGGCAGGATGGCCGCGGCGATCGCCAGCCCGGGCAGGTAGAACGACACGAAGGGGTTGGTCGCGCCGCCGGTATAGAACAGGATCGCCGACAGCGCGGTCAGGTCCACCAGCAGCTGGCCCATCAGTTCGGCTTCGCCGGGCGCGCTGTTGCGCCGCCTGTGCTGGCGCAGGCGCAGGGCGGTGATCAGGTTGAACAGCGCCTGCAGCCCGAGCACCACCATCAGCGGCTTATACGGCAGCCGGATGCCGGCGATCGGGTCGCATGCCAGCAGCGTCAGCGCCTGCCCCGACAGCAGCGCCCAGCGCAGCCAGAACAGGCGGCGCAGCGTCACCTGGCCATGGCGGGGCGAACTGGCGGCCGGCAAGGGCGACAGGAAGGGCAGGTCAGGCAAGCGGGGCGAGGGGGGCACGGCTGCGGCAGTGGTCATGGCGCGAGTGTATCAATGCGGCTGGAAGGTGCCGGCGCGTGCGACACCTTGCCGCATTGGCGGCGCGGTGCCGCCGCTGCCAGACTAGCCGGCTTTGGCCGGTACCCGCGTGCCACCCGCGCGCCGCGTACCTGCCCCGGCGGGCCTGCACGCGGCGCGCGACGCCATGTTCTAATGTCTGCTTTCAGGAGAGACAAAGATGCAAGCCAAATTCCGCGCGGCCACGCTGGCCGCATCGATTGCCGCACTGGCCACGGCGCTGGCGTCCGGAGCCGCGCTGGCCCAGGTCGACGTCAGCAACGCCTGGGTGCGCGGCACGGTGCCGACCCAGGCCGCTTCGGGCGCGTTCATGGTGCTGCATGCGCACGAGAACGCGAAGCTGGTGGGCGTCTCGTCGCCGGTTGGCGAAGCCGAGATCCACGAGATGAAGATGGAAAACAACGTGATGCGCATGCGGCAGATCAAGTCGCTGGACCTGCCCAGGATGCAGAACGTCGAACTGAAGCCCGGCGGCTACCACGTGATGCTGATGGGCCTGAAGAGCCAGCTCAAGAAGGGCGATACCGTGCCCATCACGCTGAAGATCGAGCAGGGCGGCAAGGTGACCGAGCAGAAGGTCAACGCCGAAGTGCGCGACATGGTGCCGGGCGGCAGCCACGGCGAGCACAAGCACTGATCAGAAGGGGGCCAGGCATCGCCCTGGCCGCCAGCCATCATGGCCAACAAGCAACACGGCACGCGCCAGAAACTGGTTTTCCGCGGAGGCACGCCGCCCGCACCGCCCGCACCACCCGAAAAGCCGACAAGGCGCCCTGACGCCCGGCCGCAGCCGCCAGTGCCGGGTGCCGCCAAGCCGGCGCGGCGGCGTCAGCCGCGCAAGCTGATCGGCTCTTCCGATTCCTGACTGGCCGCCGCCGCCAGCATGCGCTCGCGCAGCCAGGCGTGGGCGGGGTCGGCATCGGTGCGCTCGTGCCAGATCATGCTGAAGGTGAAGTCCTCCAGCGCAAACGGCGGGTCGAACACGGCGTAGCGCGAGTCTTCCTCCAGCGCGGCCAGGCTGCGCCGCGCCGTGGTCAGCACCAGGTTGGTCCCGGCGATCAGCGCCGGCGCCACGCTCCAGTGCGGCACCACGCAGGCGATCTTGCGGCGCCCGCCCAGCCTGGTGACCGCGGTGTCGATCGCATCCATGCGTTCGCTGTGGGTTGCCACCAGCACATGCGAGCGCGCCAGGTAGGCCACCTGGTCGAGCCGGCCGGTGTCCCGCACCGTGGCCGCGTCCACCGCGCAGGCATAGCTTTCGCGGAACAATTCGGCCGACTGCACGCCTTCAGGCTGGTAGCTGAACACGCCCAGCGCCATGTCGATCTCGCCGTCTGCCACTTGCGCCGTCATGCCCTCGCGGCTGGCCTGCGACACCACCAGGTCGATATTGGGCGCGGCCTTGCGCACCGCGCGCAGCAGCCGCGGCAACACCACCAGCGCACCGTAGTCGGACATCGCCAGCCGGAAGGTGCGGCGGGTGGTGGCCGGCTGGAAGCCGCTCGGCCCGAGCAGGATGCGCACCTGCGACAGGGCTTCGGCCAGCGGGCCGGACAGTTCATGGGCGCGCGCGCTCAGCACCAGGCCGCCCTTGCCGCGTACCAGGATGGGATCGTCGAGGAGCTGCCGCAGCCGCCCCAGTGCATGGCTGACCGCCGGCTGGCTCAGGTGCAGGCGCAGCGCGGCGCGTGAGATGTGGCGCTCGGCGAGCAGTGCTTCAAGCACCACCAGCAGGTTCAGGTCGATTCCGCGTAGGCTATTCATTCGACGAATATTAAACGTATGAAAGCAGAATTGGGAATTCGCTTTGCGATATTTCAAACTGTCAGGCATCGCAGTTTGCCCTACGGAGCGTGACATGTCAGGCATCCAGTTGCCGAATTCCTTCCCGATTACCTTGCTGTTGCCCCTCGCAACCGCCGTGCTGGCGGGCGCCGTGATTCCGTTCCAGGCGGGTGCCAATGCCACGCTGGGGCGTTCGCTGGGCCATCCGCTGGCGGCAACGCTGGTGTCGCTGCTGGTCAGCCTGGCGGCGCTGCTGCCGCTGCTGTGGCTGCTGCGCGTGCCGCTGCCCGCGGCATCGATCCTGGCGCGCGCGCCGGCGTGGACCTGGATCGGCGGCGTCCTGGGGGTGTTCTATATCTCGGCCGCCCTGGTCATGGCGCCGAGGCTGGGCGCGGCAGGCTTTATCGCCGCGGTGGTGGCGGGACAGGTGCTGGCCGCGCTGCTGGTGGACCAGTTTGGCCTCGCCGGGTTTGCGGCGCGGGCGATGACGCCGGGGCGGCTGGCGGGCGCGGCGCTGATCGTGGCGGGAATGCTGGTGATGCAGTGGGGCGGCGCCGCTGCGCCCGCCGGCGCGGCGCCGGCGGCTCAGTCCGCGGCGGGCTCCGGCGCCTGAGCGCCGCGCTGGCGCGCCGCCAGGCAGCCGGGACACAGGCAGTGTTGGCCCGGCACGATGCGCCGCGCCGGCAGCAGTGGCTGGCTGGCGCACCAGCACTCGCGCAGCCCCGCCACGTAGCCGCACACAAAGCCGGCGCCGCATTGGCTGCAATGCTCGACAGGACGGAGCTGGCCGGTCAGGACGGTGGCGGGATCGGTCATGGTGCGGGATTGGGAACTGGTGCGCCGGGGAGCGGGACAAACGGTCAAAGACGGCAAAGATGGCAAAGGCCGTGGGCCATGCCGGATTGCCCGCGCTGTTGCGCGAACGGAACGCTGGCGGGCCGCCGTGGTGCCCCGTGCGGCGCTTGCAGGCGGATGGCCGGACCTGCCCGGGCCGCGGGACTCGCGCCCCGCGCGGTTTCTTGTAAAATCGGCGCCTGCCATAGCCGGATGGCGCACTTTCGGGCGATCCCTGTTGCGCGCTGTTGCGTTTTCCCCCGGCTACGCGGCTGTTAGCCATCATACCTGTTGAATCTCACGGATGTCCCCCATGAACGCCGACAACCCCGGGCCTGCCGCGACTGCGGTGGCCGCCATCGCTCCCGCACTGAAAGCCGAGATCCTCGCCGAGGCGCTGCCGTATATCCGCAAGTTCCACGGCAAGACCATCGTGGTCAAGTACGGCGGCAATGCCATGACCGAAGAAAAGCTGAAGCACGGCTTCGCGCGCGACGTGATCCTGCTGAAGCTGGTTGGCATGAACCCGGTGGTGGTGCACGGCGGCGGCCCGCAGATCGATGAAGCGCTGAAGAAGGTCGGCAAGATCGGCACCTTCGTGCAAGGCATGCGCGTTACCGACGAAGAGACCATGGAAGTGGTCGAGTGGGTGCTCGGCGGCGAAGTCCAGCAGGACATCGTGATGCTGATCAACCAGTACGGCGGCCAGGCCGTGGGCCTGACCGGCAAGGACGGCGGCCTGATCCGCGCCAAGCGCCTGCAGATGCCCGACCGCGAAAATCCGGGTGCCTTCATCGATATCGGCTACGTGGGCGATATCGAGGCGATCAACCCGGCGGTGGTCAAGGCGCTGCAGGACGACGCCTTCATCCCGGTGATCTCGCCGATCGGCTTCTCCGACGACGGCCAGGCCTACAACATCAACGCCGACGTGGTCGCCGGCAAGATGGCCGAGATCCTGAAGGCCGAGAAGCTGGTCATGATGACCAACATCCCCGGCGTGATGGACAAGAAGGGCAACCTGCTGACTGACCTGACCGCGCGCGAGATCGAAGAGTTGTTCGCCGACGGCACCATCTCGGGCGGCATGCTGCCGAAGATCTCGTCGGCGCTGGACGCGGCCAAGAGCGGCGTGCATTCGGTCCACATCGTCGATGGCCGCATCGAGCATTCGCTGCTGCTGGAAATTCTGACCGAGCAGGCGTTCGGCACCATGATCCGCTCGCACTGAGCGGCACCGCCGGGGCGCGGGCCACGACCGGCCGCCCCGGCATCCCCATCATCACCAGAGCTGCCCGGCGTGACTTCCAGTCTTCCTCCTCCGCGCCGTGTCCGCGCTCGCCTGCGCCGCCGCCCGGCCGGGGACAACTCCGGGCGCACGGTCTGGCTGTTCGACCTCGACAACACGCTGCACGACGCCTCGCACGCGATCTTCCCGGCGATCAACCGGCTGATGACCGCCTACGTGGCGCGCGTGCTCGGTTGCGACGATGCCACTGCCAGCCGCGTGCGCGTCGATTACTGGCAGCGCTACGGCGCAACGCTGCTCGGCATGATCCGGCACCACGGTGTCGATCCCGCCGACTTCCTGCGCGCCGCGCATGAATTCCCGGCGCTGGCCGAGATGGTGCGCGTGCAGCGCGGGCTGGCGGCGCACCTGCGGCGCCTGCCGGGGCGCAAGATCCTGGTCACCAACGCGCCGCAGGACTATGCGCGCGCGGTGCTGGACATCGCCGGCATCGGCCACTGCTTCGAGCGCGTGGTGGCGATCGAGCAGATGTGGGTGCATGGCCACCTGCGCCCCAAGCCGGACCGCCGCATGCTGCGCCGGCTGCTGGTGCAGGCGCGCGTGGCGCCGCATCGCGCGGTGCTGGTGGAAGATACCGTGTCGCACCTCAAGCGCTATGCCGGCACCGGTATCCGTACTGCCTGGGTGACGGGCTACCTGCGCACGATCGCGCCGTCGCGCCCGCACGACGTACCTGGCGTGGCCGCTTCGGCGCAAGATGACGGCAGCCGGCGCGATGCGGCGGTACGCTCGACGCTCGAGGCGGAAGAAGACCGCCGCGCCGGCCATGCCGTGCAGGAGCAATCGGTCACGCTGATTGCCGCGGAAGCACAGGTACCGCAGGCACCGCAGGCGCAGCCCGACAACGTGCCGCGCGTGCGGGCCCGCGTCCCCAACCGGCCGGCCTATGTGGACATAAAAGTACAATCGATGCATCAACTCCAACGACGAATGCGGAGAAACGGGTCATGACGCAAAGCAACGGGGACCAGCCGGAGGCAGTCATTACAGGCGGGGCCGATGAGATGGACACACCCGCGGACACACCCGCCGCGCCTGCCGCGCCGGCGCGCAAGCGCCCGCGCCCGGGCGAGCGGCGCATCCAGATCCTGCAGACGCTGGCGACCATGCTCGAGCATCCGCGCGGGGAAAAGATCACCACCGCCGCGCTGGCCGCGCGCCTGAGCGTGTCCGAGGCGGCGCTGTACCGCCACTTCGCCAGCAAGGCGCAGATGTTCGAGGGCCTGATCGGCTTTATCGAGCAGACCGTGTTCGGCCTGATCAACCAGATCACCGCCAAGGAAGAACACGGCCTGCGCCAGGCGCATGCGATCGTGCGCATGCTGCTGTCGTTCGCCGAGAAGAACCAGGGCATGACGCGCGTGCTGACCGGCGAGGCGCTGGTGGGCGAGCATGAGCGGCTGCAGGAACGCATCAACCAGGTGGTGGACCGCATCGAGGCCTCGCTGCGCCAGTGCCTGAAGGTGGCAGTGACGCAGGCCGAGTTTCCCGCGGACGCCGATATCCCGGCGCGCGCGGCGCTGATCATGGCGACGGTGCAGGGCCAGTGGCACCGCTATGCCAAGAGCGGTTTCCGCAAGTCGCCGTCGGACCATGCCGAGGCGCATCTGCGCGTGCTGCTGGGCTGAAACCGACACGCCGGGCCGATTGCTCTATAATTGCCCGGTCGCGCCGATTTGATGACTGGCTTGCGGGCGCGCGGCAGCCACGGGAACACCAAGGGACCAAGGTCCGGGCTGCCACTATAAATGCGGCTAAAGAGGTTGGGTCGGCGCCCCACGTCACCACGACGATGATCGGCACCGGCACGCGGAATCCCGCAAGGAATCCAGTGAATCCCGACTTGGCTGCGATGCTTTACACGCAAATGCCGGTCGGGTTTTTTTATGCCCGTTCGCCGCGGGCCCGGATTCCATGACTGATGTCGCCCTGCCGTCTGCCGCGCCCAGCGCGCCCAACGCGCTCTCCCTGCCGCCCGATTCGGTCGGCGTGGTCACGCCGCAGCGCATGCACTTTGCCGAGCCGCTGAAGCTGCGCAACGGCACGTCCCTCGCCGGCTATGACCTGATGGTCGAGACCTACGGCACGCTCAACGCGGCGCGCTCCAACGCGGTGCTGGTGTGTCACGCGCTCAATGCCTCGCACCATGTCGCTGGCGTCTATGCCGACGACCCGCGCGACGTGGGCTGGTGGGACAACATGGTCGGCCCCGGCAAGGCGCTCGATACCAATCGCTTCTTCGTCATCGGCGTGAACAACCTGGGTTCGTGTTTTGGCTCGACCGGGCCGATGAGCGTGAATCCGGCGACGGGCCAGCCTTATGGCGCGACGTTCCCGGTGGTGACGGTAGAGGACTGGGTCAACGCGCAGGCGCGCGTGGCCGACGTGTTCGGCATCACGCAGTTCGCCGCGGTGATGGGCGGCAGCCTCGGCGGCATGCAGGCGCTGGCCTGGAGCCTGATGTACCCGGACCGGCTGCGCCACTGCATCGTGGTTGCGTCCACGCCCAAGCTGTCGGCGCAGAACATCGCCTTCAACGAAGTGGCGCGCAGTTCGATCCTGTCGGATCCCGACTTCCACGGCGGCAACTACTACGCGCATGGGGTCAAGCCCAAGCGCGGCCTGCGGGTGGCGCGCATGATCGGCCATATCACCTACCTGTCTGACGAGGACATGGCGGAGAAATTTGGCCGCGAACTGAAGGCGGAGGACATCCGCTTCTCGTTCGATGTCGAGTTCCAGGTGGAGAGCTACCTGCGCTACCAGGGAGACAAGTTCGCCGAGTACTTCGACGCCAACACCTACCTGCTGATCACGCGCGCGCTGGACTACTTCGACCCGGCGCTGGCCTTCGGCGGCGACCTGACCCGCGCGATCGCGCAGACGCAGGCGAGCTTCCTGGTGGCGAGCTTCAGCACCGACTGGCGCTTCGCGCCCAGCCGCAGCCGCGAGCTGGTCAAGGCGCTGCTGGACAACAAGCGCCCGGTTTCGTACGCCGAGATCGACGCGCCGCACGGCCACGATGCCTTCCTGCTCGACGACCCGCGCTACCACAACCTGATGCGCGCCTACTACGACCGCATCGCAGAGGAGATCGGTGCATGAACGCCCTGGCCAATCCCAATATCCTGGCGCTGCGCCCCGACTTCCGCGCGATCGCGCGCTGGATCGAACCCAACTCCACCGTGCTTGACCTGGGCTGCGGCGACGGCAGCCTGCTGCGCGTGCTGCAGGACGAGCTCGACGTGCAGGCCTACGGCATCGAGATCCGCGACGAAGGCGTGCTGGCGTGCGCGCAGAAGGGCGTGCATGTCATCCAGCAGAACCTGGAAGGCGGACTGGCGCTGTTCGAGGACAAGAGCTTCGATACGGTGATCCTGTCGCAGACGCTGCAGACCATCCACAACACCGCGCAGGTGCTGCGCGACACGCTGCGGGTGGGGCGCGAGTGCATCGTGTCGTTCCCGAACTTCGGCTACTGGCCGCACCGGCTGTCGGTGTTCCGCGGGCGCATGCCGGTGTCGGAGTCGCTGCCGTACCAGTGGTACAACACGCCCAACGTGCGCGTGCTGACCATCAGCGACTTCGAGGAACTGGCGCCCACGGTCGGCTTGCGCGTCATCGACCGCGTGGTGATGCACGAGGGCATTACCGTGAACTGGGGCGTCAACTGGCGCGGCAGCCTGGCGGTGTACCGGGTCTGCGCGGCCTGACCTCGCACGGCGGGCGGCGCCTGGCCGCCTGCCTTATTGCGGCAGCGCGCCGGCCTCATACTGCGCCGCATACTCCTCCGACGGCGGGATCGGCTTGATCACGTCGATCAGCACGCCGTTGGGATCGGCGGTGATGAAATGCCGCTGGCCGAAGGCCTCGTCGCGCAGCGGCAGCAGGATCGGCAGCCCCGCCGCCTGCAAGCGGTCATGGACCGCATCCGGGTCTTCCACTTCAAAGTTCAGCAGCAACCCCTGGGCGCGCTGGCCGCGTGCCGGCGCGGGGATGGTTTCGTGGCTGCTGTCCAGCACGGCGAGATTGACCGATGGATCCCCGGCCAGTTGCAGGTGCACATACCAGTCGCTGGTGAACAGCGGCACGAAGCCGAGGTGGCGCTGGTAGAACGCGGCGGTGCCGGCGACATCGCCGGTCATGATGACGGGGTAGCAGCTGGTGACTTTCACGGGCGGGCTCCTTTTTTCTGCATACATACAGCTTGTATGTAAATTGATATTAAGATACAGGCTGCATGTATGCAAGGAGAAAACCGCGTGGCCCGATCCAACCGCGAACGTACCGAGGCTACCCGGCAGGCGTTGCTCGACGCGGCTCGCACGCTGTTTGTCGAACGCGGCTACGGCGAAACCTCGACCCCCGACGTCTGCGCCGCGGCCGGCATCACGCGCGGGGCGCTGTACCACCACTTCGCCGACAAGCGAGACCTGTTCCGCCACGTGATGGCTGACGAAGCCGCGGCGGTCGCCGCCGATATCGAGGCCGCCGCGCCCGCCGGCCTGGATCCGGCCGAAGCGCTGATGGCCGGCGCGCAGGCCTATCTGGACGCGATGACAGTGCCCGGCCGCACCCGGCTGCTGCTGGTCGAGGGGCCCGCCGCGCTGGGCCTGCGCGAAACGCTGGCGCTGGACGAAGCCAACGCCGCGCGCACGCTGCGTGAAGGGCTCGATGCCGCCGGGGTGGGCGGGCAGGGCGAGGTGGCGCTGCGCGCGCTGGCGCCGCTGCTGTCCGCGGCCTTTGATCGTGCCGCGCTGGAGATCGAGGCCGGCGCCGATGCCGCGCGGGTGCGCGAAGCCATGCTGTGGCTGCTGCGGCGGGCGCTGGGCAAGGATTAGTCAGGCAGGAAGCTCGCTGGCGGTGGCGGCCAGGTGGTCGACAAAGGCGCGCACCTTCGGCGGCACGTGGCGCGTCGGCGTATACACCGCGTAAGCTGTGCCGATATAGGGCTCCAGGATGTCCCACTCCGGCAGCACCGTAACGACGCGGCCCTCGTCCAGGGCGCTGCCGAGCGAGAAGTCCGGCACCAGCCCGATGCCCGCGTCGCCTTCCACCATTGTCATGATCGCCAGGCTGTTGTTCAGCGTCAGCCGTGGCGGGATACGTACCACCACGGTCTCGCCGCTGGCATGGTGGCGCAGCGTCCAGCGCTCGCCAAAATTGCCATAGCCCAGGTACAGGCAGCGCGCCGCCGGCAGTTCGGCCGGCGCAGCGGGCGTGCCGCGCTGCGCCAGGTAGCGCGGCGAGGCCACCAGCCGGTAGCGCACCTCGCGCAGCGGCCGCGCCGCCAGGCCGGGCGCCAGCTCGCGCGCGATGCGCACGGCCACGTCCAGGCCTTCCTCGACCAGGTCGACCATGCGGTCGATCAGGGTCAACTGCAGGTCCAGTCCCGGGTATTTCTGCAACAGGGCGGGCAGGCGCGGCGCCAGCCAGGCCTGCCCGAACGAGACCGGCGCGCTGACGCGCAATACGCCGTGGGGCGTGCCGCCATGTTCGCCTGCCAGCGCGGTGACCTCGCGCGCGGCGGCGGTCATGCGTGCGCAGGCGGCGTAGACCGACTGGCCCAGCTCGGTCAGCGCAAAGGCGCGCGTGGTCCGCTGCAGCAGGCTGGCGCCGAGCGTCGCTTCCAGCCGAGACACGTGCCGGCTGACGCCCGACGGCGTCATGCCGAGATCCTGCGCCGCCGCGGAGAAGCTGCCGCATTCGACCACGCGGGCGAAGACGGCCATCGCGTTGAGTGGTGTATCCGACATGCGGCGTCTCCCATCTTTGATCACAGCTCAAATACTAATTGAGCTTCAGCGGGATTGTTGAGCGGATGGCACGGTGGAACAATGCCGCCATTGCATCCCCCGGAGCGCTCCATGCCTTCACCCCAATCCCTGCCCGGCGGTGCCTGGCGCATGGTCGCGGCCATGGTGTTGTCAGGCACCATCGGCTGGTTTGTCGTCACCAGCGGGCAGCCGCCGCTGGACGTGGTGTTCTTCCGCTGCATCTTCGGCGGCGCCGCGCTGCTGGGCACGCTGACGCTGCAGCGCGGCTGGGTGCGCATGAGCCGCGCGCAGCTGGGCTGGCTGGCGCTGGGCGGCGTCACGCTGGTGCTCAACTGGCTGGCACTCTTCTCGGCATACGCCCATAGCGGCATCGCGATTGCGACCGTGGTCTACCACACGCAGCCGTTCTTCCTGCTGCTGCTGACCTCGGCGATGCAGCGCGAGCCGTTCCCGTTCGCCAGGCTGCCGTGGCTGGTACTGGCCTTTGCGGGCGTGATGCTGATCACCGGGCTCGAGCACGGCACCACCGGCACGGCGATGCTGGCCGGGATCGGCCTGGCGCTGATGGGGGCCTTGCTGTATGCGGTGACCACCATGGCTACGCGCCGGCTGCAGGCGATCCCGCCCGGGCAGATCGCGGGCCTGCAGATGGTGCTGGGCGTGCTGATGCTGGCGCCGCTGGCGCATCCCGCGATCGGCACCTATGGCACCGGCACCTGGGCCGCGCTGCTGGCCCTGGGACTGGTCCACACCGGCATCATGTACACCTTGCTGTACGGCGCTTTCCAGCGGCTGAGCGTGGTGTCGATCGCCACGCTGTCGTTCGTCTATCCGCTGGTGGCGATCGTCATCGACGTGATGGTGTTCGGCGTCGTGCTCGGGCCGCTGCAGGTCGCGGGCATGCTGCTGGTGCTGCTGGGCGTGGTGGCCAACCAGCTCGGCTGGAGCCTGCCGTGGCGGCGCCGGGCACAAGGCTGATGCGACGCCGGGGCCGCTTGCACGCAGCGCCGGTTGACCGAACTCCTGACTACGGTTAGTGTAGGCAGCTATCGAACGACCGTTCTATTTGCGCCCTCGCCATGACTGCTTCCGCCGCTTCCCTGTCCGCCACCGCTCCCGTCGCGCTGCATGCGTTCGACGAGGCCATCGCCCTGGAGGCCGCTGGCGAGAACCGTTTCCTGGGCCGCACCACGCCGGCCTACTGGAACATGATCGGCCCGTTCGGCGGCATCACCGCCGCCACGCTGCTGCAGGCGGCGCTGCTGCACCCGCAGCGGCTGGGCGACCCGATCGCGCTGTCGGTCAACTTTGCCGGCCCGATCGCCGAAGGCCCGTTCGAGATCGAGGCACAGCCGGTGCGGACCAACCGCTCGACCCAGCACTGGAACCTGACGCTGCGCCAGGGCGATTCCGTGGCCACCACCGCCACCGCGGTGTTCGCGGTGCGCCGAGAGACCTGGGCCTGCGGCGAGGCGGTGATGCCCGAGGTGCCGGCTGCCGAGTCGCTGCCGGCCATGGGCGGCTTCGCGCCGGTGCGCTGGCTCAAGTCCTATGACATGCGCCCGGTGCGCGGCGCCAAGCCGACCGCCGAGGCCGGCACCGAGCACTCCGACAGCCTGACCCAGTTCTGGCTGCGCGATGCGCCGGCGCGCACGCCGGACTTTGCCGCGTTGGCGTCATGGGCGGACAGCTTCTATCCGCGCATCTTCCTCAAGCGCGCGGGCTTCGTGCCGGCCGGCACGGTGTCGATGACCACGTATTTCCACGCCGATGCGCCCACGCTGGCGGCGCTGGGCGACAGCCACGTGCTGGCGAGCGCGCAGGCGCAGGTGTTCCAGCAGGGGTACTTCGACCAGCGCGCGCAACTGTGGAGCCCGGCTGGCCAGTTGCTGGCCAGCTCGCACCAGATCGTCTACTACAAGGAATAAGAAGGGGCGGGCTCAGGCGATCGCTTCGCGCGCCTGGGCCTCGTAGCGGTGCACGGTATTGCGCATGGCCCAGAGCAGCATCACGCCGGGCAGCGCCACCACCACGGTGCCAAGGTAGAACGGCGCCCAGCCCCAGGCCTCGACCATATAGCCCGAGGTCGGCCCCACATAGACCCGGCCCACCGACGCCAGCGCCGACAGCAGCGCGTACTGCGTGGCCGAGAACGAGCGGTTGCACAGCGTCATCAGCAGCGCCACGAAGGCCGCGGTGCCCATGCCGCCGCACAGGTTTTCCACCGCGATGGTCGCGCCCATGGTCCACAGGTGCGGCGGCGTCACGGCGAGGATCCAGTAGCCCAGGTTCGATACCGCCTGCAGCACGCCGAATACCATCAGCGAACGGTACAGCCCCAGCCGCACCATCAGCGTGCCGCCGAACAGCGCGCCGATGATGGTCGCTGCCAGCCCCAGCGTCTTGTTCACGATGCCCACCTCGCCCGCCGAGAAACCCACGCCGCGGATCAGGAAGGTGGTCGACAGGCTGCCGGCAAAGGCGTCGCCCAGCTTGTACAGCACGATCAGCAGCAGCAGCCACCACGCGCCTGGCCGCGCGAAGAAATCGCGCAGCGGGCCGAGCACCGCCTCCTCCAGCGAGCGTGGCGCGCGCGAGGGCACGTCGGGCTCGGGCGCCCACAGCAGCGTGAGGATGCCCACGGCCATCAGCGCCGCCATCAGCAGGTAAGTCTGCTGCCAGCCCAGCACGCGGTCAGCCAGCCACAGCGCCAGGCCGCCGGAGACCAGCATCGCCAGCCGGTAGCCCAGCACCTTGACCGCCGCGCCGGCGCCGCGCTCGGCCGGGCGCAGCACGTCGGTGCTGTAGGCGTCGAAGACAATGTCCTGCGAGGCCGACAGGAAGGCCACCAGCGTGGCCAGTGCCGCCAGCGTCCACAACGCCTCGCGCGGGGGGCAGAATGCCATCGCGGCGATGCCCGCCACCAGCCCCAGCTGCGTCACCAGCAGCCAGCCGCGGCGCCGGCCCAGCAGCGGCGGCGTGTAGCGGTCCATCAGCGGCGCCCACAGGAACTTGAAGATATAGGCCTGGCCTACCAGCGAGAAAAAGCCGATGGTCTTGATATCCAGGCCCTCGACCGTCATCCAGGCCTGCAGCGTGCCGGAGGTCAGCGCCAGCGGCAGCCCGGAAGCGAAGCCCAGGGTCAGCATGGCGCCGATGCGGCGGTTGCGGAAGATGTCGAGGTAGGCCTGGAAAGTCATGGATGCGCGGGGGGTGGAGCGCCGCGCGGCTGCGCGGGCGCCGTGTATTATTGCATCACCTGTTTGCCGCCCCGCCACTTGCGCTGCGGCGGCGTTGCCGCGGATCGCTCCGGTCCGCCGCTACGATCCCTCCACTGCGCCCGAGGAACCGCAAATGCTCCGCCCCCAGCATCGTGTCCAGCGTCCGATTCGTGTCCGGCTTGCCCGCGCACTCGCGCTGGCGGCGGCGTTGCTGGTCTGGTCGGGGGTGCCCGCCCAGGCGCAGGAAGCCGAACCGGGCGGCATCAAGATCCAGCGCGGCGGCTCGGCCGTGCGCAACATCGTGCCGGCCGAGGCGATCGAGCAGCAGGCCGCGCAGGAGTACGAGCAGCTCAAGCAGGAAGCCATCGCCAAGCGCGCGCTGGCCAGCGACGACAACCCGCAGCTCAGGCGGCTGCGCGCGATCGGCAAGCGGCTGCTGCCGCAGACCGTGCGCTGGAACGAACGCGCGCGCAACTGGCCTTGGGAGATCAACCTGATCGGCTCGAAGCAGGTCAATGCGTTCTGCATGCCGGGAGGCAAGATCGCGATCTACACCGGCCTGCTCGACCAGCTCAAACTGACCGACGACGAGATCGCGATGGTGATGGGCCACGAGATCGCGCACGCGCTGCAGGAGCATGCGCGCGAGCGCGCGGCCAAGTCCGAGATCACCAATCTCGGCGCCAATGTGATTTCGCAGCTGTTCGGCTTCGGCAACCTCGGCAACATGGCGCTCGGCACCGGCGCACACCTGCTGACGCTGCGCTTCTCGCGCGCCGACGAGACCGAGGCCGACCTGATTGGCATGGATATCGCCGCGCGCGCCGGCTTCGATCCGCGCGCCGCGGTGTCGCTGTGGCAGAAGATGGGCAAGATGTCGCAATCGGGCACTGAATTCCTGTCGACGCACCCGTCCGGGCGCAGCCGCATTGCCGACCTGGAAAAGCACATGCCCGAGGTGCTGCCGCTTTACGCACGCGCGATCAATACCTCGGTCGACAGGCTGCCGCCGTACCGCGCCAATATGGCGGGACTGGGCGATGCGCCGGTCGACGCGGGCGACGACGACCGAAGCAAGCCGCTGAAGCGCTAGCCGCTGCTCCCGGCGCCTGGCGCCTGGCGACAGTAACCAGGGCGGCCACCGGATCGAAGGACAATGCGACAACCGTCTGGGGAAGGGGAACCCGCATGAACCTGAACCGCATGAGCCCGTCGGAGCAACGGGCCGCCTATATGCTGATCTTCGCGGGCTGCGAGGCCGAGCCCGACCGCTTTACCAGCGACCTGCCGGTCAGCTCGGAAGTCTGGCTGCTGTATGCGTCGGGAGAATCGTTCGAGGTGCCGCGCGGGCTGTTGCTGACCCCGCACCACGCCGCCGGCATTGCCGCCCTGCGCTCGGCGGTTCTGCGGCGCCTGCCGGCGCTGGCCGAGCCGGCATCGGCTGCAACCGGCCAGCGCTTTCTAGCGGCCAATGAATCGTACCTGCTGGCGCAAATCGATTTCTTCGACATGCTCCGGCTGCTGCCGCTGACGGCCTGGTGGCACCGGCAGGTTCGGCTGCCGATGGCCGGCGTCAGGTGGTCGGCCGCCGCCCGCCACGCGCTCGAGCACAGCCTGACCGGCGATGCCTTTGTGCGCTGGCTGGGCGAGTCGGTGCTGGCACATGTCGGCAGCGAGGCGGCGCTGGCGAAGTTCAAGGATATCGGCTACACGGCGTCGCGGACGCGCTTCGGCGGGATCGCGGCACCGGCTGGCCAGGCGCTGGGGCAGTTGGTCAATGTTGCCGCGCAGTACGTCGCGCTGACGCTGCTGGGGCTGGACGACGACAGCTTCCCGCCCGGTGGCCTGACCCGGCGCGTCGCGCAGGCCAGCCGACAGGTGCTCGAAACCTTGTGGGCCTGCCTGCAGGACGACCATGCGGCGCTACCAACGGCATTGGCCGAGGCGTCGGGAGCGTTGGAGGGTGTTGCCGCTGCGGCCGCGGCGCCGCTATGGCGCATCTCCGTCAACCGCCCGGCCGAGCACGCGGTGTTTGCCTCGCGCAAGACCGTGAAAGCGGATGCCGCCATCCGCGTGTTCGATACCGGCGGTCAGGGCGTGCGCTGGGCGGTGATCGATTCCGGCATCGATGCGCGCCATCCGGCTTTCTTCGATCCCGCCAAACTGGAAGGACCGTTGCCGGTCCGCGACGGCCTGATCGCGCCGCGCCTGTCACGCGTGGTCAGGACGCTGGATTTCACCCGCCTGTCGGCCATCACAAGCGGCCGCCTGCCGCCCATGCCCAAGGGCAAGCGCGGTCCCGGCGAGGCCGAGCTCAGGGAGCGCATCGCGGCGATCGCCGACGACCTGGCCAACGGGCGCATCATCGACTGGTCCGTGATCGAGCCGCTGCTGGAAATCAGCCAGGAAGACCCCGCGCAGTACGTGCCGCCGGGCGGCAGCCACGGCACGCATGTGGCTGGCATCATCGGCGCGGGCTGGCCGTCGTCGGCGTATCTGGCGCGCCCCGACCCCATGCCGCTGCCGCCCGAACTCGCCGAAGCTGGCGACGTCAGCGGCATCTGCCCGCGCATCGAACTACTGGATCTGCGCATCTTCGATGCGCAGGGCAGGGGCGACGAGTTCGGCATCCTGGGCGCGCTGCAATACGTGCGGTGGCTCAACCAGAGCCGCGACCGGCAAACCGTGCATGGCGTCAACCTCAGCGTGGCGCTGCGCCATGACGTGCGCAACTACGCCTGCGGCAGCACGCCGGTCTGCGTCGAGTGCGACCGGCTGGTGGCAAACGGCGTGATCGTGGTGGCAGCGGCGGGCAACTACGGCTACGACGAGGCATTCGCGGCTGCGCACATGGGGGCGGGCTTTCGCGGCCAGACCATCACCGATCCTGGCAACGCGCGCGCCGTGATCACGGTGGGCGCGACCCATCGTACCGATCCTTACCGCTACGGCATCTCTTACTTTTCCAGCCACGGTCCCACCGGCGATGGCCGCATCAAGCCAGACCTCGTCGCCCCCGGGGAGAAGATCACCTCCACCGTGCCCGGTGGCACGCTGGCGTCGATGGACGGCACCAGCATGGCGGCGCCGCATGTGTCCGGCGTGGCCGCGCTGCTGCTGTCGCGCAACAATGAGCTGATGGGCCAGCCAGAGAGCGTCAAGGCCATCCTGTGCGACGCGGCCACGGATCTTGGGCGCGAGCGCGCCTTCCAGGGTGCGGGACTGGTGGATGCGTTACGGGCGCTGCAGCGCGTGTAAGCCGCGCCCGTAAGCCGCGCCCGCCGTCAGCCAACAAAAAAGCCGGCAGTGCCGGCTTTCTTGTGTTTAGGAAGCAGCTTTATCAGGCCTGCAGCCCGGTGGCCTCGTCGGCGCCGACATGCACGTTCATGCATTGCACCGCCGCGCCGGCCGCGCCCTTGCCCAGGTTGTCCAGGCGCGCGACCAGGTTCAGGCGCTCGGGCGTGCCGAACACGAACAGGTCGACACGGTTGGTGTCATTGTTGGCCTGCACATCGAAGAAACCGTCGTCGAGGTTGTCGTCGCTGTTGTAAGGCATCACGCGCACGAACTGCTCGCCTTCATAGTGCTTGCGGTAGATGTCGACGATCTGCTCGGGGCTCACCTTGCGCGCCAGGCGATCCGCGAACACCGGCACCGTCACCGCCAGGCCCTTCAGGAAATTGCCGACGATCGGGTTGAAGATCGGGTCCGACGACAGGCCGCCCTGCACCCGCATCTCGGGCAGGTGCTTGTGCTGCAGCCCCAGTGCGTACTTGCGCGGGCTGTGCAGCTTCGGGTTACCGCCGGCCTCGAAGTCGGCAATCATCTTCTTGCCGCCGCCGCTGTAGCCGGTCAGCGAGAACGCCGACACCGGGTAGTCGCGCGGCATCACGCCGGCATCCACCAGCGGACGCACGGCCAGCACGAAGGCGCTGGCGTGGCACCCCGGCACCGCGATGCGCTTGCTGGCGCGGATCTTCTCGCGCTGGCCGCGCACCAGCTCCGGCAGGCCATAGGCCCAGCTGTCGGTGGTGCGGAACGCCGTGCTGGCGTCGATCACGCAAGTATTCGGGTTGGTCACCAGCGATACCGCCTCGCGCGAAGCCACGTCCGGCAGGCACAGGAAGGCGACGTCGGCGGCGTTCAGGAAGCGTGCTCGCTCGGCCGGATCCTTGCGCTTGTCATCGGCAATGCGCAGCAGTTCCACGTCGGAACGACCGGAAAGATAGTCAAGCAGCCGGAGACCGGTCGTGCCTTCCTGACCATCGACGAACACTTTGAAAACCATGGCGGACTCGCTATATGAAATGCGGGGATACGCGGAGAAAACGCGTGAATGCGCGCGTGAATGCGGAACATCTCCTGCCGGGCAGGGGAGAACCTGCATTGTAGCGGGGATGGGGGTCGGTCGCAGGGGTTTGTACCGATTGGATTATTGCGATCTGCGTCTGGATCAGCGCAAAGCCGCCGGGATCTTCGGCGGCGGTGTCAATGCTGCTGAAGTTGCTCGACCGCCACCCGGAGCTGCTCGTGCAGGTCCGGGTGGCCTGCTCGCCGCGCTCAGAGCGGAAAGTCGTAGTCGATTGACAGCGGCGCGTGGTCGCTGAACTTCTCGTCCTTGTAGATCGAGCACAGCTGCGCGGTGTCGGCGATCTTTGGTGTCGCCAGGTGGTAATCGATCCGCCACCCCACGTTCTTGGCGTAAGCCTGCCCGCGGTTGCTCCACCACGTGTACTGGTCCGGACGCGGGTCGAGCTTGCGGAACACATCCACGTAGCCGTGAACATCGAACAACTCGCCGATCCAGGCGCGTTCTTCCGGCAGGAAGCCCGAGTTCTTCAGGTTGCCCTTCCAGTTCCTGATGTCGATTTCCTTGTGCGCGATGTTGACGTCACCGCATAGCACGATCTCGCGCCCGCTGGCCTTCAGCTGCAGCAGGTGGGGAAGGAAGGCCTCCATGAAGCGGAACTTGGCGAGCTGGCGTTCCTCGCCGCTCGAACCGGACGGCACGTACACCGAGATCACCGCGAGGTGCGGGTACTGCACTTCCACATAGCGGCCTTCGCCATCGAACTCGCTGTTGCCGAACCCGGTGATGACCCGCTCAGGCTTGTGTCGCGTGTACAGGCCCACGCCGCTGTAGCCTTTCTTCTCCGCATAGTGGAAGAAGCCATGGTAGCCATGTGGCGCCAGGAACGCTTCGGTCATGTCGGCCGCCTGGGCCTTCAGTTCCTGCACGCAGACCATGTCCGCGTCCTGCTTGCCCATCCAGTCGAAAAAGCCCTTCTTGGACGCGGAGCGGATGCCGTTGAGGTTGGCGCTGATAATCCGTAACATTCGGGGAAATTTTGAATTCAGAGAGAAATGATGACGCAGCAGAACACGCCGGCCGCCTTGTCCGAGGGCATGCAGGGTACCGACCTGAGCCAGACCTTCATCCGCTTTGCGCTCGATGCCGGCGTCCTGTCGTTTGGCGAATTCGTCACAAAGGCCGGCCGCAAGTCGCCTTACTTCTTCAATGCAGGCCTGTTCAACCAGGGCGCGATGCTCGGCGAGGTGGCGCAATTCTATGCGAAAACCCTGCTGGCCTCGGGCGTGCAGTTCGACGTGCTGTTCGGACCGGCCTACAAGGGCATCACGCTGGCCTCGGCAACCGCGGTGGCGCTGGCGGGCATGGGACGTGACGTCGGCTTCGCCTACAACCGCAAGGAAGCCAAGGACCATGGCGAAGGCGGCACGCTGGTCGGCGCCAGGCTGCAGGGCAAGGTCGTCATCGTCGACGATGTCATTTCCGCCGGCACCTCGGTGCGCGAATCGGTCAACCTGATCCGCGCCGCCGGCGCCGAGCCGGCCGCGGTGCTGATCGCGCTGGACCGCATGGAGAAGAGCGGGACGGCCGAGCAAGTCGGCACGCATTCGGCAGTGCAGGACGTGCAGCGCGAATTCGGCATCCCCGTGATCGCGATCGCCAGCCTGAAGGACCTGCTGGCCTACCTCGACGCGTCGCAGGACCAGTCGCTGGCAACTTCGCGCGAGGCCGTGTCGGCCTACCGCCAGCGCTACGGCGTCTGACGGCGCCTTGCGCCCGCGCGCGCTGACGCGCCGGGCGCTGCAACGATCCAGGGCAGGCGGAGTATCCATTCGGCAGGGGGCGTGGCGTGGCGGCAAAAGAGCGGCAGGAACGGGCAGGGCGGCAACCGGCATCGGCAGCAGCGAAGGAGACGGAACGGGAAGCGGCAAAGGCCATCGGCAACGGCAACGGCGATTCGCTCGCCGAGCGCGGCGCACAGGTGCGCCCGCGCAAGCCGGTGCGCCAGGACGCCAAGGCGCCCGACCGGCCGCCGCATGAAGCCTACGCCGTGCGCGCCCTGGTGCTGCAGGGCGGCGGTGCGCTCGGCGCCTACCAGGCCGGCGTGTACCAGGGCCTGGCCGAAGGTGGCATCTACCCGAACTGGGTCGCGGGTATTTCCATCGGCGCGCTCAATGCCGCGGTGATCGCCGGCAATCCGCCGGAGCGCCGCATCGAACAACTGCGCGCGTTCTGGGAACACATCTGCGCGCAGCCGTGGCTGCCCAGCCTGTCGCCCACCTGGCTGACCGATAGCGCCGAGAGCTGGCCCGAGCCGCTGCGCATCTGGTTCGATGGCCTGCACGCAGCGCGCGCGATGGTCGAAGGCCAGCGCGGTTTCTTCCAGCCGCGCAGCTGGCCGGAGCTGGTGACGCGCTTTGCCGATCCCACTCGCGCCAGCTTCTACGACACCTCGCCGCTGAAGGCGACGCTGGAGCGCTTCGCCGACTTCGACCTGATCAACCATCGCCCCGACCTGATGCGGGTCTCGGTGGGCGCGGTCAATGTACGCACCGGCAATTTCGCCTACTTCGACAACACCCGCGACAAGCTCTGCCCCGAGCATTTCATGGCCTCGGGCGCGCTGCCGCCGGGCTTTCCGGCGGTGGAGATCGACGGCGAGTACTACTGGGATGGCGGCCTGGTCTCCAACACCCCGCTGGCCGAGGTGCTGACCGCGCAGCCGCGTCGCGACGCGCTGATCTTCCAGGTCGACCTGTGGAGCGCGCGCGGCAAGCTGCCGCACGATCTGGTCGACGTCGCCGAGCGGCAGAAGGACATCCAGTATTCCAGCCGCACCCGGGCCATCACCGACTACATGCGCGAGCAGCAGAACATGCGCCGCATGCTCAACGAAGTGATGGCGCTGGTGCCGCAGTCCAAGCGCAACAGCGAGTGGTACCGCCGCGCCGCCGAGCAGGCCTGCGACGCGCGCCGCAACGTGATCCAGCTGATCTACCGCGACAAGTCATTCGAGAACCTGGCCAAGGACTACCAGTTCGGCCTGCTGACCATGAACGAGCACTGGAGCAGCGGCCTGGACGATATCCGCCAGACGCTGCGCCATCCGCACTGGCTGGCCATGCCCAGCCGCGAGCACCCGTTCGTCACGCACGACGTGCATCGCGGCAACGGCGGCTGAGCCCGGCCGCCATCCGTCGGCCAGGGGCGCTACTCGACCTTGACGTTCGCCAGTTCCGGCTTGGGCGGCGGGTAGGCGGGCTTCAGGTCCTCGAACACCTGCGTCAGGATCTCCGCCACCATCAGGTTGCGGTGCGTCTTGGAATCGGCCGGCACCACGTACCACGGGCATTCCGGCGTGCTGGTCGCCATGATCGCGGCCTCGTACGCATCCATGTAGGCCTTCCAGTACTTGCGCTCGGCGAGGTCGCCGGTGTCGAATTTCCAGTGCTTTTCCGGGTCTGCCAGCCGCGCCTCCAGCCGCGCCTTCTGCTCGTCGCGCGAAATATGCAGGAAGCATTTGACAATGGTGGTGCCGGTCTCGGTCAGCATTGCCTCGAAGTCCCGGATCTGGCGGAAGCGCCGTTCGGTTTCGGCATTGTCGATCCAGCCATGCACGCGCGTGACCAGCACGTCTTCATAATGGCTGCGGTTGAACACCACGATCTCGCCGGCCCTGGGCACCTGAAGGTGGATGCGCCACAGGTAGTCGCGCGCCAGTTCAATGGGCGTAGGCGCCTTGAAGCCGACCACGCGGATGCCGAGCGGATCGAAGCTGCGGAACACGCCGCGCACCGTTCCGTCCTTGCCGCTGGTGTCCATGCCTTGCAGCACGACCAGCAGTTTGCGGCGGTGTTCGGCGTAGAAGATGTCCTGTTGTGCGTCCAGGCCCTCGCCCAGTTCGGCGATGCGGGCCAGGTCCTCGGCCTTGTTGCCGCTTGACAGCGGCTTGCTGCCGGGGGGGAAGTCGGCAAGGCGGAATCGCTTGCCCGTCGTGATGCGGAAATCGTCCAGCGGCATGGGCGCTCCATCGGTATGACCTGCAAGATCAGGGAATGGGCGCCCCGCGTGGGCCGGAATGGATGCGGGCGGTGTCGTGGGGCGCGCTGCCCCTATGGTCAGGCCGGCAGGGTCGCCAGGTCAATGGTGCCTTCGAACACCGTGGTCGCCGGGCCGGTCATGCGCACCGGTTCGGCGCCGCCGTCCCAGGCAATGCTCAGGTCGCCGCCGTGGGTATGCACCCTGACCGGCGAATCCAGCAGGCCGCGCCTGATGCCGGCGACCACGGCCGCGCAGGCGCCGGTGCCGCAGGCCAGCGTCTCGCCGGCGCCGCGCTCGTAGACGCGCAGGCGGATGGTGTTGCGGTCCTGCACCTGCATGAAGCCGGCATTGACGCGATTGGGGAAGCTGGCGTGCTGCTCGATCACCGGGCCGTCCTGCAGCACCGGGAAGTTCTCGACGTCTTCGACCACCTGCACCGCGTGCGGGTTGCCCATCGACACGGCCGAGATCCAGGCGGTGCGGCCATTGACCTCCAGGCCGTAGGCCGTATCCACGCCTTCCGCCCGGGTCGGCAGGCCCTCGGCACGAAACGGCACCTGGGCTGGTTCCAGCTCGGGCGCGCCCATGTCGACGGTGACCTGGCCGTCGTCCTGCAGCGTCAGCGTAATCACGCCCTTCATCACCTCCACGCGCACCGAGCGCTTGTCGGTCATGCCCTTGTCGCTGACAAAACGCACGAAGCAGCGCGCGCCGTTGCCGCAATGCTCGACCTCGCTGCCGTCGGCATTGAAGATGCGGTAGCGGAAGTCGACATCGCCGCGCGACGGTTTCTCGACCACCAGCATCTGGTCGGCGCCCACGCCGAAATGCCGGCTGGCGAGCGCGCGCCACTGCGCGGGGGTCAGGTCGATCTGCTGGTGGATGCCGTCGAGCACGACAAAGTCGTTGCCGGCGCCATGCATCTTGGTGAACTGGAGTTTCATGGTGGGGATTGTAGCCGCGGGCCGCGCGAATTGCTGCCGCCCTCGGCCGGCGCTCAGTAGATATCGGGTTCGCCCGGCAGGCGGTGCTTGAAGCGCTTGTGCACCCAGTAGTACTCATGCACGCGCGGGCGGATGCAGTCCTCGAAGAAGGCGTTCATGCGGCGCGTGTCGTCGGTGACGCTTTCTCCGGGGTAGTTGTCCCAGGCAGGCAGGATGCGCAGCACGTAGCCCTGGTAGTCGGGCAGCATCTCGGTGTAGATCGGCACCACCTTGGCGCCGGTCAGGCGCGCCAGCCGCGACACCGAGGTCAGCGTCATCGCCTGCACGCCAAAGAACGGCACGAATTCCGAATCGCGTTCGCCGAAGTCCATGTCGGCGATCAGCTGCAGCGCTTCGCCCTTCTTCAGGCAGCGCAGGATATCGCGCGCGCTGTCGTTGCGCGAAATCATGTTGGCGCCGAAGCGGCCGCGCGCGTGCTTGAGGAACCCATCGAACAGGTCGTTCTTCTGCCTGGTGTACAGCGAGGCGCCGGAACGCCCCACGTGCTCGCGCAGGTGGATGGTCAGCCGGATCGCGCCGGCCTCGACGCCCGACAGGTGCAGCGTGACCAGGATGTGCGGCGTGCCGTCCAGCGACACCAGGTCAGCCTGGTCGTCGATCTGGACCCAGCGGCGCATCTGCGCTTCGTTGCCGGTCCAGAAGATGCCGCGCTCGGCAAAGCTGCGGAACAGGGTGCGGAAGCTCTGGCGCGCCAGTTCGTCGATCTCGGCCTCGGTCTTGTCCGGAAAGCACAGGCGCAGGTTGGCCTGCACCACGCGGCGGCGTTCGCCGGGAACCAGGTAGAGCAGGCTGCCCAGCCCTTCGCCGAAGCGGGCGACGAACGGATATGGCAGCTTGCCCAGCACCGTCAGCAGGCCGATGCCGAGCCAGGTGAACACGCGGCTCATGACATCGATTGGTCGGTGCTCGGCTCGCTGCTGCGGCTGGGGGCTGCTGCGGGTCCCTTGTAGCGGCTGTATCCCCACAGGTACTGGGTGGGACACAGCCTTACCAGGGTCTCGACGGCCTGGTTGATCACCGCGGCCGCTTCGGCAGGGTCATCCGGCAGCATGGCGCCCTCGTTGAGCACGTGCAGGTGCGCGCGATAACCCGCGCCCTTCGGCAGCCGCTCCGCAAAGACCGCGACCACCGGCGCGCCGGTCAGCTGCTGCAGCCGGTGTACCAGCGCCATCGTGTAGGCCGGCTTGCCGAAGAACGGCGCCCAGTTGCCCTCGCCGCCGCTGGGTACCTGGTCCGGCAGGATACCCACCGCCTGGCCTCGCTTGAGCGCCTTGACCAGCATGCGCACGCCGCGCGGCGTGGCCGGCGCCATGTGCATATTGGGCCGGGTGCGCATCTTTTCGATCCAGTCGCGCAGCCAGGGCTGGTGTGGCGGCTTGAACAGTGCCGTGACCGGGCGCACCAGCGCGTGGGACTGCGGCAGCACTTCAAAGCAACCCAGGTGGGGCGTCAGGATGATGAGGCCCTTGCCGCGGGCCTGCAGCTGTTCCAGTGCCGGCCACATGTAGTCGTCGAAGCCATACAGCCGCGCGCCAATCTTCTTGCGGCTCCAGAAATAGGGCATCTCGATCATCATGCGCCCGGCGGAGCGGGCGGCTTCATCGAGCATCTCTTGCGTGGCGTCAGGGAACGCCAGGCGGAAATTTTCACTCAGGCGCTGGCCGTAGCGGCCGGGCAGCCGTGCTGCGAGTAGTCCAAGCGCGCCGCCTGCGGCATGCAGTACGCGCAGCTGGAAACGGGAGATCAGCCAGAAAAGAAAGGTCATCGGGCGTGGCTTGCAGTCCGGGCTGCAACAGGTCAAAACCGGCGTTTTTTCGGCGCGGTATTCAGTTCCGCGCCGACTTGCCGTAATCCGGGCAAACGGCATGCCGTGGCGGCAGCGTGTTGCGTCGGCGCCTTTGGCGCGCTGCAACGAGCCCGGCAGGCGCGTATAATAGCGTGTATCGCCGAGTTAACTGACAACTTGCGGGGCGATGCGGCTCTAACCGGGCTGCCTTAAATACCGCTAAAGCGTCGCCGCCATGAACCCGACCGGGTGGCACGCAATAGCCAACCTGGAGAATAAGTTCGTGGCAAACGACTTCCTTTTTACTTCGGAATCGGTTTCCGAAGGCCATCCCGACAAGGTCGCCGACCAGATTTCCGACGCCGTCCTGGACGCCATCCTGGCGCAGGACAAGTACGCGCGTGTGGCTGCCGAGACGCTTTGCAACACGGGGCTGGTGGTGCTGGCAGGGGAAATCACCACGACCGCCAACGTCGACTACATCCAGATCGCGCGCGACACGATCAAGCGCATCGGCTACGACAACACCGAATACGGCATCGACTACAAGGGCTGCGCCGTGCTGGTGGCCTATGACAAGCAGTCCCCGGACATCGCCCAGGGCGTGGACCGTGCCTCTGACGACTACCTGAACCAGGGTGCCGGCGACCAGGGTCTGATGTTCGGCTACGCCTGCGATGAGACGCCGGAACTGATGCCTTTCCCGATCTACTACGCCCACCGCCTGGTCGAGCGCCAGTCGCTGCTGCGCCGCGATGGCCGTCTGCCCTGGCTGCGTCCGGACGCCAAGTCGCAGGTCACGGTGCGCTACGTGGATGGCAAGCCGCACAGCGTGGATACCGTGGTGCTGTCGACGCAGCATTCGCCGGATATTACCCAGGCGCAGATTCGCGAAGCCGTGATCGAAGAGATCATCAAGCCGGTGCTGCCGGCCGAGATGCTGAAGGAAACCAAGTATCTGGTGAATCCGACCGGGCGTTTCGTGATCGGCGGCCCGCAGGGCGACTGCGGCCTGACCGGGCGCAAGATCATTGTCGATACCTATGGTGGCGCTTCGCCGCATGGTGGCGGTGCGTTTTCTGGCAAGGACCCGTCCAAGGTCGATCGTTCGGCTGCCTACGCGGCGCGCTACGTGGCGAAGAACGTGGTGGCCTCGGGCCTGGCGCGCCAGTGCCAGGTGCAGGTGAGCTATGCCATCGGCGTGGCGCGTCCGATCAACGTGACGGTCTACACCGAAGGTACCGGCAAGATCCCGGACGCCAAGATTGCCGAGCTGGTGCAGGAGCATTTTGACCTGCGGCCGAAGGGCATCGTGCAGATGCTGGATCTGCTGCGTCCGATCTATGAGAAGACCGCTGCTTACGGGCACTTTGGGCGTGAAGAGCCGGAGTTTTCGTGGGAGGCTACGGATAAGGCGGCTGCTTTGCGAGCTGCTGCGGGACTGTAAGTGGTACTTCGGAGTCCGGACGCTGGACTCCGGCGCTTCTGACTTCGGCAAGCCCCGCCGGCCCGCAAGGGTTGGTGGGGTTTTTTGTTTTTGGTGGTCGGTCGATGCATGGTGACATGCTGTTGGCTGTTTAAGCGCCCGCTGTCGGTGTTGATGACATGCTGTCGGCCGTTGAACCGCCTGGTTCCGCCCTGCTGGGCGGGTCACTTTTTGTCCGAGCGACAAAAAGTAACCAAAAAACGCGTCGCCTGAGCGGCTGGCTATCAATTCAGCGGCGTGGGTGGGTGGGTCGGGCGGTGGTGATTGCCGTTCGATGTGGCAAGTGGTTCGGACCTGCTACGCCAGGTGAGTTTGGGATCGTGGCTGCGTCGACCCACTATTGGACGATCCCCATGCCGGGCGTAGGCCGCCTGCTGCCGGTGTCAACGCGGGGACGCCTACGGCTGCGCTGCGCGCGCTCTGTATAGGTCGGGGGTTCGAGCACGGAGTGCGTCGCTGCGCTCCCACAGCGCCGTTGTGAAAGACGCCGCGCCCGAAGCCGGGGCGAGGACGTGGGCGGCAGCCCTGCCCTTAGGGCCGGCGCGCAGCGCAGCCGTAGGCGTTCCTACCATGCCGCCAGCAGCAGGGGCCACGCCCAGCTCTGGGCTAGTTCAAACATCGCTTTAATCCCAGGCCACCGCGGCGCACCACGGCGTCAGGCAGTCCTGCCCTGCAACGAAGCAAAGCCCCGTACGAAAGCCCCCGCCCACTACGATAAGAGTGGCCGCCCGCAGGGCCGTAAACGCGCTTTTTGGTTACTTTTTGTCGCTCGGACAAAAAGTGACCCGCCCAGGAGGGCGGAACCAGGCGGTTCAACAGCCGACAGCATGTCACCAACAGCGATAGCAGACGCTAAAACAGCCGACAGCCTGTCACCAGGCCAGAACTCCACCATGCAAGAAAACCCCACCCCTGCGCCCCAATCGCCACCCAAACAACCAGGTAGTAAAATCCCATCACCATAAAATTCCTTCACGGGGGCCCGTCCCCAGAGGATTGCCATGCCCGCAGCATCAGCCATTTCCACTGCCACCGCGCCGGCCCGTTCCGCGGCCGGAGGCAATCTCGACCTGATCCGCCCGCAGCCCTACACCGACTGGGCCCCGCAGGTGTCGGCCGAGGTTCGCGCCACGCTGCGCCGCGAACTGGAGCAGGGCGCCGTGCTGTACTTCCCCAACCTGAAGTTCCACTTCGAACCCGGTGAGGAACGCTTCCTGGACGCCCGCTATTCCGACGGCAAATCCAAGAACATCAACCTGCGCGCCAACGACACCGCGGTGCGCGGCGCGCAGGGCACCCAGCAGGACCTGTCCGACCTCTACACGCTGATCCGCCGCTACGCCGACAACAGCGAAGCGCTGGTACGAACGCTGTTCCCGGAATACATCCCCCACATGACCCGCGCCGGCACCTCGCTGCGCCCCAGCGAGATCGCCGGTCGCCCGGTCAGCTGGCGCAAGGACGACACCCGCCTGCACGTCGATTCTTTCCCGTCCAACCCCATGCTGGGCAAGCGCCTGCTGCGCGTGTTCCACAACATCGACCCGGCCGCGGCGCGGGTGTGGCGCGTGGGCGAGCCGTTCGGCGATTTCGCGCAGAAGTTCGTGCCGAAGACGCACGGCATGTGGCCGGGACAGGCGGCGTTGATGAAGCTGCTGCATATCACCAAGCGCAAGCGCTCGGAATACGACCATCGCATGCTGCAGCTGCACGACCTGGCAAAGGCCGACCTGGACTACCAGCGCGACGTGCCGCAGCAGGAGTTCCACTTCCCGCCCGGTTCGACCTGGATCGTGTTCAGCGACCAGCTGCTGCACGCCGCCATGCGCGGGCGCGCGATGATGGAGCAGACCATCTACCTCGATCCCCAGGCGATTTCCGACCACACCCACTCACCCGAGGCGGTGCTGGCGCGCATGCTCGGGCGGCCGATGCTGGTGTCCTGACCCGCAGGCCAGAAGCGCAGCGGTCGCGTCACCCCCGGACATCGGGATGGCGCGCCGGCTGCCGCGCGCAGCACATGGAGGCCCGCGGCGATCGCCGGCCCCAGGACCACGCCACAATCGCCCATCCCCGCGCACGGTAAAGCGGCATGCCGGCCGAGGCCATGGAGGCCTGGTTCCCATCGGCATTTCAACCACCCCGCCTGGCCGACCACGCCGGCACGCCGCAACCCTTCACCCCCGCTCAGGCTAGCGCCTACACTGAATTTCACGGCTTGCCATCCGCTGGCCCGGCTGACTCTCGCCGCCTGCGGACACGCGGGGAGACAGATGGAAACCACCTACGACTACGTCATCGTCGGCGCGGGATCGGCGGGCTGTGCGCTGGCCGGACGCCTGGCCGACAGCGGGGACGACACCATTGCCCTTGTCGAAGCCGGCCAGCACGACCACCATGTGCTGGTACGCACACCCGCCGCATGCGTCGCCATGCTGCCGCGCGCCGGCGCGCGCAACTACGCCTACGAAACCGTGCCACAGCCAGGACTCAACGGCCGCCGTGGCTACCAGCCGCGCGGCCGCGGCCTGGGGGGAAGCTCGTCGATCAACGCGATGGTCTACACGCGCGGGCGTCCCGCCGATTACGACGACTGGGCCGCCGCCGGCTGCGACGGCTGGTCATGGGACGACGTGCTGCCGTATTTCCGCCGCTCGGAATGCAATGAACGCCTCGCCGGCAGCGACGACGATCCGCTGCATGGCGGCAATGGCCCGCTTCATGTGTCGGACCTGCGCACGCCCAATCCCTTCGCCGAGCGCTTTATCGAGGCCGCGCAGCAGGCAGGCATTGTCCGCAACGACGACTTCAACGGCGAAGAGCAGGAGGGCGTGGGCTGGTACCAGGTCACGCAGCATGCCGGCGAGCGCTGGAACGCGGCGCGCGCCTACCTGCACGGCGGCAACGCGCGCGACAAGGCTTGCAACGGCGGGCGCGCGCGCCTGCAGGTGCTGACCGGCACGCAGGCACTGCGCATCGTCTTCGAGGGCCGCCATGCGGCGGGCGTGCTGGTCACGCGTGACGGACGCCAGCAACTGCTGCGCGCACGACGCGACGTGATCGTCTGCGCCGGCTCCTTCGGCTCCCCGCAGTTGCTGATGGTGTCGGGCGTAGGGCCCGCGGCGCAGCTGCGCGAGCTGGGTATCGACGTGGTCCACGACCTGCCCGGCGTGGGCGCCAACCTGCAGGACCATCTCGATATCATCCTGCACAAGCGCGTGGCGGCGCCTGAGTTGTTCGGCGTGTCGTTTAGCGGATTGATCACCCTGCTGTCGGAAATCCTGCGCTACCGGCGCGAACGCACCGGCATGCTGTCGAGCAACTTCGCCGAGGCCGGCGGTTTTGTCCGCAGCCGCCCCGAACTGGCCGAGGCCGACCTGCAGCTGCATTTCGTCGTCGGCATGGCCGACAACCACATGCGCCGGCTCAACTTCGGCCACGGCTATTCGTGCCATGTGTGCGTGCTGCGTCCGCGCAGCCGCGGCGAGGTGCGGCTGGCATCGGCCGATATCCGCGAGGCGCCGCTGATCGACCCGCGCTACCTCAGCGATGTGCGCGATCTCGACGACATGGTCGCCGGCGTGCGCATCGTGCGCCGGATCTTCGCGCAGCCGCAGCTGGCCAGCTTCGGCGGGCGCGAGCTGTACTCCGGGCACCTGCTTGCCGACGGCAGCGACGATGCCGATGTGCGCGAGATGATCCGCGCGCATGCCGACTCGATCTATCACCCTGTCGGCACTTGCCGCATGGGCATGGACGCGATGGCGGTGGTCGATCCGCAGTTGCGCGTACGCGGCGTGGAGGGGCTGCGCGTGGTCGATGCCTCGGTGATGCCGACGCTGGTCGGCGGCAACACCAACGCGCCCGCGATCATGATCGGCGAGCGCGCGCATGACCTGATCCGCTATGCGCCGCGGGTGATGCTGCGCGCGCTGGAGTCGATGGAGGCGTGAGGCAGGGACTGGAACGCGTGCAGGGTTAGCCTTCGAAGCCGCGAGAAGCCACCCGCTTCAGGGCCTCCGCCTCGGCATCCAACGTGCCGAACACGCGCCCATGCTGCCGCCCCAGGCGGCTGGCGACGAACAGCTCCGCATTCTCCGCATCGGCATGCGCCAGCATCAGCGCCGCCTGGGTGGTCAGCACCAATCCTTGCGCAAAGCGGCGCGCGTTGGCTTCCAGATGCTCCGGCGCCTCGTGCAGCAGCGCCTGCAGCGACGCCAGTTCAGCGCGCACCGCGGGATGGCCGCCGGCGCGGCGCTGCAGGTTCTGCAGCAGGCGCGAACCGTCGTCGGGGTTGCGCTGGATCGCCCGCAGCACGTCCAGGCACATGATGTTGCCCGATCCCTCCCAGATCGAGTTGACCGGCGCTTCCCGGTACAGCCGCGCCATCGGGCTTTCTTCCACGTAGCCGTTGCCGCCCCAGACTTCCATCGCCTCGCCGGTGGCCTCGATGGCGCGCTTGCAGATCCAGAACTTGGCCGCGGGCGTGACCACGCGCTTCCACGCGGCGGCGAGCGGGTCAGGGTTGTCGCCCTCGGCCTGCTCGAAGGCATGGCCCAGTTCCATCATCAGCAGCGAGGCCGCTTCGGATTCCAGCGCCAGGTCGGCCAGCACGTTGCGCATCAGCGGCTGGTCGGCCAGCAGGCGGCCGAAGGCGCTGCGGTGGCGGGTATGGTGCAGCGCCTGCACGAAGGCCGCGCGCAGGATCGCCGAGCTGCCGATCACGCAGTCGAGCCGTGTGTTGGTCGCCATCTCGATGATGGTGGGGATGCCGCGCCCTTCCTCGCCGATCAGGATGCCGGTGGCGTCGCGGAACTCGACTTCGCTGCTGGAGTTGGAGCGGTTGCCGAGCTTGTCCTTCAGGCGCTGGATCTGGATCGGGTTCTTGCTGCCGTCGTCGCGGAAGCGCGGCACGAAGAAGCACGACAGCGGGCCGTCTTCGGCGCCCATGCGCGCCACCACCAGGTGCGCATCGCACATCGGCGCCGAGAAGAACCACTTGTGCCCGGTCAGCGCATATTCCGCGCCACGGCCTTCACCGCGCACGGCGCGCGCCACGGTGGTGTTGGCGCGCACGTCCGAGCCGCCCTGTTTCTCCGTCATGCCCATGCCGATCATGATTGCGGTCTTGTCGCGCCAGGGCAGGTCGCGCGCATCGTGCTCGTTCGCGTACAGGCGGGGTTCGAGTTCGGCGAACAGCGCGGTTTCCTTGCGCAGCACCGGGATGCTGGCAAGGGTCATGGTGGTCGGGCACAGCGAGCCGGATTCCACCTGCGCCTGCAGGAAGTAGCCCGCGGTGCGCGCGCTCCACGCGCCGGCGCGCGGCTGCGCGAAGGGCAGGGCCTGCAATTGCTGGCTGCGCAGCAGCGACAGCAGCGCGTGCCAGCTCGGGTGGAATTCCACCGAATCGATGCGCTCGCCGGTGCGGCTGTGCGTGTGCAGTTCGGGTGCATGGCGATTCGCGTCGGCCGCCCATTGCTGCACTTCCGGCTCGCCCAGCCGCGCGCCGAACTGCCCCAGCGCATCGGCATGCCAGCCGCCACCGAGGCGTTCCAGCGCGGCGCGAACGAAAGGATCGCAGCGGAAGAGGTTGTAGTGCGCAAGGTCCGGCACCTGGTTGAAGACGCGGTGCGTGGCGGCGTCGGTCATGATGGGTGTCTCCTGGATCGGTTCAATGCTTGCCGTTTTTCTTGCATGGTAGAGCACGTGACAGGCGTTTGAGTGCATGATCGTCCGCTTGGTGGCGGTTTTTGCGCTGCACCATGCGCGATTCGATACCTTTGCGCACAGGTGTGGCACCACAAACGACGCGGAACTGGCACTGGCGCCCACCGGTGCTCTGTGCTTAAATTCACCCCGTTGGATGAAACAGGGGTGCCGTACGGATGGGCCGTGCGGCTGAGAGAGTCCCTTAGAACCCGATCCGGTTAGTACCGGCGTGGGAAGTTTCAGCAAGACCAAGCCTCTTGTCCCTCCGGGACTCGCCGCCCAGGCCACCACGCCGCAGGCAGCGCTCACAGGGCTCCTGGTTTCGTCCACCCCGCAAGAGAGAGAGGACGACACCCATGGCCCGTACTGCCCCCGCTGCATCTTTCGAATCGCTCGAGAGCGATCTCGACCAGAAATTTGCCTACCCCGCTTCCAGCAAGACCTACCTGACCGGCAGCCGTCCGGATATCCGCGTGCCGCTGCGCACGATCCTGCAGACTTCCACGCGCACGGAAAAGGGCGACATGCCCAATCCGCCGATCCCGGTGTACGACACCTCGGGCCCGTACAGCGATCCGGACGTGCATATCGACCTGAAGGCCGGCCTGCCGGCGGTGCGCGCCAAGTGGATCGACGAGCGCGGCGACACCGAAGTTCTTTCGGGCCTGTCGTCGGAATACGGCCGCGACCGCGCCAACGACCCGGCCACCGCGCACCTGCGCTTTGCCCAGCTGACCAACCCGCGCCGGGCCAAGGCCGGTGCCAACGTGTCGCAGATGCACTATGCGCGCAAGGGCATCATCACGCCTGAAATGGAGTACGTGGCGCTGCGCGAGTCGCTGAACCTGCAGGCGCTGTACGACAAGCCCGAGTACAAGGCGCTGCTGCGCCAGCACCCCGGCAACGCGCTGGGCGCCGGCCTGCCGCTGCGTCCGGAAGACATGACGCCGGAATTCGTGCGCCAGGAAATCGCCTCGGGCCGCGCGATCATTCCCGCCAACATCAACCACACCGAGCTGGAGCCGATGGCGATCGGGCGCAATTTCCGCGTCAAGATCAACGGCAACCTCGGCAACTCCGCCGTGACCTCGTCGCTGGCCGAGGAAGTGGAAAAGATGGTGTGGTCGATCCGCTGGGGCGCGGACACCATCATGGACTTGTCCACCGGCAAGCACATCCACGAAACCCGTGAATGGATCCTGCGCAACTCGCCGGTGCCCATCGGCACGGTGCCGATCTACCAGGCGCTGGACAAGACCGGCGGCATCGCCGAGGACCTGACCTGGGAGATGTTCCGCGACACGCTGATCGAGCAGGCCGAGCAGGGCGTCGACTACTTCACCATCCACGCCGGCGTGCTGCTGCGCTACGTGCCGCTGACCGCCGACCGCGTCACGGGCATCGTTTCGCGCGGCGGTTCGATCATGGCCAAGTGGTGCCTGGCGCACCACAAGGAAAACTTCCTGTACACGCACTTCGACGAGATCTGCGAGATCATGAAGGCCTACGACGTGTCGTTCAGCCTCGGCGACGGCCTGCGTCCTGGTTGCATCGCCGATTCCAACGACGACGCCCAGTTCGGCGAACTGCGCACGCTGGGCGAGCTGACCGCCAAGGCCTGGAAGCACGACGTGCAGGTGATGATCGAAGGCCCGGGCCACGTGCCGCTGCAGCGCATCCAGGCCAACATGGACGAAGAGCTCAAGCATTGCTACGAGGCGCCGTTCTATACCCTGGGACCGCTGGTGACGGACATCGCCCCCGGCTACGACCACATCACCAGCGGCATTGGCGCTGCCAATATCGGCTGGATGGGCACGGCCATGCTGTGCTACGTCACGCCCAAGGAGCACCTGGGCCTGCCGGACAAGGAAGACGTGCGCGAAGGCATCATCACCTACAAGATCGCTGCCCACGCCGCGGATCTTGCCAAGGGCTGGCCGGGCGCGCAGCTGCGCGACAACGCGCTGTCCAAGGCGCGCTTCGAGTTCCGCTGGGAAGACCAGTTCAACCTGGGCCTGGACCCGGAACGCGCGCGTTCGTACCACGACGCCACGCTGCCGGCCGAAGGCGCCAAGATCGCCCACTTCTGCTCGATGTGCGGGCCGAAGTTCTGCTCGATGAAGATCACGCAGGAAGTGCGCGACTACGCGGCGTCGCTGCCCAAGGACGCGCAGCAGGGCATGGAAGAGAAGTCGATCGAGTTCCTGAAGAAGGGCAGCAAGATCTACTCGTAAGGCCACGGCAGTACGGGCATGGCGTCGCAACCGTGCCCGCGTATGTTCCGCCGCCGCGCAGCGCCCCGCGCGGCGGCCCTGACAACAAGGAGGCCGGCGCGGCTGCATGCCCGCATGCCCATGCCCCGGCACAACATCCCTCATGACAGCAGTACAGTCGTTTGACGTCGCCATCCTCGGGGCCGGACTCGCCGGCCGCCTGGCTGCCTGGCAACTGGTGCGCAGCGGTGCCCGCGTGGCACTGGTGGAGCGCGCGGGGCCGGACGGCGCGGGTTCGGCCGCCTACGTGGCCGCGGCCATGCTGGCACCGCTGGCGGAGTCGGCCATCGCCGAACGCCGCATCGTCGACCTCGGCATTGCCAGCGTCGACCTGTGGCGCGCGTGGCTGGCCGAGCTGACCGAGCCGGTCTTCTTCCAGGAAGACGGCACGCTAGTGGTCTGGCATGCGCGCGATCGCGCCGAGATGTCGCTGTTCACCAGCCGCATGCGCGCGGTGGCGCCGCCCGATCTGGTGTCGCAGCGGCTGCGCGCGCTGGACGGCAAGGGCGTGGGCGAAGTCGAGCCGGCGCTGGCGGGCCGCTTCCCGCAAGGGCTGCTGCTGGCCGGAGAGGGCCAGCTCGACAACCGCGGTGCGCTGCGCGCGCTGCTGTCATGCGCGGTGAGCGAGGGTGTGCATTGCGTCTGGGAAGCCGGTGAGGTCGAAGCCGACACGCTGCCCACGCTGGGCATCCGCGCCGACGTGGTGCTGGATTGCCGCGGCCTGGGTGCGCGCACGGCGTGGCCGTCGCAGCCCGGCGGCACCACGCCCGGCCTGCGCGGCCTGCGCGGCGAAGTGGTGCGTGTGCATGCGCCTGACGTGAAGCTGCACCGTCCGGTGCGGCTGCTGCATCCGCGCTACCCGATCTATATTGCTCCCAAGCCCAATGACCTGTACGTGATCGGCGCGACCGAGCTGGAAAGCGAGGACGATTCGCCGATGAGCGTGCGTTCCGCGCTGGAGCTGCTGTCGGCGGCCCATTCGCTGCATCCCGCCTTCGGCGAGGCGCGCGTGCTGGAACTGAACGTGCAACGCCGCCCCACGCGCCCCGACCACTTGCCGGCGATCCGCGTCGACCAGCGGGCGCGCGTGGTGCGCGTCAACGGCTTGTACCGCCATGGCTTCCTGATCGCCCCGGCGGTCACCGAGGCCGCGTGCGCGGTGGTGAATGCGTTGCTCAAGGGCGATCCTGCCGCCCACGCCGTGCCTGCCGCGCTGCGCTGGCCCGGCATGATCGAGGCAGTGACGGAAGCGCCTGCGGCCGCGCTGCACGCGCGCACCGGGATGCTGCACTAACGCAAGACTGACATGGAAATCCTGCTCAACGGCCGACCCCTCGCCCTTGCCGAATCCGCCACGCTGGCGGACGCGGTGGTCGTGGCGAAGATCGCGCCCCCTTTTGCCGCGGCGGTCAACGGCCAGTTCGTGCCGCGCGCCGCGCATGCCAACACCCCCCTTGCGGCCGGCGACCGCATTGACCTCGTGCAACCCGTGACGGGAGGCTGACCCCATGACATTCGAACCTTCCGAAACCCTGCGCGACCCGTTCGTGCTGTATGGCGAGTCGTTCGGCTCGCGCCTGCTGCTGGGCACCGCGCGCTATCCGTCGCCGGCCACGCTTGAAGCCGCCGTGCAGGCATCCGCGCCGGCCATGATCACCGTCGCGCTGCGCCGCCAGGGCGCGGTGGGCGACGGCGAGGGCGGCCAGGCGTTCTGGCAGATGCTCAAGGCGCTGAACGTGCCGGTGCTGCCGAACACCGCCGGCTGCTTCACCGCGCAGGAGGTCATCACCACTTCGATGATGGCGCGCGAGGTGTTCGAGACGCCGTGGATCAAGCTGGAGCTGATCGGCGACGACTACACGCTGCAGCCCGACACGCTGAACCTGCCCGCCGTGGCCGAGACCCTGATCAAGGAAGGCTTCAAGGTGCTGCCGTACTGCACCGAGGACCTGGTGCTGTGCCGCCGCCTGCTCGACGTCGGCTGCCAGGCGCTGATGCCGTGGGCCGCGCCGATCGGCACCGGCCGTGGCGCGGTCAATCCGCATGCAATGCGCGTGCTGCGCGAGCGCCTGCCGGATACGCCGCTGATCGTCGATGCCGGCCTGGGCCTGCCATCGCATGCGGCGCAGGTGCTGGAGTGGGGCTACGACGGCGTGCTGCTCAACACCGCGGTGGCGCAGGCCGCCTACCCGGTCAACATGGCGCGCGCGTTCGCGCAGGCCGTCGAAGCGGGCCGCACCGCGTACCTGGCCGGGCCGATGCCCGAGCGCGAAGTGGCGCAGGCCAGCACGCCGGTGGTCGGCATGCCGTTCTGGCACGCGGAGGCAGAGCAGCGGGAGCAGCGCGCATGACCCGCCGCCCCGTGCACGCCGCCAGCGACGGCCCGCTGCGTGCGGCGGTGCTGGAACACTATGGCGAAACCTTCGGCATCGACGACAAGCCGTGGCAGGCCTGGCGCCTGGAAGATGCGCCCGCGCAGCCCGGCGCGCATGACGTGCTGCTGTCCGACGGCGAAGCCACCGAGGAAGTCATCGCGCGCATTGCCGCCACCGGCGCCACGCTGATCGAGACCGACCGCGAAGGCGGCCAGTGGATCGACACGGTGCGCTCGCCGATGGGCACCTGGGTGTTCTCGGTTGCCGCGGACAGCGACCAGCCGCATTCGGACGCGTTCGTCGCGGTGCTGCTGGCGAGCCTGTCGCTGCATTTCCCCGCGCACGACGCGCTGTCCCTGGCGCGCGCCTGGGAGCCTGGCTCGGCCGACTGGCCGTCTGACTTCGCCCGCTTCCCGCGCGTGCGCCATGCCGCGCTGGTGGCGCCGGAGCAGGCCGTCGAGCCGTTTGCGCCGTGTCCCGCGCTGGGCCTGTACGTGGTGGTGCCGAGCGCCGCATG
The DNA here is from genome assembly GCF_003402535.2 of Cupriavidus sp. P-10. Classification (NCBI taxonomy): domain Bacteria; kingdom Pseudomonadati; phylum Pseudomonadota; class Betaproteobacteria; order Burkholderiales; family Burkholderiaceae; genus Cupriavidus; species Cupriavidus sp. P-10. Next base: position 196,248 of record NZ_AP025170.1, read on the forward strand.
GATCGAGCGCCTGGCGCCGCTGAACGTGCCGACGGTGCAACTGCGCTTCAAGTCAGACGATCCGGCCGCGGTGCGCGCCGAGATCGCGCGCGCGGCCAGGGCCATGCAAGGCTCGTCGTCGCGCCTGTTCATCAACGACCACTGGCGGGCGGCGATCGACTACCACGCCGCCAATGGCGCGAAAAGCGGCATCTACGGCATTCACCTCGGCCAGGAAGACCTCGACGACGCCGACCTTGGCGCGATCCGAGAGTCCGGGCTGCGGCTGGGCGTATCCACGCACGGCTATGCCGAGATGCTGCGTGTCGCGGCGATCCGCCCGAGCTACCTGGCGCTGGGTGCGATCTTCCCGACCACGACCAAGGTGATGCCCACCCAGCCGCAAGGCATGGGCCGCTTCCGCGCGTATGCAAAGCTGATGCAGCCGGTGATCCCGTCGCTGGTTGGCATCGGCGGCGTCAATGCGTCCAATATGCGCGAAGTGCTGGCCGTGGGTGTTGGCAGCGCCGCCGTGGTGCGCGCCGTCACCGAGGCCGAAGACGTGCCGGCTGCGGTGGCACACCTGGTCGGCCTGTTCCCGGCCGGCTGAGCGCGTAGTGCCCGCCCCGCGCATCCGCCTGGCGGTGACTGACGACCTGCCGCGCCTGCCCGATATCGAGCTGGCCGCGGCGGCGCTGTTTCCAGATGCTGACCTGCCGGTATTGCTGCGCCTGGTCAGCACGCCGGATTCGGCGCTGGCCGCCGCGCAGCGGGAAGGGCGCCTGTGGGTGGCCGAGCATGGCGGCGAAGTCGCCGGCTTCGCACTGGCCAGCCACAATGGCGCCTGCGGCTATCTCGATGAAATGGACGTGCATCCGGACCATGGCCGGCGCGGTATCGGTCGGGCGCTGGTCGGAACCGTACAGGGCTGGGCGCGGGCAAGCGGCCTGCGCACGCTGAACCTGACCACATTCGCGCATTTGCCCTGGAATGCGCCGTTCTATGCCTCGATGGGGTTCCGGACGCTGGGCGACGGCGAACTCTGCCCATTGCTGTCCGAGGCGCTTGCGGCACAGCGCGCCGCAGGATTGCGGCAGCGCGTGGCGATGCGGCAAACGCTGTGAGCAGCGAGTCGCACGCCCGCCCCAAGATTTGTGCGACATTCGCCCAGCCGCGGGAACCGAACCGGACCCCGCCGCTATGATGTTGGGCAGCATTCCCCGCCAACCATCCCGCCTTGTCCACCATGTCGACCCAGCTCCCCGAAATCGTCCCAGCCGCCCCCGGCACGCCTGAGAAGCCCTATTTCGGCATCGACGTGCCGCTGATGCGCTATTTCGGCCTGCAGCCGGAGCTTATCGAGGAGGGCTACTGCCGCACGCGCCTGCCAGCGCACCCGCAACTGGTGAACAGCCGTGGCGACGTGCACGGCGGCACGCTCATGGCGACGCTGGACTTCACGCTGAGCGGCGCGGCACGCTCGCACGCGCCCACGGAAACCGGCGTGATCACCATCGACATGTCGACCCATTTCCTGGCCGCCGCGCGCGGTGAACTGACGCTGGAGGCGCGCTGCCTGCGCCGTGGCGCGCGCATCGCCTTTTGCGAAGGCGAAGTGAAGGATGCGGCCGGCAACGTGGTGTGCGTGGCGCGGGCCGCGTTCAAGCTGGTGCCCCTGTCCAGCGGCGGCAACTGATTCCCGCGTGAAAAAGCGGCCGCTCAGTCCTGCAGCGGCCGGTACACCTGTTCGAACCTCGCGCGCTCGGTGATGCCATAGTCACCGGGCGCGTATTGCATCAGCCAGTCGCCCGGCTTGCCGTGCAGCACGTCGCCACCGGCGCTGCGTTCGATGCTGAAGGCCTCGTGCATCTCGCGCGCCAGCACCGGGATTGGTTTGTTGCGGTAGGTGCCGTCCTGGCCGTGCTCCAGCGGCGGGATGGCGTCGTACTTGGGATCGAAGCGGTCGCGCGACACGCACCAGCGGTCGCCGGCGGGGCTGGTGATCAGTGCATCGCCGGGCTGGTAGCGGTTGGGGCCTTCGCGGCTGATCAACTCGCCAGCCTCGGTGGCGAACGCCACGTCGACCACTTCATGCTTGAGGTAGAACGCGGCGTCGGGATCGCTGCGCAGGTCGATATGGGTGAGCCTCGGCATCTGGCGCTCAACCCAGCGCGCGCGGCGCGAAGGCGTGGTTCAGCGGGCCGTTGCCGCTGCCCAGCCGCAATCCCGCACCGGCCGCGATCGCCTGCGCCACATAATCCAGCGCCTTGCCCGCCGCATCTTCCAGCGCATCACCGCGCGCCAGCTGCGAGGCGATCGCCGCCGCCAGCGTGCAGCCGGTGCCGTGCAGGTTGCGGGTTTCGACGCGCGGATGCGTGAACACGCGCACGGTGCCGTCCTTGAGCATCAGCAGGTCGTCGAGCCCGCCGGCGATGCCTGCCGCGCCATCGTCTTCCAGATGGCCGCCCTTGAGCAGCACGGCCGGGCAGCCCATCGCGATCAGGTCGGCGGCGGCCTGTTCCATCTCGGCGCGGCGCGCAATCCTGCGGCCCAGCAGGTAGGAGGCCTCGGGCAGGTTGGGCGTGACCAGCAGCGCGCGCGGGAACAGCAGCCGCACCATGGCCTGCGTGGTGGCGTCGTCCGACAGCGTTGCGCCGGAAGTCGAGATCATCACCGGGTCCACCACCAGCTTGCGGATGCCATGCCGATCCGCTGCAGCGGCCACCGCTTCGACGATGGCGGCCGTGCCCAGCATGCCGGTCTTGGCCGCATCCACGCCGATATCGCTGGCGACCGCGTCGATCTGCGCGGCGACCATGTCGGCCGGGATCGCATGCACGCCGGTCACGCCCAGCGTGTTCTGCGCGGTGATCGCGGTGATGGCGCTCATGCCGAAGCAGCCCAGCGCGGAGAAAGTCTTCAGGTCGGCCTGGATGCCGGCGCCGCCGCCGGAGTCGGAGCCGGCGATGGTCAGGGTGCGGGGTGGCGTTGGGGTCATCTGTGAGAAATCAAGGAGGGGCCGGTGCGCAAGGCGGCCGGGCACGCTACAATACCGCCACTCCGAGGAGCGTTGCAACGGATGCGGTAGGCAAAAAGTGCCACCCCATGCATCCGCCAGGCTCGGACTGTCTTCAACGGCGCTCGCTGATCCGTGGTTTGCACGGAGGCGAGTCGACCTATCCGCCCGCTGCGCATGCGCCATTGCCATGCCGCCGCCGCCAGATCTCCCGTACTCGTCACCTGCGTGCCACTCTTCACCGGAGTGAAACATGAACGCCGTGACCGACCTGAAGCAAGACTACCTCGTCGCCGACATCAACCTGGCCGGCTGGGGCCGCAAGGAAATCGCCATTGCCGAGACCGAGATGCCCGGCCTGATGGCGATCCGCGATGAATTCGCTGCCGCGCAGCCGCTCAAGGGCGCGCGCATCGCCGGCTCGCTGCACATGACGATCCAGACCGCCGTGCTGATCGAGACGCTCAAGGCACTGGGCGCCGACGTGCGCTGGGCCTCGTGCAACATTTACTCGACGCAAGACCACGCTGCCGCGGCCATCGCCGCCGGCGGCACGCCGGTGTTCGCCTTCAAGGGCGAATCGCTGAAGGAATACTGGGACTTCACGCACCGCATCTTCGACTGGGCCGATGGCGGCACGCCGAACATGATCCTGGACGACGGCGGCGACGCCACGCTGCTGCTGCACCTGGGCGCGCGCGCCGAGAAGGACCAGTCGATCATCGCCAAGCCGGGCAGCGAGGAAGAAACCTACCTGTTCGCCGCGATCAAGGAAAAGCTGGCCAGGGATCCGAGCTGGTATAGCCGCAACCTCGAAGCCATCCGCGGCGTGACCGAGGAAACCACCACCGGCGTGCACCGCCTGTACCAGATGGCGCAAAAGGGCGAGCTGCGCTTCCCGGCGATCAACGTCAACGACTCGGTCACCAAGAGCAAGTTCGACAACCTGTACGGCTGCCGCGAATCCCTCGTGGACGGCATCAAGCGCGCCACCGACGTGATGATCGCAGGCAAGGTCGCCATCGTGGCCGGCTACGGCGACGTGGGCAAGGGCAGCGCGCAGGCGCTGCGCGCACTGTCGGCGCAGGTCTGGGTGACCGAGATCGACCCGATCTGCGCGCTGCAGGCCGCGATGGAAGGCTACCGCGTGGTGACCATGGACTACGCCGCCGAGCATGGCGATATCTTCGTCACCTGCACCGGCAACTACCACGTCATCACGCATGACCACATGGCCAAAATGAAGGACCAGGCCATCGTCTGCAACATCGGCCACTTCGACAACGAGATCGACATCGCCTCGATCGAGAAGTACGAATGGGACGAGATCAAGCCGCAGGTCGACCACGTCAAGTTCCCTGCAGTTGGCGACAAACCAAGCAAGAAGCTGATCATCCTGGCCAAGGGCCGCCTGGTGAACCTGGGCTGCGCCACCGGCCACCCGTCGTACGTGATGAGCAGCTCGTTCGCCAACCAGACCATCGCCCAGATCGAACTCTGGCAGGAACGCGACAGCGGCAAGTACCCGGTCGGCGTCTACACGCTGCCCAAGCACCTGGACGAGAAGGTCGCGCGCCTGCAGCTGCGCAAGCTGAACGCGCAGCTGACCGAGCTGACCGAACAGCAGGCTGCGTATATCGGCGTGAAGAAGGAAGGCCCGTACAAGGCGGATCACTACCGCTATTGATGCGCGCAGGCCGGCAGGACTCCCTCTCCCGCTTGCGGGAGAGGGGCAGGGGAGAGGGGAGGAACACCGCCATTGAGCCAATCAAGGAGCCGTCATGAGACTACTGGTCGTCTGGGTCATCAACGCTGTCGCGCTGTTCGTGCTGCCATACATCATCCCGTCGATCCACATCAAGAGCTTCGGCTCGGCGATGCTGGCGGCGCTGGTGCTGGGCCTGGTCAACACGCTGATCCGGCCGATCCTGGTGATCCTGACGCTGCCGGTCACGCTGCTGACGCTGGGGCTGTTTATCTTCATCATCAACGCGCTGCTGTTCCTGTTCGTCGGCAACCTGCTGTCAGGATTTACGGTTGGCGGTTTCTGGGCGGCGCTGCTGGGCTCCATCCTGTACAGCGTGATTTCGTGGCTGCTCGCCAGCCTGCTGCTGGGCAACCGCGACGACTGACCTCATTTCGCGCGCCGCGCAAACGCGGCGCGCCACCATCATGCAAGATCGCTACTTCAGCTTTGAATTCTTCCCGCCCAAGACGGCGGAGGGCACGGAGAAGCTGCGCAACACGCGTGCGCAGCTGGCCCCGCTCAAGCCCAAGTACATCTCGGTGACGTTCGGCGCCGGCGGCACCACGCAGCAGGGCACCCTCGACGCCGTACTGGAAATCCAGCGCGAAGGCATCGAGGCCGCGCCGCACCTGTCGTGCGTGGGCTCGTCGCGCGAGAGCATCCGCGCCATCCTGCAGCAGTACCGCGACGGCGGCATCCGCCATATCGTCGCGCTGCGCGGCGACATGCCCTCGGGCATGGGCGAGATCGGCGAGTTCCGCTATGCCAACGAGCTGGTGGAGTTTATCCGGGCCGAGACCGGCGACTGGTTCAATATCGAAGTCGCCGCGTACCCGGAATATCACCCGCAGGCGAAATCGCCGCGCCACGACCTGGACAATTTCGTGCGCAAGGTCAAGGCCGGTGCCAACTCGGCGATCACGCAGTACTTCTACAACGCCGACGCGTACTTCCGCTTTGTCGACGACGCGCGCGCGCTGGGCGTGGAAGTGCCGATCGTGCCGGGCATCATGCCGATCACCAATTACTCGCAGCTGATGCGCTTCTCCGAGATGTGCGGCGCCGAAGTGCCGCGCTGGGTGGCCAAGCGGCTGGAGAGCTTCGGCGACGACCGTGAATCGATCCGCGCCTTCGGCCTGGACGTGGTCACCGCGCTGTGCGAGCGGCTGCTGGCCGCGGGCGTGCCGGGGCTGCATTTCTACACGCTCAACGCGGCCGGCGCGACCAAGGCGATCTGGCAGCGGCTGAAGCTGTAAGGAACGCCGCTTCGAGCCTGGCTGGCTGGCAAGGTGTCCTCCCTCTTCCCTCATGGGAAGAGGTGGCCTGGTGCAGGCGTGTACGCTCCCACGCCCCCTCAATCGGTGCCATACTCGCCCCATGGTCACCGCCACCTTCCGCTTCTACGAGGAACTGAACGACTTCCTCGCGCCGGACCAGCGCCGGCGTGACCTGCCCTGCGCGTGCGCGCGCGCCGCGACTGTCAAGCACATGATCGAGGCGCTGGGCGTCCCCCACACCGAGGTCGAGCTGATCCTGGTCAACGGCGAGTCCTCCGTCTTCGAGCGCCAGCTGCGGGATGGCGACCGGGTCTCGGTCTATCCCAAGTTCGAACGCCTCGACGTCACGCCGCTGCTGCGCGTGCGCGAACACCCGCTGCGCGTGATGCATTTCGTTGCCGATGCGCACCTGGGCGGCCTTGCGCACCTGCTGCGCATGACCGGCTTCGACACCCTCTACGACAACCACTTCGAAGACAGCGAGATCGAGCGTATCGCGGTCGACGAAGGCCGCGTCGTGCTGACGCGCGACCGCGAACTGCTGAAGCGCCGCGGCATCACGCACGGCTGCTATGTGCGCGCGCTCAAGCCGCGCCAGCAGGTGCGCGAGATCTTCGCGCGGCTGGACCTGGCGCGCAGCGCGCGGCCGTTCTCGCTGTGCCTGGACTGCAATGTGCCGCTGCACGCGCTGGATGCAGCCGCGGCGGCCGGGCGCGTGCCCGACGGCGTGCTGGAGCGGCACCGCAGCTTCGCCACCTGCGACCAGTGCCGGCGGGTATTCTGGGAAGGCTCGCACTGGCGCTGCATGCGCGCGCTGGTGGACGAGCTGGTGCAGGCCGGCTGAGCTCAGGCTTTGCCCGCACGCTGCCGTCACCCTCTCTGGCTAGAACGTCCCGGCCTCGGTGACGATCCAGTCCATCGCCACGTCATGCGGCTGCGCAGGCAGCGCGATGCGGCACGCTTCATAGCCGATGCCGATCGCCACGGGCCGATGCGCCAGCGCGGCCAGCGTGCGGTCGTAGAAGCCGCCGCCGTAACCCAGGCGGAACTTGTCCGGGCTGAAACCGACACAGGGAATGAGCAGCGCGTCGGGCGTCACGGCCTCGGTGCCGTCTGGGATCGGGATGCCATAGTGGCCCCTGGCCATCGGCGTGTCCGGGTCCCACAGATGGAAGTCCAGCGGCGCGCCGGGCCGGCTCACCGCCGGCAGCGCGGCCTGGCGCCCCGGCACGGCCGCAAGCCAGTGCGCGACCGCGCCGCGCGCGTCGAACTCCTGCTGGATCGGCCAGTAGAAGCCCAGGCAGCGCACGGCCAGGCCCGCCAGCAGGTCGGACAGCGTGGCGGCGATGCGCGCATCGGCATCCTCGCGCGAGGGCAGGCCGGCACGCAAGGACAGCAGGCGCGCACGCTGCGCGCGGCGGTCTTCGGCGGGGTCGATTTGCGAACTGGCGGGCGAGGTGGCGGGCAAGGTGGCGGGCGAGGTGGCGGAACTTGAGGACATGGCGTGGGATAATGCCCGCGTCCGAACCAACACGGACGGCGGAAGCTGCTGCGGCCCTTGCCTTGCATGGCGGGTACCGGCGCCGCCGTCATCGACAAGGAAGCAAAGAATGCTGAAGGGAGTATATCTGCAGCGTGCCGGGCGGGCCGCCTGGATCGCCATGGCATGTGCACTGCTTGTCACGCCGGTCCATGCGCAGAAGCGCCCGCAGGCGCCCGTGCGCCAGCAGCAGCCGGCGGTGATCCCGAGCGATCCGGACGAGGCCTTCGCCGCGCTGCGCGAAGCGGCGCGCAAGAACGACGTCGAGCGCGCCTATGCGATCTCGGCCACCCTGGTCGACTACCCGATTCCGTCGTACGTCGAGTACTTCCGCATCAAGCCGCAGATGTTCGACGCCAGCGGCCTGGCGCGCATCGACGCGCCCGACGATCAGGTGCGCGCCTTCCTGCAGCGCTACAAGGGCCAGGCCATCGCCGACCGCATGCGCAACGACTGGCTGCTGGTGCTGGGCAAGAAGCGCGACTGGGCCAATTTCGATGCCGAGTACCCGCAGTTCGCGCTCAAGGACGACACCCAGGTCGAATGCTATGCGCTGCTGTCGCGCGCGCTCAAGGGCCAGAACGTTGCCGCCGAGTCGCGCCAGGCGCTGAGCGATCCGCGCTATTTCGGCGAAGGCTGCGTCGACCTGATCGGCTACCTGGTGCAAAGCCAGCAGATCCAGCGCAGCGATGTCGCCTTCCAGGCGCGGCTGGCGCTGGAGCAGAACTACCTCACGCTGGCCGGCAAGATCGCCGCGCTGCTGCCCGATGCCCGCGTCGACGGCGACGCGCTCGCCACCATCGTCAAGATGGCGCGCACCGACCCCAACCAGGCCGTCGCCTACCTGGGTACCGCCCAGGGCACGCTGTCGCGCGACGAGCAGGGCGCCGCCTGGGGCGTGATCGGCCAGTTCGCGGCCAAGAAGCTGATGCCGGAAGCGGCAAACTACTACCGCCGCCAGATGGACCTGGGCGGCAACCAGTGGCTGTCCGACGACACCCAGGAATGGCGCGTGCGCGCCGCGCTGCGCCAGGGCGACTGGAAGCAGGTGCGCCAGGCGGTCGAGCTGATGCGTCCCGAGCTGCGTGCCAAGGATCCGGCGTGGCTCTACTGGTATGGCCGCGCGCTCAAGGCCGAAGGCCGCGACACCGAGGCGCAGCAGAATTTCCAGCAGATCGCCGGCCAGTTCAATTTCTACGGCCAGCTCGCCAGCGAAGAACTGGGCAACCGCATCACGCTGCCCGCGCGCACGACGGTCAGCGATTCCGAGGCCAATGCCATGCGCTCGCGCGCCGGCTTCCAGCGCGCGCAGAAGTTCTATGCGATGAACATGCGCTTCGAGGGCAACCGCGAATGGAACTGGGAGCTGCGCGGCATGAACGACCGCGAACTGCTCGCCGCGGCTGAATACGCGCGCCGCCTCGAATTGCTCGACCGCACCGTCAACACCGCCGACCGCACCCGCAACGAGCATGACTTCGCGCTGCGCTTCCTGATGCCGTACCGCGACATCATGCAGCGCGCGACCGACGATGTCGGGCTCGACATGGCGTGGGTCTACGGCCTGATCCGCCAGGAATCGCGCTTCCTCATGAGCGCGCGTTCGTCGGCCGGCGCACACGGCCTGATGCAGGTGATGCCGGCGACGGCCAAGTACGTGGCGCGCAAGATCGGCATGAACGATTTTTCGCCGTCGATGATGGGCGATCCGAACATCAACATCCTGCTCGGCACCAATTACCTGAACATGGTGCTGACCGACCTGGACAGCTCCTGGACGCTGGCATCGGCCGCGTACAACGCCGGTCCGGGCCGGCCCAAGACCTGGCGCAGCACGCTGGCGCGGCCCGTGGAAGGCGCGATCTTTGCAGAGACCATCCCGTTCAATGAAACGCGCGGCTATGTGAAGAATGTGCTTTCCAACGCCACGTACTATGCTGCATTGATGAGTGGCCGGCCGCAGTCGCTGAAATCGCGCCTGGGTACGGTCGCGCCGTCGCCGGTGACCACCACCAGCCTGCCCTGACGGGCACCCGACGGGACGGGCCGCTGGTGTGCAGTGCCGGGCGCGTTGCGGCGGCCCGGCTGGCGCAATGCGCCGCGACGTGCAGTTCACTTTGCACGGAGGCATCATGCAGACCAGCAACGTCCTCGTCATCGGTGGCGCCGGCTTTATCGGCAGCCACCTTGTCTCGCGCCTGGCCGGCGCCGCCTCTGCCTCGGGTGCGCCTTTAGCCCCGGGCAGCAATCCGGATTCACCGATCGCCCCCGACCGCATCGTGGTCGGCACCCGCAACGTCGAGCACGCACAGCACCTGTTGCTGCTGCCGCGCGTCGAGGTGGCGGAGCTGGGGCTGGCCGACAATGCCGCGCTCGATGACGCCATCGGCTCGCTCGGGGTTGACGGCATTGTCGTCAACCTGGTGGGCGTGCTGCACGGCGAGCGTGCCGATCCCTATGGCGACGCCTTTGCCAGCGCCCATGTGGAAATGGTGCGGCAGATCGTCGCTTCGTGCCTCTCCACCGGCGTGCGCCGGCTGTTGCATATGAGCGCGCTCGGCGCCGACAGCAAGGGGCCGTCGATGTACCTGCGCAGCAAGGGCGACGGCGAGCGCATCGTGCGCGCCAGCGGGCTGGAATGGACCATTCTCCGCCCGTCGGTGGTGTTCGGCCCCGATGACCATTTCCTCAACCTGTTCGCGCAGATGCAGCAGATGGCGCCCATCGTGCCGCTGGCCTGCGCGCAGGCGCGTTTCCAGCCGGTATTCGTACAGGACGTGGTGCAGGCCTTCCTCAATGCGATGGTCAACCCGGCCACCATCGGCCGTGGCTATGAACTGGGTGGCCCGCAGGTCTATACGCTGGAAGAACTGGTGCGCTTCGCCGGCCGCGCTTCCGGCCATCCGCGCCCGGTGATCGCGCTGCCGGATGCGCTGGCGCGGGTGCAGGCGACCATCATGGAACACATGCCGGGCGATCCGCTGCTGTCGCGCGACAACCTCGACTCGATGCAGCTGGACAACGTGCTCGAACATCCGGTCGCGCCGGAGCTGGACCTGCATCCGGCCAGCCTGGAATCGGTGATGACCGACGCGCTGGCCGGGCGCAACCGCGATGCAGCGCTGACCTCGATGCGAGCCAGCGTGCACCGCTGAAGGGCGGGTGGGCGGCGGGCCGCGGGTGGCCTATGTGACCCATTTTCGGATCGTTTGCGAGTGCAATTCACTTTGAGGCAGGCTGGCGCGCTGGCAAAATGACCGGTCCGGCGCGCCGCCGCCGCCGTCTCCCTTCGCCTCCTCCCCCAAGGACCTACGATGAAGCTCGTCATCGGCAACAAGAATTACTCCTCCTGGTCGCTGCGCCCCTGGCTGCTGCTGCGCCAGGCCGGCATTGAATTCGAAGAGGTACAGGTGCGCCTGTTCACCGGCAGCTTCGCCGCCGAGATCGCGCGCTATTCGCCTGCCGGCAAGGTACCGGCGCTGGTCGATGGCGACGTCACCGTGTGGGACTCGCTGGCGATCGCCGAATATGTGGCCGAGCGCTTCCCGGAAAAGACGCTGTGGCCCGCCGACCGCGCCGAGCGTGCGGTGGCGCGCGCGGTTTGCGCCGAGATGCATTCCGGCTTCGGCAACCTGCGCAGCCAGTTGCCGATGAACGTGACCGCGGTGCTGCCCGGATGCGGCTGGAACGTGGCCGTGCAGCGCGACGTCGACCGCATTGCCGCGATCTGGGGCGGGCTGCGCCAGCAGCATGGTGCGCGCGGGCCGTTCCTGTTCGGCGAATTCACCGTGGCCGACGCCTTTTTCGCGCCGGTGGTGAGCCGCTTTGCCACCTATGGCATCCACCTGCCGGAAGACGCCAAGGCCTATGCCGACTTCATGCTGGCGCTGCCGACCATGCAGGAGTGGATCGCCGCCGCACACGAGGAGCGCGATTTCCTGGCCGACGACGAGCCCTACCGCGTGTCCCCCGACCGGCCCGACGCGATCATCGTCAACCACTGAGCCATGCAGCCGGCGCCGGGCATCTGCCCTGTGCCGGCACCAGAAGAGGCCACAACGATGCAGGTGTATGCCGTCGGCGGCGCGATCCGCGACGAACTGCTGGGCAAGCCCAGCCAGGACCGTGACTACGTAGTCGTCGGCGCGACCCCGCACGAGATGGAAGCCGCGGGCTATCGTCCCGTGGGCAAGGATTTCCCGGTCTTCCTGCATCCGCGTACCCATGAGGAATACGCGCTGGCACGCACCGAGCGCAAGACCGCGATGGGCTACAAGGGCTTCGCCTTCTACTGCGAGCCCGATGTCACGCTGGAAGACGACCTGGTCCGGCGCGACCTGACCATCAATGCGATGGCGCGCGAGGTCGATGCCGACGGCAACCTGGTCGGCCCGGTGATCGACCCGCACGGCGGCCAGCGCGACCTGCAGGCCCGGCTGTTCCGCCACGTCTCCGATGCCTTCGCCGAAGACCCGGTGCGCATCCTGCGGCTGGCGCGCTTCGCCGCGCGCTTCCACGGGTTCACCGTCGCCGCAGAGACCCAGCGCCTGATGCGCGAGATGGTGACGGCCGGAGAGGTCGATGCGCTGGTGCCCGAGCGCGTCTGGCAGGAGCTGGCGCGCGGCCTGATGGAAGCGCACCCGTCGCGGATGTTCGAGGTGCTGCGCGACTGCGGCGCGCTGGCGCGCTTGCTGCCCGAGCTTGACCGCCTGTGGGGCGTGCCGCAGCGCGCCGACTTCCACCCGGAAGTCGATACCGGCGTGCACGTGATGATGGTGATCGACACCGCCGCCGCAATGGGCGTGCCGCTGCCGGTGCGCTTTGCCGCGCTGGTGCACGACCTGGGCAAGGGCACTACGCCCGAAGACGTGCTGCCGCGCCATACCGGCCATGAGCTGCGCAGCGTCAACCTGCTGGAAGAGGTCTGCCTGCGGCTGCGCGTGCCCAACGATTGCCGCGACCTGGCGCTGGTGGTGGCGCGCGAGCACGGCAATATCCACCGCTCGCTGGAATTCAGCGCCGCTGCGGTGGTACGGCTGCTGGAGCGCTGCGACGCGCTGCGCAAGCCCGGCCGCTTCGCGCTGGCGCTGCAGGCGTGCGAGGCCGACAAGCGCGGGCGCAAGGGCTTCGAGCACAGCGACTATCCGCAGGCGACGCGGCTGCTGGCGGCGCGCGAAGCCGCCGCCGGCGTCGATGCCGGTGCGATCGCGCGCGCCTGTGCGGACGACGTGGGGCAGATCAAGGACCGCGTCCATGCGGCCCGCGTCGCGGCCGTGGCGCAACGGCTCGGCGAGCACGCACCGGATTGAGAAGCCGCGGCGCCGCTCCTACAAGAGCTTGCCGATCACCAGCGCCACCAGCGACAACAGGATCGTCGAAGCAAACGGCAGCACGAACTCCCGCCCGAACAGGCGGAAGCGCACGTCCCCCGGCAACCGTCCCAGCCCGATCTTCTGCAGCCACGGCAGCGCCGCGGACAGGATGATCACGCTCAGGAAGATGGTGAGGGTCCAGCGCAGCATGGCGTTGCCTTTGGCTTACAGGGTGTGGCAGCGGTCGCCGCGGGCGAAGCCGGCCAGCGGCTCGCTCTGGTCCGTGCCGTCGTCGAGGCCCCGCGTCAGCGCGATGACCTTGAACAGCTCGCCCATCTCCGCTTCGGACAGCAGCTTTTGCACGGCGTTGGCTTGCGGCAGGAAGGCGCGCGCATCGGACGGGTCCAGCGCCATCAGCAGCTCGGTGATGCCCGCGTTCATCAGGAAGCGCGCCTGCGAGGCAAAGCCCGATACGGTCAGCCCGGTTTCCACCGCGGCGGCGGCGATGCCGCTGAAATTGACGTGCGCGGTGATGTCCTGCAGGCCGGGGTAGAGGAACGGGTCCGGATGCGCGTGATGGCGGTAGTGGCACATCAGCGTGCCGCCGGCGCGCTGCGGGTGGTAGTACTCGGCGGCGGGAAAGCCGTAGTCGATGAAGAAGGCGGTGCCGCGCGCCAGCATCGCGCCGACGGCACGCGTGAAGCCCTCGGCTTCGGCATGGGTCTCGGTGACGACATCATGGTCGCCGGCAATGTCGCGCAGCATTGCGGGCACGTCGGCATCGGCGAGCAAGCGGTCCTCGAAGCGGAATGCCGTGGCCGCGCCGGTTTCGGCGCGGGCCACGCCGCGTTCGTGCCAACGGCCACCAACGCGTGCGTAGAGCTGCACCGGCATCGCATCGAGCACTTCGTTGCCGACGATGACGCCCTCGAAACTGTCGGGCAGCGCGTCCAGCCAGCGCACGCGCGCTGCCAGGTGCGGGGCGCGCTGCGCCAGCGTTTCCTGCTGGCGTGCGCGCAGCTCGCCGGACAGTTCGACGATCGCGTATTCCTGCGGCAGCTGGCCTTCCTGCTCCAGCCCCAGCAGCAAGTCCGCGGCCAGGCGGCCGGTGCCGGCGCCGAACTCCATCATCCGCGGCAGGTCTTGCGCCACCAGTGGCGCGACCTGGCGCGCCAGCGTGCGCGCGAAGAACGGGCTCAGTTCCGGTGCGGTAATGAAGTCGCTGCCGTCGCGGGCATCGCGCCCGAACTTGGCCGAACCGCCGCTGTAGTAGCCCAGGCCGGGCGCGTACAGCGCCAGCGCCATATAGCGGTCAAAGCCGATCCAGCCGCCGGCCGCATCGATCGATTCGCCAATACGGGCTGTAAGGGTATCGGAAGCGGCCTGCGCGTCGGCGGGGGGAAGGGGTAAACTAGCGGCTTTCTGCATCCCGCGATTGTAGCAATGCCCGCATCCGATACCCCGGCACCCGCTGCCGCCAATCCTGCCGCCGCCCAGACCGCTGCCCGCGGCGTCGCCCTCGTCACCGGCGGCGCGCGTCGCCTGGGCCGCGCCATTGCGCTGGAACTGGCAACGCAAGGCTGGGACGTGGCCGTGCATTGCCACCGCTCGGTCGACGAGGCCGAGGCGCTGGCAACCAGGATCCGCGCGCTCGGCCGCCGGGCCGCGGTGCTGCGCGCCGACCTCGCAGACGAGGCCGCCACCGGCCGCCTGATCGCGGACTGCATCGCCGCGCTGGGCTTGCCGACCTGCCTGGTCAACAACGCCTCGCTGTTCCAGTATGACGTGGCGACCAGTTTCTCGTATGCGTCGCTCGATACGCATATGCGCACCAATGTGGCGGCGCCGCTGCTGCTGGCGCGCGAGCTGCACAAGGCGCTGGCCGCCGCTGCCCCGGGCGGCGACAAAGACAAGGCGGCCGAACCGCGCGGCGTGGTGATCAACCTGCTCGACCAGAAGCTGGACAACCTGAATCCCGATTTCCTGTCGTACACGCTGTCCAAGGCCGCGCTGCAGACCGCCACGGTGCAGCTGGCGCAGGCGCTGGCGCCGCGCATCCGCGTGGTCGGCGTGGCGCCGGGCATCACGCTGGTGTCGGGCGAGCAGTCGGAGCAGAGCTTCCGCCGCGCGCATCGCGTGACGCCGCTGGGCCAGTCCTCGACGCCCGAGGATATCGCCCAGGCGGTGGCCTATATGGCGCAGGCGAAAGCTGTCACCGGCACCACGCTGTATGTGGACGGCGGCCAGCACCTGATGCCGCTGGCGCGCGACGTGATGTTCCTGACCGAGTAAGCTGGCGCCTGTACGCCAAGGCACGCCGGAAAACCGTACCCTGATGTGCCGTGCCCGCCCGGCGCGGCGTTTCCATTTCTAGTCTTTTCTCCCAGCCATGACCATGCTCGCCGCTCTTTCCCACCCCAGCCTGCAGGACTGCCGACGCATGTTCCTGCGCAACTATGAAGTGCAGATCAATATCGGCGTGCATGAGTTCGAGAAGAAGGGCGAGCAGCGCGTGCTGATCAATATCGACCTGTTCGTGCCGCTGGAAGAATGCACCCCGCACGCCGACAAGCTCGACGAAGTGGTTGACTACGACTTCATGCGCAACACCGTGGCCGAGCGCATGGCGCAGGGCCACGTCCACTTGCAGGAAACGCTGTGCGACGACGTCGCGCGCGCCATGCTCAAGCACCCCAAGGTGCGCGCCGTGCGCGTGTCGACCGAGAAGCCCGACGTGTACCCGGACTGCGATTCCGTGGGCGTCGAGGTGTTCCAGATCAAGCAGGGCGCCTGAGGCGGTATTTGCGGTATTTGCGGCATTTGCAGTATCTGCGGCATTTGCCTGGCGCCTGCAGCGTGCGGGCGCCTAAAGTAGAATGTTGCCCCTTCGCGCGCTGCCGGCCATTCCATCCGGCAGGCGCCATGCAACAGGATGCTTCATGAGCCACTCGAACAATTTCTACCGCCTCGAGACGAGGCTGCAATCGCAAACCGGCAAGGCCATCGGCGACTTCGGCATGATCGAGGACGGCGACACCGTGCTTGTCTGCATGAGTGGCGGCAAGGACTCGTACACCATGCTGTCGGTCCTGATGGCGCTGCAGAAGCGCGCGCCCATCAAGTTCAAGCTGATCGCGATGAACCTGGACCAGAAGCAGCCGGGTTTCCCGGAGCATGTGCTGCCTGAATACCTGAAGTCGGTGGGCGTGGAGTACCTGATTGTCGAGGCGGACACGTACTCGATCGTCAAGGAGAAGGTGCCCGAGGGCAAGACGACCTGCTCGCTGTGCTCGCGCCTGCGCCGCGGCGTGATCTACCGCACCGCCAAGGAGCTGGGCGCCAACAAGATCGCGCTGGGCCACCACCGCGACGACATCGTCAACACCTTCTTCCTGAACATGTTCTTCGGCGGCAAGATGAAAGCCATGCCGCCCAAGCTGGCCACCGACGACGGCGCGCATATCGTGATCCGCCCGCTGGCGTACTGCTCGGAGAAGGACATTGCGTCGTACGCGCGCGCGATGGAATTCCCGATCATCCCGTGCAACCTGTGCGGCTCGCAGGAAAACCTCCAGCGCAAGAAGGTCAGCGAGATGCTGCAGGAGTGGGAGCGGCAGAACCCGGGCCGCATCGACAATATCTTCTCGGCGCTGCGCAACGTGGTGCCTTCGCACCTGGCCGATACCGAGCTGTTCCCGTTCACGGGGCTGGCCACGGGCCTGGCCAAGGTGGACGAGGCCTCGCTGTTCGGTGAGACCACCTTCCAGCAGCAGCCGCTGGTGTTCGCGGGCAGCCTGGAAGAGAACCGGATGGAGTTCGTGCGCTTCGAGCGTCCGCCGGCATCCGCGCCCGAGGCGGAGCAGGCCGGCGCGCCGCAGTAACTGCCGCCACATAGCCAAAATGCCCGCGCGAGCGGGCATTTTGCATTGAGGGTGGCCGAAACCCGGTGGCCGAATCCTAGTTCGTCGCCGCGGACTGCACCGGGGCGTTCGCCTTTTCCCGCATCAGCGCGTTGGTATCGTCGATCCACTTCTGGAACCGGTCCTGCGCATGCGCCTTCTGTTGCGGCGTGGTCATGTTGGCGATTGCCACCGTCAATGCGATCCCGGCGGTGGTGCTGGCATCGTGGCGCGCCGCCTGCTTGGCCGGCGGGTTCTGCCAGTAGTCGCGGAAGCGCCGCAGCAGGTCTATCACCTGCGGCTTGGACGGCTGCGTGGTTTGCACGTAGCGCACCATCTTCAGCCATTCCTGCTGCCGCGCCACCCGCTCGGCATAGCGCGCCTCGGCGCTGTCGACCACGGGCAGTATCGCCTCACGGATCTGCTTTTCCTGCTCGCCGGAGAAGCCGCCATAGACCAGCCGCGCGTAGTCCATCACCTTGTCGAAGCGGGCATCGACCCGCTCGGCCGGATTCGGGTTCAGGAATTTCTTGCGGTACTTGGCGTTGCCCTCGGCGAATTTCTTCTCCATGCGGGCGATCTGTTCGGGCGTCAGGGTCAGCAGCAGGTCGGCCATGTCGGGCATGGCCTGCTCGTAGGAGCGGCGTGCAAGCTGCTGCGAGGCGTCCTGGAAGTGCTCGACCATGGCCGGCGTCACCGGCTGGCGGACCTCGGCCTTGGCCTGCTGCAGCAGGCCCGAGATTTCAGGCAGCTGAGCCTTGCGGTGCCAGGCAAAGAAGCGCGCGATCGCCTCGCGCGTGAGCGGCTCCTGGGCGGAAGTGACGTCGACATAATTGTCGATCCACCAGTACGCCAGCCGGTCACCCTGCTGGTACCCGAGTTTCATCGCGTTGCACGCGCACAGCGCCGCCGCGCTGAAAATCACCAAAATCCGCCGCGCCCACCTATTGTGAAATTCGGAAACAGCGCGGCCTTGGGCAGAAAACGCCATGTTAAAATCGGCGCGCATTGCAGCAGGGCCCTCCCGAGCGCCGCCAGCCCAAGACTGGCAAGGGTTTGCGGGTTTCCGCACCGACTGGGCCCGGGCCTGCAGCCAAGCTGGGCGGCGCAGTCCGCGAATCACCCGGTTGGCGTTTTCCAGAATATTTTCGGACACACTCACTTAGGGGTCTCCTTGTGAATATCGTCATTCTCGCCGCCGGCATGGGCAAGCGAATGGTTTCCGATTTGCCCAAGGTACTGCACCCGGTTGCAGGGCGGCCCATGCTGGCGCACGTCCTCGATACGGCACGCGCGCTGTCGCCGTCGCGGCTGGTGGTCGTGGTCGGCCACGGCGCCGCGCATGTGCGCGAGGCGGTCGCCGCCGACGATGTCGCCTTCGCGGAACAGGCCCAACAGCTTGGCACGGGCCATGCGGTGATGCAGGCACTTCCATTGTTGGACGACAGCCAGCCTACATTGGTTCTATACGGTGACGTGCCGCTCACAACCGCCGCCACGCTGAAGGCACTGGTGGCCGAGGCCGGCACCGAGCGCTTCGGCGTGCTGACGGTCGAAATGCCCGATCCGACCGGCTATGGACGTATCGTACGCGACGCCGCGGGCAGCATCGTCCGCATCGTCGAGCAAAAGGACGCCAGCGAGGCCGTCAAGGCCATCCACGAGATCAATACCGGCATCATCGTGTGCCCGACGGGCCACCTGCGGCGCTGGCTGTCGACGCTCGGCAACGACAATGCCCAGGGCGAGTACTACCTGACCGACACGGTCGAGCGCGCCGCCACGGAGGGCGTCGAGATCGTCTCGGCCCAGCCCGCGGCGATCTGGGAAACCCTCGGGGTCAACAGCAAGCTGCAGCTGGCCGAAGTCGAGCGCATCCACCAGGGCAACCAGGCCCGCCGCCTGCTGGAAGCCGGCGTGACGCTGCTGGACCCGGCGCGCATCGATGTGCGTGGCGAGCTGACCTGCGGGCGCGATGTCACCATCGATGTCGGCTGCGTGTTCGAGGGCCGCGTGCACCTGGAAGACGGCGCCAGCATCGGCGCCCATTGCGTGATCCGCAACAGCACCGTGGGTGCCGGCGCGCAATTGCACCCCTTCTGCCATGTCGATAGTGCCAAAATAGGCCCTGCCGGCCGCATCGGGCCCTACGCGCGGCTGCGCCCGGGCACCGAACTGGGCGAAGATGTCCATATCGGCAACTTCGTCGAGGTCAAGAATGCCCAGGTGGCGGCCCACAGCAAGGCCAATCACCTTGCATATGTTGGAGACGCCACAGTGGGTTCGCGCGTCAATATTGGCGCCGGCACGATCACCTGCAACTATGACGGTGTGAACAAGCACCGGACGGTGATCGAGGACGACGTCTTTATCGGCTCCGATACGCAACTGGTCGCGCCAGTGACGGTACGCCGCGGCGCCACGCTGGGCGCGGGCACTACGCTGACCAGGGAAGCACCCGCGGACAAGCTGACGCTGTCGCGCGCCAAGCAGATGACCATCGATGCCTGGCAGCGTCCGGTCAAGCCGCCGAAGAAGTAATCGTCAGGCCGCCGCGTGAGCGGCCATGGAAGCGCCGACCCGGCACGGGCGGCGCGATTGGATTGGATAGTGCGCCGCAGTGGGCGCCAGCAACGGGGGTTCAGCATGTGTGGCATCGTCGGCGCGGTTTCGACGCGCAATATCGTTCCGGTCCTGATCGAGGGTCTGCGCCGCCTGGAATACCGCGGCTATGACTCGTGTGGCGTCGCCGTCGTGCGCGACGATGCGGTCGAGCGCGCCCGCACCGTGTCGCGCGTGGCCGACCTGGATGCGCAGACCCAGGCCTCGGGCCTGTCGGGCTTGACCGGCGTGGCGCACACGCGCTGGGCCACCCACGGCAGGCCCGACACCGTCAACGCCCACCCCCACCTGTCGGGCGAGACCATCGCGCTGGTGCACAACGGCATCATCGAGAACTACGAGCCGCTGCGCGAGGAACTGCGCGCGGTCGGCTACGGCTTCGAGTCGCAGACCGACACCGAAGTTGTCGCCCACCTGATCCACCAGGCCTATTCCTATCCGAGCAGCGCCACCCGCGGGGACCTGTTCGGCTCGGTGCGCGCGGTCACCAAGCGCCTGCACGGCGCCTACGCCATCGCCGTGTTCGCCAAGGACCAGCCCGGCGTGGTGGTCGGCGCGCGCGCCGGTTCGCCGCTGGTGGTGGCGCTCGGCGAGAACGAGGCCTTCCTCGCGTCCGACGCGCTCGCCGTGGCCGGCACCGCCAACCGCATCATCTACCTGGAAGAGGGCGACGTGGTCGAGATCTCGCTCGACGGCGTGGTCATCCATGACGCGCAAGACCACGCGGTCGAGCGCGAAGCCCGCCTGGTTGAAGCCCATGCCGCATCGGTCGAGCTGGGCCCGTACCGCCACTTCATGCAGAAGGAAATCTTCGAACAGCCGCGCGCGCTGGGCGACACGCTGGAAGGCGTGGAAAGCATCACGCCGGCGCTGTTCGGCGACAAGGCCGCCGAGGTCTTTGCCGGTGTCGACAGCGTGCTGATCCTGGCGTGCGGCACCAGCTACTACTCCGGCTGCACGGCCAAGTACTGGCTCGAAAGCATCGCCAAGATCCCGACCCAGGTCGAGGTCGCCAGCGAATACCGCTACCGCGAAACCGTGCCGAACCCGCGCGCCCTGGTGGTGGTGATCTCGCAGTCGGGCGAAACCGCCGACACCATGGCCGCGATGCGCCACGCGCGCGCGCTGGGCCATGTGCACACGCTGGCCGTCTGCAACGTCGCCACCAGCGCCATGGTGCGCGAGACCGAGCTGCGCTTCCTGACCCGCGCCGGCACCGAGATCGGCGTGGCCTCGACCAAGGCCTTCACCACGCAGCTGGCCGCGCTGTACATGCTGACGCTGTCGCTGGCCAAGGTGCGCGGCCTGCTGACCGAGGAAGCCGAAGCCAGGGACCTGGCCAACCTGCGCCACCTGCCGGCCGCGCTGCACGGCGTGCTGGCGCTGGAGCCGCAGATCATCGCCTGGTCCGAAGACTTCGCGCGCCGCGAGAACGCGCTGTTCCTGGGCCGTGGCCTGCACTATCCGATCGCGCTCGAAGGCGCGCTCAAGCTCAAGGAAATCTCGTACATCCACGCCGAGGCCTATCCGGCCGGCGAACTGAAGCACGGCCCGCTGGCGCTGGTTACCGAAGCGATGCCGGTGGTCACCGTCGCCCCCAACGACGCGCTGCTGGAAAAGCTGAAGTCCAACATCCAGGAAGTGCGCGCGCGCGGCGGCCGGCTCTATGTGTTTGCCGACAGCGATACGCAGATCCAGTCGTCGGACGGCATCCAGGTGATCCGCATGCCCGAGCACTATGGCGACCTGTCGCCGATCCTGCACGTGGTGCCGCTGCAGCTGCTGGCGTATCACACGGCTTGCGCGCGCGGTACTGACGTCGACAAGCCGCGCAACCTCGCCAAGTCGGTGACGGTGGAGTAAGGTCGCGACAGCAGGTTGAGTGCCATAAAAAGGAAGAGCCGGCCCTCATTGGCCGGCTCTTTTTTTGTCAAAGCCATTCGTGCTCCATGGCGTTTCGACCGTAGGGCGCAGGGGCTGCAAAGGGCAGCCCCTGGTTCGCCGTTACTCAAACACCCTGACCTTGCGAGGTGATCCGGCGGTTTCAGGTCCGCGCGGGCTGCGCGAGCCGTCGTAGTTCTCCTCGCCCATGGCCAGGCGGCCACCGCCCACGCTGAACTGGTCGCCGAGCTGGCGAACCACTTCTTCAGCCAGCGAGCGCGACACGGCCTGCATCACCCGTGCCTTGTTGGGCGTCAGCGCGGCGCCGGATGACCAGATCTTGTTGTCATTGCCTTCGCCAACGGCCGAGAACGCGGCACGCACTTCCATGGTCCGGGTGTTGATGAGGCTGAATTCAGCGCCGACTTCCAGGCTGTAAAGCAGCATCGAGTTGCGCGTGTGCTGCACCGGCTGTACGTCGTTACGCCACTCCAGGCTGTTGACTACGCCGAAGAGCACATAGTCCGCGCCGGCGAAATCGCCCTGGCGGATGCGCTCGCGGACATTGAAGAGCGCCTCGGAAGGGTCGCCGGTGTACTGCCTGGCCTGTACGACCCGTATCGCGCCACTGCTGACGAGTTGTCCCTTGATGTCAGCGGTGAAGCGGCGCAATTCGCCGTATTCGATGCGCGTGAGTTCACCGGATGCCTTCACAAAAGCCGACTCGCTGGATGACGAGTGGTTTGCGTGGCCATTCGACGACCCCATGCCGCCGCTGTAGTTCATTGCCCCGCTGTTGTGGGACTTCCGGTAGCCGGACTCATAAGAGAACGCTTCCCGGATGGTGTCCTTATAGGCCAGGTCTGCAACGGCGACCTTCACCTGGGCGATGGCCCCGGAGCAGGCCAGGGCGGCGACTGCCGCGGTCAGGAAACGTAGCATCGCAGCCTCGCTCAACGATACGACGTCTTGCGGATTTCCTTCTCGTCAGCCCACTCCAGCATGCCGGACTCGTTGTCCACCAGCGTCAGGTTGAACAGGTAGTACACGTCCTTCACGTTCGAGGTGCGCTTGGTGATGGACGTGATGTTGCCCTCGAGCCGGTACCTGGCTGCCTGCATCTGGCCCATGCGGGCCTTGCCACTGTTCTTGTACAGGCCCGTCTGGTTCTGCCGCTGCAGTTCATCCACCTGGCCCTGCATGTCCACGCCCGCGGTAGCAAAGCGCACCGAACCGCTCTTGAGCAGCTGGTTGCGGATCTTCTCCGTGATGGCGCGGGTGTCGATGTATTCGCCCGTCTTGTTCTTGACCTCGGCCAGCGTGACAACCGGCGCCTCGCGCGGCGCAGTGATGGGGCGCGATTGCAGCAGCGAGCGCGTCATGGCTTCGGCAATCGTCTGCAGGTCGGTAGAGCCGAATTCATTGGTCAGGGCCTCGACGGCCCTGGCGTCGCCATACTGGACGTTGCCATCCATGCGCGGGCCGGCAACGGTGGTACAACCGCCCAGCAGCGCACCGGCGGCGAGCAACGCGAGAATAGGAGAACGAGCAAAAATCGGATGCATGACTGGATTTCCTTGATGAGTCTTCGGGTAAGGCAAAGGCTGTATGGCGGGTGAGGCTGGCTGTCGTTACCTCGACGGGCCGAACAGCGACGCGGTGTTGTCGACAGCGTGCAGTTCAATGCGGAAGTCTGTCGCCGCACGGGTGGGCGCCAGGGACTGGATGTCGGTGGACTGCACGCCATGCAGCATGACCGGCTTCCAGGCTTCGTCTTCCCACACGCTCATCTGGTCCTGGTCAAGCCATTTGAAGCGATAGGCGAAGTGCTGTGGGTCCGTCGAAGTATTGGCGAACTGCGCCTGTACCAGCAGCCGGCCGTTGCGTTCCACGGCGCGAAGCGCGCTCACGCGGATCTTGTTCGCTTCGCCAAGCTGTACCACCCTGGATGCAATGGTTTCGGCGTGTGCCAGGCCTGGCAGCAGCGCGCTTGCACCCGACAGGGCCAATGCCGCCACGGCAGATACGGAGAAGTTGCGGAATAGGTGGTTCATTCTTCAGGGTGCATCAGACGTGCAAAAGGCCGGCACAGGGCCAGCCAGGATTTGAGGCCGCGACGCGCGCGGCCTCGTTCGAAAAGTCAACTTAAGGCCTTACTGTCCTTTTGCCGCGCCCTTGGACGCCACCGTGGTACTGGCGCGGCGCGCATTGCGCTTGGCGGGCTCGGGCTTGGCTGGCGCGGCAGCAACCAGCCCAGCCCCTGGCTGCGAAACCAGCGCGCTGAGGTCGCTATTGCCCAACGGGCGCAGGACCACGAGTGCATAGGTGCCGTCGACCTTGACCTCCTGGCGGAAGGTACCTTGCGGCGTGGTGAACGACACCGGCAATGCGCCGCTGGGTACCACGGCGCGCGCCAGCGAGATGTTGGCCGGCAGCGTGCGCCATTGGCGCGTGTCTGCGCTCTCCGTGGCGGCGCTGGTCAGGCCAACCGCAAGGCTCATCAGGGAGCCGAAGGCGCCGCCATTGCGCTGCAGCGCCTCCTGAGCGGCGCCGGACACAACCATGCGAACCATGCTGCGCGCTACCGCCCCGGGCATCTCGTCCTTCAGCGCACGGCGAGCCATGGCATCCAGGCTGGTGACCATGGCCGCGGGCACGGAAGCATCGCCGACCTTGATCGAGGTCGGGATGAAGGTGTCTTTAGCCGGACGAATCACAGGATAAGAGGTGGACAGCAGCTTCACCCCCGCCCCGATCGGCACAGGCAGCGTGATCTTCACGGTTTCCCGCGCCGGCATGCTTCCGGACTCGATGACGAACAGCACGTCGGTCTTGCCGGCCGGCACACGCTTGCTGGTGGCAACGCCTTCCAGGCCCTTCTGCAGCATCGGTACGTCAGGGCGCAGCTCGATAGCCTGCCGATAGCCCGCCGTGGCAAGGCTGGGCTCGTTCAGCGCCTCGAAGACGAAGCCGGCCAGGTAATGCGATGCAGCGCTCTGGTAGGCATTGCGCAGGCCGGTCACTTCGGGGTCGTCGAAGATCTCGACCGGATACCCCTTGATGTCCTTGAGCTTGACTTCAGTGTCCTTCGCCCCTTTCTCTTCCGCCGCATCCTTGAGTGCCTGCACCTCCTTCTCGCGCAGGGAGGCAATCAATGTCTCGCGCTCGTACATGCGCCGGATTTCGATACGTGCGTCGTCCCAGCGGCCAGCCATCAAATGGTTCTGTGCCAGCCGGGTGCTGAGCATGACTTTCTCGTAGTCCTGCCCGTCATAGCGGTTGAACGACTCCGAAAGCAATGCGGCGCCGAGCTCGCCAGCGCTCTTGGTCAGCTTGCTCCGGCTATCCTCTTCCCATACCTGGATCTTTTCGGTCGCCTTGAACCATGCGTCGGTACTTGGCTTCAACCCGTCCTTGCGCAGGCGCATCAACTCGCCGCGCTCCAGGAAATACAGCAGGTCCAGGTCTTCCGGCTTGACCCCCTCATGGGCCTTGTCATGGGCTGCGATGGCGGTCTCGATGCCCCCTGCGCGAAAACTATCGGAAGTCGCGGCTACACGGTTTCCATAGTTCTGCGCGCAAGCGCCAAGCAAAGTGGCGCCGCACACGAGCGCCGTCGTGCGAAGAGTTGCTCCCCACATTTTTGATATTTCCCCGTATCGTTTTGGTTTTAAGCGGGGACTGAACTGCTTTGACCGCCCCGCACCGCCTATATCGACAGGCGCGCGTGCGCTCTTGAGAGCGTCTGGACGTGCCTGTTGTCAGCGGCGGCAGGAGCATAGCGTGCACCAAGGGGATTCGACAATAACCGGTTCATGGTATTGCCGCGGGGAATGTTCAGGCTGGGATTGGCCAGTGAGTTGGGATCGTACTCGCCGGTCGGCGCCCAGATGGTCAGGCTCAGCGCCACATGCCCGGTCTTGGAGAAGTGGTAGCCCGCGATCAGCGGCGTGAAATAGATGTCGAAGAGGTCGCCGCCGTGTCCTGCGAAAGTTTCTAGCGAACCGGGACGATGCTCGCCCCCGCCCCCGGGTAGCCCGCCAGCGCCGCTTGCACCTCCGCCACGAACGCGCGCGTCGCCGGCGACGGGGTATGCCCGGCCAGCGACACAATGCCGTACTGCGCGCGCAGGTCGTGGGGCGGGCGCATCCGCAGCGGCACCGCCGCGCCCCGCGCGCAGGCCTCGGCCATCATCGCCACCGGCACCAGCGCGACCGCGTCACCGGACAGCATCAGCGCGCGCAACGCGTGCATGTCATTGCAGGTGACGGTGAGCAGGCCGGTGCTGTCGTCCCCGGGCGTGCCGTCGCCTGCCGCCTGCAGCGCCTCGCGGAAGTACTGCTGGATACGCGCCGGCAGCCTCGGGCCTGCCACCGGGTAGTCGCGCAGCGCGGCGAGGCTGATGTCGTGCTGCTGCGCCAGCGGGTGCGCCGCGCGTACGAAGACGCCGGTTTCCAGCGCCGGCAGGCGCTCGATCTGCAGGTGGCCGAGCGGCGCCAGGCTGCGGCTTTCGCCGACAAAGACATCGAGCCGTTCTGCTTCCAGCGCGCGCAGCATGGTGGTGGTGTCGGCGGTTTCCACGTCGATGCGCAGGCGCGGGTAGCGCCGCACCAGCGCTTCCAGCACCGGGTCGAGCAGGAACGATGCCGCGAACGGTCCGAAGCCGGCGCGGATCTCGCCGATCTCCACATCGTCCAGCAACTGCAGGTCGCGGCGCAGTTCGCGGCTTTCGCGCAGCATGCGGCGCGCGCGCTCGAGCACCAGCGTGCCGGCGGCGGTGGGGCGAACCTTGCCGTAGCTGCGGTCGACCAGTGTGCCGAGGTCGGCCTCCAGCGCCTGGATGCTGCGCGTCAGTGCCGGCTGCGACAGGTGCAGCGCCGCGGCCGCGCGCGCGAAGCTGCCCTGTTCCACCAGGGTGACGAAGTGATGCAGCTGTCGCAGGCCCATTGATCTAACTGTTTATGCATCGAAACCTGAAAAATATTGCATTGGACGTACTTTCTCAAGCCCGCTACCGTTGTCCTTCAAAACCATAAAGACGATCTGGAGACGACATGAAACGACGCGCATGGCTCGCGCTCGCAGTCAGCGGGCTTTCGCTCAGCCTCGGGCTGCCGGCCGCGGCACAGACCTATCCGGCCAAGCCGATCCGCCTGGTGGTGCCCTACGTGGCCGGCGGCGGCACCGACACCATCGCCCGCGCCATGGGCGAGAAACTCAGCAAGCGGCTGGGCCAGCCGGTCGTGGTGGAGAACAAGGCCGGCGCCTCCGGCATCATCGGCACCGATGCCGTGGCCAAGGCTGCGCCTGACGGCTACACGCTGCTGATGACGCTGACGCAGTCGGTACTGACCAACCAGTTCCTGTTCGACAAGCTGCCGTACGACCCGCGCAAGGACCTGACCATGATCAGCGTGCTGGCCGACGCGCAACTGGTGCTGGTGGCGCACCCGTCGGTGCCGGCACGCACGCCGCGCGAGCTGGGCGACTATGCGCGCGCCCAGGCCGGCAAGGCTACCTATGCCTCATGGGGCGTGGGATCGCTGTCGCACCTGAGCGGCGCCTACCTCAGCAAGCTCACGCGCGGCAACGCCACGCACGTGCCCTACAAGGGCGAGGCGCCGATGCTGCAGGATCTGCTCGGCGGCCAGGTGCAGTTCGGCTTTGCCAGCATTCTGACGGCCAAGCCGTATATCGAGAGCGGCAAGCTCAAGGCGCTCGCCGTCACCGGCACGCAGCGCAGCAGCGCGTTGCCCGCGATGCCGACCTTTGCCGAGCTGGGCATGCAGGACAGCGCGTTCAAGACAGTGGGCTGGATCGGGCTGGTGGCGCCGGTAGGCGTGCCCGCGCCGATCTTGGCCAAGCTCGAAAGCGAGGTGAAGGCGATCCTGCAGACCCCCGACATGCAGGCGCGCATGGTCGCGCTGGGGCTGCGCCCGGTAGGCAGTTCGCCGGCCGAGGCGCAGGCGCTCTATGCGCGCGACTGGCCGGTGCTGAAGACGCTGGTGGCGGATTCGGGCGCGCGCCTCGACTGATTATTCCTTCTGATCCTCCAATGGCGGGCGGCGCGGCAATATGCTGCGTACGCCCGCTTTTTTATGGGGCAGGCATGTGTCCGAAATGCCCGCATAATAATGGCGGAAGCGGTTTTCCATACGCAAGGGAAAACCGAATGGAAACCATTGCCATTCTCATCCTCAATAACCACGGATAATCGGCGAATATACGCTGAATTTGCTTGATGTCCCCCTTGGCCGGTCTACCATGAAAGCCACGGCGCGATATTCACAACTATTCGCCGCAGCAGCGCGCTGGCCGCGATAATGAGAATTGATCCACCCAAATCGAGGGGTCGTTGGTGCTGTCATGAAAAGCGATAAAAAGGCGATTCAGATGCTCAATGGCCAGCTCCGGCATGAGCTGACCGCAATCAACCAGTATTTCCTGCACGCGCGCATGTACCGGCATTGGGGACTCAATGCCCTGGGCAAGCACGAGTACGAGGAATCAATCGAGGAAATGAAGCATGCCGACAAGCTGATCGAGCGCATCCTGTTGCTCGACGGCTTGCCCAACCTGCAGGACCTCGACAAATTGCTGATTGGCGAGAACACCGAGGAAATGCTCGGCTGCGACCTGAAGCTGGAACAGGTCTCGCAGGCCAGTTGCAAGGATGCGATCAAGTATCTGGAGTCGATCGGCGATTATGTTTCGCGCGAGGTGGTGGTCGATATCCTGGAGGCCACTGAATCGCATATCGACTGGCTCGAATCGCAGATAGAACTGATCGGCAAGGTCGGCTTGCAGAACTACGTGCAGTCGGCCATGGGCGAGATCGGCGACTGACTGCCCGCCGCGGGCGCTCGCGCAGCGCCCTGCAGACTTTTCCATTTCCCGCTACACTGCGGCCCGCAGCACGACGCGCCGGTATGGCGCGCCATCCACGGCGGGGTGGCAGAGTGGTGATGCAACGGCCTGCAAAGCCGTGTACGACGGTTCGATTCCGGATCCCCGCCTCCAGTTTTCTTCTCCCTTCTTCGCACCTGCTCGCACCTGCGCCGCGTGATGCACGCGACGGCGCGCCGTTGCCGCAGCCGCCCCTGTGCGGAATGCGGCGGGCAATTGCCGACACCCGTTTGCCCTGTTCTTCCCCAATAGTACAAAGCAATCGATTCAGGTAGTGTTGCGCGGTCAGGCCGGACCGGCCTGCGTGCACAGAGCGCCGCCAGCAGGGCGGCGCAACCATGCCGGGCTTCCATGGTGTTCCCGTCGCCAAGTGATGTGAAGAAGAGAGGCTCCTGATGATGAAAGACCTGCGAATCCGGGCGGCGATGCCCTCGGACGCGCCAGCGGTGGGGGCGCTGCTAGAGCGCTGTGGCCTGCCGAGCGACGATGTGTTCCGCGTGCTGGAGCACTTCCATGTCGCCATCCTCGAATCGCGGATCGTCGGCTGCGCTGCCGGCGAGCCGTTCGGCCAGACCGTGGTGATCCGGTCGGTGGCGGTGCTGCCCGAGCACCGCGACCAGGGCGTGGCCACGCACGTGGTGCGTGCCGCGCTGATGCGCGCGCGGTCGAATGGCCTGCAGCGTGCGGTGCTGCTGGCATCGAGTTGCCCGAGCTATTTCGCGCGCTACGGTTTTTCGCTGGTGCCGGCATCGAAGCTGCCGGAGGAGGTGCTGTCCTCCAGCGAATTCCAGCGCCATACCGATACGCCGCCGCTGTGCATGTGGTGCGAGCTGGGCTGAACTGAACTGAGCTGAAGAGAGCCGCGCGCCAGGTCTGGCGCGCTGTTTTGCGTTCGGCGGGTGTTCAGTGCGCGGCCGCGCAGCGGCTGATCTCGACGGTAACGTGCACCAGTTCCTCGTGCACGGACAGTGCCTGGCGCACGCGCTGCGGCGTCAGCGCGGCGTCATGCGTGACCAGGCAGACGATGCAGGCAAAGTGCTGCCGGCCGACGCGCCAGACATGCAGGTCGGTCACGCGGGTGCCTTCATCGCCGTAACCGCCATCACCGCCGTCGCGGTTTAGTTCGGCCAGCACCTCGCGCACTTCTTCGACCACCGGGTGGTCCATCTCGCGGTCCAGCAGCACGGTGCCGCTCTGGCGCAGCAGGCCGATCGCCCATTTGCCGACCAGCGCCGCCCCTACGAGTCCCATCACCGGGTCTAGCCAGGCCCAGCCCAGCCACCAGCCGCCGGCCAGCGCCACGATCGCCAGCACCGATGTGGCGGCATCGGCCAGCACGTGCAGGTAGGCCGCGCGCAGATTGATGTCATGGTGGTGGCCGTGGTCGTGGTGATGATCGTGGCCATGGTGGTGGTGCCCGTGCGCGTGGTCATGCCCATGCCCGTGCGTATGGCCACCCAGGATCAGCGCGCAGCCGAGGTTGACCAGCAGCCCCAGCGCCGTCACGGCCATGGCCTCGCGGTAATGGATGTCCTGCGGGCTGAACAGCCGCTCGACCGAACCCGCCGCCATCAGCGCGGCAATGCAGAGCAGGAACACCGCGCTGGCAAAGGCGGCCAGCACTTCGATCTTCCAGGCGCCGAAGGCAAAGCGCCGGTCGCTGGCATAGCGGCGCGCGGCCGCGTAGGCAAAGGCGGACAGGCCGATGGCCAGCGCGTGCGAACTCATGTGCCAGCCGTCGGCCAGCAGCGCCATCGAGTTGAACCAGAGGCCGGCGGCGATTTCCACCACCATGACGATGGCGGTGATAACCATCACCAGGCGCGTGCCGCGCTCCGCGTCACGGTTGCCGGCGTCAAAGGTATGGCTGTGGGTCCATGCGGACAGGTCTTGGCTATGCATGGTCGGATCTGGCGGTTGCTTGAAATCGGGCACTGCGGATGATGCAAGGGTAGCAGACCGCCGTTGTGCACCCGGGGGCATCCCTGCCGGCGGCAGGGGCTGGCGGTATCCGGCAATTCATGAATCCACCGACCGAATGAGTGTCGTGGCAGGAAATCCTGTCGCGCTGCTTAGTGATTACACTTGCCAGCACGGATGCAGACGGCCGCCGTTCCGGCCATGGAGACAGACGATGTTCGAAGGATTCACGCCGCACCGGATCGACTGCGGCGACGTTGCCATCCACGCGGTGGTCGGCGGCCAGGGGCCGGCTTTGTTGCTGCTGCACGGCCACCCGCAGACGCATGCGATCTGGCACAAGGTGGCGCCGGTGCTGGCACGGCATTTCACCGTGGTGGCCGCCGACCTGCGTGGCTACGGCGACAGCGACAAGCCCGCGGGTTTGCCGGACCACGCCAACTACAGCAAGCGCGCCATGGCCGCCGACCAGCTCGCGCTGATGCGCGCGCTGGGCTTCGAACGGTTCAGCGTGCTGGCGCACGACCGCGGCGCGCGCGTGGCGCACCGGCTGGTGCTGGATCATCCGCAGGCAGTCGGGCGGCTGGTGACGCTGGACATTGCACCCACGCTGGCGATGTACGCGCAGACCAGCGAGGCCTTCGCCCGCGCCTACTGGCACTGGTTCTTCCTGATCCGGCCGGCGCCGTTTCCGGAAACGCTGATCGAAGCGGATCCCGCGCTTTACCTGCGCCAGACCATGGGCGCCCGCAGCGCCGGGCTGGCGCCATTTTCCGAGGCCGCCATGGCCGAGTATCTGCGCTGCCTGAGCCTGCCCGGCGCGGCCCACGGGCTGTGCGAGGACTACCGCGCCAGTGCCACCATCGACCTCGAGCATGACCGCGCCGATCTCGCCGCGGGGCGCATGGTCGAATGCGAGATGCTGGCGCTTTGGGGCGAGCAGGGCGCCGTCGGGCAGTGCTTCCGCCCGCTGGACGAATGGCGCAAGGTGGTGCGGCGTGTGCGCGGGCATGCGCTGCCGTGCGGCCACTACATTGCCGAAGAGATGCCTGAGCGGCTTCTGGAAGACGTGCTGCCGTTCCTGCGCGGCTGAGGCTGTCAGCCTGCCTGGCGGCGCGCCATGCCGTGCCGCCGCGGCCCCATCGTCATGCCGCCAATGTGTCGCAGTCCGCGGCAGATCGCCGCAGGGCGCCTGCCACATGCGGCAAAAGGCGCTTTCTTGCCTTCCCACGTTGCGAAAAATCCCCAAAACATCTCAGGGAAATCCCATTGCGCCTTACATACATTCATGAATGGATGTATGATTTCGCGAAAAATTCATATTCCCGCAACGACTTTATTGTCGGTTTTGAGATGACATATCGTTTTATCACCATCGCGCTCGTGACCTGGGTGGGCATCTGCGCCACCGCAGGCTGGGTCGTCGAGCGCCTCTGGAGCTGAGGCAGCGCCGTGCGCGCGGCACCGGCCCGCGCCAGCGCCGTGCCCTCCGCACCATTTCCCTACCAGTTGCCTGCGCTACCGCTTCTGATGTCGCGCGTTTCAGGCAGCGGCACGCGGCGCCTGCGCCAGGCCGTCGAAGAACTGCCACAGCTGCGGCGCATCGCCGGTGGCCACGTTGAAGCGGATCCACGGCGAATCGGTCTCGTCTGGCTCGAAGTACGAGCCCGGTGCCAGCCAGATGCCGTGCTCCAGCGCCAGCATGGCCAGGCGGTTGCCGCCCAGCGGCTCGCCGCGCCGGGTTGCCTGCAGCCGCTGCTGGATGTCTTCGCGCAGCCGCGCCCAGGCGAACATCCCGCCCTCGGGGCGCAGCAGCACCTCCAGGCCGTGGGCCTCCATCTTTTCCGTCACCAGGTCCTGCTGCGCGCGCAGCCGCTCGGCCAGCGCGGCCACGTGGCGGCCGTAGTGGCCGCTGGTCAATACCGAGTAGACCAGGCGCTCGGTCACTTCCGACGACGTCAGCCCGACCGCCATCTTGGTCCGCGCGAAGGCCTTGGCGAGGTCGGGGCTGGCGGCCAGGTAGCCCACGCGCAGCGACGGTGTGATGGTCTTGGAAAAGCCATTGACGTAGACCACCTGCGACAACCCGTCCATGGCGGCCAGCATCGGCGAGCCGGCCGGTGCCAGTTCGCGATAGATATCGTCCTCCACCACCAGCAGCCGGTGCTGCTCGGCGAGCTGCAGCACGCGGAAGGCGTTCATGCTGCTGAGGCTGGCGCCGGTCGGGTTCTGCAGCACGGTGTTGACGAACAGCGCACGCGGGGCGTGGGCGCGGATCGCGTCGTCGAGCGCATCGGTGTCGAGCCCGGCCGCCGAGCGTGGCACGCCGACCACGCGCAGCCCCGCCAGCCGCAGGATCTGCAGCAGGTTGCAGTAGCAGGGCGATTCCACCAAAACGGTATCGCCGGGGCGCAGCAGCGTACGCACCACCAGGTCCAGCGCCTGGGTCGCGCCTTGCGTCAGCACTACCTGCTGCGCCTGCAGCGGGATGCCGTACTGGCCCAGGCCGGTGGCGATATGCTCGCGCAGCGGCGCGAATCCGTAGGGATGGCCGTAGCCTGACAGCTGTGCCGCCGGCACCCGGCCAGAGGCCCGCATGGCCTGGTGCAGCCCTTCCTCGTTGAGCCAGTCGCCGGGCAGCCAGCCGGCGCCGGCCTTGATCGGCACGGAATGATCGGCGAATACGTCCGACAGCAGCCACGCCGCGTTCAGTCCCGGCGCTTCCCACTGCGGCGCGCGGGCGCTGCCTGTGGGCGCATGACGGTGCGCCACGGTGTAGCCCGAGCCCGGCCGCGCGGCCAGGTAGCCCAGCGCCGTCAGCCGTCCGTAGGCCTCGGCCACGGTGAAGGTGCTGACCTGGTGGTGCTGGGCAAAGCGGCGTACCGATGGCAGCGTGGTGCCGGCGCGCAGCGCGCGCTGCTCCACCAGCGCGGCGATGCCGGCGACGATCTGCTCGGTCAGCGTTTCGCCGCCGCGGCGGCTGCGGGTCAGGTTCAGGGTCAGCATCAGAAGCGTTGCGTCAGGCACCCGGAAGGGCGCGAACCTGTACAGTTTAGCGGGCCGCGCAGGGCGCCGGGCGCCGCGTCATGCCGGTGCCATTCCGGCTGGCGAAATTTGCCGCAGTGCAGCGTGGGATGCCGTACGGCGCTGGCAAGCGCGACGTGGCAGCGTGTCTGGCCCCGCGCGTGCCACGGTAGCTTGCCTGTACGGTTTGTCGTGATCAAACTGTACGGTAAGGCGGTGCTGTCCGGACTGTATATTTTGTCGGCCAGACGCCGCCGGTAGAGTGCATTGTCGCCGTTCCGGTACCCGCTTCAGTGCTCGCCACTCGCAGCGGTGCCGCACCGGCATCAGCCAACAGACCCGCCCAATTGCCCCGAGGAGGACGTATGGACGCCGCCAAGACCGTGATTCCCGATCTCGATGCCCTGTGGATGCCCTTCACCGCCAACCGCCAGTACAAGGCGGCGCCGCGCCTGCTCGCGTCGGCAAGCGGCATGTACTACACCACCCACGACGGACGCCAGATCCTGGACGGTTGCGCCGGCCTGTGGTGCGTGGCCGCGGGCCACTGCCGAAAGGAGATCGCCGACGCCATCGCGCGCCAGGCGGCCACGCTGGACTATGCGCCGCCGTTCCAGATGGGCCACCCGCTGTCGTTCGAGGCCGCCACCAAGGTGGCCGCGATCATGCCGCAGGGGCTGGACCGCATCTTCTTCACCAACTCGGGCTCGGAGTCGGTCGACACCGCGCTGAAGATCGCGCTGGCGTACCACCGCGCGCGCGGCGAAGGCCAGCGCACCCGCTTTATCGGCCGCGAGCGCGGCTACCACGGCGTGGGCTTCGGGGGCATGGCGGTGGGCGGCATTGGCCCGAACCGCAAGGCCTACTCGGCCAACCTGATGCCGGGCACGGACCACCTGCCGGCCACGCTGAATATCGCCGAGGCTGCCTTTTCCAAGGGCCAGCCGCAATGGGGCGCGCACCTCGCCGACGAACTCGAGCGCATCCTTGCGCTGCATGACCCGGCCAACGTCGCCGCCGTGATCGTCGAGCCGCTGGCCGGCTCCGCCGGCGTGCTGGTTCCGCCGGTCGGCTACCTGGAAAAGCTGCGCGAGATCACCAGCAAGCACGGCATCCTGCTGATCTTCGATGAAGTGATCACCGCCTTCGGCCGCCTCGGCGCGGCCACCGCGGCCGAGCGCTTCAACGTGACGCCCGACCTGATCACCATGGCCAAGGCGATCAACAACGCGGCGGTGCCGATGGGCGCCGTGGCCGTGCGCCGCGAAGTGCACGACACTGTGGTCAACAGCGCCGCGCCGGGCGCGATTGAACTGCTGCACGGCTATACCTACTCCGGCCACCCGCTGGCCGCCGCCGCCACCGTGGCCACCCTCGACCTGTACCAGCGCGAGAACCTGTTCGGCCGCGCCGCCGAGCTGGCGCCGGTGTTCGAGGCCGCGGTGCATGGCGTACGCAGCGCGCCGCATGTGAAGGACATCCGCAACTTCGGGCTGGTGGCGGGGATCGAGCTGGAGCCGCGTCCGGGCCAGCCGGGGGCGCGCGCCTACGAGGCCTTCCTCAAGTGCCTGGAGCTGGGCGTGCTGGTGCGCTACACCGGCGACATCCTGGCGTTCTCGCCGCCGCTGATCATCTCGGAAGCGCAGATCGGCGAGCTGTTCGATACGGTGAAGAAGGCGCTGCAGGACGTCAAGTAAGCGGCGCACGCCGCATCGCATCGCCGCCGGGCCTTCGGGTCCGGCTCTCTGATTCTCTGATTGCAGACCACGGCGCGCGCTGACGTGCGCGCGCCGTGGCCATCGAAGGAAATCCCAAGTGAGCATCGCAGAAAACCGGCAACTGGCCGAAATCCATCATTACATCGGCGGCGCCGTGCGCCGCGCCGGCGGCCAGCGGCTGGCGGACGTGTTTAACCCCGCCACCGGCGAAGTTGCCGCGCGCGTGGCGCTGGGCACCGTGCAGGATGTCTCCGATGCGGTCGCCGCCGCCAAGGCCGCGTTTCCGGCATGGTCCGAGACCCCGCCGTTGCGCCGCGCGCGCATCCTGTTCAAGTTCAAGGAACTGCTCGACCAGCACCATGACGACCTGGCCGCGCTGATCACGCGCGAGCATGGCAAGGTGTTCTCCGATGCCAAGGGTGAAGTCACGCGCGGCATCGAGGTGGTGGAGTTTGCCTGCGGCATCCCCAACCTGCTGAAGACCGATTTCACCGACAACGTCGGCGGCGGCATCGACAACTGGAATCTGCGCCAGCCGCTGGGCGTGGTGGCGGGGATCACGCCGTTCAACTTCCCGGTGATGGTGCCGATGTGGATGTTCCCGGTGGCGCTGGCTTGCGGCAATACGTTCGTGCTGAAGCCGTCTGAGCGGGATCCGTCGCCGAGCTTGCTGATCGCCGATCTGCTGCGCCAGGCTGGCTTGCCTGATGGCGTGTTCAACGTCGTGCAGGGGGACAAGGAAGCGGTCGATGCGTTGCTGGCGCATCCGGATGTGCAGGCGTTGTCGTTCGTTGGGTCGACGCCAATTGCCGAGTACATCTATACGGAAGGCACGAAGCACGGCAAGCGGGTGCAGGCGCTGGGCGGGGCCAAGAACCACCTGGTGGTGATGCCTGACGCGGATCTGGATCAAGCCGTCGATGCGCTGATCGGTGCGGCCTACGGCTCGGCGGGCGAGCGCTGCATGGCGATCTCGGTGGCCGTGGCCGTGGGCGATGTCGCTGACAGGCTGGTGCCGCGGCTGGCGGAGCGGGCGCGCTCCCTGAAGATCCGTAACGGCATGGAGTCCGACGCCGAAATGGGTCCGCTGGTGACCGGGGCGCACAAGGCCAAGGTCGAAGGCTATATCGCCAAGGGCGTGGAAGAGGGCGCGACGCTGGTGACCGATGGGCGGGGACACCAGGTCGAGGGGCACGAGAACGGCTTCTATGTCGGCGGCACGCTGTTCGATCACGTCACGCCCGACATGACCATCTACAAGGATGAGATCTTCGGGCCGGTGCTGTCGGTGGTGCGCGTGGAAGACTTTGCCCACGCGGTTACGCTGATCAATGCGCATGAGTTTGGCAACGGCGTGTCCTGCTATACCAGCGACGGTGGGATTGCGCGTGCGTTTGCCCGGCAGATCCAGGTGGGCATGGTCGGCATCAACGTGCCGATCCCCGTGCCGATGGCCTGGCATTCCTTCGGCGGCTGGAAGCGCTCGCTGTTTGGCGACCATCATGCCTACGGCGAAGAAGGCGTACGGTTCTACACGCGCTACAAGAGTGTGATGCAGCGGTGGCCGGATTCCATTGCCAAGGGGGCGGAGTTTACGATGCCGGTGGCGAAGTAAGGGTTGGTTTGGCGGCGCGCGCTTGTCGGTAAGCCCTTGGCGTGGCCGCCTCGGCCTTGTTCCAGCAGGCACGAAAGGCCTGCACGCTGGCGAAACCGCTTTTCAACGCAATCTCTTCCACAGCCAGGCTCGATGACGCCAGCAGCTTGCGGGCGCGTGCCATGCGCAGCGCGAGCTCCTGACCTCGATGTTCTGCTTCGAGCGCTATGGCAGCCGGATCAAGGGCAAGGTGTTCGGGCTGCTGTTCCTGGGCCACCAGCTCGGCGCCTTCCTGACGGTGCAGCTGGGCGCGTGGTCGTTCGATGCCACGCGCAGCTACCAGCAAACCATCGTCGCGCTGGTCGGGATCACGCTGTGTTCGGCGGCATGTTCTTGGTTCGGGCTGCGCCGTGCGGGGGCCTTGCCGGTGGAGGCCGCAGGCCAGCCGCAGCCTGTGGCGGCTAGCCGTTGAATCGGCACCATGTTGTTGAAGCTTCTCCTGCTGACCGCCACGCTGGCTCCGCTGGCGGCGGCGGCCTGCACGATACCGTGCCCGCGGCACACCCGGATCATCGCCCTCGCGGTGCTGGCGCTCGCCGGCACCGCCATGCTCATGCTGGACCCGCTCTCCACCGCGCTGGCGCGCGTGGACGGCGTCCTTTCCGCGCCCGGCTGCGGCGGCTGACGACAGCTTGTCTCCGGTCAGCACCGGACGATCGCGCGTTCCCTATTATTCCGATGTCGTGCCCGCCGGGCGCGGGCGCCGAATGTGACGTCTGCGCAGTAAGGCAGGCGTAAACTAGCGCGCTTTTTCCGGGCCGCCGCCAATGCAGAAGCAGGCGCCCCGGCTACTGCTGCAGGAGTCTGAATGAGTTTGTTCCGCACCAAGGACATCGACGCGATGCTGGCTGTCGCGCGCGATGACGGCCTGAAAAAGGTGCTGGGTCCGGTCGACCTGGTGATGATGGGAATCGGCGCGATCATTGGCACCGGGATTTTCGTGCTGACCGGCACCGGCGCGCTGACCGCCGGGCCGGCGCTGACCGTGTCCTTCATCATTGCCGCGCTGGCGTGCGGCTTTGCCGCGTTGTGCTACGCGGAGTTCGCATCGGCCATCCCCGTATCGGGGTCGATCTATACCTACAGCTATGCCACGCTCGGCGAGATCGTCGCGTGGATGATCGGCTGGGACCTGCTGCTGGAGTACGGGCTGGCCACCTCGGCGGTGTCAGTGGGCTGGTCGGGCTACTTCCAGTCGCTGATGGCGGGCTTCGGGCTGAAGCTACCGGCGGCGCTGACCGCCGCGCCGGGCTCGGTGCCGGGCGTGGAGACCATGATCAACCTGCCGGCCTGCCTGATCATGCTGGCGATCACCTGGGTGGTGTCTTACGGCGTGCGCGAGTCCACGCGCATCAACAACCTGATGGTCGCGGTCAAGATCGGGGTGGTGCTGCTGTTTATCGCGGTCGGCGTCTGGCATGTGCAGCCGGCCAACTGGGAGCCGTTCGCGCCGTTCGGCTTCACGGGGATCTTCAATGCCGCGGCGCTGGTGTTCTTTGCCTTTATCGGCTTCGACGCGGTGACGTCGGCGGCGGAAGAAGTGCGCAACCCGCGCCGCGACCTGCCGATCGGCATCATCGGCTCGCTGGCGGTATGCACGGTGCTGTATGTCGTGGTGGCGGCGATCATGACCGGTATCGTGCCATTCGCCAAGTTCGCCGGCGTCGACCACCCGGTGTCGCTGGCGCTGCAGTACGCCGGGCAGAACTGGGTGGCGGGCTTTGTCGACCTGGGCGCGATCCTGGGCATGACCACGGTGATCCTGGTGATGACCTACGGCCAGACCCGTGTGATCTTCGCCATGTCGCGCGACGGGCTGCTGCCGGAACGGCTGTCGTCGGTGCACCCCGTGCACGCGACGCCTTACTTCGCCACCTGGACCGTGGGTCTTATCTTCGCGGCGATCGCCGGCTTCGTGCCGCTGAACGTGCTGGCCGAGCTGATCAATATCGGCACGCTGGCGGCTTTTACGCTGATCTCGGTGGCGGTGCTGGTGCTGCGCAAGACCCGTCCTGACCTGCCGCGCGCATTCCGCTGCCCGGGCGTGCCGGTGGTGCCGCTGCTGTCGATCGGCTTCTGCCTGTTCCTGATGGCGCACCTGCAGGCACTGACGTGGATTGCCTTCCTGGTGTGGCTGGCGCTGGGGCTGGTGATCTACTTCGCCTACGCGCGGCGCAACGCCGTGCTGCATAACCACGGCGGCTGAGCCTCAGCGCGTGCGGCGCTCCGCGGCCGCCTTCATGAAAGCCACCGCGCGCGGCTCGTTGGCATAGGCGGCGTTGATGCGGATCCAGGCCGAGGCCTCGCCGCCGGGCCGGAAGTAATTGCCCGGCGCCAGCGTCACGCCGTATTCCTCGCCCAGCGTCACCAGGTCGCGCGAATCCTCGATGAAGGGCGGCCGCGCCCACAGGAAGTTGCCGCCGGCCGGTTCGCAGAACACTTCCCAGCCGCAGCCGGTCAGCTGCCGTACCGCGTTGGCCGACGCCTCGCGCACGCGCAGGCGCAGCCGTTCGATGTATTTGCGATAGCCGCCGCGCTCCAGCAGCGCCGCGGTCACCGCTTCCGCGAAGTGCGAGCCGGCGACGCTGGTCAGCACCTTCACGTCGACCAGGTCCTTGATCAGCGCCTTGTCGGCCACCAGGTAGCCGATCCGCAGCGACGCCGACACCGTCTTGGAAAACCCGCCGATGTAGATCACGTGCTCGAGCTGGTCCAGCGTGGCCAGGCGGTCGGTGAAGTGCGTCTGGAAGTCCGAGAAGATATCGTCCTCGACAAAGCGGAAGCCGTGCCGGCGCGCCAGCTCCAGCAGCCGGAACGCGACCGGCGGCGCCAGCGTGGAGCCGGTGGGGTTCTGCAGCACGCTGTTGGTGAAGAACAGCTTGGGCTTGTGCTGGCGCAGCAGCGCCTCGCACGCATCGGGGTCCGGGCCGTGGGGCGTGTGCGGCACGCCCACCAGCTGCACGCCATGCAGCCGCAGCAGGCCGAACAGGTTGTAGTAGCCAGGATCCTCCACGAACACGGTATCGCCCGGCTTGAGCAGGTGGCGCACCACCAGGTCCAGCGCCTGGCTGGCGCCGCTGGTGATCAGCACCTGCGACAGTTCCGCCGCGATGCCGAGCTGGCGCACGCGCAGCAGCACCTGCCGGCGCAGTTCCGGGTGGCCAAGCGGCGTGGCGTAGTGGATCACGCTGTCGATCTCGGTACGCGAGACCGCGCGGATCGCCTGCTGCAGCCCTTCCACGTCGCGCCAGGTCTCGGGCACGAAGCCGCCGGCCAGCTTGAGCGTGCTGCTGGGGTGGTTGAACTGCTCCAGGATGTGGTCGGAAAGATCCTCCGCCAGGCTGGGATCCGACCAGCCACACGCCGAGCGCCCCGCGAGCGGGCTGTCCGCCACGTAGAAGCCCGACCCCTGCCGCGAATCCAGCAACCCCTGCGACACCAGCCGGTCATAGGCCTCGATCACGGGGAAGCGGCTGATGCCGTTTTCTGCCGCCAACTGGCGGATCGAAGGCAGTTTTGCCCCCGGCCGGGCCTCGCGGTTGCCGATCCACGACTTCACGCCATTGACGATCTGATCGGTCAGTGGAATTCCGGTGGAAGCATCTAAGATGAGTTTCATAGGCAGGCAGCCGGGGGAAACCGGAATACGCAACTGTCAGGGAAAACTACCGAACAGTTCATCGAAAACTGTTCACAACTGTACATGGGATTGTAGTGAGGGAGGCGAATAATGGAAGCGTGGCGGAGATAACGGAGACCGCCAGGCTGAAGAGGAATGCATCATGCGCGAACTACGGACTTTCGAACTGGACCAGCCCGGACAGCCAGTGAGCTGGCGCGCCGGTTACGGGCAGACCGTCTGCGCGGCGGCGGGCAGGCTGTGGGTGACGGTCGAGGGCAATCCCAACGATATCTGGCTGGAGCCGGGTGCCGAGCTGGCACTGCCGGAGGGCTACCGCGTGTGGCTGTCGGGCGATGGCGCGGAAGCGCGCTTCACGCTGGCGCAGACGCCGGCGCCGTGGTCGCTGCGGCGGCTTGGGGCGTGGGTGCGGGCGTTGCAGCATCGGGTGGAAGAGCATAGTACGGATGCGTTTGGGGAATGCCCGCGGATTTGGGCGTTGTGCCGGTGACCCGGCAGTCAATCCGGATGCAGCGCAAAGGCCACCGACAAGGTGGCCTTTTGTTTGCCCGTAGCCCGCAGACACCTACTCTATAAGGACACCGGCACCCCGCCTTCGGGGTTCCGCCTCATTGATTTACGTTAACGTCAACGTCATATAATCGACCAGCCCCAACCGCGGGGCGCAGCCCGCGCGTTTCCAGCCAAGCCGGCACAGAACGGCACCTCCGGCGGATGCCGCGGTCGCAGCCAACACCAGAAACGGTGGAGACAATGACCGACCTTTCCGATGTGCATGATGTGCGCCGCGGCGCGCCGCAGCCCAAGCCGGTCGTGCCGGGCCGCGGCCCGGCCAACAAGGTGCGCTTTGTCACGGCGGCGTCGCTGTTCGACGGCCATGACGCCTCGATCAACATCATGCGCCGCATCCTGCAGTCGCACGGCTGCGAGGTGATCCACCTGGGCCATAACCGCTCGGTCGAGGAAGTGGTCACCGCGGCCTTGCAGGAAGACGCGCAGGGCATTGCCATCTCCAGCTACCAGGGCGGCCACGTCGAATACTTCCAGTACATGGTCGACCTGCTGCGCGGCAAGGGCGGCGAGCACGTGCAGGTCTTCGGCGGCGGCGGTGGCGTGATCGTGCCGGACGAGATCCGCGAATTGCAGGCCTACGGCGTGGCGCGCATCTACAGCCCGGAAGACGGGCAACGCATGGGCCTGGCCGGCATGATTGCCGACATGGTGCAGCGCTGCGACATCGACCTGTCACGCTATGCGCCGGCCACGCTCGATCCCGTCGCCGGCGGTGACCGCCGTGCGCTGGCGCAGCTGATTACCGCGCTGGAAAACGGCAAGGCCGATCCCGCGCTGGTGCAGGCGATGCATGCGCAGGCGAACCAGGCCGCGATTCCCGTCCTTGGCATCACCGGCACCGGCGGCGCTGGCAAGTCGTCGCTGACCGACGAACTGATCCGCCGCTTCCGCCTCGACCAGCAGGATGCGCTGTCGATCGCCGTGATCTCGATCGACCCGTCGCGCCGCAAGTCCGGCGGCGCGCTGCTGGGCGACCGCATCCGCATGAACGCGATCAACCATCCCAGCATCTTCATGCGCTCGCTGGCCACGCGCGAGGCGGGCTCGGAGATCTCGCAGGCGCTGCCGGACGTGATCGCGGCATGCAAGGTGGCGGGCTTCGATCTCGTGATCGTGGAGACCTCGGGCATCGGGCAGGGCGATGCGGCGATCGTGCCGCACGTTGACCTGTCGCTGTACGTGATGACGCCGGAGTTCGGCGCGGCCAGCCAGCTCGAGAAGATCGACATGCTGGACTTCGCCAACTTCGTTGCCATCAACAAGTTCGACCGCAAGGGCGCGCAGGATGCGTGGCGCGACGTGGCCAAGCAGGTGCAGCGCAATCGCGAGCAATGGCACGGCAAGCCGGAAGACATGCCGGTGTACGGCACGCAGGCATCGCGCTTCAATGACGATGGCGTGACCATGCTGTACCAGGGTTTGCGCGAGGCGCTGGCCGAGCGCGGCTTGAAGTTGCGGCCCGGCACGCTGCCCGAGCTGTGGGGGCGCATTTCCACCGGGCGGAACGTGATCGTGCCGCCTGCGCGCAGCCGCTATCTGGCCGAACTGGCCGATACCTTGCGCGCCTACCACCGCCGCGTGGCCGGACAAAGCCGCCTGGCGCGCGAGCGCCAGCAGTTGCGTGAATCCAGCCGCATGCTGCAGGCCGCGCAGGGAGATGGCACCGCGCTCGATGCACTCGCCGCCGAACGCGACACTGCCCTCGGTCAGGTCGAGCGCAAGCTGCTGGCAATGTGGCCGCAGATGCGCGAGGCCTACAGCGGCGACGAATACGTGGTGAAGATCCGCGACAAGGAGATCCGCACCGGGCTCGTCACGACTACGTTGTCAGGCACCAAGGTGCGCAAGGTCGTACTGCCGCGCTTCGAGGACGACGGCGAAGTGCTGAAGTGGCTGATGCGCGAGAACGTGCCCGGCAGCTTCCCGTACACCGCCGGCGTGTTCGCCTTCAAGCGCGAGAACGAAGACCCGACGCGCATGTTCGCCGGCGAGGGCGACGCCTTCCGTACCAACCGCCGCTTCAAGCTGGTGTCGGAGGGCATGGATGCCAAGCGCCTGTCGACCGCTTTCGACTCGGTCACGCTGTACGGCGAGGACCCCCACGTGCGGCCCGATATCTACGGCAAGGTCGGCAACTCCGGGGTGTCGATCGCCACGCTCGACGACCTGAAGGTGCTGTACGACGGCTTCGACCTGACCAGTCCGTCGACGTCGGTGTCGATGACCATCAACGGCCCCGCGCCGACCATCCTGGCGATGTTCATGAACACCGCCATCGACCAGCAGCTTGACAAGTTCCGCGCCGACAACCAGCGCGAGCCCACCGCCGACGAAGAAGCCAAGATCCGCGCCTGGGTGCTGCAGAATGTGCGCGGCACGGTGCAGGCGGACATCCTCAAGGAAGACCAGGGCCAGAACACCTGCATCTTCTCCACCG
Source organism: Cupriavidus sp. P-10 (assembly GCF_003402535.2). Lineage (NCBI taxonomy): Bacteria > Pseudomonadati > Pseudomonadota > Betaproteobacteria > Burkholderiales > Burkholderiaceae > Cupriavidus > Cupriavidus sp. P-10. The sequence continues at coordinate 239,393 of NZ_AP025170.1, forward strand.
AGTTTTCGCTCAAGGTGATGGGCGATATCCAGGAGTATTTTGTCCACCACCAGGTGCGCAACTTCTACTCGGTGTCGATCTCGGGCTACCACATCGCAGAGGCCGGCGCGAACCCGATCTCGCAGCTCGCCTTCACGCTTGCCAACGGCTTCACCTACGTGGAGGCGTACCTGGCGCGCGGCATGCATATCGACGACTTCGCGCCCAACCTGTCGTTCTTCTTCTCCAACGGCATGGACCCGGAGTACAGCGTGCTGGGCCGCGTCGCGCGCCGCATCTGGGCGGTGACGATGCGCGACAAGTACGGCGCCAACGAGCGCAGCCAGAAGCTCAAATACCACATCCAGACCTCGGGCCGCTCGCTGCACGCGCAGGAGATCGACTTCAACGATATCCGCACCACGCTGCAGGCGCTGATCGCGATCTACGACAACTGCAATTCGCTGCACACCAACGCCTACGACGAGGCCATCACCACGCCCACCGGCGAATCGGTGCGCCGCGCACTGGCGATCCAGCTGATCATCAACCGCGAGTGGGGCGTGGCCAGGTGCGAGAACCCCAACCAGGGCAGCTTCCTGATCGAGGAACTGACCGACCTGGTCGAAGAAGCGGTGCTGCAGGAGTTCGAACGCATCGCCGAGCGTGGCGGCGTGCTGGGCGCGATGGAGACCGGCTACCAGCGCGGCAAGATCCAGGAAGAATCGCTTTACTACGAGCAACTCAAGCACGACGGCACGCTGCCGCTCATCGGCGTGAACACCTTCCGCAACCCGGACGGCGACCCCGTCCCGCAGAAGCTGGAACTGGCGCGCTCCAGCGAGGCCGAGAAGCAGAGCCAGCTGGACCGCCTGCACGCGTTCCAGCAAGGCCATGCCGATGAGGCGCCGGCGATGCTGCAGCGGCTGCGCCAGGCGGTGATCGACAACCAGAACGTGTTCGCGGTGCTGATGGACGCGGTGCGGGTCTGCTCGCTGGGGCAGATCACGCACGCGCTGTTCGAGGTCGGCGGGCAATACCGGCGCAATATGTAGACCCCGATTCACGTAGTGCCGGGGTAGTGACCGGTAATCGCGCAGGGCGGCCGCAGTGAAGGGCCGCCCTGCGTTACACTCGAATGCTGCGCCGCACCCTGACCGCAACATAGCGCTGGCGGCAACAAATTCCGAGACAACCGCAAGACAAGACCATGGACAGCCAGTACAACCCGAACAATATCTTTGCCAAGATCCTGCGCGGCGAGATGCCGTGCATCAAGGTGTACGAGGACGATGACACCATCGCTTTCATGGACATCATGCCGCAGGCCGACGGCCATACGCTGGTGGTGCCCAAGGAAGCCGCGGTCAATCTCTTCGACCTGTCGGAGCAAGGCGCACAGGCGGCCATCGTGGCCACCCAGCGCGTGGCGCGCGCGGTGCGCGCGGCCTTCAGCCCCGACGGCATCTCGATCGGCCAGTTCAACGGCGCAGCGGCGGGCCAGACCGTGCCGCATATCCATTTCCATATCGTGCCGCGCTACAACGACCAGACGCTGCGCGGCCACGCGCGCGACATGCAGGAGCCGGAAGTGCTCAAGGGACATGCCGAACGCATCATCGCCGCGCTGGGCAAGCAGGCGGACTGAAACCAGGCATCCATCAGTAATCAGCAAGCAACCAGCAAACAGAGGAAGAGAAGATGGCAATCAGGACAGTAGGCATCGTCGGTGCCGGCACCATGGGCAATGGCATCGCCCAGGCCTGCGCGGTAGTGGGACTGAACGTGGTGATGGTCGACATCAGCGACGCTGCCGTGCAGAAGGGCGTGGCTACCGTGGCGGGCAGCCTGGACCGGCTGATCAAGAAGGAAAAGCTGACCGAGGCGCAGAAGGCCGACGCGCTGGCGCGCATCAAGGGCAGCACGTCGTATGACGAGCTCAAGGCCACCGACATCGTGATCGAGGCCGCTACCGAGAACTACGACCTGAAGGTCAAGATCCTCAAGCAGATCGACGACATCGTCGGCGAGAACGTGATCATCGCGTCGAACACCTCGTCGATCTCGATCACCAAGCTGGCTGCGGTGACCTCGCGCGCCGACCGCTTCATCGGCATGCACTTCTTCAACCCGGTGCCGGTCATGGCCCTGGTCGAACTGATCCGCGGCCTGCAGACCAGCGACACCACCCACGCCGACGTGGAAGCGCTGGCCAGGGAACTGGGCAAGTACCCGATCACGGTCAAGAACAGCCCGGGCTTCGTCGTCAACCGCATCCTGTGCCCGATGATCAATGAAGCGTTCTGCGTGCTGGGCGAAGGCCTGGCGTCGCCGGAAGAGATCGACGAGGGCATGAAGCTGGGCTGCAACCATCCGATCGGACCGCTGGCGCTGGCCGACATGATCGGCCTGGACACCATGCTGGCCGTGATGGAAGTGCTGTACACGGAATTCGCCGATCCGAAGTACCGCCCGGCGATGCTGATGCGCGAGATGGTGGCCGCTGGCTACCTGGGCCGCAAGACCGGTCGTGGCGTGTACGTCTACAGCAAGTAAGTCAGGCGGCGTTCGCCGCACTTGACTCGTTGCCCCATGCCGGGGTGACGCCAGTCATACCACCAGGGGCCGCCGCGTGCGGCCCTTGTGGTTTCGGGGTTGGCGACCCCTTCGCCAAATCCCGCTTACACGCCGTTATAAATGGAAACAATCCGCCGCATCCAGTAACAGGAATGCCGGGTACAGTGCACCCATTCCAATTACGACAAAACGAAACCCAATGCTGCCTCCGGTTCTTGTTGCCGCCCTGCTGGCGGGGGCGATGTCGCTGCTTGCCGCCCGCTCCGCCATGGCCCATGTTGATGTCGGCGTGCATATTGGCGCGCCGGTCTATGTTGCCCCTGCGCCGGTCTACGTGGCGCCGCCGCCGCCGGTGGTCTATGCGCCGCGTTATCACGGCTGGCATGGTGACCGCTACTGGGACGGCCGCCGCTGGTATGGGCGGCATGAGTGGCATGGGCACCGCCACCACCATCGCCACCATCGGCACCACCACCATCGCCACGGGCATGGACACGGCCACGGCCACGGCCATCACGGGCACCGCCACTGAGCGGCCGCAGGGGTGAGGTGCCGCCGCTCAGCGCAGCAGCACCAGCCGCGGCACCGCGTCGGCGCCGCTCCACACCACCGCGTTCTGGCCGTATTTCTTGCCCAGCAAGCGCGCATCCGCGAGCGACAGGCCCGGCACCAGATAGCTGGGCTCGGCCGGCCAGCCGTTGGCGGGATGCTCGCCGGCGGCCTGGATCGCACGCAATCCCATTTCCGCGACGTCCTGCGCCAGTGCCTGCTGGCGCGTTGCGTTGGTGTTGTCGTCGCAACGCTGGCTGAACGGATTGGCGGCGGTAATAAAGGCGCTGCACGTTACGCCAAGCAAGCTGTGCAGCGTTGCCAGCGGCGCGCAGGTTTGCTCGATCCGCAAGGTCATCGGCGCATCGCCCAGCACGCGGTAATGCGTCTCGCGATAGGCCCGCAGCGTGGCCGCGTCGATGACGGTGGCCACCGCTACTCCCCGTACTGCCGCAACCCGTCGAGGTCCAGCACTTCGATCACCCCGTAGTCGACCCGCACCAGCCGCTGTTGCTCCAGCACCTTCAACGCCTGGTTGGCGCGCTGGCGCGAAATGCCGGCGAGCAGGCCGATCTCTTCCTGCGAGATCTCCAGCGTCTTGCCGATGCCCGGATACAGGTGCTCATTGAACAGCGACGACACCGCGCGCGCCACGCGTGAATCGATGTCGAGAGAGCGTTCATATTCCACCGCCGCGATGAACTGCCCGAGGCGCTCGTTGAGCTGCGTCAGCAGGAAGCGCGTGAACGGCAGGCTGGTCTCCAGCAGCCACTGAAAAGTCTCGAGCGGCAGGAAGGCGATGGTCGAGCGGCGCAGCGCCATCACGTCGTACTTGCGGATCTCCGACTTGAGCACCGCGCCTTCGCCAAACCAGCCGCCGGTGGGCACGCCGGTAAAGGTCACCGACTTGCCCGACGGCGAGACCGTGGTGATCTTGACGATGCCCTCCAGCACGCCCATCCAGTGCTCGGCCCTGTCGCCCTTGTGGCAGACGTAGTCGCCCTGGCTGTATTCATGCACGCACATGGCACGGCGCACGCGCTCGCGCTGCTCGGGGCTCAGGTCTGCTGCCCACACGCAGCGGTCGACAAAATCGTTCAGCATGGCCTGCAGAAGCTCCGGTAGGGATTAACCCGGAATTGTCACCGGCGTGACAACCCGGGTGGTTGGCATGGGCTATCGTACGATCACAACGGAACCGCGGGTGCCAGAGAAGGGCACGCCGGGAAGGCAGAAGACGCTTCCCCCGGCCCCTCCAGACCAGGCACAGACGGGCTTGATGCGATGCGGCAGATGCCGCCGGGCAAAGCAAGCCAAGTATAACGACCGGACCGGCAGCTTGACACCGGGCGTGGACCCCCACGCCGGAGGGACAGGAGACAGCGATGCAGGAATCGTCGGCGACGACCTTCCCGCGATGGCTGCTGGCGCATGCCCAGCAGCGGCCGGAGCATCCGGCTCATCGCGAGAAGGATCTCGGCATCTGGCAGACATACAGCTGGGCCCAGGCGGCACAGCAAGTGAGGGCGCTGGCATGTGGTCTTGCCGCGCTCGGATTCAAGCGCGGGATGAACCTGGCAGTGGTTGGCGACAACCGCCCGCGGCTGTACTGGGCCATGACCGCGGCGCAGGCGCTGGGTGGCGTGCCGGTGCCGCTGTACCAGGACGCTATCGCCAACGAGATGGTGTACGTGCTCAACGATGCGGAGATCGAGTTCGCCATCGTCGAGGACCAGGAGCAGGTCGACAAGCTGCTTGAAGTCGAGGCGCAACTGGCCGCATCCGGCCGCGTCGTGCGCCATGTCATCTATGAAGACCCGCGCGGCCTGCGCGACTACGAGCATCCTTCGCTGATGTCGTATGAGCGGCTGCAGGAGCTGGGGCGCGAGTTCGACCAGGCGCATCCAGGCTTCTATGAGGAAGCGATTGCCGCGGGCCAGCCCGACGATACCGCGATCATCCTCTATACCTCCGGCACCACCGGCAAGCCCAAGGGCGTGTGCCATTCGCACGCGGGCCTGATTGGCTCTGCGCGCAATGGCTGCGCGTTCGACGGCCTGACCGCCAAGGACGATGTGCTGTCGTACCTGCCTATGGCATGGGTCGGCGACAACCTGTTCTCCTATGCGCAAGCGATGGTGGCGGGCTTCACGGTGAATTGCCCGGAGTCGCGCGAGACGGTGATGACCGACCTGCGCGAGATCGGCCCCACCTATTACTTTGCTCCGCCGCGCATCTATGAAGGCTTGCTGACGCAGGTCATGATCCGCATGGAAGATGCGGGCTGGATCAAGCGCAAGGTGTTCCACTGGGCGATGGACGTGGCGCGCCGCTGCGGCGCGGACATCCTCGACGGGCGCCCGGTGTCCGTCATGGAGCGCGCGCGCTATGCGCTGGGCGAAGCGCTGGTCTACGGCCCGCTGCGCAACGTGCTCGGCATGAGCCGCATCCGCGTGGGCTATACCGCCGGCGAGGCGATCGGGCCGGACCTGTTCCGCTTCTACCGCTCCATCGGCGTGAACCTGAAGCAGTTCTACGGCCAGACCGAGACTTGCGCCTACGTGTGCCTGCAGCCCGACGGGCAGGTCAAGTTCGATTCCGTGGGGCCGGCCGCGCCGGGCATGGAAATCCGCATCGCCGACAACGGCGAGGTGCTGGTGCGCGGCGTGGGCCTGCTCAAGTCCTACTACAAGCGCGACGACGCCACGCGCGAGGCCATCAACGACGAGGGCTACTTCATGACCGGCGATGCCGGCGTGATCGATGCCGACGGCCACCTGAAGATCATCGACCGTGCCAAGGACGTGGGCAAGCTCGCCGACGGCTCGATGTTCGCGCCCAAGTACATCGAGAACAAGCTCAAGTTCTTCCCGTACATCAAGGAAGCCGTGGCCTTCGGCAACGGCCGCGGCGAGGTCTGCGCGTTTATCAACATCGATTTCGAGGCAGTCGGCAACTGGGCCGAGCGCCGCCACCTGCCGTACGCGGGCTATGTCGACCTGGCCGCGCAGCCGGACGTGATCGAGATGATCGGCGAATGCGTGAACCAGGTGAACGCCGATCTCGCCAACGATCCCATGCTGGCCGGCTCGCAGGTCGCGCGCTTCCTGATCCTGCACAAGGAACTGGATCCCGACGACGACGAGCTGACGCGTACGCGCAAGGTGCGCCGCGGCTATATCGCCGAGAAATACGGCGTGCTGGTGGATGCGCTCTATGCGGGCAAGTCCGAGCAATTCATCGAGACGCGCGTCAAGTTCGAAGACGGACGCGAGGGCAGCGTGTCGGCCACGCTGAAGCTGGTCGACGCGAAGCGCCAGCCCCCGGCGGCGCGCGCGGCATAAGAGCATAGGGCGGAGGCATCAACATGACGCAAGTGGCCTGGCAAGGCACCGGCAAGCCTGAATGGACCGGCACGGCACGTACCGACGCAAGTGCGGCCGGCGGCAGCGGCGCGATGGCGCCCGCGGGCCCGCTGTCCCCGGCGGGACTGTCGGACGACGGAGGGGCGCAACCCGGCACGCATCACGCGCAGCGCACCGGCGAGCAAGCCCGCACCGGCGGCGAGGTAATCCTGGACCTGCAGCATATCTCGCTGTCGTTCGGCGGGGTGAAGGCGCTGACCGATATCTCGTTCGACGTCTGCGAGCACGAGATCCGCGCCATCATCGGCCCCAACGGCGCCGGCAAGAGTTCGATGCTGAACGTGATCAACGGCGTGTACCACCCGCAGCACGGGCGCATCGTGTTCCGCGGCGAGGAGCGCAAGCAGATGCACCCGACCGCCGCCGCGCGGCAGGGCATCGCGCGCACGTTCCAGAACATCGCGCTGTTCAAGGGCATGACGGTGCTCGACAACATCATGACCGGGCGCAACACGCAGTTCCGCACCGGGCTGCTCGCGCACGCGCTGTGGTGGGGACCGGCACGCAACGAAGAGATGCGCCACCGCCAGAAGGTGGAAGAGGTGATCGATTTCCTGGAGATCCAGTCGATCCGCAAGACCCCGGTGGGACGGCTGCCGTACGGCCTGCAGAAGCGCGTGGAGCTGGCGCGCGCGCTGGCTGCCGAGCCCTCGATGCTGCTGCTCGACGAACCCATGGCCGGCATGAACGTGGAAGAGAAGCAGGACATGTGCCGCTTCATTCTCGATGTGAACCGGCAGTTCGGCACCACCATCGTGCTGATCGAGCACGACATGGGCGTGGTGATGGACATCTCCGACCGCGTCGTGGTGCTGGACTACGGCAAGAAGATCGGCGACGGCACGCCCGAGGAAGTCAAGGGCAATCCGGATGTCATCAAGGCGTATCTGGGCACATCGCACTGAGGGGTTTTCCACCATGACGTTCTTCTTTGAAATCCTGCTCGGCGGTCTGCTGTCCGGCCTGATGTACTCGCTGGTGGCGCTGGGCTTCGTGCTGATCTACAAGGCTTCGGGCGTGTTCAACTTTGCCCAGGGCGCGATGGTCTACTTTGCCGCGCTGGCGGTGGTGGGGCTGATGGACAAGGGCATGCCGATGTGGGCGGCGGTGATCGGCGCCTTCGTGGTGATGATCCTGGTCGGCATGAGCACCGAGCGCTTCGTGCTGCGCAAGCTGGTCAACCAGCCGCCGATCACGCTGTTCATGGCGACCATCGGGCTGTCGTTCTTCCTGGAAGGGCTCGGGCCGCTCTTGTTCGGCAATGAAGTGCGCCCGATCAACCTGGGCATCGTCGACGAGCCGATCGAATCGATCCTGACCAACTTCAACATCGTCATCTCCAAGTTCGACCTTGCCGCCGCTGCCATTGCCGGCGCGCTGGTGGGATCGCTGGCGCTGTTCTTCCAGTACACCAAGGTCGGCCGCGCGCTGCGTGCGGTGGCGGACGATCACCAGGCCGCGCTGTCGCTGGGCATCCCGCTGCAGAACATCTGGGCGATCGTGTGGGGCGTGGCGGGCTTTGTCGCGCTGGTGGCGGGCATGTTGTGGGGCTCGCGCAATGGCGTGCAGTTCGCGCTGACGCTGACCGCGCTGAAGGCGCTGCCGGTGCTGATCCTGGGCGGCTTCACTTCGGTGCCCGGCGCCATCGTCGGCGGGCTGATCATCGGCGCGTCGGAGAAGCTGGCCGAGATCTACATCCCGCCCGTGTTCCAGTCGGTGTTCGGCGGCAATTTCGGCGGCATCGAAGGGTGGTTCCCGTATGTGTTTGCCCTGCTGTTTCTGCTGGTGCGGCCCGAAGGGCTGTTCGGCGAGAAACATATCGACCGCGTCTGACCGACTTCGCACAGGAGACTTGCCATGTTTTATCGTGAAGCCGGCCAGTTCAAGACCAGCTACGTTGCCGACAGCCAGATCTTCCCGATCCGCCAGGACCGCATCGGCTTTGCCGTGCTGATGGCCGTCGCCTTCGTGGCGATCCCGTTCGTCGGATCGGAATACTGGTTCTCGGCCATCCTGATCCCGTTCCTGATCTTCTCGCTGGCGGCGCTGGGACTGAATATCCTGACCGGGTATGCCGGGCAGCTGTCGCTGGGCACCGCGGCCTTCATGGCGGTGGGCGCCTACGCGGCCTACAACTTCCAGTTGCGCATCGAAGGCATTCCGGTGCTGCTGTCATTCCTGCTGGCGGGGCTGTCGGCCGCACTGGTGGGCGTGGCCTTCGGGCTGCCGTCGCTGCGCATCAAGGGCTTCTACCTGGCCGTGGCGACGCTGGCCGCGCAGTTCTTCGTGGTATGGGCGCTGACCAAGTTTCCCTGGTTCTCGAACAACAGCTCGTCGGGCGTGATCACGGCGCAGCGGCTGGACCTGTTTGGCATCGCCATCGATACGCCGGTAAAGAAGTACCTGTTCGTGCTGGCCATCGTGACTGTGCTGGCGCTGCTGGCCAAGAACCTGGTGCGCTCGGCCACGGGCCGCGCCTGGATGTCGGTGCGCGACATGGACGTGGCCGCCGAAGTGATCGGCATCCCGCTGATGCGCACCAAGCTGCTGGCGTTCGCGGTCAGCTCGTTCTACTGCGGCGTGGCCGGCGCGCTGTACGCATTCTGCTACCTGGGCTCGGTCGAGCCGGACGGCTTCTCGCTGGACCTGTCGTTCCGCGTGCTGTTCATGATCATCATCGGCGGCGTGGGCAGCATCCTGGGCTCGTTCCTGGGCGCGGCGTTCATCCTGCTGCTGCCGATCTTCCTGGACAACGTGCTGCCGCCGCTGGCCGGGCTGCTGCACCTGCCCTTTACCAATGCCACGGTGTCGCACATCCAGCTGATGGTGTTCGGCGGGCTGATCATCTTCTTCCTGATCGTGGAGCCGCACGGGCTGGCCCGGCTGTGGCAGATCGCCAAGGAGAAGCTGAGGCTGTGGCCGTTCCCGCACTGACGGAGCGGGGTCCTTGTCTCACCGCATATACCGCAGGTCCTGAGCGAAGTACTGAAGCTTACGCATAACGAAACGCCCCACCGAGGGCGAAGGAGACTGTCATGACCAACCTGATCCGCAACGTGCAACGCGCCGCCCTGGTGGTCAGCGCCGCGGCTGCACTGCTGGCGCCGGCGGTGCCGGCACTGGCGCAAAGCAATGAGCAGTTCGTCGCGCTGCCGAGCTATCGCGTGGGGCCGTATGGCGCCAACGGGCAGTCGTGGTATGGCGGTTTCATCGACTACCTCAACTACGTCAACCTGAAGGACGGCGGGGTCAACGGCGTCAAGCTGAGCTGGGAAGAGTGCGAGACCGAGTACAACAACGCTAAGGGCGTCGAGTGCTATGAGCGCCTGAAGTCCAAGAACGCCACCACCAAGGGCACGGCGTACCACGCCATGTCCACCGGCATTTCCTACGCGCTGGTCGACAAGACCGCCGCGGACAAGGTGCCGCTGGTGATGATGGGCTACGGCCGCACCGATGCCGTGGATGGTTCGGTGTTCCCGTATGCGTTCCCGCTGGTGACCACGTACCAGATGCAGGTCTCTGCCATCGTCAAGTACCTCGCCTCCAAGAGCGGTGGCTCGCTGGCCGGCAAGAAGATCGTCTACCTGTACCACGACTCGGCCTATGGCAAGGAGCCGATCGTGGCGCTGCAGGCCGAGGCAAGGCTTAACAAGTTCAACCTTGTCGAGATCCCGGTGGCGCACCCGGGCAACGAGCAGGGCGCGCAGTGGCTGAAGATCCGCCAGGAGAACCCAGACTATGTGATCTTCTGGGGCTGGGGCGTGATGAACCAGACCGCGTTGAAGGCCGCTCAGAAGGTGGGTTTCTCGCGCGAGAAAATGATCGGCTCCTGGTGGGCGGGCTCCGAGGAAGACACGGTGCCGGCGGGCGATGCCTCCAAGGGCTACATGAGCGCGACCTGGAACGTCGCGGGCAAGAGCGTGCCGCTGATCGCCGATATCGAGAAAGTCGTGTACGGCGCCGGCAAGGGCAACATGCAGGACAAGAACAAGATTGGGTCGATACTGTACAACCGCGGCGTTTCCGCAGCGGTGGTGACGGTGGAGGCGGTGCGCGTGGCGCAGGCCAAGTTCGGCAAGGGCAAGCCCATGACCGGCGAGCAGATGCGCTGGGCGTTCGAGAACCTGAACCTGACCAACGCGCGCCTGCAGCAACTGGGTGCGACCGGCCTGTTGCCTGAGATCAAGACCAGCTGCGAGAACCACGAGGGCTCGGGCAAGGTGAAGATCCAGCAGTGGGACGGCAGCAAGTGGGTGGTGGTGTCGGACTGGATCGAGGGCAACAAGAGCCTGATCCACCCGCTGTTCAAGGCCACGGCGGCGCAGTATGCAAAGGAGAAGGGGATTACGCCGGGGTGCTCGAAGTCCTGATGCCTCTTGAATCCTGAAGGTTTGCACCCCTCTCCCATTTGCGGGATAGGGGTGCAAACCGACAGGAACGCGAACTACCGAGTAACAGCAACACCAATCCGAGCCGCACCATGAGCCTCCTGTCCGTCAACAACATCGAAGTCATCTACGATCACGTGATCCTGGTGCTCAAGGGCGTTTCGCTCGAAGTGCCGGAAGGCAAGATCGTGGCGCTGCTTGGCGCCAACGGCGCGGGCAAGACCACCACGCTGAAGGCGATCTCCAACCTGCTGCACGCCGAGCGCGGCGATGTCACCAAGGGCTCGATCCAGTATCGCGGCGACCGCGTCGACCAGCTCACCCCCAACGACCTGGTGCGCCGCGGCGTGATCCAGGTGATGGAAGGGCGCCACTGCTTCGCGCACCTGACCATCGAAGAGAACCTGCTCACCGGCGCCTATACGCGTGGCTTGTCGCGGTCGCAGACGCGCGACGAGCTGGAGAAGATCTACAACTATTTCCCGCGCCTGAAGACGCGCCGCAAGTCGCAAGCGGGCTATACCTCGGGTGGCGAGCAGCAGATGTGCGCGATCGGCCGGGCCATGATGGCCAAGCCCGCGATGATCCTGCTCGACGAACCGTCGATGGGCCTGGCGCCGCAGATCGTCGAGGAGATCTTCGAGATCGTGCGCGACCTGAACTCGCGCGAGAACGTCAGCTTCCTGCTGGCCGAGCAGAACACCATGGTGGCGCTGCGCTATGCCGACTACGGCTACATCCTGGAAAACGGCCGCGTGGTGATGGACGGCGACGCCGAGTCGCTGCGCACCAACGAGGACGTGAAGGAGTTTTACCTCGGCGTGGCCGCCAACGACGCGGATGGCGGCGCGCGCAAGTCCTTCCGCGACGTGAAGAGCTACCGCCGGCGCAAGCGCTGGCTGGCCTGAGAAGGGCGCATAGACCGGCTGCGCGGACCGTATCGAGCCCTGCGATGCTCGCCGTACCGGTGTACGGCTGCGCTTCTCGGACTCGCTACGGCCCGCTCGCTGCGGTCTCTGCGCCCTTCTCGGACGCGCCCGACCAAGAATGCAAACATTTGCCACTCACGGCAGCACTAATCATGCCCGAACACTTCGATTCGCTCGAAACCCGCGCGCCGGCAGTCCGCGAGCAGGCGCTTCTTGCCGCCCTGGCACGCCAGGTTGCCCACGCGCGCGACAACGCGCCGTACTTCGCGGAACTGCTGCGCGACGTCGACCCGCGCACGCTGACCTCGCGCGAGGCGCTGGCGGCGCTGCCGGTCACGCGCAAGTCCGATTTGACCGCGCGGCAGCGCGCGCTGCCGCCGCTGGGCGGCCTCAACGCGACGCCGCTGGGCAGGCTGCGCCATGTATTCCAGTCACCGGGCCCGATCCACGAACCCGACGGCCACGACGCCGACTGGTGGCGCACGGCCCGCGCCATGCACGCCGCGGGCTTCCGTGCCGGCGACCTGGTCTACAACACCTTCTCCTACCACTTCACGCCGGCCGGCATGATGATGGAAACCGGCGCGCACAAGCTGGGCTGCTGCGTGTTCCCGGCAGGCGTCGGCCAGACCGAGTCGCAGGTGCAGGCGCTGGCCAGCCTGCAGCCGGCGGCGTACGCGGGCACGCCATCGTTCCTGAAGCTGCTGCTGGAGCGCGGCGACGAGATGGGAATGCCCTGCACCAGCCTGGCCAAGGCGCTGGTGTCCGGCGAGGCGCTGCCGCCGTCTTTGCGCGCGTGGTTCCAGCAACGCGGCGTGCGCGTGCAGCAGATGTACGGCAGCGCGGATCTCGGACTGATCGCCTATGAGTCCGAGGGCGGCGACGGCTGGGTGGTGGACGAGGGCGTGCTGGTCGAGATTGTCGAGCCGGGCGGCACGCGGCCGATGGCCGAGGGCGAGACCGGCGAGGTGGTGGTCACCGTGCTGGGCAACGGCGACTATCCGCTGATCCGCTTCGGCACCGGCGACCTGTCGGCGGTGGTGCCGGAGTCCTCGCAGCGGCCGAGCCCGTGCGGGCGCACCAATATCCGGCTCAAGGGCTGGCTGGGCCGTGCCGACCAAGCGACCAAGGTCAAGGGCATGTTCGTGCATCCGGGGCAGGTGGCCGACGTGTTGCGCCGCCATCCGGAAATCCGCGCGGCGCGGCTGGTGGTGACTGGCGCTCCGGGCGCGGACGTGATGACGCTGCGCTGCGAAGCGACGCGCGAGGACGCGGAGCTGCAGCGTGCAGTGGCCGAGTCGCTGCGCGAGGTGATGCGGCTGCGCGGGGAGGTGGCGTTCGTGGCGGCGGGATCGTTGCCGCAGGATGGGAAGGTGATCGAGGATGCGCGACGGTATGAATGAGGTCGGGGTGCTTGGGCTGACGGACTTCGTCGATACGCCGGCCCTCTCCCCCGGCCCCTCTCCCGCACGCGGGAGAAGGGAGCAAACCGACGGTATGCGAGTGCGTTAGCGCTTGCCGCCACCCCATGCAGTCGCACCCCTCTCCCGCTAGCGACGCTAGCGGGAGAGGGGTGGGGGAGAGGGCCGAAGCGCCAACGAAGTCAGTCGCCGCAATCGACCACGGTCAAGTCTTCCCCCCATCCTCCGGCCGCGTCGGCAACCGGATCATCCACACGCTAACCCCCACCGCACAAGCCAGCAACGCCGCGGACGCAACCGGCCGCCCCCGCAGCAGCCATGCCGTCGTCCCCATCGACACCCACATCATCGACAGCGCCAGGCACTTCGCCTTGAACGGGATGCTCCGGTAACGCTGCCAGTCGCTGACCAGCGGCCCGAAGCGCGGATGCTCCATCAGCCAGCCGTGGAAGCGCTGCGAACCGCGCGCGAAACACGCCGCGGCCAGCAGCACGAACGGCGTGGTCGGCAGCACCGGCAGGAAGATGCCGATCACGCCGAGCAGCAGGCTGAGCCCGCCCAGCAAGACCCAGACGGCGCGCAGCACGCGCTGGCGGCGGCTCAGCACGGCTTCAGGATCGGGCGAAAGGTCGGGTGAGGAAGGCCGCAATGGTCGGACAAAGGGCCGCTAAGCGGCCCTGGTGATGGATCGGTCAGCGCGCAATCCCAAGCCGCGCCTTGGCCGCATCGTACTCCGCTTTCATGCGCGCGACGATTTCGCCGGTGCTCGGGATGTCGTGGATCTGGCCCACGCCCTGGCCGGCGCCCCAGATGTCCTTCCATGCCTTTGCCTTGGAGCTGCCGCTGGAGAAGTCCATCTTGGTCTTGTCCGCCACCGGCAGGTTGTCCGGATCCAGGCCCGAGTTGCTGATGCTCTCGCGGATGTAGTTGCCGTGCACGCCCGTGAACAGGTTGGTGTAGACGATATCCGCGGCGGCCGAGCTGGTGATCGACTGCTTGTACGTCTCCGCCGCGTGGGCCTCCTGCGAGGCGATAAAGCGCGTGCCCACGTAGGCGAAGTCGGCGCCCATGGCCTGCGCGGCCAGCACCGCCTCGCCGGTGGCGATCGAGCCCGACAGCGCGATCGGGCCGTCGAAGATCTTGCGCACCTCGCCCACCAGCGCGAACGGCGACAGCATGCCGGCGTGGCCACCGGCGCCGGCTGCCACCAGGATCAGGCCGTCGACGCCGGACTCGATCGCCTTCTCGGCATGGCGCATGCTGATCACGTCATGCAGCACGATGCCGCCGTAGCTGTGCACCGCGTCGATCAGTTCCTTGGGCGGGGCGCGCAGCGACGTGATGAAGACCGGCACCTTGTGCTCGACGCAGACCTTGATGTCGTGCTCGAGCCGCGCGTTGGATCCATGCACGATCTGGTTGACCGCGACCGGTCCCACCGGTGCGCCAGGGTTGGCGGCCTTGAACGCGGCCAGCTCTTCCTCGATCTGCGTCAGCCACTCGTCGAGCAGCTCCGCCGGACGCGCATTGAGCGCGGGGAACGAACCGACGATGCCTGCCTTGCACTGCGCCAGCACCAACTCGGGATAGCTGACGATGAACATGGGCGAGGCAATCACGGGCAGGGCCAGGTTCTGCAGGACCTGGGGCAGTTGCTTGGCGGCGGGCATGGTGTCTCCTGAACCACTGAGGGGCACGTTGGCGGTGCCCTAAATGAACGGTCGTTCGATTATAGGGAGTTTCTGGGGTGCGTCGCTAGAAGCCCCAGTCTATGCCGATCCGCGCGCCATGGCAGGCGGGTCAGGCCGCGGGCAGCGTCAGCTCGGCCAGCGCGCCGCCGCCCGGCCGGTTGGCCAGGGTTACGCTGCCATGATGCAGCGCCGCCACCTCGCGCGCAAAGCACAGGCCCAGGCCAGTGCTCTTGTCGGCGCCCTGCGGGCGCGGCAGCGAGTAGAAGCGCTCGAACACGCGCGGCAACGCGTAGTCGGGGACGCCGGGGCCGTCGTCGGCGACGGTGACCGCCAGCTGCACGCCGCGCCGCTCCAGCCGCACCGCGATGGCACTGTCCGCGGGCGCGAAGTCGATGGCGTTCTCCAGCAGGTTGGCGATGGCCTGGCGCAGCAGGAAGGGGTCGCCCGCCACCACGTCGGGGCCCGGCATTGCCTCCAGCCGCAGCGCCACGCCACGTTGCCGCGCGCGCGGCTCCAGCCCGGCGCACAGCTGCGCCAGCAGTTCGCCCAATGGCACCGGCTCGCGCGCTTCCAGCCGCTGGCGCTGCTCCACCTCGGCCAGTGCCAGCAGCTTGCGGATCATGGTTTCGAGCCGGCCCGACTGCGCGCGGATATTGGCGACGAAGCGCTCGCGGTCCGCCGCCGGCATGTCTTCCTGCAGCAGTTCGGCGGCGCCGCCGATCGCCGCCAGCGGGCTCTTCATCTCGTGCGTCAGCGTGTGGATGTAGTGCTCGACATACTGCTTGTCTTCCAGCCGCTCGCGCATGCCCTGCACCGCGCGGCCGAGGTCGGCCAGCTCGCTGGTGCCGCGCAGCGGCATCTCGGCGCGCTCGCCGGCGGCCACCGCGCGCGCATAGCCGCGCAGCCGCCGCAGGCCATGCACCAGCCACAGCGTGCAGGCCAGCCCGATCACGCACGCGGTGCCGATCAGCAGCCCGCCGTACAGCAGGATGCGGTGCTGGCTGCGCGCGATAAAGGGCGCCATCGTGGCATTGGGCTTGGCCACCGTGAGCGCGCCGATGATGCGGTCCCCATCGCGTATCGGGGCGGCCACGTACATCACGGTGCTGGCCTCGTCGTCCGGGTCGCTGCGCGTGCTGCGCGCGCCGTACTGGCCGCGCAGCGTCAGGTAGACATCGTTCCAGCGCGAATAGTCGCGGCCCAGGTCGGTGCCGGTGGAGTCGTAGCGGACGGTGCCGCTGGCGTCGGTGACATAGACGCGATAGCCGATGCTGTCCTTGTGCAGGCCCCATACGTTGGCATTGACCGGCGCCTCACGCAGCGCCGCCATGCGCCGCGCGAAATCGCCGTCGGCGATGCGGCCGGCCTTCATGTCGTCGGCGGCCAGCGCGGCCAGCACGTGGGCGGTGTCGATCAGCGTGTCTTCCATCGCCTGCCGCACGCCGGGCTTGACCTCCTGCACGAAGACGCGCAGCGTCAGCACCGTCGCCAGGCCGACAATCAGGAAAAAGCCGAAGAAGATGCGCAGGCCGATCCGCATGGCGCGCGCTCAGGGCTGCAGCGGGTCGAGCGAGTAGCCCATGCCGCGATGCGTGCGGATACGCTCGGCGCCTTCACCTTCCGGCGTGGCGTCGCGCAGCTTGGCGCGCAGCGTCTTGATATGGGTGTCGACGGTGCGGTCGCTGGTGTCGAGCGCATCCTGCCAGACCAGTTCCATCAGCTGCGCACGGGTGTAGATGCGGCCTGGGTGCGCCACCAGCAGTGCCAGCAGCAGGTACTCGTAGCGGGTCAGGTCGAGCCAGCGGCCGCGATAGGCCAGGCGTGCGCCGTCCTTGTCGTGGGTGAAGGCGGCATCGCCAGAAGGCTGGGCAGTGGGGGCGCCGCCGCCGCGCGCCCGGCGCAGGATGGCGCGCACGCGTGCGGCCAACTCGCGCGGCGAGAACGGCTTGACCACGTAGTCGTCGGCGCCGATCTCCAGCCCGACGATACGGTCGATCTCTTCATGGCGCGCGGTCAGGAAGATCACCGGTGCATCGCAGAAGGTGCGCAGCGTGCGGCAGACCTCGAAGCCGTTCGCATCGGGCAGGCCCACGTCCAGGATCACCAGGTCGGCCGGATCGGCGCGCATCCGCGCCAGCGCGGCGCTGCCCAGGGTGCAGTGCTGCGCCTGCATGCCGTCGGTGCGCAGGGCGTAGAGGATGGTATCGGCGATGGCTTGCTCGTCTTCCACCACCAGGATGCGTGGTTGTTCCATGCCCGGCATTCTATTCCACGTCACAAGCTGGGCACCGTGCGCGGCGGCGGCGCGGCCTGGTCGCCGCGGCGCTTGTGGAAGTAGATCTGCTCGGCGGCCCAGCGCAGCGGCGGCGAGTACAGCAGCAGGTCGAAGGGCCAGTCGCACTGGAAGCGGTCGAACATCCAGCGCAGCGCGCGCTTGCCGCGAAAGCGCGGCGCGCTGGCGGTGGCCACGGCTTCCGGCGCCGGGCCGTTGTGCAGCAGGTGTTCGGCGATGGCGTTGCCGACTGATTCGCCATGGGCAAAGGCGTAGTGGATGCCGCCCGCGGTCAGCGGGGAGACGATGCCGGCGGCATCCCCGGTCAGGATCACGCCGTCGCGCGCGAGCGGCATGGCGGGGCCGCCGCATGGGATCAGCCCGGCGCGCGTGGCGGCGGGCTGCGTCAGTTCGGGCAGGCCGGCGCGGGTGCGTACATGGGCGAGCAGGCCATCGAGATCCGGTGCGCGGCCGTGGCGCGGCAGGTAGCGCAGTGCCAGGCCGGCCTGGACTCCGGTGGGATTCTGTGCGATCCAGCCTATGTAGCCGGGCGCGAAGCGGCGGGTGATGAAGCAATGGAGCATGGCGGGGTCTGGCAGGGATAGCCCGGGGAATTCGTATTCGATGCCATACAGGAAATTGTGTGTGCGGCCGAGACCTGCGCATTGCGCCACGCGCGATTTGGCGCCGTCGGCGCCGATCAGGTAGCGGGTGGTGCCGACGCCGGTTACGTGCCAGCCGCCGTGGCGTGGGATTGCGCGGATGAACGACTGGCCCAGGCGCAGCGTGGCCCCGTGGCGCACCAGCTCGTTGGCTAGCCAGCGCATCAGATTGGGTGTGTCGGTGGTGTGGAAGTAGTAGCCTGGGGCGGCCAGGTCGAGGCTGCGTAGGCGTGGTGAATAGAGTCGCACGCGTTCGACGCGGTGTACGCAATCGGCGGGGGCGCGGCCCAGCCAGGTTTGTTCGATGGCTTCCTTGACCAGGATGCCGGTGGTATGGAGTTTTTCGCCGGGGTCGGTCTTGCGTTCGAGGACCAGGACGCGCAGGCCGGCGCGGGCGGCGGCCAGGGCGCAGGCCGCGCCGGCGAAGCTGGCGCCGGATACTACGAGGTCATAGTCGAAGTTGGGCATTTGGAGTTGCTTCTTGGTGAAGGGCTCTCCAGTGTCGTTTTGTTCGGTGAGGGGAATGTGGGGTGGTTGTGAAGTTGCGGGTGGTGTTTGCGGCTGGGGGGCGCTGTTTGTGACATGCTGTCGGCCGTTGAACCGCCTGGTTCCGCCCTGCTGGGCGGGTCACTTTTTGTCCGAGCGACAAAAAGTAACCAAAAAACGCGTCGCCTGAGCGGCTGGCTATCAATTTGGCGGTGTGGGTGGTTCGGGCGGTGGTGATTTCCGTTCGATGTGGCAAGTGGTTCGAACCTGCTACGCCAGGTGAGTTTGGGATAGTGGCTAAGTCGCCCCACTATTGGACGATCCCCATGCCGGGCGTAGGCCGCCTGCTGCCGGCATCAACATAGGAACGCCTTCGGCTGCGCTGCGCGCCGGCAGTACCCGGGATTTAGGCTCTGGCACAGAGTGCGTCGCTGCGCTCGCACCGCGTCGTGAAAGACGCCGGGCCCGAAGCGCGGCGAGGATGTGGGCGGCAGCCCCTGCCGTTTGGGCCGGCGCGCAGCGCAGCCGAAGGCGTTCCTACCATGCCGCTAGCAGCAGGGGCCACCCACAGCTCCGGGCTCGTTCAAACATCGCGTCAATCCCAAACCACCGTGGCGCACTACGGCGTCAGGCAGTCCTGGTCTGCAACGAAGCAAAGCCCCGTACGAAAGCCGTAGCCCACTACGATAAGAGTGACCGCCCGCAGGGCCATAAACGCGCTTTTTGGTTACTTTTTGTCGCTCGGACAAAAAGTGACCCGCCCAGGAGGGCGGAACCAGGCGGTTCAAAAGCCGACAGCATGTCACCAATAGCAACGGCAGCAGGTGGCCGAATCAAAGCCCACAAAAAAACGCCCCGCGACACCGCGGGGCCATCAACTACCACGAAGATTGATACAACCGGCAGGGCACCTGCCAATGCCACAACCGCACGCAAAGAATAGAAAACCAATGTGACGCCCACATGGCAACAAGGTGAACGACCAATGACAGTCAAAAATCAAAGCCCATACCGCTTGATCTTGTCATACAGCGTAGCCTTGCCAACCTGCAGCAAATCAGCCGCCTGACTGACAGCGCCACCCGTCCGCGCCAGCGCATCGGCAATCACCGCCCGCTCATACCGCTCCATCCGCTCCCGCAGCGGCGCGGTCTCGTCTGAAGCCGCGGCATGCCCGCCAGCCTGCCCACCCTCAGGCACCCCCAGCACCAGCCGGTCAGCGGCATTGCGCAACTCCCGCACATTCCCCGGCCAAGGCCGCTGCTGCAACCCCTGCCGCTGCGCCTCCGACAGAATCGGCGCCGGCCGCTGGTAACGCACTGCTGCCACCAGCATGAAATGCTCGAACAACGCCACGATATCCTCGCGCCGCTCCCGCAAGGGCGGCAGCGCGATCGTGACCACGTTCAGCCGGTAATAGAGGTCCTCACGAAAGGAACCCTGCGCCACCAGCGCATCCATATCACCCTTGGCCGCCGCCACGATCCGCACATCGATCTTCACCGACGCATTCGACCCCAGCCGCTCCAGCGTCCCCTCCTGCAGCACCCGCAACAGCTTGACCTGCAGCGCCAGCGGCATGCTCTCGATCTCATCGAGAAAAAGCGTCCCGCCCGAAGCATGCTCCAGCTTGCCGATACGTCGCTTGCCCGCGCCGGTAAATGCGCCGGCCTCATGCCCGAACATCTCGCTCTCGAAGATCGCCTCAGGCACCGCCCCGCAGTTCAGCGCGATAAACGGACCGTCGGCGCGACCGGACAACGCGTGCAGGCTGCGCGCCACCAACTCCTTGCCGCTGCCAGTCTCCCCGTTGATCATCACCGGCACGTCTGTCGGGGCCACGTTGGCAACTAATGCCCGCACCTGCTCAATTGCCGGCGAACGCCCGATGATCCGCGTTCCCGCTGCCGGACCAGCCAGCTCACGCCGCAATGCCTGGTTCTCCAGCTCGAGCGCACGCCGCTCGAGCGCCCGGCGCACGGTGTCCGTCAGCCGGTCGGCGCCAAAGGGCTTCTCGATAAAGTCATAGGCGCCTTCGCGCATCGCCTGCACGGCCATCGTGATATCGCCGTGGCCGGTCACCAGCACCACCGGCACGCCCGGCGCGCCGTTGCGGCAATGGTGCAGCAGGTCCAGGCCGCTGGCACCGGGCAGGCGCACGTCGGTCACCAGCACGCCAGGAAAGCCCGCATGCAGATGCGGAATCGCGGCTTCAGCCGATGGCAGCGCCAGCACGGTAAAGCCCGCCAGCTCCAGGCTTTGCGCGGTAGCCTGCCGCACCAGCGGCTCGTCTTCGACAAACAGGACACGGAGACCGTCTTGCATGGCAATGCTCATTGAGGTGTGGATACCGGCAACGCGGCTTCGCTGGCCGGCGCGCGCGCCAGCACCAGCGTGAACTGCGCGCCGCCGCCGGGCACGTTGGCCACGCTGAGCTGGCCGCCGAACTCGCGCACGATCGACGACGAGATCGCCAGCCCCAGCCCCAGGCCCTGCCCGGTTTCCTTGGTTGTGAAGAAGGGTTCGAACAGGCGCGGCAGCGCTTCCGGCGCAATGCCGGTGCCGTTGTCGCGCACGGCGAGGGTGACGGTGCCGCTGTTGGTGCCGCTGTTGGTGCCGCTGTTAGTGCCGGCATCGGCCTGCACCTCGATGTCGATGCGGCCTTGCGCCGGCGCCGCCGAGCCGATGGCATCGAGCGCATTGCCGATCAGGTTCAGCAGCACCTGTTCAAGCTTGAGTTCGTCGGCGCGTACGGACAGGCCGGGCTGTTCGTCGAGGCCGGCCACGCTGACCGTCACCGCACCCAGCCGCGGCGCCAGCAGCGCCAGCACGTGGTCCAGCGCGGTGCGCACCACCACCGGCCGCCGCACCGGGCGCGCCTTGCCGGCGAACAGCTTGAGCTGGCTGGTGATCTTGCCCATGCGCTCGGTCAGGTCGGCGATGGCCGTCAGGTTGCCTTCGGCGGCAGCAAGCTGGCCGCGTTCCAGCAGCACGCGCGTGTTGTCGGAGAAGGTGCGCAGCGCCGCCAGCGGCTGGTTCAGCTCATGCGTGATGCCGGCCGCCATCTGCCCCAGCGCGGCCAGCTTGCTGGCCTGCACCAGTTCGTCCTGCGCCGCGCGCAGCTCGCTCTCGGCGCGGGTGCGTACGGCGACCTGTTCTTCGAGCTTTTCGTTGATCGCCATCAGGTCGGCGGTGCGCGCTTCCACGCGGCGCTCCAGCTCGTCATAGGCCGCTTCCAGCAGGCGGCGGCTGTACTGCATGTCGCGCGCGCGCTGGCGGCGCTGGCGCCAGTTGACCAGCAACAGGCACATGCAGGCATAGGCCAGCGCCGCCGCCACGGTGGCGTTGCGCGCATTGGCCAGCACCGGCTCCAGCGGAGCCATCACCTGCATGGTCCAGTCGGCCGGGCCCACGGTGCGGCCCAGTTCCAGGTAGCGGTCGGCGCGCCGGGTGCCGTCGGAGGTAAAGGTGGTAGGGGCCGAGGGCGACTCGTTGCGCACGCGTACCAGCCGCGCGTTGGCGCCCAGCGTGGTCTCGGCGAGCCAGCGCGTGACGAGCGAGTCCAGCGGCTCCAGCGGCAGCGGCGTGACGGCGCGGCCGTGGTACTGGCGCGTGTTTTCCATTTCGGCCTGGAGCGCCGGCGGCAGCGGTCGCAGCGTGCGGTACTGCCAGGCCTGCACCGACGACAGGAAGATCACGCCATGTTCGTCGCTGACCATCAGCGGCTCGGCACCGCTGCCGGCGCGCTGGAACCACTCCAGGTTGAGCTTGACCACGGTGACGCCGATGACCTTGCCGTTGGATTCCACCGGCTGCGCGATGTAGTAGCCCGGTTCGTCGCTGGTGATGCCGATGGCGTAGAAGCGGCCCATCTTGCCACCCGCGGCGATCTGGAAGTAGGGGCGGAAGCGGTAGTCGGTGCCGACGAAGCTGCCGGGCAGGCCATGGTTGCTGGCGGCCAGCGCGATGCCGTTGGCGGCGATCACATAGGTGGCCGACGCATGCGCGCGCCGGTTGACCTCGGCCAGGTAGTGGTTGGCGGCGGCGACGCGTGCCGGGTCGTGGGGGGATTCGAGCAGCCCGCGCACGAAGGGGTGCAGCGACACCAGCGCGGGCAGGAATTCGTATCGGTCGAGGGTGCTTTCAAGCGTGGCGGCGTAGCGGTCGGCACGCGTGGCGGTGCTCTGCTGCAGCGTGGCCAGGCCGCGCTGGAACGACACCAGCCAGGTCAGCCCGCACAACAGCAGCAGGCCCACCGTCAGGGCGATGGCAAAGCCCCACCACCGGCTGCTGCCGGTGTCCGGCGCATGCACCGCGCGGGTGGCGGCGGGATCATGCACGGCGAGGAAATCGTCGGAGTGTGGCATCGGCGCGCGCAAGGGCTGTCGCGCCGATGATACCCGCTGGCGGGCGGCCGGGGCAGCCACCTACGCGGCCACCCACGCAGCCCCCCGCGCAGCGGTGCACTTAGCGGGCGCCCTGGCCGGCCTCGGCAAGCTCGTCGGCAACGCCGCCGCCCTCCAGCACCTGCGCCAGGCGCTTGCGGTCCAGCTCGCGTTCCCAGGCAGACACCACCACCGTGGCCACGCCGTTGCCGATGATGTTGGTCAGCGCGCGGCACTCGCTCATGAAGCGGTCGATGCCCAGGATCAGCACCATGCCCGCCACCGGGATGGTCGGCACCACGGCCAGCGTCGCCGCCAGCGTGATGAAGCCCGAGCCGGTCACGCCGCTGGCGCCCTTGGAGGTGATCATCGCCACCGCCAGGATGGTCAGCTGCTGCATCCACGTCAGTTCGATGCCCGTGGCCTGCGCGATGAAGATCACCGCCATCGTCATGTAGATGTTGGTGCCGTCCAGGTTGAACGAATAGCCGGTAGGCACCACCAGGCCCACCACCGACTTGGAGCAGCCCAGGTTCTCCAGCTTCTCCATCATGTGCGGCAGCGCGGCTTCCGACGAGCTGGTGCCCAGCACGATCAGCAGTTCTTCCTTGATGTACGAGATAAAGCGCACGATGCTGAAGCCGGTCATGCGCGCGATCGTGCCCAGCACCACCAGCACGAAGATGATGGCCGTGAAGTAGAAGGTGCCGATCAGCTTGAGCAGGGGCACCAGCGAGCCCAGGCCGTACTTGCCGATGGTGAACGCCATCGCACCGAAGGCGCCGATCGGGGCCACCTTGGTGATCACGTGGACGATGTGGAAGAACACCTTGGAGACCTGCTCGATCAGCTGCACCACGAAGCGGGCGCGTTCGCCGAGCGTGGCCAGCGCGGCGCCGAAGAACAGCGACACCAGCAGGATCTGCAGGATGTCGCCGTTGGCGAAGGCGCTGAAGACCGTCTCCGGGATGATGTGCATGAAGAACTCGACCGTGCTCTGGCCGTGTGCCTTCGACACGTATTGCGCGATCGCCTTGGTGTCCAGCGTCGACGGGTCGATATTGAAGCCCACGCCCGGCTTGAGCAGGTGCGCGGCGCCCAGGCCGATCAGCAGCGCGAAAGTCGACACCACTTCAAAGTAGAGCAGCGCCTTGCCGCCGACGCGGCCGACCTTCTTCATGTCGCTCATGCCGGCCATGCCGGTCACCACGGTACAGAAGATGATCGGGCCGATGATCATCTTGATCAGCTTGATGAAGCCATCGCCCAGCGGCTTCATGGCCACGCCCGTATCGGGCCAGTAATGGCCCAGCAGGATGCCGACCAGGATGGCGAACAGCACCTGCACGTACAGGATCTTGTAGAAGGGTTTCTTCATGGTGTCGTCCTCGGTGTTGACCGTACCCGGGGCGATGGCGCCGCGGGCGCGCGCCGTCACGGTTGCGGCGCGTTCAGGGACGGGAATTTGCAACCGGCATGCCAGTCCAAACGGTATTGCTAACTGATTGATTCACAAGGAAACGCGGGCTTTGCCGGGGCGCGCGGCTTCCGGGATTCCGGAAATCCGGACGCCGTGCCTCCGGGGATTCGGAATGCCGGAGCCGGCCCAGGTGGCTGAGGCGCCACCTGGACCGTGGGCAAGCGGTGGTCAATGGCATGGCGCGGGTGCCGGAAGGCGCGGGCGGGCCGCCATGACGCCGTATAATTCCGAGCTTCCGTTCAATGTCCTGCGGCCATGCCGCCGCGCGGGCGCCCTCCTTGTCACCGCATCGCATGAGCAGCTACTACCAGCACCACGTCTTCTTTTGCCTGAACCAGCGCGAGGCCGGCGAGAACTGCTGCGCCAACCACAACGCCAAGGCCATGCAGGAATACGCCAAGAAGCGCTGCAAGGAACTCGGCATCGCCGGCGGCGAAGGCCGCGTGCGCATCAACAAGGCGGGCTGCCTGAACCGGTGTGAACTCGGACCGGTGCTGGTGGTCTACCCCGAGGCAATTTGGTACACCTTTGTGGACGAGCACGACATCGATGAAATCATCGACAGCCACCTGCTCAACGGCAAGCCGGTCGAGCGGCTGATGGTGGACCGCTGAACGAGAACGAACCCGCGGCGCCGCCGATGACGCAGCGCCGATGCCAGACACCGCCGCCCGCACGCCGGACGGTTTTTTCATTTTTTGCCCCGGGATTTCCGGGTCTTGAGCCAGCCGGCGTATCACCATCCTGAATCGCCATCCTGCACGCCTCCTGATTGCCCTGACCGTCCTATGAACGCGCATACACAGGTACTTTCCATCGCCGGCCCCGTCGGCGCGATCGACGTTTCGGTGGACCTGCCGCAAGGTCTGCCGGACACACCCTTGCGCGGCCTGGCGCTGGTCGCGCACCCGCATCCGCTGTTCGGTGGCACCAAGGACAACAAGGTGGCGCAGACGCTGGCGCGCGCCTTCGTACAACTGGGCTATGCCACCGTGCGCCCCAACTTCCGCGGCGTCGGCGGCACCGCCGGCGAGCATGACAACGGCATCGGCGAGCAGGACGACCTGCTGGCCGTCGCCGCCTGGATGCGCGAGCAGACCGCGTGGTCGGCGCAGGCCGCGACGCTGCCGCTGGCGCTGGGCGGCTTCTCCTTCGGCAGCTTTGTCAGCACGCACGTGGCCCGGCGCCTGGCCGAGGCCGGCACGCCGGTGCAGCGCCTGGTGCTGGTCGGCACCGCCGCCAGCCGCTGGCAGGTGGCCGAGGTGCCCGCCGACACCATCGTCATACACGGCGAGCAGGATGACACCGTGCCGCTCGCGAGCGTGCTTGACTGGGCGCGCCCGCAGGAGCTGCCGGTGATCGTCATTCCCGGCGCCGACCATTTCTTCCACCGCAAGCTGCACCTGATCAAGCAGCTCGTCGTCAACGCGTGGGACCGGTGAGCGGCGCAGCTTCACCACCGCGCCATCCCGTCCCGCACGATCCCTTTCTTGTCGGAAACAGAAACAATGCTGAATAGAGCCACGACACGCCTTTCCTCCGCCTTTGCACCCGCCGCCATCGTCGCTGCCGTCGCCGCGGCCACGCTGGCCGCCGCGCCCGCCGCCGTCCTTGCGCAGGGCGTGCCGATGCCGCAGGTCGCCGCCAAGTCGTGGATGCTGTTTGACGTGACCAGCGGCCAGGCACTGGCCTCACAGAACGCCGACCAGCGCATCGAGCCGGCCTCGCTGACCAAGCTGATGACCGCCTACCTGGCGTTCGAGGCACTCAAGGAAAAGCGCCTGACGCTGGAACAGACCGTGGTGCCGACCAACCTGGTGCTCAAGGTCAAAAGCGACGAGTCGCGCATGTTCATCGAGCCCAACAAGCCGGTCAGCGTGCAGGACCTGCTGCTGGGCCTGATCGTGCAGTCGGGCAACGACGCCGCGCTGGCGCTGGCCGAGGCCGTGGGCGGCTCGGAAGAGGGCTTCGTCGCGATGATGAACCGCGAGGCCCAGCGCATGGGCATGAAGAACACCCACTTCACCAACACCGACGGCATTCCCGACCCGAACCACTACACCACCGCGGTGGACCTGGCGACGCTGACCACGCACCTGATCAAGGACTTCCCCGAGTACTACGCCATGTACTCGCAGAAGGAGTTCACCTATAACAAGATCAGGCAGCCCAACCGCAACCGCCTGCTGTACATCGACCCGACCGTGGACGGCGTCAAGACCGGCCACACCAAGTCCGCCGGCTATTGCCTGATCTCGTCGGCCCAGCGCCCGCTGGCCAATGTGCCCAACGGCCAGCGCCGCCTGATCTCGATCGTGATCGGCACCACCACCGAACAGGTGCGCACGCAGGAAAGCCTGAAGATCCTCAACTACGGCTTCCAGTTCTTCGACACGCTGCGCCTGTATGACAAGGGCCAGGTGCTGGCCACGCCCGAGATCTACAAGGGCAAGGCCGGCACGGTCAAGATCGGCGTGCAGCACGAGACCTTCGTCACCGTGCCCAAGGGCACCGGTGGTCGCCTGAAGCCCGTACTGGAGCGCCAGGAACTGATGATCGCCCCGATCGCGGCAGGCCAGCAGGTGGGCATGGTCAAGCTGATGGACGGCACCAACAAGGTGGCCGAGTTCCCGGTGGTGGCGCTGGAGGAAGTGCCCGAGGCCGGCTTCTTCGGCCGCCTGTGGGACACCATCCGCCTGTGGTTCAAGCGCAAGTGATTGGAATGCGCGGCCCTGGCATGCGCCGGGCCGCGCCGGAGAAAACGACATGACAGCCGACAACCAGGGCAGCGGCAACAAGCCCGGCGATATCCCGCCGGAGCAGTCGCTGATCGAATACCCGAGCCATTTCCCGATCAAGGTGATGGGCTCGATGCAGGATGGCTTTGCCGAGGCCATCGTCACGCTGGTGCAGGAGTTCGATCCGGACTTCCACGCGGGCAAGATGGAAATGCGGCCCTCGAGCAAAGGCAACTACCTGGGCCTGACCGTGACGGTGTGGGTGACCAGCCGCGAGCAGCTTGATGATCTGTATCGGGCGCTGACTGCGCATCCGATGGTGAAGGTGGTGCTGTAAGGCATCGCTCCCGCATCGTTTTCTCCCCTCTCCCGCGCGCGGGAGTGGGGCCGGGAGTGGGGCCGGGGGAGAGGGCAGGCCCTGGCATACCGACACGCGTTGCTTCGTTGACGCTCCCGCCGCCCTCTCCCCCAACCCCTCTCCCGCAGGCGGGAGAGGGGAGCCCGCCCGCAGGCACGGCAACGCATCCGCTGCGGCATGCATTTTCCCTGATCGACATGAACACCATCACCCTGAAACCCGGCAAGGAAAAATCCCTGCTGCGCCGCCACCCGTGGATCTACGCGACCGGCATCGCCACCACCGAAGGCCGCTGCGAGCCGGGCTCGACCGTGACCGTGCGCGCCGCCGACGGCCGCTTCCTGGCCAAGGCCGCCTACAGCCCCGAATCGCAGATCCGCGCGCGCGTGTGGACCTTCGACGAGAACGAGCCGGTCGACCACGCGCTGTTCAAGCGCCGCGTGGCCGCGGCCATCGCGTACCGGCGCCAGTGGGTGAAGGACAGCGACGCCGTGCGCCTGATCTTTGGCGAATCGGACCGGCTGCCGGGCCTGATCGTCGATTACTACGGCAATGGCGCGCAGGGCCAGCTGGTGTGCCAGTTCAATTCCGCCGGTGTCGAGCAGTGGAAGACCGCGATCGTGCAGGCGCTGGTCAAGGAAACCGGCTGCCCTAACGTCTATGAGCGTTCCGACGCCGCCGTGCGCCAGCGCGAAGGGCTGGAGCTGGTGACCGGCGTGCTGGCCGGCGCGGAGCCCGATCCGGCGCTGTCGGTGACCGAGCATGGCGTGCGTTATTACGTCGATGTGCGCAACGGCCACAAGACCGGCTTCTATGTCGATCAGCGCGACAACCGCAAGCTGGTCGGCGACCTGGCCGAAGGGCGCGAGGTCCTGAACTGCTTCTGTTATACCGGCGGCTTTTCGCTGGCCGCGCTGCGCGGCGGGGCCAAGTCGGTGACGTCGATCGATTCGTCGGGCGAAGCGCTGAAGATCGCCGCGGGCAACGTGACGCTGAACGGGTTTGAGCCGGAGCGTGCGGCCTGGCTCGACGCGGACGTCTTCAAGACACTGCGCGAATTCCGCGCGGAAGGGCGGCAGTTCGACCTGATCGTGCTGGACCCGCCCAAGTTCGCGCCGTCGGCACAGCATATCGACCGCGCCGCGCGGGCTTACAAGGAAATCAACCTGGTCGGTATGCAGTTGCTGCGTCCGGGCGGGCTGCTGTTCACGTATTCGTGCTCGGGGGCGATCAGCATGGAATTGTTCCAGAAGATCGTGGCGGGGGCGGTGACGGATGCGCGGGTGGATGCGCGCATCCTGCGCAGGCTGTCGGCGGGCACCGATCACCCGATGCTGGCGGCGTTCCCGGAAGGCGAGTACCTGAAGGGGTTGTTGCTGGAGAAGGTGGCGTAAGCCAGCAAATTGCAGGCGGCGAGGCTGCAACTCACCGCCACATATTGCGCATCCGACTGGCCAGGTCCACCGGCGCCAGCGCCGGCTTTGCCTTCCCTTCGCCTGGCATCGGCGGCGGCGGCCATGCCCGGCTGTGGAAATTCGGCATCACGCGATTCGGAATGAACCGCGTGCGCGACGCATACACATGCCGATCGCCAAATCCCACCTGCTGGTGCACGTAGAAGCGCTGCGGCACGATGACGTCCAGATGGTCCTTGGCCCGCGTCATTGCCACATACAGCAGCCGCCGTTCTTCCTCGATCTCTTCCGTCGTGCCCGTCGCCAGATCGCTCGGCATGCAGCCATCGACGGCATTGAGCACATACACGGCCTTCCACTCCTGCCCCTTGGCCGAGTGGATCGTCGACAGGATCAGGTAGTCCTCGTCGCGCGAGGGCACGCCGGACTCATCGCTGGATGCGCTGGGCGGATCGAGCGTCAGTTCCGTCAGGAAGCGCTCGCGCGCGCCGTAGGTGGCGGCTATGCGCTCCAGCTGCTGCAGGTCGGCCTGGCGCGCGGCGGCGTCGTCGTGCAGGCGTTCGAGGTGCGGCGCGTACCAGGCCAGTACCTGCTCGAATTCCGAGGGCCACGGCGAGGTCGGCGCCATCAGCGCGCGCGCCAGCGTCAGCAGGTCTGCCCAGGCGGGCGCGGCGGCCGGCGGCGGCTCGAATTCCTGCAGCGAGAACAGCGGCTCGGTGGCCAGTGCCATGGCGTCGAGCACGCGCGCCGCGGTCTTCGGGCCGATGCCCGGCAGCAGTTGCAGCGTGCGGAAGCCGGCCATGCGGTCGCGCGGGTTTTCCAGCCAGCGCACCACGGCCAGCACGTCTTTCACGTGCGTCGATTCCAGGAATTTGAGCCCGCCGAACTTCACGAACGGGATATTGCGGCGCGCCAGCTCGATCTCCACCTGCGCGCTGTGGTCGGCGGCACGGAACAGCACCGCCTGCGCCATTAGCGCCAGGCCGGCCTCGCGCCGCGCCAGCACCTGCTCGACCACGTAGCGCGCCTGGTCGGCCTCGTCGTTGACGACGATGATGCCGGGCTTCTCGGCCGACAGCCGCTCGGACCAGAGATCCTTGGTATAGCGCTCGGCAGCCAGCCCGATCACCGCGTTGGCTGCCTGCAGGATCGGCTGCGTGGAGCGGTAGTTCTGCGACAGCGTCACCTGCTGCGCGTGTGGTGTGAACTGTTGCGGGAAATCGAGGATATTGCGCACGGTCGCGCCGCGGAACGCGTAGATCGACTGGGCATCGTCGCCGACCACGGTCAGGCCGCGGCCATCGGGCCGCATGGCCAAGAGGATCGACGCCTGCAGCGCGTTGGTGTCCTGGTATTCGTCGACCAGGACATGGTCAAAGCGGGCGCCCATGTCCTGCGCGATGGCGGGCTCGGCCATGGCCTGTGCCCAGTACAGCAGCAGGTCGTCGTAGTCGAGCACGTGCTGTTTCTGCTTGGCCTCGACATAGCCGGCAAACAGCGTGCGCAGCGCATCGACCCACATGGCGTAGCGCGGAAACTGCTGCTTGAGCACGTCTTCCAGCGGCGCCTGCGTGTTGACCACGCGCGAGTAGATCGACAGGCAGGTCTCTTTCTTGGGAAAGCGGCTGGCGGTCTCGGACAGGCCCAGGTCGTGGCGCACCACGTGCATCAGGTCGGCGGCATCGCCGCGGTCGCTGATGGTGAAAGCGGGCGACAGGCCCAGGGTCTCGGCGTACTCGCGCAGCAGGCGCGCGCCGATGGCGTGGAAGGTGCCCGACCATTGCAGCGCCGCGCGGCCCGCGCCGGTCTGCGTGCCCAGCGCCTGGTCGACGATGCGCTCGACGCGCCGGCCCATTTCGGCGGCGGCGCGGCGCGAGAACGTCAGCAGCAGGATGCGGCGTGGATCGGCGCCGCCCAGCACCATGTGCGCGACCCGGTGCGCCAGCGTGTTGGTCTTGCCCGATCCCGCACCGGCGATGATCAGCAGCGGGCCGTCGCTGCCGTGCTCGACCGCGGCGCGCTGCTCCGGGTTGAGTTTGGACAGGTAGGCGGGGCCTGCGTCGGCCGCATCGGGGGCAAGGGCGGATGCGAGATCCGCGGCGGGGGCAAGGTCCAGTGACACAGGCAGCAAAGAGGCAGGGGGAAAAAGCGGGCAGGCAAAAAAGCTGGCGCTAACTGTATATCCATACAGCCCCGCAGTGCAAGCCGCTTCGCGCGGGATCGGGCACGAACCAACAAAAAAGGTGCTCGATGAGCACCTTTTCCTGGATGTTGCGGGCGACAGCGTTACGCAGACTTTGCCAGCGCGCTATCAAGCAGCTTGTGCAGCGCATCCCACTCGGGCTCGCCGACATAGCGCTTGAGGATGCGGCCGTCCTTGTCGACCACGAAGGTGGTCGGCGTCAGCTGCACATTGCCGAAGGCCTTGGCGGCGGAGCCGTCCGAATCCATTGCCACCTTGAACGGCAGCCCGCGTGTCTTGGCGTAGTTCATCACGTACATCGGCGGGTCATAGTTCATGGCCACGGCGACGAATTCCAGCCCCTTGCCCTTGAACTGCTCGTAGGTCTTGACCATGTCGGGCATTTCCTTGATGCAGGTGGCGCAGCTGGTGGCCCAGAAATTGACCAGGTAGACCTTGCCCTTCAGGTCGGCGGTGCTGAGCTTCTCGCCCGACAGCAGCGTGAACGTGGCGGCCGGTGCGGCATTGGCCGGCGCCAGCGCGCGGTAGCCGAACCAGCCCAGCAGCGCCAGCACGACGATGGCGGCGACGATGGGCCAGGGCTTGCGGGAGGACTTGGCGGGAGCGGAAGTGGTCATGGAAGGCGGGGAATGCGAATTCTCTTCGGGCAACGCCACATTCTAATGCCGCTGGCGCCGGGGCGCTGCGCGGAGCCTGGGTGCGGCAATCTGCCGCAATGCCGGCGGTGACCGTGATTCAACGCCGGGTGGCGACGGCGGCGCGTGCCTGGTCCAGCGCCTGTTCCAGGTAGGCGCCGTAGAAGTCGGGCTGCATGCCGCGCAGCGGGCTGGCGGCGGCGCGGCCCTGGCGATCGAGGAACAGCACCGTCGGCGCCACCCGCACCTGATGCGCCCGCGCCCAGTCGCGCGCCGTGGTCACGGTACCGTCGGCGTCGCGCAGCGGCGTGACGGCGGTCAGGTCCAGCTCGCGCACCGCGATCTCGCCGGCGGCAGCCTGCGGACCGAGGTAGTTGCGGCGCACCGCATCGCAATAGCCGCATCCGGGCATCGACACCAGCAGCACCAGCGGCTCGCCGCGCTGCGCGGCTTCGGCGCCGTGAGCGCCCAGGTCGGTGGCGGCAGGCAGGTGCGCCGTGCCCGCGGCCAGCGCCGTGCCGGCGGCTGTTGCCAGCAGCGCGCACGTGGCCAGACGGAACAGTGCGGTCCGGGCTGGTAGCGCAGGTAGCGCTGGTAGCGATGGCAGGGCGAGGCGGGGCAGGGTGGGGGCAGGCATGCGGTCAGGAAAAACTGTCAGGCGGCGCACCATGCACCGGGGCGCCGCTTCCGCGATAATACCGGTTTCCGCCCGCAGGCTCTGGCGGCCGCCAGAGCCGCTCCATGGCCTGCGCGCGCTGTCCGCCACACGCTTCCCCATGCGTCCTCTTCCACCCACGCCGAGCCCTGCCGCTTTCATTCGCAGTCTCGCCCCCAGTCTGGCCCGCAGCCCCATGATGCGCTGCGCCGCCCTGTGCGTGGCGCTGGCCCTGTGCGCCTGTTCGCCCCGCTATGACTGGCGCACGATCCAGTCCGGCGAGGGCGCCTATGCCGCGCTCTATCCGGGCAAGCCCAGCAGTGCCGCGCGCGACGTCACCATCGCCGGCCGCAAGCTGCCGATGACGATGGAGGCCGCGCGCGTCGACGACACGCTGTTCGCCGTGGGCGTGGTCACGCTGCCCGCCGACGACGAAGGGCTGCGGCGCGAGGCGCTGGCGGCAATGCAGGCGGGGCTGCTGGCCAACCTCGGCACGGCCTCGGGCGAGCCGCCGCGCACGCGGCCGGTCACGATCACGACCGCCGACAAGCCGGGGCGGCCGCTCTCCGGCGTCGAAGTGCAGGCCAGCGGCGTGTCGCCGCAGGACCAGGCGCCACGGCGGCTGACCGCGCGACTGGTGGCGGTGGGCGCGCGCGCCTACCAGGCGGTGGTGCTGGAGTCTGGCGACGCCGCGCGCGACCAGCGCCAGGCCGAGCAGGTGGAGCAGTTCCTCGGCG
Organism: Cupriavidus sp. P-10; assembly: GCF_003402535.2. Classification (NCBI taxonomy): domain Bacteria; kingdom Pseudomonadati; phylum Pseudomonadota; class Betaproteobacteria; order Burkholderiales; family Burkholderiaceae; genus Cupriavidus; species Cupriavidus sp. P-10. The sequence goes on from NZ_AP025170.1 coordinate 272,381, forward strand.
GCTTCCATCCGTTCTGAGGCCAGGCACCGCGGGAGCACAAGGTTTGCGCCGTGGCCGCGGCAATGCGGCGGCGGCAGTTGTCGTCAAAGGAGAATCGAAATGCGTTGGGAAGTGTGGCTGGCTTATTTCGCCGCCTGCTGGGTGATCGCGGTGTCGCCGGGATCGGGGGCGGTGCTGTCGATGAGCCACGGCCTGTCATATGGCTTGCGCAGGACCAGCACCACCATCTTCGGCCTGCAGACCGGGCTGGTGATCGTGCTGCTGATTGCCGGCGGTGGCCTGGGTGCGCTGCTGCTAGCCTCGGAGCAGGCATTCATGGTGGTCAAGACCGTGGGTGCGCTGTACCTGATCTACCTGGGCGTGCAGCAGTGGCGCGCCAAGGTCGAGAGCGGCGCTGACGGGGCCGCTGACGGGGCCGCGGGCGCCGGACCCGTGCGCGTGTCGGTCATGAGCGCGCGCCGACGGTTCGCCACCGGGCTGCTGACCAACGTGACCAACCCCAAGGGCATCATCTTCATGGTCGCGGTGCTGCCGCAGTTCATCGACCCCAACCACCCGCTCGCGCCGCAGCTGGCGATCCTGGCGCTGACCATGTGCTGCGTTGACCTGGCGGTGATGCATGGCTATGCGCTGCTGGCCTCGCGCATGCAGGGCCTGTTCCGCAATGCCCGCGCGGTGCGCTGGCAGAACCGCTTCTTCGGCAGCGTGCTGATGGCGGTGGGCGCGGCGCTGTTTTTCGTGCGCCGGCAGCACGCCTGAGCCGCGACACTGGCGCGTGCGCGCCGGGTTTGCTTCAATGAGGGAGTGCCCCCGGTCACGGAGACCCTCGTATGCCCGTCTCGCCGAACCCCCGCGCCGGCGCGCGCGTGATGCCGCGCCATACCGAGCCCCCGGTGGAAGAGCCATCGCCGCCCGGCGTGCCGCCTGACTTGCCGCTGCCGCCAGAAGAGGACCCGATCCCGCCGCCGGTGGAACCGCCGGTGGCCGCGCCTTACCGCTGAAACGACTGTTAGAGCGATTGACTGTCAGGCGATTCCATCCGGAAGCTCTGGCCGTCGGCCATGCGCAGTCGGGTCAGCCTGACGATTTCTTCCCCCTCCTGCCATTGCCGCGCCGGGGCTCCCTGCGGCGTGGCGCGGTGGCGCCCTAAGGTCACCAGTTCGCCGGCTACAACCTGTCGCTGCTGTCCGGCGTCTGCCACGTCAGCTGAACGAAAGCGGCGGGCATGGCACGCTTGTCACACCCGGCGCAAAGTATGACCTGCCGCAGCACCCTGCCGCGGCCGGGTTCAGCCAGCAGGGCGCGTATGCCGGCATCGTCCACCTGTCCTGAAGGCGCGCGCTGGTGATATGGAGAGGACTGCCATGAAAGGAAACATCCTGACGCCGGCAGGCTGGGTCTTCGGCGAGATCCGTGCCGGCCCGGACGGACGCATCGAGCGCATCGACGGCGTGTCTGCCACCCCCGACGGCAACGATGCCCCGTACGTGCTGCCGGGGTTTGTCGACCTGCTCAACCACGGCGGCGGCGGCAAGGACTTCATGGACGGCGAGGCGGCGGTGCCGGCGATCTTGCGCGCGCATGTGCGCTTTGGCACCACCAGCCTGCTGGGCAGCACCATGACCGCGCCGCCGGAGGTGCTGCTGCCGGCACTGCAGGCGCTGGACCGTGCCAGCCGCGCGCGGCCGACTGGCGCGGCGCGCATGCTTGGCGTGCATCTGGAAGGGCCGTATATCAATCCCGGCAAGCTTGGCGCGCAGCCCGACGCGTCGGCCATCGCCACGCCGGCCCAGCTGGAGCAGTACCTGGACGCGGCGCCGATCCGCGTGGTCACGCTGGCGCCTGAGCTGCCCGGCCACCTCGACATCATCCGCGCGCTGGCCGCGCGCGGCGTGCGTGTGCAGCTGGGCCATACGCTGGGCACGTATGAAGACGCGGTTGCCGCGCTCGAGGCCGGCGCGTCCGGCTTTACCCACCTGTTCAACGCCATGACGCCGCTGCAGCACCGCGCGCCGGGCATGGTCGCGGCGGCGCTGGCGCATGCCGAATTTGCCGAGCTGATCCCGGACCTGGTGCATGTGCATCCCGGCGCCATCCGCGCCGCGCTGCGCGCGATTCCGCGGCTGTATGCCGTGACCGATGCCACCGCCGCGGCGGGCATGCCGGACGGCGTGTATCACCTCGGCAGCCAGACCGTCTACAAGTCGGACGGCAGCGTGCGGCTGGCCGATGGCACGCTGGCCGGCAGCGTGCTGACCATGGACCAGGCGTTGCGCAATCTCGTGGCGATCGGACTGGATCTGGCCGATGCCGCGAGGCGCGTGTCTCTGTATCCGGCCCAGTACCTGGGCTTGTCCGATCGCGGCGCGCTCGCCGCCGGCTGCTGGGCCGACGCGGTCGTGCTGGACCGCGCACTGGCGGTCCGCAGCGTCTATGTCGAAGGAGAATGCTGTGTCGAGAATGCCTGAGACCCGCTGATCGCCACCGATGCCAACGATTCCCGCTTGTGCCGGCGCCCCCGGCATGCAAGGAGCCCGCCATGCCATCCACCCGTTCCGCCTCTTCCTTTGGCAGCGCCGACCCGCGGCCGCTGGACCTTGTCATCTTCGGCGGCGCCGGCGACTTGTCGGCGCGCAAGCTGCTGCCTTCGCTGTATATGTGCCATCGCGACGGCAACCTGCCTGACGGCACCCGCATCATCGGCGTAGGCCGCCACCCGTGGAATGCCGAGGCCTTTGTCAATTTTGCCAACGACAGCGCGCAAGGCTTTGTCGATGCCCGCTATCTCGATCCGGCCAGGTGGCAGGCCTTCCTGCAGCGGCTCGACTACGTACGCCTGGATGCATCGCAGCCCGGAGACTATCCCGCGCTGGCCGCGCAGCTGCGCAACGACGCGCTGCGCATTTTCTACATGGCGATGCCGCCGGGGCTGTTCGCCGCGACCTGCGACAACCTGGCCGGCCATGGGCTGATCGCCGACGACACGCGCCTGGTGCTGGAGAAACCGCTGGGCGTCGACCTGGTCTCGGCCATCTCCATCGGCGAAGTGGTCAGCCGCTACTTTACGGAAGACCGCACCTACCGCATCGACCATTACCTCGGCAAGGAAACGGTGCAGAACCTGATGGCGCTGCGCTTCGGCAACTCGATCTTCGAACCGCTGTGGCGCACGCCGTTTGTGCGCAGCGTGCAGATCACCGTCGCCGAGACCGTGGGCGTGGGCACGCGCGGCGGCTTCTACGACGAAGCCGGCGCCATGCGCGACATGGTGCAGAACCACCTGCTGCAGCTGGTCAGCATCCTGGCGATGGAGCCGCCCGCGTCGCTGAACTCGGACGCGGTGCGCGACGAGAAGCTCAAGGTGCTGCGCTCGCTGCGGCCGATGTCGGCTGAGGACGTGCGCCGCAATACCGTGCGGGGCCAGTACACCGCGGGCGCGATCGCCGGCGAACTGGTGCGCGGCTACCTGCAGGAAGCTGGCATCCCGCCCGACAGCCGCACCGAGACCTTTGTCGCAATGCGCGCCGAGCTGGGTACCTGGCGCTGGAACAAGGTGCCGTTCTACCTGCGCACCGGCAAGCGCATGCAGGAGCGCGTGACCGAGGTGGTGATCCACTTCTCCGAGGTGCCGCATTCGATCTTCGACAGCGGCAGCACGCTGCAGCCCAACCGCATGGTGATCCGGCTGCAGCCGGAAGAATCGGTGCGGCTGACGCTGATGGTCAAGCAGCCGGGCGAGGGCATGAAGCTCAAGCCGCTGAGCCTGGCGCTGAACCTCGACTCGGCCTTCACCACGCGGCGCGCCGAAGCCTATGAGCGGCTGCTGCTCGACGTGATCCGCGGCCGGCTGGCGTTGTTCGTGCGGCACGACGAGCTGCAGGCCGCATGGACCTGGGTCGATCCGATCCTGGAAGCGTGGCGGCAGCAGGATGAAGGGCCGCGGCCTTATACCTCGGGCACGTGGGGGCCGGCGGCATCGTCGGCGTTCATGGCGCGGGAGGGCGTCCAGTGGTCGGAGGAAGCATGACCGGGTAGATGGAGCTGGCGGTCGTGCAGCAAGGCCCGGCGCGCCGGTGCGGCTTGACCGCTCGCCTAGCCGGATGCCATCCGCAGCGCGCGCCGGTACTGGATCGCCTCGGCTACATGCTCGGCGCTCAGTACCGCCGCGCCTTCCAGGTCGGCAATCGTGCGCGCCACCTTCAGTACACGGAAGTAGGAGCGTGCCGACCACGCCAGCCGCGTCATCGCCCCGCGCAGCAGCGCCTGTGCCTGCGGCTCCGGCACGCAGTGCTGCTCGATCTCGCGCCCGCCCAGTTCGCTGTTGGGCTTGCCTTGCCGGGTCAGCTGCAGCATGCGCGCCGCCAGCACGCGTTCGCGCACCGCGGCGCTGGGTTCGCCGGGCGGGCCGTCGAGCATCTCGCCCTGGTCCTGGGCGGGCACTTCCACCTGCAGGTCGATCCGGTCGAGCATCGGCCCGGAGATGCGCGACTGATACCGCCGCACCTGGTCGGGCGTGCAGCGGCAGGGGCGGTCAGGATGGCCCAGGTAGCCGCACGGGCACGGGTTCATCGCCGCCACGAACTGGAAGCTGGCAGGGAAGTCGGCATGCCCGTTGGCGCGGGCGATGGTGATGCGCCCGGATTCCAGCGGCTCGCGCAGGACTTCCAGCACGCGGCGGTCGAACTCCGGCAGTTCATCCAGGAACAGCACACCGTGGTGCGCCAGCGAGATCTCGCCGGGGCGCGGGTTGCCGCCGCCGCCAACCATGGCCGGGCCCGACGCGGTGTGGTGCGGCGCGCGGCAGGAGCGCTGGCCCCACAGCGCGGTACGGAAGCCGCCGGGCGTCAGGCTCATGACCGCGGCGGATTCCAGTGCTTCCTGCAGCGACATCGGCGGCAGCAGGCCCGGCAGGCGCTGGGCCAGCATCGACTTGCCGGTGCCGGGCGGGCCGACCAGCAGGGCCGAGTGCTTGCCTGCGGCTGCCACTTCCATGGCTCGGCGCGCCTGCGCCTGGCCGCGCACGTCGCGCATGTCGGGGCCGCTGGCAACCGATTGCGGCAGCGCGGCGGGGGCGGCGCGCGGCAGGCGGGCGTCGGGCAGGGCGCCGAGGTGCTCGCACACCTCGCGCAGCGTGGCGGCGGCGTGGACCGCCAGGTCTTCGATCAAGGCCGCTTCGGAGCCGTTGTCGCGGGCCACCAGGAACGCGCGTGGGGCGGCGCCGGCCCCGTGGCGCGCGGCGTTGTCCTGCGCCAGGCCCATCGCCATGGCCAACGCGCCGCGCACCGGCCGCAACTCGCCGGACAGGGACAGCTCGGCGGCGAATTCATGGTGGTCGAGCGCATCGGCCGGGATCTGGCCGCTGGCGGCCAGGATGCCCAGCGCGATCGCCAGGTCGAAGCGGCCGGACTCCTTGGGCAGGTCGGCCGGCGCCAGGTTGACGGTGATGCGGCGGTTGGGGAACTCGTAGCCGCTGTTGAGGATGGCGGCGCGCACGCGCTCGCGGCTCTCGCGCACGCCGGTGTCGGCCAGCCCGACGATGGTGAAGACCGGCAGGCCGTTGGCCAGGTGGGTCTCGACGCGCACCGGCGGCGCCGCGATCCCGGTCAGCGCCCGGCTACCCAGGACGGCGAGGCTCATGCCGGGTCTCCCACGACAACTAACCGTCGCCGATTTGTTAACGAAAAAGGCCGCCAGGATTAGCGGCCTTTGGACAGGCTGGCTTGAGTGGGCCGGAGCGGCAGTCTCATGCGCCCCCGGTCGAATCCACTGCGCCGGCGCCCGGCGGGATGCCCGCACGGCGCTCCAGTTCGGCCACGCGGGCTTCCAGCTCCTCGAGCCGGGAGCGGGTACGGGCCAGCACCTGCGACTGGACGTCGAATTCCTCGCGGGTGACCAGGTCGAGGCGGGCAAAGCCCTGCGTCATCATGCTGCGCACGTTTTTCTCGATGTCCCTTGCCGGCGAATTGCGCAGCGCCTCGCTGACCTTGTTCTGCAGGTCGTTGAAGAGATCGGTCGGTTTCATGGTTTCTCCTTTGTGCACCTAACTGGTGCCAATCCCGGTGGACATCTGGCGTATAGCGCGCTTTCGCACAGGTTTTGGGCGCCCCCAATGCGGGCGGGATCCCGTGGCATGGCCGCACGCAGCCACCGTCAGGACTCGATTATCGCCCCTGCGGCACGTGGACGAAAGCTCCGGCGTGCCCGTCTTTACACCTTTTAACGTGATTTGCCTTTGCTGCAAGGCAGATTCAAGCGGGGCGTGGGTCACTGGGGTTCGCTCCGGCAACGCGAGGCGTGCCTGCGCCGGCAACTTTTCGATCGGCTGGCACGGCAGTTGCAGTAGTGATGCCGCCTGCCTCACCGAAATTCAAACAAACGAAATCCGAGCCACAACGAAAAGGAGAAGAAATCCATGAAGAAGTTGGCCCTTGCAGTCAGCGCGGTCGTCCTGTCCAGCGCCGCCGCCACCGCCGTTGCGCAGAGCACCGACGCGGCCCCGGCGCCCGCTGCCGCCGCTGCCGAGCCGGCATCGCCACATACCTTTACGGCCAACGTGTCGCTGGTCTCTGACTACCGCTATCGCGGCATCAGCCAGACCAACCTGCGCCCGGCCATCCAGGGTGGCTTTGACTACGCGCATGAGAGCGGCTTCTACGTGGGTAACTGGAACTCGAGCATCAGCTGGCTCGAGGACGCCAACCCGGCCGTGTCGGCGCCGGTCGAGATGGACTTCTACGGCGGCTTCAAGAACACCTTCAAGGTTGCCGGCACGGAATTCAACTATGACCTGGGCGTGCTCGAGTACTACTACCCGGGCGGCTACAACAATCCGCGCCCGTACACCACCGAGCTGTATGCCGGCATTGGCTGGGGCCCGGTGTTCCTGAAGTACTCGCACTCGGTCACCAACCTGTTCGGCTGGGCCGACAGCAAGAACAGCTACTACGTCGACCTGACGGCCAACGTGCCGCTGAACTTCTGGGACCTGACGCTGAACGCGCACGTCGGCTACCAGGGCGTGAGGCACAACAGTGACGCGTCCTACACCGACTGGAAGATCGGCCTGACCAAGGACCTGGGCAAGGGCTTCGCGCTGGCGGTGGCCTATGTCGACACCAACGCCAAGGAAGTGGCTTACACCAGCGTCAACCGTGGCCGCTACCTGGGCAAGGCGACGGCCTGGGCCTCCATCACCAAGACTTTCTAATCACCGTCGCAGGTCCGGCAGGCCGGAGCAGAGCCTGCCCCAAGGAGAATCCGGATGAAACTCATCATCGCAGTCATCAAGCCGTTCAAGCTCGACGAGGTGCGTGAAGCGCTGTCGGACGTGGGCGTGTCCGGCATCACCGTGACCGAAGTGAAAGGCTTCGGCCGCCAGAAGGGCCATACCGAGCTGTACCGCGGCGCGGAGTACATCGTCGACTTCCTGCCCAAGGTGAAGATCGAGGTGGCGGTGCCCGACGACGTGGTCGAGCGCGCCATCGAGGCGGTCGAGAAATCGGCCCGCACCGGCAAGATCGGCGACGGCAAGATTTTCGTGGCACCGATCGAGCAGGTCATCCGCATCCGCACCGGCGAGACCGGCGGCGATGCCCTGTGACCCAAGACAGCATAGAGACAGAGGTTAATCACATGAAAACCTGGATCAAGCGATTCCTGACGGCCGGTGCGATGGCGCTGGCCATCGGCACGGCGGGCGTGGGCATGTCCGCGCCGGCCGCCGCACAGGACAAGCCGGCGGCGGAGGCTTCGGCCCCGGCCGCCTCCGCCGCCGCCCCCGCTGCTGCCGCCGCGGCACCTGCAGCCGCCCCCGCCGCAGCTGCCCCGGCCGCCGCCCCCGCGGAAGCCGCTGCCGCCGCACCGGCCGCGCCGCAGCCCAACAAGGGCGACGTGGCCTGGCTGCTGGTGGCCACCGCCTTCGTCATCCTGATGACACTGCCCGGCCTGGCGCTGTTCTACGGCGGCCTGGTCCGGTCCAAGAACATGCTGTCGGTGCTGATGCAGTGCCTGGTGATCTTCTCGCTGGTGGCGCTGCTGTGGGCGATCTACGGCTACAGCTTCGCCTTCACCGAGGGCAACGCGTTCTTCGGCGGCACCGACCGGCTCTTCATGAAGGGCCTGACGGTGGAAGCCATGGCGGCCACCTTCAGCAAGGGCGTGGTGATCCCGGAACTGGCCTTCTTCGCCTTCCAGTGCGCCTTCGCCTGCATCACCTGCGGCCTGATCATCGGTGCCTTTGCGGAGCGTGCGCGCTTCTCTGCCGTGCTGGTGTTCGTGGTGCTGTGGTTCACCTTCGCCTACATCCCGATGGCGCACATGGTCTGGTTCTGGCCGGGTCCTGACGCCTACACCGACGCTGCCGCCGGCGCTGCCGCGACCGCCAAGTCGGGCTGGCTGTTCCAGAAGGGCGCGCTCGACTACGCGGGCGGCACCGTGGTGCACATCAACGCCGCCGTGGCGGGGCTGGTGGGCGCGTACATGTTCGGCAAGCGCATCGGCTTCGGCCGCGAGGCGATCCGTCCGCACAGCCTGACCTTCACCATGGTCGGTGCCTCGCTGCTGTGGTTCGGCTGGTTCGGCTTCAATGCCGGTTCGGGCCTGGAAGCCAGCGCCGGTGCCGCCCTGGCCTTCGTCAACACGCTGCTGGCCACCTGCGCCGCGGTGCTGGCGTGGACCTTCGGCGAATGGATCAGCAAGGGCAAGCCGTCGATGCTGGGCGGTGCCTCGGGCGCGGTGGCCGGCCTGGTGGCGATCACCCCGGCAGCCGGCTTCGTCGGCCCGATGGGCTCGATCGTGATGGGCCTGGTGGCTGGCCTGCTGTGCCTGTGGGGTGTGAGCGGCCTGAAGCGCATGCTGGGCATGGACGACTCGCTGGACGTGTTCGGCGTGCACGGCGTGGGCGGTATCGTGGGTGCGCTGCTGACCGGCGTGTTCGCCGCGCCCAGCCTGGGCGGCACCGGCATCTATGACTACGTGGCCAACAAGGTGGCGGACGATTATTCGATCGCCGGCCAGCTCTGGATCCAGTTCGAGGGCGTACTGACCACGGTGGTGTGGTCGGGAATCGTCTCCTTCGTCGCCTACAAGCTGGTCGACATGCTGATCGGCCTGCGGGTGCCGGAAGACGAAGAGCGCGAAGGCCTCGATATCACCTCGCATGGCGAGACCGCATATGAAGTCTGATCGCAAAGGTGTTGTGCTGGAGAGCTGATTGGGAATCTTCTCTCAGGAGTTTCGCCCGGCCGCGTGCCGGGCTTTTTTCTTTGTCTTATCAAGCGGGCATCAGGTCCGGGCGGATCGCCGTCCCGGACCGCGGCGGGGCGCCCGGAGAAAACTCGCAAAAGGCGCCAGCCCAATGCCCGCATGGACTGGCGGCAGATCTCCCCGCACCGCGCACGGGCTTTTCGCAAAGTGCTTAACTCCGATCTTAAAAAGCTTCAATTGTCTTTAATGTGCGGGGCACATACATTGCCAGTGAGGCAGTTTCCTCCACCTGCAGAACGCTCCCCGTATCTGTCAGGCCATTTAAAAGCGCGGCGCTTGCCGCGCTTTTTTTTTGCCCGCGGCAGCGGCCCTTTATTTCCCGCGCGGCGTCCCCATATCGTTATCCCTAATGCCAAGGCCTGCATATCCTTATCAGGAGTGTGCCTGCGCCTGTTTGGCCGTTCCTCTACAATCGGGGCGAACGATAAAGACGATCTATAGGATGGATATGGTCCCGCATCTCATCACCGCGCTGAACGGTCCTCTGCTCGAACTGGAGAAGAAGATCCTGGACGCCACCCCGTCGATCGAGCGTTGGTTCAGGCTGGAATGGCAGGAGCACACGCCTCCGTTCTATTGTTCGGTGGACCTGCGCAATGCCGGCTTCAAGCTGGCGCCGGTCGACACCAACCTGTTCCCGGGCGGCTTCAACAACCTGGCCCCGGAGATGCTGCCGCTGGCTGTGCAGGCGGCGATGGCGGCGATCGAGAAGATCTGCCCGGATGCCAAGAACCTGCTGCTGATCCCCGAACGTCACACGCGCAACATGTTCTACCTGCAGAACGTGGCGCGGCTGTCGCTGATCATGCGCCAGGCGGGGCTGAACGTGCGCCTGGGTTCGCTGTCCGAGGAAATCACCGAGCCGACCCCGATCGAGCTGCCCGACGGCCAGACCCTGGTGGTCGAGCCGCTGGCGCGCCTTGGCACCAAGGGCCGCCGGCTGGGGCTGAAGGACTTCGACCCCTGTTCGATCCTGTTGAACAACGACCTGTCGGCCGGGATCCCGCCGATCCTGGAAAACATCAACGAACAGTACCTGCTGCCGCCGCTGCATGCCGGCTGGTCGACCCGACGCAAGACCAGCCACTTTGCCGCCTACGACGAGGTGGCGAAGAAGTTCGCCAAGCTGATCGATATCGACCAGTGGATGGTCAACCCGTACTTTGCCCGCACCACCGGTGTGAACTTCCACGAGCGCGTGGGCGAGGAAGAGCTGGCCGATGCCGTCGAGGGCGTCCTGAAGAAGATCGCCAAGAAGTACCGCGAGTACGGCATCAAGGAAACGCCGTACGTGGTGGTCAAGGCCGATGCCGGCACCTACGGCATGGGCATCATGACCGTGCGCGACCCGTCCGAGGTCAAGGGCCTGAACCGGAAGGAGCGCAACAAGATGAGCGTCGTCAAGGAAGGCCTTGAGGTCAGCGACGTCATCATCCAGGAAGGCGTGCACACCTTCGAGAAGGTCAACGAGGCGGTGGCCGAGCCGGTGGTCTACATGATCGACCGCTACGTGGTGGGCGGCTTCTACCGCGTACACACCGGCCGCGGCAACGATGAGAACCTGAACGCCCCGGGCATGCATTTCGTGCCCCTGGCGTTCGCGCCCAACGGCATCCCCGACACCCACGCCAAGCCGGGCGCGGCAGTGCCGAACCGCTTCTATATGTACGGCGTGGTGGCGCGGCTGGCGCTGCTGGCGGCGTCGATCGAACTCGAAAAGACTGACCCGAACCCGATTCTGTGACGAGCCCTGACGAGCCCTGACTGATGCGCATCCTCTTCATCACCGATCCGCTGGAGACCTTCAAGACCTACAAGGACTCCACCTACGCCATGATGACCGAGGCCGCCGCGCGCGGCCACGAGCTGTACTGGTGCCTGCAGCCGCAGTTGTGCCTGTCGGGCAGCATTGTCGAGACGCTGGCCACGCGCCTGCACCTGACAGGTGACGACAAGGACTGGTACCGCGAAGGCAACAGCGCGCTGGAGCCGCTGTCGGCCTTCGACGCGGTGCTGATGCGCAAGGACCCGCCGTTCGACATGGAGTACGTCACCAGCACCTGGCTGCTGGAACTGGCCGAGCAGCAGGGCGCCCGCGTGTTCAACAAGCCGCGCGCGATCCGCGACCATTCCGAGAAGCTGGCGATCGCCCAGCACCCGCAATTCATCACGCCGACGCTGGTCACGCGCGACCTGGCGCGCATCCGCGACTTCCATGCCGAGCATCGCGACATCATCGTCAAGCCGCTCGACGGCATGGGCGGCATGGGCGTGTTCCGGGTGGGCGCGGACGGCATGAACCTGGCCGCCATCGTCGAGACGCTCGGGCAGGACGGCGCCCGCACCCTGATGGTGCAGCGCTATATCCCGGCGATCAAGGATGGCGACAAGCGCATCCTGCTGATCGGCGGCGTGCCGGTGCCGTATTCGCTGGCGCGGGTGCCGATGGCCGGCGAAGTGCGCGGCAACCTTGCCGCCGGCGGCAGTGGCCGCGCCCAGGAGTTGAGCCAGCGCGACCGCGAAATCGCCGAGACGCTGGCGCCGGGACTGTGGGAACAGGGCCTGCTGCTGGTCGGCCTGGACGTGATCGGCGACTACCTGACGGAAGTCAATGTGACGAGTCCGACCTGCTTCCAGGAGATCACCCAGCAGACCGGGTTCCACGTCGCGGCGATGTTTACCGACGCGCTGGAACACGCCGTGGGCGCCGCCGGCAGCTGACCGGCAACCATCCCGGCTGGCAGCAGGAGCGCGGGGGGCCGCCTGCTACAATCTGGGCAATCCAACGGATTCACCATCATGGCAGGCATCCTGATCATCGCGCACACCCCGCTGGCTTCGGCCCTGCGCGATTGCGCCGCCCACGTCTACTGCGGCCAGCCGCAGCGGCTGGAAGCCATCGACGTCCTCCCCGACGCGGACCCCGCCGCGGTGCTGGCCGAGGCGAAGCGCCGCCTGGCCGCCGTCTGCGAAGACAACGGCGCGCTGGTGCTGACCGATATCTTCGGTGCCACCCCGGCCAATATCGCCGCGCGCCTGGCCGAGCCGGGCCGCGTGCGCGTGCTGGCCGGCGTCAACCTCCCAATGCTCGTGCGCGCCATCTGCTACCGCTCCGAAAAGCTCGACCAGCTTGCCAGCAAGGCGCTGGCCGGCGGCTCGCAGGGCGTGCTGCAGATTGGCACTACCACCGTACAGAACCAAATCGCCAACCATCCCGACAAATATGCTGCAGAGGGACACCACCATCATCAATAAGCTCGGACTGCATGCACGCGCGTCCGCAAAGCTGACCCAGCTCGCAGGCAGCTTCGTCAGCCAGGTCAAGATGTCCCGCAACGGACGCCAGGTCGATGCCAAGAGCATCATGGGCGTGATGATGCTGGCGGCAGGGATCGGCTCGACGGTGACCCTGGAGACCGACGGGCCCGACGAGCAGGACGCCATGGACGCACTGCTGGCGCTGATCGCCAACCGGTTTGGTGAGGGAGAGTGAGGCCGGCGGCGCCGGTCCCGCAGCTTCGAATTTTTAAACGTTCCTGACGGAGCGGTACATGCCTTTCGCCCTGCACGGCATCCCGGTCTCGCGCGGCGTCGCCATCGGGCGCGCACACCTGCTCGCGCCCGCGGCGCTGGACGTGTCGCACTACCTGGTCGACGAAGAACAGCTCGATGCCGAGGTGGAACGGCTGCGCGCCGCCCGGGCCGCGGTGCGCGCGGAACTGGCGGCGCTCAAGCGCGACCTGCCGCGCGACGCGCCCGAGGAGCTGGGCGCCTTCCTCGACGTGCACGCGATGATCCTCGACGACGAGGCGCTGGCGCGCGAGCCCGAGGCGCTGATCCGGGGCCGCCGCTACAACGCTGAGTGGGCACTCACCACGCGGCTCGAAGAACTGATGCGCCAGTTCGACGAGATCGAAGACGAATACCTGCGCGAGCGCAAGGCCGATATCCAGCAGGTGGTCGAGCGCATCCTGAAGGCGCTGGCCGGCGCCCCGGTGCTGGTGCCCGCGCCGGTGCCGGCGCTGGCCGCGGACGGCGAGCCGGCGCCGGGCGTGATCGTGGTGGCCCACGACATCGCCCCGGCCGACATGCTGCAGTTCCGCCACACGGTGTTCCACGGTTTTGTAACCGACCTGGGCGGGCGCACCTCGCACACCGCCATCGTCGCGCGCAGCCTGGATATCCCAGCGGCGGTGGGGGTGCAGAGCGCGAGCGAGCTGATCCGCCAGGACGACTGGATCATCATCGACGGCGATGCCGGGCTGGTAATCGTCGACCCCACCGCCATCATCCTGGAGGAATACCGCCACCGGCAGAGCGAGCGCGCGCTGGAGAAGAAGCGCCTGCAGCGGCTGCGCCATACGCCGGCGGTGACGCTGGACGGGCTGGAAATCGAGCTGCTGGCCAATATCGAGATGGCCGAGGACGCGGGCGCCGCGCTGTCGGCGGGCGCGGTGGGCGTCGGCCTGTTCCGTTCCGAGTTCCTGTTCATGAACCGGCGTGGCGATCTGCCGGACGAGGAAGAGCAGTTCCAGGCCTACCGCGGCGCGGTCGACGCCATGCACGGTCTGCCGGTGACCATCCGCACGATCGACATCGGTGCCGACAAGCCGCTCGACGGCCGCGACGGCCGCGATGGCCGCGGCGATGGCCGTGGCGACGATTTCGAGACCGCGCTGAACCCGGCGCTGGGGCTGCGCGCGATCCGCTGGTCGCTGTCCGAGCCGGGCATGTTCCTGACCCAGTTGCGCGCGCTGCTGCGTGCCTCCGCCTTTGGTCCGGTGCGGCTGCTGGTGCCGATGCTGGCGCACGCCAGCGAGATCGACCAGACCCTGGCGCTGATCGCCAAGGCCAAGCGCCAGCTGGACGAGCGCGGCGAGCCGTACGACCCAGGCATGAGGGTCGGCGCCATGATCGAGATCCCGGCGGCGGTTTTGCTGCTGCCGCTGTTCCTGCGCAAGATGGATTTCCTGTCGATCGGCACCAATGACCTGATCCAGTACACGCTGGCGATCGACCGCGCCGACAATGCCGTGGCGCACCTGTTCGACCCGCTGCACCCCGCCGTGCTGCAACTGGTGGCGCGTACCATCCGCGAGGCCAATCGCGCCGGCGTGCCGGTGGCGGTGTGCGGCGAAATGGCGGGCGATCCTTCGATGACGCGGCTGCTGCTGGGCATGGGCCTGCGCGAGTTCTCGATGCATCCGGCGCAGTTGCTGCGGGTCAAGCAGGAGATCCTGCACGCCAATTGCGAGCACCTCGAGCCGCTGGTCGACCAGGTGCTTAACGCCTATGATCCCGAGGACCTCGCGGTGGCACTGAGCCAGATCGCCAGACCCTGACGACGGCAGGGTTTTCTAAGGGACGGGCCACAGAAAATGCACTTTTTACCACAGTCAAGTGCCCTTCACGCCGCCTCATTTTCGCGCCTGACGGTGTTGTCCCGACGGATGTGCAGAGATGTTCCCATGTCGCTAATGGGAATTGTTATCATTTTCGATCTCTGATATTCTGACGTTCATTCGCAGTGGCATGCCGGTGCCACGCGCCGCAACGGAGGGACTTGTGTACGTCTGCATCTGCAACCAGATCACCGATCGTGAGATCCACGGTGCCGCGCACCTTGGCGTCGAGACTCTCGACGAACTGGCCGAGACGCTTGGCGTCGGCACGTGTTGCGGACGCTGCCGCGACTGCGCGCAGCAAGTGCTGCAGGAAGGCGTCGCAGCGGTGCGCAATGTCACCGTGGCCACCCTCGCCAGCATCCAGGTTGTGGAGATTTCTTCCTGTTCCGTGTCGGGCCCATGTACCATAATGGACACTCGGGACCCGGCAGTCGCGAACGACCAGCGCAAGGCGATGGTTGCCTGAACGCGCCCATGTGAGCTGAAAGTCAGTTCACGGCGCGTTTTGCGCATTTCTATTCTCACCGACTGCACGCGGCGCCTTTTGGCGCCGCTTCGTGTTTTTGCGCGGGCCCGATGACAGGAGCCGCCAATGAAAGGTGACAAGAAGGTCATCCAGCATCTGAACGCCCAGCTCAAGAACGAGCTGACCGCGATCAACCAGTATTTCCTCCACGCTCGCATGTACCGCCACTGGGGCCTGAAAAAGCTCGGTGACGTCGAGTACAAGGAGTCGATCGGCGAGATGAAGCACGCCGACCGCCTGATCGACCGCATCCTGATGCTGGACGGGCTGCCCAACCTGCAGGACCTGCACAAGCTGCTGCTGGGCGAAGACACGCCCGAAATGCTCAAGTGCGACCTGAAGCTGGAGCAGACCGCGCACCAGACCGTCAAGGAAGGCATCGCCTACTGCGAATCGGTCGGCGACTACGTCAGCCGCGAAATCCTGGTCGATATCCTCACCGACACCGAGGAACACATCGAATACCTGGAGACGCAGCTGGACCTGATCGACAAGGTCGGCCTGCAGAACTACCTGCAATCGCAGATGGAACCGGGCGAGCAGTAAGCCGCCCGTCCCAGGCGCGGCCGCCGCTGCAGTATCCTGCAAAGGCGGCCAGCCCCACCGCGCGGCGCCACCCGGCGCTGCCATGTTGTCCGGCTGTAGGCAGTAACCCTTCTCATTCCAATTCCTTTCTTCATCCAGGCGCGCCTGGTCGGGTAGTGGCTCCTCCCCGGCCGGCGCGCTGCGACGGAGCCACCCATGACCACCGGTCCCATCCGCCTGACGCAATACAGCCACGGCGCTGGCTGCGGCTGCAAGATTTCCCCGAAAGTGCTCGATGTGATCCTGGCCGGCAGCGGTGCGCAGCACCTCGACCCGCGGCTGTGGGTCGGCAATGCCTCGCGCGACGATGCGGCGGTCTATGCGCTGGATGGCGCGGATAGCGGAAGGGGCGTGGTGTCGACGACGGACTTCTTCATGCCCATCGTCGACGACCCGTTCGACTTCGGGCGCATCGCCGCCACCAATGCGATCAGCGACATCTATGCAATGGGCGGCGACCCGCTGATGGCCATCGCGATCCTCGGCTGGCCGGTCAACGTGCTGCCGCCCGAGGTGGCCCGGGAGGTGGTGGCGGGTGGACGCCGCGCCTGCGATGACGCCGGCATCCCGCTTGCCGGCGGGCATTCGATCGATGCGCCGGAGCCGATCTTCGGGCTGGCCGTTACCGGCATCGTCGAGCGCGCGCACATGAAGCGCAACGACACCGCCACGCCTGGCTGCCGGCTGTTCCTGACCAAGCCCCTGGGCATCGGCGTGCTCACCACAGCCGAGAAAAAAGGCCTGCTGCGGGCCGGCAACCGCAACCTCGCGCGCGACTGGATGTGCATGCTGAACCGCCCCGGCAGCGCCTTCGGGCGCCTGCCGGGGGTGCGCGCCATGACCGATGTGACCGGCTTCGGGCTGCTCGGACACCTGGTCGAGATGGCCGATGGCAGCGGCCTTACCGCGCGGCTGGACTACGCCGCGGTGCCGGTGCTGGACGACGTGGTGGAGTACATCGGCCAGGGCTGCGTGCCGGGCGGCACGCAGCGTAACTTCGACAGCTACGGCCACCGCATCACGCCGCTGACGGAGGCGCAGCGCGCAGTGCTGTGCGATCCGCAGACCAGCGGCGGGCTGCTGGTGGCGGTAGAGCTGGCTGGCGAAGCGGAGTTTGCGGCCGAATGCCAGCGCCTGGGCTTGTCGCTGGCGCCCATCGGAGAAATGGTGGCGCGTGCCGCGCTGGCGGTCGAGGTCACCTGATGCCAGGCAGCATGCGCGCCGATACCGCGGACTTCCGCAGCCTGTTCCTCGGCGGCGTGCCGATGCTGGATGTGCGCGCGCCGCTGGAGTTCACGCGCGGCGCCTTTCCCGGCGCGGTCAACCTGCCGCTGATGGACGATGCCGAGCGGCACGCCGTCGGCCTGTGCTACGCCGGGAAAGGGCAGCAGGCCGCGATCGAGCTTGGGCACCAGCTGGTGTCGGGCGAGCGCAAGGCGGCCCGCGTCGCTGCATGGTCGGACTTTGCCCGCGCGCATCCGGACGGCTACCTGTATTGCTTCCGCGGCGGGCTGCGCTCGCAACTGGTGCAGCAGTGGCTGCACGATGCCGGCGTCGACTATCCGCGCGTGACAGGCGGCTACAAGGCGATGCGCACCTTCCTGATTGCCACCCTTGATGCGGCGGTCGCCGGGCAGCAGTGGCTGGTGCTGGGCGGCATGACCGGCAGCGGCAAGACCGACGTGCTGGCTGACGTGCCGGCCGCGCTCGACCTCGAGGGCCATGCGCGGCACCGCGGCTCGGCCTTTGGCCGGCGCGCGCTGGCGCAGCCGCAGCAGGTGGACTTCGAGAACGCGCTGGCGATCGATGTGCTGCGCCGTATCGACGCCCGCTTCCGCGCGCTGGTGGTGGAAGACGAGGGCCGCTTTATCGGCAGCCGCGATGTGCCGCAGGCGCTGTCGCAACGCATGCAGGGCAGTCCGCTGGTGTGGCTGGAGGCGTCTTTCGAGGAACGCGTGGAGCGCGTGCTGCGCGACTATGTGCAGGGGTTGGCGGCGGAATTCATCGCCGAGCATGGCGACGGCACGGGTTTCGACGCTTATTCCACACGGCTGCGCGACGCCATGGCGGCGATCGCGCCGCGGCTGGGCGGGACGCGCTACGGCAAGTTGTCTGCGTTGCTGGAGCAGGCGCTGGCGCGTCAGGCCGAGTCAGGCGACGTCGCGCTGCACCGCGGCTGGATCGAGATACTGCTGCGCGACTACTACGATCCCATGTATGTCTATCAGCGCGCGCAGCGCGAGCCGCGCATCGTGTTCCGCGGCGACCGCGCCGCCGTTACCGACTGGCTGCTCGCGCATGCAGCGCCGCAGGACTAAGCGGCAGCCCCATTCGATCGTTCAGTGCCCGGCACACACCGGGCAGTCCGGCGTGCGGGCCAGCCGCATCGTGGTCCATTCCATTGTCAGCGCGTTGACCATCAGCAGCCGGCCCGCCAGGCTCTCGCCCACGCCGGCCAGCAGCTTGAGCGCCTCGGCTGCCTGCACCGTGCCGACCATGCCAACCAGCGGCGCGAACACGCCCATGGTGGCGCAGGCCACTTCGGGCGCGGGCTCTGCCGGCGGGAACAGGCAGGCGTAGCAGGGCGCTTCGGGCTGGCGCCGGTCGAACACGCTGATCTGGCCGTCGAAGCGCAGCGCGGCGCCTGACACCAGCGGCACCTTGTGGCGCACGCAGGCGCGGTTGACGGCCTGGCGCGTGGCGAAATTGTCGCAGCAGTCCAGCACCACGCTGGCCGAGGCGACCAGCTGGTCGAGCTCGGCATCGGCCACGCGCGCGGGTACCGTGACGATGTCCAGCCCCGGGTTGATGCGCAGCATGCCTTCGCGCGCGGAGTCGACCTTGGGCCGGCCCACGTTGGCGGTGGTGTGGATGATCTGGCGCTGCAGGTTGGTCAGGTCGACCTCGTCGTTGTCGACGATGGTAATGCGGCCTACGCCGGCCGACGCCAGGAAGGGCAGCGCGGCGGCGCCCAGGCCGCCGGCGCCGATCACCAGCGCATGGCCGGCGAGCAGGCGGCGCTGGCCTTCGATGCCGAGCTCGTCCAGCAGGATGTGCCGGGAGTAGCGCAGCAGTTGTTCGTCGTTGAGGCCGTCGTCGCTCATGAAATCTCTCTACTGCGAGTTCGAAAGTGGAGGCCATTGAGACCCCCGCCCTCTCCCCCGGCCCCTCGCCCGCAAGCGGGAGAGGGGAGGAACACGCTCAGGGCGCCTTGCCAGTCGGCGTCCCCAGCGGCTCGCCGATCGGCGCGCTCGCCGGCGGCTGCTTGCCCGGGGCCGGCGCGGCCGGCTTGGCGGCCGGAGCGCTGGTGCCCTTGGTGCTGCTCTTGCCCGACGGCTTCGCCGCCTTGCCGTTGTCAGCCGGCGGGTTGGTCTCCAGCTTTGACTTGGAGCGCTTGACCGGCTGGCCGTTGAGCTGTGCGATCGCCTGCTGCAGCATGAAGTCGTCGGTCGAGCCGAATTCCACCGGCTTCTTGCGGCGGTCCTTCTCGCGCTCTTCCGGCGTCTTCTTCGCGTTCTCTTCTTCCAGGCGGCGCAGTTCCTCGACACGGCGCTGCTCGCGTTCGGTCATCTCCGGCTCTTCCGATTCCTGCTTGTTATGCAGGTGGCGCTCGGTGTCGATCTCGCGCGTGATCAGCGCGTCGTCCGGATCGCCCTCGGGGTTCTGGTCGACCGGGATGTCCGGGCGGATGCCCTTGGCCTGGATCGACTTGCCGCTCGGCGTGTAGTAGTACGCGATGGTCAGCTTGATGCCGGTGTCATTGGTCAGCGGCCGCACCGTCTGCACCGAGCCCTTGCCGAAGGTGGTCTTGCCCATGATCTGCGCGCGGTGGTGGTCCTGCAGCGCACCCGCGACGATCTCGGAAGCCGAGGCCGAGTAGGCGTTGGTCAGCACTACCATCGGGATCTTCTTGTACAGCGCGGGCAGGCTCTTGAGCGGATCGTCTTCCAGCGACGACAGGCGGTAGTTGTTGTACGACGCCTTGTAGGTACGCTTTGCATCGGGCACCTGGCCGTTGGTCGAGACCACGGTGGCGTCTTCCGGCAGGAAGGCCGCCGCCACGCCGACCGCGCCTTGCAGCACGCCGCCGCCGTTGTTGCGCAGGTCCAGCACCAGGCCCTTCATGTTGGGGTTCTTCTGCGCCAGCTCGGCCAGCTTGCGCGACAGGTCGGCGACGGTGCGCTCCTGGAAGCTGGTCAGGCGCACCCAGCCGACATTGTTGTCGAGCATCTTGGCCTTGACCGACTGCACGCGGATCTCGGCGCGCGTGATCGAGACCGGGAAGGTGCGTTCCTCGCTCTTGCGGTAGATGGTCAGCGTAACCTTGGTGCCCGGCTCGCCGCGCATGCGCTTGACCGCCTGCTCCAGCGGCAGGCCGCGCACCGGCTTGTCGTCGATGCGGGTGATCAGGTCGCCCGGCTGGATGCCGGCACGGAACGCGGGCGTGTCCTCGATCGGGTTAATCACCTTGACCAGGCCTTCTTCCTGCGAGATCTCGATGCCCAGGCCAGCGAAGCGGCCGCGGGTGCCTTCCTGCAGTTCCTTGAAGTCCTTCTCGTCCAGGTAGGACGAATGCGGGTCGAGGCTGGCGACCATGCCCTTGATGGCTTCGGTCAGCAGCTTCTTGTCATCGACCGGCTCGACGTATTCGCGCTTGATTTGCCCGAAGATATCGGCCATCAGCCGCAGCTGGTCCAGCGGCAGGGGGCCTGATGTGTTCTGTGCGGTCGCCGAGATCTGCAGCGTGGCGAGCACGCCGGCGACGAGTCCGACAGAAACTAGACTGATGTTCTTGAGCGTCTTGCGCATGAGGGCTGCCTGAACGTGTACGGAATGTACGTTTGGGGATTATGCCGGCTGCGGGCGCCCGGCGCCGGGGAGACCGGCATGGCGGGGCGCTTGTGTCCGACAGTATAAGGGCGAGCGGAAAAATGGACCTGCCACGTCCCGGTTCAGGGTGGGCGGCCGCACACCGGCGCACAGGCGCCGCCACGGCTGCCCGGGCGGGCGTCAGCGCGCCTTGCCCTGGTTGGCCACGGCCGCCAGCGAAGCGGCGATGGCGTCCTGGTCGCCCAGGTAGTAGTGGCGGATCGGGCGCAGGTCGGCGTCCAGCTCGTACACGAGCGGGGTGCCGTTGGGGATATTGAGTCCAACGATATCGTCATCCGAAATCTGGTCCAGGTACTTCACCAGCGCGCGGATGCTGTTGCCGTGCGCGGCAATGACCACACGCCTGCCGGATTTGATGTCGGGAGCGATAGATTCGTTCCACAGCGGCATCACGCGGGCCACCGTGTCCTTCAGGCATTCGGTCAGCGGGATCTCGTTGCGCGGCACGTTGGCATAGCGCGGATCGTCGAACGAGGCACGCGGATCGGTCGGTTCCAGTGCAGGGGGCGGCGTGTCATAGCTGCGGCGCCACACCAGCACCTGCTCGTCGCCGAACTTGGCGGCGGTCTCGGCCTTGTTCAGGCCGGCCAGCGCGCCATAGTGGCGTTCGTTCAGGCGCCATTCGTTGCGCACCGGGATCCACATCAGGTCCATTTCATCCTGCACATGCCACAGGGTGCGGATGGCGCGCTTGAGCACCGAGGTGTAGGCGATATCGAAGTCGAAGCCGGCTTCCTTGAGCAGTTTGCCCGACTGGCGGGCCTGTGCGGCGCCGGTCTCGGTCAGGTCGACGTCGACCCAGCCGGTGAAGCGGTTTTCAAGGTTCCAGGTCGATTCGCCGTGGCGGATAAGGACAAGCTTGTACATGTTGCTGCTTCCAGAGAGTAGGTAACCTGCGTGCGTCCGCGCCGTCACCTGTTCCAAAGTGCTCCATGGGCGCCCCATGTCTCGGACAGGCGACAATGGCGGGTGGCCCACTGCGGCAGGCCCCGGACGCCAAACCGCGTATTTTATAATGCCGCCGACCCAACCTACCGGAAAGCCAACGTGAATTTCTTTGCCGACTACAACAACCTCGCCCTGATCGCCCTGGCCGTGGTCTCCGGCGGCCTGCTGGCCTGGCCTGCGATCTCGCGCAGCACCGGCGCCAAGTCCGTCAATACGGCCGCCGCCACCCAGCTGATCAACAAGCGCGGCGCGGTCGTGGTCGACATCCGCGAGCCCGCCGAGTACGCCAAGGGCCACTTGCCCCAGGCCAAGAGCGCTCCGCTGGGCGACCTCGCCACGCGCGCCGCGGGTCTTGCAAAGGACAAGGCGGCCCCCATCATCGTGGTATGCCAGAACGGCCAGCGCGCAAGCAAGGCCCAGGCAGCGCTGAAGGAAGCCGGTTACAGTGAGATCTATGCGCTCGAAGGCGGCATCGCCGCCTGGCAGCAGGCAGGTCTGCCGCTGGTCAAGTAAGCCGCCGATGGCGCGGCTTTTGCATTGATCGCAGAAGCCGGGTGCCGGCCCTCGTGGTTGTCGGCAACCGGTCGCCGGCGCTGATCGGCCGTATTCCGCCGTATCCGCCACAAGGCGCACCGCCCGCCGGGTCGTGCGCCGCACTCGCATTAAAGGAGAACCCACATGGCCCGCGTCGTCATGTACAGCACCATGGTGTGCCCGTATTGCAATATGGCTGAACGCCTGCTCAAGTCCCGCGGGGTCGAGACGATCGAGAAGATCCTGATCGACCGTGAACCGGGCAAGCGCGAAGAGATGATGTCGCGTACCGGGCGCCGTACGGTGCCGCAGATCTACATCGACGAGACCCATGTGGGCGGCTTCGACGATCTCTCGGCGCTGGACCGCAAGGGCGGCCTGTCGCCGCTGCTGGCGGCCTGATCGCGCTGCCGGTCGGAACTCTCTGATTCCTGGCCGGCCGGGGCGCCGGCGCGGGTGAAATCGCCACCCGCGTCATGTACCATATGCGCTTTCGTGCGACACGCACTCTCGTGTCCGGGTAGCTCCAACGTAAGGAGCATCGACCTTTGTCGGGACAAGGGGAAGGCTTCGGCCCTCCCCGTCCAATCCCGACCATTACTTGCTTAGACGAACCCGGCCGGTAAAGCCGTGAGGAGTCCGTTGTGTTGTGGGAAGGCCGGCGTATTGGCTGCCCTGCAGCTTGCTTTCTGCTGGATGAACATCCAGCCATTGCCCAAGGGCGGGGACGCTCGCCTTTGGGCGAGTTCTCTGTCTGAATAGCGCAGCGGCATCTTTGCTACGCTAATGGTACATAGCATTCAAACCGATCCAGATGGGTCGGCGCTACGTTCTTTGGGATGGTGGTCCGGCTCGTACGAGCCCCCGCCGTCAAGCGCTCGCCCGTATGGGAGCACCTGAGTGGGAAGTGAGGTACCGGAGCGCAGCTCCATGCTTTATTGTTCGGTCGAGTACGTCCGCGAGGGCGCCTTGATAGAGAACCTGCTATGCGACTAGCAGTAGCCTAGGGAGACATGCGTCACTGGTAACGGTGGGGTGTGAAGCTCTCCTGACAACGTAGCCCCCGAAAGGGTGCCCATGGACCGTGAGGTCCGTAGGTAGAAAACCGAAGCAGCATCGGTTTAGGAGCTAGGCTGGCTGGTATGGGCAACAAATGTGAACTGCTGATAAACGCCGTGAATATGACGGTGCTTAAGCTACTAAGTGGCACTAACCAAAACGGTATGTGGTCGGATATTCCGCTGGAAGCTCGGAATACGTCGTCACTTGACCACCGGCGAAGAGGCAGGTCCTAACCCAGTCGTGTAAGGCATGGGGAACGTGGTAAGCCCGTATGGCTGCCAGAGTGCCATTTGGCTCGGGCAGGCGAACCGCAAGGAACGCTGTTGGCTGTGCGGGTATGGGAGGTTGGAAAAAGCGAATGCCGGGCTGTAATGGTCCGGATAGGGATTGAGACATCATCCCACGCGAAAGCGGGCAGACTTCCAACTGGTCTACTCGTCGCAAGACGACTGACTGAACTCGCTTGTTTAAATTTTCTTCCCTTGTGGGACAACATGTCCCGCAAGGGGCATGTTGTCTCTCGATGTTGGGGAAGATCCTCAAGATAGGAGGGCAGCATGGAAGCATTGATCCGCGAGGATGAATCTGCGCCTTCCGGCGTACCGCAAAGATGGGGCGACATTGACTGGCGCCGCGTCGACCGGAACGTTCGGGTAATGCAGATTCGAATTGCGAAGGCAACACAGGAAGGGGACTGGCGTAGGGTGAAAGCCTTGCAGAGGTCCTTGACCCGCTCGTGGTCCGCCAAGGCATCGGCGGTACGGCGAGTGGCGATGAACCAAGGTGCGCGGACGGCGGGAGTCGATCGCGTAGAGTGGGAAACGCTTGAAGACCGATGGGAAGCCATCGGGCGGTTGAAGCGCCGGGGGTACCGACCTCTGCCATTGCGGCGGGTCTATATCCCCAAGGCGAACGGGAAGAAACGCCCTCTGGGCATTCCTACCATGCACGACCGAGCCATGCAGGCGCTGTATCTGCTGGCGCTGGAACCGGTGTCCGAAGGGACGAGCGATCCGAACTCTTACGGGTTTCGTATTAATCGTTCGACTCATGATGCCATGGTCCAGCTATTCGTATCCCTATCCCGGCGCATCTCCGCGGCGTGGGTTCTGGAGGCGGATATCAAAGGGTGCTTTGACCATATCAGTCACGACTGGCTGGAGCGCAATGTCCCAATGGACAAAGCAATCCTTCGGAAGTGGTTGAAGGCTGGCGTGGTATTTCAGGGCCAGTTTCAGGCGACCGACGCTGGAACACCACAGGGGGGCATTATTTCCCCGACTCTGGCAAACGTGGCGCTGAATGGGTTAGAGCGGCAACTAGTGGAGTTTCTTGAGGCAACACTAGGAGTTAATCGAACCCGGAAGTTGAAGGTGAATGTTGTGCGCTACGCGGACGACTTCGTGATCACTGGCAGTACGCCGGAGATCCTAGAAAACGAAGTGAAGCCGTGGGTGGAACAGTTCCTGGCAGTACGGGGGCTGACGCTATCGACGGAGAAAACGCGGATCGTCAACATCGCCGACGGCTTCGACTTTCTGGGGTGGAATTTTCGGAAGTATTCGGAAAAGCTGCTTATCAAGCCGGGCAAGAAGAACGCGAAAGCGTTCTACAGCAAGGTTAAGGAGGTCATCAGTGTCAACAAGACGGCCAAGCAGGAGAAGCTGATTCGACTGCTGAATCCGATGCTAAGGGGCTGGGCACAGTATCACTGCCCGGTGGTCGCGAAGGCGGCGTTCACCCGAATGGAGAACCTGATCTTTAAGGCTCTATGGAGGTGGGCAAAACGGCGACATCGAGGGAAGAACTCCGAATGGGTGCGAAAGAAGTATTACGCCTCAGCGGGAGACCGGAACTGGGTGTTCGGAACCACTGCAGTGAACAAGGCGGGTGAACGCTACCGGTTGGAGTTGTACTCGATCCCGGGTACGCCCATACGGAGGCACAAGAAGGTGCGGGCGGACTACCATCCGTTCGACCCGGCGCAGGAGATGTATGGCGAGAAATTGCGGCAGGAACGCATGGCAGATCGCATGTCGTACCGAAAGCAATGGGCAAAGCTGTACGTTTCTCAGCGAGGCTTGTGCGTGGTGTGTCAAGGCGAGCTTACCGACGAAACTGGATGGGATGACCATCACATCGAACCCCGGATTCTCGGGGGCTCAGATGCTCTAGGAAATCGCGTATTGCTGCACCCCGATTGCCATGTCCAAGTTCATCACTACGGTAAAATTGCTGTGAAGCCGGTATTTGATTAGTCATATATTTTGAGAGGCTTGAGCCGTATGCGGGGAAACTCGCACGTACGGTTCTTAGGGGGGAGCATAACCAGAAATGGTATGCTCCTACCCTCCCACTTTTCCAACCGGGCACCGGCCAGTCCTTGCGCCTAGCAGACGCTGCCGCCGCCGCGCCCAACGCCCATCCTCCCGGAAGCCTTTCATGAGCGACCAGCAAAACACCCAGCAGGACGATCAACCCTTCTTCAACATCCAGCGCGTCTACCTGAAGGACATGTCGCTGGAGCAGCCCAATTCGCCCGGCATCTTCCTGGAATCGGAAGCCCCGTCGGTGGAAGTGCAGGTCAACGTCGGCGCTTCGCAGCTGCAGGAAGGCATCTTCGAGGTGGTCGTGACCGGCACCGTGACGACCAAGGTGCAGGACAAGGTGGCATTCCTGGTGGAAGCGCACCAGGCCGGCATCTTCGATATCCGCAACGTGCCGGTGGAGCAGCTGGACCCGCTGCTGGGCATCGCCTGCCCGACCATCCTGTACCCGTACCTGCGCGGCAATATTGCTGACGTGATCACCCGCGCCGGCTTCCAGGCCATCCACCTGTCGGAAATCAACTTCCAGGCGCTGTACGAGCAACGCCTGCAGGCGGCCATGCAGGAAGCCCAGACGGCCGAAGGCGGCACGAGCGGCATCGTGATGCCCGACGGCAGCCAGGCCCGCCACTGAGCGAGCGGCCCGACGCGCCATGCTACGGAACGGGGCTGCGGCCCCGTTTTGTTTGTGCGCATGTTTGAGCGCCTGATTTCTTTCCGATCGAGCTGCCATGAAACTGACCTTTCTCGGTGCCGGTGCCTGGGGCACCGCCCTCGCCAGCCATGCCGCGGCCACCAATGACGTGGTGCTGTGGGGGCGCGATGCCGCGCAACTGGCGGACATCGCCGCGACGGGTGAAAACGCTGCCTACCTGCCCGGTGTGAAGCTGTCCGGGCGGTTGGCGGTGCAAGCCGATTTCGAGCAAGCGGTGGCCCATGCCGCGGACGACCCGGGCGGCATCGTGGTGGTCGCCACGCCGGTCTCCGGATTGCGTGAAATGACGCGCCGGCTGGCCACGCGCAGCACGCGCCCGGTGTCGATGCTGTGGCTGTGCAAGGGCTTCGAGGCCGGCACGCACCTGCTGCCGCACCAGATGGTGCGCGGCGAACTGGACGCCGCCGGCCGCACGGAAGGCTTCGACTACGGCGTACTGACCGGTCCCAGCTTTGCGCGCGAAGTCGCGCAGGGCTTGCCGTGCGCGCTGACGGTGGCGGGCAACGTGCCGTCGCTGGCGGAGCGGGCGCAGCAGGCTTTCCACCACCACGCCATGCGCATCTACGGCAGCGACGACCTGACCGGTGTCGAAGTCGGCGGCGCGGTCAAGAACGTGCTGGCGATCGCCACCGGGGCCAGCGACGGGCTCGGCCTCGGATTGAACGCGCGCGCCGCGCTGGTGACGCGCGGGCTGGCCGAGATGACGCGGCTGGGGCTGGCGCTGGGCGGACGGGTCGAGACCTTCATGGGGCTGGCCGGTGTCGGCGACCTGATCCTGACCGCGACCGGCGACCTGTCGCGCAACCGCAAGGTCGGGCAGCAGCTGGCCGCCGGGCAGAGCCTGGAGCAGATCCTGGCCGGCCTGGGTCACGTGGCCGAAGGCGTGCGCTGCGCGCAGGCCGTGACCGAGCTGGCCGCCGCGCATGGCGTCGAGATGCCGATCGCGCGCGCGGTGTGCGCCGTGCTGTTCGATGGCCTGGGCGCCGCCGATGCGGTTGCGCAATTGCTCCAGCGCGACGCGCGCGATGAATGACGCCGTGCGCGCTCCAATCCCCCTGAAGAGATTTTCCGCATGCCTACCCGCCGACACGCGCTGATCGCGCTTGCCGCCGCCTGCGCTGCCGGCGCTTCCGCCGGCGTGCTGGCGCAACCATGGCCCGCGCACCCGATCCGCATGGTGGTGCCGTTCCCGCCGGGCTCGTCGCCCGACCTGATCGCCCGCATCGTCACCGAGAAGCTGGCGGCCGCGCTGGGCCAGCCGGTGGTGATCGAGAACCGGCCCGGTGCCGGCGGCAATATCGGCACCGGCATGGTGGCGCGTGCCGCGCCGGACGGCTATACGCTGCTGTTCACCATCAACGGCCCGCTGGTCACCGCGCCAACGCTGTCGCGCCACCTGAACTATGACCCGTTCCGGCAACTCGCCCCGGTGACGCTGGTGGCCACCTCGCCCAATGTGCTGGTGGTCGACGCGCGGCTGCCGGCGCATAACCTGCGCGAGTTCATCGCGCTGGCCAAGTCGAAGCCGGGCGCGCTGAACTATGGCTCGCCCGGCAACGGCAGCGCGTCGCACCTGGCGATGGAGCAGCTCAAGGCCATGGCGGGGGTCGACCTGCAGCACGTGCCGTACCCCGGCTTCCCGCAGATCACCACGGCGATCGTGGGCGGGCAGGTGCAGGCGGGCTTCATGGTGCCGGCCATTGCGATGCCGCAGGTCAATGCGGGCAAGCTGCGCGTGCTGGCGGTGACGACGACCGGCCGCACCGCGGTGCTGCCGTCGGTGCCGACAGTGGCGGAGTCGGGCTATCCGGGTTTCGAGGCGATCTCGTGGCAGGCCGTGCTGGCGCCCGCCGGTACGCCACAGCCGGTGATCGATCGTCTCTATCGTGAACTGGTGGCGATCATCGGCAGCGCCGACGTGCGCGACAAGATGCGGGCGCAGTATTTCGTGCCGGCCGGGACGGCGCCGGCGTCGCTGCGCCAGACCATGGTCAGCGAGAAGGCGCGCTGGGACAAGGTCATCCGCGCTGCGGGCGTGCAGCCGGAGTAGGGGGCAGGGGCCTAGCTACCGCCCGCGAACCCGTTCTGCCGCCACGCCTCGAACACCACCACTGCCACCGTATTCGACAGGTTCAGGCTCCGGTTGTCCGGCCGCATTGGCAGCCGTATGCGCTGCGCGGGCGGAAACCACTCGCGCCGCTCCGGCGACAGTCCGCGCGTTTCCGAGCCAAAAACAAACCAGTCGCCCGGCCTGAATTCCACCTGTCCGAACGGCGTCGAGCCCCGCGTGGTCAGCGCGAACATGCGCGCGGGATCGGGTTGCTCGCTGGCCATCAGCGCGTCCCAGCTCTCATGCACGCGCATGGTCGCGTACTCGTGGTAGTCCAGCCCGGCGCGGCGCATGCGCGCGTCTTCCAGCGGGAAGCCCAGCGGCTTGACCAGGTGCAGCTGCGCGCCGGTGTTGGCGCACAGGCGGATCACATTGCCGGTATTGGGCGGGATTTCGGGTTCGACCAGGACGACGTTGAACATGTTGCGGAGCTTCTTGAGAACGGTGCGCAGCTTAACGCGCGCACCAGGCGCTGTCATCCGGGCTAGGGCGTACGCAGCGCGACGATCACGCTGACATGTGCCGCGCCGTGCGCCTTGAGCGCAAGCGCCGCCTCATGCAGCGTCGCGCCGGAAGTCATCACATCGTCCACCAGCGCCACGTGCAGTCCATCCAGCCGCACGGACCGGGTCAGCCGGAACGCATCGCGCAGGTTCACCTGCCGCGCGGCCAGGTCCAGCGCGCGCTGGCTGCCGGTATCGCGCCGGCGGTGCAGCAGCACGGGGTCGGCGCGCAGGCCGAGCCGGCGCGCCAGCGGGCGGGCGATTTCCCAGGCCTGGTTGAAGCCGCGCGCGGCCAGCCGTTGCGGCGCCAGCGGGATGGGGGCGAGCAGGTCGGGCGGCGCCAGCCGCTGCGCCGCCCAAGCCGCCGGCAGTACGGCAGCAAGGCGGCTCGCCAGCCAGTCGGCCAGCGGCAGCGCGTGGCCGAACTTGAGCGACAGCACCAGGTTGTCCTGCGGGCTGGCGTAGTCGCCCAGCGTGCAGGCATGGTCGAACGCCGGAGGCATGGCGGCGCAGGCCGGGCAATCCACATGGCGGCCCAGCGCCAGCGCGCAAACGGGGCAGCGCCGCACCGGCCGCAGCAGGTCGGCGGCGCAGGGCGCGCACACCACATCGCGCTGCACGCTGCCGCACAGCGCGCAGGCGCTTGGCAGCAGCGCCGCAACAGTGGCCCGCCAGGCGCCCAGGGCCTTCTCTGCGCCCATCGCGGCCCGCGCGTATACTTGCCGTCCGGCCGCGGCCCATCGGGCGCGGCGGCCGCGTTCGTCCGGCGCGCGCGCCGGTTCCTGGTCTTTTTTCTGCCCTGCCTGTCCGTGTCCCTGCATGCCGCCAATCCTCCCGATGGCTCCGCTAGTCCCGATGCCCTCCTGCCGCCCGCGCGCCTGACCCGCCTCGCCTTCGACCGGCGCAGCCGCAACTTCGGCCAGCTGGATTTCCTGCTGGGCGAGATCGGCCGCCGCATGCAGGAGCGCATGGAGGTGATCCGGCTGGCGCCGCAGCGCGCGCTGGACATCGGCTGCGGCCACGGCCAGGGGCTGGCGGCGCTGCGCGCCCGCTTTCCGGATGCGCAGATCGCCGGCATGGACATCTCCGGGGCGATGCTGGCCGAAGCCGGCCAGCGCGACCCGCAGCGCCGCCCGGGCTGGCTCGGCCGCATGCTGGGCAAGCGGCCGCTGTTCGACCTGGTGCAGGGCGATCTTGCCACACTGCCTTTTGCGCCCGCGAGCTTCGAACTGCTCTGGTCCAACCTGGCGCTGCACTGGCACCCCGAGCCACACCGCGTGTTTCCGGAATGGCACCGCGTGACGCGTGACGAAGGGCTGGTGCTGTTTTCGCTGTTCGGCCCGGATACCCTCAAGGAATTGCGCACAGCCTTCGCCGAAGTCGACGAGGCGCCCCATACGTTGCGCTTTGTCGACATGCACGACATCGGCGACATGCTGGTCCACGGTGGCTGGTCCACGCCGGTGATGGACATGGAAACGCTGACCGTGACCTACGAGTCGCCCGCCGCGCTGCTGCACGAGGTGCAGGCCTTCGGCGGCATGCGTGGCCCGGCCGGCGCGCTGCCGCAGGGCCTGCGCGGCCGGCGCTGGTATCAGGCGCTGACGCAGGCGCTGGAGCGGCGCCGCAACGCCGACGGGGTGATTCCGCTGACCGTCGAGATCGTCTACGGCCATGCGTGGAAGCTGCCGGCGCGCGGTGGCCAGGTACTCGACGATCAGGGCCGCGCCGTGGTGCCGCTGGACCAGATCGGGCGTGCAAAGCCCCGTCGGGCAAGTTAAAACAGAGTTAACTTGCGCGTGCGGCAGATTGCCGCAGGCCGAGGGCTGGCGCGGCATCCCGGGCTATTCCCCATGCACAGAATCGAGCGGCGCGCAAGCGCCATGGTCAAGAACCGCCCTTGTCCGTGTATGGGAAGCGCCCTATAATGCGCCAGTTTGTCGCAGTGGTCCCCTGGCACAAGAACGTCCTGGTTTTGCACCTGCACTGTGCAGCCCGGGCGCCATCGTCCCGGGTGTGCATCCGATGCAGAGTGGTTGGCGATGCAAGACTTGGGTATCGCATTCCAGACGGCAGGTGGTGACTCCGGCGGAAATCTCGACGGACCTCCCCCCACGCCCCACGACTGGCTGATGAAGCGGAATTGCTCGCTGAGTCCACGCCAGGTCGGCTGGTTTTACCTCTCGATCCTCACTGTCTCGCTTGCCATCGCGTTGTTTTTCGCGTGGCAAGGGTCCTGGCTCGTGCTGCCGTTTGCCAGCATCGAGCTGGCCGGGCTGGGGATCGCACTGCTTGTGTATGCGCGCCATGCGACAGACTATGAGCGCGTCAGCATCACCGACGGCATGCTGGTCGTGGAGACAGCCAGCGGCACGCGGGTGACGCGCCAGGAATTCAATCCGCACTGGGTGCGGATCGAACTGGGTGAATCGTTCCGCGCGCTGGTGACGTTGCGCTCGGGCAAGCGTGCGGTACAGGTGGGGTGTTACGTGGACCCGTACCGGCGACGCAAGTTCGCGCAGGAGCTCGCAGCGGCCTTGCGCCACCTCTGAGAGGGGGCAGGGGCGGCGGCGGGGGCAGATTTGAATCTGTAAATTGGGTAGATAACAAATGAAAATGTGGAAGAAGGCATCCGCAGTTTGTCTGGCAGGTGCGTCCCTGCTTGCCAGCCACGCGGCGTTCGCGGTCAGCGACATGCCCGGCGGCCCCGCCGTGCGCCAGCTCAACCTGACCGAGCCCGTTACCAAGATCGCCGAACAGATTCACTGGCTGAACTGGATGATGCTGATCATCTGCACGGTGATCTTCGTCGCGGTGTTCGCCGTGATGTTCTATTCCATCTTCACGCACCGCAAGGCCAAGGGCTCCAAGCCCGCTTCCTTCCACGAAAGCATCACGGTCGAGGTGGTCTGGACCATCGTCCCGTTCCTGATCGTGATCGCGATGGCGCTGCCGGCGACCAAGACCGTGGTCGCGATGAAGGACACCACCAACTCCGACATCACCATCAAGGCCACCGGCTACCAGTGGAAGTGGGGCTATGACTACCTGAAGGGCGAAGGCGAGGGCATCTCGTTCGTGTCGACCCTGACCACTCCGCGCGAGCAGATCAACAACGAGCAGCCCAAGGGCAACACCTACCTGATGGAGGTGGACAACGAGCTGGTCGTGCCGGTCAACAAGAAGATCCGCATCGTTACCACTGCCAACGACGTGATCCACGCCTGGATGATCCCGGCCTTCGGCGTCAAGCAGGATGCGATCCCCGGCTTCGTGCGCGACACCTGGTTCAAGGCCGAGAAGATCGGCGTGTACCGCGGCCAGTGCGCCGAGCTGTGCGGCAAGGAACACGCCTTCATGCCGATCGTGGTGCGCGTTGTCTCTGATGCCGACTACACCAAGTGGGTCGACGGCAAGAAGAAAGAGTTGATGGCCAAGGCCGACGATCCCAACAAGACCTGGACCCTGGATGAATCCAAGGTGCGCGGCGAGAAGGTCTACGCCGCCAACTGCGCGGTCTGCCACCAGCCCAACGGCAAGGGCGGCGGCGCGTTCCCGGGGCTGGATGGCTCCAAGCTGGTCAATGGCCCGAAGGCCGGCCAGATGCACATCCTGCTGGAAGGCAAGGGCGGCATGCCGTCTTGGAAGCAGCTGTCGGACACCGAGCTGGCAGCGGTCATGACCTATACGCGCAACGCCTGGAGCAACAAGACGGGTGAAGTGATCCAGCCGAGCGACTTCGTGGGTGCCCGCGCGGGCAAGTTCCCCGAAGGCGGCGGCGCGGCCGGCGGCGAAGCTCCCAAAGCCGACGCCAAGCCCGCAGACAAGACCGGCGCCAAGCAGGCCAGCCTCGCGGACAACCGCGTTGCAGGCTGACCCGCTGAAGACAGAACAGGATTAGAGGAGCATTTGCGATGAGTACTGCTACCCCGGACGCACTCGGCCATCCGCACGATCACGCGCATGACGACCACGCGCACGATCACCCGCATGGCTGGCGCCGCTGGCTGTTCGCCACCAACCACAAGGACATCGGGACGCTGTACCTGCTGTTCTCGTTCATCATGCTGCTGTCGGGCGGCCTGCTGGCGCTGCTGATCCGCCTGGAGCTGTTCGAGCCGGGCCTGCAGTTCTTCCGCCCCGAACTGTTCAACCAGTTCACCACCATGCACGGCCTGGTGATGGTGTTCGGCGCGATCATGCCGGCCTTTGTCGGCTTCGCCAACTGGATGATCCCGCTGCAGATCGGCGCGTCCGACATGGCGTTCGCGCGCATGAACAACTTCAGCTTCTGGCTGATGCCGCCGGCCGCGCTGCTGCTGGCCGGCTCGTTCTTCGCCCCGGGCGGCGCCACCGCCGCCGGCTGGACCCTGTACGCGCCGCTGTCGGTGCAGATGGGCGCGGGCATGGACATGGCCATCTTCGCGATGCACATCATGGGCGCGTCGTCGATCATGGGCTCGATCAACATCATCGTGACCATCCTCAACATGCGCGCCCCCGGCATGACGCTGATGAAGATGCCGATGTTCTGCTGGACCTGGCTGATCACCGCCTACCTGCTGATCGCCGTGATGCCCGTGCTGGCCGGCGCCATCACCATGGTGCTGACCGACCGCCACTTCGGCACGAGCTTCTTCTCGGCCGCCGGCGGTGGTGACCCGGTGATGTACCAGCACATCTTCTGGTTCTTCGGCCACCCCGAGGTGTACATCATGATCCTGCCGGCTTTCGGGATCATCTCGCAGGTGGTGCCGGCGTTCGCCCGCAAGCGCCTGTTCGGCTACAGCTCGATGGTGTACGCCACCGCCTCGATCGCCATCCTGTCGTTCATCGTGTGGGCCCACCACATGTTCACGACCGGCATGCCGGTGACCGGCCAGCTGTTCTTCATGTACGCGACCATGCTGATCGCGGTGCCGACGGCCGTGAAGATCTTCAACTGGATCGCCACGATGTGGCGCGGCTCGATGACCTTCGAGACCCCGATGCTGTTCTCGATCGGCTTCATCTTCGTGTTCACCATCGGGGGCTTTACCGGCCTGATGCCGGCGGTGGCACCGATCGACATCCAGCTGCAGGACACCTACTTCATCGTGGCGCACTTCCACTATGTGCTGGTGGCCGGCTCGCTGTTCGCGCTGTTCGCGGGCTTCTACTACTGGGGTCCGAAGTGGAGCGGGTTCATGTACAACGAAGCCCGCGGCAAGGTCCACTTCTGGGGTTCGCTGATCTTCTTCAACGTGACCTTCTTCCCGATGCACTTCCTGGGCCTGGCCGGCATGCCGCGCCGCTACGCCGACTACCCGACCCAGTTCACCGACTTCAACGCGATTGCGTCGATCGGTGCGCTCGGCTTCGGCCTGATGCAGGTGTATTTCTTCTTCTTCGTGGTGCTGCCGTCGTACCGTGGCGGCGAGAAGGCCGCGGACAAGCCGTGGGAAGGCGCCGAAGGGCTGGAATGGACCGTGCCGTCGCCGGCGCCGTTCCACACCTTTGAAACGCCCCCGCAGGTTCGCTAAGCAGCCAACGTAACGAGGCGTGGTGGCGGCAATGTCCGCCGCCACGCCAGCCAGTCACACAATATGCAGGCTCCAGACAAAAACCCATCACACCCGGACCCGAAGGCCGCCAACCGGCGCCTTGGACTGATCCTGCTGTCGATCGTGGTGGTTTTCTTTTTGGGGTTCTTCGCCAAGATGGTGTTCCTTGGCTGAGGTGGCAGGGTAGCGAGATGAGCGTCGACCAGCAGGGCAGGGAAGCACGGGAAGCGCAGGAAGTCGACAAGCGCTTCAACCGCGGCATGATGGTGCGATTGATCGTGATCGT
Organism: Cupriavidus sp. P-10; assembly: GCF_003402535.2. Classification (NCBI taxonomy): domain Bacteria; kingdom Pseudomonadati; phylum Pseudomonadota; class Betaproteobacteria; order Burkholderiales; family Burkholderiaceae; genus Cupriavidus; species Cupriavidus sp. P-10. The sequence goes on from NZ_AP025170.1 coordinate 307,079, forward strand.
CGCCGTGATGTTCGGCTTTGGCTACGCGCTGGTTCCGCTGTACAAGAAGATCTGCGACATCACCGGCATCAACGTGGTGACCACGCGCGAGCTGCATGGCGGCTCGGTGAAGAACACGCAGGTCGACAAGAGCCGCACGGTCACGGTGGAGTTCGACTCCAACGCGCGCGGGCCCTTCGCCTTCCGTCCGGTGAAGAACAGCATGGAAGTGCACCCGGGCGAGATGATGACGATCGTCTACGAGGTGGCCAACGGGCAGTCGCGCGATATCTCCGCGCAGGCCATCCCGAGCTACGCCCCCAAGCAGGCGACCCAGTATTTCAAGAAGCTGGAGTGCTTCTGCTTCAAGCAGCAGACGCTCAAGGCGAACGAGGCGCGCGAGATGCCGGTGGTGTTCGTAATCGATCCCGCGCTGCCCAAGGATGTGAAGAGCATTACGCTGTCGTACACCTTCTTCGAGGTGGGCACGCCGGTGGCGCAGGCCCCCGAGGGCCAATTGACACCGACACCGGCGCCGGCGCCGGTGGGCAAGGGCAGCTGAGGCGAGGGGCGCATGGACGAGATGAAGGACGCCGTCAAACGGAAGATGTCCTTCGCGCAGACCATGCGCGCGGTGCTGTGGTCGTTCATCGGCCTGCGCAAGGGCGCGGAGCACGAGCGCGACATGGCACGGCTGAACCCGGTGCATGTGATCATTGCCGGGCTGATCGCCGCGGCAGTCTTTATCGCGGTGCTGATCGTCATCGTGAGGATGGTGGTCAGCCAGGCGGCAGGGTAGCAGGGCAGGAAGGGTAGACAAGAAAGCAGTCGCAGAAAAACAACCGCGCCGGCGCGGCCGTCCACAGGAGGCGGGCGGCCCCGGGAAACCGGCACGGATAACGAATACTGAATCAAAGACTCTGAGCTGGAGATAAAAGAATGAGTGCGAATCGCGCAAACGCTCCGTACTACTTCGTACCGGGCCCGTCGCGCCACCCGATCACGGCAAGCTTCGGCCTGCTGATGACAGGTGCGGGCGCCGCCGGTTGGGTAAACGGGCAATCCTGGGCGCCGTACCTGTGCGTCTTCGGCCTGCTGTGGTTCCTGTTCGTGCTCAAGAGCTGGTTCGGTGACGCCATCAGCGAGTCCGAAGGCGGGATGTACGGCAAGAACATCGACGTCTCGTTCCGCTGGTCGATGGGCTGGTTCATCTTCTCCGAGGTGATGTTCTTCGCGGCCTTCTTCGGCGCGCTGTTCTATGCCCGCGCCATCGCCATGCCGTGGCTGGGTGACCTGAACAACAAGATCCTGTGGCCCGACTTTGCCGCGGTATGGCCTAACCTTGGGCCGGCCGGCGTGGTGGAATCGTTCCAGACCATGGGTCCGTGGCCGATCCCGACCATCAACACCGCGCTGCTGCTGATGTCGGGCGTGACCCTGACCTGGGCGCACCACGCGCTGCTGGCCGGCAAGCGCAACCAGTTGATCCAGGGCATGGTGCTGACCATCCTGCTGGGCGCGATCTTCATGTGCCTGCAGGTGTATGAATACATGCACGCCTACCAGGACCTGAACCTGAAGCTGACCTCGGGCATCTACGGTTCGACCTTCTTCCTGCTGACCGGCTTCCACGGTTTCCACGTGACCATGGGCGCGATCATGCTGGCGGTGGTGCTGGGCCGCGTGCTCAAGGGCCACTTCACGCCCGATCACCACTTTGCCTTCGAAGGCGCCGCCTGGTACTGGCACTTCGTTGACGTGGTGTGGCTGTTCCTCTACGTCGTGGTGTACTGGCTGTAAGCTGCCGTACCCGCCGGTCGTCCCAGCAGTGGGGCGCCCGGCGCCAACGCAAAAGAGAAACGCCGCAGGAGGCCCGGCAGCCTGCGGCGTTTCTCTTTTGCGTTGGCCTCAAGCCATGCGGCTTGTCAGGGCGCCATGCGGATGCCCGTGCTGTGGATCCAGCCCATCCAGCTCGAGAACAGGATGAACAGGAACAGCGCCACCGAGAAGCCCACGCGCAGCATCAGCGAGCGCATCATGTTGGGCGTCTTGCCGCGGTCGCGCATCATGAAGAACAGGGCGGAGGCCAGGCTGGCGATGATCAGGATGAAGGCGACGATGATGACGAAGCGCATGGCGGGGCGGGTTGGCAGCGGAGCTTGCCGCAGTCTCGAAGTAGTGGCCGCGATGGATGACGGTGCGACACATTATCGCACCGGCCCCGCATGCATGCCGCTGGGCCTGTTGGTGCCATGAAGGCAGGCCGCATCCTCGGCGCGCTGCCGCTGGCCGCGGCGCTGGTGGTGATCGCCGTGACCGCGGCGCTCGGCAACTGGCAACTTAACCGAGCGCACGAGAAAGAGGCGCGCGCCGCGCGGCTGCAGGCTCTGGCGGCGCAGCCGCCGGTGGTGCTAAACACCGCGCGCTTGTCACAAGATGTGACCGACCGAAGGGTGCGGGTGACGGGGCGTTTCGACACGGCCCGCACCGTATTGCTGGATAATCGCCCCCACGGCGCTGGCGGCCGCAGTGGCGACAGCCGTGCCGGCTTCCTGGTGGTCACGCCGCTGGTGATCGGCCCGGCACAGGACCCTGCCGGCGCCACGCGGGCGGTGCTGGTGCTGCGCGGCTGGCTGCCGCGCGATGCACAGGATCGCACCCGGATCGCCCCGTTTCCGACACCCGAAGGCGAAGTGACCATCGAAGGCACGGCACTGGCGACCGTGCCGCGGGTCTATAGCCTGGGCCAGTCCGCCAGTGCCGAAGCCGGCGGCAAGATCCGCCAGAACCTGGAAATCGCGGACTACGCCGCCGAAACCGGGCTGGCGCTGCAGCCGCTGGTGGTCGCGCAGCGCAACGACACCGAAGACGGCCTCGCGCGCGACTGGGCACCGGCTGACGCGGGCGCGGACCGGCACTACGGCTATGCCTTCCAGTGGTTCGGCCTGGCCGCGCTCACGGTGGTGCTGATGGCCGTGCTGGGCTGGCGCGCACGCCGGCGCGCGGCATCGTCAGCGGCCCGCAACAACGCATGAGCGGATGGCAGGCTCGCCCGGGCAGGTTCCCGGACGGGCTCTGACTGCAGATGAAAAAGGACAGACGTACTCCCATGGCACAGCAAGACTCCGCCCCGGCGCCCGCCGGGACTCCGGCGATCCCGGCCTCGCCGCAGGATCCCCGCATCGACGCGCGCACGCGCCGCGGCCGCCTGCAGATGCTGATGCTGTTGCTGGTGTGCGCCTCGCCAGTGATCGCCTCTTACTTCACCTACTACGTCATCAAGCCCCGGGGCGGCGCCACCAACTATGGCGCGCTGGTCGACCCGCAACGGCCGATGCCGCCGGTGCGCGTCAACGACGAGCAGGGCAACGCCGTGCCGCTGGAGCAGTATCGCGGCAAGTGGCTGCTGGTGACGGCCGATCCGTCCGCGTGCGGCGAGGCCTGCGCCAAGAAGCTTTTCACCATTCGCCAGATCCGCGCCGGGCAGGGACAGGACCGCGAGCGCATCGTGCCGGTGTGGCTGATCACCGATGACGGCAAGGTTGACGAGCGCCTGAGCGCCGCCTACAACGAGCCCTACGCTGGCGTGCGCTTCCTGCGCATCGACCGCCAGGTGGCGCAGCAATGGCTGCCGGCCGAAACTGGCAAGCGCGCCGAGGACACCATCTTCCTGGTCGATCCGCTCGGCAACCTGATGATGCGCTTCCCGCAGGACCCCGATCCCAAGAAGGTGAGCGGCGACCTGAAGAAGCTGCTCAAGGTCTCGCGCATCGGGTAAGGGGACGGGCATGCTGCTGCAACTGGCCATCATTGGCGTCCTGATCGCACTGCTGCCGCTCAGCTACGTGCTGGTCAAGGGCGATCGCAACAAGTACCGCAAGCTGGTCTGGATCACCGCTTTCCTGACGCTGGACCTGATCATGTTCGGCAGCTTCACGCGGCTGACCGACTCCGGCCTGGGCTGCCCGGACTGGCCGGGCTGCTACGGCCACTCTAACCCGCATGCCGCGATGGAGCCGATCCGCGCAGCCGAGACCGCGCTGCCCAGCGGCCCGGTGACGCTGATGAAGGCATGGATCGAAATGATCCACCGCTATTTCGCCATGGCGGTGGGCGTGCTGATCATCGCGCTGATGGTGCTGGCCTGGGTCAAGCGCCGTGAGCTGAAGCAGTCGCCGTGGTTTGCCACCGGCGTGCTGGTGCTGGTGTGCGTGCAGGGCGCGTTCGGCGCCTTCACGGTGACCATGAAGCTGCAGCCGATCATCGTGGTCACGCACCTGATGCTGGGCATGGGCCTGCTGGCGGCGCTGATCTGGCTGGGCTCGCGCAGCGACCCGCCGCACCCGGTCGCCCCCCAGGCGGGGCGGCTGCACTGGCCGGTGCGCATCGGCCTGCTGCTGCTGGTGATCCAGATTTTCCTGGGCGGCTGGGTCAGCACCAACTACGCGGTGCTCGCCTGCACGGACTTCCCGCTGTGCAACGGCCAACTGGTGCCGGAAATGGACTTCAGGCACGGCTTCACGCTGTGGCGACAGCTCGGCATGACGGCCGATGGCGACTACATCCCGCACGCGGCGCTGGTGGCGATCCACTGGGTGCACCGGGGCTTCGCTTTCGTGGTGCTGGGCTATCTGGCGTGGTTCGGCTTGCGCGCGCGCCGGCTGGAGGGGCTGCACCGGCAGGCAGGCTGGCTGCTCGGCATGCTGGTGCTGCAACTGGCAACCGGGATGTCCAATATCGTGTTCGATTGGCCCCTGGTGGCGGCGGTCGCCCACAACGGCGGCGCGGCGGTGCTCCTGCTGCTGCTGGTCCGCCTCCACTACAATATAGGGCTCGCCGGGCTCACGATCGGGGCCGCCCGCGCCACTGCCCCTGCACCGAACGCCGCCCGCGCCACATGAAAGAAAAGACCCCTTCCGTGGTTACCGCTACACACCCTCATTCACTGGGCAAGTTGAGCCGGATACGGCACCTGACCCGGCAATATGCCGCCCTGACCAAGCCGCGCGTGACGCAGCTGGCAGTCTTCTGCGCCATCATCGGCATGTTCCTGGCCACGCCCGGCATGGTGCCGTGGCGCGTCCTGATCGGTGGTGCCGCCGGCATCTGGCTGCTCGCCGGGGCCGCCTTCGCCATCAACTGCCTGGTCGAGCAGAAGATCGACGCGCTGATGCGCCGCACCGCCTGGCGCCCGTCCGCCACCGGCGAGATCACCACGGCGCAGACGCTGGTGTTTTCCGCCCTCCTTGGCGGCGCCGGCATGTGGATGCTGCACGAGTTCGCCAACGACCTGACGATGTGGCTGACCTTCGCCACGTTCCTGGGCTACGCGGTGGTCTACACCATCCTGCTCAAGCCGGCCACGCCGCAGAACATCGTCATCGGCGGCCTGTCCGGCGCGATGCCGCCGGCGCTGGGCTGGGCCGCCGTCGCCGGGGAAGTGCCGGCCGAGGCCTGGTTCCTGGTGCTGATCATCTTTACGTGGACGCCGCCGCACTTCTGGGCGCTGGCACTGTACCGCCGCGCCGATTACGCCAAGTCCGGCCTGCCGATGCTGCCGGTCACGCATGGCGAGCGCTACACGCTGCTGCATATCCTGCTGTACACGCTGATCATGATCGCGGCGACGCTGCTGCCGTTCGTCTACGGCATGAGCGGCTACATCTACCTGGCGGCCGCGCTGGCGCTGGGTGGCGGCTTCCTCGCCTACGCCTGGAAGATGTATCGCAACTATTCGGACGAGCTGGCGCAACGCACCTTCCGCTTCTCGATCCTGTACCTGTCGCTGCTGTTCGCGGCGCTGCTGGTCGACCATTACTTCAAGTTCGTGCCGCAGGTCTGACCTGCAATCGCCACGCTGCGGGCTGCGGCATCTTGTCGCGGCCGGCGCAGCGCGGCGGCACCATCGGCGATACTGGGTGCCTTCGCCGACGTTTTCCACCGCTGACCGCTCCACACAAGCTTTCGCGCATGCCCAGACCCGCTTCCGGCCTGTTCGCCGCCTTCCGCCGCTTTTCCCTTTTTGCCGCGCTCGCGCTGGCGCTGGCCGCCTGCGGGCAGCAGAAGGCGTCGTTCCGCAATGTCGATATCAGCGGCGCCGCGGACTTCGGCAAGGATTTCTCGCTGCCTGACCATACCGGCAAGGTCCGCACCATCGCCGACTTCAAGGGCAAGGCAGTGGTGATGTTCTTCGGCTACACCCACTGCCCGGACGTGTGCCCGACCACCATGGCCGAGCTCAAGGCGGTGATGGAGCAGATGGGCCCCGATGCCGAGCGGGTCCAGGTGCTGTTCGTCACGGTCGATCCGGAGCGCGACACGCAGGCGCTGCTGGCGCAGTACGTCCCCGCATTCGATCCGCGCTTCCTGGGGCTGCGCCCGGCCGACGACGCCGCGCTGCAGAAGCTGGCCAAGGACTTCAAGGTGTTCTACGCCAAGGTGCCGGGCAGCTCGCCCAACAACTATACGGTGGATCACTCGGCGGGCAGCTATGTGTTCGATCCGGAGGGCCGGCTGCGGTTGTTCATCCGCCACGGCCAGGGTCCGGAGCCGATCGCGCACGACCTGAAGCAGTTGCTTTCCTGACGTCCCGGGTGTCTGAATGGTGCGGCATAACGTCGCACCGCCGGAGTCAAGACGAAATCAAGACAATTTCAAGACGAAAAAAAGCCGGTCCAGATGGACCGGCTTTTTGCATGGGCCGTGCGGCATCAGGCAAATGCCTGCAGCGCCCCTTTCATCTTCTTCATCGCCGCGGCTTCGATCTGGCGGATGCGCTCCGCCGAGACGCCGAACTCGGCGGCCAGCTCATGCAGCGTGGCGCCGCCCGAGCCGTCGTCCTCGACGTGCAGCCAGCGTGCCTCGATGATGCGGCGGCTGCGCTCGTCCAGCCGTCCCAGCGCTTCTTCCAGGCCTTCGACCTGCATGCGGTCGTTGCGCTTGGCTTCCAGCACGCGCGTGGGTTCGTTGTGGTTGTCCGCCAGGTAGGCGATGGGGGCGAATTCCTCTTCGCCGTCGTCGACCTGGCCTTCCAGCGCGAGGTCGCCGCCCGACAGGCGGGTTTCCATCTCCATCACTTCTTCCGGCTTCACGTTCAGCTCGCGCGCGACGGCCTCGACCTGCTCCGGCGTGAACGTGTGCAAGCCCTGCTTGTGGCTGCGCAGGTTGAAGAACAGCTTGCGCTGGGCCTTGGTGGTCGCCACCTTGACCATGCGCCAGTTCTTCAGCACGTACTCGTGGATCTCGGCCTTGATCCAGTGCATCGCATACGAGACCAGGCGTACGCCCTGCTCGGGGTCGAAGCGCTTCACGGCCTTCATCAGGCCGATATTGCCTTCCTGGATCAGGTCGGCGTGCGGCAGGCCATAGCCCAGGTACTGGCGGGCGATCGACACCACCAGGCGCAGGTGAGACATCACCAGCTGGCGTGCGGCATCGACAGAATCGTTATCGCGGAGATCGCGCGCCAGGCGCTGCTCTTCCTCCGCGGTCAGCAACGGAATTCGGTGGACAGCCTGGATATAGCTGTCGAGATTACCCACGGTCGCCGGGAAGGTCAGCGCAAAGCTGCTCCCGCTACGCGGCGCCGTCGGCAGACGGTTGGTCGTCAGGGTTTGGTCGGCAGACAAGACTGCGTTCACTCAATTGCTCCTTTCGCATCCGGCGGTTGGATTGCCGGGTCATGCCCCGCGCGTTCTTGTGGGAGCGGCGGCGGCACTGCAACACATCTTAGCACTCCAACCGGGTGAGTGCTAATTGGAGTTCCAATGCCCGTGATAGTTCCCGTCGATTGATTCTCCGCATCGCATAGCGGCAACACTATAAAGCGGCGCCGGGGATACACGTGGCTGGACACACTCCTGTTAGAGCTAGTGTGTGCCCGGCGGTTCTGCACGCCAGTGGAATGATCCGTTGCGCCAACGGCTACACTCGACGCAAGCGGCGGCAAGTTGGCATGCTTGCAGCCTCTCTCATACCCCCGGAGGAGTTATGTCTGCTATCGAACACTTGTTGAAGCCGCATGTGCGCGACCTGGGCGATTTCACCGTGCGCCGCCTGCTGCCGGCGGCTGCGACCCAGACGGTCGGCCCATTTATCTTCTTCGACCATATGGGGCCGGTGCAGATGCCGCAGGGCGAGGGCGCGGATGTGCGTCCGCATCCGCATATCGGGCTGGCGACCGTTACCTACCTGTTCGAAGGCGAGATCATGCACCGCGACAGCCTGGGCAGCGAGCAGGCGATCCGCCCGGGCGACGTCAACTGGATGACCGCCGGCCATGGCATCGTCCACTCCGAGCGCTCGCCCGACCATGTCCGTGCCGCGGGCGCGCGCCTGCACGGCATCCAGACGTGGGTGGCATTGCCGAAGGCGCACGAAACCGCCGAACCGTCCTTTTTCCACCATCCCGCGGCGACGCTGCCCCGCATCGAGCAGCCGGGGGTGCGCATGGTGGTGATCGCCGGCGACGCTTTCGGCAAGACTTCTCCGGTCAAGGTCTTCAGCCGCACCCTGTACGTAGCGATCGAGCTGGACGCCGGCGCGAGCGTGGAGATACCGGCCGAGCATGCGGAACGTGGCATTTACCCGGTGGACGGCGCGGTGGCGCTGGACGGCGAGCCGCTGCCGGCCGAGCACATGGTGGTGCTGACACCCGGACAGCCGGCCACGCTGATGGCGACGGCGCCGTCGCGCGTAATGCTGCTGGGCGGCGACCCCACCGACGGCCGTCGTTTTATCTACTGGAATTTCGTTGCCAGCAGCAAGGAGGCCATCGAAGCTGCCGCCAGCCGCTGGGAGGGCGACCAGTTCCCGCACGTGCCGGGTGACGATCGCGAGCGCATCCCGCTGCCGGCGCGCAAGCCCTGAACCGGGCGGTCCGCGCTCGGACCGCGCTCAGACCGGACTGGCCCAGGTGACGCGGGTGCCCAGTTTCAGGCACTCGCGGATGGCTTCGACCTGCGTGGCGATCGGCACCGGCACCGGTACGGCGCCATCGAGCACGCGCCGGATCCATGCCGCGGTCAGGCCGGCATCGTTGCCGGGCGGCAGTTCCGGCACTTCGGCCAGCGAGCCACCGGCCGGATCGACCAGCGTCTGCTGATGGCCTTCATGCAACCAGTCGATGCGGCCGCTGCGGCGCGCATCGGCCACCACTTCACCTTCGGTGCCACGTGCCAGCAGCACGTTGGCCGGCTCGTGCGAGAAATAATCGGTCAGCGTCTCGCGGTATTCCGGGTGGGTATAGCTGTACAGCCGCAACCCTTCGCCCGGGCTGTGCTCACCCACCGGCTGCAGCATCTTGGCCACGGTATGCGACGAATTGCGCAACCCGATCACGGTGCGCCGCTCCAGCAGCCGCGACAGGCCGGGCGACAGCACATCTACCGGCAGCACCGCCAGCGGGCCGTCGCCGCCGGTCTCACGCAGCCGTGCCGAGGCTTCTGCCGTGCTGGTGCACAGCGGAATGCCCAGCGCCTCGAACAGGGTCATGCTGGTGACGCGGTCATTGAATAGGCGAGTGCCGTGCACCAGTACGGGGATGCCTTCGCGCGCCAGCAGCAGCGCCAGCAGCGGCACCAGGTTCGGTTGCTTGCGTGCGCCGTTATAGCTGGGGATCACCACCGCCTGGCGGTCGGGCGGCGCGGGCAGCGGCTGGCAGTGCGCATGGGCGGCTTCGAGCATGCCGGCAAGCTCGTGCGGGGCCTCGCCCTTGATGCGGTAGGCCATCAGGATCGCGCCCAGTTCGATATCGGACACGCGCCCGGCCAGCATCGCGTCGAACAAGGTCTGGGCGTCGTCGCGCGGCAGCGCGCGCGCGCCGTTGACGCCACGGCCGACCTCCTTGATATAGCGGGCGGCGGGGAATGGGCTGGCTGGCGTGGTCATGGCGGCGTGGGGAGGAGTCTGTGCTGGGTTCATGATAGCGGAGCAGCGCCGTTGCGCCCATCGCCGCCGATGGGCGCAACGGCGGGAGGCAAGGTCATGCTGCCTCTTGCAGCGCCGGGTTACGCTGCTTGCGGTAGAGGAAGTCCAGTACCGCCGTGCGGCAGGCGTGGTAAGCCTTGTCGTCGGCCAGCGCCACGCGGTCGCGCGGGCGCGGCAGGTCTACCTTGAGGATCTCGCCGATGGTGGCGGCCGGGCCGTTGGTCATCATCACGATGCGGTCGGCGAGCAGCACGGCTTCATCGACATCGTGCGTGACCATCACCACCGTGCTGCGCGTGCGCGCCACGATCTTGATCAGCTCGTCCTGCAGGTGCGCGCGCGTCAGCGCATCGAGCGCGCCGAAGGGTTCGTCCATCAGCAGCACCTTGGGCGCCATCGCCAGCGCCCGGGCAATGCCGACGCGCTGCTTCATGCCGCCGGAAATCTCATGCGGGTACTTGCCCTCGGCGTGCGTCAGGCCCACCAGCGCCAGCGTCTCGTGCGTACGCGCCTTGAGTTCGGCCTTGCCCTCGCTGGCGGCAAACACGCGTTCCACGCCCAGGTAGACGTTCTCGAAGCAGGTCAGCCAGGGCAGCAGCGAATGGTTCTGGAACACCACGGCACGCTCCGGTCCGGGCCCGGCGATCTCGCGCCCGGCGCAGATCAGCGCGCCGGTGGTTGGCGTGGCCAGCCCCGCGATCAGGTTCAGCAGCGTGGACTTGCCACAGCCGGAGTGCCCGATCAGCGTGATGAACTCGCCCTCGGCAATCTGCAGGTTGATGTCGCGCAGGGCGACGAAGGGCCCCTTGCGCGTCTTGAAGGTCTGTCCGACGTTCTCGATGCTGACGAACTTTTCCATGGCGTCTCTCCCTCGCTTTTAGTTGGCGCCGTAGCTGAAGCGCCGTGCCAGTGCCAGCAATGCATGTTCGAGCATCAGCCCGATGACGCCGATCACGAAGATCGCGATCACGATGTGCTCGACCTTCAGGTTGTTCCACTCGTCCCACAGCCAGAAGCCGATGCCGGTGCCGCCGGTCAGCATCTCTGCCGCCACGATCACCAGCCATGCGGTGCCGATCGACAGCCGCACGCCGGTCAGCATGTAGGGCAGCACCGCGGGGAACAGCACCCGCGTGAACACCTTCCACTCCGACAGGTCGAGCACACGCGCCACGTTCAGGTAGTCCTGCGGCACGCGCGTGACGCCCACGGCGGTATTGATCACCATCGGCCAGATCGAGCAGATAAAGATCGCCCAGATCGCCGCCGGGTTGGCGGCCTTGAACAGCAGCAGCCCGATCGGCAGCCAGGCCAGCGGCGAGACCGGCCGCAGCAGGCTGATCACGGGCGACGCCATCGCGTTCAGGAACGCAAAGCGCCCGATCAGGAAGCCTGCCGGGATGCCGATCACCGCGGCCAGGCCGAAGCCCGCGGCCACGCGCGCCAGCGACGCCAGCACGTTCCAGCCGATGCCCTGGTCGTTGGGGCCGTTGCGGTAGAACGGGTCGGAGAACAGCGGCACCGCCGCGTTCCAGGTTGTGCCCGGCGTGGGAATCGCCGGGATCAGCGTGGCGATGCCGTGCCAGGCCAGCACGAACAGGGCAAAGCCCAGTACCGGCGGCACGGCCTTGCGCACCAGGGCGCCGAGCGCGTCGCGGCGTTGCGCGCGCCGTTCCTGCGCGGCGATCTCCAGCTCGCGCCGCCGTGCGCGTTCCTTGGCATCGGTGTCGATGGCGGCGGCATGGGCCGCATTGGCGCCGTCAGGCGCGGTGTGGGCGATGGCATTCACGTCGGGCTCCTTTGTCCAGGGGCGCTGCGGATCAGCGGGGAGGTGGCGGCCTGGCGTCAGGCGTTCTGCGCGCCGGCCTTGATCTTGAAGCCGTCGGCGTACGCCTTCGGGTCCTTGGTGGCATCCCAGACCACGCCGTCGATCAGCTTCGCGGTACGGAAGTCGCTCTTGGGCAGCGGCACCTGCGCCGCGGCAGCGGCCTGCCTGAAGATGTCGATACGGTTGACCTGCTTCGCCACGGCAAGGTAGTCCGGGTGGTCCTTGAGCAAGCCCCAGCGCTTGTGCTGGGTCAGGAACCACATGCCATCGGACAGGAACGGGTAGTTGGCGCTGCCGTCCTGGTAGAACTTCATGGCATCAGGATCGTCCCAGGTCTTGCCCAGGCCGTTGTTGTAGCGGCCGAGCATGCGGTCCAGGATGATGTCCATGTCGGTGTTGACGTAGGACTTGGCGGCGATGGTCTCGGCGGTCTTGCGGCGGTTGGAGGCCGAAGCGTCGATAAACCTGGACGCTTCCAGCACCGCGGCCACCATCGCGCGCGCGGTGTTGGGGTACTTTTGCACGAAGTCCGCGGTGGTGCCGAGCGTCTTCTCCGGATGGTTCTTCCAGATCGACTGCGTGGTCTCGGCGGTAAAACCGATCTTGTCGGCGATGGCGCGCGCGCCCCAGGGCTCGCCTACGCAGAAGCCGTCCATGTTGCCCACGCGCATGTTGGCCACCATCTGCGGCGGCGGCACGGTGATGGCCTTGGCGTCCTGCATCGGGTTGATGCCGTGGGCCGCGAGCCAGTAGTACAGCCACATCGCGTGCGTGCCGGTGGGGAAGGTCTGCGCGAAAGTGTAGTCGCGCTTTTCCTTGACCATCAGCGCCTTCAGGCTGGCGCCGTCGCGCACGCCTTTTTCGGCCAGCTTCGACGACAGCGTGATGGCTTGGCCGTTGTAGTTCAGGTTCATCAGCACCGCCATGTCTTTCTTGGGGCCACCGATGCCGAGCTGTACGCCGTAGATCAGGCCGTACAGCACGTGCGCGGCATCGAGCTCGCCATTGACCAGCTTGTCGCGCACGCCGGCCCACGAGGCTTCCTTGGTCGGCGTGATCTTGATCCCGTATTTCTTGTCGATGCCGAGCGTGGACGCCATGACCACTGAAGCGCAGTCGGTCAGCGGGATGAAGCCGATGCGCACGTCGGTCTTCTCGGGGGCGTCGGACCCCGCTGCCCACGCCCCGGCGCGCACCAGCGGATCGACCAGCGTCATGACGCTGGCGCCGGCGATGGTCGCCAGCACGCGGCGGCGGCCGCTGCTGGCTGGCACCGCGTCGGCAGCGGCCGCCGAGGCGGCTTCAGAGGCGTTCACCGCCGCGTGCAGCGGCTTGGCAATCCTGAGGCGAGAAGGCATTGCGAAACTCCAAGAAAAAAGCGTCCCTGTCCGCGGCCGGCTTCGCCAGAAGACCGGTACGGTGCAGGGACGCCGTTGTCCATGGCGTGACGCAGCCTGCGTTGGCTGTGTCCGCCTAAATTGTGATCGGCCGCCGTTGGCCGATGACTGCATATCGCAAGGCGTGTGCCAGCCTGTGCGGTGCAGCATTTCGGGGCGGGACTGTACCGGCGGAGTGACGCATCGGGTCGAAATGGGCTGGCACGGTGCGTGCGCCGACCGCGCTGCCGCATCGCGGGGCAGCGCGGCGGGAGGCGGTTAGGGGACGGTGCAGAGGCGGTGCAGAGGCGGTGCGCGAAGGGATCGCTTTGGGGCGGCGCCAGGATCGTGCATTGCACCAGCCGCGGGCTGCCGCGCCCCGGGGCCGGCGGTGGACGGGCGATCAGCCCATCACGTCGATCACGCGCTGGGCGGCGTCGACCAGTTTCAGGCCGCGCTCCATCGCCATGCTGCGCAGGCGCTTGTAGGCCTCGTCCTCGCTGATGCCGCGCGCCTGCATCAGCAGGCCCTTGGCGCGCTCGACCACCTTGCGCTCGGCCAGCTTGAGGCGGGTGGCGTCGAGTTCGGCGCGCAGCTGCTGGTCCAGCTCGAAGCGGGCATAGGCGACGTCGAGCACCGTCTTGACGCGCTCGGCGCGCAGGCCGTCAACGATATAGGCGGTAATGCCCACCGACAGCGCGGCCTTGATGCGCTGGCTGTCGTCGTTGTCGGTAAACAGCACGATGGGCCGCGGCGCATGCTGGGTCGAGACGCAGACATGCTCGATGGTGTCGCGCGCGGCAGACTCCGAGGCGATGATCAGCATGTCGGGCTGGGTGGCGGTGATCACGTCCGGCAGGTGCAGGTCGGCATCGACGATCTGGATCTCGCTGAAGCCGGCGCTGAGCAGCCCGTTGCGGATGGTTTCGACGTTGAGCGGGTTGGCGTCAAGGGGATCGCGCACCAGCAGGATACGAAGCGTCCGTCCGGCGGCGGGGGCAGGCGTCGATGGCGAGGGGGGCGGATGGCGTCGGGTCATGGCTTCATTCTGTTGCAGTGCGCCATGCAAGATTCGCGCCGGGTGCGGGGCGGACCACCCGCACTGCCGTGGTGCAGTGTGGTCGCGGGCCCGCCTGGATTCATTGTATGCCGTCGTACGCAGCCCACCGCGCGCGGTGTATCCTGTTGCCCTGCCGCGCAGGGGGCGTCTGCTGGCGACGCCGCAATGCCTACCCCGCATCCCGTGCTGCGGAACTGATCAGAAAAAATCTGGAGAGATGCATGACCGAATTCGTGTTCGCCCCGCCGGCCCCCGTTGGCGTGCCGGTGCGCGGCAGCAACGCTAGCTTCCCGGTCCGCCGCGTGTACTGCGTCGGCCGCAACTATGCTGCCCATGCCCGCGAAATGGGCTCGGATCCCGACCGCGAGCCGCCGTTCTTCTTCTGCAAGCCGTCCGACGCGGTCAGCTACGTCGCCGATGGCACCGAAGGCACCTTCCCGTACCCGCCGGGCACCAGCAACTGCCACTATGAAGTGGAGCTGGTGGTGGCGATCGGCACGGGCGGGCGTGACATCCCGTTGGAAAGCGCCGCGCAACACGTGTTCGGCTACGCCGTGGGCCTGGACATGACCCGCCGCGACCTTCAGAACGAATCCAAGAAGACGGGCCGCCCCTGGGAAACCGGCAAGGCCTTCGACCGGTCGGCGCCGATCGGGCCGATCGTGCCGGTCTCGGCCATCGGCCACCCGGAGAAGGGCGAGGTCACGCTGTCGGTCAACGGCGCGGAAAAGCAGCGCGGCGACCTGTCCGACCTGATCTGGTCGGTGCCGGAGATGGTGTCGTACCTGTCGAAGCTGTTCGAATTGCAGCCGGGCGACCTGATCTTCAGCGGCACGCCCGAAGGCGTGGGCCCGGTGGTCAAGGGCGATGTCATGCAGTGCCACGTCGGCGGCGTGGGCGACCTCACCATCAAGGTAGTCTGATCCGATGCTCAAGCTTTACAGCTACTTCCGCAGCTCGGCCTCGTTCCGTGTGCGCATCGCGCTGGAGCTGAAGGGGCTGCCGTACGAATACGTGCCGGTGCACCTGCTCAAGGAGGGTGGCCAGCAGCTCAAGCCCGAATTCCGTGCGGTGAACCCGGACGGCCTGGTGCCGGCGCTGGCCGATGACGGCAACGTACTGCAGCAATCGCTGGCCATCGTCGAGTACCTGGACGAAGTCCATCCCGAGCCGAAGCTGCTGCCCGGCACGGCGCTGGAGCGGGCCTACGTGCGTGGCCTGGCGCAGGAAATCGCGTGCGAGATCCATCCGCTGAACAACCTGCGCGTGCTGAAATACCTGAAGCACAAGGTAGGCGTGACCGACGAGGTCAAGGACGCCTGGTACCGCCACTGGATCGAGCTGGGCTTCGAGTCGCTGCAGGCCAACCTGGCGCGCGGCGGCAAGGCGGGGCGCTTCAGCTTTGGCGATACGCCGACGCTGGCCGATATCTGCCTGGTGCCGCAGGTGTTCAATGCGCAGCGCTTCAATGTCGACGTGAGCCGCTATCCGACGATCGCGAAGATCTATGAGGCGTGCATGGAGATGGAAGCGTTCCAGAAGGCGGAGCCGAAGTCGCAGCCTGACGCGGAATAAGCGTTCGCGGGATCGCACGCAAGAAAACGCCCCGGTCAATGCCGGGGCGTTTCTGTTTCTGTTTCTGTTTGATGACTGGCTGATGACTGGCTGATGACTGGCTGGCTTCAGCCCAGCAGCGCTTCGGCGAATTCCTCCGCCTTGAAGGGCTGCAGGTCCTCCACCTTCTCGCCCACGCCGATGAAGTACACCGGCACCGGGCGCTGGCGCGCGATCGCCGCCAGGATGCCGCCCTTGGCGGTGCCATCCAGCTTGGTCACGATCAGGCCGGTCAGCCCCAGCGCATCATCGAAGGCGCGGGTCTGCTGCAGGGCATTCTGGCCGGTATTGGCGTCGATCACCAGCAGCACCTCATGCGGCGCCGTCGGCATGGCCTTGCTGATGACGCGCTTGACCTTCTTCAGCTCCTCCATCAGGTGCAGCTGCGTCGGCAGGCGGCCGGCGGTATCGGCCATCACGATGTCGATGCCGCGCGCCTTGGCCGCGTTCACCGCGTCGAAGATCACCGCGGCCGGGTCGCCGCTTTCCTGCGCCACCACGGTGACGTTGTTGCGCTCGCCCCAGATCGTCAGCTGCTCGCGCGCGGCGGCGCGGAAGGTATCGCCAGCGGCCAGCAGGACCTTCTGGTCGTAGCGCTGGAAGTGCTTGCACAGCTTGCCGATGCTGGTGGTCTTGCCGGCGCCGTTGACGCCCGCGATCATCATCACCAGGGGCTGCTCGCGGCCCAGCGCCATGGTTTTTTCCAGCGGACGCAGCAGGTCGGTCAGCAGCGTCTTGAGCGCGGCCTTGACGCCTTCTGCCGATTCGATGCGCTCGGACCTGACCCGCTTGCGCAGCTCGGCCAGCAGGTATTCGGTGGCTTCCACGCCCGCGTCGGCCATCAGCAGCGCGGTTTCCAGCTCTTCGAACAGCGCCTCGTCGACCTTGACGCCGACGAACAGCGTGCCGATGTTGCGGCTGGTCTTGGACAGGCCCGTGCGCAGCCGATGCATCCACCCTTGCCGGGCTTCAGCGGTGACTGCGGGCGCGGGGACCAGTTCAAGCGTTTCGATGGCGGCGGCCGGTTCCGGCGCGGCCACGGGGGCCGGCGCCGGGGGCGGCACCTGTGCGGGAACCGGTGTCGGCGTCGGGACCGGAGCCGGAGCGGGGACCGGGGCAGGCGCGGGTGTGGGCGTGGGGGTGGGCGCGGGCGCCTCTAGCGGCGCGGGTGCCGGGGCTGGCGTCTCGACGGACGCGGGCTCGGCCTTGCGCTTCTTCCAGAAACTAAACATTGGGGAATGGAGTCAATACCGGGGCCGCTACCCTGGTGGCACATTGCCGGCAGGCGACCGGTTAATAATCAAGGGCTTACGCTGACATCGCGAAGGTCGGGGAGAACCCGTTGTGGTCCCGGCCGGCGATTGCGTATAGTTCGCTACATCAGTTCGCTACATGGCTGATCCGCGCGCGCATGCCTGCCCGTGTGGATCGATCGGCAAAATTCTAGCAGACGGGGTCGCATGAACCATTGCGTTGTCCTGACCGCGGCGGGCGCCGAAGGTGCCCAAGCACGCATCCAACGGCACTGCCAGCCTTCCTCCTCAACACTTCCCGCCGGCGCCGCGCGCCTGGCGCGGCGCATCGTCCCGGCGCTGCTGCTCGGCCTGCTGCCCTGGTCGTTGCCGGCCGGCGCGCAAGGCGTGGTCGGATCGCCGATGCCTTCCGCGCAGACCGCGCCCGCCGGCGCCACCGCGCATGGCACCACTGAATACCGGCTCTCCAACGGCCTGCGGCTGATCGTCAAGGAGGACCACCGCGCACCCACGGTGGCGCACCAGATCTGGTACCGCGTCGGCGGCATCGACGAGGTCAGCGGCACCACGGGCGTGGCCCACATGCTCGAACACATGATGTTCAAGGGCACGCTCAAGGTCGGCGTGGGCGAGTTCTCCAAGCAGGTGGCGGCACTGGGCGGGCGCGAGAACGCCATGACCAACCGCGACTTCACCATGTACTACCAGCAGATCGGCAAGCAATACCTGCCGAAGATGATGGAGCTGGAGGCCGACCGCATGGCCAACCTCATCATCAGGAAGGACGAGTTCGACCGCGAGATGAAAGTGGTGATGGAAGAGCGCCGCCTGCGCACTGACGATTCCGCCCGCGGCAACGTCTATGAGCAACTGCTCGCCACCGTCTACACCGCGGCTGCCTACCGCCACCCGGTGATCGGCTGGATGGACGACCTGGTCAACATGCGCGTCGACGACGTCAAGGACTGGTACCGCCAGTGGTACGTGCCCAATAACGCGCTGGTGATCGTCACCGGCGACGTCAAGGCCGAAGAAGTGCGGGCGCTCGCCGAGCGCTACTACGGCAAGCTCAAGCCGCGCACGCTGCCGCTGCGCAAGGACCAGGAAGAGCCGACGCAGCAGGGCATCAAGCGCATCTGGGTCAAGGCGCCGGCCGAGAACCAGTACATGGTGATGGCCTACAAGGTGCCGCGCCTGCGCGATGTCGAAAAGGATGTCGACCCCTACGCGCTGGAGGTCCTGGCTGCCGTGCTCAACGGCTATGACAATGCCCGCCTGACGCGCGAACTGGTGCGCGAGCAGCGGCTGGCCGACGACGTCAACGTCGGCTACGACAGCATCAACCGCGGCGAGTCGCTGTTCGTCCTCGACGGCACGCCCGCGGCCGGCCACAACACCGACGAGATCGAACGCGCGCTGCGCGCCGAGATCCAGCGCATCGCCAGGGAAGGGGTGTCGCCGGAAGAACTCAAGCGCGTCAAGGCGCAGGTGGTGGCGGGGCAGATCTACAAGCGCGATTCGGTGTTCGGGCAAGGCATGGAGATCGGCGTAACCGAGATTTCCGATATCCCCTGGCGCCAGATCGACCGTATGCTCGACAAGATCAAGGCGGTCACGCCGGCGCAGGTTCAGGCCGTCGCCGCCAAGTATTTCAACGACGACAACCTGACCGTGGCCACGCTGGTGCCGCAGCCGATCGACCCGAACAAGCCCAAGACCCAGGCCCCGTCGGGCCTGCGCCACTGAGGAACGACAATGTCCCAGTCCGCCACTTTCCACAAAGCGCGGTCCCGCTCGCTGCGCACGCTGGCCGGCGCGGCGCTCGGCGCCGCCATGCTGCTGGCCGCGCAACTTGCCCAGGCCGCGATCCCGATCGAGCACTGGACCGCATCCACCGGCGCGCGCGTGTTCTTTGTCCACAGCCCGTCGATTCCGATGCTCGATGTAAATATCGATTTCGATGCCGGCAGCCGCTATGACCCGCCCGGCAAGGCCGGGCTGGCGACGCTGACGGCGGCGCTGCTGGACAAGGGCGCGGCCGCGCAGGACGGCCAGCCGGCACGCGACGAGGCACAGATTGCCGACGCCTTTGCCGATACCGGCGCGGCCTTCGGCGGCGCGGCGGGCGGCGACCGCGGCGGCATCGGGCTGCGCACGCTGACCGCGCAGCCCGAGCTGGACCAGTCGGTCGCGCTGGCGGCGCAGCTGATCAAGGCACCGATCTACCCGGACGCCGTGGTCGGGCGCGAGAAGCAGCGCCTGATCACTGCCATCCGCGAGGCCGACACCAAGCCGGGCGTGATCGCCGACAAGGCGCTGGCCAAGGCCATGTACCCGGACCATCCCTACGGCGTGGCGGCCACGCCGGAGAGCGTGCAGTCGGTCACGCGCGATGACATCGCCAAATTCTGGCGCGACAACTACGGTGCGAAGCGCGCGGTGGTGACGCTGATCGGCGCGATCGACCGCAAGCAGGCCGAAGCCATTGCCGAACAACTCACGCGCGGGCTGCCGCAGGGCAGTGCCGCCCCGGCGCTGCCGCAGGTAAAGCTCAATATCCCGGCCAGCGAGCAGCGCCTGCCGCATCCGGCGCAGCAATCGAGCGTGGCCATCGGCCAGCCGTCGATCGCACGCGGCGACCCCGACTATTTCGCGCTGCTGGTGGGCAACTATGTGCTCGGCGGCGGCGGCTTCAGCTCGCGCCTGACTGACGAGGTGCGGGAGAAGCGCGGCCTGACCTACGGTGTCGACAGCTACTTCGCGCCGTCGAAGCAGCCGGGGCCGTTCGGCATCAGCCTGCAGACCAAGAAGGCTCAGACCGACGAGGCGCTGGCGCTGGTGCGCCAGGTGCTGGCGCGCTTTGTCGCCGAAGGCCCGACCGAGAAGGAGCTGCGTGCGGCCAAGGACAACCTTGTCAACGGCTTTCCGCTGCGTATCGACAACAACCGCAAGCTGCTGACCAATGTCGCCAATATCGGCTGGTACGGGCTGCCGCTGGACTACCTGGACACGTGGACCGCGCAGGTCGGCAAGGTGACGCGCGAGCAGGTCAGGGCGGCCTTCCAGCGGCATGTGCGTCCGGACGGCATGGCCACGGTGATCGTCGGCGGCCCGGTGGGCAGCACGCCGACCGCATCCCGTAAGTGACGCAAGCACCGCACCTCGCGGGCCAGCCTATGCGCGCCCCCTCACGCGCGGCTGCGGCGAACCGGCCCGCAGGCTCTACAATCACGGGATGAATTCGCGTTCCCGATTGCCTTCGCCCGCTCCCGGCGGGCGTACTCCTTCCTCCGCGCCGGCCTCCGCTGCAGCCGGCGGACGTTCTCCCGCAGGCCCTCCGCGCCCGGTGCCGCGCCCGGTGCCGCGCCAGGCGCCGTCCCAGGTCCGCATCATCGGCGGGCGCTGGAAGCGCACGCTGCTGCCCGTGCCCGACGCCCAGGGTTTGCGCCCGACACCCGACCGCGTTCGCGAGACCCTGTTCAACTGGCTTGGCCAGGACCTGTCAGGGCTTGCCTGCCTGGACCTGTTTGCCGGCTCCGGCGCGCTCGGGTTCGAAGCCGCCTCCCGTGGCGCGGCTGCAGTAACGCTGGTGGAGTTCAACCCGCGCGCAGCCAGGCAGCTGCGCGACAACCAGTACCGGCTCGATGCCAGCCAGGTCCGCGTAGTGCAGGGCGATGCCTTTACGGTCGCGGCGCAGATGCCCGACGGCAGCTTCGACGTGGTGTTCCTGGACCCGCCCTTTGCCGAGGACTGGATCGGCCCGTCGCTGGAGCATGCCGCGCGGCTGCTGCGGCCCGGTGGCGCAGTCTATGTCGAAACCGACCATGCGCTGACCGGCGTCGAGGCCCCGGTCCCGGCATCGCTGGAGATCGTGCGCCATGCGCGCGCCGGCGCAGTGCATTTCCATTTGCTGCAGCACCGCCAGCATCCACAGCACGGTAACGGCGCCGATTGACAACCTGCGCAGGGATTGCCCGAAGCTTCAGTTTCGCCATGTGCTAAGGGCACCTTTCCGATTGCGAAATGGATTCGTGGGTGCAGTGCCGCAAAACGGTGCGCTGCCCGCCTTCCAAGTGGCGCATTTAGGGTTACACTACGCCGCTGTCACAACGCTCGCGACGCAGCACCCACGCCGGTCCGACCGGCGAACGAGGCGGCCACAACGGCCGGCAGCGGGCAGATCAAGGAGGAAGTATGGTCATCGCGGTCTATCCCGGCACCTTCGATCCAATGACCCGGGGACACGAGGATCTGGTCCGCCGTGCGTCGAATATCTTCGACGAACTGGTGGTCGGCGTGGCGCATAGCCCCAACAAGCGCCCGTTCTTTGCGCTCGACGAGCGCATCGGCATTGCCCGCGAAGTGCTAGGGCACTATCCCAACGTGCGCGTGGAGGGTTTTGCCGGGCTGCTCAAGGACTTCGTTCGCAAGAACAATGCGCGCGTAATAGTGCGCGGCCTGCGCGCGGTGTCCGACTTCGAGTATGAATTCCAGATGGCGGGCATGAACCGCTACCTGCTGCCGGACGTCGAGACCATGTTCCTCACGCCGTCCGACCAGTACCAGTTCATCTCCGGCACCTTTGTCCGCGAGATCGCGGTGCTGGGCGGCGATGTCAGCAAGTTCGTGTTCCCGTCGGTGGAGCGGTGGCTGCAAGAGAAAATCGCCAAACCGGAATAAAATACGGCTTCAGACACGTCAGACCGCGGCCAGTCGGGCGCGGGCGTGTCCGCAGGAAGGAAACACCATGGCGCTACTGATCACCGACGACTGCATCAACTGCGACGTTTGTGAACCCGAGTGCCCGAACGAAGCCATTTCGATGGGGCCCGAGATCTATGAAATCGACCCCAACAAGTGTACCGAGTGCGTCGGGCACTTCGACGAGCCGCAATGCCAGCAGGTCTGCCCGGTCGCCTGCATCCCCAAGGATCCGAACCGGGTGGAGTCGCAGGAGGTGCTGATGCAGCGCTACCGGCTGCTGACGGCGGCCAAGCACGCTGCCTGATCCGCTGCCCGCCTGCCTGCATTGCTTCGCGTCGCACTCAGAGGTAAAAAAAGCCCCCGTCACCGCAAGGTGGCGGGGGCTTAACTTTTCCCCAGGTACTACGGTACTACGGCACTACAAGGCACTGCGCGGTTACGCACCCACCGGCTTGCCGTCCGTGCGGCGCACGACGATGGTCGACGAGCGCGGCGGCTTGGCGGCGTCCGGCCACTGGCCGGTCGGGTGCTGGATGTTGATGAAGCAGGTGGTCAGGTCCGGCGTGTAGGCGATGCCGGTGATCTCGCAACCCTTCGGCCCGGCCAGGAAGCGCTTCGACTGCCCGGTCGGCGAGATGTAGTACATGCTGTTGTTGCCGAAGGTGTTGGTATAGGTCGCGCTGGTGCTGGAGTCGGTCTGCACCCACAGGCGGCCCTTCGGGTCCACGCGCAGGCCGTCCGGGCTCGAGAACGTGTCGCCGTTGATGTTGCCCTTCAGGTTGTCCGTGGCCAGCGACGGGTCGCCGGCCTGCAGCAGGATGCTCCAGGTGAAGGTGGTGGCCAGCGGCGAGTCGCCGGCTTCCTTCCACTGGATGATGTGACCGTGCAGGTTCTGCACGCGCGGGTTGGCGGCGTCGGTCTGCTGGCGGCCGCTGTTGTTGGTCAGCGTGCAGAAGACGGTCTTGTCCAGGCCGACCGTGATCCATTCCGGGCGGTCCATCAGCGTGCCGCCGGCCACGCGCGCGGCTGACTTCGTGTTGACCAGCACGTCAGCTTGCGTGGCGAAGTCAACAGTGGTCGGTGCCGGCGAGGTGGCAGACTGGGTCCAGTTGCCCGGATCCGAGGCGCCGACGGTCAGGCCATTCTTGCCTTGCGTTAGCTCGATCCACTGGCCGCTGCCATCGGCGTTGAACTTGGCCACGTACAGCGTGCCGCTGTCCAGCAGGTTGGCGTTGGCCGAGCGGTTGCTGGGGTCGAACGCCTGGCTCGGGATGAACTTGTAGATGCAGCCCGGCGTGCCGTCGTCGCCCATGTAGAAGGCCACGTTGTGGCTGGCGTCGGTCAGGAAGGCGACGTTTTCATGGTCGAAGCGGCCCATCGCCGTGCGCTTGGCCGGCGCGCCCAGCGTGCCATACGGGTCGATCTCGACGACCCAGCCGTAGCCCTTCTCGTCCTGGTTCCTATCCAGGTAGTTGTCCGTGCTTTCTTCGCAGGTCAGGTAGGTGCCCCACGGCGTGTAGCCGCTGGAGCAGTTGTTGAGCATGCCGACCACGGTCGAGCCCACCACCGCAGCGGCAGGGCCGCCCACGCGGTACAGCGTGTTGCCGGTGTAGCGCTTGTTGTAGATCGAGTCGCGCTTGACCTGCCACTTGCCGCTGGCGGCCAGCTCGACCTCGATCACCGAGATGCCGACCGCCGACAGCGCGATGCGCTTCTGCTCCGGCGTGGCGGTGCCTGCGGTGTAGGTGCCGCCGGCGAACAAGATGTTGTAGTCCGGCAGTTCGTGGTTGATGGCGAGCAGGCCGCCCTTCTGCGGATCGACACCCGACAGCGCGAAGAAATGCATGCCGTCATGGTTGCCGCCGGCCTGGCGCTCGGTTTCGGCCGACGACTGGAATGCGCCGGCGTAGCCGGTGGCGCCGGCCTCGACCGGATCGCCTGCGGAGAACAGTACGTCGACGCTGTAGCCGTTCGGCACGACCACCGTGTCGGCGGTCGACTTGGCGATCGCCTCGAAGGTGACGTCGTAGCTCGGGGCGACGGCGCCAGGCACGGGGCCAGGGGCGGGAGCCGGTGCCGGTGCCGGAGCGGGCGCGGGATCGTCGCCGCCGCCGCAGGCGGCCAGCAGGCCGCTGCCAAAAGCCGAGAACAGCGACAGGCCCACGCCGCCGCGCAGCACCCGGCGGCGAGCGGGGTTGGCGGCGACGATGTCTTCCAGCCTCTGGCCGGGCACGTCAACGTCAGGCTTGGCAGCACGGCCGGCGGCGCGCGCTTCGTCGGTCAGGTACGACATGGGCTTTCCTCTCTTGTGGGTTTGTCATGCGCGCCGGCTACCATGTGATGCCGGAGCGGTGGAAACCCCGCAATGTAAGGACTGCCCGTGGAAGTTTGATGACAGCATGTCTGCAACATAAGAGTTGCAGCGCGCCAACGACAAACGGGCCGCGTGTGCGGCCCGTTTCACATGCTTGTCGCAGGAGTGTGCCTGCGGCGCTTGTTCAGCGCGTAGTGTGCAGCTGCGCCATTGCGCGTTCGGCATCGCCGCGTGCCAGCAGGCCGAGCGGATCCATGCTGCGGTCGATGGCCGCGTCGATCGCTTCCTGCTCCTCTTTGCGCGGTGGCTTGAGCACGAAGTTGACCACGTCCTCGCGTCCCGCGCCGGCGCCGCCGGGCGCATTGCGCGGATGGCCGACGCCGATGCGCAGGCGCCAGTAGTCCTGCGTGGTCAGGTGGGCCGAGATGTCCTTGAGGCCGTTGTGGCCACCCGCGCCGCCGCCGCGCTTGAGCTTGACGGTGCCGGACGGCAGATCCATCTCGTCGTGCGCGACGACGATCTCGTCCGGCAGGATCTTGTAGAAGCGTGCCAGCGAGACCACGGCCAGCCCGGAGCGGTTCATGAAGGTCGAGGGCTTGAGCAGCCAGATGTCCTGGTCCCACAGCCGCGCGCGCGCGGCCAGTCCGTGGAAGCGGCCTTCCACGCGCGGCGTGGCGCCGCCCATGCGGGCGAGCTGGTCCACCAGCCAGAAGCCGGCGTTGTGCCGGGTGGCCTCGTATTCCGCGCCGGGATTGCCGAGGCCGACGATGAGCTTGATCATGCGATTGACTGAGTCGTTGGCGCGCAGGGCTGCGCCACAGGCGCCAAGGATACCGAAAAACCCGCCACCTGCCGGTTCGGCAGGGTCGAAAAAAAACCGCCGCGAAGGGCGGCGGTTTTTCCGTGGCGCGGCCCATGGGCCGCGGCCGCTGCAGCAGCAGCTTAGGCAGCCGGCGTTTCGCCTTCGCCTTCGGCGCTTTCGGCGGCCGAAGCAGCGCCAGCCGGCAGCGAGATGCTGGCGATGGCGGGGTTGTCGTCACCGTGGGTGATGACGGTCACGCCCTTCGGCAGCTTCAGGTCGCTCAGGTGCAGGGTCTGGCCCAGTTCCATCGTGCCGACGTCCACTTCGATGAACTCAGGCAGGTCGGCCGGCAGGCACGACACTTCCAGGTCGTTGACGATGTGGTTGACCAGGCCGTGGCCCAGCTTCACGCCAGGAGCGGTTTCCTGGTTCATGAAGTGCAGGGGAACCTTGACGTGGATCTTTTCGGTGGCCGACACGCGCTGGAAGTCGACGTGCAGCACCAGCGGCTTGAACGGGTGCATCTGGAATGCGCGCAGCAGGGCCTTTTCTGCCTTGCCAGCGACTTCCAGGTCGAGGATTGACGAGTGGAACGCTTCCTTCTTCAGGGCGTGCCACAGCGCATTGTGATCCAGTTCGATCATCTTCGGCTCGGCGGCGCCGCCGTAGATGATGCCGGGGGTCTTGCCCGAATTGCGCAGGCGGCGGCTCGCACCCGTACCCTGTACGCTACGCTCGAAAGCGACAACTTTCATGATGACTCCAAAAGTAAAGAAGGCCGTCCGCGACCAGACAGCCTCGTTGCGGCGCTAACAAAAGAATCAGCGCCGATCAAGTCACGTTGGCCGCCGTAAAGCGGCTGCCAACGCAGTAAAGCGTTAAATTCTATCAGGAACCCGCAAACAGCGACATGATCGAGTCGCCCTTGACGATGCGGGTGAAGGTCTCGGCCAGCAGCGGTGCGGTCGAGAGCTGGCGGATCTTGCCGCACTTGGCGACTTCTTCCGACAGCGGGATGGTGTCGCACACCACCACTTCGTCCAGCGCCGAGTCGGCGATGCGGGCAGCGGCGCCGCCGGACAGCACGGGGTGCGTGCAATACGCGAACACCTTCAGCGCGCCACGCTCCTTCAGCACCTGGGCGGCCTTGCATAGCGTGCCGCCGGTGTCGATCATGTCATCCATGATGACGCAGTTGCGGCCTTCGACTTCACCGATGATGTTCATCACCTCGGCCACGTTGGCCTTGGGACGACGCTTGTCGATGATCGCCAGGTCGCAGTTCAGTTCCTTGGCCAGCGCACGCGCACGAACCACGCCGCCGACGTCCGGCGAGACCACCAGCAGGTCGCCGTAGTTCTTCTCGCGCAGGTCGCCCAGCAGGACCGGCGATGCGTAGATGTTGTCGACGGGAATATCGAAGAAGCCCTGGATCTGGTCGGCGTGCAGGTCCATCGTCAGCACGCGCTCGACGCCGGCGACTTCCAGCATGTTGGCCACGACCTTGGCCGAGATTGCCACGCGCGCCGAACGCGGGCGGCGGTCCTGGCGGGCATAGCCGAAGTAGGGCATGGCGGCGGTGATGCTGCGTGCCGAGGCGCGCTTGAGCGCGTCGACCATCACCATCAGTTCCATCAGGTTGTCGTTGGTCGGCGCGCAGGTGGACTGCAGCACGATGACGTGCTTGCCGCGAACGTTTTCCTGGATTTCAACCTGGACTTCACCGTCGGAGAAACGACCAACCTGGGCCTTGCCCAGCGGAATGCCGAGGTGCTGTACGACAGCCTCCGCGAGTTTGGGGTTGGCGTTGCCGGTAAATACCATCAAGCCTTCGCTGCTCATTCGGGGCACCTGTCTTGCTGCTGGGGGAGCTTGGTGTCACCGGCGAAGCCGGTGACTTGGGATATCGTGTTCCGTTAGGACACTATAGGAAGTAATGGCAGGGGAAGAAGGATTCGAACCTTCGAATGCCGGAATCAAAATCCGGTGCCTTGACCAACTTGGCGACTCCCCTACACAACCGGGCCGTTCTTCGTGGTACCAACCTGCCGTACCGCGCCGAACGATAACTTGCTATGCGAACGCTGCGAGCGGGTGATGTGCCATACTCCTCACACACCTGCCATCCCATTCGGGAGGCAACCTTTCCAAGACCTGCTGCGCTGTCTTTGCGTCAGGAAAACGCGCAAACACGCAGGCTCCGGAACCGGTCATCCTGGCATGCTGATTGTATTGCTTCAGCCATTCCAGGGCTCGGGCGACTTCGCCGAACTTCGCTGTTGCTATCGGTTCCAGGTCGTTGCGACCGAAATCGAATTTGTTTGTGCGAGCAGCGAAGACCGCAATTATGGAGAGCGGCGTATCCCTTGTCAAGCGGGGGTCCGAAAAAATTTCAGCGGTGGGCACATGCTGCTTCGGATGGATGACCACGAACCAACTCTCGGGCAGGTCCACCGCCGTCAGTTGCTCGCCCACGCCCTCGGCAAAGGCGTTCTGGCCGAACACGAACACGGGCACGTCGGCGCCCAACGACAGGCCGATGCGCATCAGTTCTTCGCGCGCCAGGTCCAGGCCCCAGAGGTGGTTCAGCGCCAGCAGCGTGGTCGCGGCATCCGACGAGCCGCCGCCAATGCCGCCGCCCATCGGCAGCACCTTGTCGATCTCGATGTCGGCGCCGAAGGTGGTGCCCGCCGCGGCCTGCAACGCGCGCGCGGCGCGCACGACCAGGTCGCTGTCGGCGGGTACGCCGGGCACGTCGGTGACGCGCGCCACGATGCCATCGTCGCGCCGGCGGAAATGCAGCGTGTCGCACCAGTCGACCAGCTGGAACACGGTCTGCAGCGTGTGGTAGCCGTCGGCGCGGCGCCCGGTCACGTGCAGGAACAGGTTGAGCTTGGCGGGCGCGGGGCAGTCGCGCAGCTCCGCGGGAGGCAGGTTGTTGGCGCGATTCATGGCGTCTGGGGATCGATGACCAGGCGCACCGACAGCGGGTTTGCGGCGGAATCGCGCGCCAGGTCGATACGGCGCGGCAATGCCGTGGCCGTGCCAGCGGCAGCAGTGTCTTGCCATGCGACATAGCGCACGGTCCAGCCGTTCTGCGCCAGCGTAGCCACGCGTCCCTGCTCGTCGCGCGTGGTGCGCGCCGGCGAGCCCTGCGCGGCACGGCCGTGCAGCCAGTCGCGCATTCCGGCCACCGGCAGCGCGAAGCCGAGCGCTTCTTCCATCAGCGTGTCGACCTCGGGCGCGTTGCGCGGCGGCTGGTTGGGCAGGTCCAGCGTGGCGCCGGACGGCGTGGCGGTGACCACTGCCAGCGTCTGGCCCAGCGGCGAGACCAGGTCGAGCCGCACGTTGCGGCCTTGCTCTTCCCAGCGGAAGCTGCCGGTCACGCCTTCGTCGCGGCCGTAGCGCACGTAGTTTGCCGAGAAGCGGCCGGTGTATTGCTGGCTTGCGCTGGCGTCGCCGGCATCGAAGCCGCGTGTCGGCGCCACGCTGGCGCAGGCCTGCAGCAGCAGTGGGGCGCCCAGGCAAAGCAGTGCCAGGCGTCTGGTTCGGTTCATGGACATGGTCGTGGAGCGGCGGTGCGCGGCCGTAGCCGCGGCCGCCGCACTGGGACGGGAATCCGGTGCCATGCCTGGCTGTGCAGGCACGGCTCGCCGGATTTCTCGGTTACGGGGTTACGGATTACTTGGCCAGCTGCACGTCGAATTTGTACCGGCGCAGCGTATCGACCAGGGTTTCGTTCTCGGGATCGATGCGCATGGCCTCGGTCCAGGTCTTGCGCGCTTCGTCGTGCTCGCCGAGCTGCCACAGCACTTCGCCCAGGTGTGCGCCGATTTCAGCTTCGGGCGCCTTGGCGTAGGCGTTGCGCAGCAGGTCGGCGGCGGGGCGCAGCTCGCCCATGCGGAATTTGACCCAGGCCAGGCTGTCCATGATGTATGGATCGTCCGGGCCCAGCTCAGAGGCGCGTTCAAGCAGGCTGCGCGCTTCGGGCAGGCGTTCGTTGCGATCGGCGAGCGAGTAGCCGAGCGCGTTGTAGCCTTGCTTCTGCTGCGGCTGCAGCGCGATCACGCGGCGCAGGCCCTTTTCCATGCTGTCGTAGCGCTTCTGGCGCTCGTCGAGCATGGCCAGCTCGTAGATCCAGTCGGCGTTGTCGGGCTCGGCCGCGACCCGGTCGTCAAGCAGTTTGCGCGCGCGGTCGTAGGCCTTGGTCTCCATCAGCGTGGCCACCTCGGCCTGGCGGATTGCCATGACGCGCTGCGCGCGCTGGCCCGGGTCGGGGATATCCTCGGCGTCGGCAAGCATTTCGCCAAACAGTGCCTGCGCGTCGTCCAGCTTGCCCAGGCGTGCCAGCAACTGCGCGCGCTTGGCGGTGGCAGCCGGGGCCAGGCGGATGTCCTCGATGCGGTCCAGCCACTGGATCGCATTGGTGTAGTCCTTACGTTCCTCGGCGATCTGTGCCAGGTACTGGTAGGCGATGTCGGGGTTGGCCGTGGGCTGCTTCTCGACCAGCTGCAGGTACTCCTTCAGGTATTGCTCGGCTTCGTCGTAGTTCTTGGCCTGCAGGCTGGTCAGCCCAAGTGCCAGCGGCACGCGCGGATCCGCGGGTGCCACCTTGCGCAGGGTCTCGAACTCTTGCCGGGCCGCCTGCATGTCGTTGCGCAGCAGGTACAGGCGTGCCAGCGTGATATGGCCGTTGACCGAATCGGGCGACTTGTCGAGGAAGCGCTTGAGGATGGCGACGGCTTCGTCGGGCTCCTTTTCGGCGCGCAGCTCGGCGGCCATCAGCGCGGCAGGCTCATAGCCCGGCCGCAGCTTCAGCGCCTGGTCGAGCGCGGCGATCGCGCCTGGCATGTCGCCGGCAACTTCGCGCGCGCGCGCCAGCGCCAGGTAGGTTTCCGGCAGCTTGGTATCGTTGCGCGTCAGCTCCTGCAGCAGCGTAGCTGCCCCGGCGGGATCACTGGTGCGCGACAGCTGCTGCTGCATCTGCAGGATGGCGTCGCCGCGGTGGCTGGCGGGTACAGCGGTCAGCTGCTGCTGCAGCAGCGGACGGGCGTCGTCCCAGCGTCCGTTCAGTACTAGCAGCGTCGACAGGACCTGCGCGGCAGCGGGCGAATTGGGCGAGATTTCGCGCCACAGCCGCGCCGCATCCAGCGCCTGCTGCGGGACGCGCGCGTTGAAGGCGATCTCGGTGGCGCGCTGCGCGAAGCGCGGGTCGCGGGTCTGCCGCGCCAGTTCGAGGTAGGTGCGGTAGGCCGGGCCGACCAGGCCGCGCTGCATGGAAATTTCGGCCGCCAGCACCATATAGACGATGTCGTCGGTCAGCTCCAGCGACGGCAGCGGGCTGCGTGCCGACTTGCCGGTGCTTCCGGCGGCGGGGCGCGCGTCGTCAGAAGCGGCGAGCTGCAGCGGCGCAACCTGCGCCAGCGGCACGTCACCGGCGGGAGGTGCGGCATGGGTGGCGCCGGCGGCTATCGCCAGCAGCGCGGCGGCGCCCAGCGCACGTGCGTGGCGGCGGGTTCTGGCAAAGGCTCTCGCGACGCCTGCTGTGCGCGAAAATGCGCCCTCGCGTACGGGTATCCCGCACACAGTGGCTTGCAATGTGGCGTCCGGCATCAAATCCGGCGTCAGGTCCAGCTTCAGGTCCGACATGTATCGAGTGCTCCGGCGCACGCTGGCGAAGGAATGGATAAGGCCATTGTAGCCTGCCGCTACAATGCGCTGCTTGGCGCGCGGGCCCATGGCCCGCAAGGCCGGCAGGAGTTTGGAGCGCTAACCAACGGAGAGGTTCGATGCCTGAATTGCCCGAGGTCGAAGTGACCCGGCGCGGCTTGCTGCCGCACGTTGTGGGACGGCGAATTGAGGCGGTGACGGTGCGCCACCGCGGGCTGCGCTGGCCGGTCGACCCGGACCTCGAAGACCGCCTGTCGCAGCGCGTGGTGCGCCGGATCGAGCGCCGGGGCAAGTACCTGCTGCTCGAATGTGTCAGCGATGAACCCGCCGAGCCGGCCGGCTGGCTGCTGGTGCACCTGGGCATGACCGGCACGCTGAGGGTACTGCCCAAGGCGCCGCCGCCAGGCGCCCATGACCACCTGGACGTGGTGCTGGCTCCTGGTGCCGAGGGCATAGAGGGCGGCCAGGGCCCGGTGGTGCTGCGCTTTCGCGATCCGCGCCGCTTCGGCGCGGTGCTGTGGACCACGCTGCCCGAGCACGAACTGCCATCCCACCCGCTGCTGCGCACGCTCGGCATCGAGCCCTTCGATGCCGCTTTCGACGGCGCCTGGCTGCACCGCCACACGCGCGGCCGCAGTGCCGCCATCAAGACGGTCTTGCTGGCCGGCGGCATCGTGGTCGGGGTCGGCAATATCTATGCGTCGGAAAGCCTGTTCCGCGCCGGCATTCGCCCCACAACCCCGGCCGGCCGTCTCAGCCGCGCGCGTTGTGACCGGCTGGCGCAGGCCGTGCGCGAGACCCTGGCGCAGGCCATCGAGCGCGGCGGCAGCACGCTGCGCGATTTCGTCGGCAGCGACGGCGCCAGCGGCTATTTCCAGCTCGATTGCTTTGTCTACGACCGGGCCGGCCAGCCATGCCGCGTCTGCGCTACCCCGGTGCGCCAGATCGTGCAGGGCCAGCGCTCTACCTTCTACTGCCCGCACTGCCAGCACTGAACGCCGCTGTGGTGATGCGCCGTGTGGCGCACAATGCGCGTCGCCGGCGATTGTCGATGGCTCGGCGCAACACTCAGGCCCGCACGCCACCCGCATGGGACGCGAATTCCACAAAACCGCCGTGGAAACCTGTATCGTGTGCGCAGTCATAAAAAGTTACAAAAATGGAACAGATTGGTCCGCCGGACGACTGCGGCGGGCCGGTAGTGCGGGAACACGGGCGCGCCACCGCTGGCGGCGCCCCGAAGTAAAAACCGAGTCAGCCGAACAGCCATGACAACGCTCGCCCACCAATTCGAACAATACGGCGCCTGGAGAACGGGGGTCCTCCAGTCCCTGGCCGAATTCCAGTCGTGGCTGCAACAGCACGACCTGTATGACGCGCAGGCCGACGATCGCGTGCAGCGGATCCAGAACGTGCTACGCAGCGACCGGCTCAAGGTAGCCTTCATTGCGGAGTTCTCGCGCGGCAAGAGCGAACTGATCAACGCGATCTTCTTTGCCGACTACGGGCGCCGTATCCTGCCGTCATCGGCGGGCCGCACCACGATGTGCCCGACCGAACTGCGTTACGACGAGGCCGAGCCGCCTTGCATCCGGCTGCTGCCGATCGAAACGCGGCTGCAGGACGCCTCCACCGCCGACTTCCTCGAGGCCGGCCCGTCGGCAACGCACTGGCATACGGTGTCGCTCGACCCGTCCTCGCCCGATGGCATGCTCGAAGCCTTCCAGCACGTGGTCCAGACCGTGCGCGTGCCGCCGCAGCAAGCCGAGGCACTGGGCCTTTACCACGAGAGCGACCCCGATGCCGCCTACGCGGTCGATGCAGAGGGCATGGTCGAGATCTCGCGCTGGCGCCATGCGGTGATCAATTTCCCGCACCCGCTGCTGCGCCAGGGGCTGGTCATCCTCGACACGCCGGGGCTGAACGCGATCGGCACCGAGCCCGAACTGACGCTGCGCCTGATCCCCGACGCGCACGTGGTGGTGTTCGTGCTGGCCGCCGACGCTGGCGTGACCAAGAGCGACCTGGAGCTGTGGCGCACCCACGTGGACGCCGGCCACCGGCGCGGCTGCCTGGCCGTGCTCAACAAGATAGACGGACTCTGGGACCCGCTGCGCCAGCCTTCCGAGATTGCCAGCGAGATCGCGCGGCAGGTCTCGAGTACGGCGCAGGTGCTGGGCATCGAGCAGGCGCGCGTCTATCCGGTGTCGGCGCAGAAGGGCCTGGTGGCCAAGGTCACGCATGACGACGCACTGCTGGCGCGCAGCGGCTTGCCGGAGTTCGAGCATGTGCTGTCCAACCAGCTGATCCCGCGACGGCGCGACATTGTCTCCGACCAGGTGCACCGCCAGGCGCAGGACATGGCGCGCGCCGCGCAGCAGCTGCTGCAGAGCCGCCGCCGCGATATCGTTGAGCAGTTGTTCGAACTGCGCGGGCTGCGCGGCAAGAACCACGCGATGGTCAAGCACATGCTGATGCGCGTGCAGGGCGAGAAGGAGGAGTTCGAGCAGAGCATCAGCAAGTTCCAGGCGCTGCGGCTGGTGTTCGGCCGCCACAGCGCCGACATCATCAAGAGCCTGCAGCTGCGCGACGTGCGCCGGACCATGCGTACCGCGCGCGAGCAGATGAAGGAGCGCTTCTTCTCGCGCGGCCTGCGCGAGGACATGGATGCGCTGTTCGCCCAGCTCACCGCGCTGGTGACCGATGCGGACAACAAGATCGGCCAGCTGCACCAGCTGATCGAAAGCATGTACCGGCGCTTCAATGCCGAGCATGGCTTCACGCTGCCCGCGCCGATGCAGTTCACCGCCGAGCGCTACGTCGCCGAGCTGCAGGAAACTCTGCGGCTGGTGCATGCGCACTTCGGCACGGTCAGCATGCTGACGCGTTCGCGGCCGCAGCTGGTGGAGAACGCGTTCAGCACCATGGCCAGCCGCGTGCTGGAGAATTTCCGCGACCTGAACCGCGATATCGAGGTCTGGCTCAAGTCGGTGATGACGCCGCTGGAAGCGCAGGTGCGCGAGCACCAGAAGCAGCTGCGCCGGCGCGTCGATTCGATCGAGCGCATCCATGAGGCGACCGATACGCTGGAAAGCCGTATCGCGCAGCTTGAGGAAGTGCTGAACGGGCTGGATGAGCGCAGCGGCAAGATCGAAGGGTTTGCGCTGCGGTTGCTGCGGCCGGCGGCCGGGGCGGAGGAAGCGAGCCTGGCGGTGGCGTGACGGGAAGCGGTTGACGGGATTCGGCTGACGGGATTCGGCTGACGGGATTCGGCTTTCCTGGCCGGTATATCATGTAGCGCCGCGCATAGCGGCGCATTTTTTTTGCTGACAACGTTCGCATCCCCCAGAAATGATGCAACGTCGGTCGTCAACACCAGCCCACACCACAAGCCGTACCCCATGCCCCGCAAGTCCACCCCCCGCGCCACCGCCGCCATTCCCGACGACATCCACGTGCCCCCCGATTTCGGCGCACGGATCGTCAACTGGCAACGCGTCCACGGCCGGCACGACCTGCCGTGGCAGAACACGCGCGACGCCTACCGCATCTGGCTGTCGGAAATCATGCTGCAGCAGACCCAGGTCAGCGCGGTGATCGAATATTTCCAGCGCTTTGTCGCCGCATTGCCGACGGTGCAGGCACTTGCCGCCGCGCCCGCAGACCAGGTGATGGCGCTGTGGGCCGGCCTCGGCTACTATTCGCGCGCGCGCAACCTGCACCGCTGCGCGATGCAGTTGGTCAGCGAGCACGGCGGCGTTTTCCCAACCGATCCCGCGGTGCTGGCCACGCTCCCCGGTATCGGCCGCTCGACCGCGGCGGCGATCGCCGCATTCAGCGCCGGCGTGCGCTCGCCGATCCTCGACGGCAACGTCAAGCGCGTGTTTGCGCGCTGCTTCGGCATCCATGGCCATCCGGGCGAGCGCGCGGTGGAGACGCGCATGTGGCAGCTGGCCGAGATTGCACTGCCCGCAGCGGGCCCGCGCCAGGCCGACGACATGGTCGCCTATACGCAAGGGCTGATGGACCTGGGCGCGACGGTCTGCTCGCGCGGCAAGCCGGCGTGCCTGGCCGATGCCGGCGCCTGCCCGCTGTCCGCCGACTGCGCGGCGCGCCGCGAAGGGCTGACCGGCGTGCTGCCCACGCCAAAGCCGCGCGCCGCGATTCCCGAGCGCAGCACGGTGATGCTGATGCTGCGGCGCGAGCGTGAAGTGCTGTTGCGGCTGCGCCCCGATAGCGGCATCTGGGGCGGCCTGTGGAGCCTGCCTGAAATGCCGGTCGACACCGTGCCTTTCGATGCGGAAGCCGCCGAAATGGCCGCGCTCGACTACGCCCGCGCCTACGGCAAGCCCGTGCGCGCCGCAATGGCGGGTGAGCTGACCCATGTCTTCACGCACTTCCGCCTGTTGATCCGCGCGATTCGCGTCGATGTGGGCGCAGGTGATTTGATGGTGCAGGACAGCGTCACGGAAGCCGGGCAACGCTGGCTCTCGCTCGACGATCTCGACGCGCTGGGAACGCCCGCGCCGGTGCGCAGGCTGCTGGAGGACCAGGCCCGCGGCGGCCTGTTCTGAAGGGGACCGCGGCGCGGGTCAGACGATGTGGTTCTGCCGCATGTAGCGGTGCACGATCTCGATGCGCATGCCCGCATCGGGCAGCGCCATCAGCATCTGCTTGGCCTTCAGCGGCACCGGCAGCAATTCGCACAACCGGTTGGCGACCCAGCTGGGATCGTCCCACAGGTAAGGCTCGTCGAACGGCATCCGGTCGGGTTGCTCGGCATGCAGCCGCGTCACGATGCGGCGCAGCGCATCCAGGCATTCGCCCAGCAGTTCGAGCTTGCAGTCGATGATATCGGCGGGCAGCACCTCCGCACGCGCCACCAGCAGGCCGTCGTCGCGGGTCTCGTGGCTGATGATGTGGAAGCGCTCGCGCCCGCGCGCGCGGATCAGCAGCACGCCGAGCTGCTCCATGTTGCAGTCGACGATCTCGGCCAGGCAGCCCACCATCTCCGGCACGGTTGCCTTGCCGGGCTGCGCCACTTCGTCGCCGCTCTCGATCAGGCAGGCGCCGAACGGGGTGCTGTCGCGCAGGCAGTTGCGCACCATGTCGACATAGCGCGCCTCGAATACGCGCAACGGCAGCCGGCCACCGGGAAAGAGCACGGTGTGCAGCGGGAACAGCGGGAGGTTGTCTAGCGTCTGCGGCGCGGGGTCGGACCCGGCGGACGAGGTGGGGCGGTAAAGGTCAGTGGAAGACATGCGGTGCCAGCGTGCATAAGGGGATGCAAGGGGATGCCAGAATGCAGCAACGGCGCGCCGCCGGACCGTACGCCGCGCCGCCGATGCCCGCAGGCCCGCACGCTTGGCGTCAGCCCGCCGGCGCGAGCTCTCGGTGTCTCACCAGCACATTACCATGCGCGCGGAAATAGTTGGCGAGCCTTTCCGCAATATAGACCGAGCGATGTTGGCCGCCGGTACAGCCGATGGCGACGGTCAGGTAGCTGCGGTTGTCGGCAATGAAACTCGGCAGCCACTTTTCCACATAGGCGCGGATATCCTCGGCCATCGCCAGCACCATCGGCTGCGCCTGCAAAAAATCTATCACCGGCGTGTCACGCCCGGTCAGCGGGCGCAGCGCCAGGTCGTAGTAGGGATTGGGCAGCGAACGCACGTCGAACACCATGTCGGCATCGCTGGGCACGCCGTGCTTGAAGCCGAAGGACTCGAATAGCAGCGTCAGGCGCTCGCTGTCGTCGCGGATCAGTTCCTTGATCCAGCTGCGCAGCGTATTGGTGCGCACATTGCTCGTATCGATGCGGTGCGCGGCCTCGGCCAGCGGACTCAGCAGTTCGCGCTCCATCTCGATCGCTTCCATCAGCGCCGTGTCGCTGAGCGCCGGTTCACCACCAGGGCCCTCCTGGTCGGCGGTACGGATCGACAGCGGATGGCGCCGCCGCGTCTCGGAATAACGCTGCACCAGTGCGTCGGTGCTCGCTGTCAGGAACACCACCTCGACCTGGTGCTCGCCGGCGAGCGCGCGCACGGTGTCGGGCAACTGGTCGAGCGACTCGCGGCTGCGGATGTCGGTGGCGACGCCCAGGTGCGTGTAGCCCTGGCTGGAAAGGTAGCGTGTCAGTTCCGGGATGAACTGCGCCGGCAGGTTGTCCACGCAGTAATAGCCTGCATCTTCGAGGACGTTCAGTGCGACGGACTTGCCGGAACCGGAAATGCCGGTGATGAGAATGATGCGCATAGCAACTGAAGCATAGCATCAGGTGATGGCCGCGTCATGACAGCAGGATGACGGCGGACCCGCAATCAACAATGGCGAACCTCGCGGTTCGCCATGCCGTGGTTCCTTCCGGGGTCGTACCTCAGGCCGCCTTCGACAGGCACTCCTTCATGTACGCCTTGTATTCGTCGCCCTTCTTGCCCTTGCCTTCCTTGCTGCAGGCTGACATCTTTTCCTGCTGGGTCTTGGGCGTGGCGTCCGATTTGGCCGACAGGCACTCCTTCATGAACGCCTTGCGGTCGTCCCCCTTCTTGTCGCCGGCCTGCGCATTGCAGGTCTTCATCTTTTCCTGCTGCGCGGTGGGCGCCTTGGCGGCGTCCTTGGCCGGGGCGGCCGGTGCCGACGCCGACTGGGCGAAGGCCACGGATGCCAGCAGCGGAGTGACCAGCGCGCACATCGCGATCAGTTTCTTCATGCTTGCTCTCCTTGGTGTGGAAAACATCGTGGCCGCACGGTGTCAGGGGCTGGCGGCGGCCTTGTAATGGGCTCGATGCCCATTACAGCACAAAACGGAAGACGTCCCCAGCGCGTTGACGGCGGTGGTCGCCGCCGTTGTAAGCAATTGAAAACGGAGCGCTGATGGCCCCGGCGCTCAGAGCAGGCGGCCCTGGCCGCGCGAGACCGCATCGGCCTGCATCGCGGCGCGCTGGCGGTCCATGAAATCGCGCAGCGTGTCGATGCCACGCAGGCGCAGGATGGTGTTGCGCACCGCGGCCTCGACCAGCACGGCGAGGTTTCGCCCGGCCGCCACCTGGATCTTGACCATGTGGATCGGCAGGCCCAGCACGTCGAGGTATTGCGAATCGAGCGGCAGGCGCTCGAACTCGCCGTCGTTGCGGCGCACCAGCTGCACCACCAGCTTGATCTTCATCTTCCGGCGCACCGCGGTCTCGCCGAAGATGGTCTTGATGTCGAGCAGGCCCAGGCCGCGCACTTCTAGCAGGTTCTGCAGCAGCGGCGGGCACCGGCCCTCGATGAAGTCCGGCCCCAGGCGTACGAAGTCAACCGCGTCGTCGGCCACCAGGCCGTGTCCGCGCGATATCAGTTCCAGGCCCAGTTCGCTCTTGCCCAGGCCCGATTCGCCCATGATCAGCACGCCCATGCCGAGGATGTCGAGAAACACCCCGTGCATGGTCACGCGCGGCGCGGAGATGCGCGACAGGTACAGGCGCAGGTGGTCAATCACCGCGGCCGACGACACCGGCGTGGTGAAGAGCGGCGTCGACGAGCGCGTGCAGCGCAGTTCCAGGTCCGGCGGCGGCTCCATGCCATCGGCCACCACCAGGAAAGGCGGCTCCAGCAGGATCAGCTCGCCCATCTGGCGCTTGCGGATATCGTCGTCCAGCCGCTGGTAGTAGGTGATTTCGGGCTTGCCGAGCACCTGGATGCGGTTGGGGTGGATCAGGTTCAGGTGGCCAACCAGGTCCGCGGCAGAGGTCGCTTCGCGGGCGAATTCCACGTCGAAGGCGCGGTCCGCACCTTCCAGGCCGGCCACCCACGAGAGTTTGAGGTCGGCTGCGTTGTCGTCGAAGATGGACTGGGAAGTGACGCCGGTGAGTTCCATGCGGGTATGACGTGTGGGGCGGTGTGCCAGGCGCTGCGCCTGTCCGGTCTGTGCCGGCCCGTTCGGGACAGATCAGGGGATCAGGGGTGCCATTCGGTCAGCAGCTGGTGCACGGCTTCGGAAGTGGGCAAGGTCGCCAGCCCTTCGCGCATGTCGCGGTCTGACAGCAGCTGCGCGATCTCTGACAGGATTTCCAGGTGCTGCTGCGTGGCCTGTTCCGGCACCAGCAGGAAAATCAGCAGCGACACCGGCTTGCCGTCAGGCGATTCGAACGGGATCGGCTCGGCCAGGCGCATGAAGGCGGCCAGCGGCTGCTTCAGGCCCTTGATGCGTCCGTGCGGGATCGCCACGCCGGCGCCGAGTCCGGTGGAACCCAGCGACTCGCGCGCGAACAGGTTGTCCGTCACGATGGCGCGCGCCACGCCATGGTTGTTCTCGAAGAGGAGCCCGGCCTGCTCGAACACACGCTTCTTGCTGGTGACGCTGACGTCGAGAGTGATGTTGCCGGGTGGCAGCAATTTGGCCAAACGATTCATGGGCGATGCGCAGGATTTCAGTTAGCGGGCGGATCCGCCGTTCCGCCGGGCAGTGGATGGCTCAGAGGCAGCGGATCACCGGCAGCGCCGAGGCGTCCGGCCATTATAGAGCAGCGGCCTCCCTGTGATTGTGCACCGCAGCGCTGCGCCCGTGTGGGTCCGCACCGTAACCGGGCGCGGGGCAGAATGCGGCGCTGCATGTATGGCGCAGCATACACCTTGCTGCGGCCGTTGCGAACACTCCGTCTCAAACGGGTGACAGCCCTTTGCGCACGCGCCACAGCGCTGCAGGCGCAAAAAAGCCGCGCAAATGCGCGGCTTGCCTGTTTTGTCTTGATTCAGCAGCCCTCTGTGGGGCCACCGGGCACGGTCATTGCTGCATCTGCGCTGCGGCCATCTGGTACTTGACCGCTTCGCGGTCGTGGCCCTGCACGCGGTCCTTGTAGCGGAGTACCTGACGGTCTAGCTTGTCGACGAGTGCGTCGATCGCTGCATACAGGTCTTCATGATGCGCTTCAACGAAGATGTCCTTGCCCCTGAGATGTAGATTGATTTCCGCGTATTGCCGACGGTCCTTTTCCTTGTGGTTGTCGACAGAGAGCAGCACGCTAACGCCAATGACCTGATCGAAATGCCTGACGATTCGCTCCAGCTTCGTTTCCACGTACTCACGCAACGGCGGCGTGATGTCCAGGTGGTGTCCACTGATCTTGAAGTTCATAGCGCTTCTCCTTCTGAAAGAGCCTCACCAGGCAGGCGGTGGGCTCGGCTACAAAGACTTGCGGAGATTCACTGCGGGGATCTTCAGGGCTTCGCGATATTTGGCAACGGTGCGGCGTGCGACAACGAAGCCTTGCTCACCCAGCAGTTCGGCGATGCGACTGTCGGAAAGGGGATTCCTCGGGTCTTCGGCTCCTATCAGTTGCTTGATCAAGGCGCGGATGGCCGTTGATGAAGCCGCGCCACCGGTTTCGGTGGACACGTGGCTGCCGAAGAAGTACTTCAGTTCGAAAGTACCCATCGGCGTTGCCATGTATTTATTGGTCGTCACCCGGGAGATGGTTGACTCGTGTAATCCCAGTGTATCGGCAATCTCCCGCAAAACCAAGGGGCGCATGGCGATTTCGCCGTGCGTGAAAAAGTTCTTTTGACGCTCGACAATGGCCTGCGAGACACGCAGGATCGTGTCGAACCTTTGCTGGATATTCTTGATCAGCCAGCGTGCCTCCTGCAGCTTCTGCTGCAGGCCAGCGGTACCTGACTCTCCCTTCGCGCCGCGCAGGATCTGCGCGTACATGTCGTTG
The DNA here is from genome assembly GCF_003402535.2 of Cupriavidus sp. P-10. Taxonomy (NCBI): domain Bacteria; kingdom Pseudomonadati; phylum Pseudomonadota; class Betaproteobacteria; order Burkholderiales; family Burkholderiaceae; genus Cupriavidus; species Cupriavidus sp. P-10. The sequence continues at coordinate 347,304 of NZ_AP025170.1, forward strand.
ATGCGCAGCCTCGGCATCACATCCGGATTGAGTTGCGCGATCCAGCCGCCGCCGCTCTTGCGCACGAACACATCGGGCACGACGAAGTCGGCTTCGGGGCGGCTGTACGCGTGGCCCGGGTAAGGTGCCAGCGAGCGGATCAATTCGTGCGCGGCCTTGAGTGCTGGCTCGTCTACCTGCAGCGCTTTCTTCAGGCGCGTGTAGTCGCGCACTGCCAGCAGTTCCAGGTGGTTATGCACGATGTTCAGCGCCAGCTCGCGCTGCGGGTGCTTCAGCCGGCGCAACTGCAGGCCGAGGCACTCGGCGGCATTGCGCGCGCCCACGCCAGGCGGGTCGAAGCTCTGCAGCAGCGTCAGCATGGCCTGCACTTCGTCGATCTCGAACTCGAGTTCTTCGGGCAGTTCTGCGCAGATTTCTTCGAGTGAGGCGCTGAGGTAGCCGTCGTCGTCGAGTGATTCGATCAGGAAGATGGCAAGGCCCTTGTCGCGCACCGAAATCTTCAGCGGCGTCAGCTGTTCCATCAGGTATTCGCGCAGCGTGGGCTCGGCCTCGCGCAGCTGCATCGGCGTCTTCTCGTCTTCGTCGCCTTGCGGGCGGCGCGCGAAGTCGTCCAGGCTCCAGTCGCCGCCATAGTCATCGCCGCTGTTGCTGTCGCCGTAGCTGTCGTCGTCGCCCGCGCCATCGGCGCGCGCCTCGCCGTTGCCTTGCGGTTCGGCTGGTGCCGGGGCCGGCGCGCTCTGCAAGTTGACCGAACCATCGGCAGCCACGCGCAGCGGGCTTTCGATCCAGTCGTTCTCGCGTTCGAGCAGCGGGTTTTCCGTGAGCGCCTGTTCGACTTCCTGCTGCAGTTCCAGCGTCGACAGCTGCAACAGCCTGATCGACTGCTGCAGTTGCGGCGTCAGTGCCAGGTGCTGGGAGAGGCGGAGCTGTAGCGACGGTTTCATGCGACCTATTTTATGCGCATCTTTCCGTTGTTGGAACGGAAATTGCTATCGATGTCGCGGCTTGATCGACGCCGGCAGTGGGCTGGCCCATATGCAGATCATGGGGCCGAAAGCAGGGAGAATCAATGGCCTGCCGCAGCGGGCAGGCCAGTACATCACATGCGGAAGTTCTCGCCCAGGTAGACGCGCCGCACCGATTCGTTGGCGATGATCTCCTCGGGCTGGCCCGCGGCCAGCACCGTGCCTTCGCTGATGATGTAGGCGTGGTCGCAGATGCCAAGGGTCTCGCGCACGTTGTGGTCGGTGATCAGCACGCCGATATTGCGCGCCTTCAGGAAGCTCACGATGCGCTGGATTTCGCCCACTGCGATCGGATCCACGCCGGCGAACGGTTCGTCCAGCAGGATGAAGCGCGGCGACGATGCCAGCGCGCGCGCGATTTCCACGCGGCGGCGTTCGCCGCCGGACAGCGACAGCGCCGGGTTGTTGCGCAGGTGCGCGATCTGCAGGTCGTCGAGCAGCGCGTCGAGCCTGCGTTCGATCTCGGCCTTGGCCAGCGGCTTGCCGTTCTCCACCTGCAGTTCCAGCACCGCGCGGATGTTCTCCTCGACGTTGAGCTTGCGGAAGACCGACGCTTCCTGCGGCAGGTAGGACAGGCCCATGCGCGCGCGCTCGTGGATCGGCAGGCCGCTGATATGGTCGCCGTCGAGCACGATATCGCCCTCGTCCAGGTTCACCAGCCCCACGATCATGTAGAACGAGGTGGTCTTGCCCGCGCCGTTGGGGCCGAGCAGGCCGACCACTTCGCCACTCTTCACGTCCAGCGAGACATCCTTGACCACGGTGCGCGAGCCGTAGCGCTTTTTCAGGTGGCGCACGACCAGCGTGCTGCCGCCTTCGAGGACGGCCGTGGCTTGGACGGAAGGCTTTTCGGCGATGGTGGCGGTATCGGTCATTGGCACAGTCTGGCGTTCAGCGTTTCAGGCGAGGAAGCGGTCCCGGCCCGGCGTCAGGGTTTGTTGGCGGGCGCGGGCGCCGGCTTCAGGTCCAGCGGCGAGCCGCTGCCCGAACCCTGCGCATTCGGGTCCTGCCGCGGCGACAGCACCGCGCGCACGCGGCCCGACGGATTGGCGGCCGAGGTATTGTCGCCGCCGCCGGCAGCCGTGTAGAACTCCTTGCGGCTGTCGTAGGTCAGCACCGCGCCGCGGATTTCGTCGAGCATCTTGGCGCCCTGCAGGCGCGCCATGCGCGCGTGGCCGATCAGCTTGGACAGTTCCTGCTTGCCGTCGTATTCGATGCGGTCGCCCCAGCCGTCGATGTATTCGTCGACGCCTTCGCGCTTCTGCCGGATGTAGGCCTGCTTGCCGGCCTTGGCGGTGGCCACCGCGAACTGGTAGCCCTCGGGATCGGTGCGCAGCTCGGCCGCATCTGACTTCAGGACCATCGTGCCCTTGGTCAGCACCACGTTGCCGGTCAGCGTATAGATCTGCTTGACGTCGTCGTAGCTGGCGTTGTCGGCCTCCAGCACCATCGGCTTGTCGCGGTCCGCGCGCTCTGCCAGCGCGGGCTGGGCCAGCAGCAGGCCGAGGGCCGTGGCCGTGGCGAGCAGGGCCTGGGCGGCGTGTCGACGGGACGAAGTCGTCAGGGAAGCGGTCATGTTGGCAGCAGTGGCTAGAGGGCGTGTTGGTGCGGGTGGTGCGGGTGGTGCGGGTGGTGCGGGTGGTGCTGGTCGTGCGGGCAGGCAGGGCGCGCAGCGGCATTGCCGGCGGCCGGCCGCGTGGCCGCGCGGACCGGGTCAGGGCCCCGGCGTACGGCCCGGGGACGGCCCGGTGACGATGGTGCCGCGTACATTGCCGAGCAATTGTACTTCGCGGGTGACGTTGTTGAAGATCAGCCCGTTCGCGGTCATCACCGAAGGGCCGCGCGTCAGCTTCACCGGTTTGTCGGTCTTGACGATGTCGTCGTTGACCAGCAGCTGGAAATAGCTCGACGCGGCGGTCAGCTGCGGATCCTTGGACGGATCGACACCCTGCTGGCGCAGGATATGACCGTTGCCATACAGGTCGATCACCGAGCCTTCGGCGTTCATGTGCCCGATGTCGGCCCGCGCCGTCACTGGTGGGCGGTCGGGTTCATAGGCGCGCAGCGCGGGACGCGTGACCTCGTAGGTCTGGTCGTCCTCGAAGTGGACCATGCGGTCGCCGGTGAAGCGGATCTTGGTGCTGCCATCCTGTGCCAGTTCCGTGGCCGAGAAACGGTCCATGAAATAGTCCGGCTCGTGCTTCTTGGTGGCCTGCGTATCCTGGCTTTCCTTGGGCGAGTTGATCTGCACCAGCCAGAAAGTGCTGCCAGCGACGATGGCCATCAGCAGCAGCGGCAGCAGCCGCATGACGATGCCGCTGAGGGAGGCGATGAGTGCCTGCATGGTGTGCTTGTCCGCGCCCCGTTCAGATGACCTTGGCGCGGGTCAGGTCGTGGATATGCAGCGCGCCGACCAGGCGCCCGTCGTCGTCGACCACCAGCAGCTGGTTGATGCGGTTGGCTTCCATGACCTGCACTGCCTCGACCGCAAGCTGGTTCTGGTTGACCACATGCGGGTTGTGGTGCATGACGTCGCCGATGGGAACGGTCTTCCAGTCGCGCGGGGTTTCCAGCAGGCGGCGCAGGTCGCCGTCGGTGAAGACGCCGATGGCATGGCCGTCGGGATCGACCACCGCGGTCATGGCCATGCCCTTGCGCGTGATTTCCATCAGCGCCTGGGCCAGCGGGGTGTTTTCCCGGACTTCGGGCACCGCATTGCCGCTGCGCATGACGTCGCGCACATGGGTCAGCAGCTTGCGCCCAAGCGCGCCGCCCGGGTGCGAGCGGGCAAAGTCTTCCTCGCCGAAGCCGCGCGCGTCCAGCACCGCCACCGCCAGCGCATCGCCCAGCGCCAGCGCGGCGGTGGTGCTTGCCGTCGGCGCCAGGTTCAGCGGGCAGGCTTCTTTTTCCACGCCCGCGTCGAGGTGCGCGTCAGCCAGCTTGGCGAGGTTCGATTCAGGATTGCCGGTGACCGAGATCAGCCGCGCGCCGATGCGCTTGACGATCGGGATGATCGACAGCAGCTCGCCGGTCTCGCCGGAATTGGAAAACGCGACCAGCACGTCGTCGCGCGTGACCATGCCCAGGTCGCCGTGGCTGGCCTCGGCCGGATGCACGAAGAACGCCGGGGTGCCGGTGGAGGCCAGCGTGGCCGCCACCTTGCGCCCGATATGGCCGGACTTGCCGATGCCGGAGACCACCACGCGCCCATTGCATTGCAGAATCATCTGCACGGCGTGGGCAAAGTCGTCGGTCAGGCGGCCGGAAAGTGCGGAAACCGCATCGGCTTCGGTCTGGAGGGTATCGCGGGCAAGGCGGAGTGCTCGATCCGCATCGAAATTGGCTATCATGGCGTCGAAGTATACCAACGAATGCGACGTCGCCCGGGGCTGGCTCCATGTGCCCCCGGGTGCCCGCCGCATCGCCGCGCTTGCCAAGTTTCCCCGGCAGGGTGCCCGTGCCGGGTCGGACGCGCGCCTGGCCGGTCACCCGACCATCTTGATGCACTCACCGCTGGAACTGACCCTGGTGCTGCTGGCCGCTGCCGTCTTCGGCGTGGTCGCTTTCCGCATGCTGCAGCTGCCGCCGATGCTTGGCTACCTCGCCGTGGGCATCCTGATCGGCCCGCATGCGCTGGGGCTGGCCAGCGACACCGCGCAGACCAAGTACCTGGCCGAGTTCGGCGTGGTGTTCCTGATGTTCTCGATCGGGCTGGAGTTCAGCCTGACCAAGCTACGCTCGATGAAGCGCCTGGTGTTCGGGCTGGGCGGCTCGCAGGTGGTGCTGTCGATGCTGGCGGTGGTGCCGGCCAGCTGGGCCTTCAACTGGCTGTTCCCGCTGTCGTGGCAGGCCTCGGTGGCGCTGGGCGGGGCGCTGGCGATGTCGTCCACGGCGATCGTCTCCAAGATGCTGTCCGAGCGCATGGAGCTGGAAAGCGAGCACGGGCGCAATATCATCAGCATCCTGCTGTTCCAGGACCTGGCGGTGGTGCCGCTGCTGATCGTGATCCCGGCGCTGTCGCGCGATCCCGGCGACCTGGTGGTGGCGCTGGGGATGGCCACGGTCAAGATCGTGGTGGCGCTGGGCGCGATCTTCTTCCTCGGCCAGCGCCTGATGAGCCGCTGGTTCCACATCGTCGCGGCGCGCCGCTCGCAGGAACTGTTCATGCTGAACCTGCTGCTGGTGACGCTGGGCATGGCGGCGCTGACCGAGCGGCTGGGCCTGTCGATGGCGCTGGGCGCGTTCATGGCTGGCATGCTGATCTCCGAGACGCCGTACCGCCACCAGGTGGAAGAAGACATCAAGCCGTTCCGCGACGTGCTGCTGGGGCTGTTCTTCGTCACCATCGGCATGCTGCTCAATATCCGAGTAGTGCTGGACCACCTGTGGCTGGTGCTGGCCCTGCTGGTGGTGCCGATCGTGTTCAAGCTGGTGCTGATCGCGGTGCTGGCGCGGCTGTTCGGTTCGCGCCAGGGCGTGGCGATCCGTACCGGCCTGGGGCTGGCGCAGGCCGGCGAATTCGGCTTCGTGCTGCTGAACCAGATCGACGGCCTGAACCTGGTTGACCCGGTGCTGATCCAGGTGATCCTGGCCTCGATGCTGCTGTCGATGCTGGCCGCGCCGTTCCTGATCCAGTACAGCGACGCCATCGTGCTGCGCTTTGCCGCCAACGAATGGCTGATGCAGTCGCTGAACATGACCCGCATCGCCGCGCAGAGCCTGCAGACGGAAAAGCACGCCATCATCTGCGGCTTCGGCCGCAGCGGGCAGAACCTGGCACACATGATGGAGCGCGAGGGCATCACCTATGTCGCGCTCGACCTGGACCCCGACCGCGTGCGCGAAGCCGCCGCCGCCGGCGACACCGTGGTCTACGGCGATGCCGGCCGGCGCGAGGCGCTGATCGCCGCTGGTCTCCACCGCGCCGCGGCGCTGATCATCACCTACGCCAACACGCCGTCGGCGCTCAAGGTGCTGCACCACGTGCAGGAGCTGGCGCCGGCGCTGCCGGTGATCGTGCGCACCGTCGACGATTCGGAACTGGATATCCTGCAGAAGGCGGGCGCCACCGAGGTGGTGCCCGAGATCATCGAGGGCAGCCTGATGCTGGCCTCGCACGCGCTGGTGCTGCTGGGCGTGCCGATGCGGCATGTGCTGCGCGGCGTGCAGGAGGCGCGCGACGCGCGCTACAGCCTGCTGCGAGGCTACTTCCACGGCCGCGACGACGATGAAGACATGGTCGAGCGCGATTCGGTGCGGCTCCATTCCGTGTCGCTGGGGCCGCAGTCCACCGCGGTCGGGCGGCGCCTGGGCATGCTCGGGCTGGAGCGGATCGGCGTGGAAGTGACCGCGGTGCGCCGGCGCGGCATCCGCGCCTTCGATCCGGAGCCCGAGACCGTGCTGGAACCGGGCGATATCGTCGTGCTGCGCGGCCAGCCGGAAGCGCTGGAAGCCGCCGAGACACGGATCCTGAACGGCTAGCCACCGTGCGGGGCGCCTGTCAGTGGGAGAGCGCTTGCCGTGGGCGTGCTTCCGCCCAGGACTCCGGCAGGTCGTTCAGCACCGCGCGCGCGTCCAGCGAGCGGATGGGCACCGACTGGTCCGCAGGAATCCGGCCCTCGCCCTGCAGCTTCAGGTAGCGCAGGCAGCACACCCGCAGGAACGAAGAGAAGTTGCCCGCTACCGCTTCGCTGCCGCGGTGGGCGGTCAGCTCGTCATGCAGGCGCGTGATCAGCTGGTTGACGGTCATGCCGTCGCGACTGGCCAGTTCTTCCAGCACCTCCCAGAAAAGGCTTTCCAGCCGGATGCTGGTGGCCACCCCGTGCAGCCGCAGCGACCGTGCCTGGGTCTGGTACGAGGCCGGGTTGGCGCGGATAAAGATTTCACACATCGAAGCTCTCCGTGCTGCGCCGCGAGCGGCGTGCGGGTGCATGCCACGCCGCTCTGAAATGGCGCGGCGCCGCGTGGCGGAAGGCTCTAATGTACGATCCGCGTGCCCAGCACCGCAAGGAACTGTGCCAGCCATGCCGGGTGCGCGGGCCAGGCCGGCGCGGTGACCAGCTTGCCATCGGTATGCGCCTGGTCGACCGGGATATCGACATAGGTGCCGCCGGCCAGCTTTACTTCCGGTGCGCACGCCGGGTAGGCCGAACAGCCCTTGCCCTCCAGCACGCCGGCGGCGGCCAGCAGCTGGGCGCCGTGGCAGACCGCGGCGATCGGCTTGTCGGCCTGGGCGAAGTGGCGCACGATCTCCAGCACGCGGGCATTCAGGCGCAGATATTCGGGCGCGCGGCCGCCGGGGATCACCAGCGCGTCGTACGCGGCCGGGTCGACCTCGGCAAAGGTGGCGTTCAGCGTGAAGTTGTGGCCGCGCTTCTCAGTGTAGGTCTGGTCGCCCTCGAAGTCGTGGATCGCCGTGGCGCAGGCGGCGCCTGCCTTCTTGTCGGGGCAGACGGCGTGGACGGTATGGCCGACCATCTGCAGTGCCTGGAACGGCACCATGGTCTCGTAGTCTTCGGCATAGTCGCCGACCAGCATCAGTATCTTTTTCGCCATCGCGGTCTCCTGTATGGTTACGGGTGGCCGGCCGACAGCCGGCAGGGCCATTGTGCTGGCCGGACCGGCGGCGCGGGTGGTATCCCGTTACCGCAGCCGGCGCGGGCATCTTTCACCGGCGCGCCAGCGTGATCCTGCGCTCCTGCTCCTGATTTCTTCCAGACCCTATGGCAGATTCCATCATCCAGTCCCCCGACCTCGGCGACGTCACCGGCTACCTGCGCGACCGCATCCGGACCGTGCCGGACTGGCCCATGCCGGGCGTGATGTTCCGCGACATCACGCCGCTGTTGCAGGACCCCAAGACGCTGCGCGTGCTGATCGACGTCTTCGTGCACCGCTACATGGACGCCGAGCTCGACCTGGTTGCCGGCATCGACGCGCGCGGCTTTATCCTGGGCGCGATCGTCGCGTACGAGCTGAACCTGGGCTTCGTGCCGATCCGCAAGAAGGGTAAGCTGCCATTCCAGACGGTGGCCGAGGAATACGAGCTGGAGTACGGCAGCGCGACCGTCGAGATCCATGCCGATGCCTGCAAGCCCGGCGACCGCGTGCTGCTGGTCGACGACCTGATCGCCACCGGCGGCACCATGATGGCGGGGCGCAAGCTGCTGGAGCGGCTCGGCGCCACGGTGGTGGAAGGCGCCGCCATCGTCGACCTGCCCGAGCTGGGCGGCTCGAAGCTTTTGCAGAACGGCGGGTTGCCACTGTTCACGGTATGCCGCTTCGAAGGGCATTGAGCCGCGGCCACCGGACCGCACACCCGCCGCCAGATTTCCGCTGAGGACTTCCCATGCCAGACCTGCTGCTGTTCCTGCTGACCTCGGTCGCCGTCACCGTCGCGCCCGGCCCCGACAACCTCCAGGTGCTGGCGCGCGGCATGGCGCAGGGACGCAGCGCGGGGCTGGTGGCGGCGCTGGGCTTCTCGGTCGGCTGCCTGTTCCATACCGTGATCGCGGCGGTCGGGCTGGCGGCGGTGCTGCGCTCGTCGCCGCTGGCGTTCCAGCTGATCAAGTACGCCGGCGCGGCCTACCTGATCTGGATCGGCATCCAGGCGCTGCGCGCCAAGGGCGGGCTGGCGCAGGGCGGCGATGTAGACGCCGTGCCGCTGGGCCGGGTCTTCCGCCAGAGCGTGCTCGGCAACATCATGAACCCCAAGGTGACGCTGTTCTTCCTGGTGTTCCTGCCGCAGTTCGTACGCGCCGATGCCGCGCACCCGGGGCTGCAGTTCCTGCTGCTGGGCGTGGTGTTCATGCTGCAGACCGCGGTGGTGTTCTCGCTGTTCGGCCTGTGCGCGGGCTGGCTCGGCGCCTGGCTGCGGCGGCGCCCGGCCACCGGCCGCTGGCTCGACCGGGCCGCGGGCGCGATCTTTGTCGGGCTGGGCATCAAGGTCGCGCTGCCCTGAGCGGATGGACGCGGCTTGCCCCCGCCGCCGCCGCATCTGTTGCCCGTTGCCCGCATCCCCGCCTTGTGCCGTTGCCGCTGCCCCGTGACGGGCGCATAATGCCTCATTGACAACTACACGATGACCGGGCAGGGCCGCCTCCGGCAGTAATTCGGCACCGGTCACACTGAGGCGCACAATGGGCGTACTTCTTCATCTGCTCTCGGGCGTTGCCCTGCTTGTATGGGGCACCAACATCGTCAAGGTTGGCATCCTGCGCGTCTACGGCGCCAACCTGCGCCACGTGCTGTCGACCAGCGTCTCCAACCGCTTCACCGCCTTTCTCGCCGGGCTCGGTGTCACCGGGCTGGTCCAGAGCAGCAACGCCACCGCGGTCATCGTCAGCTCCTTCGTCGGCCAGGGCCTGATCGCCGTGGCGCCGGCGCTGGCCATCATGCTGGGCGCCAACGTCGGCACCGCGCTGATGGTGCAGGTGTTCTCGCTGGACCTGTCGTGGCTGTCGCCGCTGCTGATCTTCGTTGGCGTGATCGGCCACCTGACCTGGAAGGGCAGCAAACCGGGCCACGTCGGGCGCGTGCTGATCGGCCTGGGGCTGATCACGCTGGCGCTGGAGCTGATCTCCATTGCCACGCGGCCGGTGGTGCAGGCAGCCGGCGTCAAGGTGCTGTTCGCCTCGCTGACCGGCGACTCGGGGCTGGACATGCTGGTGGGCGCGTTCCTGACCATCCTCTGCTATTCCAGCCTGGCCGTGGTGCTGTTCTGTGGTGCGCTCGCTTCGGCCGGCGTGGTATCGATCCACGTGGCGCTGGCACTGGTGCTGGGTGCCAACCTGGGCTCGGGCATCTCGGCGCTGCTGACCACCTCGGGCAACAACCAGCCGGGCAAGCGCGTGACGCTGGGCAACCTGCTGTCGCGCCTGCTGGGATGCCTGGTGGCGCTGCCGCTGCTGAACCAGGCCGAAGAACTGCTGGCGCTGATCGACCATGACCCGCAGCGGCTGATCGTCAATTTCCACCTGCTGTTCAACGTCGCGCTGGCGGTGCTGCTGCTCGGCGCCACGGCGCCGCTGGCGCGCCTGTGCGAAAAGGTGCTGCCCGGGCGCAATACCGGCGACAGCCAGGTCACGCCGCGCCATCTCGACCCGGCCGCACTGACCACGCCCACGCTGGCGCTGGCCAACGCCGCGCGCGAGGTGCTGCGCATCGGCGACCGCGTCGAGCAGATGCTGGACAACATGCTGCGCGTGATGCGGACCAACGACGCCAAGCTGGCCACAGCCACCTGCCGCATCGACAACGAGGTCGACGACCTCTACACCGCGATCAAGCTCTACCTGACCCGCATCAGCCTGGAAGCGCTGGACGAGCGCGACGGCCAGCGCTGGACCGAGATCATCTCGCTGACCATCAATCTGGAGCATGCCGGCGACATCATCGAGCGCATCCTGCTCGATACCAAGGACAAGAAGATCGCCCACAACCTGATGTTCTCCGAGGCTGGCATGCAGGAAATCGCCGAGATGCATGGGCGCCTGGTGGCCAACCTGCGGCTGGGTTTGTCGGTGTTCCTCAACGGCGACCTGAAGAGCGCGCAGGCGCTGATGGCGGAGAAGGCCAACTTCCGCGAGCTGGAGCGCAAGTACGCGCGCACCCACCTGCAGCGCGTGGCGGTGCAGACGGCCGAGAGCGTCGAGACCAGCTCGCTGCATCTGGACGTGATCAGCGAGCTCAAGCGCTTGAACTCGCTGTTCTGCGCGACGGCCTATCCGGTGCTGGAGCAGGCCGGCGTGCTGAACCGCAGCCGGATGAAGGAAGACGATGTGCCGCCCGTCACGCGGGTACAGGCGGCGCAGCACTGAGCCGCACGGCTACAGTTTGTAGCCGATCTTGCGCAGCAGCCCCTTCCGCTCCGCCACATCCGCCTCGGTCTCGATTCCCAGCGGCGAGGCGCCATCGATCACGCCCACCACGCCGCGGCCGGCATCGGTCTGCGCGACGATCACCTGCGTCGGGTTCGCCGTCGCGCAGTAGATCCGGCACACCTCCGGCACCGCGCGCACCGCGCCCAGCACGTTTACCGGGAAGAACCCGTCGCCCAGGAAGATCAGGAAGCTGTGTCCCGCGCCGATGGCGCGCGCGTTTTCGCACGCCATGTCGATCAGGGGCTCGTCGGTGCCCGACCAGCGCACCAGCCGCTTGCCCGAGGCCTCGCAGAACGCCAGCCCGAAGCGGATGCCGGGGACCGTGCCCACCAGCGCCTCGTGCAGGTCTTCCACGGTCTTGATGAAGTGCGACTGGCCGAAGATGAAGTTGGTGGCTTCCGGCTTGGTGACCGGTACGACCGTCAGTTCCATGGCGGGGCTCCTGTGCGATGCATGTCGCCGTCCGGTTCATGGTAGGGCGCGAGGTGGTGAAAGCAAGCCAGCGCCTGCTATACCGGAGGGGTTGGCCCACCACCGGAGCCGCCGATGCCTGCCTTTTGCCGCTTGCCTGCCGTGTTTGCCATGTTCGCCATCGTCCCCACGCTTGCCGCCGCGCAGGTCACGCCGGCATCACAGGGCGAGATCGCGGTGAGCGAGCTGAAGCGCGCGCATGTCGTGGTGGTGCTGCGCCATGCCAGCGCGCCGGGCGTGGGCGACCCGCCGGGATTCCGGCTGGCCGATTGCGCCACCCAACGCAACCTTGACGCGCGCGGACGCGAGCAGGCAGCGCGGCTGGGGGCGAGCTGGAAGGCGGCCGGCTTTCGCCCGACGCAGGTGTGGAGCAGCGCCTGGTGCCGCTGCCAGGACACGGCGCGGCTGATCGGCCTGGGGCCGGTACAGGTGCAGCCGCTGCTCAATTCGTTCTTCGGGGCGGAAGCGCAGCGCCGCGACGCGCAGGTCGCGCAGCTGTCGCGCCTGATCGACGGGCTCGACCCGCGGGGCGGGCCTTACCTGATGGTCACGCACCAGGTGGTGATCACCGCGTTGACCGGCCATGGAGCCGACAGCGGTGGCGGCGTGGCGATCGAGTTGCCGCACGGCGGCACGGCGCGGCGCACGCGCGTGCTCCCGGCCGCCGGACTCGATTGAGCCCGGCAGGTCGGCCGGTCGGCCGGTCAGCCGCGCTTGAGCAGCGGCGCCAGGTACTTGCCGGTGAAGCTGGCCTTGCTCTTCGCCACAGCCTCCGGCGTGCCGCGCGCGATCACCTGGCCGCCGCCGGCGCCGCCCTCCGGGCCCATGTCGATCAGCCAGTCGGCGGTCTTGATGACGTCCAGGTTGTGCTCGATGATGACCACGGTATTGCCCTGGTCGCGCAGCTTGTGAATGACCTTGAGCAGCAGCTCGATATCGTGGAAATGCAGGCCCGTGGTGGGCTCGTCCAGGATATAGAGCGTGCGCCCGGTGTCGCGCTTGGACAGCTCCAGCGACAGCTTCACGCGCTGTGCCTCGCCGCCGGACAGCGTGGTCGCCGACTGCCCCAGCCGGATATAGCCCAGGCCCACGTCCAGCAGCGTCTGCAGCTTGCGCCGCACCACCGGCACGGCGCTGAAGAACTCGTGCGCCTGCTCGACGGTCAGGTCGAGCACCTCGGAGATGTTCTTGCCCTTGTACTGCACCTCAAGCGTTTCGCGGTTATAGCGCTTGCCGTGGCAGACGTCGCAGGGCACGTACACGTCGGGCAGGAAGTGCATCTCGACCTTGAGCACGCCGTCGCCCTGGCACGACTCGCAGCGCCCGCCCTTGACGTTGAACGAGAAGCGGCCCGGGTCATAGCCCCGTTCCTTGGCCGACGGCACGCCGGCGAACAGCTCGCGGATCGGCGTGAACAGGCCGGTGTAGGTGGCCGGGTTGGAACGCGGCGTGCGGCCGATCGGGCTCTGGTCGACGTTGATGACCTTGTCGAAATGCTCCAGCCCTTCGATGCGGTCGTGCTGTGCCGGCTCCGGCGTCGAGCCGTACAGGTGGCGCGCCACCGCATGGTAGAGCGTGTCGTTGATCAGCGTGGACTTGCCTGAGCCCGATACGCCCGTGATGCAGGTCAGCAGGCCCACCGGCACTTCCGCCGTGACGTTGCGCAGGTTGTTGCCGCTGGCATTGACGATGCGCAGCAGGCGCTCATCGTCGGGCACGGCGCGCTGCTTCGGCACTTCGATGCGGCGCTGGCCAGACAGGTACTGGCCCGTCAGCGATGCCGGCGAATCCTCGATCTGCCGGGGCGTGCCCTCGGCGACGATCATGCCGCCGTGCACGCCGGCGCCCGGGCCGATATCGACCACGTAGTCGCAGGCGCGGATCATGTCCTCGTCATGCTCGACCACCAGCACCGAGTTGCCGATATCTCGCAGGTGCTTGAGCGTGCCGATCAGGCGGTCGTTGTCGCGCTGGTGCAGGCCGATGGAAGGCTCGTCCAGCACGTACATCACGCCGGTCAGGCCCGAGCCGATCTGCGACGCCAGCCGGATGCGCTGGGCCTCGCCGCCGGACAGCGTATCGGCGCTGCGCTCCAGCGACAGGTAGTCCAGCCCGACATTGTTCAGGAAGTTCAGCCGCGCGGAGATCTCCTTGATGATCTTGTCGCCGATTTCGCGCTTGGCGCCGTGCATGTCCAGCGTCAGGAAGTACGTCAGCGCGTCGCGCAGCGGCCAGCCGTTGATCTCGAAGATCGCGCGCGCCTGCTCGCCCTCGCCCAGCTTGACGTGGCGCGCCTCGGTGCGCAGCCGCGTGCCGTGGCAGGCGGGGCAGGGCTGGTTGTTCTGGTACTTGGCCAGTTCCTCGCGCACGGCGACGGAATCGGTCTCGCGGTAGCGGCGTTCCAGGTTGGGGATGATCCCTTCGAACACATGTTCGCGCACCGTGGTGCGGCCGCGCTCGTTGATATAGGTAAAGGGGATTTCCTGCTCGCCCGAGCCGTGCAGCACCACCTGCTGCACGTTCTCCGGCAGCTCCTCGAACGCTGTCTCGGTATCGAAGTCGTAGTACGCCGCCAGGCTTTGCAGCATCTGGAAGTAGAACTGGTTGCGGCGGTCCCAGCCCTTGATCGCGCCCGAGGCCAGCGACAGGTTGGGGAAGGCCACCACGCGCTTCGGATCGAAGAAGGTGATCTGGCCCAGCCCGTCGCAGCTCGGGCACGCGCCCATCGGATTGTTGAACGAGAACAGCCGCGGCTCCAATTCCTGCAGCGAGTACGAGCAGATCGGGCAGGCAAAGCGCGAGCTGAAGGTGTGCTCCTTGCCGCTGTCCATCTCCAGCGCCAGCGCGCGGCCGTCGGCCAGGCGCAGCGCGGTCTCGAACGACTCGGCCAGGCGCTGCTTGATGTCGGCGCGCACCTTCACGCGGTCGACCACCACGTCGATGCTGTGCTTCTCAGTCTTCTTCAGCTTGGGCAGCTGGTCGACCTCGTACACCCTGGCCTCGGCCTCATGCGCGGTGCCGCCGCCCGAGCGGATGCGGAAGCGCACGAAGCCCTGCGCCTGCATGCTGTCGAACAGGTCCGAATGCTCGCCCTTGCGGTCGACCACCACCGGCGCCAGGATCATCAGCTTGGTGTCCTCCGGCAGCGCCAGCGCCGCATCCACCATCTGCGACACGCTCTGCGCCTGCAGCGGCAGGTTGTGGTCGGGGCAGTAGGGCGTGCCGGCGCGGGCATACAGCAGGCGCAGGTAGTCGTGGATCTCGGTGACGGTGCCGACGGTGGAGCGCGGATTGTGGCTGGTGGCCTTCTGCTCGATCGAGATCGCCGGCGACAGGCCCTCGATCAGGTCCACGTCCGGCTTTTCCATCAGCTGCAGGAACTGGCGGGCGTAGGCGGAGAGCGACTCCACGTAGCGGCGCTGGCCCTCGGCATAGAGCGTATCGAAGGCGAGCGAAGACTTGCCCGAGCCCGACAGGCCGGTGATCACGATCAGCCGGTTGCGCGGCAGGTCGAGATTGATGTTCTTCAGGTTGTGGGTACGCGCCCCACGGATCTTGATTTCTTCCATAAGCCGAAAAGTCGTCGCCAGGCAGGCCGCCGCGGCCGGGGTGGCCGAGGTTGTCTGAAGGAAAGGCAAAACCCAATATGGCAAAGCCCAATGGCAAAACCCCACTAAGCAGGTGCAGCCAAGTGCGCTGGCTGGCACTCCGGACCGCTGGCGACGGCCGGAATGCGCATCCGGGCACACGCCGAGGGCCGCTGGCATGGCCAGGTGACCCGGGAAGCGCGAAGGAGCAAACCTGTTAATATACCCAACTTCGGTTTCCGGGGTGGTCGTCCCACAGCGGGCGCGTGCCGGGAACCTGGCGCAGAGCCGCCGCCGGCCCGGCTCCCGGGCGACCCGGAAGGCGGGAGGCGATGGGCTTCAGGCGATCCCGGTCGCGACCGTCCTGGACTGTCCGCCAGCCGACCCCGCTTTCCAGAGATCCTCACGAGCGCAATGCCGCCGATCCAGTCTTCTTCCCCGGACGCGAGCCCTGCCGGCGCGTCCCAGGCCCCCGCCCGCGAACGCATGACGCGCACCGAGCTGCGCGCCAGCGTGTCGCTGGCCAGCATCTTTGCGCTGCGCATGCTGGGGCTGTTCCTGATCCTGCCCGTATTTGCCGAATACGCCCGCAACCTGCCCGACGGGCATGACGCGCAGCGCGTTGGCCTGGCCATGGGCATCTATGGCCTGATGCAGGCCTTCCTGCATATTCCGCTGGGCTGGCTGTCCGACCGCATCGGGCGCAAGCCGGTGATGGTGGGCGGGCTGCTGCTGTTTATCGCCGGCGGCCTGGTCGCGGCGTTCTCCGACACGCTGACCGGCATCATCGCGGGCCGGGCGCTGCAGGGCATGGGCGCCA
Organism: Cupriavidus sp. P-10; assembly: GCF_003402535.2. Taxonomy (NCBI): domain Bacteria; kingdom Pseudomonadati; phylum Pseudomonadota; class Betaproteobacteria; order Burkholderiales; family Burkholderiaceae; genus Cupriavidus; species Cupriavidus sp. P-10. Next base: position 363,088 of record NZ_AP025170.1, read on the forward strand.
TTTCCGCGGCCATCACCGCCTGCATCGCCGACCTGACGCGCGAGCGGCACCGCACCAAGGCGATGGCCATGGTGGGCGGCAGCATCGGCCTGACCTTTGCGCTGTCGCTGGTGATCGCCTCGCCGCTGCTGCACAGCATCGGCATGCCGGGCATCTTCAGCCTGATGTCGGTGCTGGGCGTGGTGGCCATCGGCGTGACGCTGTTCCTGGTCCCGACGCCGCCGGCGCCGCACCCGGTGCGCCTGCCGTTCCGCAAGGTGCTGCTCAATGCCGACCTGGCGCGGCTGAACGTCGGTGTGCTGGCGCTGCACGCTTCGCAGGTCGCCATGTTCATGGTGGTGCCGGCGATGCTGACCGATGCCGGCATGCCGCTCGACCAGCACTGGAAGGTCTACCTGCCGGTGGTGCTGGTGTCGTTCGTGCTGATGCTGGGCCCGATGATGGCGGCCGAGCGCTACGGCCGCGTACGCCCGGTGCTGCTGGGCGCGGTGGCGCTGATGACCGCGGTGCAACTGCTGTTTGCCGCGGTGCATGGGCTGTGGGCCATCGTCGGCGTGCTCTTGCTGTTCTTTGTCGCGTTCAACGTGCTGGAGGCAATGCAGCCCTCGCTGGTGTCGCGCTACGCCGCGGCCTCGCGCGGTGCGGCACTCGGCGTCTACAACACCACGCAGGCGCTTGGCCTGTTCCTTGGCGGTGCCGTCGGCGGCTGGCTGCTGAAGTACGAGGGCCGCAGCGCGGTGTTCGTCGGCTGCGCGGCGGTGCTGCTGGTCTGGCTTATAATCGCCTGGAACATGAAGGCGCCCCCGGCCCGCGGGCAGGAAGGCGCACCGGCGCCGGCAGCCTGAAATTGCCTTGCCATCGCATCAATCCGTAAAGCTTTTCGGGCCGGAACCGGCCTAGCATGATCGCGCCACCCGACACCCGGCCGGGCGGCGCGATGTTCGTTTACGTTGCTGCGCGCGACGCCGCCGCAGTGAATGCGCGGTGACGGCGCGGTGCTGAATCAGGCATCCGGGCACGGTAGCCGGCGGCGCAGTATCGGATCACACTTACAGTCAGCTTCACCCTCATCGTATTGCCACGCTTTTCAACACAGCGCGTGGCTTTTGGAGAACATTCACATGGCATCGGTCAACAAAGTCATTCTCGTCGGCAACCTCGGCGCAGACCCCGAAACCCGCTACATGCCCAGCGGCGACGCCGTCACCAACCTCCGCCTGGCGACCACCGATCGCTACAAGGACAAGCAGTCCGGCGAGATGAAGGAAGCCACCGAGTGGCACCGCGTTTCGATGTTCGGCAAGCTGGCCGAGATCGCCGGCCAGTACCTGCGCAAGGGCTCGTCGGTCTATATCGAAGGCCGCATCCGCACCCGCAAGTGGCAGGACCAGTCCGGCCAGGACAAGTACTCGACCGAAATTGTCGCCGACCAGATGCAGATGCTGGGCTCGCGCCAGGGCGGCGGCGGTGACGAAGGCGGCTTCGGCGGTGGCGGTGGTGGTGGCTACAGCCGTGACGCGCAAGGCGGCGGCGGTGGTGGTTACGGCGGCGGCCGTGGCGGCCAGGGCGGTGGCCAAGGCGGCGGCCAGGGCGGTGGCCAGGGTGGTGGCGGTGCGCGCCGCCCGCAGCAGGCACCGTCGAACGGTTTCGAGGATATGGACGACGATATTCCGTTCTGAGTTTGCCTAACGCAGAACCGTGACACCAACCCCGCCTGTGCGCGGGGTTTTTTTATGTCAGTAGCTTATGGAGTATCAGGTGCGGTCATGCTCCATGGACCCAGAGGTGACGGAACAGCTGGAAACCGGAGAACACGGATTGCCGCCACAGCAGTTCTCCGTGAGGTATCCGAGCAGGGCATTCATGGTTTCGAACTGAGCCACGTAAATGATGGAGCGCCCTTCCTGGCGGCTGGCGAGCAGGCCAGCCCGGTGCAGCTCCTTCAGGTGGAAGGACAGCGACGAGGGCGGCATCTCCATGAGTTCTGCGATGCGCCCTGCGGGCAGGCCTTCAGGACCCGCCTGCACGAGCAAGCGGAATACGGCCAGCCGGATGGCGTGTGCAAGCGCGGCAAGCGCTTCAAGGGCTTTGTCGGTTTCCATATTTCGAATATAGTCAAAATATCGGGGGCAGGCAACTGACTCGCCGGCCGGGTGCGATCTTTATACGTTCTTTATGCCGACCCGCTCCCTTTCTACCCGGTTTTTACGACCCTGCCGGTAAGCTGCATGCCAGGACTCACTCAAGGATGCCATGCCGTGATCGGGATCTTCCTGATCGTATTGATCGCCTTCGCCGCGCCGCGCCACAGGGCGCCATCCATTTGCCATCGCCGTGCGTGTGGCAGGCGGCCGTTCTGCTAGCATGGGACGCGAACTTTCCCATGCCTGATACCGAACTCCGCGCCGCGGGCGCACGCCCCGATCCGGATGACCTGCTCAGGCAGGTGCAGGCCGAAACCGCACGGGCCGCGCGCGGCAAGCTCAGGGTCTACTTCGGCGCGTCGGCGGGCGTTGGCAAGACCTTTGCCATGCTCACCGCAGCGCGCGCGGCGGCGGCGCAGGGCATCGATGCCGTCATCGGCGTGGTCGAGACCCACGGCCGCGCGGAAACCGACGCATTGATCGACGGCATCGAGCGCCTGCCGATGAAAGCAGTGCCGTACCGCGAGCGGGTCTTGAGCGAGTTCGACCTGGACGCGGCGCTGGCCCGCCATCCCGCGCTGGTGCTGGTCGACGAACTGGCGCATTCCAACGCGCCGGGCAGCCGCCATCCCAAGCGCTGGCAGGACATTCAGGAGCTGCAGGCGGCTGGCATCGACGTGTGGACCACGGTCAACGTGCAGCACCTCGACAGCCTGAACGAGGCCGTCGGCGGCATCACCGGCATCCGCGTGTGGGAGACCGTGCCCGACACGGTCTTCGACGCCGCTGACGAGGTCGTGCTGGTCGACCTGCCGGCCGATGAACTGCTGCGCCGGCTGAAAGAGGGCAAGGTCTACCTGCCCGAGCAGGCGCGCCACGCGGCACGCAATTTCTTCCGCAAGGGCAACCTGATCGCGCTGCGCGAACTGGCGCTGCGCCGCACCGCGGATCGTATCGACGACGATGTGCGCGCCTGGCGCCAGTCCGAAGCCGTGCAGGCGGTCTGGCGCACGCGCGAGGCGGTGCTCGCCTGCATCGGCAGCGGCGACGATGCGGAGCAGGTGGTGCGCAGCGCGCGCCGGCTCGCCGGGCAGCTCGATTGCGACTGGCACGTGGTGACGGTGGCGACGCCCCGGCTGGCGCCGCTATCCGATACGGCCAGGCTGCGCCTGCAGGCCGCGATGCGCCTCGCCGAGGAACTGGGCGCGCGGACCGAGACGCTGGCTGGCAACGACATGGTGCAGGCAATTGCGGGCTACGTGCGCCGCCATAACCTGACCAAGGTCGTGCTCGGCCGCGCGCCGGCGGACTGGCGCCGCGGCGGCTCGCCGGTAGAGCGTGCGCGGGCGCTGCTGGGCCTGGTGCTGTCGCCGCTCGTGAGCGGCCCGGGTGGGCTGCCCGGCCGCCGCGCCAGCTTTGCCGATGCGCTGGCGCGCGGCTGCCCCGAGATCGATATCATCCGCGTGGCCGCCGACATGACGCGCGCCGATCTCCGTCCACACCACGGCATCGACGAAACGGAAACCTCGGCAAGCACCGATGGCGCCAGGCGCAAGGACTACGCCTGGGCCGTGGCATGGTGCGCGGGCGCGACGCTGCTGTCGGCGCTGGCGCTGCCGTGGTTCGAAGTGGTCAACATCGTCATGCTGTTCCTGGTCGCGGTGGTCGGCGTGGCGCTGCGCCATGGCCGCGGGCCGGCGGCGCTGGCGTCGGTGCTGGCGGTGGCGGCGTTCGATTTCTTCTTCGTGCCGCCGCGGCTGTCCTTCGCCGTCACTGACGTGCAGTACCTGCTGACCTTCCTGGTGCTGCTGTCGGTCGGGCTGGTAGTCGGCCAGCTGACCGCGGGGCTGCGGGAGCAGGCGCGGCTGGCGGTGCGGCGCGAGGAAGATGCGCGCACGCTGTACGAACTGGCGCGAGAACTCTCGGCGGCATTGCAGCCCGAACAGATCGTCGCGATCGGCAGCCGCTTCCTGCGCGCCGCCTTCGATGCCAGCTCGGCCTTCTTCCTGGTCTCGGAGGACGGGCGGCTGTTGCCGCCGGTGTCGGATGCCAGCCCGCCGCGCAGCATGGGAAGCAGCGCCGGGCACACCGACTCGATCGACCGCGTGCTGGCCGAATGGGTCTTCCACCATGGCCAGCCAGCCGGCACGGGCACCAACACACTGCCGGGCAGCACGGTGCTGTACCTGCCGCTGAAGGCGCCGATGCGGACCCGCGGCGTGCTCGCCGTGGAGCCCGCGGTGCCGCACGCATTCGCGCAGCCGGCGCTGCGCCGGCAGGCCGACGTGTTCTGCACGCTGATTGCGATCGCGGTCGAGCGGCTGCACTATGTCGAGGTGGCGCAGCAGGCGCTGTTGTCGATGGAGTCGGAGCGCCTGCGCAGTTCGCTGCTGGCCGCGGTCTCGCATGACCTGCGTACCCCGCTGACCAGCCTGATCGGCATGGCGGAAACCATGCAGCGCGTTACGCCGCCGCTGGCCCCGCCACTGGATGAGACCGTCGCCGCGATGCTGGAGCAGGCGCGCCGCATGCGCACCATGGTGGTCAACCTGCTCGACATGGCCAGGCTGCAAAGCCGCGACGTGCACATCCGGCGCGAGTGGCAGTCGGTCGAGGAGCTGGTAGGCGCGAGCCTGGCCGCGATGCGCGATGCGCTGGCGCGCCACCGTGTCGCCGTGGCCGATCTGTCGCAGGTGCCGCTGGTGGAATGCGATGGCGTGCTGCTCGAGCGCGTGCTGTGCAACCTGCTGGAGAATGCCGCCAAGTACACGCCTCCAGGCACCCAGATCCGGCTGTCCGCGGCGGCGCAGGGCGACGAGATCCGGGTCGTGGTCGAGGACGACGGACCCGGCGTACCTCGGGGCAGGGAGCGGCAGATCTTCGAGAAATTCACGCGCGGCGAGCGCGAGTCTGCTACCGCCGGCGTCGGGCTGGGACTGGCCGTGTGCGATGCCATCATGCAGGCGCATGGCGGGCGCATCTGGGTGGAACCTGCGCAGCGGCATGGGGAGCATGAACGTCCCGACGAGAGCACCGGCGCGCGCTTCACCATCGCGTTGCCGCGCGGCAACCCGCCCACGATCGAGCCCGAGCCGGCCGAACTGCCAGAGCTGTCGCCAACCAGGCAAGGAGAGGCATAGATGCCGTTCGATTTCTCGCCCACGATCCTGCTCGTCGAGGACGAACCGCATATCCGCCGTTTCGTCCGCCTGACGCTGGAGGCCGAGGGCTGCACGGTGCACGAGGCCGAGTCGCTCAAGCGCGGCCTGATCGAGGCCGGGACGCGCCAGCCCGACCTGGTCATCCTCGACCTTGGCCTGCCGGACGGCGATGGGCTCAAGCTGATCGGCGAGATGCGCACGTGGACCGCCGTGCCGATCCTGGTGCTGTCCGCGCGCAGCGGCGAGGCCGACAAGGTCGGCGCGCTGGACGCGGGGGCCGACGATTACCTGACCAAGCCCTTCGGCGTGGCCGAGCTGGTGGCGCGCCTGCGCGTGCTGCTGCGCCGGCATGCCCGGGCCAATCCGCAGGGTTCCAGCCAGGTCAAGTTCGGCGACGTCCACGTCGACCTCGCCAACCGCGTGGTCACGCGCGGCGGGCAGGCGGTGCACCTGACGCCGATCGAGTACCGGCTGCTGGCGGTGCTGATCGCGCATCGCGGCAAGGTCATGACGCACCGCGAACTGCTGCGCGAGGTGTGGGGCCCCGCGCAGTCGGAGAGCAGCCAGTACCTGCGGGTCTACATGGGACACCTGCGCCACAAGCTCGAAGCGGACCCGGCGCAGCCGGTACACCTGCTGACCGAAGTGGGGCTGGGCTACCGGTTCGCCGGATAAGGCGGGGCACGGCAGCCGGCGGCACGCCTGCCGGCATCAACGACCACCATATCCACCCCACGGATCCGAGGACCTTCCGTGCCGGAGTGCCGTGGAAGTTCCAGGCGACGGCGCTACCACGCGCTGTCCGCGCCCCCCGGCCCCCGCGAGCGGTGCCCGGCAAACCGCTCCAGCATGAAATCCACCAGCGCCCGCACCTTGTCGGGCCGGTGGTTGCGCGCCGGGAACACCAGGTAGATATCCGCCGGCGCCAGCTGCCACTGCGGCAGCACGCGGCGCAGCGCCCCGCTGCGCAGGTGCTCGGCCACGTCCCATTCGGACCGCACCAGCAGCCCTTGCCCGTCCAGCGCCCACGCCAGCGCCGATTCGCCGTCGTTGGTGCTCATGGTGCCGCGCACCTTGACCGTTTCCTGCTGGGCGCCGTTGCGCAGGTGCCAGGTGCCGAAGGTCTCGTCCGCCTCGCGGATGAAGATGCAGTTGTGCCGCGCCAGCTCGCGCGGGTTCGCCGGCTCGCCGGCGGCCTGCAGGTAGGACGGCGCGCCGCACAGCAGGCGCCGGTTGTTGGCGAGCAGCCGCGCGGTGAGCCGCACGTCGGGCAGCTCGCCGAAATGGATCAGCGCGTCCAGGCCCTGTTCGACCAGGTTCAGCGGCCGTTCGCTCAGGTGCAGCTGCACCTCGATCCTGGGGAACGCGCGTGCGAACGCCGACAACGCGGGCGCGATATGGCGGCGACCGAAACCCAGCGTTGCGCCGATCTTCAGCAGGCCGTGCGGCGTGCTGCTGCTGCCGGCGATGGCGCGTTCCAGCGCTTCCATTTCCGCCAGGATGCGCGCGCCTTCGACCAGGTAGCTTTCGCCCTCCGGCGTCAGGCTGATGCGCCGCGTGGTCCGGTGCAGCAGCCGCACGCCCAGCCGCGCCTCCAGCGCGGCCAGCCGCTTGCTGACCGCGGGCGGCGTCACGCCCAGCTCCTGCGCGGCGGCGGCCAGGCTGCCGTGCTTGTTGATGCACTGGAAGAAGGCCAGGTCGGAAAAGTTGTCCATTGCTGAATTACAGGAACTAAAGAAGTAACGGAGTCTGAATTATGTTTCTCCGGGGCAATGATACGATCGTTTCCACAACAATTCATCCCACAGGAGACGCCCGTGAAACTTGTCCGCCTGACGGCCTTGATGGCTTGCGCCGCGGCTTTCGCCGCCACCGCTGGCACCGCCGCCGCCCAGTCCTATCCCCAGCGCCCGGTCCGCCTGATCGTGCCTTATGCCCCCGGCGGCAGCGCCGACATCGCCGCGCGCCTGGTCGCGGATGCCTGGGCCAAGAGCCTCGGCGGCACCATGGTGGTGGAGAACCGCGCCGGCGCCGGCGGCAACATCGGTGTCGACGCCGTCGCCAAGGCGCCCGCCGATGGCTACACCATCGGCCTGCAGACGGTGTCGCTGGCGATCAACCCCGGCCTGTTCCCGCGCATGCCGTACGACACGCTGAAGGACCTTGCGCCGATCGGCATGGTCGCCAGCTCGCAACATGTGCTGGTGGTCAACAACAACATTCCGGCGAAGACGCTGCCGGAGCTGATCGCCGCGGCGAAGGCCCAGCCGGGCAAGATGACCTACGGCTCGGCCGGCAACGGCAGCACCTTCCATATGTCGGCGGAGCTGTTCAAGTCGGTGGCCAACGTGTCGATCGTCCACGTGCCGTATCGCGGCGGCGGTCCGGCGCTGGTCGACACCATTGCCGGCCAGGTCGACATGAGTTTCCCGGTGGTGTCGGCGGCCCAGCAGCATGTGCAGGGCGGCAAGCTCAAGGCGCTGGCCGTGACCGGTTCCAGGCGTTCCGCGCAGCTGCCGAACGTGCCGACGGCGGCGGAGGCCGGCCTGCCTGGCTACAACTTCGAGACCTGGTTCATGGTGTTCGCGCCGACGGGCACGCCCAAGCCGGTCATCGACAAGCTGAACACTGCGCTGAACGCCGCGCTCGCGACGCCGGCCACGCGTGACCGGATGCTCAAGGAAGGCTTCGAGCCGACGCCGAGCACGCCCGCGGCCGCCCGGCAGCGGCTGGAGAAAGAAATGCCCGTGTGGGCCAACCTGATCAAGCAGCGCGGCATCACCGCGGAATGACCGTCATACCATCACCAAGCATTACCAAGGCCTTTGCCATGACACCCCGGACCCTGTACCAGAAGCTGGTCGACTCCCATACCGTCGCCAGGATCGACGACGACAACGTGCTGTTGTACTGCGACCTGCACCTGATGAACGAATACACCAGCCCGCAGGCCTTCGCCGGCCTGCATGAGCAGGGGCGCGGCGTGCTGGTGCCGGGGCAGAACGTGGCCGTGGTCAGCCATATCATCCCCACGCACCCCGGCGCGATCCGCGTGATCGCCGATCCGGCGTCGGCGCTGCAGGCCACCAACCTGCGCAGCAACTGTGACCGGCACGCGATCCCGCTGTTCGACACCAACGACACGCTGCAGGGCATCGAGCACGTGGTGGCGCCCGAGCACGGCATGATCCGCCCGGGCACGGTGGTGATCTGCGGTGACAGCCACACCACCACCTACGGTGCGCTCGGCGCGCTGGGCTTTGGCATCGGCACGTCCGAGGTCGAGCACGTGCTGGCCACGCAGACGCTGGTCTACCGGATGGCAAAGACCATGCGCATCCGCGTGGACGGCAAGCTGCCGCTCGGCACCACTGCCAAGGACCTGATCCTGCGCATCATCGGTGCGATCGGCGCGCAGGGTGCGCGTGGCTACGTGGTGGAGTACTGCGGCACGGCCATCCGCGACCTGAGCATCGAAGCCCGCTTCACGCTGTGCAACATGACGGTCGAGGCCGCCGCGCGCGGTGCGCTGATTGCGCCGGACGAGGCCGCCATCGACTACGTGCTGCGCCGCGCGCCGGATATTGATGGCCCGCTGCGCGACGCCGCGTTGCAGTACTGGCAGACGCTGCACAGCGACGCCGGCGCGCAGTTCGACATGGAATACGTCTTCGACGCGAGCCAGGTCGAGCCGCACGTGACCTGGGGTACCAGCCCCGACCAGGTGCTGCCGGTGTCGGGCCAGGTCCCGTTCCCTGAAGACCAGATCGACGAGGCGGAGCAGCGCGCGGTCGAGCGCGCGCTGGCCTACACGCACCTGCAGCCGGGCGCGACGCTTGCCGGCACGCCGATCCAGCACGTCTTCATCGGCTCATGCACCAATGGCCGCATCGAAGACCTGCGCGCGGTCGTGAGCGTGGTGCGCGGCAAGCGCGTCGCCGCGGGCGTGCGTGCCATGGTCGTGCCGGGATCGGGCGCGGTGAAGGCGCAGGCCGAGCGCGAAGGGCTGGCCGACATCCTCACCGCCGCGGGATTCGAATGGCGCCAGCCCGGCTGCTCGATGTGCCTGGCCATGAACGACGACGTGCTCGCCGACGGCGTGCGCTGCGCCTCCACCACCAACCGCAATTTCGAAGGCCGGCAGGGACGCGGTGCCATCACCCACCTGATGAGCCCGGCCATGGCGGCCGCGGCGGCCATTACCGGCGCGATCACCGACGTCCGCAAGCTGGAGCTGTCCCATGCCTGAACTTTCCTGCCTCACCGGCAAAGCCGCCGCGATCCGTTTCGAGAACCTCGACACCGACCAGATCATTCCCAAGCAGTTCCTGCGCGGTATCGACAAGTCCGGGCTCGCCGAAGGCATTCTCTATGACCACCGCTTCGACGCCACCGGCGCGCGGCGCCCGGAATTCGTGCTGAACCGGCCGGAGTACGCCGGCACCAGCATCCTGGTCGGCGGCGCCAATTTCGGCTGCGGCTCCAGCCGCGAGCATGCCGTATGGGGCCTGCAGCAGTTCGGCATCCGCGCCGTGATCGCGCCCAGCTTCGGCGAGATCTTCTACTCGAATGCGATGAACAACCGGCTGCTGCTGGTGATGCTGCCGCGCGAGGTGATCGAGCGGCTGATGAACGCCGTCGATGCCGACAGCGCCAACGCCATCCACATCGATGTCGAGGCCATGCAGGTGCGCACGCCGGTGGGCGACTTTCCGTTCGAGCTGTCGGCACGGCATCGCCGGATGTTCCTGGAGGGGCTCGACATGATCGGCCTGTCGCTGACGCAGCGCGACGAGATCGAGCAGTTTGCGCGGCGCTACTGGGACGCGTTCCCGTGGGCCAAGGATGTGGCCCGGCGCACGCGCGAGCGCCTGGGAACAACCTGAGCGCTTGCAGATGCCGCGCCATCCCCGACGCGGCAAAAACCGCATGACGTCATGCGGACACATTCGTATGCGGATGGTTGTCCGCGCCTCTATATTTTGCGTCCTAACTTTGTATGCAAAATGGAGGTCGACGTCAGATGGTCCGTCAGGGAGTCCGAACAACGAGGCGCGGTCGCGCCATCCCGCGGGGGCGTGCCGGCGGGCTCGCTGGCGCATTTGCCGGCGCATTGGCTGGCGCATTTGCCGGCGTTGTTGCCGTCAGCGTATCCACGCCTGCACAGGCCCAGTCGGTCACGCTGTATGGCCTGCTCGACACCATGGTCCGGTACTCGGACAACAACCGCGGCGACCAGCGCCTGGCGGAGTTGAGCGAGGGCTATTTCAGCGGCTCGCGCTGGGGCGTGCGCGGCACGGAGGCGCTCGGCGGTGGCTGGTCCGCGCTGTTCAACCTGGAAAGCGGCTTCGACCTGGCCACCGGCATGTCGCTGCAGGGCACCGCGACCACCAACTACGGGCAGGTCGGCACGCAGGGCAACGGCCGGCTGTTCGGGCGCCAATCGTATGCCGGCCTGCAGCATGAGACGCTCGGCACGCTGACCTTCGGCCGCCAGTTCACCACGGCCTATGACGCCACCTTCCGCTTCCAGCCGTACGGCCATCCGAACCTCGATGCCGTCGCCATCCTCAACGGCTATACCGGGCCGCGCCAGGACAACATGGTCAAGTACGCCGGCAAGTGGGGCGCGCTGTCGGCGGCGGGGCACTACACCTTCGGCGAAGTGCCGGGGGATATCCCGGCCAACAGCAGCCGCGGCCTTTCGCTGGCATGGACCACTCGCAGCATCGACGTCGGTGTGCTCTACCAAAGCACCAACGCCGCCACCACGGAAGAGCGCCGCACGATCTGGGGAATCGGCGGCAGCACGCAGCTGGGCCCGGTCAAGCTCGCGCTCGGCTATCTCGACAACCGCTACCACCTGAGCGCGACGCGCAACCACGTACTGACCGGCGGCGCCACCGTGCAGGCAACCGCGGCGCTGGCGCTGTCGCTTGCGGCGGGCTACGACCGGCAGGCGGCTGCCAGCGGCCATCGGCTGATGCTGACCGGCGTGGCCGATTACGCCTTGTCCCGGCGCACCAGCGTCTATGCCGAGTTCGACTTCAACCGTGTCAGCGGCGCCTACGCGCTGCCGGCGTTCATGGGCGTATATGGCAACAAGTTCGGCGGCGGCGTGGGCCTGCGCCACCGGTTGTGACATCGATGCCGCCGAGGAACTGACATGATTTCCAGAAGACGATTCCTGGCCGCTTCCGCCGCGCTGTCGCTGCCATTGCCCTTGCCATTGGCGGCGCGCGCCGACGCCGCGCCGTGGCCACGCCATCCGGTGCGCATGGTGGTGACCTTCCCGCCGGGCGGCGCCAGCGACATCGTGGCGCGGCTGCTGGCGCCTGCGCTGCAGGAGCGGCTGGGCCAGCCTTTTGTCACCGACAACCGCCCGGGCGCGGGCTCGACCATCGGCGCGGCCGCCGTCGCCGCGGCGCCGGCGGACGGCTACACGCTGCTGATGTCGAACTCGGCCGCGCTCAGCATCTCGCCGTTCCTGCCCGGCCGGCGTCCGTACGACCCGGTTCGCAGCTTCACGCATGTGCATTACATCGGCGCGGTCCCCACCGTGTTCGCGGTGCATCCGTCCGTGCCCGCGCGCACGCTGCCGGAGCTGGCGGCGTGGATCCGCGCGCAGCGCGATCCGGTGCCATTCGGCAGCGGCGGCGCGGCATCGGTCGCGCATATCGTCGGGGAACTGTTCGGGCAGCAGGCCGGGCTGCGGCTCACGCACGTGCCATACAAGGGCGCGGGGCCGATGCGCGCCGACCTGCTGGGCGGGCAGCTGCCCTTCGCCGTCGATGCCTTGCCGCAGAACCTGCCGTTGATGCAGTCCGGTGCGCTGCGCCTGCTCGCCGTGACCGCGACGCAGCGCGTGCCGCAGGCACCGCAGCTGCCCACCGTGGCCGAAGCCGGGTTTGCCGGGCTGGTGGCCGAGAATTTTGTCGGCGTCTCGGCGCCGGCCAACCTGTCCGGAGACATCGTGAACCGCTTGCACCATCACCTGAATGAAATCCTGCAGCAACCCGCTGTGCGCACCCGCCTCGAAGCCCAGGGCTTCGTGCTGGCACAGCGCCGGCCCGACGAATTCGCCGCGTATGTGCGCCAGCAGGCGCAGGCCTGGGGCCCGGTGGTGGCCGCGACCGGAGCGAGCCTGTCATGAGCGCGCGCATCCAGTTCGTATTGTTCGGGCCGCAAGGGCGCGGCAGCTTCAATGAAGCCGGACATGCCGGCGCCTTGCGCGCCCGCGCGGCGGGGCACGACGTAGGGATCGCATGGATCGAAGACCCGTCGCCGCAGGCGCGCACGCAGGCGCTGCTGGCGCTGTGCGACACGCGGCCGGACCTGATCGTCGCGCACGGCGGCCAGGGTGACGTGCCGGTTGCCGCCGCGGCGGCGCGCTATCCGGCGCAACGCTTCGTCATCACGCAGGGCAGCGCGCTGTCGGCCAATATCGCCAGCTACGAGGTGCTGCAGGAACAGTCCGCATTCCTGGCGGGTGTGCTCGCCGCGCTCGCTTCGCAAACGGGCGTGGTCGCGCACCTGTCCGGCGAGAAGGTGCGGCCGGGCCTGAAAGGCCGTGCCGCCTTCGTCCACGGCGTGCGCAGCGCAGTGCCCGGGCTGCCGGTGCTGACCACGTTCTGTGGATACCAGCACGATCCCGCGCTCGCGGCTGCCACCGTCGAGGCCCAGGCGCGCGCCGGTGCCGACATCTTGTTCGCGATGATCGACGGCGGCCGCGACGGCGCCATCGCGGCGTGCCGCGCCACCGGCGTGCGCCAGATCGGCAATGTGCTCGACTGGACCGCGCGTCATCCCGACGTGTTCATCGCCTCGGCCATCGCCGACAGCGGGCTGTGCGTGGAACGGGCGATCGACGACTATGTCCGCGGGCAGGTGGCGTGGGGGACGGTGCGCAGCTTCGGGCTTGAAGTTCCCGAAGCAGTCCGTCTCGCGCTGGGGCCGGGAGTCGGCCACGACGTGCGCGCGGCGCTCGCTCAGTGGAGCCAGCGGCTGCTCGACGGCAGTGTGATGTTGCCGGAAGCGGTGGCGGTGCAGGAGTTCGACATCGACAGCGCGCCGGATCATTAGCGTGTTTCGGTAAAGCCTGATGCTTCGGAAATCGGGCGAACCGAAGTTCATGCGCCCGCGGCCGCGCGTCGCTATGCTTGGCATATTTCCGCAAGCCGCAACGGCATGCAGCCCCGGACAATGCCATGACGACGAACGACGACAGCGCAGTCCCCGCACCGCCCGACGCGGGCCACCCCGCCAACCCGCGCCTGCTGGCCGCGATGAGCCACGAGATCCGCACGCCGCTGTACGGCATGCTCGGCACGCTGGAACTGCTGTCGTTGACCGAGCTGAGCGCGGCGCAGCGCCAGCAGGTTGCGACCATCACCGCATCCTCGCGCGTGCTGCTGCAACTGCTCGATGACCTGCTCGACTTTTCGCGCATCGACGCTGGCCAGCTGCGCCTGGACGCTGTGCCATTCGATCCGGTGGCGTTGGCAGAGACGGTGGCGCGCGCACAGGAGCCGCTGGCCATGCGCAAGGGCGTGGCGCTGGACTGCGACCTGCAGCCGGGCGTGCCGTGGCTGCTGGGCGATCCGCTGCGCGTGCGGCAGGTGCTCGCCAACTTGTTGCGCAATGCGATCAAGTTCACCGCGCACGGGCGCGTCACGCTGCGCATGTGGCACGAACCGCAGCCCTCGCCGCTCCCGGTCAGGCTGATGCTGGAAGTGGCCGACACCGGCCCAGGCATCGATGGCGCGCTGCTTGCGCACCTGTTCGAGCCCTTCACGCAAGGCGATACCGCAGGCGCGGACCGGCACGGCGGCGCCGGGCTCGGCCTGGCGATCTGCAGGCACCTGGCCAGGCTGATGGGCGGCGACATCACTGTGGACAGCACGCCGGGCCAGGGCAGCCGGTTTCTCGTGGCACTACAGTTGCAGGCCACCGCCGCACGGTCAGCGAGCGGCGCCGCCTGCCCCGACACGGCGCAGGCCATGCCTGCGCTGCCGCATCTCGGGCTGCGCGTGCTGGTGGTGGAAGACCATCCGTACAACCGGCAACTGCTGCGTGGCCAGCTGGAGCGGCTTGGCTGCACGGTGCAGCTGGCGAGCGACGGCGCGCAGGGGCTGGCGGCCTGTGCGGCAGGGGCCTTCGACGTCGTGCTGACCGATGTGCAGATGCCGGTCATGGACGGCTACGCGCTCAGCCGCCAGTTGCGCGCGACAGGCAATCCGGTGCGCATCGTCGCGCTGACCGCCAACGCCGGCGATGGCGAAGCCGGCCGCTGCCACGCGGCGGGCATGGACCGCTGCCTCGTCAAGCCGGTGCTGTTGCCAGAGCTGGCCGCGTGCCTGCAGGCACTGGTGCCGGCGCACGGGGAGATGTCGCCAGGCGCCGGCGACGACGCTGAAGCCAATGCGGCGCTGCTGGCGCAGAGCGTGCGTGCCGACCTCGATGCCTTGCTTGCCGCTGCCGCCAGCGGCGACCTGGGCGCGGTGCAGACGCACGCGCACCGCATGCGCGGCGCGCTGGCGCACATCGATGCCGCGCGCGACGCGGCGCAGCTTTGCCAGGAGCTGGAGGCCGGCGCCGCGTGGGCCGTGCAGGCGGCGCAGGACCGCGTTGGCGACCTCCGCCTGTCCCTCGACGCCAGTTTTCCGGGCCACCACCAGCCGCGCTTGTCGCCATGATCCGGTCGTCGTCCGCGGCATGGCAATCATCGAGGGAATCTGCCTGTAGCCCTGTCTCAGACGAGGGCGCCGAGCGCCTGCAAGGCTTCGTCCCGCTCCCAGGCGACGCAGTTGCGGCCGCGGTTCTTGGCCGCGTAGAGCACGTGGTCGGCGCGCATCAGCAGCGCATCCAGGTCCTCGCCGGGCCGCAGCGTCGCCACGCCAAAGCTGGCGGTCACGCGGTGCACGCCGGGTAATACCGTCATCGGCGTGTGTTCGAGCGTGTGGCGCAGGCGCTCGGCCAGTTGCAGCGCGGCGTCGGGCGCGGTATCCGGCAACAGCACGACGAACTCCTCGCCGCCCAGCCGCGCCGCGATGTCGCGCCGGCGGATGCCGCCGGCGATGATCTGGCCGAACTGCGCCAGCACCGCGTCGCCGGCGCTGTGGCCGTAGTTGTCGTTGATGAACTTGAAGTGGTCGAGGTCGCACAGCAGCAGGCTGAGCGGCTGCCCGGGAGGTGGCGGGATCTGGTACATGGCCAGCGCGGCCAGGCCGCGGCGGGTATGCAGCAGCGTGAGCGGATCGGTGTCGCGCTCATGCCGCAGGCCGACGATGATGTCCTGCACCGCCGCGGCCAGCAGCGCCAGGGCCAGCGCCATCAGCATCAGTGCCAGCGTGGCCTGCAGCCACAGCCAATAGGCCGAGCGGGTGAAGCTGGCCGGATCGTACGATGCCGCCGGCACGACGGTCAGCACGGTGCGCGGCAGGAAATGCAGCGCGAACAGCAGGTAGGTCCAGAACAGCATGCGGTCCGCCAGGCGCCCCGTGCGCAGTCGGGCCAGCGCCGGCATGCCCAGCAGCAGGATCATGGCGATGCCGATGTTCAGGATGTAGATGCGTGCCACCAGCCGCGGCTGCACCAGGTCGAACCACGCGATGGCGCCGAGCAGCGCGAGCGGCAACGCCACCTGCACACAGGTATCGACCCGTGCGCCGATGCGCGCCAGCATGCCGCGCAGCAGCAGCACGCCGCTGCCCAGGTACAGCAGGCCGGTCACCGTGGCCTGTCCGCCCCCGTCACGCGGCGGCCACACGATCTGCACGCTGATAGCGATCGCATACATGCAGTACGCGGCCGCCGGCAGCAACAGGTAGTGCCGGGTGCGCTCATAGCGCCAGGCCGTGACGAAGCACAGCGAGAATGCGATGGCGATGGCGGGATTGACCAGTGCCAGTAGTCGACCAGCGTCTTGCAACACGAGAGTCCCCTGTTCTTGTCGTCCTCTGGCAGGGGTGCTTGCAAGCCGCGGCAAGGGCGCGGACAAGCGGCGGCATCAGGCGGCCGGCAGCTCTCGCGACCAGCATCCGGTGACCGAAGGGGCATGGCCAGGGAACATTATGGGGCGCATGCGCCCGGGCAGGCGCGACGCTCGCCGCGGCCTGCTGAGTGTTTCCGTCAGGTCGCATTCTAGCCAGCACCTGGGCTCGCGGCGCATGGCGGGTGCCGCCGCGCGGCAAACAATTGTGAACGCAAGGGCGTGGCTGGCGGGCCACGGATGCCACGTTTTCCGCTTTTGTGACTAATCTGGAAGGTGCTGTCCGGATCCTCCGGCAGTTCGGTTTTCCGTACGCAAGGAGATCACGATGAATACCAAGAAAGCGATGCCGGCACTGCTGCTGGCGGCAAGCGTGCTGGCGGCGCCGTTTGCCATGGCGCAGGGCACCGGCCGGACTCCCCGGCCGATGACGGAACCCGCGGCGTCAGCGCCGCCACCAGCCCCGCAAAGCTCGCCGTATGTGCAGGTGCAGCAATGGAAAAAAGGCGATCGCCTGCCGACCGAGTTCAGGGATCGCCAGTATGTGATCGACGATTACAAGCAGTACAACCTGCCGGCGCCGCGCAAGGGCACGCGCTGGGTAGGGGTTGGCGCCGAGTATTACCTGGTGGCGCCCAATGGCGTGATCCAGCAGGTCGGGTCGGGCTCCTGATCCACACCGTCCGGGGCGCCTCGCCCCGGGCCATGCAGCAAAGCAGAGCCGCCGCGCGGGGTGCGCGGCGGCTCCATTTTTTGTGCAGCGCTCCGTGTCACATGCCGAGTATCTTCTTGGCCTCCAGCAGCGACTTCATCGATTCGTCATGCTTGCCGGCCTTGTGGTAGGCCTCGCCGTCGGCACGCAGCTTGGTCACCTTGGCGGCATTTTCGGGCGACAGCGCCGGCTTGGTGGAGAGCTTGGCGTCGATGGCCTTCATCTCGTTGGGACAGTTGTGGGCGAGCGCCAGGCCGCTGGCGCCGCACAACACCAGCGCCGCGAGGATCGGGATGGATTTACGCACGTCGGCCTCCGCTTGGAGATGGGGGAATTTCCAGCATAGTGCATCGCCCGCGTGGCCAACATGCCCGCTGCCGGCCGACGCCGATGCTGAAACCGGCGATACCCCCTGCAGGGGGTAAATCGGGGCGCAATGTTTCTTGCATGAAATACGCGAATCCGGTTGGCTCATCCGGATTTCAGCCGTTTGGACGAAACCTGCATCTTTTGATTTCAGCAGCGCCTTTGCCCCGCTGGTGCGTTTGACGGTCCCATTTTCCGAGGCACCGGAGGCACGCGGGAATACACGCCGGCAGGCGGTTTCCCTGAATCAAAAAGACCATTTCGCGAATCGCGCGCATTTTAAACGGCGCTATGTTTAGAGCCGTCTGCATTAGCTGGCGAGGTGATTTTCCTCATCCTTGCCGCGCGCTTCATTCCTGAATCAGCCCGTGCCAACGCACGATTCTTCTGAACCTCCGCGAAACATAAATTGAAGTCGCCCGGCAAACAGCCGGACAGCGAAATAAAAAAATATACGGGGAGCTTCACAATGAAACACATCCACCTGAAACGGGCGGCCATTCCGGTCGCGTGCCTGGCGTTCATGCTCGCCGGTTGCGGCGGCGGTGGCGGGGATGCGGCACCGGCCAGCATCTCCCCGTCGGAAAGCGTGCCGGGCCCGGCTGGCGCCAATGGCAAGACCATCCTGTCCGGCATCAATGCGCCGGGCGCGAGCGTGGGCTCGGACGGCGATTTCTACCTCAATCTTTCTACCTCGACGCTGTACGGGCCAAAGGCCAACGGCGAATGGCCGGCCGGCGTGCCGCTGGTCGGGCCGCAGGGGGTTGCCGGCGCGCCGGGCGCCTCGCTGCTGCACGGCGCGGCGGACCCGACCGCGGCCGATGGCGCCGAGGGCAGCTTCTACCTCAACACCACCACCAACACGCTGTTCGGGCCCAAGACCGGCGACAACTGGCCGGCGGGCATCTCGGTGGTCGGGCTGACCGGCCCGGTGGGCGCTGCCGGCCCGACCGGTCCCACTGGTGCGACCGGGGCCACCGGCGAGCAGGGCCCTGCCGGCCCGGCCGGCGCCGATGGGGCCACGGGGGCGACGGGAGCGACGGGAGCGACGGGAGCGACGGGGCCGCAGGGAGAGAAGGGCGATAGCGGCGCTACCGGTGCTACAGGCGCTACCGGTACGCAAGGCTCTCAAGGAGACAAGGGCGACAAGGGAGATACCGGCACTACTGGCGCTACCGGCGATACCGGGGCCCAGGGCCCGCAAGGGGAGAAGGGCGACCAGGGAGAGAAGGGAGACCAGGGCGCGGCGGGCGCAACGATCTACACCGCCAACTTCGCGGTCTCCAAATCGTCCGGCGGCAACGGCACCTATGTCATGACCGGCAGCGGACTCGACCTGCAGGGTAGCGACCCATACTTCGGCGCGCTGATGCCGGTCGGCTGCGCGGGCGGCATGACCATGACGGCAACCCTGGCCGGCTCGCCCCAGTCGGGCTCGCTGTACACCGTGACCGCCTACCGGGTGGCCAGCGGCACGGCGCTGCAGACGGTCAATCCGGTCGCCATCACCGAGTCGGCCAGCTGCAATCTGAGCAGCTCGGGCAGGACCTGCTCGACGCCGGCCATGGTGCCGGTGGCGGCCAACGACATCATCCAGGTCCAGGTCAGCGGCAACCGCACCTTCAACTGGGACGGCGGCCTGTACGTCAGCCTGTCCTGCAAGACCCAGTAAGCCGCCGCCCCGTTGCGCCAGCGTTCCCGTGCTGGTTTTCCCGCGCGCCTTCCGGTGTTATGTTGGAGGGCGTCTTTTTTTGCCCGCCCGGTACCGGACGCCCCCGCCCCTCAACCGGTTGCGCATGGAAAACTCTGCCGAAAATTTCTTGCTGGCCCTGCTGTGCGCCGCGGTGCTGACCGTGACCGTGGTGGGCATCCACTACGAAGCGCTGCGGCTGCTGTCGGCGCTGCATCCGCGGCGCTGGAGCGGGCGCGTCAATATCGGCGTCCTGATCGTCTGCATCATCCTGGTCCACTGCCTGGAGGCGATGGTGTTCGCGTTCGGCTTCTGGTTTGCCGACAACGTGCTCGGCCTCGGCTGGCTGGCGGGATCGACCGCGCCCGGCATGCCGACCCGCCACGGCGAGCCGTCGCTGCTTGTCTATGCCTACTTTGCGCTGGAGACCTTCACCACGCAGAGCCTGGGCGATCTCTACCCGGTCGGCGCGACCCGGCTGATCGCGACCATCGAGCCGCTGGTGGGCCTGATCCTGATCGGCTGGTCCGCATCCTTTACCTATGTGGTGATGCGGCGCGACTGGCAGCTCGACGACGAAGGCGAGCATCGCGCGCGCTAGTGCAGCGCCCGCCGCCGGCGCCGGCCAGGAATGCCGGAAGTGCCACAGATGCCGGTAGTGCCAGATGAGCCGCGAACGATTAAGCTTGGCATCTTCCGAAAGCCAACGAGCCACCCACGAGGAGCCACCATGCCGAGCCGACAGCGCAACCTGATCCGCCTAGCCGCCGTTGCCACCCTTGCCATGGCCTGCAGCGTCCACGCGCAGAAGCAGGACGGCCAGGGTGCCGCCGCCGCCGCGATCAATGAGGCCGTGCAGCAAGGCACCACGCCCTACCGCCCCGATCCCGCCGCGACGCCGGGCAGCATCGAGTCGGCGGAATGCCGCGAGCTGGCCGCCCAGATCGCCACGGCGCCCAAGCGCGAGTACCGTACCACCGACTCGACCATCGAGACCGCGCAAGGGCGGCAGATCCCCGAACTGGAACGCGAGCGTCCGCGCAAGTCGCTGCAGCAGGCGTACCAGGAGAAGTGCGCCCAGTAAGCCGTTTCCACGGCGGAGGGCTGCGCAGGCGCGCCATCCGCCGCCGTCCTTCCGCTGCCCTTCCCACTACCTTCCGACTACCTTCCGACTACCTTCCGACTACCTTCCGCTCCGGCGCGGTTCCGCGCCAGATCTCGCCCCTGCCAGTCCCATGCTGCGCCGCCGCACGGATCCGGCGCCTTGATGCCCCACGTTCGCGCACGCTCGCCCGCCGTCCCAACGGGCGTTTCACCACGCCGGTGTAAAATACATATGTTTCATGGTTATCCATGATGGAACACTTGTTGCTGATTGCCTAGCATTGGCGATGCGATGGCGCATCGCTGAGCGCTACCCACGCCAACCAAGCTATCCAAGGAGAGCCTGTATGAAAGCAGCAGAAGTCACGCGTCCGTGCGGCGGTTCATCGACCCCGCGCCGGTTCACGGGCGCAGCGGTCGCCGCCGCGGCGCTGGTGCTCTGCAGCGGCGCGGCCGGCACGGCGCATGCCGCCGATGTCGCCGCGAGCCCGACCCTCAGCAAGATCAAGTCGTCAGGCACGATCTCCATCGGCCATCGCACTTCGTCGATCCCGTTCTCGTACTACGACGCCAACCAGAAGGTGATCGGCTTCTCGCAGGACATCTGCGACCGGGTGATCGATGCGGTGACGCGCGAGACCGGCGTGCCGGCGCTGCAGGTGCGCATGGTGCCGGTGACCTCGCAGAACCGGATCTCGCTGGTGCAGAACGGCACCGTCGACCTGGAGTGCGGCGTCACCACCAACCTGAAGTCGCGCCAGCAGCAGGTGGCGTTCTCGACCACGTTCTTCGTCGCCGGCACGCGGCTGCTGGTGAAGAAAGGCAGCCCGGTGCGCGACTTCGGCGACCTCTCGGGCAAGGCGGTGGTGACCAATGCCGGCACCACCTCGGAGCGCATCCTGCGCCGGCTCAACGACGAGAAGCACGCCAACATCACCATCCAGAGCGCCAAGGACTATGGCGAGTCGTTCCTGATCCTGCAGTCAGGACGCGTGGCCGCGTTCATGATGGACGACGTGCTGCTGTCGGGCGCACGCACGCTGGCGCCCAACCCCGCCGACTGGACCGTGGTGGGCACGCCGCAGTCGTTCGAGGCCTATGCGTTCATGCGGCGCAAGGACGATCCCGGCTTCAAGCAGGTGGTCGACAACGCCATCAGCGGGCTGATCCGCAGCGGCGAGATCAACAAGCTCTACAGCAAGTGGTTTGCCGCGCCGGTGCCGCCCAAGCAGGTCAACTTCGAGCTGCCGATGAGCGAGCCGCTGAAGAAAGCCTACGCCAGCCCCAGCGACGAGGCCTTCGAATAATCCCCCTCAGCCGCGGCCGGCGGGCACGTAGGCGCCGGTGCGGTGCAGCTCGCCTTCCGCCTGCTCGAGCGCGCGGATCGCGCCCTTGCCCTTGCGCGCCAGCAACTGTTCGACCAGCGCCTCGACCATGGCCACGCCGGCCGTGATCGACGGGAAGAACGACGGACTCTCGACCGAAAACAGCAGCGTGCAGTCGGCCGCCAGCGCGATCGGCGACACGGTGCTGTCGGTCAGCGCGATCACCTTGCAGCCGCACTCGCGCGCGGCCGCGGCCACGCGGATGCTCTCCTGCGAATACGGGGCGAAGCTGGCCACCACCACGGCGTCCTTGGGCGCCAGGCCGCGCAGCTCCATTTCCAGCGTGCCGGCATCGGCGCGGATCAGCTGCACCGAGCTGCGGAACAGGCGGTAGACATAGTGGAAGGTGAACGCGATCGGGAAGCACGAGCGGAAGCCCGCCACGTGCACGTTCTGCGCGTGCGACAGCAGCTCCGCCGCCTGCTGCAGGGTCTTGTCGTTGTTGGCGGCGATCAGGTCGAGGTTGTGGTGCTGCGCGTCGAGCATCTCGCCGAGCATGTGGCTGGCGCTGCTTTCGCGCACCACCTTGCGCGCGCGGCGCGCATAGGGCTGGCTGCCGCCGCGCAGCGCATCGACAAAGAGCTCGCGCAGGCCCTGCCAGCCCTCGAAGCCAAGGTGCTGCGACAGCCGGACCAGCGTGGCGGGCTGCACCCCTGCGCTGGCCGCGATCTTGCGCATCGACAGCACCGGCACGTCCTGCGGGTGGTCGAGCAGGTAGCGAGCGCCGCTCTGGAACTGCGTGCTCAGGGTCGGGAAGCTGGCGCGCAGCAAGGCCAGCAGCGCGTCGAGGTCCTGGGGTGGCGCCGGCTCGGGTTCGGCCTGGGGTGGCTGCGGCGGAGGGGTGGGGCTGTCGGACGGCATGGGCACTCCGGATTCGTGGTTGTAACGATTGTTGCACAGCCGTGCACCGGAGCGCCGGGTCGCGGCGCCCCGGTGCGACCTGCCACGTTGTCACGCCGTCACATCGTCACGTCGAAAGCCGGTTAACGTCCGACCGCCGCCAAAGCTGTACCCGGGGCTTTTGGCAAGCCCCCCGATTGTCGGATTGCCGCAACGCCGGCGCACTGTCATCAGAATTTCCTTACCCACTTAGGAGGCGGTGACTTACACTCCGCGCCATAACCTCCGGAAATCGGTCATCCGGAACATAATTGGTACGGAGCGCGAGCATGGGACATAGAAGCCCTGCAGTGCGACACGGCGGCACGGTCACGCCGCCGTTTCGGGTCAAGGGTCAAATCGGGGCAGGAACAGACACGGCCGGAGCCATGCCGGGCCGCGGCGCGTGCGCGCGCGGCTTCACGCTGGTCGAGCTGATGATCGCCGTCGCGATCATCGCCATCCTGGCCGCCGTCGCCATTCCCAACTACAGCCGCCATGTGGTGCGATCGCACCGCGCCGCGATCGAGTCATTCATGCTCGAAGTCTCCGGCGCGCAGGAGCGGTTTCTCGTCGACAACCGCGCCTATGCCGCCAACCTCGGCGCGCTCGGCATGTCGGTGCCGTCCGCACAGAGCACGCGCTACGACGTCACCGTGACTCCCACTGCCTCGCTGCCGCCGGGCTACAGCATCGTCGCCACGCCCAAGGGCAGCCAGCTGAGTGCCGACACCGGCTGCGGCACGCTGACGCTGACCAGCGCCGGCGCGAAGTCGGCGTCCGGTGGCGGCACCGACTGCTGGAACTGACCATGGCAGCCACCTACCGGCTTCACCATCGCCACCGGCAGCCTCGGGCGCTGCGTGGCTTCACCCTGGTCGAACTGATGTGCACGCTGGCCGTGCTGGCGATCCTCGCGTTCGCTGCCGCGCCCTCGTTTGCCTCGCTGATGGCAGGGCAGCGCGTGCGCAGCGCCTCGCTCGACCTGAGTTCGGCGCTGCTGCTGGCGCGCAGCGAGGCAGTCAAGCGCAACGCCACCGTGACGCTGGGGCCCACCGGCGCGGCCTGGACCGCGGGCTGGGCCGTCAGCGCCGGCGCGCAGACGGTGCGCACCTTCGGGCCGTACGGCGGCCTCACCATCACCCCCAGCGCTGCCGGCGCGGTGGCGCTCGGCAACGACGGCCGGCTCACCGGCGCGGCCATGCGCTTCGAGCTCGCGCCCGCCAACGATACGGCGGCCGCGCTGCGCGTGTGCGTGCAGGTCAGCGAGACCGGCCGCGTTGCCTCCGACACGGGAGCCTGTTCATGACCCGCATCCCTGATCGCGCCGCCCGCCGCCACGGGCAACGACGGGCGCGCCTGCCGCGCCGCGCAGCGCAACGCGGCCTGCTGCTGATCGAAGTGCTGGTGGCGGTGGTGATCCTGCTGGTCGCGCTGCTGGGCACGGCCGGGCTGGTGGCACGCTCGGGCCAGAACGAGATGGAGTCCTACCAGCGCGTGCAGGCGATGGCGCTGCTGCAGGACATGGCCGCGCGCATCAATGCCAACCGCCAGGTGGCACAGTGCTATGCCGATGGCGCCAACGGCGTGCGCCTGGGCACCGGCAGCGCCGCGCCGGCGGCCTGCGCGCTGGGAACGGCCGCGCAGAACGCCACCGCCAATGGCGACCTGCAGGCGTGGAACACCGCGCTGCTGGGCAGTGCCGAAATGACTGCCGCGGCCAGCGGCGTGGCGGCGCGGGCGGTCGGCGCCATGATCGGTGCGCGCGGTTGCATCGACACGGTCGACGCGGCTGCCAACGTCTACCGCATCACCGTCGCCTGGCAGGGCCTGGCCGCCACCGGCGCCCCCGCGCTTGGCTGCGGCCAGAACCAGTACGGCGGCGAGGCCTACCGCCGTGCGGTCAGCACGCAGATCCGCATCGGCTCGCTGGGGACCGTGTCATGAAACGCCTGCCTCCGCGTATCGCACAACGCCGGCTGCGCCAGCGCGGCGTGTCGCTGGTCGAGCTGATGATCGGCATCACCATCGGACTGCTGATGCTGACCGCGCTGGCCAGCCTGTACTACGCCAACAGCCTGTCGCGCACTGAGTTCGTCAAATCGGCCGAGCAGGTGGAGAACGGCCGCTATGCGCTGGAGCAGATCCGGCGCGAAGTGGAACTGGCCGGCTTCTACGGCGTCGGCAACATCGGCCGTGCCATGAAGGCCGCGGCGCCGGCGCTGTGCGCCACCGATGCCGGCACGCTGGGCTTCTCCGCCACCGGCGAAACCGTGCCGCTGGCGTTGGCCGGCTACGGCCCCGGCGTGGCGGCGGCATGCCTGCCCGACCTGCTGCCGACTTCGGAAGTGCTGGTGGTGCGGCGCGTCTCGACCACGCCGGTCGCCGCGCCGGCCGCCGGCGTGCCTTACCTGCAGGTGTCCGCGTGCTCGCAGGACACCGTGCCGTTCGCATTCGATGCCAGCGCCGCCGCCGCCTTCCCGTTGCGCACCAAGCTGTGCGACCCGAACCAGCCTGCCGAGCTGAGGCAGGCCGTGGTGCGCATCTTCTACCTGGCCGGCTGCGACCGCTGCGGCAACGGCGGCGACGGCATCCCCACGCTGAAGATGGCCGAACTGGCCGGCGGCGCGTTCCAGGCGCGCTCGATCGCGCAGGGCGTGCAGGACATGCATGTGGAATACGGCGTCGACTTGGATGGCAACGGCTCGGCCGACTGCTATGTGGCGGACCCGACCGCGAACAACAGCGCCGCCTGCCCCGGCGTGCCCGGCTATGACTGGGGCGTTGCGCTTAACAACCAGGCCAATGTCACCACGGTGCGCGTGAACGTGCTGGCGCGCACGCTGAAGCCTTCGGCTGGACAGACTGATACGCGCAGCTATGACCTGGGCCGCGGCGTCGCCAGCGGCCCCTTCAACGATGGCTACAAGCGCCATGTCTACGCCCAGGTAGCGCGGATGGTCAACGTAGCCGGCACGCGCGAGCAATAACCCGATCCGCAGGTAACCGCAAAGAGCATGCAATGACGAAGTCCCCAGGCAAGCTGCGCCGCCGGCAGACCGGGGTCACGCTGGTCGTGACCCTGGTGTTCATGGTGCTGTTCCTGCTGATCGCGGTGGCCATGGTCAATTCCGGCCTGGTCAACGTCAAGGTCGCGGCCAACCAGCAGCACACCGCCGAGGCGCGCGACGTGGCGCAGCAGGCGATCGAGCAGGTGATCTCCGATGACTTCACCAAGGCGCCGGCGGCGGTGGAGGTGCCCGTCGACGTCAGCGGCGACGGCAAGCCAGATTACGTGGCACAGGTGGCGGCGCCCACCTGCGTCACCAGCAAGCCGGTGGTCAAGGTGATCGACCCGGAAACGCATCCCGAGGACGCGGAATGCACGCTGGGCAGCGCCACCGCCAACGGCAACCTCGTGATCGGCGCCTCCGGCGCGGGCGCGGTCAGCTCGCTGTGCAACGACACGCAATGGGACGTGGCGGCGACCGTCAACGATGCCGCCGGTACCGGCACGGTGATGACCGTGCACCAGGGCGTGGCGGTACGCACGCTGTATGGCTCCACGTGCCCGTGACGCGGCGGGCGAGAATCAGCTCCTGAAAGGAAAAACCGCATGCTCCTGTCCGCACGCCGCCCACGCATGTCTCGCGCTTTCGCTGCCTGTGCCGCCGCGCTGTCGCTGGTTGCGGCCATGCCTGCAGCCCACGCCGAAGACATCGACCTGTTCACCGGACTTCAGTCCAACGCCGGTACGCGGCCCAACGTGCTGCTGATCCTCGACAATGCGTCGGCATGGAATGCCAATGCGGCGTTCACGTGCGGGATAGACGGCGTGGTCGGCAGCAACAACCTCAACAACAACGTCGGCGCCGAGCAGTGCGCGCTGTACAAGGCCATTTCGGACCTGATCAAGGACGACAACACCAAGGGCAAGATCAACCTTGGGCTGATGATGTTCGGGCATGGCACCAACACCGGCGGGCAGTTCCGCTTTCCTGGTGTGACGCCCCCGACCGCGCCGCCGGGGCTGACGCTGATGGACGCACAGGGCGGCACTGCCTTCCTGAACTACATCACCACCATCGATCGCATCGCGGACAACGCCAACAACTCGCAGGTCGGCGGCGGCATGCAGGAGGCCTGGGCCTTTTTCTCTGGCAAGACCGGGTTGTCAGGGACGAAGTACACCTCGCCGATCACCAACCCGTGCCAGCGCAACTTCATCATCTACATCGCCAACGCGCTTAACAACGGCAAGCCGCAGGACACCGGCCAGGACGCCTACAACAAGTTGCGCGAGGCGGGCGCCAGCGCCGCGCAGCTGGTGCCGCTGGGGCTGCCCAAGGGCAACAACATCGACAACTGGGGCGACGAATGGGCGCGCTTCCTGTATGAGATGGACCTGAATGCCGCCAACAACGCCAACACGGATACGCCGACGCGGCAGAACGTCATCACCTACACCATCGCGGTGACCGACGGCAGCAAGCAAAGCCTGGACTACCGAGACTTTGCCGCCAGCATGGGCAAGGCGGGCGGCGGCGGCAACTACCTGGTCAAGTCCGGCGATGCCGATGCGCTGTCCAATGCGTTGAAGGAAATCTTCAACGAGATGCAGGCGGTGAACAACGTGTTCGCCTCGGTCAGCCTGCCGGTCAGCGTGAACGGGCAGGGTTCGTACCTGAACCAGGTCTATATCGGCATGTTCCGCCCCGACGGCAAGGCGCGGCCGCGATGGGTCGGCAACCTGAAGCAGTACAAGCTCGGCTACGACAGCGCAGGCAGCCTGGTGATGCTCGACGCCGGCACGCAGGGCGCGATTGACGAACCGGAGAGGGGCGCCGTCAGCAAGGCGGGCACCGGCTTCATCTCGCCAAACGCGCGCAGCTACTGGACCGAGGATCCGCCCAAGGTGCTGGGTGGCTCGTCGGTGGTCACCGACTGGCCAGCGGACGGCTTCTGGAAGAACGCATCGGCGCTGCTGCGCAATGCCAAGGATGCGCCCGACGGCGAGATCGTGGAGAAGGGCGGTGCCGCCCAGATGCTGCGTGCCGACTACCTCACCGGCCAGACGGCACGGCGCCTGCTGACTTGCGCCAATGCGAAGTGCGGTGCGGCCACGCCGACGCTGGCGGCATTCGATACCGGCAACAAGGCGCTGACCGAAGGCAGCGGCCCGTCGCTGCTCAAGACCACCACCGCCGACGTAGCCAACATGATTGCGTGGATGCGTGGCAAGGATGTCTTCTCCAGCCTGACCGGCACCGATCCGCGCAAGGAGGCCGAGCCCGGTCCCGGCGGCAACGTCACGGTGCGCGGCTCGATCCACGGCGACGTGCTGCATTCCCGGCCGGTGGTGGTGGACTATGGCGGCACCACCGGCGTGGTGGTGTTCTACGGCGCCAACGACGGCGTGTTTCACGCCGTGAATGGCAACCGCACCACGGCCATTGCCACCACGTCCGGCATGGTGCGCCCGGGCGGTGAGTTGTGGGGCTTCGTCGCGCCGGAGTTCTACGGCAAGCTGGCACGGCTGTATAACAACGCGCCCGAGATCCAGCTGACCGGCAGCCCGGCGGCAACCGGCGACACCCAGTTCCAGCCGCGCGATTATTTCTTTGACGGCACCACCACGGTCTACCAGAACCTGGCCGCCACCACCGGCCCCAAGGTAGTGATCTACCTGACCGCACGGCGCGGCGGCCGGCTGATCTATGCGCTCGACGTGACTGATCCGGGCCAGCCGAAGTACCTGTGGAGCAAGACCAACAGCGATATCGCCGAGCTGGGGCAGACCTGGTCGCAGCCGCGCGTGATGCAGGTGCGCGGCCATACGGGCCCGGTGCTGATCATGGGCGCGGGCTACGACCCGGACGGCGAGGACCGCGATCCGGCGCTCAATGGCGATGCCACGGCAGGCAACCTGCAGGGCCGCGGCGTGATCGTGCTGGACGCTATCAAGGGCGACCCGGTGTGGGCCGCGCTGGCCGATTGCACCGGATTCGGTGGCACCTGCGTGACCGTGCCCGCGCTCAAGCGCGCGATCCCGTCCGACGTCGCGGTGGTCGACCGCAACGGCGACGGCTATGCCGACAAGGCCTATGTCGGCGACGTGGGCGGCAATGTCTGGCGCATCGACTTTGGCTCCAATACCAGCGACCTGCCGGCCCAATGGTCGATCGGCAAGCTGGCGGAGCTGGGTGGCGCGGTCAATACCAACGACGCACGCAAGTTCCTCTATCCGCCCGACGTGGTCGCCACCGGCAAGTACGATGCCGTGATGATTGCCTCGGGCGACCGCGAGAAGCCGCTGTACTCGACCAGCAATACCGCGGGCGCGGCGCAGAACGTGCGGAACCGCTTCTACATGGTCAAGGACCCCAACACCGGCAAGGGCCTGCCCGCGGAATGGACGGCGGTCAAGGAATCGACCCTGGTCGATGCGACCAGCGTGGCCTACCGCGATTCGGCGGCCGTCAACGGCTTCTACCTGGCGTTCGGGGCCGGCGAGAAGGCGGTGAACGCGCCGCTGACGGTGGCCGGCTACACCTACTTCGGCACCAATACGCCATCGCCGATCCGGGCGGGCGCATGCTACCCCGACCTCGGCATCGCGCGCGGCTACGCGGTGTCGTTCCTGAACGGGCAGGGCATCGACAACGGCCCGCGCTATGTGGTCTTCGACAACGGCGGCCTGCCGCCGTCGCCGGTGTTCGGCATGGTGTCGGTGACGCAGCCCGACGGCTCCACGCGGCTGGTGCCGGTGCTGATCGGCGGCGGCAAGCAGGGCGGCGGCGGTGGCGATGCCACTTCATCGCTGGGCGGACAGGAGGTCAAGCCCGCGAGCGTCGGCAAGCGCAAGCGCACCTACTGGTACTCGGAGGCCGACAAGAAGTAGCCGCGAGGGTTAGGCCACCATGGTCAGCGTGGCGACTTCAACGCTGCGCTGTCGCCTTCCTGCCACCACCCGCCGCCCAGCGCCTGCAGCAGCGCCGCCGAATCCGCGAGCCCGTCGGCGCGCGACTGCGCCAGGTCCAATGAAGCCTGCCGCGCCTCGCGCTCGGCATCGAGCACGGCCAGCTGGCTGACGCCGCCGAGCCGGTACTGTTCCGACACCACCGTTAGCGTGTCGCGCGCCTGGCGCGCGTTGTCGGCGCGCTCGCGCAGCGTGGCGGCGTCGGCCTCCAGCGCGCGCAGCGAATCCGCCACGTCCTGCAAGCCTTGCAGCACGGCCTGCTGGTAGGCGGCCAGCGCCTGCTCGTACGCCGCTTCTGCCGCGCGCTTGCGTGCCTGCAGTTCGCCGCCGCGGAATACCGGCTGCACCAGCCCGGCCGCCAGGCTCCACACGTTCAGGCTGCTGAACAGGTCGCGCGCGGCAATGGCCTGGCTGCCGCCGCTGGCGCTCAGCGTGATCTGCGGATACAGGTTGGCGGTGGCCACGCCGATATCGGCGCTGGCCTGGTGCAGCAGCGCTTCGGCCGCGCGGATGTCCGGGCGGCGCCGCGCCAGCGTGGCCGGCAGGCTGACCGGCAGCGTGTCGGGCAGATGCAGCGCGTCCAGCGTGAATGTCGGCAACGAGGCCGCTGCCGGGGTCTGGCCGGTGTAGACCGCGAGCTGGTGCCGCGTGGTCTCCAGCTGGCGTTGCAGGCCAGGCACCAGCGCCTGCGTCTGCGCCAGCTGCGCGCGCTGGCGCTGCACGTCGACGCGCGCGACGCCGCCGGCGCGCAGCCGTTCGTCGGCGATGCCGAGCTGGCGCCGCTGGGCTTCCGCCAGCGCCAGGGTATCGGCCAGCTGCGCGCGCAGTCCCGCCTCGCGGATCGCCGCGGTGGCGACGTTGGCGGCCAGCGCCAGCCGCGCCGCTTCCAGCTCGTAGCCCTGGTAGTCGACCGCGGCCTGCAGCCCTTCGAGTTCGCGCCGCTGGCCGCCGAACAGGTCGAGCACGTAGGACACCTGCACCGTGGCGCCGTACAGCGTAAACGGTCCCGGGCTGGGGATCGACGTAATGCCCATCGACTGGAAATTGACCTGCTGGCGCGTGGTATTGAGCTGGGCGTCGACAGCGGGCCAGCGCGTGGCGCCGGTGCGCGCGGCGAGGTTTTCCTGCGCCTCGCGCAGCCGCGCGCGCGCCTGCGCCAGCGTGGGGCTGGCGTCGAGCGCCATGCGGATGGTGGCGTCCAGTTCGGGGCTGCGGAACAGCGTCCACCATTGTGCCGGCACGTCGGCGCCGGCGGCCAGCGTCTGCGCGTGGGATTGCGGGTGGCGATCGCCGCTGTCGGCCGCCACGGTGGCAACCGGTTGCGGGCCTGGCACGTAGCCGGCGTCGTCGGTCGGCGCGGGGCTGCGGAAGTCGGGGCCGACGGCACAGCCGGCCAGCAACGCGGCCACGGCCACGGTCACAAGAGGAAGAAATCGGGTCATGGCAACAATCCTTCAGTCCAGCGTGCGGCGGTAGAAGCGCACCGCGATCATCATCACCACCACGATGAACAGCGCCATCGGCCAGACCTGTGGCCATAGCTCGGCCCAGCCGCTGCCCTTGAGCAGGATGCCGCGCACCATGCGGTTGAAATACGTCATCGGCAGGATGTTGCCGATCGCCTGCGCCCAGCCGGGCATGCCGGCGAACGGGAACATGAAGCCCGACAGCAGGATGTTGGGCAGGAAGTAGAAGAAGGTCAGCTGCATGGCCTGCAGCTGGTTCTGCGCCAGCGACGACAGCGTGATGCCCACCGTCAGGTTGGCCGCGATGAACAGCAGCGCCGCCAGGTACACCGCAGTCACCGAGCCGACGAAGGGCACGTCGAAGATCCAGCGCGCGGCCAGCAGCACGATGGTCGACTGGATCAGCCCGATGAAGATATACGGCACGATCTTGCCGGTCATCACCTCCAGCGGCCGCACCGGCGTGGCCAGCAGGTTTTCCATGGTGCCGCGCTCGCGTTCGCGCGTCATCGCCAGCCCGGTCATCATCACCATGGTCATCGACAGGATCACGCCCATCAGGCCGGGGATGATGTTGTACTGGGTCAGGCCCTCTGGGTTGTACAGGCGCTGCACCTGCACGTCGAACGGCGCCTTGCCGCCCGCCAGCGGCGCCAGCGAGCCTTTCAGGTCATGGGTGCCGACGCTGAACGGCAGCTGCGGCAGCGCGGCGATCGCCTGGCCGGTGGCCGAGGGATCGGTGGCATCGGCCTCCACCAGCAGCGCGGGGCGTTCGCCACGCAGCAGCTTGCGCGTGAAGTCGGGCGGGATGCTGAGCACGAACTGCACGTCGCCCTTCATCAGCGCCTCGCGTCCGGCAGCTTCGTCGGGCAGCGTGGCGACCACCTTGAAGTAGGTGGAGTTCTGCATGCTGGCGATAAAGGTGCGTGTGAATTCGCTCTGGTCGGCGGCGATCACCGCGGTCGGCAGGTGGCGCGGGTCGGTGTTGATGGCAAAGCCGAACAGCAGCAACTGCATGATCGGCAGGCCGACGATCATGCCAAAGGTGACGCGGTCGCGGCGCAGCTGCAGGAATTCCTTCAGCACGATGCTCCACCAGCGCTGGAGCGAAAAGCGCGTGCCGTTGGCGCGTGGCTTGCGGGGGTTCCGGATGGCGGCGGCGTTCATGTCGGCTCCTTCGCCTTGCGCGTGCCCATGTTGTCCTCGGCCCGGCTCATCATGTGGATGAACACGTCTTCCAGGCTGGTCTCGGTCTGCGTCACGCGGCGTCCCGGTCCGGCCAGGCGTTCAAGCGTGGCAGCCAGCGCCTGCGCGTCGCGGCCGGTGACGTGCAGCGCGGTGCCAAATGCCACGGTCTGCTCCACGCCGGGCGCACCCTGCAACTGCCCTGACAGCGTGGCGAGGTCGTCGCCTTCCACGCTCCACGTCGACAGATGCTGGCTGGCCACGACCTCGTCGGCGGTGCCTTGCGCCAGCGGCTTGCCGTAGGCGATATAGGCGAGCTTGTGGCAACGCTCGGCCTCGTCCATGTAGTGCGTGCTGACCAGCACCGAGATGCCGCGCGCGGCAAGCAGGTGCAACTGCTCCCAGAAGTCGCGCCGCGCCTTGGGGTCGACGCCGGCGGTGGGCTCGTCCAGCAGCAGCAGTTCCGGCTCGTGCAGCAGGCACGCCGCCAGCGCCAGCCGCTGCTTCCAGCCACCCGACAGCGACCCGGCGAGCTGCGCCGAGCGCGTGGCCAGGCCCAGGTCTTCCAGCGCGCGGTCGACCGCATTGCGCCGGTCCGGCATGCCGTACACGCGCGCTACGAAGTCGAGGTTCTCGCGGATCGACAGGTCGTCCCAGTACGAGAATTTCTGCGTCATGTAGCCGACGCGGCGCTTGATCTCGTCGGACTCGCTCAGGATGTCGAAGCCCAGGCAGGTGCCCTCGCCGGAATCGGGCGTCAGCAGGCCGCACATCATGCGGATCGAAGTGGTCTTGCCGCTGCCGTTGGGACCGAGGAAGCCAAAGATCTCGCCGCGCGCGACCTGCATGCTGAGGTCGTTGACCACGTGCTTGTCGCCGAAGTGCTTGTTCAGCCCGCGCACGTCGATGGCGAGTCCTTGCGCGCGGCCGTTGGCGCTGGCGCCGGTGTCAATGCTCGTGTTCATTGCCGCACCACCTCGACGGGCTGGCCGGGCCGCAGCTTGATGGCATCGGCGGCCGACGGGCGCGCTTCCACCAGGAACACCAGCTTGTTGCGGGTCTCGTTGCTGTAGATCACCGGCGGCGTGAATTCGGCTTCGTTCGCGACATAGGTGATGCTGGCCGCCACCGGCGCGGCGCAGCCGTCGCAGCGCACCTGCACCGCCTGCCCGTTGCGCAGCGCGCCGACCACGGCCTCGGGCACGTAGAAGCGCACCTTGACGTTGCCGGGCGGCAGCATGCGCACCACCGGGCTGCCGGCGGGCACCCATTCGCCGAGGCGGTAGGGCGTGTCGTAGACCAGCCCGGCCTGCGTGGCGGCCACGGTCTTGCGCGACAGCTTCCAGTCTGCCTGCGCCAGCGCGGCGCGCGCGGCGGCGACTTGCGCGGCCTGCGCCGCCTGCTGCGCATCGCGGCCCGGCAGCCGTGCCACGTCGATATCGCGCTGCAGCTCGCGCACGCGTGCCGCATCGCTGCGGGCCTGCGCGCGCGATTCGTCGAGCTGCGCCTGCGCAATGCCGCCGATCTCGAACTGGCGCTCGTCGCGACGCTGCGCGGCGGCGCTGCGTTGCGCCTGGGCCTGCGCCTGCGCCAGCTGGGCACGGCTGACGTCGACCTCGACCGGGCGCTTGCCGGTCTTCATGTCCTGCAACTGGGCTTCGGCGGCGCGCAACTGGTCCTCGGCCTGCTGGCGCGCGGCGCGTTCGTCATCGGATTCGAGCGCGAACAGCGCGGCGCCCTGCGCGACCTGCTGGCCGCGCTGCACGGAGAGCGTATCGAGGCGGCCGGCAAAGGGCGAGGCGACGCTGACGAACTCGCCTTCGATATAGCCTTGCCAGGTGTCGGTGCCGGACTTGCTGCAGCCGGCGGCCAGCAGCGCGGCGCCGAGCAGCGCAGCGATGGGGAGCGCGCGCGGCGGCGCGAGAAGGTCGGAAACAGCGGTGTTCATGAAGCGGACTCCGGGGAATGCCTGGGCGCGCGGCCCTTCTTTTTCGATGCGGGTGCAGGGGAGGCGTTGGCACCGGCAGTCGGCACGGGGCTCAGGCCGTGCGTCAGCAGTGCCGAGACATGGCGCACCAGCGCGTCGGTATCGACCGCCTCGGCACCGGGCAGCCGGCGCCAGATATGCGTGGTGGCCAGCGGCAGCAGCGTCAGGCCCACCAGCGACGGCATCACCAGTGCCGGTTCCAGCCCGCGGTTGAGCTGCCCGTTGGCGATCGCCGCGGCCAGCGGCGCCATCATGGCGCCGGCACGCTGCAGCGCGAAGCGCTTCAGCACACGCTCGCGCAGCGCGCCGTCGTCGCTGGCGACCTCGCGGATCCACAGGCCGGGAAACCAGGGCGTATCGGCCACGGCGCGGACCAGCCGGGTGGCGATGCCGACCAGCATCGCCAACGGCTCAGTGTCCTGCGGGCCGGCGGCGAAGAACTGTGCCACCAGTGGCTGCACCTTTTCCTCGATCACGGCATCGAGCAGCAGGTCGCGGTCGCTGAAGTAATAGTGGACCAGCGCGGGCGTGACGCCCGCCAGCACGGCGATGGCCTTGACCGGCGTGCCGGCGACGCCTTGCCGCGAGAACAGGTCGGTGGCGGCATCGAGGATGCGCTCGCGCTGGCCGGGCTGGCCGGCGGCAGGGCGCCCGGGCGTGCGACGCTCTGGCGGCTTCGGGGTAGCGGGTTTGCGTGGCATGGCTATGTATTGAACCGTGTCGAATCAATATTAATTTTCGAATTAATTAATTCAAGCCCGGTTACAACGTCGGCATTCCCGCACCTGGCTCGCGGTGGACATGTCATGTGCCCTTGGCTATGCTGCGTGCGCCGGGGGCGCCGCTCCCGGCACTTCGTTCGCCAGCCCCTTCTTCCATGCTGTTTGCGCCACTTGCCACCGCGTACCCGCGCGCCCGATGCAGTTTCCGCCGCGCGCTGGCCGCGCTGGCCTGCTGCGCCTGCCTGCCCGCAACGGCGCAGCAGGCGATCACTGCAGACGCTGCCGCCGACACGGAAAGCCCGTTCGCCTTCCACGGCCAGAGCACCTACATCTGGCAGCGCAAGCCGGCGTTCAACGCCGCGTATTCGGGCCCGAACAGCCTTGGCACCGAACGCGCCAAGAGCTACTCGTTCAGCGCGACGCTGGACCTGGGCCTGAAGCTGTGGCGGGGTGCGGAATTCCACTTCAACCCGGAAGCCACGCAAGGCGTGCCGTTCTCGGGCCTGCATGGCCTGGGCGGGCTGTCCAACGGCGAACTGGGCAAGGCGGCCAGCACCAACCCCGTCTTCTACCGCGCCCGCGCCTTCGTGCGGCAGACGTGGGGCATGGGCGGCGGCAGCGAAACGCTGGAGGCCGATTTCAACCAGTTCGCGCGCACTGTCGACCGCCAGCGCGTGGTGCTGACCGCGGGCAACTTCGGCGTGCTCGATGTATTCGACCAGAATGAATTCGGCTCGGACCCGCGCACGCAATTCATGAACTGGTCGTTCATGACGCATGGCGCGTTCGACTATCCGGCCGATGCGCGCGGCTATACCTGGGGCGTGTCGCTGGAGTACATCGGCGACGGCTGGTCGGCGCGCATCGGACGCTTCCTGCAGCCGCTGGAATCGAACGGGCTGGAGCTCGACACGCGCATGTTCGAGCACTATGGCGACATCATCGAACTGGAGAAGCGCTACCAGCTCGCGGGCCGCCCCGGCACCGCGCGGCTGCTGCTGTTCCGCAACAAGGCGCGCATGGGCGCGTTCAGCGATGCGATCCAGTTCGGCATCGCCAACAACACCACGCCGGACCTGGCCAACGTGCGGCGCGAGCATGCCAAAACCGGCGTCGGCGTGACGCTGCTGCAGGAGGTGACGGATTCGCTGGGAGTGTTCGCGCGCGCGAGCCTGTCGGACGACAAGACCGAGACCTATGCCTTTACCGAGATCGGCAGGCAGGTGTCAGCGGGCGGCGTGCTGAAGGGGGAGGCGTGGGGACGTGCCCGCGATGCACTGGGCGTGGCCGTGGCGATCAATATGCTGGGCGGCCAGCATCGCAACTATCTTGCCGCGGGCGGGCAGGGCGCGTTTCTTGGCGATGGCGCATTGCGCTACGGGCCCGAGCAGATCCTGGAGATCTACTACAGCTTCCAGCCGGTGAAGTACCTGAGCATCAGCCCGGACTTCCAGTTCGTGCGCAATCCCGGCTACAACCGGGATCGCGGGCCGGTGAAGTTTTACGGGGTGAGGTTTCACGGGGAGTTCTGACTCCACGTCGTGCGCTTATTGCTGCGCGCTCATTGCCGCGCGTTGCGCTTGTTATCCGGCCAGGCCGTATTGAAGTTGGTCCGGAACGGATTGATATCCAGCCCCCCGCGCCGCGTATAGCGCGCATACACCGCCAGCTTGACCGGCTTGCATTGCCGCAGCACGTCCATGAAGATCCGCTCGACGCATTGCTCGTGGAACTCGTTATGGTTGCGGAACGAGATCAGGTACTTGAGCAGCGCTTCCTGGTTGATCGGCGCGCCCACGTAGCGGATCTGCACGCTGCCCCAGTCGGGCTGGCCCGTGACCAGGCAGTTGGACTTGAGCAGGTGCGACACCAGCGTTTCCTCCACCGGCGTTTCGTCCTGGTCGGCGAACAGCAGTTCGGGCGCGGGCTCATAACGGTCGACCTCGATGTCGAGCCGGTCCAGCAGCAGGCCGTCAAGCTCGCCCATCTGCTGCTTGCCGAGATCTGACTCGGTGACCAGCCGCACCTGCACCGTGCCGCCGGTGGCTTCGGACAGGTCGTGGTGCAGCAGCTGCTGCAGCGCCTCGGGCGATGCAATCTTCGTCTGGTTGAACGAGTTCAGGTACAGCTTGAACGACTTGGACTCGATGATATTGGGCGTGTCCGACGGGATGATGAAGGTGGCCAGCGCGACCTGCGGCTTGCCCCTCAGGTTCAGCCATGACAGCTCGTACGCGTTCCAGATGTCGACGCCGAAGAACGGCACCGGCCTGCCTTCGGGCAAGCCGATCTCGGTGCGCTTGGGCTGGCGCGGGATCGGGAACAGCAGCGAGGCGTCGTATTCGGTCTTGTAGGCCGAGGGCTTGCCCAGCGGCGAATGTTCGGGGAGGCTCATGGGGCGCTCAGCAGGGATCGTTCAGGACAAAAACAGCTTGTACACCGGGTTGTCCGTTTCGTCCCAGTGTACGTAGCCCAGCGTCGAAAGGAACGCTCGGAAGGCGCGCTTTTCGTTCTTCGGCACCTGGATGCCGACCAGGATGTTGGAAGTGTCCGCCCCCTGGTTGCGGTAGTGGAACAGGCTGATGTTCCAGTTCGGGCTCATGCTCGACAGGAACCGCATCAGCGCGCCCGGGCGCTCCGGGAACTCGAAGCGGTACAGCAACTCGTCATGCGCCAGCGCCGAGCGGCCGCCCACCATGTAGCGGATATGCTGCTTGGCCAGTTCGTCGTTGGACAGGTCGAGCGTGTCGAAGCCGTGCTTGCGGAAGCTGGCGGCGATCTTGTCGTTCTCGGCGCGGCTGGCGATCTGCACGCCGACAAAGATATGCGCCATGCTGGTGTCCGCGATGCGGTAGTTGAACTCGGTCACGCTGCGGGTGCCGACCAGTTCGCAGAAGCGCTTGAAGCTGCCGCGCTCCTCGGGGATGGTCACGGCAAACACGCCTTCGCGCGCCTCGCCCACCTCGGCGCGCTCGGCGACGAAGCGCAGGCGGTCGAAGTTCATGTTGGCGCCGCACGCGATCGCGACCAGATGCTGGCCCTTGAGCTTCTCGCGCTCGGCATACGCCTTCAGGCCCGCCACCGCGAGCGCGCCGGCCGGTTCCAGGATGCTGCGCGTGTCCTGGAACACGTCTTTCACGCCGGCGCAGATGGCATCGGTGTCGACCAGGATGATGTCATCGACCAGCTCGCGCGTGATGCGGAAGGTTTCCTTGCCGACCAGCTTGACCGCGGTGCCGTCCGAGAACAGCCCCACTTCCTTCAGCTCGATGCGCTTGCCGGCGTCGACCGAGCGCTTCATCGCATCCGAGTCCACGGTCTGCACGCCGATCACCTTGATCTCCGGACGCACCGCCTTGATGTACGAGGCAACGCCCGAGATCAGCCCGCCGCCGCCGATGGCGACGAATACGGCATGGATCGGGCCGGGGTGCTGGCGCAGGATTTCCATGGCGATGGTGCCCTGGCCCGCGATCACCTCGGGATCGTCGAACGGGTGGATGAAGGTCAGCTTGTGCTTCTTCTCCAACTCGGCGGCGTGGTGGTAGGCATCGCTGTAGGACTCGCCGTGCAGCTCGACCTGGACCCACTGGCCGCCGCGCTCGCGCACCGCGTCGATCTTTACCTGCGGCGTGGTCACCGGCATCGCGATGATGGCCTTGCACTGCAGCCGCGCCGCGGACAGTGCCACGCCCTGGGCATGGTTGCCGGCCGACGCGGCGACCACGCCGCGCTTGAGTTCCTCCGCCGACAGCGACGCCATCTTGTTGTACGCGCCGCGCAGCTTGAACGAGAACACGGGCTGCGTGTCCTCGCGCTTGAACCAGACCGAATTGCCGGTGCGCGCCGATAGCTGGTGCGCGTAGGTGAGTTCGGTTTCCTGCGCCACGTCGTAGACCTTGGCGGTCAGGATCTTCTTCAAATAGTCGGGGCGGGCGGCGGACGAGCGGGTCATGGTGTCAGGGCAGGGCCGCGGGGGCGGCGCAAAAAAAGCCGGAAATTCTGGCGGAAACCGCCAATGATAAAGGATGGCGGCGCCGCGCACCCTACCCGGGCGGCCCTTCCGCCGCCCTCGGCACGACGCGCGGGACGGCGCAAGGGCGTGGAGAGAGTGGCCTGGCGTGCACTCGCGGTGGGGTATGGGGCGGATGCCTGCGGCTGGCCCCGGACTTGCGTCGGTCGCGAATTGCGCTGCCGCCATGTAGGACGGCGCCCGGTGGACGCCGGTCAAAACGACGTGTTACGGTGTAACGCGATGCCTCAGCTACCGCTTATCGAACCCAATACCGCCCTGTTTCTCGACTTTGACGGCACGCTGGCCGATCTTGCGCCGCGGCCCGAACTGGTACAGGTAGAACCTGAACTGGTCGGCACGCTGCGCACGCTGTACCAGCGGCTGGATGGCGCGCTCGCCGTCATCTCCGGCAGGCCGATCGTCGAGCTGGACCACTTCCTGCAGCCGTTGCAGCTGCCGGCGGCCGGCGTGCACGGCGCCGAATTCCGCACCGACGGCGGCATGGTGTCCAAGACACCCGCGCCCGGCCTCGAACCCCTGATCCCACACCTTGAAGCGCTGGTGCACGCCTATCCGGCGTTGCGGCTGGAGCGCAAGTCCGTTGCCGTTGCCATCCACTACCGCCAGGCGCCCGAGCTGGCCGGCCTGGTCGATGCCGCGGTCACTGACGTATTGCGCCACGCGGTCGGGCTGGAAGCACTGCCCGGCAAGATGGTGGTCGAGATCAAGCCCGCCGGCGTCGACAAGGGCGACGCCATCGCCGCCTTCATGAAGTCGGCGCCGTTCTGCGACCGCACGCCGCTCTTTGCCGGCGACGACATGACCGACGAGCCCGGCTTTGCCGCCGTGCGCAAGCTCGGCGGGCTGGGCGTGCTGGTGGGCCGGCGCGAGACCGTGGCCGGCGTCTGCGTG
Source organism: Cupriavidus sp. P-10 (assembly GCF_003402535.2). Taxonomy (NCBI): domain Bacteria; kingdom Pseudomonadati; phylum Pseudomonadota; class Betaproteobacteria; order Burkholderiales; family Burkholderiaceae; genus Cupriavidus; species Cupriavidus sp. P-10. The sequence goes on from NZ_AP025170.1 coordinate 402,785, forward strand.
GAGGGGCCCGCCGCGCTGCGCAGCTGGCTGCACCGTTCCGCGCGGGCGCTGGACCAATCCGCGCGCGCCGCCGGCCATGCCGGCGCCGTGCCGCACGAGGCCGAGCCAGGCCACGAGGGCGCACCGCGCCACATCCCGCATCCAACAGCATCCTGAGGGAGGTACTGCTGTGACCAATACGAGCAGCCCCAGTGAGCTGGGCAAGCCGCCGAGCGAAGGCGTAAACAGGACCGTTGACGGAAACACCCGGCATGCCGAGGGCTCGCTCTCGCTGGGCATGATCGGCAACTGCGCGATTTCCGCGCTGGTAGACGGCCGCGGGCGCATTGTCTGGTCTTGCCTGCCGCGCTTCGACGGCGACCCTGTCTTCAACGCGCTGCTGGACCCGAGCGAGAACGCCGGCCATTTCTCGATCGAGATCGAGGATTACCACAGCGCCACCCAGTGGTACGAGCCCAATACGGCGGTGCTGCGCACGCGGTTGACCGACACGCACGGCAACTGCCTGGAGATCACCGACTTCGCGCCGCGCTTCTTCCGGCTCGGGCGCTATTTCCGCCCGACCACGCTGATCCGCCGCATCCGCCCCGTCCGCGGCGCGCCTCGCGTGCGCGTAGTGGTGGCGCCGCGTTTCGAATGGGGCCGCAAGGCGCCGGAGATCACGCGCGGCAGCAGCCACGTGCGCTATATCGGCGACTCGATGACGCTGCGCATGACCACGGACGCGCCGCTGGCCTACGTGCTGTCGCACACGCCGTTCCTGGTTACGCGCGGGCACAACTTCATCCTGGGCCCGGACGAGACCCTGGCGCATGGCGTGGAAGAGATCGCGCGCGACTTCGAGCAGGAAACCACGGCCTACTGGCGCCTGTGGAGCCGCCGCCTGGCAGTGCCGCGCGAATGGCAGGACGCAGTGATCCGCGCTGCCATCACGCTGAAGATGTCGCTGTATGAAGAGACCGGCGCCATCGTCGCCGCGATGACCACCAGCATCCCCGAGGCCCCGGGCAGCGGCCGCAACTGGGACTACCGCTTCTGCTGGCTGCGCGACGCTTTTTTCGTGGTGCGCGCGCTCAACAGCCTGTCCGAAGTCGGCACCATGGAGGACTACCTGCGCTGGCTTTCCAACGTGGTGATGCAGTCGCAGGATGGCCATATCCAGCCGCTGTATGGCATCGGCCTCGAACGCGAGCTGCCGGAAAGCATGCTCGATCACCTGCCCGGCTACCGCGGCATGGGACCGGTGCGCGTGGGCAACCAGGCGCAGGAGCACTTCCAGCATGACGTCTATGGCAACGTGGTGCTAGGCGCGGCGCAGGCCTTCCATGACCACCGGCTGCTGCACCGCGGCGGCCCGGCCGAGTTCCGCCGGCTGGAAGAGGTTGGCGAACAGGCGGTGAAAGTCTTCGGCACGCCCGATGCCGGCATGTGGGAGCTGCGCACGCGCGCCCGTGTGCATACCTCGTCGGCGCTGATGAGCTGGGCGGCGTGCGACCGGCTGGCCAAGGTCGCCGAGAAGCTGCAGATCGCCACGCGCGCGGCGTACTGGCACGACCATGCCAACCGCATGAAAGAACAGATCCTGGCCGAGTCGTGGAGCGAATCGCGCCAGGCCTTTGCCGAGAGCTTCGGCGGGCGCGAGCTCGACGCCAGCGTGCTGCTGATGGCCGAGGTCAATTTCATCGATCCGCGCGACCCGCGCTTTATCGCCACGGTGAAAGCGCTGGAGACCTCGCTGTGCGACGGGCCCTACATGCGCCGCTACGAGGCCCCCGACGATTTCGGCAAGCCGGAGACAGCTTTCAATATCTGCACCTTCTGGCGTATCGACGCGCTGGCGCGCATCGGCCGGCGCGACGAGGCGCGCGAGATCTTCGAATCGATGCTCGCCGCGCGCAACCCGCTCGGTTTGCTGTCCGAGGACACCCACCCCGTGACCGGCGAGATGTGGGGCAATTTCCCGCAGACCTACTCGATGGTCGGGCTGATCAACGGCGCGATGCGGTTGTCGGCGCCGTGGGACTCGGTGATCTGATGCCGCACCCTGCGATTCCGCCACGCCGCATGGCACAAGAACAAAGGACTCCAGAAAACAACATATGCCAAGACTCGTAGCGGTATCCAACCGTGTCGCAGATCCGCGCAACGTGGCCGCCGGCGGCCTTGCCGTGGCGCTTTCCGAAGCCTTGCGCCAGACCGGCGGAATGTGGTTCGGCTGGAGCGGCAAGGCGCTGGACTCCGCCCAGGGCGGTACCCCCGGCGAAGGCGACCTGCACCTGCAGCAGGCCGGCAACGTGACGCTGGCCACGGTCGACCTGAGCCGCGAAGACCATGACGCCTATTACCTGGGTTACAGCAACGGGGTACTGTGGCCGGTGTTCCATTACCGGCTCGACCTGGCCGACTTCGATTCCAACTTCCTGAACGGATACCGCCGCGTGAACCAGCTGTTCGCGCGCAAGCTGGCGCCGCTGCTCAAGCCCGACGACGTCATCTGGATCCACGACTACCACCTGATCCCGCTGGCGTCCGAGCTGCGCGCGATCGGCTGCGGCCAGAAGATCGGCTTCTTCCTGCATGTGCCGCTGCCGCCGCGGCTGATCCTGGCAGCCATCCCGCAGCACGAGTGGCTGATGCGGGCGCTGTTCGCGTACGACCTGCTCGGCTTCCAGAGCCAGGCCGACGTGGACCACTTCTCGCGCTACGTGCAGGCCGAGGCCCAGGCCGAGCCAATGGGCGAGCACCGCTATCGCGCCTTCCACCGTACGGTGCGGGCGCAGGCGTTCCCGATCGGGATCGACGTGGACGAGTTCATCGAACTCGGACGCGGCGAGGAAGCGCAGGAAACCTACGAGATGATGTGCGGCCAGTACGCGCGCCGCCGGCTGCTGCTCGGCATCGACCGGCTCGATTACTCGAAGGGGTTGCCGCAGCGGCTCAAGGCGTTCTACCGGCTGCTGGCGGAATACCCGGAAAACCGGATGAGTGCCACGCTGGTGCAGATCGCCGCGCCTTCGCGCGAATCGGTCGATGCCTATGTGGACTTGCGCAGCGAGATGGAGCGGTTGTCCGGCGCGATCAATGGCGAGTTCGGGGAGCTGGACTGGATGCCGGTGCGGTATATCCATCGCACCACCGCGCGCAAGCGCCTGCCTGGACTATGCCGCGCCAGCCGCGTGGCGTTGGTGACGCCGCTGCGCGATGGGATGAATCTGGTGGCCAAGGAGTTTATTGCCGCGCAGGATGCGGAGGATCCGGGGGTGCTGGTCTTGTCGCGTTTTGCCGGCGCGGCGGAGCAGTTGAAGGAGGCGCTGCTGGTAAATCCCTACGATACCCGTGCGACTGCGCAGGCGATCCAGCAGGCGCTGCATATGCCGCTGGCCGAGCGCCAGTCGCGGCACCAGAAGTTGCTGGAGCGGATTCGGGCGCAGGATGTGCATTGGTGGAGTAGTGAATTCTTGCGCGCGCTGGCTGAGACCGAGGGCGGTTGATTTCTTTGCTGCCTGCCTGTTTGGGAGTGGGCTATGAGTGAGGATCTGGGGTCGCAAACTTGCACGCCATGCCGGGGCGGGGTGCCGCCGTTGACGCCTGACGAGGCTGAGGCGTTATTGCCGCAGGCGCCGGGATGGGATCTGGTGGATGGGGCTACGCGGTTGGAGAGGCGGTTTGCTTTTGGCAATTTCGCCGAGGCGCTGGCGTTTGTTGGACGCGTCGGGCAGCTCGCGGAAGAGCAGGGGCATCATCCGGAGATCAGCTTTGGTTGGGGGCATGCCACGGTGTCGTGGCGGACCAAGAAGATCAAGGGGTTGCATCGGAATGATTTCATTATGGCGGTGAAGACGGGGGAGTTGGTGGGGTAGGTCTTGTTGTTCATGTGCTGCTGCTGTTGCTGTTGCTGCTGTCGCTGCTGGGCATCTGGTGGATATTTGATACGTCCGGTTCCGCCCTGAAGGGCGGGTAACTTTTTGTCCGAGCGACAAAAAGTCACCAAAAAGCGCGTTTACTGCCCTGGGCGGGCGGCCACTCTTATCGTAGTGGGCTGGGGCTTTCGTACGGGGCTTGGCTTCCTCGCAAAGCAAGACTGCCTGCCGCAGTGGTGCACCACTGCGGCGGGGATAGACATGGTGGTTGAACGAGCCCAGAGGGTTGGTGGCCCCTGCTACCGGGGGCAACGCAGGAACGCCTTCGGCTGCGCTGCGCGCCGGCAGCATCTCAGGTCAGGGGACCGGGCACGGAACGCGTCGCTGCGCTCGCTTGGCGCGATCGCCGATGGTCCCAGCGCCCAGCGCCCAGCGCCCAGCGCCCAGCGCCTATCCCTGCCCGCCTGTTTGCTCCCCTCTCCCGCCTGCGGGAGAGGGGGCGGGGGAGAGGGCCGGAGCACCCACGAAGTGATAGCCAGTCAATCCGCTCGGGCCGGTCGAGGCTTTGCAAGCGCCAGCTATATTGCCAAGTCCAGCCGACCAACCAGGACCCGCGCGCAGCGCAGCCGCAGGCGTTCCTACTATGCCGCCTGCAGCAGGCGGCCACCAACCCTCTGGGCTCGTTCAATCACCATGTCTATCCCTGCCACCGTAGTGCACCCCTGCGGCAGGCAGCCCTGCTATGCAACGAAGCCCAGCCCCGTACGAAACCCGTCGCCCACTACGATAAAAGTGGCCGTCCGCCCAGGACAGTAAACGCGCTTTTTGGTGACTTTTTGTCGCTCGGACAAAAAGTTACCCGCCCTTTAGGGCGGAACCGGGCGTATCAAATATCCGCCGGATGCCCAGCCGCCAGGCACAGAAGCCACCAGACAAAAAAATCACCCCAAATCCCCAGGCGTATCAATATCCCGAAACGCCCCTTCATCCTCAGTCAATATCCGCGTCACCGGCTTCCCCTGAAGAAAAGCCCGCGCCCCTTCATCCCCATCGAGTCTGAGCAGGTCATCCCGCCAGGCAGCACCAAAGCCCACGGGATGCCCCCGCTGCCCATTGCGCCATGGCGCGGCAATCGTCTCCGGCGTGGTAATCGTCAGCGCCACCGCCCGCACCAATTCCAACGGCAACCAAGGCATATCAGCCAGCGCAACAACCCAACCCCGCGCATCAGGCGTAGCCGCCACCGCCGCGCGCAACGCAGCCCCCATGCCCAATTCGGCCTCGGCCGATTCGAGCACGCGGCACCCTCCGCGCTTGAGCTCTTCCGCCAATGCGGGATTGCCCGGACGAATCACCGCTATGGAATCCGGCAGCGCCGCGGCCAACGTGCGCGCACTGCGCCAGGCCACGGTGCGCCCACCGGGCAAGACCTCAAGCAGCTTGTTCCGTTTGCCGGCGGCATCGAAGCGTCGGCCAAAACCAGCCGCCAGCAAAATCCCGGTAGGCAGGTCGGTGCGAAGCAGGGGAGCATTGGGGGCGGCAGTCATGGCGGGCACTCGGTTATCACTCGTCAGGCAGACGGGCCAGCGGCAACGTCGCAACTGCTGCCGGTGCCGGCAGCCATCTCGCGCGCGGCCTTGGCGCCTTCCACCTGCAGGATGTCAGGCAGCGACACATGGTTCTTGGCGGCAACCACTTCCGCCAGGATCGAGATGGCGATCTCCGGCGGCGTGCGGCTGCCGATATAGATCCCGACCGGCCCATGCAGCCGCGCCAGCTGCAGCTCGGTCAGATCGAATTCCTTCAGCCGCTCGCGCCGTGTCTGGTTGTTGCGGCGCGAGCCAAGCGCGCCCACGTAGAAGGCATTGGTGCGCAGCGCTTCCATCAGCGCCAGGTCGTCCAGCTTGGGATCGTGCGTCAGCGCAATCACCGCGCAGCGCTCGTCCAGCTTCATGTCCATCACGGTGTCGTCCGGCATGGTGCGCACCATGGTCACCCCGGGGATGTCCCACGTCTCCGTGTATTCCTCGCGCGGATCGCACACGGTGACCTGGAAGCCCAGCCCCACCGCGATCTGGCACAGGTACTTGGACAGCTGCCCCGCGCCGATCACCAGCATGCGGTAGCGCGGGCCGTGGATGGTCAGCAAGGTCTTGCCGTCGAAGACCAGCCCGTCGGTCGCACTGGCAGGCCCCAGCGTGGCGGCTCCGGTGCTCATGTCGAGCGTGCGCGCGACCAGCCGGCCGTTCTCCACCGCGTCGAGCAAATCAGCAATGCCGCTGGCCGGCTTGAGCGGCTCGGTGACCAGTTCGATGGTGCCGCCGCAGGGCAGCCCGAAGCGGTGGGCTTCCTCTGCGCTGATGCCGTACTTGACTGCCTCGGGCTGGTCCGACGTGATGCCTTGCCGGCGCACGCGGTCGATGATGTCGTCTTCGATGCAGCCGCCCGAGACCGAGCCGACTACCAGGCCGTCGTCGCGCACCGCCAACATCGCGCCTTCCGGGCGGGGCGACGAGCCCCAGGTGCGCACCACCGTGACCAGCAGCACGCGATGGCCCTGTTGCTGCCACTGCACGCTGTTCTTCAGGACTTCGAGATCCACGCTGTCCATGATCGTTTCCGCTTCGGCTCCTCTGTCTGTTCGCTTGTTTCGCTATTACCAGCAGCTGCGGCGGGGGCGCCCTCGGCCGCTGGTGTTTCTTGTGTGGTGTCCGGTGTTACCGCCTCGGTGAAGCGCGCAAAGAAGGTATCCGCCAGCTTGCGTGCCGCGGCATCCACCAGCCGCGAGCCGATCTGTGCGATCTTGCCCCCCACATGGGCGTCGACGGTGTAGCTCAGCACGGTCTCGTCGCCATCGGGTTCGAGCCTGACGCGGGCGGTGCCCTTGCCGAATCCGGCCGCGCCACCCTGGCCGTCGAAGCGGATGGTGTAGCTGTCCGGAGCCTGGATATCCTCCAGCGCCATGCGGCCCTTGAAGCGCGCCTTGACCGGGCCTACCGCGGCCGTCATGGCCACCAGGTAGGCGTTTTCGCCGTCGGGCTCGATACTCTCACATCCGGGGATGCATTGCTTGAGCAGCTCGGTGTCGTTGAGGGCTTCCCATGCCACCTGCTGGGGGATCGGCAGGCGCTGGCTCTGGTTCATTTCCATGGCGGGGCTTCCTTTTTTGGTGGGTTGGGGGCGCCGGCCCGCACCGGGCCGCCCTGGTCGGACAGCAGGGATTCAAGCGCCAGCAGGCTGTCCAGGTTATGTGCGGGACGCAGCGCGTCGACATGCGGCAGGATCGCCTGCACGCCGCGCGCCTGCGGCGTGAATCCAGGGTAGCGCAGCAGCGGATTGAGCCAGACGATGCGGTGCGCAAAGCGGCGCAAGCGAGCCATTTCGTCGCCGAGCAGGTCGATATGCTCGTGGTCGAGGCCGTCGGTGACCAGCAGCACGGTGGCGCGGCCAGACAGCGTGCGGCGCGCCCAGTGGCGGTTGAAGCTCGCCAGCGCGGCGCCGATGCGGGTGCCGCCGGCCCAGTCGCGTACCTGGCCGGTGATGACGGCCACGGCCTCGTCCGGGTCGCGTTCGCGCAGCGAGCGGGTGATGTTGGTCAGCCGCGTGCCGAACAGGAACACCGACAGCCGCTCGCGCGACTGCATCAGCGCATGGCAGAAGTACAGCACCGCGCGCGAGTACTGGCTCATGGAGCCGGAGATATCGAGCAGCAGCACCACCGGCGGCTTGCGCTCGGCGTGCTTGCGGAATTTCCAGCGCAGCCATTCGCCGTGCTGGCGCACTGCCAGGCGCGCGCTGGCGCGCAGGTCGGCATGGGTGCCGCAGGTGGCGGCGCGCAGCCGGCGCGTTCGCTGCAGTGCAAGATGGGCGCGGCGGGTGCGCACCAGATGCTGCAGTGCGCGCCATTCCTGCGCGGTCAGGGTTTCGAAGTCGCGTTGTGCCAGGCGCTCCTGGTCGGAGAAGGTCAGCGGCACGTGGATGCGCTCCGCCTCTGCCTGCGCCGGGCGCGATGGCATTTCCGGCTGGCGCGCGGCCAGCGCATCGGCGAGCCGGTTGCTGCGCTTCGGCGGCGGCGCGCCCGCGTCGACGCGCGGCAGCAGCAGCGCGCGCAGCTTGCCTTCCCAGTCGGGATCGCGCCAGAACAGGTCGAAGGCGGCATCGAACAGTGGCCGCTGGTCGGGGCCGGACAGCACCAGTGCCGCCAGTGCGGCGCGTACCTCGTCGCGGCGGCCGATATCGATCAGGCGCAGCGCTGTCAGTGCATCCACCGCGTGCGCCGGCGACAGGGCAAAGCCGCCGTCGCGCAGCAGCCGCATGAAGTGGGTGACGTTGCGCGCCAGCACCGGCAGTCCCGCTTGAGGACCGCCGCTGCGCGCCGCGGCGTGCAGCATGGGCACGGTTCAGCCTCCCGGCGCGGGGCCCGCCAGCAGTTCCGCCACGGTGGGGCCGTCGACGCGCGCCAGGTCGTCCTGGTATTTGAGCAGTACGCCGAGCGTGTCGCGCACCGACTGCGGGTCGAGCTCGGTCACCCCCAGCGCCGCCAGCGCGCGGCACCAGTCGATGGCTTCGGCAATGCCGGGCGCCTTGAACAGGTCGATGCCGCGCAGCCGGTGCACGAAGTCGATCGCCTGCGCCTGCAGCGCGGCGGCGGCCTCGGGTGCGCGCGCGGCCACGATCTGCAATTCACGGTCGCGGTCCGGATAGCCGACCCATTGGTACAGGCAGCGGCGCTTGAGCGCGTCATGGACCTCGCGCGTGCGGTTGGAGGTGATCACGATCAGCGGCGGACGCTCGGCGCGGATCACGCCGATCTCGGGGATCGAGACCTGGAATTCGGAGAGGACTTCGAGCAGGAAGGCTTCGAAGGGTTCGTCGGCGCGGTCGATCTCGTCGATGAGCAGCACGCGTGGCACGCCCGGCGCGGCGGGGTCGGGCAGCAGCGACTCCAGCAGCGGGCGCTTGAGCAGGTAGTCGTCGTGGTACAGCGATTGCGCCTCGGGCCGCTCGCCGCGGGCTTCGGCCAGGCGCAGCGCCATGATCTGGCGGGGGTAGTCCCATTCGTACAGCGCGCTCGCGGCATCGAGTCCTTCATAGCACTGAAGCCGCAGCAGACGGGTGCCGAGCACGCCCGCCATGGCTTGTGCCAGCGCGGTCTTGCCGACGCCGGGCTCGCCTTCGAGGAACAGCGGGCGCTGCATGCGCAGGGCAAGGTAGAGCACCGTGGCGGTTTCGCGGTCGGCGAAGTATTGCTGGTGTTCGAGTCTGGCGAGGGTGTCGTCGATGGAGGTGGGGAGCATGAAGCGTTTGTATGTGCCGACGCTCTAGCGCGCCGTCGGTTTGCTCCCCTCTCCCGCTTGCGGGAGAGGGGCAGGGGAGAGGGCAGGAGGTTCGCCCGCGATAACGCCTGATTCAGGCGCGGGCCCTCTCTCCCCGACCCCTCTCCCGCCGGGCGGGAGAGGGGAGACAATATGCGGCAGTGGAGAAACGCTACCCCTTCACCGCCGCCTCCACCGCCCTTGCCGCCAGCACCGGAATCAGATGAGCCCGGTACTCCGCCGACGCATGCAGGTCCGTATTCAGCTTCCCTGCATCGACCTTCACCCCACGCGCCGCCTGCGCGGTGAAGCTGGCCGACAGCGCCTGCTCCAGCGGCTGGCAACGGAACACACTGTCGGCAGCGCCGGTGACCGCCACGCGCACCGTATTGCCGGAGCGCGCCACCATCACCCCCACCAGCGCAAAGCGCGACGCCGGATTGCGGAACTTCACATAAGCCGCCTGATCCGGGATGGGAAAGCGCACTGCGGTGATCAGCTCATCCGGTTCCAGCGCGGTCTCATACAGCCCCCTGAAAAAGTCATCCGCCGCGATGCTGCGCCGGTCGGTGACCACGGTAGCGCCCAGCCCCAGCACGGCCGCCGGGTAGCAGGCCGCCGGATCGTCATTCGCCAGCGCGCCGCCGAGGGTGCCCATCGCCCGCACCTGCCGGTCGCCGATGCCACCGGCCAGTGCCGCCAGCGCGGGAATGCGCTGGCGCACCTCAGCGTTCTCGGCCACGTCGGCATGGCGCGCGGCGGCGCCGATGACGATCTCTTTGCCGTCGACGCGGATTTCGGCCATGCCGGGAATGCGTGCCACGTCCACCAGCGTGGAGGGCGACGCCAGCCGCAGCTTCATCGCCGCCAGCAGGCTCTGGCCGCCGCCAAGGAACTTGGCATCGGGATCGGCCTTGAGTTTGGCCACCGCCGCCTTGGCATCCGCGGCGCGTTCAAAGTTGAATGCGTACATGTCGGTTTCCTTTGCGGTACGGGTCAGGGCCGGGCGGCCTGGATCGCCTGCCACACGCGGTGCGGCGTGGCGGGCATCTGCATGTCCTTTACGCCCAGCGGCGACAGCGCATCGATCAGCGCGTTGATGAACGCGGGCGGTGACCCGATCGCGCCGGCCTCGCCGCAGCCCTTCACGCCCAGCGGGTTGTGGGTGCACGGCGTGCCGCTGGCGGTCTCGACGGTGAAGTCGGGCAGGTCGCCGGCGCGCGGCATGGCGTAGTCCATGTAGGAACCGGTCAGCAGCTGGCCGCTGTCGTTGTCGTACACGCACTGCTCCAGCATGGCCTGGCCCAGCCCCTGGCCGATGCCGCCATGCACCTGGCCTTCGACGATCATCGGGTTGATGATGTTGCCGAAGTCGTCGACCGCGGTGAACTTGACCACCTGCGACTCGCCGGTGTCGGGATCGACTTCCACCTCGCAGACGTAGGCGCCCGATGGATAGGTGAAGTTGGTCGGGTCGTAGAACGCGTTCTCGTTCAGGCCGGGCTCCAGCTTGTCGAGCGGGTAGTTGTGCGGCACGTAGGCGCTCAGCGCGACTTCCCCGAAGGTCTTGGTGCGATCGGTGCCGGCCACGCGGAACACGCCGTCGCTGAACTCGATGTCGCTGTCGGACGCCTCCAGCAGGTGCGCGGCGATCTTCTTGGCCTTGGCCTCGATCTTGTCGAGCGCCTTGACGATGGCCGAGCCGCCCACCGCCAGCGAACGCGAGCCGTAGGTGCCCATGCCGAACGGCACGCGGCCGGTATCGCCGTGAACGATCTCGACCTGGTCGAGCTGCAGCCCGAGGCGGTCGGCCACCACTTGCGCGAAGGTGGTCTCGTGTCCCTGCCCGTGGCTGTGCGAGCCGGTGAAGACCGTCACGGTGCCGGTAGGATGCACGCGGATCTCGCCGACTTCGAACAGGCCGGCGCGTGCGCCCAATGCGCCGGCGATGTTGGACGGCGCAAGGCCGCAGGCTTCGATGTAGCAGGAATAACCGAGGCCGCGCAGCTTGCCGCGCTGCTTCGCCTCATCGCGCCGGGCCGGGAAGCCCTTGACGTCGGCCAGCTCCTGCGCGCGCGCCAGGCACGGCTCGTAGTCGCCGGTGTCGTAGGTCAGGCCCACCGGCGTGGCGTACGGGAACTGGCGGATGAAGTTCTTGCGGCGCAGTTCGGCCGGGTCGGTATTCAGCTCGTGCGCGGCGGTCTCGACCAGCCGCTCGACCACGAAGGTGGCTTCGGGCCGCCCGGCGCCGCGGTAGGCGTCGACCGGCGCGGTGTTGGTGAACACCGACTTGACCTCGGCATAGATCGCCGGGGTCGAGTACTGGCCGGCCAGCAGCGTCGCATACAGGATGGTCGGCACGCTGCTGGCAAAGGTCGACAGGTACGCGCCCATGTTGGCGACCGTATGCACGCGCATCGCCAGGAACTTGCCGTCGGCGTCGAGCGCCAGCTCGGCCCTGGTCACGTGGTCGCGGCCATGCGCGTCGGTCAGGAAGGACTCGGAACGGTCCGCGGTCCACTTGACCGGTCGGCCGACCTTCTTCGAGGCCCAGGTCAGCGCGACGTCTTCCGGATACAGGAAGATCTTGGAGCCAAAGCCGCCGCCTACATCGGGCGCGATGATGCGCAGCCGCGATTCCGGCAGCCCCAGCACGAACGCGCCCATCAGCAGGCGTTCGACGTGCGGGTTCTGGTTGGCGACGTAGACGGTGTAGCTGTCGTCCTGGCGCGCATAGCTGGCGTTGACCGCGCGCGGCTCGATCGCGTTGGGGATGAGCCGGTTGTTGACGATCTCCAGCGTGGTCACGTGCGCGGCCTTGGCGAAGGCGGCGTCGGTGGCGGCCTTGTCGCCGTGGCCCCAGGTGTAGCAGGTGTTGGCCGGCACGTCGTCGTGCACCAGCGTCGATGCCGACGCGGCATCGGCGGCGCGGACCACGGCGGGCAGCTCTTCGTAGTCGACCTCGATCTTCTCGGCGGCGTCGCGCGCCTGCTGCAGCGTCTCGGCGATGACCAGCGCCACCTGGTCGCCCACGTGGCGCACCTTGCCCTGGGCGATGACCGGGTGCGGCGGCTCTTTCATCGGCGAACCGTCGATGCTGTGGATCAGCCAGCCGCAGGGCAGGCCGCCGACCTTGTCGGCGGCGAGGTCATCGCCGGTCAGCACGGCGATCACGCCGGGCGCGGCCAGCGCCTCGGTCTTGTCGATCGAACGGATGCGCGCATGCGCATAAGGCGAGCGCAGGAAATACGCGTAGCTTTGCTGCGGCAGCACGATGTCGTCGGTGTACTGCCCGTTGCCGGTCAGGTAGCGGAAGTCTTCCTTGCGCTTGACCGGTGCGCCCACCAGGCGCTGGCTCTCGGGTGCGTTCATGGCGTCTCCCCCTTATTCAGCGCTGGCGGCCGTGGCTTGCATGGCCGCCTGGCCTTGCTGCACCGCACGCACGATGTTGTGGTAACCGGTGCAGCGGCACAGGTTGCCTTCCAGGTGAGCGCGGATGGTGGCGGCGTCGGCGCCGGGATGCTCCTGGACGAGCGCGGTCGCGCTCATCACCATGCCCGGCGTGCAAAAACCGCATTGCAGCCCGTGGCAGTCGCGGAAAGCTTCCTGCACCGGGTGCAGGCCATTGCCAGCCCGGTCACCCGCCAGCCCTTCGATGGTGGTCACGGTGGCGCCGTCCGCCTGCAGCGCCAGGATGTTGCACGACTTGACCGCCCGGCCATCCAGGTGGACCGTGCAGGCGCCGCACTGCGCGGTGTCGCAGCCGACGTGGGTGCCGGTCAGGCGCAGCTGTTCGCGCAGGAACTGGACCAGAAGGGTGTTGGGTTCTACCTGCGCGTCAACGGGCTTGCCGTTGACCGTCAGGCGGATCGGAATCGCCATGCTTGTCTCCATGTGGGGTGGACGCGCATGACCAATTCCCAGATCCCGAAAGCAACTGCGCGGGACTGGCCACGACGCGGTACTGCCGCTTAAGACGGCTATAGGACGGCTATTTCGTGATATTGGTGCTGCCGCTGCAACTGCTCTGGGTGCGCCAGCGAACGCTGCGGCCGGCGCTTTGGCACGGCCGGCGAACGTTTGGCCGCGACAGGCTCTAACAGTTAATCACAAATCCGTAACAGGTGCCATGAGGTTTGCCCGCGCCCCATCCGGGGTAGGGGCCTCGCCTCGGAGCGGCTGGGCCGCTGCTAGAATGGCCCGGCCCTCCCGCCTGCCCCGACATGGAAGCCTTCTTCGACTGGCTCTTTCAAACCGTCGCCTTGCCCAAGGTGGGCCTGCCCGCGATCTTCGTGGTCAGCCTGGTGTCGGCCACGCTGCTGCCGCTGGGCTCGGAACCGGCTGTGTTCGGCTACGTCAAGTTAAATCCCGAGATGTTCTGGCCGGCAGTCCTGGTGGCCACCGCCGGCAATACCGTCGGCGGCGCGATCGACTGGTGGCTGGGCTATGCGGCCAAGCTGGCGCTGGTGCGCTACCACTTGCGGCGCCGGGCGCGCGAGCACGAACTGGAGCACGAACAGCACCGGAAGCATGCGCGCAAGCCGCCCAAGCCCAAGCTCGATGCCAAATATTTCCGCTGGATGCGCCGGCTGGGTCCGCCCACGCTGCTGCTCTCGTGGCTGCCGGGGATCGGTGATCCTTTGTGCACGCTGGCCGGCTGGCTGCGTTTGTCGTTCTGGCCGAGCCTGGCCTGGATGGCGGTTGGCAAGTTCCTGCGCTACCTGGCAATGACTGCCAGCCTGCTATGGATTCCCGACAGTTTTTGGCAGAACATTGCGCAAACGGTCAAGTCATTCTTCTGATAAAAGTGCGCCGTGAAGCCTATTTCATGTGATGCAGGCACCGCCGGGTCACGCCTAATCCCTTGTTCCGACAAGGATTCCGCTTTGTTGCAATGCGGCGAAACCGGGCCTTGCAGTACAATCGCCCTTTAATGAACGATTCGCGCACTGTCCCCGTGCGCAGCAGGAAGCGGTCCCCCCATGAACGCCCCACTCGTGCTCGACGCCAAGCTCGCCGCGCAGGACGCCCCGCCGCGCCTGCGTGAAATTCCTTATAACTACACGTCCTTCTCGGACCGCGAGATTGTCATCCGCCTGCTGGGCGAGGAAGCCTGGCGCATCCTGGACGAGCTGCGCAGTGAGCGCCGCACCGGCCGCTCGGCCCGCATGCTGTACGAAGTGCTGGGCGATATCTGGGTGGTTCGCCGCAACCCCTACCTGCAGGACGACCTGCTGGAAAATCCCAAGCGCCGCCAGATGCTGGTCAGCGCGCTGCACCACCGCCTGAACGAGATCGAGAAGCGCCGCGCCGCCGACCGTGCCGAGCACGCCGAGCCCGCCGCCGAGGATCGTTCGCACCGCGTGGAGCAGCTGGTCGCCTTTGCCAAGCAGGCGATCGAGGACTTCAAGAACGAATTCGCCGCCGCCTACGACCTGCGCAAGCGCGCGCAGCGCGTGCTGGGCAAGGTCACCCAGAAAGACAACATCAAGTTCGATGGCCTGTCGCGCGTGTCGCACGTGACCGACGCCACCGACTGGCGCGTGGAATACCCGTTCGTCGTCCTGACCCCGGATACCGAGGAAGAGATCGCTGGCCTGGTCAAGGGCTGCTTCGAGCTTGGCCTGACCATCATCCCGCGCGGGGGCGGCACCGGCTATACCGGCGGCGCCGTGCCGCTGACGCCGATGAGCGCGGTGATCAATACCGAGAAGCTGGAACAGCTGGGGCCGGTCGAGCAGACCGACCTGCCGGGCGTGTCGCACAAGGTCGCCACCATCTTCTCCGGCGCCGGCGTGGTGACGCGCCGCGTGGCCGATGCGGCCGACAAGGCCGGACTTGTCTTTGCGGTCGACCCGACTTCGATCGATGCCTCGTGCATCGGCGGCAACGTGGCCATGAACGCCGGCGGCAAGAAGGCCGTGCTGTGGGGCACCGCGCTGGACAACCTGGTCTGGTGGCGCATGGTGGACCCGGAGGGCAACTGGCTGGAAATCACCCGGCTGGACCATAACCTGGGCAAGATCCACGACGTGCCGGTGGCCACCTTCGAACTGAAGTGGTCGGACGGCAACCGCGCCCCGGGCGAGAAGGTGCTGCGCACCGAGACGCTCGCGATCGAGGGCCGCAAGTTCCGCAAGGAAGGCCTGGGCAAGGACGTCACCGACAAATTCCTGGCCGGCCTGCCTGGCGTGCAGAAGGAAGGCTGCGACGGCATCATCACCAGCGCGCGCTGGATCCTGCACCGCATGCCGAAGTTCATCCGCACGGTCTGCCTGGAGTTCTTCGGCCAGGCGCGCGACGCCATCCCGAGCATCGTCGAGATCAAGGACTTCCTCGACGCCGAGACGAAGAAGCCCGGCGGCGCCATCCTGGCCGGCCTGGAGCACCTGGACGAGCGCTACCTGCGCGCGGTCGGCTACGCCACCAAGAGCAAGCGCAACGCCTTCCCGAAGATGGTGCTGATCGGCGATATCGTCGGCGACGATGAAGACGCCGTGGCGCGCGCCACCTCGGAAGTGATCCGCATGGCCAACGGCAAGAGCGGCGAAGGCTTTATCGCCGTCAGCCCCGAGGCGCGCAAGAAGTTCTGGCTCGACCGTTCGCGTACCGCCGCCATCGCGCGGCACACCAACGCCTTCAAGATCAACGAAGACGTGGTGATCCCGCTCAACCGCATGGGCGAGTACACCGACGGCATCGAGCGCATCAATATCGAGCTGTCGATCAAGAGCAAGCTGCAGCTGGTCGACGCGCTGGAAGCGTTCTTCGCGCGCGGCAACCTGCCGCTGGGCCGCAGCGACGACGCCAACGAGATCCCCAGCGCCGAGCTGCTGGAAGACCGCGTGCAGCACGCGCTGACACTGCTGCGCGAGATCCGCGCGCGCTGGCGCTATCTGCAGGACCACCTGGACACGCCGCTGGCGCAGGCCAGGGCCTCGCTGATCGGGCATGGGCTGGGGCTGCTGGGCCAGGAGTTCGAGGCGCGGCTGCACCAGCAGCCGGACGCCAACGTGTTCCACCTGCTGCAGGACCGCACCATCCGCGTGTCGTGGAAGAACGAGATCCGCGCCGAGCTGCGCAAGATCTTCAACGGCGGCGAATTCAAGCCGATCCTGGACGAGGCGCAGAAGATCCACAAGCAGGTGCTGCGCGGCCGCGTCTTCGTGGCGCTGCACATGCACGCCGGCGACGGCAACGTGCACACCAACATCCCGGTCAACTCCGACGACTACGACATGCTGCAGGACGCGCACCGCGCGGTGGCCCGCATCATGGACCTGGCGCGTTCGCTGGACGGCGTGATCTCGGGCGAGCACGGCATCGGCATCACCAAGCTGGAGTTCCTGACCGAGGAAGAGATCGGCGACTTCCGCGCCTACAAGGCCAAGGTCGACCCGCAGGGCCGCTTCAACAAGGGCAAGCTGTTGCCTGGCGCCGACCTGCGCAATGCCTACACGCCGTCGTTCGGCCTGATGGGGCACGAGTCGCTGATCATGCAGCAGAGCGACATCGGCGCCATTGCCGAAAGCGTCAAGGACTGCCTGCGCTGCGGCAAGTGCAAGCCGGTGTGCGCCACGCACGTGCCGCGCGCCAACCTGCTGTACAGCCCGCGCAACAAGATCCTGGCGACCTCGCTGCTGGTCGAGGCCTTCCTGTATGAAGAGCAGACCCGCCGCGGCATCTCGGTCAAGCACTGGGACGAGTTCTCCGACGTGGCCGACCACTGCACCGTCTGCCACAAGTGCGTGACGCCGTGCCCGGTGAAGATCGACTTCGGCGACGTGTCGATGAACATGCGCAACCTGCTGCGCAAGATGGGGCAGAAGAAGTTCAACCCCGGCACGGCGGCGTCGATGTTCTTCCTGAACGCCACCAACCCCGAGACCATCAACCTGACCCGCAAGGTCATGATCGACTGGGGCTACAAGGCGCAGCGCCTGGGCAACGAGGTGCTGAAGAAGCTGGCGAAGAAGCAGACCGCGCATCCGCCCGCCACCGTGGGCAAGCCGCCGGTGCGCGAGCAGGTGATCCACTTCATCAACAAGAAGATGCCGGGCAACCTGCCCAAGAAGACGGCGCGCGCGCTGCTCGACATCGAAGACAACGAGATCGTGCCGATCATCCGCGACCCGAAGGCGACCACGCCGGAATCGGAAGCGGTGTTCTACTTCCCGGGCTGCGGCTCGGAGCGGCTGTTCTCGCAGGTCGGGCTGGCGACGCAGGCGATGCTGTGGCACGTCGGCGTGCAGACCGTGCTGCCGCCGGGCTACCTGTGCTGCGGCTATCCGCAGCGCGGCAGCGGCCAGTACGACAAGGCCGAGAAGATCGTCACCGACAACCGCGTGCTGTTCCACCGCGTGGCCAACACGCTGAACTACCTCGACATCAAGACCGTGGTGGTCAGCTGCGGCACCTGCTACGACCAGCTCGCCGGGTATGAATTCGAGAAGATCTTCCCCGGCTGCCGCATCATCGATATCCACGAGTATCTGCTGGAGAAGGGCGTCAAGCTGGAGGGCGTGACCGGTACGCGCTACATGTACCACGATCCCTGCCACACCCCGATCAAGACCATGGACCCGACCAAGCTGGTCAACGACCTGATGGGCGGCAACGCGGGGCTGGGCAAGATCGAGAAGAACGAGCGCTGCTGCGGCGAGTCGGGCACGCTGGCGGTGACGCGTCCTGACATTTCGACGCAGGTCCGCTTCCGCAAGGAAGAGGAAATGACCAGGGGCGCAGACAAGCTGCGCGCCGACGGCTTTACCGGCGACGTCAAGATCCTGACCAGCTGCCCGTCGTGCCTGCAGGGTCTGTCGCGCTACAAGGAAGATGCGTCGGTGCAGGCGGATTACATCGTGATCGAGATGGCCAAGCACCTGCTGGGAGAGAACTGGATGCCTGAGTATGTGGCGAAGGCCAATGCGGGTGGCATCGAGCGGGTGCTGGTGTAAGCCATCGCCATGACGCGTTCTCCGAACTGCCCGCTTTGCGAAACCGACGGCGGCGAACTGGTCTGGATGGGCGACCGCGCCCGCCTGATCCTGGTCGAGCATGACCGCTTCCCCGGTTTCTGCCGCATCGTCTGGAACGACCACGTGGCCGAACTGACCGACCTCGACGAGGCCGACCAGGCCTGGCTGATGCGGCTGGTGGCGCGCGTGGAGCGCGTGGTGCGCGAGGTGATGGCGCCCGACAAGGTCAACCTGGCGGCGTTCGGCAACATGGTGCCGCACCTGCACTGGCACATCATTCCGCGCTACCGCTGGGACACGCATTTCCCCGAGGCGATCTGGGCGGCGCCGCAGCGCGCGGCGGACAGCGTGCGCGTGCAGGAGCTGGCCAGCCGGCTGCCAGCGTTGCGTACGGCACTTTCGCTGATCGAAGCCAACGACGCCTGAAGCCGGGCGTGGAACCCGCGCCGGCCTGCAACCGTCTGAATGCTGTTGCCGCCGCGGTCGCGCCCGCGCGCCGCGGCACGAGAACAACATGCCCGGCCACGCATCCCGCTGGCGGGCCAGAAAGCTGCCGCTATGTCCTCGACCCCGACTTCCGTCACCGTACCGGGCCCTGCCGTTCCTGCCAAGGCCCTCAAGATCCAGAGCCGGCTGCGCATGGCCGCGACCTGGGCGCTGATCAAGCCCTACTGGAAATCCGACGATCGCGTCGCCGGCCTCGGCCTGCTGGCGCTGGTGGTCGTGCTCAACCTGGGCATTGTCTATATCAACGTGCTGCTCAACGAGTGGAACCGCGTGTTCTACAACGCGCTGGAGCAGCGCGACTATGCTTCGTTCAAGGTGCTGCTGCTGCGGTTCTCGTGGATCGCGGCGTTCTTCATCGTGGCGGCGATCTCGCGCCAGTACTACACCATGATGCTGCAGATGCGCTGGCGTACCTGGATGACCGGCCGCTTCATGGGCCACTGGCTCGGGCACCAGGCCTACTACCGAATCGAGCAGACCCATACCACCGACAACCCCGACCAGCGGATCGCTGACGACTTGCGCCAGTTCACCGACGGCGCGCTGTCGCTGTCGCTCGGGCTGCTCAACTCGGTGGTGACGCTGCTGTCGTTCGTTGGCATCCTCTGGACGGTGTCCGGGCCGATCAGCTTTGCGCTGGGCGGCACCGAATGGACCATCCCCGGGTATATGGTCTGGTTCGCGGCTGGCTATGCGGTGATCGGCTCGCTGGTGGCGCACGTGGTCGGCCGCCCGCTGATCGGGCTGAATTTCCAGCAGGAACAGTACGAAGCGGATTTCCGTTTCACGCTGGTGCGCCTGCGCGAGAACAGCGAGCCGGTGGCGCTGTACCGCGGCGAGCCGACCGAGCAGGCCGGCCTGCGCGCGCGCTTCGACCGCATCCGCGCCAACTGGAACCAGCTGATGCGCTATACGCGGCGGCTGACCTTTGTCAGTTCCGGCTATGCGCAGTTCGCCATCATCTTCCCGATCCTGGTGGCGGCGCCGCGCTACTTCGCCGGCAAGATGACGCTGGGCGGGCTGATGCAGACCAGCTCGGCCTTCGGGCAGGTGCAGGGGGCGCTTTCGTGGTTCGTCGACAGCTATGCCACGCTGGTGGGCTGGAAGGCCGCGGCCAACCGCCTGATCGATTTCCAGGAAGCGATCCGCGTGGCCGAACGCCAGGACCAGGCCCCCGGCGGCACGCGCGACGTCGAGGTCGAGCATACCGGCAAGCCGCAGGAAGGCATCGTGATCGACGGCCTGGCGCTGGCGCTGCCGGTGCGCGCCGCCCGCGGCAGCGCCGTCGGCCAGCGCCCGCTGGTCGCGCCGTTCTCGCTGTCGGTCGCGCCGGGCGAGCGCTGGCTGGTGAGCGGCCCGTCAGGCTGCGGCAAGAGCGTGCTGTTCCGCGCGCTCGCCGGGATTTGGCCATATGGCAGCGGCACCGTGACCATGCCCGAGGGCAAGCGCATGCTGTTCCTGCCGCAGCGCAGCTACCTGCCGATCGGCACCCTTGCCGACGCGCTGGCCTACCCCGATGCCGGCACCGAGCACAGCTCGGAAGCCCTGCAGGTGGCGCTGCGCCAGGCGCGGCTGGCGGCGCTGACCGACCAGCTCGACGTGTTCGACAACTGGTCGCTGCGGCTGTCCCCGGGCGAGCAGCAGCGGCTGGCGTTCGCGCGCGCGCTGCTGCAGAAGCCCGACTACCTGTTCCTGGACGAAGCCACCAGCGCCCTCGACGAAGACACCGAAGGCGTGATGTACCGGCTGATGGTGGAGTCGCTGCCGGACGCGGCCATCGTCAGCATTGCGCACCGCAGCACGGTGGCGGCCTTCCACGGCCGGCGCCTGCGCTATGTGCCGCAGGATGGGGAGGCGGCGCGGGCTGCGCAAGCCGGCGAGCCTGGGGTAAGCTATCGGGTCGTAAGCGAAGCGTGATGCGGCGCGAGGCGGCGCCTGGGGCGCCGCTCGTCGTGTCGCCGCGCCGGATTCCTATATAGAGAGAGCGCCCGTCACCCGGGCCGCGAATCATCATGGCAGGCCTGGACAAAGACACCCCCCATCCCACCGCACTGACCGTCCATACGCAATCGCGCGTGCTGGAGGTCGGCTTCGACAACGGCCGCAGCTTCCGGCTGCCGTTCGAGCTGCTGCGCGTGTATTCGCCATCGGCGGAAGTGCAGGGCCACGGCCCCGGCCAGGAAATCCTGCAGACCGGCAAGCGCGACGTCGGCATCAGTGCCGTCGAGCCGGTGGGCAACTACGCCATCCTGATCCGCTTCAGCGACGGCCACGACACCGGCATCTATTCGTGGGAACTGCTGTACCGGCTGGGCGACCAGCAGGACGCGCTGTGGCAGGACTACCTGAAGCGCCTGGAAGCTGCCGGCGTCGATCGCGATACCCCCATGCCTGGCGCCGGCGCTGCCGGCGGCCACGGCTGCGGCCACCACCATTGAGCCGCCCCCGACAATCCTGGAGTCTGAGAAATGAGTGAAACCCACTTCGGGTTTGAGAAAGTCGACGAAACGGAAAAAGCCGACAAGGTCGCCGGCGTGTTCCATTCGGTGGCGAGCAGGTACGACGTGATGAACGACCTGATGTCGGGCGGCATGCACCGGCTGTGGAAGATGTTCACCATTGCCCAGGCCAATGTCCGGCCCGGCCACAAGGTGCTGGACATCGCCGGCGGCACCGGCGACCTGGCCAAGGCGTTCGCGAAGCAGGCCGGCCCGACCGGCCAGGTCTGGCTGACCGATATCAACGAGTCGATGCTGCGCGTCGGCCGCGACCGGCTGCTGAACAAGGGTATCGTGACCCCGGTGGCGCTGTGCGATGCCGAGAAGATCCCGTTCCCCGACAACTACTTCGATCTGGTCACGGTGGCGTTTGGCCTGCGCAACATGACGCACAAGGACGCCGCGCTGGCCGAGATGCGCCGCGTGGTCAAGCCGGGTGGCAAGGTCATGGTGCTAGAGTTCTCCAAGGTGTGGAAACCGCTGGAGAAGGCGTATGACGTCTATTCTTTCAAGGTACTGCCCTGGCTGGGCGAGCGCGTGGCAGGGGATGCCCCCAGCTATCGCTATCTCGCGGAATCGATCAGAATGCATCCAGACCAGGTCTCACTTGTACGCTTAATGGAACATGCGGGCCTGGAAAATGTCGAATACTTCAATCTGACGGCCGGAGTGGTGGCGCTCCACGTCGGGCGGAAGTATTAAGAACACTTGAAATCGCCATGCCTCGCCCACACATGGGTGAAACTGACAGGGGATAACAGCATATGTCGTCAATTCGTGGAAAATTCCTGGTGGGGTCGCTGGTAACGGCGCTGGCCTTCGGGATGACGTTGGACGCCGAGGCCAAGCGCATGGGCGGCTCGCGCAGCGTGGGCAAGCAGTCTGAATCGGTCACGCAGCGCCAGCAGACGCAGCCTACCTCGCCGACCCAGCAAGCGCAGCAGCCTGCACAACAGGCGGCACCGGCTACGGCCGGGGCAGCCGGCGCGGCAGCGGCCGCAGCGCCCAAGCGTAACTGGGGCGGCATCCTGGGCGGCATCGCCGCCGGCCTTGGTATCGGCTGGCTGCTGTCGCACTTCGGCCTGGGCGGCGCGGCGCTGAGCTTCCTGTCCAACCTGATCCTGATCGCGATCGTCGCCTTCGCGGTGATCTGGCTGATCCGCAAGTTCCGCGGTGGCAGCCAGCGCAGCCACCAGCCGGCATACGCGGGTGCAGCCGGTGCGGCGGGTGCCGGCAATGCCGGCGGCATGGGCCGCAGCGCCGAGCCGATGCTGCGCCAGCCGCTGAACACGCCGGAGAGCACGCCGGCAGCCACCCCGATGATGCAGGGCGCCGCAGCCGCGCCGGTCGCGGCGGGTGCCGTGGCCCAGCAGCCGTGGGGTGTGCCGGCCGATTTCGACACCGAAAACTTCCTGCGCAACGCCAAGGTCCACTTTGTGCGCCTGCAGGCAGCCTGGGACGCCGGCAACCTCGACGACATCCGCGAGTTCACCACGCCTGAGATGTTCGCCGAGATCAAGATGGACCTGTCCGAGCGCGGCGCCGAGGTCAACAAGACCGACGTGGTCACGCTGGAAGGCCAGTTGCTCGGCATCGAATCGACGCCGTCGCAGCATATCGCCAGCGTTCGCTTCTCGGGCATGATCCGCGAGAAGGCCGGCGAGGTGGCGCAGCCGTTCGCCGAAGTCTGGAACCTGGCCAAGCCGGCGACCGGCACCGGCGGCTGGCTGCTGGCCGGCATCCAGCAGGAGTCGTGATGCCGCGCCTCCGTGGCGAGTGATGCGCCCGGGGGAGTAGCTTAGAATGGAGGCCCACGTGAAAGCGTGGGCCTTTTTGTATTTGGGCGCCCGGCGTGCAAACCTCGCCGGATGCCTCACCGCCAGCCAAACCGCGCTGCCATGAACACTCTGCCTTCCGCCCTGGCCACTCCCGCGATCTCGGCACTGAACCACCTGCTCGAGCAGGAGCCGTGGGCCCGCAACCAGCTCGTGCCGTTTGCCGGGCGCGTGATCCGCTTCGATGCCGCCGCCTTCGTGCTGTCGCTGAAGGTGACCGAGCACGGCGGTACCGAGCTGGCGCCGGAAGCCGAGGCCCCGGCGGTGACGCTGCGCGTGCCGGTGCAGCAGTGGCCGCTGGTTGCCGCCGATGTCGCCGAAGGCGGCCAGGCCGCGGCCATGCGCCATGTGCGCATCGAAGGCGATGCCGAGCTGGCCAATACCGTGTCGGCGCTGGCGCGCAACCTGCGCTGGGATGCCGAGGAAGACCTGTCCCTGGCGCTGCGCGGCATCATGGGCGGGCCGCTCAGCGACAGCGTGGCGCAGCGCGTGGTCGGCGGCGCGCGCCAGGTCCACGAACAGGCCATGCGCGTCGGCCGTGCGCTGGTCGACAACGTCACCGATTACCTGCTGGACGAGCAGCCGACGCTGGTGCGCCACGCCGCGCTGGACGCCTTCGGCGCCGACGTGGGCCAGCTGCGCGACAGCCTGGCGCGGCTGGAGAAGCGGCTGGAAAAGCTGGAGCGCGCCTCCGTGCCAACCACCCCCGCCACGCCCGGCCAACTGCCGTCGCCGCACCGTTGAGCGCGGCCGCGCCCGCATCCATCCTGTGCCAACCGCTACCCTGACTGCCCGCCCCGGCCCCGAGAAGACTCCCGAATGACCCGCCTCCTGCGCCTTGGCAAGATCATCTTCGTCATCCTTTATTACGGCCTGGACGAGCTGGTGCTCTCCGGCTTCAGCAACCGCAAGATCCGTTTCCTGGTGCGCGTCATCACCATCGGGCGCAAGCTCGACATGCCGCGCGGCGAGCGCCTGCGGCGGGCGCTGACGGCGCTGGGGCCGATCTTCGTCAAGTTCGGCCAGGTCCTGTCGACGCGGCGCGACCTGATGCCGCCCGACATCGCCGATGAGCTGGCCAAGCTGCAGGACCAGGTGCCGCCGTTCGACTCGGTGGTGGCGGTGAAGATCATCGAGCGCTCGCTGGGCCGCCAGATTTCGGCGCTGTTCGAGACCTTCGAGCACCAGCCGGTCGCCAGCGCGTCGATCGCACAGGTCCACTTCGCCACGCTCAAGGGCGGCCCCAACCATGGCCGCGAGGTCGCGGTGAAGGTGCTGCGCCCGGGCATGCTGCCGGTGATCGACAGCGACCTGGCACTGATGCGCGACATGGCCACCTGGCTGGAGCGCTTCTGGGCCGACGGCAAGCGCCTGAAGCCGCGCGAGGTGGTCGCCGAGTTCGACAAATACCTGCACGACGAACTCGACCTGATGATCGAGGCGGCCAATGCCAGCCAGCTGCGCCGCAACTTTGCCGATACCAACCTGCTGCTCGTGCCCGAAGTGTTCTGGGACTGGTGCAGCAGCTCGGTGTTCGTGATGGAGCGCATGCACGGCATCCCGATCTCGCGCACCGAATCGCTCAAGGCGGCCGGCGTCGACATGCACCAGCTGGCCGAGGAGGGCGTCGAGATCTTCTTCACCCAGGTATTCCGCGACGGCTTCTTCCATGCCGACATGCACCCGGGCAACATCCTGGTGTCGGTGCAGCCGGAGTCCTTCGGCCGCTATATCGCGCTGGACTTCGGCATCGTCGGCGCGCTGTCGGAGTTCGACAAGAATTACCTGGCGCAGAACTTCATCGCCTTCTTCCGCCGCGATTACCACCGCGTGGCGCTGCTGCACGTGGAATCCGGCTGGGTGCCGCCCGAAACCCGCGTGGAAGAGCTGGAAAGCGCGGTGCGCGCCTGCTGCGAGCCGTATTTCGACAAGCCGCTCAAGGAAATCTCGCTGGGCATGGTGCTGATGCGCCTGTTCCAGACCTCGCGCCGCTTCAATGTCGAGATCCAGCCGCAACTGGTGCTGCTGCAGAAGACGCTGCTCAATATCGAAGGGCTGGGCCGCCAGCTCGACCCTGACCTGGACCTGTGGAAGACCGCCAAGCCGTTCCTGGAGCGCTGGATGTACGAGCAGGTGGGCTGGAAGGGCGCCTGGGAGCGGGTCAAGGTGGAGGCGCCGCAGTGGGCCAAGATGCTGCCTGACTTCCCGCGCCTGGCGCACCAGTTCCTGGAGCGCCGCGCGCTGGCCGGCAACGGCGAGAACGACAAGCTGCTGGCGCAACTGGTGGCCGAGCAGCGCCGCACCAACCGGCTGCTGGGCACGGCGTTGTTGCTGGTGGGCGGCTTTGTCGCCGGCATCGTGCTGACGCACGTGCTGGCCTGGGGCGGCTACTGGTAGGCCGGCCTCGCCGCCAGCGCACCCCCATCCCCCTTATGTAAGGACCGAGTGGAGACCATGCCGGACATGCCCAAGCCCGCCCCCGTCCCTGCCTTCAGCACCCGCGACGCAGCCGACCCGTCGTTCTGGGACGAGCGTTTCGCGCAGAACTTCACACCCTGGGACGCGGGCGGCGTGCCCGAGGAATTCCGCCAGTTCATCGCCGGCCAGGCGCCGTGCCCGACGCTGGTGCCCGGCTGCGGCAACGGCTGGGAGGCGGCCTGGCTGTTCGAGCAGGGCTGGCCGGTGACGGCGATCGACTTTTCGGCGCAGGCGGTGGCCTCGGCCAAACGCGCGCTCGGCCCGGCGGGGGTGGTGGTGCAGCAGGCCGATTTCTTCGCCTTCACGCCCCAGCCGCCGTGCCAGCTGGTCTACGAGCGTGCCTTCCTGTGCGCGCTGCCGCCGGCGATGCGCGCCGACTATGCCGCCCGCGTGGCCGACCTGCTGCCGCCCGGCGGCCTGCTGGCCGGCTATTTCTACCTGGGCGAGACCCGTGGCGGACCGCCGTTTGCGATGCCCGGGGCCGAGCTGGATGCCTTGCTGGGGCCGGCCTTCGAGCGCCTGGAAGACCGCCCCTCGGCCGCCCCGTTGCCGGTGTTCCAGGGGCAGGAGCGCTGGCAGGTCTGGCGCCGGCGGCCCGTCTGAAGGCCTGCCGCCAGGGCCTTGTGGCGACAGCGATGCACGGCGTGGCGCATTTGCGCCACTGGGGAATTTTTTTGGCCCGCGCCGGTCTGCGTCGCTATAATCCGCGTTTTGATTCGGCTACGACCGCAGGCCCTGCCGCGTCCGTCCCGCCACGGGATGGCACGCCAAGAAGCTCCTCACGCGGCCCCGACCGATGAATTGGACTCCGGGCAGGCGCCCCTGACGTATCAGGAAAGCCGCCCGGCATTCGGTTTTTCGCCACAAGGGCACTTTCTGCATAGGGCAGCGGCATGCTGATCTGGTTCGTCATCATCTACTGGGTAATCTCGGTCGGCATCGGCCTGTGGGCGGCGCTGCGCGTACGCAACACCACCGATTTCGCCGTCGCCGGGCGCAGCCTGCCGTTCCATATCGTCACCGCCACCGTCTTTGCCACCTGGTTCGGCTCCGAGACCGTGCTGGGCATCCCGGCCGTGTTCCTCAAGGAAGGGCTGTCGGGGGTGGTATCCGACCCGTTCGGCTCGTCGATGTGCCTGATCCTGGTGGGCCTGTTCTTCGCCCGGCCGCTGTACCGGATGAACCTGCTGACCATCGGCGACTACTACCACAACCGCTACGGCCGGCTGGCCGAGGTGCTGACCACGCTGTGCATCGTGGTCTCGTACCTGGGCTGGGTGGCGGCGCAGATCAAGGCGCTGGGGCTGGTGTTCTATACCGTGTCGGACGGCGCGCTGTCGCAGGAGGCCGGCATGATGATCGGCGCGGCCAGCGTGCTGGTTTATACGCTGTTCGGCGGCATGTGGTCGGTGGCGATCACCGACTTCATCCAGATGATCATCATCGTTATCGGCATGATGTATATCGGCTACGAGGTCAGCGGCCAGGCCGGCGGCGTCGCGGCGGTGGTGTCGCACGCGGCCGCGGCGGGCAAGTTCGAGTTCCTGCCGGCGCTGGATTTCGTGCAGATCATCGGCTTCGCCGCGGCGCTGTTCACCATGATGCTGGGCTCGATCCCGCAGCAGGACGTGTTCCAGCGCGTGACCTCGTCACGCACCGAGCTGATCGCAGGCCGCGCCTCGGTGCTCGGCGGCGTGCTGTATTTCTGCTTCGCCTTTATCCCGATGTTCCTGGCGTATTCGGCCACGCTGATCGACCCGGGCATGGTGGCCAAGTACATCGACACCGATTCGCAGCTGATCCTGCCGCAGCTGATCCTGCAGCACGCCCCGATGTTCGCCCAGGTGATGTTCTTCGGTGCGCTGCTGTCGGCGATCAAGAGCTGCGCCTCGGCAACGCTGCTGGCGCCGTCGGTGACCTTTGCCGAGAACATCCTGCGCCCGTACTTCCGCCATCTCGACGACAGGCAGTTCCTGCGCGTGATGCAGGCCGTGGTGCTGGTGTTCACCACGCTGGTGACGCTGTTCGCGCTGAACTCGCACCTTTCGATCTTCCATATGGTTGAAAATGCCTATAAGGTCACACTGGTGTCGTCGTTCGTGCCGCTGGCCTTCGGCATGTTCTGGAAGCACGCCACGCGGCAGGGCGGCCTGGCCGCAATCCTGCTGGGCCTGTCCTCGTGGCTGACCTGCGAGGTCGCTTTCGCCGATGCGGTGGTGCCGCCGCAGATGGTCGGCCTGCTGTTCTCGATCAGCGGCATGGTGGTCGGCTCCTTGCTGCCGCAGTGGATCGCGGATCACGCGCCGGTCAAGGAAGTGCATATCGCCTGACCCGGCGGCGCCGGCAAGCGCCGGCAGGGCTCCGATAGCCCTTCATTTCCGGCCATCAGCCAGCCACAGAACGGTTTATAATTCAAGGCTTTGCATCGCCATGCGGGACGGCTTGCGCGGGTTTCCGCGCTTCCCGGCACCGGCGGCGATGCCCGCCCTTGTACCGATTTCCGTAGTTTTCTCGCGAAAAGACACCATGCCGATCTATGCCTACCGTTGCGACGCCTGCGGCCACGGGCGCGATGTGCTGCAAAAAATGAGCGATGTCCCGCTGACGGACTGCCCGTCGTGCGGCGTCGCCGGTTCGTTCAAGAAGCAGCTGACCGCGGCCGGCTTCCAGCTCAAGGGCTCGGGCTGGTACGTGACCGACTTCCGCGGCGGCAGCGGCGGTGCCAGTGCACCGGCTGCGGGCGGCGCGGCTGCCGGCGCGGCTGCGGCCAGCGCCCCGGCGGCGGCCGAATCGTCGGCCAGTCCGTCGGCCAGTTCGTCGGCCCCGGCCAGCACGGCCGCCGCCGCGCCTGCCGCCGGCGGTTGCGGCAGCGCGTGCGCCTGCCACTGATCCGGGTCGCCACGTGGTCGCCAAGAAGACTTCCGCCCTCAAGACCTGGTTCCTGACCGGTCTGCTGGTGCTGGTGCCGCTGGGCATCACGCTGTGGGTACTCAGCCTGATCATCGGCACGATGGACCAGAGCCTGGCGCTGCTGCCCGAGGCCTGGCGCCCGGACCGGCTCATGTTCGGCAAGCGCGTCACCGGCCTGGGCGCCATCCTGACGCTGCTGTTCATCCTGCTGGTCGGCCTGCTGGCGCATAACTTCATCGGCCAGCGCCTGGTGCGCTGGTGGGAAGCGCTGCTGGGCCATATCCCGGTGGTCGGCCCGATCTACACCAGCGTCAAGCAGGTGTCGGACACGCTGCTGTCGTCGTCGGGCAATGCCTTCCGCAAGGCGCTGCTGGTGCAGTACCCGCGCGAGGGCTCGTGGACCATCGCCTTCCTGACCGGCCGCCCCGGCGGCGACGTGCAGAACCACCTGCAGGGCGAGTACGTCAGTGTCTATGTGCCGACCACGCCTAACCCGACCTCGGGCTTCTTCCTGATGATGCCCAAGGCCGACACCATCGAACTCGACATGACCGTCGACGCCGCGCTCAAGTACATCGTCTCGATGGGCGTGGTGGCACCGACCGAACTGCCACGCAAGAATGGCGGCGCACCCACGCCGCCGCGGCCGCCGGCCAGCCGCGCCAGCAGCGAGGAAACGGTCGAGACGACCGATCCTTAAGCACTCAAACTGATACGAGCCGCCCGATCCGCTTCGGGCGGCAGCGTTTTACCGGGAATTTCCATATGTCCTCCATGCGTACTCACTACTGCGGTCTGGTGACCGAACAATTCTCGGGCCAGGAAGTGGCCCTGACCGGCTGGGTCCAGCGCCGCCGCGACCATGGCGGCGTGATCTTCATCGACCTGCGCGACCGCGAAGGCCTGGTGCAGGTGGTGTGCGACCCGGACCGCCCCGAGATGTTCAAGGCCGCGGAAGAGATCCGCAATGAGTTCTGCATCCGCGTGACCGGCAAGGTGCGCCCGCGCCCGGCCGGCACCGAGAACGCCAACCTGACCTCGGGCAAGATCGAAGTGCTGTGCCACGAGCTGACCGTGCTGAACCCGTCGGTCACGCCTCCGTTCCAGCTCGACGACGACAACCTGTCGGAAACCACCCGCCTGACGCACCGCGTGCTCGACCTGCGCCGCCCGCAGATGCAGTACAACCTGCGCCTGCGCTACAAGGTGGCGATGGAAGTGCGCAAGTTCCTGGACGCCCAGGGCTTCATCGACATCGAGACCCCGATGCTGGGCAAGAGCACGCCCGAAGGCGCGCGCGACTACCTGGTGCCGTCGCGGGTGAACCCGGGCCACTTCTTCGCGCTGCCGCAGTCGCCGCAGATCTTCAAGCAGATGCTGATGGTCTCGGGCTTCGACCGCTACTACCAGATCACCAAGTGCTTCCGCGACGAAGACCTGCGCGCCGATCGCCAGCCCGAGTTCACGCAGATCGACTGCGAGACCTCGTTCCTGACCGAGCAGGAGATCCGCGACCTGTTCGAAGACATGATGCGCACGGTGTTCAAGAACGCCATCGATGTCGACCTGGACAGCAAGTTCCCGGTGATGGAATTCCGCGAAGCCATGGCCCGCTTCGGCTCGGACAAGCCTGACCTGCGCGTCAAGCTGGAATTCACCGAGCTGACGGAAGTGATGAAGGACGTCGACTTCAAGGTGTTCTCGGGTCCGGCCAACAGCGACAACGGCCGCGTGGTCGGCCTGCGCGTGCCGGGCGGCAGTGCCATCTCGCGTGGCGAGATCGACGCCTACACCCAGTTCGTCGGCATCTACGGCGCCAAGGGCCTGGCCTGGGTCAAAGTCAACGAAGTGGCCAAGGGCCGTGACGGCCTGCAGTCGCCGATCGTCAAGAACCTGCACGACGCCGCCATTGCCGAGATCCTGAAGCGCACCGGCGCCCAGGACGGCGACATCATCTTCTTCGGCGCCGACAAGGCCAAGGTGGTCAATGACTCGATCGGCGCCCTGCGCCTGAAGATCGGCCATTCCGACTTCGGCAAGGCCAACGGCCTGTTCGAGGACACCTGGAAGCCGCTGTGGGTGGTGGACTTCCCGATGTTCGAGTACGACGAGGAAGACGCCCGCTGGGTCGCCATGCACCACCCGTTCACCAGCCCCAAGGACGAGCACATGGAATACCTGGAGACCGACCCGGGCAAGTGCCTGGCGAAGGCCTACGACATGGTGCTGAACGGCTGGGAAATGGGCGGCGGCTCGGTCCGTATCTTCCGCTCGGAGATCCAGAGCAAGGTGTTCCGCGCGCTCAACATCAACGACGACGAAGCCCGTGCCAAGTTCGGCTACCTGCTGGACGCGCTGCAGTATGGCGCGCCCCCGCACGGCGGCCTGGCCTTCGGCCTGGACCGCATCGTCACGATGATGGCCGGCGCCGACTCGATTCGCGATGTGATCGCCTTCCCGAAGACCCAGCGCGCCCAGGACCTGCTGACCCAGGCCCCGAGCTCGGTCGACGAAAAGCAGCTGCGCGAGCTGCATATCCGCCTGCGCGCCGCCGAGCCGAAGCCGAACGCCTGAGCCGCTCAAGCCTCTGGGTAAAGAAAGCCGCGCCGATGCGCGGCTTTTTTGCTTTCTGCGCAATACCGGCCTGCGCCGCGGTGCCGTCTGCAGCGCTTTGGTTTCGATTTGTTACCGGTAGGAACGAAGCCCGCGGCGGCCGTGTCTCCTTTCTTTGACACGTAATTTGTCGAGGGGCCCCGCGATGAAGGCTCCCGGCGCATGGGAGAAATTCGTGAACCTGAACCTGGATACCGAACTGATCCGCCAGTTCCTGCTGGCCCACCAGGAAACCATCCTGACCTGGCTGGTGGCGGGGCTGGTGATGCTGCTGCTGGCCCGCTTCGAGTTGCGCCGCGCCCAGCGGCGCGCGGCGGTGGCCATGTCCGAAGCGGTGGCGACCACCGTGGCCGCGTGCGTGCCAGATATCGCCCATGCCGTGCAGGCCGCATCGCCGCAGCCGCTGGCCGAGCCGGTCGAGATGCAGCGGGCCGACGCGCTGCGCCGGCTGGCGCTGGACACCGTTGGTGCGGTCATGACGCGCGGGCGCTGGCTTGATGAGCTGGGCAACCTGCGCCTGGCCGACGACGCGCTGCTCGACGGCCAGCGTGCCGGCGGCGCCGACCCGCTGCTGGTGGTAGCGCCGCAGCCGGCGGTGCAGGCCTACCTGGCGGCCCAGCGCGTGTTCGAGGACGAGGCCGCGCAGGTGCAGGGGCTGCGCCGCGATGCCCAGCGCCACGGGGAGGCGCTGCAGGCGCTGGACGCCGAGGCCGCACATATCGAGCAGGAGACGGGCAGCATCGTGCTGCGCTTCGAGCAGGTCAATGCGCAGGCGGCCCAGGGCGTCGATGGCGGCGATTACCAGCGCTTCCTGATCCAGAAATACAACGCACTGGGCCAGCGCGAGAAGGAAATCGCCCAGGAACGCGCCCGCCTGCAGGCCCAGGCGCGGATGAGCGCCGACGCGCTGGCCGAGCGCGCCCACGCCGCTTCGCGCCGCTACCGCGAGGCGCTGGCGCCGCTGATGGAACAAATGCGGGCCGCATGGGGCCATGGCGATTCGCCGCAGGTGTTCGACACCTGGCAGCGCAATGGCAGCGAGCCGGGCCGCGAGCCGGGCATCGAGCCGTACCTGGCGCCCCACGCGCCTGCGCGCAACGCGGCCTGAGGCAAGGCCATCCGTCTCAGGGGCAGCGCTTTCGCGTGGCAAGCGGGCGTGGCTGCGCTATCCTTGGGTTTGTCCTTTCGCCCAGTCCCATGCCCTACAAGATTCCGGAATCCGTGCTGGTCGTGATCTACACGCCAGATCTTCAAGTCTTGCTGCTGGAACGCGCCGATCGTCCGGGATTCTGGCAGTCCGTGACCGGCAGCCTCGACACCCTGGACGAACCGCTGGCAGTGACCGCTGCGCGCGAAGTGGCAGAGGAAACCGGCATCATCGCCGGCGAACACCTGCTGGCCGACTGGGGCCATTCGATCCAGTACGAGATCTACCCGCAATGGCGGCACCGTTATGCCGAGGGTGTCATGCGCAATACCGAGCACTGGTTCGGCCTGCGCGTGCATGGAGCGCTGCCGGTGACGCTGGCGCCACGCGAGCACCTGCAATACAGGTGGCTGCCGTGGGAGCAGGCCGCCGCGCAGTGCTTCTCCAGCAGCAACGCCGAAGCCATCCGCCAGCTCGCATGGCGCTCGGCCGGTGCCGCCGGGCAGCAGGCGCTATGCGGGGCGCAGCCATGAAACTGCGCGTGGTCACCTACAACATCCACAAGGGGGTGACCGGCCTTTCGCGGCGCCCGCGTATCCAGAACGTGCGGGCTGGCCTGCATGCGATGGATGCGGATATCGTCTTCCTGCAGGAAGTGCAGGACCGCAACGATCGCCTGGTGGCGGCGGCGCTGTTCGATCCCGACCATACCCAGCTCAACTACCTGGCGACCGATGCGTACCCGCATTCGGTCTACGGGCGCAACGCGGTCTATGACTACGGCCATCACGGCAACGCGATCCTGTCGCGCCATCCGATCCTGATGTCCGAAAACCTCGACATTTCCGACCACCGTTTCGAGCAGCGCGGGTTGCTGCATGCGGTGGCGGACATCAAGGGCATCGAGACCCACCTGATCTGCGTGCATTTCGGCCTGTTCGCCCGCAGCCGCGCCCGCCAGGCCGAGGCGCTGGTCGAACGTGTGCGCAACGTGGTGCCCGAGGGTGTGCCGCTGGTGATCGCCGGCGACTTCAACGACTGGAACCACCGGCTGGATGCGCAGATCTGCAATACGCTGCATGCGGTCGAGGCGTCGCACGCGCGGGGCGCGCGGCTCCATACGTTCCCAAGCCATATGCCGTGGTGGCAGCTTGACCGGATCTACGTGCGCGGCTTCGAGATCGAGCGCGCTCACGCGCTGACCGGGCGGGATTGGGCGCAGCGGTCGGACCATGTGCCGCTGGTGGCGGAGCTGGGGCATCCGCAAGGTGAGGCGGTGGAAGCCGTCGCGGAGCAGCGGGAAAAGGCCGCCTGAGGGCGTCCTGCCACAGTCAGCACAGTCAGCACGGTCAGCACAGTCAGCGGCTTGAATAGTCGCGGATAAAGGCGAAGACGGCGTCGGCGTCGTTCAGGTCCAGCACCGGCAACGACGTCATCGCGGCGGCGGCAGCCACGTTGTCGCTCGCCACCGCGACCACGCCGGGCACCTCATCCCACAGCGGCGTACGACCCAGTCCGGGCCGGAACACCTCCAGCTTGGGGAAATCGCTGCGCTTGTAGCCCTCAACCAGTACCAGGTCGGTGTCGGACGGCAGCACCGCCAGCGCATCGTCCAGCTCGGGCGACGGCACTGCCTCGGGGTAATGCCGCATCAACGTCAGGTGGCGCGCGCCGACCAGCACGACGTTGGCGCAGCCGGCCTCGCGCATGCGCCAGGAATCCTTGCCCGGCGTGTCGGGATCGAAGCCGTGGTGGGTGTGCTTGACGCCGGCCACGCGCAGGCCGGCGGCGACAAAACGGGGGATCAGCTGGTCGAGCAGCGTGGTCTTGCCGCTGCCGGACGAGCCGGTGATGCCGAATACCTTCACGATCGGTTCCGTGGGGGCGCGTCGATGATGGCGACGACGATAGCAGAGATCCGCGCACATGTGCACGTGGCGCCTTCCGGACGGCATTCTGTCCGATAATCTCGGCATGTCACGGATATCCCACTCCGAGCGGCCGACAACCGCCGCTGGCACTGCCGAATACATCGCCGACGGGCAACGCCATCGCATGCTGCGCTGGACCTGGCGCCGCGGCAAGCCGACCGGCGGCAACACCGTGCGCCTGCTGCACGGCGGACAAGACTTCTTTCCCGCGCTGATCGCCGCGATCGACCAGGCCGTGTTCCAGGTGGTCCTGGAAACCTACATCTATGCCGACGACGACATCGGCCGCGCCGTCAGCGACGCGCTGATCCGCGCCGCCGCGCGCGGCGTCTCGGTGCGCGTCACCGTCGACGGCTTCGGCGCCGGCGACATGCCCGCCGCGATGGCCGAGCGCCTGAGCGGGGGCGGCGTGCAGTTACGCGTGTACCGCAAGCTGCGCGGCTTCCGGCTGGCCCGTCGCCACCTGCGCCGGCTGCACCGCAAGCTGGCGGTGATCGACGGGCAGGTGGCCTTCGTCGGCGGCATCAACATCATCGACGACCTCAACCACGGCCCGTTCGAGGGTGCGAACCTGGGGCCGCGCTACGACTTCGCGGTGCAGGTCAGCGGCCCGCTGGTGGACCGCATCGCGCTGACCGCCGAAAGGCTCTGGTGGCGGCTGGCGCTGCGCGACACGCACGGCGGCGGCCGCGCCGCAGCGGTGGCGGACTATCCGCTGCTGACCGACCTGCCGCCGCGCGCCGAGCCCACCGGCGGCGTGCGCGCGGCGCTGCTGCTGCGCGACAACCTGCGCAACCGCCGCACCATCGAGCGCGAATACCTGCGCGCGCTGGGCGCCGCGCGCCAGGAGGTGATCCTGGCCAACGCCTACTTCCTGCCGGGCCACAAGATGCGCCGCGCGCTGCTGGCCTGCCGCGCGCGCGGCGTGCGCGTGCGGCTGCTGCTGCAGGGCATGGTCGAATACCGGCTGCAGCACTACGCCACGCACGCGCTCTATGCCTCCTTGCTGGAGGCCGGCGTCGAAATCTACGAGTACGCGGAGAGCTTCCTGCACGCCAAGGTCGGCGTGGTCGACGAAGCCTGGGCAACGGTGGGTTCGAGCAATATGGACCCGTTCAGCCTGCTGCTGGCGCGAGAAGCCAACGTGGCCGTTTATGATGCTGCCTTCGCCGCGGAACTGCGCACGGCGCTGGAACGCGCCATTGCGCACCGCAGCGTGCGGGTCATGCCTGAAGCCCATGCAAGGCGCTCGCCGCTGCACCGGGTGGCGAACTGGACCGCGTACATGCTGCTTCGGCTCGGCGTGATCATCGCCGGCGTCACGGGGCGCTACTGAACCGGTTAGCGCTGTGCGATTGCTGCCATGCGGCAACGCACGGCCTGCAACCCGTTGCGTCGCCTTGCGTGACGGGCATGCTGCATTGCGGCCCGTTTAGAAACACGGGTCTAATTAAAAGCTTGAAGGTCGACTGCTGCGCCAGAATAATCTGAACGACCGTTCTTTTTTGGCTTAGACTGCGTGCATTCGCGGTATGCAGCGGCAAATTCGCCAGCGTCCGCAAACAAAATGCAACGTCAGGGTCATACGCACAGGCCGCAGCAGGGCCTTTGCAGAACGGAGAAATAACATGCGACACCAGTCAGCCCGTCTCGAATCCGCCGCCACTTCCCCCGCGCCCATGCGCAAGGGTGAGATGACTCGCGTGGCGATTCTGGATGCCGCACTGGAACTGTCGTCCCGCGACGGGCTTGAAGGTCTGACCATCGGCCTGCTCGCGGAACGCATGCAGATGAGCAAGAGCGGCGTCTTCGCGCATTTCGGTTCGCGCGAAGACCTGCAGGTGGAGGTGGTGCGGGAGTATCACCGCCGGTTCGAGCAGGAGGTCTTCTATCCCTCCCTGCAGGAGCCGCGCGGACTGCCCCGGCTGTGGTCGATGGTGCGGCGCTGGATGGAGAAGCGCATCCAGGAAGTGACGACTGGATGCATCTACATCAGCGGCGCCGTGGAGTACGACGACCGCACTGGCAGCCTGGTGCGTGACGAGCTGGTCAAGAGCGTCACCATCTGGCGGGCAGCGCTGAATCGCGCCATCGACCAGGCCAAGGAAGAGGGGCATTTGCGCGCGGATTGCGATCCGCGCCTGATGTTGTTCGAGATGTATAGCCTTGAACTAGGCTTGCATCATGACGCCCGTTTCCTGCGCCTGCCTGACAGTGCCGAGCTTGCCATGGTCGCGCTCAACAAACTGATTCAGTCTTACCGTACCTGAGGCCGTCGGGTCGGACCGGTTCGCGAGCAGCGAGGCGGGCGGCGTGGCGGCATCGTATAACTCCAAGGAGTCTCTGATGGGCCAGTACACCGCACCGTTGCGCGACATGCAGTTCGTGCTCCACGAACTGCTCGGCGCCGAAGCCGAACTCAAGGCGATGCCGCCGCACGCGGACATCGACGCGGACACCATCAACCAGGTCATCGAAGAAGCCGGCAAGTTCTGCTCGGACGTGGTGTTCCCGCTCAACCAGGTGGGCGACCGCGAGGGCTGCACCTATGTCGGCGACGGCGTGGTCAAGGCCCCCACCGGCTTCAGGGAAGCCTACCAGCAGTACGTCGAGGCCGGCTGGCCGGCGCTGGCGTGCGACCCGGCCTTTGGCGGCCAGGGCCTGCCGATCGTGGTCAACAACGTGGTCTACGAGATGCTGAACTCGGCCAACCAGGCGTGGACCATGTACCCGGGCCTGTCGCACGGCGCCTATGAGGCGCTGCATGCGCACGGCACGCCCGAACTGCAGCAGGCCTACCTGCCCAAGCTGGTGTCCGGCGTCTGGACCGGCACCATGTGCCTGACCGAGCCGCACTGCGGCACCGACCTGGGCATCCTGCGCACCAAGGCAGAACCGCAGGCCGACGGCTCCTACCTGATCACCGGCACCAAGATCTTCATCTCCGCCGGCGAGCACGACCTGGCCGAGAACATCATCCATTTGGTGCTGGCGCGCCTGCCGGACGCTCCTGGTGGCACCAAGGGCATCTCCCTGTTCGTGGTGCCCAAGTTCATTCCCGATGCCGGCGGCAACCCGGGCGAGCGCAACGGCATCCAGTGCGGCTCGATCGAGCACAAGATGGGCATCCACGGCAACGCCACCTGCGTGATGAACCTGGACGGCGCGCGCGGCTGGCTGGTGGGCGAGGCCAACAAGGGCCTGAACGCGATGTTCGTGATGATGAACGCCGCGCGCCTGGGCGTGGGCGCGCAGGGCCTGGGCCTGACCGAGGTGGCATACCAGAACTCGGTCGCCTACGCCAAGGACCGCCTGCAGATGCGCGCGCTGACCGGCCCGAAGGCGCCGGAGAAGGCCGCCGACCCGATCATCGTGCACCCCGACGTGCGCCGCATGCTGCTGACCCAGCGCGCCTACGCCGAAGGCGGCCGCGCTTTCAGCTACTGGACCGCGCTGCAGATCGACCGCGAACTGTCGCACCCGGACGAAGCCGTGCGCAAGCAGGCCGGCGACCTGGTCGCGCTGCTGACCCCGGTGATCAAGGCCTTCCTGACCGACAACGCCTTCACCTCGACCAACGAAGGCATGCAGGTGTTCGGCGGCCACGGCTACATCTCCGAATGGGGCATGGAGCAGTACGTGCGCGATGCCCGCATCAACATGATCTACGAAGGCACCAACACGATCCAGGCGCTGGACCTGCTGGGCCGCAAGATCCTGGGCGACATGGGCGCCAGGATGAAGGCCTTCGGCAAGATCGTGCAGGAGTTCGTGGAAGAAGAGGGCACCAACGAAGCCATGCAGGAGTTCGTCAACCCGCTGGCGGACCTCGGCGACAAGGTGCAGAAGCTGACCATGGAAGTCGGCATGAAAGCCATGGGCAATGCCGATGAAGTCGGCGCCGCCGCCGTGCCGTACCTGCGCGTGGTGGGCCACCTGGTGTTCTCGTACTTCTGGGCGCGCATGGCCAAGATCGCGCTGGAGAAGGAAGCGAGCGGCGACAAGTTCTACACGGCCAAGCTGGCCACGGCGCGCTTCTACTTTGCCAAGCTGCTGCCGGAAACCGCCGGCGAGATCCGCAAGGCACGCGCGGGTTCGGCATCGCTGATGGCGCTGGACGCGGATCTGTTCTGACTGCCGGGGCGGCTTCCTTTGCCGACCGGTTTGATCCCCTCTCCCAGAGGGAGAGGGGAGAAAGCCGACCGCCAACGGAAGCGCCCGAAGAAACTTTCACCTCAACGCTCACTAATCCAGGAGCGAGCATGTCCAATTTCATCGTCAAGAAAGTCGCCGTGCTGGGTGCCGGCGTCATGGGGGCGCAGATCGCCGCCCACCTGATCAACGCGCGCGTGCCCGTGGTGCTGTTTGACCTCCCAGCAAAAGAAGGCCCGAAGAATGGCATCGCGCTGCGCGCCATCGAGAACCTGAAGAAGCTGTCGCCCGCGCCGCTGGGGATCAAGGACGAGGCCGGCCTGATCCAGGCAGCCAACTACGAAGACGATATCGCCCTGCTCAAGGAGTGCGACCTGGTGATCGAGGCGATCGCCGAGCGCATGGACTGGAAGCACGACCTGTACAAGAAGGTCGCGCCGCACCTGGCCTCGCACGCGATCTTCGCCACTAACACCTCGGGCCTGTCGATCACCGCGCTGTCCGACGGGTTAGGGGGGGGAAATGCGGACCACCTGAAGTCGCGCTTCTGCGGCGTCCATTTCTTCAACCCGCCGCGCTACATGCACCTGGTCGAGCTGATCCCGACCGCGACCACGCAGCCGGAGATCCTCGACAAGCTGGAAGCCTTCCTGACCACCACGCTCGGCAAGGGCGTGGTGCGTGCCAAGGACACGCCCAACTTCATCGCCAACCGCGTCGGCATCTTCTCGATCTTGGCCGTGTTCGCCGAGGCCGAGAAGTTCGGCATCCCGTTCGACGTGGTCGACGACCTGACCGGCTCCAAGCTGGGCCGCGCCAAGTCCGCCACCTTCCGCACCGCGGACGTGGTCGGCCTGGACACCATGGCGCACGTGATCAAGACCATGCAGGACAACCTGCACGACGACCCGTTCGCGCCGGTGTACAAGACCCCGGCCGTGCTCAAGGGCCTGGTCGATGCGGGCGCGCTGGGCCAGAAGACCGGCGCCGGCTTTTACAAGAAGGAAGGCAAGGCCATCAAGGTGCTCGACGCCAAGACCGGCCAGTACGTCGAGTCGGGCAGGAAGGCCGACGAGATCGTCGTGCGCATGCTGAAGAAGGAACCGGCCGAGCGCATCAAGCTGCTGCGTGAATCGACCAACCCGCAGGCGCAGTTCCTGTGGGCGGTGTTCCGCGACGTGTTCCACTACATCGCCGTGTACCTGGAGCAGATCGCCGGTTCCGCCGCCGATATCGACCTGGCGATCCGCTGGGGCTTCGGCTGGAACTCGGGCCCCTTCGAGGACTGGCAGTCGGCTGGCTGGAAGCAGGTGGCGGAGTGGGTCAAGGAAGACGTGGCCGCGGGCAAGGCACTGTCGGCTGCGCCGCTGCCGGCATGGGTCTTTGACGGCCCCGTCGCCGAGCGCCAGGGCGTGCATAACGCCGAAGGTTCGTGGTCGCCGGCGACGCAGTCGTTCGTCGCGTGCAGCACGCTGCCGGTGTACCAGCGCCAGGTGTTCCGCGCCGCGCTGAAGGGCAGCGAAGCGGTCGATCCGCGCAAGGCGGGCCGCACCGTCGAGGAAAACGATGCCGTGCGCATCTGGGTCAGCGACGGCCAGGACGACGTGCTGGTGGTGTCGTTCAAGAGCAAGATGAACACCATCGGCCCGGACGTGATCGACGGCCTGACCCGTGCCGTCGACCTTGCCGAAGCGCAGTACAAGGGCCTGGTGGTGTGGCAGCCGACTTCGCTGCAACTCGGCGCGCCGGGCGGTCCGTTCTCCGCGGGCGCGAACCTGGAAGCGGCGATGCCGGCCTTCATGATGGGCGGCGCCAAGGGCATCGAGCCGTTCGTGAAGAAATTCCAGGACGGCATGATGCGGGTGAAGTACGCGTCGGTGCCGGTGGTGTCGGCGGCGTCCGGCATCGCGCTGGGTGGTGGCTGCGAGCTGATGCTGCATTCGGCGGCACGCGTGGCCGCGCTGGAAACGTATGTCGGCCTGGTTGAGGTCGGCGTAGGCCTGGTCCCGGCCGGCGGTGGCCTGAAGGAAGCCGCGCTCGCCGCTGCACGCGCCGCGCAGGCAGCTGGCAGCACCAACTACCTGCAATTCCTGACCAGCCGCTTCCAGAGCGCGGCGATGGCCAAGGTATCCGCATCGGCGCTGGAAGCGCGCCAGATGGGCTACCTGCAGCCGTCCGACAAGGTCGTCTTCAACGTGCATGAACTGCTGCACGTGGCGCAGAACGAAGTGCGCGCGCTGGCCGACGCCGGCTACCGCGCGCCGCTGCGGGCGCTGGTGCCGGTGGCCGGCCGCTCGGGCATCGCCACCATCAAGGCATCGCTGGTCAATATGCGCGACGGCGGCTTTATTTCCGCGCATGACTTCCTGATCGCCGCCCGCATTGCTGAAGTGGTGTGCGGCGGCGACGTCGAGGCCGGCTCGCTGGTCAGCGAAGACTGGCTGCTGGCGCTGGAGCGCAAGGCCTTCGTCGACCTGCTGGGCACCGGCAAGACGCAGGAGCGCATCATGGGCATGCTGCAGACCGGCAAGCCGGTGCGTAACTAACCAGGCAAGCGAGGAACCGACATCATGAAACAACTGCAAGACGCATACATCGTCGCGGCCACCCGCTCGCCGATCGGCAAGGCCCCCAAGGGCGCGTTCAAGAACACGCGCCCGGACGACCTGCTGGCTACCATCCTGAAGGCCGCGGTGGCACAGGTGCCGGACCTGGATCCGAAGCTGATCGAGGACGCCATCGTCGGCTGCGCGATTCCTGAAGCGCAGCAGGGCCTGAACGTGGCGCGTATCGGCGCGCTGCTGTCGGGCCTGCCGAACACCGTGGGCGGCATCACCGTCAACCGCTTCTGCGCCTCGGGCGTAAGCGCGGTGGCAATGGCCGCCGACCGCATCCGCGTGGGCGAATCCGATGTGATGATCGCCG
This sequence comes from Cupriavidus sp. P-10, assembly GCF_003402535.2. Taxonomy (NCBI): domain Bacteria; kingdom Pseudomonadati; phylum Pseudomonadota; class Betaproteobacteria; order Burkholderiales; family Burkholderiaceae; genus Cupriavidus; species Cupriavidus sp. P-10. Next base: position 443,934 of record NZ_AP025170.1, read on the forward strand.
CCGGCATCGAGTCGATGAGCATGGTGCCGATGATGGGCAACTCGCCGTCGATGTCGCCGTCGATCTTCGAGCGCGACGAGAACGTGGGCATTGCCTACGGCATGGGCCTGACCGCCGAGAAGGTGGCGCAACAGTGGCAGGTCAGCCGCGAGGACCAGGACGCGTTCTCGCTCGCTTCGCACCAGAAGGCCATCGCCGCGCAGCAGGCGGGCGAGTTCAAGGACGAGATCACGCCGATCGAGATCGTCGAGCGCTTCCCGGACCTCGCCAGCGGCCAGGTCAGCGTGAAGACGCGCACCATCTCGCTGGACGAAGGCCCGCGCCCGGAAACCTCGCTGGAAGGCCTCGGCAAGCTGCGCCCCGTGTTCGCCAACAAGGGCAGCGTCACCGCCGGCAACAGCTCGCAGACCTCGGACGGCGCGGGTGCGCTGATCCTGGTCTCGGAAAAGATCCTCAAGCAGTTCAACCTGGTGCCGCTGGCGCGCTTTGTCTCGTTCGCGGTGCGCGGCGTGCCGCCCGAGATCATGGGCATCGGCCCGAAGGAAGCGATCCCGGCCGCGTTGAAGGCCGCCGGCCTGACGCAGGACCAGATCGACTGGATCGAACTGAACGAAGCGTTTGCCGCGCAATCGCTGGCCGTGATGCGCGACCTCGATCTTGATCCCGCCAAGGTCAACCGCATGGGCGGTGCGATCGCACTGGGCCACCCGCTGGGTGCGACCGGTGCGATCCGTTCGGCCACGGTGGTGCATGCGCTGCGCCGCCACAACCTGAAGTACGGCATGGTGACCATGTGCGTCGGCACGGGCATGGGCGCCGCAGGGATCTTCGAGCGCGTATAAACGCGCCTGCGGGACGGTGTTCCGGGGGGGAGGCCGTCCCGCCCTTCTGTCAGGTGAGGAGAGCAGTACCGGGGGCTGCCGCCCGCGACCGCGGGTCACCAGCAGGGAGGAGACAACACTATGCAGGAGACAGCCATCCTGGCCGATGCCGCGTGCGACTTGCCGCGCGACATCCTGGCCGCGCTGAAGGTCCACACCATTCCGTTCCGCATCCGCGCGGGCGAACGCTTTGTCGCCGACACGCGCGATGAAGACGCACTGCCCATGCTCTACCAGCAATACCTGGTCGGCCGGCAGGACCACTACGCCGAATCCATTCCGCTGCTCGAACGCGAGCTGGAAGAACACCTGCTGCGCAACGTGGTCACGCAATGCGACCGCGCTATCCTGTTCACCATCGCCAGCGCGCGCAGCAAGCTGTACGCGCATGCGAGCGGCGCCGTGATCGGCACCGTGGCGCGCAGCGTGCGGCTGCGCAAGGAAGCGGGGCGTGCGGGGCTGTTCGACCTGACCGTGATCGACACCGGCGCGATCGGCCCGGGCCAGGCGCTGATCGTGCGGGAAGCCGCGCGCATGGCCATGGGCGGGGCCAGCCCGCAGGCAGTGCGCGACGCTGTTGAAACGCGCCTGCGCGATGCCGCCCACATGTTCCTGGTGCCGGACGAACTGCTCTACATGTACACCCGCGCGCGCCAGAAGGGCGAGGGCAGCATCACCTGGGGCCGCTACGTGATGGGCAGTGCATTCAATATCCGGCCGGTGGTGCGCATGCATCGTGGCCATACCGAAGCCATCGCCAAGGCGCGCGGCTCGGAAGACGGCGCACGCCGCGTGCTGCAGCATGCAGAACAGTGCATCCGCGGCGGCGCCCTGCTGGTGCCGGCGATCTCGGTCTGCTACGCCGGTCCCCTCGACGACGTGCGCGCGATGCCGGCATACCAGTCGCTGGCACATACCGCGCGCAGCCAGGGCGTCGAGCTGATGCTGGCGCCGATGAGCCTGACGGTGGCGCTGAATGTCGGTGCGCGGGCGTTCGGGCTGAGCTATCTTTCCGAATCGCCGCCGCCTTTCGATTAAATCCCACAGACGAGGACACCATGAGCATCCGTACCAGCATCGAGCAGGGCATCCTGACGCTCGAGTTCGACCGCATCGACAAGAAGAACGCCATCACCGCGGCGATGTACCAGGCGCTGGCAGACGCGCTGCGCGCGGCCGAGACCGATCGCAACGTGCGTGTGATCCTGCTGCGCGGCAAGCCGGAGATCTTTACCGCCGGCAACGACCTGGAAGACTTCATGCAGCGCCCGCCGACTTCGGGCGAGGGCACCGGGCAGGCGCCGGTGTTCCAGTTCCTGTACCAGATCAGCCATGCCAGCAAGCCTATCGTCGCGGCGGTCAGCGGCGCCGCGGTCGGCGTGGGCACCACCATGCTGCTGCATTGCGACTTCGTCTATGCGTCGGACACGGCCAAGCTGTCGCTGCCGTTCGTGCAGCTGGGGCTGTGCCCGGAGGCGGCATCGAGTCTGCTGCTGCCGCGCCTGGTCGGCTACCAGCGCGCCGCCGAGAAGCTGATGCTGGGCGAGGCGTTCAACGCGCAGGAAGCGCTGGAAATCGGTCTGGTGACGCGCGTGCTGCCGGCGGCGGAACTGCACGACTTCGCGTTGCAGCAGGCGCGCAAGCTGGCGGCGCTGCCGGCTTCGTCGCTGCGCGAGACCAAGCGCTTGATGAAATCCGGCGCGATGGCCGAAGTGGAAAAGCAGATGGCCGACGAGGGCGCGGTGTTCCGGCGCATGCTGGTGGCGCCGGAGGCGAAGGAGGCGTTCAACGCGTTCTTCGAAAAGCGGAAGCCGGATTTTACGAAGTTCGAGTGAGGGGCGGAGGGACTTCCCTCTACCACTTTCTTCCCCCTCTCTCCCGCTTTGCGGGAGAGAGGGGGAAACCCGCGACGATTGTCGCCCTCAAGCCGTCGGCAACACCCGCGGCTGCCGCGACTCATCCGTCGCCACATAAGTCAGCGTAGCCTCGGTCACCTTGACGATCTCATTGCTATGCCGCATCCGCTGCGCATAGACCTCCACCTCGACCGTGATCGAAGTACGCCCGGTCTTGACGATATCGGCGTAGAAACTCACCAGGTCGCCCACGAACACCGGGTGCTTGAACAGGAAGGAATTGACCGCCACGGTCGCGACACGCCCCTGTGCGCGCTCGACCGCCGGGATCGACCCGGCAATATCCACTTGCGCCATGATCCAGCCGCCGAACACGTCGCCGTGCACATTGGCGTCGGCAGGCATCGGCACCACGCGCAGCGCGGGATTCTTGCCGGCGGGCAGGGCGGGGACGGTATGGGGAGCGTTCATGACAGTATGCGGGTGGACTTCTGAAGGGGGGCGCGGGCCGCGGCGAAAAACCCTTCGCCTGCCGCGCAATGCGATTCCTGCGACAATCGCGCATTGGCCCGAATTCTAACGTATGCGCCGCTATTCCACGACCGCCGAGCAGGCCCCTGATGGTGCCCGAGACGCCGCCTCGGTCAAGCTCTTTCCCGGCCAGCGCGCCCCGCGCAGCGACTGGCAGACCGTCCGCAACCTGCTGCCCTACGTCTGGCACTACAAGTGGCGCGTGATGCTGGCGCTCGCCTGCCTGGTCGCGGCCAAGGTAGCCAACCTGGGCGTGCCGGTGCTGATGAAGCGCCTGATCGACAGCATGAACCTCACCGCCGGCGACCCGCGCGCCCTGCTGGTGGTGCCGGTCGGGCTGATTGTCGCCTACGGCATGTTGCGGCTGTCGGCGACGCTGTTCACCGAGTTGCGGGAAATCCTCTTTTCCAAGGTCACGCAGAGCGCCGTGCGCGAGATCGCGCTGCAGGTGTTCCGCCACCTGCATGCGTTGTCGCTGCGCTTCCACCTGGACCGGCAGACCGGCGGCATGAGCCGCGACATCGAGCGCGGCACGCGCGGCATCCAGTCGCTGATCTCGTACTCGCTGTACAGCATCCTGCCCACGCTGGTCGAAATGGCGCTGGTGATCGGCTTTTTCGTGCTGCATTACGACATCTGGTTCGCGGCGATCACGGGCTGCGCGCTGGTGAGCTATATCGTCTTCACCATCGTCGTGACGGAATGGCGCACGCACTTCCGCCGCAAGATGAACGAGCTGGATTCGCGCGCCAACCAGAAGGCGATCGATTCGCTGCTGAACTTCGAGACCGTCAAGTACTTTGGCAATGAAGAGTACGAGGCCCGGCGCTATGACGAAAACCTGTTCAAGTACCGCGCCGCGGCGATCCGCTCGCAGAACTCGCTGTCGCTCCTGAACTTTGGCCAGCAGGTCATCATCGCCGTCGGGCTGATCCTGATCCTGTGGCGCGCCACCGTGGGCGTGGTCGACGGCAAGCTGACGCTGGGCGACCTGGTGCTGGTCAATACGCTGATGATCCAGCTCTACATTCCGCTGAACTTCCTTGGCGTGATCTACCGCGAGATCAAGCAGGCGACCACCGACATGGACCGCATGTTCGTGCTGCTGGGCACGCACCAGGAAGTGGCCGATGCGCCCGGCGCGCAGCCGCTCAAGGTCAACGGCGCGCAGGTGCGGTTCCGCGACGTGCGCTTTGGCTACGAGCCGGACCGCACGATCCTGGACGGCGTCGATTTCAATATCGCGGCCGGCACCACCACCGCGGTGGTCGGCCACAGCGGCTCGGGCAAGTCGACGCTGGCGCGGCTGCTGTTCCGCTTCTACGACGTCAACAGCGGTGCCATCGAGATCGACGGCCAGGATATCCGCGCGATCACGCAGGAAAGCCTGCGCCGCGCCATCGGCATCGTGCCGCAGGACACGGTGCTGTTCAACGACAGCATCTACTACAACATCGCCTACGGGCGCCCGGAGGCCACGCGCGAAGAAGTCATCGCCGCGGCGCAGGCGGCGCAGATCGACGCCTTTATCCGCGAGCTGCCGCAGGGCTACGACACCCCGGTGGGCGAGCGCGGCCTGAAGCTGTCCGGCGGCGAGAAGCAGCGCGTGGCGATCGCGCGCACGTTGCTGAAGAACCCGCCGGTGCTCGTCTTTGACGAGGCCACCTCCGCGCTGGATTCGCGCACCGAGCAGGCGATCCAGGCCGAGCTGATGCGGCTGGCGCAGAACCGCACCACGTTGCTGATCGCGCACCGCCTTTCCACCGTGGTGCATGCCGACCAGATCCTGGTGATGGACCATGGCCGCGTGGTGGAACGCGGCACGCATGCCGAACTGATGCGCGCGCGCGGCCGCTATGCGGAGATGTGGGACATCCAGGCCCGTGCCGCCGCGCAGGGCGGCGAGGCCGAACGCAGCGCGGACGCGCTCGCCGTCGACGTTGGCGATGCCACGCAGGACGCATAGCGCAGCGCGCAGATGCCGCTGGCTTTTGCCGGGCTGGTGGTGATCGCGGTGATGACGATGTTGATGTACGAGCGGTTCGCCGTGATCGAGAAGCGCATGACAGGCTGGGCCCACCGCGGCTGAGCGCCGCGCGCCGGGGCAGGTGACGCGCCCCGGCGTGCGGTGGATAATCCTGCGTCATGGAAATCAAATGGCTTGAAGACTTCGTCAGCCTGGCCGAGACGCACAGCTTCTCGCGCTCGGCCGAGCTGCGCCACGTGACGCAGCCCGCCTTCTCGCGGCGCATCCAGTCGCTGGAGGCGTGGGTCGGCACCGAGCTGATCGACCGCTCCAGCTATCCCACCAACCTGACGGCGGCCGGCAAGGTGTTCTACGAGCAGGCGCTGGCGATGCTGGCGCAGGTCAGCGAAACCCGCGCGCTGATGCGGGGACAACGGTCGGCCAACGCCCAGGTGCTGGAATTCGCGGTGCCGCATACGCTGTCGCTGACGTTCTTCCCGGAATGGCTCAAGGCGCTGGAGCGCAAGGTCGGCACGTTGCCGTGCCGGCTGCGTGCGCTCAACGTGCATGATGCGGTGCTGATGCTGGTCGAGGGCGGCTGCGACCTGGTGATGGTCTACCATCACGCGCGCCAGGCCATCCAGCTCGATCCGGCGCGGTACGACATGCTGGTGCTTGGTACCGAGCGGCTGTCGCCGTACAGCGTGCCGGACGCCGCCGGCAAGCCGCAGTTCCGGCTGCCCGGGACCGACAAGAAACCGGTGCCGTTCCTCAGCTATACCCCAAACGCCTTCCTCGGCCGCATGGTCGACATGTTGCTTTCCGATACCGCCGAAGCGCTCAAGCTCGACAAATGCTACGAGACCGACATGGCCGAAGCGCTCAAGGTCATGGCGCTGTCCGGCCACGGCATGGCGTTCCTGCCGGAGAGCGCGGTGCGCGAGGAGGTGGCGCAGGGCAAGCTGGTGCGGGCCGAGTCGGCGCGCGGGCTGCCGTTGTCGATCGACATGGAAATCCGCCTGTACCGCGAAAAGCCGGGGGAGAACGGCGGAGAGCGGCGCGGTGCCGGGGCACGGCGCAAGAGGCAACTGGTGGACCAGGTGTGGTCTACGTTGTCGGAAGCCTGACGCGCCCCGAAACACATCGTCGTTGACAAGTCACCTTCAAACGTTATGCATATCTTGCATAACCGGATGAACAAACGGCATTGGATTCCGACGGGCCGCCAAGCCTAAGCTTGCGGCCATCCTCCACCCCGGAACCAACCGATGTCCTCCGCAGCACCGACCAACACTGCCGGCCAAAAGCACGCACTCCCGTCCTACCTCAACGCCGACAATCTCGGCCCCTGGGGCATCTACCTGCAACAAGTCGATCGTGTCACGCCCTACCTGGGCTCGCTGGCACGCTGGGTTGAAACCCTGAAGCGCCCCAAGCGCGCGCTGGTCGTCGACGTACCCATCGAACTGGATAACGGCACCATCGCCCACTTCGAGGGCTACCGCGTGCAGCACAACCTGTCGCGCGGCCCGGGCAAGGGCGGCGTGCGTTTCCACCAGGACGTGACGCTGTCGGAAGTGATGGCGCTGTCGGCGTGGATGTCGGTGAAGAATGCCGCGGTGAACGTGCCCTACGGCGGTGCCAAGGGCGGCATCCGCGTCGACCCGCGCACGCTGTCGCACGCCGAGCTGGAGCGCCTGACACGCCGCTACACCAGCGAAATCAACATCATCATCGGACCGAGCAAGGACATCCCGGCGCCGGACGTCAACACCAACGCCCAGGTGATGGCATGGATGATGGACACCTACTCGATGAATTCGGGCAGCACCTCCACCGGCGTGGTGACCGGCAAGCCGATCTCGCTGGGTGGTTCTCTGGGCCGCCATGAAGCGACCGGCCGCGGCGTGTTCGTGGTGGGTTCGGAGGCTGCGCGCAATATCGGCCTGGAAATCAAGGGCGCGAGCGTCGCCGTGCAGGGCTTCGGCAACGTGGGCGCCGTCGCCGCCAAGCTGTTCCATGAGGCCGGCGCCAAGGTGGTGGCGGTGCAGGACCACCGCACCACGCTGTTCGACCCGGCCGGCCTGGATGTGCCGGCGATGATGGAATACGCCGCGCACAGCGGCACCATCGAAGGCTTCCGCGGCGAAGTCCTGCGCACCGAGCAGTTCTGGGAAGTCGATTGCGACATCCTGATCCCGGCCGCGCTGGAAAGCCAGATCACCGCCAAGAACGCACCGTTGATCAAGGCCCGCCTGGTGATCGAAGGCGCCAACGGCCCCACCACGCCGGAAGCGGATGACATCCTGCGCGAGCGCAATATCCTGGTGGCGCCGGACGTGATCGCCAACGCCGGCGGCGTGACCGTGTCCTACTTCGAATGGGTGCAGGATTTCTCGTCGTTCTTCTGGACCGAGGAGGAAATCAACCAGCGCCTGGTACGGATCATGCAAGAGGCGTTCCGCGCAATCTGGCAGGTGGCGCAGGAGAACAAGGTGACGCTGCGCACCGCGGCGTTTATCGTGGCCTGTTCGCGGATCCTGCAGGCGCGCGAAATGCGCGGCCTGTATCCCTGATCGCAGGGTACAGGCGGAACCGGAACGAGGCGCGTGGCACTGGCATGGTGCGATGCAGCAACCGATCCGGTTCCCAGGTTCTTGACCGCCAGACGCGGTCTTCAGCAAGCGCTGGAGACCGCGTTGTCGTATCCGGACGACGTGCAGGACGACGTGCGCATGGATTGCCCTGAATAAGGGTTCTAGGAGAAAACCCAGTTGTATTGCGACGGATGCTGCGCAATACTGTTTCACCAGAGGGGGTTTTGTCTCTAGAATCCCGCTTTCTCTTCTATGGTCAAGGAGATGTTATGAATTTTGCCAAGTTGGCTTCCCTGATGATTGCCGCCGGCGTAATGTGCGGAACGGCCCAGGCGGCTGAACAACTGACGGGCACGCTGAAGAAGATCAAAGACACAGGCGTGATTACGCTTGGCGTGCGCGAGTCGTCGATTCCGTTTAACTACAACCTGGGCGGCGTGCGCCAGGTCGGCTATTCCTACGACATCAATATGAAGATCGTGGAAGCCATCAAGGACCAGCTGAAGCTGCCGAACCTGCAGGTCAAGGAAATCCCGATCACCTCGCAGAACCGCATCACGCTGCTGCAGAACGGCACCATCGACATCGAGTGCGGCTCGACCACCAATAACCTGGAACGCCAGAAGCAAGTCGCCTTCACCAACTCCATCTTCATCATCGGCACGCGCATCATGGTGAAGAAGGACGCCGGCATCAAGGACTGGGCCGACCTGAAGGGCAAGAACGTCGTCACCACCGCCGGCACCACGTCGGAGCGCCTGCTGCGCAAGATGAACGACGACCAGAAGCTGGGCATGAACATCATCAGCACCAAGGACCATGGCCAGTCGTTCCTGACTCTGGAATCGGGCCGCGCGGTGGCGTTCATGATGGACGACGCGCTGCTGTACGGCGAGCGCGCCAAGGCCAAGAACCCGGCCGACTGGATCGTGGTGGGCAAGGCCCAGTCGCGCGAGTCGTATGGCTGCATGATCCGCAAGGACGATCCGCAGTTCAAGAAGCTGTCCGACACCGTGATCACCGGCATGATGAAGGACGGCGCGGTCAACACGCTGTACACCAAGTGGTTCATGCAACCGGTGCCGCCGAAGGGCCTCAACCTGGACTTCCCGCTGTCCGAAGACATGAAGACCCTGATCAAGGCGCCGAACGACAAGGCGCTGGACTGATCTGACCGGGACAGCAGTGCGAAACGGAAGGCATGTCCTTCCGTTTCTTTTTGAGGACGCAACATGAACTACAACTGGCATTGGGGAGTTTTCCTCGAACAGGCCGCCCAGAACGAGACCTACCTGGACTGGATGATCTCCGGCCTGAAGGTCACGCTCGCGCTGGGGCTTTCGTCCTGGGTCATTGCCCTGGTCATCGGGTCGGTGCTCGGCGTGCTGCGCACCGTGCCCAACAAGTGGCTGTCGGGTTTTGCCGCCACCTACGTCGAGATATTCCGCAACATCCCGCTGCTGGTGCAGCTGTTCATCTGGTATTTCGTCGCACCCGAGCTGCTGCCCGGCGGCGAGGCGATCAAGCAGATGAACCCGTTCGCGCAGCAGTTCCTGGCCGCGATGCTGTGCCTGGGCACTTTTACCGCCGCGCGGGTGTGCGAGCAGGTGCGCTCGGGTATCAACTCGCTGGCGCGCGGGCAGAAGAACGCGGGCCTGGCGATGGGCTTCACGCTGCCGCAGACGTACCGCCACGTACTGCTGCCGATGGCCTTCCGCGTGATCGTGCCGCCGCTGACCTCCGAATTCCTGAACATCTTCAAGAACTCGGCGGTAGCGTCGACCATCGGCCTGCTGGAACTGGCCGCGCAGGGCCGCCAGCTGGTGGACTACACCGCGCGTCCGTATGAATCGTTCATCGCGGTCACGCTGATGTACGCGCTGATCAACGTCACGGTGATGCTGCTGATGCGCTGGGTCGAGGCCCGCACGCGCGTGCCCGGCTTCATCGGCGGCAAGTAAGGGGGCGCCATGGCTTATTCCTTCGATTTCACCTCGATCAACCCCAGCACGCTGCACGTGCTGGGCGAGGGCATGATGGTCTCGCTCAAGATCACCGTCACCGCGGTGGTGGTCGGCATCATCTGGGGCACCATCCTGGCGATGATGCGGCTGTCGTCCTACAGGCTGCTGAACTGGTTTGCGCAGGGGTACGTGACCATCTTCCGCTCCATCCCGCTGGTGATGGTGCTGTTGTGGTTCTTCCTGATCATTCCGCAGGTGCTGCAGGGCATCTTCAACCTGTCGCCCGCGACCGACCTGCGCATGACGTCGGCGCTGGTGGCGTTCGCGCTGTTCGAGGCGGCGTACTACTCTGAGATCATCCGCGCGGGGATCCAGAGCGTGTCGCGCGGGCAGATGTTCGCGGCGCAGGCGCTGGGCATGACCTACGGGCAGTCGATGCGGCTGGTGATCCTGCCGCAGGCATTCCGCAACATGGTGCCGCTGCTGCTGACCCAGGGCATCATCCTGTTCCAGGATACGTCGCTGGTGTACGTGAGCGCGCTGGCTGACTTCTTCGGCCAGGCTTACGGCATCGGCGAGCGCGATGGGCGTATCGTCGAGATGCTGCTGTTCGCGGGCCTGGTGTACTTCATCATTTGTTTCTCCGCTTCGCTGCTGGTCAAGCGTTACCAGAAAAAGGTGGCTGTATGATCGAAATCAACAATGTTTCCAAGTGGTACGGCTCCTTCCAGGTGCTGACCGACTGCACCACCAAGGTTGCCAAGGGTGAAGTGGTGGTGGTGTGCGGCCCGTCGGGTTCGGGGAAATCCACGCTGATCAAGACCGTCAACGCGCTGGAGCCGTTTCAGAAGGGCGACATCCTGGTCGATGGCACCTCGGTGGGCAATCCCAAGACCAACCTGCCCAAGCTGCGTTCGCGCGTGGGCATGGTGTTCCAGAACTTCGAGCTGTTCCCGCACCTGTCGATCACCGAGAACCTGACCATCGCGCAGATGAAGGTGCTCGGCCGCTCGAAGGACGAGGCGATGGCGAAGGGCATGAAATACCTGGAGCGCGTGGGCCTGAAGAGCCAGGCGGAGAAGTACCCTGGCCAGCTTTCGGGCGGCCAGCAGCAGCGCGTGGCCATTGCGCGCGCGCTGTCCATGGATCCGATCTGCATGCTGTTCGACGAACCCACCTCGGCGCTGGACCCCGAGATGGTCAACGAAGTGCTGGACGTGATGGTGCAGCTGGCGCAGGAAGGCATGACCATGATGTGCGTGACCCATGAAATGGGTTTCGCGCGCAAGGTGGCCAACCGCGTGATCTTCATGGACCAGGGCAAGATCGTCGAGGATGCCGAAAAGGAAGAGTTCTTCGGCGATATCGAGCACCGCTCGGAGCGCGCCAGGCAGTTCCTGTCGAAGATCCTGCATCACTGAACGGACTGCCAGCCATAGGAAAAGGGACGCCTCGGCGTCCCTTTTCAGTTGTGCCTTCCGTTGTGCCAGGCTCAGGTACAGGCGTGCTCAGGTACAGGCGGTATTGGCCGCGTTCTTGGCCTGGACTTCGGGCGGGATCGGTACGGTCAGCGTCATCACCGGACGCCCGTGCTCGAACATGATCAGCTCGCCTGGGGCGAACTGGGTCCAGGTCTCGTTGTCAGTCAACGGGGCGGTGGCGATCACGGCAACGCGGTCGTCCGGCGTGGTCACCTGGGCGAAGTCGATCGACAGGTCCGCATCGATCAGGTGCGCGGTGGAAAACGGCCACTCCCGCACGATGTAGTACAGGCGAGTCGAGCAGTGGGCAAACAGGGCCTGGCCGTTGCTCAGCAGGAAATTGAACACGCCATGCAGCGTGATATCGCGCGTGATGTCGGCCAGCGCATGGCCCAGTTCATTCAGCGGCGGTTGCGAGCCCGGAAAGCGCTTGCGCAGGCCTTGCATCAGCGTGCAGAAGGCCAGTTCGCTGTCGGTATCGCCGACCGGCTGGTACACGCCCGACAGGAATGGCGAGAAATTCAGCAGGTCCCCGTTGTGGGCAAAGATCCAGTGGCGGCCCCACAGCTCGCGCATGAACGGGTGGCAGTTCTCCAGCAGCACGGTGCCCTGCGTCGCCTTGCGGATATGCGAGATGACGTTCTTGGACTTGATCGGGTAGCGCTTGATCAGGTCGGCCACCGGCGAGGTGCCGGCGGACTGGTTGTCGATGAACAGGCGGCAGGCCTTGTCCTCGAAGAAGGCGACACCGAAACCGTCGGCGTGGTGGTCGGTCACGCCGCCGCGGGCGGCGAAGCCGGTGAAGGAGAACGTCACGTCGGTCGGCGTGGCGCAGTTCATGCCTAGCAACTGGCACATATCGGGGCACCGGTCGGCAGCGGGCTGCCGCTTTGCAATAGAATGCAGACATTATCCCGCGCGCCCGGGCCGCTGCCAAGCAACCCGCGGGCGCTCCAGTGCGGTGCCACCGGTACCCCATACCTGCTAGCAATCCCGAGAACGATGAGCCAATACAAGATCGCCGTGATTCCCGGAGACGGAATCGGCACGGAAGTCATGCCCGAGGGCATACGCGTGATGGATGCCGCGGCGCGGCGCTTCGGCATCGACTTCCAGTGGGATCATTTCGATTTTTCCAGCTGCGACTACTACGCCCGCCACGGCAAGATGCTGCCTGACGACTGGTTCGACACACTGGTCAAGTACGACGCCATCTACTTCGGCGCGGTCGGCTGGCCCGATACGGTGCCCGACCACGTCTCGCTGTGGGGCTCGCTGCTGCAGTTCCGCCGTTCGTTCGACCAGTACGTCAACCTGCGCCCGGTGCGGCTGATGCCCGGCATCAAGAGCCCGCTGGCGGACCGCAAGCCCGGCGACATCGACTTCTACGTGGTGCGCGAGAACACCGAGGGCGAGTATTCCAGCATCGGTGGCCGCATGTTCCCCGGCACCGAGCGCGAGATCGTGGTGCAGGAAACGGTGATGAGCCGCACCGGCGTCGATCGCATCCTGAAGTTTGCCTTCGAGCTGGCCCAGAAGCGGCCCAAGAAGCACCTGACGTCGGCGACCAAGTCCAACGGGATTTCGATCACGATGCCGTACTGGGACGAACGGGTCGAAGCGATGGCCGCCAACTACCCCGGCCTGAAGGTCGACAAGTACCACATCGACATCCTGACTGCCCATTTCGTCCAGCATCCGGACTGGTTCGACGTGGTGGTTGCCAGCAACCTGTTTGGCGACATCCTGTCCGACCTGGGGCCGGCCTGCACCGGCACCATCGGCATCGCGCCGTCGGGCAATATCAATCCGGACCGCACCTTCCCCAGCCTGTTCGAACCGGTGCACGGATCGGCCCCGGATATCGCCGGGCGCGGCGTGGCCAACCCGATCGGCCAGATCTGGTGCGGCGCCATGATGCTGGAGCACCTGGGCCATGCCGAGGCCGGCGCGGCCGTGCTGGGCGCGATCGAAAAGGTGCTGGCCGCCGGGCCGGAGCATGCGCCGCTGACGCGCGATATCGGCGGCAAGGCCGGTACCGCAGACCTGGGCCGCGCCATCGCGGAGGCGCTGTGAGCGCCGCGTTCGCGGGGGACGCCCGCGCACTGCTGCTCGAGACCTTCCACGCCGCCGTGGCGGCGGCGGACCCGCTGCAGATCGTCGCGCAGCACCTGCCGCCGCCGCACGCCGGCGGCCGCACGCTGGTGGTGGGCGCGGGCAAGGCTGCCGCGTCGATGGCCGCGGCGGTCGAGCGCGCCTATGCCGGCAAGGCTACGCTCGAAGGGTTGGTGGTCACGCGCTACGCACACGGCATGCCGACCGACCATATCCGCGTGATCGAGGCCGGCCACCCGGTGCCGGACGAGTCCGGCGAGCAGGCTTCTGCCGGGATCCTGGCCGCGGTGCAGTCGCTGACACCGCAGGACCGGCTGCTGGTGCTGGTTTCGGGTGGCGGTTCGAGCCTGCTGTCGCTGCCGGCCGAGGGCATCCCGATGGCCGACCTGAAGGCGACCACAAAGGAATTGCTGCGCTGTGGCGCACCGATCACCGACATGAACATCGTGCGCAAGCATGTCTCGCGCATCCAGGGCGGGCGGCTGGCGCAGGCCAGCCAGGCGCCGGTGACCACTCTGATCGTCTCGGACGTGGCCGGCGACGACCCCAGCGCTATCGCCTCGGGCCCGACCGTGGCCGATCCCAGTACTTTCAACGACGCGCTCGAGATCCTGCGCCGCTATGGTGCACAGGTGCCGGCCAGCGTGCAGTCGCACCTGGAACGCGGCGCCCGCGGCGAGGTGCCGGAGACGCCCAAGCCCGGCGATCCCTTGTTCGACCGGGTCGACAACGTCATGATCGCCACCGCCCACGGCAGCCTCGAGGCCGCCGCCGCGCTGTTCCGCGAACGCGGCGTCACGCCGGTGGTGCTGGGCGACACGGTGACGGGTGAGGCGCGCGAAGTGGCGCGCGTCTACGCGGCGCTGGTGCGCGAAATTCGCGCGTACAATGCGCCGTTCGCCACGCCCGTGGCGCTGATCTCCGGAGGTGAGTGCACGGTCACTTTGCCGGCCGGCGGCGGTGCCAGCAAGGCGCGCGGCGGGCGCTGCTCGGAGTTTCTGCTGTCGCTGGCGGTCGAACTGGCAGGCATGCCCGGCGTGCACGCGATCGCGGCCGACACCGATGGCATCGACGGCTCGGAAGACAACGCCGGTGCGCTGGCCGATCCGACCACGCTGGCGCGCGCCGAAGCCGCCGGCCTGCCGGGCCAGCGCCAGCTCGACGCGCACGACGCCTGGGGCTTGTTCGGCGCCATCGGCGACCTGGTGGTCACCGGGCCCACGCGCACCAACGTGAACGATTACCGCGCCATCCTGATTCTCTGATTCTGAAATAGCGCCCGCCGCCGTCCCCCGCGGTGGGCCCAAGCAAGCCATGACCCAGAAGCTCACCATTACCCGCCCGGACGACTGGCACCTGCACCTGCGCGACGGCGCGGCGCTGGCCGCCGTGCTGCCCGACACCGCCCGCCAGTTCGCGCGCGCGATCATCATGCCGAACCTGAAGCCGCCCGTGACCACGGTGGCCCAGGCGCAGGCCTACCGCGCCCGCATCCTCGCGGCGCTGCCGGCCGGCATGCAGTTCGAGCCGCTGATGACGCTGTACCTGACCGATAACACCAGCGCCGAAGAGATCGTCGCGGCCAAGGCCAGCGGCTTCGTGCACGGCGTCAAGCTGTACCCGGCGGGCGCCACCACCAACAGCGACGCCGGCGTGACCGACATCCGCCGTTGCTACGCCGCGCTGGAAGCGATGCAGCGCGAAGGCCTGCCGCTGCTGGTGCACGGCGAAGTCACCGACCCGGCGATCGATATCTTCGACCGCGAGGCCGTGTTCATCGAGCAGGTGATGACACCGCTGCGCCGCGACATGCCTGAACTGAAAGTGGTGTTCGAACACATCACTACCAAGGATGCCGCCCAGTACGTGCTGGAAGCCAGCGGCCCGGTCGGCGCCACCATCACCGCCCACCACCTGCTGTACAACCGGAATGCGATCTTCACCGGCGGCATCCGCCCGCATTACTACTGCCTGCCGGTGCTCAAGCGCGAAACCCACCGCGAAGCGCTGGTCGCGGCCGCCACCTCCGGCAACCCGCGCTTCTTCCTGGGCACCGACAGCGCGCCGCACGCGCGCGGCCTGAAGGAACATGCCTGCGGCTGCGCCGGCTGCTACACCGCGCTGCATGCGATGGAGCTGTATGCCGAGGCCTTCGACGCCGCCGGTGCGCTGGACAAGCTGGAAGCCTTCGCCAGCTTCAACGGTCCGGCCTTCTACGGCCTGGCGCGCAACGCCGGCACGCTGACGCTGGAGCGTGAAGACTGGCAATTGCCGGCCGAACTGCCGTATGGCGACACCACGCTGGTTCCGCTGCGCGGCGGCGAAACGCTGCGCTGGAAGGCGCGCTGACCGCTTCGGCGTTGCAAGCCGAAGCAACCGCGGCGGGCGAATCCTTCGCCGCCGCGCTGGCCGGGATCGACTGGTCCCGGCCATGGTTCCAGCCCTTTGCCCCGCACGGCGCAGCGCTGGCGTCGGCAGTGCAGGGCGGTGCCGACCTGCGCGCGCTGCTCGATGCCCAGGCAAGCACGCTGGGCTTGCACAGCGCGCGCGGGGTGCCGCTGCGCTTTATCCCGCAGCAGGCCTTGCCCGAGGGCAGCGCCTATGAAGCGCACATCCACGCCACGGGCGAAGTCCCGACGCGCGACAACCTCCACGATTTCTTCAATGCGCTGGTATGGCTGCATTTCCCGCAAGCCAAGCGCGTGCTCAACCAGATCCAGGCCACGGTGATCGCGCGCGAGGGCGTGCAGACCACGCGCGGCGGCGTGCGTGACGCGGCCACGCTGTTTGACGAGAACGCGGTGCTGTTCCTGAGCGAGGGCGGCGAGCATGCCGACGCGCTGCGCGGGTTTGCCTGGCAGCGTCTTTTTGTCGCGCAACGCCACGCGTGGGGCACCGCGTGCAGGGTGGTGCCGTTCGGCCACGCGCTGCTGGAAAAGATGGTGCAGCCGTACAAGGCCGCGACCGCGCATGCCTGGATGCTGCCACTGGTGCCGGGCGACGCGCTGGATGGCGCGGTGGCGTCGTCGCTGGAAGAGGCCGCCGATACCGGCACGCTGCGCGGGGGTCGCTGCTTTGCGCCGCTGCCGGTCATGGGCATCCCCGGATGGTGTGCCGGCAACGCCTCGCCTGATTTCTATGCCGACACCACGGTGTTCCGGCCCGGGCGCATGCGGGACTTACGCCGGCAACCTGGCTGAATCGGTGTTAGACTGCGGCCCGCAAAGCAGGCCAGACAACCGCTGCCTGTACCGCAAGGTGCAGGGGGAGGAAAGTCCGGACTCCACAGGGCAGGGTGTTGGCTAACAGCCATCCACGGCAACGTGCGGAATAGGGCCACAGAGACGAGTCTTGCCGCCGGGTTCGCCTGGCGGGAAGGGTGAAACGCGGTAACCTCCACCTGGAGCAATCCCAAATAGGCAGGCGATGAAGCGGCCCGCTGAGTCTGCGGGTAGGGAGCTGGAGCCGGCTGGTAACAGTCGGCCTAGAGGAATGGTTGTCACGCGCCGCTGGCCGCAAGGCGGGCGGTGCGCACAGAATCCGGCTTATCGGCCTGCTTTGCTTCAGTCTTCGGCATGACCCGGCGCCTTCGCGGTCCGGGCCGGCCAACTTCCATCAGCCTTCGACGATTTCCATCGTGTGCGTGATCTCGGCCGTCTTGGCCAGCATGATCGACGCCGAGCAGTACTTTTCGTGCGACAGCTTAATCGCGCGCTCGACCGTGGCGGGGTTGAGATTCTTGCCGGTCACCACAAAATGGAAGTTGATGCGGGTGAAGACCTTGGGGTCTTCGCCGGCGCGATCGGCCTGCAGCTGGACGCTGCAGCCGCGCACGTCCTGGCGGCCGCGTTTCAGGATCAGCACCACGTCATAGGCGGTGCAGCCGCCGGTGCCGACCAGGACCATTTCCATCGGGCGGGGCGCAAGGTTATGGCCGCCGCCCTCGGGCGCGCCGTCCATCGCAACGATATGGCCGCTGCCGGTCTGGGCCACGAAGCTCATGCCGTCGGCGCCCATCCATGTTACTTTGCATTCCATTCTGTTCGTTCCTGTCGTTTGTGTTGTGAGATTGCGATCACTATCGCGTGATCTCGAATCTTGCAATTCTCAGTATATGGCATCGTCAAGTTCACGCCCGTGATGCCGATATCCCTGGGAAAGCTGAGGGTTTCCTCTAGTGTGACGGTTCTGTGACAACGGTTTTATGTGTATAAACCATTGTTTTAAAAGGAAAATATGGCGCAGAATGGAAGGGGCGTGTCATCCCGCCATATGAAATCGCATTTCGTACTACAAATTTCCCTTGCATCCGGGAAAACCCCATGTATAATTCCAATCATTGAACGACGGCGCTGACAGCGCGCCAGAGTGCGAAAGCGAAGCCTTCCGGATACGCCACCCGCACCGCCCGCAGTTTCCCCGTCGATCTCCAAGTGTCTCCTCCACCCTCCTCCTTTGGTGGATTCAAACCCAAGCTAAACCAGCTTGGGTTTTTTTTCGCCCCTGCGCGGAAGCGGTTCCGGTGGCCAGAGTGGCGTACGCTGCCCGGGCAGGCGATTTGTAGCAACGATCTTGACGAAAACCTCAGTCTTTGCTTGTGCCAGTCCGATAGCCGCCATTATAATCGTGGGCTTTTCCGTCATGCCCGCGGGAAAGAGAAGCAGTATCCGGCCAGTCCCAGACGGGCCACAAGACTTGCAGGGGCGAGTACAAGCCTTCGCGAGTCGGATTTCGGGCACGAACTAATAGTCAGGAAAAATCATGAAGACCTTTTCCGCCAAGCCTCATGAGGTAAAGCGCGACTGGTACGTGATTGACGCGACGGACAAAGTCCTCGGCCGTGTCGCCAGCGAAGTGGCACGCCGTCTGCGCGGCAAGCACAAGCCGGAATTCACTCCGCACGTCGACACGGGTGATTACATCATCATCGTCAATGCAGCCAAGCTGCGTGTCACGGGTACCAAGGAAACGGACAAGAAGTACTATCGCCATTCGGGCTACCCGGGCGGTATCTACGAAACGACGTTTGGCAAGATGCAGCAGCGTTTCCCGGGCCGTGCCCTGGAAAAGGCTGTGAAGGGCATGCTGCCGAAGGGTCCGCTGGGCTACGCGATGATCAAGAAGCTGAAGGTTTACGCCGAAGCCGAGCATCCGCACGAAGCGCAGCAGCCGAAGGCGCTGGAAATCTAAGGAGGCCAATCCATGATCGGTAACTGGAATTACGGTACTGGCCGCCGCAAGAGCGCTGTGGCTCGTGTCTTCATCAAGTCGGGCAAGGGCGAGATCGTCGTCAACGGCAAGCCCATCAAAGAGTATTTCGCTCGCGAAACCTCGCTGATGATCGTGCGCCAGCCCCTGGAACTGACCGCCCACGGGGAAACGTTCGACATCAAGGTCAACGTGACCGGCGGTGGCGAAACCGGCCAGGCCGGCGCAGTGCGCCACGGCATCACCCGTGCCCTGATCGACTATGATGCGACCCTGAAGTCGGCTCTGTCGAAGGCTGGCTACGTCACGCGCGATGCACGTGAAGTCGAGCGTAAGAAGGTCGGCTTCCACAAGGCGCGTCGTCGCAAGCAGTTCTCGAAGCGCTGATGCGTTTTCGCGGTACCGGTTCTGCCGGATACTGCGAAATCCAAAAAAACCGCACGCTTGCCGTGCGGTTTTTTTTTGCCACGACGCTACGGTTTCAGCGGAGGCTGCCGAAATAGCGGATGGGCCACCAGACTTTTGTGGGGTATGCGCTGCACGCGGCTACAATCACGCCCTGTCGCCATCGGCAAGCCGTCTGCCACGGCGACGCGCTCCGGGCCCGGCGGCCCGGTACGAACGAGAGAGGAGTGAGAGCGATGCTGTTTTCGAAGAAGAAGGGCCTTTCGATCGATACGCTGATCGGCGCGGACACCGCCATCGACGGCAACCTGGTGTTTGCCGGCGGCCTGCGCCTGGATGGGCGCGTGCGCGGCAATGTCACCGCGGCGCCCGGCAAGCCGAGCATGCTGGTGGTCAGCGAGAAGGGCATGGTCGAAGGCGAGATCAGCGTTGGCCACCTGGTGCTCAACGGCACGGTGAAGGGCCCGGTGCATGCGACCGACCTGCTGGAACTGCAACCGCAGGCGCGCGTGCTGGGTGATGTGCGCTATGCAGCGCTGGAGATGCACCAGGGCGCGCTGGTCGAAGGGCGGCTGGTCCCGCTGTCGCAGGGCGCGGTCGGCGAAATCAAGGCGTTGCCCAACGTGGTCGATGCCGGACCGGTCACTGAAGTGACGGAAACGCCGGCCGGGGACGATGCGGCGGCCGAGGAAACTCCGGTGGACGCCGCCAGTCCCACGGAAAAGGCCGCCTGAGCGGCCTGCCGCACGCTCGAAACCCTTGAAAACAAAGGGCTTCGGCACGATCTTCCAGTAACGCTTAGAATACAGGCGTATCGTGCGACACGCACTATCGTGTCCGGGCAGCTCCAACGTAAGGAGCATCGACCTTGTTGGGACACGGAAAGGCTTCTGCCAGACCGTCTAATCCCAACCAATTTCTTGCTTAGACGAACCCAGCCGAACAGCCAGGGGGAGTCCGATGTGCTGCGGGAGCCGGAGTATTGGCTACCCGCGGTTTGCTTTCTGCTGGATGAATTTCCAGCCATTGCCCAAGGGCGGGGACGCTCGCCTTTGGGCGAGTTTCTTTGTAAACGCCTCCTCTACGGAGGGTGCGGGCGGTTGCGCAACGTTAGTTTGGTTGCGAAGTCGTTACACGGCATTCAAACCGACCCAGTCGGGTCGGCGCTGTACGCCTTGGGACGGAGGTCTGCGCTCGAAAGAGTTCACCCACCGTCAAGCGCTCGCCAATATGGGAGCACATGAAGTAGGAAGTGAGGTCCCGGAGCGCAAGCTCTGCGCGTTATGGTTCGGTCGAATGTGCCCGTGAGGGTGTTTCGATAGAGAACCTGCTATGCGACTAGCAGTAGCCTAAGGGGACATGCGTCACTGGTAACGGTGGGGTGTGAAGCTCTCCTGACAATGTTTCCCCCGCAAGGGTGTCGCCTAGTCGTGAGACTGGACGGCAGAGACTCCGAGCAGCAATTGGGGTTGAGGAGCTAGGCTGGCTGGCATGGGCAACGTATGTGAACTGCTGGTAAACGTCGTCAGTATTGAGATGCCAAAGCTGCTGATAGGCATCAACCAAAAGGTGTGCGGTTGGTTGTTCCGCTGGTACGCCGGAACACGTCGCCATACAACCGCCGGCGGAAAGGCAGGCCCTAACCCGGTCGTGTAATGCGCAGGGAACGTGGTAAGCCCGTATGGCTGCCGGAGCGCAGTTTGGCTCAGGCAGGCGAACCGCAAGGAACGCTGTTGGCTGTGCGGGTATGGGAGGTTGGAGAAAGCGAATGCCGGGCTGTAATGGCTCGGATAGGGATTGAAACATCATCCCACGCGAAAGCGGGCAGACTTCCAACTGGTCAATCGTCGCAGGACGGCTGACTAATCTCGCTTGTTTAAATTTTCTTCCCTTGAGGGGCAACACGTCCCTCAAGGGGCGTGCTGTCTCTTGATGTTGGGGAAGATCCTCAAGATAGGAGAGCAGCATGGAAGCATTGATCCGCAAGGATGAATCTGCGCTCTCCGGCGGGCCGCAAACCTGGGGTGCCATTGATTGGCGCCGCGTGGAGCGGAACGTCCGAGAGATGCAGATTCGAATTGCGAAGGCGACACAGGAAGGGGATTGGCGCAGGGTGAAAGCTTTGCAACGGTCTCTGACCCGCTCGTTTTCTGCCAAGGCATCGGCAGTGAAGCGAGTGACGGAGAACCAAGGTAAGCGAACGGCAGGCGTCGATCGCGAAAAATGGGACTCGCCTGAAACCCGATGGGAAGCCATCGGGCGGTTGAAGCGCCGGGGATATAGACCTTTGCCACTACGGAGGGTTTTTATCCCCAAGGCCAACGGGAAGGAGCGCCCTTTGGGCATTCCGACCATGTTAGACAGAGCCATGCAAGCGCTGTATTTGCTGGCCCTGGAGCCGGTGTCCGAAGGGACGAGCGATCCGAACTCCTATGGGTTTCGGATCAACCGCTCTACCGCGGACGCCATGTCTCAGCTATTCCTAAACCTGTCCAGAAAGGCTTCGGCCCAATGGATCTTGGAAGCGGACATCAAAGGCTGCTTTGACCATATCAGTCACGACTGGCTGGAAAGCAATGTCCCTATGGACAAAGCAATCCTTCGGAAGTGGTTGAAAGCTGGCGTGGTATTTCAAGGCCAGCTTCAGGCGACCGAAGCCGGAACACCGCAGGGGGGCATCATTTCCCCCACTCTGGCAAACGTTGCGCTGAACGGGTTGGAACGACAACTGGTTAAGTCTCTCGAGACTAAACTGGGCGTGGTCAACACGAAGAAGCTAAAAGTGAATGTGGTGCGCTATGCGGACGACTTCGTGATCACTGGCAGTACGCCGGAGATCCTAGAAAGCGAAGTGAAGCCGTGGGTGGAACAGTTCCTGGCAGTACGGGGGCTGACGCTATCGACGGAGAAAACGCGGATCGTCAATATCGCTGACGGCTTTGACTTCCTCGGGTGGAATTTCCGGAAGTATTCGGGAACGCTGCTCATTAAGCCGAGCAAGAAGAATGTGCAAACGTTCTATCGCAAGGTGAAAGGGGTCATCAGTGCCAACAAGACGGCGAAGCAAGTGAACATCATCAACTTGCTGAACCCGATGCTAAGGGGCTGGGCGCAGTATCACAGCCCGGTGGTTGCGAAGGCCACGTTCAACCGCTTGGAGTACGCAGTATCCAAGGCTCTATGGCGGTGGGCGAAACGGCGACATCCACAGAAGACCACCGATTGGGTGCGGAAGAAGTACTACGCGCCAGTCGGGGATCGGAGCTGGGTGTTTGGAACCACGATCGTGGATGACGGCGGCAATAGCCGATGGGTGGGGCTTTATTCCCTTGCGGGTACGCCTATCCAAAGGCACAAGAAGGTTCGAGGGGACTATCACCCCTTCGACCCAGCGCAGGAAAGATACGGCGAAACGCTGCGTCAGGAGCGGATGTTAAACAACATGTCGCACCGGAAGCAGTGGATTAAGCTCTACATTTCCCAGCGGGGCTTGTGTGCGGTGTGTGAGTGCAAGATCACCAAAGAGACAGGATGGGAAGATCATCACATCGAGTACCGTACATACGGAGGCTCGGACGCTCTAGGGAATCGTGTGCTGCTACACCCTGATTGCCACAAGCAAGTGCACCACCACGGCAGACCCGTAGTGAAACCGGTACAATAAACCGTACTTTGAAAGGCTTGAGCCGTATGCGGGGAAACTCGCACGTACGGTTCTTAGGGGGGGATGGGTCAGCAATGACCTGTCCCTACCCAACTAAACAGGAGAACACCCCATGAACGCAGTCGCAGAGGCACCCGTTACCGAGGACGTGCCGGCACCGTTCGTCTTTACCGACAGCGCCGCCGACAAGGTCAAGCAGTTGATCGAGGAAGAGGGCAATGCCGAACTGAAACTGCGCGTGTTCGTGCAGGGTGGCGGCTGCTCGGGCTTCCAGTATGGCTTCACCTTCGACGAGGAAGTCAACGAAGACGACACCACCATGGTCAAGAACGGCGTCACCCTGCTGATCGACTCGATGAGCTACCAGTACCTGGTCGGCGCCGAGATCGACTACAAGGAAGACATCAATGGCGCACAGTTCGTGATCAAGAACCCGAATGCCTCGACCACCTGCGGTTGCGGCTCGTCGTTCTCGGTCTGAGCGGTTCCGACCCCAAAAAAACGCACCTTCGGGTGCGTTTTTTTGTTTGATGCCGTGACTACCGGCCGGCGCGCCAGACCACCGGAAACCAGTCCTCGCGCAATCGCTCGCCACTCTGCTGGCCGATGCCGGGAAACGGCGGCGAGGTACGCCCCGGCCGCTGCAGGAAGCGCACGTCGTCACCCAGGAAGCGTGCCGAGAACGCGCGCCGGCGGCCAGTGCCGGTATTGCCCGCCGCGCCGTGCACGGTGCGGAAGTCGAACACCACCGCATCGCCCGGTTCCATGTCGGGCGCGAGCAGCGTGTGGCTGCCGTCCTCGACATCCGGCATGTCCATGAACGCGCTGTCATCGTTGCCCCGGCCGCCATAGAAGTTTTCGTTGCTGGCCCAGCGCTTGGGCCGCACCAGCCGCGGCCAGCGATGCGAGCCGGCCACCACGCGCAGCGTATTGGCCTGCGTGACGGGGTCCAGCGGAATCCAGTAGCTCGCGGTCTGGGTGCCGTCGACGCAGTAGTAGGGCAGGTCCTGGTGCCACGGCGTGGGCTTGGCCGTGCCGGGTTCCTTGACCAGGATATGCTCGTGGAACACCTGCACGGCTTGCGATTGCATGATGCGGCCCGCGATGGCTGCCGCCGGCGACTGGCGGATAAAGGCATCGAACGGCGCGATGCGCTGCCAGTTGCAATAGTCCTCGAAAAAGCGCCCGCCTTCGCCGGGCCGTACGTTCTCGATGGCGAAGGGGCCGGGCACGGCCAGGTTCTGCGCGAAACCTTCGCGCAGCGGCTCGATCCAGTCCGCGAAGGCACCGCGCAGCACCAGCACGCCGTCGCGCTGGTAGGTCTCGATCTGTTCCTGGGTGATTTCCATGGGGGGGCTCCGGTTGGCGATGCTCGCAGTATCGGCATCCGGCATGGATAGGAAAAGCATATATTTCCTATGTTGCGATATAGGAAATCATGATTCCTTTTTCTTTCCGCCAGCTCGAGTACTTTGTCGCCGCCGCCGAGCACGGCAGCATCAGCGCGGCGGCCCGCGCCCGCCATGTGTCGCAGCCGTCGGTGTCGACCGCGATCGCGCAGCTGGAAGACACGCTGGGTGAGCCGCTGTTCCGGCGCCAGGTCAGCCGCGGCCTGTTGCTGACGCCGGCCGGCCAGCGCTTGCTTGGCCGTGCGCGCGATATTCTGGCGCTGGCGGCGGGACTGACCGCCGACGATGCCGGCGAGCGCGGCCTGAGCGGCCAGTTATCGCTGACGTGCTTCCAGGACCTGGGACCGTATTTCGTGCCGCGATTGCTGGCCGGCTTCCGCGCACGGCACCCCGGGGTCTCGGTGACCCTGTTCGAGGCTGACCTCGCCACCGTGCATCGCGCGCTGCAGGCCGGCAAGGCGGAACTGGCGCTGACCTATGACCTGGGCCTGGATGCGCGCACCGAGCGCTGCACGCTCGCGCAACTGCCGCCCTACGCGCTGCTGCCCGCGAGGCACCCGCTGGCGCGGGGCGCGGACGTGAGCCTGGCCGACCTGGCCGGCGAGCGACTGATCCTCGAAGACATTCCGCAGACACGCGAATACTTCCTGTCGTTGTTCTGGGCACATGGCCTGCAACCGGTGCTGCACCAGTACACGCAGACCTTCGAGATGCAGCGCGGGCTGGTGGCGCACAGCTACGGCGTGGCGTTGTCGTGCACGCGGCCGGCCGGCGATCACAGCTACGACGGCATGCCGATCGCCTGCCTGCCGCTGCGCGAGCCGGTGACGCCGCAGCGCGTGGTGCTGGCGCGCTCGCCGGCCATGCGGGCGTCGCCGCTGGCGCAGGCCTTCATGGCATGGGTGGAGGAGGGTGCTACCGGCGCGGCAGCTGCTTAGCGCGGATAGATCGCGCCCAGCACCCGCGGGCCGGCGGCGCCGGTCACGGTGGGCACGTTGCCAGGCAGGCGCAGTGCGCACTGGCGCGCCAGCCAGGCAAAGGCGATGGCCTCGACCTGCGAGACCGGCACGCCGTAGTCTTCCGAGGTTTCGATCGCCACGCCAGGCAGCGCCTGCGCCAGCCGCGCCATCACGAAGGCGTTGCGGGCGCCACCGCCGCAAACCACGAGGCGTCTTGCATCGCGCGCATGGACGCGTACGTCGCGGGCGATGGCTTCGGCGGTCAGCGCCGCCAGCGTGGCCTGCACGTCGGCGGGGGCAAGGTGCCCGAAAGCCCGCAGTTGGGAGTCGAGCCAGCCGGGGTGGAACAGGTCGCGGCCGGTGCTCTTGGGCGGTGATGCGCTGAAGTAGGGATCGGCGAGGCATCGCGCCAGCAGCGCGTCGTCGACGCGCCCACTGGCCGCCCAGTCGCCATTGCTGTCGAACGGAAACCCGCGATGGCGGTGGATCCAATGGTCGAGCAGGGCATTGCCCGGGCCGCAGTCAAAACCGCTGACGGCGCCGGCGGCAGGCAGGATGCTGATATTGGAGATGCCGCCGATATTGCAGGCGACGCGCGTCTCGGCGTCGCTGCCAAACAGGGCATGGTGCAGCGCCGGCACCAGCGGTGCCCCCTGACCACCCGCGGCGACATCGCGGCTGCGGAAATCCGCGATGACGTCGATGCCGGCCAGCTCGGCGAGCCGGGCCGGATGCTGGCTCTGACGGGTGTAGCCGATGCCGTCGTACTGGCCCGGCCGGTGGCGGATGGTCTGCCCGTGCGCGCCAATGGCGGCGACCGAGGCGGCCGGCACGCCAGCCTCGCGCAGCAACGTCGCCACGCAAGCCGCGTAGACCTCGGCCAGCGCGTTCGCCGCCAGTGCCTCGCGGTGGATCTCGTCTTCGCCCGGCTGCTGCAGGGCGCCGTACGCCGCGCGCAGGGTCTCGGGAAAGGGTTCGCTGGCGGCGGCCAGTACCTCTGGCCGCGTGCCGTTGAAATCGACCAGCACCGCATCGGCACCGTCCATGCTGGTGCCGGACATGATGCCGATATAGCGCTCGCTGCCTGGCACGGGCTGGGTCACGGTCGGCGCGTCAGTTGGAAGCGGTCAGCACGTTGTAGGCACGCAGTGCATTGATGCGGCTGAGCAGCCCGCTGGTGTAGGTCTGGAATTTCTGGCGTGACTTGCCGGTCAGCGGCGGCGATTCCATCAGCGTGATGGTCAGCGGGTTCTGCGGCACGTCGTTGAAGCGGAACTCATAGTGCAGGTGCGGCCCGGTGGCCCAGCCGGTCGAGCCGACGTAGCCGATCAGTTGCCCCTGCCGCACCGGTTGGCCCTGACGCATGCCGGCAAAGCCGGACAAGTGGGCGTAATAGGTCGAGTAGCCGTTGGAATGGCTCAGGATGACGATGTTGCCGTAGCCGTTCTGCTGGCCGACGAATTCGACCACGCCGTCGCCGGTCGCCAGCACCTTGGTGCCGGTCGGTGCGGCGAAGTCCACGCCCTTGTGCTGGGCCCAGTCGTGGTGCAGCGGATGCTCGCGGCCGCCGAAGCCCGACGACACGCGCGAGAATTCCACCGGCGAACGCAGGAACGGCCGCTTCATGCTGCGCCCGTCGAACGTGTAGTAGGCGCCGGTGCCATCCTTGCTGTCTTCGGGCGCGAACCACAGCGCCTGGTGCAGCTGGTTGCGGTTGATCAGTTCGATCGCGATCACGCGGCCGTTGCGCACGAAGGTGCCGTCGCGGAAGCCCGCTTCATAAATGATGCGGAAACGGTCGCCGCTGGCGATATCGTGGTGGAAGTCGATCACGCCGGAGAAGATCGACAGCATCTGCTGCACGACCTCGTCGGGCACGTTGGCCGCGTCCATGGCCTTGAAGAAGCCTGCGCCGGAAATCGCGCCCGAAGCCATCTCGTAGTGCACGTCGTTATCGACGCGCTGGACCTTGGCCTTGTAGCTGGCGGTGCCGCTGTCGGCAGCCGCGCGCACGCGCTCGATCACCAGCTCGCGCGAGGCCGCGGCGTCGCCGCCGAGGTTGGCCTGCAGCGACACCAGCATGTTGCTTTCGTCGATTTCCGCCTGAACTGCCTGGCCCGGGTTCAGGCTGAACAGGCCCCGTGCGGTCGGATTCTTGACGATAAAGGCCTGCGCATCGGGATCGTCCACGCCGAGGCGGCGCAGCAGGCTGCCGATGGTGTCGCCGCGCTGCATGCGCTCTTCGCGCACGTACACGGACTGGCTGTCGGTAAGCAGGTCGAGCTGCTCGCGCACGTCGGGCATGCGCAGGGGCTGCTCGGTGCGCGGGGCGAGCGGATCATCGAAGGCGCTGCGCGGTGCAACGCCCATCGCCGCGGCCATGCCGAGCGTGAAGATTGCGCCCACCGAGGCAGTAAGTTGCTTGCGCCGGCGCGCATGCTGGGGGTTGGTTGGGTCAACAAGAACCACCAGCTCGCGCGCGAAAACTTCGCGGAGTCTTGACCACATCACGTAAAATTCAACCTTGGTCTGAGCACCGCTGCTGCAACGATGTGTCTCGTCTGCCTTCCTCCCCCGAGGTGCGGCGCGTGCTGTTCACTTTATCGGGCCACCTGCATCGGATCGCGACCTCGATTTGGACCGAGTGCCGCGGCAGGTGACTAATGGCGCACAGGAAGCGGTTCCGCTGGCGCCCGGAAAGGCGGATTATACCAAAATCCGCCGCTCGCGGCTGTCGGAATCTTTCCTAAAATTTCATGTATTTCAAAGACTTACGTCATGACTGAAGTTTCCACGGGCCCCGCGGCCAAATTCCCGCTGACGCCGTCGGTGATGCACGCCCTGGAGGTCTCCAGGCGTGGCTGCGACGAACTGCTGATCGAATCCGAATGGGCGCAGAAGCTCGCGCGCAGCGAGGCCACCGGCGTGCCGCTGCGCATCAAACTGGGCCTGGACCCGACCGCGCCCGACATCCATATCGGCCACACCGTGGTGCTGAACAAGCTGCGCCAGCTGCAGGACCTCGGCCACCAGGTGATTTTCCTGATCGGCGATTTCACCTCGACCATCGGCGATCCGTCGGGCCGCAACAGCACGCGCCCGCCGCTGACGCGCGAGCAGATCGAGGCCAACGCGCAAACCTACTACCGCCAGGCCAGCCTGGTGCTCGACCCGGCCCGCACCGAAATCCGCTACAACAGCGAGTGGTGCGACCCGCTGGGCGCGCGCGGCATGATCCAGCTGGCGGCCAAGTACACCGTGGCGCGCATGATGGAACGGGACGACTTCACCAAGCGGTTCCGCTCCGGGATTCCGATCTCGGTGCACGAGTTCCTCTACCCGCTGATGCAGGGCTATGACTCGGTGGCGCTCAAGTCCGACCTGGAGCTGGGCGGCACGGACCAGAAGTTCAATCTGCTGGTCGGCCGCGAACTGCAGAAGGAGTATGGCCAGGAGCCGCAGTGCATCCTGACCATGCCGCTGCTGGTGGGCCTGGACGGCGTCGAGAAGATGTCAAAGTCCAAGGGCAACTACGTCGGCGTGACCGAGGCGCCCAACGACATGTTCGGCAAGCTGATGAGCATCTCGGACGACCTGATGTGGCAGTACTACACGCTGCTGTCGTTCCGCCCGCTTGCCGAGATCGACCTGATGAAGCAGGAAATCGCCGCGGGCCGCAACCCGCGCGACTGCAAGGTGCTGCTGGCGCAGGAGATCGTGGCCCGCTTCCACAGCCAGGCCGATGCCGAGAAGGCGCTGGAAGACTTCAACCACCGCGCGCGCGGCGGCGTGCCCGACGATATCCCCGCCATCAGCCTGGAAGGCGCGCCGCTGGGCATCGCGCAGCTGCTCAAGCAGGCCAACCTGGTACCGTCCACGTCCGAAGCCAACCGCAATATCGACCAGGGCGGCGTCAAGATCGACGGCGCCACGGTCAGCGACAAGGCCACCAAGGTCGCCGCCGGCACCTACGTCGTGCAGGTCGGCAAGCGCCGCTTCGCGCGCGTGACGCTGTCCTGAGGCGGCGGGCATGATCGCTCTGATCCAGCGTGTCGCGCAGGCCCGCGTGACGGTCGAGGGCCGCACCACGGGCGAGATCGGCGCCGGCCTGCTGGCCCTGGTCTGCGCCGAGCGCGGCGATACCGAGGCGCAGGCCGAGCGGCTGCTGGCCAAGATGCTGTCGTACCGGGTGTTTTCGGATGCCGCCGGCAAGATGAACCTGCCGGTGCAGAACATGGACGGCAACGGCAACCCGGGTGGCCTGCTGGTGGTGTCGCAGTTCACACTGGCGGCCGATACCAACAGCGGCACGCGGCCCAGCTTTACGCCGGCGGCGTCGCCGGAGGACGGCAAGCGGTTGTACGAACATTTCGTGGCAAAAGCGCGCACATCGCATCCGCTGGTGCAGACCGGCGAGTTCGGCGCGATGATGCAGGTCAGCCTGGTCAACGATGGGCCGGTCACGTTCTGGCTGCGGGTGCCGCCGGCCTGATACAGAACGCCAGACAGATCCCAAGCTGTCGCGCCCTGGCGCGGCACCAAGACAGGAGAGACAAATGAAACTCTGGAGCAAGTCCTTCAACGACAACGCGCCGATCCCTGGCGAGTTTGCTTTCTGCGTTCCCGACGCGGCCAGCCACGTTGCCTTGTCGACCAATCGCAACCCCGACCTGCACTGGGAAGACGCGCCCGCCGAGACGCGCTCGTTCGTGCTGATCTGCCACGACCGCGACGTGCCCAGCAAGGGCGACGACGTCAACCAGGAAGGCCGCGAAGTGCCGGCGTCGCTGCCGCGCGTGGATTTCTTCCACTGGGTGCTGGTCGACATTCCGCCGGGCCTGAGCTCGATCGCCGCCGCCTCGCACAGCGACGGCGTGATCGCGCGCGGCAAGCCGGGCCCCGAGGCCACCGGCGGCACCGCCACCGCGGGCGGCCTGCGCCACGGCATCAACGACTACACCGGCTGGTTCGCCAGCGATGCCGACATGAAGGGCGACTACTACGGCTATGACGGCCCGTGCCCGCCGTGGAACGACACGCTGATGCACCACTACGTGTTTACGCTGTATGCGCTGGACATCGACCGCTTGCCGCTGGATGGCACCTTCACCGGCGCGCAGGTGCGCGACGCGATCCAGGGCCATGTGCTGGCGCAGGCCAGCCTGACCGGCACCTACACGCTCAATCCCAAGCTGGCGAAGTAAGCGGCTTCTAGGAAACCGAAGGAATCGGCATGTCGCTAAGCCCCGGGCTGCAATCGCTGGCCTTTACCCACCTGATCGTAATCCGCCATGGCGAAACGGCCTGGAACCGGGAGCGCCGGCTGCAAGGCCAGCTCGATATTCCGCTGAACGATACCGGCCGCGCCCAGGCGCGCGCGCTGGCCGCCGCGCTGGCCGGCGAGCCGATCGACGCGGTGTATTCGAGCGACCTGTCGCGGGCCATGGAAACCGCGGCGCCGCTGGCCGAGGCGCTGGGGCTGCAGATACGCCCCGATGCGCGCCTGCGCGAACGCAGCTACGGCACGCTGCAGGGCAAGACCTACGCCGAAGTGGCCGAAGACTTGCCCGAGGAGTTTGCACGCTGGCAGGCGCGCGTGCCGGACTACGCGCCGCCCGAGGGCGAATCGCTGCTGGGTTTCCATGAGCGCACCGTCGACGCCGTGCTGGCGCTGTCGCGCCGCCACCCCGGCGAGCGCATCGCGCTGGTCGCGCACGGCGGCGTGCTCGACTGCCTGTACCGCGAGGCCACCGGCATGACGCTGGAAGCGCCGCGCCAGCATGAGCTGCTAAATGCCAGTGTCAACCGGCTGCGCAGCGACAGTTCCCACCTGATGCTGGCGGCGTGGGGGGATGTGAGCCATCTGGAAAACCTGGCGCTGGACGAGGTGGACCGGCGGGTGCCTTGAAGCTCTGGATGTCCTTCTCCCGCCCGGCGGGAGTGGGCCTCAGACCCGCACGCGGAACGGCGTGAAGTCGGTATGCCGGTCGAAGTAGTCCTCGTTCTCCGCCCGTTTCAGGAAACCCACCACCTTGTACGTCACCGGCGTCATCACGACTTCCCAGCCGGTCTTCAGCACATACTGCGCCACCGCCACCTGGAGAACTTTCTCCAGCGGCCAGATGCCGTAGAAGGCAATCACGTAAAACAGCGACGAATCCACCAGCTCGCCTGCCAGCGTCGAGCCGATCGTGCGCGTCCATAGCCACCGCCCCCCGGTCCACAGCTTCATCTTCGCCAGCACATAGCTGTTGGTGAAACTGCCGCAGCAGAACGCGATCAGCGATCCGAGCGCGATGCGCCAGGTGTTGCCGAACACGTCCTGCAGGCTCTTCTGGTAGTCCGCCATGAACGGCGCGACCGGCATGTTCAGTACCACCAGGCTCATGAAGGTGGCGAACGCCAGCGCGGCGAAACCGGCCCAGACCACGCGCCGGTCACGGCCATAGCCGTAGACCTCGGTCAGCACGTCGCCAAAAATGTACGAAATCGGGAAGAACAGCACGCCGGCGCCGAAGGTCACCGTGCCGATCACGGGCAGCGTCACCTGTGCCGCCTTGGCAGCACCGATCAGGTTCGAACACAGCAGCACGGTAACGAACGCCGCCATGACGAAGTCATAGTAGCGGTAGACGCGGCCCGGTTGGGTCGTGCTGGCGGGGACGGCGGACATGGGGGCTCCCGGTCGGTGGCGCTGGCGCGCGGTATTTTGGGCGCGATTATGCCAGCGGCGCCGCAATCGGGTGCCACGCTGTCCTGCAAAAGAAATTCCCGGCGAAAGCCGGGAATTGGGTTCTGAAGGCCCCCGCCGGGGGAGCAGCTGTGTCAGATATCCAGTTTGCTGATCTTGGAGCCGTTCACCGAGACGTCGAACATCAGGCCGGCGTTGGTCTGCACGAAGGCGATCACCGGCTGCTGGCTGGTCAGGGTGTCGAGCCTGCCGTCCGCGCCGACCTTGGCCACCGCCACGTTCGCATCCGCGCCGGCCGTCCAGCCCTTGCTGGACACGAACTTGTTGTAGGCCTCCGGCGTCATGAACATGATGATGACGGACTTGGACTGCCCGCCGGCGGTCAGCCCGACCGAGGCCTGCGTCGTGCTGTAGTAGCCGACCGTCGCACCCTTCGATCGCAGCGCCCCCTCGCCGTATTCGCCGCCTACCAGGAAGCCGGCTGCGATGACACGTGGGAACACCAGGACCCCTTGCGCGCGCTGCGCCAGGTCGCGTGCGCCGGCGTTGGCGGAGAACAGCCGGTTCAGCGCGCCGTCCACCCCGGCATCGATTTCCTGCTTCTTGGCGACCGGATCCTTCGAGGCGCTGGTACCGGTGGTGGTACAGCCTGCCGCCATTGCGGTGGCGACGAGCAGGCCCGAGCCGGCAACCCGGGTAACAAAGTGGCGACGATTCATAGGTAACCTCCTGGTGGGGAAAAGTACCGCGCCCGGCACGGCGGCTTAGTTGGCGGCGGCCGCCGCTGGGGCCTTGACCGTAATGGCCACGACTTCGCGGTAGACAAGCTTGGCCATCTGTCCGCGCTTGATCTGGTTCAGGTCGATGGCGGGATCCTCGACCTTGACGGTACGCAGCGTTTCACGCGGTCCGCGGAACGTGACCAGGCGCTTGGCCGGATCGACCTTGGTGATTTCCGCGGTCACCGTGGTGGTGATCTCGCGCATGATGCCCGGCTTGCCGCCCTCGGCGGCACGGGAGGTGCGATCGACCTGTTCGGCCATGGCCGTGGCCTTGCTGTCCAGCGGTTCCAGCGATGCCACCAGAGCCGCGCCGCGCGTCACGGTAACGATGTCGCCCTTGCGGATCTGGCCGAAGTTCTTCGCCTCGTCGCCCGCGACCAGTTCGACCACATTGCCACGCGGGCCTTGCACCAGCACAGCCTTGGAAGTGGGATCGATATCAATGATCTTGCCGCTGATCACGGCTTCCTCGGCGACGCCAACGGGGCCCTGCGCGCGCTGGGCGTTGGCGTTCCCGGCAGACAGCAACAAGATGGCGGCACTGGCCAGGCTGGCGGCGAGCAGGGACGAAGTGGAACGGCG
Source organism: Cupriavidus sp. P-10 (assembly GCF_003402535.2). Taxonomy (NCBI): domain Bacteria; kingdom Pseudomonadati; phylum Pseudomonadota; class Betaproteobacteria; order Burkholderiales; family Burkholderiaceae; genus Cupriavidus; species Cupriavidus sp. P-10. The sequence continues at coordinate 477,025 of NZ_AP025170.1, forward strand.
CTGGGGACGGCTCATGGCATTCCTTGCAGGGTCGGAAACCGGTTCACAATGGCGCCGCAACCGTGGCAGGCGGCCCTTGGGGCCTCCCTGCGGGGGCGGTCATCGGCGGGCACCAGGCAGGTGCCGATGAAGCCATTGTGGACAAACGGGCATGGGCCAGCAATCCACTTCGAAAAAATTTGGTGGGCGAGATTAAAACGTTTAATTGGCTGATGCCGGCCCCCCGCCGGCGGCATCCCTGCGCCGCGCCTTACTGCCCGTCGAGCAACTCGCCGCCGCCGCCAGATTGCGGTGCCGCCAGCCCGAAATGCCGGTAGGCCGCCGCAGTGGCCACGCGCCCGCGTGGCGTGCGCTGCAGGTAGCCCTGCTGGATCAGGTAGGGTTCGAGCACGTCCTCGATGGTGTCGCGCTCCTCGCCGATGGCCGCGGCCAGGTTGTCCACGCCCACCGGGCCGCCGCCGAACTTGTGCAGCACCGCTTCCAGCAGCTTGCGGTCCATCAGGTCGAAGCCGACACGGTCCACGTCGAGCATGGCCAGCGCGGCATCGGCCATCTCGCGCGTGATGGTGCCGTCGCCTTTGACCTCGGCATAGTCGCGCACGCGGCGCAGCAGCCGGTTGGCGATACGCGGCGTGCCGCGGGCGCGCCGCGCGATCTCCAGCGCGCCCCGCGGGTCGATGCTGGCGTGCAGCAACTGGGCCGATCGCGTGACGATGCGCGCCAGTTCCTCGGCATTGTAGAACTCCAGCCGCGCCACGATGCCGAAGCGGTCGCGCAGCGGGTTGGTCAGCATGCCGGCGCGCGTGGTGGCGCCCACCAGCGTGAACGGCTGCAGGTCGAGCTTGACCGAGCGGGCAGCGGGGCCCTCGCCAATCATGATGTCGATCTGGTAGTCCTCGAGCGCCGGATACAGGATCTCCTCGACGACCGGCGAGAGCCGGTGGATTTCGTCGATGAAGAGCACGTCGTTGGCTTCCAGGTTGGTCAGCAGCGCCGCCAGGTCGCCGGGGCGCTCCAGCACCGGCCCCGAGGTCTGGCGCAGGCCCACCCCCATCTCGCGCGCGATGATATGGGCCAGCGTGGTCTTGCCCAGCCCCGGCGGGCCGAACAGCAGCACGTGGTCGAGCGCCTCGCGCCGCTTGCGCGCCGCCTGCATGAAGATATCGAGCTGCCCACGCACCTTTTCCTGGCCGACGTACTCGTCCAGCAGCTTGGGCCGCAATGCCCGCTCGAACGCCTCCTCCTGCGACGAGGCGGGGGTGGCGGAGATCACGCGGGCGGGGGCGGAAAGCTTGTCGGTCTCGATCATGGCGCTAATGGGGCATGCCCCGGAGGAAACCCCGCCATTCTACGCTTCAGCCCTTGGACAAGGCCTTGAGCGCCAGCTTGATGCCTTCGGACACGCCGGTGCCGGCCGGCACCTGCTTGATCGCCGCGGCGGCTTCCTTCTCCGAGTACCCGAGCGCGAGCAGCGCGTTGAGCACATCGACGGCGTTGTCGGGCACCGCCGCGGCGCCGGGCGCGTGGCCCAGCTCCGCGCCGAGCTTGCCCTTGAGCTCGAGCAGCAGCCGTTCGGCGGTCTTCTTGCCAATGCCCGGCACGCGCGTCAGCCGGCCCGCTTCCTGCAGCGTGATCGCCTGGGCCAGCTCGGACACCGACATGCCCGACAGTACCGCGAGCGCCATGCGCGCGCCGATGCCGCTGATCTTGATCAGTTCGCGGAAGGTATTGCGCTCGGCCGCCGTGCCGAAGCCATAGAGCAGGTGCGCGTCCTCGCGCACGATCAGCTGGGTCAGCAGCGTGACCGGCTGGCTCACCGCCGGCAGGTTATAGAAGGTGCTCATCGGAACGTCGACCTCATAGCCAACGCCGTGGCAGTCGACCAGCAGGTGCGGGGGATTCTTCTCGATGAGGGTGCCGGCGATGCGTCCGATCATGGTGTGGTATGTCAGGTAGGGGATGAGGCGGCCGCAAGTGTACCCCGCGGCCGTCCCGTGGCTTCAGCGGGTTGGCGTATCGACCGCGCGGCGCCCCAGCGCCGGGTCGTCGGTGAAGAAGCCATCGACGCCCGCGGCGATAAAGGCTTCCAGCTCGCGCACCATGCCCGACGGGCTGCGCGTAGCCTCGTCGCCGCCGGTCTGCAGTGGCTTGGGCAGGAAACTGTTCTCTGGGCGGAAGGTGTAGGGATGGACGAACAGGCCGGCGGCATGGGCCTGGCGGACGACCGCGGTCGGCGTGGCCAGCGCGCCCTGGGCATCGCGCGGCACCACACTGCTCTTCTCGGGCCCGATGCCGTCGGCATAGGTCGCGACTTCGCGCAGGCCGGTCGCATTCAGCATGTCGCCGAAGGTACGGTTGTCGCCGGCAAGCTTCCAGTCGGCGGGGCCCTTGCGCGGGTTGCCGACCAGCTGGACCAATTTGACGTTGGGCTGCGCGTGGCCGAACGTGCGCCGCAGCGCGCGCAGGCTTCCTGCCTCAAAGCACTGGATGTACAGCGGTGCCCGGCTCAGGTAAGGCTGGGCACGCACGGCGGCGGCGAGCTTGTCTTCCAGTGGCAGGCCGATGCCGCGAAAGTAGCTCGGATGCTTGAGTTCGGCGTAGATGCCGATGGGTTTGCCGGTGCGCAGCGAAGCCTGCTCGGCCAGCCGCACGATCTCGTCCAGGGTAGGCACCTCAAACTGGTCGTTCAGGCGCGCATTGGCCGGGCGCAGGCGCGGGATGCGTTCGCGCGCGCGCAATGTCTTGAGTTCGGCCAGCGTGAAGTCCTCGGTGAACCAGCCGGTGAGGCGCTCGCCGTCGATGACCTTGGTGCGCTTGCGGTCGGCAAACTCCGCCACGTCGGCGACATTGGTGGTGCCGGTGATGTCGTTCTCGTGGCGGGCCACCAGCACGCCATCGCGGGTCATGACGAGATCCGGCTCGATCGCATCGGCGCCGTCCTCGATCGCCTTGGTATAGGCGGCCAGCGTGTGCTCGGGCCGCAGTGCGCTGGCGCCGCGGTGGGCGATAACCAGCGCCTTGGGTTTTTCGGCGGTGGGGGGCTGCGGCGCGCCTGGTGCCGGGGTCGTGGCCGGCGCCGGTGCTGGCGGTGCAGGTGGCTTGGGCCGGGGCGCGGTGACACAGCCGGCGACCAGCATGGCGCAGGCCGCGGCCGTGGTGACGGGGAACCGCCAGCGCCGCAAGGCAAGCATTACGGGGCGGGCGAGGACATCAGTCTGGCTTGGCATTCAGTATTCCTGCGGGAAGACGAATGCCAGATTGTAAGAGACACGGGGCGCAGGACCCGCGTGAGATGAGGGGCAGGCTTAGCCGACCAGGCGGCCGCGCCGCACGCGCATGCCCTTGCGCACCAGTTCGGGGGCCATGCCTGCGAGCGTGCCAAGCGTATCGCCGCCATTGGCATGGCAGATTGCGACGCCCAGCGCGTCGGCCGCGTCGCTGCCGGGCTGGCCGGGGAGCATCAGCAGGCGGGTCACCATTTCCTGGACCTGGGCCTTGTTGGCCCGCCCGTAGCCGACTACTGCCACCTTCAGTTGCAGCGCGGTGTATTCGAATACCGGCAGGCCGTAGCCGACCAGCCCGCAGATCGCGGCGCCGCGGGCCTGGCCGAGCAGCAGCGTCGATTGCGGGTTGACGTTGACGAAGACCTTTTCGATCGCGGCGCAGTCGGGGGCATAGGTGCGAGATACCTCGCTGATGCCGTCGTAGAGCGTCTTCAGCCGTTGCGGCAGGCTTTCATTGCCGTTGCTCTTGATCGTGCCCGAGGCGATGTAGGCAAGCTTGTTGCCTTGCTTCTCGATCACGCCAAAGCCGGTGGTGCGCAGGCCGGGGTCGATGCCTAGGATTCGCATATTGGGTTGAATTGGTTGGGTCTTGGCGCTGTTGTCGCATGTCACCAACAGCGACAAGCCCCAGCCGTCAAACAAAACCCTTAATGCCGGAAATGCCGCGTCCCAGTCAGCACCATGGCAATCCCCCGCTCATCAGCAGCAGCAATCACCTCATCATCCCGCACCGACCCGCCCGGCTGAATCACGCAGGTAGCGCCAGCGTCCACAACCACATCCAGCCCGTCACGGAACGGGAAGAACGCATCCGACGCCACAGCGGAGCCAGCCAGCGTCAGCCCGGCATTCTGCGCCTTGATGCTGGCGATGCGAGCCGAATCCACACGGCTCATCTGCCCGGCACCGACACCCAGCGTCATACCGCCACCGCAGAAGACGATCGCATTGGACTTCACGAACTTCGCCACCCGCCAGGCAAACATCAGATCATCCATCTCCTTCGGCGTCGGATGACGGCGCGTCACCACGCGCAGTTCCGAAGGCTGAACGTTCTTGGCATCCGGGCCCTGCACCAGCAGACCGCCGCCAACACGCTTGAAGTCAAACTGGTTGATGCCCTTGCCCAGCGGAATCTCCAGCAGACGCACGTTCTGCTTGGCCGCGAACACCGCACGCGCAGCAGCGCTGAACGACGGCGCGATCAGCACTTCAACGAACTGCCTGGCCACGGCCTGCGCGGCGGCTTCGTCCAGCTCCACGTTGAAAGCGATGATGCCGCCGAAGGCCGAGGTCGAATCGGTCTTGAACGCCTTCTCATATGCTTCCAGCGCGTTGGCGCCCAGCGCCACGCCGCACGGATTGGCGTGCTTGATGATCACGCAGGCAGCGCCGTTGGCCGCGTCGAACGACTTGACGCATTCCCACGCCGCATCGGCGTCGGCGATGTTGTTGTACGACAGCTCCTTGCCCTGCAGCTGCACGTAGTTGGCCAGCGCGCCATCCACGGCCTTCAGGTCGCGATAGAAGGCGGCCGACTGGTGCGGGTTCTCGCCGTAGCGCATTTCCTGCACCTTGTCGAAGGCCAGGTTCAGCGTCTGCGGGTAGGCGCTGCGGCCCTGATGCGACTTGTCGGCGCCGAGGCTGGTCAGGTAGTTGGTGATGGCGCCGTCGTACTGCGCGGTGTGCGCGAACACCTTGGTCGCCAGGCGGAAGTTGGTGTCGTAGCCGACGCTGTTGCCGTTGGCGCGCATTTCGTCGAGTACCACGGCGTAGTCGGCCGGGTCGACGATCACGGTCACGTCGCGGTGGTTCTTGGCCGCCGAGCGCAGCATGGTCGGACCGCCGATATCGATGTTCTCGATCGCGTCAGGCAGCGTGCAGTCATCCTTGGCCACGGTCTGCTGGAACGGATACAGGTTCACCACCAGCAGGTCGATCGTGGGGATATTGTGCTCGGCCAGCGCGGCCATGTGCTCGGGCAGGTCGCGGCGCGCCAGGATGCCGCCATGGACCTTCGGGTGCAGCGTCTTGACGCGGCCGTCGAGCATTTCCGGGAAGCCGGTGTAGTCGGCCACCTCCGTCACGGGCAGGCCGCTGTCGGCCAGCAGCTTGGCGGTGCCGCCGGTGGAAAGCAGCGTCACGCCGAGCGCGTTCAGTTCGCGCGCGAATTCGACGATGCCGGTCTTGTCGGATACGGAAAGGAGGGCTTGCTTGATCATGGCTGTGGGAGACGCTTCAAATTCAAAGTAAACCGTGCTGCTGCAGCTTCTTGCGCAGCGTGTTGCGATTGATGCCCAGGTAGGCGGCCGCCAGCGACTGGTTGCGCTCGGCGCGCACCATCACGGCTTCCAGCAGCGGCCGTTCGACCGCTTCGAGCACCATGTTGTACATATTGGAAGGCTCTTCGCCGTCCAGGTCGCGAAAATACGTGTCCAGGCTTTCCCTGATGCACTGGTCGATAGCGTTGCGGCTCATGCGGCAAGCAACTCCCCGTTTTTGTTGTTGTTCGCTTCGTCTTTATCTTGTTTGCCCTGGTCGTCGTCCACGTACACCAGCCGGTCCGAGAACTGCGCCTGCTCTTCGAAGAAAGCGTTGACGGCCGCAAGTTGCTCGGTGGTGGATTCCAGCGTGTTCATCCGGTGCCGGAACAGGTTCGCGCCGCGCAGGCCACGCGTGTACCAGGCAATATGCTTGCGCGCGGTGCGCACGCCGGTGAACTCGCCGTAGAAGGCGTAGTGGTCTTCCAGGTGCGCGTTCATGATCGCGCGGATCTCGGCCACTTCCGGCGACTGCAGCATTTCGCCGGTCTTCAGGAAGTGCTCGATCTCACGGAACAGCCACGGCCGGCCCTGCGCCGCGCGGCCGATCATGATCGCGTCCGCGCCGGTCAGCGCCAGCACTTGCTTTGCCTTCTGCGGCGTAGTGATGTCACCGTTGGCGACCACCGGGATCGAGATCGCTGCCTTGACCGCGGCAATGGTCTCGTACTCGGCGTCGCCGTGGTACAGGTCGGCGCGGGTGCGCCCGTGGATGGTGAGCATGCTGATGCCCGCGTCCTCGACCATGCGTGCGATGCGCAGCGCATTGCGGTTCTCGCGGTTCCAGCCGGTGCGGATCTTCAGCGTGACCGGCACGCGCTCGCCGACAGCGGCGACCACCGCCTCGACGATGCGCACCACCAGCGGCTCGTTCTGCAGCAGCGCCGAACCGGCGGCGACGTTGCACACCTTCTTGGCCGGGCAGCCCATGTTGATATCGATGATCTGCGCGCCGCGGTCGACGTTGTAGCGCGCCGCCTCGGCCATCATCGCCGGCTCGGCGCCGGCGATCTGCACCGAGATGGGCTCGACCTCGCCGGCGTGGTTGGCGCGGCGCATGGTCTTTTCGCTTTTCCACAGCTGTGCGTTGGACGCCACCATTTCCGATACCGCATAGCCGGCGCCGAGCTGCTTGCACAGCTGGCGGAACGGCCGGTCCGTCACGCCCGCCATGGGGGCGACAAACAGGTTGTTGCGGAGTTGGTGAGGTCCGATCTGCACGATAGGGCGGCGGTTCTGCTGGGGCCCTGCCGCCCTGGCGGCGCGCGCGCCGGGAAGGGATCGGGATGGCCTGCTCTGGTTCGGGAGACCTTGTGACGATCGGGCGAAACAGAGACGAAACGGAAAAACATGCCCCTGCCGAAACTGCAGCCGGCGATGGATCGGGACATGTGCGAGGCCGAGATTCTACCGCCAAACGGGAGCGACTGCCCAAGAATTGAGCATCGGCGGCGCATTTTGCCCGGCACAACGCCAACAGAACGCCATATCAATCCCGCCATTTCGCCGGCCGCGGGCAATAACAGGCATACGCGGCGGGCGGACCATTACGCGCTGGCGCAATGGTCCGGTTCCTGTGTTGCGCCAGCGCCACTCACGCCAGGCCAGCGCCAGGGACTTTAGCGGCGCATGCCGAACATCATGTGGCGCGCCAGCGCGTGCCGCAGCGGCGGCAGGCAGGCCAGCGCCGCCAGCGACGCCCCGCGGGCATGCGCGGCAAGCGGGTAGGGCACGCCGAACAGGCGCGGCAGCAGGTCGGTGACGCCGATGGTGACCGCGCGGTCGAGCCGATGGCGGCTGGCAAACGCCTGCAGCGCCTGCGGCGTGCAGGCGGCGCGCAGCGAGTCGGCCAGCGCGAAGGCGTCGCGCAGGCCCAGGTTGAGGCCCTGGCCCGCCACCGGGTGCAGCGTCTGCGCCGCATTGCCTACCGCCGCGACGCGGCCGCTGACCGTGACCGGCGCGGCGTTCAGTCCCAGCGGGAAGGCATGGCGCTTGCCCGCCAGCGTGAAATAGCCCATCCGGTCGCCGAAGGCGCGTCCCAGCTCCAGCGCGAACTCCGCGTCGGGCAGGGCCAGCCGCCGTGCGGCCTGTTCCGGCGGGCAGCACCACACCAGCGCGTAGCCCGCGACGCCGTGCTCGTCGTGTGGCAGCAGCGCCAGCGGGCCTTCCTCGGTAAAGCGCTCCCAGGCCCAGCCGGGCTGCGGGCGCGAGCAGGTCACATGGGCGATCACGGCGGTCTGCCCGTAATCGCGCGTACGCGCGCCGCGGCCCTGGTGCCGCGCCTGCTCGTGGAACAGGCCACCCTCGGCCTGTATCGCGAGCCGGGCGAGAAAGCGCACCACCTGGCCGTCATGGGCAGTGCCGGTCAGCTGCACCGTGCCGGCGTCGGCATCGTCGCCGGTGCCGGCCGATGGCGGTTGCTCGATCTGGTCGATGCGGGTCTCGAATACGCGCTGGAGCCTGTCATCCGCGCAGGCCTGCGCGGCGCGCGCGAGGGCGCGTTCGAGCACATCGCACAGCTCGCCATAGCGGACCACATAGCCCAATGCCGGCACGCCGTAGTCGTCATGGTGCAGGCGAACATGGCCGAAGCGGCCGCGCTGCGACACATGGATATGCTCGATCGGGCTGCCGGGCACGGGCCAGGCGCCGATCTGCTCGAGCAACTGGCGGCTGCCGTGCGACAGCGCGATCGCGCGCGGGTCGCGCGCGGCGCGCGCAGGCGTGGCGGCGTCGATCAGCGCGATGCGCCAGTCGGTGGTGCGCAGCAGCTGGCAGGCCAGCGCCAGTCCTACCGGGCCGCCGCCGACGATGGCGATGTCGCGCATCTCAGCTGGCGCGGCCGGCATCGTCACTGCTTCCTGCATTGCCGCCAGGGGCAGCGCCGCCGTCTCCGGCCACTCGCTTCCAGCAGATCGCGTCAGTGCGCGACCTGCCGGCCGCGGCATCGCGCAGCGCGTTGTCGAGCTTCTGCTGGTTGAAGCCGGGCAGCGCGCGCAGTTGCTCGGCCAACGCAGCATAGTTGGCGGCATCGACCGGGACCACGCAACCCTGGCCGCTGTCGGGCGCGCCGACCAGGATCAGCCAGGCAGTGCCGGTCCAGGGCTCGCGGTTGGAGACGCGTACTACGACGCGTTCCAGTGCGTCCCACGCGATTTCCTCGCGCTGGCCATCAGGGCGGTGCACCACCACGCGGTCGTCGTACAGGTTGATGATGAACGGTTCCGACGGGTCGCGCGGTTGCGCGGCCGCGGCCTGGGTGCCGCCCTGTCCGGGGAAGAGTCTGCGCAGCCAACCGGTCATCGCTGGCCTCCGGCATCGCGCATCAGCGCTTCGATCTCGGCGGCATGCACCGGCACGCCGCGGGTGATCAGCTCGCAGTCGCCATCGGTGACCACGGCGTCATCCTCGATGCGGATGCCGATATGCCAGTAGCGCTCCGGCACGTCCTGCGCCGGGCGCACGTAGATGCCGGGCTCGATGGTCAGCACCATGCCCGGCTGCAGCGGCCGCCACGGGCGCTCGCCTTCACCATTATGGCTGGCGACGCGGTACTCGCCCACGTCGTGCACGTCCATGCCAAGCCAGTGCCCGGTGCGGTGCATGTAGAAGCGGCGGTAGCTGCCGCTGGCCAGTACGTCGTCGAGCGTGCCTTCCTTGTTGCGGTCGAGCAGGCCGGTATCGAGCATGCCTTGCGCCAGCACGCGCACGGCGGCATCGTGCGGCACGTTGTAGGGCACGCCGGCGCGGGTCTCGGCGATCGCGGCTTCCTGCGCTGCCACCACCAGGTCATACAGCTCGCGCTGCGCGGGGGAAAAGCGTCCCGACACCGGGAAGGTACGGGTGATGTCCGAGGCGTAGCCGTCAAGCTCGCAGCCGGCGTCGATCAGGCACAGGTCGCCATCCTTCAACTCGGCCGGGCCGGCCCGGTAGTGCAGCACGCAGGCATTGGGGCCGGCCGCGACGATCGAGTTGTAGGCCACGCTCTGCGCGCCGTGGCGGCGGAATTCATAGAGCAGCTCGGCTTCGAGGTGGTATTCGCGCAGGCCGGGGCGCGTGGCCTGCATCGCGCGCGCATGGGCCCCGGCGGAGATTTCGCCCGCGCGGCGCATGATGGCCAGTTCGCCCGCGTCCTTGAACAGCCGCATCTCGTCAAGCAGCGTGCGGATATCGATCGCCACCGACGGCGCGGCCACGCCGGCACGGCCCTGCATGCGCACGGCGTCGAGCCAGCGGCGCATCTGCATGTCGGTGCGGGTCGACTCGGCCAGCGGGTAGGCCACCTGGGCACGATTGGCCAGCAGCGGCGGCAGCGTCGCGTCGATCTCTTCGACCGAATGCGCTTCGTCAAAGCCAAACGCGGCGCGCGCTCCTTCGGGGCCGTAGCGGAAGCCGTCCCAGATTTCGCGCTCTTCGTGCTTGGGGCGGCAGAAGAGGATGCTGCGGTCGGCATCGGCGGGGTCGCCCGGCGCGCCGGCCACCAGCACCAGCACGGCTTCTGGCTCGGTAAATCCGCTCAGGTAATAGAAGTAGCTGTCGTGCCGGTACGGATAGTCGCTGTCGCGGTTGCGCATGGCTTCCGGCGCCGTAGGCAGGATCGCCACGCCACCGCCGCCGGCGCGCAGGTGCTGCAGCACACGGGCGCGGCGTTCGCGGCAGGCGGCGAGGAGGGCGTTGTCGGGTGCGGACATGATGTGGCCTGGTAAGAGGAGGATCAGGCCGATTCTACCGCCGGTAGGCGCGTTGCAGCGGCGGTGAAGCAAAAGGCGCGCAGCGCCACCGCCATGGCGCAGCGCCGGTACCCCTGAACTAACGCCCGACGGAGGCGGCCGGCACAGGTTCAATCCTGGCGTTCAATTCAGCCAGCTGCGCCGGCGTCCCCACGTTTTCCCAGCGCCCGTCGAAGCGTTCGCCGGTGGCGGTGCCATCGGCAATCGCGGCGCGGTAGAAGGGTGTCATCGGAACACGGGTGCCAGCCGCGATGCCGGCAAACAGGCGCGTATCGTACAGGCCGATATTGCCGAAGGTAAGGCGCTCGCCGATGGCCGGGTGCTCGTCCAGCGATAGCCGTCCTTGCGCATCCATGGCGAAGTCGCCGCGCGGATGGAAATCGGGGTTAGGCACCATGACCAGGTGCATGCGCGGCTCGGCGGCGCCGGCCATCGCGGCGGCGCGGGGCAGCAGCGTGCGGAAGTCGTAGTCGCAGAAGATGTCGCCCGACACTGCCAGGAAGATCTCGCCTCGGGCCGGGTCGTGCGAGAGCAGCGGCAGGGCCTTGGCGATGCCGCCGGCGGTTTCCAGCGCCTCGGTTTCGGGCGAGTACGCGATGCGCACCCCGAAGCGGCTGCCGTCGCCGAGCGCGGCTTCGATCTGCTCGCCTAGCCACGCGTGGTTGATGACGATGTCGCGCAGTCCAGCCCGCGCCAGCGCTTCGATCTTCCATACGATCAGCGGCTTGCCGCCCACGGCCAGCAAGGGCTTGGGGCAGGTATCGGTCAGCGGACGCATGCGGTCGCCGCGGCCGGCGGCGAAGATCATGACCTTCATCAGAACAGTGCCTCCAGGGCAAGCAGCGTGGCCATGCCGCCGGCAATGGTCCAGCCGACGCTGCGGGTACGCGCGGCGATCAGGATGGCGACCACGCCGGCCACCAGCCGCGCATTGGTTGGGGTGAGCGCGAGTTCGCCGCCCTGCATCAGCAGGTCGGGGGCGATCAGCGCCGACAGCATGGCGGCCGGCACGAACTGCAGCGCGGTCCGGAACCACGCTGGCAGCCGCACCCGGCCTTCCACGGCGATAAACGACAGGCGGATCAGGAACGTGGCCAGGCCCGCGGCGAGGAAGACCCACAGCAGGGTCATCGAATTCATGCGGCCTCCTTGCCGACCGATCCGGCATGGGCGGCTGCACGCGGGCCCGGGCGGTTTCCTCGGCCCAGCACCAGCATGCCGACGACGATGCCGCCCAGCGCCGCCACCATCAGCCCGAGCTTGTGCGGCAGGCCGAAGCAGGCCACCGCCAATACGCTGGCAGCCACCGCGGCGGCCACATGGGAGCGATGCTTGAGCCCGGGGACGATGATGCCGATGAAGGTCAGCGGCAGGAAAAAGTCGAGTGGCCAGTCGCGCGGCACCTGGGCGCCGACCAGCACGCCGGCCAGCGTCGATACCTGCCAACTGGCCCACAGCGCGAAGCCGCCGCCAAAGTAATACCAGTGACGGTATTGCGCGCGCGGACCCGTATCGCCCAGCCGGCGCGTCATCGCGGCGAAGGCTTCGTCGGTCAGCAGGTAGGCGATCAGCGCTTTCCAGCGGCGTGGCAGGTGTGCCAGCGTGGGCGCTATCGTCGCGGAATACAGCGCATGGCGCAGGTTGACCATAGCCACCGTCAGCGTGATCACCACCGCGGGCGTGCCGGCGGTCCACAGCTGGGTCAGGATCATCTGCGACGCGCCGCCGAACACGATCGCGCTCATGGCACAGGCCAGCCAGGCCGGCATGCCGGCGCCGACTGCCAGCACGCCGTAGATCAGGCCGAACGGCACCACGCCCAGCAGCATCGGCGCGAGCGCGCGCGCGCCTGCCAGCCATTCGCCGAAGGCGGTAATGGCTGGAGGCTGGGCCGGGTCGTTCACGTCAGGCACGGCGTCAGAATGTATAGCCGGCCGGGCTGGCCGCGCCTTCCAGCGCGTCCAGCAGCCGGATCAGCTTGCGCAGCTCGGTATAGCGGCCGGCAACGCTGCGGGTGTACTTCAGCACCAGCGGCAGGTTGGCGAGGTAGCCGTCCTTGCCGTCGCGGTGGTACAGGCGGGCGAAGATGCCCAGCACCTTCAGGTGGCGCTGCAGGCCCATCCATTCGAAATCGCGGTAGAACTCGCCGAAATCCGCGTTGACCGGCAGGCCGGCCTTGCGCGCGCGCTCCCAGTAGCGGATCAGCCAGTCGAGCTGCTGTTCCTCGTCCCATTCGATATAGGCGTCGCGCCACAGCGAGACCGCGTCATAGGTGATCGGGCCGATCACCGCGTCCTGGAAATCCAGCACGCCGGGATTGGCGCCGCCGTCCAGCACCATCAGGTTGCGCGAGTGATAGTCGCGGTGCACGTAGACCTGCGGCTGCGCCAGGTTGTTCTCAAGCAGCGCATCCATCACTTCGCGCAGGTCGGCCTGCTGGCTGTCGGTCAGCGTGGCGCCAAGGTGCCTGGCGACATACCACTGCGGGAACAGGTCGAGCTCGCGCTGCAGCAGCGCGCGGTCGTAGGCGGGCAGCTCGCCGGGGCGCGTGGCGGCCTGGATGCGGACCAGCGCCGCGGCGGCGTCGGCATACATGCCATGGGCGGTGGAATCGTCCAGCCGGGACAGGTAAGTCTGGTTGCCCAGGTCCGCGAGCAGCAGGAAACCCTGCGCCAGGTCCTGCGCCAGCACGGTCGGCACGGTCACGCCTGCGTCGCCGAACAGCTGGCAGACGTGGATGAAGGGTCGGCAGTCCTCATGTGCCGGCGGCGCATCCATGACGATGGCGGTCGGGTGCGCCGGGTTGCCGGTGCGCACGCGGAAATAGCGGCGGAAGCTGGCGTCGGCCGATGCGGGAGCGCAGGAGTCGGGATCGGCGGACCAGGCCGGGCCAAGGCCGGACACCCAGGCCTTGAGCTGGTCCAGGCGCGGGTCGTGGGGAAGAGCTGCCATACAGGAAGGGCGCGGAAAAATATCGTGGAGCGGGGGAAGCCGGCCGCAAGGGCAGGTTTGGTTGCCCCGTATAATACCCGACCAGACCCGGGCGCCGGGCGGCCCCCGGGAGGGGCCTTCGTTGCCCTGCAGCCTGCTCTGGCAGGGGTTGGCGGCTTGCAGGCGGCCGCAGCCCACGCCGAGACTGACAACCCGTGCGAATGACCGAACAACGACGAACACCGAATAACAGGGCCTTGCTTTCGCCTGCCCCCACTGGCGCCGCCGCCCGCGCCAGGCGTGCCGGCCGCCTGAGCGCTGGCCGGCTGCGTCCGCTGGTGCTGGCCATGGCCGGGCTGTCGGCCGGCGCCCAGGCGCAGATGTCGGGCTCGGCGATTCCGGACCTGGACCAGGTCGAGCCGGTGTTCGAAGCCGCGCCGCAGGCGCCCGAACTGCCCGCGGTTTCCGGCGAACTGGTGCCGCGGCTGGCCGAGCCCCCCAAGACCAGCGAGCCTGATTCCGGCGCACCGACGTTCATCGAGGGTGACCGCATGACCGGCTACAGCGAGCGCGGCGTCGAGCTCGAAGGCCATGCCGAGCTGCGTCGCGACGGCGGCGTGGTCAAGGGCGACAAGCTGAGCTACGACCAGGATACCGACGAGGCCCATGCCCAGGGCAACGTGCGGCTGTCGCGCAGCGGCACGCTGGCGGTGGGGCCCGAGGCCAAGCTGAAGGTCGAGGCCAACGAAGGCTACATGCTGTCGCCGGACTACTACTTCCAGCAGACCGGCGGCGCCGGCAAGGCCGAGCGCATCGACTTCCTGGACAAGGACCGCAGCACCATCAAGCGGGCGTCGTACACCACCTGCTCGCCGGACAACGCGGACTGGTATTTCAGCGCGAACCAGATCGACCTGGACAGCGACCGCCAGGTGGGCGTTGCCTATGGCGGCGTGCTGAATTTTTTCGGCGTGCCGATCGCGGCGGCGCCGGCGTTCAGCTTCCCGCTGAACGATGACCGTCGCAGCGGCTTCCTGGCGCCGCTGATGGGCTACGGCTCGCGCTCGGGTTTCGACCTGACGATGCCGTACTACTTCAACATCGCGCCGAACCGCGACCTGACCATCTACCCGCGGCTGATGACGGAGCGGGGCCTGCAGCTGGGCGGCGAGTACCGCTACCTGGGGCAGGGCTACTCCGGCCGCATCCGCGCCGAGTTCCTGCCTGACGACCAGAAGACCAACTCGAACCGCTGGGCCTACTCGATCCAGCACAACCAGAACCTGGCCAAGGGGCTGAACGCCTACCTGAACGTCAACCGGGTCTCGGATGACCAGTACCCGGACGACTTCAACCGCAGCGTGGCGCAGTCCGCGCAGCGCCAGTATGTGCAGGAAGGCGGCGTCACCTACAACTGGCAGGACTTCTTCCTGATGGCGCGGGTGCAGAAATTCCAGACGCTGCGCCCCAGCGAGCCGTCGTACGAGCGCGTGCCGCAGCTCAACGGCAAGTACATCCGCTATGACCTGGGCGGTTTCGACGTGCAGGTGGAGGCGGACTATACGCGCTTCCGAATCCCGCTGACGTCCACGGGCTTCCAGCAGCCGCAGGGCGAGCGCATGTTCATCCAGCCGAGCATCAGCTATCCGATCGTGCGCGCTGGCTGGTACGTGACGCCCAAGGTCACATTCAACGCGACCCAGTACCAGATGGAGTCGCAGGACAATACGCCCAACGCGCAGACCAATTTCTCGCGCGTGCTGCCCACGGTCAGCCTGGATTCGGCCATGACGTTCGAGCGCGATGCGCCGACTGTCAGCCGGCTGTTCGGCGTCAACTACCTGCAGACGCTGGAACCGCGCCTGTTCTACGTGTATACGCCGTTCCGCGATCAGAGCCAGTTTCCGCTGTTCGACACGGTTCAGTCCGACTTCGGTTACGGCCAGATCTTCAGCGAGAACCCGTTCACCGGCTACGACCGGATCGCCGACAACAACAAGATCACCGGCGGCCTGACCACGCGCCTGATCGAGGCCGACTCCGGCATCGAGCGTTTCCGCGGCACCATCGCGCAGCGCTACGACTTCACCGGGCAGCGCGTGCAGATCAATGGCACGCTGGCAGACCCCAAGCCCGGCGCCTCCGATCTGCTCGCGGCGACCACTATCCAGATGTTCCGGGGCTATTACCTGGACATGGGCGTGCAGTACAACCTCGATACCGACCGGGTCAACTACGGCAACGTGGCGTTTTCATACCGCCCCGAGCCGCGCAAGGTCTTCAACGCCGGCTACCGCTACCGCCGTCCGACCGCCGTGACCGACAACACCGCGATCGACCAGTTCGAGCTGTCAGGGCAGTGGCCGATCACGCGGCGCGCCTATGCCATCGCGCGCTTTGCCTTCGACCTGAGCGCCAGCCAGATGGTCGATACGCTGGCCGGCGTCGAATACGCCGCGGACTGCTGGGTCGGCCGCGTGGTCTATCAGCGTTTCCGCAACACCACACAGGGCTACACCGGGCGGGTCTTCCTGCAGGTGGAGTTCCGTGGCCTTTCCAAGATCGGGTCCAATCCGCTGAACATCCTGCGGCTGAACGTGCCGGGCTACGAGCCCGTGTCCGCCAAGCCGGTGCCGACGACCCAGTACGATCACTATGAATGACGGATTAAGATGAAACGTCAAGAATTCGCCGTGTTTTCCTTTCTCATGACGTCGTGGCACCGCCTGCTGCTGCCGGCGGTGCTGGCCGCGGTCGCCGTTCCGGCCGCCGCGCAGCTGAAGGCGCCGGGCGCGGGCCGTGCCACCGGCATCTTCGTGCCGCAGTCGTCCGACGTCACCGCGCCGGCGAGCCAGCCCAAGCTCGGCGTGCCGCAGCCTGGCGACCAGAAGCGCTCGCAGTTGGTGGACGAGGTGGTCGCCGTGGTCAACAGCAGCGTGATCACGCGCCGCGAGCTGCTCGACCGCGCCGACGAAATCGAAGGCCAGCTGCGCGCCGCCGGCCGTCCCGTCCCGCCGCGCGCTGACCTGCTCGGCGAGGTGCTGGAGCGCCTGGTGATGGAACGCGTGCAGACCCAGGCCGCGCAGGAAGCCGGCATCCGCGTGACCGACCAGGAGATCGACCGCGCCATCGAATCGGTGGCGCAGCAGAACCGCATGAACGCCACCGAGCTGCGCCGCCGCGTGGAAGCCAGCGGCATGACCTGGACCAAGTACCGCGACGAACTGCGCAAGCAGGTGCAGGTGATCCGCCTGCGCGAACGCGAGGTCGATTCCAAGGTGCAGGTCTACGACGGCGAGATCGACAACTTCCTGGCTGCCCGCGGTGGCCAGGCCGCGGCCACCGGCCCGACCGAGTACAACGTGGCGCAGATCCTCGTGCGCGTGCCCGAGAATGCCTCGGACGCGCAGAAGCAGGCGCAGCGCGCCAAGGCCGAGGGGCTGCTGAAGCAGGCCCAGGGCGGCGCGGATTTCGCGCAGCTGGCGCAAGCCAATTCGGAAGGCCCCGAAGCCGCGCAGGGCGGCGCCATGGGTTTCCGCGAGATCGGCCGCCTGCCGGCGCTGTTTGCCAACTCGGTGGTCGACCTCCAGCCTGGCGCCCTGGCGCCCCAGGTGGTGGAGAGCGCAGCGGGCTTCCATGTGGTCAAGCTGATCGCCAAGCGTGCCGCGCCGGCATCCGGCCCGGCCGCGGCAGGGAAGATCACCCAGACCCAGGTGCGCCACATCCTGATCCGCACCGGCCCGAACATGCCCGAGGCCGAGGCGCGCCGCCAGCTCAGCACGCTGCGCGATCGCATCACCCACGGCGGCGACTTTGCCGACGCGGCCAAGCGCTTCTCGCAGGACGGCTCGGCGCAGAACGGCGGCGATCTCGGCTGGGTCTCGCCGGGCGAGCTGGTGCCCGAATTCGAGCAGGCCATGAGCCGCCTGCGCCCGAACGAGATCTCCGAGCCGGTGGTCACGCAGTTCGGCGTGCACCTGATCCAGGTGCTGAACCGCCGCGAGACCGAGCTGTCGCCCGAGAAGCAGCGTGACTTCGCGCGCGCCGAGGTCCGCGAGCAGAAGCTGCGGGCCGCGTATGATGACTGGGTGCGCCAGCTTCGCTCGCAGGCGTACGTCGAGTACCGCATCAACCGGCAGCGCTGACACGCGCACTGCCGCCGACCCGCCCACGCCGACATGCCTGACCCGCTATCCCTGGCCATTTCCACCGGCGAGCCCGCCGGCATCGGTCCCGATATCACCATCGGGGCGTTGCTGCAACTCGCCGGCGCCACCCATGGCAACAACGGCGGCAGCGGGCACTACCGCTTCCATGTGCTGGGCGATGCCCGCCTGCTGGCCGAGCGCGCCGCGGCGCTGGGCGTGACCCATGCCTGGGAGCGGCGCATCGCCGCCGGCGACGTGGTGATCGAGGATATCCCGCTGGCGGTCGCGTGCGAACCCGGCCGCCTGGACGCGCGCAACGGCCCCTACGTGCTGGCGCTGCTGGATGCCGCCATTGACGGCTGCCGCGCGCACGGGAAGGCCGCGCCGCGCTATGCGGCCATGGTCACGGCGCCGGTGCAGAAGAGCACCATCAACGACGCCGGCGTGCCGTTTACCGGCCACACCGAATACCTGGCCGACAGCGTCCGCGTGCCGCGCGTGGTGATGATGCTGGCCGGCCCGCAGCCCGCCCACGACAACGCCATGCTGCGCGTGGCGCTGGCGACCACCCACCTGCCGCTGCGCGCGGTGCCGGATGCGCTTTCCATTCCGCTGCTGCTGCAGACACTGGCCATCATCGATGCCGACCTGCGCCGCTACTTTGGCATCGCGCGGCCGCGCATCCTGGTCACGGGCCTGAACCCCCACGCCGGCGAAAGCGGACACATGGGCCGCGAAGAGATCGACGTGATCGTGCCCGCGCTGGCGCAGGCCAAGGATGCCGGCATCGATGCGCGCGGTCCCTTTCCCGCCGACACGCTGTTCCAGCCGCGCCACCTGCGCGATGCCGACTGCGTGCTGGCGATGTACCATGACCAGGGGCTGGCGCCGCTGAAATACGGCACCTTCGGCCACGGCGTGAACATCACGCTGGGGCTGCCTTTCATCCGCACTTCGGTGGATCACGGCACCGCGCTGGACCTGGCCGGCACCGGCCAGGCCGAGCATGGCAGCATGATCGAGGCCATCCGCAGTGCGGTCACCATGGCCGGCCATGCCAACGGCCGCCATCCCGATGGCGCCGGCGCCAGCCATCCGGGCCATACCAATCCTGGCTTGCAGCCGCCTTGCTGAAGCCGGACCTCATGCTGCAACATCGAACCATGCGTTCCAACGTGCACCAGGGCCATGTGGCCCGCAAGCGATTCGGGCAGAACTTCCTGGTCGACGACACCATCATCCACGGCATCGTCAATGCCATCAGTCCGCAGGCCGAAGACGTGCTGGTCGAGATCGGGCCGGGCCTCGGCGCGCTGACCAGCCCGCTGCTCGAACGGATCCCGCAAATGCAGGTGGTCGAACTCGACCGCGACCTGGTCGAGCGCCTGCGTCGCCGCTACGGCGAGCGCCTGCAAGTCCATGCCGGCGACGCGCTGGACTTCGACTTCGGCAAGCTGGAAGTGACGGGGCGGCCGCTGCGCATCGTCGGCAACCTGCCATACAACATTTCCAGCCCGCTGCTGTTCCACCTGATGGAGTTTGCCGACCAGGTGCGCGACCAGCACTTCATGCTGCAGAAGGAAGTGGTGGAGCGCATGGTGGCCGAGCCCGGCAGCAAGGCCTTTGGCCGGCTCTCGATCATGCTGCAGGTGCGCTACTACATGGAGCATGTGCTGGACGTGCCGCCGGGCAGTTTCAACCCGCCGCCCAAGGTCGATTCCGCCGTGGTGCGCATGATCCCGTGGCCGCGGCATAACGATGGCCGCCTGCGCTCGCCGCATGCCGATTGCGACATCACCGTGCTCGGCGACGTGGTCACCGCGGCGTTCTCGCAGCGGCGCAAGGTGCTGCGCAATACGCTGTCGTTCCTGCGCGACCAGGTCGACTTCGACGCGATGGGCTTCGACCTCGGCCGCCGTGCCGAGGAAGTGCCCGTCGGCGAGTATGTCGAACTGGCCCGCCGCCTGGGCGGCGGCGCCGCAGGGCAGGCCGCCTGAAGCCCCAGATCAACGAACCCGAATTCCCGCGACCATTTCGTGCAAGACCGTCCCATGACAGCCCAGTCCCAATCCAGCCAAACCAACCGGCGTCCCGTGATCCTGACCGGCGACCGTCCCACCGGCCCGCTGCACCTCGGCCACTTCGTCGGCTCGCTGCAGAGCCGCGTGGCGCTGCAGGATTCGCATGAGCAGTACCTGCTGCTGGCCGACACCCAGGCCATGACCGACAATGCGCACGATCCCGACAAGGTACGCCGCAACGTGCTGGAAGTGGCGCTGGACTACCTGGCGGTCGGCATCGACCCGGCCAAGACCACCATCACCGTGCAGTCGCACCTGCCGGCGCTGGCCGAGCTGACGCTGATGTACCTGAACTTCGTCACGGTATCGCGGCTGGAGCGCAACCCGACCATCAAGGAAGAGATCCAGGCGCGCGGTTTCGGCCGCGATATCCCGGCCGGGTTCCTGTGTTACCCGGCCGCGCAGGCGGCCGACATTACCGCCTTCAAGGCCCAGGTGGTGCCGGTGGGCGAAGACCAGGCCCCGCTGATCGAGCAGACCAACGAGATCGTGCGCCGCATCAACAACCAGGTCGGCCGCGACATACTGCCGGAGTGCAAGGCGCTGATCCCGAAGTTCGGTCGCCTGCCCGGCGTCGACGGCAAGGCCAAGATGAGCAAGTCGATGGGCAACGCGATCGCGCTGGGCGCGTCGCCTGAGCAGATCAAGGCCGCGGTGCACAGCATGTACACCGATCCGAACCACCTGAAGGTGTCCGATCCGGGCCAGGTCGAGGGCAACGTGGTGTTCACCTACCTGGACGCGTTCGACCCGAACAACGAGGAAGTCGAAGCGCTGAAGGAGCACTATCGCAAGGGCGGCCTGGGCGACATGGTGCTCAAGCGCCGCATCGAAGGCATCCTGCAGGACATGCTGGCCCCGATCCGCGCGCGTCGCGAAGAGCTGGCCAAGAACCCGGACTATGTCTTCGATGTGCTGCGCCAGGGCACGCAGAAGGCGCGCGAGCTGACCCAGCAGACGCTGGAGGAAGTGCGCGACGCACTGGGGATGTTCTCGTTCGAGGCACGCCGCTGAGCGTGGCAATAAAAAACGGCGGCCCCGAGCCGCCGTTTTTATTGCAGGCATCCCGCCACTCACGCCCGCCGATTCACCAGCACAATCCCCGCCAGCACCAGCACGGCCGCCACCGCGAAGCGCGGCCCTACGGAGTCGTGCATCAGCACCACGCCGAAGGCCACGCCAAACAGCGGCGTGAGGAAGGAAAACACCGAAAGCCGCGACGCCAGGTAGCGCCGCAGCAGCCAGAACCATGTCAGGTAGCTCGCAAACGCGATCAGCACCGACTGGTAGAACAGGCTCGCCAGCACCACGCCGTCGATCTGCACGGTCGCGGTCTGGCCCGCGGCCACCGCCATCGCCAGCAGCAGCACCGCCGAGACCGCCAGCTGGTACAGCAGCGTCTTGCTGGCCGGTGCGGTTGCCAGCGGACTGGCGCGCACCACCACGGTGGTAGCGGCCCACAACGCCCCGGCCACGATGCCCAGCGCATCGCCGAGCAGCGTGCTGCCATGGGCCGACGGTGCCGCAATGCCATCGGCAAACGCCAGCGCCATGCCCACGAACGCCAGCGCCACGCCCAGCCATTGCCCGGCGTGCAGCCGCTCGCCGGGAACCACGAAATGCAACCCCAGCGCGGTGAAGATCGGCGCGGTGTACAGGAACACCGCCATGCGCGAAGCCGTGGTGTGGCCCAGCCCGACAAAGATGCAGAAGAACTCGGCGCCGAACAGCAGCCCCGCCAGCAGTCCGGCATTGAGCGTGCCGTCGCGGCGCCAGATCGGCGTGCCGCGCCAGGCGGCAAAGCCGAACACCAGCAGCGCCGCCACTGCCGAGCGCACGCCGGCCTGCAGCACCGCGCCCATCAGCGGCGCGGCCACCTTGATCACTACCTGTTGCAGGCCCCAGCCGGCGCACAGCACCACCATCAGGCCCACCGCCATGCCGTCCAGCGGCCGGCGGGTCAGGGTTTGCGCGTCCACGAGCGCGATGCTCAGGGACGGCTGGCGTCGCGGGTGGAATGGCGCTCGATCAGCTCGATCTTGTAGCCGTCCGGATCTTCGACAAAGGCGATTACGGTGGTGCCGCCCTTGACCGGCCCGGCTTCGCGGGTGACCTTGCCCCCGGCCGCGCGGATGCGCTCGCACGCCGCCGCGGCGTTGTCGGTCTCCAGCGCGATATGGCCGTAGGCGGTGCCCAGGTCATACTGGTCAACGCCGTAGTTGTAGGTCAGTTCCAGCACCGCGGTTTCGGTTTCGGGGCCATAGCCGACGAAGGCGAGGCGGTACTTGTATTCAGGGTTGTCGCTCTCGCGCAGCAGCTGCATGCCGAGAATGCGGGTGTAGAAATCGATGGAGCGCTGCATGTCGCCGACGCGCAGCATGGTGTGGAGGAGTCGCATTTGAGGGCCTTCAACTGTTTTAGGTATTGGAAGGCGCCATTTTAGTGCGTTTGGCCGAAACGCATCGGCTGCTTAAAACGTGGGCAGCAGCTCGGGCGGATGCGCGCGCAGCTGCGCGCGGGCGTCGCGGAATTCCGGGAAGATCGATTCCACGGTCTGCCAGAAGCGCGGCCCGTGGTTCATTTCCTTCAGGTGGGCGAGTTCGTGCGCCGCCACGTAGTCGATCATCGACAGCGGGAAATGCATCAGGCGCCAGTTCAGCCGGATCTTGCCGTCGGCGGTACAGCTGCCCCAGCGCGTTGCCGCCGAAGTCAGCGCAAAGCCGGTATGGCGCACGCCGAGCCTGTCGGCGTAGACGTCGAGCCGCTCGGCCAGCAGCCGGCGCGCCTGCTGCTGCAGCCAGCCCTGCACGCGGTCCTTGATCTGCTGCTCTTCCGCGTGCCCCGGCAGCGCCAGGTGCAGCACGCGGCGGTCTGCGTCGAACAGCAGCGCACCGATCGGTGATTCCAGAGACAGCGTCAGCGGCTTGCCCAGGAAGGGCAGGCTGGCGCCGTCGCGCCACTGCACCGTGGGCAGTACGCGGCGTGCCTCGCGGTGGCGCCATTCGCCAAGCTTGTTGAAGATCCAGCGCTGCTTTTCCAGGATGGCCGATTCGATGTCGGCCAGCGTGACCCAGCGCGGCGCGGTGATCGACAGGCCGCGGTCGTCGATGGTGAAGCCGATGGTACGCCGCGACGAGCGCTTGAGCGTGTAGTGCACCGGGCGCTCGCCCACGTGCAGCAGCCGCGCGTTGGGCTGCGGTACCGGCCATGCCGGCCGTTCCGGCACCGTTGGCGCGAGCGGCACCGACGGTGCGGACGTGGCTGGATGGGCGGACGGGGTCGCCTCCGCCAGCGGCAGCTCCAGCTGCGCGCCGTCGGCGTCGGAGGCGGGGCGCAGCAGCTTCATGCGGCCGGCTCTACCCGTGCTTCGCTGCGGTAGCTGTCCGCGTCGATGCGGCGCATGTCGCGCTCGATCCAGTCGGCCACTTCCTGGTTGAGCTGGTCGGCGGTCTTGTTGGCCGAGGCGATCGGCGGGCCGACCGAGATCGTCACCATGCCCGGGTACTTGAGAAACTTGTTGCGCGGCCAGACCCGGCCCGAGTTGACCGCCATCGGCAGCACCCAGGCACCGGTCTCGACCGCCAGGCGCGCGCCGCCGCTCTTGTAGCGCGTCTTTACCAGCCCCGACGGCGTGCGCGTGCCCTCCGGGAACATGATGATCCAGGCCCCTTCGGCCAGCCGCTCGCGGCCCTGGCGCACGGCCGAGGCGAAGGCGCGGGTGCCTTCCTTGCGATTGATATGGACCATCTTCAGCATGCCCAGCGCCCAGCCAAAGAACGGCACCAGCAGCAGCTCGCGCTTGAACACGAAGCACAGCGGCCTGGGCATCAGCGCCACGTAGGCCACCGTCTCCCATGCCGACTGGTGCTTGGACAGCAGCACCACCGGCTTGTCGAGCATGACATCCATATGCTCATGGCCTTCGATGCGGTACTGGATGCCGCAGATGCCGCGCGCGGCCCAGATCACCAGCCATGGCCAGCCGCGCACGAAGCGGAAGCGCTGGTCGGCATTCATGAAGGGAAACACGAGGAAGCAGGCGCAGGCGTAGGGAGGCGTCAGCACCAGCAGGTACAGCGCAAACAGCAGGGAACGGAGAAACGTCATGCGTGGGGGCGCAAAAAAAAAGGGTCGGTGCCAGCGTCAGCAATGGCTCAATGTGCGGACTCGCGGGTGGCGCCGTCGTTGCCGCCGTCGGTGCCGGTCAGCCAGCGCGCAAAGTCGCGCAGGTCGTCGTGCACCCGCGTGCCGGGGGGCAGGCCGCCTTTGTCGAGGGTCTTCAGGCCTTTGCCGCTGCGCACCAGGTGCGGCGTGCAGCCGACGGCGACACCGGCCTCCAGGTCGCGCAGGGAGTCGCCCACGATCGGCACGCCCTTGAGCTCGACGCCGAAGCGCTCGCTGATCTGTTCGAGCATGCCGGACTTGGGCTTGCGGCAGTCGCAGCCGTCCGCGGCGGTATGCGGGCAGAAGAACACGGCGTCGACGCGGCCGCCCACGCGCGCCAGCGCGGTGTACATCTTCTCGTGCATGGCGTTGAGCGCGCTCATCTCGAACAAGCCGCGGCCGATGCCGGACTGGTTGCTGGCGATCACCACGCGATAGCCGGCCTGGTTCAGCGCTGCAATGGCTTCCAGGCTGCCGTCGATGGGGATCCACTCGTCGGGCGACTTGATGAACTGGTCGCTGTCGAGGTTGACCACCCCGTCGCGGTCCAGGATGACGAACTTGGGCGGCGTCTGCGGCATGTGCGGCTCCGGTATCGCGTGCTGGCGGCGCTCAGGCGGCCAGCTTGGAGATGTCGGCCACGCGGTTGGCCAGCGCATGCAGCGTGGCCAGCAGCGCCAGGCGGTTGGCGCGCAGCTGCGCGTCCTCGGCCATGACCATCACGTCGTTGAAGAAGCGGTCGACGGCATCGCGCAACTGGGCCAGGTCGCGCAGCGCGGCGGTGAAATCGCCGCTGGCGAAGGCAGCTTCCACGGCCGGACGCACTTTCTCGATCGCCGCGTGCAGCGCGCTTTCGGCCTCTTCCTGGAACAGCGCCGGGTTCACCGCGCCGACCGGCTCGGTGTTCTTGCGCAGGATATTGGTGATGCGCTTGTTGGCGGCGGCCAGGGCCTCGGCCTCGGGCAGCGCGGCGAAGGTGCGCACCGCTTCCATGCGGCCCAGCACGTCGTGCAGCTGGTCGGGGCGCAGGCTGACCACGGCCTCGACCTCGTTGGTGGTGTAGCCCTTTTCCTTCAGGTAGCCGCGCACGCGGTCATACAGGAAGTCGGCGATGGCGTCCGGCGCCGGCTTGACCGCAGCGATGCCTGCGAACGTCTGCTGCGTCAGCGCCAGCAGCCCGGTCACCGACAGCGCCAGCGGCTTCTCGATCAGCATGCGCAGGATGCCCAGCGCATGGCGGCGCAGCGCGAACGGGTCTTTCTCGCCGGTCGGCTGCAGGCCGATTCCCCAGATGCCGACCAGCGTTTCCAGCTTGTCGGCCAGCGCCACCGCGGTGCTGACCGAGCCTTCGGGCAGCGCGTCGCCGGCAAAGCGCGGGCGGTAGTGCTCGGAGCAGGCCAGCGCCACGTCTTCGGCTTCGTCGTCGTGGCGGGCGTAGTACGTGCCCATGGTGCCCTGCAGCTCGGGAAACTCGCCCACCATGTCGGTCAGCAGGTCGGCCTTGGCCAGCTCGGCGCCGCGCATCGCGGCCGCCTTGTCGGTGGCCACGCCGGCGGCGTTGAGCGCATCGGCGACATGGCCGGCGATCTGCTGCAGGCGCTGCACGCGGTCCAGCTGCGTGCCGATCTTGTTGTGGTAGACCACGCTGGCCAGCTGCGGCACGCGCGAAGCCAGCGTCTTCTTGCGGTCCTGGTCGAAGAAGAACTTGGCATCGGCCAGGCGCGGGCGCACCACGCGCTCGTTGCCGGTGATGATCGACTGCGGCGTCTCGGTGGCCAGGTTGGAGACGATCAGGAAGCGGTTGCGCAGGTGGCCGTCGGCATCGGTCAGCGCAAAGTACTTCTGGTTGGTCTGCATCGTCAGGATCAGGCATTCCTGCGGCACGGCCAGGAAGGCTTCCTCGAAGTGGCAGGCGTAGACCACCGGCCATTCCACCAGCGAGTTGACTTCATCGAGCAGCGACTCGGGCATGATCACCTGGTCGGCGCCGGCCTCGGCCAGCAGCGCGGTGCGCATGCGCTCGCGGCGCTCGGCATAGCTCGCCAGCACGCGGCCGGCCGATTCGAGCTGCTTCGCATAGTCGTTGGCATGCGCGATCTCGATCGTGCCATGCGACAAAAAGCGGTGGCCCTGCGTCACGTTGCTGGCCTGCAGGCCCAGCAACGACACCGGCAGGATCTCGCTGCCGAACAGCGCGATCAGGCTGTGCGCCGGGCGCACGAAGTGCACGGTGCTGCCGTCCGGGCGCTGGTAGCTCATCAGCTTGGGGATGGGCAGCTTGGCGATGGTGTCTTCCAGCGCCGCCTGCAGCCCGGCGGCCAGTTCGGCGCCGCGCGCGGTGTAGCGGTAGAAGAAGGCTTCGGCCTTGCCGTCGGAGGCGCGCTCCAGCGACTGCCAGTCGATCTCGGCGACGCCGACCGACTTGGCCAGCGCGGCCAGCTTCTTGGCCAGCGGCGGGGTGGGCTCGCCGTTGGCGCCAAGCGCCACCGACAGCGGCAGGACCTTCTCGCGCTGCTCGCGGTCGGGCGCGCTGCGGCGCACGCCCGACACCAGCGCGGCCAGCCGGCGCGGCGTGGCGAACGGGGTCACGGTGGCACCCGGCTCAAGCAGGTCGCGCTCGCCCAGGCCGGCGAACAGGCCCTGCGCGAAGGCGTCGCCCAGACGCGCCAGCGCCTTGGGAGGCAGCTCTTCGGTGAACAGTTCGATCAGCAGCGAGTCGGTCATGGGTTGCGACATGAATCGTATCCAACAGGTTGTGGCGCGCGCGGCTGTCAGCAGCGCGGCGAATGATTAGGTTCCACTCCGGACAGCAGCCACAGGCCGTTCTGTTGCCGGAATTGCAGCGTGGTGAAGGCGCATTGCGCGGCCGCCGCGGCGCTGGCCGCACCGTTGCTGCCGCCGCGGCTGCCCGCTGCGGGGAAGCGCGCGTCGATGCGGCGCAGGCGCTTGTCGTAGCGGATTTCGTCGATGCGCCCGCCCACCCAGAAATCGATCTTCGGCGGCAACTGGGCCGCCGAGTAGTAGGTCTTGGTCTTGCGCCGGGTGCGGCCGTTGGTGGTTTCCACCTCCACCCAGGTCAGCGGGTAGCGGATCGCGCTTTCGTAGGCGCGCAGCGGCACGCGGTGCCAGCCCAGGTCGCGCTGGCCCGACAGGTCGCAGGCGAACGAGCGCACCAGCTGCGCCCACTGGTCGAGCGCGTTCAGCGACGGGCGCCAGTGGCGCGCCATGGCCAGTTGCAGCGCCTGCGGGTCGGCCTCGCACACATTGCTCAGTTCGGCCGGCAGCAGCAGCGCCTGCGGCGCGGGGGCGGCCACGGCGCGCGCGCCGGCGGCATTGCCCGCAGCCGACAGCGTGGCGATGGCCAAGGCGCAGCTCAGCGCGCTGCGCACCAGTTGCGTCATGCCCGGGCTCCGCCGTTGCCGCACATCGGGAAGCCGAGGGCTTCGCGCGAATCGTAGTAAGCCTGCGCCACCTGGCGCGACAGGTTGCGGATGCGGCCGATATAGGCGGCGCGCTCGGTCACCGAGATGGCACCGCGGGCGTCCAGCAGGTTGAACGTGTGCGCGGCCTTCAGTACCTGCTCATAGGCGGGCAGCGCCAGGCGCGTGCCGGTGGCCTGGCTCGCGTCGGAGCGGTCGGTGCCCTCGGCGCCGTCTGCATTGCCCATCAGCCGCTTGGCCTCGCCCTCGTGCTCGGCAAAATGGCGGAACAGGATTTCGGTGTTGCTGTGCTCGAAGTTGTAGGTCGACTGCTCGACCTCGTTCTGGTGGTACACGTCGCCGTAGGTCAGGCGGCGCGTCTCGCCGTTCTCGACCCACTCGGTCCAGATGAGGTCATAGACGTTCTCGACCTTCTGCAGGTACATCGCCAGGCGCTCGATGCCGTAGGTGATCTCGCCCGTGATCGGCTTGCAGTCGATGCCGCCGACCTGCTGGAAGTAGGTGAACTGGGTCACTTCCATGCCGTTGAGCCAGACTTCCCACCCCAGCCCCCACGCGCCCAGCGTCGGGTTCTCCCAGTCGTCCTCGACGAAGCGGATGTCATTCTGCTTCAGGTCCAGGCCCAGCGCCTCGAGCGAGCCCAGGTACAGCTCGAGGATGTTCTCGGGCGCGGGCTTGAGCACCACCTGGTACTGGTAGTAGTGCTGCAGGCGGTTGGGGTTCTCGCCATAGCGGCCGTCCTTCGGGCGCCGCGACGGCTGCACATAGGCGGCGCGCCACGGCTCGGGGCCGATCGCGCGCAGGAAGGTATGCACGTGGGAAGTGCCGGCGCCGACCTCCAGATCGATGGGTTGCAACAGCGCGCAACCCTGCCGGTCCCAGTAGGCCTGCAGGGTCAGAATCATTTGTTGGAAGGTCAGCATATGAAGGCTAGGTAGTGGCTGATCGGTCGGCTGGGGGCGAGTTTGCGCCGCCCGGCGTGCTGGCGGCGCAGCGCGTGCCGGGGCCGCCGCATACGGATTTTGCCAAACCCTGAATTCTATCGGCTTTTTGGCCGCTCGCCCCGTTTGGCGGGGTGTGGGCGGGTGGGCGGGGGTGCGCGCGGATGTCGGTCTTTCGCAACGCATGGGGAAAATACCGACCCCATTTTCAAGTTGCGGGAACGCTAGCCGATAACGTTTTTGTATACAGTATGAATAAGCAACCCGTTCGAGAGTGTTGCGGTTGGCAGGCCTAGCCGTCCTGCCGGTAGACGATTAACGATGGGGACTTGGGATCATGGCACTCCTTTCTCGCAAACCTTACCTGGTCGCAATCGCGGTCATGATCGCCGCGGCCGTCGTGTCGGTCGCGACCGGGCTGCTGAACTGACGCAGCCGGCGCGCGCCTGACGCGCCACGGACGCCGCGGGTCGGGAATCCGTGGCGCGGGGATTGCTGCGCCAACCGCGCCCGCGAGGTCTGGGCTTCAGCCCGCGCGCCGCGCGCGCCAGGCAGCCGCGCCCAGCACCAGCGCAAACAGCGCCAGCACCGGCGCGTTCCCCCAGCGGATATAAGGGGTCAGCCCCTGCATGCCCTGCACCTCGGCCACCAGCGTGCCGACCGTGAAGGTGGGCAGGCGCGCCTGCACGGTGCCGTCCGGGCGTACCACCGCGGTCATGCCGGTATTGGTCGAGCGCAGCATCGGACGGCGCGTTTCCAGCGCGCGCATGCGCGAGATCTGCAGGTGCTGGTCCAGCGCGATGGTGTCGCCGAACCAGGCCAGGTTGGTCAGGTTGGCCAGCACGTTGGCGGGCGCGGGCTGCTGGCGCAGCGTCTGCGCGATCTCCTCGCCGAACAGATCCTCGTAGCAGATATTGGGTGCGACGCGTACGCCGCGCACCGGCAATGAAGGCTGGTCGAGACCGCCGCGGCGGAAATCGCCCAGCGGCATCTTCATCATGTCGACGAACCAGCGGAAGCCCAGCGGGATGAATTCGCCGAACGGCACCAGGTGGTGCTTGTTGTAGCGGTACAGGCGCTCGGTCAGCGGTCCCAGCCCGAACACACTGTTGGTGAAATCGACCGGCGAATCCGCGCCCGCCGCGCCGAACAGCACCGTGGTGCCGCTCTGCAGCGCGTAGTCGCGCACCGCCACGGCGACGTCGACGGGCAGGTCCTGCAGTATCACCGGGAAGGCGGTTTCTGGCGTCACCACCAGGTCGGCGGGCGCGGCGGTGATCATGTCGCGGTACAGCGCAATCGAGCGCTGGATGCCGGCGGCCTCGAACTTGATGTCCTGCGGCACGTTGCCCTGCAGCAGCCGCACCGTCAGCGGCTTGCCGGCCGGCGTGGTCCAGGCCAGCGGCGACAGCACCCCGCCAAGCGCCGGCAGCAGCAGTGCCAGCGCCAGCGATGCGACGGCAAGCGTGCGGGCACCGTGCCCCAGCCCGCGCACCGCGCCGGCCAGCAGGGCGGCAATGGCCGCCGCCAGCGCGCCGATGCCGTAGACACCAACCAGCGGCGCATAGCCGGCCAGGGGCCCGTCGGTATGGGCATAACCGCCGGACAGCCATGGAAAACCCGTGAAGACGACGCCGCGCAGCCACTCCGACAAGCCCCACGCAGCCCCGAACGCCAGCGGCGCGAGCAGCGCCGCGGCCCATGTGCCGGCACGCAGCCGTGCCGTCAGCCGGTGCCACAGCGCGCCCGCCAGCGCCGGCCACAGCGCCAGGTAGCCCGAGAACAGCACCACCGCCAGCGCCGCCATCCACGCCGGCATCTCGCCGTAGACGTGCATGCTGATATAGAGCCACCAGATGCCGGACAGGAACCAGCCCACGCCGAAGGCAAAACCGGTGGCCGCGGCGATGCGCGCGCGCGGCGCGTCGGCCATCAGCGCGGCCAGGCCGGCCAGCGACAGGATCTGCAGCCACCACCAGTCATGCGGAGCGAAGGCCTGCGTATGTGCGACGCCGAGCACGCCGGCCAGCAGCAGCCGGGCCATGGCGGCGGCACGCGAACGCGCGCCGGGCACGCTGTCAGCACCGGCGTCGGCAGCAGCGGCGCCGTTGGGAATCGGGGCGGGATGCTTCATGCGCCGGCAGCGCTCGCGCCGTCAGCCAGGGACTCGCGGCGCACCTGCAGCAGGTGCACCTGCCGCGCGTCGGCGCGCAGCACTTCGAAGCGGATCGGCGGCAGGGTGATGACCTCGCCGCGGTGGGGCACGTGGCCCACATGGTTGGACAGCAGTCCGCCCACGGTGTCGACATCGTGGTCGGAAAAGCCGGTACCGAAGGCTTCGTTGAACTGGGCGATCTCGGTCAGGCCGTGCACGCGCCAGCTGCCGTCGGGCATCGGCAGGATATTGTCCTGGTCTTCGTCCAGGTCGAACTCATCCTCGATATCGCCGACGATCTGCTCGAGAACGTCCTCGATCGTCACCAGCCCGGCCACGCCGCCGTATTCATCCACGACGATGGCGATATGGTTGCGGTTGATGCGGAATTCACGCAGCAGGATATTCAGGCGCTTGGATTCGGGGATGAACACCGCCGGCCGCAGCGTTTCGCGCAGGTCGAAGGCGGGATCGGTGTAATAACGCAGCAGGTCCTTGGCCAGCAGGATGCCGATGATATTGTCACGGCTGCCTTCATAGACCGGAAAGCGCGAGTGCGCGGTCTGCTGCATGAACGGGATGAAGGTCTCCGGCGCGTCGACGATATTGACCATATCCATCTGCGCGCGCGGCACCATGATGTCGCCGGCGGTCAGTTCGGAGACCTGGAACACGCCCTCGATCATCGACAGCGAATCGGCGTCGATCAGGTTGCGCTCATGCGCGTCCTGGAGCACTTCGAGCAATTCGGCGCGGGTGTCCGGCTCGGGGGAAATCAGGTCTGACAGGCGTTCGAGAAGCGATCTGGGGCGATCGGTCTGCTTCAGGTAAGCGGGCTTCGAACTGGGATAGGGGTCGTTCATTTCGCGGCGAGCGCGTGGTGGAGATCGACTGAAGGATACACCAAAAGGCTGTCGGTCCCGTGACAGCCGCCGGGTGGCGGCTGCTGAATATGATGCTGGCTGCACTTGTCTGGTGCCGCCGGTGCGCCGTCAATCATGCGGTGCCGGTGCGCTCGGCGAGGTAGGGATCCGCGTAGCCCAGCGCCTGCAGGGTCTCGGTCTCGATCGCCTCCATTTCCTCGGCCTCGGCGTCTTCCTCGTGCTCGTAGCCCTGCGCATGCAGCACGCCATGCACCACCAGGTGCGCATAGTGCGCTTCCAGCGGCTTGCGCTGCTCGCGTGCCTCGGCTTCGACAACCGGGCAGCACAGCACGATATCGCCGCTCACCGGGTCGTCCTCGTTCTCGGCATAAGCAAAGGTCAGCACGTTGGTAGCGTAGTCCTTGCCGCGGTAGGTGCGGTTCAGCAGGCGGCCTTCTTCCTCGCCGACGAAGCGGATCGTCAGCGCGGCATCGGCATACAGCGCCGACTTGACCCAGGTCTCGATCTTCTTGCGCGGGGGCAGGCCATCCTGCTTGCCGATGCCGTCGCCTTGCTGGATCTCCAACTCCAGCGCCGGCGGTGTGGCCGGGGTGCCGGTGGTGGTCACGACCGGCGTGGCGGTCACGGCCACGGACAGCGAGTCATGGTTGTCCGGGCGCACCAGCAGGCCGGCCTGCTGGTTGGTGTCGGTGTGCTCGGCCAGCAGCGCGACCACGCCGTCGGCGGCCAGCGACAGGTCCAGCGTCAGGCTGCGGCCGTCCGGCAGTTGCACGCGCAGCGCGTGCGCGGCGCTCTTGCGCGCGCGGCCTTCGCCATCGAACAGGGTCAGGCTGACGCCCGGGGCCTTGGATTTCTGGATTTTCGGGGATTTCAATTACGCGTCCTTGTGCTGGGCGTGGTATTCGTCATAGGCATCGACGATGCGCGCCACCAGCGGATGGCGCACCACGTCGATGCTGGTAAAGCGGGTGCAGGCGATGCCGCGCACGTCGCGCAGCACGTGCTGCGCATCCACCAGGCCGCTCTTCTGGCCCTTGGGCAGGTCGATCTGCGTGGTGTCGCCGGTGATCACGGCCTTGGAGCCGAAGCCGATCCGGGTCAGGAACATCTTCATCTGCTCGGGCGTGGTGTTCTGCGCCTCGTCCAGGATGATGAAGGCGTGGTTCAGCGTGCGCCCGCGCATATAGGCCAGCGGCGCGATCTCGATCATCTGGCGCTCGAACATCTTCTGCGTGCGGTCGAAGCCGAGCAGGTCATACAGCGCGTCATACAGCGGGCGCAGGTAAGGGTCGACCTTCTGCGCCAGGTCGCCGGGCAGGAAGCCCAGGCGCTCGCCGGCTTCCACCGCCGGGCGCGTCAGCACGATGCGCTTGACCGAATCGCGTTCCAGCGCGTCAACCGCGCAGGCTACCGCCAGGTAGGTCTTGCCAGTGCCGGCCGGGCCGATGCCCATGGTCAGGTCGTGCGCCAGGATATTGCGCAGGTATTCTCGCTGCGCCACGGTGCGGCCCTGCAAGCCGGTGCGGCGGGTGTGCAGCACCGGCGATTCGTCGTCGAACTCGCGCTCGTCGTCGTTGCCCTTGTCGTCCTCGTTGCCGGGCAGATAGCTGCCATGCGCGCTGAGCTGGCGCGTTTCCACCAGGCCCAGTTGCACGTCGTCGATCGACAGCGGCGTGCGCGCATGGTTATAGAAGCGCTCCAGCGCCAGCGCGGCGTCCTGCGCGTGGGTGCCGCGCACCGTCATGCGATGGCCGCGCCGCTGGATGGTCACGTCCAGCGCCTGTTCGATCTGGCGCAGGTTTTCGTCGAGCGGCCCGCACAGGTTCTGCAGCCGGGCGTTGTCGTCCTTGGGAGCGACGAATTCTGCGGAAGGGACTTTCATCTTGTGGCGATGGCCTCGCTATGTGCTGTGCCTGGATTACTGCCGGACCACGATCTCGCCGCGCAGCGAGTGCGGGAATGCCTGCGTGATGCTGACGTCGACCATCTGGCCGACCAGCCGGTCGCGGCCTGCCTGGGGCACGCCGGGCAGCGCAAAGTTGACCACGCGGTTGTTCTCGGTGCGGCCATGCAGCTCGGTCGGGTCCTTGCGGGCCGGGCCTTCCACCAGGATGCGCTGCACCGTGCCGACCATGTTCTGGCTGATGCGCTGTACGTTTTCCTCGATGGTGGCCTGCAGGCGCTGCAGCCGGCGCAGCTTGACCTCGTGCGGGGTGTCGTCGTGCAGGTTGGCCGCGGGCGTGCCCGGGCGCGGGCTGAAGATGAAAGAGAACGAGGTGTCGTAGCCGATCTCTTCGATCATCGCCATCAGCTTCTCGAAGTCGGCATCGGTCTCGCCGGGGAAGCCGACGATAAAGTCCGACGACATCGACATCTGCGGGCGCAGCGCGCGCAGCTTGCGGATGATGCTCTTGTACTCCAGCACGCTGTAGCCGCGCTTCATCGCCATCAGGATGCGGTCCGACGCATGCTGCACCGGCAGGTGCAGGTGGTTCACCAGTTTGTCGCAGCGGCCGTACAGCTCGACCAGGCGCGAGGTGAATTCCTTCGGGTGGCTGGTGGTGTAGCGGATGCGCTCGATGCCCGGGATCTCGGCCACGTATTCGATCAGCAGCGCAAAATCGGCGATCTCGCTGGTGTCGCCCATCTTGCCGCGGTAGGCGTTGACGTTCTGGCCCAGCAGCGTGACTTCGCGCACGCCTTGCCCCGCCAGGCCGGCGACTTCGGCCAGCACGTCCTCGAACGGGCGCGAGACTTCCTCGCCGCGGGTGTAGGGCACCACGCAGTAGCTGCAGTACTTGGAGCAGCCTTCCATGATCGACACGAAGGCACTCGGGCCATCCACGCGCGCCGGCGGCAGGTGGTCGAACTTCTCGATCTCGGGGAAGGAAATATCGACCTGCGACTGGCCGGTGCGCTGGCGGCGCGCGATCAGGTCTGGCAGGCGGTGCAGGGTCTGCGGGCCGAACACCACGTCGACGTACGGTGCGCGCGAGACGATGCTGGCGCCTTCCTGGCTGGCGACGCAGCCGCCGACGCCGATCACCAGGTCGGGCTTGACCGCCTTGAGCGCCTTCATCCGGCCCAGTTCGGAGAACACCTTCTCCTGCGCTTTCTCGCGCACCGAGCAGGTGTTGAACAGGATCACGTCGGCGTCTTCGACGTTGTCGGTGGGTTCCAGCCCCTGGCTGGCGTTGAGGACGTCGACCATCTTGTCCGAGTCATACTCGTTCATCTGGCAGCCGTACGTCTTGACGAAAACTTTCTTCATATGCCGATCTCAGTGGTTGACCTGGGGGCATCAGGGTGTTGCAACAACGCGCGGTCGCGTGGGGCACGCCGCGCTCTTTCGGGGGACTACGATTTCTGTTTCAGCGCCTTCTGCTCCGGCTCGCTCAGCACCCAGGCGGTCAGCAGCTGGCCATAGAGGTCCAGCTTGTACCGCACCGGCAGCTTCTGACCCGCCACCGCGGCGGAGGCCAGCAACTGGTTGTCGGTGCCAAACAGGCGCAGGCCCGGTGCCACGCCGACGGTCTTGCCGTCCAGCGTGGCGGTCTGCGGCGCGGTGGCCGCCGGGGCGGCGATCACCAGCTTCGCCGCCTGCGCGTCCTCCGGAATCACCCGCACCGGCTGGGCCGAGGCGGTGGCCGCGCCGAGCAGCAGGGTTGCTACGCTCGCCAGCCACGGCAACCGCCCGCGCAAGGATCTGGCATTTTCCGGCGCCTCGCGGCGCGTATCACGACCTGCTGGCATGGGGAAACTCCGTCAAGTGAGGCGAAGCGTGGGTGGGGGAGGGCCCGGAGCGGGCGCAACCCGCCATTTTACTCGCTTGGCGCCTGCCCGGGGCGGACCGGCAAGACGGTGTTCAGAAGAGGCAGGATGCTTCTTGCAGCACACGCTGCTTCGACACGGTGCCGATCAGCTCACGGTCGACCGTGTCCCGCACCAGCGGGATCCGGTTGATGCCGTGTGCGGCGAACACCTCAAGCGCATCGCGCAGGCGCGAATCGGGGGTCAGCGCCGGGAAGTCGCGTTCGGCCAGTTCCAGCACGCCTTGCTGCGAGCCTTCGCGCTGGGCGCGCTGCACCGCGTGGATCGACAGTGCCCCCAGCAGGCGGCCGTCGAACTGCACCAGATATAGATAGCGGGTACCGGTCTCGGCGAACTTGTCGGCCGCCTCGGCGAGGGTGGCATTGGGGTCGAGCACGGTGGCGGTCGGGTCGCACAGCCCCGCCAGCGTCATGGTGCGCGCATGCTCGGCCGCGGCCGACGCCTGCGCGCGCTCGGCGATCACGCTGTACAGCGACAGCGTCTGGCAGCGCGACGCCGTGTAGTACGCCGCCACCGCGCCGATCATCGACGGCAGCAGCAGCGCCGGCGCCAGCGTCATTTCGAACACCATCAGCACCGACATCAGCGGCGCCTGGCTGGTCGCCGCCAGGAACGCGCTCATCCCGACCAGCGGCAGCAGCGGCGTGGCGCCGTCGGCCACGCCATGCATGGCCAGCGCCAGCAGTTGCCCCAGCGCCGCGCCAACGAACAGCGACGGCGTAAACACCCCGCCGACCGCGCCCGAGCCCATGCTGATCACCGTAGCCACCAGCTTGGCCAGCAGCACTGCGGCCACCGGCACGCTCAGCGGCTGTTCCTGCAGGATGGTCTGGATGGTGTGGTAGCCGTTGCCCACCACTTCGGGCACGGCCATCGCCAGCACGCCGACCAGCGCGCCGCCCAGCGCCAGCCGCGCCACCGGCCCGCCCGGCACCGCGGCAAAGCGGCTGCGGGCGAAGCCCGACGCGCGCATGAACAGCGCGCCGACGATGCCGGCCGCCACGCCGAGCCCGGCGGCGGCCAGCAGGATATGCGGGCGCAGGTCGGGCGCGATTTCCAGCCCCGGATACAGTGGCTGCAGTCCGCCGTGCCACTGGCTGACCATGGCACCGGCTACCGACGCAAGGAACAGAGGCATCAGCCGCTGGACGGCCAGCGCCCCAAACACCACTTCGGCAACGAAGACGGCCGCGGAGAAAGGGGTGTGATAGACGGTGGCCAGGCCCGCTGCGGCGGCACAGGCCGTCAGCATCCGGCGCATGTTCGAGCCGCCGCCGCGCTCCAGCCGCGTGGTCGGGAACAGCGAGCCGCATAGCGCCGCCAGCTGGATCATCGCGCCTTCCTTGCCGACCGAGCTGCCGCTGACGATGGAGAAGAATGACGACATGGCGCGCAGCAGCGTGATCCGCACCGGCAGCCGGCCGCTGCCGTTGGCAACCGCTTCCATATAGTCAGTTGCGCCGCTGTGGCTGCTGGCCAGCCGATTGGACAGCACCAGCAGCGCGCCGGCCAGCGCGCCGCCCACCGCCGGCACGACTACGCGCCAGCCCAGTGCCAGCGCGGCAAAGACGACCACCACGTCGGCATGGCTGGAGAACAGCACCACGCCGGCACCGTCCAGCGCCTCCTTGAACAGCGTGGTCGCGATGGCTGCCACGATGCCGACCGGGATGGCCGCAAAGAGGGTGACTTCCTGGTCTTCAAGGAAACGCAAGCGCATGGCGCGGGCTCCGGGGCGCAGCAAAGTGCCGGGGCAGGCAGGGCTGGCCTGGCATCACTGCGGCGTTTTTGGGGCGGGCCGTTGTCGGCAGCGCCCGCCATGATAGCGCAGCGCCACTCGCTCCGCGCCGATGTGCGCCGTACCGCATGTGGCGCCGCCGCATGTGCAGAACCGGCTCGGCCCGGACTGGTACACTAGCGACCTTTCCCGCGGACGGGCCATTGGCCCGCCAGGCCGGCCTTCCGGCCGCTCCTGTCACCGATACCGAACATCAATTACACGAGCCATCCCGCGATCGGCGCACCGCGTGCGCAGGGATGGCCGAAGCAGCAATTCATGTCTTTCTCCGAACTCGGCTTGTCCGAAAAGATTGTGCGTGCGGTGGCCGAACAGGGCTACACCTCACCGACTCCCATCCAGGCCCAGGCGATCCCCGCCATCCTCAAGGGTGGCGACCTGCTCGCAGGCGCCCAGACCGGCACCGGCAAGACCGCCGGCTTCACCCTGCCAATGCTGCAGTTGCTGTCCGCGTCCGCCGCGGCCCGCGCGGCCGGCAACGCGCCGCGTCCCGGCAAGCCGGCCGTGCGCGCGCTGGTGCTGACGCCCACGCGCGAACTGGCTGCGCAGGTCGAGGAAAGCGTGCGCAACTACGGCAAGTACCTGCGCCTGCGCTCCATGGTGATGTTCGGCGGCGTCGGC
Source organism: Cupriavidus sp. P-10 (assembly GCF_003402535.2). NCBI lineage: Bacteria > Pseudomonadati > Pseudomonadota > Betaproteobacteria > Burkholderiales > Burkholderiaceae > Cupriavidus > Cupriavidus sp. P-10. The sequence continues at coordinate 514,354 of NZ_AP025170.1, forward strand.
ATCAACCCGCAGATCGAGCAGCTCAAGCGCGGCGTCGATATCGTGGTGGCCACGCCAGGCCGCCTGCTCGACCATGTGTCCCAGCGCACCGTCGACCTGTCGCAGGTAGAGCTGCTGGTGCTCGATGAAGCCGACCGCATGCTCGACATGGGCTTCATCCACGACATCCGCAAGATCCTCAACGTGCTGCCGGCCAAGCGCCAGAACCTGCTGTTCTCGGCGACGTTCTCGGACGATATCCGCGCACTGGCCGACCGCCTGCTGAACAACCCCGCCTCGATCGAGGTGGCGCGGCGCAACACCACCGCCGAGACCGTCGACCAGCGCGTCTATGCGGTCGACCGCGAACGCAAGCGCGAGCTGCTGGCCCACCTGGTGCGCCAGCATGACTGGCACCAGGTGCTGGTGTTCACCCGCACCAAGCATGGCGCCAACCGCCTGGCCGAGCAGTTGACCAAGGACGGCCTGTCGGCGCTGGCGATCCACGGCAACAAGAGCCAGTCGGCGCGCACGCGCGCGCTGTCCGAATTCAAGGCCGGCACGCTGCGGCTGCTGGTGGCGACCGATATCGCCGCACGCGGCATCGACATCGACCAGCTCCCGCATGTGGTCAACTTTGACCTGCCGAACGTGCCCGAGGACTACGTGCACCGCATCGGGCGCACCGGTCGCGCCGGCGCCGAGGGCGAGGCGATCTCGCTGGTCTGCGTGGACGAGCACGCGCTGCTGCGCGATATCGAACGCCTGATCAAGCGCAAGATCGAGCAGACCGTGCTGACGGGGTTCGAGGTCGACCCGACCATCGCAGCGGAACCGATCCAGAAGGGCCGCCAGCAACGCGGCGGCGGCCAGGGACAAGGACAGGGCCAGGCCCAGGGCCGCGGCCGTAGCCAGGCACGCCCGGCAAACGCCGACGGTGAGCCGGCACCGCGCGCACGCGCGCCGCGCCAACCCCAGGACGCACCGCGCCAGGGCCAGGGCGGCCAGCCGCGTCAACGCCAGGCCGAAGGCGGCCAGCGCCGCGGCGGTGGCAACGGCAACGCAGGCAGCAACCATAATGGCAGTAGCAATGGCGGCGCCCGCAACGGCGCACCGCGCCAGGGCAGCCAGGAGCCGGCACGCGGCCAGCAACGCGCCGCCGCCCAGCCGGCACGCCAGCCGCACGATGCTGCCCCGGCGCCCGCCCGCAACCGCCGCCCGGCGCCGCAGGCCGCGCTGCTCGGCGGCAACCGCAACCGCGACTGACACCATGACAGCGTCCACCGCCCCGGCCGATTCCGGTATTCCCTATGCCGGCCTGACGCCTGAGCGGATGCTTGACGCGCTCGAAAGCGCCGGTCTGCGCCCCGACGGGCGCCTGCTGGCGCTCAACAGCTATGAGAACCGGGTGTGGCAGGCCGGCATCGAGGACGCCGCGCCGGTCATCGCCAAGTTCTACCGCCCCGGCCGCTGGACCGACGCGGCCATCCTGGAAGAACACGCCTTCGTGCAGCAGCTGGCCGATGCCGAGATCCCGGCCGTGCCGGCGCTGGCCTTGCCGGCCGGTGCGCCGGATGCGGGCACGCTGCGCCACCACGCCGGCTTTCGCTTTGCGGTGTTCCCGCGCTGCGGCGGCCGCGAACCCGCGCTTGACCGCAAGGACACGCTGACCTGGCTCGGCCGCTTCATTGGCCGTATCCATGCCGTCGGCGCGGCGCAGCCTTACCAGGCCCGGCCCGCACTGGATATCGACACCTTCGGCGTTGCCCCGCGCGACTGGCTGCTGGCCAGCGGCTGCATTCCCGCCGATTTGCTGCCGGCGTGGCAATCAGTCGCCGACCTCGCGCTGGACGGCGTGCGCCGCTGCTACGAACGTGCGGGCGACGTGCCGCTGCAGCGCGTGCATGGCGACTGCCACCGCGGCAATGTGCTGTGGATCGACGAAGACGATGCGCGCGGCGGCAGCCACGGCGCGCCCGGCCCGCACTTCGTGGACTTTGACGACAGCCGCATGGCGCCGGCGATCCAGGACATCTGGATGCTGCTGGAGGGCGACCGCGCGGCGATGCAGGACCAGCTGGCCGATATCGTGGCCGGCTATGAAGATTTCGCTGAATTCCGCATGCGCGAACTGTGGCTGGTGGAAGGGCTGCGCACCCTGCGCCTGCTGCACTACAGCGCCTGGCTGGCCAGCCGCTGGACCGACCCTGCCTTTCCGGCGGCGTTCCCATGGTTCGGCACCGCGCGCTATTGGCAGGACCGCATCCTGGAACTGCGCGAACAGGTCGCGCTGATGGACGAAGCGCCCCTGTGGGGCGCCTGAACAACGATACGCGGCGCTATGCGCGCCGCGCTTTGGGTTTGTCTACTTCTTTTCCGGTGCCTTGACCAGCAGCACCGGGCAATCCGCCTGCGCCAGCACGCGCCCGGCCACCGAGCCGATCACCGCATCGAAGAACGAGCCGCGGCCGTGCGTGCCCATCACGATGGCTTGCGCACTCACCGAACGCGCGTAGGTCACGATGCGCTCCGGCGCGAAGCCATGCAGCGCATGCCGCTCGAAGGGCACGCCGGCCCCCGACAGGATCTCGCTGACACCCGCCATCGCCTTGTCGCTGGCCTCCTTGTGCCAGTCGTCGATCGTCTCCTTGCTGACAAAGGCGCGCACCTGGCCGCTGACTTCCGGGGCCACATGCACGACATGCACGGTAAAGCCGTTCTGCAGCAGCTTGCCTTCGGCAATAAAGCGTGCCGCGGCATCGCTGAAGGCCGAGCCATCGGTGGCGAGCACGATATTGGTCATGACGGGAATCTCCTCGATTGGGGGCTGTCGGGACGAGCCAGGTTGAAGAACACCTCCTGGCGCTGCCGCCGTGGGGCGCCGGCGCCATCTGAAACCATCATCGCAGCTAGTCTGCCGTTGTGACCCGACTTAGATCAAGTTGGTTCGGAAAACTACGATTCCGCCGGTGCCGCGCGTGCGATAGCCGGCCGCATGGCAAATCCGACAACACGGCTGGCAGTTTCGGCCATTGCCGCCCCGGCGCCGTGGCGCGTAGCATGCTCCCGAGCCCCATGACAGACCGGCAGGCCTCCAGGCCTCCAGGCCATCAGGCCGCCGTACTGGCGCGGCGCACGACACATCCCACACAGCTGGCCCGGGGCCCGGATCCCGGATCCCGGCGCACGGCAACCGGAGACAAGCAAGATGAGTGAGCATGGCAAGCTGCTGCCCCTGCGCGGCATCAAGGTGGTGGAGTTCGAAGGCATCGGCCCCGGCCCGCTGTGCGGCGCGATGCTGGCCGGCCTGGGCGCCGAGGTGACGCTGGTGACCCGCCCGGTCGCGCCCGACGCGCGCCGCATCCTGCGCGGCCAGGCCGTGCCGCCGGAGATGGAGCTGGAGCACGGCAAGCAGGTCGTGCAGCTGAACCTGAAATCGCCCGAGGGCGTGGCCGCGGCGCTGGAGCTGGTGGCTGGCGCTGACGCGCTGATTGAAGGGCTGCGCCCCGGGGCGATGGAGCGGTTGGGCCTGGGCCCCAAGGCCTGTCACGCCCGCAATCCGCGTCTGGTGTACGGCCGCATGACGGGCTGGGGCCAGAGCGGCCCGCTGGCGCAGAGCGCCGGGCATGACCTGAACTACATCGCGCTGACCGGCCTGCTGTCGATGGCAGCACGCGACGACGCGCTGCCGATGGTGCCGCCGACCGTGATGGGCGACGCCACCGGCGCGCTCGGCCTGGCCTTTGGCCTGACCAGCGCCATCCTGAGCGCGCGTGCCAGCGGCGAGGGCTGCGTGGTCGATGCGGCGATCACCGACATCGTTGCCATGCTCGGTTCCCTGGTGCAGGTGTCGCGGGCCGCCGGCACGCTGGGCGGGCCCCAGCCCAGCCCATTCCACGATTCGCCGTTCTATGACGTCTACCGCTGCGCCGACGGCCGCGCCATCACGCTGGGCGCACTCGAGCCGCAGTTCTACCGCGAACTGCTCGAACGGCTGGAACTGACCGACCTCGATCCCGCAACGCAGTACGACCGCGCCCAGTGGCCCGCCCTCAAGGCGCGCATCGCCGCCTGCATCGCGGCGCAGCCGAGTACGCACTGGGAAGCGCTGCTGGGCGGCACCGATGTCTGCTTCGCGCGCGTGCTGACGCTGGACGAGGCCGCCCGCCATCCGCACAACCAGGCGCGCGGCACCTACCAGCTGTACCGGCAGGGCGAGCGCGAGGTGCCGCGCTCGACGCCGGCGCCGCGCTTCCTGCCCGCGGGCACGGAGTGAGCGGCCGGTTCGGCCAACACCTTTCGGCTAACATCTGTCATCACCTCATCACCGGAGACAGATGCCATGGCCGAACCCAGCCAGAATCCCCACTACGCCCCCACGCCCGCATTCGCGGCCGGGCTCGAGGTCCGCACCGAGGTCCTTGGCCCGGCGCATGTGCAGCGCGCGCTCGATGCCGCGGCCCAGCAGGGCGATACCAGCCTGCAGCAACTGGTCACGGAATTTGCCTGGGGCACGGTGTGGACCCGCGAGGGGCTGGACCGCAAGCAGCGCAGCCTGGCGACGGTATCGATGCTGATCGCGCTGAACCGGCCGCAGGAGCTGGCCGGCCACCTGCGCGGCGCCCTGGCCAACGGCGTCACCCCCGAGGAACTGCGTGAGCTGATGGTGCACAGCGCCGTTTACTGCGGTTTCCCCGCGGCGCTGGACGCGAGCCGCAAACTGACTGAAGTGCTCGACGCCGCCAAGTCCTGACGCGCGGGCCGGCCTGGCGCCACCAGGCTGTCCACCCCTGCGGAATTGCCCGAGGGCCGCGCAGATTCTGCTGCATTCGAGCAGCGAGAATTCGGCGCTTCAGCACGCAGCGAGGCCCTTAACCTTGGCAACTGCCCAAGCTGTCAAGGAGCTCCAATTGCACCACGCGCTGATCGTCGACGAGCCTTCCCGGTTCCGCACTACGCTGTCCGGCCAACTGACAGCGGCATTGGATGCCGCCGAAGTGCTGGAAGCCGACGGCGTGCGCGATGCATTCCGGCTGGTGCGCGACCACCGGCCCGGGCTGGTGCTGGTCGATGTCGAGTATTTCGGCAATCCTGGCGTTGATTTCGTCCGACGCGTGTCGGCGACCTTTCCCGCGGTATACGTGCTGGTGCTGTCCGGTACCGACGCCACCGCCGCGCCGGTGCGGGCGTTGCGCGCCGGCGCGCATGGCTTCGTGGTCAAGCACCGCGGCGTGCCCGAGGTGCTGCAGGCCGCGCGAGGCGTGCTGAGCGGCTATCTGGTGTTCCCCATGCGCACGCTGGAGGCCGCGAGACAGCTTGGCGAAGCGCTCGACTCCGGCGTTCCGCGGCTCAGCAACCGCGAGATCACTATCCTGCAATACCTGGCGCGCGGCCATTCCAACAAGGCGATCGCCGGGGAGCTGCTAATCAGCAGCAAGACGGTCAGCACGCACAAGGCCAATATCATGGCCAAGCTCAATGTGAACTCGCTGGTGGAAATGGTCGACTACGCGCGGCGCCACCAGCTGGTGTGGTGAGAGGTTGCATCAGCGCGTGCAAAGGGCGTCCCTGACAACCATCGCCGCCGTGCCATTGCCGGGCTTGCCGAGGTCGTAGTGCAGCGTGCAGGCATCGCCGCCGGCCTGGCCCCACCGCGCTGTCAGCCCGCGTACCAGCACGCGGCCTGCCTGCGCCACGGTCCCCACCGGCCTGCCGTCTCCATTGAACACCTCGGCGCCAAACGGCAGCGGCGCGTCATCTGGCAGGCGTGTGCGCAGGATTGCCGCGCGGCCGGGATTTTCGGTCTTGAAGCGCACCCGCACTACAGCGCCCGCGGTGGGCGCGACCCGCTGCAGCGTCGACTTGAGCTCGACTTCCAGCGGCAGGCCCTGCGGATCGATCTCGATTTCGTTACGCGCGAACGGCACCAGGTTCGATACCACCGCATGGCCCCACGGGTCGACGCGCAGCCCGGCGCCATTGGCGAGGCGCGCGCCCGCGGCGTCTTTGGCCTCGACCACCGCGACCGTATCGCCGAGCGTCGGCGAAAATGCCACGCCATCCGCATAGGCCACGATACCGCCGGAAATGCCTGCACCGGCCTGCGCATAGGCGGTGCTCCTGGATGCGCTGGCGGTCATCGTTGCAAACGGCGACACATAGGAGGCACTACCGCCGATGCTGTTGGCGCTGCCGGACGCGCCGCCGCTACGGCCCGCATTGAGCGAGTAGCTGAAGGCGTTGTCGCTGCCGAGCGTGCCGGTCACGGTCTCCTGCGCCGTGCCGGTGCCGTCGGAGCCACGCTCGAGGCTGGTCAGCGAGTAAGGCGCGTGTGACGACTTGCCCAGCGGCACGCCGACGGTCAGCATCACGCGCGTGTCCCACTTGCCGGTGGCGACATTCAGCTGCCGCGACGCCGACACGCCATAGGCAATGGCGCGGTAAGCATTGTTGTAGCCGGCCTGGAACTGGCTGGCAGTGCCGCTGCCCTGCCAGTAGCTCTGCACCGATCCGGTCAGGTAGAAATTGCCATAGCCGGCCGGCAAGGCCTGGTTGATGCTCAGCTGCAGCTTGCCCCGCGCGGTTGGCAGGCTTTGCAGCCGCCCCGCCTGGTCCAGCGCGAGCCAGGACATGGCATCAGCGAGGCCAAGGTAGCCGCGGCTGGAGTAGCGGTACGCCGCTACCGAAACATTGGTGTTGGTTGGTGCTACCAGCTTGCTGTAGCTCAGCCGCACGCTCTGGCCGCTGCGGTCGGGTTGCCCCTGCAGCCGGGTGCTGGCATGCGTGATGTCCGCGCCGAAAGCGCCCAGGTCGGTGTTCAGCGCAATACCGGCGGCGATTGCACCATAGCCTTGCGCGGCCACGAAGCCACCGTAGCCGGTGACCATGTTGGCGAAGCCATGCAGGTAGGTGCCCTGCAGCAGCAGCGTCGAGCCCTGCATCACGGTACTGCGGTACTGGCCCGCGGTGACGCTGTACCGGCTCTGGCCGGCGCGCAGGGCATTCACCGCGGCGGCGTACGGCATTGCCGACACGTGCACGCTGCCGTCCGCCTCGGTGACAACGACCTCGATATCGCCGCCATAGCCGGTCGGGTACAGGTCATCGATCTCGAACGGCCCCGGTGCCACCGTGGTTTCGTAGAGGATGTTGCCTTGCTGGCGGACCTGCACGCGGGCATTGCTGCGCGCGATACCGCGCACGATGGGGGCATAGCCGCGCAGCGATTCGGGATACATCCGCTCGTCGCTGGCCAGGCGCACGCCGCGAAAGCCGATGCTGTCGAACAACGTGCCGTCAGTAAAGGCATCGCCGATCACCAACTGGCTTTTCCATGGTGCAATGGCGCGCTGAAGGTTGGTCAGCACGCTCTGGTAGCGCGTGCCTTGCCGTTCGTCACGGTTCAGGCTGCCCTGGTGGCTGAAGCGCCACGGTCCCACGTTGATGCCGGCGTTCAGGCCCACATAGGCCTGCGTGGTCGACAGGCTGGATGCGTCGGAATGATAGACGTTGGCGTTGTACTGCAGGCGCGCCGCCGGTACGCCGTCGTCCCAGTTCTCCGGGCTGACGTAACCACGCGCGCGGCGCACCATCGCAGCCTGTGGCACGCTGACATCGAGCCGCTGCTCGCCGTTGTCGAAGCTCGCCGTGGCGTCGGCGACCAGAGCTGGCAGCGGCTGGCAGCCGTTGCCGTCCAGCGATGCGGCGGCCGGCAACCTGGCCAGATCGACACCGACGCGCTCCAGCAGGCTGTGATCGAAGCACGGCACCGCAGGGGCAGCGGGGTCTCCGGACTGGCGCAGCTCCACGTCGGCGCGGCCCAGCCAGATCTCGTTGACATACAACTCGGCACGGTAGTGGCCGGGCAGCGCCGGATTGCCCTTGCTGAAGCGGCTCAGGTCGGCAACGCCGCCCGCCGTGCCCTGCAGGAAGGTATCGCTGAACTCCACTTCCTGTACGGGGCGGGCACGCTGCGGGCTGGCGTCGGGTTGTCCGGCCGCGCCTGCGCCGCTGGCGAACAGGGCCAGCAGCACGGCATGAAGCGGGCGCAGGCGAAACGGGACGTGACGGGAAGGCATTGGCAGCATGGCACCGGCGTGTCGACGATGGCCGCACGCGAGCGCCGGCAGCCGGCGGCCGCCGAAAGGGCGTAACGGACCGTGGGTTGATGGGGCTAGCGGGAGCCGGAGGCGCTCAGCGGCGCGCTGAATTTGTCCCTGCCGCCGAAGTCGTTGATGCAGTGCACGCGCACGGTGGCGCCGGCAGGGTTGCGGACATTGCTGTCCAGATGGAAGGCCGCGGTGGCGCCAGGCGCAATCATGTCCGGGTCTGTCGCCTTGACAATGTGTTCGCCGGCGATGACTTCGACGGTGACCGGCGAAACGTGGTAAGGCGTGGGGTTATGCGCTACCAGGGCGGGTTTGCCGTCGCGGCTGCCAAGTTCCCAGCGCAACGCAGCAGGCGCCTCCATGGCGCTGCCCGGCAACCCGCTGGGCCGAAAAAAGAGTTTGAAACGCGAACGGAACGCCATTTGCAGCGAGTTGACACCGCTCTCATCGGCCGACGGCTTCGGCGGGACTTCGAGCACGTTGAGCCAGAACAACGACTCCTTGTCCTGCGGCAACCGCTCGCCGGTATAGAGGATGCGCAGCGTCTGGCCTTTGCCGGGATCGATGCGCGTGATGGGCGGCGTGACCGTGAAGGGCACTTCGATCGATGTGGGGCTGGGGGTTGCCGTGCCGGCATCGATCCACGCCTGCGTCAGTGCGGGAGACTGGCCTTCATTGGTCAGCTTCAGCGTGACTTCCTTGTCCGTGCCGCGATAGACCACGCGGGTGCCGCCGACGACGACCGAGGCGCTTGCGGGCAGAGCGAACGACAGCACCAGCACGGCCAGCGCGGAGGCCAGCGAATTACGTAGGGATGTGGGCAACATGTTGAGGCCTGGGAACAGACGCCACCGCGAGCCCCCTCTGCTCTCAGGGAAAGAACAGGGACGCGGTCGCGTCGGCGATCGCGTCAGGGATACGCGATGGTGTACATCACGCTGGAGTTGGCCGCACCTGCGGTTGCCTTGTCGGTCGCTACGTACTCGGCAAAGTAGGACAGGTTGGCGACGCCGCCGACCAGGTCCACCGGCAGCGAGTTCTGAACGCCGTCCGCGAAGCCGGCCTTGATCGGCGTGAAGTTGGAGTTCAGCAGCCCGATCTGCACGTTGGTCGCCGTGCCGGCACCGCTGTTCAGCACCAGGTTGCCGGTGCTGGCATCAGTGGTCGGGCCGGGTTCGAAATAGGTATGCACCGCGCCGGTATCCGCGTCGCAGTTCAGTGCGATGACGAACGGGGTGCGGCCCGCGCGGGCGCCGGCGGTTTCCAGTGTGGACGCCGACACGGTCGGCAGCGTGACCGTGAACGACTTCGCGCCGCTGCCGTTGCCGTTGATCGTGCACGAGGTGGCGGAGATGTTGCCGTTAAAGGTAATCGTGCCGTCGACGGCATGCGCGGATTGCGCAGCGAAGACGATGCTGGCGGCAAGCACCACCGGTGCGAATGCAAATTTCATATCGGGTCTCTTGATTGTGGAGGGGCATGCCGCGGCACGATTGCCACGCATGCGGGCGTTCCAAGGCAGCGTCTGCGTGACATGGGAATTGCCTTGTGAACGGGGGCCAGTGTAGGAATGCGGCGATACGCCCACGCTATGAAACTTCCGAGGAAGCTGGGTGAATGGGCTGAATCTGCCAGGGAAATTCATAGATCTGCCGGGCTGGCCGCTTGCATTTTTCGAACTGTTGGCGTAAAGCCGATTTCCGCCGGATAGGCCGCTTTTTCCCCGGGCTCGTCAATTTCCGATCCGATGTCATCACGCAGCGTTTTCCGTGCGGTGCAAACGCCGCTTCACTAACACAGGTAGACTGTGGGCGTGTGCCACGAAACGGGCCCATCCCCACGATGCCTTCGTTCCCGACAGCCACGCGCCCGAGCGGCGCCAGTCTTGCCGCAGTCAAGGCTGCCCTCCCTTCGCTTTGCCTGGCTGCGCGTCATGCCAGCGACCACCGCCCTGGCGCCATGAAGCGTGCGCTCGCGGCACTGTTGCTGGCAGGCGCTGCCGCAGCACCGGTCCTGGCCCAGCCTCCCCAGACGACCCAGACCCCGCAAGCGCCACAAGCGTCAGCACCACAAGCTTCCCCCGTCGCCCAGGGTCCGCTCTGGTTCGCGCAGGGCAGGCCCGTGCCGGAAGCCAAACTGGCGGTCGACGCGCTGGCCGGGGCGGCCGCTGACGGCCTGGATCCCCGCGACTACGATGCCGAGGCGCTGCGGCAGGCAGTGCACCAGGCGGCCACTGGCCCGGTGTTCGCGCCCGATGCCGCCGCCCGGCTGGACGCCGCGCTGACCGCCGCGATGGAGCGCATGCTGGCCGACCTGCACGGCGGGCGTATCAATCCGCGCGCCGTCCACGCCAATTTCGCGCCACAGGAAGAACGCCCGTACGACGCCGCGGCGGTGCTGCGCGAAGCGGTCTCGCAACACCGCCTGCCAGACGCCGTGCGCCAGGCCGCGCCCACCTTTCCGCTGTATGGCACGCTGCGCGAGGCGTTGGCCCGCTATCGCGAGATCGCCGCGCAGCCAGTCTGGTCCCAGCCGCTGCCGGCGCTGCCCGCCGGGAAGCTGACGCCGGGGCAGCCCTGGGCGGGCACCGCCGCGCTGACGGCGCGCCTGGCCGCGCTGGGCGACCTGCCGGCCGGCACGAAGCCGCCCGCGCGCTATGACGGCGCGCTCGTCAATGGCGTCAAGGCGTTCCAGTCACGGCATGGTCTGGAGCCCGACGGCGTGATCGGCGCGGGTACGCTGGCGCAGCTCAATCTGCCCATGGCCAGCCGGGTGCGGCAGATCGAACTGACCATGGAGCGGATGCGCTGGACCCCGCTGGACGGCCCGCGCATGATCGTGGTCAACGTGCCGGAGTTCATGCTGCGCGCCTACGAGATCCGCGATGGCAAGCTCGACATCAAGCTGGAGATGAAGGTGATCGTCGGCAAGGCGCTCGATACCCGCACGCCGTTGTTCGAGGAGGGCATGCGCTATATCGAGTTCAGCCCGTACTGGAACGTGCCGCCGTCGATCGCCAAGCGTGAGACGATTCCGCGGCTGCGGCGCGATCCGGCGTATTTCAACCGGCAGGGCTTCGAATTCGTGACCGGCGAGGGCAAGGCCGTGACCACGCTGTCAGAGGACAACCTCGACGCCGTGCTCAACGGCCGCATGCGCATCCGGCAGCGGCCCGGACCCATGAATGCGCTGGGCGACATCAAGTTCGTGTTCCCCAACAACGAGAACATCTACCTGCACCACACCCCGACGCCGCAACTGTTCAAGCGCGACCGGCGCGACTTCAGCCATGGCTGCATCCGCGTGGAATCCCCAGTGGCACTGGCGCAGTTCGTGCTGCAGGATATGACGGACTGGAACGAGGCGCGTATCCGCGAGGCGATGACACGCGGGAAGTCAAACACGGTGCGGCTGCAGCAACCGCTGCCGGTGGTGCTGGCCTATGGCACGGTCATCGCCCGGGCCGATGGTCGTGTATCCTTCCTGCCTGACATCTACGGTCACGACAAACTGCTGGACAAGGCGCTGCGGCAACGCACCGGGCGCTCCTCGCCGCCAGCCATCGCGCGCGCCGCTGCTGCCACGCAATAAGGCGCGCTCAGCACTTGCAGAGGAAGTACCATGAATGATGCGACGCGCAAGGCACGCCGCCGCTTTCTACATACCACCGGAGGCTTGGCCCTTGCCGCCGGCCTGATGCCCCTGGCGCCGCGCCAGGCGCTTGCCAGCCTGCCCGATGCGCGCTCGCTGGCGTTCGACCATACCCATACCGGCGAGCGCATCAAGCTCGTCTTTGCCCTCGGCGATAGCTTTGTTCCCGAGGCACTCACGTCGCTCAACGGTTTCCTCCGCGACCATTATTCGGGTCAGGTTGGAGTGATTGATCCACAACTGTTCGACCTGCTGTACCAGCTGCGGCGAGAGCTCGGGACCAACGAACCGTTCCAGGTCATCTCCGGCTATCGCAGTCCTGCCACCAATTCGCGCCTGCGGAATTCGCGCGGCGGCGGTGTCGCCAGGCACAGCCTGCATATGGACGGCAAGGCTATCGACATCCGCGTCGCCGGCGTGCCGCTGGGGGACCTGCGCGATGCCGCGAAGACGCTGAAGGGCGGGGGTGTCGGTTTTTACCAGGGCGAGCAATTCGTACACCTGGACACGGGCCGGGTCCGCTACTGGTAATTGCCCCGGCAGGTCGTCACAGCCGACGACCGATAGCTGTCCGGGCACGTCGATGCCCATCGCGGCGGCCTTGAACAGGTCGCCCCCGGCGCCAGCACCTCCTTCCCCGCCAGCACCTCTCTCCCCTTAGCAACTGCCGCAGGGCGATCCGCAGATCGCCGATGATCTGCTGCAGTCCCGCGCGCCGAAGGCGCCGACCCTCGTTCAACTAAGTGATATATATGAGTTAGTTGACATGGATCTTTTGCTTGCCTAAGATGGTTTCACAGGCAACCCGCAAAGACGACCCACACAGAGGAGACAACGATGATTCACGTAGTGCTGCACGACGCCAGGGACACCGTGGCGGTGGCTGTGGTGGAAGGCATCCAGGCTGGTACCAAACTCAACGCCTGGATCATGGATGAGGACAAGATCGTGACCGTGACCGCGCTGCAGCCGATCCCCATCGGCCACAAGGTGGCGCTGTGCGACATGGATCCCAACGACACCGTCTACAAGTACGGCATCGACATCGGCAAGGTAGTGGCGCCGATCAAGGCGGGCGAACACGCCCACGTCCACAACATCAAGACCAAGCGCTGGTAAGCCGCGCCCCGGTCCCCGCCACTTATCTCCCCACTCCATACCCGAGACCCAAGCCATGTCCGTGATCGATCAAAACACCACCTTCTGGGGCTACCGCCGCGACAACGGCCGCGTCGGCGTGCGCAACCACGTCATCATCCTGCCGCTGGACGACCTCTCCAATGCAGCCGCCGAGGCGGTCGCTGTCGCCATCAAGGGCACCATGGCGATTCCCCACCCGTATGGCCGCCTGCAGTTCGGGCCGGACCTGGACCTGCACTTCCGCACGCTGATCGGCGCGGGCAGCAATCCCAATGTCGCCGCCGTGGTGGTGATCGGGATCGAGGATGGCTGGACCAAGAAGGTGGTCGATGGCATCGCCAGGACCGGCAAGCCGGTGGTCGGCTTCGGCATCGAGGGCCATGGCGACCATGACACCATCATGCGGGCGTCGAAGGCGGCGAAAGAATACGTGCAGTACGCCACCGCGCTGCACCGGGTGGAATGCCCGATCAGCGAGCTGTGGGTGTCCACCAAGTGCGGCGAGTCGGATACCACGTCCGGCTGCGGCGCCAACCCGACCGTCGGCAATGCCTTCGACAAGCTGCATCCGCTCGGCACCACGCTGGTCTTCGGCGAGACCTCGGAGCTGACCGGCGGCGAGCACATCGTGGCGGCGCGCTGCGCCAACGATGAAGTGCGCCACCAGTTCATGGCCATGTTCGAGCGCTACCAGGGCATGATCGACCGCTGGAAGACCTCGGACCTGTCGGAGTCGCAGCCGACCAAGGGCAATATCGCCGGCGGCCTCACCACGATCGAAGAGAAGGCGCTGGGCAATATCCAGAAGATCGGCAAGAAATGCACGGTCGACGGCGTGCTCGACAAGGCCGAGGAGCCGACCCACCCGGGCCTGTGGTTCATGGATTCATCTTCGGCCGCGGCGGAGATGGTCACGCTGTGCGCCGCCGCCGGCTATGTGGTGCATTTCTTCCCGACCGGGCAGGGCAACGTGATCGGCAACCCGATCGTGCCGGTGATCAAGCTGTGCGCCAACCCACGCACGGTGCGGCTGATGAGCGAGCACATGGATGTCGATTGCTCCGGCCTGCTGCAGCGCGAGCTGACGCTGGACCAGACCGGCGACAAGCTGCTCGAATGCATGCTGGCCACGGTCAACGGGCGCTGGACCGCGGCGGAAGCGCTCGGCCACCGCGAGTTCGTGCTGACCCGCATCCACGAGTCGGCATGATGAAGCGCATCTGCATCAGCGAGTTCATGGACGATGCCGCGGTGCAGGCGCTGCGGGCGGGCTTCGACCTGCGGTACGAGCCGGGCTGGGTGGACCGGCGCGCCGAACTGCTCGACGCGCTGCCCGATGCGCAGGCGCTGATCGTGCGCAACCGTACGCAGGTCGACGCGGCGCTGCTGGCCGGTGCGCCTTCGCTGCGTGTGGTCGGGCGGCTCGGCGTAGGGCTCGACAATATCGATGTCGATGCCTGTCGCGAGCGCGGCATCCGCGTCATCCCCGCGGCCGGAGCCAACGCGCGCTCGGTGGCCGAGTACGTGGTCATCACCGCGGCGTCGCTACTGCGCGGCGCCTACGGCAGCAGCGCGCAAGTGGCCGCGGGGCAGTGGCCGCGCGCACGCTTGTCGGAGGGCAGGGAGGCGCTCGGCAAGACGCTGGGGCTGATCGGCTTTGGCGACATCGGCAGACAGGCCGCCGCGCTGGCGCAGGCGTTCGGCATGCAGGTGGTGGCGTTCGACCCGATGCTGGCCGCCGACGACCCGGTATGGGCCCGGACCGGCGTGCGCAGCCTCGCGCTCGACCCGCTGCTGGCGCAGGCCGATGCGGTCAGCCTGCATGTGCCGCTGGTCGCCGCCACGCGGCATCTGCTCGATACGCAACGGATCGCAGGCATGAAGCGCGGCGCCGTGCTGATCAACACCGCGCGCGGCGGCGTGGTCGACGAGGCCGCGCTGGCGCAGGCGCTGCGCGACGGGCATCTCGGCGGCGCCGCGCTCGACGTCTTCGAATGCGAGCCCTTGCCGGCAGGCAGCGTGCTCGCCGACGTGCCCAACCTGATGCTGACGCCGCATATCGGCGGCGTGACGCAGGAGGCCAATGCGCGGGTCTCGATGATGATCGCGCAACAGGTGCGGCAGACGCTGGAGGTCATGTCATGAGCCGGGTGCCGATCGCGCAGTTGGAGCGGATCGCCAATGCCGCGCTGCGGCGTGCGGGCGCGAGTGCGCTGCAAGCCGATGCGACGGCTGCGGCGCTGGTGCGCGCCGATGCGGCGGGTCTGGCCTCGCATGGCGTATCGCGGGTACCCATGTATGTCGCGCACCTGCACGCGGATCGTGTCGATGGCCGTGCCACGCCAGCGGTGCGCTCCGCGCGCGCCAGTGCCGCGCTGGTCGATGCCGGCTGCGGCTTCGCCTTCCCGGCATGCGACCTGGCGATCGCCGAGGCAATGGGCCGCGCCTACGAAACCGGTGTCGGTGTTGCGGCGGTCACCAACAGCCATCACTTCGGCGCGGCCGCGCTGCCGCTCGATGCGGTGGCGCGCGTCGGCATGGTGGGCATCGCCATGGGCAACTCGCCGGCCGCGATGCCTGCCTGGGGAGGAAGGCGCCCGCTGTTCGGCACCAATCCCATTGCCGCGGTGTTTCCGCGCCGGCGCCACGCGCCGGTCGTGATCGACCTGTCGTTGTCCGAGGTCGCGCGCGGCAAGATCATGGTGGCCGCGAAGCAGGGCAAGCCGATCCCGCTGGGCTGGGCATTGGACGAGACCGGCCAGCCGACCACCGACGCGCAGGCCGCGCTGCGCGGCTCGATGCTGCCGGCGGGCGGCGTCAAGGGCGCGATGCTGGCGTTAATGGTGGAGTTGCTGGTGACGTCGCTGGCGGGCGCCAGTTTCGGCGCCGAAGCGGATTCCTTTTTCACCGACGCCGGCAATCGGCCGCGTATCGGCCAGCTCTTCATGGTGCTGGACCCGGGCGCCTTCGCGGGCTCGGACGCCTATGCCGAACGCGTGGAAGCCTTGCTGCAAGCGATGCTGGACGATGAAGGCACGCGCCTGCCCGGCGCCCGCCGCGATACCGCGCAGGCTGACGCGCAGGCCCATGGCATAGAGATCCCGGACGCCCTGCTCAACGAGCTGCGCGAACTGGCGGGCGAGGCAGTGCAGGAGGGCCGGGCCTAGAGATTCGATTTCCACCACATTTCCACCACAAAGGCGGACCCGACACAGAACGGGCCAGCGACCACAAAACGGAGACACACCATGGTTCGAGGTTTGATTCGCACCGCGCTCAGGTACGGAGCCGGCGCGCTTGTCGCATTGTCCGCAGTATCCACGCTCACCGGTCTGGCCTCGGCGCCGGCCGCGGCACAGGGCGCGGCGCAGGCATCGGTTCCCGCCCATGACTATCCAGGCAAGCCGATCCGCTACGTGGTCCCGTTCGCGGCCGGTGGCCTGACGGACATCATGGCGCGGCAGGTCGGGCACCAGCTGGCGGAAGAGTGGAAGCGGCCCGTGGTAGTCGACAACAAGCCCGGCGGCAACGCGAACATCGGCGCCGACCAGGTCGCCAAGGCACCCGCCGACGGCTATACCTGGCTCGCGGTCACGCTGACGCATGCTTCCAATGTCACGCTGTTCCCCAAGCTGCCGTTCAGCATGCAGAAAGACCTGGTGCCGGTGGCGCGCATCGCCTCGTCGCCGATGCTGGTGGTGGTGCCGGTGAGTTCGCCGGTCAAGTCGATGAAGGACCTGGCCGCGGCGGCGCAGAAGGGCAAGCTCAATGCCGGCTCCAGCGGCAACGGTACGCCCCCGCACCTGACCCTGGCCCTGTTCGAAAGCCTGACCGGCGCCAACCTGACCCATGTGCCGTACAAGGGCGGGGCGCCGTCGATGACCGACCTGATCGGCGGCCAGATCGATGTAGTGTTTTCCAATTTCCCGGAGTCGCTGGCCTACGTGAAGGGTGGCAAGCTGCGCGCACTGGCGGTGACCACGCGTGAACGGCACCCGCTGCTGCCCGACGTGCCGACGGTGGCCGAGGCGGGCTTTCCCGACCTGATCGTCGAGAACTGGACGGGCCTGATGATGCCGGTCGCCACGCCCAAGCCGATCGTCGACAAGGTCGCCGCGTCGGTGGCGCGCATGCTCCAGTCCGACGCCATGCGCGAGCGCATCGTGGCGTCCGGATTCAGTCCGGCGCCGCAGACCAGTGGCCCCTTCGCCGAATACTTCAACGGCGAGGTGACGCGATGGGCAAGGTTGATCGAAGAGAAACACATCCGCGCCGAATAGGATCGGATAGCGCGGGCTGGCCGCGACAGGCGCCGATAGGCGCAAGTTGGCCTCCGGTATGATCTGGCTTATCTAGATGAATCGGCCCGCTCCGCGCGGCGGCGCGGGCCACCGAACAGGGATTTCAACGTGGGTGCCAGATTTGATGCGGCCAGCGCGATTGGCGGCGTCCTGTACAAGGACGTCAAGCAGGCCATTCTCTCCGCGCTGGCGGAGGGCGAGTGGAAGCCGGGTGAAGCCATTCCGTCCGAGCGCAAGCTGATCGAACGCTTTGGCGTGTCGATCGGCACGTTGCGCAAGGCGATCGACGAACTGGTGGCCGAAGGCATCATGATCCGGCACCAGGGCCGCGGCACCTTCGTCGCCACGCACCGGCAGGAGGATCACTTCTTCCGCTTCTTCCGTATCGTGCGCCAGGATGGCCATCGCGAATACCCGACCGTGCGCCTGGCCAGGTTCCGCCGCGCGAAGGCCGACAAGGACGAGGCGGCCGCGCTCGGCCTGGCGGTGGGCGAACCGGTGTTCCGCTTCATCAATGTCCTGTCGCTGGAAGGCATGCCGATGATGACCGATGCCATCACCGTGCCGGAAGCGCGCTTCAAGGGCCTGACCGAAAAGATGCTGCGCGAGCGGCCCAATACGCTCTACAACTTCTACCAGGATGCCTTCGGCATCAATATCATCCGCACCGAAGAACGGCTGCGCTCGGCGCTGGCCGACGAGGATGCCCACGAGTTGCTGGGCGTTCCCGTGGGCAGTCCGTTGCTGAAGATCCTGCGGGTGGCCTCGTCCTACCACGACGAGCGGATCGAGTACCGCGTGTCGCGCCTCGATACCAGCCGGCATGAATTCCTGTTGTCGCAGCCGTAGGGCGTGACGCTTCCGGCATCGAGAGGTGCCGGCAGCGTGCCTGGCAGTCCAAAGAAAAAAGCCGCGTCCTCTTGCGAGAGCGCGGCTTTTCAAATAGATGGTGGCGAATCAGGGACTCGAACCCCGGACCTGCGGATTATGATTCCGTCGCTCTAACCGACTGAGCTAATTCGCCAACGAAGACTGAGATTATACAGGGGCTTTCGGCACTGTCAACACCTCGTGCGAAGATTTTTGCGGGGCGCCGGTGTATGAAAAAACGGCAGGCCGGGCGGCCTGCCGTTGTGGTCACGGTTTCGTCAGACCGACCGTTCAATCGTGGGCGTAGATATCCACGTCCTTGGTTTCCCGCACGAACAGCGCACCGATCACGAAGGTGATCGCCGCGATGATGATCGGGTACCACAGGCCGTAGTAGATATTGCCGTTCTGGGCCACCAGCGCGAAAGAGATGGTGGGCAGCAGGCCGCCGAACCAGCCGTTGCCGATATGGTAGGGCAGCGACATCGAGGTGTAGCGGATGCGGGTCGGGAACAGTTCCACCAGCATGGCGGCGATCGGACCGTACACCATGGTCACGTAGATCACCAGGATGACCAGGATCACCAGCACCATGATCGTGTTCATCTGCGCCGGGTCGGCCTTGGCCGGGTACCCGGCCGAGGACATGGCGCCGCTTACCTCCTTCTTGAACGCCGCGATCTGGGCCTTGCTGGCATCGTCAAAGGCATGGCTGTTGGCAAGCTTGGCGTCGAAGGCCTTGATCTCCTTTTCGCCGATCTTGACCGTCGCCACCGTGCCGGCCGGGGCTTCCACCACCTCATAGCTGGCCGACGACTGGGCCAGGGTACGCTTGGCGATATCGCAGGAGCTGCGGAAGTCGATCTCGCGGGCGATCGGGCTGCCCTGGAACGAGCACTGCTTCGGATCCGCGGTCACCACGATCTGCGCGGTCTGCTGCGCGCGCTCCAGCGCCGGGTTGGCGTAGTGGGTCAGTGCCTTGAACAGCGGGAAGTAGGTCAGCACGGCCAGCGCGCAGCCCGCCATGATGATCCACTTGCGGCCGATCTTGTCCGACAGGGAGCCAAAGAAGATAAAGAACGGCGTGCCGATCACCAGTGCGCCGGCGATCAGCAGGTTGGCCGTCTTGGCATCGACCTTGAGCACCTGCGTCAGGAAGAACAGCGCGTAGAACTGGCCGGTGTACCAGACCACGGCCTGGCCGGCGGTCAGGCCGAGCAGGGCCAGGATCACGATCTTCAGGTTGCGCCACTGGGCGAAGGATTCGGTCAGCGGAGCCTTGGAGGTCTTGCCTTCGGCCTTCATGCGCTGGAATGCCGGCGATTCATTCATCGACAGCCGGATGTACACCGACATCCCCAGCAGCAGGATCGACAGCAGGAACGGGATGCGCCAGCCCCAGACTTCAAAGTTCGGGCCAGTCAGCTCGCGGCACAGCAGGATCACGATCAGCGACAGGAACAGGCCCAGCGTGGCCGTGGTCTGGATCCACGAGGTGTACGCCCCGCGCTTGCCGTGCGGCGCGTGCTCGGCCACGTAGGTGGCGGCACCGCCGTACTCGCCGCCGAGCGCCAGGCCCTGCAGCATGCGCAGGATGATCAGGATCACCGGGGCGGCCCAGCCGATGGTGGCAAAGCCGGGCAGCAGGCCGACGATGAAGGTCGACAGGCCCATCAGCAGGATGGTCACCAGGAAGGTGTACTTGCGCCCGATCATGTCGCCCAGGCGGCCGAACACCAGCGCGCCGAACGGCCGCACGATAAAGCCGGCGGCAAAGGCGAGCAGCGCAAAGATGAAGGCCGAGGTCGGATCCAGTCCGGCGAAGAACTGCTTGGCGATGATCGCCGCCAGCGAGCCGTACAGATAAAAGTCGTACCACTCGAACACCGTGCCCAGCGACGAGGCAAGGATCACCTTGCGCTCCTCGCGTGTCATCGGCGCGTTTTGCGCACCCCCTCCGGGTACCGCAACGTTTTGCACGTTTGCCATCTTGTCTCCTCCGTCTGGAATGGATCTCGGGCAAGGCGCGGCAACATCGCGGAAAAGCCCCGTGCCGCTGGCCGGGAGCCTGAGTTGCAGTGGATTGTGGGTGGCGAAACTTACTGCGTTCTGACAGATTTCGGCGTGCAAGTGCCAAAAATATCGGGGTATACGCTAGCCGTTTTCAGGCCTGCGCATGCTGCAATGCAGCCTGTCCTGGCCGTTTCACGGCACTGCTATGCGGCCGGCACGGCATGTCGCTATGCAGCATCGGAACCTGGGCCGCGCAAGGTACCCTGCGAAGGCAGGGGGGCGGGTGTGTCCGCTTCGTCAACGGTTTCATCGGCGCGGTTCATGCGCCAGGCATAGAGGGCGGCCATCAGCACGTAGACCACCAGCGCTCCCTGGGCGCCCACCCAGAACGAGAACGGCCAGCCGAAGAAGTCGAAGCGCAGCTCGCGCGCGAACCACGCCACCACGAAGGTGACCACGAACCAGACCGCCAGCAGCCCCGCGATCCAGCGCAGGTTGCGGTGCCAGGCCTGCCGCTGGCGCGCCTCGGCGAGATCGGGGGCGGCAGCGGGGGCGGGGGTGTCGTTCATAGTGCGGAGAGATCGGTGGGGCGGCGCAGGGTCACGCGGAAATGCGCGCCGGCCAGGCGCGGCGCCTGCTGGTAGACGTGGTCGGAAATCTGCACGTCGCCACCGTGCTGCTGCACGATCTCGCGCACGATGGCCAGGCCCAGCCCGCTGCCTTCGGTATTGGTGCCGAGCACCCGGTAGAAGCGCTCCATTACGCGTTCGCGCTCGGCCGGCGCAATGCCTGGGCCGGTGTCTTCCACGTCCAGATAGGCGAACGGCTCGAAGGCATCGGCGCTGACGCGCACCGTCGCGTGCCCGCCGCGCGGCGTGTAGCGGATGGCATTGTCGAGCAGGTTGTTGAGCATCTCCGTCAGCATCAGCCGGTTGCCGAGCACCGTCACCGGATGGTCGTCCGCTTCCAGCCCCAGGTCGATGTCGCGCGCCCAGGCTTGCGGCAGCCATTCCTTGACTACCTCGCGCGCCAGGGCACCCAGGTCCAGTTCGCCCATGCCGCCGGTGCCCGCCAGGTTTTCCATGCGCGCCAGCGACAGCAGTTGGGTGACCAGGTGCGCGGTGCGCTCTGAGCTGCCGGCGATCTGGGCCAGCGAGCGCCGCAGCTCTTCCGGCGACTGCTCGCGCTGCGCCAGCTCGGCCTGCATGCGCAGCCCCGCCAGTGGCGTCTTCATCTGGTGCGCGGCATCGGCGATAAAGCGCTTCTGCGTCTGCACCGACTGGTCCAGCTGCGCCAGCAGGTCGTTGAACGATCCCACCAGCGGCGTGATCTCCTGCGGAGCGGCGCGTTCGTCGATGGGGCTGGTGTCGCCCGGGGTGCGCGCGCGGATGCGCTGCTGGATCGCGGTCAGCGGCGCCAGCCCGCGCGAGAGCCCGAACCACACCAGCACCACCGCCAGCGGCAGGATCACGAACTGGGGCAGGATCACGCCCTTGATGATCTCGTTGGCCAGGCGCGCGCGCTTGTCGAGGGTTTCGGCCACCTGCACCAGTACCGGCTGGTTGCCGCTGACATTGCGCAGGTCGATGTAGGTGTAGGCTACCCGCACGTCGTTGCCGGCGACGCGGTCGTCGCGCAGCGATACCAGGCCGGCGTGGCCCTGGTCTTCTTCCGACGGCAGCGGCAGGTCATGGTCGCCGGCAATGTATTCGCCGCGCTTGCCGACCACCTGGTAATAGATATTGTCGGTCTCGTCCGCGCGCAGGATTTCGCGCGCCGACAGGGGCAGCTGCAGGGTGACGCGGCCGTTGACCTCGCGCAACTGCTGCGACAGCACGATGGCGCTGGCTTCCAGCGCCCGGTCGAACGGGCCGTTCGCGATCGACTTGGCCACCAGGTAGGTCACCGCGATGCTCATCGGCCAAAGCAGCAGCAGCGGCGCCAGCATCCAGTCGAGGATCTCGCCAAACAGCGAGCGCGGCGCGGGCGTGGCGGTGCTTTCCTCCAGATGCGGCAATGCGTCGGCCAGTTCCTGGTCGGCGGTGCCGGGCATGGCAGGGGACGCAGCGGCAGGGGAGGGTGGCGGCACGGCGCGGTGCGCGCGCCGCCAGCGCAGTTGCAGCAGGCTCATCTCGACGGTGGTCGCTCGGTTGCGGTCGTGCTCGCCTGCAAGGGTGAGGCTAAGGCGCGGCTCGCGTCAATGCTGCGCGGCCACGGCCGGCTGGAATTTCTCCAGGCAGTAGCCCAGGCCACGTACCGTGGCGATGCGGATGCCGCCCACCTCGATCTTCTTGCGCAGGCGGTGCACATAGACTTCGATGGCGTTGTTGCTGACTTCTTCGCCCCACTCGCACAGGTGGTCGACCAGCTGTTCCTTGGACACCAGCCGGCCGCAGCGCGTGAGCAGGATTTCCAGCAGGCCGATCTCTCGCGCCGACAGGTCGAGCATCTGCTCGTTCAGGTAGGCGATGCGGCCGACCTGGTCGAAAGCCAGCGGCCCGTGCCGCATCAGCGTGGCGCCGCCGCCGGCGCCGCGGCGCACCAGCGCGCGCACGCGGGCTTCCAGTTCGGACAGCGCGAAAGGCTTGGCCATGTAGTCGTCGGCACCCAGGTCCAGGCCCTTGACGCGTTCGTCGACGCTGTCGGCCGCGGTCAGGATCAGCACCGGCAGCATCGCGCCGCGCGCGCGCAGGCGCTTGAGCACCTCCAGGCCGGACATGCGCGGCAGGCCCAGGTCCAGGATCAGCAGGTCGAAAGTCTGGGTCGACAGGGCCGAGTCGGCACCCAGCCCGTCGGCAACATGGTCGACGGCATAACCAGAGTGACGTAACGAGCGCGTCAGCCCATCGGCCAACGTGTCGTCATCTTCGGCGATCAGAATACGCATGGTTGTCTCCACCTGGCCGGCATAGCCGGGCGCCCGCGGAACGGGCGCGATGGGGCTTGCCAAGCATACTGTTTTTTTATACAGTACCCGCACATTCCGCTGGGGCCGCCCGGGATGCTTCCTGACTGATGTTTCCCGGATGGCGGCCGCGCAGACAGCCGGGCCGGCGCTGGAGCCGGCAAAAGCCGGTGCCGCGCCACATGCGGCCTATTTATACACCATTTGATTCAAGGACGACCATGGACGACAAGAAGGCAGGTGCGGGCGTGAGCGCCGAGAAGCAGAAGGCGCTTGCCGCCGCGCTCTCCCAGATCGAGAAGCAGTTCGGCAAGGGCTCGATCATGCGCCTGGGCGACGGCGAGGTCGAAAAGGACATCCAGGTGGTCTCCACCGGTTCGCTCGGCCTGGACATCGCGCTTGGCGTCGGCGGCCTCCCGCGCGGCCGCGTGGTCGAGATCTATGGTCCGGAATCGTCGGGCAAGACCACGCTGACGCTGCAGGTCGTGGCCGAGATGCAGAAGCTGGGCGGCACCTGCGCCTTTATCGACGCCGAGCACGCGCTGGACGTCAGCTACGCCAACAAGCTGGGCGTGAACGTCGGCGACCTGCTGATCTCCCAGCCGGACACCGGCGAGCAGGCGCTGGAAATCACCGACGCGCTGGTGCGCTCGGGCTCGATCGACCTGATCGTGATCGACTCGGTGGCGGCGCTGGTGCCCAAGGCTGAAATCGAAGGCGAAATGGGCGACTCGCTGCCCGGCCTGCAGGCCCGCCTGATGAGCCAGGCGCTGCGTAAGCTGACCGGCACCATCAAGCGTACCAACTGCCTGGTGATCTTCATCAACCAGATCCGCATGAAGATCGGTGTGATGTTCGGCTCGCCGGAAACCACCACCGGCGGCAACGCGCTGAAGTTCTACGCCTCGGTGCGCCTGGATATCCGCCGCATCGGCTCGATCAAGAAGGGCGACGACGTCATCGGCAACGAGACCAAGGTCAAGGTGGTCAAGAACAAGGTCTCGCCGCCGTTCCGCGAAGCCTTCTTCGACATCCTCTACGGCCAGGGTATCTCCCGCCAGGGCGAGATCATCGACCTCGGCGTGGACGCCAAGATCGTCGAGAAGTCGGGCGCGTGGTACAGCTACAACGGCGACAAGATCGGCCAGGGCAAGGACAACGCGCGCGAATACCTGCGCGAGAACCCGGACATCGCCGAAGAGATCGAGAACAAGGTGCGAGTGGCGCTGGGTGTGGTACCGACCAACCCGGTGGCTGCGGAAGCGCTGGAAGGCTGATCGCGCCGGCGCGCAAGACGCAACACGATTGCAGCAGCCGGAAGGGGCCGGAGCATCAGCCGATGCGCCGGCCTTTTTTATTAGGGATTTTTCACCAAGCCGCCAATGGCCCCCCGCCCCCCGCTTTCCCTGAAGGCCCGCGCCGTCGGCTACCTGTCGCGCCGCGAGCACAGCCGGGCCGAGCTGGCACGCAAGCTGGCGCCCCATGCCGAGTCGCCGGAACAACTGGAGCAGTTGCTCGATGCGCTCGAGCGTGAGAACTGGCTGTCCAACCAGCGCTTTGCCGACAGCCTGGTCCATCGCCGCGGCGCCCGCTATGGCACGGCCAGGGTGATGCAGGAAGCCAAGACCCACAAGCTGGGCAGCGAACAACTGGGCGAACTGCAGGAAAGGCTGCGCGCCACCGAGACCGAACGTGCCCGCGAAGTCTGGCGCAAGCGTTTCGGCGTGCCGCCAGAGTCGCCAGAGGCCCGCGCCAAGCAGATCCGCTTCCTGGTGGCGCGTGGATTCTCGCGTGGGGTGGTCAGCAAGATCATCCAGGGCGCCGACGAAGCGTACGGCGACGACGAGTAAGCATCTGCGTGCGGTATCGTCCGCAATTGACGGGCCATTATCTGCACTGCCCTCAGGGTATTCGCGCGCCAGTCGGCCGACAATGCGGCGCGACAGTCGCCATACAAGGATGTTCCCGGGCAAACCGGCGCGGCATGTTAAACTCCCCAAGTTATTCGGTGCTCCGGCGCCGCCGTTCCCAAGCCCCCAGTATTCCAGCCTGGCCATGCCTCTGTCCCAGCCCGTCAACCGCTCCCTGCGCCATCGCCGTGCCATTACGGCCGAGGCGTACCAGAGAGAGGACGGCCTGTGGGATGTCGAGGTGCGCCTGACCGACACCAAGCCCCGCGATATCGAACTTGCCGGCGACCGTATCCGCCCGGTGGGCCAGCCCCTGCACGACCTTTGGCTGCGCGTCACGATCAACGAGGACATGACGGTGCTGGATGCCGAGGCCTGCTCTGACTGGGTGCCGTATCCGTCGCAATGCGACACCATCGGCCCGGCCTACCGCAAGCTGATCGGCCTGAACCTGCGCAAGGGCTTTCGCAAGGCCGTGCGCGAGCGCCTGGCCGGCATCAACGGCTGCTCCCACCTGACCGAAGCCGCCGGCGTGCTGCCCAGCACCGCGATCCAGGCGTTTGCCGGCGAAGTCATCAGCATCCGCGACAACGGCGAGGACGATCCGAATCCGGAGCCGCCCTATCAGTTGAACGGCTGCCACGCGCTGCGTTTCGACGGCGAGGTGGTCCGTGAGTTTTACCCGCGCTGGTATGGTCACCAGCCGACGCCCAAGGCAAGGGCCGAGGCCGCACCTGCCGTCGCAACCGCGCCTCGGGCGCCCGCCGTGGCCAATGGCGACCGCGGTGGTCAAGCCAACGACGACGGCAATGACGCTGTCCCGGCCGACAGGCCAACCGGCACTTCCGGCTGATTCTCAGGATCAGCCAGCAAGACGAGAGAGTTCGTCTCCTTTTTCAGATTCTTCCCTCTACCTTTTACGCCTACCCGAAAGGAAACACGCATGAATATCCATGAGTATCAAGGCAAGGAACTCCTGCGCAAATACAATGTGCCGGTTCCGCGCGGCATCCCCGCGTTCTCGGTTGACGAGGCCCTGAAGGCCGCAGAACAGCTCGGCGGCCCGGTGTGGGTTGTCAAGGCGCAGATTCATGCGGGTGGCCGCGGCAAGGGCGGCGGCGTCAAGGTTGCCAAGAGCATCGAAGACGTCAAGACCTATGCTTCGAACATCCTGGGCATGCAGCTGGTCACGCACCAGACCGGTCCGGAAGGCAAGAAGGTCAACCGCCTGCTGATCGAAGAAGGCGCCGACATCAAGAAGGAACTGTACGTTTCGCTGGTGGTGGACCGCGTTTCGCAGAAGATCGCCCTGATGGCGTCGAGCGAAGGCGGCATGGACATCGAAGAAGTCGCTGCCCACACCCCGGAAAAGATCCACACCCTGATCATCGAGCCGTCGACCGGCCTGACCGACGCTGACGCCGACGACATCGCCCGCAAGATCGGCGTGCCCGACGCTTCGGTTGCCCAGGCTCGCCAGGCCCTGCAAGGCCTGTACAAGGCGTTCTACGACACCGACGCTTCGCTGGCCGAAATCAACCCGCTGATCCTGACCGGCGAAGGCAAGGTCATCGCGCTGGACGCCAAGTTCAACTTCGACTCGAACGCGCTGTTCCGTCACCCGGAAATCGTGGCCTACCGCGACCTGGATGAAGAAGACGCCAACGAAATCGAAGCCTCGAAGTTCGACCTGGCCTACATCTCGCTGGACGGCAACATCGGCTGCCTGGTGAACGGCGCCGGCCTGGCCATGGCCACCATGGACACCATCAAGCTGTTTGGCGGCGAGCCGGCCAACTTCCTCGACGTGGGCGGCGGTGCCACCACCGAGAAGGTGACCGAAGCCTTCAAGCTGATGCTGAGCAACAAGAACGTGCAGGCCATCCTGGTCAACATCTTCGGCGGCATCATGCGTTGCGACGTGATCGCCGAAGGCGTGATCTCGGCCTCGAAGGCCGTGTCGCTGAACGTGCCGCTGGTCGTGCGCATGAAGGGCACCAACGAAGATCTCGGCAAGAAGATGCTGGCCGAATCGGGCCTGCCCATCATCGCCGCCGACACGATGGAAGAAGCCGCCCAGAAGGTGGTGGCCGCTGCCGCTGGCAAGTAAGCCGTCGCACGAACGCAACCATACGCGAACGCGAGCCGTGCGCAGGCGCTCCCTTGAGCCCCTGTGCGCGCGGCTCGTAGAAAAGCAAAGGATTACAGCATGTCGATTCTGATCAACAAAGACACCAAGGTCATCACCCAGGGCATTACCGGCAAGACCGGCCAGTTCCACACCCGTGGCTGCCGCGACTACGCCAATGGCAAGAACGCCTTCGTAGCAGGCGTGAACCCGAAGAAGGCCGGCGAAGACTTCGAAGGCATTCCCATCTACGCCAGCGTCAAGGACGCCAAGGCCCAGACCGGCGCTACCGTGTCGGTCATCTACGTGCCGCCCGCAGGCGCCGCTGCCGCAATCTGGGAAGCCGTTGACGCCGACCTGGACCTGGTGGTCTGCATTACCGAAGGCATCCCCGTGCGCGACATGATGGAAGTCAAGGACCGCATGCGCCGCGAGAACAAGAAGACCCTGCTGCTGGGACCGAACTGCCCGGGCCTGATCACGCCGGACGAAATCAAGATCGGCATCATGCCGGGTCACATCCACAAGAAGGGCCGCATCGGCGTGGTGTCGCGCTCGGGCACCCTGACGTACGAAGCCGTGGGCCAGCTGACCGCGCTGGGCCTGGGCCAGTCGTCGGCTGTTGGCATTGGTGGCGACCCCATCAACGGCCTGAAGCACATCGACGTCATGAAGATGTTCAACGACGATCCGGAAACGGACGCCGTGGTCATGATCGGTGAGATCGGTGGTCCGGACGAAGCCAACGCCGCCAACTGGATCAAGGACAACATGAAGAAGCCGGTGGTTGGCTTCATCGCTGGCGTGACCGCGCCTCCGGGCAAGCGCATGGGCCACGCCGGCGCGCTGATCTCGGGCGGTGCCGACACCGCCCAGGCCAAGCTGGAAATCATGGAAGCCTGCGGTATCAAGGTGACCAAGAACCCGTCGGAGATGGGCCGCCTGCTGAAGGCGATGCTGTAAGGTCTGCTTGCCGTTCCCGCTGTTGCGGGAATGACAGACTTGTGATGCCCCCGCCCCTCGGCGGGGGCATTGTCTTTTCCGGGGAGTGATTCCGGCGCCATGAATCCCCCGAAAGATTACAGGATTGAAATGTAATCGAAAGGTTCGTGGGTTAAACAGTCATGTCTGCGCTTTCAGACATCCGAAAACCCGTCAGATGACGGGGCGCGCCGTCACATAGAACCGCCAATTACATAGAACTCGAGGAGCCTCCCCGTGGAACTGCTGTCTTCCACCACTTTCTGGATTGCGTTGGGATCGATCATCCTGACCAACATCGTCCTGTCCGGCGACAACGCGGTGGTGATCGCGCTCGCCTCGCGCAACCTGCCGCCGGCCCAGCAGAAGAAGGCCATTTTCTGGGGCAGCGCCGCCGCCATCATCATGCGCGTGGTGCTGACCGTGGCCGCGGTCAAGCTGCTGAGCCTGCCGTACCTGAAGATCGTCGGCGCCGTGCTGCTGGTCTATATCGGCGTGCAACTGCTGACCGGCGATGACGACGAGGACGGCCACGACGGCAAGGACAATATCTGGGCCGCCATCCGCACCATCCTGATCGCCGACCTGGTGATGTCGCTGGACAACGTGGTGGCCGTGGCCGCCGCCGCGCAGAAGGGTCCCGAGGGCAGCCAGCTGATGCTGCTGATCATCGGCCTGGGCCTGTCGATCCCGCTGATCGTGTTCGGCAGCACGCTGCTGCTCAAGGTGATGGAACGCTTCCCGGTCATCATCGTGCTGGGCGCCGCGCTGCTGGGTTACCTGGCTGGTGAGATGCTGGTCAGCGACCCGGTCGATGCCGCCTGGTTCGAGGTCCACGTCCCGCACGCCCACCTGGTATTCGGCGCCGCCGGCGCGATCCTGGTGGTGATCCTCGGCAAGCTGCTGAGCCGCCGGTCGGCGCAGACGGCCTGACGGGAACCTGCATCGCACGAAAGGGCGGCCGGTTGGCCGCCCTTTTTTGTTGCCCCTTCGCGGAACTCACCCTGTCGGTGGGACAGCCCACTAACTCATGTGAGTGATCGCACTTTTTGTCGCTTTGGCGGGTGGTAGTGCGGCCAGGTGACAAAATTTGGCGCATGTGGCGGGCTTCTCCGTGCCGGGTGACGAAATTTGTCGTTTTTTGCCCCCTACGGACGGGGGATATGCCTGGCACGCTTACTGCTGATTAGTCCCCGCGTCACGAAACCGAAGACGTGCAACGCTTAACCAAAAATCTCTTCGAGGGGTCAAATCATGCAACGGGTACAACAACTGAAGAAGCTGGGCCGTCGAGTCCAGAAGGGCTTTACGCTGATCGAACTGATGATCGTGGTGGCGATCATTGGTATCTTGGCGGCGATCGCAATTCCGCAGTATCAGGACTATGTGACGAAGTCGAAGTGGCAGAACAACATCTCGGACTTGGCTGCACTGAAGACGGCTGTGAGTCAATGTCTCCAAGTCAATGCCGGTGACGGATCGTTGTGCGATACGGCTTCCGATTTGAACATCACTTCGCTACCGACGCCGAAGTACGCAACCGCCGCAGTTGTGCTGACTGGTACTGCTGCCGTTGGTGGTGCGACCCCGACTCCCGGTAAAGTGAACGTTACGTTCACCGGCAAGCCCGACGTTGGTAGCTTCGTCTATGCAGCTGATTGGGCGCCTGACGCAAGCGGAACTCAAGTTACGTACACTAAGGTCGCGGCTGACACCATTCCGACAAACATTATGCCGGCCGCCAATCGCTGATAAACCTTGGTGTGTGGCGGTCAAAGCGCCTTCGGGCGCTTTTTCTTTGCCCGCCCCCCAAGCTATCATGCGCCTTTCCCCAAATCAGGCGCCTCGATGCCGCCGTCCCGGACAACCTTCCCGTCGGCTGCCCTCATCGCAGCAATCGTCTTCCCGCTGCTAGTCTCCCGGCATACGCTCCCACTCGCGACGTTCTACGGCGAATGGACCGCCGCATGCTGCGCGCTCGCCCTGATCGCGTTCCAGGCACTTCGCAAGCCCGCCATACCAGCGGCATACGCGACGATTTCGCTGCCGTGGGTAGCCTTGCTGTTCTGCTGGCTCGCAGCCGTCGGGCTCACTCGCATCGCTCTCGGCCACGCCGACATCACCGGCAGCGCGACTCTCACCGTCCTGACCCTGTTGCTCGGCGCCACCGTGACATGCGCGGCATGGTCGTACCGCCGCAGTCGGGCATCCGGGACGCTCGATGCCGGCGACACCCTGGCCATCGCGTTCCTGATCGCCGGCCTGCTCGGCACCGTCACGCAGTGGGTCCAACTCTTCCATCTCGAACGCAGCACCTTCGGCCTCGTTTCCACCTACTTCTACGACGATAACCGCCGCCTCTGGGGCAACCTGAACCAGCCCAACCACCAGGCCACCGTGCATGGCATCGCACTGGTCGCGTCAGTCTGGCTGGCCTCGCGCGGCAGGCTGCGCTTCCCGATGTGGCTGGCAGCGGTAGCACTGCTGGAGAGCGGCATCGTGCTATCCGGATCGCGCACCGGCGTGCTGCATGTCGGTCTGGCCGCGCTCTACGCACTGGTGGCCGCCTGGCTGCAGCGCGGCATGCCACGCGAGGTGGATCCGATGCGGCGCACGACCGGACTGCTGGTGGCCGCGGCCGCCATGGTTGCAATGCTGCTGGTGCTGCAGCCAGCGATCCGCAGCGCCGGCCAGCTGCTTGACTGGCGCCTGTTCGACACGATCGCGCAACTGGAAGCCGAGGACCAGATGTCGGCCCGTGGCGCGCTCTGGGCGCATGCGATGGCGATGTTCCGCGCGCACCCCTGGATCGGCGTCGGCTGGGGCGAGTTCGGCTGGGCGCAATTCATGCAGCTGCCGCAGGTCGGCGTGAAGGTGGAGATGTCCCTGCACGCCCACAATGCCGTGCTGGACCTGCTGGCCAAGACCGGCATCGCCGGCACGCTCGGGGTCGCGCTGATTCTCGCGGCGTGGCTGTGGCGCGTGGTGCGGGCGCGGCTCTGGCAGGCAGAACATGGAGAGCGCCGCGAAGCGGGGCTGATGCTGACGTGGCTGGCGATGCTGTGCGCGCATTCGATGCTCGAATACCCGTTGCACTACCTGTACTTCTTGCTGCCGTTCTGTTTCCTGCTGGGCTGGCTGGAGCCTGCCGCGGCCGGACCATGGCGCGTCCGGGCCAGCGTGGCGAAGGGCCTCAGCGTGGCGTTCATTGCGCTTGCCGTTGCCATCCTGGCCACCATGTGGCAGGACTACCGCCGCGCCGAGGCACGCGAGTACGCCGCCAGCGAAACCCGCAACACCCTGCCGATGCCGCGCTTCTGGTTCCGCCAGCATGCGCAGGCCGATGCCGCGGGCCTGGCCGTCATCACGCCGCAGAATGCAGCGCAACTTCTGCCCGCGCATATCGCCGCGGTGCACCTGCTGCCGACCCCGACGATGATCGCACGCACGGCATGGCTGCTCGCGCTGACCGGCGATGCCGCGCAGGGCCGCCTGTGGATGGAGCGGCTGCGCTGGTATTACCTGGGCGATGAAGTCACGCAATACGCCGACATCGTGAAGTCATGCCGGGAATTGTCCGCCGACGAACGCCCGCAGGCGTTCTGCGCCTGGGTTACCGACCGCTCGCGCCGGTTCTCCGCGTGGGGACGCAAGTGACCTAGTAGTAGGGCGCGTAGTAGGCCGGCGGCGGCGCGTAGTAGTACCGCGGCGCCGGCGCAGGTGCCGCGGCAACCCGCCCCGATACCGGCACGCGGTTGCCGCTGGCATACATGCACTGCACGTAGGCGGCATCGTATTGCCGCTGCGTGCCATAGCCCGCGTACTGGGCGTTGCCCGCGCCCACCGCCGCGCCCGTCAGCAGGCCAACGCCGGCGCCAACCGCCGCGCCTGATCCGCCATTGAACGCCGCACCGGCCGCCGCACCGAGGGCGGAGCCGACCACGGCGCTGCCGACCGCCGCGTTGTTCGCGGCCTGCGAGGAAGTCACGCCACCAACCTGCCCGAAGGCGAACTGGCGG
This sequence comes from Cupriavidus sp. P-10, assembly GCF_003402535.2. NCBI lineage: Bacteria > Pseudomonadati > Pseudomonadota > Betaproteobacteria > Burkholderiales > Burkholderiaceae > Cupriavidus > Cupriavidus sp. P-10. The sequence goes on from NZ_AP025170.1 coordinate 546,359, forward strand.
CAGTTGTAGTCGTCGGCGCGGAACTGGTCGAAGCTCTTGCCGGTGCCCGGCAACGCCATCACGCTCGGGCCCGAAGGCATCACGACGCAGGCGCCGAGGGCCAGGGTGGCCACGGCGAGCGTGGCGCGGGTCAGGACTCGCATGCTGCGCTCCACGCTGTCAGGAGTTTGCCGGCGGCTGAGCCGGCACGCGTTGCCAGCCTCCCGGGCAGGATTGCACGTAGGGGTAGTAGCCTTCAGGCTGGTTGCAGTGGTACCACCAGCCCTGGTCCTGCGGCACGGCCCGTTCGGGACCCGGGGCGGGCACCGGCCCGTTGGGCCCCTGCTCGATGTATTGAGGTGGCTCGACCGGCACGGCGACGGCCGGAGCCGGGTAGTAATACGGCGCCGGGTACGAAGGGTAGTAATACGGGTAGCCGCCGAACACGACGCTGGGGCCAAAATAGATACCCACGCCGACACGCGTCTTGATCATGCCGCCGCGTGTGTCGGCGCCATGCCAGTCGGCATTGTGGATATCGGCCCGCCCGGCAAGGGCGGCGCCGCTCGCGGCCGTGGCCGCCAGTGCCAGTACCAGCTGGCAGAGCTTGCGCCCGTTCATGGTATTCACCTTTCCCCCGCGTGGCCGGAAGGCACGCCGCGGGCAGAGGCAGCCGGCCGCAAAATGCGCCGGCCCGCAATCGTATTGAATACCAAATTGTGAAGCGCGGGCATGCCGCCGGCGCGGCTGGAAATGCGGCGTTACCTTTATTACCGAGGAACGACAGGCCGGTAAGACGCCGTGACCTGACACGACACCTGACGCGACATGCCAGGTCCGTCGTCCCCGCATCCGCCCATGGGCGCCGACCTATTCGGCGAACAGGTCTGGACCAAACACCTCGTAATGAATGCGCGATTCATGGACGCCTAGATTCTTCAGTGCGTCATGCTGCATTCGCATGAATGGAATCGGGCCGCAGATGTAGTAATCGGCGTCAGGCAGCAGAATCGATTTTTCGATTTGCTTTACGTCGACCAGGCCCGCGTGGTCATAGTCGCGCCCTTGCACGTCTTCTGGCAGCGGCTGGTCATAGAAGACGAAGAGTTCAAGGTTCTCATAGGTCTTCGCCGCCTCGCGCAGCTTGTCTCGCATGGCGTGCACTGCACTATTGCGGGCGCCATGCGCGAAGACGACTTTCCGCGGCGGCGCCTGCAGCGCGGTCTTGAGCATGCTGATCATGGGCGTCAGCCCCACGCCGCCGCTGATCAGCACAATGGGCGTGGTGGCGTTGACGTCGATATGGAAACTCCCATATGGCGTGGCAAGCTTGACCTCATCGCCGACATTGACGTGATCGTGCAGCAGGTTGGAAACATAGCCAGGTGGCTGGGTGTCGCCGCTTTCCCGCTTGACTGAAATCCGATAGCTGCGCCCGTTCGGCATATCGGACAGGCTGTATTGGCGGATTTGCTGCAGGCCGAGTGCGGGCACATCGACTGCAATGCTGGTGTATTGACCGGGCTTGAAGTTCGCGACCGGCTTGCCGTCGGCCGGCTCAAGGACGAAGGACGTGATCACGCCGCTTTCGGGGCGCTTCTCGCGGACGACAAAGGTTCGCCACCCGGTCCAGCCGCCGTCCTGCCCGGCCGAACCTTCGTACAGGGCGCTCTCCATGCCCATCAGGACATCGGCCAGGTTGCCATAGGCTTGCGCCCACGCGGAGATGATTTCCTCGGTCGCTGCGCTGCCCAGGACTTCCCTGATGGCCGCCAGCAGGTGCTCGCCGACGATGGGGTATTGCTCCGGCTTGACGCCCAGGCTCGCGTGCTTGTTGGCAATGTTGTTCAGCACGGCCATCAGGCTGCTGGGGTCTTCGATATTCTCCGCATACGCGTAGACCGCCCGCGCCAATGCCTGCTGCTGCTCGCCCCGTTCCTGATGCGCCATGTTGAACACATTTTTCAGTTCGGGATGCGCTTCGAACATGCGCTTGTAGAAGCACTTGATAATGTCGTAGCCGTGTTCCGCCAGTACCGGGGCGGTGGCTTTCACGATGTCCTTCGTCTTCTGGGTAAGCATTGCCTCTTCTCCTTTGGCAAGGTGATGGGAGCCAGGCGGTGACGCTGCGTCCGTGCGGGCGCGATTCGCGATTCTCGTTTTCCGGCTGCCCTGAGCAATGTCTAGTCTAGGTGCGGTGATTGCCGTTTGGCACGTGCCGGCCCACGGGCGGTGCAGCCAGGCCGGTCACTGAGCTGTGGCGGCCACCCAGTCGCCCGACTTGCCGCCATGCTTTTCCAGCAGCTTCACATTGCCGATCACCATGCCGCGGTCCACCGCCTTGCACATGTCGTAGATCGTCAGCAGCGCCACCTGCACGCCGGTCAGCGCTTCCATCTCGACGCCGGTCTGTCCGCGGGTCTCGGTGCGCACGGTGCAGGCGACGGTGGCGCTGGCCTCGTCGAGCGCAAAGTCGACCGCGACCTTGGTCAGCCCGATCGGATGGCATAGCGGGATCAGGTCGGCGGTACGCTTGGTGGCCATGATCGCTGCCACCCGTGCAATGCCGAGCACGTCGCCCTTCCTGGCATTGCCGTCGCGAACCAGCGCGAAGGTGTCGGGCAGCATGGTGATGGTGCCGGTGGCTACGGCCACGCGGTGCGTGCTGGACTTGTCGCCGACGTCGACCATATGGGCCTGGCCGGCGGTATCGAAATGGGTGAGCTGGGTCATGGCTGGGCGTTATGCAGGGCGTTGTGCAGGAGGCCTTTGGCGGGGGCGGGAACCGTCTGATGGGAACGGCCACCGGAGGCCGCTATCATAGCAACATGCCAAAACAACCATCGCTTCGCAGGTCTGCCGCACCCGGCCATTGCGCCGCGGCGGATGCCGCGCCTGCCGGTTCCGCGTCACATCGTGGTGGCGCCGGGTCGCCATGGCGGCGGCCGCTGGCGGCGGTGCTGGCGCTGAGCATTGCATCGCCGGCGTGGCCGCAGGCAACGCCCCGCGCGCCTGCTTCGGCCCCGGCCGCCGCCGCACCGGCCACGCCGGTGGCATCCACGCGGGCGCCGCAGCCGGTGCCGTCGTTGTCCGGCGATGCCAGCGACCAGGTCTACGACAACCTGAACCGCAGCATCAAGGCGGGCCAGAAATCCGAGTTCGGCCTGCGTACCAACAACCCGGTGGTCGAGGGCGGCGGAGTGCAACTGCCGGACCTGGGCGACCCGTCCACGGCAGCGCTGTCGCCCGACATGGAGAAGCGCCTGGGCGACCGCATCATGCGCGACATCCGCCGCGATCCGCTGTACGTGCCGGACCCGCTGCTGTCGGATTACCTGAACGCGCTCGGCTACCGGCTGGTGCAGGCGGCGCGGCGGCAGAGCATCTCGGGCTCGACCGGCGCCGGCACCTTTGCCACCGGCTTCGACCTGTTCGCGGTGCGCGACCGCAGCATCAACGCCTTCGCGCTGCCGGGCGGCTATATCGGCGTGCATACGGGGCTGCTGGTGCAGTCCGATACAGAGTCGGAACTGGCCTCGGTGCTGGGCCATGAAATCGGCCACGTGATGCAGCGCCATATCGCGCGCGGCATCACCTCGCAAGACCGGTCAATGTGGATCGCGCTGGCCTCGATGGTGCTGGCCGGGCTGGCCGCCACGCGCAGCCCCGATGCCGCGGCGGCGCTGGCGATGGGCGGGCAGGGCGCCGCCATTGCCAACCAGCTGTCGTTCTCGCGCGGCGCGGAGCGCGAGGCCGATCGCGTCGGCTTCCAGATCATGACCGCGGCGGGCTTCGACCCGCAGGGCATGCCCGATTTCTTCGCGCGGCTGCAGCGCGTGTCCGGCATCTCGGAAAGCTCGGTGCCGTCCTATGTGCGCACCCACCCGCTGACTTCCGAGCGTCTTGCCGACATGCAGGACCGCGTGAGCCACGCCAACGCGCGCAAGGTGCCCAATACGCCCGAGTACGAGTTCGCCCGGATGCGCGCGCGCGTGATCCAGGAATCGTCGCCGAGCGACCTGCAGGCGTTGCGCAACTCGCTGAACGCGCAGTTGCCGGGTGCCTCGGCGCTGCGGGCGCCGGCGCTGCACTACGGCCTCGCCTTCACCGAGCAGCGGCTGGGCCGCACCGCCGCCGCCGAACAGGAACTGGCCGAGGCGCGGCGCCTGTACGGCACCATCCCCGGTGCCAGCTCGGGCAGCCCCATGCTGGACGTGATGGCGATCCAGCTGGCGCGCACGCAGGGCCGCGTGCCCGAGGCGCTGGCACAGGCCACGGCGTCGATGAAAGCCTTCCCGCTGTCGCATGCGGTGTCGGTCACCTATGCCGAGACCCTGGTCGGCTCGGGCCGCTACGACGAGGCGGTGCGCTTCCTGCGCGAGCGCACGCGCCAGGAAACCAGCCGCAGCGACTGGTGGGAAATGCTGGCACGCGCGTACGCCGGCCAGGGCAAGCGGGTGCAGCAGCACCAGGCGCTGGCCGAGAAATATGCGATGGACGGCGCCTACCAGGCCGCGATCGAACAGCTGCAGATCGCGCGCAAGGCCGGCGACGGCGACTTCTATACGCTGTCCGAGGTGGATGCCCGCCTGCACCAGCTGGAACGCCAGTACCGCGAGGACAAGCAGGACAGCAAGGGCATGCCGAACTGAGGCAAGCCCGGCCGCGCGGCGTCAGGCCGCCGGCTGGCGCACGAAGCCGAAGCGCTTCGGCAGCTCGCTTTCCGCGATGGGCTCGATCGGGAGGTCGCGGCCGTCGTGGTGGAAAAGGCCCAGCTCGGTGCCGCAGGCTTCGCCATGCCAGGTGCTGCTGCTGCTGAAAGTTTCCAGGTCATGGTCATGCAGCAACGCGGCCTGCGTGCCATCGACACCGTCGACCGTCCCCGCCAGTACCACGTTGCCGTGCTCGTCGGCATAGCAGGCCTGCAGCCTGAACGGCTGCCGCGAGGTCGTGCTTAGCGCGCCCTGGTGCAGCCGCACGATCCACGGCGCGTACGCCAGCCCCACGAAAACCTTTTGCGGCCCGTTCTGGAAATACCACGCGCCGCGCTCGTCGCTCAGGTAGTTGCGTTCGATAAAGCCGATCAACGCTTCATTGCGCACCGGCTCGCCGGTCAGGCCGTGCTGCTGGGCGTATTCATTGCGCAGGCGCCACTGCCCGCGCCGGTCCAGCGCGAGCCAGCCATAGGCGTTGGGCACGTTGGGCCAGCGCGCCATGGCTTGCCTGACGATGTCGTCCATCTCCGTCTCCTCCGCCGGCAAGGCGCCACGCACGCCGCCGGCCTTACATCATGCTGTCGAAAAAGCGCAGGATCCGCGCCGGGAGCCATTCGATGTGGCCGCCGAATGCCACGCCTGACTGGCTGTCGGGCAGCCACAGATGGCGCCGCCAGCCTTCCTCCGGGGTCATGAAGCCGACATGGCCGCCGTACTCCGGCTGCTCCAGCCACACCTGCGGGCTAACGTCGGCCGGGCCGGGCAGGTGCCGTTCGGGCAGGAAGGGATCGTTGCGCGCATTGAGCACCAGCGTGGGCACGGCAATCGCGCCCAGCACCGGCTTGCTGGCGGCGCGGCGCCAGTAGTCGTCGGTGTCGGCATAGCCGTGCAGCGGCGCCGTGACCACGTTGTCGAAGGCGTACAGGTCGCGGCTGGCCAGCATCGCCTCGCGGTCGAACAAGCCCGGGAACTGCTGCAGCTTGGCCAGCGACTTGCGCTTGAGCGTCTGCAGGAACATGCGCGTGTAGAGCAGGTTGAAGCCGGCCGACAACGCCGCGCCGCCGGCAGCCAGGTCCAGCGGGGCCGAGATCGCGGCCGCGGCGGACACGTGGCCGGCAGCGGCGCCGTCTTCGCCGAGCAGGCGCAGCAGCGCATTGCCGCCCAGCGAAATGCCGACCACCAGCAGCTTGCGGCCCTGGGCGCAGTGCTGGCGGTGCACGCGTTCCAGCACCCAGCGCAGCTCGGCCGAGTCGCCGGAGTGGTAGAAGCGCGGCGCCAGGTTGAGCTCGCCGGAGCAGCCGCGGAAATGCGGGATCACGCCCTGCCAGCCGCGCGCGCCGAGCGCGTGCATCAGCGCCTGCGCGTAGTGGCTGTTCGAATTGCCCTCCAGCCCATGGAACATCACCACCAGTGGCGTGTCAGGCTGCACCGGGTGGGTGGTCCAGTCGAGGTCGATGAAGTCGCCGTCAGGCGTGTCCCAGCGCTCGCGCCGGTAGGCGACGCGTGGCGGGCGGCGCGTAAAGCGGGCGGGGATGATGGTCTGGGCATGGCCGCCGCGCAGCCACCAGGGAATGGCGATGCCGTCGCCGTAGCCATGGCCATGCCCGTGCGGCGCGGCGGCAGGCGTCAAACGATGCGGCGGGAGATCGGGGCGCTGCGTCATGACAGCTCGGTATTGCAGGGTGCGGTAGTGCGGCAGTGCGGGATTGCAGTCTTGCGGCCCTGCGCCATGGCGGGCGGGCCGTGCCGCCCGCCAGGCTCAGTGCAGCGCCTGGCCGGGTGCTGCAGCCACCGCGGCCACCTGCACGGCGTTGGCCGGGCTGCAGTGGATATGCGCCAGGCGCCAGCCTTCGTGGTTTTGCATCAGCACGTAGGTGGTGTGCACGTACAGGTCGGCTTCGACCCGGTCGCCGCCGAAGCGCAGCGCCTCGGTCACGTCGAAGATCGACACGGCCATCGACGCGTGGCTGCTGGTTTCGATCGCATCGACCAGCACCGGCTGCTCTTCCAGCAGTTGCGAGAACGCCTGGCGCAGCTGTTCGTGGCCGATCATGCGCTGGCCGTCGGGCAGCACGCAGGTGATCGAATCCTCGTCCAGCCACAGGCGCAGCGCGCCTTCGGCATCGCGCTGCTTGAGCGCCTCGCGGAAGGCTTCGACGATGTCTTCGGCAGAATCGAACAGGCGGGCAAAACGAGGCATGGTGGCAGTGTCAGGGTATCAGGGCCGGTGCAGCAGCTTGCGCAGCTCAACGAAGACCATTTCGGGTTCGATCTCTTTCAGGCAGCGCAGGTGGCCCAGCGGGCACTCGCGCTTGAAGCACGGGCTGCACTCCAGCTGCAGCCACATGATACTCGCTGCCTGTGACAGCGGCGGCGTGTGGCGCGGATCGCTCGAGCCATAGACCGCCACCTGCGGCCGGTTCAGCGCCGCGGTCACGTGCATCAGCCCGGAATCGTTGCAGACCGCGGCCTCGGACAGCGCCAGCAGGTCGACGGCGTCGTCCAGCGAGGTCTGCCCGCACAGGTTGCGCACGAACGGCGCGTCCTTGACGATCTCGGCGGCGATCTCGGCGTCCTTGGCCGAGCCCAGCGTGATCATCTGCGCGTACGGGTAGGAGCGGCGCAGCATCTGCGCCAGCCTGGCGAAGTGGCCGGCGGGCCAGCGCTTGGCGGGGCCGAACTCGGCGCCCGGGCAGAACGCGATCACGCGCGTGTGCGGGGCAATGCCGAAGCGCTCGGCGGTCGCCGCCATGCGCGTCGGGTCGACGCGCAGGCGCGGCTCGGGGATGTTCTCGGGCAGGCGCGCGCCGGGCTTGAGCGCGAGGCGGGCATAGTGCTCGACCATCGGCGGGCGGTGGTCGCGCGGCGGGTTGGCATGGCGCACGTTGAGCATGCCGAAGCGCGCTTCGCCACGGTAGCCGATGCGCAGCGGAATGCCGGCCAGCCACGGGATCAGCGCCGACTTGAGCGAATTCGGCAGCACGTAGGCGAGGTCGTAGCCTTCGTTCTTGAGCTGCTGCGCGAACATCAGCCGCGCCGACAGTTGCAGCTTGCCGTGCGCCAGGTCGGACGGGAACACGCGGTTGATCTCGGGCATGCGCGCGAGCACCGGCGCCACCCACTTGGGCGCGAGGGCGTCGATGGCCAGGCGCGGATGGCGCGCCTTGAGCAGCGCGAACAGCGGCTGCGCCATCAGGGCGTCGCCGATCCAGTTGGGGGCGATGACGAGGGCTTTCTTCATGGGCGGGGCGCGGGGAGCCGGTTCGCGGGCGCGATCTTCGGCGCAATCGTCGGCACAATCGCAGAAGCGATCGCCGACAAAATCACCGGGAACAGCAACGCTCCGGGGCGCCAACAGGCGGCCCGGAGCGTCGGGGTCGTGCGAATACCGGCGGCTCGGGTCAGTGGTGGCCCTTCAGCACGGTGCCCGGCTTGAGCTTGTAGACGGTACCGCAGTAAGGGCACTTGGCTTCGCCGGTGTCGGCCACGTCCAGGAACACGCGCGGATGGTAGTTCCAGGCCGGGGTGTTGGCGGTGGGGCAGTGCAGCGGAATGTCTTCGGCGCCGATTTCGATGATGGTGGCGGTTTGCGTCATGGTGTTGCGGGGATTGAGGCTGATTGTTCGTCAAAACAAGGCATGCCCCGCGCGCACGGCGGCGGGTGCGGGGCACGAGGGCTGGCGGCCGGTGCTCAGACCAGCGTCAGCCACTTCTTGTACTTTTCGTTGGTGCCGCCCACGGCGGCAAAGAACGCGTCCTGGATCTGCCTGGTCACCGGGCCGCGGCGGCCTTCGCCGATGATGCGGTCATCCAGTTCGCGGATCGGCGTGACTTCGGCGGCGGTGCCGGTGAAGAAGGCTTCGTCGGCGCAGTACATCTCGTCGCGGGTGATGCGCTTCTCGCGCACTTCGATGCCCAGGTCGCGCGCGATGGTCAGCGTGGCGTCGCGCGTGATGCCGTCCAGGCACGAGGCCAGGTCAGGGGTGTAGATCACGCCGTTGCGCACGATAAAGACGTTCTCGCCCGAGCCTTCGCTGACATAGCCTTCGGTGTCGAGCAGCAGCGCTTCGTCGTAGCCCAGGCCGGTCGCTTCCTGGTTGGCCAGGATCGAGTTGATGTAGTAGCCGCTGGCCTTGGCGCGCACCAGCGACACGTTGACGTGGTGGCGGGTAAAGGACGAAGTCTTCACGCGGATGCCGCGCTCCATGCCTTCCTCGCCCAGGTAGGCGCCCCACGGCCACGCCGCGATCGCCACGTGGATGGTGTTGCCCTTGGCCGACACGCCCAGCTTTTCCGAGCCGATCCACACGATCGGGCGGATGTAGCAGGATTCCAGGTTGTTGGCGCGCACCACTTCGCGCGTGGCGGTTTCCAGCGTGGCCTCGTCGAACGGCATCGCCATCTGGAAGATCTTGGCGGAGTTGAACAGGCGGCGGGTGTGCTCTTTCAGGCGGAAGATGGCGGTGCCTTCGGGCGTCTTGTAGGCGCGCACGCCCTCGAACACGCCCATGCCGTAGTGCAGCGTATGCGTCAGCACGTGGATCTTTGCATCGCGCCATTCGATCAGCTTGCCGTCCATCCAAATCTTGCCGTCGCGATCCGCCATCGACATCTCTATTCTCCCAGCGCCGTGAAAGTAGCAAAAACGACATTGTAAGCCCGGGGGGCATGGGTGCCAACGCAGCCGGCAGGGGGAAGGGGGCAGTGGCGGACTAGAATCCTCATTTCCGTGCGTTTGCCGGCTCGCCGGTTGCATCGCCCGCGCCTGCCCCGACGCCATACCGTTTTCTTCGTGCCTTTGACTACACATTCCGACCCGCATGCCGAACCCGGCCAGCCCGGCTGGGAGCAGGCGCTGGAAGCGCTGCGCGCGCTGGCCAGTGCCGAGCCCGCCGCTGCCATCGAAGGCGGGCGCCGCCTGCTGTGGGCGCTGACGCTGGAACCGGACGGTGCCGTGGCCACCATCGAGCCGCTCGAGCAGGTGCGCGGGGCGCGCGGCTGGGGCAAGCCCAGGCCCATACCGCTGGCGCGCGTGGCCGAGGACGACCGGCTCGAGCCGTGGGACGCACGCATCGCGCGTGCGATCCGGCGCGATGCCTCGCACAACCGGCGCTATGTGCTGGACCGCGCTGCCGCCGCCATGGCGCTGGTCGGCCACCCGGGCGTGGTGCTGGTTCATGCCCCGGCACAGACGCTGGACGTAGTTGAAGACGCGCCCGCGCTGGAGGCCGTGCACAGCGCCGGCCGCTTCGTGCTGCGCCTCTACCCCCCGCTGCGCGAGGCGCCGGCGATGGAGGCCTTGCTGCCCGCCGCCGCGCGCCAGGAAGCCGAGGCGCTGCGCCAGGTCAGCGTGCTGCGCGACGGGCCGCACCGGCTGAAGGTGCTCCGCTTCACCCCGGCGCAGTTCGATGCCGCGCGGCTGATCGGCGACGGGCTGGCGATCCCGGAGGATGGCCAGGCCCAGTTGGACCGCACCCTGCGCGCGCTGGCCGGCCACTTCCAGGTCCATGCCGACCAGGCCGCCGGCACGCGCCCGGTCGAAGCCGACGCGCGGCTGCGCGCGGAGGTCGCGCCCATCGGCGGCGTGGCCGGGCGCGGCATCACGATGCGGCTGGTGGTCACGCCGCTGGGCCAGCTCGGGCCCCGCCTGGCGCCGGGCGCGGGCAGGGAGCGCCTGATGGCCGCGGTGCGCGGCGAGACGCTGGTCACCCAGCGCGATCTCGATGCCGAACTGGCCAGCGTGGCCGAGGTCTTCGCCGCGCTTCCGGTGCTTGTCACGCAGTCGCCGCCGGGCGGCGAGTACACCTGGACGCTGGACGATCCCGAAGATGCGCTGACCGTGCTCGAAGCGCTGCCCGGCCTGCCCGCGGTGCAGGCCGTGGAATGGCCGCGCGGCAAGGAAATCCGCATCGTCCCCGCCGATCTGCCGCAACTTGGCGTGCATATCGAAAGCCGCGGCGCGTGGTACCGGCTGGCCGGTGAGCTGCGCGTGGCCGAGGGGCTGGTGCTGGAGCTGGGCAAGCTGATCGACTGGACCGGCAGCCACGCCGGCCGCTTCGTGCCGATGGGGCAGGGTGTCTTCGTGGCGCTGACCCGCGCGCTGCGCGGCCAGTTGCGCGACCTGGCGTCGGTGGCCGAGCGCATTCCCGACGGCATCCGCGTGCCGCAGATGGCCACGCCGTGGCTGGACGACGTGCTGGCCGGCGTGGGGATCGATCCGGACGCGCATTTCCGCCAGCGCATCGCCCGCCTGCGCGCGGCGCGCGACACGCCAATCACCGTGCCCGCCACGCTTGCGGCGGAACTGCGCCCCTACCAGGAGGCCGGCTACCGCTGGGCGATGACGCTGGCCGCCTCGGGGCTGGGCGCCTGCCTGGCCGACGACATGGGCCTGGGCAAGACCGTGCAGGCGCTGGCGGTGCTGGTGGCGCGCGCGGCCGGCGGCGCCGCGCTGGTGATCGTGCCCACCTCGGTGTGCGGCAACTGGGCCGCCGAGGCACGACGCTTTGCGCCGACCCTGAATGTCCACGTCTATGCAGAGGGCGAGCGCGATACGCTGCTAGAGCAGGCCGGCCCGCATGACCTGGTGATCGTCTCGTACACGCTGCTGCAGCAGGCGCGACAGGACTTCTGCGCGCGCGACTGGCATACCGTGGTCGCCGACGAGGCGCAGGCGTTCAAGAACGCCATTACGCGGCGCGCGCAGGCGATGTTCGATTTGCGCGCGGACTTCCGCATGGCGTTGAGCGGCACGCCGGTGGAAAACCGGCTGGCCGAGCTATGGTCGGTGATGCGCTTCTGCAACCCGGGTTTGCTGGGCTCGCTGGCCCGCTTCAACGAGCATTTCGCCAACCCGATCGAGCGCGGCGGCGTGCGCGAGGCCCGCCAGCGCCTGCGCCGCATGATCGCGCCCTTCGTGCTGCGGCGGACCAAGGCCCAGGTGCTCGACGAACTGCCGCCGCGCACTGAGCTGGTGATCCGGGTCGAGCCCGAGCCGGTGGAGGCCGCGCACTACGAAGCCCTGCGCCGTCAGGCGCAGACCCAGGCCGAAGCCGCGCTGGCGCGCGTGGATGCGGCGCGCAAGGCCACGCATGGCGCGCCGGCCGGGGCAAAGGCGCGCGCGCTTGCCCAGGCGCAGCAGCAATCGCAGGCGCGCATCCATGTGCTGGCGCAGATCATGCGCCTGCGCCGCGCCGCGTGCGACCCGCGCCTGGCAACGCCCGAAATCGGCAGCCAGATGGAGGAGGGCGCCAAGCTGCGCGCCTTCGTGGCACTGGCGAGCGAACTTGCCGCCAGCGGCCACAAGACGCTGGTGTTCAGCCAGTTCGTCGACTTCCTGCAGTTGCTGAGGCGGGGCCTGGAGCGCGCCGGGCTGGCGCTGCAGTACCTGGACGGCGCCACGCCGGCGGCCGAGCGCACGCGCCGCGTGGCCGCTTTCCAGGCGGGCGAGGGCGATGTCTTCCTGATCAGCCTGAAGGCCGGCGGCTTCGGCCTGAACCTGACCGCGGCCGACTACGTGATCATCGCCGACCCCTGGTGGAACCCCGCGGCCGAGGACCAGGCCATGGGCCGCGCGCACCGCATCGGCCAGCAGCGCCCCGTGACGGTGTACCGGCTGATCAACGCCGGCACCATCGAGGAGCGCATTGTCGCCCTGCACCGCGACAAGCGGGCGCTGGCCGACGGGCTGCTGGATGCAGATGACGAAAGCGCCGCCGGGACCGGCGCGCCATTGCCGGATGTCGACGAGCTGGTGGGCCTGCTGCGCCGCTGAACGTCACATCAGGTCGCACACCGGCGCACCATATGCCCCCACGGCATACCTTCAAGCGAACTGGTTCGTTTGGTTTTGGCAGGATCCTTGCTATCTTGTTGCGCTGGCCCGGGGCTCAGACCCCGGCCGCTATTTTGTGCTGACCTTCCTGACGGTGCCCCCATGCCCATTTCGTCCCGCCTGCCGCGCTTGTCCTTCCGTTCCGCTTCCCGCCTGGCCGCTGGCATGGCCGCCCTGTGCGCCGCCGCTGCCGTGAGCGCGCCCGCCCAGGCCCAGGGCGAGTGGCCGACGCAGCCGGTGACCATCCTGATGGGCTTCACCGCCGGTTCCGGTGTCGACATGGTGGGCCGCACGCTGCAGGAATCGCTGCAGAAGTCGCTCAAGACCACGATCATCTATGACTACCGTCCGGGCGCGGGCGGCAACGTCGCCTCTGAAGTGGTGGCGCACGCCAAGCCGGATGGCTACACGCTGCTGCTCGGCACCGCGGCCACGCACGGGATCAACCCGGCGCTGTACAAGAACCTGCCGTTCGACGCCGAAGCCGATTTCACGCCGGTGGCGCCGCTGGTGGAAGTGTCCAACGTGCTGACCGTCAACCCGGCCGTGCTCGACGTGAAGACGGTGAAGGAATTCATCGAGAAGGTGAAGGCCAACCCGGGCAAATACAACTATGCCTCGACCGGCAACGGCACCGGCACGCACCTGGCCTTCGCGGAATTCAATGCCCGCGCCGGCCTCGACATGGTCCATGTGCCGTACAAGGGCGGCCCGGACGCGCTGCAGGCCGTGGTCAAGGGCGAGGTCTGCTGCATTTTCAACCAGGTGCAGAGCGTGCTGCCGCAATACCGTGCCGGCAAGGTGCGGCTGCTGGGCGTGACCACCAGCAAGCGCGTGCCGGTGATCCCGGACGTGCCGACCATTGCCGAGAGTGGGGTGGCGGGCTACAACAGCACCATCTGGTTCGGCTTCTTCGGGCCCAAGGGCCTGGATCCGAAGATCGCGCGCAAGATCAATGACGCGGTCAAGGTGGCGCTGGAAACGCCGTCGATCCGGCAGAAGCTGGTCGAGGCCGGCAATACGCCGCGGATCGAGTCGGTGGAGCAGTTCAAGGCTACCGTCAAGGCGGACCGGCAGAAGTGGGCGGGGGTGGTGAAGACCGTGGGGGCTTCAATCGATTGAGGCTTCGATTGAGGCTGCATCGATTGCGGCCATATCGGGGGCTTTACTTCGTTGAGGCTCCTGCCCTCTCCCCCGGCCCCTCTCCGGCACGCGGGAGAGGGAAGCAAACCGGCGGGCACCCTGACTAAGCCCGCACCCCCAGGCGCGTCAGCAGATGCGCCAGTTGCGCCTGCGTGCCCGTAGCAGTCTTGTTGAAAATAGCCTTCAACTGCGTCCTCCCGGTCTCGCGCCGAATCCCAATCTGCTCGCAAGCCTCGGGCAACCCCATCCCGCTTGACAACTGCAGCGCCAACCGCGTTTCCGCCGGCGTCAGCCCATACAAATCCCGCAGCACCGCCGGCAACGTCATCGGCGCGACGCCGGGTTCATGGATCGCCACCAGTACGCTGGGGCGCTGCCAATCCATCGACAGTTGATGTGCCGGCGGCAACGGCAACAGGATGATCTGCGCCTGCCGCCCGCCACTATCCACCGCCCGCAGCGCCTGCGCCGGCTGCGGGTTGCCCGGATCGCACGCCGCCTTCAACGCATCGGCAAATGGCCGCGACAGCCGCCATTCATCAGCCCGCCCGCTCGCCGCCGACACCGTCGCGGCGCTGGTTTCGATCGACACGGCCGGCAGCAGCCGACGCACCCAGGCCTCCCCGGTGCTGTTGGCAAGCAGCGTCTTGCCATCGTCGCGCAGCACGATCACGCCAAACGGCAGCCGCTCCAGCAACTGGCTCGACGCATGCGCCAGCGCCGACACCTGGTGCGTGCGGTCGCGCAGCGCCATGGCATGGCGCACATGCGGGATCGCCCAGTCGAGCGCACGCGCGTCCTCGGGCGAGTACTGGTTGCCACCCAGCGGCCGCTGCAGCGACAGGAACACTTCATAGTGCGGCTTGCGCTCGATCAGGCAGGCCATCACCGACGATTGCTCGAACTGGTGCAGGAAGTCGCCGTAGAACGGCGACTGGCGCATCGTCTGCGAGCCGAGCTCGCGCGAATCGATGTACCAGTTGCCCACCGACATGCGCTGGGCGAAGGGCAGGCCCGGATCGATGCTTTCGTAGTATTCGCTGTAGGCCGCCACCGCTTCGGGCACGGGATTGACCACCTGGTTCACCAGCACGCGTTCGTGGACCGTATCGCGCACCAGCAGCAGCGCATGCGAGCTGTCGCTGGCCTGGCATAGCGCACCCAGGCTGCGGCGCCAGGCATCGGCGTCAAAGATCCCCTCGTACAGCGCGCGGATGGTGTCATGCATCGGCGTGTTGCTCATGGTTTTTCTTCTTTCTTCTTTTTCGTACTTTTGGTACTTCCTTCGCGCGGCTGTGCCGAAGCCGCCGGTTGGTTGCCGGCTGGCGTACCGCGCGAGGGTGGAATTCAGGCCCCTTCCAGCGCCGCGCCCAGGCGCGAAAGCAGGTGGGTGAGCTGGGCCTGGCTGTTGGTGCCGGTCTTGTGGAAGACGGCCTTGAGCTGCGTGCGCGCCGTTTCGTGGCGGATATTCAGCTGCTGGCTGGCTTCGGGAAGGCCCTGGCCACCGGCCAGATGGGTGGCCAGCCGCGTTTCCGCCGGCGTCAGGCCGTACAGGTCGCGCAGCACGGGAGCCAGCAGCAGCGGCGCGCTGTCGTGCTCGTGCACCACCACCAGCGCCGCCGGTTCCTGCCACTGTGCGGCGAACGCGTGCGAGGGCGGCAGCGGCAGCACGATCACCTGCGCGCTGGCGCCGTTGCCGTCGGTGGCGCGCGCGGCCTGGGCGGCCACCGCGCGCTGCGGGTCGCAGGCCGCGGCCAGCATCTCGCCGAACGGGCGCGACAGGGTCCAGTCGGAGACCTTGCCCGCCGGATCCAGGCGTCGCACCCAGCGTTCGCCGGCGCGGTTGCTCAGCAGCACCTGGCGCTGCGGCGAAAACACCAGCAGCGCGAAATTGAGCCGCTCCACCAGCTGCGACGACAGCCGCGCCAGCACGGTCAGCCCCAGCGTGCGGTCGCGCATGGCCATGGCGCTGCGCATATGCGGGATGATCCAGTCCATGCCACGGGTGTCGTCGGTCGAGAACAGCGGCTGCGTGCGCCCGCGCTGCATCGAGAAATAGACTTCGTAGTGCGGCTGGCGCGCGACCAGGCACGCCACGTAGGAGCGCAGGTCGTAGCGGTGGAAGAAGTCGCGGTAGAACGGGTGCCGCGCCATGGCGCCTTCGCCCAGCTCGCGCGCATCGACGTACCACGCGCCCGGCTGCAGCCGCGGGGCGAACTGCTTGGCCGGGTCGATGGCCTGGAAATCCGATTCGTACTCGGTGAACAGCTCGACCACCGGATTGACGATTTCATTGACGGTGACCTGGTCGCGTACCGTGTCCCAGACCATCATCGAGGCGTGCGCCGAGCCGGCCATATCGGTCAGGGTGCGCAGGCTCTGCTGCCACGCACCGGGATCGAGAATGCCCTCGTACAAGCCACGGATCGCTCCGTGCATGTCGGCTTCTTTCATCTGATTACCCCCCTGCATTCGCGACAAAACAATGCGCGGCGCCGGCTGTGCGTCCATGCGCACGCCGGCATGCCTTGTTATCCGCCTGGTGCCTTCTCTGGCCGTTGCTTGCCCGGCTCTTTGTCAGTGCGTGTCTGTTGTAGCAGACGTTGCATACATTACCGCACTCGGCGCGGCAGGGGGGCATCCCCTTGCCCCTTCTTTCGTGGGGAGGCAAGGAATGATGCGGCCGGCGTGAAGCCTCGTTGTGCTCGCTGCCGCACATTGTAAGTCCGTTGCACCCCGGAATCGCCAAAGCGTTGACCGCGATCAGGTAAAATCCCCGTTTCCCCGATTTTTCAGCGAAATCTCGCGCCTTTCACCGTCATGACCACTGTCCTGCGTCTTTCCGATCTGATTTCCCAAGGCAAAATCTCCGGCAAGCGGGTGTTCATCCGCGCCGACCTGAACGTGCCGCAGGACGACGCCGGCCATATCACCGAGGACACCCGCATCCGCGCCTCGGTGCCCGCGATCGAGGCCTGCCTGGCCGCCGGCGCCGCGGTGATGGTCACCTCCCACCTGGGCCGCCCGACCGAAGGCGAGTTCAAGCCGGCAGACTCGCTGGCGCCGATCGCCACGCGCCTGTCCGAGCTGCTGGGCAAGCCGGTCAAGCTGGTGCAGAACTGGGTCGACGGCGTCGAAGTCGCCCCCGGCCAGGTGGTGCTGCTGGAAAACTGCCGCGTGAACAAGGGCGAGAAGAAGAACAGCGACGAGCTGGCCCAGAAGATGGCCAAGCTCTGTGACGTGTATGTGAACGATGCCTTCGGCACCGCGCACCGCGCCGAGGCGACCACCCACGGCATCGCCAGGTACGCCCCGATCGCCTGCGCCGGCCCGCTGCTGGCCGCCGAGATCGACGCGCTGGGCAAGGCGCTGGGCCAGCCGGCCCGTCCGCTGGTGGCGATCGTGGCCGGCTCCAAGGTCTCGACCAAGCTGACCATCCTGAAGTCGCTGGCCGACAAGGTCGACAACCTGGTCGTCGGCGGCGGCATCGCCAACACCTTCATGCTGGCCGCCGGCCTGAAGATCGGCAAGTCGCTCGCGGAAGCCGACCTGGTCGGCGACGCCAAGACCATCATCGACATCATGGCCAGGCGCGGCGCCTCGGTGCCCATCCCCGTCGACGTGGTCTGCGCCAAGGAGTTCAGCGCCACCGCCGTGGCGACCGTCAAGGACGTCAAGGACGTGGCCGACGACGACATGATCCTGGACATCGGTCCCAGGACCGCTGCCCAGCTGGCCGACCAGCTCAAGGCCGCCGGCACCATCGTCTGGAATGGCCCGGTGGGCGTGTTCGAGTTTGACCAGTTCGGCAACGGCACCAAGGTGCTGGCGCAGGCCATCGCCGATTCCAGGGCGTTCTCGATCGCGGGCGGCGGCGACACGCTGGCCGCCATCGCCAAGTACGGCATTGCCGACCGCGTGGGCTATATCTCCACCGGCGGCGGCGCGTTCCTGGAATTCCTGGAAGGCAAGAAGCTGCCCGCCTTTGAAGTGCTGGAGCAGCGCGCAGCAGGCTGAAGCATCCGCCGGGCCTGGCGCCGTGCCGGGCCCCCGTCCTTCACCAAGGAAACCCGCGCATGACCCGTTCCACCAAGATCGTTGCCACCATCGGCCCCGCTTCCAGCTCGCTGGAGATCCTGACGCGCATGATTGCCGCGGGCGTCGACGTGGTGCGGCTGAATTTCTCGCACGGCAGCGCGCAGGACCATATCGACCGCGCCCGCCTGGTGCGCGAGGCCGCCCAGTCGTGCGGGCGCGAGGTCGCCATCATGGCCGACCTGCAGGGCCCCAAGATCCGTGTCGGCAAGTTCGAGCAAGGCAAGGTCACGCTCAAGCCGGGCGCCCCCTTTGTCCTCGATTCCGCCTGTCAGCTCGGCAATGAAGAACGCGTTGGCCTGGACTACCAGGACCTGCCGCGCGACGTCGGCCCCGGCGACCTGCTGCTGCTCAACGACGGCCTGATCGTGCTGGTGGTGGACCGCGTGCTGGGCACCGAGATCTTCACCACCGTGCGCATCGGCGGCGACCTGTCCAACAACAAGGGCATCAACCGCCAGGGCGGCGGCCTGTCGGCGCCGGCGCTGACGGCCAAGGACATGGACGACATCAAGACCGCCATGGCCCTGGGCGCGGACTATGTCGCGGTCAGCTTCCCCAAGAACGCCACCGACATGGAAATGGCGCGCCAGCTGGCCGCCGTGGCTGGCCAGCCGCATGGCCACAAGGCCCGCATGATCGCCAAGATCGAGCGCGCCGAGGCCATCCACCCGGGCGTGCTGGAAGAAATCCTGCAGGCGTCCGACGGCATCATGGTGGCGCGTGGCGACCTCGCCGTGGAAGTCGGCAACGCCGCCGTGCCCGCGCTGCAGAAGCGCATGATCAAGCTGGCGCGCGAAGCCAACAAGCTCACCATCACCGCGACGCAGATGATGGAAAGCATGATCGTCAACCCGGTGCCGACGCGCGCCGAGGTGTCGGACGTGGCCAACGCCGTGCTGGACGGTACCGACGCGGTGATGCTGTCGGCCGAGACCGCGGCCGGGCGCTACCCGGTGGAGACTGTAGAGGCCATGGCCGCGGTCTGCATCGAGGCCGAGAAGTCCGAGGTGGTGCAGCTCGACACCGACTTCCTGAATCAGACGTTCTCGCGCATTGATCAGTCGGTGGCGATGGGTGCGCTGTTCACGGCCTATCATTTGCAGGTGAAGGCGATTGCCGCGCTGACCGATTCCGGCGCCACCGCGCTGTGGATGAGCCGTCACCGCATCCATGTGCCGATCTACGCCATGACGCCCAACCTGGCCTCGCAGCGCAAGATGCAGCTGTACCGCAACGTGGTGCCGCTGCCGCTGCAGTCCAGCGCCGACCGCGACACCGCGCTGGAGCAGGCCGAAGAGCTGCTGCTGGCGCAGGGCGTGGTGCAGCGCGGCGACTTCATCGTGCTGACCATCGGCGAACCGATGGGGCAGCCGGGCGGTACCAACACCCTGAAGATCGTCAGGGTGGGGCACTGAGCGCCGACAGAAGAATACAGAGACACCCCATTTTTATTTAGGAGTTAGACATGCCACTCGTTTCGATGCGCCAGCTGCTGGACCACGCAGCCGAGAACAGCTACGGCCTGCCGGCCTTCAACGTGAACAACCTCGAGCAAGTGCAGGCCATCATGCAGGCGGCCGACGAGGTCAACGCTCCGGTGATCATGCAAGCCTCGGCCGGTGCCCGCAAATACGCCGGCGAGCATTTCCTGCGCCACCTGATCGAAGCCGCGGTCGAAGCCTACCCGCACATCCCGGTGGTGATGCACCAGGACCACGGCCAGTCGCCGGCGATCTGCCAGGGCGCGATCGACCTGGGCTTCTCGTCGGTGATGATGGACGGTTCGCTGCGCGAAGACGGCAAGACCCCGGCCGAGTACGACTACAACATCGACGTCACCCGCAAGGTGGTGGAACTGGCCCACGCCGTCGGCGTGACCGTGGAAGGCGAACTGGGCTGCCTGGGCTCGCTGGAAACCGGTGAAGCCGGCGAAGAAGACGGCATCGGCGCCGAAGGCGTGCTGGATCACTCCATGCTGCTGACCGATCCGGAGCAGGCCGCCGACTTCGTCAAGGCCACCCAGCTGGACGCGCTGGCCATCGCCATCGGCACCTCGCACGGCGCCTACAAGTTCACCCGCAAGCCCACCGGCGACATCCTGGCGATCAGCCGCATCAAGGAAATCCACGCCCGCATCCCCAACACCCACCTGGTGATGCACGGCTCGTCGGCCGTTCCGCAAGAACTGCTGGAAGAAATCCGCAAGTTCGGCGGCGACATGAAGGAAACCTACGGCGTGCCGGTCGAGGAAATCCAGGAAGCCATCAAGTACGGCGTGCGCAAGATCAACATCGATACCGACATCCGCCTGGCCATGACCGGCGCGATTCGTCGCTTCTTTGTCGAGAACCCGAGCAAGTTCGACCCGCGCGAATACCTGAAGCCGGCCCGCGAAGCCGCCAAGCAAGTGTGCAAGGCGCGCTACATTTCCTTCGGCTGCGAAGGCCAGGCCAGCAAGATCAAGCCGGTCACGCTGGTCGACGTCGCGCAGCAGTACAAGTCGGGCAAGCTGGCGCAGGTCGTGCAGTAATTGTCCCGTGTCCGCCTTCCGCGCAAGTGGAAGGCGGATCGCAGTTCCGGCCGCCGCGGCACGCATTTTGCGCCCGGCGGCTTCGCCGTTTTATCGGAACCATCATGTCCAACGCTCTCTACCAGTCCTCCATCAACTCGCTGCCGCTGCTGGGCCACGGCAAGGTGCGCGACAACTACGCCGTCGGCAATGACAAGTTGCTGATCGTCACCACCGACCGCCTGTCGGCGTTCGACGTCATCATGGGCGAGCCGATCCCCGACAAGGGCCGCGTGCTGAACCAGATGGCCGACTTCTGGTTCAGGAAGCTGGCGCACATTGTGCCGAACCATGAGACCGGCATCGCGCCCGAAACCGTGGTCGCGCCGGAGGAAGTGGAGCAGGTCAAGGGCCGCGCCGTGGTGGTCAAGCGCCTGAAGCCGATCCTGGTCGAAGCCGTGGTGCGCGGCTACCTCGCCGGCAGCGGCTGGAAGGACTACCAGGCCACCGGCAAGGTGTGCGGCATCACGCTGCCCGCCGGCCTGCAGAATGCGCAGAAGCTGCCCGAGCCGATCTTCACCCCGGCCGCCAAGGCAGAAATGGGCGAGCACGACGAGAACATCTCGTTCGCCGAGGTCGAGGCCCGCATCGGCATCGCGCTGGCGCGCCAGATGCGCGAGATCTCGATCCGCCTGTACAAGGAAGCGGCCGAGTTCGCCGCCACCCGCGGCATCATCATCGCCGACACCAAGTTCGAGTTCGGCCTGGACGACAACGGCGTGCTGACGCTGATGGACGAAGTGCTGACCGCCGACTCCTCGCGCTTCTGGCCGGCCGATTCGTACCAGGTGGGCACCAACCCGCCGTCGTTCGACAAGCAGTTCGTGCGCGACTGGCTGGAAGCCGTGCGCATCGACGGCAAGCCGTGGCCCAAGACCGCCCCGGCGCCGCAACTGCCGGATGACGTGATCGAAAAGACGGCGGCGAAGTATCGTGAGGCGCTGACGCGCCTGACGGGTGAAGAGCTGAAGTAAGCCATGGCGTCGTTCCCGCGCGTGCGGGAACGACCATCGAAGGAACAGATAAAGTGAGCAAGCAAGACAAGCCGCTGGTCGGCGTCGTGATGGGCAGCAGTTCCGACTGGGACGTGATGCAGCACGCGGTGGCCATGCTGAAGGATTTCGGCGTGCCGTTCGAAGCCCAGGTGGTGTCCGCGCACCGCATGGCCGACGACATGTTCCGCTATGCCGAGACCGCGCGCAGCCGCGGCATCCGCGCCATCATCGCCGGCGCCGGCGGTGCCGCGCACCTGCCGGGCATGATCGCGGCCAAGACCATCGTGCCGGTGTTCGGCGTGCCCGTGCCGTCGAAGTACCTGCGCGGCGAAGACTCGCTGCTGTCGATCGTGCAGATGCCCAAGGGCGTGCCGGTCGCCACCTTCGCCATCGGTGAAGCGGGCGCCGCCAATGCCGCGCTGCATGCCATCGCCACGCTGGCCACCACCGACGACGCGCTGGCCACTGCGCTGGAAGCCTTCCGCGCCAGGCAGACCGAAGCCGCGCGCGCCATGACTTTGCCGCTGTAATGCTGCCGCTGTAATCCTCCGGACCCACACGGAACCAAGCAATGCCGACCGATATCCATCCCTACCTCTCCGAAGCCCACACGCCGGAATCGCGCGCCGAGTTCGGCGTCGACCGTCCCGACGCGCCCATCCTGCCCGGCGCGTGGCTGGGCATGCTGGGCGGCGGCCAGCTCGGCCGCATGTTCACGCATGCGGCGCAGGCGATGGGCTATCGCGTGTGCGTGCTCGATCCCGACCAGGACAGCCCGGCGGGCGTGGTGGCCGACAAGCATATCTGCGCCCAGTACACCGACGAGGCCGCGCTGGCCGAGATGGCCAAGCTGTGCCAGGCGGTGAGCACCGAGTTCGAGAACGTGCCGTCGCTGTCGCTGGACCGCCTGGAGCAACTGGGTTCGTTTGTCGCGCCGCGCGGCTACTGCGTGTCGATCGCGCAGAACCGCATCGGCGAGAAGAAGTTCTTCGCCGCCTGCGCCGAGCGCACCGGCGTGCCCACGGCCCCGCACTGGGTGATCCAGCACGACGCCGACGTCGACCAGCTGCCCGACCTCGTGCTGCCCGGCATCCTCAAGACTGCGCGCATGGGCTATGACGGCAAGGGCCAGGCCCGCGTGAAGACGCGCGACGACGTGCGCGCCGCATGGAAGGCGATGCAGCACGTGCCGTGCGTGCTGGAACAGATGCTGCCGCTGGCCTATGAAGTCTCGGTGCTGGCCGCGCGCGCCGCGGACGGCTCCACCGCGACCTGGCCGCTGGCCGAGAACGTGCACCGCGACGGCATCCTGTTCTCGACGGAAATGCCGTCGACCAGCGTCTCGCCCGACATCGCCGACCGCGCCCGCGCCGCGGCTGCCGCCATCGCCACGGAAATGGGCTATGTCGGCGTGCTGTGCATCGAGTTTTTCGTGCTGACCGACGGTTCGCTGGTCGCCAACGAAATGGCGCCGCGCCCGCACAACTCGGGCCACATCACCATGGACGCGTGCGAGACCAGCCAGTTCGAGCAGCAGGTGCGCGCCATGGCCCGCCTGCCGCTGGGCAGCACGCGCCAGCATTCGGCCGGCAAGATGCTGAACCTGCTGGGCGATGTGTGGTTCGAGTTCGGGCTGGAACGTACCCCGGCCTGGGACGAGGTGGTGGCGCAGCCCGGCGCCAAGCTACATTTGTACGGCAAGAGCGATGCGCGCCCGTCGCGCAAGATGGGGCACGTCAACTGCATCGGCGAGCATGCCGAGGCGGCCGGCGCTGCCTTTGCCGCGGCCGCGCAGGCGCTGCATATCCTGCCCTGATTTCCCGCTCTGATATCCCGCTCCGATATCCCGCACTGATTCGACGCAAGGAACACGATGTCGCCGCGCACGCCAACGGCTGCTGAACTCGATGAAGCCGTCCGCCTGCTTGAGGCGGGGCAACTGGTCGCTTTCCCGACCGAGACGGTCTACGGGCTGGGTGCCGACGCCGAGAATCCCGAGGCGGTCGGCCGTATCTTCGCGCTGAAGGGACGGCCGTCCAACCATCCGGTGATCGTGCATGTGGTCGACGGCGCCGATATCAGCTACTGGACCGACGAGGTTCCGGAAGCCGCGCAGAAGCTGATCCATGCGTTCTGGCCAGGGCCGCTGACGCTGATTCTGAAGCGCGCTTCGCATATCGATGCCGCGGTGGCGGGGGGGCAGGACAGCATCGGCTTGCGTTGCCCGTCGCATCCGGTGGCGCAGGCGCTGCTGGCGCGCTTCAAGCGCGGCCGCGGCGGAGTTGCGGCGCCTTCGGCCAACAAGTTCGGGCAGGTCAGCCCTACTACCGCGCAGCATGTGCGGGATGAATTTGGCGATGCGGTTTATGTGCTGGAAGGCGATGGGGTCGAGGTCGGGATTGAATCGACCATTGTCGACCTGTCGCGCCTGGACGCTGGCGTCGGGCCGGTCTTGTTGCGTCCCGGTGCCGTCACGGTCGGGATGCTGGCCCAGGTACTGGGCGAAGCGCCCCTGCCCCCCGATGCCGCCGCGCCGCGCGCGTCAGGCACGCTGAAGGCCCATTACGCGCCGCACACGCCCTTGTTGCTGGCGGATGCGCAGGCGGCTGCCGCGCGGCTTGTCGCGCTGCCCGGCGATGCGCGCGTGGCCTGGGTAGGACGCGCGCCGCTGGCGGACCAGCGCTGCACCTGGGTGCAGGCGCCGGCGGATGCTGCTGCGTATGCGCGGGAGCTGTACCGGTTATTGCGCAAGCTCGACAAGCAGGGCTATTCGCAACTGGTGTTCGAGACGTTGCCTGAAGGGCAGGATTGGGCTGGAGTGCGGGACCGGCTGGAGCGCGCGGCGGCGGCGTTCGGGGGCTGAAGCGGATTCGGGCGAGCACTTCCAGACGCGCTAGCCCTCACCCCAACAACCGCAACGCCGTATAGACCGCCATCCCCACCGCAATCATCCCCACCATCCGCCGCGTCAGCAGGTAGAACGCGGTGGCCACCACGCCCGCTACCAGCTTGTAGTTCGACAGCGCCACGGTGAAATGCCCCTGCCACGTCATCAGGTCCGGCAGGATGATCGCCGCCAGCGCCGCTGCGGGCGCATAACGCAGCGCCCGCTGGATGCGGTCAGGCACCGAGACGTGCTCGCCAGCCATCAGGAAGAACGCGCGCGTCAGCACCGTGACCACGGCCATGCCGACCAGCGCGATCCAGATATCCGAATGGCTCATGCGCGGTCTCCCGGCGGCGCATCAGCCGCATTGCCAATCGGCGCGGACTTGCGCCGCCGACGAATGCCCCGCAGCGCAGCCCGCGCCGCCAACTCGTCACTGGCCATGCCCGCGGCAATCGCACCGACCACCGCCACCACGAGCCCAAGCCGGTACGGCAAGTCAAAGCACAACAACGCCATTACCGCCGAAATCACCACCGCCATCAGTGTCGAGCGCGAATTGATGGTGGCGATCATTACCGGGATCAGCGCCATCGTGCCCGCCAGGCCCAGCCCCCAGCTGTCCGGGAACAGGCTCGCCAGCACGATGCCCAGGATCGACGATACCTGCCACATCGCGAAGTTGGTCAGCGCCATGCCCCAGAAGTAGCCTTCCTTGCCGGGCTCATAGCCCGGCGTCGAATACTTCTGCATGAAGTAGACGAAATGCAGGTCGCCGTTGAAGAACCCCAGCACCGTGCGCCGCGCCAGCGTCAGGTAGCTGAAGTGCGGCTGCATGGCGGCGCTGAAGATGACGAAGCGCAGGTTGACCATGGCCGCGGTCAGCCAGATCGTCCACAGCGGCAGTCCGGCCGCGAACAGCGGCAGCACCGCCAGCTGCGCGGAGCCGGCATAGGCCAGCAGCGACATGCCGATGGCTTCGGGCACGGTCAGCACCGATTTGCTCATCGCCACGCCGGTCACCAGCCCCCAGGAAAATACCGCGGGAAGGGATGGGGCAAAGCGGCGCACGCCGGCCATGAAGCCGTCGCGTTCGGCGGGTGCGAAGCGATGCCAGAAGCGCAACCACACCGAGGGTTGTCGGGAAGTCATGTCAGAGGAAAGGGGCAATGCAGGTCCGGCGCCGAGGGCCGGCCCGGAAAGCTGCCGCCGCAGGACGCGGCCGGCACCCTGGCATTATAGGGTCGGAACGCGCCCTGGTAAGTGGGCACTTAACAAATTGGCGCCCGGCGTTGGCGGCAGGCCACGCACGGGTGGCCTGCCGTCAACGCCGGCGCAAATCTCAGGGCGCGCCGCGATACACCCACTGCATCAGCGCGTCGTGCGCCTCCTGCGCCTGCGAGGCGCTGGGGTGGTTGATCATGCTCACCACCACATAACGGCTGCCATCCTCGGCATCGACATAGCCTGCCAGCGCACGCACATCGGCCAGCGTGCCGGTCTTGAGGTAGCCGCTGCCGGCCGCATTGGCGCGGGTCAGCCGGTTGCGCAGCGTGCCGTCGACGCCCAGCACCGGCAGCGAATCGACCAGCACCGGGCCGACGTTGCTGGCCGCGGCCTGCTGCAGCAGGCGCGCCATGTCGTAGGCGCTGATGCGTTCCTCGCGCGACAGGCCGGAGCCGTTATCCAGCACCAGCCCGGGCATGTCCAGCCCCTGCTTTGTCAGCCAGCGCCGCACCACGCGGATCGAACGCTCGGGGCTGGCCGGGCCGCCGCGGTCCAGCTCGGCGCCGATGGTCAGGAACAGCTGGCGTGCCATCACGTTGTTGGAGAACTTGTTGATGTCGCGCACGATGTCGGACAGCGGCAGGCCATAGTGGCGCGCCAGCAGCACCGCGCCGCGCGGCACCTTGCCGCTGCGCAGCGCCGGCAGGTGGGTGAAGCGCCCGCCGGCGCGCTGCCATTCGGCGACAAAGCCGCCCCAGGTGAAATCCGCGTGTGACAGCGTGGCGATATTGAGCACGTGCTCGCCGCAGTCGCTCGAATAGTCGCCGGCGAACGATGCCAGCACGGTGCCGTCGGCCTGTGGCTGCACGCTGGGGGTGGCGCGGCTCTGCCAGTCGCCGCAGCGGCCGTTGGTCAGCGTCAGCTGGTTGTCGAGCTTGAGTTGCGCCAGCTCCGGCGTGACGCTGACCGCCACGGTCTGCGTGACGGGATCCGGCGTCAGCGTGAACGACAGCGTCTTGAAGGCATAGAGCAGGGCATCGGGGCCGACGTTGTAGGCGCGCTGCGCTTCGCCATCGATAGTGCCGTTGCCGTTGAGCCCATCGGCAAAGTAACTGCGGTCCAGCACCAGGTCGCCGTTGATCGTGGCGGCGCCGCCGGCGCGGGCGCTGGCCACCAGCTTGGCCATCTCCTCCGGCACCAGCTTGGGATCGCCGCGGCCGCGCAGGTAGACATTGCCATTGACGGTGCCGTCGAAGCCGGGCTGCGCGTCGGCGTAGAGCGCGGTCTGCCAGCGGTAGTCGGCGCCGAGCAGCTGCAGGCCGGCGAAGGTTGTGACCAGCTTCATGGTCGAGGCCGGGTTCATCGGCTGCTGCGCATTCCAGCTGGCGCGCGCACTTGGAGCGCCCAGCTTGATGACGTAGAAGCTGGCGGCCGAGGCCGGCACGCCGGCGCGGCGCAGGGCCGTGGCCACCTGCGCCGGTACGCCGGCCTGCACCAGGGTCGGATCGGCGGACGGCGTGGCTCTGGCTGCCTTGCCGGCTTTCTGGACCTTCTGGGATTTCTGTACCTTGGCTGGCGGCTTGGCCAGCGCCGGGGCGATGACCGGCCCACCGGCCATCAGCAAGGCGGCGGCAAGAAGAGGCGACAGGCGGCGCAGCAGCGCGCCGGGTCGCGATGCGGTTCGCGTGGCGGTTGTTCTTGGCATGGCGGCCATGTTAACGCATGGCTGGCGCTTGCCGGATGACAGCGGCGTGGCGCTCAGTCCGCGCGCGGCGGCGCCAGCCGGGACAGCAGCGATTTCAGCGTGGCTTGATCGCTATCGGACAGCGCGCTGCCCACATGCGCGTCATGCTCGACCACCGCGCGCGTGGCCGCGTCCAGCGTCTTGCGTCCCGACGGGGTCAGCACCAGGCTGTAGGCGCGGCGATCGCCCGGCGCCGGGCGGCGCGCGACCAGGTTCATCTCTTCCAGCGCATCGACCAGCAGCACCGCGCCCGAGCGCGCGATGCCCAGGATGCGCGCCAGCTCGGTCAGCTTCAGGTGCGGGTTGCGCGAGATGATCACCAGCGCCGAGAAGCGCGGCGGGGTGATCTGCCACTGCGACAAAGACAGTACGAAATCCTCGTAGATGCGGATCTGCGCGCGGCGGATGGCGTAGCCGATCAGGCTGTCGAGCACGCCATAGTCGACATTGGGCACATGCGGATCGAAGCCGCTGTCGGCCACCGCCGGATCCGGCGCAAGCGGTTCGCGCGGTTTGCGCCGCGCGCTGGCGGTGTGCGTGCTGCCAGTCTTGCCTGCCGCGGCGGGTGCGCCAGATGCACCGGATGCGTCGGGGATCATTGCAGTAGTTTCCAGTTGCCGTTGTCGATCGTCAGCATAACGCGGCCGCGCTGGTCAAAGCCATAGTGGTCTTGCCCACTGTAGTTGAGCACGCCGTGCGACACCACGATGTCCTTTTCGGTCTCCAGCGCCTGGCGCAGCGCCTGGCGGAAGGCCGGCGTCCCGGGTTTGGCGTTTTTCAGCGCCACCGGCACGATCCGCTCCAGCACCAGCCCGGCATCGTAGGCATGCGCGCCGAACTGCGTGCGCGACTCGGCGCCGTATTGCTTCTCGTAGCGGGTGACGTAGTCGAGTCCCGGCTTGCGTACCGGGTCGCCGGCTGGCAGCTGCTCCGGCACGATCACCGGCCCCGCCGGCAGGATCGCGCCATTGACCAGGCGTCCGCCGATGCGGATCAGGTCTTTGGTGGCGGCGCCGTGGGTCTGGTAGATGGCGCCGCCGTAGCCCCGCTCGCGCAGCGTGGTGTGCGGCAGCGCAGCACCGGTGCCGGCGCCGGCGATCAGGATGGCGTCGGGTTTGGCGGCGATCAGCTTGATGGCCTGCGCGGTCACGCTGGTATCGGCGCGGCCATAGCGCTCGGTGGCGATCAGGCGCAGGCCGTTGGCGGTGGCGGCGGCGGTGAAATCCTTCAGCCAGGTTTCACCGTACGCGTCGGCAAAGCCGATGAAGCCGATGGTCTTGACGCCCTTGGTCTTGGCGGTGGCGGCGACGGCGTTGGCCATCAGCCGCACCGGCTGCGCCAGCCGGAAGGTCCAGCCGCCGCGGCCGGGCTTGAGCTCGATCGGCGAGAAGGCGAGCTGGACGGTCTGGCTTTCCTCGGCCACCTCGGCGATGGCAATCGAAGGCGCGACCGCTGACGAGCCGAGAATGATGTCGACCTTGTCTTCGGAGACGAAGCGGCGCGCCACCCTGGCGCCCTGGGTGGGATCGGAGGCGTCATCCAGCACGATGTAGCGCACCGCCTCGCCGCCGATCTTCTGCGGCAGGTAGGGCATCGAGTTTTTCTGCGGGATGCCGAGCGAGGCGGACGGGCCGGTGGTCGACAGGCTGACGCCGACGGTGATGTCCGCCAGCGCGACGCTGGCGGTGAAGGCGAGGGCGGCGGCCAGCGCCAGGCGGGTGAGCCGGGTTGGGTCCAGGGGCGCCATGTTGTCTCCTCTTGATGGTTTTTTTTGGTTGGATCTGGCGGATCGCGGTGCTATCGCCCGCCGCCCTGCATCGACTGCCGGTCGAACCCCGCCAGTTGCTTATACCGCAGCGAAATCGCCTCCAGCTCGGCGCGCGGAATCACCTGTTCGATATCGCGGAACCCCTGCGGCGCGCGTTCCTCTGCCAGTTGCATCACCTGCTCGGGCCCGTTCATGCGGTTGCGCAGCACGATACCAGCAGTGCGCGGCAGGCGCTCCGCCTCGTATTCGCGCAGCGCGTAAGGGGTGTCCCGCGTGCCAAGCAGGCTGTCGAGCAGGTAGCGCGCATCCAGGATCGCCTGCGCGCTGCCATTCGAGCCGATCGGGTACATCGGGTGCGCGGCATCGCCGAGCAGCGTGACGCGGTCGAAGGTCCAGCGCGGCAGAGGGTCCTTGTCGACCATCGGGAATTCGTAGATCGCCCCGGCACCGTCGATCAGCGCGGGGATGTCGATCCAGTCCCATTGCCAGCCGGCAAACTGCGCCAGGAACACCGACTTGTCGACCTGCTTGTTCCAGTCGCTGCGCGGCGGTGTGTCAGACACGCTGTCGGGCACGCGCAGCTCGGCGATCCAGTTGACCAGCGAGCGGCCCTGCCGGCGCAGCGGCTCGGAGATGGGGTAGGCGACGAACTTCTGGTTCTGGTGCCCGGCCATGAACATCGAGCGCCCGTCGAGGTAGGGCGGCGCCTCGGTGACCGCGCGCCACAGCATGCGGCGCGAGAAGCGCGGCGCGTCGCCGGTGGGATAGAAGTGCTGGCGCACCGCGGAGTGGATGCCGTCGGCGCCGACCAGCACGTCGGCGCTGGCTTCCACCTCGGCACCGTCGCCGCGGCGGCGCAGGCCGAAACGCACAGGCCCGCGCGCGCCGGTATCGAGCACGGTCTCGAACGCATGTCCTGTGTGGACCGCATCGGCACCCAGCCGCTCGACCACGGTGCGATGCAGCAGCATCTGGAACTCGCCGCGATGGATCGAGAACTGCGGCCAGTCGTAGCCCGCCGCGAGCCCGCGCGGCTCATGCCAGATACGCTGGCCCAGCTTGTTGTAGTAGGAGAGCGACGAGGTCTCGATCGCGATCCCGGCCAGCGCGTCGCGCAAACCGAGCTCGGACAGGATGCGTACCGCGTGCGGCAGCAGGTTGATGCCCACGCCCAGCGGGCGCAGCGATTCGCTGGCTTCCCAGACTTCGGCGTCGATGCCGTGGCGGTGGCACAGCAGCGCCAGCGTCAGCCCGCCGATGCCGCCGCCGGCGATTGCGATCTTCATGTTGTCTCCCCGCTTGCGGCGCGCAGCGACGCGCCCGGTCGTCGAATTTTGTTATCGAGTATAACAATTCGCGTCCGCGCGGCAAGGTGGGGATACACCCCGGAGTGGCCTGTCCGGGGTCAGGTAAAACCCGGCCTCAGCCGGCCGCCGCGCCGTCGGGCCTGGCGGCATGCTTCAGCGACGGCACCGGGAAGATGATGTCGTACAGCCAGTTGTACACCAGCGCGTAGACCATGTAGAAGACGGCCACGGCGATATCCATGATCAGGGCATCGACCAGGCTGATATTCAGGTACCACGCCAGGGCCGGCAGGAACACCACCAGCAGGCCCAGTTCGAACAGGATCGCGTGCAGCACCCGCACCTTGACCGATTTGCGCACCTGCCCGGTGATGCGCAGCATGGCCTTGTCGAACAGCAGGTTGTACAGGTAGTTCCAGCCGGTCGCGATCAGCGACGCGACCGCGCCGATCAGGCCCATCTCGTGCAGCTTGTAGCCAAAGGCCCAGCTGGCCAGTGGCGCGAAGATCAGCAAGCCGACGAGCTCGAAGCCAACGGCGTGGCGGATCCGGTCCCGGGTAGTACGCATGGTTTCCTCCTGCGGAGCAACAATTCAGTCGGGCCAAGTCTATCTGCTTTGCTGGGATTGCCAAGTTGGATACTATCGTCAAATCCGATAGATCACTCGCAGGGGCGTCGTATGAGTCTCTCCTTGGACCAACTCCAGGCCTTTGTCGCCGCCGCAGAGGCCGGCTCGTTCTCCGCCGCGGCGCGCCGGCTCGGCAAGGCCCAGTCAGTGGTCAGCGCCGCCGTGTCGAATCTGGAAATCGACGTCGGCAACGCGCTGTTCGACCGCACCGGCCGCTATCCCGTGCTGACCCCGGCCGGCGAGCGGCTGCTGGCAGAGGCACGCGTGATCCTGGAGCGCTGCGAGCACTTCCGTGGCGTCGCCAAGAGCCTGGGCGAGGGCGTGGAGACACGGCTGGTGCTCGCCGTCGACGAGCTCTATCCGGAAGAAACGCTGGGACAGCTGCTCGAAGCGTTCTCCGGCCGGTTTCCGGCGGTCGAGCTGGAAGTGCTGTTCCCGCTGATGGAGGACGTCAGCCGGCTGGTGCTGGAGGGTGGCGCCGATCTCGGCATCATGTGGCGGCAGGAGGTGCTGCCGCCCGAGCTGGGCTTCCATGCACTGGGCTGGATGCCGATGCAGATCCTTTGCGCGCCCGACCATCCGCTCGCGTCGCAGCGCGTGGACTGGGAAGAGCTGAAACGCTACCGCCAGCTGATGGTCGCGACGCGTACCGACAGCGAAGAGAAGATGCGCCTGCGCGTGGCGGCGGATGTGTGGTGGGTGGAGAGCCAGTGGGTCATCGTCGAGCTGGTCAAGCGCGGGCTCGGCTGGGCTTTCGTGCCGTGGCACGTGGTGGCCAACTCGCCGGCGGCGGCGCAACTGGTGTCGCCGCCGCTGGCGTTCCAGCAGCAGGACTGGCCGGTGGCGATGGAACTGGTGTGGCACAAGCAGCGGCCGCTGGGCAAGGCCGCCACCTGGCTGCGCGAACGCATCTGCGCGCAGCCGTTGCCGAACGCGCCGCAGCGCGGCGCCTAGCGCTGGCTGACTGTCGCGCCGTTCACCGGTTGCGGATGCCAGTTGCCGCCCAGGGCCTTGATCAGCACCACTGCCGCCGTGTACTGGCGCCCGGCGATCGACAGCGCGGTGCGCTCGGCGGTGTAGGCAGCCGTCTGCGCCGTCAGCACGTCGAGCAGGCCCGCGGTGCCGGCGCGGTAGCGGTTGTTGACCAGCGCCAGCGCCTCGCGCGCGGAGCGCAGCGCGTCGTTCTGCACCACCGCTTCCTGCTCCAGCAGCCGTTGCGCGGCGAGGTTGTCCTCGACTTCCTGGAACGCCGACAGCACGGTCTGGCGGTAGTTGGCCACGGTCTGGTCATACGCGGCCACGGCCTGCGCCTTGGCCGCGCTGCGCAGGCCGCCATCGAACAGCGTGCCGGCCAGTCCGCCCCCGATCGACCAGATGCGGTCCGGCAGCGACATCCAGCGCGCCAGCGTGCTGGCGGTCAGCCCGCCGCTGGCCGACAGCGACAGCGTCGGGTAATACGCGGCCTGCGCCACGCCGATCTGCGCATTGGCGGACGCCATGCGGCGCTCGGCCGCCCCGATGTCGGGCCGGCGCTCCAGCAGTTCCGAAGGCACCGCGCCCGGCACGAGCGGCGGTGCCTTGCGGAAATCGTCCGCGGCCAGCGACAGCGCCGCGGGCGGCTTGCCGACCAGCACGGCGATGGCATGCTCCAGCTGCGCGCGCGTGATCTGGATGTCGATCTGCTGCGCCTGCGCGCTCTTGAGCTGGGTCTCTGACTGCAGCACGTCGGAGCGTTGCGCGGTGCCGGCGGCGTACTGGTTCTGCACCAGCTGCAGCGACTTCTGGTAGTCGGCGACGGTGCGGTCGAGCAACGCCTTCTGCGCATCGGCCACGCGCAGCAGGAAGAAGCTCTGCGCCAGCGTTGCCTGCGTCGACAGCAGTGTCGAGGCCAGGTCGGCCTGGCTCGCCTGCGCGCTGGCTTCGCTGCTTTCCACCTGGCGCCGCACGCGGCCCCACACATCGATCTCCCAGGTTGCGCCCAGCGTCACGCTCTGCCCGTTGAGCGTATTGCCGCTGGCGCCGCGTGCGCGCGAAGCGCCGGCCTGCGCATCGACGGTCGGGAAGAAGCCGGCACGAGCCGCCTGCAGCGCGGCCACGGCCTGGCGATACTGCGCTTCCGCCGCCTTGATGTTCTGGTTGGAAATCTGCACTTCCGACATCAGCGCATCGAGCTGCGGGTCGCCGAAGACCGTCCACCAGTCGGCACGCGCGACGGCATCCTGCGGCTCGGCGGTTTTCCAGTCGCCGCGCCAGGCATTCGCATCGGTCGTGGCATCGGCGGCTTCCTTGAAAGCTTCCGGCACCGGCGCATCGGGGCGCTTGTAGTCAGGGCCGACCGCGCAGCCGGCCAGCAGCAGCGCGCACGCCAGCGGCAGCGGCAGGGCATGGGTCAGGAATCGGCTAAACGCAGGGCGAAACACAAGGTTAAACACAGGGTTAAACACAGTCATGAGGAATCTCTGCAAATTCAGACGGCGGCCGGATGGTCAGGCGTGCCGCTATCGCCGCTATGGCCGCGGCGGCGCTGGCGCCAGGCCTTGACCTTCAGGCGCCAGCGGTCCAGCGTCAGGTAGACCACCGGCGTGGTGTACAGCGTCAGCAGCTGGCTCACCACCAGGCCGCCGACAATGGAGATGCCCAGCGGCGCGCGCAGCTCGGCACCGTCGCCGCGGCCGATCGCCAGCGGCACCGCGCCCAGCAGCGCGGCCATGGTGGTCATCAGGATCGGGCGGAAGCGCAGCAGGCAGGCGCGGTAGATGGCATCGCGCGGCGACAGCCCTTCGCGGCGCTCGGCGTCGATGGCGAAGTCGATCATCATGATCGCGTTCTTCTTCACGATGCCGATCAGCAGGATCACGCCGATCAGCGCGATGATGCTGAAGTCGGTCTTCGATGCCAGCAGCGCCAGCAGCGCGCCCACGCCGGCCGACGGCAGCGTCGACAGGATCGTCAGCGGGTGCACGTAGCTCTCGTACAGCACGCCGAGCACGATGTAGATCGTGATCAGCGCCGCCAGGATCAGGATCGGCTGGCTCTTGAGCGAATCCTGGAACGCCTTGGCGCCGCCCTGGAAGTTGGCGCGCAGCGTCTCGGGCACGCCGATGCGCGCCATCTCGCGGTTGATCGCATCCGTCGCCTGCGACAGCGAGGTACCCTCGGCGAGGTTGAACGAGATCGTCGACGCGGCAAACTGGCCCTGGTGGTTCACGCCCAGCGGCGTGCTGGTCGGCACCACGCGCGAGAACGCGGACAACGGCACACGGTTGCCATTGCCGGTGACGACGTAGATGTCCTTGAGCGCGTTCGGGCCCTGCAGGTACTCGGGGCTCAGCTCCATCACCACGCGGTACTGGTTGAGCGGATGGTAGATGGTCGACACCAGCCGCTGGCCGAACGCGTTGTTCAGCACCGCATCCACCTGCTGCGCGGTCACGCCCAGGCGTGACGCCGCATCGCGGTCGATGATCACCGAGGTCTGCAGGCCCTTGTCGTTGGTATCGGTGTCGATGTCCTCCAGCCCCTTCAGGTTGGACAGCGCCGCGCGCACCTTGGGCTCCCACGTGCGCAGCACTTCGAGGTCGTCGGACTGCAGCGTGAACTGGTACTGCGAACTGCTCTGCCGCCCGCCGATGCGGATGTCCTGCACCGGTTGCAGGAACAGGCTGGCGCCCGGCTCCTTGGCCAGCTTGCCGCGCAGCCGCGCGATGATCGCATCGGCGGATTCCTTGCGCTCGGACAGCGGCTTGAGCGTGACGAACATCTGCCCGGTATTGCGCTGCGAGCCGCCGGTAAAGCCGGTCACGTTCTCCACTGCCGGATCCGAGCGCACGATCGTGATGAAGTTGTCGAGCTTGCCGCGCATGGCCTGGAACGAGGTGGCCTGGTCGGCGCGGATAAAGCCGATCAGCCGGCCCGTGTCCTGCTGCGGGAAAAAGCCCTTCGGCACGATCACGTACAGCCACACGTTGAGCGCGATGGTGGCGATCAGCACCAGCCACACCAGCGGGCTGAAGCGCAGCGCGGTCGACAGCGAGCGCGCGTAGCCGTCATGCAGCCACTGGAACATGCGCTCGGTGGCACGGAAGAAACGCCCCTGCTGCTCCGGTTCCACAGGGCGCAGCATGCGCGCGCACATCATCGGCGTGGTGGTCAGCGACACCACCAGCGACACCAGGATCGCCACCGAGAGCGTGATCGCAAACTCCTGGAACAGCCGACCGACGATGCCGCCCATCATCAGGAGCGGGATAAATACCGCGATCAGCGACAGGCTCATCGACAGCACCGTGAAGCCCACCTCGCGCGCGCCGCGCAGCGCGGCGGCCAGCGGCTTCATGCCTTCCTCGATATGGCGCGAGATGTTTTCCAGCACCACGATGGCATCGTCGACCACGAAACCGGTGGCGATCGTCAGCGCCATCAGCGACAGGTTGTTCAACGAGAACCCGGCCAGGTACATCACCGTGAAGGTGCCGATCAGCGAGACCGGCACGGCCACGCTGGGGATCAGCGTGGCGCGCACATTGCGCAGGAACACGAACACCACCATGATCACCAGCGCCACCGCGATCATCAGCGTGTGCTCGACCTCGCGCAGCGAGGCGCGGATGGTGGGCGTGCGGTCCATCATCACGTCCATCGAGATCGCCGCCGGGATCATCTTCTGCAGGTTCGGCAGCATCTCGTTGACGCGGTCCACCGTCTCGATGATGTTGGCGCCAGGCGAGCGGTTCAGCACCAGCAGCACCGACGGCTTGCCGTTGGCCGAGCCCGCATTGCGGATGTCCTGCACCGAGTCGACCACATTGGCCACGTCGCGCAGCCGCACCGGCACCGCGAACGAATTCGGGCCGCTGGTGGCGCTGTTGCCGCCGGTGGCGCCGCTGGTGATGGTGGTGGTGCCACTGCTGGTGGTGAGCGTGGTCACGGTGACGCCGTTGACCACCTTGGTGCTGACGCCGCCGCTGGCCGTGGCATTGGCGGTGCTGGCGATCAGCGCGCCCGCCGACGCCGACGAGTACGTGCCCGGCGTGGCGTAGCGGATGATCAGCGGCATGTAGTCTTCCGCCTTCATCGCCTGGTCATTGGCGTAGACCTGCCAGTTGTTGCTGGCGTTCTCCAGCGTGCCCAGCGGGCGGTTGGCGTTGGTCGCGCTGATGGTGTTGCGCACGTCATCCAGCGAGATGCCGTAGTTGTTCAGGGCGGTGGGATTCAGTTCCACCCGCACCGCCGGCAACGACGCGCCACCGATGGTCACCTGGCCCACGCCGTCCACCTGCGACAGCTTCTGCGCCAGGATGGTCGACGCCGCGTCGTAGAGCTGGCCGCGCGTCATGGTCGGCGACGTCAGCGCGATGATCATGATCGGCGCGTCGGCCGGGTTCACCTTGCGGTAGGTCGGGTTGTTGGGCAGGCTGGTTGGCAGCGTCGCCCGCGAGGCATTGATCGCCGCCTGCACGTCGCGCGCGGCGCCGTCGATATTGCGCGACAGGTCGAACTGCAGCGTCACGCGGGTGGAGCCGAGCGAGCTGCTGGAGGTGATTTCCGTCACGCCGGCGATGGTGCCGAGCGCGCGCTCCAGCGGCGTCGCCACGGTGGCGGCCATCGTTTCCGGGCTCGCGCCCGGCAGCGACGCCGATACCGAGATGGTCGGGAAGTCCACCTGCGGCAGCGGCGACACCGGCAGCAGCCGCAGCGCCGCCAGCCCCGCCAGCAGAATGCCGAGGGTCAGCAGCGCGGTCGCGACCGGGCGATGGATAAAGGCAGCCGAGAGATTCATCGCGGGGTCGGCTCCCGTGGGGGCTCATACGGCGGCTCCTCGCCCGTACCGCCTTCCTCCGGATCACCGAAGCGGCGCTTGCGCCAGCCCTTCACGCGCCTGGCCACGCGGTCGAACGCCAGGTAGATCACCGGCGTGGTGAACAGCGTCAGCACTTGGCTGACCAGCAGGCCGCCCACCATGGTCACGCCCAGCGGCTGGCGCAGTTCGCTGCCGATGCCGGAGCCCAGCATCAGCGGCAGCGCCGCCAGCAGTGCCGCCATGGTGGTCATCAGGATCGGGCGGAAACGCAGAAGGCAGGCCTGGAAGATCGCGTCGCGCGGCGACATGCCGCCTTCGCGTTCGGCCTCGAGCGCGAAGTCGATCATCATGATCGCGTTCTTCTTGACGATGCCGATCAGCAGGATGATGCCGATGATGGCGATGATGCCCAGGTCCATCCCCGCCACCAGCAGCGCCAGCAGCGCGCCCACGCCGGCCGACGGCAGCGTCGACAGGATCGTGACCGGGTGGATGGTGCTTTCATACAGCACGCCCAGCACGATATACATCGTCACCACCGCGGCCAGGATCAGCCACAGCGTGTTCGACAGCGACGCGCGGAACGCCAGCGCCGCGCCCTGGAAGCTGGTCTGCATCGAGATCGGCAGGCCCAGCTCCTGTTCCACCTTGGTGATCTTGTCGACCGCGGCGCCGAGCGATTCGCCATGCGCCAGGTTGAAAGAGATCGTCGCCGCCGGGAACTGGCCCTGATGGTTGATCACCAGCGGCCCGGTGCGCTCCGTGATGCGCGCGAACGCGCCCAGCGGCACCTGTCCGCCGGAAGAGGAGGGCAGGCGCAGGTCGGCCAGCGACTGCGGGCTCTTGCGGAATTCCGGCATGGTCTCCAGCACCACGCGGTACTGGCTCGACTGCGTGAAGATGGTCGACACCAGCCGCTGTCCGAAGGCGCTGTACAGCGCGCTGTCGATCACCGCGGTGGTGATGCCGAAGCGCGCCGCGGCGTCGCGGTCGATATCGACATAGGCGCGCAGGCCGTTGTTCTGCTGGTCGCTGGTGACGTCGCGCAGCTCGGGCTCCTGGCGCAGGCGCTCCACCAGTTTCGGCACCCACGTGGCCAGCGTCTCGGGATCGGGGTCCTCCACCGTGAACTGGTACTGCGTGCGCGAGACCTTGTCTTCGATGGTCAGGTCCTGCACCGGCTGCGTGAACAGCGACACGCCGCCAAGGTTCTGCACCGACTGCTGCAGGCGCTGCGTGACCACGTCGATCGGGTCGCGCTCGCCCTTGGGCTTGAGGTTGATCAGCATGCGCCCGGCGTTGAGCGTGGTGTTGCTGCCATCCACGCCGATGAACGACGACAGGCTTGCGACCGCCGGATCCTGCATCACCACCTTGGCCACCGCTTCCTGCTTGCGCGCCATGGCGCTGAACGAGGTGGTCTGCGCGGCCTCGGTAATGCCCTGGATCACGCCGGTGTCCTGCACCGGGAAGAAACCCTTGGGCACCAGCAGGTACAGCAGAACGGTCAGCACCAGCGTAGCCACTGCCACGACCAGCGTTGCCTTCTGGCGATCGAGCACCCACTCCAGCCCGCGGCCGTAACGCTCGATCACGTTGTCGAAGAAGCGGCCCGTGGCACGGTGAAAGCGCGACAGCTTTTCTTCCGGCACATGGTGCAGCAGGCGCGCGCACATCATTGGCGTGAGCGTCAGCGAGACCACCGCCGAGATCAGGATCGACACCGCCAGCGTGATCGCGAATTCGCGGAACAGCCGGCCGACCACGTCGCCCATGAACAGCAGCGGGATCAGCACCGCCACCAGCGAGAAGGTCAGCGAGATGATGGTGAAGCCAATTTGCTTCGAGCCTTTGAGCGCGGCCTGCATCGGCGAATCGCCCTTCTCGATGTAACGCATGATGTTCTCGATCATCACGATCGCATCATCGACCACGAAGCCGGTGGCAATGGTCAGCGCCATCAGCGTCAGGTTGTTGATCGAGAAGCCGGCCAGGTACATCACGCCGAAGGTGCCCACCAGCGACAGCGGCACCGCAACGCCGGGGATGATGGTGGCGGGGATATTGCGCAGGAACAGGAAGATCACCAGCACCACCAGCGCGATCGCCAGCAGCAGCTCGAACTGCACGTCCTCGACCGAGGCGCGAATGGTGGTGGTACGGTCGGTCAGCAGCTGCACGTGGACCGACGCCGGCAGCGCGTTCTGCAGCTGCGGCAGCAGGGTCTTGATGCGGTCGACCACCTCGATCACGTTCGCGCCGGGCTGGCGCTGGATGTTCAGCACGATCGCGGGCTTGTCGTTGGCCCACGCGGCCAGGCGGCTGTTCTCGGGGCCGTCGACGATCTCCGCCACGTCGGTGATGCGGATCGGTGCGCCGTTCCTGTAGCCCAGGATGATCTGGCGGTATTCGTCGGCGGAGCGCAGCTGGTCGTTGGCATCGATGGTCGAGGCGCGCTGCGGGCCGTCGAAGCTGCCCTTGGCGCCGTTGACGTTGGCCGAGCCGATCGCGGTGCGCAGGTCGTCGATCGACATGCCGAGCGACGCCAGCGCGGCCGGATTGGCCTGGATGCGTACGGCGGGGCGCTGCCCGCCGCTGATGGTGACCAGGCCCACGCCCTGGATCTGCGAGATCTTCTGCGCCACGCGCGTATCCACCATGTCCTGCAGCTTGGGCAGCGGCATGGTGTCGGAGGTCATGGCGATGGTCATGATCGGCGCGTCGGCCGGGTTGACCTTGCTGTAGACCGGCGGCATCGGCAGGTCGGACGGCAGCAGGTTGCTGCCGGCGTTGATGGCGGCCTGCACCTCCTGCTCGGCCACGTCCAGCGGCAGCGTCAGCTCGAACTGCAGCGTGATCACCGAGGCGCCGCCCGACGAGGACGACGACATCTGTTTCAGGCCCGGCATCTGGCCGAACTGGCGTTCCAGCGGTGCCGTCACCGACGAGGTCATCACGTCGGGGCTCGCGCCGGGGTAGAGCGTGGTGACCTGGATGGTCGGATAGTCGACCTCCGGCAGCGCCGACAGCGGCAGCAGCCGGTAGGCCACCAGCCCTGAGAGCAGGATGGCCAGCATCAGCAGCGCCGTGGCGACCGGGCGCTCGATGAAGAGGCGTGAGGGGTTCATGCGTGGTCCTTACTGCTGCTGCTGCTGGCGGCGCGGGCCTTCCGCACTGGGCGCGCTGGCGCCGCCTTCGCGATGGCGGCGATGCTCGCCTGCCACGCCAGATGCGCCAGCCGCTGCCGCAGCGCTGGCGTCGCCATGCGCACCGCTGGCGCCACCCCCGCCGGCGCCATCGCGGTTGCGCCGGCCGCGCCCACGCGGCTGGCTCGCCGGCACCGTGGCCGCGGCGCGCGCGGCCGGGTCGACCGTCTCGACCGTCATGCCTTCCTTGAGCCGGTCGGCGCCATCCACCACCACGCGCTGGCCGGGCTCCAGGCCCTTGAGGACCGCATTGCGGCTGCCGTCGCCGGGCCCGAGGGTGACGACCTGCACCTTGACCTTGTTGGCGTCGTCCACGGTGTAGACGAACGTACCCTGCTGGCCGCGCTGGATCGCCGCCACCGGGATCACGGTGGCGTCCTTGAGCGTGTCGACGCGCGTGCGCACGTTGACGAACTGGTTCGGGAACAGCATGCCGTCTTCATTGGGGAAGACCGCCTTGAGCTTGACCGTGCCGGTGGTGGTGTCGATCTGGTTGTCGGTGGTCAGCAGCGTGCCTTCGCCCAGCTGGTTGCGCACCTGGCGGTCCCAGGCCTGCACCGGCAGCTTTTCGCCGGCATTGAGCTTCCTCAGCACCGACGGCAGGTTGTCCTCGGGGATGGTGTACATCACGGCGATCGGCTGGATCTGCGTGATCAGCGCGATGCCGTTGGTGTCGCTGGTGTTGACGATGTTGCCCGGATCGACCTGGCGCAGGCCGATGCGGCCCGACACCGGCGCCACGATCCTGGTGTAGCCCAGCTGCAGGCGCGAGTTGGCGACGTTGCCCTGATCGGTCTTGACCACGCCCTCGTACTGGCGCACCAGCGCGTCCTGGGTATCGACCTGCTGCTTGGAGATCGAATCCTGGCCCAGCAGGGTGCGGTAGCGCTGCTGGTCCAGCTTCGCGTTCTGCAGCAGCGCCTGGTCGCGCGCCAGCTGGCCCACGGCCTGGTCCAGCGCGGCCTGGAACGGGCGCGGGTCGATCTCGGCCAGCACGTCGCCGGCCTTGACCATCTGGCCTTCCTTGAACAGCACCTTCAGCAGCGGGCCGGAAACCTGCGCGCGCACGGTCACGTTCGAAACCGGGGTCACGTTGCCCAGTCCGTTCAGGACCACGTCCATGTCGCGCTGGGCCACCGTGGCGACCACCACCGGCGAGCGCGGCATGCCGGCGCGTCCGCCGGGGCCACCAGGGCCACCAGGGCCACCGGGACCGCCAGGACCTCCTGCACCAGGCCCGCTGGCGCCGCCCGGGCCGCCTGCGGTGCCTTTGGGCGCGTCGCCGCGGTGGGCATACCAGTACCAGCCGCCCCCGGCCAGCAGCAGCACCAGCAGCCCGGCATACAGCCGGCGCCGGTTCCTGCGGGGCGGGGTACCGCCGGGCGGCAGGGGCGGACGGGAAGACGGGGAGGGGTTAGGTTGGCCTTGTTCGGGGTTGGACATGTCCGCAATCCTGGGAACGGCGCGCCCGGCGCGCCGTGGTGTTCTGCTGGCAAGTGACGATGCAGCAGTATGCCGCAACGCAATGGGCACCGGCCGGCCGTGGGGGCAACGCACCCAAAGGCCGCCGGCGTGCCGGCGAGTGCCGTGCAGCGCGCATGGGACGGCGCCGACGGCAAGTCATGCGGCAAGGATAATGTGCGGGCGCGGACGCCCGTATTTCGGCGCCCGGCGCTTTTATTACAGAGGATTACCAGCGCCCCAGGTGTAACCTCCAGAAACAAAACCGCCCGGCCGATCCGGCATGTGCGCCGCCCGGGCTGACTATCATGTGCCTATGCGAACGAACCAGCCTACCCAGATCCTCGTCGTCGACGACGATCCCGAACTTCGCGACCTGCTGCGCGAGTATCTGACCCAGCAGGGCTTTGCCGTCTCGGTACTGCACGACGGCGACGGCCTGCAGGCGCGCCTGGAGCGCGAACGGCCCGCGCTGATCGTGCTCGACCTGATGATGCCCAAGGTCGACGGCCTGACCGCGCTGCGCAACCTGCGCGCCAAGAACGACGACATCCCGGTGATCCTGCTCACCGCCCGCAGCGACGAGATCGACCGCATCGTCGGCCTGGAGATCGGCGCCGACGACTATCTCGGCAAGCCCTTCTCGCCGCGCGAGCTGCTGGCGCGCATCAACGCGGTGCTGCGCCGCAAGCTGGCCCGCCCGGCCGCGGCGCCCGAGGACCGCGAATCGGTCGCCTTCGGCCCGTTCCGCGTCAATTTCCGCCAGCGCACGCTGACCCGCGCCGGCCAGACGCTGTCGATCAGCGACACCGAATTCGCGCTGCTCAAGCTGCTGCTGATGCATCCGCTCGAAGTGCTGTCGCGCGAGCGCATCGTCGAGCTGATGTACGGCAGCGCCAGCGGCATCAGCGACCGCGGCATCGACGTGCAGATCTGGCGCCTGCGCCGGCTGCTGGATGAAGACGCGCAGCGGCCACGCTATATCCAGACCGTGCGCGGCCGCGGCTACACCTTCGTGCCCGACGAAGCGGAAGAAATTCCCGCCGAGCTTTCCGACTAAAGCCCGCGGCGGCCGGCCGTTTTATCGTTTGACGTGCCGCCGCGTGCCACCCGAGCCTGCTTCCCGATGAAGTTGCGACGTATCGACACCCTGTTCGGCCGCATTGCCTTGCTGATCGCGGCCGTGCTCGTGATCAGCCACTTCTCGTGGCTGGCCATCCTGCGCATGGACCGGCGCCAGCAGCAGGTCGACTATTCCGTGGAGCAGATGCTGTTCCAGCTCGACAGCATCGAGCGCGCGCTCGATGCGCGCCCGCCGGCGAAGCTGCCCAGCCTGGTGGAGACCGCCGATACCGCCAGCGCCGACGAGCACGCCACCGCGCCCAAGGGCGGCCGCTCGCGCCGCCTGGTCGAACAGTTCATCTCGCGGTTGCCGCAGGGTACGGAGATCCGGCTGGAAGACGAGACCACGCCGCGCATCTGGATCAAGCTGCCCAGCCGCGACGACTGGATCGCCATGCCGATCCTCTGGGTCCACAATCCGCCGCCCGATAACCGCCTGGTGCCGGGCGTGATGCTGGTGGTGGGCGTGGCGATCATATTCGCGCTGCTGATCGCCTGGCAACTGCAGCGCCCTGTCCGGGACATGGCCAACGCCGCCGAGCTGCTGTCGCGGCAGCGCGAGGTGCCGCCTTTGCGCGAACGCGGGCCGCGTGAGCTAAGGCAGTTGATCGAGCGCTTCAACCGTATGGTGGCTGACCTGGCGCGCATCGATCAGGAGCGCAATACGATGCTGGCGGGCATCGCGCATGACCTGAAGACGCCGCTGGCGCGGCTGCGGCTGCGCGCGGAGATGATGTCCGACCCCAAGGCCGCGGCGGGGGTCACGCGTGATGTGGATTCGATGCAGGCGATCGTTGAGCAGTTCTTGAGCTTCGCGCAGACCAGCGAGTCGACGGCACGGCCGGTGCCGGTGGACCGGCGGGTCAACGAACTGGCGGCTTCGCTTGCCGAGCAGGAACGGCAGGTAGTGTTGTCGCTGGGTGCGGGGGACGGGTTCCGCATGATTGCCACGCAGCTGGACCGGATCATTGGCAACCTGGTTGACAATGCCTATGCCTATGGCAAGCCGCCTGTTTGCATCGCCACGACGCGTACGGCTGACGGTTACGTGCTGGTGGTCGAAGACCAGGGGGCCGGGATTCCTGAAGAGGACAAGGAGCGCGTCACATTGCCGTTCGTGCGGCTCGATCCCGCTCGGGGCGGCAATGCGCATTCCGGGTTGGGGCTGGCGATCGTGGATCGGCTGGTGCGGCAGGCTGGGGGGAAGCTCAATCTGGTCAATGCCGACGGGGGTGGGTTCAGGGTTGAGATGGTTTTTGGGGTGGTGGCTTGATGGATGTGGCTCGGTCTCGCTGCGGCTTGGCATCTGGTAGCTATTTGATATGCCCGGTTCCGCCCTGAAGGGCGGGTAACTCTTTGTCCGAGCGACAAAGAGTCACCAGAAAGCGCGTTTATTGCCCTGGGCGGGCGGCCACTTTTATCGTAGTGTGCGAGGGCTTTCGTACGGGGCTCTCCTTCCTCGCAAAGCAAGACTGCCTGCCGCAGGGGTGCACCATGGTGGCAGGGATGGACATGCTGGTTGAACGAGCCCAGAGGGTTGGTGGACCCTGCTACCGGGGGCAACGCAGGAACGC
Source organism: Cupriavidus sp. P-10 (assembly GCF_003402535.2). Classification (NCBI taxonomy): domain Bacteria; kingdom Pseudomonadati; phylum Pseudomonadota; class Betaproteobacteria; order Burkholderiales; family Burkholderiaceae; genus Cupriavidus; species Cupriavidus sp. P-10. Next base: position 590,416 of record NZ_AP025170.1, read on the forward strand.
CTACGGCTGCGCTGCGCGCCGGCAGCATCTCAGGTCAGGGGCCTTGGCACGGCACGCATCGCTGCGCTCGCTTGGCGCTATCGCCGAGTGACTCGCCCCTTCAGGGGCGAAACCCGGGCATATCAAATAGCTACCAGATGCCCGCCGCAGCGATAAAGAGAACGATAGAGAGAGCGAGAGAGCGAGACCCCTCAATCCTCCGCCACGAACCCCGTAGCCTCAACAATCGGCTTCCATGCAGCCCGCTCCACCTGGATCCTGCGCTTCGCCTCCTGCCCCGGGCGTGCCACGACCTCAAGCCCCAGCGCTTCCAGCTTGGCAGCCGTAGCAGCATTGCCCGACGCGGCAATAAACATTTTCTCAACCTTGGCGACCACGTCAGGCTGCGTGCCAGCCGGCACAAACACCCCATACCAGCTGGTCGCATAGTCATACTGGCTGAACCCCTGCTCCTTCATCGTCGGCACGTCAGGCAGCGCCTTGGCCCGCCGCGTGCCGCTGACGCCCAAAAACTGCAGCTTGCCGCCCTTGTAGAGCGGCATCATGCTCGCCACCGCATCCCAGCCGATCGACACGTTGCCGCTGATCACGTCGACCAGCATCGGCGCCGCGCCACGGTAGGCGGCCGGCGTGATCGCGATGCCTGCCGCCTTGCCCAAAGCGACCGTGCCGAGGTGGCCGGCGCTGCCGATGGTCGCCAGGCCCAGGCTCGCGCCCGAAGGATTGCGCTTGGCCCACTCCAGGTATTCCTTCATGTTCCGGTAGGGCTGTTGCACCCCGGCGGCCACCACGGTCGGCACGTCGGTCAGCACCGCCGCCGGCACCAGGTCCTTGTCGGCGTCGTAACCCAGCTTCTTGTACGTCAGCGGAAAAATGGTGAACAGCGGCGATGGGCCGATAAACACGGTCTTGCCATCCGGCCTGGCGCGCTTCACATAGTCCAGCGCCAGCCGTGCCGACGCACCCGGCCGGTTCTCGACGACCACCGTGCCGTGGCCGTCCTGGCGCAATTGCTCGGCGTACAGGCGGGCCAGGCTGTCGGCCGCGCCGCCGGGGGCGTAGCCGACGATGATATGCATCGGTTCGGCATCAGCCGCAAGGGCCGGGCCCGCGACGACGAGGGCGGCCGCGGCGGCCGCGGTGGTCAGTGCGGCCAGCAGGCCGCGTGCGAAACGGGAGTCAGCAGTCATGGCAGTCAGGATCGATGGAAGTTGGCCGGGCAGGGCGGGGCTCACGGCAACGCGGGCCACCTGTTGCGAAAGTCGTGCGCGGCCTCGTACAGCGCCGCGGCACGCAGCAGGTCGGCATCGCGCCGGAACCGGCCGACCAGTTGCAGGCCGATCGGCAGGCCATCCTCGCCAAAGCCGCAAGGCAGGCTGATCGCCGGATGGCCGGTCATGTTGAACGGCATGGTCCACGGAAACCAGCACGCGCGCACATTGTCGTACTGCTGGCCGTCGATCTCGATCTGGCCGAACAGGTCCTGGTCGATCGGCAAGGCCGTGCGCGTGAGCGTGGGCATGGCCAGCAACTCGGCATCGGCCAGCAGGTCCTGCACGCGCAGGAACAGCTTCGAGCGCTCGAACATGGCCTGCTGGTATTCCATGCCGGTGAAGTGCGCGGCCGATTCAACCTGCCGCACGAAGGTGGCGCTGAGCGCATCGCGGTGTTGCGCCACGATCGGCGCGAAGCGGGTGCGCCAGACCGTATGGTTGATCGCGCGCCAGATCGGCTCGACCTCAAAGCCTTCGCCCGAGAACGGCTCCAGCACCGCGCCAAGCTCACGCAATCGCTCCAGGCTTGCCATGAACGCCGCGGCGACGTCAGCGGCCACCGTGCGGCCCGGCGGTGCCAGGCAATAGCGGATGCGCACGCCGCGCAGGTCGCCGTGCGGCTGCGCGGCGGCCACGTAGTCGGCGGCAGGCACGCCCAGCGACCAGGGATCGCACGCATGCTCTCCGGCCATCGCCTGCATCATCAGCGCGGTATCCATGACCGTGCGCGTGGTCGGCGTGACATAGGTCTGGTTGCCGAACAGGTCCTGCGCCTGGCTGTGCGGGATCACGCCCTGGCTCTGCTTGATGCCGACCACGCCGTTGCAGGCCGCCGGGATGCGCGTCGAGCCGCCGCCGTCGGTCGCCACCGCGAGCGGTGCAATGCCGCTCGCCACTGCCACCGCGGCGCCGCCGCTCGAGCCGCCGCTGGTGCGCTGCGCGTGCCAGGCATTGCGCGTGCGCCCGAACAGCGGCGAATCGGTCAGGCATTTGGAGCCGAACTCCGGCGTGGTGGTCTTGCCGACGAGGATCGCGCCATGCGCGCGCAGGCGGGCGACCGAGACCGCGTCTTCGACCGGCACGTTGTCGCGCATCGGCACTGCGCCAAAGGTCGTGCGCACGCCGCGCGTGTTGACGATGTCCTTGGCGGTGAAGGGGATGCCGTGCAGCGGACCCAGCGGCCGGCCAGCCATCACCTCCTGCTCGGCGGCGCGTGCGGCGGCCATGGCCTCGTCGGCGCATAGCGTGATGAAGCAGTTCAGCTCGGGCTGCAGCCTTGCGGCACGGGCCAGCACCGCTTCCATCAGCTCTACCGGCGAGATGTCCTTGCGGCGGATGCGGGCCTGCAGTTCAGCGGCGGAAAGAAAGCAAAGCGCTTCGCTCATCGGCGTGCGTCTCCTGGGACGGGCCGGTACGCGGCCGGCCGCGATGGGACGGGCGGGGAAGACCCGCCGGGGCAGGGCCCGGCGCGGGATCGCGCGGCGGGCGAGTGCGCTGGCAGTGTAACCCGCTCAGACCTTCTTTTTCTCGCCGATCCGGCTTTCCTTGCCGGCCAGCAGCTTGGCGATGTTCTGCCGGTGGCGCGCGATCAGCAGCACGCTGATCACGAAAATGGCGCCGGTCATCGCGTCCACGCCATTCATCAGCACGTAGAAGAACGGCGCGAAGATCGCCGCCACAAGTGCTGCCAGCGACGAGTAGCGGAAGAAGAACGCAATGATCAGCCAGGTGGCCAGCGTGCCCAGGCCCAGGATGGGATCGATCGCCAGCAGGATGCCCGCCGCGGTCGCTACGCCCTTGCCACCGGCAAAGCGGTGGTAGACCGGGAACAGGTGCCCCAGGAATACCGCCAGCGCCACCATGGCCAGGCCGGTCTCGGTCAGCCCGTAGGCCGGCCCGAAGCGCGCCGCCAGCCACACCGCCAGCCAGCCCTTGAGCGCATCGCCGATCAGCGTCAGGATCGCGGCCTTCTTGTTGCCGGTGCGCAGCACATTGGTCGCCCCCGGGTTGCCCGAGCCGTACGAATGCGGGTCCGGCAGCCCCATCAGCTTGCTGACGACAACAGCAAAGGAAATCGAGCCGATCAGGTAGGCGGCGAGGGCGAAAATCAGGTTAGGCAGGTTAGCCATGTGCAGTGGGGTGTTTTCAAGCTGGCGGGATTGTAGCGCGGCGGCGCCTTCACCACGTCCGTGACTTCCCGGATTGGCAGGTGCGGCCGCCACGCGCGTGGCGCCGGGTGGCGGCTGCTGCGCACCCGAGGCGCCCGCGCCTCAGTCAGGCAGCGCGCACTCCACCGGCTTGGCATCGACCAGACCCGGCAGCAGTTTCGGGTCCAGGCTGACGAGGTAGCCGCGCCGGCCGCCGTTGATGTAGATGCGCTCCAGCTCCAGCACGGTGGCCTCCACATACACCGGCATGCGCTTGCGCGTGCCGAACGGCGAGGTGCCGCCGACCATGTAGCCGCTGTGGCGCTGCGCCACGTCGGGCTTGCACGGCTGCACGCTCTTGCGCCCGGTCTGGCGCGCCAGGTTCTTGGTGGAGACCGAGCAGTCGCCGTGCATCAGCACCACCAGCGGCTGCGCGCGCTCGTCTTCCATGATCAGGGTCTTGACCACGTCGTGCTCGGCCACGCCGAGCTGGCGCGCCGATTCCCCGGTGCCGCCGTGCTCGACGTATTCATAGGGGTGTTCGCCGAAGGCCACGCCTTGCTTGCGCAGGAACTGGGTGGCGGGGGTTTCGGAGACGTGCTTGTTCTTGCTCATGTCTTGCTGATGGCGTGGATGCCGGTCTGGAAGGGCTCGGTATGGCTCAGCCGCGCGGATGGTGCTGCTGGTGCAGCTCGCGCAGGCGTTCGCGTGCGACGTGGGTGTAAATCTGGGTGGTGGAAATATCGGCGTGGCCGAGCAGCAGCTGCACCACGCGCAGGTCGGCGCCGTGGTTGAGCAGGTGCGTGGCGAAGGCGTGCCGCAGCGTGTGCGGCGACAGCGGCGCATGCACGCCGGCATCGCGCGCATGGCGCTTGATCAGGTGCCAGAACGCCTGGCGCGTCATGCCTTCGCCGCGCTGCGTGACGAAGAGCGCGTCGCAGGCGCGCCCGGCCAGCAGCGCGGGACGGGCGCTGGCGAGGTAGCGGCGCAGCCAGTCGGAGGCCTGCTGGCCGAACGGGACCAGCCGTTCCTTGTCGCCCTTGCCGCCGACCACGCGCGCCACGCCCTCGTTCAGGCCGATCTCGATGGTTTTCATCTGGGTCAGCTCGGACACGCGCAGGCCGCTGGCATACATCAGCTCCAGCATGGTGCGGTCGCGCAGGCCCAGCGGCGTGCCGGTGTCGGGCGCTTCCAGCAGCGCATCGACCTGCGCCTCGGTCAGTGTCTTGGGGTAGCGCGGCGGCTGCTTGGCGGGGCGCAGCAGCAGGCAGGGATCGGCCTCGACGATGTGTTCGCGCAACGCCCACTGGTAGAAGCGCCGGAACACCGCCAGCCGCCGGTTGGCCGACGACGCGCGCGTCTGTGTGTGGCGTGCGCTGAAATAGGCCGACAGCACGCTGTCGTCCACGCCCGGCAGCTCGCCGTGGCCGTCGTGGCGCAGCCAGCGGGCCAGCAAGGTCAGGTCGCGCCGGTACGCGTCGATGGTGTTCTGCGACAGGCCGTCTTCCAGCCACAGCGCGTCGCAGAAGCGGCCGACCAGCGCCGCGTCGGCATCGCTGGGAGCCGCGGCAAGATCTGGCGGTGCGGCCACCGGTGCGGCGGCACTCATATCAGCATGGCGCCTTCATGGCGCAGCAGCCAGCGTTTGACGTCGAGGTAGAAACCGTCTTCGGCATGATGGGAGAAGCCGCCGATACCGCGGGCCGAGACCACGCGATGGCAGGGGATCACGATCGGGAACGGATTCTGGCCGCAAGCCTGGCCCACCGCGCGCGGCATCGCGCCGATGGCCCCGGCAATGGTGCCGTAGGTGGTGGTGGCGCCGCGCGGCACGGCGGCGATCGCCTGCCAGACCTGCTGCTGGAAATCGCTGCCCGCCGGAGCGAGGGGCAGGTCGAAGGGGGCGTCGGGGTTGGCGTAGTACGCGTCGAGCTGGGCCTCGAGCCGGGCCACGAGCTGGCGCGTCAGCGCATCGGCCGGCGCGCGTGCCTCGACGTGCGCGGGCAGGTACACGATGGCCCGGATGCGCGTGCCGTCCGTGCGCACGCCGACCTTGCCGAACGGGGCGGAAAGGATGGCATCGTAAGTGGCAGGCATGGCGGTCGAACTGGGGCGGATGCTGGATTTTAGTGCTTTTTGCGTTGGCAAGAAAAAAGGCCGCCTGGCGGCGGCCTCAGCGGCAAGTGCTGCAGCCGGATTTATTGCTCCAGCTTGATGTTCTGCACCTTCACCAGGTTCTTCATCTTGTCGAACTCTTTCCTGATCTCGGCCGCGTGCTGCGCCGGCGTATTGCCCGATGGCTCGGCGCCGGCGGTGCGCAGGCGCTCCTGGAAGCCCTTGTCCTGCAGCGCCTTGACAGCGGCGTCGTTCAGCTTCTTGATGACGTCGTCAGGCGTGCCGGCCGGCGCTACCAGGCCGTACCAGGCCGGGTCGTTCGGCTCCTTCAGGCCCATTTCGCCGAAGGTCGGCACGTCCGGCAGCGAGTCCAGGCGCTTGTTCCAGGCCACCACCAGCGGGCGCAGCTTGCCGGCCTTGATATAGGGCATCGACGACGGCAGGTTGTCCACCATGATCGGCACCTGGCCGGCAAGCACGTCGTTCAGCGCCGGGCCCGCGCCGCGGTACGGGATATGGACCATGAAGGTCTTGGTCGATACCTTGAACTGCTCGCCCAGCATGTGGCCGAAGCCGCAGGTGCCCGACGACGCGTACGAGTACTTGCCCGGGTTGGCCTTCAGCACGGCCAGGAATTCCTTGTAGGTCTTGGCCGGGAAGTTCGGGTTCACCGCGATCACGTTGGCCACGTTGGCCAGGTTGGTGATGGGCTTGAAGTCCTTGATCGGGTCGTACGACAGCTTGGGGTTGCAGGCCGGGTTCACGGCCATGGTCGACACCGTCGAGATGCCGATGGTGTATCCGTCCGGCGCCGCCTTGGCGATCGCGTCCGCTCCGATCGAGCCGCCCCCGCCGGCGCGGTTTTCCACGACCACCGGCTGGCCCAGGATGCGGCTCATCTGGTCGGCGGCGCCGCGGCCGACGATGTCGGTGGTGCCGCCCGGTGCGAACGGAATAATCAGGCGGATCGGCTTGGTCGGAAAGCTCTGGGCGTGCGCCGTGGTGGTGGCCGCGACCAGGGCCAGGGTCAGGGCGAGTTTGCCAGCTTGCATGAGATCATGTCTCCCGTCAGAAATCCGGGCAGGGTGCTGCCCGGAAGCAAAGAAACCGTCGCGGTGCCACAGGTAAAGGCACGGCGGCGGCAGCGTAAAAGAATGCGGCCCTGTCAGCCGCCGAGCAGTCCGCGCTTGACGTCCGGGTCGACCGGGCGGTCGCCCAGGAACACCCGCAGCACGGCCTGGTAGAAGTCTTCGCCGGGGATCGGGCGGCCGCGCGGCGTGCCGTTGATGGCGACGACCGTGCCCGTCTGCGGGGTAAAGTCCAGGTTGATCACGTCGCCCTTGTGCGCGTTGCCGACCTCCCCCAGGGTGCGCTCGAACTGCACCAGCCGCGCGGACAGCCCCTGCACCTGGGATTCGCTGTGGTTGTCGCGGATGCCCTGGCGGATGGCGCGGGCAAAGGCAGGCGGTTCGGCCTCGCGCAGCATGCGCAACTGTAGCCGCTTGGCGCCGGGCGTGCCGAGTACCACGGTCGCGTTGCGGGCCTTTTCCTGCAGGTACAGCGCGGCTACGTAGCCCTTGGTCAGGAAGCGCGCGCGCAGCGCGGTGCCGTTGAGTTGCAGTTCCTTGCCGCCCACGCGCGCGGCGTCATCGAAGCGGATCCCCTCCATCTCGATCGCGCGCGCCGGCATCGCGCCGGCCGCGGTGGTGGCGCACAGCATCACCAGCAGGGCGGCCGCGCGCGAGCGCAGGCCGGTGTGAAGGCCAGCGCGTGAACGGGAGCGAAGGTGGGTGTCCGGGCCTGGCGGCGCGGAACGGGTGCGGGACAACATGGCGGCAGGACGTACAACTAGGCATGCCATGCTGACCTAAATCTGGAAAAATACCTATCCGTATCTGCCCTAGTCTGCACATTCCCGCACGTCGGCCGTATTTCCATCCCACATCCGGCCGGAATCGCGACCGGAGGCCGGGCAGCTACCACGCCGTGCCCTCGCCATTACAACAACGACAATGTCTTCTGCTCTCCTGCTGGTGCCTGACTTCAGCCTGATCCTGATCGGCTGGCTGCTGGTGCGCTATTCCCCGTTCGACCGCGCCTTCTGGGGCGGAGTGGAGCGGCTGGTCTACTTTGTGCTGTTCCCGGCGCTGCTGCTGCAGTCGACCAATGCCGCCGTCTTCGATTTCTCGTCGACCTCGGCGATGCTGGGCCTGGCGCTGCTGGCGATGGCCGTGGGCATGGCAGCCGGCTACGCCGTCAAATGGGTGCTGAAGCCCGATGCGCTGAGCTTTGCCTCGGGCCTGCAGACCGCCTTCCGCTTTAATTCCTACATCGGCCTGGCGCTGGCATCGCGCCTCGGCGGCAGCGAGGGGCTTGCGCTGATGGCGGTGATCGTCGGCTGCACCGTGCCGCTGTGCAACGTGGCGGCGGTGTGGGCGCTGGCCCGGCACGGCGAGACCGCGCTGTGGAAGGAGCTGGCGCGCAACCCGCTGATCCTGGCCACGGCCGGCGGCCTCGTGACCAACCTGCTGGGCCTGCACCCGCCCGAGGTGGTGGCGATGACGCTGAACCGGCTTGGCTCGGCCTCGACCGCGCTGGGGCTGATGACGGTGGGCGCCGGTTTGCAGATGAGCGGGGCGACCGGCACGGTCGGGCCGGTGGCATGGTGGACCGGGGTCAAGCTGCTGGCGATGCCGTGCGTGGCCTGGCTGGTGGGCCGGCACCTGCCGCTGACCGCGCTGCAGTACCAGATCGTGGTGCTCTATGCCTCGCTGCCCACCGCGTCGAGCGCCTATATCCTGGCGGTGCGGATGGGCGGCAACGGGCCGATGGTGGCGGCGACGATTTCTGTGATGACGGTGGCGGCCATCGTCACCACGCCGCTGTGGCTGGCGCTGGTCAGCTAGGTCCGGTCAGCGAGGTCCGGCCAGCCAGATTCGGTCAGCCAAATTCGGTCAGCCAGTGCGTGCCGGCTCGCCCTGCGCGAGCGCCCAGTCGATATGCTCCAGCACCAAAGGCGAAGCGGACTCGCGCGCCGCCTGCAAGGCGGCGCGGATGCGCGCGGCCAGTGCCGCGTCTTCCGCGCGCGTGCCCGACAGCGCCACGCGCAGGCTGTTACCCAGTCCCACCGCCAGGTTGCGCAGCCAGCGCTCATGGCCGATGCGCCGGATCGGGCTGCCTTCCAGGCGCTGGTTGAACTCGTCCTCGGTCCACTGGAACAGCGCCACCATGTCGGGCGCGTCCAGGCCGTTGCGCACATCGAAGTCCGGCACGCTGGCCACGTGCGCGAACTTGTTCCACGGGCAGGCCAGCTGGCAGTCGTCGCAGCCGTAGACACGGTTGCCCATCGGCGCGCGGAATTCGGCCGGGATCGGGCCCTTGTGCTCGATGGTCAGGTAGGAGATGCAGCGGCGCGCATCGAGCCGGTAGGGCGCAACGATGGCGCGCGTGGGGCAGATGTCGAGGCAGCGGTGGCAATTGCCGCAGTGGCCCGGTTCGGGCGCATCGGCCGGCAACGGGATATCTACCAGGATCTCGCCCAGGAAGAACATCGAGCCCCCGTCGCGGTCGAGCAGCAGCGTATGCTTGCCGCGCCAGCCGAGTCCGCCCTGGCTGGCCAGCGCCACTTCCATCACCGGCGCGGAATCGGTGAAGACACGGTAGCCGAATTTGCCGATTTCGGCCTCGATCCGGCTGGCCAACTGCTGGAGACGGCTGCGCAGGACCTTGTGATAGTCGCGGCCGCGCGCGTACAGCGACACCACCGCCGTGGCCGGATCGCCCAGCCGCGCCAGTTCGCGCCGGCGCCAGTCGGGCGCGCCCGGTGGGGTTTCGGCAGCAGGGACATAGGGCATGCGCGCGACGATGGCGCGTACCGTGCCCGGCACCAGTTCGGCCGGACGGGCGCGCCGCAAGCCGTGGTTCGCCATATAATCCATGTCGCCGTGATAACCCTGCTCCAGCCATGCCAGAAGCCCCGGCTCGGCGTGGCCAAGATCGACGTCGGCGATGCGCACCGACGCAAAACCCAGCGCGGCGCCCCATTCGCGGATAGATTCCGCAAGCGCCGCCAGCTCCTCGGGGTTGGCCTGGCCGGCCTGGCCGGATTGCCCTGGAGCGCTTGCGGGAACACTATGCGCGCCTGGCGCGCTGGCCGGCGGCTTGACTGCTGGGTCGATCATCCCTGAATTGTACGCAATGCCCTTGCTCGAAGAACGCACCCTGACGCTGCCCGACGAAGCCGCCACCGCGCGCCTGGGCGCCGCGCTGGCCGCCACGGTGCAGGCCATGCCGCCGCGCACGGTGCATGTGCAGTTGTCCGGCGACCTTGGCGCCGGCAAGACCACGCTGTCGCGCGCGGTGCTGCGCGCGCTCGGCCATGCGGGCAAGGTCCGCAGCCCCACCTACACGCTGTGCGAGCCCTACGAGGTGGCCCGCGCCGACGGCTCGCCGCTGACGGTCTACCACTTCGACCTGTACCGCTTCGCCGATCCGGAGGAGTGGATAGACGCAGGTTTCCGCGACTGTTTTGCCGAACCTGCCTTCAACCTGGTCGAATGGCCGGAGAAGGCGGGGCGGCTGCTCGGGGAACCCGACCTGCATGTGTTGCTCCAATCGGACATGACACCGCCGGACGACAGCGAAAACGATGCCGGGGAGCGACGAATCGCGACGTTGCGCGCCTATACTCACACTGGACTTACCTTGCTGAACGCATGCTGATCAAGCGACTTGCCACCGACCGCCCCGATGGACCCGACGGCCTGCTGCAGGCGCGCCGCAAATGGATGGCGCAGGCACTGAAGCTGGGCGCGGGCACGGCCGTGCTGACGCTCGCCGGCCCGCAGATCGCGTTCGGCGCCGGCATCGTCGCGGTGCGCGTGTGGCCGGCCGAGGACTACACCCGCGTCACCATCGAATCCGATGCGCCGCTGTCTGCGGTGCACCAGATGATTCGCGATCCGGACAGGCTGGTGGTCGACATCGATGGCCTGGACCTCTCGCCCACGCTGCGCGAGCTGGTGGCCAAGATCACCCCCAACGACCCCTATATCCAGACCGTGCGCGTCGGCCAGAACCGCCCGCGCGTGGTGCGCATGGTGTTCGACCTGAAGGAGAGCGTGGCGCCGCAGGTGTTCACGCTGTTGCCGATCGGCACCTACCGCAACCGGCTGGTGTTCGACCTGTACCCGGTCAACCCGCCCGACCCGCTGTGGAAACTGGTGCGCGACACCGAGGACAAGCAGCGCCGCTTCGCCACCTCGGACCCCGCGCCGGGTCCGGACAGCATTGCCGGTGCCCCGGCTGGCGCCGAGGAAGATGCCATCGGCGCGCTGGTGCGCAAGTTCGACGAGAAGGGCGACGTGCCGGCCACGACTGCGCCGCCACCCCCGGTGGTTGCCGCCCGGCCCAGGCCGTCGGCCCCCATGGTGCCGAAGCCGGATGCCCCCGTGGTGCCGCCGGTCGCGCGCGACAACCCGACTGCCGAGCGCCCGTTCAAGATGCGCCGCCTGCTGACGGTGGCCCTGGATCCCGGCCACGGCGGCGAAGACCCCGGCGCGATCGGCGCCGCTGGTTCGCGCGAGAAGGACGTGGTGCTGCAGATCGCGCACCGGCTGCGCGCCAAGATCGACGCCCAGCCCAATATGCGCGCGATGATGACGCGCGATGCGGATTTCTTCGTGCCATTGAACGTGCGCGTGCAGAAGGCGCGACGGGTGCAGGCCGACCTGTTCGTGTCGATCCACGCGGATGCCTTCCTGTCGCCGGAGGCCAATGGTGCGTCGGTGTTCGCATTGTCCGAGCGTGGCGCGTCCAGTTCCGCGGCGCGCTGGCTGGCCAACAAGGAAAACGCCGCTGACCTGATCGGTGGCGCCAACATGGGCAACAAGGATGCGCAGGTCGCGCGCGTGTTGCTGGACCTGTCCACCACCGCGCAGATCAATGACAGCCTGCAGGTCGGCAAGTCCGTGCTGGGCGAGATCGGCGGCATCAACCGGCTGCACAAGGGGAGTGTGGAGCAGGCCGGGTTTGCGGTGCTCAAGGCGCCGGATATCCCGTCGATCCTGATCGAGACCGCGTTTATCAGCAACCCCGCCGAGGAGCGCAAGCTCAACGACAGCGCGCACCAGGAGCAGCTGGCGAATGCCATCCTGCGTGGGATCAAGGCGTATTTTGCGAAGAATCCGCCGTTGTCGAAGAATCCGTCGGTGTGATCGGAACGGACACAAAAAAACCGGGGTTTGCCCCGGTTTTTTTACGACTGCGGCACCTTACGCCCGCGCCGCCGCGCGATCCTCCAGCAGCGCATCCCGATTGGCATAGCGCGCGGCGATCACCGAGCAGACGATCAGCTGCAACTGGTGATAAACCATCAGCGGCAGCACCAGCAGCCCCAGCGCGGGATGGCCGGCAAACAGGATCTTCGCCATCGGGATGCCGTTGGCCAGGCTCTTCTTCGAGCCGCAGAACACCGCGGTGATCTCGTCCTCGACCGAGAACCCCATCCGCCGCGCGGTCAGCGTGGTGAAGCCCAGCACCACGAACAGCAGCACCGCGGCGATCAGCATCACCGCACCGATGGTCTGCCACTGGTACTGGTGCCACAGGCCTTCGGCGGTGGCATCGCAGAACGACGAGTAGACGATCAGCACGATCACGCCACGGTCGATCTTGGTGGTGATCTGCTTCTTCTTCGCCAGCCAGTTGCCGATCAGCGGACGCAGCAGCTGGCCCAGCGCGAACGGCAGCAGCAATTGCAGCGCCACGCCGGTAAGCGCCTTGCCCAGCGGCATCGACGCGCCGCTGGCGCTGATCACCAGCCCCATCAGCAGCGGCGTGACCAGCATGCCGATCAGGCCCGAGATGGTGGCGTTGAAGATCGCGCCCGACACATTGCCACGCGCCATCGAGGTCATGGCCACCGACGACGACACCGTAGAAGGCAGCGCGCACAGGAAGAACACGCCCAGCAGCAGGTCCGGCGGCAGCGTGTTGTGCAGGGCCAGCATCAGCAGCGCGCCGACCACCGGGAACACCACGTAGGTGAACGACTGCACGAACGCATGCAGGCGCCAGTTCTTGGCGCCCGCCACCAGCTTGTCGCGCGACAGTGCCGCGCCATGCAGGAAAAAGACCAGTGCCACGCCCACGCTGGTGACCACGCCAAGGTGCAGCGGGCCCTTGCCGGTGCCGATTTCCGGGGCCGCCAGGGCGATCGCGATGGCGGTCAGCATGATGAGGACGAAGCCGTCGATCAGGTCATAGAGTTTCTTGAGCTTGGCAAAAAGACGGGACATGACTGCGGTTGGTTAGGGTTTTGCCTAGTATTGGACGCCAGCCGGGTCTAGAATGCAAATTCATTTATAGAATCTATTTATCCGGTCGTTGCATGAATTACACACTACGCCAGCTGCGCGTCTTCCTGGCGGTGGCCAGCAGCGGCGGCTTCAGCCGCGCCGCCGACCTGGTCGGCCTGACCCAGCCGGCGGTCAGCCGGGGCGTGGCAGAGCTGGAAGAGGCACTTGGCGTACGGTTGCTGGACCGGACCACGCGTGAGGTGGTGTTGACCGACGCCGGCCATGCCCTGGTGCCTGCCCTGGAGCGCCTGCTCAACCAGCTCGACGATACCCTGGAAGAGACGCGTCAGTTAGGTGAACGCTATCGGGGTCGTGTAGTCATAGCCGGAGCTCCGACCATTTCGGCGCGGTTGATGCCGATGTATGTGGCTGCCTGTGCCGCGCAATATCCCGATATCCGCCTGACGGTGCGCGACAACGTGCAGGCTGACGGCCTGGAGCAGGTGCGGGCCGGCGCGGTCGACTTCGGCGTGCTGATCGATCCGCTGGTGCGTGAAGGGCTGGTGGTGGAGCCGGTGGCGACTGACCCGTTCTGCTTTGTGTGCCGGCGCGACCACCCGCTGGCGCAGTCGCCGTCGGTGCCATGGTCGGCGCTGCACGGCATGCGGCTGGTGCTGCTGGACTTTGCCTCGGGCAGCCGGCCGCTGATCGACCGCATCTTCAGCCGCCACGGCGTGGCACCGCAGGTGGTGCAGGAGCTGGGGCACTCGGCCAGCGTATTTGGCATGGTCGAGGCCGGCATCGGCGCCTCGGTGCTGCCTTCGTTCTCGCTGCCGCTGCCGGCGGCGTCGCCCCTGGTGTGGCGGCCGCTGGTGCCGCGCGAGGAGCGCAGCATTGTCATGGTCTGCCGGGAGGACCGCTCGCTGTCGCCGGCCGCGGCGGCGGTGTGGGCGCTGGTGCGGCGCCTGACGTTGCGCGCCGAGGCGCCCGGGATGGACGCCGCAGCCTGAACGCTGGCTTCGTGGGCGGTCAGCGCGCGGTGACCATCACCGCCTCCAGTTCAAAGCTCCCGTCGGCCTGGATCCGATAGTGCTCCCGCACTTCGGCCGGCGCGACCTGCCACAGGTGGCGGATTGCCGCCACCGCCACGGGCGGCGTGCGCATGCGCTGGACCCAGCTTTCGAACTCGATGCCGATGCGCCACGGCTCGGATACGCTGACGCCCGGCGCGGCAAAGCCCGCCGCCTCGAACAGTGCGCGCCAGCCGGCCGGCGTGTAGTCGCGCACATGCGACGGATCGCGCAGCAGTTCGGCCGACTGCAGCCAGGTATCGCGCAACGGATCGTCGGACCCGGCGATATCGATCAGTACCACCTTGCCGCCCGGCTTGAGCACGCGGCGCACCTCGGCCAGCGCCGCCGGGACGTCGCGCCAGTGGTGGGCGCTCATGCGCGAGACCACAGCGCAGAAGCTGGCGTCGTCAAACGGCAGTTGCTCGGCCGCGCCCTGGCGCGTGCGAACGTTGGCCAGCCCCCGATCCCGTGCCGCGCCTTCCACCACAGCCAGCATGTCGGCCGACAGGTCGTAAGCCGTCACTTCGCCTGCAACCGCCGCCGCGGCAAAGCTGGCGTGGCCGGCGCCGCAGCCGAGGTCGAGCACGCGGCTGCGCGGCCGGTTGCCTTCGGGGATCAGCGCGGCCAGTTCGTCCTTCAGTTGCTGCAGGTCGGCGCCGCTGGCATGGACGGCGCTGGTGAGGTACGCGCTGGCGGCGGCGCCGAACTGCGCGGCGACGAGTTCCTGTTGTTGCATGGCTGGCTCCTTGGCCTTTCTTGTGGAGAGGGTTGCCCGCGAGGCGGGTTCGGCATACTGTAGGCGGCTCGTATTCCCGGTACAAGTTATCCTTTTATCCTGGTATAAGCGCCACCAGCCTGTGATGTCAGCCTCCGCTCCCATCTCCGAATTCCCCGCGCAATCTACCCGTGAAGCCGTGTTGGGTGCCTTCCTGCGCGCGCACCGCGAGCGGCTGGCGCCCGCCGACGTCGGGCTTGCGCCGGGCCGCCGCCGCCGTACGCCTGGCTTGCGGCGCGAAGAGGTGGCGCAACTGGCGGGGCTGAGCGCTACCTGGGTGACATGGCTGGAGCAGGGCCGTCCGGTTTCGCTGTCGGCGCGCGCTTTAGCCAGCCTGGCAGCGGCGCTGCGGCTGTCGCGCGCCGAACGCGCCTACCTGTTCGAACTGGCCGGACGCCGTGACCCGCAGCAGGCCGCCGACGAAACCGTGCCGGCGACCGTGCTGGCCAGCGTGGATGCGATCGCCGGCCCGGCTTACCTGCTCGACCGGCAATGGACCGCGCTGGCCTGGAACGACGCAGCGGCGCGGCTGTTCACCGGCTGGCTCGATGCCGCCAGTGGCGAGCGCAACCTGCTGCGCGCGATGTTCCTGTCGCCGGTGCTGCAGGCGCTGGTGGAAGACTGGCCGCACCGCGCCGCCCGGCTGGTGGCCGAATTCCGCGCGCACAGCATCCGCCACGCCGACGAGGCGCCGACGCGCGCATTGATCGATGGGCTGATGGGGGAGAGCGCGGCCTTCCGTGATGCCTGGCTGTCGCAGGATGTGGAAGACCGCGAGGGCGGGCGCCGGGGGTTCCGGCACCCGCAGCTGGGGGCGCTGCAGTTCGAGCAGCTGACGCTGGTGCCGGCGGCGGCGCCGGGGCTGATGCTGGTGATGCTGCTGCCGGGCTGAGCGGCCGCTGCCTGTTACTTCGGCTGCATCCGGATCGCGCCGTCGAGGCGGATCACTTCACCGTTCATCATCGTGTTCTCGATGATTGCGCGTGCCAGCTTGGCGTATTCGGCCGGGCGGCCCAGGCGCGGGGGGAACGGCACCATCCTGCCGAGGGCGTCCTGCACTTCCTGCGGCATGCCGAGCAGCATGGGCGTTTCAAAGATCCCCGGGGCAATGGTCATGCAGCGGACGCCGTCGCGGGACAGGTCGCGGGCGATGGCCAGGGTCATGGCGACTACACCGCCCTTGGAGGCCGCATAGGCGGCTTGTCCGATCTGGCCATCGAATGCGGCCACCGAGGCAGTATTGATGATCACGCCGCGCTCGCCTTCGCTGTCGGGGGTGTTCTGGACCATGGCGGCGGCGGCCAGGCGGATCATGTTGAAAGTGCCGATCAGGTTGATGCGGACGGTCTTGTCGAAGGCATCCAGCGGATGCGGGCCGTTCTTGCCGACCGTCTTGTTGGCGGTGGCGATGCCGGCGCAGTTGATGATGCCTGACAGGCGGCCCAGTGCCTGGGCGGCGGCGACCACGGCCTGGCCGTCAGCTTCGGAGGTGACGTCGCAGCGGATGAATTGGCCGTTCAGTTCGGTGGCGAGGGTTTGGCCGGCTTGCTCGTTGAGGTCGGCGATGACGACTTTGGCGCCGGCTTCGGCGAGCATGCGGGCGGTGCCGGCGCCCAGGCCGGAGGCGCCGCCGGTGATGATGAATACGTTGTCTTGGATTTGCATTGTGGGTTGTCTCCTTTGATCTTGCTGGTATTTCCGTTTACGTAAACGTCAACCATTGTACGAGGTGGGAGTTGATGTGCAAGGGTTTTGGGACTGTCGTTTGGGGGGATTTTGGGGGGGCTGGCGGTTATGGGATATGGCCGCTGCTGGCGGCATGGCGGGAATGCCTTCGGCTGCGCGGTGTGCGACCCCAGAGAAAAAGCGGCCCTTGGGCCGCTTTTTTTGTCGTGGTCTCGACTACCGATTACTTCAGCGCGTCAAACACTTGCGCGGTAATTTCGTCGACGTTGCCGACGCCGGAGATCTTCCGGTACTTCGGCGGCGCTACCTTCGCACCGGCATCGCCCTTGGCGGCCCAGTCCGAGTAGTAGTCGACCAGCGGGCGGGTTTGCTGCGAGTACACGTCCAGGCGCTTCTTGACGGTTTCTTCCTTGTCGTCGTCGCGCTGGATCAGCGCTTCGCCGGTTTCGTCGTCGATGCCGTCGGCCTTGGGCGGGTTGTACTTGACGTGGTAGGTACGGCCCGATGCCACATGGACGCGGCGGCCGCTCATGCGCTCGATGATGGCGTCGAACGGCACGTCGATTTCCAGCACGTAGTCGATCGCGACGCCGGCTTCCTTCATCGCCTCGGCTTGCGGGATGGTGCGCGGGAAGCCGTCGAACAGGTAGCCGTTCTTGCAGTCGTCCTGCTTCAGCCGGTCCTTCACCAGGCCGATGATGATGTCATCCGACACCAGCCCGCCTGCATCCATGACCTTCTTGGCTTCCACGCCCAGGGGGGTGCCCGCCTTCACCGCCGCGCGCAGCATGTCGCCGGTGGAGATTTGCGGAATGCCGAACTTCTCGCAGATGAACTTGGCTTGCGTGCCTTTGCCGGCGCCAGGCGCGCCCAACAGGATCAAACGCATTTACGGGTCCTCAGAGTTTTGAATCTGGTATGGCGGGAGATCAGAAGGAGGGTAATGCCGCAACTTGACGCAAGACTTACTGCTGTCTTGTTCGGATGATGACGGCATCTGGCGCGGGCACGGCCCACGCGGACGTCCGGCGGCGGCTGCCAGGGGGATGGCGGCGCGGCACACCAGTCGGGCTCTATCTTTATCTCCCCACCGAGCCTTGGCCGGCGGCGCGTTGGCGCACAGCCGGGGCGGCCCTGTATCGGCAAGCATTATGCCATGAGGCGGCGCGAATTCGGCCTGAAATCCGCCCCCGGGGTCAGGTTGCAGCAGATTGAACCTGAGCGGGCGGCTGGCCCCATCGGGTGGCGCCCAGGATGGCGATCAGGGTCCGTCCTGTGCCATCGACCCGGCCCAAAGGGCGCGGACGCGCTCCAGGTCGGCCGGGGTGTCGACGCCGGGCGCTGGCGCGGCGCTGGTTTCGAGCACCGCGATGCGCTCTCCATGCCACATGGCGCGCAGCTGCTCCAGCGCCTCGGTCTGCTCCAGCGGCGCGGCCGGCAGCGTCGGGAAGCGGCGCAGGAAGCCGGCGCGATAGGCGTACAGGCCGATATGGCGCAGCACCGGCATGGCCGGCAGCGGCACCTGGGCCGTGGCGGCCGGGGCGGCGGGGACGCCGGACCAGGCGTCGCGCGCCCACGGGATCGGCGCGCGCGAGAAGTACAGCGCGCGGCCGGCGGCGTCGCAGACTACCTTGACCACGTTGGGATTGAAGACCTCGGCGATCTCGTGCAGCGGGTGTGCCGCGGTGGCGATGGCGCAGTCGGCGTGGTGCGCCAGGTGCAGCGCCACCTCGTCGATCAGCGACGGCTCGATCAGCGGTTCGTCGCCCTGCACGTTGACCACGATCGCGTCGTCGGCCAGGCCAAGTTGCGCGGCGACTTCGGCCAGGCGGTCGGTGCCGGACGGGTGGTCGGCGCGGGTCAGCACGGCTTCGATACCGTGGTCGGCGCAGGCCCTGGCCACTGCCGGGGCATCGGTGGCGACCACGGTCCGCTGGGCCGACGAGGCGTGGGCGCGCTCGGCGACGCGCACGATCATCGGGCGTCCGCCGATATCGGCCAGCGGCTTGTCAGGCAGGCGGGTCGAAGCGAGCCGTGCGGGGATGACGACGGTGAAGGCCGGGACGGTCATGGTGCTGACTCAGTTGTCCTCAGTTGCCGTTCGCCGGCGTGTCCGGGTCGATGACACGCCCCGGCACCGACTGGCGCGCTTCGTCGGCCAGCATCACGGGGATGCCATCGCGGATCGGGTATGCCAGCTTGTCTGCGTGGCAGATCAGTTCCTGCGCGGCGCGGTCGTATTCCAGCTTGCCCTTGCACAGCGGGCAGACCAGGATTTCAAGCAGCCGGTTGTCCATCTCGGTGTTCCTCGTTGCGCCCGGCGCTGCCGGACGTGGCCGCCGCGGACTGCGCGGTCGGTGCCGTGTTGATATGCGCCAGCACGGCGCTGCGGATTTTGTCGATCAGGCCCGCGTCGATCACCGGCCTGGTAGGCACGACCCAGATGCGCGGGTCGTCGAAGCGCTCGCATTTTACGGCATCCTTTTCGGTGATCAGGATCACGTCCGCATCGAGCGCGTCGGCGTTGCCGGCAAAGGGGTCGTCGGCGAAGTCATAGTGGTCGGGCAGCGGCAGCGTCTTCGGCGACAGGCCCGCGCCGCGCAGGCTGGCGAAGAAGCGCTCGGGGTTGCCGATGCCCGCCGCGGCCAGCACGCGCCGGCCAGCAAAGGCGGAAACCGGCCGCGCCATGGTCGGGTCGTTCAGCTGCCACGCGTCTTCCAGCTCCAGCCGCATGCCGTACACGCCGGGGCGGTCAGGCGTGGCGCGGAAGTTGGGATCGTTGATCAGCGTGGCGTCGCGCGGGCGCGTCAGCGGCTCGCGCAGCGGGCCAGCCGGCAGCATCAGGCCGTTGCCGCCCATGCGCGTGTCGAACATCACGATTTCGAAGTCGCGCTGCAGCTTGTAGTGCTGCAGGCCGTCGTCGAGCAGCAGCACATTGACGCCGGGGTGCGACACCAGCATGGTCTGCGCGCACAGCGCGCGGTCCGGGTACACCCATACCGGCACATCGGTGGCGCGCGCGATCAGCAGCGGCTCGTCGCCGACGTCGCTGGCCTGCGAGGTCGGCTTGACCCGGCGCGGATGCTTCAGTTCGACGCCATAGCCGCGCGACACCACGCCGGGCCGCAGCCCGGCCTCGGTCAGCGCGCGCGCCAGCGCGATCACGGCCGGCGTCTTGCCGGTGCCGCCCACGGTGACGTTGCCGACCACCACCACCGGCATCGGCAGCCGCGTGGATTTGAACCAGCCGCGCTGGTAGCCGTGCCGGCGCACGCGGGCCACCAGCCCGAACAGCAGCGAGAAGGGCAGCATGACCCAGGCAAACCAGCCGCGGCGCTGCCACTGGGCGGTCACGAAGTCGGCGAGGGCATGGCGGGGAGCGGGCATGGACGCGGCGGGTCGTTCAGGACGTGGATGGGATGGGATTGTAGTGCGCCCGGGAGTTCGCGCCCGAATGGGAGGAAGAGAAGGAAGGGAGGATCGGCGAACACCGGCGGATCCGCCCATTATGGGCACTGCGCAGCGCATGGGGCAAGCCTGACCCTTGCGCTGCCCCCGAGGGAGAGCAGCGCTCAGCGCGGTTGCGAGCTCTGCGTGGCGAAAGTCAGGCGCGACAGCCCGGCCAGCCGCGCGGCCTCCATCACGTTCACGACCGCCTGGTGGCTGGCCTGCGCGTCGGCGTTGACGATCACCACCGGCGGCTGGCCGTTGCCTGCGGGCCCCGACGCGGCGCGCAGGCGGTCGGCCAGGCTGGTCACGTCCTTCTGCTCCAGCACCTGCTTGTTGACCGAGTAGACCCCGCGCGAGGACACCGACACCACGATCTCGTGCGGCCGCTGCTGGGCGCGCTCGGCGTCGGCGGTGGGCAGCTGGATCTGCAGCTCGGTAAAGCGCGAGTACGTGGTCGTGATCATCAGGAAGATCAGGATCACGAGCAGCACGTCGATCAGCGGGATCAGGTTGATCTCCGGCTCTTCGCGCCGCTGGCGGGAACGGAATCGCATGGCTTGATCCGGGATCAGCTGCGGCGTTGCGGCAGGATCGCGTCCAGGAACGCGGTGGCGCGGAATTCCAGCTCGGCCACGTAGTCGTCCACGCGGCGGCGGAAGTAGCGCCAGAAGATCAGCGCCGGGATCGCCACGATCAGGCCGAAGGCGGTGTTGTACAGCGCCACCGAGATGCCGTGCGCCAGCTGTTCCGGATTGGCGCCGGTGCCACCCTGGCTGCCGAAGATCTCGATCATGCCGATCACGGTGCCGAGCAGGCCCATCAGCGGCGCGACCGAGGCGATCGTGCCGAGCGCGTTCAGGTAGCGCTCCAGCTCGTGCGCAACCACGCGGCCGGCTTCCTCGACCACGTCCTTGGCGGCATCGCGCGAAGTGTGAGGCTGCAGCACCACATGGCGCAGGCCTGCGGCCAGCACCCGGCCGAGCGGCGAATTCTGTTCCAGCGTGTTGACCACTTCCGGCGTGGCCCGGCGCTGCTGCGCAGCGGCCAGCGCTTCTTCATAGAGCCGGGGCGGCAGCACCTTGCTGCGCTTGAGCGACAGGAAACGTTCGACGACCAGCGCCAGCGCGAGGACCGAGGCCAGCAACAGCGGCCAGATCGGCCAGCCGGCCGCTTGAATGATGGAAAACAATTGGACCCCCGGGATCGACAACCCAGTAAAGAAACCCCAACCAGCTGGTCGGCATGCCTTGAGGCGCGTCAGCAGGCAGCGCTCCGGCATTGCTCTGAAAAATCAGGCGCAACTCTACCCCGCGGCCTGCCGCGCGGCAAGCGACGGCCGGGCCGGCTGTCTCGGGCGCGCATCGGCGCTGGGTGATGTCGCCGGCGGCTTTCCACAGGGAGCAGGGACAGTGCTGTGGATCGATTGTGGAAAGCCGCCTGACAAGCGATCCAAGTCCTTGATTCGCAAGAGGAAGCCAAGCCCTGCTTAAAAATTGTGCAGGCGGGTGCGAGGATGCCCGAGGCGCATGCCGCACACCGGTGGAAAACCCAGTTTGACGCTGCCGCGTACCGCGTCCATGCGCTGCGGCGCGGATCGGTGGGGTCTTCCACACTAGTGCGGGACAGCATTGTGGAGCGGTTGTGGACAGGTATCGGAGAAGGCGCCTAAGCCTTTGATTTTTAAAGCATGGTCTGTGGTTGCTTAAAAATAAGGCAAACGCAGGCGGGCACGCCGCCGAAGTGGCCTGCGGCGCTCGGCATGGGTAAACCCCGGCTTTTCCACACAGGGCAGGGAGAGAATTGTGGATGGCCTGTGGATAAAGTCTGGAGAGGTGGGCTAACCCATTGATTTGACAGGCGGAAAAGTTTTCTGCCTGTAAATTGAGCAGGGCTGTCGATACTGCCCGTTCCACATGGTGCAGTGCCGGTTCGCAGCATGGCGCGACGGCTACGCCGCTTGGCGCGTGATGCCAGTTGCGCTTGGCGCCTTTAGCGGGCGGAAAGTCGGGTAAACACCGCGTTTTATCCAGAATTCCTGTGGATAACTTTGTGAACAAGCCCTGTCGGCGCCCGCTAAGTGGTTGATGCAAAAGAGAATTGGTTATATTGCCTAATTTTTGTTTCAATCATAAACCTCATAAAAATCAAAGGGTTGTACGAAACGATGCGGGCTGTGGGACGGGCTGGGGCCACCAACGGGACCCCCTTGACAGACCGGTTATGCTGTGGACATGTCCTATTTACGCCGCTTGCCGGACGTGATCCATGCCTGACCTGCCCACCTTTTCGCGTGACGCTTCCTCCACCGGCCAGCGCAGCGGCCGTGAGGTCATTCCTGTAGGCGAGCTAAACCACACGATCGCCCGCTTGCTGGAGCGAAGCTTTCCCCTGGCCTGGGTGCGCGGCGAAATTTCCAACTTCACCCGCGCGGCCAGCGGCCACTGGTATTTTTCGCTCAAGGATGCGCGCGCCCAGATCCGCTGCGTGATGTTCCGCGGCCGCAACCAGCATGTTGACTTCCAGCCGCGCGAGGGCGAGGCGGTCGAGGTGCGCGCCGTGGTCACGATGTACGAGGCGCGTGGCGAATTGCAGCTCGGCGTGGAGGCGATGCGCCGCGCCGGGCTGGGCAACCTGTACGAAGCTTTCCTGAGGCTGAAGGAGAAGCTGGCGCAGGCCGGCCTCTTCGACCCAGAGCGCAAGCGGCAGGTGCCGGCGCACCCGCGCACCATCGGTGTCATCACCTCGCTGCAGGCTGCCGCCTTGCGCGATGTGCTGACCACGCTGCGCCGGCGCGCGCCGCATGTGCCGGTGGTGGTCTACCCGGTACCGGTGCAGGGTGCCGGCGCGGCACAGAAGATCGCCGACATGATCGACCTGGCCGATGCGCGCGGCGAGTGCGAGGTGCTGATCCTGTGCCGCGGCGGGGGCAGCATCGAAGACCTGTGGTCGTTCAATGAAGAGGCGGTGGCGCACGCGATCGCGCGGTGCGCGCTGCCGCTGATTTCCGGCGTGGGGCACGAGACCGACTTCACCATTGCCGATTTCGTCGCCGACGTGCGCGCGCCCACGCCGACCGGCGCGGCCGAACTGGTCAGCCCCGACCGCTCGCACCTGCTGGCGCAGACCCTGCGTGGCCGCGATGCGCTGGCGCAGGCGATGCGACGCACGCTGGACTTGCGCGCCCAGCACCTGGACTGGCTGGCGCGGCGCGTGCGCAGCCCGCAGGCGCAGCTGCAGGAACGCCGCGCGCGCGTCGACAATCTGGCCCGACACTTGCGATCGGCATTGCGCGACACCGTGGTGTCGCAGCGGCATCGCCAGCAAGTGCTGGCGATGCGCTGGAGCGCCTGCCGGCCCGACACCGCCGCCGCACAGGCCGACCTGGGGCGGTTGTGGCAGCGGCTGCAGGCCGCCGCCGCGCGCCGCCACGAGCGCGCCGGCCAGCGCCTGGCGCGCGCGGCCGGTGCGCTGGAGTTGCTGGCGCCGCAGCGCACGCTCGAACGCGGCTACGCGGTGCTGCTCGACCAGCGCGGACGCGCGCTGCGCTCGCCCACTGAAATCCGCCCGGGCAGCGTGGTCGAGGCCCACCTGGCCGAGGGCGTTGCCGACCTGTCGATCGCCGGCGTGCAGCCGAAGCTGCCTGAATTCTGAGCGCGCGCATGTCCGCAACGAGTCCGATCCGCGCCCCGGGGAACGCTTGGGAAGCGCTTGGGAAGCGCTTGGGAAGCGCTTGGGGAAGGGCGCGGAAAACCCCCGGAAACCCGCGCCCGGACAAACTAACATCGAAGCAGGGGGCATAGGCCCGCGGTTTGCGTGGGTATTCCAAGTCCCCTACAATCGACAGTTCCGGACCCCACAACCCCAACCCACAGAGACAGAACAATGGAACACAAGCTCCCCCCGCTTCCGTACGCGCATGATGCCCTGGCTCCGCACATCTCCAAGGAGACGCTGGAGTTCCATCATGACAAGCACCACCAGACCTACGTCACCAACCTGAACAACCTCATCAAGGGCACCGAGTTCGAGAACGCGACCCTGGAAGAGATCGTCAAGAAGTCGTCGG
This sequence comes from Cupriavidus sp. P-10, assembly GCF_003402535.2. NCBI lineage: Bacteria > Pseudomonadati > Pseudomonadota > Betaproteobacteria > Burkholderiales > Burkholderiaceae > Cupriavidus > Cupriavidus sp. P-10. The sequence goes on from NZ_AP025170.1 coordinate 614,300, forward strand.
GCGGCATCTTCAACAACGCTGCCCAGGTGTGGAACCACACCTTCTACTGGGATTCGCTGAAGCCCAACGGCGGCGGCCAGCCGACCGGCGCGCTGGCTGATGCCATCAACGCCAAGTGGGGCTCGTTCGACAAGTTCAAGGAAGAGTTCACCAAGACCGCCGTCGGCACCTTCGGTTCGGGCTGGGCCTGGCTGGTGAAGAAGGCCGATGGCTCGCTGGACCTGGTGTCCACTTCCAACGCCGCCACCCCGCTGACCACCGACGCCAAGCCGCTGCTGACCTGCGACGTGTGGGAACACGCTTACTACATCGACTACCGCAATGCCCGTCCGAAGTACGTCGAGGCATTCTGGAACGTCGTGAACTGGGACTTCGCCGGCTCGAATTTCGCTGGCTGATCCACGGATCACCGTCTCATGAAAAAGGGCCGCAAGGCCCTTTTTTCTTGCACGCTCGCCTCCGCTTCAATCCTGCTTCGGCTGTCCGTTCGACGCCATCAGTCCGCCATCCACCGGCAAATTGACGCCAGTGACAAAGCGCGCCCCGAGACCGTCGACACATTGACGATGCAGCTGCGCGCCTCGAGCAGCGCGGGCATGGCGGCACGGCCGGGCCACCCGCCGTGGCAGCGCGTGCGTGGCACCGGCAGCAGGCGCAATGGCGCGCTTTCTACAAGGCGTGGAGTTTCTTACAAGCGTCATGCGTGCTGTGCCTCCCGATTCGCCCCGCCCACACGGGGAGCCGTTCCTGAGGGGCTGCCTAGCCTCCACCGCGCGCCAGCCTCGCGGCGGCGCGCAGGCTGCGCACGATGCGGTCGAACGCGGCAGCGCGCGCGTCGTCGGAGCGCTGGCGCAGCGCGAACGACGGGTGGTAAGTGGCGATGACGAGCCGGCCCTCATGCTCGACCGGTGTGTCCATCATCGTGCCGAGTGTCACGCTCTTGCGACCGAGCACCGCGCGCGCGGCGGTCGCGCCCAGCGCGACGATGATCGTGGGATCCACCTGCTTCAACTCGCGCTCGAGCCACAGGTGGCAGGCCTCGATCTCCAGCTGCCCGGGCGACTTGTGCAGGCGCCGCTTGCCGCGCAATTCGAACTTGAAATGCTTGACCGCGTTGGTCATGAACAGTTTGTCGCGGTCCAGTCCGGCCTGGTCCAGCGCCTCGTCCAGCAGGTGTCCCGCGGGACCCACGAAGGGCGAGCCTTGCAGGTCTTCCTGCGATCCCGGCTGTTCGCCCACCAGCATGATGCGCGCGCGCGGCGCGCCCGCACCCGGCACCCCCTGCGTGGCGTTGCGCCATAGCGGGCAACGCCGGCATTCATTCAGTTCGGCATGGCTGACCGGGGGTTTCTTGCGCTCGGGCATGGCATCGATGGCAGGGCGGTGCGGGACGCATAGCCCGCTAGCGGGTGCGCAGCAGGTTCCGCGCCATGCAAGGCATCGTCAGCAGGCATTCAATATCGGGGAACAGAAAGGGGGGGCGGTGCTTCAGCCTTGTGTGGGGCCTGCGGCAGACAGCGACCAGTAACGCTCTGGCGCGCACAGGTCGCACAGCTGCGCTTCGCCGAACATCTGCAGCTGGCTCTGGTACGCATTGATCGCGTAGCTCTTCTGCGCGAGGTACTGTCCGACCGGCAGGTTGACCGGTGTCGCTTGCAGCCCGGCACGCAGGCATTCGGCCAGCCGCTCCTGCAATACCCCTGGCCGCCGGCGGTGGATCGCGTCCTCGTAGTAGAGCCACTGCACCTGCGGGTTGGGTGCCGCGTGCGGAGACGAAGGTTCCAGCAGCGCGCTCCAGGCACCCGCGCGTGCCTGGGCCGCCTGCATCAGCAGCCGGCAGGCGTCGTGCACCAGCACGTGGTCGGTGTGGAACAGGCCAAGCGGCGCGATCACCAGGCCTTCGGTCTGCGCAAGCAAGACGCGCTGCAGGCCGTCGGCGAGCTCGCGCGGCGTGTGGCGGCGGCCGTACTGGCCGTCCCAGAACTCAAGCCAGACCGGATGCGCGTCCAGCATGCCGAGCGCGCGGCTATCCTCGCGCCGGCGCGCGAGCACTGCCTGCTCGGCGCTGTCGAAGCCCGCGTTGCGGTCCCAGTCCGGCGCCGCCATGCCCGCGGGCGGGACGCCGGCCAGGACAGTCACCACGCGCGTGCCGCGTACCGCGGCGATCAGGCCGCCGCAGCTGAACACCGCGTCGTCCAGGTGCGGAGCGATCACCGTTACCGGGCCGGCTATGTCAGTCACCATCGAATCACCATTGCCGCCGCCACGTCGTTTCGTCGCCTTTCGTCGCCGAATGGCACAAGACGCTGCGCATGGTGGCCGGCCAGGCCGGCGGCCGCGCTCCTGGGCGAATCAGGCCTGCCCGTGACCGCCGGAGGGCGCGCCCGTATGTGCGCGCGCGCGCGTGCCGGCCGAGACGGTGCAGCAGACCAGAAAGTAGGCGCGCTTGAGCGCCATCGCGGCCTGCGCCTTCTTGCCTTCCTCGGCGAAGGCAAAGGCTTCGCGCAGGCACTGGCTGATCCCGTCGGCGGTGCCGTGCTGCTCGAACAATCCGTCGGGCCGGTTCCCCCACAGACCCAGCAGTACGGCCTGCCGTTGCGCGAGCGTTTGCGGCGGCCATGCGCGCTCGCGGCTCAGCAATTCCAGGCGGGTGGCAAGCAGCGTCTCCAGGAACAGTGTAGGACGCGCAGGATGCGGGGCGCCGGCAGCCGGTTGCAGCACAGCGGCTGGGGCCAACGGCGCGTCAGCGGCGCCGCCCGCGGCTATAGCCGTTTCGCCTTGCAGGAAAGTGGTCATGGCATTGGGGGAGACCGCGCCGTCCCTGCATGGGCAGGCATGGCGGGGCGCGATCCCCGGGTCTGGTTGCGCTCGCGCGCTCATTGAATGCGCTGCAAGTTGCGTTCCAGGCGCGGGCCAGCGCGGCAGGCCCGGCACGGCGCAGGGGCGGCACCGCGCTGGCGGGGAATATTGCAACGATGCGCGTAAATCCGCGGGGTACGGCTGGTACTTGCCGCCCGTGCCATGCCCGTGCAACGATCCCTGCCCACCGTACGGCGGCTGTGGGCCTTGTTCCGGGACCTTACACCGCGCGCAGGTCCCGGATGGCGTCAAGCAGCGCCTGGAGCGACACCGGCTTGGTCAGGTGTGCGTCAAAGCCTGCCTGCATCGACTGCCGGACATCGTCCGGGCGCCCATAGCCGCTCAGCGCGATCGCCGTCAGCGCGTTCAGGTGCGGCTGCAGGCGGATGGCGCGGATGACGTCCAGGCCCGACATGCCCGGCATGCCGATGTCGGAGAGCAGCAGATCCGCCGGATGGTGTGCCAGCCAGTCCAGCGCCTCCTGCCCGCTGGTGGCCACCGTTACGCTGGCGCCCTCCATTTCGAGCAGCAGCTTGAACGTCTCGACCGTGCCGGGATCGTCGTCGACCAGCAGGATCCCGGTGCCGCCCAGCGGCAGTGACGGTGCGGGCGCTGGTACGGCATTGGCGGCGATATCCTCGCGCAGCGGGAAGGTGACCGTGAAGACCGCACCATGTCCGAGGCCGGCGGATGCCGCACGCACCGTACCGCCCTGCATCGAGACCAGTTCGCGCACCAGCGACAGCCCGATGCCAAGGCCACCCTGGCGCGCGGTGGGAGAGGTGCCCTGGCGGAACATGTCGAAGATATGCGGCAGGCTCTGCGGCTCGATGCCCACGCCGGTATCGCGCACCGCCAGCACCGCATCACCGTCGGCACGGTCCAGCGTCACAGTGATGATGCCGCCGTCACCGGTGTACTTGAGCGCATTGCTGACCAGGTTCCACACGATCTGCTCGACGCGCGTCAGGTCTGCATCGATCACCAGCCGCTGTGGCGGCAGCGAGCGCTCCAGTTTGATGCCCTTGCGCGCGGCATCTTCCTCGATGGCGTTGCAGACCCGGTCGACCACTTCGGCCCAGTCCACCGGCGCGCGCGCGATCGACAGCTTGCCGGTGCGCAGGCGCGACATGTCGAGCAGGTCGTCGATGATATGCGCCTGGCCAATCACGGTCCGCCGGATCGTGGCGGCGGCGCGCTGGATCACGGCGTTGCCGCGCGCGTCGGGCGAGCGGCTGATCAACTCGGCGCTGGCGCTGATCAGGTTGAGCGGATGCTTCAGCTCGTGCGACACCACCGCCAGGAAGTCGTCGCGCCCGCGTTCGGCGCGCTGGCCGGCGCGGGCCTCGTCGGGATCGGTTGCGCCGGGCCGGGCAGTGAGCGAGGCCAACCGCGTCAGCGCCGCTTCCTTGCCGGCTTCCAGCTCTGCGGTGGCCGAGCGCAGCTCTTCGTTGATCGCCTGCAGCTCCTCGTTGGAAGCCTTCAATTCCTCGTTCGAGGTCTCGGCCTGCTCGATGGTGGCCTGCAGCCGCTCCTTGACGCGGCGCAGCTCGCTTTCCAGCCGCGCGATCGTCGGGTCGCGCCCGTCGCCGGTTTTGCCCACGGGCACCGTGCTCATGCTGTCATCTACCTCGTCGAACAGGATCAGCACGAAGTCGCCGTTGGACTCGGCATCGTGGACCGGCCGCGCGGTCATGTTGACAAAGAAGCTGCGCCCGTCCCGCTCCAGTTGCACGCGCCTGGCCTCGACGCTGTGATTGGTCTGCAACGCCTGGTAGATCGCGGTGCGCAGTTCCAGCCGCAGTTCCTGGCGCACGGCGGCGATGATGTTATGCGAGGGCTCGCCGCCGGCGTATTGCAGGAAGCGGCCGGTACGGTCCGACAGATGCACGATTTCGGAGTCGCGGCTGACCAGCACGCTGGGGGGCGCGTGCTGCTCGAGCAGGCGCTGGTGCAGGTCGCCGAAGGAGAACTTGCGCTTGCCTGACGGCTGCAGCACCGCCACGGGCGTGCGCCCGTTGGCGGCACCGGCCGGCAGTGGCAACGGCGCGTCTGCGCGCGCCGCGACATTGGCGCGGTACAGGCGCGACTTCTTGTCGACCACCGAGAACAGGTTGCTGGCGCTTTCGGCCGCTTCGGAACTGCCCAGGAACAGGTAGCCGCCGGGCCGCAGTGCGAAGTGGAAGGTGCGCAGGATATCGGCCTGTGCGTCGCGGTCGAGGTAGATCAGCAGGTTGCGGCAGCAGATCAGGTCAAGGCGCGCGAACGGCGGGTCGCTGAGCACGTTGTGCAGCGCGAACAGCACGCGCTCGCGCAGCTCCTTGCGCACGCGGAAATGGGCGCCATCCTTGTTGAAGAACTGCCGCACGCGCGCCGGCTCGACGTCGGCGACGATGGACTCCGGATACATCCCGTTGCGGGCGATCGCTACCGCGCGCTCGTCGATATCGGTGGCGAACACCTGGAACGGCAACGGCTGCGGCGTCTGCGAAGACGCCTCCTGCAGCAGCATGGCCAGCGAATACGCTTCTTCGCCGGTGGCGCAGCCGGGCGCCCAGACCCGGACCGGGTCGTGCCCGGCGCGGTTCTGGAACAGGGGCGTCAGGACTTCGGCGCGCAGCGCCTCGAAGGCGTCTGTGTCACGGAAGAAATTCGTCACGCTGATCAGCATGTCCTGCAGCAGCGCCGGCGTTTCATCCGGATGGAGGTGGAGGTAGTCGCGGTACTGCTGCAGGTCGGTCAGCCCGTTGACCTGCAGCCGGCGCTCGATGCGCCGCAGCACCGTGGCGCGCTTGTAATGGCGGAAATCGTGCGAGGTGCGGGAGCGCAAGGTCACCATGATCTCGCGCAGTGCGCGTTCCTGGCTTTCCGGCTGCTGCCCGGGCTTGCCTTCATCCGGCGTCTGCGGCAGGTGGATATGGCTGGCGGTGTTCCACAGGTCCAGCAACCGCTGCGGGATATCGTTGGCCGGCAGCACGAAATCCACCAGGCCGGTGCTGATGGCCGAGCGCGGCATGCTCGGATATTCGGCGTCTTCCGGATCCTGCGCGATGGCGATGCCGCCCAGCTCCTTCACGCGGGTCAGCCCGACTGAACCGTTGGCGCCGGCGCCGGACAAGACCACGCTGATTGCGCGCTGGCGATGCGCTTCGGCCAGCGAGCGAAAGAACAGGTCGATCGCCGCGCCGCGGCCTCCCTGCGCGCCAGGGCCTTCCTGCTGCGTCACGTGCAGGCAGCCGTCGACCATGGCCAGGCTGCAGTCCGGCGCGATGACGTAGACCTTGTTGGCCTCGATGCGGGCGGTGTTGCTGACCTGCTGCACGGGCATGGCGGTGCGCGCCTGGAGCAGCGGCGCCAGTTGGCTGGCGTGGTCCGGGGACAGGTGCGCGACGAGGACGAAGGCAGCCCCGGTACTGGCTGGCAGGGCTTCGAAAAACTGGTTCAAGGCAGCTATGCCGCCAGCGGATGCGCCGAGACCGACCACGGGGAAGGCAAGCGGGCTTGGCAGGGGTTCGTCACGATTTCTGGACATTACTGCATGGGTAAGTGGAATTGCGCCGGCCGGAAGTGGCGCAATCCGCGTGCAAGGCGCCCGCCGCTCGTGCGGGGAACGCAGGGCATTGGCATCGTTGTTTGCCCGGGTGCGTCATGCCACGTCCTCTCTTGAACCGGCTTGCCGACGCCACCCGGCTATTCCGCGGTGGACACTTCCGCGTCGGCTTCGGCTTCGGTGCTGTCGCCGACCGGGGGCAGCAGGATCGTTGCCGGTGCCGCCGCGCGGATGCGCAGCACCGTCTGGCGCGAGGTATTGAAACGTCGCGCGGTCTCGCTGACCGACTGGCCCTCCGCCAGCGCGCGCAGGATCGCGTCGCGTTCTTCGGGCTTGTGCTTGGGCGGGCGTCCGACCGCGCGCCCCATGGCCTTGGCCGCGGCCAGGCTGTCGCGCACGCGCGCACTGCGCGTGCTGCCCTCCAGCGCGGCAACGGTGCGCAGAACCATGACCGCCTCCGGCGGTGCGGCGCTGGCCAGGTTGGCGCGGCTGAGCTGCACGCAATGCAGTGCCACGCCGAGCAGGCGGAACTTGCGGATCGTACCCAGCACTTCCTGCACGCTCCAGCCCAGGCAGCACAACTGCATGGTCACCACGATGTCGCCGGCGCGCACCCGTTGCAGCAGCGACAGCAGCCGCGGCCGTTCGCCCGCGGGTACTGAAGCCGGCTCGCTTTCCCAGAAGGCACAGCGCAGGTCGACGGTATAGCCGGCACGGTCGGCGATGCGCAGTTCGTCTTCCATCGCGTCGAGATCACCGGCGCGGTTCGAGTAGATGAAGGTAGACGGCATGAGGATTCCTCTTTGTGATCTTTCGTCTCCGGTCGCTGGCCGGACGCACCTCCAGGCATGTCCGCAAGCGACCTGTTTCTTCTGATTAGCAAAACTCGTCCCAGCAGCAGGGGGCGGCAAGATAGTGACGGTTATCGTGCCGATGTGTGCATTTCTGTCATGTACGTAACGCGAGTCTTACGTACTCGCGCGAAGCGCTCTGCGACGCGCACGCCTCGGCTAGCATGCGGATAAGGCGCGACATCAGGCCGTGCCGGTGAACGGGCATGCCGGTGCGCGCAAGCTTTTCAATGTGAGGCGGTACCCATGACAAAGGTGATCCACGTCGTCATCACCGCAGTGTGCGGGCGCTGGTATGCCACGCCGGTCCATGACGATCACAGTGCCGGGGGGTCGACGGGTTTCGATTCGCGGCAGGCAGCGCAACGGTTCTGCGCCCGCGTTTTCCCGGGCGTGCCGATCTCGCAGGGCGGCATGCGCGCCGCTCGCCGCATCGTCGCCTGTCCTTTGGTAGCCGGGTTTGGCGTCAAGCCTCAGGGCTGAACGGCAAGCTCGCGAGATATCAATTCGGCAGCCGCAAGCGCCGGCGCGTGGCCGAGCGCATGCGTCGGGCCGCGTTGTCGGGCGGAAGGCGCCTTGGCGGGCACAAATAACAACCCTTCGCGCAGGAATTGCAACGATTGCCGTGTGCGCATGGCGGATACGGGGCTCCGTTGTCGCGGCCGCGCGGTGCGTGGGCCGGGCACAGAACCTGCCTTCACGGTGGCGAAGCCGGGCCAGACCGGTTCCCCCACTCAAGCTCCCAGGAGGCAATCGTGGACAAGTCTAAGATCCCCGCAGACCAGGCCGAAGCCATCGGCGCACTGATGGACGACCACCGCGCAGTCAAGAAACTGTTCAAGGCATTCAAGGACACCGAAGCCCGCGAGGAGAAGGAATCGATCGCGATCGAGGTCTGCCATCAGCTGACCGTGCATGCCACCATCGAGGAAGAGATCTTCTACCCGGCCCTGCGCGGCGTCAGCGAGGAAATCGACGACATGCTGGACGAAGCCCAGGTCGAGCACCAGGTGGCCAAGGACCTGATCGCGGCGATCGAGGACGACCCGGCCGGCGATATGCTCGAAGCCAGTTTCACGGTGCTGACCGAATACGTCTCCCACCATATCGAGGAAGAGGAAGGCGAGCTGTTCAAGAACGCGATCAAGGAGAAGGTCAACCTGCGCGACGTGGCTCAGGCCCTGGCGGCGCGCAAGGAAGAGCTGATGCAGGAAACCGCCTGATTTGCGAGCGGTTCTTCTGTAACCGCTCTCACCCCCCTCTCACCCCCCTCTCACCCTCTACTTCCACTGAGGCGGAACAGAAGCGGAGCGGGGCGGACGTCAGGCGATTTGAAGGAGTCGCACAAGGCGGCCCGTCCCGCGCCGCTTGCCAGGGGGCTACGATGACGCGTCTTTACCGTCGTACTGCGTTTGCCCCATGACCTTTGTCGTGACGGATGCCTGCATCCAGTGCCGCCATACCGATTGCGTCGAAGTCTGCCCGATGACGTGCTTCCACGAAGGGCCCAACTTCCTCGCCATCGACCCCGACCAGTGCATCGACTGCTCGATGTGCGTGCCGATGTGCCCCGTGGGCGCCATCTACTCCGAGCATGACCTGCCCGAAGACAAGCGCCATTTCATCGCGCTGAACGCCGAGCTGTCGCGCCGGCCGGACTGGCCGCCGCTGTTTGCGGCCAAGGGGCCGCTCGAAGGCCATGAGCAATGGGCGGATCATCCTGACCGCCTGGCGCTGCTGGTGCGCTAGCGCGTGCCGGCGTAGTCGGGGAACGCGTCTTCCAGCGTCAGCACGCTGCCGGTCAGCGCGCCGTCATAGCCCGGCAGCGCATTGACGCGCTGGCGGAACGCCTCGCTGGTCAGCGCGCCCACCGCGCCGGACAGCGCCGCGCTGCGCAGCATCGATTTTTCGATGGCGAAGAAGTAGCGCTCCTTGATCACCGGCTCGAAACCCAGGCCAAAGCGCCGCGCCGCGGTTTCCACGCCGAAGCCCACATCCGCCATGCCGCTGCCGATATATGCCGCCACCGCGGCGTGGGTGAACTCACCGTTGCTGTAGCCCTCGATCCGTGCCGGGTCGATGTTGCGCGCGGCCAGCATCAGGTCGAGCAGCAGCCGGGTGCCCGAGCCCACCTGCCGGTTGACGAAGCGCACCTCGCGCCGGGTCAGGTCTTCCAGCGTGCGGATCCCGAGCGGGTTGCCCGGCCGCACGAACAAGCCCTGGCTGCGCACCGCCAGATGCACCAGGCAGTGCGTGTCGGGCTTGAGCCACCTGGTGAAGTGGCGCCACATGCCATGCTCGAACTCGCCGACCGGCACGTGGAAGCCGGCGATATCGCACGCGCCCTCGGCCAGCGCCGCCACCGCCTCGACGCTGCCGCAGTATTTCAGGTCGTGCCGCACATGTTGCTCGTCGAGGAAGTCGCGCAGCGCGGCCACCGCAAAGCCGTGGCTGGCATGCAGCCGCACCGCCGCCTCGGACTGCTCCATCAGCTTCTTCAGTTCGATTTCCAGCTCTGATGCCAGGCTGTCCAGCGTCGGCGACAGCCGCGCGCCGATGCGCTTGCTGGCCCACACCAGCTGCTGCGCCAGCGGCGTCAGCGCGCTGCCGCGCCCGCGGGTCTTGTCGATCAGTGGACCGCCGAACAGCGCCTCGGCATCGCGCAGGATGCCCCAGGCGTAGCGGTACGACAGCGACACCGCCTGTGCCGAGTGACTGATGCTGCCCGATTCCTCGATATGGCCGAGCAGGGCAACCAGCCGGGATACGTCAAGGGCTTCGGTGCCGGGCGTGGCATCGTCGCGGATTTGCAGGTGAGGATGGATCGAGATACGGAGCATATGAAAAAAATAGCTTATTGCTGGACCGCTGTCACTCTCATATATTGCATTCCACGGCCTTAACAGCGTAGCTGGAGGGTCGGAAATAGGAAAAAAATAGCATATAAGGGGTCCGGACGGCAGCGGCTGCCAGCCCCAGCGACCCCCACAGGAGACGCCATGCCAGACATCGCTCCCAACGCCCAGGCCTCCGCCGACGCGATCGACGCCATCGTGGCCGCGCGGCAGGACATGCCGGGCGCCTTGCTGCCGATCCTGCACGAGATCCAGGACACGCAGGGCCATATCCCGGACACGGCCGTGCCCGTGATCGCCCGGGCACTGAACCTGTCGCGCGCCGAGGTGCATGGCGTGATCACCTTCTATCACCACTTCCGCCAGGAGCCGGCCGGACGCCATGTGATCCAGGTGTGCCGGGCCGAAGCCTGCCAGGCCGTCGGCGCCGAGGCGCTGGCCGACCATGCCAGGCGCGCGCTGGGCTGCGGCTTCCATGAAACCACCGCCGACGGCGCGGTCACGCTGGAGCCGGTCTACTGCCTGGGCCAGTGCGCGTGCGGCCCGGCCGTGATGGTCGGCGAGCAGTTGCACGGCTATGTCGATGCGAAGCGCTTCGATGCGCTGGTCCGGTCGCTGCGCGAAGCGCAGGCCGCCAACGAAACCGCGGAGGTCCAGGCATGAGCGCCGCCATCACGACTATCTTCGTGCCGCGCGATTCCACCGCGCTGGCGCTGGGCGCCGATGACGTGGCCCGTGCGATCGAACGCGAAGCCGCCAGCCGCGGCGAGGCGGTGCGCATCGTCCGCAACGGCTCGCGTGGCATGTTCTGGCTGGAGCCGCTGGTCGAGGTGCAGACCGAAGCGGGGCGCGTGGCCTATGGCCCGGTCAGCGCGGCAGACGTGCCGGCGCTGTTCGACGCCGGCCTGCTGCAGGGCGGCGCGCATGCGCTGGCGCACGGCCTGACCGAAGAGATCCCGTTCCTGAAGAAGCAGGAGCGCCTGACCTTTGCCCGCGTCGGTATCACCGACCCGCTGTCGCTGGATGACTACCGCGCGCATGAAGGTTTTGCCGGCCTGGAGCGCGCGCTGTCGATGGCCCCCGCCGAGATCGTGCAGGAAGTCACCGACTCCGGCCTGCGCGGCCGCGGCGGCGCGGCGTTCCCCACCGGCATCAAGTGGAAGACCGTGCTGGGCGCGCAATCGGCCATCAAGTACATCGTCTGCAATGCCGACGAAGGCGACTCGGGCACGTTCTCCGACCGCATGGTGATGGAAGACGACCCGTTCACGCTGATCGAAGGCATGACCATCGCCGGCCTCGCCGTCGGCGCCGAGCATGGCTACATCTACTGCCGCTCGGAGTACCCGCACGCGATTGCCGTGCTGGAAAGCGCGATCGGCATCGCCAACGCTGCCGGCTGGCTCGGCGACGATATCCGCGGCAGTGGCAAGCGCTTCCAGCTGGAAGTGCGCAAGGGCGCCGGCGCCTATGTCTGCGGCGAGGAAACCGCGCTGCTGGAAAGCCTGGAAGGCAAGCGCGGCGTGGTGCGCGCCAAGCCGCCGCTGCCGGCGCTGGAGGGTTTGTTCGGCAAGCCCACCGTCATCAACAACGTGATCTCGCTGGCCACCGTGCCGGTGATCCTGGCGCGCGGCGCGCAGTACTACCGTGACTACGGCATGGGCCGTTCGCGCGGCACGCTGCCGTTCCAGCTGGCCGGCAATATCAGGCAGGGCGGGCTGGTGGAAAAGGCGTTCGGCGTCACGCTGCGCGAGCTGCTGGTCGACTACGGCGGCGGCACCCGCAGCGGCCGCGCCATCCGCGCGGTGCAGGTGGGCGGGCCGCTGGGCGCCTACCTGCCGGAGTCGCGCTTCGACGTGCCGCTGGACTATGAGGCTTACGCCGCGTTTGGCGGCGTGGTCGGCCACGGCGGCATCGTGGTGTTCGACGAGACCGTCGACATGGCAAGGCAGGCGCGCTACGCAATGGAGTTCTGCGCGGTCGAATCGTGCGGCAAGTGCACGCCGTGCCGGATCGGCTCGACCCGCGGCGTCGAGGTGATGGACAAGATCATCGCCGGCGAGCAGCCAGTGAAGCACGTCAAGCTGGTGCGCGACCTGTGCGACACCATGCTGTACGGCTCGCTCTGCGCCATGGGCGGCATGACGCCGTACCCGGTGCTGTCCGCGCTGAATGAATTCCCCGAGGACTTCGGCCTCGCCCCTAATCGGACCACTGTGCCGGCCAAGGCGGCTTAAGCCGACATTGTCTGACGCCAGAACAGAACACGGGAGACAAAGATGGACTGCCGCGATGTAATTGACTTCGGTACCCCCGCCAGCGAATCGACCGAGATGGTCACCCTTGAAGTCGACGGCGTCAGCGTCACCGTGCCGGCCGGCACGTCGGTGATGCGCGCCGCGATGGAAGCCGAGATCGCCGTGCCCAAGCTGTGCGCGACCGACAGCCTCAAGGCCTTCGGCTCGTGCCGCCTGTGCCTGGTCGAGATCGAAGGGCGCCGCGGCTATCCGGCCTCGTGCACCACGCCGGTGGAAGCCGGCATGAAGGTGAAGACGCAGAGCGACAAGCTTGCCGACCTGCGCCGCGGCGTGATGGAGCTGTATATCTCCGACCACCCGCTCGACTGCCTGACCTGCCCGACCAACGGCAACTGCGAGCTGCAGGACATGGCCGGCGTGGTCGGCCTGCGTGAAGTGCGCTACAACGACGGCGGACCGGAGGCTGGTACCAGCGCCAAGCCCATCGCCACGCACACCGCGCTGAAGAAGGACGAGTCCAATCCGTACTTCACCTATGACGCCTCGAAGTGCATCGTCTGCAACCGCTGCGTGCGCGCCTGCGAAGAAACGCAAGGCACCTTCGCGCTGACCATCAGCGGCCGCGGGTTTGAGTCGCGCGTGTCGCCCGGCACCAGCCAGTCCTTCATGGACTCTGACTGCGTGTCGTGCGGCGCCTGCGTGCAGGCCTGCCCGACCGCAACGCTGACTGAGACTTCGGTCATCAAGCTGGGCCAGGCTTCGCACAGCACCGTCACCACTTGCGCCTATTGTGGCGTGGGTTGCTCGTTCAAGGCCGAGATGAAGGGCAACGAGGTGGTGCGCATGGTGCCGTACAAGGACGGCAAGGCCAACGAGGGCCACGCCTGCGTCAAGGGCCGCTTTGCCTGGGGCTACGCCACGCACAAGGACCGCATCCTCAAGCCGATGATCCGCGCGAAGATCACCGACCCATGGCGCGAAGTGTCATGGGAAGAGGCGATCGGCTACGCCGCATCGGAGTTCAAGCGCATCCAGGGCAAGCACGGCAAGGATTCGATCGGCGGCATCGTGTCGTCGCGCTGCACCAACGAAGAAGGGTACCTGGTCCAGAAGCTGGTGCGCGCCGCCTTCGGCAACAACAACGTCGACACCTGCGCCCGCGTGTGCCACTCGCCCACGGGCTATGGCCTGAAGCAGACGCTGGGCGAATCGGCCGGCACGCAGACCTTCAAGTCGGTGGAGAAGGCCGACGTGATCATGGTGATCGGCGCCAACCCGACCGACGGCCACCCGGTGTTTGCCTCGCGCATGAAGAAGCGACTGCGCGCCGGCGCCAAGCTGATCGTGGTCGACCCGCGCCGTATCGACCTGGTCGATTCGCCGCACATCCGCGCCGACTACCACCTGCAACTGCGTCCGGGCACCAACGTGGCGCTGGTGACGTCGCTGGCCCACGTGATCGTCACCGAAGGCCTGCTCAACGAAGCCTTTATCGCCGAGCGCTGCGAGGATCGTGCCTTCGGCCAATGGCGTGACTTTGTCGCGCTGCCGGAGAACTCGCCCGAGGCGATGGAATCGGTCACCGGCATCCCCGCCGACCAGCTGCGCGGCGCCGCGCGCCTGTACGCCACCGGCGGCAACGCCGCGATCTACTACGGCCTGGGCGTGACCGAGCATGCGCAGGGTTCGACCACCGTGATGGGCATCGCCAACCTGGCCATGGCCACCGGCAACATCGGCCGCGAAGGCGTGGGCGTGAACCCGCTGCGCGGGCAGAACAACGTGCAGGGCTCGTGCGACATCGGCTCCTTCCCGCATGAGCTGCCGGGCTACCGCCACGTGTCGGACTCGACCGTGCGCGGCCTGTTCGAATCCGCGTGGAATGTCGAGATCAGCCCGGAGCCGGGCCTGCGCATTCCCAACATGTTCGAAGCCGCGCTGGCGGGCAGCTTCAAGGGCCTGTACTGCCAGGGCGAGGACATCGTCCAGTCCGACCCGAACACGCAGCACGTGTCCGAGGCGCTGTCGTCGATGGAATGCATCGTGGTGCAGGACATCTTCCTGAACGAGACCGCCAAGTACGCGCACGTGTTCCTGCCGGGTTCGTCGTTCCTGGAGAAGGACGGCACCTTCACCAACGCCGAGCGCCGCATCTCGCGCGTGCGCAAGGTGATGCCGCCCAAGGCCGGCTACGCCGACTGGGAAACCACCATCCTGCTGGCCAATGCACTCGGCTACCCGATGGACTACACGCATCCGTCGCAGATCATGGACGAGATCGCGCGCCTGACGCCGACGTTCTCCGGCGTCAGCTACAAGCGGCTGGACGAGCTGGGCAGCATCCAGTGGCCGTGCAACGCCGACGCGCCGGAAGGCACGCCGACCATGCATATCGACGCCTTCGTGCGCGGCAAGGGCAAGTTCATCATCACCAAGTACGTGCCGACCACCGAGAAGATCACGCGCGCCTTCCCGCTGATCCTGACCACCGGGCGCATCCTGTCGCAGTACAACGTGGGCGCGCAGACGCGGCGCACCGACAACGTCTACTGGCACGCGGAGGACCGCCTGGAAATCCATCCGCACGATGCGGAAGAACGCGGCATCAAGGACGGCGACTGGGTCGGGGTGCAGAGCCGGGCAGGGGATACGGTGCTGCGCGCGATCGTCAGCGAGCGCATGCAGCCGGGCGTGGTCTACACCACCTTCCACTTCCCGGAATCCGGCGCCAACGTGATCACCACCGACAACTCGGACTGGGCCACCAACTGCCCGGAATACAAGGTCACCGCGGTGCAGGTGATGCCGGTGGCGCAGCCGTCGGCGTGGCAGCAGCAGTACCAGGACTTCAACACGCAACAGCTGCAGTTGCTGGAAGCCGCCAGCGCGGATCCGACACAAACCGCGGCGCAGGCCGCGAACTGAGCGGAGGGCCACATCATGATGCGCTGCATGCAGTCACCGCAGGCCGAGCCGTCGGCGCTGGACGAGATGCCTACCCACAGCACCTTCGCCGTCAGCCGCTGGCGGCAGGGCGAGATCTCGCTCAGTCCCGACGAGATCGCCGAAGAAGTGCCGGTCGCGCTGGAATACAACGGCATCTCGCACGCGGTGATGCTGGCCACGCCGGCCGACCTGGAGGACTTCGCGCTGGGCTTCAGCCTGAGCGAGGGCATCGTGTCGACGGCGCGCGATGTCTATGACATCGAGATCGACATGCGCGAGCACGGCATCGCGGTGCGGCTGGAAATCGCTTCCGAAGCATTCATGCTGCTGAAGGACCGGCGCCGCTCGCTGGCGGGGCGCACCGGCTGCGGGCTGTGTGGGACCGAGTCGCTGGAACAGGTGATGCGCACGCCGGCACCGGTGCGCAGCGAGGCCAGTTTCCATACCGACCTGATCCAGGCCGCGTTTGTGCAACTCCAGTTGCGGCAGGCACTGCAGCGCCACACCGGCGCTACACACGCCGCCGCGTGGCTGCGTGCCGATGGCCATGTCTCACTCGTGCGTGAAGACGTGGGGCGCCACAATGCGCTCGACAAGCTGGCCGGCGCGCTGGCGCGCAGCGGGGAGGACATCTCCACGGGCGCCGTGCTGGTGACCAGCCGGGCGAGTTATGAAATGGTGCTGAAGACCGCCGCCATCGGGGCCGGCGTGCTGGCGGCAGTGTCGGCGCCGACGGCGCTGGCGGTGCGGCTGGCCGAGCAGACCAATATGACGCTGGCCGGGTTCGTGCGCGCCGGCGCGCACGTGGTCTACGTCCATCCCCAACGGCTGCAACACGGCCTGCAACACGACCTGCAACACGAAGCGAGCCTCGTATGAACGTCGAGAACCTGATCACCATGGCCAACCAGATCGGCTGCTTCTTCGAGGCGATGCCTGATCGCGAGGAGGCGGTTTCCGATATCGCCGGGCATATCAAGCGCTTCTGGGAGCCGCGCATGCGCAGGGCTTTGCTGGGGCACGTCGACGGCGAATCCGGCGTCGGGCTGGATGCGATCGTGCAGGAGGCGCTGGCGCGGCACCGGAGCGTGCTGGAATAAGTTCCGCACGAACGCCGCGCTGATCTTCGCCGCTACCGCTTTCCATACTCCAGCTGCGGATACCAGTCGCCGCCGCGGCCTTCCGGCGTGGTATCCAGCAGCGTCCAGAGCGGGTCCAGGTCCGGCGCGCCGCGCGGATCCTGTCCGGGGTCGGCCGTGAGGGCATACATTTCGCCGCTCCAGAAGTGCCGGATCTTGCCGTCGCGCCGCGTGAAGACCGAGTAGCCTGGCACGTCGCCGTCTTCCGGGCTGACATAGTCGCGCGTGAATGCGCCGTCGAGGTCCGCATAGACCTTCAGCTTCGTCCAGCCCCGTTCCTGCTTCGCCTGCAGCAGGCGTTCGACCGGTGAGCGGGCGATCATGGCCAGCGCCACGCGTTGCTCGATATCCGGCACCTTGTGGTCCCACGAACCCATCAGCGAAGTGCACATCGGGCAAGGCCGTTCGCGCTGCGGCCCGAACATATAGCTGTAGATAACGAGGGTGTCCTTGTCCCCGAACAGCGCTTCCAGCGTCATGGGTCCGTGTTCGCCCTGGAAGGTGTAGCGTTTGGTGACTTCGCCGCCGGGCGGCAGCCTGCGGCGTTGCGCGGCGACGCGTTCGATGTGCCGTCGCAGTTCGATCTCTTCCGCCAGCAGCGTATTGCGCGCCTTGCGGTACTCGGCACTTTCGTTGGGGAAATGCACGGGATTGCGTTGCGCAAGTTCCATGGCTGGGGTAAGTGTTGCCTTGGCATCCATGTCAGCCCTCCTTGTCAGGCTAGCGTCCCGGAACAGCCATGCAAGGTGCGCTACCCACCACCGGGTGGGATCGCGGATAACATGGCCCGTCAAGGTTGGTACCCGCCCGGAAGGGAATCGTTCCCACGCCGCGCGTTTCCGGGCCCTCACTTCCGCATCAATACCGCATCACTTCCGCATCACTTCAGCCGCAAAGGCTCCAGCAGCGCCCCGTCATACTCGGGATGCGAAATCCTGCCCAGCTCCAGCATGCGGCGCAGGATATAGACTTGCCGCTGCCGGGCGCGGCGGGGATTGGCGACGGGGTTGTTCGCCGAGGGGGCCTTGGGCAGGCCGGCGAGCATCGCGCTCTCGGCCAGCGACAGCTGCGCCAGCGGCCTGCCGAAGTAAGTCTGCGCCGCATCGGCGAAGCCATACGCGCCCTGGCCCAGGTAGATCTTGTTCATGTACAGCTCAAGGATCTCGTCCTTGCCCAGTGCGTCTTCGATCCGGTACGACAGCAGCACCTCATACAGCTTGCGCGTATAGGTCTTGTCGCGCGACAGGTAGAAATTGCGCGCCACCTGCATGGTGATGGTCGACGCGCCCTGCGACAGGTCGTCCGACAGGTTGGCGACGCCGGCGCGGATCACGCCGACGTAGTCGATGCCGTCATGCACGTAGAAGCGCTCGTCCTCGATCGCCACCACGGCGTCGATCAGGTCGCGCGGATAGCGCGACAGCGGGACGTAGTCAGCGGTGCGGCGGAAATCCGTCAGCGCGTCGAGCGACGGCAGTTGCCGCTGGACGGCGAGGATGGCAACGGTGGCAAGCAGCGCGCCGCCGATCACGGCGAGCACCAGCAGCCTGACAAAGGCGGACCAGAGACTTTTCATGCCGCGTATTGTGCCAGCCGCGGGCGGCGGGGTGCGAGTCCCTGCTGTCCCGCTCGCCCATGGCTGGTGGCGCCGCGGCGGTCAGCCCTGCGGCACCGGTACGCCTACTGCCTGCGCCAGCTGCTCCAGGTTGCGCCAGATCGCGGGGTTGATGTCGAGGGCATCCGCGGCACGCTCGCGGTTGGCCGCTTCGAACTCGCCGGGATACTGCACGCGGTCGAAGCCGGGCGCCGTCGGGGTGTCGTGCAGGTATTTGACGAACGCCTCCACCTCGGCGCTTTCCCAGCTCAGGCCGAGGTCCAGCTCGGGATTGACCAGCACCGCGAACAGGTTGTTGGTGGCCACGCCGCCGCGCGGGTTTTCCGGCTGGATGGTGCCGCCGCCCGACAGCACCCCCGCCAGCAGTTCCGCCACCACGCCGAGCGCATAGCCCTTGTGCAGGCCGAACGGCAGCAGCGCGCCGGGTTCTTCGCCGAACATGGTCGAGGCGTCGGTGGTGGGGTTGCCTTCGGCGTCGATGATGCTGTTCTCGGGCGCGGCCTCGCCTTTCTCGGCCAGCACGCGCGCCTTGTTGATGGCGATCGCGCTGGTGGCCATGTCGACCACGATGGGCGGGCGGCCGTTCGGCATGGGGCCGGCGAAACACAGCGGGTTGGTGGTCAGGCGCGCGACGCGGCCGCCATACGGTGCCACTACCGGCGGCCGGTTGGTCACGTTGGTGAAGCTCAGCAGCACGAAACCCGCCGCCGCCACCAGCTCGCCGTAGTGCCCCATGCGGCCCAGGTGGTGCGAATGGCGCAGCGTGACGATGCAATGGCCGTGCTCGCGCACGCGCTCGATGGCGGCCTGCATCACGGTCTTGCCCACGTGCTGGCCGAAGCCGCGGTGGCCGTCGAACACCATCAGCGAGCCCCGGTCCAGCGCGCAGGTGGCGCGGCCTTCGCGGTTGACGTTGTTGGTCTCGATCGCCTTGCGGTAGTTGGGCAGGATCGAGATGCCGTGGCTGGCGTAGCCGCAGCGGTCGGCTTCGACCAGGTGCTCGGCGACGTCGTCGGCGATGTCCTCGGGTACCGACTGTGCCACCAGCAGGTCGCGGGCAAAACGGCGGGCGGAATCCAGGGAGATTTTCATCATGGCCTCCTTAACGGCTGTCTTATACCCAGCCCAGCCAGCGCCAGTAAGTCGCCGCGAACAGCAGCATCAGGCCGTAGCCGATGATGGTGACCGGGATGCCGATGCGCGCGAACTGGCGGCCGTTGAAGGTATCGGTGCCCAGGCACACCATGTTCTGCGGCGCGTTGATCGGCAGGATAAAGCCGAAGCTGACGGTAAAGCCCAGCAGCATGGTGATGCCGACGCGGTTGATGTCGCCGGGCAGGGTCTGCAGTACCGAGATCAGGATCGGCAGCAGCGCCGCGGTGAGCGCGGTGGCGCTGGCAAAGCCCAGGTGGATCAGGATCAGGAACGCCGCCAGGATGGCGAACACCATCACCGCACCCTGCGTGGCCAGGCCCGAGTGCGTGACCACGAATTCGCCCAGCCACTGGCCGGCCTTGGTCGACAACAACGCGGTGCCCAAGCTGATGCCGACGCCGAACACGATCAGCGTGCCCCACGGCGTGCGCTGCTGCATGGTCTTCCAGTCCATCACGCCGATGCGCGGCAGCATCAGGATCACCAGGCCGACAAAGGTCACCGTGGCGGTATCGAAGCTGTGCAGCTTGCCCTCGGTGGCCCAGAACAGCAGCAGGCCGATCGACACCGCGGCCAGGCGCTTCTGCGGGCCGGTCATCGGGCCCAGTTCGGACAGCTCGCGCTGCACCGCTTCCTTGCCGCCGGGGATGGCTTCGGTCTCGGGCGGCAGCAGCCAGCGCACCAGGAAGTACAGCACCACCGACATGACGATGGCCCACGGCGCGCCGGCGATCAGCCACTGCAGCCAGGTGATCCGCTCACCGAGCAGCTTGTCCATGAAGCCCACGGTCAGCAGGTTCTGCGCGGCGGCGGTCTGGATGCCGACGTTCCAGATGCTGGTGGCCTGCGCCACCGTGATCATGATGCCGGCGGCGATATTCGACTTCTTGTCGACACCGAACGCGGCGATCACGCCCATCATGATCGGCACCACGCACGCGCTGCGCGCGGTGGCGCTCGGCACCACCAGGCTCAGCGCGATGGTGACGGCGACCGTGCCGATCAGGATGCGGCGCGTGCTGGTGCCGATGGCCGACAGCGTCACCAGCGCGATGCGCCGGTCCAGCCCGGTCACGGTCATCGCCGCGGAGATGAACAGCGCGGCGGCCACCAGCGCGAGCGCCGTGTTGGAGAAGCCGGCCAGCGCCATGCCCAGCGCCCGGGAGGTGCCGTACTGCACGCTGGGGTCGCTGACCGTCGGCGCAAAGCCGATCAGCCCGGCCATCAGCGAGGTGATCATGATCGCGCTGGCCTCGTACGAGACCGCCTCGGTGATCCACACCACGATGGCGAAGGCGAGGATGGCCAGCATGCGCTGGCCGGCTATGGTCAGTCCTTCCGGCTGCGGGATCGCGAGTACGCCAAGCAGCACGGCGACGGCGAGGAACAGGCCCCAGTGCAGCGCCATCCTGGGCGCGGCGGCGCTGGCGGTTGCCGCGGTCGCGGGCGCCGTGGGGGGAGCCGGGGAGGCAGGTGAAGCCGGGGAGGCAGGTGAAGCGTGAGAGGTATCGGGCATCGCCGTCATCCTTGTGTTGATGATCCTCGTCGGATACCTCGACGCGGCGTGCTGGCGATCGGTGCGGCAGGCCGGCAACTTTGCCGGCGGGGCATTGTCGGTCGCGAGGCTGCATCCGCGTCGGGCTTGCTCTAGCGGCCCGGCTTCTGGCCTGGCCGCCGCGTTCGACATGATAGGAATTGTCCGGGCCGGCGGTGGGCGATGTCGAGGCTCCGACTCGCTTCATTGCGCCGACAATGATTCAGATCAAGTTTAGTTTCGAGCGACGGATTTTTGCGGCGGCTTCGCTATCCCATCTATAAAGGCCGGCGCTACAAGGCGTGGCGGGCGTGGCGTGGCGATGAGGGCGCACGCGCCACCGCGCCCGGCCAGCCGGGTGATGCATGCGCCGGTGTGATCTGAAATAATTGGAGCCGATGATGAAGGTTTTAGTACGCGGGCTGAAGGCAGGACTCAGCGCAGCGGCGCTGCGCAAGGCATTGGCACAATACGCCAGCATCCGCTCGGTCGAGCTGGTCGAGGCCGGCGACCCGAAGCGCCCGTGGGCCTGGGTCGATATCGACGCCGGCGCACTGGCGGTGTGGAAGCTGGTGGCGCGGCTGGACCGGCGCTATATCGCCGGCAGCCACCTGCGCTGGTATGTGCCGGCCTATCGCGGCCGCTGACGCTGCCAGGTGCGACGCCCGCATCGACAAGAACATTCAGGGAGCAACAATGAACAAGTGGTTCCGATGGGCGTTTCCGCAGGCCCAGGCAATCGTGTCGCCAGGACCGGCGGCAGTGGAGAGCATGAACGGCAACGCCGCACTGGCATTCGACACCATCAGCAATGCGCGCGACCTTGGCGGGCTGCGCGGCGCCGCCGGACGGCGCGTGCGCAACGGCCGGCTGTACCGCAGCGGCAACCCGGCGCTGGCCAGCACGGCCGACCTGGACCGGCTGCATGCGCTCGATCTCGACACGGTGGTCGACTTCCGTTCGTCCGGCGAGAAGTCGCCGGACGAAGCCGCCTTCGGCGCGCGCTTCAACTGGGTGGCGGTGCCGGTGCTCGATGGCAGCATGGCGATGGACGTGCTGATGCCGCGCCTGCGCACCAGCACGCCGGCGCAGATCGACGGCTTCATGCTTGACGTCTACCGCGATTTCCCGGTGCGCTACCGCGACGCCTTCGCCGGCTTCATGCAGACCGCGCAGCAGGGCAAGACGCTGCTGTTCCACTGCACCGCGGGCAAGGACCGCACCGGTTTTGCCTCGCTGTTGCTGCTGTCGGCGCTGGGCGTGGCGCAGGACGATATCCTCGCCAACTACCTGGAATCGAACCAGCGCAATGCCCGCTTCAACGAGACCGCGCTGGCGCGCATGGCGCAGCTGGGCGTGAGCGCCGAGGCCATGATGCCGCTGCTCGAAGTCCGCGCCAGCTATCTGGATGCCTCGCTGCAGGCGATCGAGCAGGGTTGGGGCAGCGTCGACAACTACCTGGGCGACGCGCTTGCCGTCGACGTCGCGCAGCTGCGCGCGCACTACCTGGAAGACTGACGCGCCGCCTCGCTCAAAGTCCGAATGCCCTGAAGCCCTGAAGCATTAAAGCCGCCCGCATTCGCGCAGGATGCGGGCGGTACTCAGCGCGATCATCCCTTCTTCATCGGTCGGCAGCACCAGCACCGGCACGCGGCTTCAGCCCGGATTCGCCATAGAGCATCGACTGGATCTCGGCCGGCTTATACCGAGACCTCACCGCCGGTGCCTTGCACCGCGCCACGTCGGCTGCTAGGCTTTATTTTAGTTGCAGTGCAACATGCGCCACTCCGGCCTGCGCCACCAGCGTGCACACCCGCAACAGGCGCGAACAGGCGCCAACAGGGGAAGTGGAATGACCGCTCGCATACCCGCCGGTCCGTCTCAGCGCGGCACCGGCCCCTCCACGCGCCCGTCCGCCGACGGCGCCAACCCCTACCTGGGGCAGCCGGCTCTGGAGTACTTCGCCGATGCCTGGCAACGCTCGGTGCTGTTGCTGGATATCCTGCGCCAGCGCGGCAACGAGTCCTCCGAACATGAGCGCGAAGGCATGCCTGCGGTGCTGGTGTTCGAGCACGAACTGCTGGCCGACGGACGTGAACTGTCCGAGCCCGTCAACTACGCGCTGCTGCGCATCATCCCGCCTGCCGCCAGTCCCACCGACCCAACCAAGCGCGCCTTCGTGGTGATCGACCCGCGTGCGGGCCACGGCCCGGGCATCGGCGGTTTCAAGGCTGACAGCGAGATCGGCATCGCGCTGCGCACCGGCCACCCTTGCTACTTCATCACCTTCTACCAGGAGCCGTGCCCTGGGCAGACCATTGAATCGGTCGCGCGCGCCGAGGCGCATTTCCTGCGGCTCGTCAGCGAGCGCCACCCCGACGCGCCGGGCAAGCCCTTTATCGTCGGCAACTGCCAGGCCGGCTGGGCCCTGATGATCCTGGCTGCGGTGGCGCCCGAGCGCTGCGGGCCGCTGCTGGTCGCCGGCGCGCCGCTGGCGTATTGGTCAGGCGTGCGCGGGCGCAATCCGATGCGCTACAGCGGCGGGCTGCTGGGCGGCTCGTGGCTCGCGTCGCTGACCGCCGACATGGGCAACGGGCGCTTCGACGGCGCCTGGCTGGTGCAGAACTTCGAGAAGCTCAATCCCGCCAACACGCTGTGGTCAAAGCTCTACGACGTCTACGCCAGGGCCGATACCGAAGGCCCGCGCTTCCTGGAATTCGAGCGCTGGTGGGGCGGCCACTTCCTGATGAACCGGGAAGAGATCGACTGGATCGTGCAGAACCTGTTCGTCGGAAACCGCCTGACCGCGGGGCAGGTGCGCAGCAGTGACGGCAAGACCGAGGTCGACCTGCGCAACGTGCGCTCGCCGGTGATCGTGTTCGCATCGTGGGGGGACAACATCACGCCGCCGCAGCAGGCGCTGAACTGGATCCCCGATCTCTACGCCACCGATGAAGAGCTGGTGGCCAACGACCAGGTCATTGTCTATTGCCTGCATCCGACCGTCGGCCACCTCGGCATCTTTGTCTCGGCCGGTGTCGCCAACCGCGAGCACAGCGAACTGTTCTGCGCGCTTGACCTGATCGACGTGCTGCCGCCGGGCCTGTACGAGGCCAGGATCGAGGACGTCGCGCCGGACATGCCGCACCGCGACCTGGTCGAAGGGCGCTACCTGGTGCGCTTCGAGCGCCGCAGCGTGACCGACATCCTGGCGCTGGACGACGGACGCGAGGACGAGCGCGCCTTCGAGGTGGTGCGCCGCGTCGCCGAAGTCAACCAGCACCTCTACGACACCTTTGTCTCGCCGTGGGTGCGCGGGATGTCGAGCGAACTCAGCGCGCAATGGATGCGCAATATGCATCCGGCCCGGCTGGAGCGTTCGCTGGCCACCGACATGAACCCGTGGATGGCGTGGATCGGCGCCCTCGCGCCGATGGTGCGCGCGCACCGCACGCCGGTATCGCCGGACAACCCGTTCCTGACGATGGAGAAGGCGGCGTCGGCGCAGATCGTCAGCGCGCTGGACCAGTTCCGCGACGTGCGCGACGCCTGGTACGAGCAGGCCTTCGAGGCCATCTACAACTCGCCGGCGATGGCCGCGCTGGTGGGGCTGCAGGCGCAGCCGCCGGTCAATACCGAATCGCCGGTCACGCAGGCATTGCGCAAGGAACTGGCTGAACGCCGGCTGCACGACGCCGAGGCCGCGATCGAGCAGGGCGGCAAGCTGGAGGCCTTCGTGCGCGTGCTGGCCTACGTGGCCGACCGGCCCAGTTCGATCGAGGAACGGCCCTTCAACCTGCTGCGCCGGTTCGCGCGCGAGCAGCCCGAGACCGCGGGGCAGGTAAGCCTGGCCAGGTTCAAGCAGGTGGTGCGCCAGCAGACCTTCATCGTGCAGCGCTATCCGCAGCATGCGGTGCAGGCGCTGCCGGCATTGGTGCAGGACCGCGAAATGCGACGCCGGCTGATGATCGCGGTGCACCAGGTCATGACGCTGGACCACCCGCTCGAAGGCGAGCGGCTGGCGCGCTACCGCGAAGTGAGCGAGGTGCTGGGCACGCGCCACCCGCTGCGTTCCGCCAAAGACGACGGCGAGGCCGTGGCCGGCAGCGAGGTGTCCGAAGTGCGCGAGGTGCCCGAGGTGCCCGAGGTGCCCGAGGCACCCGAAGCGGCCAGCAAGCCGCAGGCATCGCGCGCGGTGCAGCGCAAGGCGGCGCCGCGGCCGGGTAGCTGAGTGGTGCCAGGTGGAGCGCCAGGTGGTCCGCCAGGTGGTGCCCTCAGCAGTCCTGCGTGAAGTCTTCCCCCGGAGGCATCGATGGTCAACGTTTCCAACCCGCCGCTCGCCGGCGCCCGCGTGCTGGTGGCGGGCGTCGCCTGGCCGATGCTGCAGGGCGCGCGCCGCTGGGCGAGGTGGTCGACATCATGGACGTCGGCTTTGCCACTGCCTACCTGGCCACGCCGTACGCGCGGCGCATCTCGGGCAATACGGTGTACGTCGATGGCGGCGTGCACATCATGGCGTAGCGGGTCATGCAGATACTGATCCGCGGCTTGCCCCGCGACGTCACCGAAGCCATGCTGCAGGACAAGCTCTGCATCTATGCGCCGGTCAGGTCCGTGGAGATCCTGCGCGACGGCGATCCCGAGCGCCCGTGGGCATGGGTCGACCTTGACATCGACCGGATCGCTGCCTTGCGCCTGCTGCGCCAGTTCGACCGCCAGTCCTTCAAAGGCGGCGTGATGCGCTGGTATATCCCCATGCACCAGGAATGAATGCCCGGGAAAGGGATTACCATAGCCGCGTCTGCCACTCTGTCACGGCACCGGCCCACGGTGCCTCTCCTCCATGCTTGAACTCCAGGGAGCCATCTGGTTCCGCTCCGGCTCGCAAGACTGGGGCGGCAAGGACCGCATCGCGCTGCTGGCCGCCATCGGCGAGCACGGCTCGATCACCGCGGCCGCGCGCGCGGTCGGCATCAGCTACAAGGCCGCGTGGGACGCCATCGACCTGATGAACAACAGCGCCGGCGAAGCGCTGGTGGTGCGCGCCGCCGGCGGCAAGGGCGGTGGCGGCACGCGCCTGACCGCGCGCGGCGAGCAGCTGATCCGCACCTACCGCGCGCTCGAGGACGAGCACCGGCGCTTTGTCGCGCAGCTGTCGCGGCTGGGAGAGGGCGCGGCTGACGATATCCACCTGATGAGGCGAATGATGATCAAGACCAGTGCGCGCAACAAGCTGTTCGGGCGCGTGGCCAGTGTGCGCGGCGGCGCGGTCAACGACGAGGTGGTGCTGGCGCTGCCGGGCGGCCAGCAGATCGTGTCGACGATCACGCATGAAAGCGTCGAGGCGCTGGAGCTGGCCGAAGGCGTGGAGGCATTTGCGCTGATCAAGGCGTCATCGGTGCTGGTGGGCCTGCCCGATCCGGGCGTGCGGCTGTCTGCGCGCAACCAGCTGCCGGGTGTGGTGTCGCGCGTGATGCCGGGCGCGGTCAATGCGGAGGTGGTGATCGAGCTGGATGGCGGCGGCACCATCGCGGCGATCGTCACCAATGGCAGTGTCGAGACGCTGGAGCTTGCCGTGGGTGTGCCGGCGGTGGCGGTGTTCAAGGCGTCTAGCGTGATCCTGGGGGTGGTGGGGTGAGGGTGGCATGCTGACGCCGCGCCGGCGCTCAGGCCACGCGCGCCGACAGCGGCGCGTAGACCGGCGCATGGTGGCGGCTGTCGCCGCTGCCGAAGATGCGGCCTTCGCGGATCTCGAGCACGTGGTCGCCCAGCGCTTCAACGTCGGCGGGATCGTGCGAGATCACCAGCATGGGCACGTCAAGGCTCGACTGCAGCGTGCGCAGCTCTGCGCGCATGCGTGCGCGCAGCGCGGGATCGAGCGCCGAGAACGGTTCGTCGAGCAGCACGATATCGGGCTGCGCCACCAGCGCGCGCGCCAGCGCCACGCGCTGCTTCTGCCCGCCGGAAATCTCGGCAGGATAGTTGCCGACGATCTCGTTCAGCCCGAAGGCATCGATCCAGCGCCGGGCTTCCGGCGGGATCGCGCCGCGGCGCGGGTTGCGCCAGCCGCGCGCCAGCCCGAAGGCGATGTTCTGGCCGACCGTCAGGTGCGGGAACAGCGCGTATTCCTGGAACAGGTAGGCCACGCGGCGCTCTTGCGGGCGTACGTCGATGCCCGCCTCGCTGTCGAACAACGTGCGCCCGTTCAGTTCGATGCGGCCGCTGTCGGGCGCGAGCAGCCCGGCGATGGCGCGCAGCGTCAGGCTCTTGCCGGCGCCGGACGGCCCGAACAGCGCGATGCGGCGGCTGTCGGAGTCGAAATCGATATCAAGCGAAAACTGCCGGTCGGCCGACACCATCTGCTTGCGGATACTGACGTGCATGCCCATGGCGTTCCTCACCGTACCGCGCGCGGGCGCAGGCGCCGGCGTTCATACACTTCAGCGGGATTGCGCGCGGCGGCGGGCACCAGCCGACCGGCGACCACCAGCAGCAGCACGCAGGTGACCGAAGTCACCAGCACCAGCAGGTTGGCGGTGTTGTCGTCGCCGGCCTGCACGGCCTCATAAATTGCCACCGACAGGGTCTGGGTGCGCCCGGGCAGGTTGCCGGCGATCATCAGCGTGGCGCCGAATTCGCCCAGCGCGCGCGCGAATGCCAGCAGCACGCCGGCGATGATGCCGCGCGCGGCCAGCGGCAGCGTCACGCGGAAGAAGATGCCGGATTCGGAAACGCCCATCACGCGTGCGGCGTTTTCCAGCTGGTGGTCGACGCCTTCAAACGCAGCGCGGGCCGACTTGAGCACCAGCGGGAAGGCCACGATGGTCGAAGCCAGCACCGCGCCCTGCCAGGTGAAGACCAGTTCGATGCCGAGGCTGGACAGCCACTCGCCAAACACGCCACGCCGGCCCACCAGCACCAGCAGGTAGTAGCCGAGCACGGTGGGCGGCAGCACCAGCGGCAGCGTCAGCACCGCGTCGACCACGTCGCGCAGCGGCGAGCGCCAGCGCGCCAGCGCCCACGCGGCGCCGACGCCAAGCACGGCGTTCAGCGCGGTGGCCCAGCCGGCAACCTTCAGCGACAGCAGCAGCGGTACCCAGACGGCATCCATGGCGTGGCGGAAATCAGGGCTTGTGGAAGCCGTAGCGCGCCAGGATGGCCTGGCCTTCCGGCGACGCCACGAAGTCGACGAACTGCGCCGCTTCCTTCTGCTGGCGGGTCTGGCTGGTGACGGCGATGGGGTAGGTCACCGGGGTGCGGCTGGGCACGCGCACGGCGACCTTGACCTTGTCGGGCATCAGCGTGGCGTCGGTGGCAAAGACGAAGCCGGCCTCGACCTCGCCGCGCGCCACGTAGTCCAGGCTCTGGCGCACGTTCTGCGCGGGCACGCCCTTGGCGGCGACCGCGTCCCACAGCCCGGCGGCTTCCAGCGCGCCGCGGGTGTAGCGGCCGACCGGTACCGAGGCCGGGTTGCCATAGGCGATGCGCTTCACTTCCGGCCTGGTCAGGTCCTGCAGCGAGCCGATGTTCAGCTTGCTGTCCGACGGCACGATCAGCACCACCTCGTTGGCGGCGAAATTGCGGCGCGAGGCGGGCGCAATCACCTTCTCGGTCTCGGCCTTGTTCATCGCTTCCTGGTCGGCGGAGGCAAACACGTCGGCCGGCGCGCCCTTGACGATCTGCTGCATCAGCACGTCCGACGCGCCGAAGTTCAGCACCACCTTGGTCCCGGGATGGGCGCGCTCGTAGGTCTCGGCCAGCGACTTGAAGGCGTTGGTCAGGCTGGCGGCGGCGGACACCACCAGGTCGGCGCCGAAGGCCGGCGCGGCGGGCAGGGCCAGCGCCAGGGCGGCCAGCATGGCACCGGCGGCGCCGGCGAGAACGGAGCGGCGCCCGGTACGGGCGGAGCGGAACGCGGACATGGGATCCTCAGCGAAGCGGCCAGTAAAGCTGGCGCTGGTATGGGTGGACTGTCAGGCGCAATATACGTCCGTATATAGCGGTGCGTCAATGATGCACCCTGCGCGCTGTTGTGGGTATTCCGGCGGGGATAAGTGCGGTATCAGGGGCTGCGAATGTGCCCCAAGGGGGGAAGGTCGGGAGCTGGCGCCATTGCAGCGCCAGCTTGTTCCGGTTTCAGGCCGGCGGGTTGCCTTCTTTGAACAACGACTTCAACTGGGTGCGCAGTTCGGGGGTGTCCTGGTGCTGGTGCACCGCGACTGCGTGCTGGACCGCGGCTTCGAGTAGTTCGTCTTCACTGTCGGCGCTCAGCGCAACCGTGCAGCCAATGTCGCTCGGGTAATCGCGGCAATCGATAAACTTGCGTCCCATGGTGCCTCCTGTCACCGGCCGCGCGGCCGGCGTATCCAGTATAGGCAGGGGGACCGGCCACTACAGCACTGGCGTCAGCACCTTGCCGCCGGCCAGGAACGCATCCAGGTTCTGCAGCGTGAGCGCGGTCATCGCGGCGCGGGTCTCGTTCGTGCCGCTGGCCATGTGCGGCGCCAGCACGACGTTGTCTAGCGCCAGCAGCGCGGCCGGCATGTTGGGCTCGTCCCGGAACACATCGAGGCCGGCGCCGCCCAGGCGGCCTTCGGCCAGCGCCGCCACCATCGCGTCTTCGTCGATCACGCTGCCGCGCGAGACATTGACCAGGATGCCCTTGGGGCCGAGCGCGTCGATGACCTCGCGCGATACCAGCCCGGCGGTTTCCGGGCCGCCCACGCAGGTCACCACCAGGAAGTCCGACCACGCGGCCAGCGCCTTCAGGTCGGCCTCGAAGCGCCACGGCGCGCCGTCGCGCGGGCGGCGGTTGTTATAGGCGATCTCCATGTCGTAGCCCTGCGCGCGGCGCGCCACGATCTCGCCGATGCGGCCCAGCCCCAGGATGCCGAGCTTCTTGCCCGAGGCCCGTGTCGTCAGCGGAAAGCCGCCCTGCGGCCAGCGTCCGGCGCGCACGTAACGGTCGCCATGGGCGATGCCGCGTGCGGCGTCGAGCAGCAGCCCGAAGGCCAGGTCAGCGACGCAGTCGTTGAGCACATCGGGCGTATTGCTGACCTGGATGCCGCGTGCGCGGGCGGCATCCAGTGCGATCGAGTCATAGCCCACGCCGAAGCTGACGATGGCCTGCAGCGCCGGCAGCGCGTCGATCAGCGCGGCGCTGCAGCCATGGCGCGCCGAGGTCACCACCACGCGCACCTGCTGGCCGTGCTCGTGCGCCCAGGCAAGCGCATCGCCCTGTTGCCACAGCGCGATGGCGCCGTACTGTTGCTGGAGGCTGGCATTGGTCTGGGGCGCGAGCGGGCCGACCTGGAGGATCTGGGAAGCGGACATGAGGTGTAGCGGGTATCGACGGAGGGACCAAGGATGGTAGCGCAAGGCCCCGCGTCGTGCAGGCGACCGCCGCCGCCGCGGCGCCGGCGCGCAAGCAACTTTGTGCGATGTTCGTGCGGGGGCGGGTTATGCTGCGGCATCCCATTCCTTCCCTGACGAACATCGCCATGAAAACCATCTACCTGGCCGGTTTCGACGTCTTCCGCAAGGACGCCATCGCCTGGGGCGAGCACCTCAAGTCGCTGTGCGCGGCGCATGGCTTCACCGGGCTGTATCCGCTCGACAAGGCGGCACCCGGAGGCCTGTCGGGGCAAGACGCGGCGCGCTGGATCTACGACGCCAATATCGCGCTGCTGCGCCGCGCCGACATGGTGATGGCCAACCTCGACGATTTCCGCGGGCCGGGAGAGCCGGACTCCGGTACGGCCTTCGAGGTGGGGTTCGCGGTTGCGCTGCAAAAACCGGTGTGGGGCTACAGCACTGACCTCGGCACGGTGCTTGATCGTGCCACGGTGGTGACCGACGAGGACGGCCGGCCGCTGGATGCGCGGGGCTTCGTGGTGGAGGATTTCGGCTTGCCCAAGAACCTGATGCTGGCGTGCCCGGTGAAGCTGGTGCAGGGCGGGGCGGCGCAATGCCTGGCGGCGATGGCCGACGCCATCCACCGGCGCGCCGCCGAAGCGGCGGCACGGCGCGAGCGCGATGCGGCGGCCTGGGGGGATGACTGACGCGGCGCGATGGAACCTGCCTATCGCCGCAGCGCCTCCACCCCCGCCGCAATATCCCTAGCCGTGCTTGCCACGATCTCGCGGTAAGCCGCCACCACGCCATCGACTTCGCCCGGCGCGGACAACTCCGCCTGCGTCCGGCCGCTGACCACCTTCCCGTCCGGCAGCCGCCGCACCGTCCAGTTGATCGTGGCGCCGGCGCGCTGCCCGACATCCGCATCGAGTCGCAGCACTTCCGTGGTGATCCGATACAGCGGCTGCACGTCCGACAACCCCTGCTGGTAGGTATCGACCGCGCCCAGCGTAGCCTGCAGGCGCTGTGACAGCGCATCGCGCAGTTCGTCCGGCAGCGGCGACGACCAGCGCGCCAGGTCGAGCAGGCGCAGGCTGGCGTCACTGCTGCCGTCGCGCACCACCAGTTGCGGCCGGTTGAGGCGCTCCGGCACACGCACCGGCGCGACTTCCAGCCACAGCGTGTTGGTCGACGGCACCGGTGCTGCCGCCGGCGGCGTGGCAACCGCCGTGGCGCCTTGCGCCAGCGTGTAGTAGCGCGGCTCCGGCGAGGCGCAACCTGCGAGCACGGCGGCGCCCATTGCCCCGGCAATGGCGCAGCGGGCGAGTGTGGACGCAAGTGCGGAGGCAAGTGCCGAGGTAGGTGCCGAGGTAGGTGCCGAGGTAAGGGAATGGCGCTTCATCATTCTTTCTCCGCCTTGCCGCGCAGCAGCGCTTCGGGATGGCGTTCGAGGTAGTCGGTCAGCGTGCGCAGCGACGTGGCGGTGCGCGTCAGCTCCTGCAGCATGCGGCGCGTGTCCTGCTGCAGCGGCGCGTCCGACGCCAGCGTACCGTTGGCCGTGGTCAGCGTCTTGCGCGCGTCCTGCAGCGCCGCCAGCACCTGCGGCGCGACGTCGCCGTTGAGCTGCTGCACCAGCTGGTCGGCGGTGGCGAGCGTCTTGTTCAGGCTCGCCACGGTTGCGCGCAGGTCCTGGCCGATCTGGTCGAACGGGATCTTGTCGATGCGGTTGACGATTTCGCCCACCTGCGCCTGCAACTGGTCAAAGGTACCCGGCGTGGTGGCGAACTCGGGGATCGGCGCGTCCAGGTTGACCTGGGCCGGCGGCGCCTTCGGGAAGAAGTCGAGCGCCACGTACAGCTGGCCGGTGAGCAGGTTGCCGGTGCGCAGCTGCGCGCGCATGCCACGCTTGAGCAGACCCTCGATGATCTGGCGGGCACGCGCGCGGTCTTCCACGTCGCGCTCGCGGAAGCCCATGCGCGACGGGTACAGCTCGACCACCACCGGCATGCGGAAGGCCTTCTTGTCGCGCTGGTATTCGATGCCGATCGAGCGGACCTGGCCCACGATCACGCCGCGGAAGTCCACCGGCGCGCCCGGCGACAGGCCGCGCACCGACTGGTCGAAGTTGAGCACGGCCAGGGTCGGCGCCAGTTCTTCCGGCTCCTTCATGGCGTCGGACTGGTCGGCCGCCAGCAGGAACTGGGTGTTCTCGGCGGCGGCGTCGGTGGCGGCGGTGCGGTCCGGCGCCTGGAACGCAACGCCGCCCAGCAGCACCGTCACCAGCGATTGCGTCGACAGCTTGAGGCCGCCGGCATCGAGCTTGAGGTCGACGCCGCTGGCATGCCAGAAGCGCGTGTCGGCGGTGACCAGCTTGTCATAGGGTTTGTTGACGAATACGCGCAGCGAGATGTCGCGCCCGTTGGGCTCGAGCTGGTAGGCCACCACCTGGCCCACCTGCACGCGGCGGTAGTAGACCGGCGAGCCGATGTCGAGCGAGCCCAGCTCGGACGCGCGCAGCACGAACTGCTTGCCGGATGAGTCGGTGGTCACCACCGGCGGCACTTCCAGCCCCTTGAATTCGCGCGTGGACTCGGACGACTTGCCGGCATCGACGCCAATGTAGGCGCCCGACAGCAGCGTCTCCAGCCCCGACACGCCACTGGCGGCGAAGCGCGGGCGCACTACCCAGAAGCGCGTGTCGGCCACCGCGAAGTTCTCGGCGTCCTTGGTCAGGTCGATCGACGCGATCACGTGCGAGCGGTCGCGCGCGAGCCGCACCGACTTGACCAGGCCGATATCGACGTCCTTGTAGCGCACCGCGGTCTTGCCCGGTGTCAGGCCCTCCGCGGTGCGGAAGCTGACGGTGATCTCCGGCCCGCGCGACGCCAGCGTGTGCACCAGCAGCGACACGCCGACGACCGCCGCGACGATCGGGATCAGCCACACCAGCGATGGCAGCCAGCGCGCGCGGCGCCGGCGCTCGGGCCGTGGCAGGCCGGGGCCGGGAGCGCCGGACGGGTTGGGCGGATGTTGTTCAGTGTCGGGCATTGTCGTCTTCCAGCGAATCCCACAGCAGGCGCGGATCGAAGCTGAGCGAGGCCAGCATGGTCAGCACCACGACCGCGCCAAAGGCCAGCGCGCCGCCGCCCGGGATGACGGTGGCCAGCGCCCCGGCCCGCACCAGCGAGGCCAGCAGCGCCACCACGAAAATATCCAGCATCGACCAGCGGCCGATCACCTCTACCAGTCCGTACAGCCGGGTTTGCTGCCGGATGCGCCAGGTCGCGCGGAAATGCACCGACAGCAGCAGGAAGGTGAGGATCACCATCTTCAAGAGCGGCACGATGATGCTGGCGATCAGCACCAGCACAGCCAGCATGTGCGAGCCGGACAGCCACAGGTAGATCACGCCGGACAGGATGGTGTCCTGCTGCGTGCCGAGGATCGATTGCGTGACCATCACCGGCAGCATGTTGGCCGGGATGTAGAGGATAAATGCGGCCAGCAGGAAGGCCCACGTGCGCGCCAGGCTGTCCGGCTTGCGGTGGTGCAGCGTGGCGCCGCAGCGCGGGCAGGGCTCGCCTTCCAGCGTGCGCGGGCTGACCAGGTCGCAGGCGTGGCAGGAGAGCAGGCCCAGGCGGCTGGCGGTCGGCACCTGCGGCAGCGGCGTGCGCTCGTCGTCGTCGGTGAGTTCGGCCACCACCTCGCGCGCGAGCCGGCGCGGGTGCGCCAGGCGGTCGGGGCGAGATGGCCGTGGCGCTTGCCGGGGCGGCGGCCGACTCGCGTCCGTCATCGGCCTCCCTCGCTTGCACCGCCGGCATCCCCTGCGCCTCCGGCCTCATCCTCCGGGGTTTCCAGGTAGCGCCACAGGTCGCGCGGGTCGAACGACAGCATCGCCGCCAGCACGATCACCAGCGCGGCGAACGACCACAGCGCGATGCCGGGCAGCACGCGCGCCATGGTGGACAGCTTCACCAGCGTGACCAGCACGCCGATCATGAAGACCTCGATCATGCCCCACGGCCGCGTTTGCCGGATGCCGCGCACGATGCGGTCGAAGCCCGGCGGCATGCGGTGCTTCGCCATCGGCACCAGCAGGTAAATCATCATCAGCAGCTCGGACAGCGGGAACAATATGGTGGTGGCGAATACCAGCGCCGCGACCAGCGCCATGTGGTCGTCGTACAGCGCCTGCACCGCGCCCAGCAGCGTGGTCTGCGTGCGCACGCCCTTGAGGTCCATCTCGACGATGGGGTAGGCGTTGGAAACCAGGAACAGGATCAGCGCGGTGACCACCAGCGGCAGCAGGCGCCGGTAGTGGCGCCGGCTCTCGCGGTACAGCTCGCCGCCGCAGCGCAGGCACAGCGCGCGCTCGCCGGGGGAGATCGGGGTGCGCTCGTAGACGGCATCGCAGTACTCGCACGCCACCAGCCGGTGCAGGGCGGCGGGCGAGGTATCGGGCAAGGCGGGTGCGGGGGCGTTGTCGGGACCTGCCATCAGCCGTTCAGCCGGGGTGCTTGCCGGTGGTCGCCGGCGGCACGTCGGGGTTGTCGACCACGGCGGGTGCCGCTGCTGCTGCCGTTTTAGCCGTTGCTGCCGGGGCGGGCGGCGCTACCGCAGCCGCGCCGCCCGGCTTCAGGTCGTGCGCGAGGTCCTGCGCCAGCTCGGCCTGCGAGCCGATGGTCCAGTCGCGCAGCAGCGCATACGCCACCGCCAGCAGCGTCGGGCCGATGAATACACCCAGGAAGCCGAACGCCAGCGCGCCGCCCAGCACGCCCAGCATGATCCAGATCAGCGGCATGCCGGTGCCCTTGCTGATCAGCAGCGGCTTGACGATGTTGTCGGCCATGCTGACCACGCCCACGCCCCAGACCACCAGGAAGATGGCCCAGCCAGTGGATCCGGAGTGGTACAGCCACAGCGCCGCCGGCAGCCACACCAGCGGCGGGCCCACCGGCACCACCGACAGGAAGAACGTGACGAAGCCGAGGATGGCCGCGCCCGGCACGCCGGCGATCCAGAGCCCGATGGCGGCCAGCACCGCCTGGATAAAGGCCGTGCCCAGCACGCCGTAGACCACGCCCTTGACGGTGCTGCCGGCCAGTTCCAGCAGGTGGTCGGCACGCTCGCCGGCAATGCGGCGCATGCCCGCGCGCAGCCAGGCAATGGCGAACTCGCCGCCGGTATAGAAGAAGAACGCCAGGATGATCGACAGCGCCAGCTGCCCCAGCCCCGCGCCGATCGACAGGCCGGCGCCGAGCAGCACATGCCCGACCGGCGCGATCAGCTTGCGCAGGTTGGCGACCATCTCGGAGTCGGCGTTGATGATGCGGTCCCACGAGCCTTGCAGGTACGTGCCGACATAGGGCAGGCTGCTCAGCCAGTCAGGCAGCTGCGGGATGCCGTGCTCCATGTAGCGGTCGACCAGCGCCGACAGGTCGTCCAGGTGCGCCGAGAAGCTGGCGCCGGCATAGACGAACGGGCCCAGCACGATCACCGTAGCCAGCAGCACGCAGATCAGCGCGGCCAGGCCGCGGCGGTTGCCGAGCCAGCGCGACAGCACGGTGTACGGGTACCACGAGCTGTAGGCCAGGATCGCGCCCCACAGCAGCGCCGTGGTAAAGGGCGCGAGCACAAGCAGCGAGCCGCCGATCAGGACGATCAGCGCAAAGACTGCTGCAATTTTCTCGATTAACTGGCCGGAACTCATCGATGGCTCTCCCTGGGCCCGCCGGTGTGACGGAAACGGCGTAAATA
Organism: Cupriavidus sp. P-10; assembly: GCF_003402535.2. Taxonomy (NCBI): domain Bacteria; kingdom Pseudomonadati; phylum Pseudomonadota; class Betaproteobacteria; order Burkholderiales; family Burkholderiaceae; genus Cupriavidus; species Cupriavidus sp. P-10. Next base: position 650,173 of record NZ_AP025170.1, read on the forward strand.
TAGCCTACGCCGGGGCGGGCGATGCCAAAGGGCTGCTGGAGGGTGCTGGAGGGATGCTTCAGGCACCACATCGCGATGCGCCGGCGCAGCACGCCCGGGACGCATCCACAGTGCCATAGCTTTGTGACGTTGAACAGCGCGGCGGGCGTGCCGTCAAGGCATGGAGGAAAAGGCGCCGGGCAGGGCCGGCGCCAGCGAGGGGGTCAACCTCAGGCCAACCCCGGCCAACCTCAGGCCGGCACTGCCATCACGCCGCTCTTGAGCAGCGCGGCAACCAGGTCGGACTGCGTCACCATGCCGATCACGCGGCGGTGGTCGTCGATCACCGGCGCATGGTGCAGGCCGCCATCGGAGAAGGCCTGGGCCAGTTCCACCATCGGCTGGTCGGCGCGGGCGGTGACCACGGCGTGCGTCATCAGGTTGCGCACGGTGCCGGCCAGCCGGCGCGCACCGGTATCGCGCTGCGCGGCGAAGAAATCGCTCTGGGTGATGATGCCTTCGAGGCGGTTCTGCGCATCGACCACCGGCAGTGCCTTGATGCGGTGCCGCGACAGCAGGTGGCCAGCCTCGTGCGCGGGCTGGTCCGGCCGCACCATGATGACGTCGCGCGACATGATCTCGCCGCACAGAACGTTGCCGAAGTGGCGCCGGTACGCGCGCAGCTGCGCCGCCACCAGGATGGCCTCGAGGTCGTCTTCTTCGATGTCGAGGAATTCGCCGCGCGCCTTCAGGGCCGCGTCCAGGTCGGCGCGGTTAAAGCCCACGCGCTGGGTCGGCGGCACGTCTTTGGTGCCATGCTGCACCGCGGGCTCGGGCGGGCGGTGCGGGTAGCGCCGGCGCGACAGGTTGTTGAAGGCCAGCGCCATCAGCAGCAGCAGCATCGAGTTGAACAGCACTGGCACCACCACGAAGCCGAAGCCGAGAGCGCTGACCGCCGGGCCGCCGAATACCGCGGTGATCGCCACGGCCCCGCTGGGCGGATGCACGCAGCGGAACTGGAACATGACGGCGATCGCCACGGCCACGGCTGTCGCCGCGGCCAGGCCCGGGTCAGGGATCCAGCGCGCGCAGGCCACGCCCACCAGCGCCGCAAACAGGTTGCCGCCGATGATCGACCACGGCTGCGCCAGTGGCGAAGACGGCACCGCGAACAGCAATACCGCCGACGCGCCCATTGGCGCGACGAACCAGGGATTGAATCCGCCCAGCGTCTGGTGGCTGATCCATTCGGTGCAGAACAGGCCGAGCAGCGCGCCGAAGCAGCTCTTGAGGCGCTCATGTCGGTTGGCGGAGATCGGCAGCGGGACGAAAGTGCGCAGCCATGCACGGGTGTTTTGCGCCAGGGAGGCGACAGCGGGGGCGGTTGGCATTCTTGGACGGGGGCGGCTTGGGAATGGTGCACGTAATATATCACGCGGTGATATATTTGGCCGCCTTTGGTGCAGCGCATCCCCGTGTTGGGGAGTGATGCACCGCACAAGAGCAAAAAGGAGTCGCCCTCATGTCGTTCCCTGCGTCATCCACCGCCGCGCCCGTCGAGAAGCGTGACTACGCCGTCAACCGCCGCCTGCTGATGCTGTCGGCGATCGCGCTGGGCATCGGCGCGCTCAGCACCGTGGCGGCCAGCGTGCTGGTCAACCTGATCCGCTTCTTCACCAACCTGTTCTTCTACCAGACGCTGTCGCTGGCCGAGCGCTCGCCGGCGGACCATGCGCTGGGCGCGTGGGTCATCGCCGTGCCGGTGGTCGGCGGCCTGGTGGTGGGGCTGATGGCGCGCTACGGCAGCGACAAGATCCGCGGCCACGGCATTCCCGAGGCGATCGAGGCGGTGCTGTTCGGCAAGAGCAAGATGTCGCCGCGGGTGGCGGTGCTCAAGCCGCTGTCGTCGGGCATCGTGATCGGCAGCGGCGGGCCGTTCGGCGCCGAGGGGCCGATCATCATGACCGGCGGCTCGCTGGCGTCGCTGCTGGCGCAGTACCTGCACCTGACCGCCGGCGAGCGCAAGGCGTTGCTGGTGGCGGGCGCGTGCGCGGGCATGACGGCGATCTTCGGCACGCCGGTGGCGGCGGTGCTGCTGGCGGTGGAACTGCTGCTGTTCGAGCTGCGCCCGCGCAGCCTGCTGCCGGTGGCGCTGGCATGCGCGGTGGCGGGCTTCCTGCGGCCGCTGTTGTTCGAGGCTGGCCCGCTGTTCCCGCTGCAGACCGCGGCCGCGGGCACGCCGGCCCTGGCATCGTGCGTGATCGCCGGACTGTTGTGCGGCGCGCTGGGCGCTGGGCTGACGCTGGCGCTGTACCGCACCGAGGACGCATTCTCGCGCCTGCCGCTGCACTGGATGTGGTGGCCGGCGATAGGCGGGCTGGTGGTCGGCATCGGCGGCTATTTCGAGCCGCGCGCGCTGGGCGTTGGCTATGACGTGATCGGCGACCTGCTCAACCACCGCATCGCCATTGGCATTGCGCTGGGGCTGCTGGCGGTCAAGGCGGTGATCTGGATCGCGGCACTGGGCTCCGGCACCTCGGGTGGCGTGCTGGCCCCGCTGCTGATGCTCGGGGCGGGGCTGGGCACGGTGCTGGCGCCGTGGCTGCCGGGCGGTTCGCCCGAGCTGTGGGCGCTGGTGTGCATGGCCGGCGTGCTTGGCAGCGTGCTGGGCGCGCCGCTGACCGCGATCGTGTTCGCCTTCGGGCTGACGCACGACACGCACGCGCTGCTGCCGTTGCTGCTGACGACGGCGGTCGCGTACGGTTTCTCGGTGCTGACCATGAAGCGCTCGATCATGACCGAAAAGATCGCCCGGCGCGGCCTGCATATCTACCGCGAATACGGCGTCGACCCGCTTGAGCGCGCCCATGTGGGCGAGCTGATGACGCACGAGGTGGTGACGATCGATGCCGACCTGCCGGTGGCCGACGCCTTGGCGCGCTACTTCGGCGAACACGCCGCGCACCGCGCCTATCCGGTGGTGGCGGGCGGGCGCGTGCTGGGCATGCTGGAACGCGCCGCCATCCGCGGCGCGGCCGCCGGCGAGGTGCCGCCTGGCCTGCGCTGCCGTGACTTGCTGAGTGCGCCGGCGCATGTGCTGTTGCCTGAGCAGACCGCGCGCGCGGCCGCGGGGAGCATGGCCACGCTCAGCGTGGCGCGGCTGCCGGTGGTGGAAAGCGTGGACAGCATGCGGCTGGCGGGCATTGTGTCGCTGCGCGACCTGCTGCAGGCAAGTTCGCAGGTCCATCATGAGGAAGCGCGGCGCGAGCGGCTGCGGGGGCGGTTGGCAGGCTGAGGTTCAAGCCGGCGGCGCTATTTGTAGGTCGACAGCAAAATACTCGTCTCCGTCGCGCTGATCCCCTCGATCAACCGGATCCGGTCCAGGGTCCGGTCAAACGCCTCCAGCGTATCCGCGCGCAGTTCGGCAATGATGTCCCAGCGCCCATTGGTGGTATGCAGCGCCTGCACGTTGGGCTCGCCCCGCAGCGCCTGCAGCACCGTGCGCGCCTTGTTGCCTTCCACCGCGATCGTCATCCACGCGCGGATCCGGTGCGCCTCGGCCTCGGGCCGCAGGCGCACGGTATAGCCGACGATCAGTCCTTCCTTCTCCAGTTTGTCGATCCGGTTCTGCACGGTCGCGCGCGACACGCGCAGTGCCTGCGCCAGCGCGGTGACCGGCGTGCGTGCGTTGTCGCGCAGCAGGGAAAGCAGCTGTTGATCGGTGGCGTCCATGTGGGTATCGGGGGTTCTGGCGATTTGCCAGTGAAGTCTGTCGTTTTGCTAAGTGGAAGGCGTAAATTGCGCAACTTGCTGGCTATTAGTTAACACCAGCCTGCACCAGAATGCAATCGACTGATTTGTTTCCAGAACCCCAGAAAAAAGGAGCCGCCGTGATCCACACCCCCACGATCCTGATTGTCGAGCCGACCTTCTACGACGTGTCGTACAGCATCAATCCGTGGATGGACCCCGACGCCTGGGCGCGCGACCCGCGCGGCATGCACCGCAACGCCATGCAGTCCTTCGACGCGCTGCGCGCGGCGCTGGGCCGGGCCGGCTTCGCGGTGGAAGTGGCGGCCGGCGCCCCCGACCTGCCCGACATGGTATTCCCGGCCAATGCCGCCGTGGTGCTAGACGGCCGCGCACTGCTGGCGCGCTTCCGCTACCCGCAGCGGCGCGGCGAAGAAGCGCCGTTCGCGGCAATCTTCGGCGTGCTGCGCGAGCGCGGCCTGCTCGATGAAGTGGCGCTGCTGCCCGAGGGCTGCTTCCAGGAAGGCGCGGGCGACTGCATCTGGGATGCCGGCCGCGGCCACTTCTGGGCCGGCTTCGGTCCGCGCTCGTCGCATGAGGCGGCCACCGCCGTGTCGGAATTCTTTGGCAAGGAAGTGGTGGCGCTGGAGCTGGCCACCGAGCAGAGCTACCACCTCGACGTATGCTTCTGCCCGCTGTCCGGCGGCGAGATCCTCTACTATCCGCCGGCCTTCAGTGAAGCGGCGTTGCGCGAGCTGCGCGCACGCCTGCCGGCGCGCCTGCGCATCGAGGCCAGCGCCGACGACCTGCGCCACTTCAGCGTCAACGCCGTCAACCTGGACGACCAGGTGGTGATGACCCGCACCACGCCGCACCTGCGCACCGAACTGGGCCGGCGCGGCTACCAGCTGCACGAGGTCGACCTCTCGCCCTTCATGCTGTCCGGCGGCGGCGCGTATTGCATGACGCTGCGGCTCGACCGCAGCAGCGGGCCCGGCGTCGCCGCGGCCGCGGCCTGATGCATCCGCCATCGACAGCCAAGGAAACGATCATGAAAGAGACCGCCCGGTCGCTGTTCCTCGACGCCAACGACGTGGCCCGGCTGGTGGCCGCGGTCGGCGTTCAGCCCGCCATCGTGCAGATGGCCGACCATGTCCGCCAGGACTTCCTGCGTTGGGATGCCTTCGACAAGTCCGCCCGCCTGGCCAGCCATTCCGCCCGCGGCGTGATCGAGCTGATGCCGGTGAGCGACGGCATCCAGTACGCGTTCAAGTACGTCAACGGCCATCCGCGCAACGCGCAGCATGGCATGCCGACGGTGATGGCGTGTGGCATGCTGGCAGAGGTGGAAACCGGCTTCCCGCTGATGCTCGCCGACCTGACGCTGGCCACCGCGCTGCGCACCGCCGCCACCTCGGCGCTGGCCGCGCAGGCGATGGCGCGGCCGGGTGCGCGCACCATGGCGCTGATCGGCAATGGCGCGCAGGCCGAGTTCCAGGTGCTTGCCTTCCACGCCATGCTGGGCGTGCGCGAGATCGCCGCCTACGACATCGATCCCGCCGCCACGGCACGGCTGATGCGCAACCTTGCCGGCGTGCCGGGACTGGCGATCCGCGCCGCGGCATCCGTGCAGGCCGCGCTGGACGGCGCCGACATCGTGTCCACCGTGACCGCCGACAAGACCCGCGCCACCATCCTGACACCGGCGCAGGTGCGCCCGGGCATGCACCTGAACGCGGTCGGCGGCGACTGCCCCGGCAAGACCGAGCTGCATGCCGATATCCTGCGCCGGGCGCGCATCGTGGTGGAGTACGAACCGCAGACGCGCATCGAGGGCGAGATCCAGCAACTGCCTGCCGACGCGCCCGTGACCGAGCTGTGGCAGGTGCTGGCCGGCGACGCGCCGGGCCGTGTCACGGCCGACGACGTGACGGTGTTCGATTCCGTGGGATTTGCGCTGGAAGACTACGCCGCGCTGCGCTGGCTCTATGCCGCCGCGCATGCCCGGCGGGCGGGCAGGGCGGTGGAACTGGTGGCGATGCCGCCGGATCCGCGCAATCTCTATGGCTGGATGATGGCGCAGGCTGAAGACCGCGAGGCCGGGCTGGAACTGCCGCGGCTGGCATCGCTGGCCTGACCGCGAACGCGACTCCCCTCGTTGCGAGGGGGCGCTCGACTCAGCCGGCGCGCCCCATCATCAGCTGGGCGCGCAGGAAGCCCTTGACCTCTTCCAGCGAGGGCGTCTTCAGGAACACCATGATGCCCCAGTGCTGCAGCGCGTCGGCCACGCCATCATAGGCTTGCCGGTTGGTGATCACCGCAAAGATCACGTGCTGGCTGGCAAAGAAATTCTGCAATTTCTCGATGGTGGCCGACTCGGCGTCGTTGAGTTCGTCGACGTAGTACAGCACCACGCGCGGATGCGCGCTGACCGAGGTGATGACGGTGTCAAGCACATCGTCGACCACCACGCTCTTGAGCGGCAGGCCCCACTTGCCAAGCTGGCCGTGGATGCGCTGCGCTTCCTGGTGGTTGGGATGGAACACCACCAGGTCCAGGCCATGCGGCGCCGCCGCTTCGTGCCCGATGCGCGTCGCCAGCAGGCGATGCACGGTTTCCTTGTGGATGCGCCGGTGGCCGCCGTTGGTCTTCCAGGCGCCCAGTTCGCCGCGCTCTACCATCTTCTGGACAGTGCCCAGCGAGACATTGAGCAGTTTTGCCGCTGTACGCGTGCTGTAGTAAGGCTTTTCAGCTAGTGCCGGATCCAGTTTCATCCAATCACCCGTAGTCCTGAAGGCAGTCCGCGCCGGCAAGGCGCGCGCGGCACCAGACACCTGCGCCGCGTATGTCACTGCCAATGGTTGACTGACCCTGTGTCCTGGCCCGCTCCCCCGCCGGCCGGACGATTATTTATCGTCGAATTGACGTTTTTGTTATTTCCCGCAGACTGCCTGCAGATGATTGCTTTGCATGTCCCGGTTCCGGATTTGCCGGAAGCCCATAATATGCCGCAAAGGTCAGGCAATCAGTAAGAAAAAACTACAAATCCATCGCACTTTTGTTTTTCAACGCACATTGAAAACTGTGCCGTGCCATGGGAACGCGCAGTCAGTAACGCAGACACCGTGGTGCCCGGGTGGTTCCCCGCGCCGCTGTCCGATTTGTGGCAGTTGCTGAATTCAGCGGCCGCTCCAGAGCATGCCTGTCAGGCAATGATGCAACGCATGGCATGCGAGCTGCGATGACAGACCTACCGGTCTTGCAGGCCGTGCTTGCGCACCTTGTCGAACAGCGTGGTCTTGGCCACGCCAAGCGCCTCGCTGGCGCGGCTGAGATTGCCGTCGTGCCTGCGCATGGCATCGGCGATCAGCGCGCGCTCGAACTGGTCGACCGCCTGCGCCAGCGGCAGCGCTGCCGGAGCGGCAGTGCCATGGCCCGGGTTGCAGCCCAGCCCGAGGACGTGGCGCTCGGCCAGGTTGCGCAGCTCGCGCACATTGCCCGGCCAGGGGTAGGCGACCAGCGCCGCCAGTTCGGCCGCGCTTGCGGGCACGACCTCGCGCTCGAAGCGCAGCGCCGCCTGCGCGACGAAATGCTCGAACAGTGGCGGCACGTCTTCGCGCCGCTCGCGCAGCGCCGGCAGCTCCAGCGTGATCACGTTCAGGCGGTAGTACAGGTCGGCGCGGAACTGGCCGGCATCGGACAGCGTGCGCAGGTCGGCCTTGGTCGCCGCCACCACGCGCGCGTTGACGGGCACCGGCTGGTTCGAGCCGAGCCGCTCCACCACGCGCTCCTGCAGCACGCGCAGCAGCTTGATCTGCAGCGGCATCGGCATGCTTTCGATCTCGTCGAGGAACAGCGTGCCGCCTTCGGCGTGTTCGATCTTGCCGATGCGCCGGCGCGCGGCGCCGGTGAACGAGCCTGCCTCATGGCCGAAAATCTCGCTTTCGAACAGCTGCTCGGGCAGGCCGCCGCAATTGATGGCGACGAAGTGGCGCGCATGGCGCGGGCTGGCCTCGTGCAGGCAGCGCGCCACCAGTTCCTTGCCGGTGCCGGTCTCGCCGTGGATCAGCACGTTGGCGTCGGTGCCGGCGAGGTCGGCGATCAGCCGGCGCAAGCGTTCGACCGCGGGCGAATGGCCGATCAGGCGAGTTTCGAGTTTTTCGCGTCCGGCCAGACGTTCGCGCAGTTCTGACACTTCCAGCGCGAGCCGGCGCTGCTCCAGCGCGCGGCGCGTGGCATCGACCAGCTGCTCGGGCGAGAACGGCTTTTCGAGGAAGTCATAGGCGCCTTGCTTCATCGCCTGCACCGCCAGGCCCACGTCGCCGTGGCCGGTGATCATGATCACCGGCAGCGCGGGGTCGCGTTCGCGCAGCTGCGCCAGCAGCGCCATGCCGTCAATGCCGGGCAGGCGGATGTCGCTGACCACCACGCCGGCGTAGCCGCGATCCACCTCGCGCAGCGCCGCCTCGGCGCTGCCCACGCCGCGCGTGGCCAGCCCCTCGAGGCGCAGCGCCTGTTCGCAGCCCAGGCGCACGTCGGCATCGTCCTCGACGATCAGTACGGTCAGTTCAGCCGGCATGCTTGGGATCCTGTGCCCTGGCCTCGTGCGGCGCCAGCGGCAACACCAGCGTGAAGCAGGCACCGCCGTCGGGGTGGTTGGAGGCTGACAGGCTGCCGCCGTTCTCGTTGAGGATGCCGGCCGACAGCGTCAGGCCCAGCCCCAGGCCCTGCCCGGCGGGCTTGGTGGTGAAGAACGGCTCGAACAGCCGCGCGAAGGCTTCTTCGGACAGGCCTGCGCCGTTGTCGCGCACGGTCAGGTGGACCATGCCGCCGGTCACGTGCGCATGCAGCGCGATGCGCGGCGCGGGCCGGCCGATGACCGCATCGAGGGCGTTGCCGAGCAGGTTGACCAGCACCTGTTCGAGCCGGTTGGGGTCGCAGACCACGGCCAGTTCGGGATCGATGTCGCGCTGCAGGTCGGGCTGTACCGCTTCCACGCGGGTTTGCAGCAGGAACAGCGCGTTGTCGACCGCCTCGCCCAGCCGGGCATGCCTGAGGCCATTGCCCGACTTGCGCGCGAACGACTTGAGCGCGCCGGTGATGCGGCCCATGCGCTCGACCAGCCCGATGATGGTGTCGAGGTTGGTGCGTACGGTGGCATAGTCGCCGCGCTCCAGGAACTTGCCGGTGTTGCCGGACAGCGTGCGCAGCGCCGCCAGCGGCTGGTTCAGCTCGTGTGCGATGCCGGTCGACATCTGGCCCACCGCGGCCAGCTTGCCGGCCTGCAGCAGGCCGTCCTGCGCCTGGCGCAGCACGGTCTCGGCGCGGATGCGCTCGGTCACTTCGGCCTGCAGCCGGTGGTTGACGGCGGACAGGTCGGCGGTGCGCTCGGCCACCTTGCGCTCCAGCTCGCTGTTGGCGGCTTCCAGCGCGGCGCGCGCGGCCAGCCGCTCGTTGACGATGCGCCGGCGCACGTTCCAGGCCGCGCCCAGCAGCAGCACGAAGGCGGTCAGCACGCCCGCCAGCGCGGCACTGTTGAGCGCCGCCAGGCGCGCCTGAGAAGTATTGGTCAGCAGCGTCAGCTCCCAGTCGGTGCCGGGCAGGGCGGCGTGCTGGGCCAGCATCGGCGGGCCGCGGCGCAGGCGCACCAGTTCGTCGCTGCTGCCGACGTTGCCACCGGTGGCAACGGTGCCACCAGTGCCACCAGTGCCACCAGTGTCCCCGTTTCCGTTCGCGAGCTTGCGCACCGAGACCAGCGGCAACTGCGGCAGCGGCGCGCGGTTGTACTGCAGGCTGCGCGACAGCCGCTGGCGCGCCTCGTCTGACAGCGGGCGCAGTGCGGCCAGCTTCCATGACGGGTCCGAGGCCAGGATCACGACGCCGTTCTCGTCGCTCAGCAGCATCTGGCTGTCGGCGCCCTGCCAGCGGTTTTCCAGCGGTTCCAGCCCGATCTTGACCACCGCCACGCCGGACGGGTTGTCGCGCTCGCCAAGCGGTGCCGACAGGTAGTAGCCGGATTCGCTGCGCGTGGTGCCGACACCGTAGAAGCGGCCGAGCTGGCCCTCCATCGCAGCCTGGAAGTAAGGCCGGAAGCTGAGGTCCTCGCCCACGTAGCTGTCGGGGCGCTGCCAGTTGCTGGCGGCCAGCACCTTGCCGTGCGCATCGAGCACGTAGACCACGCGCGTGCCGGCGCGGGCATTGAGCGCGGTCAGGTATTCATTGGCGCGGGCCACGCGCGCGGTGTCGTCCGGGCGCAGCAGCAGCCCGGCGATGCGCTCGTCCAGCGACAGCAGGCCTGGCACGTAGTCGTAGTGCGCCAGCTCGCTCTCCAGCGCCTGCGTGTACAGGCGCAACTGCACCTGGCCGCGCTCGGCCTGGCGCGCCAGCGCGTTGTCGTAGCTGTAACGGTAGCCGAGCGCGCCGGCCAGCCCGACCAGCACGGCCAGCGCCAGCAACGCCAGCAGCGGTGCGGCGCCGCGCAGGCCGTGGGGCAGGCGGGCGGGCATGGCGTGCGTGGCTTGCGTGGCGGTGGGCGCGTGCGGGGTATCGCCGGGAGGGTGGAGCGGGCCGGTCATCAGGAAGTCTGGTCAGGCTAGGGGCGAAGCGGACGCGCCGGCAGGACAGTGATCCATGGCAGTCTTTTCCGGGGCCAGGGCGGCGCGGGTGCCTACTTTTACCACACCGGCGCGACCATGCCCGTGTCATGGATGCAAAAAGGCCCGGTTGCCTTGTCGGCAACCGGGCCCTGGCACACCTGGCAGGCTGTGTTACTTGCCGGCCACGGCCTGGACCGATGCCAGGCTGGTGGTGGTATCCGCGACGACGGGTTCTTCCTCGTCGGACAGTACCGGCGCGCCGATGGCGCCTTCGCTTTTGGCGACGACGGCGGTGGCAATGGCATTGCCGAGCACATTGGTCACGGTGCGACCCATGTCGAGTACGTGGTCGATGCCCAGCACCAGCAGGATGCCGGCCTCCGGCAGGCCGAACATCGGCAGCACGGCGGCGACCACCACCAGCGAGGCGCGCGGCACGCCGGCGATGCCCTTGCTGGTGACAAGCAGGACCAGCAGCATGGTGATCTGCTGGCTCAGCGACAGCTCGATGCCATACACCTGGGCCACGAACAGCGCGGCGAACGAGGTGTACATGATCGAGCCGTCCAGGTTGAACGAATAGCCCAGCGGCAGCACGAAGTTGGTGATGCGCTCCTTGACGCCGAAACGGGTCAGCTGGTCGATCACCTTCGGGTAGGCCGATTCGCTGCTGGCGGTGGCGAAGCCGATCATCAGCGGCGTGCGCATGCCCTTGAGCAGGCGGAACACGTCACGGCCCAGGAAGAAGTAGCCTCCCGCGATCAGCGCCACCCACAGCAGCGCCAGCGCCAGGTACAGGCTGCCCAGCAGCTTGGCGTAGACCGCCAGCACGCCCAGGCCCTGTGCGGCGATCACCGCCGAGATGGCGCCAAACACGCCCACCGGCGCGAACGCCATCACGTAGTTGGTGACCTTCAGCATCACGTGGCCCAGGCCCTCGATGCCTTCCAGCACCGGCTTGCCCACGCCGTCCTTGACCGTGCCCAGCGCGAAGCCGAAGAACAGCGAGAACACCACGATCTGCAGGATCTCGTTGTGCGCCATCGCCTCGGCGAAGCTCTTCGGGAACATGTGGGCGATGAAGTCGCGCAGGTTCAGCGCGCCGGTCTTCAGGTTCGAGGCGGCGTCCGCGGCCGGCAGCGGCAGGTTCATGCCGTGGCCGGGCTGCAGCGCGTTGGCCATCACCAGGCCGAGCAGCAGCGAGGTGATCGAGGCGCCGATAAACCACATCATCGCCTTCGTGCCGATGCGGCCGACGGCGCGGCCGTCGCCCATGCTGGCGATGCCGGCCACCAGCGTGGCGAACACCAGCGGGCCGATGATCATCTTGATCATCCGCAGGAACACGTCAGTCAGGATGGACAGGTGGTCCGCAATCGATTTCGCGGTGGCGGCGTCCGGCGCCATGTTGTGCACGGCGGTGCCGACCAGCACGCCTAGCAGCATCGCAATGAAGATCAGGGTGGGCAGTCGATTCAGTTTCATCGTGGATCAGGCCTGTGCGTCCGTTCCCCGCGGGCAGGGCCGGACGTCGGTATTGCGGGATGGCTGGCGGGCTTTGGAGGGCACGCACCGGCCATGCGGATTTTTTTCAGCGCGGCAACAGGTGCCAGCGAGTCGCCCGGGCGGCGAGAGGGGGGATGGGCAAGGCGGGGTCAGTCATGTGTTTCCTCCTTTGTTTTTTGGCGAGGCCGGCGCGTTGGGAAGCATGCCGGCCGACCTGTCTGGGCGCTGTAGCGGCGGCCTATATTGCACACGGCGTGCCAGGCGGGAGGGGCCGTCCGCGCTGTGCAACTCGTTGAATTCAAAGGGGAAATCGAAGTGACGCCGGCGCACGGTTCGGAGATCCGGATAGGCGGCGGGGAGGGGTGTTCGGGAATCCGAATGGTGTTCTAGGTGTAAACCCGCGATTTTGGAGGGGTTCGAGGGGCTGGGAGGGTTTGAAATTGCCGCTGGTTTGCCCCCCTCTCCCGCTTGCGGGAGAGGGGTTGGGGGAGGGGGCAGGAGGGTCAACGGCTGAGGCCTGTGGGTTAAACCGAGGGCCTTGCTTGATGTGGTGCCTTGCTAACCCACCCCTCTCCCCATGAGGCCATGAGGGGAGAGGGAGAACATCTTTGCTTAGGCTAGTTCGGGCGGTTTGGGTGCACCTTGCCTTGGCTAGTTCGCGCGGCTTGGGCGCACTTTTCTCAGGCCAGTTCGCTTGTCTTTGGTGAGCTCGCTTCAGCCACCCAACAACCGATAGCACAGCCGTGCCGCCACCCGCGCCCCACACCCATCGCGGTCATACAGCGGATTGAACTCCGCGATATCCGCCACGCGCAGCTTGCCGCTATCGCGCAGCCGCGTGGCGATGGCTTCCACCACCGGCAGCGGCACGCCGTAGGCGGCCGGCGCCGACACGCCGGGCATCACCGCGGCGGGCAGCACGTCGAGGTCGATGGTCAGGTAGACGTGGTCGGCCTCGGCCACCCATTCATCCAGCGCGGCCAGGCGTGCGTCGAGGTGGCGCTCCTGCATATCCACGTCCTCGACATAGCGCACCCCCAGCGTGCTGGCGCGCGCGAACAGCGCGGCGGTATTGCCGAGCCGGCTTACGCCCAGGCAGGCGTAGTCGAAGCGCAGGCCGCGGCGCTGGCAGTCGATGGCGATCTGGTCGAAGGGCGTGCCGGAGCTGGCGGGCCGGCTGCCGCGCAGGTCGAAGTGCGCGTCCAGGTTGACGACCAGCACGCGGCCCCGGTCGCCGTGCGCGTCCAGGTGCGCGCGCAGGCCCTGCCACGTGCCCCAGGCAACCTCGTGGCCGCCGCCAAGCACCAGCGGCCAGGCGCCCACCGCCAGCTCGGCGGCGACGGCATGGCCCAGCCGCTGCTGCGCGTCTTCCAGCGCATCGCCCTCGCAATGGATGTCGCCGCCGTCGATCAGGCGGCCGATACCGTGTGCCGGCACGCCCGCCAGCGCGCGGCGGATTTCGCGCGGGCCGTTGGCCGCGCCGGGGCGGCCCTGGTTGCGCAGCACGCCGGCATCGCAGCAGAAGCCCAGCAGCACCGGCACGCCGGGGGTGCGCGGCGCATCCGGAGTGCGGTGGCCGGCGACGATATCGAACAGGCGGCGGGTATCGCCCGCCTCGCCGGCATCGCGCCGGCCGCGCCAGACCGTGTCGCTGGACTGGGCGAGTTCGGCGAGGTCGCTCATTTCAGCCGGCGTCCCAGGGTTTCGGGCACCATCGCCAGGCCGATCAGCGAGACCAGGCCGCAGCCGATCACGTACAGCGCCGGGGCGTTGGCGTCACCGGTGATCTGGATCAGCCGGGTCGAGAAGTACTGCGCAAAGCCGCCGAAGATCGCGATCGCCACGCAATAGGCGATGGACAGGCCGGTGGCGCGCAGGCGCTGCGGCAGCACCTCGCTGACCAGCACCATCGACGCCGGCGCGGTCATCGACATCGGCACCGACAGGCAGCCCACCACCAGCAGCAGGCGTGCCAGCGACGGCTCGGCATTGATCAGCACGAACGCCGGGTAGATCATCACCAGCAGCGCCACGCGCGACCACAGCACCACGGTCTTGCGGCCGATGCGGTCGGCGAGCCAGCCGGCGAACGGCGACAGCACCACTTGCACCAGCGCTGCGACGCACGCGGCCCAGATGCTCAGCGACAGCGGCATCTTCAGCACGCTCACGGCGTAGTTGCTGATGTAGTAGACGACGATATAGGTGGACGAAGCCAGGCCGATCATCAGCAGGATGCTGGCCAGCACCTGGCGTGCGTGCGCACGCAGCAGCGGCCACTGCGCGGCGTGCTCGCCGTGGCGCGCGGGCGCGGCGGTTTCTTCGAGCCGGCGGCGGATCAGCAGGCCCACGGGGATCACCAGGATGCCGATCAGGAAGGCCAGGCGCCAGCCCCACGCTTCCAGGTCGGCCGGCGCCAGCACGTTGCTCAGCACCAGGCCGGTGATCGCGCCCAGCAGCGCCGCCAGGCCCTGGCTGAACGGCTGCCAGGCGGTATAGAAGCCGCGCGTGCGGTCATCGGCGTATTCGAGCAGCAGCGCGGTGGAGGCGCCCATCTCGCCGCCGATGGCAAAGCCCTGCACCAGTCGCGCCACCACCACCATGATCGGCGCGAGGATGCCGATCTGCGCGTACGGCGGCGTGACCACGAAGATCAGCGAGCTCAGGCCCATCAGCCACAGCGTCAGCGCCACCGCCGGCTTGCGTCCGGCGCGGTCGGCGTACATGCCGATCAGCAGGCCACCGAGCGGGCGCATCAGGAAGCCGACGCCAAAGGTGGCGAACGACATCAGCAGCTGGCCGGTGGGGTTGTCGACGGGGAAGTAGAGGCGGCCGATCAGCGTGGCAAAGAAGCTGTAGACCACGAAATCGTAGAACTCCAGGCCATTGCCGATGGTGATGGCGGCAATGGCGCGCGTGCGCGACAGCGGCGGCTGTGGCGCCGCGACCGCCACGCCGGCGGTGGTGTCGATGGACATGGGTGTCTCCGTGAAGGGTATGGCGACGGCCGGGCGCGCGCGTGGCGGCCCGGCCGGCAAGGCGGCTCTAGGTGGCCCGTGGTGGCCTGTAGCGGCCGAGATCAGCCGCGCAGCATCGGCAGGTCCAGGCCCTGCTCGCGCGCGCAGTCGACGGCGATCTGGTAGCCGGCGTCGGCATGGCGCATCACGCCGGTGGCGGGGTCGTTGTGCAGCACGCGGGCGATGCGCGCGGCGGCTTCATCGGTGCCGTCGCACACGATCACCACGCCGGAATGCTGCGAGAAGCCCATGCCCACGCCGCCGCCGTGGTGCAGCGAGACCCAGGTCGCACCGCTGGCGGTGTTCAGCAGCGCGTTCAGCAGCGGCCAGTCGGACACGGCATCCGAGCCGTCCTGCATGGCTTCGGTCTCGCGGTTGGGGCTGGCGACCGAGCCCGAGTCCAGGTGGTCGCGGCCGATCACGACCGGCGCCGACAGCTCGCCGCTGCGGACCATCTCGTTGAACGCCAGGCCCAGCTTGGCGCGCAGGCCCAGTCCCACCCAGCAGATCCGTGCCGGCAGGCCCTGGAAGCTGATGCGCTCGCGCGCCATGTCGAGCCAGCGGTGCAGGTGCTCGTCATCGGGGATCAGTTCCTTGACCTTGGCGTCGGTCTTGTAGATGTCCTGCGGATCGCCCGACAGCGCGGCCCAGCGGAACGGGCCGACGCCGCGGCAGAACAGCGGGCGGATATAGGCGGGCACGAAGCCGGGGAAGTCAAAGGCGTTGGCCACGCCTTCTTCCTTGGCCATCTGGCGGATGTTGTTGCCGTAGTCGAAGGTCGGCACGCCCAGCTTCTGGAAGTCCAGCATGGCTTGCACATGTGCGGCCATCGAGGCCTTGGCGGCCTTCACCACCACGGCCGGCTCGCGCTGCGCGCGCTCGCGGTATTCGTCCCAGCTCCAGCCGGCGGGCAGGTAGCCGTTGAGCGGGTCATGGGCGCTGGTCTGGTCGGTGACCATGTCGGGGCGCACGCCGCGGCGGACCAGTTCGGGCAGCACTTCGGCGGCGTTGGCGCACAGCGCGATCGAGATTGCCTTGCCTTGCGAGGTGTAGCGGTCAATGCGGGCCAGCGCGTCGTCGAGGTCGGTGGCCTGCTCGTCGACATAGCGGGTCTTCAGGCGGAAATCGATGCGGCTCTGCTGGCATTCGATGTTCAGCGAGCAGGCACCGGCCAGCGTCGCGGCCAGCGGCTGCGCGCCGCCCATGCCGCCCAGGCCCGCGGTCAGCACCCAGCGGCCCTTCAGGTTGCCGTTGTAGTGCTGCCGGCCGGCTTCGACGAAGGTTTCATACGTGCCTTGCACGATGCCCTGGCTGCCGATGTAGATCCAGCTGCCGGCGGTCATCTGGCCATACATGGCCAGGCCCTTGGCGTCGAGTTCGTTGAAGTGTTCCCAGTTGGCCCAGTGGGGGACCAGGTTGGAGTTGGCGATCAGCACGCGCGGGGCGTCGCGATGGGTCTGGAACACGCCGACCGGCTTGCCGGACTGGACCAGCAGGGTCTGGTTGTCTTCCAGGCGGGTCAGGGCTTCGACGATGCGGTCATAGCATTCCCAGTTGCGCGCGGCGCGGCCGATGCCGCCGTAGACCACCAGTTCCTTCGGGTTCTCCGCGACCTCGGGGTCGAGGTTGTTCATCAGCATGCGCAGCGGGGCTTCGGTCAGCCAGCTTTTGGCGGTGAGCTTGGTGCCGCGGGGGGCGCGGATTTCGGTGTCGCGGAAGCGGGTGGTCATTTGGGTTGCTCCTTTGTGTGCTGGGCTGGCTTGGTCGGTCGCCTGGTTTTTGGCGACTGCATAGGCATGTATAATCTTGTATATACAAGTACGTATGAATCGGGGTTATCCCCTAGTCGGCTATCTTTTAGGTTCGTTTGTGGAACTACGAGCGCTTGGCGTTGCTTGGCGCGGGTTTTGTTCTGCGGTTTTTAGCCGTCTTCGCGATTGGTGACATGCTGTCGCCTGTTGAACCGCCTGGTTCCGCCCTCCTGGGCGGGTCACTTTTTGGCCGAGCGCCAAAAAGTAACCAAAAAGCGCGTCGCCTGAGCGGCTGGCTATCAATTT
Organism: Cupriavidus sp. P-10; assembly: GCF_003402535.2. Lineage (NCBI taxonomy): Bacteria > Pseudomonadati > Pseudomonadota > Betaproteobacteria > Burkholderiales > Burkholderiaceae > Cupriavidus > Cupriavidus sp. P-10. The sequence continues at coordinate 667,078 of NZ_AP025170.1, forward strand.
GGCGGCGTGGGTGGGTCGGGCGGCGGTGATTTCCGTTTTGGCTCAGTGCCCGTTCGAGCCTGCTAACGCTATGTGAGTCAGGGATAGTGCCTGGCGCTAACCGGCTCTTGAACGATCCCCATGCCGGCCGTAGGCCGCCTGCTACCCGGGATATTGGTGGGACGCCTTCGGCTGCGCTACGCGCGGGCCCAAGGTGGCAGAGCGGCCGATTTCGAACCGTTCACCGACAGCGCACTGCGAGCGCAGCGATGCAGATCCGTGCCCGAGCATGTCATCCGCGAGACTGAGCCGCGCGCAGCGCAGCCGTAGGCGATGACGCGATACCGCTCTCAGCAGGTGGCCTACACCCGTCCTGGGGATTGTTCAAAAGTCGGTTTTCGCCAGGCACCCACACTCACTCACCTGGCGTAGCAGGGTGGAATCGCGACCACGCCTCACTGAGACCAAAACCGCCCATATGACCAGAAGCGCCAAATTGGCTCAGCCAGCCGCAGGCGACGCGTTTTTGGTTACTTTTGCCGCTCGGGCAAAAGTGACTCGCCCCTTCAGGGGCGAAACCGGGGCACATCAACATCCACCAGATGTAAAGCCGCAGCCAGCGATCAGCAATCGATCAGCAAAAGCCTATGATGCAAACCGCCCTTCAAGCCGATGCAACGACCCCGGATGCACCAGCCTGACCGACGTCACAACCCGCCCCGCCGACCATGTCCGTCTACGGATCAGCAAACACGGCTCACCCTTGTCGATGTCGAGCAACCCGCATTCCTCCGGATGCGCCAGCACGGCTTCCACAACGTGCTCCCCTTCGGTCAGCGGCGCGACGCGCGTCAGGTACTGGTAGGGCGTTTCGCGCGTGAAGTCCTGCTCGAGGTAATCCGGCGCGACGGCGGCATTGACGTAGCGGTCTTCCAGCTGGATCGCAACATCGTCTTCATAGTGGACGATGACCGAGTGGAACACGCGCTGCTCCAGCGGTACATCCAGCGCGGTGGCCTGCGCCGGGCCGGCGCGTTCCTCCCGCACGCTGATGACGCGCGCATGATGCCGATGACCCCGCGCGGCAATGTCGTCCGCAATATTGTTGACCGCATACAGCGCCGTGCGCAGCTTGGGCTCGGCGACAAAGGTCCCGACCCCCTGCAGCCGCACCAGCATCCCCTCCGCCGTCAGCTCGCGCAGCGCCCGATGCACCGTCATGCGGCTGACGCCCAGCGCTTCGACCAGCTCGGCCTCCGAGGGCACGCGATGGTGGGGCGGCCAGCTGCCGTCAGCAATCCTGCTGCTGATGTGTTGCTTGACGCGCGCATAGAGCGGCGCCGGCGTGGATGCGAGCGGCAACGGTTTCCCCCGGGTGGCGACAGCCGCCGAATGTATCACGCCCCCTGGTGTTGTTCGACGCCGCGCGGCCCGCACGCTTCCAGGAACGCTTCGAGCGGCGTCGGCCGCCCGATCGCATAGCCCTGCGCATAGTCGACGCCGATTGCGCGCAGCGCGTCGAGCGTGCGTTCGTCCTCGACCCACTCTGCCACGGTCTTCACCCCCAGCCGGTGGCCGATATCGTTGATCGAGCTGACGATCTCGCGGTCGACCGCGTTGTCGGCGAGCTGGCGGATAAAGCTGCCGTCGATCTTCAGGTAGTCGACCGGGAACTGCTTCAGGTACGCGAACGAAGACAGCCCCGACCCGAAGTCATCGAGCGAGACGGTGCAGCCCGCGCGGCGCATCTCGGACACCAGCCGGTTGGCCGCCGACATGTTGTTGATCAGCGCCGTCTCGGTGATTTCCAGCCGGATGCGGTCGGCGGGCAGCGCGCTGGTATCCAGCTCGGCATGCAGGAAGGGCAGCAGGAACGGCTCGCCCAGCGAGTTGGCCGACAGGTTGATCGACACCGACAGCCCCGGCACCGCCCGCAGCCGCTCGCCGTAGCCGTGCAGCACGTTGTGGATGACCCAGCGGTCGACATGGCCCATCAGGTCGTAACGCTCGGCGGCAGGAATGAAGGCGCCGGGCAGGATCATTTCCCCGCTCTCGTCGACCATGCGCACCAGGATCTCGATGTGGCGGTGTTCGCCACGGCCTTTGCCGGCCGGCTGCAGCGCGCGGATTTCCTGCGCGAACAGGCGGAAGCGGTTGGCTTCCAGCGCCGAGTGGATGCCCGCGGCGACCTCCAGCTCGCGGTGGTGGCGGCGCGCGTCGCTCTCGTCGCGGCGGTAGACCGAGACCCGGCTGCGGCCGGCGGCCTTGGCGGCGTAGCAGGCCACGTCGGCGCGGCTCATCAGTTCGCTGACGGGCGGCACGTCGAGGTCGATCGCGGCGATGCCGATGCTGGCGCCGACGTCATAGACCCGGCCTTCCCACGGGAAGCGGCGGCCGCGGATGGCGTCGATCACGCCCTGGCAGACCTGCTCGGCCTGGTCCACGGTGCAATCCTTGAGCAGCAGCGCGAATTCGTCGCCACCGAGGCGCGCCAGCAAGTCGTCCGGGCGCACGTGGTTGCGGATCATGTAGCCGAGCTCGCGCAGCAGCACGTCGCCGGCGCCGTGGCCGGCGGTGTCGTTGACGATCTTGAAGCGGTCCAGGTCGATGAAGCAGAGCGCGGCGCGGTGGCCCTGCAGCCGCGCGTCGTCGCAGGCCTCGCGCAGGCGCTTCTCGAACCAGGTGCGGTTGGGCAGGCCGGTGAGCGCGTCGTGCATGGCCGAGCGCGCCAGCTCGCGCTGCAGCGCGCGCGCGGTGGTGATGTCCTGGAACACCAGCACCGCGCCCAGCACCTCGCCGCCGGCGGTCAGCACCGGCGCGGCGGAGTCCTGCACGTCGTGGCGCTCGCCGGTCAGGCTCTGCAGCACCGCGCCGTCCTGCAGGTAGGCGGGCGTGAGCGTGCGCAGGCAGGCCTCGACCGGGCTGGGGATCGAAGCGCCGGTGGCTTCGTCGACGATGCGGAAGACCTGCTCCAGCGGCAGGCCGCTGGCGCTGGCCATGGTCCAGCCGGTCAGCTGCTCGGCGATCGGGTTCATGAAGGTGACGTGCATGTTGGCGTCGGTGCAGATCACCGCATCGCCGATCGAGCGCAGCGTGATATGCAGCCGCTCTTTCTCTTCGAACAACGCCTCGGTCAGGCGGCGCTGCTCGGTGATGTCCCAGTTGGTGCCGACCAGCGCATGCGCCATGCCATCGGCGCCGCGCGAGACCATGGCCATGGCGCGCACATGGCGCACCGCGCCGCCGGGGCGCAGGATGCGGTATTCGGTATCGAACGGCGCGGCGCCGCGGATGGCCTGGCGCAACTCCGTGCTGACGCGGCTGACGTCTTCCGGGTGCAGCATGGCGATCCACTGCTCCGCCTGCGGCGTGCCCTGCGCGGGATCGGTGCCGTGCAAGGCATGCATGCGCGCATCCCAGGTGATGACGGCGCCAGCGAAGTCCCATTCCCAGATGCCGACGCCGCCGGCCTCCACCGCCAGCTGGATGCGCCGCGACAGCCGTTCCAGCTCTTCCTGCACCAGCCTGCGCGCATGGATGTCTTCCACCTGGGCGATGTAGTGCAGCGGCGCGCCGGTATCTTCGTCGCGCACCAGCGAGACCGCCAGCAGCGCCCAGCGGTACTGGCCGTCCTTGTGGCGGTAGCGCTTTTCCATGCGGTAGGACTCGATCTTGCCGTCCACCAGCAGCGCGGCCTGGCGCAGGTCGTCGGCCAGATCCTCGGGGTGGGTCAGCTGCTGGAAGGTGATCGCGCGCAGTTCCGCGTCGCTGTAGCCAAGCAGCTCGGTCATGGCGCGGTTGACGGTCTCCCAGCGGCCGTCCATGGCCACCAGCGCCATGCCGATGGCCGAGTGCTCCATGGCCTGGCGGAAGCGCTTTTCGCTGCCGCGCAGGCTGGCGCGGCCGTGGCGGTTCTGCTCGGTCAGGTAGGCGATGCAGACCGGGAACACCATGATCACCGCGGCCGACAGCGGCACCGCTTCATGGCCGTGCCCGACCAGCATCAGCGCCTGCAGCGACAGCGTTGCCACCAGCGTCAGCAGCGCGGTGGCGAACGGGTTGCCGGACAGCGCCACCAGCACCAGCGGCAGTGACATCGCGGCAAAGGGGTCGTGGCCCTGCCATTGCGCGAACGCGCCGATCGCCAGGCACAGCGCCAGCAGGCCGGCCTGCGGCGCCAGCGCCGGCCGTGCCAGCGCGGCGCGCACGCGCCCGGGCGTCATCGACAGCATCATTGGCAGCAGCAGCGCCATGCCCAGCGCGCTGGCCTGCCACCAGGTCCACCACACCGACGCGAACGCGGTGCCATGCAGGCTGGAGATGGCCGCGGCTCCGGCGGTGGCGCCCAGCGCCGGAGCGACGATGCCGGCGACCGCCAGCATGACCGCGAACGACGCCAGCGGCCCGTGGCGGACCAGCCCGGCGTGCCGGTCCAGCAGGCGCAGCAGGCCGGTGGCGCACAAGATCTCGGCCAGGTTGGCGCCGGCCAGCATCAGCGCGCTGGCGGTGCTGTCGCCGGCGGCATGGTTGGCCAGCAGGTTGGCGCCCAGCATGCCGGCCAGCAGCCACGGTGTTTCGCGTCGGGGCCGGTGCAGCAGCAGACCCAGCGCGAAGGCGTTGGGCAGCCATACCGCGGCCACGTTGCCCGGCAGCCGCGCCAGCCAGAGGCCAACCGCCGCCAGCACGAAATAGCCGGCACCGGCCAGCAGCAAGGGCTGCCAGCGGCGCGGCGCGGCGGAAAGGGCGGTGGCGGCCTGGTGGCTCGGCGGGGCCGTATCGGGCGTCATGGACGAGTGCGGTGCAAAGGGCGATGCGAATCGGTCGGAGCCGGGCGGCAGTTCCGGCGCGCCAGCGCGCCGGGGGTATGGGCCCGGCAAGGCGCGCGGACGGACTGCCGCCCAGCGTAGCGGCAACTGTAACGGGGATGGGCACCCGGGCAAAAGCCGGACAGCGGGGTGCCGGGGGCGTTGTTGCCACTGGTGTTCGGCCCGTTTTTTTGGTAGGGGGGGTGACGCGGCGGGCGCGATCGGGTATGGCCGGCGATGACCTCGCGGGTAATCGCGGCACTGCGCCGGGGCATCCATCATGCATCCATGGCCTGCCAGACGGGCCGAACGGATTCCCAACCCGCACAGGAGCACACCATGTCCGCCGCCGTCCAGTCTTTCCAGTCTGCCGCCCCCGCCGCTTCCGCCGCCCCCGCCGCTTCCGTTGATCACGCCACGCTCGCCGATCGCTACCTCGCCGCCTGGAACGAGACCGACCCCGCGCGCCGCCGCGAGCTGATCGCGCTGGCGTGGACCGAATCGGCCAGCTACGTCGACCCGCTGACGCGCGGCGACGGCCATGCCGGCATCGACGCCATGATCGCGGCGGTACAGGGCAAGTTTCCCGGTTTCCGCTTTACCCGCGTCAGCCCCGTCGACGCGCACGGCGAGCACCTGCGCTTTACCTGGGAGCTCGGGCCCGCGGGCGAGCCGGCGCTGGTGGTCGGCACCGATTTCGCCACCGTTGCCGCCGACGGCCGGCTGGCGCGCATGACCGGCTTTATCGACCGCGCCCCCGCCGGCCTGGCCTGAACGCGGCAGGCGCGCGCGCCTGTGTGGCCTGCCCCACCGACAGCCCCCCGCCCGCTGGCTGCAAGCTGTTGCATCCAGTGCGGCGGACAGGGGAGCGAAGATGGCGCGTGTTCTGCGGGTGGCGGCGTGGGGGCTGGCCGGCGTGGCCGCTGCCGTGGCCGTGGCGGCCTATGCCGCGGTCTGGGTTGGCGAGCGCAAAGCGTCGCGGACCGTGGCGGTGCAGGTCGCGCCGCTGGCCTTGCGCGACGACGCCGCCGCCATCGCCCACGGCAAGTACCTCTATGAATCGCGCGGCTGCATGGAATGCCACGGCGCCGGCGCCGGCGGCAAGCAGGTATTCGACGATCCCAAGGGCCTGCGCGTGCGCGCGCCGGACCTGACCCGCGGCAACCCGGCCATCGCCACTTACCGCGCCGAGGACTGGGTGCGCAGTGTGCGCCATGGCGTGGCGCCGTCGGGCCGGCCGCTGCTGATCATGCCGAGCGAGGACTACAACCGCCTCAGCGACGAAGACCTGGGCGCGATGGTCGCCTACCTGCGCAGCCTGCCGCCGGGCATGGGCGCGCCCGCCGAGATCACCCTGCCATGGATGGTGCGCGCGCTGTACGGCGTGGGCGTGGTGCGGGACGCTGCGTCCAAGATCGACCACAGCCTGCCGGTGCAGCCGGCGCAGGTGCCGGCGGCCACGGCGCAGTACGGCGGCTATGTCGCCAATGCCTGCCTGGGCTGCCATGGCCATGACTTCAGCGGCGGCAAGATTCCCGGCGCGCCCCCCGACTGGCCGCCGGCGGCGGACCTGCGCCCGGTCTCGGGCGGCGCCATGTCGCGCTATGGCCAGGCCAGGGGCTTTATCGAGATGATGCGCAGCGGCAAGCGGCCCGACGGCTCGCAGATCAGCCGCGTGATGCCGTTCGACTCGTTCGGGCGCATGAACGATACCGAGCTGACCGCGCTCTACCTGTACCTGGCGGACATGCCGCGGCGCTGACGTCGGGCTGCCAGCGCGCGCCTCGCATCATTGCCTTGCCAGCCGGCGTCCCGCGGCGATGCCCGGCAGCTCCACCCAGCGGTGCAGCAGCAGCGCCAGGACCAGCGCCAGGCCGGCGTCGATGGCAAAGCGCAGCAGCTGCAGGCCGGTCTGGTCGGGCGTCAGTTCCGGCATCAGCCGCTTGACGGCTTCGATCACGGTCGGGTGCACCAGGTAGAGCGCGTACGACAGCTCGCCCAGCCACACCAGCGCGCGCGGCACGCGCAGCATGCCGGTATGCTCGGCCGCGACCGCGCCCGCCAGCAGCAGTGCCGCCGGCACGCCGCGCCCGGCCAGGCTGAAGTCCGTGCCGACCAGCGGCAGCGACAGCGCGAACGCCGCGCAGCCGACGGCCAGCATCCCCAGCGCGATCGACTGCGTCAGCAGGTGGCGCCAGCGCGAGTAAGCCCACGCCAGCAGGCAGCCGAGCAGGAACTCCAGCACCAGCGGGTTGCTCGCCATCGCCAGCCATGGCGACGCGAAGGGGTAGCCTTGCGCGGGATCGGCGACCAGCGTGCCGAAGCGCCACCACGGCAGCACCAGCGTCGCCAGCGCGAACAGTGCCAGCACCACCCAGAGCGCGCGCCGCCCGGCCAGCAGCAGCCCGAGCGCGAACGCGGCGTAGAACGCGATCTCATAGTTGAGCGACCAGCCCACGTAGAGCGCCGGATAGCCGTAGTAGGGCGCATGCGCGGTCGTGGTGGGCAGGAACGCCAGCGACGCGGCGAACAGCGCGGGCGTCACCGGGTTGAGCAGCAGCGCGTGGATCACCGACATGGCCCAGTACGGCGGCGCCAGCCGGAACGCGCGGCGGACCAGGAAGCTGAGCGGGCGCTCCGGGCGTGGCCGCGCCAGCACCGCGACCCAAGCGATGATGAAACCGCTGATGACGAAGAACACATCGACGCCGACATGGCCGCGCTTGATCACGTTGGCGGTCAGCCAGCCCAGCACGGGCGCGTCGGGCCCGCCCAGCGCGAGGCCGGAATGGTAGACCACCACGAAGGCCGCGGCCAGGCCGCGCAGCGCCTGGATGCTGTCGAGCCGGGCAATGGCGGGGGAGGTGCGGGAGGTGGCGGGCGCGGCGGGCGCGTCGGCGCCGCGCGGGCGCGCCGCGGGCTGCACGGCGCGTGGCGGTGCTGGCGTACCCGTCAACGGATGGTGGCGTTCTGGAATAGTCGACGGCACTGTTTCAGCGGCAGGAATCCGCAAGCGGTGAATCCATGAGGGACAGCGGCCGGATGCACAAAGTTCGTGCAAACGCCGTCAAAACGCGCGTTTGCGCCGCGCGCGGCGCACGGCCTCCGGCAAGGTGACCGGAATTGCACTATCCTCCCTTGTCCCGTACGCCATGCTGCGTGCGCGGGCAGTGCCCCCGCATCCCCACGCCTTCGCCATGCGCCGGTTCCCGCTGGCGCGGACCGCGTGCGGGCCCGGGCACACGCCATGACCAGTGGGCAACGTACCCAAGGAGTGTCCCCCAATGACCACCTTCAACATCAACGTCAACGGCAAGACCCGCGCGGTCGACGTGGATCCGTCCACGCCGCTGCTGTGGGCGCTGCGTGACAACCTCGACATGACCGGCACCAAGTTCGGCTGCGGCATGGCCGCGTGCGGTGCCTGCACCGTGCATATCAACGGCCAGGCCACGCGCAGCTGCGTCACGCCGGTTTCCGCCGCCGCCGGCGCCAGCATCACCACCATCGAAGGCGTGGACACCGACAAGGTGGGCCGCGCCGTGCTCGACGCGTGGGTCAGGCACGACGTCGCGCAATGCGGCTACTGCCAGAACGGCCAGGTGATGAGCGCGATCGGCTTGCTGCGCAGCAAGCCGCGTCCCACCGATGCCGATATCGACCAGGCCATGGCCGGCAACCTGTGCCGCTGCGGCACGTACCAGCGTATCCGCGCGGCGATCAAGGACGCCGCGCGCGCGCTGGCCTCGGTGGCCTCGGTGGCCTCGGCGGCCTGAACCGGAGGAACCGATCATGCGAATCCGAGGCATCGAAGCACTGGCCGGCGGCCAGGGCGGCAACGACGGCGCGGCGCAGGGCGGTGGCATTGCCACGCTCAGCCGCCGCGGTTTCCTGAAACTCACCGGCCTGGCCGGCGGCGGGCTGGCGCTGGGCGTGGCCCCGCTGGCGCAGGCACAGGAGGCGGGCAGGCTCAAGGCACCGCCGCCGCAGGCGTTCCTGATCATCGCGCCGGACAACACCGTCACGGTGGCGGTGAACCGGCTCGAGTTCGGCCAGGGCGTGCATACCGCGCTGCCGATGGCGCTGGCGGAAGAACTGGATGCCGACTGGCGCAACGTGCGCGCGACGCTGGCACCGGCGGGCGACGCGTACAAGGATCCCGCCTTCGGCATGCAGATGACTGGCGGCTCCACCGCGCTCAACCACTCGTTCGAGCAGTACCGCGAGCTGGGCGCGCGCGCCCGCGCCATGCTGGTAACCGCCGCCGCGCAGAAGTGGCAGGTCGATCCGGCCAGCATCAAGGTCGAGCAGGGCGTGCTGGCGTCGGGCAGCCACCGCGCCACCTTCGGCGAACTGGCACAGGCGGCGATGGAACTCCCGGTGCCGCAGCGGATCACGCTGAAGGACCCGTCGCAGTTCCGCATCGTCGGCAAGCCGACGCAGCGGCTGGACGCGCGCGGCAAGATGGCGGCGACCACGCCGTTCGGCATCGACACGAAGCTCGACAAGATGGTGGTGGCCGTGGTCGCGCGCCCGCCGCGCTTCGGCGGCAAGGTGAAGTCGTTCAATGCCGACAAGGCGCGCGCGGTACAGGGCGTGCATGGCGTGATGCAAGTGCCGGTGGATCGCGGCGGCACCGGCGTGGCCGTGGTCGGCAGCGGCTACTGGCCGGCCAGGATGGGGCGCGAAGCGCTGGAGATCCAGTGGGAAGACGCGGGTTCCAAAGTCTCGTCGCAGGCGCTGTTCGACGAGTACGCGAAGCTGGCTGCGCAACCGGGTACGGTGGCACGGCCAGGAGAAGGAGACATCGGCGCCTCCATCAACGGTGCCGCGCGCAAGATCGATGCCGAGTTTCGCTTCCCGTACCTCGCGCACGCGCCGATGGAACCGCTCAACTGCACGCTGCAGCCCGAGGTGTCGGGCGGCAGGCTGCAGGCGGTCAAGGTATGGGTGGGGTCGCAGTTCCAGACCGTCGACCAGGCCGCGATCGCGCGCACGCTGGCCCTGGCACCCGACAAGGTGGTGCTCAATACCATGATGGCCGGCGGCGGCTTCGGCCGGCGCGCGGTGCCGACCTCCGACTACCTGGTGGAAGCGGCCAACGTGCTCAAGGCCTGGGTGGCCGCCGGGCATACCGAGCCGCTCAAGGTGGTGTGGAGCCGCGAGGACGATATCCGCGGCGGCTACTACCGTCCGCTGCACCTGCACCGCGCGCGCATCGGGTTCGATGCGCAGGGCAAGGTGGTGGGCTGGCAGCACACCGTGGTCGGGCAGTCGATCCTGAAGGGCACGCCGTTCGAGCCCTTCATGGTCAAGAACGGCGTCGACGCGACCATGACCGAGGGCATCGTCGAGAACGACTACGACCTGCCGCTGCAGATGTCGGTGCATCACCCGCAGGTGGATGTTCCGGTGCTTTGGTGGCGCTCGGTCGGCAACACGCATACCGCCTACGTCAAGGAAACGCTGGCCGACGAAATGGCCGCCGCCGCGAAGCAGGACCCGGTGGCGTTCCGGCTGGCGCGCCTCGACGAAAAGAAGCACGCGCGCCACCGTGCCGCGCTGCAACTGGCGGTGGACAAGTCCGGCTATGGCAAGCGCAAGCTGCCCAAGGGGCATGCGTGGGGCGTGGCGGTGCACGAGTCGTTCAGCACCGTGGTGGCCTACGTGGTCGACGTGTCGCTGGTGAAGGGCGAGCCGCGCGTGCACCGCGTGACCGCCGGCGTGCATGCCAACCGCGTGGTCAACCCGTTGTCGGCCGAGGCCCAGATCCAGGGCGGCTGCGTGTTCGGGCTGGCGATGACCAGGCCGGGGTTTGCCATCGAGATCGAGAACGGCGCCGTGAAGAACAGCAACTTCACGGACTTCCCGCCGCCACGCATCACCGATGCACCGGTGGTGGAGGTGTTCTTCGTGCCCTCGCAGGAGAACCCCACCGGCCTGGGCGAGCCGGGCGTGCCGCCGATCGCGCCCGCGGTGGCGAATGCGCTGTTCCGGCTGACCGGCAAGCGGCAGCGGCAGTTGCCGTTCGAGCTGGCGTAGGCGGCCGCCAGGGGCTGGCCGGATCACCGTGCCGATGGCGATATCGGCCACGCGGGCGCTATCGCGGTAAGGCAGCTCCGCCAGCTCACGCAGCGCCAGCACGTTGCGATAGGCCAGCGGCAGCTGGGGTAAGGGGGGTAGGCGGCCCTATTGCCTTTGCCCTGCGAGCCGCGTAGAACGTAGGGAAACCGGCGCCGCCAGCGGCGCCGCAGCCGCCTGCCATGCGCGGCAGCGCACAATGGAGGATCGAGGTGTGGCCATGGAGACCCAAGACAGCGCGCTGACGCTTGCCCTGTTGACCGAACCCGCGCGCGCCACGATCTGCCGCGCGCTGCTGGAAGCCGGCGAGGAAGGGCTGCCTGCCGCCGAACTGGCGCGGCTGGCCGGCCTGAGCCTGCCGCGCGCCGCGCATGTGTTCCAGGAACTGGTGCAGGCCGATGTGGTGGCGCTGGCGATCCGCGAGCGCCAGGTCTGCTACCTGCTCAAGGCCAGGCGCGCGGTGCGCGAGGCGCTGGGCTATATCGACAGCAGCGGCCTGGCTGACTGACCGGCGCGGCTGACACGCCGGCGCCATGCCGGCCGGCTATTTCCGCACCTGCTCCAGCGCCCGCTTGCGCGCGGCCTCCTGATCCTGCATCAGCCGGTAGGCCGCGTAGTACTTGAAGATGTTGCGCACATAAGTGGTGGTCTCGATGCCGATCTTCTCCGCCACCACGATCTCGACATTGTTGAACCACTTGTCGGGATCCAGGCCGCGCGCCGCCGCTTCCTTGCGCATCTTGGCGATATTGCCCGGCCCGGCGTTATAGCTGGCAAAGGCGAACAGCGGCCGGTTCGATTCCGAGAAATGCGCGTCGGGGAAGTACTTCGTCATCAGCCGGTCCATGTACTTGGCGCCGGCGTGGACGTTGGACTCGGCCATCCGGATATTGCCGACATTCAGCTCCTTGCCGGTAGCCGGCATGATCTGCATGATGCCGACCGCGCCGACGTGGCTGCGCGCCTCCTGGTTCAGCTGCGACTCCTGGAAGCCCTGCGCGGCCAGCATCAGCGGGTCGAAGCCATAGTCCTTGCCGTACTTCTCGAAGAAGGCGATGGTCTGCTGGAAGCGCTTGTACTCGGCATCCTCGGTGTTGTTCTTGATCTGCTTGACGCGCTGCATGGCCTGCTTGAGCCGGTACTCCGCCACGCCCTGCTTCTTGACGAAGTTGACGTAGAAGTCCTCGATCGCCTGCCGCAGCTGCGGGCTGTTCTTGCGGAACGCCCAGCCGACATGGCCGCCTTCGCGCACGGCCAGGTCTTCGCGCACCTTGATGTCCGGCAGGATCTGCGCCCACATCGCGGCCTTCCAGTCATCGACCACGACGATCTGCAGCACGCCCGCGTTAAGCATCTCCAGCGCGTCTTCATCTTCGAGCGCCTCAGGCAGCATGACCAGCTTCATCGGCGCCTTGCCCGCATGGCGCAGGCGGTCGTTCAGCACGGTCAGGCTGTCGAAATAGCTGCTGGCGCGCCGTACGTGCACGGTCTTGCCGGAAAGGTCGTCGAGACGCTGCAAAGCCGGCGCCTTCGGCCCGGTGACCACCAGCTCGCGCACCGGCTTGCGGTCGCGCGGCGCGGCGAAATCGACCTGCTTCAGCCGGTTCTCGGTCTCGGTCAGGTTGCCCGCGGCGATATCGCCAAGCCCCGCCATCAGGTCAGGCAGCAGGCGGTCGCGCGTGGTCGGGATGATGATGATCGTCAGCGGGCGCTTGCCGAGATCGTCGGCGTATTTCTTGTTCAGGTAGCGCTCGAAGTCACGCACCAGTTCCGCGGTCAGTCCGCGCTCGCGACCCTTGTCGCTGAAGTAGAGCGTGCGGCTGTATGGCACCAGCACGCGGATCACGCGGCTCTTGAACATCACGTCGAAGTCGCCGGTACGGGGCTTGTTGGCAAGGTTCAGGCCACGTGGCTTGGCGGGGATTGCCTGGCTTGGCGGCGCGGTCGCGGCAGGAGCCGTCGCAGCGGGCGCGGCTTTTTGCGACGGCGGAATTTGCTGCGCCACAGCAGAGGGCGCGCGCAGGCCGAGGATACCCATCAGGCCGGACAGAAGCAGGCCTGCCAACCAGAAAGACGGGCGGACAGCGGGCATGGCGTGGATTGCAAGCCGCGCAAGCATGCGCGCGGCTTGCCCATAACGAGTCTAGGCTCGATACGGCAGCTTGCAAGCGGGAGGCAGCGCGCGGCCCGCGTAAAGGCAGCGCAGGGATGCGCAATCCAGGAGGAGCGCGTCGAGGGAGTGAAAAGAAGGCGGCCGGCTTGCGCCGGCCACCCATGGCATTCGCGCTTGCGCGATGCCGCTATTGCTTGGGCGCTGCCATTTCCTGGCGGGCAGTGGAGTCCGCGGCCTTGTTCTCGACCTTGCGCTCTTGCTTGGCCTCGCTGACTTCTTCCTTGTACTCGCCCTTGGCGGCCTTCTTCTTCGCCTTGTATTCGTCGGAGGCGCGTTTGCGTGCCTCGCGGCGCTCGACCAGCGGGTCCTTGGGCGGTTCGATCTGGGTCACGCCGGGCGGCACGCCCTGCGCGCCCGACGGGGGTGCCGCGGGCGCGGCCGTGGTCTGGGCCAGCACGGTGGCGCAGCTGAGGCCTGCCAGGCCGGCGGCAATCGCGCCGACGATCTTGGGAAGGCTAGCGGGCTGTTTCGGATCCATGGAAAACCTCCAGAGTTGTTGTCGGAGGCGCCGGTAGTGGAGGGGCCCGGCGCGGCTTTGACCGCGCATCGCCGCCGTGGCGGGGATGCAGCGGTAGCACTCAGTCTAGGCAGCGGGGCGGTGTTGCGCTGTCGGGCGCACGCTGATGCGCCGCCGGCGTTACTCCTACACGGCCGCGTTGATGCCTGGCCGCAACAGACTCCTGTCAAGGGGCCCGGCCGCCACATCGTGGCCGGCGCGGTTCAGCGAAACGCAGCGAGGCTCAGCGAAACCCAGCGAGGCTCAGCGAGGCGGTGACAGCGCCACGCCGAGCAGCGCGGCGATCAGCGGGCGGTCCTTGCGCACGTCCAGGCAGCACAGCGCGTAGTCGATCGACAGCAGCGCATCGTCGACCGGCACTTCCTGCAGTCCCGGCAGCGGGATGCATTCGATCTGCGTGACGAAGCTGATGCCCATGCCGCTGGCCACGGCATGCAGCGTGGCCTCGCGGCTGTTGATCTCCATCGCGCAGTGCAATGCCACGCCATGCTGCGCGCAGGCGCGCTCGACGCGGTCGCGCGTCTTCGAGCCCGGCTCGCGCAGGATCACGGACTCGCCGGCAAGGTCCTGCAAGGTGATCGCGTGGCGCGATGCCAGCCGGTGCCCGCGCGGCACCACCGCGACGATGCGTTCGCTGCGGTAGGGGGCGATGTGCAGTCCCGGCACGGGATCGGGTTCGGCCACGATGCCGACATCGATGTCGAAATCCTGCAGGCCGCGCAGCACCGAGTCTTCCGAGCCGATCGTGACGGTGAGGTCCAGAGAAGGATACGCGCCGCGGAAGCTCCGCGCCAGCTCCAGCGCGATCGGCGGCGAGACCGCGCCCACGCGCACCAGCCCGGTCTTGAGCTTGTGCGCGCTGTGCAGGAACTGCATCGCTTCCTCTTCCTGCCCGAACAGTCCCTGCGTGATGGCGTAGAGGCGCGCGCCGGTATCGGTCAGGCGCACGGTGCGGCCGGCGCGCAGGAACAGTTCAACGCCGAAGCGCATCTCCAGCGCCTTGACCTGGTCGGTCACGGTGGGCTGCCCGATATGCAGGTACTGCGCCGCGGCAGTGAAGCCGCCGGTGCGCGCCACCGCGTGGAAGCAGCGGATCGCCTTGTAGTACTGGTGGAACATGTGGGGTCAGGGAGGACGGCCGCGGCCCGGTGCCGCAGGCGTCAAGAGTCTCCCACAGCCACACGCCGGCGCCCACGCAGGGTTTCCCCCGAGGCCACGCGATCCATCGGTTTTTCCGCATCGGCCCGTCAAAGATGCGATTGGACTGCCCTCTGGCGGTCTCCCACACTTCGGTCAACGCAGGGCGCGGCGCACGCCGCTCCCGCCCCGCCACAAAGAAAAGTGAGGAGCCCCCCATGATCCATGCGTATTACAACCCCGTCTCGATCCACTGCGGGCCGGGCAGCCTTGACCGGCTGCCTGCCTTGCTGCACGGCCGCCGTGCCGTGGTCGTGACCTTTCCCGAAGCCCGCGCGCTGGGGCTGGTCGCGAGGCTCGAGGCGCTGCTCGGCGCCGGCCTCGTTGCCGTGATCGAAGACGTACAGCCCAATCCCGACGTGGCGCAGCTGTCGGGCCTCTACAACCGCTTCTGGGAACAGCCCGACGCCTGCGACGCGATCGTCGCGGTCGGCGGCGGCAGCGCCATCGACACGGCCAAGGCGCTGATGGTCGGCACGGCCGGAACGACCGGATCAACGAGCGGCGGCCGCTTCGATTCGCTGCTCAGCCTGCTCGCCACCGGCAAGCCGTTCGCGCCGGCGCAGGTCAAGCCGCTGATCGCGGTGCCGACCACCGCGGGCACTGGCAGCGAAGTGACGCCATGGGCCACGATCTGGGACGCGGCCAACCAGAAGAAATACTCGCTGCACCTAGACGCGACCTGGCCGGAGGCGGCCATCGTCGACCCGGGGCTGATGGTGTCGGTGCCGCTGGGCACGACGGTCTCCACCGGCCTCGACGCGCTCTCGCACGCACTGGAATCGGTGTGGAACGTCAACGCCAACCCGATCTCCGACACCTACGCGGTGTCGGCGGTGGAAGACATTTTCGAGACCCTCCCGGCGCTGGTGCGCAACCCGGCCGACATCGCGCTGCGCGAGCGCATGGCGCTGGCCGCGCTCAAGGCCGGCCTGGCGTTCTCCAACACCAAGACCGCGCTGGCGCATTCGATCTCGTACGAAATGACGCTGCGCCACGGCCTGCCGCACGGCATCGCGTGCTCGTTCACGCTGCCGCTGGTGCTGGAGAAGGCGTGGGCGCGCCGCCCCGACCGCGACCGTACGCTGCAGCGGCTGTTCGGGCCGTCGCTGGAAGCCGGCCAGCAGCGCCTGCGCGCCTTCCTGCAGGGGCTGGGCGTGAAGACCGAGTTTGCCGACTACGGCGTCTCCGACGAGGAGGCCGGCGCCATGATCGCGCGAGCGCTGGACGGCGCGCGCGGCAGGAATTTCATCGGCGCCGTGCCGGCTTAGCGGGGCGTCCGCCACGGGCAAGGTTTACCCCGGCCACCAGAGCCCCCCAGAGCCCGCAATACGGGCCGACAATACAACAGGAGACAAGAATGGAAACTGCCGATCGCATCCAGGTGGGGGCGTTCGTCGCCCCGGCGGCGCAATCGTTCCGGCGCGCACAGTGGCGCATGCTGCTGGCCGCGATGTTTTGCTACTTCTTCTTCTACACCGGCCGCCAGACCTTCGGCTTCGCCATCCCCGGCATCCAGCAGGAATTCGGTTTTTCCAAGGAAGCGCTGGGCTGGGCCTCCACCTGCCTGTTGTGGTGCTATGCGATCGGGCAGGCCATCAACGGCAACCTTGGCGACAAGTTCGGCGGGCGCCGCGTGATGACTGCCGGCGCGATCCTGTCGTGCGCGGCCAACTGGGTGGTCAGCTTTGCCGTGGGGTTCAAGAGCCTGGCGATTCCCTGGGGCATCAACGGCTACTTCCAGGCGCTAGGCTGGGCGCCGGGCAGCCGGCTGCTGTCGAACTGGTGGGGGGCCGGCGAGCGCGGCAAAGTCTATGGCTTCTACGTGTTCGCCGCGGGCTGCGCGTCGGTGCTGTCGTTCGTCACGTCGATCGTGGTGGTCAATATCCTGCACCTGGACTGGCGCTGGATCTTCCGGCTGCCGGTGCTGCTGATGCTGGTAGGCGGCATCACCTTCTACCTGATCGTGCGCGAACGTCCGGAAGACCTCGGCTACAGGTCGCCGGATACCGGCGTGGCCAAGGGCGAGGATGGCGGCCAGGGCACGCATGCCGGGACCGATGCCGATGAAAGTTCCTGGTCGCGCTACAAGGCCGTGCTGCGCAACCCGCGCCTGCTGATCGCCGGCCTGTCGATCGGCTTCCAGAATGCCGCGCGCTATGGCCTGATCGTCTGGGTGCCGGTGCACTTCCTGGGCAAGGACTGGAAGCATGCCGACAGCCTGATCGACCCGGCCTGGATCTCGGTGGCGCTGCCGGTGGGCATGGCCTTCGGCGCGCTGTCCAACGGCTGGATCTCCGACCGCCTGTTCGGCTCCAGCCGCAGCAAGGCCATCATGCTCTACATGGTGCTGGGCGCGATCGCGTCGATGGTCATGTACCAGCTGCCCACCGGCATGGGTGCGATCGTGGCGCTGTTCCTGGCCGGCTTCTTCGTCTACGGCCCGGCCTCGTCGTTCTGGGCGCTGTGCCCCGACCTGGTCGGCGCCAGGCGCGCCGGCACCGCGACCGGCATCCTGAACTTCTTTTCCTACCTGCTCGCCGGCCTGGGCGAGCCGCTGATCGGCCGCATGCTGGACCACTCCGGCAACACCTCGCTGGTGTTCCCGATCGTCGCGGCCAGCTGCGTGATCAGTGCCGTGATCGCGGCCTTTATTCGTCGCTGAACCTCCGTCGCTGAACCTCCGCCGCTGAACGAAGCGGCCGGCGCCGCGCCGGCGCCTGCCTTGTTTCCATCCTGAAGACACGCCCTGAATCCCGGGGCATCGACATCATGAACGCATCCCACGCCATCCCTGAAATCCGCCACGACATCCGCCACCACATCCGGCACGAAGCGCTGCGCATCGCCGGCGAAAAGATCTACCGCGAAGACGTGATCGAGGTGACCTACCCGTACACCGGCGAAGTCATTGCGACCGTGCCCAAGGCCACGCTGGACGACGTGCGCCGCGCCTACCGCATCGCGCGTGATTACCAGCCCACGCTGACGCGCTACGAGCGCTACAGGATCCTGATGCGCGCCGGCGAGATCATCGCCTCGCGGCTGGACGAGATCTCGCGCACCATCACGCTGGAGTCCGGGCTGTGCCGCAAGGATTCGCTGTATGAAGTGGGCCGCGCCTCTGACGTGCTGCTGTTCGCCGCCAACCAGGCGCTGGTCGACGACGGCCAGGTGTTCTCGTGCGACCTGACGCACCACGGCAAGAGCCGCAAGGTCTATACGCTGCGCGAACCCTTGCTGGGCGTGATCACCGCGATCACGCCGTTCAACCATCCGCTTAACCAGGTCATCCACAAGGTCGCGCCGGCGGTGGCCACCAACAACCGCATGGTGCTCAAGCCCAGCGAGAAGACGCCGCTGGCGGCCTTCATGCTGGCCGATATCCTGTACGAGGCCGGCCTGCCGCCGCAGATGCTGTCCGTCGTCACCGGCGACCCGCGCGAGATTGCCGACGAGATGCTGACGCACCCCGATGTCGACCTGGTGACCTTCACCGGCGGCGTGCCGATCGGCAAGTACATCGCGGCCACCGCCACCTACAAGCGCCAGGTGCTGGAGCTGGGCGGCAACGACCCGATCATCGTGATGGAAGACGCCGACCTGGAAGAAGCCGCCACGCTCGCGGCCAGCGGCTCGTACAAGAACTCGGGCCAGCGCTGCACGGCGATCAAGCGCATGCTGGTGCATGAAGCCGTGGCCGACCGCTTTGTCGAGCTGCTGGTGCAGAAGACCGAAGCCGTCAATTATGGCGACCCGATGGACCCGAAGGTCGACATGGGCACCGTGATCGACGAGGCCGCCGCGATCCAGTTCGAGACCGTCGTCAATGAAGCCATCGCCGCCGGCGCGACGCTGCGCTACGGCAATATCCGCTGCGGCGCGCTGTACTCGCCCACGGTGCTGGACCACGTCGATCCTGGGATGACGGTGGCCAGACACGAAACCTTCGGGCCGGTGTCGCCGGTGATCCGCTTCAGGGATATCGACGAAGCGATCCACATCTCCAACGGCACCGCCTACGGCCTGTCGTCGTCGGTCTGCACCAACCGGCTCGACTACATCACGCGCTTCGTGCGCGAGCTGAAGGTTGGCAGCGTCAATGTGCGTGAAGTGCCCGGCTACCGGCTGGAACTGACGCCGTTCGGCGGCATCAAGGACTCCGGCCTGGGCTACAAGGAAGGCGTGCTGGAAGCGATGAAGAGCTTCTGCAATACCAAGACGTATTCGCTGCCCTGGTAAGCCCTTGCCTTCAGGCGTTCGAGACTGGTCGCAGCGTGCGGAAATGCGCGGCGACCAGCGCGGCGAATTCCTCGGCGATGGTCGAGGGCGACCAATGGCCTGAAAACGCCATGCGGACATCCACGCCGCAGCGCGGGGACAGCGGCACCACGCGCAACGCGTGCGCGAACACGTTGGCAACGTACTGGATGCCGATGCCGATGCCGATGCCGGTGCCCTGCGCGGCCATCGTGCAGATCGTGCCGGAATAGGTGGTCTCGATGGTGGCAGCGGGCTCGGCGCCGACGCGGCGCATGCTTCGCTCAGCGCCACTTGCAGCGGGTCGTCGGCATTGAGCGTGATCAGCGATTGCCCGGCGAGGTCGCGCACATGCAGCGACGTGCGGCGCGACAACGGATGGTCCGGATGCATGACACAGACCGCGTGGCTCCGGTGCATGATGCGCACGTTGAACTGGGGATGGTCCAGCGGGCTGGTGCTCAGCACCAGGTCGTACTGCCCGGTCAGCGATCCGTCGCGCAGCGCATGCGCGCCGACGGTCTGCACGTTCAGGTGGATATCGGCATGCCGGGCCGAAAACTGGCCGACCACCGCGGGCAGCACGCCCAGCCCCAGCGACATCGCCAGCGGCGAGTCGCGGCTGATCCTGAGCTACCAGGCGTTGCGCCAGTTCCATCCGCGCGCGTCGATGGACAAGGCGATCCAATGGGTCAGCCACATCGAGATCAATCCCGCCTCGTCGCGCGTGCTGCTGCTGCATCGCTGGACCGAGCGGGTCGAGGACGAGACCTGCTTCCTGCACCGGCTCGTCACGGTCAATCCGGACGGCAGCGACTTGCGGCTGCTGGAGTGCTCGGACCATCCGCTGCCCCAGCTCGCCGACGATTTCGATCCGAACGCGGTCGGCACCTTCGACTACGAGAAGTCCGAGTACCAGATCTCGCATCCGCTCTGGCGCGATGACGACACCATCATCGTGTGGGGTCCGCATGCGGGCAGCATCCACTACCACCTGTACCAGGACCGCGAGGAGGGCAAGCGCGGCGAGGTGCGCGTGGTCGGCGACGGCGTGCTGACCGAGAACGGGCATATGACGTTCTCGCCGGTGAATCCGCGCTGGCTGCTCAGCGACACCTATCCCGATGCGCAAACCAACGAGCGCACGCTGTTCCTGTACGACATGCAGCAGGGCATGCGCCACGACCTGGGACGCTTCTACACCAGCCCCGCGCTGAAGAAGGAGAACCGCTGCGACCTGCATCCGCGCTGGAGCCGCGATGGCCGGCGGGTGTGCATCGACTCCATCCACGAGTCGGAGCGCCAGCTCTACGTGATCGACGTGTCGCCGCTGGTTGCAGCGTGATGGCGCGGCGGGCGTGCCCGGACACCAGTCACGCCCGCGCTGCGGCGCGCTATTCCGCCTTCACATTGGCGCCGCGCACCACTTCGCCCCAGCGCTTGAGTTCCGCCGCGGTGAAGTCCTGGAATTGCTTGCCAGGCATGTAGCTGGGCAAGGCGCCATCGGCCTCCATTGCGGACCTGAGCTTCGGCTGGGCCAGCGCCTTGCCCACGGCGGCCTGCAGCTTCTCCAGCACGTCCGGTGGCGTCTTCGCCGGCGCCACGATGCCGGCCCATGAAGTGACCTCGAATCCCGCCAGCCCCGCCTCGGACAGCGTCGGCAATTGCGGCAACGCCGGCGAGCGCTGCCCCGACGTGACGGCAAGGCCCTTGAGCTTGCCGGACTTCACGTGCGGGATCATGGCGGGAATGGTCTCGATCGTCATGGTGACCTCGCCGCCCATCGCGGCCAGCATGGCCGGGCCGCCGCCCTTGTAGGCGACGTGGGTCAGGTCGACCTTGCCCATCGACTTGACCAGCTCGCCGCTGAGGTGGCCGGGCGAGCCGGAGCCCGCCGACGAGAAGAACACCTTGCCGGGATTGGCGCGCATGTAGGCGAGCAGTTCTGCGGACGTCTGCGCCGGCAGCGCCGGGTTGACCGCCACCACCAGCGGGTAGCGCGCGACCAGCGCCACCGGCTCGAAGCTCTTTATCGGGTCGAATGCCAGCTTGGGGTAGATCCAGGGATTGATGGCCTGGCTGCTCAGCGTCGCCATGAACAAGGTATAGCCGTCCGGCGCCGCCTGTGCGACATACTGCGCGGCGATGTTGCCTGCCGCGCCCGGGCGGTTCTCGACCACCACCTGCTGCCCGAGCGCATCCTGCATCTCCCTGGCCAGCAGCCGGGCCAGCTTGTCGGTCGAGCCGCCGGCGGCGAAGCCGACCACCAGGCTGACCGGGCGCGCGGGATAGCCGCCCTGCGCGTAGGCAGCGCAGCACGCGGTCGCGGCCACGCCGAAGACGGCCAGGGTTGTGCGGAGGCGCCGGAAAGGTTGCCGCTTGCGCTGGGTGGCTTGCATGTCTGTCTCCTGTGTGGACGTTTGTCGTCGTCGTTGTTTTCGTTGTTGTTTTCTTTATAGTTTCACGCCGCGCCTGGATTGCCGGCAACCAGCGCTGGAACATCTTCGTGCATCGTGCCGCGCAGCGCACCGGGCATGCTTACCGGCGCGGCGCACAGCAGGGCGTTCATCTGTGACAGCTCGCGCAGCGTATCGAGGTGCAGCGCGCTGGTCTCCACGCTGGCCGTGCGCCGCTGCGACACCCGGGCGAGGTGGCGGGCGGTGAAGCGTTCGGCGCGCGCCTGGAAGCGCGCGGCGCAGTCGTTGAGCAGCGCGTGGGCGGCGCGGTCGCCGGCGACGAACAGCGACATCCGGGTACGCAGGTTGGCCGCCAGCATGTCGCATAGCTCCAGCAGTTCGGCGCTGCCCTCGTCCGAGAAGCAATAGTTGCGGCGCAGCTTGCGCTGGTCCAGGTCGACCAGGGTCCGCTCGGCGATATCGCCCGCATATTCCAGGTTGATATTGAGCAGCATGATCTCGTCCCAGCGCATGGCGTCCTCCGCGCCGAGCTTGCCGGCATCGACGTCGGTCAGGTACATCTTGACCGACGAGTAGAGTTCGTCGACGCGGTCGTCCAGCGCGCAGCAGCGCGCGTTCGCGGCACGGTCGTTGGCGACGATCGCCAGCTTCATGCCGGCGAGCATGTCCTCGATGACGTCGCCGATGCGCACGACTTCGCGGGTGGCATTGCCCAGTGCCACCGACGGATGCTGCAGGTCGCCCTGGCTCAGGTAACGCGCGCCGCGCGACGCCGCCCCGGCGGGCGCATCGGGCAGCCATCGCGCGCACAGGGCGGCCACCGGTCTGACAAACCAGATCAGCGTTGCCGCCAGCGTCAGGTTGAAGGCCATGTGGAAGTCGATGGCCATGGTGGCGGCACTGCTGCCGATGCCCGCGAGCAGCGGCGGCACGGCGTCCAGCAGCGGCAGGAACACCAGCACCCCCGCGATGCGGAAGAGCAGGTTGGCAAGCGATACGCGCCTGGCCGCGGGCACGCTGGCGGAATTGGCCAGGCAGGCTATCAGGCCGCTGCCGAGATTGGCGCCAAGCACCAGCGGCAGCGCGGTCTCCGGCGCGATGACGCCACCCATCGCCAGCGTTGCGGTCAGCAGGACGGCGGCCAGGCTGGAGTACGCCAGCAGGGCCAGCAGTGCGCCGATCACCACCGCGAGCAGCGCGTCATGGCCGAGCGAGGTAAAGATGGCGCGCACAAGGTCGGCATGCAGCAGCGGTGCGGCGTAGAAGCGGATCAGCTGCAGGGCCAGCGTGATCAGCCCGAGTCCCACCACGACCTCGCCCGCGCGCCCGCGCAGGCTGGCCTTGCCGGACAGCCGCATGGCGATGCCGGTCACCAGCAGCAGCGGCGACAGCCACGAGATATCGACCGACAGCAGGCGCGCCATCATGCTGGTGCCGACATCGGCGCCGAGCACGATCGGCAGCGCCGCCGACAGCGACACCAGGCCCTCGGCGACGAAGGCGCTGGTCATCAGCGCCGTGGCGCTGCTGCTCTGGATCAGCGCGGTCACGCCCAGCCCGGCCGCGAAACCGCGCGCCGGGCTTGCGGTGCCCGCTGCCAGCACCAGCCGCAGCCGTGGCCCCAGCAGTTCCAGCATGCCGTGGCGCGTGACATGCGTGCCCCAGATCAGCAGGGCAACGCCGGACATCAGGGAAAGCAGGATCTGCATGGCGCCTCGCTGTGCCTGCGTGCTTCGGTGGGCGTGTTTCGGTGGGGGTATTTCAGTCGGCGTGGTTCAGTCGGCGCAATTCAGCGCCAGCCGCAGGATGTCGAAATTGCGCAGCCGCTGGCCGGCCGGCGCGCTCACCTTGCGGTTGAACAGCAGCGGCACCTTCTGCTCGGACAGGCCGCCGTGCGAACGCAGCGGCACGTCGAGGCCGCTCAGGTCATGGCGTGCCGGCGTGGTGCCGATCACGGTCAGGCGCTCGCTGACCACCACCAGGTCGCCGATGCGGTCGGCCGGCAGTTCAAAGCGCTCGCAGGCGGCGCGCTTGTCGAGCACCAGCTCGATGCCCGGCAGCGCGGCAATGGCTTCGTGCACCGCGCGCTGGTCGGCGCCCGCCGGCAGGTACACCGTGGCGTATGACCCCAGTGCGCCATGGTGGGCGACGTACGGGTCGGTGATCGGCAGCAGCACGCGCGTGGCTGCCGTGCCAAAGCGATCGTCCAGCAGTTGCTGCAGGTACAGGATGTTGGCCTTGCCGAGCGAATCGGTCTTGGCATTCATGCCATGGTCG
The DNA here is from genome assembly GCF_003402535.2 of Cupriavidus sp. P-10. Lineage (NCBI taxonomy): Bacteria > Pseudomonadati > Pseudomonadota > Betaproteobacteria > Burkholderiales > Burkholderiaceae > Cupriavidus > Cupriavidus sp. P-10. Next base: position 690,784 of record NZ_AP025170.1, read on the forward strand.
GCGGTCACGCCGATGACCGCGCCGAGTGCGTCGAGCCGCTGCAGGTAGCTGTCCATCATCGCGTAGAACGCATTGGCGCCGGCCGTGCCGGGCGCGTGCTTGTGCTGGATGTAGTCGGTGGTGGACAGGTACATCAGGTCCGGCCGCTCGGTTTCGAGCAGGGCCACACCGGCGGCGAACACGAACTCGGACAGGTCCGCGCTGTAGACCGAAGGCAGCGGCATGCCGACGCGGGCCAGCACGTTGTCGATGCCGTTTTCCTCGACACTCGCCTGGTCGGCCTTCTCCGCCGAGAAGCAGATGCCCTGCAGGCCGTGGCCGAGCAGGGCGCGCAGCTTGTCCTTGGCCGTCACCACGGCGACCTTCGCGCCAGCCTTTGCCGCGGCGGCCAGCACCGTGGGCGCGCGCAGGTAGCGGGCGTCGTTCATCAGCACCTCTTCGCCGGATTCGGTGTCGTAGAAGAAGTTGCCGCAGATGCCGTGCACCGACGGCGGCACGCCGGTCACGATCGACAGGTTGTTGGGGTTGGTGAACGACGGCACCACGCAGTCGCCGGTCAGCACCGTGCCGCGTTGCGCCAGGCTGGCAAAGAAGGGCGCGACGCCGGCCTGCACGGCCAGGTTGATGTACTCCTGCTCGCAGCCGTCGATGCAGACGATCACGGTGGGGCGGGCGGGAAGCTGGTAGCGGTGTCCGTTGGCTTCGATGTGGGCGTTCATGGCGGGTCTCGTGGGAGGGAGTCGGTAAGCCGCCGCCGGATGCGGGGCGGCGCGTTTTCTTGAGACCATGCTAAGGTTTCCAATAAACTCACACAAACGAGTTTATTTCCCACAATCTGTCAGGAAATATCACAGTGCCGCATAAGCTACCTCCGCTCAACGCGCTGCGCATCTTCGAGGTTGCGGCCCGCGCCGGCAGCTTTTCCGCGGCGGCGCGCGAGCTGCACCTGACGCATGGCGCGGTCAGCCGCCAGATCGAGATCCTGGAGCAATGGCTGGGGCAGCCGCTGTTTATCCGCCAGGGGCAGCGCATGGTGCCGACGGTGCACGCGCAGGCCTTCGGGCGCGAGGTCAGCGCCGCTTTCGACCATCTCAGCGCGGCGTCGGAGCGCTATGGGCGCATCGCCACGCGCAAGGTGGTGCGCGTGAACGCGCCCGCCACCTTCGCCATGCGCTGGCTGATCCCGCGGCTCGATGATTTCCGCCAGCAGCAGCCGGAAGTCGATGTACGGGTGTCAACTGCCTTCAGCAACGAGGCCGGGTTCAACGGCACCTTTGACGTCGCCATCCGGCGCACGCTGGAGCGCGGCGAGCAGTTCGAGTCCGTGCCGATCTTTGCCGAATACCAGACCGTGATCGCCAGCCCCGCGTTGCTGGCGCAGGCGCCGGTGCGCGATGTCGAAGACCTGGCCGACAGCGTGCTGCTGTACACGGAGACGCGCCCCGGCAGCTGGGAATCGTGGCTGCAGCAGGCCGGCCATGCATCGCTGCGGCCGGTGCGCACGCTGCGCTTCGACCATTTCTTCGTCACGCTGCAGGCGGTGGTGGACAGCCTGGGCTTTGCCATCGGCACCTTCCCGACGCTGGCGGCGGATCTTGACGGCGCACGCATTGCCACGCCGTTCGACGCTATCCGCGCGCCGGGCAACACCTACCACGCGCTGGTGCCACGCGATGCCGACAAGCCGCTGCACCTGCGCGCGTTCGTGGAGTGGCTGGTGCAGCAGGGCGAAGCGCCGGCGGCGGACGCCGGGCGCAAGGGCCGCCGCCAGCGGTGAGCGGTCAGGTCACCGCTTCAGATCACCCCTGCCGCGCGCAACGCCTGCATCTCCTGCCGGGTCAGCCCGGCCGCGGCGTAGATCTCTTCGTTGTGCTCGCCGACTGACGGCCCGGTCCGGGGCACGGCGGGCTCGTACCCGGAGAAGCGCGGCACGTGGCACGGCGCGGGGACCGAGCCCAGGTCCGGATCAGGCAGGCGCACGATGGCCTCGCGCGCGCGGAAGTGCGGGTCTTCCAGGATGTCCTGGATGGTGAAGATCTTGCTGAACGGGATCTGTTGCGCCTCCAGCGCCGCCGCGACGGCATGGTAATCGTGCGCCGCGAACCAGGCGCCGATCGCGTCATCCAGCGTGTCGAGGTGCTGCACGCGCGCCGGATTGGTGGCGTAGCGCGGATCGTCCGCCAGTGCCGGCTGGCCGATGGCCGCGCACAGGCGCCGGAAGATCGGGTTGGACGACGCCACCATCGACACCCAATGGCCGTCGGCGGTCGCATACATGTTGGACGGCGCCGTGTAAGTGGCCCGGTTGCCCGCGCGCTGGCGCACCTGGCCGAGCTGCTCGTATTCCACCGCGAGCGGCTCCAGCAGGCGGAACAGCGCCTCGGTGGCGGAGAGGTCGATATCCCGGCCGCTATCCCGGCCGCTATCCCGGCCGGGGGCGGCGGGATCGCGCCTGCGCTCCGCCGCGGCGGTGGCGATGGCGAATGCGCCAAACAAGCCGGCCACCACGTCGCCGGCCGGATAGTTCATGTGCAGCGGCGGACCGCCCGGTTCGCCGGCAAGGTTGGTGAAGCCGCTCATCGCTTCGAACACGCGCGCGAAGCCGGCGCGCGACGCATACGGGCCGGTCTGGCCGAAGCCGGTCAGGCGCAGGATGATCAGGCGCGGGTTCGCTTCGCGCAAGGTCTGCGCGTCGAGGCCCCAGCGGTCGAGCGTGCCGGTGCGGAAGTTCTCGACCAGCACGTCGAATTCGGGCAGCAGCCTGAGGAACAGCGCGCGCCCCTGTGGCTGCCGCACGTCGAGCGAGATGCCGCGCTTGCCGCGATTGGCCACCTTCCAGTAGAGCGGCAGGCCGTCCTTGACCGGTGCCAGGCCGCGCAGCGGATCGCTGCCGTCGGGCAGTTCAAGCTTGACCACGTCGGCGCCCATGTCGGCGCACAGCGTGCAGGCCAGTGGCGCGGCCAGCACCGTGGCCATGTCGAGGATGCGCAGGCCGGCGAGGGGGCCCTCGGTCTTGCCGTTGCCGTTCACAAGCGAGGTCTGGTTCATGCGTCCACCTTGATGTCGCGGGCCTTGATCAATGCCGCCCAGCGCGTTGCCTCGGCCAGCAGCAACTGGTCGAACTGCCTGGCGTCGAGCGGGAGGATTTCCGCATCCAGCGCCGCCAGCCGGTTGCGCACGTCGGCGCTGCCCATCGCCGCCTGCAGCGCGGCGCCAAGGTAGTCGACGATGGCCGGCGCCGTGCGTGCGTGGACGGCCAGGCCGTACCAGGACTGCACCAGCGCGTCGGGATAACCCGCTTCGGCGATGGTCGGGACCTCCGGCAGCGAGCGCGTGCGCCGCGCGGCATTGACTGCGAGCGGCCGCACGCGTTTCGACTGGATCAGCGGCAGCACCAGGTTCTGCGACACCAGCGCGAACTGCAGCTGTCCGCGCCCAAGGTCCAGCACCGAAGGCGGCTGGCCCTTGTAGCCGACGTTGGTCACGCGCACGCCGGTGGCTTCGAAGAACAGCTCCTGCGCCAGGTGCAGCGAGCTGCCGGCGCCCGGCACCGGCACGTTGACGGCGCCGGGGCGCGCCTTGGCCCAGGCCGCGAACTCCTTCAGCGTCTTCACCGGGACGTCGTTATGCACCACGAACACCGACGGCACCGCGGCCACCGAGCCGATGGCGCGGAAGTTCTGCACGCGAATGCCGGAGTCCGGGTAGAGCGTCTGCGCCACCGCCAGCACCGGCGTGACGCCCAGCATCGTGTAGCCGTCCGCCGGCGCGCGGCTGGCGAACTCGACGCCGATGCGGCCATCGGCACCGGGCTTGTTCTCCACGACCACGCGCTGCGGCAGGTCGAGCGACATGCGGTCAAGCGCGGCGCGCAGGGTCACATCGACCACGCCGCCGGCCGGGTAGGGCACCACCGCGCGCAGCGGCCGCTCGGGGAAGTTGCCCGGGCCGGTGCCGGCGCGGGCCAGCGCTGGCAAGAGGCCGGGCGCGGCCATCATCAGGGCGGTCTGGAACGCAGTCCTTCCGAATGCTCGGCGATCCATGCTGTCTCCTCGTTCTCGTATCTGTCTGGTCTATTTGCCTGCGGGCGGCAGGTAAGGGCGCAGGCATTCGAGCGACTGGCGCGTCTGCCGCACCAGCCGGTCCATGATCCGCGCCACGGGCTCGACTTCCTTTACCCAGGCCACGCTCTGGCCCGCCGCCTCGTACATCAGCGGGGCGATCCCGTGCTCTTCCACTGCCGCCAGCAGCCGGCCGGTCAGGGCCTGCTGGTAAGGCATGTCGAGAGGCGCCGGGGCGTCGGCCGCCGCCCATGCATCGGAGAAGGCGCTGCGCACCACGCGGCAGGGCTTGCCGCTGTGCGCGCGCGTGATCACCGTGTCTTCGCTGCCGGCGGCCAGCAGCCGCTCGGTCAGCGCGGCCGGCAACCGGTGCTCGGCGCTGCCCAGCCACACGGTGCCGAGCCACGCGCCCTGCGCCCCCATTGCCAGCGCCGCGGCGATCTGGCTGCCTTCGCCGATGCCGCCGGCGGCAAGCACCGGGCGCCCCTCGGCGGCCGCGATGATCTGCGGCACCAGCGTGAAGGTGCCGATCGTGCCGGTATGCCCGCCGGCGTCATAGCCCTGCGCGACCAGCACGTCGACGCCGGCCGCAATGGCCTTGCGCGCATGCTTGACGGCGCCGACCAGCGCCATGGTGGTCTTGCCGGCACGGCGCACCCTGGCGATGGTGTCGGCCGGTGTGCCGACACCCGCCGCGAACACCTCCACCTCGCTCTCCGCCACGGCCGCGACCTGCTCCTCGAACAAGGCCTGCGAACGCACGTACTGCGAGAAGAAGTTGCCCGCCGTGGCCGGCGGTACGGCAAAGCGCTCGAACAGGCCGTCGACGAAGCGGCGATGTCCTTCGGGAATCGCGGCGCTCACGTCCTCGGGGGTGGAGACGCCCGGCAGCGTGGTGGGCAGCAGCAGGTCCACGCCCACCGGCACGTCGGGGCACAGCGCGCGCAGGTCGCGCAGCTTTTGCGCCAGTTCGTTGGGGCCGTCGCGTGCCGCGGCATACACGCCGAGCCCGCCGGCATTGGAAATGGCCGCGGCGACTTCGATGCTGTGCGCGAGCCCGAACACCGGGTAGCGGATGCCCAGCCGGCGGCACAGCGCGTTGGCCAGGCTCTGGTCGGCGGTGCTTGCCATCATTGCGCTCCGAACAGGTTTGGCTCGAAATCGAGGCAGGGGTGTTGCGGCATCGCCGACGCCGTTTTCATCACGTGCCGGCCGATCAGGTTCTTGTGGACCTCGCTGGTGCCTTCGCCGATCTGGTTCATCTTGGCGTCACGCAGGAAGCGCTCGATCGGATACGCATTCAGGTAGCCGTTGCCGCCCAGCAACTGCGCGCAGTCCACCACCACGCGCATGCACAGGTCGGTGCTGTGCATCTTGGCGATCGAGGCGTGGATCGAGGTCTCGGGGTCCTTGCGGTCGTAGCGCTGCGCCGAACTGTAGACCAGGCAGCGCGCGGCCTCGATGCGCGCGGCCATGTCGGCCAGCATCCACTGGATGCCCTGGTGCTCGCCCACCGCCTTGCCCGACACCTGCCGGTGCCCCGCGTATTGCGCGGCAATCTGCAGCGCACCGGTCATCCGCCCCAGCGCGATCGCGGCATGGCCGACGCGCGCGCGCACCAGCGTGTCCTGCGCCAGCGCCATGCCCTGTCCCTCTTCGCCGAGGCGATGCGAGACCGGCACGAACACATCGTCGAGGCGGACCTCGGCGATCGGCACGCCATGCCAGCCGAGCTTGGGAATGATCGGCGAGACGCTCAGCCCTTCCGCATCGCGCGGCACCAGGAACGCCGTCAGCCCCTTGCTGCCGCCGGGGCCATCGGCAAGCGAGGCCACCGCGACAAACATGTCAGCCACGTTGGCGCGGGTGATGAACTTCTTCACGCCGGACAGTCGATAACCGCCGGGGTGCCGGCTGGCGACGGTGCGCAGCCGCGCGAGGTCCGATCCCGCGCCAGGCTCGGTCAGCGCGAAGGCTGACTGCTTGCTGCCGTTGGCCAGCAGCGGCACCGTCTGCGCGCAAAGCTCCGCGGAACCGCCGGCGACGATCGGGCGCGACGACAGGTCGGTGCCGGTGACGATCGATGCCGCCGTGCTGCACGTCCGCGCAATCTCTTCGATGATCCTGACGCGCAGCAGCATCGAGGCGTCGGTGCCGCCGAGCGCGGTGGGAAACGCCGTGGCGATGACGCCGCTTTCCGCCAGCGTGCGGAAGGTGTCCCACGCGAATTCGTCGTCGCGGTTCACCGCGTTGGCCCTGGGCCCGATGGTGTCGCGGACCAGTGCCTGGACACGGGCCAGCATGTCGTTCTCCGCCGCATCGAGCGGCGCCAGCGGATGGTGTTCGGCGGACAGGGGCATGAGGCGCAATCTCCTTGGTGGTGGTGTGCGATTGCCTCTAAAGATAGAGAGGCGGTATCCTCGGATCAATGCCGGTATGGGAAAGCAGATATCTCCACAGGAGATAGCAGGAGGGGATATGCATGCGGATGCGGGACACGACCTGACGCTCAAGGCGTTGACCACCTTCGTCGCCGTGGCGCGCACGGGCAGCGTTTCGGGCGCCGCGGCGCAGCTTGGCCTGGCACAGTCGGCGATCAGCCGGCAGGTCGCCGAGCTGGAGAAGATGTTTGGCGGCCCGCTGTTCTACCGCACGGGGCGCGGCGTGCGCCCGACGACGCTGGCCGCGCAGGTGCTGGCCGATGCCGAGCCGCTGCTGGACGGCGCCAGGCAGCTGGTCGAGTCGGCGCGCGGCCGTGCCGGCAACGTCAGCGGCATGGTCACGCTGGGGCTGGTGCCGGCGGTGGCGCCGCTGCTGTCGAGCCGGCTCTACGCCGCCGTGCAGGAGCGGCTGCCCGCGGTGAAGCTGCGCATCGTGGAGGGCTACAGCGGCGAGATGGAGACGCAGTTGACCCAGGGCAGCATCGATCTCGCCGTGCTGAACCGCTATCGTGCCGAAGGCCGGAACAGCTACCGCCGGCTGCTCGATACGCCGCTGATGCTGGTCGGGCGGCGCGAGACCCACCAGGCGCACTGGCGCGCCGCGGGCGGCAGGCCCGCTTCGATGTTGCTGCGCCAGCTCGGCGGCGTGCCGCTGGTGCTGCCGGTGCCGCCCAACGCCATCCGCAACCTGCTGGAAGAGGCTGCCGCCGCGCACCGCATCGCGTTCAACATCTGCATGGAGGCCAGTTCATCGGTGGTCATCAAGCGGATCCTGTCCGACCATGCGGCGTTTTCCGTGCTGCCATACCACGCGGTGGCGGCCGAGCTGGAGCGCGGGGAGTACGACGCCGTGCCGTTGGCGGACCGCGCCATGCGGCAGAGCGTGGTGCTGGCGACAAGCAGCCAGCGTCCCTTTACCGCCGCGGCGCGGCAGGTGGCGCAGATGATCCCCAAACTTGCCGAGGCGCTGATCGGCGAAGGGAAGTGGCGGCGGTGATGGCGTTCAGCGGGCGCTCAGCGGGCGCTCAGCGGGCGCTCAGCGGCGATCCCCGCTGTCCGCGCGCTCCAGCAACCGCCCCGGCAGCGCCAGCAGCAAGGCCACGGCACCCACCGCCAGCAGCGCGGCAAGCAGGTCGAAGGCCAGGTACAGGTCGCCGGTGCGGGTCTTGATCGCACCCACCGCGATCGGGCTGAGCAAGGCCGCCACGCCGCCCAGGCTGCTGACCAGCGCGATGCCGGCGGGGGCCTGGTTGCCGCCCAGGTAGGCCGGCGGAATCGTCCAGAACACCGGCAGCGCGGCCAGGCACGCGGCGGAGCCGACCGTCATGCACGCCACCGCCGGCATCAGTTCGCCGCGCAGGACGCCCATCAGCAGGAAGCTGGCGGCCGCCACCAGCAGGCAGCCCGCCACATGCCAGCGCCGTTCCAGGCGGCGGTCCGAACTGCGCGCGAGCAGGTACATCGTCAACAGGCCGAGTACATAGGGCAGGGTGGAGATCCAGCCGATGCGTGCCATGTGCGCTTCACCGAAGCCCTGGATCAGCGTCGGCATCCAGTAGGCGATGGTGTTGGTGCAGGCATAGATGGACAGGAAGGTCAGGCCGATGACATAGATGCGTGGATCCCTGAGCAGCGCCCGGATGCCGCCGTGCTGGCGCGCGTGGCCTTCCTTGCCGAGGTCGCTCGCGAGCATGGCCTTCTCCGCCGGCGTGAGCCACGCTGCCTGCGCCGGACTGTCGTCGAGGTAGCGCCAGGCAACCAGGCCCAGCAGCATTGCGGGAAGGCCTTCCACCACGAACAGCGCCTGCCAGTCGCGCAGCCCCAGCCACCCGTCCAGGTGCAGCATGATCGCCGCCGCCAGCGGGCCGCTGATCATGCCGGCGAAGGTGCCCGACATCAGGAACAGCGACGTGATCCGTCCGCGGCGCTGCGCCGGGAACCAGTAGGTCAGGTACAGGATGACGCCCGGGAAGAAGCCGGCCTCGGCCACGCCCAGCAGGAAGCGCGCGACGTAGAGCGCCTCGGGCGAATTGACCTGGCTGGTGGCGACGGTTGCGAGGCCCCACAGCAGCAGGATGCGCGTGATGGTCCGGCGCGCGCCGGTCTTCTGCATATAGAGGTTGCTGGGCACCTCGAACAGGATGTACCCGGCGAAAAAGGCCGCCGCGCCGATGCCGTAGGCCGCATCCGAGAGACCCAGGTCGCTGGCCATGCGCAACTTGGCGAACGAGATGTTGATGCGGTCGATCGTGTTCAGCACATAGGCCGCGAACAGGAACGGCAGCAGCCGCCACGTGATCTTGCGGTAGAGGGCGGCAAGCGAGCCGGCATCCTGCAGTGGTGCCGAAGCAATGGCCGAGGCGGGGGCGAGTGGTTGCACTTGGTACTCCTGGGCTTTGCGGCTGTTGTCTCCCCGCTCCCGCAAGCGGGAGCGGGGAGCAAGCCGGTCGCGGGGTCAGGCTGCGGTTTCCCGCATGGCGCGGTCCAGCATCGGCACCGCGAGTTCGCAGGTCTCGATGCCTTGCAGGCTGACGATCTTCAGCACGGCCAGGATCTGCGCGCGCGTGGCGCCGAGGCGCAGCGCGGCTTCGATATGCCGCTGGGTGCCGTGGCCGTACATGTGGGTGATTGCCGCATCGCCGGCGATGCAGAGGAACTCGATCCACAGCGGCGGCAGGATGTTGTCCTGCCACAGGCCGAAGCCCATCGCCAGGAATTTCTCCAGGTACTGCGGATCCCAGCGGTACAGCGTTTCCCACAGCGGATTGAACATGCCGTTGGCGCGCACCGCGTCGCACACGGGCGTGGCGCCGGGCGTGACTGACGCAACAGCGGGTTCATCGGAGATGCCGGCACGCGCCAGTTCCTCGGCCAGTGCCGGCACGCCGACCGCGCAGGCATGGATGCCGACCACGCTGGCGAGCTTGAAGACTTCCAGGATCTCGGCACGCGTGGCGCCCAGCCGGATGGCTTCGCGCACGTGGCGCGACACGCCCGGCTTGTACAGGTGCGTGGCGGTGACGTCGATATTCAGGCGGATCAGCGCCACCAGCTTGGGGTCAAGTACGCCTTCGGCCTGCGCATCGCGGGCCAGCGCGACCCAGCTGGCAATCCACTTGGGATCCCATTCGGTCAGCGGATCGAGCTCGCTGCCGAGCGCACCGGTGTCGCGCAGCGCCTTGTAGTGGGGAAAGAGGTTGTGTTGCATGGCTGTCGAAATCCGGGATGGGCTCAGATGGCCGAGCCGCCGTTGGGGCTGATGACCTGGCCGACCAGGTAGTGTTCGTCGCTGGCGAGGTGCAGCACGGTGGCGGCGTATTCCTCCACGGTGCCGAAGCGGCCCGCCGGGCAGCTTTGCCAGAGCCGGTTGCGGCCGTCTTCGCCGATCTTTTCCAGGTATTCATTGAAGGCCGGCGTCGCGACCCCACCGGGCGCCATGGCGTTGACGCAGATATTGGCGCCGGCCACTTCCAGCGCCACGGAGCGGGTGAAGGCAACCACCGCGCCCTTGGTGGCGCTGTAGTGCGGGCTGTGCGCGCTGCGGGACGAGATCCCGGCAATCGAGGCGATATTGACGATGCGGCCGTAGCGTTGCGGCTGCATCAGCCGCAGCGCCTCGCGCGTGCAGTAGAACGTGCCGTGTACGTTCACGCCCCAGTAGCGCAGCCATTCCTCGTCGGTGATCTCGCTGGTAAAGCCCAGCGACGCGCGCGGCACCGGTGTCTGCAGGTACGCGTAAAGCTTGTTGCGGCGCTCGGTGTCCACCGGTCGGTTCGGGGTCAGCGCGGCGTTGTTGACGAGGATATGCACCGTGCCGAAGGTCTCGCGCGCCTGCGCGAACATGTCGGCCACTTGCTGGCTCGACGATACGTCGCAGACGACGGAAAGGCAGCGGCGGCCTTCGGCCAGCACCGCTTCGCGCGCCGCGGCCAGCGATGCCGGGTTGATGTCGCAGATCACCAGGTCGGCGCCTGCGCGCGCCAGCGCCACGGCGATGCCCTGGCCCAGGCCGGGGCCGACGCCGGTCACCACGGCGATCTTGTTGGTCAGTTTCATGATCGGTTGCTGCAAAGGGGGCTGTGTTCAGAGGCCGACGGCACGCGCGGCCGAAGCATGGCGCGCCGTGGCGGGTGACTGCGCTCAGACGCTGCCGGGTACCGGGAAACCGCGTTGGCCCGGCTTGCGGTTCGGTGCCATGCCGAGCTGGCGGATGGTCTCGTCGGCGCTGTCGTACCACTCGTCGATCTTGTAGATGCGGCGCGCTTCCTTGCCGTTGGCCACATCGCGGCCAAGCTCGCGCGCCAGGCGCACGGTCTGCTCGATCTGCTGCACGGAGGTCATGCGCTCGCCCTTGCGGCCCCACAGGTTGTCTTCGATGCCCACGCGCACATGCAGGCCCAGCGCAATCGCCATCGCGTTCATCGGCAGCACCGCGCGCATCGCGCTTTCGATCGTCAGCACCGCGCCGTCCGGCGTGCGGCGCGCGAATTCGATCATGTCGGCCGGGTGCAGGCCCGCCGCGCCGCCGCCGATGGCGACGTAGTTCAGGATCAGCGGGCCGCGGTACAGGCCCTTGCGGATCAGGCGCTCCACCGTCTCCAGTTGCGCCACGTGGCCGAGCATGAAGTGCGGCTGGATGCCGGCCCTGGCCAGGCGCTCCAGGTGCTCGATGAAGAACGACGGCTTGGAGTCGACCACCATTTCGCTGTACGCGTTGAAGTATTCGGGCTTCTCGAGGATGGTGCCCTGCACGTCGTCGGCGGTCAGCATCTCGCAGATATTCATCTGGCTGGTGTTGATCGCGATCGTGACCTGGTCAGGCTTCGGATCGAGTGCGGCCAGCATGTGGCGCGTGTCATAGTCCAGCCACTCGGCGGCCTTGCCTTCGCCTTCGGGCGCGAACGAGATCGAGCCGCCGACCTGCAGCACCATGTCGGGCACGGCTTCACGCAGGCGCGCCAGCATCTCGTTGAACATCGAGATGCGCTTGGAGCCCTTGCCGTCCGACTCGCGCACATGCACGTGCAGCACCGTGGCGCCGGCGTTGTAGCAATCGACCGCCTTCTGGATCTGCGCATCCATGCTGACCGGGATGTCGTCCGAGTCGGAGGGCAGCCACTGCGGGCCGTAGGGAGCGACCTGGATCACCAGTTTTTCCTGGTTTTCGGGAAGCAGGCTGTCGTCGAGAAAATGCATGGATAGTCTCCTGATGGTGAAGCCCTCTGCACGGGGGCGGTGCAGGTATTCTGGACGCCGGCCGCATGCGGCGTTTATCCTGCTGTCACTATTTCCTATCCCTTTGGCACAGCTGGTGAAAACCCGAACGCTGGGGCCCGGGAAGCGCTCCGGGCACGGCTTGCCGTGCCATCCGCGCCGTGCTGGCATGACCAGTCGCTTATGTTTCCGCGGTTTTATTTCATTGGTTTTTGCGGCCGGACCGTGCGCAAAATCCCGGTGCACACACGCCACCGATGCCATCGGCACCATCGACCTCGGGCATCGCATCCACAGAAGCGGCGTGGGCTTACGGAGACAATATGAAATCAAGCCCGACATGCCGCGGCAAGCGCGCATGGCATCTCGCAGTACTGACCGCCACCGCACTGGCAGCCGCCCCCGTCCTCGCGCAGGGCACATGGCCGTCACGCCCTATCCGCATGGTCGTGCCGAGCCCGGGCGGCAGCGGCCCCGACGTGCTGGCGCGCGTGTTCGCCGAACAGATCTCGCAAGCACTGAAGCAGCCCGTGGTGGTCGACAACAAGCCCGGCGCCAACGGCCAGCTGTCGGTCGATGCCGTCGTGCGCGCGCAGCCGGACGGCTATACCGTGCTGCTGGCGAGTGCCTCGGCTACCGTGATGAACCAGGCGATCCAGCCGAAGCTGCCGTTCAACATCGTCGATGACCTGGTGCCGGTCGCGCAGATCGGCTCGGGCGGCGTGCTGCTGGTGGTCACGCCGGACTTTCCGGCCAGGGACATGAAGTCCTTCGTGGCAACGGTCAAGGCGCAGCCCGGCAAGTATGACTACGGCAGCTGGGGGATCGGCTCGGGCGGGCACCTTGCCATGGCGCAGCTGCACACGCTGGCGGGCATCGATCTGACCCATGTGCCCTACAAGGGCGTGCCGCCGATCCTGACCGACCTGCAGGGCGGCGTGCTGAAGATCGCCTTTGTCGATATCACCACCTCGGTGCCGCTGGTGAAGAGCGGCAAGATCCGCCCGCTGGGCATCACGGGCAAGCACCGCGCGCCGGCGTTCCCCGATGTGCCGACCATGGCCGAGCAAGGCTTCCCGATGACCAACGAGGGCTGGTACGGGCTGTTCGTGCCTAAAGGGACGTCGCGCGAGATCGTCGCGACGCTGAACCGGGAGATCAACAAGGCGCTGCGCTCGCCGGCGCTGGGCACGCGCTTCCAGCAGCTCAACATGATGACCGATCCGCCGCTGACCACGCCGGACGAGTTCGCGCGCACGGTGCGCAACGACTATGCCACGTGGGCCAACGTGGTCAGGATCAACGGCATCAAGCCGGAATAGCGGGGCGCGGGGGCGGGGCGCGGGGCGAACAGCAGGCAAGTCAGCCGGCCGCGGCCAGCTCCGCGCAATGCTGGAACAGCTCGATGGCCGGCGAGGGGGCCTTGCCGGCCAGCGTGAAGGTGGACACCGGCAGCAGCACGCCCGGTATCTCCAGCGGAAGGACATGGGCGAGGCCGCGCGCTTCATAGGTGCGCGCCAGGCGCCCGGTCATCATCGCCACCGCCTGCATCGCCTCCAGCAGGCCCAGCACCAGGCCAGCCGATACGGACTCGACATGGTTGGCCGGCACCTCCACCTTCATGCGCCGCAGCGACGCGTCCAGGCTCTGGCGCAGCCGCGCCGTGCGCGGCGGCACGACCCACGGGTACGCCACAAGGTCGGGCCAGTCCACCGTCGCGCAGGCCGCCAGCGGATGTTCCGGGTGGACCGCCACGCGCATCACTTCCTCATACAAGTGGCGCTGCTCGATGTCCCCGGCCGTGGCACGTTCCGATAGCGCACCCAGCACGATGTCCAGCCGCCCCGTGCGCAACTGGCCCATCAGCACGTCCATCGGCGCCTCGTACACCGCGATATTCAGCGTCGGCCTGCGCGCCTTGGCCAGCGCGATGATGCGCGGCGCGAGCGCCAGCGTCGAACCCGGCATGGCGCCGACGGCAATCGATGCGCATGCGCCTTGCCCCAGCGCCAGCAGTTCATCGCCGGCGCGGTCCAGTTCGTCCAGGATCGACTGCGCATAGCGGACAAAGATCATGCCGTGCGGCGTGGGCTCGATGCCGCGGGGCTGGCGCACGAACAAGGGGTAGCCCAGCCCTTCCTCGACCTCGGTCAGCGCCTTCGATACCGCCGGCTGCGTGATGTTCATCGCGTTCGCGACACGCGCGACCTGCCGGTACTCCTCCAGTGCTATGACCAGACGGAGATGGCGCAGCTTTAGTCCGCTGCGCAGGAAGCCGATCGCATCCATGCTGAAAACCCCTAGAAACCAAGCGTGATTCGTTGCGGCGCGGCCGGTGAAGGCAAGGCGTCGCCGTGGGCGATATTACCTTTTGGTTTGGTCAGTCGCATCACTTTTCATTAGTCATGCGCACGCTGCCTTCGCACAATGGCTGCACCGGCCCGGCACTGGCGCCGAGACAACAAGGAGACAGCAATGGAAGCAGCACAGACGGCAGCAGCACTGAAGGCGGTGGAGACCCCGGCGGCGTGGGAGGCCAGCGACATTGCCGCAAGGGAGGGTGAATGGGTGGTCTGGCTGGGCGCGGACGAAATCGCGCAACTCGACGCAGCGCTGGCGCATACGAAATCGCTTGGGCTCGCCGTGCCGGCCATCTGCAAGGAGACATTCCCCCTCGGCAGCCTTGCCGCGAAGCTCGAAGTCCTGCGCCATCGCCTGGAACGGGGGCTGGGCGTGGTGCTGCTGCGCGGACTGCCGGTCGAGCGCTATTCCAAGATGGATGCCGGCACGATCTACTGGGGCATCGGCATGCACCTGGGCCGCGCCGTCGCGCAGAACGCGTTTGGCGACGTGCTGGGCCACGTCTGGGACCTTGGCAAGGACCCGAAGGAAGACATGACGGCGCGCGGCTACCAGTCCCGCCATCGGCTGCCGTTCCATACCGATGGCGCCGACGTGGTCGGCCTGCTGTGCCTGCGCACGGCGCGCCGTGGCGGCATGAGCAGCATTGCCAGTTCGATGGGCATCCACAACGCCATGCTGCGCGAGCATCCCGAACTGCTGGCACGGCTGTACCAGCCCTTTGCCTTCGACCGCCGGCACGAAGAAGCGCCGGGCCAGGCGCCGTACACGATGACGCATGTCTTCAGCTGGCACAACGGCCGGCTGTTCAACCGCTATATCCGCAGCTTCATCAATACCGCGCAGCGCTTCCCGGACGCGCCGCGTCTGGCGCCCGAGGATATTGCCGCGCTCGACCAGTTCGACGCATACACGCAGGACCCGCGCTTCCGCATCGACATGGCGCTGGCGCCCGGCGACATGCAGTTCCTGAACAACTACGTCGTGCTGCACTCGCGCACCAGCTACGAGGACCATCCCGAGCTTGACCGCAAGCGCCACCTGCTGCGGCTGTGGCTGTTCACGCCGGGCCTGGCCGACGTGCCGGAGAGCTTCCGGCTGCGCTACCTGCTGACCGACGCGTGGGCGAAGAACCCGCGTCCGCCGATCTATGACGTCAACCAGATCATGGGCGTGACCACGCATTGATGCGTACCGCGCGCCAACTCTCTTCAGCCATCCCAGACAAAGGAACCCCGCAATGCACGCCCCCATGATTTCCCTGCACGGCAAGACCGCCTGGATCACCGGCGGCTCCAGCGGCATCGGCCGCGCCTGCGCGCTGTCGCTGTGGCAAGCCGGCGCGACCGTCGTGATCTCCGCGCGCAGCGAAGCGGCGATCGCCGCGCTGGCCGCCGAATGCGGCAATGAGCGCGTGATCGCGCTGCCGCTGGACGTCTCCGACCGCGAGGCCGTGGCCGCCGCCGGCCGGCAGCTGCAGGAGCGCGTCGGCGCCATCGACATCCTCGTCAACGCGGCCGGCATCAACGTGGTCAACCGCAGGCTGTCCAGGCTGACGCCGGCCGACTGGGACCAGGTCATCGACATCAACCTCAACGGCGCGTTCTACTGCATGCACGCGGTGCTGCCCGGCATGCGCGACAAGGGGGAGGGCACCATCATCAATATCTCGTCGTGGGCGGGGCGCCATGCGTCGGCGCTGACGGGCGCCGCCTACGGCGCCAGCAAGCACGCCATGGCGGCGATGACAACTTCCGTGGCGATGGAGGAGTGCGCCCACGGCATCCGCGCGTGCGCCATCTATCCCGGCGAGACCGCCACGCCGATCCTGATCAACCGGCCCACGCCGCCCGCCGCGGAAGACCTAGCCCGCATGCTGCAGCCGGAAGACGTGGCCGACGCCGTGGCGTTCGTGGTGTCCCTGCCGGCGCGCGCCACCGTGAACGAGCTGGTCATCAGCCCCACCTGGAATCGCGCCTTCCTTGGCTTCCAGCCGCCGCTTAAGCGCGGCTGAGCGCGGCTGAGCAGCTTAGCAGCACCGGCGGCCGACACGGCCGCTGCCATGGTGCGAGCAGCACCTGGCAGCGGCGTGCGGTCAATGCATGGCAGGACAATCCCGGAAGAAGACAACCATGAACCGACGCAGATGGTTGCAGGACCTGATCCCCGCCGCGATGGCGGCGTGCCTCGCCCCAAGGGTGTTCGCTCAAGCCGCGGCCCCTCCGGCGTGGCCATCGCGGCCGTTGCGGATGATCGTGCCGGGCGGCGCGGGCTCGGGCACCGACCTGATCGCCAGGGTGTTCGCCGAGCCGCTCGCGCGCGCGCTGCGGCAACCGGTCGTGGTGGAAAACCGCGCGGGCGCCAACGGCATCGTCGGCAACAACCTGGCGGCCAAGGCGGCACCCGACGGCTATACCATCCTCTTCAGCAACGCCTCCGCCATCGCAATCAACGCGGCCCTGCGCGACACCATGCCCTACGACACCCTCAGGGACCTCGCGCCGGTGATCCAGGTCAGCGCCGGCGGGGTGCTGCTGGTGGCGACGGCCGAGACCCCGGTGCGCGACCTCGCAGGCTTCGTCGAATACGTCCGCGCGCATCCCAACATTGCGTACGGCACCTGGGGCGTCGGCTCGACCGGACACCTGGCGATGGAAGCCATTGCCCGCGCGCGCGACCTGCGCATGCGGCATATCCCGTACAAGACCATGGGGCAACTGCTTACCGATCTGCAGGGCGGGGTCGTCAGCATTGCGTTCGTGGATGCACGCTCGCCGCTGTCGCTGATCCAGGCCGGCAAGCTGGTGCCGCTCGCCATGACCGGCACGCGGCGCTCGCCGATGTTGCCGGAGGTGCGGACGCTGAAGCAGCAGGGCTTCGACCTGGATCTCGATGGCTGGTACGGCGTATTCGTTCCGGCGCATACGCCTGCCGGCATCGTGCTGCGGCTCAACGAGGAAATCGCCAGGGTGATGGTGGCGCCGGCATTGCAGGCCAGCTTCACGCAGCAGGGCTTGCTGTGGGTCGAGAAGAACTCGCCGGAACAGTTCGCGCGGGTGATCCAGAGCGATATCCGGGCGTGGAAAGCGCTGGCGACGACGGCGCGGATCCAGGTCGACTGAGCAACGGTCCGCTACGGCGGACCGTTTGCTACGCGGCGGCGCGCGTAGGGTACAGCGCTTCGAGCGGCCGGCTCGCGCCGACAGACAGCGCCGCAGCGCGCGCTCCTGCGCATCTTTATACGTTCTTTATACGCACCGATCACCTTTCTACCCGGTTTTTACGACCCCGTCGCTAAGCTGCAAGGCGAAACCATTCAAAGGTGCTTTGTCATGGACGGGATCTACTTGATCGTATTGATCGGCTTCGCGGTGCTGAGCGCAGCCCTGCTCGGGCTTTGCGCTGCGCTCGCGCCCAACGCGCCGGCACGCAGCGAACACGGCGGCCCGCATCACCAGATGCCGGTAAAGAACAGCGCAACGGACAGGGGGTTGTGATGAGCTGGACGGACCTGTTGAGCGGCGCGCTGGCCGTTGCCATTTTTGCCTACCTCCTCATTGCGTTGTTCCGGCCGGAGAAATTCTGATGTCCTCCCAATTCGTGGGCCTGCTGGTCCTCTATCTCGCCGTCCTGCTGGCGTGCGCCCCTTTTCTCGGCCGCTATCTCCGGCGTGCGGTGGAGGACGGCAGCTATTCGCTGACCGCCTGGGGCCGTCCGCTGGAACGGGTGCTGTATCGACTGGGCGGCGTGCGTGCCGAGTCCGGGATGGGGTGGAAGCAGTACGCCATCGCGGTGCTGGCCTTCAACCTGCTTGGCGTGGTGGCGGTCTATGCGCTGCAGCGCGTGCAAGGCATGCTGCCATTGAACCCGCAAGGCTTCGGTGCCATTACGCCGGACTCGGCCTTCAACACGGCCATCAGCTTTGTCAGCAACACCAACTGGCAAGGCTATGCCGGCGAGTCGACCATGGGCTATCTGACCCAGATGCTCGCGCTCACCGTGCAGAATTTCCTGTCCGCGGCAACCGGCATCGCCGTGGTGTTTGCGCTGATCCGCGGCTTTGCGCGCCAGAGCGCCGCCACCATCGGCAACTTCTGGGTCGACATGACGCGGGTCACGCTGTACGTGCTGGCGCCGATCGCGACCGTGATTGCGCTGGCGCTGGTCAGCCAGGGCGTTATCCAGAATTTCGACGCCTACAAGGAAGCCAGCCTGGTCACGCCGGCCGAATACAGCCAGCCGAAGGTCGACGCGGCCGGGCAGCCGGTGCTCGATGCGCAAGGCAAGCCGGTGGCGGAAGACCTGAAGACCGACAAGCAGACGCTGGCGATGGGCCCGGTTGCCTCGCAGGAAGCCATCAAGATGCTGGGCACCAACGGCGGCGGCTTCTTCAATGCCAACTCGGCGCATCCGTTCGAAAACCCGAATGGCCTGGCCAACCTCATCGAGATGCTGGCGATCTTCCTGATCCCGGCGGCGCTGTGCTTCACCTTTGGCGAGATGGTGGGAGACAGGCGACAGGGTGTGGCGGTGCTGGCTTCCATGACGGTCATTTTTGTCGCGATGGCCTGCGTGGCGGCGATGTCCGAGCAGATGGCCAATACGGCGCTGGCCGGGCTGCCGGTGGATCACGCCGCGTCGATGTGGCAGGCCGGCGGCAACATGGAAGGCAAGGAAACACGCTTCGGCATCGCGGCATCGGCACTGTTCGCCACCATCACGACGGCGGCATCGTGCGGCGCCGTCAACGCCATGCATGACTCCTTCACCGCCATCGGTGGCCTGGTGCCGATGCTGCTGATGCAGCTGGGCGAGGTGGTGTTTGGCGGCGTGGGTTCGGGGCTGTACGGCATGCTGGTCTACGCCGTGCTCGCGGTGTTTATCGCCGGCCTGATGATCGGCCGCACGCCGGAGTACCTCGGCAAGAAGATCGAAGTCTACGAAATGAAGATGACGGCCGTGGCGATCCTGGTCACGCCGCTGCTGGTGCTGCTCGGCACGTCGGTGGCGGTGATGGCCGAGGCGGGGCGCGCCGGTGTGTTCAATCCCGGCACGCACGGCTTCTCCGAGATCCTGTATGCACTCTCGTCGGCGGCCAACAACAATGGCAGCGCCTTTGCGGGCCTGTCCGCCAACACGCCGTTCTACAACACGCTGCTGGCGGCGGCCATGTGGTTCGGCAGGTTCTGGATCATCATCCCGGTCCTTGCGCTGGCGGGCTCGCTGGCAGCCAAGAAGCGCGTCCCGGCGAGCGGCGGCACGATGCCGACGCACGGCCCGCTGTTTGTCGTCCTGCTGGTGGGCACGGTACTGCTGGTCGGTGCGCTGACCTATGTCCCGGCGCTGGCGCTGGGGCCGGTCGCCGAGCAGCTGCAGGGCACGGCGGCGGCAACGGTGGCCAGGTAAATCGACCTCTGACAAAAACATATCGAGCATTCCTGACACGTTCGGCCCCTGCACTGACTCGCCAATGCAGGTGCCGTCCGTCTCCAGCGGATTGCGGAGCAACCATGCGACATGAATCGACGGCCCCGGTGGCCAAGGGCGGCGCCAACAGGACCGGCGCATCTGCCTCCAACACGCCTCAGGCGAAGAGCGCGCCGGTGTCGGACCGGCAACACGGTTCGCACCATCATCGCCCGCCAGCGCGCAGCATGTTCGCGCCGGAGCTGGTGAAGCCCGCGCTGGTCGCGGCCTTCAGGAAGCTGTCGCCGCGCGACCAGCTGCGCAACCCGGTGATGTTCGTGGTCTACGCGGGCAGCATCCTGACGACCATTCTTTTCCTGAAGGCATTGGCCGCGCCGGCAGCCGCCGGTGGAGAATCCGCCGGCTTCATCCTGGCGGTTGCGGTGTGGCTCTGGTTCACGGTGCTGTTCGCAAACTTTGCCGAGGCGCTTGCCGAAGGCCGGAGCAAGCAACAGGCCGAGGCGCTGCGCGGCCTGAAGACCACTGTCACCGCGCGCGTGCTCAAGGACGGCAAGCGCGGCAGCGCCACCGAAGCGCGCCCAGCGACCGCGCTGCGACGCGGCGACGTGGTGCTCGTCGAGGCGGGCGAAATGATCCCGGGCGATGGCGAAGTGATCGACGGCGTGGCCTCGGTCGACGAAAGCGCCATCACGGGCGAATCGGCGCCGGTGATCCGCGAGTCGGGCGGTGACTTCTCGTCGGTGACCGGCGGTACGCGCGTGCTGTCCGACTGGATCGTGGTGCGCGTCACGACCAACCCCGGCGAAAGCTTCATCGACCGCATGATCACGATGGTCGAAGGCGCCAAGCGGCAGAAGACGCCGAACGAACTGGCCCTGACGATCCTGCTGGTGGGGCTGACCATCGTGCTTCTGCTGGCCACGGCCACGCTGCAGCCGTTCTCGCTCTACAGCGTCCTGGTGGCCAAGGCGGGCGTGCCGGTCACGATCACCGTGCTGGTGGCGCTGCTGGTGTGCCTGATCCCGACCACGATCGGCGGGCTGCTTTCCGCGATTGGCGTGGCCGGCATGAGCCGGATGATGGAAGCAAACGTGATCGCCACCTCGGGCCGGGCTGTAGAAGCCGCCGGCGACGTAGACGTGCTGCTGCTCGACAAGACCGGCACCATCACCCATGGCAACCGCCAGGCCTCGCGCTTCATTCCGGCGCCGGGCGTGTCGCCGTTGCAGCTCGCGGAAGCGGCGTGGCTGTCGTCGCTGGCCGACGAAACGCCGGAAGGGCGCAGCATCATCACGCTGGCCCGCCAGTTGCCGGGGGTGACCGCGCCGGCGATGGCAAGCCTGAAGCCGGAGTTCGTGCCGTTCAGTGCGCAGACCCGCATGAGCGGAGTGGATCTGCGCGATGACGGCGGCGAGCGTCACGTGCGCAAGGGTGCCGCGGCTGCCGTGCGCCGGTACGTCACGGAACGCGCCGGCAAGTTTCCCGATGCGGTATTGCAGGCCGTCGATGAGGTCGCCCGTGCCGGCAGCACGCCACTGGTGGTTGCCGACGCCAACGGCGATTCGGTGCGCGTGCTTGGCGTGATCGAGCTGAAGGACATCGTCAAGACCGGCATTCGCGAGCGCTTCGGCGAACTGCGCAGGATGGGCATCAAGACGGTGATGATCACCGGCGACAACCGGCTGACGGCGGCGTCGATCGCAGCGGAAGCAGGCGTTGACGACTTCCTGGCCGAAGCCACGCCGGAGGCCAAGCTCAAGCTGATCCGCGAGTACCAGGCAGAAGGGCGGCTCGTCGCGATGACCGGCGATGGCACCAACGACGCCCCCGCGCTCGCCCAGGCCGACGTGGCCGTGGCGATGAACAGCGGTACGCAGGCGGCCAAGGAGGCCGGCAACATGGTCGACCTGGACAGCAACCCGACCAAGCTGATCGAGATTGTCGAGATCGGCAAGCAGATGCTGATGACGCGCGGCTCGCTGACGACCTTCAGCGTGGCCAACGACATCGCCAAGTATTTCGCGATCATCCCGGCGGCCTTTGCCACCACGTATCCGCAGCTCAACCTGCTCAACGTGATGGGGCTGGCCACGCCGGCGTCGGCCATCATGTCGGCGGTGATCTTCAACGCGCTGATCATCGTCGTGCTGATCCCGCTGGCGCTCAAGGGCGTGGTCTACCGTCCGCTGGGCGCCGCGGTGCTGCTGCGCCGCAACCTGCTGATCTACGGCCTTGGCGGCATCCTGGTGCCGTTTGCCGGCATCAAGCTGATCGACATGATCCTGGCCCTGTTCGGCTGGGTCTGATTCGCTTCTCTCTCTCTCTCTCTCTCTCTCTACCCCTTCTACGATTCGGAGCATTCATGAATACGCAAGTGCAGTCCCGGCAGCCGTCTCCGGCACCCGTGCAGGGTGGCTTGTTGCGGCCAATGCTGGTGGTGTTCGTCGGCCTTTCGCTGGTGACTGGTCTGCTGTATCCCGGCGTGATCACGGCCATCTCCAAAGCCGTGTTCCCCCATCAGGCAGGCGGCTCGCTCATCGAGAAGGATGGCAAGGTGGTTGGCTCGGAACTGATCGGCCAGCCGTTCTCCGACCCGAAGTACTTCTGGGGCCGGCTGTCCGCCACCGCACCGATGCCGTATAACGGCGCGGCTTCGGTGGGGTCCAACCTCGGGCCCGCCAATCCGGCGCTGACCGACGCCGCTCGCGCGCGCGTCGACGCACTGCACGCCGCAGATCCGGACAATCAGGCGCCGGTTCCCGTGGATCTGGTGACGGCATCCGGCAGCGGGCTCGACCCGCACATCAGCCCCGCGGCCGCCGAATACCAGGTGGCGCGCGTCGCCCGCGTCAGGGGGATTCCGATCGAACAGGTGAAGCAGCTGGTTGCCGCACACACGGAAGCGCCGCTGCTGCCAGTGCTGGGGGACCCGGGCGTCAATGTCTTGAAGCTGAACCTTGCGTTGGATGCCATCGCACGGAAGTAGCACGGTGCCGCGTGCGTGCCACGACGCCGCCGCGCAGAGGCGCGGCGGCACTGGCCTGCCCGCGCGAAATCCCGGCACCTTTATCGAATTTGCACACGGACGCTGCAGCTTTTGATGCCGTTTTTACGCGTCAGTCCATATCGTGGCGAGGCTCCCGGTAACGGGGGATTCCTTCAACTCTCGTCGCATCAACAATGACTGACCTGCGCCATACCGCGGCCGTGCTGCTCGCATGTTCCGCATCTTCCATCCTTGCCTTCACTGCCATGCCCGCCATGGCGCAATCCCAGCCTGACGCCGAGCCGTCTGCGCATACGCTCACGGCCAACCTCTCGATCGCCACCGACTACCGCTACCGCGGTCTGATGCAGACGAACCGCCGGCCGGCGATTCAGGGCGGGTTCGACTACAGCCATGCGAGTGGGTTCTACCTCGGCAACTGGAATTCGAGCATCAGCTGGCTGGGAGACAGCAATCCCGAGGTGTCGGCCCCGATCGAGATGGATTTCTACGGCGGCTACAAGAATACGTTCGGTGGCGACTGGACCTACGATCTCGGCATGCTGCAGTACTACTACCCGGGCGACTACCCGGCGAACTACACGCGCCCGTACACCACCGAGGTGTACGCGGCCCTGGGCTACGGTCCGGTGACGCTCAAGTACTCGTACGCCCCGACCAATCTCTTTGGCTTCGCCGACAGCAGGCACAGCTGGTACGTAGACCTGACCGCCAACGTGCCGCTCAATGTCTGGGACCTTACGCTGAACACCCATGTGGGTTACCAGAAGGTGCAGGTCGCCAATGCATCGTATATGGACTGGAAGATCGGCCTGACCAAGGACCTGGGCAAGGGATTCGCGCTGGCCGTGGCCTACATCGACACCAATGCCGACAAGGCGGTGTACACCAATGCCAGGGGCCGCTACATGGGCCGTGGCACCGCATGGGCTTCCTTGACGAAGACGTTCTGAGCGCGCGTGGCCGGCGCTGCCGATTTTGATGCGGATTTAATGCGTCGGCCTTATCTCCTTACATCAAATTTAGACGGCGCTGGCTAGCATGAGGGCATGTTCAACACGTGACCCGCAAGCGCGGGTTCATCCCAACATGCGATAGTCAAGCCTGGCCCGTTGATGCTGGAGGAGGCCATTGCCCTGCTTCCTCAGCCATCCGTGGCGCGGGATGAGCATCTGGCAGCCTGAAAGTCCTGCCTGTCGAGACGACGATGAAACCCCCTGTCCCACTCTTCTTCACCTGCGCGGTGTGCGGGCACGTTCACTCCGAGACCTTGCAGGATCTGGTCTCGGGGAAGGCGCCGCGGCCGCTGACTTGTCCTGCCTGCCACCGCGAGCTGGGCATCGACTGGGGCTGGGTCACTGACCAGGCGGCCCAGCCAGGGCTCATCTCCACAGAGCGGTAGGGCACTCGCCCGTACCGCCTGCTCCCACCCCGATCGCCCGTCCGGGAAAACCCCCATAAAGCCGCTGTCTTGAAATGGCCATACCCCGTCCCTATAATTAGCACTCGTCGGGGGTGAGTGCTAACAGCATCAAGTGCCCCTTGCGACACCTGAACATTTCAGACGGCCGTCGCCTCGGTAGCCGGCCGATTTGTGATCGAAAACTCACTTTTGTATCTAGGAGTCCGTATGAACCTGCGTCCTCTGCACGACCGCGTGATCGTGAAGCGTCTGGACAACGAAACCAAGACCGCGTCCGGTATCGTGATTCCCGACAACGCTGCCGAGAAGCCCGATCAAGGCGAAGTGCTGGCGATTGGTCCCGGCAAGAAGGATGACAAGGGCAACAACATTGCCCTGGACGTCAAGGTCGGCGATCGCGTGCTGTTCGGCAAGTATGCCGGCCAGGGCGTGAAGGTGGATGGCCAGGAACTGCTGGTCATGCGCGAAGAAGACATCATGGCCGTGGTCAACAAGTAATTCGTTACTTGCAGCACACCACCCGTACAGATTTCAGGAGATTCAAGAATGGCAGCTAAAGACGTAGTGTTCGGCGACGCCGCACGTGCCAAGATGGTTGAAGGCGTGAACATCCTCGCCAACGCAGTCAAGGTGACCCTGGGCCCGAAGGGCCGCAACGTGGTGCTGGAGCGCAGCTTCGGCGGCCCGACCGTGACCAAGGACGGCGTGTCCGTGGCCAAGGAAATCGAGCTGAAGGACAAGCTGCAGAACATGGGCGCCCAGATGGTCAAGGAAGTGGCTTCCAAGACCAGCGACAACGCCGGTGACGGTACCACCACCGCTACCGTGCTGGCCCAGTCGATCGTGCGCGAAGGCATGAAGTTCGTTGCCGCCGGCATGAACCCGATGGACCTGAAGCGCGGTATCGACAAGGCTGTCGGCGCCGCCGTGGAAGAGCTGAAGAAGGTCAGCAAGCCCACCACCACCAGCAAGGAAATCGCCCAGGTTGGCGCGATCTCGGCCAACAGCGACACCTCGATCGGTGAGCGCATTGCCGAAGCCATGGACAAGGTCGGCAAGGAAGGCGTGATCACCGTCGAAGACGGCAAGTCGCTGGCCGACGAGCTGGAAGTCGTGGAAGGCATGCAGTTCGACCGCGGCTACCTGTCGCCGTACTTCATCAACAACCCGGAAAAGCAAGTTGTCCAGCTGGACAGCCCGTTCGTGCTGCTGTTCGACAAGAAGGTCTCGAACATCCGCGACCTGCTGCCGGTGCTGGAGCAAGTGGCCAAGGCCGGCCGTCCGCTGCTGATCATCGCTGAAGACGTCGAGGGCGAAGCCCTGGCGACCCTGGTGGTCAACAACATCCGTGGCATCCTGAAGACCGCCGCCGTCAAGGCCCCGGGCTTCGGCGACCGCCGCAAGGCCATGCTGGAAGACATCGCCATCCTGACCGGCGGCACCGTCATCGCTGAAGAAATCGGCCTGACGCTGGAAAAGGCCACCCTGAACGACCTGGGCCAGGCCAAGCGCATCGAAATCGGCAAGGAAAACACCATCATCATCGATGGCGCCGGCGACGCAGGTGCGATCGAAGGCCGCGTGAAGCAAATCCGCGCCCAGATCGAAGAAGCGACCTCGGACTACGACCGTGAAAAGCTGCAAGAGCGCGTGGCCAAGCTGGCTGGCGGTGTTGCCGTGATCAAGGTTGGCGCTGCCACCGAAGTCGAAATGAAGGAAAAGAAGGCCCGCGTGGAAGACGCCCTGCACGCCACCCGCGCTGCGGTGGAAGAAGGCATCGTCCCCGGCGGCGGTGTGGCCCTGCTGCGTGCCCGCGCTGCGATCTCGGCACTGACCGGTGAAAACCCGGACCAGAACGCCGGTATCAAGATCGTGCTGCGCGCCATGGAAGAGCCGCTGCGCCAGATCGTGCTGAACGCCGGTGAAGAAGCGTCGGTCGTCGTTGCCAAGGTCATCGAAGGCAAGGGCAACTACGGCTACAACGCGGCATCGGGCGAGTACGGCGACCTGGTCGAAATGGGCGTGCTGGACCCGACCAAGGTCACCCGCACCGCACTGCAGAACGCCGCTTCGGTGGCTTCGCTGATGCTGACCACGGACTGCGCTGTTGCCGAATCGCCGAAGGAAGAGTCGGCTCCGGCAATGCCGGGCGGCATGGGCGGCATGGGCGGCATGGAAGGCATGATGTAATTTGTGCCGACCGACTGCCGGCAGGGTGTCACAACCTGAGCCGGCAGGCTGTCACAGCAAAAACCCCCGCGGGTGCGAACCCGCGGGGGTTTTTGTTTGTGGGGGCCTTGCCTGCTTTATGACTTGCGGGGCTTCAGGGTCAGACCTCCACCACGTAGCACCAGTCAAAGCGCGCATTTTCCAGTTCCCCCGTCCGCCGGCTGACATAGCCGCGCGGATTGCACACCACGCGTGAATCGTCGATGCAGTAGTCGAAACTGGTGTGCGTATGCCCATGGATCCACAGGTCCGCCTGCGCCACCAGGTCTGGCCGGCGCGACAGGAACCCGCCTGACACCAGGTCGTGCGAGTAGCGCGGGTCGAGACTGCCCAGGTCCGGGCCATGATGCGTGACCACCACGGTCTTGCCCTGGAACGGCCGCGCCAGTTGCGCGGCCAGCCAGGCCGAAGCAGCCTCGTGGCGCGCCAGCGCGTCTTCCGGGGTGAAATGGCGTGCCTTGCCATCGCCGCCTTCCAGTTCGATCAGCCGGTGATCGAGCATCACGCCCGCGCAAGCCTGCATCGAAGCCTCGCGCCGGTCGGCGCCGAACAGCGTGTAGTCGGTCCACCAGGTCGTGCCCAGGATGCGCACGCGGCCCCTGGCGCTATCGAACTCGGCGACGGCATTGTTGAGCACGTGCATGCCGGGGTGGTCCGCGGCAGCCTCGGCCATCTGCCGGTCGACGGCGTTGAAGTTGCTCTCGTAGTACTCGTGATTGCCCGGCACATAGACCACGGGCTTGCCGAAGGTGCGCGCAGCCCAGTCGATGCCGTCGCGGCCGTTGGCGATGTCGCCAGCCAGCACCACGATGTCGGCATCGCAGCCGGGGACTTCCTGCGGCAGGTTGTGCTCGATATGCAGGTCGCTCAGGATGCGCAGTTTCATGGGAACTCCGGGGCGATGTTGTCGGGCTGCATGCGCCGCGCTGTCGGCGGGGGCAGTGGTGGCATTCTTAAGAAGCCTGGCGCCGTGGTCAAGTCCCCCGGGCGAAACGGATGGCCGTAGCCTGTGCCGCCGGAAAGGAAAAAAGCCCGGAACCAGGTCCGGGCAAGGGACTGTCTGGCCGGCGTTGCACCGGGAGACAGCCGGGGGAACCGTTCAGGGTTACCCGAGAGTCCTATCCTCCCTGTCCTGCCATGGTCGGCAGCAGGACGCGATAGATCTGGATAAACGCCGGCCCCAGCAGCACCAGCAGCAGCGAGGGGAAGATGGTAAAGATCAGCGGGAACAGCAGCTTGAGCGCGATCTTGGCGGCCTCTTCCTCGGCCAGCATGCGGCGCTTGGTGCGCAGCATGTCCGACAGCACCCGCAGCGACTCGCCCAGGCTGGTGCCGAAGCGGTCGGCCTGGATCAGCATCGAGGCGAACTTGTCCACATCCTCCACGCCGGTGCGCAGCGACAGGTTGGACAGCGCCTTTTCCTTGGAGAAGCCGGAGCGCAGTTCGAGCAGCATCAGCTGCAATTCGTCGGCCATTACCGGGCAGCGCAGCGCAAGTTCGTCGGCGACCCGCATCAGCGCGGCGTCGAGGCCGAGGCCGGCTTCCACGCACACGGTGAGCAGGTCGATGACGTCGGGAAATTCCTCGAAGACCTTGCGTTGGCGCTCGGCAACCTTGCGTGCCAGCACGACGTTGGGGAGGTAGTAGCCGATCGCGCCCAGCAGCGCCAGCAGGGCGAGCATCGTGTACTGGTCCTCGAACGCTGGATGGCCATTCAGCGCCAGCAGCCCGGTCATCGGCAGCACCAGCGCTAGCACGGTCTTGGCACCAAAATACAGCGGCGCGGCGCTTGCGCTGCGCCAGCCGGCGTTTGTGAAGCGCACGCGCAGCTGTGAATTTTCCCAGCCCTCTTTGGGCAGGGACAGCCGCGACACCGGTTGTGCCAGGCGCACCAGCTTCTCGATCCAGGCCTGCCGCGCGTCGGGAGCGGAGGGCATGCCTGCCTGGCCGGCGAGCTGCTCGACGCGTCCGTGCATGCGGTTCGGTGAAAACGCGTACATCACGGCAAGCACTGTGCCGAATGCCGCCACGAAGACCAGCGCGAGCACGACCAGCTGCTCGGCAGGAATACCCTCGATGATGCCTTGCATGATTGACTCCCCTCAGGACCGTTGTGCCGCCGTGGCTTGCTGTTGTTGTCTCATACTCGGATGCGGATGATCTTGCGCATCCATAGCACGCCGAACACCATCGACACCAGCGCGCCGCCGATCATGCGCCACCCGATCGGGTCTTCCCACAGCACCTTCATGAAGCCCGGGTTGACCACCATGATCATGCCGGCGGTCGCAAATGGCAGCAGGCCCAGGATCCATGCGGACAGGCGTCCTTCGGCAGAAAGCACGCGGATCTTGTCGAACAGCTTCAGCCGCTCGCGCACCATGTTGGCGATGGTGTCGAGGATCTCGGCAAGGTTGCCGCCGCTTTCGCGCTGGATCAGCACGGCGATGACAAAGTAGCGCAGGTCGCCCACCGGCACACGGATTGCCAGGTTGGTCATGGCCTCGTCCAGCGCCACGCCGTAGTTGATTTCTTCGAACGTAGTGCGGAACTCGGGGCCGATCGGGGCCTTGATCTCCTGGCCGACCATGCCCAGCGCACCGCTGAACGAGTGCCCGGCGCGCAGGGAGCGGCTGATCATGTCGACGGCGTCCGGCAGTTGCTTCTCCATCTGCTTGATCCGCTTGATCCGCAGGCGCATCACGTGCAGCACTGGCATCAGCCCGGCCACGGCGGCAATGGCCAGCACCACCGGCGCCGGCACCGGCACCAGTGGGATCAGTGCGACCGTGCACAGCACCACGAGCGCGCAGTAGCCCAACAGTTGCGATACCGACCAGGAACTGCCGGACTGCTCCAGCCAGCGGTCCAGCGAGCCGATGCGCGGCATCCGCATCAGCCACTGCTGCATCCGCGGTGAATCGCTGAGCAGGCGCTTCTTTAGAATCGACAGGCGTTCGGCATTGACGTGGCCGCCCGCGGACAGCGCACGCAGCCGCGCCTCGATACGCTTGGCGGCGGGGCCGTGGTAATTGTTCCACCAGAGATAGATGCCCTCGACGCAGAGCACCACCGCCGCGAACAGCAGGATGCCGAAGGCATAGAAGATCGTGCTCATTTGCGTCTCCCCCGATTGAATGTGCCGCGTGCCTTGCGCGGATCACACTTCATAGCGATGCGCCGGATCGTAAGTTTCATCGGGCAAGCCCACGCCGAACACGCGCAGCCGCTCGGCAAACTTGGGGTACACCCCGGTGGCGCGGAAATGGCCGCGCACGGTGCCGTCCTTGTCCACGCCGGAGCGCTGGAAGGTGAAGATCTCCTGCATGTTGATGATTTCGCCTTCCATGCCGGTGATCTCCGCGATGCTGATGATCTTGCGTCGCCCATCGGTCATGCGTGCGGCCTGGACGATCACCGTGATGGCTGAAGAGATCTGCTGGCGTATCGCCTTGGCCGGCATGGTCAGGCCGGCCATGCTGACCATGTTTTCAAGGCGTGTCAGCGCGTCGCGCGGGGTATTGGCGTGAATGGTGGTCAGCGAGCCTTCGTGGCCGGTGTTCATCGCGTTAAGCATGTCCAGCGCCTCGCCACCACGCACCTCGCCCAGGATGATCCGGTCCGGGCGCATGCGCAGCGCGTTGCGCACCAGCGAGCGCTGCGTGATCTCGCCCTTGCCTTCGATGTTCGGCGGGCGGGTTTCGAGGCGCAGCACATGAGGCTGGCGCAACTGCAGTTCGGCCGCATCCTCGATAGTGACCACGCGCTCATCCTCGGGGATAAATCCGGACAGGATGTTCAGCAGCGTGGTCTTGCCGCTACCGGTGCCGCCGGAGACCAGCACGTTGATCTTGGCGTGCGCCAGCGCCTGCAGCATCTGGGCCATCGGCGGGGTCAGGCTTCTCAGGTTTACCAGGTCGGAAACCTGCAGCGGATTGACTGCGAAGCGGCGGATCGACAGCAGCGGCCCGTCGATCGCCGATGGCGGGATGATGGCGTTGACGCGCGAACCATCGGGCAGGCGCGCGTCGACCATCGGGCTGGTCTCGTCGATGCGGCGCCCCACGCGCGACACGATCTTCTCGATGACCTTCATCAGGTGGGCGTCGTCGTAGAAACCGATATCGGTAAGTTCCAGCTTGCCGCGTCGCTCGACATAGGTTTGCTTCGCCGTGTTGACCAGGATGTCGGACACGGTCGGATCCTGCAGCAGCGGCTCGAGCGGGCCGAAGCCAAACATCTCGTCATAGATGTCCGACGTCATCTGGCGGCGTTCAGTGTCATTGATCAGGATCCGCTCTTCGTCGATGATGGCGTCGATCAGCACGCCAATCTCCGTCTTCACCTGCTCCAGTGGATAGCGCGCCAGCCGCTCGAGTTCGACCCGGTCCAGCACAGCGTCGTGGACGGTCTTCTTGAAATTCCGGTAAGCCTGCGTGGTGCCATGGCTGCGGGCGGGCACAGCATGGCCGTTCATTTGCAGCACCGGGTTCTCTGGCAGGGAAAGCTGTTCGCGGATCGACATGATGGACTCCGGTTCGTGATGCGGTTCAGGCGGCGCTCGACTTCGGGCGCAGGAAGAGCCTGGCCAGCGACTGCCTGGCCGGCTGCGCCTGCCGTTCGGTCCCGGCGCTTGCGGCAAGCGTGGCGCCGAGAGACAGCAGCGACTTGGCGATGGCGCTGCGCTTCTGTCCCTTGAGCACGGGAACGCCGTGGCCGATCGATTCATCCACGGCAACAGGATCATCGGGCAACGCGTGGAAGACCTTCATGCCGAAGACTTCTTCCAGCTTGGCACGCGGCAGCTCGTCGCGGCGGCCCTGGCGGTTCAGCAGGATGCGGATCTTGTCCTCGGTGTAGTGCAGCGCGCGCAGGATATCCAGCAGGCGCTTGCCGGTGCGGACATAGGGGATGCTGGGCTGCACGGTCAGGAAGATGCTGTGGCTGCGGTCGAAAGCCGCAAGCGACAGTGGGGTGACCGACTGCCCGATGTCGATCAGGATGAAATCGTAGCGCGGGCTGACCACGGAAAGGATGTGGTCGATCCTGTCCTTGCGGACCTCGTTGGCCTTGATCGGGTCGATCGCACCGGCCAGGATATCGAATCCCTCGTCGACGCGGGTCATGCAGGCATCGAGGAAGGTATCGTCCATGCGTTCCAGCTGCGAGCACACGTCCGTCAGGGTCGCGGGCGGGGTCTTGTCGCTGACCAGGAATGCCGTATCGCTGAACTGGGTGTTCAGGTCGATCAGAAGTACCCGTTTGCGCTCGCCGGCGCTCAGGGCGTAGGCCAGGTTGCCGGCGATAAAGCTGGTGCCGGCGCCGCCCTTGCATGAAACCAGCGAGATCACGCGCGCTTCGTTGCGCTCCCTGGGCACGTGGTTTGCCTCCAGCCGCCCGAGCGCCTCGCTCAACTGGCCCTTGTCGAGCGGCCACGGCAGGATGTCGCGCACCCCGGCACGCAGTGCCCGGATCAGGACATCCGGCTGCTGCGCCGACGTCACCAGGATGCAAGGCAGGTCGGGATGCTGCTGGCGCAAGGCTTCAATGCCCAGCATCTGCGTGCCGCCGCGGAAGTCCTGGTCGAGGATAAGCGCATCCGCGCTGCGCAGGTGGCTGCCATGCGTGCATAGCGCGGCGGGAGCATCCTGCAGCCGCATGATCTGGAAGGTTCCACAGGCGTCCGCCATACGCGAAAGCTCGCCCAACCTTTCAGCATCCTCGGAAACGATCAGAATTCTGAGCATGGTGTGCTCCTGGTTATGCGTGCTAATTGCAGATCTTGCCGCCGGTTGAAGAGTTCAGGCTTTCCCGCGGCAGCGTAGTCGTGAACGAAGGCATGGCCAGCGTGATCGGCACGACGGGAATGAAGGTCTTGACCGAGATGTTGGCAACGCTGACGGTGACCGAGCGGCACGTGCTGCGGGCAGCGTCGGCGTCCGCGTCGCAGCCGCTGGGCTCGTAGCCGATCTGGATATTGGTGGCCTGTAGCTTCGGCATCAGATTGGTCATCCTGGCCTTGATGGTCGCGTCCTTGGCGTCGCACACCGCCGCGATGCGTGCGCCCAGGCGGGTGGCCTCGCCAGCGGTGTTCCAGTAGAACAGCACGCGCGAGAACTCGGCAATGCCGATCAGCAGCATGAAGAAGATGCTGGCTACCAGGGCGAACTCGATCGCGGTGGCGCCGGCCTGGTGCGGACGCAGGCGGGTGGTACGATGCGGAGTCATAGCACTTGCCTCATGACTGTTGCGATATCGGAGAACGCCAGGTTTCCCACCTTGATGTAGGTCTGGATTGGCGAATATGAGTAACCCGATATCTTCACTTCGACCAGGTTGATGGTGCCGGCCTGCACGCCTGAACTGTCGCCGCCCTCGTAGATGGGGACGTTGGCGAACTGCTTGCCGCCACATCCGCTCGCCTCGACACGGTCACAGACGACCACCATCGAGGTGCTGAGGCCTTTCACCAACACCTCGCCTTCGCAGACGCTCTTGCCATAGACGGCCATGCACTTTGCCTGCGCCAACGGATAGCCCGGCTCGCTGGGCGCGTACTGCGACAAGAAGCGGGCAGCGTCGCGCGTGGCTTTGGTCAGGGCGTTGTATTGGTAAATGGCGCGACCGTACTCCGCCACCCCGCTCACCAGCAGAAGCAAGGGCACCAGGACCAGTGCGAATTCCACCGCGACCACCCCGCGTCGATTGTGCCGAGTGTGCCGATTGCGCCTGCGCTGGCTGCATCGCTCCATGATTCGCTCCTATTGCACCAGCACCGGCACGCGGGGGCCTGCACCTGTATCGGACCCGGGCACGCCCTGGGTCGCGCAGGGGCTGGTTGGATCCTTCGAATTGCCCAGATATTCGAGGTAGACCACATCCTTTGCGCTGGGCTCCTGCATTGGCTGCACCATCAGCATGCAGTTCCAGGAAACTACCTTGGCCAGCTTGGCAGAGGCGAATTCGGTGCAATCCACCATGGGAACATGTACCAGCCTGCGGTCGGCGCCGGCCTTGTGCACCGCCTGTGTCGACTCCGTACCCTTGGTGGTCAGGCCGCTATTCTTGTCCGTCTGGTATGGCGAGTTCGCGCTCCGCTTCTGGATGAAGTCAGCGTAGGCGTTGCCGCCGTTCGGCGGATTCCATGTAGTTACGCTGTAGGCATAGCCGGTAAAGTCCGGCGCCCCATCGGTCGGTCCCTTGTAAGAGCCGGTATAGATACCGAAGCGGGTATTCCACGCCGCGATCAGCGCCGAGATATTGCCCGGTTCACCAACCTTGGAGCCCACTGCCGGCAGGTCGCACTGTCCGCTGCCGGCAATCAGGTCCGCCAGCTCGGAAGCACCGCCGGCCGGAGGCGACAAGTCAGCCCAGCCAAAGCTGCCGGGGCCATACGGGTCCTTCGGATCGACCTTGGACTTGATCCAGTCGCCGCGGTTGTACGCGGTTTTGGGCGGATTGGCCGTCGGCGGCGTGCAGACATAGACCGGGATTGCGCAGGCCGTCTGCGCACTGGTGGTGGTGGCCACGCCCATTGCGCTTACGGTACTGGGCTGAATGTCGATGCCTGGCAGCAGGTTAAGGAGGTGGATGAACCAGTGGGCAATATCCGTGCGCTCGGCGGTGCATTTGACGTACTTCACCTTGTCCAGCGCGAACGGCACCTTGTCCTTGGTGTAATAGGTACCGTCAGGCGTGTCGCCGTACGAGACGTTGAGATCCTTGACCATCTTCACTGCCTCGTTCTGGAACATGGCAGCGTTGCTCGTGCCGGTGGCAAGGCCGGCCGCCTCCGACACAAGCAGCGGCGTGGCCCCGGTAACGTCGCGCGCGGCGGCCAGCGCGCAGGCATCGACGCTGTTCTGCAGCTCGCTCTTGGTCACATAGAGCTTGCCCAGGTCGAGCGCCAGCCCGACGAAGCCGATCAGTACGGCCAGCGACAGGCCGACGATGATGGCGATCGCGCCACGCTGCCGCTTGCGCCAGGTGGTCCGCCGGCCTCGGTGGGTGGTAGGGCGTGACATATCGGCTCTCCGTGGTTTGCGCGGATCAGCGTGACCCGCCGCCTGACATGCCCACGCCACCGTAACCGCCGGCGCCGAAGTCGATCGTCATAGAGGGCGAGCTGCCTTGCTTGCCGTTGGCCAGCGAACGGTCGAAGTTCTTCATTGCCGCCACCGCGGTCTTGCCATCGGTGCCGGTGACCGTGGGTAGGCCAGCCGGCGCATCGGGATTGATGATCTGCATCTGCGTAACCGTGGCGAGCGCCACGCCGCGCTGGCCATCCCACACCGGCGTGGAGGTCATGCAGGCCGACAGCGAGAGGCAGGCCAGGCTGCCGAGCACCAGCGTGGCGGTGCCGCGCGAAAGGTTGAGTTTCTTGATCATGATCATTCTCCTTTGGGCGCGGCGGTTCAGTTGCCGCCCGCGGCGCTGCGCGTGGCGATCGCGGCGGCTTGTGCCTGTGCCAGGCGCGCTGCGGTGGCTTCGATGCGGGCGATGCGCGCGGCGGTGTCCTCGGCAGGGGGGGCGGCGGCGATATTGCGGGCAACTGGTTGGGCCGGTTCCGGCGCGCCGGAGGTCCGAGGCATTGCGGTCGCGGCTGCCTGCGCTCCTGACGATCCAGCAGTTGCCGGCGGGTCCAGTGGGCGACCCGTCGGCACCATCGAGACCGATGTGCCAGTGCCTTCGCTGCGCGGCGTCGACGGCGGCGTGACGGGTGCGGCGGCCGGCGCGGCGGGTTGCGAAGGGGCCGGCGCGGGCTGCGGCGCGGGCTTGCCGCTGCCTTCCATATTGCCCATGAAGTACAGCGACAACGGGTTGGGCGTGGAGAAGCTGTCGGTCGGCAGCGGGTAGTTGTTGGTCTGCATCGGCTTGACCAGGCGCGGCGTGATGACGAACACCAGTTCGGTCAGGTCCTGCTGGTACTGCGTGCTGCGGAACAGCGTGCCCAGCACCGGCACCTCGCCCGCACCCGGCAGCGCCTTGAGCGAGCCGCGCGCGCTATCGGTCAGCAGCCCGCCGATGGCGAAGCTTTCGCCGTCGCGCATCTGCACGGTGGTGGAGGCGCGGCGGGTGGTGATGACAGGCAGGATGGTCTGGCCCGCCAGCGTGCCGCCGCGGATCGTGGCACCCGTGGGCGACAGCTCGGACACTTCCGGCGACACCTTCAGGTGGATGCGGCCGTTTGCCAGCACAGTGGGCGTGAACTTCAGGCCCACGCCGAATTCTTCTTCCTGCAGCGTGACGGTGCCAGCCCCGTTCAGCACATTGGCCTGCGCTACCGGGATGTAGATCTTGCCACCGGCGAGGAAGCTGGCCTCTTGGCCGCTGATCGTGACCAGGTTTGGCTCGGCCAGGATCTTGACCAGGCTGTCGTTCTTTTGCGCGTCGATGGCGAACTCGAAGGGCAGGTTGTTGGCCTTGCTGCCGAAGATGGCCCCCGAAGCGCCGGTCAGCAGCGACGTCACGACACCACCCGTCCACGAGCCAAAGCCGCCCTGCAGGTTGACCGCGGAACCTAGCTGGTTCAGCAGCGTCTTGGATACCTCGGCCACCTTGACTTCCAGCATCACCTGCTGCGGGCTGTCGACGGACAGCATGTTTAGCACGCCGCCTTTCTTGTCCCCGTTCTTGCCGTCGGTGCCTTGTGCCGCGTTGGCGTACGCCTGGGCGATGTCCATGGCCTGCTGGGCGGACTGGGCATTGGTGACGCTGCCGGTCAGCACAAGGTTATCGGCTGCGGTCATTACGCGGATGCCAGGCTCGCCGGGCAAGAGCTGGCCGAGCGACGTCTGCAGGCCGCCGGCATCGGCATTGACCACAACGTTGATGATGGTGCAGGCGCCGCTGCGGCCTTGCACGATCATGTTGGTGGTGCCCACGCTGCGGCCCAGCACGTAGAGCGTCTGGGGCGAGACCATGGTGGCCTGCACGACATTGGGATTGCCCAGGGTGCGGTTGCGCACGGGCTCCTGCAGCGAGATCAGCTGCGACTTGCCGACCGGCACCATCACGCTGGATTCGCTGCGGATCGCGCCGACGCAGTTGGGACCGCGCGCCTCGGCGGACGGCGCGGGTGCCTGCGCCGCGCCCTGCGCCAACGTGGTCGGGGCACCTGGCGTCATGCTGATGGTCATCTGCATCGGTGCCGCAGGTGCCTTGGCCGCGGCTGGCGCAGTGGTCTTGGTCAGAACGCCCGCCTCCATGGCGGCTTGCGCCGCGGCGGCCAGCGGGGTGAAGAGGATGGCGGCAAGCACCAGGATACGGGTGCCGCCTGCGGCGTCGGATCTTTTCTGGTTCATTTTGAATCTCCCCCCGGAGAGGCTGTGATGCAGATCAGGATTCGTTGGGCGTCGTGCGAGACGCAGTCAGAAGCACTCGACGCCGCCCTGCATGCCTGCCAGCACACCGATGCAGTTGCCACGCGAGGGCTGTGCTGCCACCGTGCGGGTCTTCACCACGGTGCGCGTGGCCGTCTGGGTCACGACCTTGACGGGCGGCGCTTCGGGTGCCTTGCCCAGCAGCGTGCCCTTGGTGGCGCCGCCAGTGTTGATGTCAGCAACGTCCATCTGGTTGCGCAGCACGAGCGACAGCGTGCCGACACTGCGGGCCACGTCGAGCTTCTCGGCCTGCTCGGGCGTCACTTCCAGCGTGACGGCATTCACCACCTTGGGCTGCGTGTCGTCACGGCTGACCTGCTGCGCTACCGCCAGCACCAGGATCTTCTCGAGCACGATCTTGGAGATGTTGCTGTTCTGCGCGTTTCGCGCTTCTTCATTCGTATTGACGATCACGTCGACATAGTTGCCCGGCAGCGCGAAGCCGGCCACACCCACCACGTCATTGACGCGAACCGTGATCGCGCGCTTGCCGTCGTTGATGACCGCCGACAGTCCGCCCTTGGTGCCGATCGGCGCCAGCTTGGCATCGAGAACCGGCTCGCCGCGCTGGAGGCTGGTGCGGACCACGCGGCCCTCCAGAGCCTTCATGTCCTGGAACGCACCAGGCGGAACGCTGCCAGTCGGCCAGCTGACAAGCCGCAACTGGCTGCCGTTGAGCGGTTGCCCCAGGTTCAGGTCGTTGGCGGCTACCACTACCTGCCTGACCGAACTCGATGACTGCTGCACCAGCCATCGCGACGCCGACACCACTGCCGCCACGCCGGCGACCAGGGCAATCAGCAGCATCAGGATTGCGCGCATGTTTTTCATGATGACTCTCCCCAGTATTCCCAATGGTTTCCGTGTCGGCTGCTATTGTTCAGCTCGCGGCGCGGTGGTTGTCTGACCAGCGACGGGCGCCGCTGGCCTGCGGCATTCCTTCGGGCGAGGTGCGCAGCCCGTAATAACCCTGCCAGGCCGCCACCAGGCGCTCCTCTGTGACTTGCGGCGCGGCGCCGTGGTAATGCACGCCGGAGGCGACCAGGCGCAGCAGGTCGCGCGGGATGCAGGCGAACAGCGGCGTATCGCTGGCGTAGTGCAGGCTGTCGACAAGGAAGTCGAACACGGCCTCGCCGCTGGCCAGTCCGTATTCGGCGGCAGTGCGCTGGTACACCTCGCGGTAGTCGTCCACCGACAGCGGGCCCACGTAGAGCTTGCTGCCGAGCCGGCGCAGGAAGGCATCGTCGCCGAGCTCCGCCGGTTCAAGGTTGCTCGAGAACACCGGCCATACGTCGAACGGCACCGTGAAGCGCACGCCTGTCTGCAGCGTGAACATGTCGATGTTGCGGTCCAGCGGCACGATCCAGCGGTTCAGCAGGTCGGTGACGCCAACCAGCTGGCGGCCCAGGTCGTCGATGATGTAGATGCCATTGTTCGCCTTCATGTGCGGCGGCGCCTGGTAGAAGCCGGCGACAGGGTCGTGGCGCAGGTCCAGCATGGACAATGTCAGTTCGCCGCCGGACAGCACCACCGGGCGGTGGCAGAGAGTCCAGCGGCGGTCCAGCGAACGGCGTGCCATCGAGTCCTCGCTGTCATCGCAGGGCACATGGACCAGCGGGTCGTAAACCTGGATGATTTCGCCGGCCACGGTGATGGCATGCGGCACCGGCACCGCCCCCGGCAGCAGCATCCCCAGGCGCTGCGCCAGGTAGGTCTTGCCGCTGCCGGCGGGCCCGTAGATCATCAGGGCCCGGCAGGTATTCAGCGACATGCCGATGGCATCCAGCAGGTGCACCGGGATCACCAGGTCATGGAAGGCCGCGGTGACGTCCGCCTTGGTCACCGATGCCTGGCCGACTGAGTGGCGCTCCACCGCCTGGACATAAGCGTCCAGCGTGACCGGCGCAGCGCCGACGTAGCTGCAGCGCGCCGAGGCTTCGGCGGCGCGGGCATAGCCGGCGTCCGTCAGCCGGAAGCGGACGTCGAGGTCGCTGGCGCCGCGGTGGGCGATTTCCAGCAGGCGCTCACGTACGGCGACGGAGGCGACTTCGTTGACCACGGTGCCCGGCAGCTTCAGCGTGTCGGTAAGCACTGCCAGCGTGACGGTGCGGTGCTGGTAGGCGGCCTTCATCAGCAGGCCCAGCAGCAGTGCCACTTCCAGCCCGGTGTCGGCGATGGTGCGCGGCAGGACGTGCCAGGGGGACAGGGCCACCGTGCCGTGGTCGGCCTGGGTATTCCTGGCTGTCGCTACGGGTTCGAGGTGCCGCGTGGCGTGACCCGTGTCGTGGTACTCATTCATTGCCTTCCCCCGGTTGCTGATCTGCTTGTTCTGGCGCTTCAAGGCGCTCGCCGTGTGCTGGCTGCGCTGTCGTGTGGTTCTCAGGTGCTGGCAAAGAGCATGGCAAGCGTGCCGGCGGCAATGGCGACGCCGTAGGGTATTGAGCCTGCGGATGCTTCGGTTTCCGGCTGCACTGGCCTCGCACGGCGTTGAACCGCCATGCTGAGCATGTAGCTCACTCGCGACAGGGTCACAAGCGTCTGCCTGGTGACGAGAAGGTGCACCAGCGCCCACACGCCACCGATCACGCATGTCGCAAGCGCGACGTTCACAACCATGGCCGCGCCAAGCCAGGCGCCCACGGCTGCCAGCAGCTTGACGTCGCCGGCGGCCATGCCGCGCAGCAGGTAGAAGGGCAGAAACAGCGCCAGGCCCACCAGCCAGCCAGACAGCCATGCCAGCGAGCCAGCGGTGATGCCATGAATGGTCATCTGGACTGGCAGCGCGGCGACCCAGGCGCCGAAGGTCAGCCAGTTGGGAATGCGGCGCCGGTCCAGGTCGATGGCCGCAGCGGTCAGCACGATGCCGATCGTGGCGGGGCCTACGAGGGAGGCGAGAGTCGTGGCTGTTTGCATGGCGTGTCGGCTTGAGGGTTGGGGCGATTGGTCAGGGGAATTACTGTGCGGATGTTCTAGGGCATGCTGGAAGCAATTAGGTCGTACATCTCTTTCACTGCGCCGCTAAGCTTGAACACGGAGC
Source organism: Cupriavidus sp. P-10 (assembly GCF_003402535.2). Taxonomy (NCBI): domain Bacteria; kingdom Pseudomonadati; phylum Pseudomonadota; class Betaproteobacteria; order Burkholderiales; family Burkholderiaceae; genus Cupriavidus; species Cupriavidus sp. P-10. The sequence continues at coordinate 730,366 of NZ_AP025170.1, forward strand.
CGATAATGGCCACCGCAATCAGCATGCCGAGCAGCGCGTATTCAAGAGAGGAGACGCCTTTGTCGTCTTGCAGCAGATCCTTTGATACGGCGAGGAACTTCGACATTGGCGTCTCCGAATTCACGGCGAAGGCTTGAAGCACGGGCGCACCGCACGGCCAACGCGTTGCTGCAGCCATATATGCGTCCGCGTCGATTGCATATCTATCATCAGGTGGGAGTCTTGTTGGCGTCCTGGAGCGACGTGCCGATCTTGTCAAACGTCAAGTCCAATTCGGTGCCAACAAGCCTGACGGCCGCAATGATGACGACGGCAATCAGCGCGGCAATCAGGCCATATTCAATGGCGGTCACGCCTTCTTCATCGCGGATGAATTGCTTGAACATAGTGGTCAGGGTTTGCATGATTAACTCCTTTGGTTTGGAATAAGCACTACAGGACTGCGGAACTTCGGAAAGGAATGCAACCGGCACCAGATCTCAATGCCGGGAAACACAGCATCACGGCGGGGCGCAGATAGCACATGCATGGAAGGGCCAGCGGCCAGGACCGCCGCACATGCCCTGCGGGCTGCGCGCCTCCAGCCGGCGTTCGGCCGAAGCGTGCATGCAGCGAGCTACGTGGTGCGCATGGCCAGCGCGGGTCATGCAACGGAACGGCACGCTGCCGCCCATGCGGGCGGATGTGGCGTGACCAGCGTTCCGGTGCGTCAGCGCGAAATGGCGTGCGGCAGGCATGGCAAGTTTCCCCGTATCGTTTTTTGGTTCTGATGCCGGCTGGTTGCTCCAGCATCTCGGCATTCGTCTTTGTGGCGGTGCCGGTGCCAGGACATAGGCAAGCGGCGGGCCAGCCAACACGAAACCCTTGTGCCATAAGGCTTTCCGGGAAGCATGGGTGAAGCGGTGGCAGGCCATCGGAACCGTATGCGGTGTTTTCACCGCGCTTCGTTGCCGGCGGGAAACGCAAGCCGCAGAGGCCATTTCGGATGAACCAACTAACGGATTAGGGCGCAGGGCGCGTTGGCACGCGGGGGGCGGTCAATCCAGGGCAGGCGCCTCAACCAAAAGCATGATTTGGCAGGGTTGGATGAGAGCGATACATACGGCGCTTGGATGGGGCTTTGCGGTTGTCGCTGACTGCGGCGCGGACAGTGTTGCCTGATGGATGAGGAAGCCAGCCCGGCGGGCCAACGTTTCCGGATAGAAACGTCGACGCCTTCCGTGGCGCGCCTGGCATGTGTTGCAATCCCGGCCGGATCCCCTGCAACCCCTGTATTTGCGCGGCTTGCCGGCCAGGCAGGCCGCGTGATTCACGGCGGAAACGTTGCTCGATCCGGCGTCGCCCGGGACGGCTGTCCATGCGTTGCCGACGCCCGCGCGCCTTGCTTTCTGTACGGTGTGCGACAAGACTGGGCCAGTAAGAACGGCTGCGCCTCCGCTATGCACGGCGGGTGGCGCATGCACAAGACTAAAAAAGCTCGGGGGAAGATGTCGCATCGACAGCCGGTGTGGTTGCACACGCGCACGCCCCCTGATGCAGGTATTGCCAGCATCGGAGGATCCAGGTCATGTCCAACTATGAAACCCAGCTCCTGTCGTTGGTGGTGCCGTTCCACAACAACGGCGCTGCGACAGATGGCTTCTTTGCGCGCGTGCTGCCGATCCTGGAATCCCTGCACGCCACGCAGTTCGAGATCGTCTGCATCAACGACGGTAGTACGGACGATACGCTGCCCAGGCTGGTCGAAGCGGCGCGCCATGATGGCAGGATCCGCGTGATCGAACTGACGCGCTGCTTTGGCAAGGAGGCGGCCCTGACTGCCGGCATGGACGAGGCACACGGGGACGCCGTAATTCCGTACGATGCCGACCTGCGTGATCCGCCCGAGCTGATCCCGACGCTGGTCCAGTGTTGGCGGCAAGGTGCGGAGGTGGTGCTGGCCCAATGCATGGGTCCAAGTGAGGGCTCCTACCTGAAGCGTTTGGCCGGAGCCGTTTGCGACCGCTTGCACAACGCACTGTCAGACCTGAAGATTCCCAGCAATGTCGGTGAATTTCGTCTGATGGATCGTGCCGTGGTGAATGCCCTCAAGCAGCTTCCCGAAAGGCACCGCTTCATGAAGGGTCTGTTCTCCTGGGTGGGCTTCAGTACCGTGATCGTGCCGTACCAGCGTGAACAGCGCCGTGCGGGCTTATCGAACGACCAGGGAGGCGGGCGGTGGAGGGCGACGCTGGCCGACATCGCCAGCTTTGGATCGGTGCCGCTGCGTGGCTGGACGTACCTTGGCTCGTGCATCGCGCTGGTTTCAATCTGCTACGGCCTTTACATCGTCGCATGTAGTGCGATGGGTAATGCGGACGGCTTCGGCTATGCGCCGGTGATCGCGCTGTTGCTGTTTTTCAGCGGCGTGCAGCTGATTGGCATTGGCCTGCTTGGCCAATATATCGGGCGCATCTACGAGGAATCAAAAGGCCGGCCGATCTACCTGGTCAAGCGCCGCTACCATACGCGCCGTCCGCAGCGGCGCGCAGGCGGGGACGGCAAGATCATTCCACTGGTTGCCGGCAAGCGCAGCTGACAGACGCCTGCGCCGGTGCGGCCGCGCGGCGTCGCGGCCGGCTATTTTTTTGAGGCAGGCAGGCATGCCGGGCCCCAAGCTAGCAAATCATGAAGGTAAAGCGCTGGCGGGATCGCGATCGACCCCGCCAGCAACGTCGTGAGAGATGGGTTGGGCGTGCGTGCGTAACCGGATGGGCGCGGTTTGCCTGGACGGTCTCCCGCCTCAGCTTCCCTGCACGCACACCATCCCCATATCCCCCTTCTTCACCTGCAGCTTGTAATCCCGCATCAGCCTGAACAGCGTCACGCGCGAAATCCCAAGCTCCGCGGCGACGTCAATGAGCCGTTCGTGATTGCGTTGCAGCGCCTCGATAATGGCGTTCTGCTCCGCGGCCTCGCGGATTGCCGCGAGCGTCAGCGGGCGTTCCTCGGCGGGTGCGGCCAGCTCCAGGTCCGCCGGCTGGATCACGCCGTCTTCGCACATTGCCGCGGCGTGGCGGATGCGGTTGATCAGCTCGCGCACATTGCCCGGCCAGTTGTGTTGCTGGATCGCACGCAAGGCCAGCGGCGAGAAGCCGCGGATGCGTGCCGGCGACTGCTTGCGCACGCCTTCGAGCACGTGCTCGGCGATCAGCATGATGTCGCTGCCGCGTTCGCGCAGCGGGGGCTGGCGCACGCGCAGCACGCACAGGCGGTGGTAAAGGTCGCCGCGGAAGCGCTCGGCGGCAATGGCGGCCTCGAGGTCGACGTGGGTGGCGGAGACGATGCGTACGTTCACTTCGACCGATTCGGTGCCGCCCAGGCGCTCGATGCGGCCGGTCTCCAGGAAGCGCAGCAGGCTGGTCTGGCTTTCCAGCGGCATGTCGCCGATTTCATCGAGGAACAGGGTGCCGCCCTGCGCCATCTCGATGCGGCCGGGCTTGCGCTTGGTCGCGCCGGTGAAGGCACCGCGCTCGTAGCCGAACAGCTCGGACATCAGCAGCGTGGGCGGGATGGCGGCGCAGTTGACAGCCACGAACGGGTGCGAGGCGCGCTCCGACGCTCGGTGGATCGCTTGCGCGGCCAGTTCCTTGCCGGTGCCTGACTCGCCGGAGATCAGGACAGGGGTGTCCCAGCGCGACACCTTCTCGATGCCGCGGAACAGCGTCTGCATGGCCGAGCAGCTGCCGATCATGCCGTCGGGGCGCAAGGTGCCGGGGGTGGCGCGCTGCACACCGGGCCGCAGCTGCGCCATGCCATGCGCATGGCCGAGCGAGTGGGCCAGCTCGGCGTGCTCGAACGGGGCGGTGTAATAGTCGACGAAGTACAGGCCAAGCAGCCGTCGCGCGGTCTCGGTCAGCGCCTCGCGCCCGGCGACGGCGCCGATCCAGCCGATCTGGGGTTGCGCGAGCCAGGGCTCGAACGATTCCAGGTCGGCGTCACTGAAGCCGCTGTGCAGGTCCAGCAGCGCGGCATGGGGCTGGTTGCCGGCCGGCAGGGCATGGAGGTCTTCCAGGCAGGACGCGAAGCTGAGTTTCCAGCCACGTTGGGCAAGGACCCGGCACAGCATGGCGTCGTGGTGCTGCGACAGGTACAGCAGCGGGCGGTTGGCATACGCGCTCATACGATTTCCCCGGATTTCTTCTTATTTAACGAAGCCGGCGGCGGCGGTTGCCGCGCACCGGATTCGGTGGCCCTGAGGCCCGCGCCAGCGCCACGCACTATGGATGCGTCACGCGGGCGTCCTCCCCGAATTCTGTTTTGCCGTCCCGCTGTTGCGCCGCGTAGTCCGCCGCTGCCGCGCCGATGTCGATGGCATCGGTCACGGCAGCGGCGTCTCGCCGCGCCTGCATGGCAGGCCGGTCAGCACCCCATTCATCCAGACGCGCCGGCAAGCCGGTACATCCGCGTTCCCCTTTGCCGCCCGGTGGTCCGGACTGGCGGGGTCTTTCCAGGTTCCACGGGCCGCGCGCTTGCGCGCGGCCCGTGTCCCGAAAGACCTCCTCTGATCTTGTCGGCAACCGCTGCAAAGCAGGCAGCAGCAAGCTCCGGTGCGGGCCAGTTCCAGCCGCGTGGCCCAACGCTTACAGCACCAGCCCGACGCCCCACCCTGGGATGCGAGGGTCGTTCTGAAACTGATCTTCGGCGAACGCGTGCCATATGTTTGCCGCTTCCGTTTCAGACTTCCCCTGTGTCGGGCTTCTGTTCGCGGAGACATAAGTGCGACGAACGTGCCAGAGTGCAGCAGGCCTTTGATTTGAAAAGGAAATCGTGAAAAGCGCGCGCGCGGGTCGCCGGCGAGCCGTCAAAAAACGTTCGGATTTTGATACATCGTTGGCAAGTTTCATGCTGCAGTGCAGCATGTCAACGGTGACACATGCCAGCGATACGTCACACGTTAACCAGATGATGTGTCGAATGGCGTACCTGGAGGCATCCGTTGCCATCCGAAAGAGGGGAAGCGGTAATTTCAACGCTCAGGCGTCATGAAACCTATGCTGCACGCGGAATCGCGCTCCCGGAGGTTTCATTTCCGTTACAGCGAACTGGATCTTTTGCAGCCGGCGTGGCCTGCCGAAGACACCTTGTCTCAGCCTTTTGGCGCTTTGCAGCCAGGTGTGTCTGTGCCGGGAGGCGTCTGCGCCGGACGTTGACAGGCATTTGCGGGGTTCCGCGCATGAGCTGGCATGCCGGGACTCGCCTGTTTGGATGAGTATCGTGGGACGTACACGCGTGCCGGCACGGTCAGCAAAATGGTTGCATCGGTGAAACTCGGAGGGATTTCGGATCCGGGCGAAAGTCCGCTTCCAAGGTACGGCGCCGGGGTTGTGATCGCCCGCCAGCCGTTGAAAAGCCTGGAGTTATCGAAAATGATTCGTATTGCCAACTTCGGCGTACGAAACAATTTCATGAATGAAACTGATGCTGTTGCCCGCCGACGGTTGGAGGCGTCTGCGTGGCCTCGCCCCGCACCTGCTGCTGCAACCAGGCGTGGAAGGCATGGATCGCCTTTTCCCGCGGATTGCCTTCGCGCCAGGTGACCCAGTAGTGCAGGCTGGACGGAATGCGGGTCGAGCCTATCTGCACCAGCTGGCCGGTGGACAGGTAGTCGTGCGCCAGTTGCGCGCGCGCGGTCGCCACGCCCAGCCCGGCCACCGCGGACTGCAGCATCAGCCCTGCATCCTGGAAGATCGGGCCGCGCTCGGGCTCGTCGCCCGGCAGTCCGGCGGCTTCGAGCCAGTCGCGCCACGGGCGCAGTGCAAAGCGCAGCATCGGCAGGCGCGGCACGTCGGCCAGTGTGAAGCCGGGGTAGCGCGCCAGCAGCGCCGGGCTGGCCACGGCGATGACGTGGTCCTCGATCAGGTTGTGGCATTCGAAGCCGGGCAGGTCGACGCGCTGGTGCCAGATGCCGACGTCGACGCTGTAGGGGTCCGGCGGGGTGATCTCGGCGTGCATCCGCAGGTGCAGGTCCAGCGACGGCACCTGCTCGTGCAGGCTGGGCAGCCGCCGGATCAGCCAGGCGTTGGCCAGGTCCTCCATCACGCTGACCTGCAGCCGCACCACCGGCGGCGCGGCGCTGTTGCCAGCCTCGCGCAGCGCGCTTTCGATGCTGTCGAGCGCGGCGCGCACCTGCTCGGCCAGCCGCGCGCCGGCGCTGGTCGGGGTCATCTGGCTGCCGGTGCGCTGGAACAGCTTGGTGCCCAGGCTGGTTTCCAGCCCGCGGATATGGTGGCTGATGGCGCTGTGCGTAAGCGCCAGCTCTTCGGCCGCGCGCGAGAAGCTGCGGTGGCGCGTGGCGGCCTCCAGCGCACGCAGCGCTTGCAGCGGAGGCAGGTGAACGGGGCGATTCGCGGGTTTGCCGGGTGATTTGGCCATGGCCGTCAAATTCTACTCACAATTGCCGCGGGTATGTTTCGTTGGCCTTGCACCGGAATGGGGACGACAATGCAGCCCATGACAACTACCACTTCTACTGCCTTGTCTTCGGCCCCCGCGCCAACACAACAAGCTGACGCCCGCTGGCGCGTGCTGGCCGTATTCTCGCTGGGCTTTCTGGTTTCTTATGTGTTCCGGGGCGTCAACCTGGGCTTCGCGCCGCACCTGACGCGCGAGCTGGGGCTCAATGCCGGCGACCTCGGCCTGCTCACCAGTTTCTATTTCCTCGGCTTTGCCTGTGCCCAGCTGCCGGCCGGCATCCTGCTGGACCGTTTCGGCCCGCGCCGCACCGAGGCGGCGATGCTGCTGGTGGCGGTAGCCGGCTCGCTGGTGTTCGCGCTGGCGCCGGGCATGGCCGGGCTGGCCGCCGGCCGGCTGCTGGTCGGCGTGGGCGTGTCGGTGTGCCTGGGTGCCGCCATCCAGGCGCTGTCGATGTGGTTCCCGCTGTCGCGCATGCCGCTGCTCAACGGCGTGGTGATGGCGATCGGCGGGCTCGGTGCGGTGCTGGTCGGCACGCCGCTGTCGTGGCTGCTGTCGCTGACGGACTGGCGCACGATCAGCGCCGGGCTGGCCTGCGTGTCGCTGGCGATGGCGGTGCTGCTGTGGTTCGGCGTGCCCGACAAGCCGCGCGCCGGCAAGGAAAGCCTGCGCGAGCAACTGCGCGGCACGCGCCAGATCCTGGGCAGCGAGCGCTTCTGGCGCGTGGTGCCGCTGACGCTGCTCAACCAGGGCGTGTTCCTGGCGGTGCAGACGCTTTGGGTCGGTGCCTTCCTGCGCGATGTGTCGGGCTTCGATCCGGCCACCAGCGCGCGGCTGGTCTCGGTGATCGGCTTTGCGATGATGGCGGGCTGCGTCGGCTCGGGCTGGGCGGCGCGCCACCTGGAACGCATCGGCGTGAGCCTGTACGCCTTTGCCGGCATCGGCATGACCGGGTTTATCGTGGTGCAGGGGTTGCTGATGGCACAGGTGCCACTGCCGCCGGCGCTGCTGTGGGCGGCTTACGGTGTGTTCGGTTCCAGCGGCATCCTGACCTATGCGGTGCTGGCGCGCAGCTTCCCGGACGCGCTGATCGGCCGGGCCACCACGGCGCTGACGCTGACAGTGTTCCTGGCCACCTTTGCGTGCCAGGTAGGGGTTGGGTTGGTGCTGGACCTGTGGCCGTCGAGTGCAGGCCATTATCCGAAGGCGGCCCACCTGACGGCGTGGGCGGGGCTGGTTGGGCTGCAGGTGCTGGCTGCGGTCTGGTATCTGATGGGGGCGCGCCGCGCGCCGGCCCGCTAGATCACCATCGGCCGGTCATCCAGCTCATTGGGGTTGTGCCCGCCGTCCGACGGGAAATGGGTAGCCAGCAACTCATGGACGCGTGCCACCGTGGCCAGCACCGGTGCCACCGACAGGTCCTGCTTCAGCCCGTGTGCCAGCTCATCGCACAGTTCGCGCCAGATGGATGGCCCCACGCTGGCGTCGATGCCGCGGTCGGCCAGCAGTTCGACCGCGTGGTCGGCCAGGTTGATGTAGAGCAGCACGCCGGTATGGTCGGCGGTATTCCAGACTTCGAGCGCGCCGAACAGGAAGCGGGCGCGCTCGCGCGGGGTCACGCCGGCCCAGGCGTGGCCCATCGGCAGGCTGGCTTCGATGACCACGCGGATCTCGCCGCGATGGCGCGCCTCGCCGGCATGCACCGCAGCATGGAGCTGCTGCTGGGCCTCGGGCGGGAAGTGCTTGCGCGCGGTGCCGGCGGTGGTGGCGAGATGGTGCAGGGCACGTCGGAGATGGGGCATGGTCGTCGCTTATCTGTTACCAGTTGCCGGATGCGCCGCCGCCATCGAAGCCGCCGCCGCCTCCGCCGCTGAAGCCGCCGCCACCTCCGCCGCCGCCGCCGAATCCTCCGCCACCAAAGCCTCCGCTGCGCCGGCCCCAATCCTGCCCCATGCCATAGCCGCCCAGCCCACCCAGGCCGCCGGCGATCACGTCACGGCCGCGCCCGGTGGTGACGATCTGCGGCCCGCGCGAGCGCAGCATGGCGCCGATAAAGAAGAACAGGATGATCGCCAGCGGGAACAGCACCGGCAGCCAGTCGTCCAGCCCGGAGGCCTGCTGCGCCTTGCGCGGCTGCGGGCCGGCCAGGCCTTCCTTGTCGATGGTGGCCTGGATGGCGGAGATGCCGGCCGCCAGCCCGCCGTAGAAATCGTTCTGGCGGAAGTGCGGCGCCATCACGTCCTGCAGGATGCGCTTGGACATGGCATCGGTCAGCGACCCCTGCACGCCGCGGCCGACCTCAAGCCGCATCTTGCGCAGGCCGGGCGGGTTGTCCTTGGCGATCAGCACGATCACGCCGTCGTCGATGCCCTTGCGCCCGGCACGCCAGGCGTCGGCCACGCGGATGCTGTAGGCGTCGATCGGCTCGGGATCGGTGGTCGGCACCATCAGCACGAAGATCTGGCTGCCGCGCTGCTGCTCGTATTCGCCCAGCACGTTTTCCAGGGCGGTGCGCTGCTGCGAGGTCAGCGTGCCGGTCAGGTCGGTGACGCGCTGGGTCAGCGGCGGCACCGGGACAAAGCCGTCGGCCGCCAGTGCCGGCGCGCACAGCCATGCCGCCAGCCACAGCAGCAGCGCGGCGAAGGCCGGCCGCCACGCGGACGGCCGCGGCATCGGGCTGGTCAGGCGCATGGCCGCTGCCTCAGAACTTGACCGCGGGGGGCGTCGAGATGGCCTTCTCGTTTTCCACCGTGAATGAAGGCTTGACCGGGTACTTGAAGATCATCGCGGTCAGGTTGGTGGGGAAGCTGCGCGCCAGGATGTTGAAGTCCTGCACCGCGGCGATATAGCGCTGGCGCGCCACGGTGATGCGGTTCTCGGTGCCCTCCAGCTGCGACTGCAGGTCGCGGAAAGAGGCGTCGGCCTTCAGTTGCGGGTAGTTCTCGGACACCGCCAGCAGGCGCGACAGCGCGCTGGACAGTTCGCCCTGCGCCTGCTGGAAGCGCTTGAATGCTTCCGGGTCGTTCAGGGTCTCGGGCGAGACCTGGATGCTGGTGGCGGCGGCGCGCGCCTTGGTCACCGCTTCGAGCGTCTCGCGCTCGTGCGTGGCATAGCCCTTGACGGTGTTGACCAGGTTGGGGATCAGGTCGGCGCGGCGCTGGTACTGGTTGATGACCTCGCCCCAGGCCGCCTTGACTGCCTCGTCCTTGGACTGGAAGTCGTTATAGCCGCAGGCGGTCAGCAGGCTGGCCATGGCCGCCAGCAGCAGCCAGCGCAGCACGGACAGCGGCGAGCGCAGTGGCAAAGGCAGGGAGGAAGAAGCGCGCATCGTGGGGCTCCGCAGGTTAGGCATGATGGCATGGACAAGCGAATCCCAAGTGTAGCGCACCGCCTTTCTGACAGGTGACGGCCAGGCGACGGCCAGGCGACGCCCGGCGCGTCGCCTGCCGGCGTGGCCTCAGGCCGCCGCGAACGCCTTGCGCGCGGCGTCGAAGGTGGCGCCCAGGATGGCGTCGTCGTGCTGTGCCGAGACAAAGCCGGCCTCGAACGCCGACGGCGCCAGGTAGACGCCGTTGTCCAGCATGGCATGGAAGAAGCGGTTGAAGCGCGCGGTGTCGCTCTTGGTCACTTCGGCAAAGCTGCCAGGCACGCCTTCGCGGAAATACAGGCCGAACATGCCGCCGATGGCATCCGCGGCGAACGGTACGCCGGCCGCCCGCGCGGCTTCGGCCAGGCCGTCGGCCAGCTTGCGGGTTTGCGCCGCCAGCTTGTCGTAGAAGCCGGGCGCCTGGATCAGCTTGAGCGTGGTCAGGCCGGCGGCCACCGCCAGCGGGTTGCCCGAGAGCGTGCCGGCCTGGTAGACGCCGCCCAGCGGCGCCAGCTTTGCCATGATGTCGCGCCGCCCGCCGAAAGCCGCCGCCGGCATGCCGCCGCCAATGACCTTGCCCAGGCAGGTCATGTCCGGGCGAATGCCGTAATAGGCCTGCGCGCCGCCCAGGGCCACGCGGAAGCCAGTCATCACTTCGTCGAAGATCAGCACCGCGCCGTCGCGGCTGCACAGCTCGCGCATGGCTTTCAGGAAGGCGTCGCTGGCGCGCACCAGGTTCATGTTGCCGGCCACCGGCTCGACGATCACCGCGGCGATCTCGCCGGCGTGCCTGGCGAAGGCCTGCTCCAGCTGCTCGACGTTGTTGTACTCCAGCACCATGGTGTGGCGCGTCACGTCGGCCGGCACGCCCGCCGAGGAGGGCGCGTTCTGCGTGGTGTCGGCAAAGGTCAGCAGGCCCGAGCCGGCCTTGACCAGCAGGCTGTCGGCATGGCCGTGGTAGCAGCCCTCGAACTTGATGATCAGGTCGCGGCCGGTAAAGCCGCGCGCCAGGCGCAGCGCGCTCATGGTGGCCTCGGTGCCGGAAGACACCAGCCGCACCTGCTCGATCGATGGCACCAGCTTGCAGATTTCTTCGGCCATGGTGATCTCGCCCTCGGTGGGCGCGCCGAACGAAAAGCTCTGGGCGCAGGTTTCCTGTACCGCGCGCACCACTTCAGGGTGGGCATGGCCAACGATCATCGGGCCCCAGGAGCCGATGTAGTCGATATAGCGCTGGCCGTCGGCATCCCACATATAGGCTCCCTCGGCGCGCGTAATAAAGCGCGGCGTGCCGCCCACCGAGCGGAAGGCGCGCACGGGGGAGTTGACGCCGCCGGGAATGGTCTGCTGGGCGCGGTCGAAGAGCTGCTGGTTACGGGACATGGCGTTGAGTGGAATCAAGGACTGCTGGGAACGTGGCGGCGCGGCCGGACAGTCCGTAGACATGCAGGCAATACCGATGAACTTCACGGCAATTGCCTGTCAATCCGGCGCTAACATGCGCGAACACGGCGGAACTGGCACGATTCTGGCTGCCGCCGGCTGGCGCGGGCGGCACGGTTTCGGTACCATCTGCGCTGGATTTTAATGGAGAGTGGCCAGAGCCTGTTATGGAATACAAGACTTGGATGTGCCTGATCTGCGGCTGGATCTACGACGAAGCCGCAGGCGCGCCGGAAGACGGCATCGCCCCGGGAACCCGGTGGGAAGACGTGCCCATCAACTGGACCTGCCCGGAATGCGGCGCGCGCAAGGAAGATTTTGAAATGGTGGCCATCTGAAGCTGGCCGCCTGAAGGCACGACGCCAGCTTGCGCGCCATCGAGGCTTCACAGAAAGCCGCCAGACTGGCAGCGCGCGTCGCGCCGATACGACAGAACGCCGGCAAGGGACCGCTGCCCCGGATTGACGGCCCAGCGGCGTCTTGTCACACTCTGTTGCAAATTATGTGGCCGTCCATCCGCCATTGGTAGGGAAGACGGCAGGCAGGTGCGGGGTCCACGCACCGCCGCTGCCGGGTCTGGCCCGGCCTTGAAGGGAAAGCAGAATTATTTGTCGGGGGTCCGTCGGGGCGCGCATGGGTCGCGCTGCTCCGCACGGGTGTTCTCTAGTGCTTGCCGGCGCGCCGCATGGTGTGGCCGGTCGCGGGAACAACATGCGGGTCGCTCAAACAGAAGAAAACCAGCGGGTCAATGCCGCCGGCGTCAGCGTTGCGGCGCCTGGCGTGCCAATGCCGGACACCATGGCGCACGCGCGCCGCAAGGTCCTGGTCATCGACGATTCCAGCACCATCCGCCGTACGGCGGAGATCTTCCTGTCGCAGGCGGGATACCAGGTGATGCTGGCCGAGGACGGCTTCGAGGCGCTGGCCAAGGTCGGCGAGCTGCATCCTGACCTGGTCTTCTGCGACATCCTGATGCCCCGGCTGGACGGCTACCAGACCTGCTCCCTGATCAAGAAAAGCCCGCGCTTCCACACCATCCCCGTAATCATGCTGTCCTCGCGCGACGGCGTGTTCGACCGCTCGCGCGGGCGCCTGGTGGGAGCGCACGACCATCTTGCCAAGCCGTTCACCCGTGAAGCGCTGCTGCAGGCCGTGCAGGCCTGCCTGCCGGACCACGGCGCCGCCTTGCCGGCATGCTGACGGCCTGAACGAATCGAAGGAAACCTCATGACCGCCATCAACAAGATCCTGATCGTCGACGATTCCCCGACCGAAGCGCTGTTCATGTCCGACCTGCTCGGCAAGCGCGGCTTCAAGGTCTCGGTCGCCGGCAACAGCGACCAGGCCTTCGCGCGCCTGGAATCGGAAAATTTCGACCTGATCCTCATGGACGTGGTGATGCCCGGCCAGAACGGCTACCAGGCCACCCGCGCGATCAAGCGCGACGACCGCTTCAAGGACATCCCCGTGATCATGTGCACCAGCAAGGGCCTGGACACCGACCGCATCTGGGGCATGCGCCAGGGCGCGTCGGACTACATCGTCAAGCCGGTGGACGGCGAGGAACTGCTGGGCAAGATCGCCGCGCTGTCGCACTGAGTTGCCAGCGCCAGCCGTACGGGATGCCACTGCCACCAGTACCGGGGACCGCCACATGAACGCGCCACGCCAAGACCTACGCGCCCGCCAGACCCGCCTGCAGGACTACCAGGCCATGCTGGCCCGGCGCCTGCGCGAGGCGCGCAGCCTGCCCGCCGCCGACAGCTACCTGGCGCTGCAGATCGGCACGCGCCACTGGCTGCTGCCGCTGGCCGAGACCGGCGAGGTGCTCGACATGCGCCAGCCCAGCCGCGTGCCGCTGACGCAGCCGTGGTACAGCGGGCTGGTCAATGCACGCGGCAGCCTGCTCGGCGTGATCGATTTCAGCCTGTTCTGCGGCGGCGCGCCGACGCCGGTGCAGCCTGGCAGCAAGCTGGTGGTGCTGTCGCGCCAGGTGGAGCGCGCCTGCGCGGTCCTGGTTACGCGCGTGGCGGGTTTGCGCCATGCCGCGGATTTGGGCCTGCCGCACGAAGAGGCGGCACAAGAACCAGGCGAAGCGCCGGCTTGGGAGGGCCAGCGCTTCGCGGATCGTGAGGGACGCGACTGGCAGGTGCTCAACGTGCGTGCGCTGCTGGAGGCGCCGGCGTTCCTGCAGGTGGGCCGCAGCGCGGCCTGAGGCGGCGTGAACCACCCCACGCCGCAACCGGGCAGGAAATACCGGGCGCTACAACCGGGCAATAACAACCAGGCAATAACACGCGCGGGCCACGGGCTGGCGCACCCGGCACGAGCCGCCGGGCACAACAACGAATAACGGAAGAGGGTGCCATGGGTTTCAAGAAATTCAGCCTGGGCCGGCGTACGCCGGCAGCCGACGCCGCCGCTGCGGCCGCCCTTGGCGGCGGCCCGGAAGCCGCACCCGCCGCACCTGCCGCACCCGCGGCGCCCGCCGGCCTTGGTGCCACGCCGCTGGAGCACGTGTCGGCGTGGCTGGGGCGCATGCCGTTCTCGTCGCAGCAGCGGGCGCTGACGGTGGGCGTGGTGGTGTCGCTGGTGGCGCTGCTGGGCTCGGTGTACCTGGACAACCGCATCGCCAACAATGCCGCGGCGCAGATCGAGATCGCCGGCGACATGCTGATGCACTCGCAGCGCCTGGGCAAGGCGGTGCCGGTGGCGTTGCTGGGCAATGCGCAGGCCTTCAAGCAGCTGCGCGAGTCCAAGGAAACGCTGGCGAACGACTTGAAGGCGTTGCAGGAAGGCAGCGACGAAAAACGCGTGCGCGCCACCAGTGGCGACGCCGGCCCGCTGCTGGAAGCCGCGATGACCTCGTGGAAGCGCTCCGAGAAGAGCGCGGCCGATGTGCTGGCGCAGCAGCCGGTGCTGACCACCATCGGCCAGACCCTGCAGGTCTTCAACGCCTCCAACCCCGAACTGCTGGAAGCCGCCGAGCAGGTGGCCGCGATCAAGCTGCAGTCCGGCGCCAATGCGCGCGAGGTGGCGGCGTCCGCGCAACTGGTGATGCTGACGCAGCGCCTGGGCAAGAACCTGAACGAGTTCCTGGCCGGTGAAGGCGTCAACCCCGAAACCGCGTTCCTGCTCGGCAAGGACACCAACACCTTCCGCGAGACGCTGGACGGGCTCATGAACGGCAGCGAAGCGCTGCGCCTGGGCGCGGCCACCGATGACGAGACGCGCGGGTACCTGAAACAGCTGTCGCAGCGTTTCGACGCGGTCCAGAAGACCACCCAGACCATCCTGCAGAACCTGCCCGGCCTGATCGCCGCCAAGCGCGCGCAGCAGCAGATCTTCAACGACAACGAAGCGCTGCGCGGCGAGCTGTCGGCGCTGCAGCGCGCCTATGCAGAGTCGGCGCGCTTGCGCCCGGTGACGCTGGGCGCGACCGTGGTGTCGGCGCTGCTGACGCTGCTGTGCCTGGTCGGCCTGGCCGCGCTGTACCTGCGCGATTCGCGCATGCGGGCGCTGGAAGCCGAGGCGCGCGAACGCGAGGCCGAATCGCGCCGTCTCGACGAAAAGCGCAACAACGACAACACACAGAAGGCCATTCTGCAGCTGATGAACGAGTTGCAGGACATCGCCGACGGTGACCTGACGCGCCAGGCCACGGTGACCGAGGACATCACCGGCGCCATCGCTGACTCGGTCAACTACACCGTGGAAGAACTGCGCGAGCTGGTCGGCCGGGTGCAGCAGACCGCCGGCGAGGTGACGCAGGCCTCGGGCCAGGTGCACGCCACGTCGACCCAGCTGGTGTCGACCACCGAAGAGCAGTCGCGCCAGATCCGCCAGACCGGCGAATCGGTGGTGGAGATGGCGGACCGCATCACGCAGGTGTCGCGTGGCGCGGCCGAGTCGGCCAACGTGGCGCGCGCCTCGCTGTCCGCCGCCGAGCAGGGCCAGCAGGCGGTGCAGAACGCCATCACCGGCATGAACGACATCCGCGAGCAGATCCAGGAGACCTCCAAGCGGATCAAGCGGCTGGGCGAGTCGTCGCAGGAGATCGGTGAAATCGTCGAGCTGATTTCCGACATTACCGAGCAGACCAACGTGCTGGCACTGAACGCCGCCATCCAGGCCGCATCGGCCGGCGAAGCCGGGCGCGGCTTCTCGGTGGTGGCTGAAGAAGTGCAGCGGCTGGCCGAACGCTCCGGCGAGGCTACCAAGCAGATCGGCGCGCTGATCCGCACCATCCAGACCGATACCCAGGACGCCGTGCACGCGATGGAGCGCAGCACGCAGGGCGTGGTCGAAGGCGCGCGGCTGTCGGACAACGCCGGCGCGGCGCTGGTCGAGATCGGCCGCGTGTCGCGCCAGCTGGCGGAGCTGATCGAGCAGATCTCGCAGTCCACCTCGCACGAAGCCGACCTCGCCACCACCGTGGCGCGCCATATCGAACGCATCCTGCAGGTCACCGAGCAGACCACCACCGGCACGCGCCAGACTGCGCAGTCGGTGCGCCAGCTGACGCTGATGACCGAGGAGCTGCGCAACTCGGTGCAGCGATTCAAGATCGCCTGAGTGGCCGGATGACGCCTGCGACCGCTTCCGCGCTGCGCGGCGCCTGCTGCCACGCCTGCTGCCACGCCTGCCAACAAGCCAACCCAGCGCCTGCCTGCCGCCGCGGCGGGCCGCCCGCGGCCGCCCTGGCGGCGCCGCAATGGAAGCCGTCATGTCCATGAATTTCCCCATCCCGCGCGAAGCGGACGGCGCCGGCGCATCGGCGCCGGCCATGCCCGAACCGGAAGCAGCACCGCTGCCGCCGCGACAGACAGCCACTGCCGGGCCGGCCGACGCCGGCGGCGCGGCGCGCGACCTGTCCGGGCTGGCCTGGCTTGCGCCGAGCCTGCGCGGCGCGCTCGAAGACGCGGCCGCGGAACTGGGCCACTACGTCGAAGAAATCCGCCAGGCGCCCGAGGCGCTGGGCGCGCGCGATACCACCTCGCTGCGGCTCGCCGGCCAGCACCTGCACCAGGCCGCCGGCGCAGTGCATATCGTCGGGCTGCGCGGCACCGACCCGTACTGCCAGGCGCTGCGCCGCCTGCTCGAAGCCATCGATGCCGGCCAGCTCGCCGCCGATGCGCAGGCGCTGGCGGTGTTCCGCGCCGGCGTGCAGGCACTGGCCGAATATGTCGATGACCTGATGGCCGGCGACGACGAGGCCCCGCTGCGGCTGTTCCAGCCTTACGCCGGCGTGCTGGCGCAACTGCGCGAGGAGCGCGTGCATCCGGCCGACCTGTGGCTCGACGAGCTGCAGATGCTGCCCGGCATGCTGCTGCCGGCGCGCAGCCCCGCCGCCATCACGCGCGCGCGCCAGCAGTTCGAAGCCACGCTGCTCAAGGCCATGCGCCTGCCAGTTGCGTGCCAGGACGCGGCCCTGCTGCGCGAGGCCTGGCTGCCGCTGCATGCGGCGCTGGACGAAGTGCGCGCCAACGAGCAGGAACCACGCCGCGCCGCCGACCATCCGGACCGTGGCGTCTGGCATGTGCTGGGGCTGGTGTTCCGCGCGCTGGCGCATGGGCTGCTGCCGTCCGACCTGCTGGCAAAGCGCTTTGCCGGGCGTGCCAACCTGCTGCTGCGCCAGTACCAGCAAGGGCATGTGCGCGTGCCGCAGGCGCTGCTGAACGACGCCGTGTTCCTGCTGGTCTGCACGGGTCTGGCGAAGACGGCTGCCGGCGACGCTCCCCAGGCCGATGGCGCCGCTGCCGTGCGCAGCGACATCGCCCGTACGCTGGTGGCTTTCCGCCTCGATGCCGCGCACGCGGTGGCCGATGCCGACTTCCGGCTGCGTTACTACGGCTGGCTCGACCCGATCGATACGCGCAACCTGCAGCAGGCCGCCGCGGGGCTGGAGCAGGCCGCCGCCGGCGACCAGGCCGGCTGGGAAACCGCGCTCGCCGCGCTGGCCGAAGCCGCACAGCCGCTGGCCCAGCCGGGCCTGCAGCACTGCCTGGCACAGGCGGCGGGGTCCGCCGCGGGGTGCGACTGGGAACGCAGCCGTGCGGGAGCGCTCGGTGCCACCGGCATCGCGCTGTTCCTGACGCGCGCGCTGGCCCTGCCGTGGCGCGTGCACGGACAATCCGCGCATCCCGCCGCGGCGCGCTTTGCCGCGCAGTGCGAGGCGCTGGCCGATTGCCTGCACCAGTCGGTCTCGGATCCAGACGTGGGCGCGCCTGCGTGGCTGGCCAGCATGGTCGACGAAGCGCGCGCGCAGGCGCTGCGCAGCGAGGCCGTGGCGCAGCTGCGCGCGCAGCTTGACAGTGGCGAATCGTGGCTCGACAGCTATGACCGCAATGCGGCGCGCGCCGATGGCGCCGGCCACCTGCGCGATGCGCGCCAGGCGTTCGCGGCGCTGGGCAACACGCTGGAGCGGCTGCAGGCGACGCCGGCGTTGCCGGCTGTGCTGGCCGGCGACGCGGCCAGGGCCACGGCCGCGGTGCAGGCCGTCAACGCGCGCCTGGCCGCGGTCGGCGATGCCTCCTACGCTTCCGACGCCGCTACGCGCACCGAGCTGCTTGCCGCCGTGGCCGCGGAGCTCGGCACCGTCCATGCCTTTGCCGATGCACTGGAATTCGGCCGTGCCCGCCGCCACGACCTGCCCGCCGAAGCGGCAGCCGTCGAGGATGTGCGCGCACCGCAGCATCCGCTCGCTGCCGCCCGCGATGCCGCGGCTGAAGCCCTGCAGGCCGGGCCCATGCCCGACGCGCCGCAGGTGCAGCGCCTGCGTGCCGCGCTGCAGGCGCTGGCCGACCAGGCCGCGATCGACGACAACGCGCCGCTGCGGCGCCGCGCCGCCGACGCCACCACGCAGTGCAATGCCTGGCTGGCCGGCAGCGACGATGCCGCCGGGCGCCTGATGCTGGCGCTGGCCGATGCCGCGGGCGAACCCGATCCCGCGCCGCTGCCTGCCGCCGCCACAGCGCCGGCTCTGCCTGCTGCTGGTGACAGCGCCGCGGTCGATGCCGAACTGCTCGACATCTTCCTGAATGAAGCCGACGAGGTGCTGGGCGGCATTGCCGGCGACCTCAACGCAGGCGTCGAGGCGTTGCGCGATTCCGATACGCTCAGCCGCGTGCGGCGCGCCTTCCATACGCTCAAGGGCTCGAGCCGCATGGTCGGGCTGCATCGCTACGGCGAAGCCGCGTGGGCGGTGGAGCAGGTGATGAACCTGTGGATCGCCGAGGCGCGCGCGCCGGTGCCGGCGCTGCTGTCGCTGCTGCGCCGCGCGCACGCCGAGCTGTCGGCGTGGGTGGCGCAGCTGCACCGCGACGCGGGCGCTGCGCACGATATCGCGCCGCTGGTGGCGACTGCCGAGGCGGTGCGCGACGGCGTCCAGCCGAATGCCGACGAGGCAGTCCCAGCCGAGCCCTCCATTCAGGAGGAGGATTTGCCAGCGGTGTCCGCGGACGACAACCAGCCGGGCGCGGCGGCACCGCAGGACACGGCCGCAGACGAAGACAACGTCATCCCGTTCCGCCTCGCCGGCGGACTGTCCAGCGACGAGGACAACTACAAGGTCATCGGTCCGGTCCGCATCGGCCTGGCGCTCTACAACGTCTACCTGCAGGAGGCCGACGACCTGCTGCGGCAGTTCGCCACCGATATCTCCGAATGGCGCCACGAGGGGCGTCCGTGCCCGAGCGAGCTGGCACTGCGCGTCGCGCACACGCTGCAGGGCAGTGCCTCGACCGTGGGGCTGGAGCCGGTGCGCGAGATCGCCGAAGCGCTGGAAGGATTGCTGCTGCAGCTGGGCTCGCACCCGGTGGCGATGCATCCGGGCGACTTCCGCCTGCTGGAGCAGGCGGCGGAGCGGCTGCGCGGCATGCTGCACCAGTTTGCCGCGGGCGTCTGGCCGCAGGCCGATGCCGGTCTGCGCCGCGGCCTGGTGGAATTCGGCGAGCGCGCCTTGCTGCGTCCGCGCGTGGCCGTGCCGGCGTCGCCCGCGCCGGTGGATGGGATGGCGCAGCTTTATGGCCAGCCGCTGCACGCGGACAACGAAGCGCCGCTGGTGCCGGCCCCGGCCCGGCCCGCGCCGCCTGCGCATCATGATGCCGTCGTGATTGCGCTGCCGACCTCGCACCGGCCGCCGGTCGCGGCGGAGGCCGACGACGGCGACGGCGCCGCACCCGACCCCGCGCTGGTCCAGATCTTCCTCGAGGAAGCCCAGGGTACGCTGCCCGAGCTGGGCAAGCTGGTGCGCACCTGGGAGGCGGCGCCGGTGGACACGCGCCACGGCGGACTGGTGCTGCGCGCGCTGCATACGCTCAAGGGCAGTGCGCGCATGGCCGGCGCCATGACGCTGGGCCAGGCCGCGCACGAGATGGAGACGCTGCTCGATGCCAGCCTGCGTGCGCAGGCCGGGCAGGGCGTCGACCCGCAGCTGTTCGCGCGCCTCTACGCCTGGTACGACCGTATCCTCGCGCACGCTGAAGCGCTGCAGGCCGGCCGCCTGCTGCCCGCGGACGACCCCGACGTGGTCAACGGCCTGGGCGTGTCCCCGCGGGATGAGGCGGAACCCTTTGCAGAAGCGCAGCCAGGAGCGCTGCCAGAGGCGCAGCCAGGAGGGGCCGCGGATCCTGTTGCCGATGCCGCCGTTGCGGTTGCCATGCTGCCGGTCATGCCCGGGCCCGCGGACGTGATGGTGCCAATGCCGCCCACTCTGCCCACGCCTGCCGCCGAGCCGCAGCGTGCGCTGGTGCGCGTGCAGGCGCGCGCGCTCGACACGCTGATCAACGAGGCCGGCGAAGTCGGCGCGACGCGCGCGCGGCTCGACAGCGAGCTCGACGCGATGCGCACCTACCTGGGCGAACTCAACGACAACGTCGCCCGCCTGCGCGGCCAGTTGCGCGAGATCGAGATCCAGGCCGAATCGCAGATGGCGTCGCGGATCGCCGACGCGCAGCACAAGCAGGAGTTCGACCCGCTCGAGTTCGACCGCTTCACCCGCTTCCAGGAACTGACGCGGATGATGGCCGAATCGGTCAACGACGTGGCCACCGTCGAGCAGAACCTGCAGCGCGGCTTCGACCGCGCCGCGGGCGACCTGGCAGCGCAGGCGCGCCTGACGCGCGGGCTGCAGCGCAGCCTGATGCAAGCGCGCATGGTGCAGTTCGACGCGCTGGCCGAGCGCCTGTACCGCGTGGCGCGCCAGGCTGCCGCCGAGACCGGCAAGGAGGTGCGGCTGCTGATCAAGGGCGGCACGGTGGAGATCGACCGCTCCGTGCTGGATCGCATGGCCGGCCCGATCGAACACCTGATCCGGAACGCGGTGGTGCACGGGATCGAGCCCGCGCTGCAACGCCGCGCAGCCGGCAAGCCCGCCACGGGCGCGCTGACGCTGGAAGTGCAGCAGGAAGGCAATGAAGTGGTGCTGCATTTCGTTGATGACGGCAACGGGCTGGACCTGGCGCGCATCCGCGCGCGCGCGGTCGAGCGCCACCTGCTCGCGCCGGACGACGACGCCGGCGAGGCGCGCCTGACCGAGATGATCTTCACTCCCGGCTTCTCCACGGCCGAGGCGGTCTCCGAGCTGGCCGGGCGCGGCGTCGGCATGGACGTGGTGCGCGCCGAGACCGTGGCGCTGGGCGGGCGCATCACGCTGGAATCGAAGCCCGGGCGCGGCACCACCTTTACCGTGCACCTGCCGCTGACCACGGCCATCACGCAGGTGCTGGTGTTTTCGCTGGGCGCGCGGCGCTATGCGGTGCCCAGCGGCATGATCGACCAGGTGCAGCAGCTGCGCGCGCCGGCGCTGGTGGAGGCCTACAACCAGGGGCGCCTGGCGGTGGCCGGCGCCGAGGTGCCGTTCTTCTACTTCGGCGCCTTGCTGGAAGAGGGCAACGCCGTCGCGGCTGGCCGCAAGTACTCGCCGGTGGTGCTGGTGCGCAGCGGCGCCGAACGTGTCGCCGTGCACGTGGACGAGGTGGTCGGCAACCGCGAAGTGGTGGTCAAGCACATCGGGCCGCACCTGGCGCGGCTGGAAGGCATTGCCGGCGCGACCACGCTCGGCGACGGCGAGATCGTGCTGATCTACAACCCGGTGGTGCTGGCGCAGCGCCTGGTGCGCGAGCGCGGCCAGCCCGCGCCGCAGCAGATGGTGCCCGCGCAGTCCGCGCCGGCGCTGGCGCCGCAGTTGGCGCCGCAGTTGGCGCAACCCGTGGCCGGGCCGCTGGGCGCGGTTGCGGAACTGGCCGGCGACGGCAGCGCCGCCCCGGTGGGCGGCCTGGCGCTGCAGCCCACGGTGATGGTGGTCGATGATTCGCTGACCGTGCGCAAGGCGACCCAGCGCCTGCTCAGCCGCGCCGGCTACCAGGTGGTGCTGGCGCGCGACGGCGTGGATGCGCTCAAGCAGCTGCAGGACGTGATGCCGGATGCGATGCTGGTGGATATCGAGATGCCGAACATGGACGGCTTCGACCTGACCCGCAACGTGCGTTCCGATTCGCGCACAACGCATATGCCGCTGGTCATGATCACCTCGCGCACGGCGGACAAGCATCGCCGCTACGCGGAGGAGATCGGCGTCAACGTCTACCTCGGCAAGCCGTATAACGAGGACCAGCTGCTGGCCACGCTGCAGCGCCTGCTGGGCGAGCGCGCGGCGGGGACGGCGGCTTCGGTGGCGCAGATGCTGGGCGAGGGACCCCAGGACTGACGGTTTGCCCCTCGCCCGCTTGCGGGAGAGGGAGACCACCGGCAGCCGCTCGACCGCCTGCAGATAAGAAAAAGCGCGGCATCGCAAGACGCCGCGCCCTTCCTCTCCTCCGGCAACGCCGCGCTGCGGCGCTCCCATCCTCAACCTACCAGCGCATCTGGCTGTTGCGCCCGCCGGTGCTCACCGTGGCCGTCTTGGTCCGGCCCTGGTAAGTCGCCCGCACGTTGTACGTACCGCTCGGCGCCTTCAGCAGGCAGCGTGGCCCGTCCGCGACAAAGCTCGCGACTTCCTTGTTGCCGCGCATCAGCTTGACGTCGACGTCCGACAGGTACTCCCCGCGGTCGCCCTGCGTAAAGAGCAGGCTCATGTTGTAGTTGCGTGACTGCCGTTGCAGCGCGACCTGCTCGTCTTCGGCAACGCCGCCGCAGATATAGGTCACCGGCCCCGCAGTACGCTGCACCATCGCGTCACGCGGTGGCGGAGGCGACGGCGTCGTCAGCGGCGGGCGCGGCTGGGCCGCGGTGGGCGGCGGCGCGGGTACGGCGGGTGCGGCGGGTGCGGCGGGTGCGGCGCCTCCCGGTGCAGGGGTGGGTGACGCCACTGGCGGCGGCGCGGCAGTGCCTGGCGCCGCAGCCGGCGGGGCAGGCTGTGCCACCGGCGGCGGCATGGCGGTCGGCGGCTGCGTTGCAGGCGCGGTCACGCCTGGGGTCGGCGCGATGGCACCGGCAGGAGCTGGGGCAGTCGCTGCCGGGGCTGGCGCAGGTGCAGTCGCTGCCGGGGCTGGTGCAGGTGCAGCGGGAGCAGGCGTTGGCGTGGCTTCGACCACGGGTGCCTGGGCATGGCTGGCGGCAGGCACGACGGCGAGCAGCGCGACCACGCCGGCGCTCAGTGCAATCACGATGCGCTTGACGCGCGTGCGGCGTGCGAGACGCGCTTCAACGCGCTCAAGCGACTGGGTCGGGGCAAACGGGGGCAGGTGCGGCATCGTGGCCTCCTTGGCGAACTTCAGGATTCACATGCCCGGAGGACCCCGTGTGGATCACTCCGGGTGTCTTCCTTTCCATGCTAGGGCGCAAGCCGCGGCCACACTGCCGGGCTTGGTCCTACATCCGCGTCAGCGGACCGCGCGTCGTGGGCAGATGGGCGGCGCGCCAGACACTTGCCGGAATCCCAAAGAAAAACGGCGCCTCCCTTGCCGGAAAGCGCCGTTGCCGGGCCTTGAGCGAAGCGCTTGCCTACCTTCGGCCCACCAGTCGTGCCGGCACCGACAGCGTAAGCGCCGCGCCCACCACCAGGCACGCGGCCAGCAGGTACATGCCGGAGTCCGTGCTCTTGGTCAGGTCCTTGAGCCAGCCCACCGCGTACGGGCTGAGGAAGCCGGCGAGGTTGCCCAGCGAGTTGATCAGCGCAATGCCGGCGGCCGCGCCGGTGCCCGCCAGGAACGATGTGGGCAGGCTCCAGAACAGCGGCAGCGTGGTCAGGATGCCGATGGTGGCCAGCGTCAGCGCGAACATGGCCAGCGTGGTATCGGTGGCCCAGTGCACCGACAGCAGCAGGCCGAACGAGCCGAGCAGCGCGGGGATCGCGATATGCCAGCGCCGTTCGCCGCTGCGGTCGGCGCTGTACGCCACCAGCACCATGCCGATGACCGCGCAGCCATACGGGATCGCGGTCAGCAGGCCGATGTCGAGCGCGCTCTTCACGCCGGTCTGCTTGATGATGGTCGGCAGCCAGAAGCTGACGCCATACAGGCCCATGACGAAGCAGAAGTAGATCGCGCTCATCAGCCAGACGCGCGGGCTGAACAGCACGGTGCGGATCGGCGGGTCTTCCTTGTGTGCGTCTTCGGCGGCGATATTGCGCTCGAGCAGCGCCTTTTCCTCGGCCGTGAGCCACCTGGCGTGCGCGATGCGGTCGTCCAGGTAGGCCAGCACCCACAGCCCGACCAGGATCGAAGGCACGCCTTCCAGCAGGAACATCCACTGCCAGCCCGCCCAGCCATTGTGGCCGTCGAAATTCTGCATGATCCACCCCGACAGCGGGCCGCCGATCACGCCCGACAGCGCGATTGCGGTCATGAAGAAGGTGGTGGTGCGGCCGCGCCGGTTGGCCGGGTACCAGTAGGTCAGGTACAGGATGATGCCGGGGAAGAAGCCGGCCTCGGCAATGCCCAGCAGGAAGCGCAGCACGTAGAACATGGTCGGCGTGGTGACGAACATCATCGCCGCCGAGATCGCGCCCCAGGTGATCATGATGCGCGCGATCCAGATGCGCGCGCCCACCTTGTGCAGGATCACGTTGCTGGGCACTTCGAACAGGAAGTAGCCGATGAAGAAGATGCCTGCGCCCAGCCCGTAGACGGTCTCGCTGAACTTCAGGTCGTTGAGCATCTGCAGCTTGGCGAAGCCCACGTTGACGCGGTCCAGGTAGGCCACCACGTAGCACAGCAGCAGGAAGGGCACCAGGCGCCAGCTCACCTTGCGGTAGGTGGCGTCTTCAAAGGCGGCGCCGCCGACGCCAGGGTTTACTGCGGTCGTTGTCATGCTGTCTCCTGAGGATGGTTGCGTTCTTGCGACGCGGTACAGCGGTATTACGACAAGGAAATTTTCGACAAGGAAATGCTGGTGGGGCAGGGCTCAGACGCAGCGCCCGCCGTCGACTTCGATGCAGGTGCCGGTGATGAAGGCGGCTTCGTCCGAAGCCAGGTACAGGCAGGCGTTGGCGACGTCCTGCGGGGTCGACATGCGTCCCATCGGGATGGTGGCGAGGAATCTGGCGCGGTTCTCGGGCGTGTCGGGCATGCCCATGAATTCTTCGAGCAGCGCGGTGGCGCCGATCACCGGGTTGACGCAGTTGACGCGGATCTTGTCCGGGCCCAGCTCCGCCGCCATCGCCTTGCTGGCGGTGATGACCGCGCCCTTGCTGCCGTTGTACCAGACCAGGCCGGGACGCGGGCGGATGCCGGCGGTGGAAGCGATATTGACGAACACGCCTCCGCCGCGCTGGCGGAAGTGCGGGACAAAGGCACGCGCCGACCAGTAGATGCTCTTGACGTTGACCGCGTAGACGCGGTCGAACTCATCCTCGGTGATCTCCAGGATGGGCTTGTTGCGATGGGTGGTGCCGGCGTTGTTGACGACGATATGCACGTCGCCGAAGGCGGCCAGCGCGGCCTCGCGCATGGCCTCGGTATCGTCGCCGCGCGAGACGTCGGCGCGCACCGCGCGCGCCTGGCCGCCGGCCTCGCGGATCGCCGCGGCAACGCGCTCGGCGGCGTCTTCGCGCAGGTCGGCCACCAGCACGCTGGCGCCCTCGCGCGCGAAGGTGTGGGCGATGCCTTCGCCGAAGCCGGAACCGCCGCCGGTGACGATCGCTACCTTGTTGGCCAGTCTCATCGCTTGTCTCCTTGTGTTGTGGTTTTCGGTGATCGATGCGGGTAAGCGTTCAGTGCGGCGATGTCAGTGCGAAAACGGCCCCCGTCCGCGCAAGGCATTCGCGACCATCATCACCGCCAGCAAGAACGGCAGCGCCACATACAGGCACCAGTGCACGCGATCGCCCATGACGTCGCCCCACTTGCGCTTGAACACCTGCAGCCGCGGCATGCCGGAGGGATTGGTGGCGCGCTTGTTCCGCACATGCCACGCCATCCAGAAAAAGAAGATGGCAAAGGCGATGGAAAGGAAATTGATGTTACCCATGTTGAATGGCGATGGTTTTCAGTGTGGTGAATCCATACAGGGCCTCGAAGCCCTTCTCGCGGCCGTAGCCGGACTGGCCGGTGCCGCCGAAGGGTAGCTCAACGCCGCCCCCCGCACCGTAGTTGTTGATAAAGACCTGGCCCGCGCGCAGCTTGTGCGCCAGGCGCAGCTGGCGGCCGCCGTCGCGGGTCCAGACGCCGGCGACCAGGCCGTAGGGCGTGCCGTTGGCCAGCGCGATGGCATCGGCCTCGGTGTCGAAGGGCATGGCCGCCAGCAGCGGGCCGAACACTTCTTCCTGCGCGAGCCGGTGCGCGGGCGGGACATCGCGGAACAGCATCGGCACCTGGTAGTAGCCGGCCTCGGGCGCCTCGGCCACGATCTGGCCCTGCGCCATGACTGCCACGCCGGCATGCTGTGCGTCGGAGACGAAGTCCCACACGCGCTGCTGCTGCTTGCGGCTGATCAGCGGGCCGCATTCCAGGTCGAGTTCGGCCGGGCCCACGCGCAGCGACTCGAACACCGACGCAATCCGGTCAAGCAGCGCGTTATAGACCGGCCGTTCCACCAGCAGGCGGCTGCCGGCCGAGCAGGTCTGGCCGGCGTTCTGCACGATGCCGTTGACCACCACCGGCACCAGCGCGTCGATGTCGGCATCGGCAAACACGATCTGCGGTGACTTGCCGCCCAGTTCCAGCGTGACCGGCACGTGGTTCTCGGCGGCCAGCTGCGATACCAGCTTGCCGGTCTGCGGCGAGCCGGTGAAGGAGATGTGGTTGATGCCGGGATGGCGCGCCAGCGCGGCGCCGGCTTCGTGGCCGTAGCCGGTGATGATGTTGAGCGCGCCTTCGGGCAGGCCGGCCTCGGCTGCGATCTCCGCCACGCGCAGCAGCGACAGGCAGGCGTCCTCGGCCGGCTTGACCACGCAGGCATTGCCGGCGGCCAGTGCCGCGCCCACGCTGCGCCCGAAGATCTGCAGCGGGTAGTTCCACGGAATGATGTGGCCGGTCACGCCATGCGCCTCGCGCACCGTCAGCACGGTGTAGCCGGGGGTGTAGGGGATGGTCTGGCCGTGCAGCTTGTCGACCGCGCCGGCATAGAACTCGAAGTAGCGCGCCACGGCGCGGGCGTCGGCGCGGGCCTGGCGCAGCGGCTTGCCGGTGTCGCGCGCTTCCAGCGCGGCCAGTTCGTCTTCCTGGGCGATCAGCGCCACGGCAACGCGGTTAAGCAGGCGCACGCGCTCGGCCGGGGCCATCTGGCCCCACGCGCCGTCGGCGGCCTGGCGCGCGGCGTGGACCGCGACGTTGATGTCGGTGGCGTTGCCACGGGCGATCTCGGCAAAGGGCTCGCCGTTGGACGGGTCGAACACCTTGATGCGCAGGCCGTTGTCCGGCGCGATCAGGCGGTTGGCGACAAAGTGCTGGGCATGCATGGGTGGCTCCGGGGCAGCACGGCGGCTGCGGCTATTCAGTGTCGGCTGAAGAATGCGCCATTATCGCGCACGGCGGCGTGGCGGCAACGCGTTGCACCGGGCAGAGAGGGCAGAATGGGGCTGGCTTGTCAGCAACCGGTCAGGCGCGAGCCGTTATAATGCCCGCCATCCGACAACATAGCGCAGGCATCTGGAGAACCGCATGAGCTTCAACCTCGTAACCCCGGGCAAGGACATCCCCAACGATTTCAACGTCATCATCGAGATCTCGGCCCAGAGCGATCCGGTGAAGTACGAAGCCGACAAGGAAACCGGCCTGCTGTTCGTGGACCGCTTTATCGGCACCGGCATGCGCTATCCGGCCAACTACGGCTACATCCCGCAGACCCTGTCGGGCGACGGCGACCCGGTGGACGTGCTGGTGCTGTCCCCGTTCCCGATCCTGGCCGGCGCCGTGGTGCGCTGCCGTGCACTCGGCATGCTGAAGATGACCGACGAGTCGGGTGTGGACGCCAAGCTGGTGGCCGTGCCGCTGGACAAGCTGTCGCCTGCTACTGCCTACATGAAGGGCCTGTCGGACGTTCCGCAGAACCAGTTGGACCAGATCAAGCACTTCTTTGAGCACTACAAGGCACTGGAAGCCGGCAAGTGGGTCAAGGTCGAAGGCTGGGCCGGCATCGAGGAAGCCCACAAGGAAATCACCGACGGCGTGGCGAACTACAAGAAGTAAGCTGAACCTTCGCTGAAGAAACCCCGCCGCGGCGGGGTTTTTTGTTGCCCGCCGCCTGATGGCGGTTAGGACCTGCCCGCGCGGCTTGCGCTACGCTGGGCCGGTGTCGAACGAGAAGGAGAACCACACCATGAACCGCACCACACCGGGCATCAAGCCGATGCAGGGCCTGCCGGAAGTGCTGTCGCCATCGCGCCGCTATGACCGGCTCGCGGTGGGCTTCCATTGGGTGGTGTTCGTGCTGGTGGCCCTGGCATATGCGGCCATCGAACTGAAGGGCAATTTCGACAAGGGCACGCCGGCGCGCGCGCTGGCCATGGATATTCATGAATGGGCCGGGGCGCTGGTGCTCTTTTTGGCGCTGCCGCGGCTGCTGTGGCGGCTGGTGCGCGGCGCCCCGGCGCCCGAGCCCGGCCCGCGCTGGATGCGGCTGGCGGGCGAGGCCATGCACTGGGTGCTGTACCTGTTTATCCTGGCGCAGCCGCTGCTGGGGCTGTTGGCGATGAATGCCGGCGGGCACCTGCTGGCGTTGCCGTCGCTGGGGATCGAGGTGCCCGCGTTGGTGGCGGCGGACCCCGCGCTGAAGGATACGGTCAAGGTTATCCACGAAACGCTGGGGACCGCGTTCTACCTCGTCATCGGGCTGCATGCGATGGCTTCGCTGTTCCACCACTACATGCTGGGCGACAACACGCTGCGGCGCATGTGGCGCTGAGCGCCACGGCGGCTCAGGAACGGGCGAAGGGATTGCGTTCGTTCAGTTCGTCCAGGTAGGCGTCGATGCCGTGGCGCTCGCGCGCGAGGAAGCGCTCCACGGCATCGGCAAAGTCGGCATGCGCCAGCCAGTGCGCCGAGCGCGTGGCCACGGGCAGGAAGCCCCGCGCCATCTTGTGCTCGCCCTGCGCGCCGCCTTCGAAGGTGCGGATGCCGTGGGCGATGCAGAACTCCAGCGGCTGGTAGTACGCGGTCTCGAAGTGCAGGCAGGGGTGGTATTCGAGTGCGCCCCAGTAGCGGCCGTACAGCGTGCTGACGTGCGGCGCATCGTCGTACACCAGCAGCGACGAGGCGATCGGCTGGCCCGCGCGCTCGGCCACCACCAGCAGCAGGTGCTGCGGCATCGCCGCGCCGATGCGCCGGAAGAAGTCCAGGTTCAGGTAGGGGGTGGAATGGTGCTCGCGATAGGTCTGGCGATAGCATCGGTTGAAGAAGCGCCAGGCCTCGTCGTCGATCTCGCTGCCGCGCAGGTGACGGAAGGTGATGCCGGCCTGCGCTACCTGACGCCGTTCGGCGCGGATGTTCTTGCGCTTCTTCTGTGACAGCGTGGCGAGGAAGTCGTCGAAGCTGGCGTAGGGTTTGCCACCGCTTTCGCCATTGCCTTCACCACCATTGGTCCAGTGGAACTGCACGCCGTGCCGCATCAGCATGCCGGCCTGCTGCATCAGCCCGGCTTCGGCCTCGTCGGGGAAGAGGACATGCAGCGACGACATGCCGCTTTCCGCCGCCAGCGCCAGCGCCACCTCCAGCAGCAGCCGGCGGGCTTGCGGATCTTCAGCGATCAGCCGCGCGCCGCGCACCGGCGTGAACGGTATCGCCGACAGCCACTTGGGGTAGTACTCGATGTTGTGCCGGGCATAGGCATCGGCCCAGGCCCAGTCGAACACGTACTCGCCGTACGAATGCGCCTTGGCATAGAGCGGCATCGCCGCAGCCAGGCGGTCGCCTGCCCACAACGTCAGGAAGCGCGGATGCCAGCCGGTCTCGGCGCATGCGCTGCCGCTGGCATGCAAGGCATGCAGGAAGGCGTGGCGCAGGAAGGGCGTCGGTTCAGGCTGGCGCACCAGCAGCGCGTCCCAGGCGGCCGGGTCGATCTCGGCCAGGTCGGAGACGATGCGCGTCTGGTAGGCCGAAGTGTCCGCTTGGCGGGCCTTCTGGTCGTCTGCGCGGCTGCCTGCGGCCGCCGTGTCGCCGGAATCCGACTGCATGGGCTGTAGCTGAAGGGGAGGGACGGGATTACCGCGCGCGGCGCGCATGGCGGCTTGAGTCTACCGGAAACGGCGCGCAGGCGCTGCGGCAAGGCACCTGCGGCAGGGCGCTGGGTGGCGACGTAGAATGGCGGATATGCGTCACCCCCCAGGTTCAGGCGCGGATGACCCGCCCCATGCCTGCCATACCCCAGGGCCCGATATGAAGACTCCGTTTTTCAACCTCTATTCCCACGGCTTCGCCCGCGTGGCGGTCGGCGTGCCGGTCTGCCGCGTGGCCGACCCCGCCTTCAATGCGCGCGAGACGCTGGCGCTGGCCACACAGGCCGCGCAGCGCGGCGCGGTGCTGGCCGCGTTCCCCGAGCTGGGCCTGTCGGCCTATACCTGCGACGACCTGTTCCACCAGCGCACATTGCTCGATGCGTGCGAGGCCGCGCTCGGCACCATCGTCGAAGCTTCGCGCAAGTTGCCGCTGGCGATGGTGGTGGGCATGCCACTGCGCGTGCAGCACCAGCTGTTCAACTGCGCCGTGGTGGTGGCCGCTGGCCGTGTGCAGGGCGTGGTGCCCAAGTCGTTCCTGCCCAACTACTGGGAATTCTATGAAGGGCGCCAGTTCAGCGCGGCCGACTGCGCCACGGTGGACAGCGTGCGGCTGCTGGGCCAGGACGTGCCGTTCGGCGCCGGGCTGCTGTTCGATATCGAAGGGCTGCCCTTCTTCCGCTTCCATGCCGAGATCTGCGAAGACGTGTGGGTGCCGGTGCCGCCGTCGTCGTTTGCCGCGATGGCTGGCGCGACCGTGCTGGTGAACCTGTCGGCATCGAACATCGTGATCGGCAAATCGGGCTACCGGCACCAGCTGGTGTCCCAGCAGTCGGCGCGCTGCCTGGCGGCGTACCTGTACACCTCGGCAGGGAAGGGTGAGTCGTCGACCGACCTGGCCTGGGATGGCCAGGCGCTGATCTACGAGAACGGCGAGATGCTGGCCGAGTCCGAACGCTTCTCCGACGACTCGCACCTGCTGTTTGCCGATGTCGATGTCGAACGCCTGTCGCGCGAGCGTATGCACCAGGTCACCTTCGGCCATTCGGTGCGCCGGCACAAGGCCGAGGTGGGAGCTTTCCGCGTGGTGACCTTCGCACTCGACCTGCCGCGCGACAAGTCGCTGCCGCTGGCGCGCAACGTGGCGCGCTTCCCGTACGTGCCGGCCGATCCGCGCCAGCGCGACGAGCGCTGCATGGAGGTCTACAACATCCAGGTGCAGGCGCTGGTGCAGCGGCTGTCGGCCAGCAAGATCAGCAAGGTGGTGATCGGCGTCTCCGGCGGGCTCGATTCCACGCACGCGCTGCTGGTCTGCGCCAAGGCGATGGACCGCCTGGGGCTGCCGCGCGCCAATATCCTGGCGTACACCATGCCCGGCTTCGCCACCAGCGACCGCACGCTGGACCAGGCGCGCAAGCTGATGCAGGTGGTGGGCTGCAGCGCCACCGAGATCGATATCCGCCCCAGCTGCCTGGCCATGCTGAAGGACCTGGGCCATCCGTACGCCGCCGGCGAGAAGGTCTATGACGTGACCTTCGAGAACGTGCAGGCCGGCGAGCGCACCAACCACCTGTTCCGGCTGGCCAATTTCCAGGGCGCCATCGTGATCGGCACCGGCGACCTGAGCGAGCTGGCGCTGGGCTGGTGCACCTACGGCGTGGGCGACCACATGTCGCACTACAACGTCAACGCCAGCGTGCCCAAGACATTGATCTCGCACCTGGTGCGCTGGGTCGCCGAGACCGGGCAGATCGGCGAGGGCGGTGCCGATGTGCTGCTGGCGGTGCTGGACACCGACATCAGCCCGGAGCTGGTGCCCGGCGACAGCAACCATGGCCCGGAGCAGAAGACCGAAAGCACCATCGGGCCGTACGAACTGCAGGACTTCAATCTCTACTACACGCTGCGCTTTGGCTTCACGCCGTCCAAGATCGCCTTCCTGGCCCAGCACGCCTGGGGCGACCGCGAGCGCGGCGTGTGGCCGTACGGGCCGGAAGTGGCGCGCAACCAGTATGGGCTGCCGGAGATCAAGCGCAACCTTGCGATCTTCCTCGACCGCTTTTTCCGTACCAGCCAGTTCAAGCGCTCGTGCATCCCGAACGCGCCCAAGGTGGGATCGGGCGGTTCGCTGTCGCCGCGCGGCGACTGGCGTGCGCCGAGCGACTCGGAGTCGGCGGTGTGGCTGGCGGACCTGGAGAAGGTGCCGGACTAATACCGCGGTCTCACTAAGCAGTGAAATGGCCCGCATTGTGCGGGCCATTTTCTTGCCGGGGTGCTGTCAGGCAGCCGGCCCCGAGACCAGCTTCAGCCCCATCACGCCGCACAGGATCAGCGCGATGCAGCCCGCGCGTGCCAGCGAGGCCGGCTCGCCCAGCCACAGCATGCCGAGCATTGCGGTGCCGGCCGCGCCGATGCCGGTCCAAACCGCGTAGGCGGTTCCCACCGGCAGCACTCGCAACGACAGCGTCAGCAGCACGATGCTGGCCAGCCCGGTTGCCACCGCATAGACGCTGGGCCAGAACCGGCTGAAACCGGCCGACCATTTCATGCCGAAGGCGAAGGCAATCTCGAGCAGGCCGGCGACGACCAACAGGGTCCACGGCATCGCTCAGCCGGCCAGCAGGCGACGCGTGAACAGGCTGTGCAGCGTACGCACGGACAGCACCGCGATCGCCACCGTCAGGACCAGCAGGATCAGCCCGGCCAGCCAGTGGAGCACGCCGGCCTGCGCGTGGCCCGCATACTTCAGCGCCGCGTTCGACAGCGCCGCCATCGGAAAGCTGATGGCCCACCACGACGGCGCGAACTGCACCGGGCGGCGGAACACGCGCCACGCCAGCAGCACGAACAGGAACAGGCCGAAGTAGAACAGCATGCCGGCAAACAGGTCGACGTGGCCGGTCACGTTGACGTAGGCGAGAAAGCCCACCTCGAACGGCGCGATCAGGATGATCAGCGACGGCACCATGCCGGCGGGCAGCGGATCATGATGGACGAGGCGCGAGAAGATCATCACGAAGAACACCAGCGCGATCACGGTGCCGACGGCGGCGGCGAACAGGTTGACCTCGTGCGCCCACGCCATCGGCATGGTGCCGCCGGCCACGGCGATGTCGAGCGTCGCCACGCCGGGAATCAGCCAGGCCGGCACGACATTGGCCGGCTCGGTGCGGCCGTTGAGCAGGCGGCCCGCGATGACGACGGTCAGCGCCACGGTGAGCACCGTGCCGACCACCCAGATTGCCTGTCCCAGCGCCGCGTGATGCACGCCGACCACCGACGACAGCAGCAGGATGGCGATGGCGATGGTGCCGAAGAAATTGCCGGCGACGGGATGGCTGAATTCCGCGCGGACTGCGTCGGGATAGCGCTTCCACTTGGCCAGATAGCCGGCCGCCAATGCCACGAAGGCGAGCACGGCGAGCACGCCGACGGCCTCGCCGATGGCGGGGCTGGCACCGAAGGGAGTGACTGCGCCGCGCCATGCCAGTGACAGGCCGGACAGGCCCATGACGGCGGCGAACAGGTTGACGGGGAGGTGCTTCACGGAACTGCGGGGCGCCGGCAGGGCGGCCGCGAGATGGGCTGCAACAGTCATATTCGTGGTTCTGCTTCAGGAAATTGCCCGCATTGACGGGTGATAAGGAGCGAGGAGCTTGCCGCGGCCTGCGGGGATTGCGGCAGGGCCTGGTGAAGGGAATTATGGTTTTCGGATGCACTGGCCGATAGGCGCCAGATGCGTCAAATCCTGCCAATCACGGGTCGCTCGCTGCCAGTGGCGACGCAGCGCCGCTTTTCCTGCCTAGACTGCGCGCCGTTTGCGATGCGAAGGAAAGGAAAACTGATGAAGCCATCCCTGATAAAGCGGGCCGCTGGTCCCGCGCTGCTGTTGTTGTGCTGCGTGGGCCTCGCCGCCTGCATCCAGGCGCCGATCCGGCGCCACGAAGGCGAACCGCTGCTTCGGTTCGGCCAGGGCGGCGCGCGCGAACACGTCGACGGCGTCGACATCTGGATGCGAGGCGAGCCGCCGCGACCCTACGAGGTGCTGGCCTACACCACCGTGGAAACCGCGGAAGGCTGGATCGGCGAGCGCTTCCTGCTGAAGCGGGTCGCCAGCCGCGTGCGCGAGGCCGGCGGCGACGGCGCGCTGATCGGCGACCAGCGCAGCCGGCTGGTGGCACTGCAGCGCGCGGGCAGCCATCCCGCGCTGGCGGATTCGCGGCGCATCGTCGAGATTTCCATCGTGCGCTACCGCTGAGGCGCGGCTGGGTGAATCTGCCTAGACTCGTGGTATCCAGCCACGCCGGGCCATCGCCGGCTCTTGCCTTCCAGCCCATGAAAATCGCCGTCGTTGCCTTTCCTGGCTTCCAGATGCTGGACATCGCGGGTCCCATTGACGTGTTCCACGAAGGCGCGCGCCAGGCCGGACAGCCGGATGCCTACCAGTTCGAGATCATTGCGCCGCAGCCCGGGATGCTCACTGCCTCCAACGGCATGCGCATCGAGCCGGACGCGACGCTGAAGACCGCCAGTGACGATATCGACACGCTGCTGGTCGCGGGCGGCCCCGCGCTCTGGCAGCAGACGCAGGACGAAACCGTCCGCGCATGGCTGGCCCGGCAGGCACGCACCGTGCGGAGGATCGGGTCGGTCTGCTCCGGCGCGATGGTGCTGGCGCACGCGGGCTTGCTCGACGGACGCAGCGTTACCACGCACTGGAATACCACCGACCGGCTGGCGCGCATGTTTCCGGGCGTCCAGGTGGAGCCGGACCGGATCTATGTCAAGGACGGCAACCTGTACACCTCTGCCGGCGTGACCGCCGGGCTGGACCTGGCATTGGCGCTGGTCGAGGAGGATTTCGGGCGCGTGGTGGCGCTGCGGGTGGCGCGGGAACTGGTGATGTTCCTCAAGCGGCCGGGCGGGCAGTCGCAGTTCAGCGCTCACCTCGCGGCGCAGACGGCCGAGCGCAATGCCCTCCGCGAGGTGCAGGGCTGGGTGGTCGAGAACCTTGCCGGCGACCTGTCGGTCGAGGCGCTGGCGGCGCGTGCCGGCATGAGCACGCGCAACTTTGCGCGCGTCTTCAGGCAGGAATGCCAGGTGACGCCAGCCGATTTCGTCGAGGCCGCGCGCATCGACGCCGCGCGCCGGCTGCTGGAGGGCTCGCGCCATCCGCTCAAGCGCGTCGCCGCGCTGGCCGGTTTTGGCGATCCCAATACCCTGCGGCGCGCCTTCCTGCGCCGGATCGGGGTGGCGCCTTCGGATTACCGGCGCCGCTTTCTCAGCACGGCCTGACCGGATGCTGTGCACAGGGTTTGCACAGGCTGTGCACAGGATTCCGCGGCGGCTATCCACAGGGTTGTCCACAGGCGCGGGCGGCATTACGCCACCCCGCGATGCGTGACGCCGAACGTTCCGGCCGCGCCGGGGGCGGGATTGCGGGGAATGCATGGCGCCAATGGCTGGTAAAATGCCAGCCGGAGAGCGCCGCGCCCGCGGCGGTGCGCCACCAGGCGCGTGAACAAACGATAACCAGGGGCCAGTCATGAAGCAGATTACCGCCATCATCAAACCGTTCAAGCTCGACGAGGTGCGTGAAGCCCTGGCTGACGTCGGCGTGACCGGGCTGACGGTGACCGAGGTGAAGGGATTTGGCCGCCAGAAAGGGCATACCGAGCTTTATCGTGGTGCCGAGTACGTGGTCGACTTCCTCCCCAAGATCAAGATCGAGGTGGTGGTGGCTGAGAACCAGCTGGACACCGTGCTGGACGCGATCGTCAAGGCCGCGCACACCGGCAAGATCGGCGACGGCAAGATCTTCGTGACCGAAATCGAACGCGTGATCCGCATTCGTACCGGCGAACAGGACGAAGCCGCGGTCTGAACCGCCGGCTGCAAAAGCAAGAACGCCGCCCAACCGGGCGGCGTTTTTTATTTTGGGGTTTGCCCTGCGGAGGGCGAGGCTCAGCTTGGCAGCTTCCAGCCGTAGCGCACCGACACCAGCCGCATCGCGATGATCGCCAGCGCGCCGGTCAGCAGCGCCGCCTCCTGCTGTACCTCCAGCCACGTCAGGCCGACGTAGATCCAGCAGCCGACAAAGGAGCAGGTCGCGTACGGCGAGCGGTCGCGCAGGATCATCGGCACTTCATTGCACAGCACGTCGCGCACCACGCCGCCGAACACGGACGAGATGATGCCCATCATCACCGCCACGGTCGGCGTCATCTGCGCCACCAGCGCCAGCGAGGCGCCGGTGACCGAGAACAGCCCCAGGCCGATCGCATCGGCAACGATCATGGCCCGGTCCGACGCCACGCGGCTGACCACGCGCAGCACGAATGACGCACCGAACGACATCGCGAAGATCAGCAGCACATAGCCTTCATGTTCGACCCAGTAGAACGGTCGCCGGTCCAGCAGCACGTCGCGCAGCGTGCCGCCGCCGAAGGCCGTGGCGAACGCGACCACGAAGGTGCCGACCACGTCGAGCCGCTGCTTGCGCGCGTCGACCACGCCCGACACCGCGAAGGCGAGCACGCCGATGACCTCCATGATATGGAGGATCAGGGGCAGCCGCCCCATCAGCAATTCGAGCGGGAGATGCATCCGGCGCGGGCTGGGGGCTCAGGTCCGGCGCATCAGGGCTTTGGCTGGCGCAGCAGCACCATCAGCGCGCCGGCGCCGCCTTCGGCCTCGCGTGCCTGCACGAAGGCGAGCACTTCTTCCTTCTGCACCAGCCAGCTGCGCACCTTGCCCTTGAGCACTGGAAGCTTGTCGGGCGAGCCCAGGCCCTTGCCGTGGATCACACGCACGCAGCGCACGCCGTTGCGCACCGAGCGGCGCAGGAACTCGGCCAGCGCCTCGCGCGCCTCGTCGCTGCGCAGTCCGTGCAGGTCGACCTTGTCCTGCGGCACCCATTCGCCGCGGCGCAGCTTGCGGATCACGTCCATGCCGATGCCGGGCCGGCGGAACGACAGCGTCTCGTCGGTTTCCAGCAGGCTTTCGACATCGAACTCATCAGACAGGGAGGCCTGCAGCACCGCCTGGTCGTTGCGCTGCGACTGCACCGGCACAGGCGCGGGCTTGCTGGCGGGATGGTGGGCGCGGTTGCGGTCGCGCAGCTGGCTGACCTGGCCCACGCTGGCACG
Source organism: Cupriavidus sp. P-10 (assembly GCF_003402535.2). Lineage (NCBI taxonomy): Bacteria > Pseudomonadati > Pseudomonadota > Betaproteobacteria > Burkholderiales > Burkholderiaceae > Cupriavidus > Cupriavidus sp. P-10. The sequence continues at coordinate 767,366 of NZ_AP025170.1, forward strand.
GAACACGTCGGCTTCCTCGCGGGCACGCTGCGCCGCCTGTTCGGCAGCCAGGCGCTCGGCTTCGCGCCGCTCGGCATCGGCCTTGAGGTTGTCGCGCAGGCTGGACAGGTCGTTCAGGCCAAAGCGTTGGGTCGGTCGGTCGGGTTTGCGGGCGCCTTGCGTCATGAAAAAATCTCCGGGGGCACGCCGGGATTATATCGACTGGGGCTGGACAGCCGGGAAGGCTGCGGGGAGGCGGGTGAACCGGCCGCGGCGGGCCGGTTCAGGAGGGCTTGCGCTTACTTCAGGGCTTCGACAAAACGCTGCGCGTCCAGCGCGGCCATGCAGCCGGTGCCGGCGCTGGTGATTGCCTGGCGGTAGACGTGGTCCTGCACGTCGCCGGCGGCGAACACGCCCGGCACGCTGGTAGCGGTGGCGTCGCCCTGCAGGCCCGACTTGGTCACCAGGTAGCCGTTCTGCATGTCCAGCTGGCCGGTGAACAGGTCGGTGTTGGGCTTGTGGCCGATGGCGATGAACACGCCCGCCAGCTTCAGGTCTTCGGTCTGGCTGGTCTTGGCGTTGCGGATGCGGATGCCGGTCACGCCGGAATCGTCGCCCAGCACTTCATCCAGCACGTTGTCGTAGCGGATTTCAATGCGGCCTTCCTTCTCGCGCTGGAGCAGGCGGTCGACCAGGATCGGCTCGGCGCGGAAGCTGTCGCGGCGGTGGATCACGGTCACCTTGCTGGCGATGTGCGACAGGTACAGCGCTTCTTCGACGGCGGTGTTGCCGCCGCCGACCACGGCGACTTCCTGGTTCTTGTAGAAGAAACCGTCGCAGGTGGCGCAGGCCGACACGCCGCGGCCCATGAAGGACTCTTCCGACGGCAGGCCCAGGTACTGGGCCGAGGCGCCGGTGGCGATGACGAGCGCGTCGCAGGTGTATTCGCCGGCGTCGCCGATCAGCGTGAAGGGGCGGGCCGGCTTGCCGTTCTCGTCCACGAGCTTGGCGGTGTGGATGTGATCGAAGATGATTTCGGTCTTGAACTCTTCGGCATGCGCCAGGAGGCGCTGCATCAGTTCCGGACCCTGGACGCCCTTGGCATCGCCCGGCCAGTTCTCGACGTCCGTGGTGGTCATCAGCTGTCCGCCCTGGGCCAGGCCGGTGATCAGCACCGGCTGCAGGTTGGCGCGGGCCGCGTAGACCGCGGCGGTGTAGCCGGCGGGACCAGAACCGAGAATCAGCACTTTTGCGTGTTTTGCCATGATGCGTTCCTGTGGCCGGTGCGGCATGATGCCCACCGGCATTGCTCGAAACCGACATTATAAGAGGTGCCGCATTTGCCCACTGTTGCAAATTCCAATGGGTGCGATAGCCGCCGGCCACGTTAAAATGGCCGCCACGATGCCCGTCAGTCACCTGGCCAGTCAACGCTGACACAGGCCGACGGCGGTGCCAAACGTATTCGGAATCACCCTAAAAGAGTCCTATCCAGGCATGGCCCGAGCTACCACGACCACCCGCACCGATCCGTCAGCCTTGCCTTCCCGCATCGGCAAACTGCTGGGCGAGGTACGCTGGTTCCTGCTTCTGGCCGTCACGCTGGGCTTCCTGTGCGTGCTGGCCAGCTACAGCAAGACCGACCCCGGCTGGTCGCATGCCAACCAGGTCGCCGATATCCATAACCTGGGCGGCCGCGTCGGCGCCTGGGTGGCCGACGTGCTGTTCTTTATCTTCGGCTTCTCGGCCTACTGGTGGGCGGTGTTGCTGGTGCGGCGCTGCTGGCGCGGCTGGCGCACGCTGACCGCCGAGCTGCCCGAGCGCGAGGACCATCGCCAGGGCGTGGCGGTAAGCTGGATCGGCTTCGTGCTGACGCTGCTGTCCAGCATGGGGCTGGAGGCGATCCGCATGTACCCGCTGCGCGCCGCGCTGCCGCGCGCGCCGGGCGGGGTGCTGGGCGACACGCTGGGCGGCTGGATGCAGGTGGCGCTGGGCTTCACCGGTGCGACGCTGCTGCTGCTGTTGCTGTTCGCGATCGGGCTGTCGCTGTTCTTCCACTTCTCGTGGCTGTCGGTGGCCGAGCATATCGGCGGTTTTGTCGAGAAGCTGTTCCTGGGCTTCAAGGCCCGCCGCGAAAGCAAGCAGGACCGCATCATCGGCGAGGCCGCCAAGGTCGAGCGCAAGGAGACCGTTGAGGTCCAGCGCGTGCGCATCGAAGAAGCGCCGCCGGTGCAGATCGTGCGGCCGCAGGCGGTGCCCAAGCATGAACGCGTGGAACGCGAGAAGCAGCAGCCGCTGTTTGCCGATATCCAGGACTCGGACCTGCCGCCGCTGTCGCTGCTGGACCCGATCCCGCCGCACCAGGAAACCGTCAGCGCCGAGACGCTGGAGTACACCTCGCGCCTGATCGAAAAGAAGCTCAAGGACTTCGGCGTCGAGGTCAAGGTGGTGGCCGCCTACCCGGGCCCGGTCATCACGCGCTATGAGATCGAGCCGGCCACCGGCGTCAAGGGCAGCCAGGTGGTCAACCTGGCGCGCGACCTGGCCCGTTCGCTGTCGCTGGTGTCGATTCGCGTGGTCGAGACCATCCCGGGCAAGAACTACATGGGGCTGGAACTACCCAACCCGAAGCGCCAGACCGTGCGGCTGTCGGAAATCCTTGGCTCGCAGGTCTACAACGAGAGTGCTTCCAACCTGACCATGGCGTTGGGCAAGGACATCGCCGGCAAGCCGATGGTGGCGGACCTGGCCAAGATGCCGCATTGCATGGTCGCGGGTACCACCGGCTCGGGCAAGTCGGTGGGCATCAACGCGATGATCCTGTCGCTGCTGTACAAGGCCAAGGCCGAAAGCGTGCGGCTGATCCTGATCGACCCCAAGATGCTTGAAATGAGCGTCTACGAGGGCATCCCGCACCTGCTGTGCCCGGTGGTGACCGATATGCGCCAGGCCGGCAACGCGCTGAACTGGGCGGTCGGCGAGATGGAGCGCCGCTACAAGCTGATGAGCAAGCTGGGCGTGCGCAACCTGGCGGGCTACAACAAGAAGATCGACGAGGCGGCGGCCAGGGAAGAAAAGATCCCGAACCCGTTCAGCCTGACGCCGGACGCGCCGGAGCCGCTGGATAGGCTGCCTACCATCGTCATCGTCATCGACGAGCTGGCCGACCTGATGATGGTGGTCGGCAAGAAGGTGGAAGAGCTGATCGCGCGCATCGCGCAGAAGGCGCGCGCCGCCGGCCTGCACCTGGTGCTGGCCACGCAGCGGCCGTCGGTGGACGTGATCACCGGCCTGATCAAGGCCAACGTGCCGACCCGCATCGCCTTCCAGGTCAGCAGCAAGATCGACTCGCGCACCATCCTCGACCAGCAGGGCGCCGAAGCGCTGCTGGGCATGGGCGACATGCTCTACCTGGCGCCGGGCACCGGCCTGCCGGTGCGCGTGCATGGCGCCTTTGTCTCGGACGATGAAGTCCACCGCGTGGTGGAAAAGCTGAAGGAAGGCGGCGAGGCCAACTACATCGAAGGCATCCTTGAAGGCGGCCTGGCCGACGATGGCGGCGGCGATGGACTTGGCGGCGGTGCCGGCATCGGCGGCGGCGGCGGCGAGGCCGATCCGCTGTATGACCAGGCCGTGGAAGTGGTGCTGAAGAACCGTCGCGCGTCGATCTCGTTGGTGCAGCGCCACCTGCGCATCGGCTACAACCGCGCCGCGCGGCTGCTGGAGGACATGGAGAAAGCCGGGTTGGTGTCGGCGATGTCGGGGAATGGCAACCGCGACATCCTGGTGCAGGGCGGTGGCGCGGCTGCGCGGGATGAGGAGTAAGCAGAGGCGGCATTCCGGCTTGGCCGGGGATTGCCCAGCCGTGTGTGCTAGCGGCGCTTCAGTACCAGGTCGAGCTTCGCGTTGATGTTCTCGACCTTCGCGCTGACGTTTTCGACCTTTGCGTTGATGTTATCGACCTTCGCGTTGACGTTTTCGACCTTTGCGTTGATGTTCTCGACCTTCGCGTTGACGTTCTCCAACTTCGCGTTGATGTTTTCAAACTCCCTTTCGACCCGCACCTCAAGACGCTCAATGCGCGAATCAACCGCATCTAGTCGTCCCGTAAGGCGGCGGTCCATCTCGGTGATCCGCGAGGCGAGCGGACCGGTGGTCTTGTCGATCTTGTCCTGGGTGCTTTCATTCAGCCAGGACATCACGGAAAACACGAACGCTACACCGGCCAGGATGCCCGTGACTACCATGGCGGGATGAAAGGGCTTGGCTGCAGTCATTTCCCTGCGGGCTTCGAGTTCAATCCTGACCTGGCGTGTCACGATCCTCTTCATCTCGTCGCGGTCGAGACGCCTGGCGTCGTGCCGCAATGGCTGACGCCCGGCTGCAGGTTTGGCGGTGGTCATATTGCTGGCCCAGAGTGTTTGGCCGCCTGCCGGCGAAGCAGCGAGCAAGAGGCGGCGTGGCGAGTGCTCTACGTACATGCACTGCATTGTCTTCCACGCCAGGTAAGGAAGTGTTTCGTCCTGATACGAGATTCGCATTGCCGGACCCTTTGCCGCAAATTGAGAGTTTTCGTGCCGGAACCGGCGCAGTTCGCACAGCATCTGCCGTAATATCCCGTTACCCGTGAAGCGCGGATAGCGCGGAATCCTTCCCCGGCAGCCGGCTCTAACCAGACACGTTGACCGTGCAGCAGACTGCCCCGGCAGGTGCCGCACCAGTGCAACGCTTTCGATAACAACCAGGAACCAAACCATGCGCAACCGCATCCTCGTGTCGGCCTGCGCCGCGCTGGCGATGTTTGCCATCCAGGCGCCGGCCCATGCCGCAGCCACCGACCAGTTGCAGAGCTTCGTCACCGGCGTAAAAAGCGCACGCGGCGAGTTCACGCAGCGCCAGGTCAAGGGGCAGGGCGCGAACGTCAAGGTGACCGGCACCTCCAGCGGCACCTTCGTGTTCTCGAGGCCGGGCAAGTTCACCTGGCGCTATACCAAGCCCTACGAGCAACTGCTGCAGGCCGATGGCCAGACCCTGTACATCTACGACAAGGACCTGAACCAGGTCACCGAGCGCAAGCTCGATGCCGCGCTGGGTTCCAGTCCCGCGGCGATCCTGTTCGGCAGCAATGACCTGGAAAAGAACTTCGCCATCAAGAACGGCCCGAGCCGCGATGGCGTGGAATGGCTGGAGCTGACACCCAAGGCCAAGGACACCCAGTTCGAGCGCATCGGTATCGGCTTCAAGGGCGGCAACCTCGAAGCGATGGAGTTGCGCGACGCCTTCGGCAACACCACCATGCTGACCTTCACGAACATGCAGAAGAATCCGCCGCTGGCGGCCGATGCCTTCCGGTTCACGGTGCCCAAGGGCGCCGACGTGATGAAGCAATGAGGTCCGCCATGATCGACAACTCAGCAAAAGCCGGTCGCCTCGTCACTGCCCGCGGACGTTCCGGCGCAGCGATCATCGCCGGTGCCGGCGCACTGGTGCTGGCGGCTTGCGCCAGCACCGGCGGCGGTGCCAGCAAGTTCGATGTCGATTCCTTCCTGCGCGCGTCGGACACCGCATTGCCCGAAGTGCTCGGCAACCCGGCGTTCTTGAAAGCGACCCGCGTGCCCGCATCCGACTGCGCGGTCATGCTGCAGTCCGCCAGCACTGGTGTGCTGGAAGACCTGCCGCCCAGCAGCAACGCGCGCGGTCCCGCCTGGCTGCTGCATCCGAAGGGCAAGCCTGAGCAGGTCTGGCTGGTCGTCAGCGAGGCTGGTGGCGAGCGGACGTGTCACGGCCCGTTGCCGGCCGACGCGATGAAGACGCTGGCTGACCGCGCAAAAGGCTGATCGCGCAAAAAGCTGATCGCGCCGGCTTCAGCGTTGCTTTATTGCGATCGGAACGCCACCGGCGGTCATGTGTCCAAGCATCCTTATCCATGCACAAAACGGGAGAATGACATGACCGCGATCCGAACCACTTCCCGCGCGCGCCGGCTGCTCTGGCTGGCCGCGGGCGCAGCCTTGCTGGCTGGTTGCGCGGCGCAACCCGGCGAGCCGGCACCGATGCCCGGCCCGCAAGGTGCGCGCGGCACGCCGGCCGGCTGTGCCGCCGACAAGGTGGCCGACGATGCGCTGGTGGGCAAGGGCGAGGCCGAGGCCGTCGGCTTGCTGCAAGGCTGCGCGTGGCGGCTGGGCGAGCGCGACGGACAGCAGTTCCCGGGCACGATGGACTACAACCCGCAGCGCCGGACCCTTGGTATCAAGGCTGGCAAGGTGGCGTGGGTGCGCCGTGGCTAATGCGTCGCGCCAGCCGCGAGGCATTGTGTTGAGCGCACAATAATTGATCCATCAACGGGCGCTCAACATGACAGAAATGTAATTTGACCGCCTGAACAAGAATCAATATTGTTTTTGGCTGTCCGGAATCCAATAACCGGGCAGTCCCGGGTGCCCCGGATGCTGGCGACTGCCCACCCATGCTGGGGAGCCATCCGCGTGAAGACCACTATCCGAAACTTGCTGCCGCGTGCCGCGGCGCTGGCCCTGCTGACGCTGCCGCTGGCGGCCGCGGCACAGGAAAAGGTGCTGAACCTCTATACCGCGCGGCACTACCAGACGGACGAGGCGCTGTACGCCAATTTCACCAAGCAGACCGGCATCAAGGTCAACCGCATCGAAGGCCAGGAGGATCCGCTGCTGGAGCGCATCCGCAATGAAGGTGCCAACAGTCCGGCGGATGTGTTCATCACCGTCGATATCGGGCGGCTGTGGCGGGCCCAGCAAGCGGGCGTATTCGCACCGGTCAAGTCGAAGGTGCTGGAATCGCGCATCCCCGCCAACTACCGCGACCCGAACGGCGAGTGGTTCGGCTTCTCGGCGCGCGGCCGCGTAATCGCGTACAACAAGACCGCGGTCAAGGCAGGCGACATCGCCAACTACGAGGATCTGGCCGATCCCAGGTGGAAGGGCAAGGTGTGCACGCGTTCCAGCGGGCACGTCTACAACCTGTCGCTGGTGTCCAGCCTGATCGCCCACGATGGCGAGGCGCGTACCGAGCAGTGGGCGCGCGGCGTGGCAGGCAACCTGGCGCGCGTGCCCAAGGGCGGCGATACCGACCAGCTCAAGGCCGTGGCCGCGGGCGAGTGCGACGTGGCAATCTCCAACACCTACTACATCGCGCGCCTGCTGAAGTCGACCAAGCCGGAAGACAAGGCCGTGGCCGACAAGCTGGGCGTGGTGTGGCCCAACCAGAAGAGCCAGGGCGTGCACATGAACATCTCCGGCGGCGGCATGCTGAAGCACGCGCCGAACAAGGAGGCGGCAGTCAAGTTCCTGGAGTACCTGGCCAGCGACGAAGCGCAGCGCTACTTTGCCGATGGCAACAACGAATGGCCGGTGGTGCAGGGCGTGAAGATCAGCAATCCGGCACTCGACGCACTGGGCGAGTTCAAGGCCGATGCCATTAACGTGGCCGAACTGGGCAAATACCAGCCGCAGGCACAGAAGCTGGTGGACCGCGCGGGCTTCAAGTAAGCCGCTGGCCAGGCCGGCCGTCCCCGCACGAGGATGGCCGGCCGGTTCTGCGTTACAGCAGGAACCGCTTGTTTCCCTTCACCTCGATTGGCTCGACCTTGCGGAACGTCAGCTTGACGCTGCTGTCGAGCCGCCGCCCGGCCTGGCGCCGGATCAGCGCACGGTGCACCAGGCCCTTGTGGCCGACCGTGCCTTCCGCATAGGGCTGGCCCCCGGCCGTGCCCAGCGTCATCGCGGCCAGCGCCTGGTTGCGCTCCGCCGCACTTTTTTCCAGCAGCTTGTCCAGGGCCATGCGGGCACGCACCTGCGCGGCCAGCGCGGTGTCGCCGGGATTGGCGCGGGCTCGCTCGGCGTCCCATGGCAACTTCACCTTGCCCGCCAGCCGGCGCAGCGCCGCGCGCAACTCGGCGCCGTCCATGCGGGTTTCCTGCACGATCCACACCGCATCGTGGCGCACCGCCGCTTCGGCATCCGCCATGCTGCGCACCAGCGCTGGCTGCAGGTTGGGCGAGGTGAACTGGCGCGCGCGGCGGATCGCATTGAGCGCGATGCGGCGCACCCGCGGGTTGGCGTGGTCGCAAAGGTCATCGATGACGCGCGCCGCAGAATCGGCGGAGTCGATCATCTCGGCCAGTTGTCCGGCCAGCGAGATTTCTTCCACGCCGCTCAGCGTGTTGCGGCTGACCAGCCGGTTCAGCTTGAACAACAGGATGTGGTATCGCAGCATACGCCCCCGTCATGCGTTCCGGCGGCAGGCGCCGAAGGACCCGGCGTGCCGCTGTTCTTGTTCCCGGGCGAGCGCCGGGCCATAAAAGGCTATCGGCGCGGCAGGGGCGGTACTTGAGGGGGGTTAGCGCTGCGCTTCGCGCCGGATCGTGCGCGACAGCACGATCACCGGCAGCAGGCCGACAGCGACGATCACCAGCGACGCGGTCGCGGCTTCGGTCAGGCGTTCGTCGGCAGCGAGGTTGTAGGCCTGTACGGCGAGCGTATCGAAATTGAACGGCCGCATCACGAAGGTGGCCGGCAATTCCTTCATCACATCGACAAAGACGATCAGCGCCGCCGTCAGCAGGCTGCCGCGCAGCATCGGGAAATGCACGCGCCGCAGCGTGGCGCCCGGACCGTGGCCGAGGCTGCGCGCGGCGGCGTCCATGCTGGGCGTGATCTTGCCCAGCCCGGCGTTGACCGTCTGCAGCGCCACGCCCAGGAAACGCACCAGCAGCGCATACACCAGCGCCGCGATGCCCCCGGTCAGCAGCAGCCCCACCGACAGCCCGAACTGCTGCTGCAGCCAGCCCGACAGAGCGTTGTCAAAGCGCGCCACCGGCACCAGCACGCCTACGGCGATAACCGAGCCGGGTAACGCATAGCCCATGCCGCACAGGCGCGTCAGCCCGCGCACCAGCCAGCCGCGCCGGCCGTTCGCGGCGCGTCCGGCGTAGCCGATCGCCAGCGCCACCAGCACCGCCGCCAGCGCCGTCGCGCTGGCCAGCAGGAAGCTGTTGCGCACCAGCCCGACAAAGCGCGGACCGAACTGGGCATCGCCGTCGGTGAAAGCCATGCGGCACAACATCAGCGCCGGCACCAGGAAGCCGAGCAGCACCGGCACGGCGCACACCGCCAGCGCGAGCCAGCCGCGCGAGCCATCGAGCGTCCATGCCGCGGCGCGGCGCTGGTTGCCATAGACCTGCGCGCGGCCGCGGCTGGCGCGTTCCATCAGCAGGATCGCGGCGACGAACAGCAGCATGCACGCCGACAGCTGCGCCGCGGCGTTCTTGTCGCCGAGCGAGAACCACGCGCGGTAGATGCCGGTGGAAAACGTGGGGATGGCAAAGTACGCCACGGTGCCGAAGTCGGCCAGCGTCTCCATCATCGCCAGCGCGGTGCCGGCGACGATGCCGGGCCGGGCCAGCGGCAGCACCACGCGCCAGAGCCGGCTCCAGGTGCCGTGGCCGAGCAGGCGCGCGGCCTCTAGCGTGTTCTGCGTCTGCTGCAGGAAGGCGGCGCGCGCCGTCAGGTAGACATAGGGATACAGCACCAGCGAGAACAGCGCGATGGCACCGCCCAGTGAGCGGATATCGGGGAACCAGTAGTCACGCGCTTTCCAGCCCGTCAGCTCGCGCAGCCACCCCTGCACCGGCCCGGCGAACTGCAGCGCATCGGTGTAGGCGTAGGCAATCACGTAGGCCGGCATCGCCATCGGCAGCACCAGCGCCCATTCCATCACGGCATGGCCGGGAAAGCGGTAGGTCGAGACCAGCCACGCCGTGGTCACGCCGAGCAGCAGCACGCCCGCGCCCACGCCCAGCAGCAGCCCGATGGTGTTGAGAACGTACTCTGCCAGCACTGTGTCGATCAGGTGGCGCCAGGTCTCGCCGGCGGGCAGCAGCACGGCCGAGGCAACCACCAGCACCGGCACGGCGATCAGCAGCGCCATCGCAAGCGTGGCCAGGGTCAGGGGGTGGAAGCGGCGGCGGCTGGGCAGGAGCATGCGGTGGATTCGATGGGAGCGCGCCCCCGGACAATGTGGTGTCGGCGCGGCACGCCGGCTGCCGCATTCTAGCAATGCGGCGCACACACCGGCGCAGCGCGACGCCGCGTCCCTATAATGCGCACATGCGAACCGATTCCTATTCCCGATTACCCGGAGCCCAGGCACGCGCGCGGCCGATGGCGCGCAGCGGCACCGACCGGGCTGCCGCTGGCGCTGCCGTCATCGAGGTAGACCGTATCCGCCATGCCTTCGGGCGGCACACGGTGGTCAAGGGCCTGTCGTTTGCGCTGGCGCGCGGCAATATCGCCTGCCTGCTGGGCCCCAGCGGCTGCGGCAAGACCACGGTGCTGCGTGCCATCGCCGGCTTCGAGCCGTTGCTGGATGGCTGCATCATGCTGGACGGGCAGACTGTGTCGTCGTCGGACGCGCTGGTGCCGCCGGAGCAGCGCCGCATCGGCATGGTATTCCAGGATTACGCGCTGTTCCCGCATCTCGATGTGGCGGCCAACGTCGGCTTCGGGCTGACCCGCGCCGGCCGCGCCGAGCGAGCGGCGCGGGTGGAAGAGGTGCTGCAGCTGGTCGGGCTTGCCGGCTCGGGCCGCAAGTATCCGCACGAGCTGTCCGGCGGCCAGCAGCAGCGCGTGGCGCTGGCGCGCGCACTGGCGCCGCGGCCGGAACTGCTGCTGCTCGACGAGCCGTTCTCCAACCTCGATGTCGATTTGCGCGAGCGCCTGAGCCTGGAAGTACGCGCGATCCTGAAGGCACAAGGCACCACCGCCATCCTGGTCACGCACGACCAGTACGAGGCCTTTGCCATGGCCGACGAGATCGGCGTGATGCATGACGGCGTGATCGAGCAGTGGGGCAGCGCGCATGAGTTGTACCACCGTCCCACCTCGCGCTTCGTCGCCGGCTTTGTCGGCCAGGGCGTGCTGATGCCGGGACACCTGCGCGGCGATGCGCGGATCGAAGTGGAGCTGGGCATGCTGCACCCGGCGGTGCCCTTGCAGCTGCCCTCGGGTGCCGCCGTCGACGTGCTGGTGCGTCCGGACGACATCGTCCATGACGACGCCAGCCCGATGCGGGCCGAGGTCGTCCACAAGGCCTTCCGCGGCGCGGAGATCCTGTACACGCTGCGGCTGGCCAGCGGCGGCCGGGTGCTGGCGCTGGTGCCGTCGCACCACAACCACGCCGTGGGGGAACGCATCGGCATCCGGGTCGAGATCGAGGACGTGGTCGCCTTTGCCGCTTAGGCCGGCGCCAGGCCCGGCACCCGAGCGCGGGACGCCGATGGTCTACACTGTGGCGTTCTGCAATCGCAAGGTTTGATGACGTGGCGGACTCGCTGTTCTCCGATACCCCTGACCGTTCCCGGCAACCGCTGGCCGAGCGCCTGCGCCCGCGCACCATCGACGAGGTGATCGGGCAGCAGCATCTGCTGGGCCCGGGCAAGCCGCTGCGCGTGGCGTTCGAGTCGGGCGAGCCGCATTCGATGATCCTGTGGGGCCCGCCTGGCGTGGGCAAGACCACGCTGGCGCGGCTGATGGCCGATGCCTTCGACGCCGAGTTCATCGCGCTGTCGGCGGTGCTGTCGGGCGTCAAGGACATCCGCGAGGCCGTCGAGCGCGCCGAGCAGTTCCGCGCGCACGGGCGGCGCACGCTGGTGTTCGTCGACGAGGTGCACCGCTTTAACAAGAGCCAGCAGGATGCCTTCCTGCCGCACGTCGAGAGCGGGCTGTTCACCTTCATCGGCGCGACCACCGAGAACCCGTCGTTCGAGGTCAACGGCGCGTTGCTGTCGCGCGCGGCGGTCTATGTGCTCAAGAGCCTGGACGATGCCGAGCTGACCCAGCTGGCCGTGCGCGCCACCGAGGAACTGGGCGGCAAGCTGGGCGAACTGAGCTGGCAGGACGAAGCGCTGCAGCTGATCGTGGCATCGGCCGACGGCGATGGACGCAAGCTGCTGAACAATATCGAGATCGTGGCGCGTGCCGCGCGCACCGCTGGTGCCGCGCAGATCGATACCGCGCTGCTGGGCAGCGCGCTGTCGCAAAACCTGCGCCGCTTCGACAAGGGCGGCGATGCTTTCTACGACCAGATCAGCGCGCTGCACAAGTCGGTGCGCGGCTCGGACCCCGATGCCGCGCTGTACTGGTTCTGCCGCATGATCGACGGCGGCGCCGATCCGCGCTACCTGGCGCGGCGCATCGTGCGCATGGCGTGGGAAGACATCGGGCTGGCCGACCCCCGTGCCGCGCGCATCACGCTGGATGCCGCCGAGACCTACGAGCGCCTGGGCTCGCCCGAAGGCGAGCTGGCGCTGGGGCAGGCACTGATCTACCTGGCGGTCGCGCCCAAGTCCAACGCGGGCTACAACGCGTACAACGCTGCCCGCGCGTTCGTCGGCAAGGACAAGTCGCGTGCGGTGCCGGTGCACCTGCGCAACGCGCCGACAAAGCTGATGAAGGAGCTTGGCTACGGCCACGCCTACCGCTATGCGCATGACGAGCCCGAAGCCTACGCCGCCGGCGAGCACTACTTCCCGGACGACCTGAAGGCGCAGGGCTGGTACCGGCCGGTGCCGCGCGGCCTGGAGGGCAAGATCGCCGAGAAGCTGCGTCATCTGCGTGAACTGGACAACGCCTGGCACCGCGAACAGCGTGCGGCCAAGGCGCGCGAAGGTGCCAGGGACGGCAAGGACGGCAAGGATGGAGACAAGGGCGAGTAGTTTTCGCCAGACCCGGCGCGGTGCGCGCCATTCGCTCGTCCCGGGCCATGCGGGTGCAGTAAAATGGCGGCTTCGCCGGCATGTCGCTGGCCCTGCACTTCACCTCAAGCAACATGCTCGACATCCAGCTGTTCCGCAAAGACATCGACGCCGTGGCGCAACGCCTTGCCACGCGCGGCTACCAACTCGACGTGGCGGCGTTCCAGGCACTTGAAGCCGAACGCAAGCAACTGCAGACCCAGACCGAGGAACTGCAGGCGCGCCGCAACAGCCTGTCCAAGCAGATCGGCATGCTCAAGGGCAAGGGCGAGGATGCCTCGGCCGTGATGGCGGAAGTGGGCGGCATCGGCGACACGCTCAAGGCTTCGGCCGCGCGGCTGGACGAAATCCAGGCGCATCTGTCAGAACTGATGCTGTCGATCCCCAACCTGCCGCACGAAAGCGTGCCGGTGGGCAATGACGAGACCCAGAACGTCGAAGTGCGCCGCGTGGGCGAGCCGCGCCAGTTTGACTTTGAAGTGCGCGACCACGTCGACGTGGGCGAGAAGCTGGGCCTGGACTTCGACACCGCGGTCAAGGTCACCGGCTCGCGCTTCTCGATGCTGCGCGGCGGCGTGGCGCGCATGAACCGCGCGCTGGTGCAGCTGATGCTCGACACCCATACGCAGGAACACGGCTATACCGAGATGTACGTGCCGTACATCGTCAATGCCGCGTCGATGCGCGGCACCGGCCAGCTGCCCAAGTTCGAGGAAGACCTGTTCAAGGTGCCGCGCAAGGTCGGTAGTGAGGAAGGCGAGCGCATCGAGAACTTCTACCTGATCCCCACTGCCGAGGTGCCGCTGACCAATATCGTGCGCGATGCCATCGTCGCCGGCGAGAAGCTGCCGCTGCGCTTCGTCGCGCATACGCCGTGCTTCCGCTCGGAAGCCGGCTCGTATGGCAAGGACACGCGCGGCATGATCCGCCAGCACCAGTTCGACAAGGTCGAGATGGTGCAGATCGTGCCGGCCGCGCAGTCGTTCGATGCGCTGGAAGAGCTGACCGGCCACGCCGAGGCGATCCTGAAGAAGCTGGGGCTGCCGTTCCGCACCATCGTGCTGTGCACGGGCGACATGGGCTTCGGCAGCACCAAGACCTATGACCTCGAAGTGTGGATCCCGGCGCAGAACACCTACCGCGAGATCAGCTCGTGCTCGAACATGGGCGACTTCCAGGCGCGCCGCATGCAGGCGCGCATGCGCGCGGGGCAGGGCAAGCCGGAGCTGGTGCATACGCTGAACGGCTCGGGCCTGGCCGTGGGCCGCACGCTGGTGGCAATCCTCGAGAACTACCAGAATGCCGACGGCTCGGTCACCGTGCCAGCCGCGCTGCAGCCCTACATGGGCGGCATCACTCGCCTGGAACCGGAGCTGTAAAAAATCTGTTGCCGGCCTCTTGCACAGGTCGGTACGGTTTGGCTATAATCTTGGTTTCGCCACACGGCAAAGCAGTTACCGGAGAGGTGGCAGAGTGGTCGAATGTACCTGACTCGAAATCAGGCGTACCGGCGACGGTACCGTGGGTTCGAATCCCACCCTCTCCGCCAGACAAGAAGCTGCCCGGTCTCGACCACCGGACAGGCAACAACAGTGTAGTAAAGCTCAGACCGACGCCCACGCAAGTGAGCGTCGGTTTTGTTTTTTGGGCGGTCGGTTTCATCGCGGCCAGCGCCTGGCCGTGCACTATCATGGCGATCCAGCGGACTGCCATGAACGAGGCCACCGATGACACAGCCACCCGCCACGCCTGCCGAATTCCACGGCGACCCCGCCGAACTCCCGAACGATCCCGACCTCATTGCCGGCATGCCATACCGCCACCACAAGGGCGGTGCCTATGCGGTCGTTGGCATCGGGCGGCTTGAGGCCGACCTCGCGCCGGCCGTCGTCTATCGCGCAATGCGCGATCCGGCATTGCTCTGGGTGCGCCGTGCCGACGTGTTCACCGAACCCGTGGCGACGCCGCAGGGCGCGGTGCCGCGCTTCGCCCCGGACTGGCCCGCGGCGCTGGCCTGCCTCGACTTCCTGCCGCGCAGGACGGTGCTGGATGTGCTGGCGCTGCATGACACGCCGTACCGGCACTACCACGATCGCCGCCATATCCTGGAGATGTTCGATGTTGCCCACGCGCGCGGCGTCGCGCTGGATCCGGCGCAGGCCCTTGCGGCGCTGTGCCATGACGCGGTCTATGTGCCGGGATGCGAGCACAACGAATCGGCTTCGGCGGTCCTGGTCGAGACCATTGCACCGGAGCTGGACCGCGCGGTGCTCGGCCGTGCCGCGCAGATCGTGCGCGACACGCGCACGCATGCGCCGACCATCGACGGCGCGGACACCGTGCTCGATCTCGACCTGTTCCGGCTGGCCGCGGCCCCTGACGTATTCGATGCCCACAGTGCCGATGTCTTCGCCGAGAACCGCGCCATGCTGGCTGCGCGCACCGGCCTGCATGGCGATGCGCTGCTGGCGGAGTTCAGGCGCCGCCGTGCCGCCTTCCTCGGCGAACTGGCGCAGCGGCCGCGCCTGTTCCTGACGCCGGCCTTTGCCGACTGCGAGGCGCCCGCACGCGCCAATATCGCGCGCATCGGCGGCACCGGAGTGCCGCGTGCCTGAACTGCCGGCGCGCGTAGGCGCGGTCGCCGATGGCTGGCTGACGCCAGGCACGGCGCTGGGGTTGCTGGGCTTATTCACGCTCGCCACGGTCTTGCTGCTGTGCCTGGTGCCGCTGCTGGTGGCGCTGCTGCGCCCGCTGGTGCGCTGGCTCGATGGCATGCGCGTGTGGGGCGCCGGTGCCTTGTCGACGCGCGTGGCCGCACAGGATCGGCCGCGCCGGCTGAGCACGCTGACGCTGCGCGTGCTGGAGCGCGATATCGCCGAGCTGCTGCTGGTGCTTGTTGCCGGCGCCGCGCTGCTGGCTTGCGGGGCAGCGCTGTTCTGGCTGGCCGCCGAAGTCGCGGAGGGCGAGGAGGTGGTTCACCTCGACCAGCTGGTGTTTGCGCAGCTGCGTGCATGGCGCCGCGACTGGCTCGATATCGCCATGGTCGCGGTGACCGAGCTGGGCGGTGCGCGCATCTCGGTGGCGGTCGGTGTGGCGGTGTTCGCGTGGCTGTGGTGGCGGCGCGCCTGGATCACGGCGCTGTACTGGGCCGCGGCGCTGCTCGGCGCGCGCGCCTGCGTGATGGCGCTCAAGCTCGGCATGGCGCGGGTGCGGCCGGCCAGCATCTACAGCGGGCTGGAGTCGTACTCCTTTCCCAGCGGCCACGCCACCAGCAGCATGGTGACCTACGGTTTCCTGGCGTTCCTGCTGTGCCTGCGCCAGCCATGGCGCGTGCGCATCCCGGTGCTGGCGCTGACCGTGGTGGCGGTGGTGGCGATCGGGGTGTCGCGGCTGTACCTGGGCATGCACTGGCTGTCCGACGTGGCCGCGGGCTATGCGCTGGGGCTGGCGTGGATCGCATTGCTCGGCACCGCCTACCGCACGCTGCACGTGCCGGCGCCGCGGGATGCGGTGGCGCCGGGGCGGCTCGGCGTGGTGGCCGCCGCCGCGGTGGTGGTGTCGTTCAGCTACGTGGCGTGGTTCCGCATGCCGGATACGCTGGAGCGCTATCGCCAGGCCGGACCGGCCACGGCTACGGTTGCTGCGCAGCAGCCTCTTCTGGCGACGGCAGTCGCGATACCAGCAGCTGGTCGATCTTGTGATGGTCGATGTCCAGCACCTCGAAGCGATAGCCTGCCACGGTGATCGACTCGGACTTCTTCGGGATGCGCTTGAGCGCGTAGATCACCAGCCCGCCGGCGGTGTCGACATAGTCCTCGCCGGGCAAGGCATCGAGTTCCAGCGCCTTCTTCAGGTCCACCAGCGGCGTCACGCCGTCGACCAGCCACGAGCTGTCGTCGCGGCGCACGATCTGCTCGTCTTCGCTGGAGTAGAGGATGTCGCCCATCAGCGCGCCGACGATATCGTCGAGCGTGACGATGCCGACCACCAGCCCGTACTCGTTCATCACCACGGCAAAGCTCTGGTGCATTTCGCGGAAGCGCGTCAGCGACTCCGACAGGGTCAGCGTGTCGGGGATCACCAGCACGTTCTTGTCGTGGTGGCGGCCGATATTGCCGATCACCGTGGCGCTTTCGTCGGCCAGCAGCAGTTGCAGGATGTCCTTGGAATCGATATAGCCCTGCACGTCGTCCAGGTCGTGCCCGCACACCGGGTACTGCGCATGCGGCTGGTTGACCAGCTTGCGGCGCACGCTGTCGGCGCTCTCGTCCAGGCTCAGGAAGACCACGTCGTCGCGCGGCGTCATGATCGCGGTAATGCCCTTGAATTCGAGCTCGAACACGTTCTCGATCAGGTGCAGTTCATGCTTGTGCAGCACGCCTGCCTCGGCGCCGGCATCGACCATGGCGGCGATGTCCTCGGTGGTGATCTGGTCGACCGGCTTCGTCGGCAGGCGCAGCAGGCGCAAGGTGGCATCCGCGGCGGCGTTGAAGATCCACACCAGCGGCTTAAGCACGCGCAGCAGCGTCAGCATCGGGTCGATCACAGCCAGCGCGCACCGCTCGGGGAAGGTCATCGCGATGCGCTTGGGGATCAGGTCGGCAAACTGGATGAACAGCAGCGTCACAATCAGGAACGAGCCGATATTGGCCACGCGCTGCGCGTGGACTACCTGCATATACGGCGACAGCGTTTCCAGCAGCAGGTCGGACACATGCTTCTCGCCGAGGATACCGGCCAGGATGGCCACGCTGTTGACGCCGATCTGCACGATGGTGAAGAAATTCCCTGGCTCTTCCTTGAGCAGCAATACGCGCGTGGCGCGGCCATCGCCGCGCTCGGACAAGACTTGAAGCTTGGTGCGGCGTGCGGCGGTCAGCGCGATCTCGGAGATGGAGAAGAAGGCGCTGACCAGGACAAGAGCGGTCAGGGTCAGGACGAACATAGGCAATCTGGCGCTTGCGACCAGTGAGTGCAGGCGGCTTGATGATGGTGCACCGCCTGTGAAGCTGTCAAATCGGGACCGGCGTGGCCGTCACTCCGGTATCGGCGTGCGCACCTTGGCGCCGCCCGGGAGCGCGCCGTCCAGGCTGACCACCGGCACTTCCAGCCGCTGCGCCAGCGTGGCCGCCAGTTCCTGCGCGGCCTGCGCGAACTGCGCGCGCAGGTCGTCGGCCAGGCTGGAGCCGGCGCGGTGGCTGGCGCGCAGCATCTGGATCTCGAACGGCAGTTCCGGCGCCACATCATGCAGCGCCACATGGCCGGGATTGGCGCTGAGCGCGGTGTACTGGTCCAGCAGCGTCAGGCCGAGTCCGGCATCGACCAGCGCCAGCGCCAGCGAGTAGGTCTGCACCTCCAGTGTCGAGCGCGGCTCGAGCGCGTGCCGCGCCAGCGTCTGGCGTACCAGCAGGCCGAGCGAGCTGTTGTCGTCATAGCCGATGAAGGGGCGATCCATCAGCCGCTGCATCGGCACCTGGCGGCGGCGCCCCGCGGCGGGCAGCGGCTGGCCGCGCGGCACCGCCAGCAGCATGCGGCCGCTGGCGACCGGTTCGCTCGAAATGGCCTCGTGGCGCGGCGGCGAGAAGGCGAAACCCAGGTCGATCTGGTTGGCCAGCAGCGCGCCGACGATCTCGTCGGTATGGTGGGTCAGCACCTGCACCTGGGTGTCGGGGTGGCGCGCGCAGAAGCGCCGCACCGCCGGCACCAGCAGCGGGTTGGCCAGGCTCGGCGTGGCCGCCACGCGCAGGCGCCCGGCACCCTTGTGGCGCAGGCTTTCCGAGACGCGGCGCACGCGCTCGATCTCGCCGTATAGCCTTTCGACATCGCCGTACAAGGCGTTGGCCTCCGGCGTCGGCTGCAGCCGCCCGCGCACGCGCTCGAACAGGCGAAAGCCGAGCGAGGCCTCCGCATGCTGCAGCACGCGCGTGACCACCGGCTGCGACACGTGCAGCAGGCGCGCGGCTTCGCTGACGGTGCCGGTCAGCATGACCGCGCGGAAGACTTCGATCTGGCGCAGGCGCATGGGAGCTGGGGCGTCGGGATTGCGGGGGTGCGGGAATTCGGGAATTCGGGAATTCGGCGTACAGGCCATCCATAGCCTGAAGACATATTCTGGCACGTATTCGCATTGGGCAAGCCGGCGCCACTGTTCTACCCTCTGGCATCGGCCTTTTGATGTGAAGGATGGCAATGCGGGTAGTGATCGTGGGCGCTGGCGTGGTTGGCATGACGACGGCGTGGCGCCTGGCCCAGGACGGGCATGCGGTGACGGTGCTGGAGCGGCACCGGGGCCCGGGCGAGGAAACCAGCTTTGCCAATGGCGGGCAGCTCAGCTACAGCTACGTGGCGCCGCTCGCCGGGCCGGGCGTGATGGGCAAGGTGCCGGGCTGGCTGCTGCGGCGTGATTCGCCGATGCGCTTCCGCCCGGTGGCCGATCCCGCGCAATGGCGCTGGCTGGCCGCCTTCATGGGCGCCTGCAATGCCAGCACCAGCGAGGCCACCACGCGCAAGCTGCTGCGCCTGGGTTTCTATTCGCGCGACCAGTTGCAGGCGTTCGTGGCGCAGCATGAGCATAAGGACAGTGGGTTTGGCTTCGATTTTGCGCGGCGCGGCAAGCTGGTGGTGCACCGCGACCAAGCGGCGTTCGCCTCGGCCTGCCGGCTGCTGGATTACCAGGCCAGCCTGGGTTGCGAGCAGAAGGCACTCGACCGCGATGCCTGCGTCGCGCTGGAGCCGGCCCTGGCCGGCATCCGAAACGAGATTGCGGGCGCCATCTACACGCCGAGCGAGGAGGTGGGAGATTGCCACCGCTTCTGCGTGTCGCTGGCACGGTTGCTGCAACACGGCGGCGGCCGCACTGGGGTGTCCCTGCGCTTCGGCACCGTGGTGCAGGGGCTGATGCAGCAGGGCGGGCGCGTGACCGGCGTGCGCACCGACGCTGGCGAGGTGCCGGCGGACGTGGTCGTGGTCGCGGGCGGCATCGGCAGCGTGCCGCTGCTGCGCCCGCTGGGCGTGCGGCCGATGCTGTGGCCGCTCAAGGGCTATAGCATCACCGTGCCGCTGGCCAGCGGCACGCGCGCGCCGCATATCAGCGTGACGGATTTCGCCAACAAGATCGTTTACGCGCGGATCGGCAATACATTGCGGGTGGCGGGCATGGCCGACCTGGTGCGCGGCGGCACCCGCATCGACCCGGAGCGGGTCGGCACGCTGGTGGCGCAGACGCGCGCACTGTTCGACGGCATCGTGCCGGACCTGCCGCTGGCGCAATTGCAGCCGTGGGCGGGGCTGCGCCCGGCCACGCCGGACGGGCTGCCGCTGATCGGGCCGTCGCGCGTATCCGGGCTGTGGCTGAACCTGGGCCACGGCGCGCTGGGATTTACGCTGGCGATGGGCAGCGCCGGCCTGCTGGCCGACCGTCTGGCAGGGCGCCGTCCGGCCCTCGACGCCGCAGATTTCGATGCCGCGCGCGCGTAGCGCGCGAGCATGCAGCAATGGTTCCTGCAATACCCGTGAGTTCGCATTACCTCGAGGAAGCGAGCCTCAATGACCAAGCCCCTACAAGGAGCGCGACATGAAGCCACTGCACACCCGCCTTGCCATCCGTCCTGACGCCCGCCGCATGCTCGCGGCCGCCGCGCTTTTGCTGGCCTCCGGCGTGGCCCACGCCGCCGACGGCGACACGCTGAAGAAGATCAAGGACAGCGGCGTGATCTCGCTGGGCTACCGCGAATCGTCGATCCCGTTCTCGTACACCGACGGCAAGGAGGTGATGGGCTACTCGCACGAGATCCTGCTGCAGATCGTCGACAAGGTGAAGAGCGAGCTGAAGATGCCCAGCCTGCAGGTGCGGCTGACGCCGATCACCTCGCAGAACCGCATCCCGCTGGTGCAGAACGGCACCATCGACATCGAATGCGGCAGCACCACCAATAACCTGGAGCGCCAGAAACAGGTGGCATTCTCCAACAGCCTGTTCGTCTACGGCATCAAGATGCTGACGAAGAAGGATTCGGGCGTGAAGGAGTTCGCCGACCTGAAGGACCGCAACGTGGTCACCACCGCCGGCACCACCGGCGAGCGCCTGCTGGTCAAGATGAACGGCGAGAAGACCATGAACATGAACCTGATCAGCACCAAGGACCATGGCCAGTCCTTCCTGATCCTGGAAAGCGGCCGCGCCGCGGCCTTCGTCATGGACGAGCCGCTGCTGTATGGCGAGCGCACCAAGGCCAAGAGCGCCGGCGACTGGGTAGTGGTGGGCGCGCCGCTGCAGACCGAGAACTACGCCTGCATGTTCCGCAAGGGCGATCCTTCGTTCAAGAAGCTTACCGACGGCGTGATCGCCGACCTGCAGACCAGCGGCCGCGCGGAGAAGCTCTACAACAAGTGGTTCATGTCGCCGATCCCGCCGCGCAACATCAACATGAACTACCCGCTGTCTGCTGACATGAAGGCGCTGTTCGCGGCGCCCAATGACAAGGCCTACCAGTAACGGGGCAGGGCGTTGCCGCCGTGGAGTATGGGTCGCCCCGGCGGTTATATAGCCATAATGAATCGTTATTTTGTCCTCGATAGTGTTTGCGGTAGTGTTGAGCCCGATATAGGCTCATAGCAGCACAAGCGGCCGGCAGCTCTCCACGAGAGGCCAGAAGGCGTTGTCTGCCCACCTACTGCTTATCCGCATTCACTGGAGAACATATGCGATCGATTCGTTCTGGCTGGTTCAAGTCGCTGCTGGCGGCCTCGCTGATGGCCGGGGCCGGCCTGGCTGCCACCGCGGCCCATGCCGCCGACCTGCTCGATACCGTCAAGCAGGCTGGCGTGCTCAAGATCGGCCTGGAGGGCACATACCCGCCGTTCGGCTTCCGCGGCGCCAAGAACGAGCTGGAAGGGTTTGATGTCGACGTGGCTCGTGCGGTGGCGGGCAAGCTGGGGGTCAAGCCCGAGTTCGTCACCACGGAATGGAGCGGCATCATCGCCGGCCTGCAGGCGGGCAAGTTCGACGTAATCGTCAACCAGGTCAACGTCACGCCGCAGCGCCAGCAGGTGCTGGACTTTTCCACGCCCTACGTCTACTCGGATGCGCAACTGATCCAGCGCAAGGACGACAAGCGCCAGTTCAAGTCGCTGGAAGACCTGAAGGGCCACAAGCTCGGCGTCAGCCTGGGCAGCAATTACAACGAACTGGCCAAGGCGGTGGCGGGCATCGACGTCAAGACTTATCCCGGCGCGCCTGAGTACCTGCGCGACCTGGCTGCACAGCGCGTCGACGCCGCGCTGAACGACCGGCTGATGGTCGCCTACCTGGTCAAGACCGCCAACCTGCCGCTGCGTCCGGGCGCGATCGTGGCGGGTGCCACCACCCAGGTGGCCATCCCGTTCCGCAAGGACAACCCCAAGTTCGCGCAGGCCATCAACCATGCGCTGGAAGACCTGGGCAAGGACGGCACGCTTGGCAAGCTGTCGGTGAAGTGGTTCGGCACCGACGTGACCAAGCCCGCCGGCAAGCCGGTCAAGTAAGCCGGTCAGGCAAGCCGGCCAGCAAGCACGGCGGTATCATGTCGCGGCGCGGCGGCCTGCATGGCTGCCGCGCCGCGTTGTTTTTTACCATTAGCCCGCCGCCACGCCCATGTCCGCTCTCCAGCTCGTCATCGATTCCCTGCCCGTGCTGCTGCAGGGCACGCTGCTGACCATCAAGTTCGCACTGTGGTCGATGCTGTTCGGGCTGGTGCTCGGCACCGTGGTCGCGCTGATGGGCATCAGCCACAGCCGCACGCTCAAGGCGGCGGCGCGCACCTACGTCAGCATCATGCGCGGCACGCCGCTGCTGGTGCAGATCTTTGTCGTCTACTACGGGCTGCCGGGCATCGGCATCGCGCTGGAACCCACGCCGGCCGGCGTGCTGACGCTGAGCCTGAATGTCGGGGCCTACCTGTCGGAAAGCATGCGCGGCGCCATCCTCGGCGTGGCGCGCGGCCAGTGGCTGGCGGCTTACAGCCTGGGGCTGACGCCAGCGCAGGCGCTGCGCTTCGTGGTGGGCCCGCAGGCGCTGCGGCTGGCGGTGCCGAGCCTGTCGAACAGCCTGATCAGCCTGATCAAGGATACGTCGCTGGTGTCGGTGATTACCGTGACCGAGTTGTTGCGCACCGCGCAGGAGGTGATCGCGGCGACGTACCAGCCGTTGCCGCTGTACCTGGCGGTGGCAGCGATCTACTGGGTGTTGAGCACGGGGTTGTCAGGGCTGCAGCATATGCTGGAGCGCAAGCTGTCGCTGCCGGGCAGGCACTGAGCCACACCGCTGCCAAAGCAAAAGAGCCAGCTCTGGAGAGCTGGCTCTTTTTTTGCCGGCGATGCGGGCCGTCGCCGGCCCGCACGCTCAGCCCTGCGCGATGCGCCCGGCGATATGCCCCAGCGCCTCTTCCACCTGGTCCACCAGGATCAGGCACAGGTCGCCCGACTTCAGGTGCGACAACGCGGTATCGATCGCCACGAATTCCCCGCGGATTTCCTCGACCTGGCTGGTGCGCTGCGCGCCTTGCAGGCCCTCGCGCAGCAGCGCCAGCACCTCGCCATCGGCACGCCCGCGCTGGCACTGGTCCTGGTACAGCACCACTTCGTCGAACACACCGCCCAGGATCTGCGTCTGGCGGCGGATGTCCTCGTCGCGGCGATCTCCCGCACCGCTGATCACGACCACGCGGCGGCCGGCCGGCATGGTTTCGACCGCGTTGCACAGCGCCTGGATCGCGTCCGGGTTGTGGCCGTAGTCGGCGATCAGCATGGCGCCCTTGTAGTCAAACACGTTGAAGCGGCCCGGAGCTGTCGCGGCGTCGTTGACAAAGGTGGCCAGGCCGCGGCGGATGACGGTCCAGTCGATGCCCAGCGCCCAGGCCGCGGCGATCGACGACATCGCGTTCTCGACCTGGAAGCCGATGGTGCCGTTGCGCGTCAGCGGGATCTCCGCCAGCGCGATGCGCACCTGGGTATCGCCCTCCGACGCCACGATCTCGGCGCCGTCGACAAAGACCACGCGCTTGCCTTGCGCGCGATGCGTGGCCATCGCCGGCTGGTTGGGATCGTGCGCGAAGAAGGTCACGCTGCCGGGACAGGCGTCGGCCATGCGCACCACCATCGGGTCGGCGGCATTGAGCACGGCCATGCCGTGCGGCGCGACGTTCTGCACGATCACGCTCTTGAGCACGGCCAGGTCTTCCACCGAGTTGATGAACGACAGGCCCAGATGGTCGCCCTCGCCGACATTGGTCACCACGGCCACGTCGCAGCGGTCGAAGGCCAGGCCCTCGCGCAGCAGGCCGCCGCGCGCGGTCTCGAACACGGCTGCGTCCACGTCGGGGTGCAGCAGCACGTTGCGCGCGCTGCGCGGGCCGCTGCAGTCGCCGGTGTCGATGCGCTCGCCCTGGATGTAGACGCCGTCGGTGCCGGTCATGCCCATGCGCAGGCCGCTGGTGGCCATGACATGGGTGATCAGGCGCACGGTCGTGGTCTTGCCGTTGGTGCCGGAGACGGCCACCACCGGGATACGGCCATCGTCGCCATCGGAGAACATGGTCGAGATGATGGCCTCGCCCACCGCGCGGCCCTTGCCGTAGGAAGGCTGCAGGTGCATGCGCAGGCCCGGCGCGGCGTTGACCTCGACGATGCCGCCGGCCTGTTCCTCGAACGGCTTGAGCATGGTCTCGCACACCGCGTCGACGCCGGCAATGTCCAGGCCCACCATCTGCGCTGCGGCCACGGCGCGCGCGGCGATGTCCGGGTGGACGTCGTCGGTCACGTCGGTGGCGCTGCCGCCGGTGGACAGGTTGGCGTTGTTGCGCAGCACCACGCGCGTGCCCTTGGCCGGCACGGAATCGGCGGTCAGGTTCTGCTTGGCCAGGACCGCCAGCGCGATATCGTCAAAGCGGATCTTGGTCAGCGAGGTGGCATGGCCTTCGCCGCGGCGCGGGTCACGGTTCACTTCCTCGACCAGCTCGCGCACGGTGTGCACGCCGTCGCCGGTGACTTGCGGCGGGTCGCGGCGCGCGGCCGCCACCAGTTGCTTGCCGACCACCAGCAGGCGGAAGTCGTGGCCCGGGATGTAGCGCTCGACGATCACGTCGGAGCTGATGTCCGAGGCGACCTCGTAGGCCGTCATGACTTCCTCGCGGGTGCGGATGCGCACGGCCACGCCCTTGCCCTGGTTGCCGTCGCGCGGCTTGACCACCACCGCGGCGTCGATTTCCTGCGCGGCGGCCCAGGCTTCCTCGGCGCTGCGCACCGAGCGGCCCAGCGGCACCGGCACGCCGGCGGCGTGCAGCAGGCTCTTGGTCAGTTCCTTGTCCTGCGCGATCGATTCGGCCACGGCGCTGGTGCGGTCGGTCTCGGCGGCCTGGATGCGGCGCTGCTTGCTGCCCCAGCCAAACTGCACCATCGAGCCCTGCGTCAGGCGCCGGTAGGGGATGCCGCGCGCCACGCCGGCGTAGACGATCGAGCCGGTGCTGGGCCCCAGCCGCACGTCTTCGTCCAGGTCGCGCAGACGGTGCAGCGCGTCGGCCAGGTCGAACGGTGTGTCGTCGCGCGCGGCCAGGCACAGGGCCTCGGCCAGCTCGAACGCCAGCCGGCCGACCTCTTCCTCGCTGTATTGCACGATCACCTGGTAGGTGCCGGGCTCCACCGTCTGCGCGGTGCGGCTGAAGGTGACCGGGCAGCCGGCCGCGGCCTGCAGGCGCAGCGCCGTCATTTCCAGCACGTGGGCCAGCGACATCTCGCCCGCTTCCTCGTCCGGGTGTAATGGCCCGACCTCAGGGAATCGGGCGCGCAGCCGGTCTTCAAAGCCGGGCAGGGCCGACAGCATGTCGGCGGTGTCCTGGCAGGCCACGATGGCTTCAATGGCGGTGTGGCGGCACCACAGGTTCGGGCCCCGCAGGGCCCGGATACGGGAGACTTCCATGGAACGGTTCCGTGTCTTCTATGCGCTGTTTCAGGCGCCGCGTCAGGCGCGGCGCGCAGGCTGGCCCATCCAGTGGTGCACCAGGTCGACGGTGGCAGCGGTGGCGGCCTCGTCGCACTGCAGTACCAGCAGGTCGCCTGGCACCAACTGGCCAAGCGCTGCCTCGATAGCATTGGCGCGTGCGCCTTCGTCGATGATCTTGGTCACGCGGCGGCCTTCATACAGGCCTTGCTTGAGCAGCGCGCGTGCCTCGGCATCGGGCAGGGCGCGCTTGACGCTGCGATCTTCGCACAGGAAGACGCGGTCGAAATGCTTGCCCAGCACCTTGCCCTGGCGCACCAGGTCCTGGTCGCGGCGCTGCACGCCGGCACCGTAGACCACCATGCGACGCTCGGACGGGAAGCGCTCCAGCGCGGCCGCCAGCGCTTCCAGCGCGGGGGCGTTGTGGGCGTCGTCGATGACCACGGTGGCACCGTTGCGCTCGAACAACGTGAAGCGGCCCGGCACGTCGACCTGGCCGACGTCGAAGGTCACCACGCCGGCGCGGATCAGGTCGTTGGAGATGCCCAGCGCCCAGCCCGCGGCCACGGCCGCCAGCACGTTCTCTACCTGGAACGCCACGCGGCCGGCGTAGGTCAGCGGCACCGCGGCCACGTCGACCAGCGGCGTTTCCTTGCTGCCGACCGCCAGCACGATCTTGCCTTCGCGCACATACACGGCGCGCTTGCCTGCGGCGCGGTGCGACATGATCGCGGGCAATTCGGGCGTCAGGCCAAAGAAGATCACGTCGCCGTCGCACAACCCGGCCATCTCGACCAGGCGTTCGTCGCGTGCGTTCAGCACGGCGGCGCCGTCCTTGAGCACCACGTCGACCTGCGTGCGCAGCACGTTGTACATGCGGTCCTCGTCCTCGACGTAGTAGTCGCCGAGGTGGTCGGGCTGGTCGAAGTTGGTGACCACGCCGACCTGGCAACGGTCATAGACCAGGCCTTCGGACAGGATGCTGCCGCTGTCGTTCTCGAACACGGCGGCCTCGACCGCGCGGTTCATCAGGATGCGGTGGCCGGCGTCCCAGTTGGCGCGGTCGCCGCTCTGCACCAGGCGCCGGTCCAGGAACAGGCCGTCGCTGCAGGCCAGGCCGGTATGCTTGCCCGACAGCTGCAGCAGGCGGGCGACCAGGCGCGCCACCACGGTCTTGCCGTTGGTGCCGGTCACGCCGACCACCGGGATGCGGCCGCAGTCGTCCTGCTCGGACTCGGGGAACAGGTGGTTGACGATGGCGCGGCCAACCGGACGCGGCGTGCCTTCGGCCGGCTTGATGTGCATCAGCAGGCCGGGGCCGGCGTTGACCTCTACGATGGCCCCGCGCTGTTCGGCCAGTGGGCGTGAGATGTCCTCGGCCACCAGGTCCACGCCAGCGATATCCAGGCCAACCACGCGCGCGGCCAGCGACGCATGCGCGGCCACGCTCGGGTGAACGCGGTCGGTCACGTCGAAGGCGACGTTGCCGTTGCGCTGGATCAGCACGGTGCGGCCTTCCGCCGGCACCGAGCTGCCGTCCATGCCCTGGCGCTTCAGCTCCAAGCGCGCGGCGGAATCCAGGCGCACGCGGTTCAGCGGATGGTCTTCGGTGCTGCCGCGGCGCGGATCGGAATTGATCTGCAGTTCGATCAGCTCGTCGATGGTGGACTTGCCGTCGCCGACCACGCAGGCGGTCTCGCCCATCGCGGCGGCGACCATGCGGCCGCCCACCACCAGCAGGCGGTGTTCGTTGCCTGGGATGAAGCGCTCGACAATGACGCCGCTGCCTTCTTCCAGGGCGACCGCGTACGCGGTCTCGACTTCCTCGCGGGTGATCAGGTTGGTAAAGACGCCGCGGCCGTGGTTGCCGTCATAGGGCTTCACCACCACCGGCACGCCGATGTTTTCGGCGGCGCCCCAGGCGTCTTCCGGCGAGTCAACCATGCGGCCTTCCGGCACCGGCACGCCGCACGACTCCAGCAGGCTCTTGGTCAGGTCCTTGTCGCGCGAGATGCTCTCGCCGATGGCGCTGGTGCGGTCGGTCTCGGCGGTCCAGATGCGGCGCTGGCGCGCACCGTAGCCCAGCTGGACCAGGTTGCCGTCCGACAGGCGGATGGCGGGGATGTCCCGGTCGTCCGCGGCATCGACGATGCACGCGGTGCTGGGGCCGAGGCAATGTTCGTCGACCAGGCGGCGCAGGTGGTCCACGGCGGCGGGGACGTCGAAGGGACGGTCCTCGATCGCGGCCATGACCAGGTCGCGAGCGGCGAACAGGGCGGCGCGGGTGACTTCCTCGTGCCACGCACGGACGATCACCTTGTACACGCCGCGCACCGGGGTCTCGCGCGCCTTGCCGAAGCCGCCGGGCATGCCCGCCAGGTTCTGCAACTCAAGCGTCACGTGTTCCAGGATATGGCCCGGCCAGGTGCCTTCCTTCAGGCGCTGCAGGAAGCCGCCGCGCTCGCCGATGCTGCAGCGATGCTCGATCAGCGATGGCAGCCAGGCCGACAGGCGCTCGTAGAACCCCGGAATCGTGTTGGAGGGAAAGTCCTCCAGTTCCCCGATATCGACCCATGCCTCCAGGACGGGCCGATATGTCCACATATTCGGGCCGCGCAGCGACATGACATCGAAAATCTCAATGTCCTTCTTTTTCATTGAATTTGCTTGAGGCAGTGGGCGGAACGCCCGAGAAATGGAAGCCTAACCTTTCAATAACGTTACAGCTTAGTACAGGTTGACTTTCTTCGATTAAAAGTGATTGTGCAGTGCATCAGGGCAACCCGCGGGTTCGCTGTTATTTGCGTCGTTATGTATACTGCGGGCGAATTCACGGGCAGCTAGTGCGCGCCCGGCCTAAATTTGTTTCAAGTTATGTCCTTTTCCCCTGGACGCTGCATGCCGCGCCATCCATGACCCAGTCCTCCCTGCCTGCCCTCAACACCCCCGCCTCCGACGAGCCGTGGCGTGCCGAATCCGGAACGTGGCTCCGTTCCGGCGAGAACGTCCTGGCCGGACTGATGCTGGACCTCGACGCGAGGCTGCATTTTACCCAAGGGTGGCTGGTTGTGACGGACCAGCGCATCGTCGCCCGGGCGCCGGGTGAAAAAAATGTGCGCGAATGGAGCATCTCGCCCGAACTGCGCCTGTCCCATACCGATCATGCGGGGGTTGGCACCCTCGAACTGGCCGGCCCCGGGGGGCGGCTGGCCAGCTGGCGATATACGCTTGGTTACAATCCTGCCGCGCTGCGGCTGGCCGACCAGTTCGAAACGCGCCGCGACGCAACCTCGGCGGCTCAGGTAGGCGAGCAGGGCGAAGTGGCTTGCCCGACCTGCAAGGCACCGCTGCCGCCAGATGAGGAAGAGTGCCCGCAATGCAACCGCGAGCTGGAAACGCCGCCGTCGACCTGGGCGCTGCTGCGCCTGTGGCGCTTTGCCCAGCCTTACCGCTGGCAACTGCTGGCCGGCTTCATGCTGACGCTGTTTTCCACCGGCGCCACGCTGGTACCGCCGTACCTGACCATGCCGCTGATGGACAAGGTGCTGATTCCGTACCAGAACGGCGTGCCGATCGACTACAACCTGGTGCGCATGTACCTGGGCGGCCTGCTCGGCGCCGCGCTCGTGGCGTGGAGCCTGGGATGGGCGCGCACCTATCTGCTGGCGCGTGTATCCGAGCGCATCGGTGCCGATCTGCGCACAACGACCTATGAACATCTGCTGAAGCTGTCGCTGGAATATTTTGGCGGCAAGCGCACCGGCGACCTGATGGCCCGCATCGGCTCGGAAAGCGACCGCATCTGCGTGTTTCTTTCCCTGCACTTGCTGGACTTCGCCACCGACGTGCTGATGATCGTGATGACGGCGGTGATCCTGGTCTCGATCAACCCCTGGCTGGCGCTGGTCACGCTGGTGCCGCTCCCGTTCATCGCCTGGATGATCCATCTGGTGCGCGACCGCCTGCGCCACGGCTTTGAGAAGATCGACCGCATCTGGTCTGAGATCACCAACGTGCTCGCCGACACCATCCCCGGCATCCGCGTGGTCAAGGCTTTTGCCCAGGAGAAGCGGGAGGTGACGCGCTTTCACGAGGCCAACAAGCACAACCTGGCGATCAATGACCGCGTCAACGCGGTGTGGTCGCTGTTCACGCCGACGGTGACGCTGCTGACCGAGATCGGGCTGCTGATCGTGTGGGTGTTCGGCATCTGGCAGGTGTCGCACAGCGCCATCACGGTGGGCGTGCTGGTTGCCTTCCTGACCTATATCAGCCGCTTCTATACGCGCCTCGATTCGATGAGCCGCATCGTTTCCGTGACGCAGAAGGCCGCGGCGGGCGCCAAGCGGATCTTCGACATCCTTGACCATGTCTCGAGCGTGCCCGAGCCGGTGCGTCCGGCGAAGCTCGACAAGGTCGAAGGCGCCATCGACATGCGCGACCTCGGCTTCCGCTATGGCAACCGGGCGGTGATCCGCGGGCTGGACCTGTCGATCGCCCCGGGCGAGATGATCGGCCTGGTCGGACACAGCGGCTCGGGCAAGAGCACGCTGGTCAACCTGATCTGCCGCTTCTACGATGTTTCCGAAGGGGCGATCCGTGTCGACGGCGTCGATATCCGCTCGCTGCCGGTGTCCGAGTACCGCCGCCATATCGGCCTGGTGCTGCAGGAGCCGTTCCTGTTCTTCGGCACCATCGCCGACAACATCGCCTACGGCAAGCCGGATGCCACGCGCGAGGAGATCATCGCTGCCGCGCGCGCGGCGCATGCGCACGAGTTCATCCTGCGCCTGCCGCACGGCTACGACTCGCTGGTAGGGGAGCGCGGCCAGGCCTTGTCGGGCGGCGAGCGCCAGCGCATCTCGATCGCGCGTGCGCTGCTGATCAACCCGCGCATCCTGATCATGGACGAGGCCACGTCATCGGTCGACACGCAGACTGAGAAGGAAATCCAGAAGGCGCTCGACAACCTGGTGCAGGGCCGTACCACCATCGCCATCGCACACCGGCTGTCGACGCTGCGCAAGGCCGATCGCCTGGTGGTGATGGACCGCGGCAAGATCGTCGAAGTCGGCAGCCACGACGAACTGCTGCTGCGCGAGGGCGCGTACTACAAGCTCTACCAGGCGCAGGCGCGCAACGTCGATACCGAGGATGACGACGAGCGTGAAGCCGTGACCGAACTGCCGGAGGTGGCCAATGCCCACTGACATGACTTTGGCTGACATCAATGCCGCAGCCAGCGCGACCTTCACGCTGTCGCGCAATGCATTCGGCCGCCTGACGCTGATCCATGGCGACGGCACGGTTTATGAAGGGGTGGTGCCGGTACGGGCCTTCCCGATTTCCGCGCCGCAAGGCGGTATCGGCATGATGAGCGCCGACGGGCATGAGGTGGTATGGATTCCGCGGCTTGAAGCCCTGCCTGCCGCCGAGCGCGGCATGATCGAGGAAGAACTCGCGTCGCGCGAATTCATGCCGGAGATCGAGCGCATCGTCGAGGTATCGACGTTTGCCACGCCGAGCGTGTGGACCGTGCAGACCGATCGCGGGCAGACCTCGCTCGTGCTGCGTGGGGAAGAGGCAATCCGGCGCCTGTCCGGCAACACGCTGATGGTGTCGGACAGCCATGGGATCCACTACCTGATCCGGGACCTGATGGCGCTCGACAAGCACAGCCGCAAGCTGCTTGACAGGTTCCTCTGACGGCGGGCAGATGGTCCGGCGCAAGCCGAAGCGGCGCCTGGCGGCGCCGCGTTTCGTTTACTGGTAGTCCAGCGTAAATATCATGGCGCTCGATACGCTGCCAGGCGAAGGCGCGCCCCCCAGCGAGACATAGCGCGCACCGAAGCGGTAGGTGGAAGGCACATTGGCGGCAATGTTGCCCATGGCATTGCGTACTTGCAGCGGCACGGGTTCGCTGCCGGTGGCGTTGACGATCTGCACGCCGGCACCGCTGGCCATGCCGCTCATACCGGCGTTAGCGATGCCAAGGATGCCATTCGGTGCCGATTGCACGGGCGTGCCACCCGCGCCGTCCAGCGTCAGGCCCACGATGGCAGCGCCGCTGCAGGTCAGCTGGATCGTGAAGGGCGTGTTACCGGCGGCTCCTTGGTTAGCCAGCGTGCTGGCACTGACATTGGGCAATGTCACCACGGCGGGGTAATTGACATTGCAGGCAATCTCGCGCGGCGAGGCACTGCCCGAGAAGCCGATGTAGTTGACGTCGCCGCCGCCAAGCGCGCCTGCCGTCGAGCCCTGGTAGACACCAAAGCCGAAGCGAGTCTGTGCCGGATCGAGATTTCCCGCGGAGATGGTCCCAGTCTTCACGAATTCCACCGAAACCGATATGGAATAGGTCATGTCCGCGTTGAGCGTGCCCAGGTTGGCCGAGCGCGTATCGCATTTGACCCCCGAGGCATTTGTCATCGGCTGTCCCGCGGCATTGCGTAGCCGGATGCCGATGCCGGCTACGCCGGTGGAGTAGACGCCGGGCATCACTTCAGTGCCCGAACCGTAATAGCAGGAAATGATCTGTGCGCCGGCAACCACGGACGGCCAGGTCACCGTGCAATTGCCACTGAAAGTGTAATTGCGGATGGTGCCGGGGATGGCGCTTCCGACCGGCAGGTTGGCCGCCACCGCCATATTGTTCATGGTCTGCAGAAAAGGCATGGCAGGCGTGGCAGTGCAGCCGGCATGGGCGAGGTGCGGGGATGCTAGGCACGCGAGCACCAGAAGCCAGCGTTTGAGGGCATCGAGCAGTCGGATACCGATGGGTGGAGCGTTGTGCATGGGTTTCAGCGGTTACGGGCTGGCGGTGGCCGTGGGTTGCCAATTCGCGTTCGCTGGAGCTGGCGCGGCCTGCCGGTTAAAGGACGAGCCAACTGTATTGGTACCGCTTGCGCCCATGGCCGGAAAATTCCGAATGCGCAGGGCAAATTTTCGGCAGTTGCCGCGCTCATGCCGAAACCGGCACCTCTGATACGCACCCGGCGGGCATGAAAAACGGGCCATGGTGGCCCGCTGATCTCGTCGTCCCAATCATATGCCCCGCACGTGGCAGCGCCGCTGAAGCACAACTAGTGCAGCATGTCCGGCGAGTCGTCGTCCTCGTCCCAGTCTTCATGCAGCATCGGCGCATCCGGCGCCATGTCGAAGACCATGGAGTGGTAGCGGATGCTGAACCACTCCCGGAACATGTCCAGCGTCAGGGTCTCCGGCCAAAGCGAGTCGTCGAACCACTCGCCCAGCATGAATTCGAAGAATTCCTGCCAGCGCTTTTCGACCCAGTGGACCGCGTTGGCATGCGTATCCGCGAGTTCTTCGGGCAGCAGGAATACGCTCTGGTCCTCGCGCACCTGCTCCAGCGTGAGACCGGCAACCGGCTGCGGATCGACTGTCTGGATCCAGTCCAGGAACGGCTGTTCCGGAACCAGCGCGACCATGGCACGGTTGAGGGTATAGCGGGGATAGTCGGACATGGGGAAAGGCGCTTATGGCTTCGGCTGAACTGAGTATTGTAGTCGTCCGGATGCCCGAGGTAACGCTCTGTCGCTGCGAATGCGCGGCGGTCGCCTTTCCCGGCCCGACAAGCGCTACTGGTAGCTCATCGAAAACGTCGCAACGGCATTGACGAGTCCGCTCGATACCACGGGGCTGGTCTTGTAGTACCGCGCAGTCATCGGAATGCTGATCGCCTGGTTGTCGCTGTTCGTCCTGATGCCGGCGTCCATGACGGTGCCAAGGCTGATCGGCGCGGCGCCCTGCAAGACCTGCACGCCCACGCCTGTCGCCATTCCGCTGCCGATCCCGTTGGCGAGCACGCCGGGGGCATTGGCGGGATCGGCCGGACCGTCGATGTCGTAGTGGAGGTTGATGTTCGCGTCGCACACCAGCGAGATGGTGAACGGCGTGGCACCCTGCGTCGATCCGACCGCGGCGAGGCTCTGCGCGCTGGTCGTCGGCAGCTTGACGACAATATTGCTGTTCGTCACGCGGCAACTGGCGGTTTTCACGTTGATTTGCGTGCTCGTGAAGAACGTCGAGGCTGCAACGACTCCGCCATACACTGCTGACGCGGTCGGGTTCTGGAACGAGATGACGCCGGGGCTGGTCTCTCCCGTCTTGATGAATTGCGCCCGATAGAGTGCGGGCGGCAGGTAGACGCCGTTCAGGTACGGCATGGTCAGCTGGGCGCGCGGCCAGTTCTGGATCATGGCCTGGTTGATGTCGCCCGGCCTGTCGGCAATCACATTGGACCAGGCAATCTTGATGCCGATTCCGGGAACGCCGGTCTCATACACGCCCGCGATCCCGGTTGGCGTCATCGGCGTCGCGTAACCATAGCTCCATGCTTCATACGGGTTGCATTGGATGTAGGCGGAGTTGGTTCCGACCCAACCCGTGTCAAAGATGATGGCGCCCACCGGCAGGTCCCGCGGAATCTCGAGGTTTGCGGGCAAGTTCATGATCGAGGTGACACCCGTTCCGGTGCAGGCGCGGGCAGGGCCGGTGGCAACGATCAGAAGTAAGAGGCAGGCAATCAGGCAGTGCAATCGGCGCATGGCGGGGCAGGCGGAATGATCGGTGCGACCATTCTATGGAGCGAAGCTTTGCCGCCCGTTCGGACTTTTCCGAGAATGCCCGGGAATTAGCCATGCCGCGCCGCATGCGCCCGGAAACAAAAAACCCGTGAAGACGCTGGTCATCACGGGTTTCCCGGGCTTCGGAGATGGAGGTCTCCGAAGTGTTTAGCTGGTGGAGCCGGCGGGAATCGAACCCGCGTCCGCAAGCCCTCCACAGAGAGTTCTACATACTTAGTTCTGTCATTTGATTTAACCGGCGCATCGCGGACGAACACGCTCTACGACGGCGAGTCACTAAATTTTCGTCTCCGGACCCGTGACACTTCCGGAGCTTATCTGACGTAAATGACCTCGCGTGGTCTTGCGACCCTAGCCCGTCAGCGAGCCAGTGCGAGGACGGCGGCCCTTAGGCTGCCAGTGCGTAACGTTCGTCGTTAGCAGTTATTGCATTCCCATTGATTAACGAGGTGACGGGTCCTCGGTATGCCCTCCACTGCTTTGTAACCCACGTCGAAACCAGGTCGGCCCCAGTTAGAAGAAGATTGTACCCCGTTGGACGGAAAGTGTCGCGAGGAGTTCAATGCCGGCCAGCTGTGCGCTGGCCGCCACGCCGCTAGCAGACGGCCGCGGGTACCAGCAGGGGGATCAGTTCGGCCGGATGCCACACCAGGTGGTCGGCGCCCCATGCCTCCGGCGGCTCGCCGTCGCCGCAGTATCCATAGGCGGCCGTGACGGTCATCATGCCGGCGGCCTTGCCCGCCTGGATGTCGCGCAGGTCGTCGCCCACGTACACGCAGCGGCGTGGATCGACGCCAGCGCTGGCCGCGGCGTGCAGCAGCGGGGCAGGGTGGGGCTTGGCATGGGCGGTGGTGTCGCCGCTGACCACGGCACTGGCGCGCGGCGCCAGTCCGATGGCGGCGACCAGCGGCACCGTGAATCGCGCGATCTTGTTGGTGACGATGCCCCAGGGGATGCCGGCCGCTTCCAGAGCCGACAGCACTTGCGGCATGCCATCGAACAGTCGGGTGTGGACGGCGATGTCGGCCTCGTAATAACCCAGAAAGATATCCCGCAGCGCCGGAAATTCAGCGTCTTCCGGCACCAGCCCGAAAGCCGCGCCGAGCAGGCCGCGCGCACCATGCGAGGCGACCGGGCGAAGCTTCTCGTACGCCACCGGTGGGCGGCCGCGCTCGATCACGAGCCGGTTGGCGGCGGCGGCCAGGTCGGGGGCCGTATCCGCCAGCGTGCCGTCCAGGTCGAAGAAGACGCCTGCGATGCCGGTGTTCATGT
The DNA here is from genome assembly GCF_003402535.2 of Cupriavidus sp. P-10. Classification (NCBI taxonomy): domain Bacteria; kingdom Pseudomonadati; phylum Pseudomonadota; class Betaproteobacteria; order Burkholderiales; family Burkholderiaceae; genus Cupriavidus; species Cupriavidus sp. P-10. The sequence goes on from NZ_AP025170.1 coordinate 802,980, forward strand.
TGCCATTCATGCCGCCACCCGGCGGAACGCCATCATGTAGTTCACATCCGTGTCGCGGCCCAGTGCGTAGACCTGCGACAGCGGGTTGTAGGTCATGCCGCGCATTTCGACCAGGTCCAGCCCGGCGTTGCGGGCAAAGCGCGCCAGCTCGGATGGCGTAATGAATTTGTCATAGTCGTGCGTGCCGCGCGGCAGCATGTTCAGTACGTACTCGGCGCCCACGATGGCCAGCAGGTAGGCCTTCAGGTTGCGGTTGATGGTCGAGAAGAAGACGTGGCCCCCCGGCTTCACCAGCGTCGCGCAGGCTTGCACGATAGATGCCGGATCCGGTACGTGTTCCAGCATCTCCATGCAGGTCACGACATCCAGGCTGGCGGGCTCGCGCGCCGCCAGCGCTTCTGCCGCGATCTCCTCGTAGGTCACGGCAACTCCGGACTCCAGGCTGTGCAGGTCTGCGACCTTCAGCGCCTTGCTGGAGAGATCGATGCCGCGCACGGTCGCGCCGAGGCGCGCCATGCTCTCGGACAGGATGCCGCCACCGCAACCCACGTCGACCACGCGCTTGCCCGCCAGGCCGGCGATCCCGTCGATCCATGCAAGGCGCAGCGGATTGAGTTCGTGCAGCGGCTTGAACTCGCTCTCGGGATCCCACCAGCGGTGGGCGAGCTCGCTGAACTTGTCGATTTCCTTGGGGTCTGCGTTCCGGCGCAGCGGATCGGGATGGGCGGACAGGGTCTGGGAGGGCAACGTCATCGTGTACGGGCCGGCGGCAACTGCCCACGCCGGCGGAGGAGGTATCTGGGCAACTGTATCAAAAAAAAAGCCCAGCTTGCGCTGGGCTTTCTTGATCGGAAAGTATCCGATTAACGTGCGCTGCGGGTGCCGACCACTTCGACTTCCACGCGGCGGTTCGGCTGCTGGCAGGCGATCTGGGCCTTGCGGTTGCCCTTGCACGACTTCGGATCGACCTTCAGCTGGCGCTTGCCCTTGCCTTCGGTGTAGACACGGTTGGCTTCAACGCCCTTGCTCACCAGGTAAGCCTTGACCGATTCGGCACGGCGGATCGACAGGCGATCGTTGTACTTGTCCGAACCGAACGAGTCGGTGTGGCCAACGGCGATGATGACTTCCAGGGTGATGCCTTGCAGCTTCGAGACCAGGTCGTCCAGCTTGGCCTTGCCTTCGGGCTTCAGTACAGCCTTGTCGAAGTCGAACAGGGTGTCAGCAGCGAAAGTGACCTTCTCGCTCGACACGACCGGCGGTGCCACCGGAGCCGGTGCCGGAGCGGCCGGGGCTGCGGGGGCCAGGGCGCCGTCGCACAGGGCGTTGGCGGTGGCCGGGGTCCAGGAGCTGTCGCGCCAGCAGAGCTCGTTCGTGCCATTCTTCCACACGTACTCGCTCGTACCGTTGCCCCAGTTATCGTTCACTGCCTTCTTTTCGTAGGGGACGGACTGGGCTTGAGCGGATGCAGCCATTACTGCGGTAGCTGCAACGAGCGCGAGCTTGGCAAATTTTTTCATATTTCTCCTCTCAGGATGAGATCACCGCAGGGTTACTGCGAGCAAATGGACGAAAACAAGTCATACATTCTTCGGAGTATAACATTCTCGATGTGGTGGATGCTCCACTTCGAACAATGTCTGGCTCTTCGCTGGGGAATTGTGCCACAAGGGTCGTTTCCTAAGAAGTAAATATATTCGATTCGCCCCATGGGTTTTGGGCCTGTGGTGTTTGTGCAACATAGGTCTTGTGTCGCCCGCAAAGCCTTGTGGCATCAGGGTTTCCGGGTTTTGGGCAGAGCCGCCGGCCACCTTCGGCGGGCCTGTTTCGGCACGGTAAGGCGGGGGTGCCGGCATGTTAGAATGGCACGTTGCCCAGCCGTCAGGCGCCTGCCCGCGCCACGTGCAAAAGGGCCTGTCATTCGCTTAAACCTGCCGCATAAACCACGCCGCAATGGATCCATTCGCAAAAGAAACCCTTCCGGTCTCCCTCGAAGAGGAAATGCGCCGCTCTTACCTCGACTACGCCATGAGCGTGATCGTGGGGCGCGCGCTTCCCGATGTGCGGGACGGCCTGAAACCGGTGCACCGGCGCGTGCTGTTTGCGATGCACGAGCTCAACAACGACTGGAACCGTGCTTATAAGAAGTCAGCCCGTATCGTCGGGGATGTGATCGGTAAGTACCATCCGCACGGTGACACTGCTGTATACGACACCATTGTCCGCATGGCGCAGAACTTCTCCCTGCGTTACATGCTGGTGGACGGGCAGGGCAATTTCGGCTCGGTCGATGGCGATAACGCCGCGGCCATGCGTTATACCGAAATCCGCCTGTCGAAAATCGCCCACGAGATGCTGCACGACATCGACAAGGAAACCGTCGATTTCGACAGCAACTATGACGGCTCTGAAAAAGAGCCTTCTATACTCCCGGCCCGTATTCCCAATCTGCTAATCAACGGTTCCTCCGGTATTGCAGTGGGTATGGCCACCAATATCCCGCCGCATAACCTGAATGAAATCGTAGACGGCTGCCTGCATCTGCTGCGCAATCCGCAGGCGACGGTGGATGAGCTGATTGAATTGATTCCGGCCCCGGATTTTCCGACCGCCGGCATTATCTATGGCATCCAGGGTGTGCGCGAAGGCTACCGCACCGGTCGGGGCCGCGTCGTCATGCGCGCCAAGACGCATTTCGAGGACATCGACCGGGGTCAGCGCCAGGCGATCATCGTCGACGAGCTGCCCTACCAGGTGAACAAGCGCACCCTGCTGGAGCGCATCGCCGAGCTGGTCACGGAGAAGAAGGTCGAGGGCATTTCGGATATCCGCGACGAGTCGGACAAGTCCGGCATGCGCGTGGTGATCGAGCTCAAGCGCAACGAGGTGCCCGAGGTCGTCCTCAACAACCTGTATAAGAACACCCAGCTGCAGGACACGTTCGGCATGAACATGGTGGCGCTGGTGGACCGCCAGCCGCGCCTGCTGAACCTGAAGCAGATGCTGGAGTACTTCCTCGCGCACCGCCGCGAGGTGGTGACCCGCCGCACCGTGTTCGAATTGCGCAAGGCGCGCGAGCGCGGTCATGTGCTGGAAGGCCTGGCGGTGGCGCTGGCGAACATCGACGAGTTCATTGCCATCATCAAGGCGGCGCCGACGCCGCCGATCGCCAAGCAAGAGCTGATGTCCAAGCCCTGGGATTCGGGCCTGGTGCGCGACATGCTGGCACGAGCCGAAAGTGAGACCCCGGGCGGCCGCGCGTCGTATCGCCCGGACGGCCTGCCGGCGGTTTTCGGCATGCAGGCCGACGGCCTCTATAAGCTGTCCGACGGCCAGGCGCAGGAAATCCTGCAAATGCGCCTGCAACGCCTCACCGGGCTGGAACAGGACAAGATCGTCCAGGAATACCGCGACATCATGGCGGAAATCGCCGATCTGCTGGATATCCTGGCGCGGCCGGAGCGCATTACGGCGATCATCACCGACGAACTCACGGCGATCCGTGCCGAATTCGGTGATGACCGACGTTCGCAGATCGAACTGAACGCGACCGAGCTGGACACCGAAGACCTGATCACGCCGCAGGACATGGTGGTCACGCTGTCGCACAGCGGCTATATGAAGAGCCAGCCGATCTCCGAGTACCGCGCGCAGAAGCGCGGCGGCCGCGGCAAGCTGGCAACTGCGACCAAGGAAGACGACTGGATCGACACCCTGTTCGTCGCCAATACCCACGACTACATCCTGTGCTTCTCGAACCGCGGCCGGCTGTACTGGCTGAAGGTGTACGAGGTGCCGCAGGGTTCGCGCAACTCGCGCGGCCGCCCGATCGTCAATATGTTCCCGCTGTCGGACGGCGAAAAGATCAACGTGATCCTGCCGGTGCGCCAGTTCGACGCCGAGCACTTTATCTTCATGACCACCGCCCGCGGCACGGTCAAGAAGACGGCGCTGACGGAGTTCTCCAATCCGCGCAAGGCCGGCATCATCGCGGTCGACCTCGATGAGGGGGATTACCTGATCGGTGCCGCCGTGACCGACGGCCAGCACGACGTGATGCTGTTCTCCGATGCCGGCAAGGCGGTGCGTTTCGACGAGAACGACGTTCGCCCGATGGGCCGCCAGGCGCGTGGCGTGCGCGGCATGAACCTGGAAGACGGCCAGGCGGTGATCGCCATGCTGGTGGCGCCGGCGGAAGCCGCGGAGGGAGCCGCCGAGGAAGCCGAGGCGGGCGCGCGCGGCAGTGTGCTGACCGCAACCGAGAACGGTTACGGCAAGCGCACGCCGATCGCCGAGTACACTCGGCACGGCCGCGGCACCAAGGGCATGATCGCGATCCAGACCAGCGAGCGCAACGGCCGCGTCGTGGCGGCGGCGCTGGTTTCGCCGGACGACGAAATCATGCTGATCACTACCGGTGGTGTGCTGATCCGTACACGCGTCGCCGAAATCCGTGAAATGGGCCGCGCCACGCAGGGTGTCACGCTGATCAACGTCGACGAGGGCACCAAGTTGTCTGGCCTGCAGCGCATCGTCGAGAGCGATGCCGACAACGGCGCCACCCCGGAAGAGACGGAAGAGGCTGGCGGTAACGCCGATGCTGACGCCAATTCGTAACCAATTGGCCCCATCGCGCGTTAAAACGTAAATTGTTGCAACAACAGGACGTCAGCCGGAACTCGACTTGCGGCTGTCCGGACTAAAACGGACGTATTTACCAGGGAGTCACAATGCTCAAAACCTTTCGACGTATCGCTGTTCTGGCCGCTTTCGTTCCGACCTTCATGGTGGCGCAGCATGCCCATGCACAGGACGCGGAAAAGACGGCAGCCATCAAGGAACTGCTTTCCGTCATGCAGGCTGACCAGGCCGTGAAGGGCCAGGCAGAAAACTGGCAGCAAGGTGCCAAGCAGGAAGCCCCGCTGGTGCTGGAGCAGGTTCTGGTCGAGAACAAGACCCTGAACGACAAGCAAAAGCAGGCCGCGGTTGAAAAGCTGAAGAAGAACGGCGCGGTCCAGCGCATGGTCGACGGCGCCGGCACGGCATTCAACACCGACGGTTTCCGCAAGGATGCCATCCAGGCCCACTATGACGCCTTCGGCAAGTACTACTCCACGCAGGAGTTGAAGGACCTGACCACGTTCCTGAAGTCGGCGACCGGCCAGAAGTTCATGGCCAACCAGGGCAAGGCGACCCAGGAGATCTGGGGTTCGATGATGCAGAAGTACGGCCCGCAGGTCGGCAAGTCGATGCGTGACGCCGCCGAGAAGGAAATCACCGCCGCGTCGAAGTGATCTTCGCCGCAGGATCCGCCTGAGGCAATGCGCCTCAATGCGCCGGTCAGGCCGCTTCGCGCGGGCCGGCGCGGCACCGGGGTCCGGCCCCGGGCGCCCAACCGGGCGCGGGTTTGAGGGATAATGGCTGCTTGGGTAACTCCGGCAGCCATTTTTCCATTCCGTCTCATGAACGATCCCCAGAATCCCGCTCTTGCCGGCATGATGCAGCGTGCATTGGCCGAACGCGTCTACAACTTCTCCCCGGGCCCGGCCGCGCTTCCGACCGAAGTGCTGCAACAGGCTGCCGAGGAAATGCTGTCATGGCGCGGGACCGGAGTCTCGGTGATGGAGATGAGCCACCGCAGCCGCGACTTCGAAGGCATCCACAACGAGGCCATCGCCGACCTGCGCGAGCTGCTGCATATCCCCGACAATTTCCGCGTGCTGTTCCTGCAGGGCGGCGCCATCGGCGAAAACGGCATCGTGCCGCTGAACCTGATGCGCCTTCGTAGTGCCGAGCAGCCGAAGGCCGACTTCGTCATCACCGGCACCTGGTCGATCAAGACCGAGCAGGAAGCGCGCCGCTACGGCACCGTCAATATTGCCGCGTCCAACGAGGCGGGGAAGTTCCACCGTATCCCGGATGTTGCCGACTGGAAGCTGTCGGATGACGCCGCCTACGTGCACCTGTGCACCAACGAGACCATTGTCGGCGTGGAGTTCCAGAACATCCCCGACATCGGCCAGGTCAAGGGCAAGCGCGTGGTGGTGGCCGATGCCTCCAGCCATATTCTGTCGCGCCCGATCGACTGGTCGCGCGTGCAGGTGGTCTACGGCGGTGCGCAGAAGAATATCGGCCCGGCCGGCGTCACCATCGTGATCGTGCGCGAGGACCTGCTGGGCCACGCGCATCCGCTATGCCCGTCGGCATTCAACTGGCGCCAGGTGGCCGAGAACAACTCGATGTACAACACGCCGCCGACGTACGCCATCTACATTGCCGGGCTGGTCTTCAAATGGCTCAAGCGCCAGGGCGGCGTGCCCGCGATCGAGCAGCGCAATATCGCCAAGGCGAAGGCGCTGTACACCTTCCTGGACCAGAGCGACTTCTACCGCAACGAGATCGATCCGAACTGCCGTTCGCGCATGAACGTCCCGTTCTTCCTCGGCGACGAATCGCGCAACGATGCCTTTCTGGCGCAGGCACGCGCCAACGGCCTGGTGCAGCTCAAGGGGCACAAGACCGTGGGCGGCATGCGCGCCAGCATCTACAACGCGATGCCGCTGGAAGGCGTGACCGCGCTGATCGATTTCATGCGCGAGTTCGAACGCACCTCGGCCTGACGTGCGTGCCCGCGACCCAGACCGCGCGCCATTGCGCGCGCTGGCTGGCGCGGACAGGTTTTTCCCCGGCCGCCGCGCCCCGGCGGCCCACCGGATTCATAAAATGACAAATCAAGACAGCACCCCTGCGCGCGAGGAGACGCAGCCCAACGGCAACCACTTGAGCGAGGCCGAACGCAATCTGTCGGTCGAGCTGGCGCCGCTGCGCGAGCAGATCGACACGGTGGACCGCGAACTGCTGGCCATGCTGAACCATCGGGCCAAGCTCGCGCTCGAGGTCGGCGAGGTCAAGAAGAAGTACGGCGCGCCGGTGTTCCGCCCCGAGCGCGAGTTGCAGGTCATCCGCAAGGTGCAGGGCGCCAACCCCGGTCCGCTGCTGGGCGAAAGCGTGGCCGCGATCTGGCGCGAGGTGATGTCCGCCTGCCGCGGGCTGGAGAAGCCGCTCGAAGTCGCTTTCCTCGGCCCGGCCGGCACGTTCTCGGAGCAGGCGTTGTATGCGCACTTCGGCCATGAAGTGAGCGGCGTGCCGTGCCCCAGCATCGACGAAGTGTTCCGCGCGGTGGAAGCGGGGACTGTCGAATACGGCGTGGTTCCGGTGGAAAACTCGACCGAGGGCGCGGTGTCGCGCACCCTCGACCTGTTCCTGCAGACGTCACTGAAGATCAGTGGCGAGATCGCGCTGAAGGTGCACCACAACCTGATGGCGTCAACGCCCGACATGCAGGGCGTGACCGTGGTGCGCGCGCACGCGCAGGCGCTGGCGCAGTGCCAGCACTGGCTGACCGCCAACTATCCGCACCTGGAGCGCCAGGCGGTATCGAGCAATGCCGAAGCGGCGCGCATGGCCAGCGAGGATCCGACCGTCGCGGCGATCGCCGGAGAATCGGCCGCCAATCGCTACCACCTGCACCTGGTGCGCACGCATATCCAGGACGATCCGCACAACCGCACGCGCTTCGCCGTGATCGGCCGCTACGAGACCGAGCCGTCGGGCAGCGACCAGACCTCGCTGATCCTGTCGGTGCCGAACAAGGCCGGCGCGGTGTATCAGCTGCTCGCGCCGCTGGCCGAGAACGGCGTGTCGATGTGCCGCTTCGAGTCGCGCCCGGCGCGCAGCGGTGCCTGGGAGTATTACTTCTACGTCGACGTCGAAGGGCACCAGCATGAGCCGTCGGTAGCGCGTGCCATCGACGAACTGCGCCGCAACGCGGCCTACCTGAAGGTGCTGGGCTCGTATCCGTCGAGCAAGTAAGCTGAATAAACAAGGCCAGCGCAACCGGAGCAAGGAGACAAGATGGCAGAGCAGGGTAAGCAGGGCGGCACGGTGTTCGGGCCGGAGTATGTGCGGGCGATCTCGCCGTACGTTGCCGGCAAGCCGATTTCGGAAGTCGCGCGCGAGTTCGGCCTGGACGAGGCCGGCATCGTCAAGCTGGCCTCTAACGAGAACCCGCTGGGCATGCCGGCTTCGGCGCAGCGCGCCGTCGCAGCCGCGGTGACTGACCTGGGCCGCTATCCGGATGCCAACGGTTTTGCCCTGAAAGCAGCCCTGTCGGCGCGTTTCGGCGTGCCGGACGATTGGCTCACGCTCGGCAACGGCAGCAACGATATCCTGGAGCTGGCGGCGCATGCGCTGGTCGAGCCCGGCCAGTCGATCGTCTATGCCGAGTACTCGTTCGCGGTCTATGCGCTGGCGACGCAGGAGATCGGCGCCCGGGCCATCGAAGTGCCGGCGCGCGACTACGGCCATGACCTCGAGGCCATGCGTGCGGCGATCGCGCCGGATACGCGGCTGGTCTTTATCGCCAACCCCAACAATCCCACCGGCACCTTCCTGCCGGCGGCCCAGATCGAGGCTTTCCTGCAAGCGGTGCCGGCGAACGTGGTGGTGGTGCTCGACGAGGCCTACAACGAATACCTGGATGCCGGCCAGCAATACGATTCGATCGAGTGGGTGCGCCGCTATCCCAACCTGATGGTGTCGCGCACCTTCTCCAAGGCGTATGGCCTGGCGGGGCTGCGCATCGGCTATGCGGTGGCGCAGCCGGCACTGACCGATTTGCTCAACCGCATCCGCCAGCCGTTCAACGTCAACAGCGTGGCGCAGGCCGCGGCGATCGCGGCGCTGGGCGATGACGACTTCCTGCGCCGCAGCGCGGAGCTGAACCGTGCGGGCAAGGCGCAACTGGTCGAGGCCTTCGATCGCCTCGGGCTGGAGTACGTGCCGTCGTCGGGCAACTTCGTGCTGGTGCGCGTCGGCGATGACGACGCTGCCGGTGCGCGCGTCAACCTGGCCTTGCTGAAGCAGGGCGTGATCGTGCGCCCGGTGGGCAACTACAACCTGCCGCGCTGGCTGCGCGTGACCATCGGCCTGCCCGAGGAAAACGCTGCCTTCATTGCGGCGCTGGAGCGGGCGCTGGCGTAAGCCCCGCTACAATCGCGGCGTTTCGCGCCGGGCCGGTGTGCCCGGCGCCGTGCCTTTTTGCTATTGCTCGGCCGGGCCGAGCCACTGCCCGTCGGGCCTGAAATCGTGAGTGCTTTGCATTTTTCCCGTGTTGTCATTGTCGGCGTCGGTCTGATCGGCGGCTCGCTCGCGCTGGCGCTCAAGCGCGCCGGCGTGGCGGGCACGGTGGTCGGCGTGGGCCGCTCGCCCGCGTCGCTGCAGAAGGCGCTGGACCTTGGCGTGATCGACGAAGCGGCGACGCTCGCCGATGCCGCGTGCGGCGCGAGCCTGATCGTGCTGTGCGCGCCGGTGGCGCAGACCTTCGCGCTGCTGCATGCGCTGGAGCCGCACCTGCAGCCCGGCACCATCGTCACCGATGCAGGCAGCACCAAGTCCGACGTGATCATGGCGGCCAAGACCGCATTGGGCGACAAGGTCGCGCAGTTCGTGCCGGCGCACCCGATTGCCGGACGCGAGCTCAACGGCGTGGAAGCCGCGCTCGCCGACCTGTATGTCGGCAAGAAGACCGTGTTGTGCCCGCTGCAGGAAAATGCGCGCGACGATGTCGCGGCGGTCCGCGCGATGTGGGAGCAAGCCGGCGCGCAATGCCACGTGATGTCGGCGGTGCAGCACGACGCGGTGTTCGCGGCGGTCAGCCATCTGCCGCATCTGCTGTCGTACGCGCTGGTGGCGCAGGTAGCCAATGCGGAAGACGCCGCGTTGAAGCTGGACTTCGCCGGTGGCGGGTTCCGCGATTTCACGCGCATTGCCGCGTCGTCGCCGGAAATGTGGCGCGACATCTGCGTGGCCAACCGCGAAGCGCTGCTGCGCGAACTCAATACCTACCAGTCGGTGCTGGCGCACCTGAAGACGCAGATCGAAAAGGGCGACGGCGACGGGCTCGAGCGGATCTTCACGCGCGCCAGCAAGACCCGGCTGGCCTGGGGCGCCGAGCGCGCCGCGGGCAACAATATCGAACCGTAAGCCAGGACGAGCGCGGCATGCTGCCGCATCGCGACTGAACTGCTGAATTTGCCTTATCGCGGCGCCCCGGCGCCCACCGAGACCATGGAACACCTGACGCTAGGCCCCCTGACCCGCGCCACCGGCACCGTGCGGCTGCCAGGCTCGAAGAGCATCTCCAACCGCGTGCTGCTGCTGGCCGCGCTGGCCAGCGGCGAGACCCGCGTGCGCGACCTGCTCGATTCCGACGACACCCGCGTGATGCTGCAGGCGCTGCGCACGCTGGGCGTGGCGTGGCGGCAGGACGGCGCTGATTACATTGTGACTGGCGCCAGCGGCAATTTCCCGAACAAGTCGGCCGAATTGTTCATGGGTAACGCCGGCACGGCGATCCGCCCGCTGACGGCTGCGCTGGCGCTGCAGGGCGGCAGCTACAAGCTGTCGGGCGTGCCGCGCATGCACGAGCGGCCGATCGGCGACCTGGTCGACGGCCTGCGCCAGGTCGGTGCAGTGATCGACTACACGGGCAACGAAGGCTTTCCGCCGCTGCATATCCAGCCGGCCGGCATCCGCATCGACGCGCCGATCCGCGTGCGCGGCGATGTGTCGAGCCAGTTCCTGACGGCGCTGCTGATGAGCCTGCCGATGGCGCAAAGCGACAGCGGCCGGATCGAGATCGAGGTGGTTGGCGAGCTGATCTCCAAGCCCTATATCGAAATCACGCTGAACCTGCTGGCGCGCTTCGGCATCCAGGTCGAGCGGCAGGGCTGGGAGCGTTTCGTGCTGCCTGCCGGCACGGCCTACACGTCACCCGGTGAGATCTTTGTGGAGGGCGATGCCTCCTCGGCATCGTATTTCCTGGCGGCCGGCGCGATCGGCGGTGGCCCGGTGCGGGTCGAGGGCGTGGGCATGGCCAGCATCCAGGGCGACGTGCGCTTTGCCGATGCGCTCAACCGCATGGGCGCCAATATCATGGCCGGCGACAACTGGATCGAAGTGCGCGGTACGGAACGCGACGACGGCCGCCTGCACGGCATCGAGCTGGACTGCAACCACATCCCGGATGCGGCCATGACCCTGGCAGTGGCGGCGCTGTTTGCAGAAGGCACCACCACCCTGACCAACATCGCCAGCTGGCGCGTCAAGGAAACCGACCGGATCGCGGCGATGGCAACGGAACTGCGCAAGCTGGGCGCAGTCGTGGAAGAAGGGGCGGACTATCTGCGTGTGACGCCGCCGCCTGCATGGCAGACCCCGGCCGACGGCATTGGCACCTATGATGACCATCGCATGGCGATGTGTTTCTCGCTGGCCGCATTCGGGCCGCTGCCGGTGCGGATCAACGACCCGGGTTGCGTGGCGAAGACGTTCCCGGATTACTTCAGCGTCTTTGCCGGCGTTACGCGCTGACCAGATCGACGGGCGTGGCTGGGGTGCCGGTTGCTTCATGGCTGGCCGACTGGCGGCGCTCGCGCCGTTCCCAGTAGCGATCGAAGAAGTAATGGGCCACGGTATTGACGGCCGGTTCGATGAACGTGACGGCACCGCTGATGGCAATGCTGCCGGTCAGCGCATACGTCACGCTGAAGGCGATGCCGAGGTGCATGATGCCGAACGTCAGGGTTTTTGCCATGGTAGATTGCCTCGCGACTGAAAACTGAAGGATGCGCCCCGCAAATGCGGCACAGCGCCATGAATCAAATGATAATGATTCTCAGTTGGCTTAACAATAAATCGTTTCTTTGAGTTTCATAACCAATGACTATCGTCAACGTCATCACCATTGACGGGCCGACCGCCTCGGGCAAGGGCACGGTCGCACACAAGGTCGCCGATGCGGTGGATTTCCACCTGCTCGACAGCGGGGCCCTGTACCGGCTGGTGGCGTTGGCCAGCGACCGCGCCGACGTTGACCTGGCTGACGTAGACACCCTTGCAAAGGTCGCCTCCCGCCTCGAAGTGAAATTCGGCCCCGACCGGGTCTGGCTGCGGGGAGAGGAAGTCAGCCTGGCGATCCGGGCCGAAGCCATCGGCAACCGCGCCTCGGCTATCGCCGTGCACCAGCCGGTGCGCGACGCGCTGACCCAGCTGCAGCGCGACTTCCGCAAGCTGCCTGGCCTGGTTGCCGACGGCCGTGACATGGGCACGGTGATCTTCCCGGACGCCCAACTGAAAGTGTTCCTTACGGCAAGTGTGGAGGCGCGTGCTCGCAGGCGCTATAAACAATTGATTGATAAGGGAATTTCTGCTAATATCGAAGACCTTTTGCGTGACCTTGAGGCGCGCGACGCGCGGGATCGCAACCGCGCCGCCGCGCCACTGCGCCCCGCCGAGGATGCAAAGCTGCTCGATACCTCCGACATGACGGTGGATCAGGCAGTGGCGCAGGTGCTGGAGTGGTTTGCCGCTGTGCGGTCCGGTGCATGAAATGCATGCGGACGCATAAGACAAGCGGAATACCCCGAAGGCACCGGTAGTGCCGGCACGGGCTTGCCCGACGCTGGCTTTTGTCAAACCTGACCCCGCTGCACTGGCAGACTGAGCGCGATAGTCGCGCCGGCCAGCGTACTGCGGATTTCACCTTACGTTTATGTCCGACCTGCAAACTAACGAATCCTTTGCCGCACTGTTCGAGGAATCGATCGCCCGCTCCAATATGAAGGCTGGCGAAGTGATCTCCGCTGAAGTCGTGCGCATCGACCACAACTTCGTGGTCGTCAATGCCGGCCTCAAGTCCGAGGCATTTGTGCCGGTGGAGGAGTTCCTGAACGACCAGGGCGAACTCGAAGTGCAGGCCGGCGACTACGTCTCCGTGGCCATCGACGCGCTCGAGAACGGCTATGGCGACACGATCCTCTCCCGCGACAAGGCCAAGCGCCTGGCATCGTGGCTGAACCTCGAGAAGGCGCTGGAAGACGGCGAAATCATCTCGGGCACCGTGACCGGCAAGGTCAAGGGCGGCCTGACGGTGATGGTCAACGGCATCCGCGCGTTCCTGCCGGGCTCGCTGGTCGACGTGCGTCCGATCAAGGACACCACCCCGTACGAAGGCAAGACCCTGGAATTCAAGGTCATCAAGCTGGACCGCAAGCGCAACAACGTTGTGCTGTCGCGCCGCGCCGTGGTCGAAGCGACCCTGGGCGAAGAGCGCCAGAAGCTGATGGAAACCCTGAAGGAAGGCGCCATCGTCAACGGTATCGTCAAGAACATCACCGACTACGGTGCGTTCGTTGACCTGGGCGGCATCGACGGCCTGCTGCACATCACCGACCTGGCCTGGCGCCGTGTCCGCCACCCGAGCGAAGTGCTGTCGGTTGGCCAGGAAATCACCGCCAAGATCCTCAAGTTCGACCAGGAAAAGAACCGCGTCTCGCTGGGCGTGAAGCAGCTGGGCGAAGATCCGTGGGTCGGCATCTCGCGCCGCTACCCGCAAGGCACCCGCCTGTTCGGCAAGGTGACCAACCTGACCGACTACGGCGCGTTCGTCGAGATCGAAGCCGGCATCGAAGGCCTGGTGCACGTGTCGGAAATGGACTGGACCAACAAGAACGTTGCTCCGTCCAAGGTTGTCCAGCTGGGCGACGAAGTGGAAGTCATGGTCCTGGATATCGACGAAGACAAGCGTCGTATCAGCCTGGGCATGAAGCAGTGCAAGGCCAACCCGTGGGACGATTTCTCGCGTAACCACAAGAAGGGCGACAAGCTGAGCGGCCAGATCAAGTCGATCACCGACTTCGGCGTGTTCATCGGCCTGCCTGGTGGCATCGACGGCCTGGTGCACCTGTCCGACCTGTCCTGGCAAGAGTCCGGCGAAGAGGCCGTGCGCAAGTACAAGAAGGGCGACGAAGTCGAAGCCGTGGTTCTGGGCATCGACGTCGACAAGGAACGCATCTCGCTGGGCATCAAGCAACTGTCGGGCGATCCGTTCAACAACTTCATCTCGGCCAACGACAAGGGTTCGCTGGTTCAGGGCACCATCAAGGCCGTTGACGCCAAGGGCGCCGTGGTCCAGCTGGCTGACGACGTGGAAGGCTACCTGCGTGCATCGGAAATCTCCGCTGACCGCGTGGAAGACGCCCGCAACGTGCTGAAGGAAGGCGAGCAGATCACCGCCCTGGTGGTGAACGTCGACCGCAAGTCGCGCAACATCAACCTGTCGATCAAGGCCAAGGACAGCGCAGAGCAGCAAGAAGCGATGCAGAAGTTCCAGGCTGACACCGGCACGGCTGGCACGACCAACCTCGGCGCCCTGCTGAAGGCCAAGCTCGGCCAGGACAACCAGTAATCGCAGGCCCCCGCGCTTGCGCGAATGCCCATGACCAAGTCGGAGCTCGTCGAAAAGCTGGCTGCCCGCTTCCCCCAGCTGCTGCTGCGGGACGCGGACATCTCGGTCAAAACGATACTCGACGCGATGTCCGAGGCGCTGGCCGATGGCCATCGCATCGAGATCCGCGGATTCGGCAGTTTTGGTCTGAACAAGCGTCCGCCTCGCGTGGGGCGCAATCCCAAGTCCGGCGAACGGGTGCTGGTGCCTGAAAAACGGGTACCGCACTTCAAGGCGGGCAAGGAATTGCGCGAACGGGTTGACCGCAGCCAGCCGGCGCCTGCGGGCGTCAATGGCCACGGCCATTCCGCCGGCACGGCCCAAGCCGTGCCAGGCAAGGCAGGCTCCGGTGCGGCTTCGGCTGCGCCTGCCGCTGCAGCGGTGTTGCACGAGGGCGGACTGAACCTGGTTCGCTCCTGAGCAGCGGTCTGCCGACCCGTTGTCTGGTAAGTCAAAAAAAAGCGCCCGTTAGGGCGCTTTTTTTTGTTTTGGAATGTTGGTTCTCCTGCGGTGCGGTGGATGCGGCAATGGCAGCAAAACGTGTCAGCGCCGCCAGATCGCCGCGCGTTAGGCTCTCGTGATCGCCGCGCGTTAAGCGCCCATGATCGTCGCGTTACCGCCGCGTTACCGAATCGACGAAGTGATTCCGTTACAATGCCGGGGTCATTGCCGGCCCGCGCGCAAGCGCCCACGCTGCCTAAACGTCACGCTGCCAAGCTGCCTACCTGCATGAAACTGTTCGCCTGGATCGTCCGTATCGTCGTATTCGTGCTGCTGTTTGTGCTGGCGCTGCGCAATACCGCCGACGCTTCGCTGCAGCTGTTTTTCAATGCCGTCTGGCACGCACCGCTGATCCTGATCCTGTTCGCCGCCTTCGTGCTTGGCGCGGTGGCGGCACTGGCCTCGGTCGCGCCCGGCCTGATGCGCCAGCGCATGGAACTGGCCAAGCTGCGCCGTGCGCTCACGCAGGTGCAGGCGGCCGCCGCATCCGCATCGCCGCAGCCGGCGGCTGGGAGCGCGGCCGCGCCGCGCGACGCCAGGCAGCCGGTCCCTTACAACGTAGTCGGCCCGAAAGTCTGATCCATGATGTTTGAAACCTGGTGGCTGCTGGCGCTGCCACTTGTCTTTGGCCTTGGCTGGATGGCGGCGCGTTTCGACGTGCGGCAGCTCATCAGCGAGCAGGGCGCGCTGCCGCGCTCGTATTTCAAGGGCCTCAACTTCCTGCTCAATGAGCAACCCGACAAGGCCATCGACGCCTTTATCGAGGTCGCCCGCCTCGATCCCGAGACCACCGAACTCCACTTTGCCCTGGGTGCGCTGTTCCGCCGCCGGGGCGAGACCGAGCGCGCGATCCGCGTGCACCAGAACCTGGCGAACCGTCCCGACCTGCCCGAGCCCGAGCGCGAACATGCGCTTTATGAGCTGGGCCAGGATTTCCTGCGCGCCGGCCTGCTCGACCGCGCCGAGGAGTCGCTGCGCCGGTTGATGTCCGGCCCGTATGCGGCCTCGGCCAAGCGCGTGCTGCTCGAACTGTATGAAGTCGAGAAAGAGTGGCAGAAGGCCATTGACGCCGCGCGCGAGCTGCAGACGCTGGAGCAGAAGAGCTACAGCCTGCAGATCGCCCAGTTCTGCTGCGAACTGGCGCAGGACGCACTTCAGCGCAAGCGTCCCGAGGACGCGGTGAAATGGCTGAACCAGGCGATCGCGGAAAATCCGGCCAATGTGCGTGCCCCCATCCTGCTGGGCGACGTGGCCGCAGCCGCTGGCGACGCGCGCGCGGCGCTCGGCCACTGGCTGGGCATCGAACAACAGGACGCCGCTTATCTGCCGCTGGTTGCCGACCGCGTGGTCAAGGCCTATGCCAGCCTGCAGCAGGAAGGCACGGCGCTTGAGTGGCTGCACGGCCTGCTCAAGGGCAAGCTTGCGCCGGAACTGCTCGACACCGCCTACAAGGCGGAGCTGGAAACGAATGGCCCGGAAGCCGCGGCGCGCCTGATGCGCGAGCAGCTGCGGCGCCAGCCCACCCTGCTGGCGCTGACGAAGTATTTCGAGGCGCAGGCCGCCGCGACTACGGTCGAAGCACCTGCGGGCGCCGATGTTCCCGCAGAGGAAGTCGCCAGCGACCGCGAGCAGGAAACCGGCGCGATCCGCGACCTGTTGCAGGCGCGCACGCGCAACCTGGCGCGCTACACCTGCCGCGAATGCGGTTTCCGCGCGCGCCTGTTCTACTGGCAATGCCCGGGCTGCAACCGCTGGGAAACTTACGCGCCGCGGCGTTCCGAGACACTGGGCTGAGCCCGGCGTGCAGCGCTACAGAATCTGATTTGAAGCCATGAAAGTCACCATTATCGGCAGCGGCTATGTCGGCCTCGTCACCGGAGCTTGCCTGGCGGAACTGGGCAACGATGTGTTCTGCCTCGACCTGGACGAACAGAAGATCGCGCTGCTCAATGCGGGCGGCGTACCGATCTACGAGCCGGGCCTGCAGGAGCTGATCCAGCGCAACCGCGCCGCTGGCCGCCTGGTTTTTTCCACCGACGTCGCCGCCAGCGTGGAGCATGCCGACGTGCAGTTCATCGCCGTCGGCACACCGCCGGACGAAGACGGCTCGGCTGACCTGAAGTACGTGCTGGCCGCCGCACGCAATATCGGCCGGCACATGACCGGCTTCAAGGTCGTAGTCGACAAATCCACCGTGCCGGTGGGCACGGGCGACCGCGTCACTGCCGCGATCCGCGAGGAACTGGCCGCGCGCGGACTGGAAGACCTGCAATTCTCCGTGGTGTCGAATCCGGAGTTCCTGAAGGAAGGCGCGGCGGTCGAGGACTTCATGCGCCCCGACCGCATCGTGCTGGGCTGCAACCCGGACGCCGCCGGCCGCCACGCGCAGGCCACCATGCGCACGCTGTACGCGCCGTTCAACCGCCACCATGAGCGCACGTTCTACATGGATGTGCGATCCGCGGAGTTCACCAAGTACGCCGCCAATTCGATGCTGGCCACGCGTATCTCTTTCATGAACGAACTGGCCAACCTGGCCGACGAGGTCGGCGCCGATATCGAACTCGTACGCATGGGCATCGGCTCCGATCCGCGCATCGGCTACAGTTTCCTGTATGCGGGCGCTGGTTACGGTGGTTCGTGCTTTCCCAAGGACGTGCAGGCGCTGATGCGCACCGCGGCCGACCATGGCAAGCCGATGCGCGTGCTCGAGGCGGTGGAGGCGGTCAACGGCGCGCAGAAGCGCGTGCTGGGCGAGAAGATCGTGCGCCGCTTCGGCGACGACCTTGCCGGCCGCACCTTTGCTATCTGGGGGCTGGCATTCAAGCCCAATACCGACGATATGCGCGAGGCGCCGTCGCGGATCCTGGCGCGGGAGCTGGCGTCGCGCGGCGCGGCACTGCGCGTGCACGACCCGGTATCGATGGCAGAAGCGCGCCGCGCGCTGGAGTCCGACCTGTCCGACCTGCCGGACGCGATGGCGCGCGTCAGCTTCCACGACAACCAGATGGATGCGCTGGACGGCGCCGACGCGCTGGTCATCGTGACGGAGTGGAAGGTATTCCGCAGCCCGGACTTCGCCCAGATCAAGCGGCGGCTGAAGACGCCGGTGATCTTCGACGGGCGCAACCTGTATGAGCCCCAGGCGATGGCCGAGACCGGTGTCGAGTACCACGCCATCGGCCGCGCGTTCCGGCAGGGGCAACCGGCGGTGCACGATTTCGCGAACAAATAGGGCATGCACCGGTCAACGACTGATCAACTGACATGCTGACGAGGCCGCGCTGGCTGCCTCGCAATCGCCAAGGATCTTCATGAACAAGACCATCTCGCAGGAACAGATCCGGCAGTCCCATATCCTGGTGGTCGGCGACATGATGCTGGACCGCTACTGGTTCGGCGACGTCGAACGCATCTCGCCGGAAGCCCCGGTGCCGGTGGTGCAGGTCAAGCGCAGCGACGAGCGCCTGGGTGGCGCCGCCAACGTGGCGCGCAACGCCGCCGCGCTGGGCGCGCGCGTGGGCATGCTGGGCGTGGTCGGCGACGACGAGCCGGCACGCACGCTGGAGGCGCTGCTGGCCGAGAGCCACGTCGAGCCCTACCTGCACCGCGATCCCAAGCTCAACACCACCATCAAGCTGCGCGTGGTCGCGCACCAGCAGCAGCTGCTGCGCGTGGACTTCGAGAATGCGCCGGCGCATGAAGTGCTGGCCGCGGTACAGGACCGGTTCCAGGGCCTGGTCAACGACTTCCAGGTGCTGGTGCTGTCCGACTACGGCAAGGGCGGCCTGACGCACGTCGCGCGCATGATCGACGCCGGCCGCGCGGCGGGCCGCAAGGTGCTGATCGATCCCAAGGGCGACGACTACTCGCGCTACCGCGGCGCCACGCTGATCACCCCCAACCGCTCCGAGATGCGTGCCGTGGTCGGCGCCTGGAAGACCGAGGCCGACCTCACCATCCGCGCGCAGAACCTGCGCCGCGAGCTGCAGCTCGAAGCCCTGCTGCTGACGCGTTCGGAAGAGGGCATGACGCTCTACACGGAAGCCGAAGTGCTGCACGTCTCGGCCCAGGCGCGCGAGGTCTATGATGTATCGGGTGCCGGCGATACCGTGATTGCCACCCTGGCTACCATGCTTGGCGCCGGCGTGCCGCTCAAGGAGGCCGTGCAGCATGCCAACCGCGCCGGCGCCATCGTGGTCGGCAAGCTCGGCACCGCCGTCGTCACCTACCCTGAATTGTTTGGCGCCGCCCCGTGACGCGCGGCGCCCATTACTGAAGCGACCATGACCATCATCGTGACCGGCGCCGCCGGCTTTATCGGCAGCAACCTTGTCAAGGGCCTGAACGACCGGGGCGAGACCAACGTCATCGCCGTCGACAACCTGACCCGTGCCGACAAGTTCCACAACCTCGTCGACTGCGAGATCTCCGACTACCTGGACAAGGAGGACTTCCTTGAGCGCTTTGCCAGGGGGCAGTTCGGCAAGGTCCGCGCGGTGTTCCACGAAGGCGCCTGCTCCGACACCATGGAGAGCGACG
The DNA here is from genome assembly GCF_003402535.2 of Cupriavidus sp. P-10. Lineage (NCBI taxonomy): Bacteria > Pseudomonadati > Pseudomonadota > Betaproteobacteria > Burkholderiales > Burkholderiaceae > Cupriavidus > Cupriavidus sp. P-10. The sequence goes on from NZ_AP025170.1 coordinate 822,370, forward strand.
GGCGCTACATGATGGAGAACAACTACCGCTACACGCTGTCGCTGATGGAGAGCTGCCTGGAGCAGGGCGCGCAGTTCCTCTATGCCTCGTCGGCCGCGACCTACGGCGCTTCGCAGGTGTTCCGCGAGGACCGCGAGTTCGAGCGGCCGCTGAACGTGTACGGCTATTCCAAGTTCCTGTTCGACCAGATCGTGCGGCGCAGGCTGCCGTCAGCGCTGTCGCAGATCGTGGGCTTCCGATATTTCAACGTGTATGGTCCGCGCGAGAACCACAAGGGCCGCATGGCCTCGGTGGCCTTCCACAATTTCAACCAGTTCCGCGCCGACGGTACCGTGAAGCTGTTCGGCGAGTACGGCGGCTACGGTCCCGGCATGCAGAGCCGCGACTTTATCTCGGTCGAGGACGTGGTCAAGGTCAACCTGTTCTTCCTGGGCCATCCGGAGAAGTCCGGCATCTTCAACCTGGGTACCGGCCGGGCGCAGCCGTTCAACGACATCGCCGTCACCGTGGTCAACACGCTGCGCGAGGCCGAAGGCAGGCAGCGCCTGTCGCTGGAAGAGCTGGTGCAGGAAGGCCTGGTCGAGTACGTCAAGTTCCCGGACGCGCTGCGCGGCAAATACCAGTGCTTTACGCAGTCCGATGTGTCGAAGCTGCGCAGTGCCGGCTACAACGAAGCCTTCCTGACGGTCGAGGAAGGCGTGGCGCGCTACTGCCGCTGGCTGATCGAGCGCAACGGCTGACGCTGGCGCACGACCGCACTCCCGTATTACCGCAATCCCAATGACCGGCCGACACGTTTTCGTGCGGCCGGTGTCAACTTGTGTTGCCGTATGCGTCGCCGTGGCGCGCTGATCCTATCCTGAGCTGGCCTCGCCACGATGGCGGGGTGGTACTACCTACCATCCACAGCAAAGGAGCTTTTATGTTCAAGCATTGGGTCTGGCAACTCGTCCGTCGATTTTCCCTGTTGGCTGCGATGTGCCTGTGCGCGGGCGGGGCGGCGTATGCCGCCATCGACGTCAATACGGCCGACGAGGCCGCGCTGACTTCGGTAAAGGGCGTTGGCCCTGCCACCGCGCGCAACATAGTCGATGAGCGCAACAAGCGCGGGCCTTACAAGGATGCCGCCGACCTCGCGGAGCGCGTCAGCGGGGTGGGGCCGAAGTCCGTGGCCAGGCTGCAGGAAGGAGGGCTGGTGTTCGGCGCCGCTGGCGCTGCGCCGGCCCCCGCGGCCAAGCCCGCCAAGGCGGCTGTCGCGCCGGCTGCCGGCGCCGCCAAGGCAGCGCGCTGAACCGGCAAACGGCTCCTGTCGCCCTGTGCCGTGCCCGGATGCGTCCGGGCTGGTCCTTGCTGGTACGTCTCGTGCTCGACCTTCGCGGCTTCGCAGCCATCCGGCTGCGGAGTATCATGCGGACGCCGCGCTGGCAGGATCTGCCGCGCGCGCGTGCCAACCGGCAATATGCGGCCGGTTGGCGGCTGATCACCAATCACAATCGCGGCGGCCGCTGACGGAGCGGCCCGCCCGGACCACAGGGAGCACAACACATGGCGAATGGCGAGGACGCGGGTTTCCTGCCGAAATGGCGGCTCAAGACCGAAGGGGTGATCGGGCCCGACGAACGGCTGCCGGCGGGGCAGACGCTGCTGGCCGGCATCCAGCACGTGGTGGCGATGTTCGGCTCGACCGCCATCGCGCCGATCCTGATGGGCTTCAATCCCAATATCGCCATCCTGTTTTCCGGTATCGGCACGCTCATCTTCTTCCTGTGCGTGCGCGGCCGGGTGCCCAGCTACCTCGGTTCCAGCTTTGCCTTTATCGCCGTGGTGATCGCCGCTACCGGCTACGCCGGCAGCGGCCCCAACCTTAATATCCCGGTGGCATTGGGCGGCATCATCGCCGCGGGCGCGCTCTATACGGTGATCGGCCTGGTGGTGCAGGCGGTGGGCTACGCCTGGGTGGAAAAACTGATGCCGCCGGTGGTCACCGGCGCGATCGTCGCGGCCATCGGGCTGAACCTGGCCCCGGTCGCGGTCAAGGCCGTCAGCGGCGCGTCGCTCGACACCTGGGTGGGTCTGCTCACGGTGCTGGCCGTGGGGCTGGTCGCGGTGCGCGCGCCAGGCATGCTCGGCCGCCTGCCGGTGCTGATCGGCGGACTGGCGGGGTACGTTGCCTACTATGTGGGCACTAACGTGATGGGGCTGGGCAAGCCGATCGACTTCTCCAGCGTCGCCGCGGCCAGCTGGTTCGGCTTGCCTGCGTTCACCGCGCCGGTGTTCGAGGCCAGCGCCATGCTGCTGATCGCCCCGGTGGCGATCGTGCTGGTGGCCGAGAACCTGGGCCATATCAAGGCCATTGGTGTGATGACGGGCCGCAACCTCGATCCGTATATCGGCCGCGCGTTTATCGGCGACGGCATCGCGACCATGCTGTCGGCCAGCGGCGGCGGCACCGGCGTGACCACCTATGCCGAAAACATGGGCGTGATGGCGGTCACCAAGATCTACTCCACGCTGATCTTCGTGGTGGCGGCAGCGGTCGCCATCCTGCTGGGCTTTTCGCCCAAGTTCGGTGCGCTGATCCTGACCATCCCGGGGCCGGTGATAGGCGGCCTGACCATCGTGGTGTTCGGCCTGATCGCCGCGACCGCGGGCCGGATCTGGGTGCAGAACAAGGTGGACTTCTCCAGCTCGCGCAACCTGATCACAGTCGGCGCCACGCTGACGGTGGCCGCGGGCGACCTGACGCTGAAGCTGGGCGGCATGACGCTGGGTGGCATCGGTACCGCGACCTTTGGCTGCATCCTGCTGTATCACCTGCTGGGTGAAGGCAACCACGAGGCCGACTGAGTCGCGCGGGAAAGCGGGGAAGGAGGCGGGGCGCATCGGCGCAAATCCCGCCTGCCGGCGAGGGAAAGGTGACTGGATTACAATGGCCGGCGAACCTGACCTACCATCGCCACCCCCTCCCTCCATGGCTTACAAGACTATTGAAGACACCATCGGCAATACGCCGCTGGTCAGACTGCAGCGCATTCCCGGTGCCGACAACGACGCGCGCGGCAATGTGATCCTCGGCAAGCTGGAAGGCAACAACCCCGCCGGTTCGGTCAAGGACCGCCCGGCGGTATCGATGATTGCCCGCGCCGAGGCGCGCGGCCGCATCAAGCCGGGCGATACGCTGATCGAGGCCACCTCGGGCAATACCGGCATCGCGCTGGCCATGGCAGCCGCCATCCGCGGCTACAAGATGGTGCTGATCATGCCCGAGGACCTGAGCCTGGAGCGCCGGCAGAGCATGGCGGCCTATGGTGCCGAGATCGTGCTGACCCCGGTGAAGGGCGGCATGGAATACGCCCGTGATCTGGCGGACGCGATGGAGCGCGAAGGCAAGGGCGTCATCCTTGACCAGTTCGCCAACCCGGACAACCCGCAAGCCCATTACGAAGGTACCGGCCCCGAGATCTGGCGCGATACCGACGGCCGTGTCACCCATTTTGTTTCGGCAATGGGCACGACCGGCACCATCACCGGTGTGTCGCGCTATTTGAAGGAGCAGAACCCGGCGATCCAGGTCATTGGCGCCCAGCCGGCCGAAGGGTCGCGCATCCCTGGCATCCGCAAGTGGCCGGAAGCCTACCTGCCCAAGATCTACGACCCCAGCCACATCGACCGTACCGAGCCGGTGAGCCAGTCCGATGCCGAGCACATGGCGCGCCGCATGGCGGCAGAAGAGGGCATCTTCTGCGGCATATCGGCGGCCGGCGCATTGTGCGTGGCGCTGCGGATCGCCGAGGAAGTGGAGAACGCCACCATCGTGTTCGTGGTGTGCGACCGCGGCGACCGCTACCTGTCGACCGGCGTGTTCCCTGCCTGATCCGGACCTGATCCGGGCCTGATCCGAGTGGTGACGCCAGACAAAAAAGCCTCGCGCGTGCGAGGCTTTTTTGCGTCACGGGTGTCGGGCGGGCTCAGCCCATCGCCGCCTTGACCGCTTCGCCCAGTTGATACACCGCCAGTGCGTAGAAAAAGCTGCGGTTATAGCGCGTCAGCACATAGAAGTTGCGCAGGCCCAGCAGGTACTCGGTCGGCTGGTCCGGCGTGGGCAGATCGACCACCAGCACGCCGGTCTCGCCTTCGCGCGCCGTATCGATGGGCTCATCCACGCGCAGGCCTGCGCGGGTCAGCTGGTTAAGCGTGCGCGTTGGCCACGGCTCGCCATCCGCTGCCGCAGTGGCGACGCCCAGGCTGCCGCTGTCGCCGGCAATGCGCCATGCCACCGGCCGGCCCGGTTCCCAGCCGTGCAGCTGCAGGAAGCGCGCCACGCTGCCGATCGCATCGGTGGGACTGTTGCGCAGGTCGATGCGGCCGTTGTTGTCGTAGTCGATGGCGTATTCGCGCAGGCTGGTCGGCATGAACTGCGGGATGCCGATCGCGCCAGCGTATGAACCCAGCACCGAGTACACGTCGGTGCGCGTATCGCGGCACCACAGCAGGTAATCGGCCAGCTGGTTGCGGAACAGCGTGGAGCGCGCGGCGCGGTTCGGCGTGTCGGGGTAGTCGAAGGCCAGCGTCGACAGCGAATCGAGCACGCGGAACGTGCCCATGTCGCGGCCATAGATGGTCTCTACGCCGATGATGCCGACGATCACCGAGGCCGGCACGCCGAATTCGGCTTCGGCGCGGCGCAGCGTGTCGCGGTTGTCCTGCCAGAAGCGCACGCCGGCATTGATGCGGATCGGCTCGATAAAGCGCGAGCGGTAGGCGCGCCAGCTTTTGCGGCCGGTGGTGGTTGGCGGCATGATCAGCCGCACCACGGTCGAGGAATAGACCGCCTGGCCGAACCAGTCCTGCAGCGTGCCGCGGTCGAAGCCGTGGCGCCCCACCATTTCATCGATGAAGGCGCGGGTTTGCGGGTTGTCGCGGTAGCGGCCGGGTTCGATTTCTTCTTCACGCACATTGACGCGGCGCTTACCGGCAGCGAGAAGGCTGGGAGAGAGGCCGCAGAGTCCGAGTGCGGCAGCGGAAAGCGCGGCGCCCAGCAGGGGGCGTCGCAGTGAGCGCTGGGTGTCGGTCATGGTGTCCTTTGCAAGTCGCACCGAGTATAGCGGATGCCACTGCAGCGTCCGGGCGCCAGCTTGCGCAACCCGCCGTGCGAACCCGATTCGACCGCGGGCTCGCCGCGAGCACGCGCATTGGGTAACGGCGCCCGCCCTGTGCTAACGTAGCGAATGGAGACAACCGAGCGACGATAAGAGATGCCGACAGGCTATTACACGCACCCAGAGTTCCAGCGGCACGAGATGGGGCATTTCCATCCCGAGTGTCCGGAACGCCTGCAGGCGATCGAGGATCACCTGATTTCGCACGGGCTGGACGGGCTGCTGGAGCGCCGCGAGCCTACGCCAGCGACGCGCGAGCAGATCGAGCGCGTGCACCGGGCCGACTATGTCGATTCGCTGGAAAGCACCAGCCCGGCCAGCGGCTACTACCCCATCGACCCGGATACTTCGATGAACGCCCACACCCTGAGCGCGGCCAGGCTGGCCGCCGGCGCCGCGGTGGCAGCGACCGATGCGGTGATCTCGGGCGAGTTCGAGAACGCCTTCTGCTGCGTGCGCCCGCCTGGCCACCATGCCGAGCCTGACCGCGCCATGGGCTTCTGCTTCTTCAACAACGTGGCCATTGCCGCACGCCACGCGCTGCAGGCGCACGGGCTGGAACGCGTCGCCATCATCGATTTCGATGTCCACCATGGCAACGGCACCGAGTCGGCCTTCCGCGGCGACGAGCATGTGCTGATGTGCAGTTTCTTCCAGCACCCGTTCTACCCATACAGCGGCACCGAGCACCTTGCATCCAATATGGCGAACATCCCGCTGCCGGCCTACACCAATGGCATGGCGGTGCGCGAGGTGGTCGAGACCATCTGGCTGCCGCGCCTGCATGAGTTCCGCCCGCAGATGCTGTTCATCTCCGCCGGCTTCGACGCGCACCGCGAGGACGACCTGGGGCAGATGGGGCTGGTGGAACAGGACTATGCATGGATTACCGGCCAGCTTGTCGACGTGGCGCGCACGCACGCGCAGGGGCGCATCGTCAGCTGCCTGGAAGGCGGCTACAACCTGAGCGCGCTCGGGCGCAGCGTGCTGGCCCACCTGAAAGTCCTGCTGGAACGATAGGAGGCATCCGACGTGGCCGAAAACGATGCGCGCCTGGACGCGCCGCTGCTGACCGAAACGCGCGATGCCGCGGGCGTAGTGTTCGTGACCATGAACCGGCCACATGCTTTCAACGCCTTGTCCGAAGGCCTGCTGGACGCGCTGGCCGAGACCTTCGGCCGGCTAGCCGCCGACGACGCCGTGCGCGTGGTGGTGCTGGCCGGTGCCGGCAAGGCCTTCTGCGCTGGCCATGACCTGCGTGAGATGCGCGCGACGCCGTCGCATGACTATTACCGGCGCCTGTTCGACCGCTGCACGCGTGTGATGATGGCGATCCAGAAGATGCCGCAGCCGGTGATCGCACGCGTACAAGGCATTGCTACCGCGGCCGGCTGCCAGCTGGTGGCGATGTGCGACCTCGCCGTTGCCGCCGAGGACGCGCGCTTTGCGGTGTCCGGCGTCAACCTCGGCCTGTTCTGCTCGACGCCAGGCGTGGCGTTGTCGCGCAACCTGCACCGCAAGCAGGCGATGGAAATGCTGCTGACCGGCGACATGATCGATGCCGCCAGTGCGCGCGAGCGCGGGCTGGTCAACCGCGTGGTGCCGGCCGCAGCACTGGATGACGAGGTGGCGCGGCTGGCCGCCAGCATCTGCGCCAAGCCGGCCGCGGCCGTCGCCGCCGGCAAGGGGCTGTTTTACCGCCAGCTTGAAATGGGCATCGAAGCCGCCTACCAGCTGGCCGGCCAGACGATGGCCTGCAACATGATGGACGACTCCGCGCTGGAAGGCGTGCAGGCCTTCCTCGACAAGCGCGCACCCGCTTGGCGTGGCGAATAGCCGACTTCGCACCGTTCTTTATGCCAGGTATGCATAAAGACATCGGTAAAAATTCGTTTATGGTATGAAGCGAATCGCATAAAATACCCGCTTCACAAAAATAAGTGCGGCAACAGCGCTCGAGACAACCTCGCCTGTTGCCGTTTTCTTTTGGTCACCTGTACATGATCGAACTGCAAGGACTTTCGCAGCGCTTCCCGGGCGCGTCAGGCGACGTGCATGCATTGCGGGACGTCAGCCTGTCGATTGCAGCGGGCGAAGTCTTCGGCATTATCGGCCGCAGCGGCGCCGGCAAGAGCACGCTGGTTCGCGCCATCAACCTGCTGAACCGGCCCAGCAGCGGCCGGGTGGTCGTCGCTGGCCAGGACCTGACTGCGCTGGGTAACGGCGCGTTGCGGCTGGCGCGGCGCGAGATCGGCATGATCTTCCAGCATTTCAACCTGCTGTCGTCGCGCACTGTCTATGACAACGTGGCGCTGCCACTGGAACTGGCCGGCAAGCCCAAGGCGGAGATTGCCGCCACGGTGCTGCCGCTGCTGGACCTGGTCGGGCTGTCGGCGCTGAAGGACCGCTACCCGGCGCAGATCAGCGGCGGGCAGAAGCAGCGCGTGGGCATTGCGCGCGCGCTCGCGAGCAAGCCCAAGGTGCTGCTGTCTGACGAAGCGACCTCTGCGCTGGACCCGGAAACCACCCGTTCCATCCTGGAACTACTCAAGCAAATTAACCGGGAGCTGGGCCTGACCATCGTGATGATCACGCACCAGATGGAGGTCATCAAGCAGGTGTGCGACCGCGTCGCCGTGCTCGAAGCCGGCGAGGTGGTCGAGCAGGGCCGCGTGATTGACGTGTTCCTGCGTCCGCAGCACGACGTCACCCGCGCCATGATCGGCGATGTCATTTCGCAGGAGCTGCCGGCGAGCGTGCTCAAGCGCGTCGAAAGCCGGCTCGGCAACGGCCGCGACCACGTCTACCGCCTCGCTTTTACCGGCGAGGGCGTCGACCAGCCGGTGCTGGCGCAGGCGATCCGCCGCTACGGGCTGGACTTCAACATCCTGCACGGCCATATCGACGAGATCCAGGGCCAGGCCTTCGGCTCGCTGGCGATCATGGCCACCGGCGAGCTGGCCGACGTGAAGGCAGCAATGGAATACCTGCAGGCGCAAGGCGTCGTGGTGGAGGAGTTCGAGCATGTGGTCTGAAATGTTTGACCTGTTCCTGACTTCGTTCAACGAGACGCTGCTGATGGTGGCGATCTCCGGCGTGGTCGGCTCGCTGCTGGGCGTGCCGCTGGGCGTGCTGCTGCACCTGACCAACCGCGGCGGCGTGCTGTCGCATCCGCTGTTCAACCGCACCATCGGCGTGGTGGTCAATGCGGTGCGCTCGATCCCGTTCATCATCCTGCTGGTGGTGGTGATTCCGTTCACGCGCTTTATCGTGGGTTCGTCGATCGGTACCACCGCGGCGATCGTGCCGCTGACCATCGCGGCGATCCCCTTTATTGCCCGCCTGGTCGAAAGCGCGCTGCGCGAGGTCGACAAGGGCCTGGTCGAGGCCGCCCAGTCGATGGGCGCGACGACCGGCCAGATCGTGTGGAAGGTGCTGCTGCCCGAGGCCATGCCTGGCATCGTCGCTGGCCTGACCATCACTTTCGTCAGCCTGGTCGGCTACTCGGCCATGGCCGGTGCGATCGGCGGCGGCGGCCTGGGCGACCTGGGCATCCGCTATGGCTACCAGCGCTACATCACCGAGGTGATGGTAGCGGTGGTGGTGATCCTGATCATCTTCGTGCAGGCGGTACAGAGCTTCGGCGACTGGCTGGTCCGGCGCATCAGCCACCGCTGAGTCCAACTACTTTCTAGAGATAGGTACGTACATCATGCAACGTCGCAACCTGCTGCAATGGATTCTCGGCGCCGCGCTCGGCGCCTCGCTGGCCACCGGCGTGGTCGCCCAGGAAAAGCCGATCAAGATCGGCGTGACCGGCGGCCCGCACGCCCAGATCATGGAACAGGTGAAGAAGGTCGCCGCCAAGGACGGCCTGAACATCCAGGTGGTCGAGTTCAGCGACTACGTCCAGCCCAACGCGGCGCTGGCCGCCGGCGATCTGGATGCCAACAGCTACCAGCACCTGCCGTACCTGGAAGCCCAGATCAAGGACCGCGGCTACAAGTTCACGCACATCGCCTATACGGTGACCTTCCCGATGGGCGTGTACTCCAAGAAGATCAAGTCGCTTGACCAGCTCAAGCAGGGCGCGCGCGTGGGCGTGCCGAACGATCCGACCAATGGCGGTCGCGGCCTGCTGCTGCTGCAGAGCAAGGGCGTGATCAAGCTCAAGCCCAACGCCGGCCTGAAGGCGACCCCACTGGACATCGTCGAGAACCCGAAGAAGATCCGCATCGTCGAACTGGATGCCGCGCAGTTGCCGCGCTCGCTGGATGACCTGGACGCTGCCGCGATCAACGGCAATTACGCGGAATCGGCCGGCCTGTCGCCGACCAAGGACGCGATCGCCATCGAAGGTCCGAAAGGCCCGTACGCCAACCTGATCGCGATCCGCGAGGCCGACAAGAGCAAGCCGTGGGTGGCCAAGCTGGTGAAGGCGTACCATTCGCCGGAAATCAAGCAGTACGTGAATTCGACCTTCAAGGATTCCGTGATCACTGCATGGTAATCCTTGGTCACCGCGGTTAAGTACCGGTCACTTTGAGGCTTCCGTCCAATCAGACGATGCGCGCAAGTCTCAATTTCCGGCACAATCTCCGGACGGCTGGCGACTGCCGGGCTATGCCCGGCATCATTTTGCCGATAAAATAGTACGATCGTTCGAAAAACAGGAGAGCCGCCAACCCGGTGGTTATAATGACGAGCGAACAAAATTTCTGACTATCAGCTATCAGTGGAGTGAGCGCATGAAAGTACTCGTCGCAGTCAAGCGGGTGGTGGATTACAACGTCAAGGTCCGCGTCAAGGCGGACGGCACGGGCGTCGATCTGGCCAACGTCAAGATGAGCATGAACCCGTTCGACGAAATCGCCGTCGAAGAGGCCGTCCGCCTTAAGGAAGCCGGCGTTGTCACCGAGGTCGTGGCCGTTTCCTGCGGCGTCACGCAGTGCCAGGAAACCCTGCGCACCGCGATGGCCATCGGTGCCGACCGCGGCATCCTGGTGGAGTCGAACGAAGACCTGCAACCGCTGGCCGTGGCCAAGCTGCTGAAGGCGCTGATCGACAAGGAACAGCCGCAGTTGGTGATCCTGGGCAAGCAGGCCATCGACGACGACTCGAACCAGACCGGCCAGATGGTGGCCGCGCTGGCCGGCCTGCCGCAAGCCACGTTCGCCTCGAAGGTGGTGGTGGCCGATGGCAAGGCATCGGTGACCCGTGAAGTCGACGGCGGCCTGGAAACGCTGTCGCTGAAGCTGCCGGCCGTGGTGACGACCGACCTGCGCCTGAACGAGCCGCGCTACGTCACGCTGCCGAACATCATGAAGGCGAAGAAGAAGCCGCTGGATACCGTCAAGCCGGAAGACCTCGGCGTGGACGTGAAGCCGCGCCTGTCGACCCTGAAGGTGGTCGAGCCTGCCAAGCGCAGCGCCGGTGTGATGGTGCCGGACGTCGCGACGCTGGTGCAGAAGCTGAAGAACGAAGCCAAGGTTATCTGAGAGCGCGGGGGAGAAATAACATGACTGCACTCGTCATTGCTGAACACGACAATCAATCGATCAAGGGCGCCACGCTGAACACCGTGACCGCCGCAGCCCAATGCGGCGGCGACGTGCACGTGCTGGTGGCCGGTTCCAACGCCAAGGCCGCCGCTGACGCCGCCGCCAAGATCGCCGGCGTGACCAAGGTCCTGCTGGCAGACGCCGCCTACTTTGGCGACGGCCTGGCCGAAAACGTGGCCGAGCAGGCACTGGCCATCGCCAACGACTACTCGCACATCCTGGCTCCGGCCACCCCGTACGGCAAGAACATCCTGCCGCGCGTGGCCGCCAAGCTGGACGTGGCCCAGATCTCGGAAATCTCCAAGGTCGACGCCCCGGACACCTTCGAGCGCCCGATCTACGCCGGTAACGCCATTGCCACGGTCAAGTCGGAAGACAAGATCAAGGTGATCACCGTGCGCGGCACCGCGTTTGACGCCGCCGCTGCCGAAGGTGGCTCGGCCGCCGTGGAAACCCTGCCGGCCGTGGCCGACGCGGGCGTTTCGCAGTTCGTTTCGCGCGAAGTGGCCAAGAGCGACCGTCCGGAACTGACCGCCGCCAAGATCATCGTCTCGGGTGGCCGTGGCGTGGGTTCGGGCGAGAACTACACCAAGGTGCTGACGCCGCTGGCCGACAAGCTGGGCGCCGCGCTGGGTGCCTCGCGCGCCGCTGTGGACGCCGGCTTCGTGCCGAACGACTACCAGGTCGGCCAGACCGGCAAGATCGTCGCGCCGCAGCTGTACATCGCCGTCGGTATCTCGGGCGCGATCCAGCATCTGGCCGGCATGAAGGACTCCAAGGTGATCGTCGCGATCAACAAGGATGCCGAAGCCCCGATCTTCTCCGTGGCCGATTACGGTCTGGTGGGCGATCTGAACACCGTGGTGCCGGAGCTGGTGGCCGCGCTGGGCTGATGCCGTCAGCTTGCCGGCCGTGAGGTGGATGACGCGGCCGGCAATGTTCGCAAAAGGAGCCGTTCCCGGGATTTCCCGCGAACGGCTTTTTTGCGTCTGATCATTGCTCCATTTCTGCGGAGGTCCGCGATGCCAGCCAAACAAAAAGGGCGGCCTCCGGGGCCGCCCTTGCGTTGCCTGTGTGCCGCCGCTGTCAGGCGTGCGCCGGCCGCGGTGCCACATGATGGCGTGTGGGTTTGAGGTAGCGTCCCACTGACAGGTCATCGGCACGGATCGCCGGTGAAGTGCCGGAAACCAGGTCCGACAGCAGCTTGCCCGAGCCGCAGGCCATGGTCCAGCCCAGCGTGCCGTGCCCGGTGTTCAGCCACAGGCCACGTACCTGCGTCGGGCCGACGATCGGCGTGCCGTCCGGCGTCATCGGACGCAGGCCGGTCCAGAACGTGGCCTGGCTGACATCGCCGGCGCCGGGGAACAAATCGGTGACCACGTGTTCGAGCGTGCGGCGCTTGGCCGGGTCGAGGCTGCGGTCATAGCCGACGATCTGCGCCATGCCGCCGACGCGGATGCGATCCTCAAAGCGGGTGATGGCGACCTTGTAGGTTTCATCGAGCACCGTCGACACCGGGCTGCGCGAGACATCGCTCATCGGCACAGTGATCGAGAAGCCTTTGAGCGGGTACACCGGCAGGTTGGACATGCCCGACAAGAACGGCTTCACCAACTGCGTCGACCAGCTGCCCAGCGCCACGACCACCAGGTCGGCGATCATCGGCTCGCCGTTCACGACGGCGCCAGTGACGGCATCGCCCTGTGTCATCAGGCTGTCGATCGAGCGGTTGTACAGGAACCTGACGCCCAGCGTCTCGGCCATCTGCGAAAGTCGCGTGGTGAACAACTGGCAGTCGCCGGTCTCGTCGTTGGGAAGGCGCAGGCCGCCGCTCAGCTTGTGGCTGACTGTGGCCAGCGCCGGTTCGCTCGCGGCGAGTTCTTCGCGCGAAAGCAACTGGTAGGGCACGCCGGCATCTTCCAGCACGGCGATGTCCTTGGCCGCGCCTTGCAGCTGCTCGTCGGTGCGAAACACCTGCAGCGTGCCTTGCTGGCGGCCTTCATATGCGATTCCGGTTTCCGCGCGCAATGTGCGGATGCAGTCGCGGCTGTATTCGGCCAGCCGCACCATGCGCTCCTTGTTCACGGCGTAGCGCTCGGCGCTGCAGTTCAGCAGCATCTGCCACATCCACTGCAGCTGGAACAGCGTGCCGTCCGGCCGGATGGACAGCGGGGCATGTTCCTGGAACATCCACTTGATCGCTTTCAGCGGCACGCCGGGTGCTGCCCACGGCGACGCATAACCCGGAGAAATCTGCCCCGCGTTGGCAAAGCTGGTGCCGAGCGCGGGCCCGGCCTCGCGATCGACGACGGTCACTTCGTGACCGGCCTTGGCCAGGTACCACGCACTGGTGACGCCAATGACGCCACTACCAAGTACGAGAACGCGCATTTCGGGGACTCCCAACTACGATGTCAGGTTGATGAAGGATTTGTCTCTATACTATTGAATACAATCCAGTCATAGTTACCGAATTTATCGGTTAAACAGGAAAAATTCATGAGAACCAGTCGCCAGCCGGTACGCACCCTAGACCGGCTCGACCGCAGGATCCTGACGCTGCTGCAGGCCGACGGCAGGATCTCGATGAAAGACCTGGCGGAGGCCGTCGGCCTGACCATCACGCCGTGCATCGAGCGGGTCAAGCGCCTGGAGCGCGATGGTGTCATCATGGGCTACTACGCGCGGCTGAACCCGTCCTTGCTGGGCAGCGCGCTGCTGGTCTTCGTGGAGATTTCGCTCGGCAACAAATCGGGCAATATGTTCGAGCAGTTCCGCCGCGAGGTGCTGCGCATCCCGGAAGTGCTGGAATGTCACCTCGTGTCGGGCGATTTCGACTACCTGATCAAGGCACGCATCCGCGAGATCGGCGAATACCGCCGGCTGCTGGGCGACATCCTGTTGCAGCTGCCGGGCGCCGCGCAGTCGAAAAGCTATGTCGTGATGGAAGAAATCAAGGAAACGCTGGCAATCTCGGTCGAGGACAAAAGCCAGCCGACCTGACCACCCGCGCCAGGCGAGCGATGCCGGCAACCATGAAGCGCCCCACGAATCCACCGAAAGACACCCTGCGTACCGGCCAGCGGCCGAGCGCCGATGCAGATACGTCATGGCCGGAGCCAGGCCAGCGGCCGCCCGTCGCCCGCAAGGGGCGCGGCGCGGTCAGCAACCTGCAGGGACGATTCGAGCGCGACCAGCGCGAAGCCTTCGACGACGGCTGGCATAGCCCGGCCGCGGACGAGCCGGCCGCCGGGGTCGGCCAGGGGCATCCGGAGGATGCCGCCAACCCTGCGCCGGCGCCGGAAATGCCGTTGTTGCCGCTGCGCACCCAGGTACGCATCGAACGCGCGCGTTCGATCCTGACGCGCAACGCTTCGCCGGATATCCCGTTCGACGTCTCGCTGAACCCGTACCGCGGCTGCGAGCACGGCTGCATTTACTGCTTCGCGCGGCCTACGCACGCCTATCTGGACCTGTCGCCGGGGCTCGACTTCGAAACCCGGCTGTTCGCCAAGGCCAACGCCGCTGAAAAGCTGCGCGAGGCACTGGCGCGCCCCTCGTACCGCTGCGAGACCATTGCGCTGGGCGTCAACACCGACGCCTACCAGCCGATCGAGCGCGAGCAGCGCATTACCCGCGGCATCCTCGAGGTGCTGAGCGAGCATGACCATCCGGTCGCTCTGATCACCAAGTCTTCACTGATCGAGCGGGATATCGACCTGCTGGCGCCGATGGCCGCCAGGCGGCTCGCGGTGGCTGCCGTGACCATTACCACGCTGGATGCGGACATCGCGCGCACGCTCGAGCCGCGTGCGGCCACGCCGTCACGGCGCCTGCGTACGATCCGTACGCTGACCGACGCCGGCATCCCGGTAGGCGTGAGCATTGCCCCGGTGATCCCGTTCATCACCGAGCCTGACCTGGAACGTGTGCTGGAAGCGGCGCGCGAGGCGGGCGCCGTCTATGCGAACTACATCGTGCTGCGGCTGCCATGGGAGGTGCGGCCGCTGTTCGAGGAATGGCTGCTGGCGCATTTCCCTGACCGTGCCGAGCGGGTCATGAACCGCGTTCGCGACATGCGCGAAGGCAAAGCCTACGATGCCAGCTTTGCCACGCGCATGCGGGGCACGGGCGTGTGGGCGGACTTGCTGCGTCAGCGCTTCTACAAGGCCGCCGACCGGCTCGGCTTCCGCTATAACCGGTTCGAACTGGATACTTCGCGGTTCCGGCCACCCGCGGGACCACGCGGCAAGGACGATCCGCAGGGTTCCTTGTTCTGAGCGGCTTCGGTGGCTTGCTGGTCGCCGATCATACGGCTGGCCAGGTCCAGCGCGGCCTTGGCGCTCGATGGCGGCAGTCCGGAGGACAGCGCCAGCCTGACGGCGATTGCTGCCAGGCGTCCTTCGTCATACGTCGGCATGTCGATTGGTGCTCCTTTGCGCCGCATGAGCCACGCTCCGCCGCGCATGTCGCCGCCAGGATCGGACGGTCTTTCCAGTATGGGCGATTTGGGCGAAAGGGGAATTGCCGATTGCGCCCGCCTTGATCGCGCGCAAATGCAGGCATAACTCAGCACCTTCCGCGATGGTCGGCGTCAGGCAGATCCCAATAGGGAGGATCGCCAAAGCGCTTCGCATAGAAATCGACAAACGCGCGCGTCTTGGCCGGCACCAGGTGGCGGCTGGGAAAGACTGCCCAGATCGACACGGCCGGCAGCACCGGGTATTCGTCCAGCACCGTCACCAGCGCGCCACTGCGCAGCAGCGGCCCGACATCCCAGGTCGACTTTAGGGCGATGCCGACGCCCGCGACCAGCGCATCGCGGATCACTTCGCCATTGTCTGCCCGCAGGTTGCCGCGTACGTGGACCACCGTTTCGCCCAGTGGCGTGTCGAAGCGCCAGGCCGACTGGTCGGCCAGCAGCAGGCAGTTGTGCGCGCGCAGGTCGTCGGGATGGCGGGGCACGCCCCGTTCACGCAAATACGCTGGCGCGGCACAGATCACGCGGCGGCTCGGGGCGAGCGGGCGCGCCACCAGCGTGGAGTCGGGCAGCACACCCATGCGCAGCGCCACGTCGATGCTGGCGTCGACCAGCCCGATGACCTGGTCGGTCAGGCGCAGGTCCAGCGTGATGTCCGGATAGGCGGCCAGGAAATCGGGCAGGGCCGGCGAGACATGCTGGCGGCCGAATGAAGCCGGCACCGTGACGCGCAGCTGGCCGCGCGGATGCTCGGCGCTGCTGCCGACCGATTGCGCCGCAAGTTCCGCGGTTGCCAGCAGTTGTTCGGCGTGCGGCAGGAAGCGCTCGCCGTCGGCGGTCAGCGCCAGCCGGCGTGTGGTGCGATGCAGCAGGCGGCTGCCCAGCGCTTGTTCGAGCCGGCCCAGCCGGGCGCTGGCCGTGGAAGTGGACAAGCCAAGGTCGCGTGCCGCCGCGGACAGGTTGCCCAGCGCCGCGGCGCGGGCAAAGACGGCGACGTCGAGCAGGTCGAAATGCATGGCGCCGCCGCCGCGGCTATTGCGACAGCTCGCGCGCCGCCTCAACCTGCGATTCGAAGAAGGTCTGGAAGCTGATTGCCAGCCCCGCCATCAGCAGGCCGGTGCCGATCAGCAGCGACAGGATCACCAGGATCACGACCGGCCAGCCTGAGCGCGTGGGCTTGCCATGGGGATTGAAGCGCGCGTCCCACTTGTCGTCCGGGCGCAGGCCATAGACGATCGCGGCCAGGAAGGCGCTGATGACCGAGACTCCGCCGGCAACGGCGAACGTCCAGTTGAGCGCGGGGGAGCCGGCATCCGTCGTCATCGAGGTAATACCGATGACGCCCGCCAGCAACCCCAGCAGGTGAGCCCAGCCGTACACGTCGCGCAGCCCGCCCAGGTAAAAGCGGTGCGCTCCCAGGCTGCCGAACAGGAACGCCAGCGCGACCGTCAGCAGCTTGGACTTGCCGCGGGCCGGGACGGGAGCGCGGGTGGTGGTAGCGGGACTGGCTGGCGTGGCGGCAGGCATGGCGTAGGGGCGTGCGGGGCAGTTCAGGAAAAAACGGCGGCACACGAATGCCAGCCGGCAGTCATTGTACGCCGGCGGTCACGGCCAGGGAGAGGAAGTGCATCAGCAGACGCGCGGGGCGACGCTAATGCCAGCCGCCTGAGAGCAGGCTCTTGATAAAGGTGGCGGCGTGTTCGCTGATATGCGTTTCGCCGTAAAGGACCAGGGTAAGAATTCCCATGAACAGGATGGACAGCGATAACTGGCCTGCGTGTTCGGCCAGGTCGCTAAGCAGGGGTGACATGACAAACCTCACAGAATTATTGTCATTCTGGAGGCCGCGCCCGAGCTGTCATGATCGGGTCCGACAGGAGGTGTCGGGCAGAGGCAGGTCAGTTCGATTGCCGTCTGCACTAGACGGCACGCTGTGAGCCCCGGGCAGCGCCGGGCGGCAGCCTGTGTGCAGCACCCGGAAAGCGGGGCACACTCAGGTACAGACAGTCGAGGCGAGGGCGGAGTTCCGCAGGGAGGCGGCGGCGCTGCACAAGCGCCGGTACGGAAGCCGGGTCAGCGTCCGCCGTTGTCGCGGCCGCGCGCCTGCCAGCCGGGACCCACGTTGATGGGCCGCGAGTCGTTGCGGGCGTCTGGAGGGTTGCTGCGCTGATCCTGGGCCCGCGCTCGGTTATCGTCGCGAGCGCCCTGCATGGCGGCTGCACGGCGGCCGCTGAGGCGGTCGTCTGCACGCGCACGGGCTTCCATGCGGTCGATCTGCGCCTGCACGTGATCGCGGCTTTCGGCGCGCACACTGGCGACTTGCCAGCCGTCGCCGGCCTGCAGTCGCACCGGCCGGGCATCGGGGCGGCCTTGTTGCCAGAACGCGACCTGGGCATGACTGGCGGCTACCGCGCCGACCAGGCCCGAGGCCACCAGGATGCCAGCTACCAGGTCGCGCAGGAGAGAGCGGGAGAACATGCGGATTCCCAGGGTCCTGTCGCGCTGAGTTGCTGTTGGAAGATGGGTTCATGGTACGCATGGGCCATCGGGTCGCGCTATGCCAAGCGCGTTACCGGTGTAACGGATTGTTTCGGGTACACAGCCCTTGCTCCTCCTGGTGTTCAGGCTGTTTTGCGGGGCGCACGCGTGGTCCTCTGGGCCTACGGCGCATAGCGGATCCGGTAGATTGCGCCAGCCAGGTCGTCGCTGACCAGCAGCGAGCCATCCGGGGCGACCAGCACGTCGGCCGGGCGGCCCCACGGGTGCTTGCCGCGCAGCCATCCCTGGGCAAACACTTCCTGCCGGGCTGCCTTGCCGGACTCGTCCAGCAGGACGCGCACTACGCGGTAGCCGGACGGCTCGCTGCGATCCCAGCTGCCGTGTTCGGCGATAAACACGTTGTTGCGGTACGCCGAGGGGAACTGGTTGCCGGTGTAGAAGCGCATGCCGAGCGCGGCCACATGCGCGCCCAGCCGCGCGACCGGAGCGACAAATTCCGAACACGCGCGCTGGCTGCCAAACTCCGGGTCGGCGACGTTCCCGGCGTGGCAGTATGGGTAGCCGAAATGCTGGTTCGGCGCGGTGGCACGGTTCAGCTCATCGTCGGGCACGTTGTCGCCCATGCGGTCGCGGCCGTTATCGGTGAACCACAGCTCGCGCGTGGACGGATGCCAGTCGAAGCCGACGGTATTGCGCACGCCCCGGGCCACCACCTGCAGGTCGCTGCCGTCGGGCTTCATCTTCATGATGTTGGCGTAGCGATTCTCGTCCTTCGCGCAGATGTTGCAGGGCGCGCCCACCGGAACGTACAGGTATCCGTCCGGACCGAAGGCGATGAATTTCCAGCCGTGGTGTGTATCGGTGGGAAAGCGGTCGCTTACCACCACCGGCTCCGGCGGGTTGTCCAGGCGAGCTTCGATATTATCGAGGCGCACGATCCTGGACACCGACGAGGCGTACAGGCTGCCATCGCGCAGGGCCACCCCGGCCGGCATGCTCAGGCCGCTGGCGACGGTCCGCACGCGAGGCCTGGCGCCGAGCGCATCGGTCACCGCATAGACTTTGCCCTCCCGGAGTGTGCCGACGAACAGCGTTCCCGATGGCGACAGCGTCATCGCCCGTGCACCTGGCACGTCCTGGGTCAGTACTTCGATACGGAAGCCGGCCGGCAGCTTGATCTGCTCCAGCGGCAGGGCCGCCGCCGCGCTGCCTGCCAGCAGGACCACGGCGAGCAGGGCGGATTGCCGTATGGTACGAAGCAAGAAGTGCAGGTGCGGGCGCATGTCGGGCCTCCTGTCGCGGTTTTTGCCACGATGCCTGCACGGCACTGGCACGTCAATCACCTAAGTGTTTGTTTGGCCTCGGAAACTGGGCTATACTCTTGTGTTTCGTGTTCGTTTGAACACCCGGACACCCGTTTTCTGAGGAATCATCCCATGGTCGTTATCCGTCTGGCTCGCGGCGGCAGCAAGAAGCGCCCGTTCTTCAACATCGTCGCTACCGACTCGCGCAACCGTCGCGATGGCCGTTTCATCGAGCGCGTTGGCTTCTACAACCCGCTGGCTTCGGAAGGCGAAGAAGGCCTGCGCCTGGCGCAAGACCGTCTGGCCTACTGGCAAGGCGTTGGCGCCCAGCTGTCGCCGACCGTTGCCCGCCTGGTCAAGCAAGGCGCCAAGGCTGCTGCCTGATTGACGCTCGGTCCATCGGACTGAGCGAAACATAGCGTGCCCGAAAGGGCACGTTCTTCGTTGCGCACGTGACTGAACGCATACAACGGCCGCTGAACCGGCCGCAGGGCCAACAGGGTGAGAGCCCCAAAGCCCCCAAGCTGCCCGCGGCGCTGCTGTATGCCGACGCCCTGCCGGAAGACCTGGTGGAGGTCGGCTATGTCGGCGCTGCCTACGGTATCCGCGGCTGGATCAAGGTCCAGCCGCATGCCGATGACGCGTCCGCCTTGCTGCATGCGCGCCGCTGGTGGTTGCTGGCACCGCCGCAGGCGGGGCTGGTGACGGCCGATGCGCAGCATGCCCAACCGGTCTGCGTGAAGATCGCGCAGTCTCGCGAGCACAGTGGCACGGTGGTGGCGCATGCTGCCGGCGTTGCCGACCGCAATCTTGCGGAAGCGCTCAGGGGCCGTCGCGTGTGGATCCGGCGTGCGGATTTTCCGGCGCCGGATGAAGATGAGTTTTACTGGGTCGACCTGATCGGCTGCAGCGTCAGCAACGAGCAAGGCGAGTTGCTGGGCGAAGTGTCCGGCCTGATCGACAACGGTGCCCACCAGATCCTGCAGATTGCGTACGCGCTGCCTGACGGCAAGGCCGGCGAACGGCTGGTCCCGTTTGTCGAAGCGTTCGTGCGCACGGTCGATACGGCCGGCAAGCGAATCGTGGTGGACTGGGGACTCGATTTCTGACCCCCGGAGCTGAGCCCGGCATGTGCCCAGGAAAGGGGGAGAGCGGATGCAGTTCGATGTGATCACGCTGTTTCCCGAGATGTTTCGCGCGCTGACCGACTGGGGCATTACCAGCCGGGCAGCCAAGCAACAGCGGTATGCGTTGCGCACGTGGAATCCGCGCGATTTCACGGTGGATAACTACCGCACCATCGACGATCGCCCCTATGGCGGTGGCCCCGGCATGGTAATGCTGGCCAGGCCGCTGGATGACGCGATCGATGCTGCGGTGGCAGCGCAGGCGCAGGCCAGCGTGCCGCAGCCACATGTGGTGCTGATGTCGCCGCAGGGCAACACGCTGTCGCATGCCAAAGTGATGGAGCTGGCCGAACGGCCTGGCCTGGTCCTGCTGTGCGGCCGCTATGAGGCCATCGACCAGCGGCTGATCGACCGCCGCGTGGACGAGGAAATCAGCCTCGGCGACTTTGTGCTGTCAGGCGGCGAATTGCCGGCGATGGCGCTGATCGACGCGGTGGTGCGCCACCTGCCCGGCGTGCTGGGCGACGCGCAGTCCGCGGTGCAGGACAGTTTCGTCAACGGCCTGCTGGATTGTCCGCACTACACGCGGCCGGAAGAATATGAAGGCGTGCGGGTGCCCGAGATTCTGCTCGGGGGCCATCATGCCGAGATCGAGAAATGGCGGCGCCAGCAGGCGCTGACCAATACCGCGAGAAAGCGCCCCGACCTGATCGAGGCGGCTCGCGAACAAGGTTTGCTGTCCCGCGCCGACGAGAAATTCTTGTCGGAATGGGCGGCGAAGGAAGGGCGGGAGGCAACTCCCGCCAGGTAAAACCCCATCCTCTGCCGGGGCCCGGGACATGCCTGGGGCATACAACGCCGGCACGATGGTTACGGAGAAAAAACGATGAACCTCATCGAGCAGATCGAGAAGGAAGAGATCGCGCGTCTGACCGCGAACAAGACCATCCCCGCATTCGCACCCGGCGACACCGTGATCGTCAGCGTGAACGTGGTGGAAGGTACCCGCAAGCGCGTGCAGGCCTACGAAGGCGTGGTGATCGCCAAGCGTAACCGCGGCCTGAACTCGTCCTTCATCGTGCGCAAGATCTCGTCGGGTGAAGGCGTGGAACGTACGTTCCAGCTGTACTCGCCGCTGATCGCTGCCATCGAAGTCAAGCGTCGCGGCGACGTGCGTCGCGCGAAGCTGTACTACCTGCGCCAGCGTTCGGGCAAGTCCGCACGTATCAAGGAAAAGCTGGTGTCGAAGGCTGCCGCCGCTGCCAAGGCCGCGCAGTAAGCCGGACATGCCGGCCGGGGCAACCCGGCCAGCGTTTCCTCAGGAAGGGCACCCCACGGGTGCCCTTTCTGCATTGGCGCGCGGGCAACAGCCTGATTTTGCTGCGGCGCCGAATTGCGCGCTTCTGTCATACTTGCAGTTGTTATGCGTCCCGCCTTCGATCCCGAATCCCTTCCTGTCGTCGACACCGACCTGCGCAATGCGCCACTGAGCGAGCCGCGCCTGCAGGTTGACTTCATCCGGCACCGCTTCGAGGTGCCACCCGCCTGGGCACCGGAGCTGACCGACGAATCCCGCGTCTACGACCGCAGCCGCGGACTGCGCGATGCCGCCGTGCTGGTGCCGCTGGTGGAACGTCACGATGGCCTGACCGTGTTGCTGACGCAGCGCAATGCCAACCTGAGCGCGCATGCGGGCCAGATCAGCTTTCCCGGCGGCAGGCAGGAGACCTGGGACGTGAACCGCATTGACACGGCTCTGCGCGAGACGGAGGAAGAAGTCGGCCTGGCGCGCGACTACGTGGAAGTGCTGGGCGCGCTGCCTGACTACATCACCGGCACGGGGTTCCATGTCAGCCCGGTGGTGGGCCTCGTGCGCGACGGCTTTACGCTGCGCCCGGATGCCTCGGAAGTGGCCGATGTTTTTGAAGTGCCGCTCGCCTTCCTGATGAACCCGTCGCACCATGAGCGGCGCCTGTTCCGCTGGGTCGACGGCGAACGGCTGTTCTACGCGATGCCCTATCCGCGGGCGGGAGGCGGCCACCGCTTTATCTGGGGCGCCACCGCGGGCATGCTGCGCAACCTCTACCACCTGCTGGCGGCCTGAGCGGCCGCCGCGGCTTTTTCTCAGGCTGCCGCCTGTTTCGTGCCGATGCAGTGCGGGCAACTCTTGCCGATCACGTAGTGCGGGCTCTGCTGTTCTTCCGGCGTAACCACGGCGCGGCAGGCAAAGCACTGCTTGGGCCCCGCCGGCTCCAGGCTGGGGTTCAGCGCGGTGCGGTAGTCGAAGACAAAGCAGTCGCCCTGATAGTGGCTGCCGCCGACTTCCTCGAAGTACTTCAGGATGCCGCCCTCGAGCTGGTAGACGCGCTCGATGCCGACTTCCTGCATGTGGATCGCCGCCTTTTCGCAGCGGATACCGCCGGTGCAGAACGACACCACGGTCTTGCCTTCATAGTCGGCCATGTGGGCGGCAACCTGCTGCGGAAATTCGCTGAACTTGGCGATGTCGTACTCGACCGCCTGATCGAACGTGCCCACCGCCACCTCGAAATCATTGCGCGTGTCCAGCATCACCACCGGGCGTCCTTCGTCGTCGTGCCCCTGGTCCAGCCAGCGCTTCAGATCGACCGGCCGCACCGAAGGCGCACGGCCTTCCTCCGGGCGGATCAGCGGCATCTTCATGGTGATGATCTCCTTCTTGGCGCGTACCAGCATGCGCTTGAAGGGCTGGTTTTCCGACAGGCTCTCCTTGGGTGCGATGTCGGCAAAGCGCGCATCGGCATGCAGCCACGCCATGAAGCCGTCGATGGCTTCGCGCGGGCCGGCCAGGAACATGTTGATGCCTTCCGGCGCGAGCAGGATCGTGCCTTTCAGGCCGGCCGCTTCACAGCGCTCGCGCATGTCCGGGCGCAGGGTCTCGATGTCGTCCAGCGAGACGAATTTGTAAGCGGAAATGTTGACGATCTGCATGGGAGACTGGGCCCGCACGGCTGCGTCCGGGAGGGCGCCGACGGCTTGCGATAACTGCCTGATTGGAAAGGCGAAATTATAACGCGAGCGGCCGCGGCTGCTGCGCATTCCCCAGCACGCCGATCAGCTTTGAAGGCGGGCCGTACCGCGCCGGCTGCACGCAATATTGGAGGCCGGCGACCGGGCCGAGCCGGTACAATGTCGCCCATGTCTGCACCCCGCTTTGTCCATCTTCGACTCCATTCCGAATACTCCGTCGTGGACGGTATCGTCCGCCTGGAGGACGCCGTCAAGGCCGCTGCCGCCGATGGCATGGGCGCGCTCGCCCTGACAGACCTCGCCAACGCTTTCGGGTTGATCCGTTATTACAAGGAGGCGCGCGGCAAGGGCGTGAAGCCGGTGCTTGGGGCCGATGTCTGGCTGACCAATGCGGAGGACCGCGACAAGCCTTCGCGCCTGCTGCTGCTGGTGCAGGACCGCCGTGGTTACCTGAACCTGTGCATGCTGCTGTCGCGCGCGTGGCTGGGCAACCAGCATCGAGGCCGCGCCGAGATCGACCCGGCCTGGTTCCTCGAGCCGGGCGAGGACGACATGCCGCTGGCCACTGGCCTGATTGCACTGTCCGGAGCGATGGGCGGCGACGTCGGCATGGCGCTGGGCAACGGCAACCTCGATGGCGCGCGCCGCGCCGCGCAGCACTGGTCGTCGGTGTTCCCGCAGCGCTTCTATATCGAGCTGCAGCGCGCCGGCCATGCCGGCACCGATGCCTACGTGCAGCAGGCCGTGCAGCTTGCCGCCGAGCTGCAACTCCCGGTGGTTGCCACGCATCCGGTGCAGTTCATGACGCCGGACGACTACACCGCACACGAGGCGCGCGTGTGCATCGCCGAGGGCGAACTGCTGGCCAATCCGCGCCGCACGCGACGCTTCACCACCGACCAGTATTTCAAGACCCAGGACGAGATGTGCGCGCTGTTCGCGGACATCCCCTCGGCGCTGGAGAACGCGGTCGAGATCGCGCGCCGCTGCAACCTGACGCTGGAGCTGGGCAAGCCGCGCCTGCCGCTGTTCCCGACGCCGGACGGCATGTCGCTGGACGACTACCTGGTATTCATGGCCAAGGACGGCCTGGAAAAACGCCTGGCCGTGCTGTTCCCCGACGAAGCGGTGCGCGAGGCGAAGCGCCCCGAATACTACGCACGGCTGGAGTTCGAGACCGGCACCATCATCAAGATGGGCTTCCCCGGCTACTTCCTGATCGTGGCGGACTTTATCAACTGGGCCAAGAACAACGGCGTGCCGGTCGGGCCGGGCCGCGGTTCGGGCGCCGGTTCGCTGGTGGCCTATGCGCTCGGCATTACCGACCTCGATCCGCTCAAGTACGCGCTGCTGTTCGAGCGCTTCCTGAACCCGGAACGGGTGTCGATGCCTGACTTCGACATCGACTTCTGCCAGCACGGCCGCGATCGCGTGATCACGTACGTGAAGGAAAAGTACGGCAAGGATGCGGTGTCGCAGATCGCCACCTTCGGCACCATGGCGGCGAAGGCCGCGGTGCGCGACGTGGGCCGCGTGCTTGACCTGGGCTATGGCTTTGTCGACGGCATTGCCAAGCTGATCCCGTTCAAACCGGGCAAGCTGGTCACCATCGAGGAAGCGAAAAAAGAAGAGCCGCTGCTCACCGAGCGCGAGAACAACGAGGAAGAAGTGCGCCAGTTGCTGGAGCTGGCGCAGCGCGTCGAAGGCATGACCCGTAACGTCGGCATGCACGCCGGCGGCGTGCTGATCGCGCCCGGCAGGCTGACCGATTTCTGCCCGCTGTACACGCAGGGTGCGCAGAACGACGGCATGAGCGGCGTCGTCAGCCAGTATGACAAGGACGACGTCGAGGCCGCCGGCCTGGTCAAGTTCGACTTTCTGGGCCTGACCACGCTGACTATCCTGGACTGGGCCGAGCGCTATATCCGCCGCCTCGACCCGAGCAAGAACGACTGGAACTGCAGCCATATCCCGCTCGACGACAGCCCCGCCTTCGATATCCTGAAGACGGCCAACACGGTCGCCGTGTTCCAGCTGGAAAGCCGCGGCATGCAGGGCATGCTGAAAGACGCCAAGCCTGACCGCTTCGAGGACATCATCGCGCTGGTGGCACTCTACCGCCCGGGCCCGATGGACCTGATCCCCAGCTTCTGCGCGCGCAAGCATGGGCGCGAGAAGGTGGAGTACCCCGATCCGCGCGTCGAACCCGTCCTGAAAGAGACCTACGGCATCATGGTCTACCAGGAGCAGGTGATGCAGATGGCGCAGATCATCGGCGGCTACTCGCTCGGCGGCGCCGATTTGCTGCGCCGCGCGATGGGCAAGAAGAAGCCGGAAGAGATGGCGCAGCACCGCGTCATGTTCCGCGAAGGTGCCGACAAGAACGGCCTGTCCTCGCAGCAGGCCGACGACATCTTCGACCTGATGGAGAAGTTCGCGGGCTACGGCTTCAACAAGTCGCACGCGGCCGCCTATGCGCTGCTGGCGTACTACACGGCCTGGCTCAAGGCTCACCATCCGGCCGAATTCATGGCAGCCAACATGTCGCTGGCCATGGATGACACCGACAAGGTCAAGATCCTCTACGAGGATTGCAAGCTCAACAAGATCGCGGTGCTGCCGCCGGACGTCAACGCCAGCGAATACCGTTTCGCGCCGACCGATCCGAAGACCATCCGCTATGGCCTGGGCGGCATCAAGGGCAGCGGGCAGGGCGCGATCGAAGACATCCTGCGCGCGCGCGAAGAGGGTGGAGCGTTCAAGGACCTGTTCGACTTCTGCGAGCGCGTCGACCGCCGCCAGGTCAATCGCCGCACCATGGAAGCGCTGATCCGCGCCGGCGCCTTCGACAGCCTGAACGACAACCGCGCCCAGTTGCTGGCGTCGGTGCCGATCGCGATGGAGGCCGCCGAGCAGAAGGCCGAATCCGCCAACCAGGTCTCGCTGTTCGACCTGATGGGCGATGCCGGCGAAGCGCACCGCCCCGAACTGCTCGACGAACCGCGCTGGAGCCCCAAGCGGACGCTGCAGGAAGAGAAGCAGGCGCTCGGCTACTACTTCTCCGGCCACCTGTTCGACGCCTACCGCGACGAAGTGCGCCGCTTCAACAAGGGCACGCTGGCCTCGCTGGAGAAGGAAGTGCAGGGCAACGGCGGCGGCTTCGGCCGCGACGTGCGTGGCAAGACCATCGCCGGCGTGATCTCCGGCATCCGCACGCAGATGACCCAGCGCGGCAAGATGCTGATCGTGACGCTGGACGACGGTACCGGGGTGGTCGAGATGACGGTGTTCAACGAGGTCTTCGACGCCAACCGGCAGATGTTTCGCGAAGACGAACTGCTGATCGCCACCGGCAATGCGCGGCACGATACGTTCACGGGCGGCGTCCGGTTCACGGCGGAGTCGGTGATGGACCTGACCGCGGCGCGCATCCGCTTCGCTTCGGCGGTGCGCCTGGCGATGAATGGTAATTCGTCGACGGGCATGCTGCGCGAGCTGTTGATGCCGCACCTGGCGCGCGCCACTGGTGCGCAGGGATTGCCAGTGCGGATCGGCTACGAGGCCCGGACCGCGTCGTGCGAAGCCGTGCTGGGGCCGGACTGGCAGGTGGTGCCGTCCGACGAAGCGCTGGGCGCGCTGCGCCAGGCGCTGTCGGCGGAGAGCGTGAGCACCCTGTACGACTGAGCAGGGCGGACGAAGCTGCCGCCCGGCATTTCAGCCGCGCCTGAACAGGTTGCCCAGGAAGTAGAACGGCGCGTAGGCCGCTGGCGCCGCGGCGTACAGGAACATGCGCAGCCGGTGGCCGAGCGTGACGCGTCGCGCGCCAAACAGGATCCTTAGCCGCGCCATGTTGTCGGGCGCGGCAAAGACATCGGCGGTGTACTGTTCACGGGCCAGCTTGCGTGCCTTGAGCCGGCGCATGGCGTCACCGTGGCCGGCACGCTCGGCATCTTCGATGAACTGCAACGTTTCCGCCAGCGAGCTGCGATTGGTCAGCCTGATGCGGCGGACGAAATCCGCAGGCGTGTGCCACCTGCGCTTGCCCGAGGTGCCGCCGCGGCGGTAGTGCACCAGCGGTCGCCGAAGGTTGTATGCGCCGCCCAGCAGCGAAGCCCGCAGGGTCGTGATCTGGTCTTCCGAAATCATGCCGGGTGCGATCGGGCCGAATTGGTCGAACATGCGTCGCGTCCAGGTGTGCGAGGCGCCGATGACATGGGGGGGATGTCCCGCCCAGTATTCGAACGAACGATAAGAACCGAGCTCACTGTGCCGGATTTCGCCATGCAGCGTGCCGTCATACGCCATGTCGATGAGATCCGTCGCGATCAGGTCAGGCTGGGGGTGTTGTGACAGCCAGGCCTGCACTACCTCGCTGCAGCGGGTGGGCAGCGAAAAATCGTCCGCCGCGGCGACAAAGATGAGTTCCCCGCGCGCCTGCGCGACCAACTTGCTCAAATGTCCGCTGATTCCCAGGTTGACCGGGTTGCGCAGCAGCGACACGGTGTGCGGGCCGGCGTACCCTTCCAGCGCACGCTGTGCGGTGGCATAGGTGCCATCGGTCGACGCGTCATCGGAGACAAAGATCTCAAGCTGCGGGTAGTCCTGGGCCAATGCGCCGCGGATTGCCGCTTCAATGAAATCCTGCTGGTTATAGGCGATCAGAAGCATCGAAACCAGCGGGAGCGCTGCTTCGGGGGCGTGGTCGCGGTGAGGCAATTCCATCACAAATACCTAGATAGACAAGCGCGCAAGATACCACGCCAAGCGGCGCCCCTGATCGGCAGTCCGGTTACTCGAGGTTGGTATAATGCGCGGTTTTGCAGGCAAATTGTCCGGCGGCAGCTGCCGCCCTTTATTGCCTGCCGTTTGCGTCGTACATATTAGAGATGTAACGCCCTGTATCAACACACCCGTCAAAGCGAATCAATCAGATAGAAGTACCCGGATGCAAAGGAACAGTTTCGCCATTCGCATGGCGGCACTTGCTGCCGCATTGTCGCCATTCCTGATCCTTACCGTGCAGGGAGGCGCCGGATACTGCTATTTCGCGGTTTTTGCTGCCGGCCTGCTATGGCTGCGGGACGCCGCCAACCGGCAAACGGGGTGGCGCTTGCTGGTTGAGTACAAGTGGTACGTGCTGGCAATGACTGCCTATCCGCTAGCCGTGCTGCTGCAGCAGGTGATCGGCGGCTACGTGCTGCCGCGTGCGCTGGACGCGCCGGCGCGCCTATTCCTGATCCTTCCTGGCTTCCTGCTATTGTCCGCGGTGCCGGCTAGCCAGTTGCGCGCCGTCCAGATCGGTTGTGCACTGGGGGCGGTCAGCGCGGCGTGCTGGTCGGTGCTGGTGCTGGTATCACCCGCTGATTGGGTCATCTCGGGCCGCGCCGGCAATCCGTTCACCAACCCGATCCCGTTCGGGGACACGGCGATACTGCTGGCCTTCATGAGCGCCGCACCGCGCCGGGAAGGCAGCGCGCCCACCTGGGAACGTGCGCTGCGACTGTTCGGGCTGGCCTGTGGCCTGTTCGCATCGTTTGTCTCAGGCAGCCGCGGGGGCTGGATTGCCGTGCCGATCATGCTGTGGCTGCTGACCATGCACCTGCGTCGCCAGCACAATGTATCGCCAGGACTGCGTATCAGCGTGATCGTCATCATGACGCTGGGCCTGACTGGCATCGCCAGCACACCCATGTTCCACGAACGCATGAACGCGGCGATTTCGGATTTCGACAAGATGGCGCACGGCGATGCGAGTACGTCGATTGGTATGCGCGTGCAACTGTGGGAGGCATCCTGGACGCTGTTCACGGAGCATCCCGTCCTGGGCGTGGGGCGCGGGCGGCTTGAGGCCTCGCTGCAGGAAATGGCCGACCAGGGTCGTATTTCAGCGCAGATCGTCAACGCTCATGCGCATAACGAGATTTTTTCCACGATGGCGGAAATGGGCAGCATCGGCCTGATCGCCCTGTTCCTGCTCTATTTCGGCTCCAGCTATTACTTCTGGCGCCACCGTCGCTCCAGCGATCCACCGACCGCTACGGCTGCCACCATGGGGCTGGTGATGACCTTCGGCACCATCGTATTCGGCCTGACCATCGATGTATTCACATTGATCATGAATGCAGCGTTCTATGCGCTCACCACGGCAACGCTGCTGGGCATCATTGCCAACCGGCGGGCGACGCTGGCGGCGAAGGATGCCAGTTCGGGCGCTGAGTATTCCAGCCCACTTTCCATGAAAGGTAACTCTCCAACATGACGGACACCCGCGCGACCATCAGCGTGATCATCGTGGCGATGAACGAGGCGCACGATATTGGCGACTGTCTTGCCTCGGTGCGCGACTGGGCAACCGAGATGATCGTGTTCGATTCCGGCAGCACCGACGGCACCCAGGACATCTGCCGCAGCTACGGCGCGCGGGTATTCGAGACGGACTGGCCGGGCGATGGCCCGCAGAAGAACCGCGCGCTCGACCAGGCTACCGGGGAGTGGGTGCTGTGTCTCGATGCCGACGAGCGTGTGGGCGATGAGTTGCGCGCCGAGATTTTTGCCGTGCTCGAAGGCCGTGCCCCTGAATCCTCGCACGTTGCCTATTCGATGCCCCGGCGCTCCAGCTTCTGCGGCCGTTTCATGAAGCACTCCGGATGGTGGCCGGACCGCATCACGCGCCTGTTCCTCCGTGGCAAGGGTCGCTTCACCGATGTGCGCACGCATACCCACATCGAGCTGCAGGGCACCACGGGGCGCCTCAGACACCCCATCATCCATATCAGCATCCCGACCCTGCATGAAGCGCTGGACAAGAACAATGTCTATTCCAGCGAAGGCGCCAAGACCATGTATGAGCAGGGCAAGCGCTCTTCGCTCGCGAAGGCGATCGGGAAAGGCATGTGGGCTTTCCTGCGCACTTATGTCTTCCGGCTGGGTGTGCTCGACGGCCCGGAAGGCTTCATGCTGGCCGTGGCGAACGCCGAGAGCACCTACTACCGCTATCTCAAGCTGATGCTGATGTGCAAGGCCGCAGACAAGGCGGCCCGGCAGGCATACACCGCCTAGAACAGGCGCCGCAAGCCGTCCAGGTGGGCGGCCAGGCCAGGATCGTAGGCAATGTGGCGGAGCGGTTGCGCCACACGGGCGGTGCCGCTGGCGGCCCAGTCCGCCGCGGCTGCGAGCGCGGCCCGGATGCTGGCCGGCTCGGTACGCGAGAAGCGCCGCGAGACCTGGTCGTCCAGCACCTCCAGGCAGGAAATGTTGTCGGCCAGCAGTGCCGGCGTGCCGCACAGTACGGATTCGATGGCAACCAGGCCGAATGGCTCATAGCTTGACGCCAGCACGGTGAAATCCGCGGCGCGGTATAGGTCCGCCATGTTCTTGCAATAGCCCAGTTCGCGTACGCCCGGCAACGAGCCATGCACCGCGCGCCCGGCCACCGCGATGACGCCGTTGATGCCACTGCCCGCGAGTGCCTCGGCGAGCGGCCGCAAGCCCTTGCGCTCGTGGTCCGACGAGGGGAAGAGGAATATCAGCTCGTCGCCAAACCCGAATTGTTTGCGCAATGCCGCCCGCGTAACGTCGTCTACGGGGCTGAACCGCTCCGGGTCCACGGGAGGATAGAGCAGGGCAATCCTGGATTCCGGCAGGCCGTACAACGACTGCAGCTCCCCGGCCATCAGCTTCGAGTGGGCAACCACATAGCGCGCGGCCTCGTAATGCCGGCTTTCCAGGGAAATCTGCGCGCGATCCCTGGACGTCGGGTTGCGCCCCGCAGTGCGCAGGAAGCCGCGATGGGTCCCGCCGCATACGGCGATGTCGGCCCCGACGATCCGGTTGCAGCCGATCAGCACGTCGCAGTGCCGATGGGCATTGCGCATGCCCCAGGAGAATGCCGCATCCCGGAACCGGCCCGGCAGCCAACGGACGTGCACCGTATGGCGGTCTACCGCCCCGAATTCCGGCACATCGGTGTCGAATCGCCGGGCAAAGACGGCGGGGGGGTCGCCAGCAGCCAGCAGGCCGCGCACCAGGTCCAGCGCGTAGCGCTCAAAACCGCCGCCGCGGCCAAAGCGGTTGCAGGAAATTCCGATCTTCATTCAGGGTTGATTCCGTTGACAGTCGGTCTGTTGCGGCTGCATGCCCGGAGGGTGTGCCGGGAGGGCAATCCACTATAATCGCGTCTTTGCCATTTCCAGCCGGCAAAAGGTGCCGGGGGATGCCCCCGGAGCGGGCGTGCATGCGGCCGTGGCGCCGCATCAGGCGCTGCCGCGCACGGCCTCGCGTGCCGGGCGGCACGAGTGCGCCATTGTACCTGCAGCCTTTGCAATGGCCGCCGGCATGTGGCGCTGAATCCTTTAAGGAGTCTTCTTGTCCAGTCTTCCGACTCAAGGTACGCCCTCGATGGCCACGCGGCTGTGGTCATACCTGCGTCCTGAGCTCCGTATCTTTGTGGCGGCGATCGTCGCGATGGCCGTGGTCGCGGCCAGCGAAGGCGTGATCCCCAAGGTCGTGAATGACCTGCTCGACAAGGGCTTCGGCGGCAGCTACGCCGGCACCCTGTGGCATGTCCCGGCCATCCTCACGGGCGTGGCGCTCATCCGCGGCGTCGCGCAGTTCGCTTCCGGCTACCTGCTGAACCTGATCTCCAACCGCGTGCTGCTGAAGATGCGGATGCAGATGTTCGAGCGCATGCTGCACGCGCCGGCAGCGTTCTATCACCGCAATACGGCGGCATCGCTGATCAACGCCGTGATTTTCGAAGTCAACCAGGTGCTGCAGATCCTGACCAGCGTGTTCATTACGTTGGTGCGCGATTCGCTCACTGTGGTCGCGCTGCTGATCTACCTGTTCTATACGAACTGGCGGCTGACGCTGATCGTGGCCGTGATCCTGCCGGTCATCGGCTACCTGATGTCAAAGATCAACCGGCGGCTGCGCAAGCTGAACCGGGACCACCAGACCTACACCAACAACGCTGCCTATGTGGTGGAAGAAGCCGCTGGCGGCTACAAGGTGGTCAAGCTGCATGGCGGCGAGGCGTACGAGCTGTCGCGCTTCCGTACCGTGGCTGAGCGGCTGAAGAATTACTCGATGCGCATGGCGGTGGCCGGCGGCCTGAACCAGCCGGTCACGGCATTCCTGGCGGCGCTGGCCCTGTCCGTGATCATCACCATTGCCATGGTGCAGGCGCAAGGCAACCAGACCACGGTGGGTGGCTTCACCGGCTTCGTGATGGCAATGCTGCTGCTGATCTCGCCGCTGAAGCACCTGACCGATATCAACCAGCCCCTGACCCGCGGCATCACTGCCGCCGAGATGATCTTCCGGCTGATCGACGAACCGGTCGAACCGCAGGATGGCGGCAAGGCGATCGGCCGGGCCCGCGGCGAACTCGCCCTCGAGGGCGTCGGCTTCCGCTATGGCGATGCTCCGCGCGCGGCGCTGGAAAACCTCGACCTGCGCGTAATGCCAGGTGAGGTGGTGGCGCTGGTTGGCCCGTCCGGCAGCGGCAAGACCACGCTGGTCAACCTGGTGCCGCGTTTTTTTGACCCGACGCAAGGGCGCATCCTGCTAGACGGCCTGCCGCTGCCGGAGCTGGCGCTGAAGGATCTGCGCGACCAGATCGCGTTCGTCAGCCAGGACGTCGTGTTGTTCAACGACACTGTCGCCAACAATGTGGCTTACGGGGCGCAGCCGGACGAAGAGGTAGACATGGCGCGCGTCGAGCAGGCGCTGGCGGCCGCCTACCTGACGGAGACCGTCAAGGGCCTGCCGGATGGCGTGAACACCAATATCGGCGACAACGGCATGAAGCTGTCCGGCGGCCAGCGTCAGCGCCTGGCGATTGCCCGCGCGTTGTACAAGGACGCGCCGATCCTGATCCTGGACGAGGCGACTTCCGCGCTGGATTCGGAGTCCGAGCGCCAGGTGCAGGCGGCACTCGAGCAGTTGATGAAGGGGCGTACCACCCTGGTCATTGCCCACAGGCTCTCCACCATCGAGAACGCCGACCGGATCGTCGTACTGGACCATGGCCGCGTGGCGGAGCAGGGCACGCACGACGAACTGCTCGCAGCCAACGGGCTCTATGCCGGGCTGCACCGGATCCAGTTCGCGACCCAATAACAAGAAAAGCCCGGCTTCCACCGGGCTTTTCGCTAACTACTGCTTGCGCTCAGTTGAGCGAAGTGACCGGCGGTTGCACGCCCATGACTTCGTCGATCGCGGCCAGCACCGCGGCGCGCGTCGGAATATCGCCGTGGCCGCCAAGCGAAACGGCACGCCCGGGCGCACTGACGCCGTACAGGTGACGGGAAGTGGTAGTGAAGAGGATCACGGTCGGGCGGCGCAGTGCGTCGGCAATATGCACGAAGCCTGTGTCCATGCCGACCACCAGCGAGGCCTTGCCTGTCATCTGGGCCACGCCCGTGATGCTCAGGCGCGGCATGACCTCGGCGCCTGGTACGCCGGCGGCAATGGTCTCCGCTTCCTTGCGCTCGGCCTCGTTACCCCACGGCACCAGCACGCGCAGGCCCCGCGCGGCAATCGCATTGCCCACGCTGATCCAGTCCGCCACCGGCCATTTCTTTTCCTCGCTCGACGTGGCGTGGAACAGCATGGCATAGGGCCCCTTGTCAGCCGGCGCCGGCGTGTCCGGCGGCATGACAAGGCCGTAGTCCATGTCGTCGCTCAGTGCAAAGCCGAACGCGCGGCTGACGGCGCGGCGCATCCGCTGCCGGGAGGAATCCGCATCGATGTGCGGGGCGAAGATGTGGTTGTAGGCGAAGCGCGCACCACTTTCCCCCAGCTCCTCGACCGGGTAGCCGTAACGATGGCGCGTACGCGCCAGGAACGACACGATGGCGCTCTTGTAGACGCCATGGACATCCAGCACCGCATCGTATTTCTCGCGCCGCAGTTCGCGCAGCGCGTTGAAGATCTCGCGCAGGCCAGCCCAGCTGCGCTTTTTCTTGAAGCCGCGCAGTGGGGCGGCAATGACGCGTTCGATGCTAGGGTTCCAGCGCGGCACATCGGCGCAGTAGGAATCCGCGATCCAGTCGATCTTCACGCCGGGAAAGGCCCGCTGCAGGTCAGCGACCAGCGGCTGGGTGAACACCATGTCGCCCAGCGAGGTCAGCTTGACGATGAGAATACGTTTCATCGGGAAGAGATAGCGCACGCGAGTGGGGGCGCTTGCCTGGTTCAGGAAGGGACGTAGTATGCCTTATCCTGCGGACATCTGGTTCTGCGATGCATGAGCAACATGGTGCCGGGCCCCGTGCCGGGGATCCGGTAGACTTTGAAGCACCACCCAGTACAGACATTAGGGACGACAAAGTCGACGAAAACGCATCGCCAACAGGAGACACCATGCCCGACACCGCTTTGGCCATCAGCCGCTATCCCGTTCCCGCCCTGAAAGACCTCCCCGACGACATCCGCGCCCGCATCCTGGAAGTCCAGGACAAGGCTGGCTTTGTCCCCAATGTCTTTCTGGCGCTGGCACACCGCCCCGACGAATTCCGCGCCTTTTTTGCCTATCACGACGCGCTGATGCTGAAGGAGGGCGGGCTGACCAAGGGCGAGCGCGAGATGATCGTGGTGGCGACTTCCGGTGCCAACCAGTGCCTGTATTGCGTGGTCGCGCATGGCGCGATCCTGCGGATCTACGAGAAGAAGCCGCTGGTGGCGGACCAGGTCGCGGTGAACTACATGAAAGCCGACATCCCGCCGCGCCAGCGGGCCATGCTCGATTTTGCGATGAAGGTGTGCAAGGCGTCGCATGAAGTCGGCGACGCGGATTTTGCGGCGCTGCGCGAGCATGGGTTTTCCGACGAAGACGCGTGGGACATCGCCGCGATCACCGCGTTCTTCGGCTTGTCGAACCGGATGGCCAACACCATCAGCATGCGCCCGAACGATGAGTTCTACCTGATGGGCCGCGTGCCGAAGGGGCGAAGTAGGCAGCGCGCCGGAGAAGCTCAGCGCACCTCGGCGCAGTTCCCGCTCTTGGGATCGAACAGCACCGGCCAGGCCTGCTCGTAGATGCCCGGGGTGCAGTACTTCTCGCAGCGGTTATGCGCCAGGGTCACGCGGCGCGGATCCTGCCACACCAGCAGCTTGCACTGGCTGCCGTCGATGGCCTGGAGTTCGATGTGCGGCGTGGTGCGGACCTGGCGGAACTGGACCAGGTTGAACTCGCAACTGCCGCGCCGCGACACCCACAGTTTCCACCTCAACGCCTCCACCTTGTTGGCGGTGACGTCCATCAGCGCGTCCTCGCGGAAGCCGTCTTCCTCGGTGCGCTTGCATGCGCCGGCAATGGTAATGGTCTTGGCTGCGATCGGCGCCGCGCGTGCCTTTGGGGGCGGCGGTGCTTCGGCAACTGGCGCGGCTGGGCGCGGCGGCGGTGGCCGGTACTGGGCGATTGGCAGCGGCACGCAGGCGGTGCCCACCAGGACGGCCAGCAAACAGGCCCCATGTTTCGTGGCGTTCATGCCGGACTCCTTCTCGCACCCTCAACCTTCGCTTAGTTATAGCGGATCGACGACGAATAAGGAGTAGGACCATCCCGCAGCCTGGCGTCAGGCCAGGACTACATCAGGATGATGTCGTACTGTTCCTGGTGGAAGGTCGATTCCACCTGCAAGGAGATCGGCTTGCCGATGAAATCGCCGAGCATCGCCAGGTGCTGGCTTTCTTCTTCCAGGAACAGGTCGATGACTTCCTGCGAGGCCAGGATGCGGAATTCACGCGGGTTGAACTGGCGCGATTCGCGCATGATCTCGCGCAGGATGTCGTAGCACGCCGTGCGCGGCGTCTTGACCTGGCCCTTGCCCTGGCATACCGGGCATTGCTCGCACAGCACGTGCGCCAGCGATTCGCGCGTGCGCTTGCGCGTCATCTCGACCAGCCCGAGCTGCGAGAAGTTGTTGACGGTGATGCGGGTGCGGTCGCGCGACAGCGCGCGCTTGAGCTCGGACAGGACCGCTTCGCGGTGCTCGGCATTCTCCATATCGATGAAATCGATGATGATGATGCCGCCGAGGTTGCGCAGGCGCAGTTGCCGCGCGATGGTATGGGCCGCCTCCAGGTTGGTCTTGAAGATGGTGTCGTCGAAATTGCGCGCGCCCACGTAGCCGCCGGTGTTGACGTCGATCGTCGTCATCGCCTCGGTCTGGTCGATCATCAGGTAGCCGCCTGACTTCAGGTCGACCCGGCGCGACAGCGCCTTCTCGATCTCGGCATCGATATTGAACAGGTCGAAGATCGGCCGCTCGCCGGTGTAGTGCGACAGCCGCGACAGCACCGCCGGCGTGTATTCCTTGGCGAACTCCACCAGCATCTGGTAGTTCTCGCGCGAGTCAATCTGGATCACGCCGGTGGCGTCGTTGATGAAGTCGCGCAGCACGCGCTGGGCCAGGTTCAGGTCCTGGTAGAGCAGCGCCGGCGCCGGCAGCGTGGTGGCGTTCTGGCGGATCACGCCCCAGATCTTGCGCAGGTAGGCGATGTCGTTGCCGAGTTCCTCGTCGGTCGCTTCCTCCGCGATGGTGCGCACGATAAAGCCGCCGCGCTCGTCAGCCGGCACCAGGCCCTGCACGCGGCTGCGCAGCGCCTCGCGGTCCACTTCGCCTTCGATGCGCTGCGAGATGCCGATATGCGGATCCTGAGGCAGGTACACGAGCGTGCGCCCGGCGATGCTCACCTGCGTGGACAGCCGCGCACCCTTGGTGCCGATCGGATCCTTGATCACCTGCACCATCAGCGCCTGGCCTTCGAACAGGGTCTTCTCGATCGCCAGCTGCGGCGTGTTGCCGTTGCGGTCGTTGTCGCGCGGGTGCCAGATATCGGCTACGTGCAGGAAGGCGGCGCGCTCCAGGCCGATGTCGATAAAGGCGGACTGCATGCCGGGCAACACGCGCACCACCTTGCCCAGGTAAATATTGCCGACCAGCCCGCGCGTGAGCGTGCGTTCGACGTGCAGTTCCTGGACGGCGGCCTGCTGCACGATGGCAACGCGCGTCTCCTGGGGCGTGATGTTGACGAGGATGTCTTCAGTCATAGCGGTGAAACGCGGTCGCCGGTGGTCCGGCGGTATTGGGGTTGCCCGGCGCGGCCGGGTCTTGTCCTGGGCGGCGGCGTGGCCGGGGCTCAGAACCGCAGGCGGGCCTGGCGAAGTAACGCCGCCGTCTCAAACAAGGGCAAGCCCATGATACCTGAATAGCTGCCCGCGATCCGCTCGACGAACTCGGCCGCGCGGCCCTGGATGCCGTACGCGCCGGCCTTGCCCAGCGGCTCGCCGCTGACGACATAGCGGTCGATCTCGTCCGGCCGCATCGGGCGGAAGGTCACTTCGGAGACGGACAGCGCGTGGTGCATGCCCAGGGTGGAGACCACCGTGACCGCCGTGAGCACCCGGTGCGTACTGCCGGACAGCGCGGCCAGCATGGCCTGCGCATCGGCGGCATCGTCGGGTTTGCCGAGGATTCGTCCGCCCAGGCAGACGGTGGTGTCGGAGGTGAGCACGGGCGCGTCGGGCAGGGCGCGGCGCTCGCGGCGGCGCAGCGCGGCTTCGGCCTTCAGCGCGCAGACGCGCTGTACGTAGTCGTCGGGGGTTTCGCCGGGCAGGACGGCTTCCAGCGCTTCGGCGTCCTCGTCGTCATTGGCAAGCAGCAGCTCGTAGCGTACGCCCAGCTGGGTCAGCAATTCGCGTCGGCGCGGGCTTTGGGAGGCGAGGTAGAGATAGTCGTGCATCGCGGCAGGCGGGGTCGGGGCTGCCGGCGGCAGGCGGGCCGGCAGTGGCGTGAATTGTAACGCCCGCGGCGGCCGGCTTTCGGGCAACTTCCCGGGCAACTTCCCGGGTACCGTATCAGGCGCGGTGGTAAGGGTGGTTCTGCGTGACCGACCAGGCCCGGTACAGCTGTTCGGCCAGCAGCACGCGCACCATGCCGTGCGGCAGCGTCAGGCTGGACAGGCGGATCAGCGTACTGGCACGCGCCTTCAGCGCGGGGTCGAGTCCATCGGCGCCGCCGATCAGGAAGGCGACATCGCCGCCTTCGCGCTGCCAGTCAGTCAGCTGCGCAGCCAGTTGCACGGTGGTGAAGTCGCGGCCGCGTTCATCCAGCGCGACAATCCGGCATTGCTTCGACAGCGAGCCCAGCACGGCCTCGATGCGCGCGGCTTCGCGCTGCATCACGGTGGTGGCGTTGTTACTGGACGAGCGGGCTTCAGGCTTGACCTCGCGCAGCTCGATGCGCAGCTCGGGCGGCATGCGCTTGGCGTACTCGGTGAAGCCGGTTTCGATCCAGGCGGGCATCTTGTGGCCGACGGCCACGATCACCAGTTGCATGAGGCGGTATGCGCGGCGCGGCCATCAGATGGCCGCGCGCCGTGCGGATCAGGCCGAGCGGGTGGCGCGCTTGCGCGCGGCCGGCTTGGCTGCCGCGGTCTTGCCGGCAGTCTTGGCGGCGGTCTTGGTGGCCGTTTTAGTTGCGGTCTTGGTTGCCGTCTTAGTTGCCGTCTTGGTAGCGGTCTTGCGTGCCGTGGTGCCGGCGGCAGTCTTGCGCGGCGCTGCGGCGCGGGTGCCAGCCGTCTTGGTGGCGGCGGTCTTGGTAGCCGTCTTGGTCGCGGTCTTGCGGGCCGGCTTGCGGATCGTGGCGATGGCGTCCGGGTCGGTATCCTCGTGCCCCATCGGCGGCGACGGCTCCTTCATGCCTTCGGGCAGGCGGGCCAGCGCCGGGCGCAGGCTGCTGGCACGGCGCGTGCCGCGCGCGGCCGGGACTTCGTCCTCGTCTTCGTCCATCGGCTCGCTGGCCTTGGCCAGGCTGCGGGCGCCGGTGGTCAGCTTCATGCGCACCGGCTTGTCGCCCCAGATTTCTTCCAGGTTGTAGTACAGGCGCAACTGCGGCTGCAGGATGTGGACCACGGCGTCGCCGCAATCGACCAGCACCCATTCGCCGGTTTCCAGGCCCTCGACCGCCACGATATGGCCGCCGGCATCCTTCACCGTATCCCGCACCGAAGCCGCAAGCGCCTTGGTCTGGCGATTGGACGTCCCGCTGGCAATCACCACCCGGTCGAACAGCTCGGTCAGGTGGCTGGTGTCGTACACCTTGATGTCCTGCGCTTTGACATCCTCGAGGCCGTCGACGATGGCGCGTTGCAGTTTACGAATATCCATGGTGTCTTCTTGTTCAGCTGAGATCGGTTGGGTGGTGGTGGGCGCCGGGTTTGCTCAACCCGGTCAGGCCCTGGCCGGGGCGTCGCGGTACAGCCCGTGGCTAGCGATGTAGTGTGCCACGCCCGGTGGCAGTTGGTCATCTGCCGGCTGGCCGGCTGCCAGGCGCTGGCGCAGGTGGGTGGAAGACAGGTCGACGGCGAGCGTCTGGTCGATCCACATCCGGCCGGAGGGCGTGCATTGTATCAGGGTCGTGTCGGCCTGGCGCTGCGACAGCGCTTCCAGCACCGGGCCCTCCAGCGCGGCGAGCTCGAAGCGTGGTCGCGTGGCGGTGCACAGGTGCACGTGCGCGAACAGTTCCTGCCAGCCGTGCCAGGTATGCAGGCGCAGCAACTGGTCGGCACCCATCAGCCAGCACAGCGAGGCCTGGGGGCCGTATTCGGCGCGCAGCTGGCGCACGGTGTCGATGGTGTAGCTGGGACCGGCGCGGTCGACTTCCATGCGGCTGACGCGGACCCTGGCGCCGGTGTCGCCCAGGGCGGCGGCGGCCAGTTCGGTCATCGCCAGGCGGTCGGCGGCTGGCGTCACGTCGGTGCCCTTCTGCCAGGACTGGCCGGTGGGAATCCAGACCAGTTCGTCCAGCTCCAGGTGGTCGATGCACAGCCGCGCCAGAGCCAGGTGCCCGGCATGGGGCGGGTCAAAGGTGCCGCCGAGGATACCCAGGCGGTAGGGGCGGTTGGGGCGGTTGGACGGGAGCGGCGGGTCGCCCGCGTCAGCGGGGGGCGTGCGGTCTTGCGCGGTATTGGCCATAGGTCTGCCGTCAGGTCCAGTCGCGTGCGGGCAGGAAGTCGGTGTACAGCGCCGCTTCGGCGCTGCCCGCTTCCGGTTGCCAGTCATAGCGCCAGGTCACCAGCGGCGGCATCGACATCAGGATGGATTCGGCGCGTCCGCCCGACTGCAGGCCGAACAGCGTGCCGCGGTCGAACACCAGGTTGAATTCGACATATCGTCCGCGCCGGTAGGCCTGGAAGCCGCGCTCGCGCTCGCCGTAGGGCGTGTCCTTGCGGGCCTGCAGGATGGGCAGGTAGGCGTCCAGGAAGGCGTCGCCGACCGATTGCATCATCGCGAAGCTGGGCTCGAAGCCCAGCGCCGAGAAGTCGTCGAAGAAGATCCCGCCTACACCGCGTGCTTCGTTGCGGTGCTTCAGGAAGAAATACTCGTCGCACCACTGCTTGAAGCGCGGGTACAGCTCGTCGCCATAAGGCGCCAGCGCCTGCTTGCAGGTGCGGTGGAAATGGCTGCAGTCGTCGGCGTTGCCATAGTACGGCGTCAGGTCCATGCCGCCGCCGAACCACCAGACCGGCTCGGCATCCGGCTTTACTGCCAGGAAGCAGCGCACGTTCATGTGGACCGTGGGTACGTAGGGGTTGCGCGGATGGAACACCAGCGACACGCCCATCGCCTCGAAGCTGCGCCCGGCCAGTTCGGGCCGGTTGGCGCTGGCTGACGGCGGCAGGGTATCGCCGCTGACGTGCGAGAAGCCCACGCCGGCGCGCTCCATCACCGCGCCGCCTTCCAGGATCCGGGTGCGGCCGCTGCCGCGCAGGCGTTCGGTGGGCGGCTTCTCCCAGGCGTCGGTCAGGAACGGCTGGCCGTCAATGGCGCCGATGGCATCGGTGATGCGGTCTTGCAGACCGAGCAAATAGGCACGGACTGCCTGGGAATCGATCATGGTTGGCGGAAAACGAATGGACCGGATGGGCCGGGCTGATGGCATTCCGGCAGCCCTGAGGCTGCCGGGGGCGTCACAGCGTTGTCACGATTGTACCGGCTGGGGCGGCCAGGTGGTCGCCAGGCCCCGGAAGGCCCGCCGGCGGCCAATCAGCGCTTGATGGCGCGGTAACCGATGTCGGTCCGGTACTGCATGCCGTCGAACCGGATCTGCTCGACCGCGGCATAGGCAGCACGCTGCGCGGCCTTGACGGTGTCGGCCAGGCCGACCACGCACAGCACGCGCCCGCCCGTGGTCAGCAGCGTGCCATCCTTGAGCGTGGTGCCCGCGTGGAAGGTCACGCTGTCATCGGTTTCGGCCGGGATGCCGGTGATGGTATCGCCCTTGCGCGGGTTCTCCGGGTAGCCGTACGCGGCCATCACCACGCCCAGCGCGGTGCGGCGGTCCCAGTCCAGTTCGATGCTGTCGAGCTTGCCGTCGACGGCGTGCTCCATTACCTCGACCAGGTCGGTCTTCAGGCGCGCCAGGATCGGCTGGGTCTCGGGGTCGCCCATGCGGCAGTTGAATTCCAGCGTCTTGAGGTTGCCGTCCTTGTCGATCATCAGGCCGGCGTACAGGAAGCCGGTGTACGGGATGCCATCCTTCTCCATGCCGCGCACGGTCGGCAGGATGATCTCGCGCAGCGCGCGCGCATGCAGCGCGGGCGTGACCACCGGGGCGGGGGAGTAGGCGCCCATGCCGCCGGTGTTGGGGCCGGCGTCGGCGTCGAGCAGGCGCTTGTGGTCCTGGCTGGTGGCCAGTGCCAGCACGTTCTTGCCGTCGACCAGCACGATAAAGCTGGCTTCCTCGCCCTCCAGGAATTCCTCGATCACCACGCGTGCGCCGGCATCGCCCAGCTTGTTGTCGGCCAGCATCATGTCGACCGCGCCATGGGCTTCTTCCAGCGACATGGCCACCACCACGCCCTTGCCCGCGGCCAGGCCGTCGGCCTTGATCACGATCGGCGCGCCCTGCGCGTCGATATAGGCGTGCGCCTGGGTCGCGTCGGAGAAGGTCTGGTAGGCGGCGGTCGGGATGCCATGGCGCTGCATGAACGCCTTGGCAAAGTCCTTGGACGATTCCAGCTGCGCGGCCGCCTTGCTCGGCCCGAAGATGCGCAGGCCCTTGGCGCGGAAGATATCGACGATGCCGGCCGCCAGCGGCGCCTCCGGCCCGACCACGGTAAAGGCCACGCCTTCGCGCTCGGCAAATGCGGCGATGACCTCGGGATCGGTCAGCGGAACATTCTGCAGGCGCTTGTCGAGCGCGGTCCCGCCGTTGCCCGGCGCGACGTACACCACCTGTACCTTGGGAGACTGGGCCAATTTCCAGGCCAGCGCGTGTTCACGTCCACCCGAGCCGACAACCAATACTTTCATGATCCACTGCCAGAAAAGAAACACATACTAAAAGGCGGCGGCCTGGGTCTTGTCCGGGCCGCCGCCGTGGGGGGCTTGTTGCTGCAGCTTAGTCTTCGATCACCGCGTTGGTGAAGACTTCCTGCACGTCGTCCAGGTTTTCCAGGGCGTCGAGCAGCTTCTGCATCCTGGCCGCGTCGTCGCCGGCGAAGCTGACTTCGTTCTGCGGCTTCATCACCACGTCAGCCACTTCCGCCTTGAAGCCGGCGCCTTCCAGCGCGGTCTTGACCGCCGGGAAATCGTTGGGCGGGCAGGTCACTTCGATCGAGTCGTCGTCATTGGTGACGACGTCGTCGGCGCCCGCCTCCAGCGCGGCTTCCATCAGCTTGTCTTCCGGCGTGCCGGGCGCGAACAGGAACTGGCCGCAGTGGGTGAACATGAATGCCACCGAGCCTTCGTTGCCCATGTTGCCGCCATGCTTGGAGAACGCGTGGCGCACTTCGGCCACGGTGCGGGTGCGGTTGTCGGTCAGGCAGTCGACGATGATGGCCGCACCGGCCAGGCCGTAGCCTTCGTAGCGGATCTCTTCGTAGTTGGCGCCTTCCAGGCCGCCCACGCCGCGCTGGATGGCGCGCTGGATGTTGTCCTTGGGCATGTTCGCGTCCATGGCCTTGTCGATCGACAGGCGCAGGCGCGGATTGGAGTCGACATCGCCGCCGCCGAGCTTGGCGGCAACGGTGATTTCCTTGATCAGGCGGGTCCAGATCTTGCCGCGCTTGGCGTCAGCGGCAGCTTTCTTGTGTTTGATATTGGCCCATTTCGAGTGACCGGCCATGTTTCTCTCCGAGGCGGAAAACGGTGTTATGCGGTGATGGAATTCGGGATGCCAGGCGCGGGCGCCAGGTGACGGATATGCCTGGCGGCTGGCTATAATCAGCCCAGGATTTTATCACGCGGGCCTGCCCGCGCCGCTGCCGTGGCGAGTCCCGCGGCACTTGCTATCAGGAAGATCATGGCCGACCCCATCCTTATCGCCAAGAACGCCGAACACGAACTGGTGCTGCTGCCCCAGATGGGCAACCGGCACGGGCTGATCACGGGCGCGACCGGCACCGGCAAGACCGTCACGCTGCAGACGCTGGCGCAGGGGTTTTCGCGCCTGGGCGTGCCGGTGTTCATGGCGGACGTCAAAGGTGACCTGACCGGCATTTCGCAGTCCGGCCAGTTGTCTGACAAGCTCAGGCAGCGCCTGGCCGACCTGGGCCTGCCCGAACCGGCCTGGGGCGGATGCCCGACCACGCTGTGGGACGTGTTCGGCCAGAAGGGCCACCCGGTGCGCGCCACGGTCTCGCACATGGGGCCGCTGCTGCTGTCGCGCATGCTGGAGCTCAACGACACCCAGCAGGGCGTGCTCAACCTGGT
This sequence comes from Cupriavidus sp. P-10, assembly GCF_003402535.2. Taxonomy (NCBI): domain Bacteria; kingdom Pseudomonadati; phylum Pseudomonadota; class Betaproteobacteria; order Burkholderiales; family Burkholderiaceae; genus Cupriavidus; species Cupriavidus sp. P-10. The sequence goes on from NZ_AP025170.1 coordinate 866,234, forward strand.
GTTCCGCATCGCCGATGCCAACGGCCTGCTGCTGCTTGACGCCAAGGACCTGCGCGCAATGCTGCAGTACGTGGGCGACAATGCCTCGCAGTTCACGACCGAGTACGGCAATATCTCAACCGCCTCGGTCGGCGCGATCCAGCGCGGGCTGCTGGCGCTGGAGTCGCAGGGCGGCGATGTCTTCTTCGGCGAGCCGATGCTGAACCTGGAAGACTTCATCCAGACCGAGAAGGGCCAGGGCGTGGTCAATATCCTGGCGGCGGACAAGCTGATGAACTCGCCGCGGTTGTACGCGACCTTCCTGCTGTGGATGCTGTCCGAGCTGTTCGAGAAACTGCCCGAGGCCGGCGACCTCGACAAGCCCAAGCTGGTGTTCTTCTTCGACGAGGCGCATCTGCTGTTCAACGACGCGCCCAAGGCGCTGCTCGACAAGATCGAGCAGGTGGTGCGGCTGGTCCGCTCCAAGGGCGTAGGCGTGTATTTCGTCACGCAGAACCCGGTGGACATCCCCGACACGGTGCTGGGCCAGCTGGGCAACCGCGTGCAGCACGCGCTGCGCGCGTTCACGCCGCGCGACCAGAAGGCGGTCAAGGTGGCGGCCACCACCATGCGCGCCAATCCCAAGCTGAACCTGGAAACAGCGATCGGCGAGCTTGGGGTGGGCGAGGCGCTGGTGTCGTTCCTCGACGCCAAGGGCACGCCGTGCGTGACCGAGCGCGCCTGGGTACTGCCGCCGGGCAGCCGGATCGGGCCGGCTACCGATGAGGAGCGCAAGCAGCTGGTCGCAAACTCGCTGGTCGCGGGAACGTACGAGACGGCCGTGGATCGCGAATCGGCTTACGAGAAGCTGCGCGGCAGCGTGCCGACGGTGGCCAATGGCAATGGCAACGGCAAGGGCAAGCAGCCGGAAGCCCGGCCGGAAGCGGAACAGGATAGCGGCTGGCTCGGTACCGCGGGGGATATCTTCGGCACGCTGACCAAGGGCACCGGCAAGAGCGGGCGCGGCGATTCGATTTTGGAGTCGATGGCCAAGTCGGCCGCGCGCACGGTGGGGTCGCAGGTAGGCCGCGAGCTGATTCGCGGCGTGCTGGGCAGCCTGCTCGGGAAGAAAAAGTAAAAGACCCGAAGGGGAGAAACAAGGGCCGCGCAGCGGCCCTTTGTTTTCAGTGGCGCCGGGCGCCTTGCTGCGCTTTCGCCGCCGCAGCGTCCTCGCGCATCTTGCGCGCAAACATCCGCGCAAAGAACCAGCCCATGCCGATGATGAAGACGATCACGCCCAGGCTCATCAGGCCGGTGCTGGTGCTGAAGAGAATCTTGATGGCTTCCAAGGTTGGCTCCCTGTGGTTGGCGGCATGTGGTTGGCGCCATATGCCGGCGGAAGTACCGCCAGCGGCTGCCGCCAGCGGGGGCCTCCAGTGTAGGGAGCCATGGGGCGCGGGCTGTTGAGGCTGGTCAAGCCCGCGCAAGTCCGGCTCGTGTCAGTTCTTGGTGCCGAACAGCCGGTCGCCCGCATCGCCCAGGCCCGGCACGATGTACGCGTCGGCATCCAGGTGGCTGTCCAGCGAGGCCACGAACAGCTTCACGCCCGGATGCGCCTTCTGGAACACCTCCACGCCTTCCGGCGCCGCCACCAGCGCGACGAAGGTGATGGCCTCGTCCTTGACGCCGCGGCGTTTGAGCACTTCCACCGCATGCACGGCCGAATAGCCCGTCGCCACCATCGGATCGCACAGGATAAAGCTGCGGTCTTCCAGGTCCGGCAGCCGCACCAGGTATTCGACCGGGCGGTGCTGCTCGTCGCGGTACACGCCGATATGGCCGATCCGCGCCGACGGGATCAGCTCGACCAGGCCATCGCTCATGCCCACGCCGGCGCGCAGCACCGGCACGATGGTCAGCTTCTTGCCGGCGATCACCGGTGCATCCAGTTCCACCAGCGGCGTGTCGATGCGGCGCGTGGTCAGTGGCAGGTTGCGCGTGATCTCGTAGCCCATCAGCAGCGTGATCTCGCGCAGCAACTCGCGGAAGGTGCGCGTGGACGTTTCCTTGTCGCGCATGTGCGAGAGCTTGTGCTGGATCAGCGGGTGGTCGAGGATGAACAGGTTGGGAAAGCGCGGATCTTGTTTCATGGCTGGCGGCGAGGGCTCGGCGGGGATAGGAGCAAGCTGGTGAAGCGGGCGGCCGGGTCGGGTGGAGCCGGCCGCCGCGCCGTTGTAGCCGGATTGTAATGGAAGCGGGCCGCAGCGCGGCTGCGGCCCGATACCCGGCAAGCTTGCCGCTACCTGGCCTTAGTCCAGCGCGCGGTCCTTCGACTCGATATCCACCATGAAGATCGCGAAGGCCGCCACGGCAAGGAAGGACGAAAGCAGCCCAAGCGCCAGCGTGAACTGGGTAGCCATGATCGGTGCAATGATCGAAGGGGCGAACAGGCCACCAAATCGTGCCATCGCACCGGCGGTGCCCATCCCGCTGGCCCGCAGGTCCGTCGGATACACTTCCGGCGTGAAGGCGTAGAGTGCGCCCCAGGTGCCCAGCAGCGCGAAGCTCATCAGCAGGGTGGAGCCGACGATCAACCCGGTGGACGTGCCCAGGCTATACAGCATGCAACCTGCCGCGCTGAGCAGCAGGAAGCCGATCAGGGTCGGCTTCCGGCCCCAGCGCTCAACGCCGTGCGCGGCGAGCGCGAACCCGGGAAGCTGCACCAGCGCGAGCAGGATCAGGAAGACCTGGCCACGCATGAAGCCAAAGCCCTGGCCGGCCAGCTTCACCGGCAGATAGACGAAGACACCGTAATAGGCGATCGAGATCAGCATCCACGCGGCAAGCAGGCAGATGCTGCGGCGCCGGCATCCGGCCGCGAACAGCGCGAAGACCGATTTGCGCTCCATCTTCTGCGGCTCCAGCGGGGCGATTTCCACCGAAACCCGATTGGCTTTGGCAACGCGCTGAAGTACCGCGCGTGCCTCTTCCGAGCGTCCCGATTTATTCAGGTAGAGCGGTGACTCTGGCACAAAGAACCGAACCACCACGCCGACCAGCGCGGGGAGGCCTGTGACAAAGAAGATCAGGCGCCAGGCATCGTTGCCTTGCGAGACGGCGACCAGGGCCAGGATGGCGAGCAGGATCGTGCCGACGGCCCAGAAGGACTCCAGCAGGACCAGCCAGCGGCCGCGCCGGTCCGAGGGAAGGAACTCGGCCATCATGGTGTAGTCGACGGGCAACGTGCCGCCGACGCCGATGCCGGTCAGGAAGCGCAGCAGCAGCAGCCACTGGAAGTCCGGGGCAAAGGCGGAGGCGACGCCGCAGATGGCGTCAAGGATCACCGCCATCATCAGGACGGGCCGGCGGCCGATCCGGTCCGCAAGCCGGCCGAACGCGAAGGCGCCGATCAGCATGCCGACGAAGAACATCGTCCCGGTCTGCAAGGCGCTCGGCACGGGAATGCCGAATGTCGAGGCAATGGAAGGCGCGGTGAACCCGATCGACAGGACCTGCATCGCGTCAGCCAGCCAGACCAGGCCGAAAATGCCGAACAGCCGATACTGGAACCGGCCGACACCGGCTGCGCGGATGCCTTGCTCGATCGTGATGGTTTGGGACGTCGATGCCCGCGCGCTTGGGTGGGGAGCCGCGCTGATCGTCGCCTCGGGGATTGTCGATGCTGCCATTGAGGAAATTGATGACGACATATTGTCTACCTGTCTTTATAGGCTGGTTCTTGAATTCGGAAGCCACGCACCGCGATGCGGCCAAACCTGTGGCTACCCCAAGCTAGCGAGGCCAGAACTGGTCAGGTAGTCCTCTCGCAACACCTTCCTGGTACTGATACGACATAGTCACTCCTTGTTGTCTACCCTTGGTTGTCCGGGCCCGAATCCCCGGTCGGCACGGCGGTGGACTATGCAAGCCCCGGGCCAGCGCTTCCGGTGTTGTAAAGGGCCAATCTTGTGGTCTTGTTGTCTCGTTTGCGCGGTTCTTGCGCCGTACTTGTGCCGGGAGGCACCGTGGCGCGTCTTCTTATACTTATGCCGGCACTCATGTAGTGCGCACTACATGATCGTTCAGCGTAAGCTACATGAAACTGGCGGGCAAGGCCGAACTGCGGTTTCTCTCCTCGGGGTTTTCCCGCGCATGGCGCGTAGCGTGCCGAAGTGTCGGCGCAGGTCTCCCTGCCCGGTGGCAAAGCGCCTTGCCAGGCACGGCACGGATGCATGTCAGCATGGATGCGGAAGGCGCGGCAAGCCGGCCGCGCAGGCCTCCGCTGGTCTTTAGTGCGCTGGCGCCGCGCGCAGCCGCGCGACGGTGTTCTCCAGGTCCTGCCAGGCGGGTTGGTCGGGGGCAAAGCGCGCTCGCAGGTACTGCGCCAGCTGCGCGATCTGCCTGTCGTCGAAGGTGTCGGCATAGGCCGGCATCGCGCCCAGTTCACTGTTGGGCGGCGCGGGCATGCCTTGCAGCAGCACCTGGATCACGTTGTCAGGCAGCTTGCTGTGCAGGTTGGTGTTGAGTGCGAGCGATGGCTTCACGCCGAACTGCGCGATGCCCTGGTCTGATTGATGGCACACCGCGCAGGCGCTCTGGTACAGGCGTTCACCGGGACCGCCGAGCGTGCGCGCAGCCTGCGCGCTGCGTCGTTCGAGACTGGCAGCCTGCGCGTCCAGCACGGAAGGCGCGGGCGGCGGCGTGCCGAATGACGCGACGTAGTGCGCGATCGCGCGCACATCCGATTCGGGCAGCTGCGCGAGTTCTTCCACCACCGGCGCCATCGGCCCGGCGGCGGCGCCATGATGCGGCGCATAGCCGCCGCGCAGGTAGGTGAACAGCGCCGCTTCGGTCCATGGCACCGGCGCGTGCGAGAGCGCGGTCAGCGGCGGCGCTTCCCAGTTTTCGGCACTGCCGCCGGTCAGGTACTTGCGGCCGCCTTGCTCGGCGCCGAGTGCGTTGCGCGGGGAATGGCAGGCGCTGCAATGGCCCAGCCCTTCGGCGAGATACGCGCCGCGGTTCCATTGCGCGGAGCGCGCGGGGTCGGCCTTGAAGGGTTCGTTGCGATGGAACAGCAGGTTCCAGCCCGCCAGCAGCGGGCGCACGTTGAACGGGAATGCCAGCTGGGTTTGCGGCACTGCTGACTTCACTGGTTCGGCCGACATCAGGTACGCATACAGCGCCTGCATGTCGGCGTCGCTGACCTTGGCGAACGCGGTGTAGGGGAAGGCCGGATAAAGGCGTCGCCCGTCGCGGTGGATGCCTTCGCGCATCGCGCGTTCGAAGGCGGCGAACGACCAGTTGCCGATGCCGGTCTGCACATCGGGCGTGATGTTGGTGCTGTAGACCGTGCCAAAGGGCGTTTCCAGCGGCAGGCCGCCCGCATTCTTCACGCCGCCGGGGACGGTATGGCATACCGCGCAGTCACCTGCCGAAGCCACCAGGCGGCCGCGCTCCAGCGTGGCTGCGGAATAGAAGCCAGGCTCGGGCGGGGCGACCGGCGCGATCGGCGCGCGCCACGGCATCAGTGTTGCGCACAGGCCTGCCGCGGTCGCGGCAGCGGCGGCGATCCAGCCGCGCTTGCTGCGCTTGCCGGCGCGCTTGTCCTCACTCTCGGCCAGCGCAAGCCGGATGCGCTCGGCGCTGAAAGGTGGCGTGCGCAGGCGCACGCCGGTGGCGTCGAAGATGGCGTTGGCCACGGCGGCCGCGGCAGGCAGCGTATCGGCCGGACCCGCGGCCAGCTGGTCGCGCTCGGTGAGCGTGCCAGCCAGGTGGACTTCCGGCAATACTGTGCTGGTTGCGACGGCGGGGAGCGATTGGCTGGCCGGCGCCTCCGTGGCAGGCCAGGTATCGAATGCCGGGCTGGCAGCGGTCAATTGCAGGGTAGCGTCGGCAACAGCCTGTTCCAGCGAGCGCGCAGCGGGTGTGGCTTGCGCGGACGCCAGCGATTCGCTGTCATGCCCCACCGTCACGCGCGTGACCGCCAGTTCGCCGGTGGTGCCATCGACTTCGACTTCCGCCACCCATGCCGACCAGCTCTGGCCCGCATCGTGGTCGATGGTGTGCGCATAGGCAAAACCGCGCCCGCGCCGCACGTTGCCGGCCGGTGCGGTGGCATGCGGGACGGATGGGGTCCAGCCGGCGCGCTCGGTGACCTGTTTGACCAGCGCCGTGCCACGCGCATCGTCGAGGTGGGCCAGCCGCAGCGCAACCGGATCCGTGCCGGATGCGGTGGCGATTTCGTCGAGATGGGATTCGCGCGCAAAGACATGGGCCCGCGCGGCGGCCAGCGGTGCGGCATCGAAGGCGGCCACTGCCCCGGCCGTGCCGACATCGACATCGGGAATGCGGTAGGGCGGCATCACTGCGCTGGCTGTGTGGCCGGTGTCCGTCACGGGCGACGCGGTATGCGTCAGCCACAATGCCAGCGGCACGGGTGGTGCGGCCGTGCCGGCCAGCGTGGCGGCGTAGGCGTCGATGGCTGCGCCGTTTTGCGCGGTGTCGACATGAACGGCGAGCTGCGCATCGGACAGGCCGATGTCGTCGGCGCACAGCCGCCGCATTACTGGTTTGCCGGCGGCATGGGCCAGCAATGCGGCGTCGGCGGCTGCGTGATGGGCGAGCAGGGCCGGATCGCCGGCATCGGCAGTTGCCTGCCAGCAGGCCAGCGCGACCTGTTGCGGCGCGATGCCCAGCAGCGCGGCCAGTTCTTCGCGCAGCGCGCCCGGGCGCAGGCTCGGCAGCCACACGTGCAGCATGCCGTCGCGCCAGTCCGCGATTGCGGTGCAAAACGCTTCCGTCCTGGTACCGGCCAGCGGCCACTGGTAGTGCTGCGCGTGGCGCGTGGCGGCGCTGGCGAGCGCGCGGCTCGCGTCACCGCGCTGCACAACGGCGTGGCGCGATACCGGGGTTGCCTCCGCGCGCGGCGGTGCCGACCAGCGCGCCTGCAGCGCGCGGACAGCGTTGGCCGCCATGGCATCGCTTTCCGCGGCAACACCCGTGAACTGGTTGCGAACCACAACTGCGCGCACGCCTGGCAGCGCGAGGGCCGCGTCGCGGTCCGCGCCGAGCAGGCGCGGCACCAGCGGCTTGCCGTCAAGCCAGCGCAGGCCCGGCGGCGTCAGCGCGTGGCCGACGAGACACATGGACTCAGGCGGCGGCACGTTGCCGGCCAGGGCGCCGGTGTGGCTGGTTTGCACTGCGAGGCGTTCCGTCACGATGTTGCCCCTTCAGCCGCGCGTCGCATCAGCACCGCCGCGCGCTGCACCGCGCGCACGATTTCCACGTGCGTGCCGCAGCGGCACAGGTTAAAGCGCAGCGCCTCGCGGATCTGCGCTTCATCGGGATCGGGATTCTGCGCGAGCAGCGCCTTGGCGGTCATGATCATGCCGTTCAGGCAATAGCCGCATTGCGCGGCCTGCTCGTCGATAAACGCTTGTTGCACGGGATCGGGATGCTCCGCCGTGCCCAGGCCTTCCAGCGTGGTGACTGCGTGGCCCACCGCGGCCCTGACCGGCAGCACGCACGAGCGCGCGGGCCGGCCGTCGACCAGCACCGTGCACGCGCCGCACTGGCCCAGCCCGCAACCGTACTTGGGGCCATTGCAGGCCAGGTCGTTGCGCAGGATATAGAGCAGCGGCGTGTCGGGCGCCACGCTGAGCGTGTGCTCGGCGTGGTTGACTTGTAGCGTCAGGGGGCGAGGCGTGTTCATCGGGGGCGGCAAGTTGCAGATCACGCGGCCGGCACGCCGCGCCCCTTCGTGCGAGGGGCTGCGGCGTGCAGGTTCAGGTCAGGCCTAAGGTCGCCGTTACGCGGCAGCGGACAGCGGCGCAGGCCCGGCCGATACCAGCGGCACGTTGAACACATCGTAGCCGAAACACCAGTCCGGGTTCTCGTTGCTGCGCAGCCACGTGTTGTTGTGCGAAACCAGCTGGACCTTGCCGGCGCGCTCGGCGCGGTTGGCTTCGTACAGCGCAAACGCGGCGGCGTAGTCTTCCAGGCCGGTCTCGGTGAAGCAGCGCGTCAGCATGGCAGCGTCCTCGATCGCCATTGCGGCGCCCTGCGCCATGTGCGGCTTCATCGGGTGGCAGGCATCGCCCAGCAGTACCAGGCGGCCGCGGCTCCACACCGGCAGCGGGTCGCGCTCCAGCAGCGGCCATTTGGTCACTTCGACCGTGCCTTCGATCAGCGACTGCACACCTTCGTGCCAGCCGTCGAACGCGGCGCGCATCTCTTCGATGCTGCTCGGCACCCAGCTCTTGCTCATGTCCCACTCAGGCTCGGGCACGCCGGTGACGTAGTAGATCTCGTCCAGCTTGCTGGTGTCGAAGTAAACCATCATGTGGCGGTCGTCGGTCCACCACTTGGTGCAGCGCTCATGCGTGAAGCCCTTGACGCGCGAGATCGGGAATACCGCGCGGTGCGCCACGTAGCCGGTGTACTTGGGCGGCTCGGCACCCAGCAGGGTTTCGCGGATGCGCGAGTTGACGCCGTCGGCGCCGATCACGATGTCCGCTTCGTCCACCGTGCCGTCGGTGAAGCGCAGCTCGACCACGTCGCCCTGGTCGGTGACGCTTTCCAGCTTCTTGTTGAAAAACAGCGTGTCCGGCGCCACGGCGTCGGTCAGCAGCTTGTGGAAATCGCCGCGGTGCACGGTCAGGTAGCTGGCGCCATAGTGCCGCTCCGCGTAGTCGCCCAGCGGGATCTGCGCGATCACTTCGCCGGTCAGGCCGTCGCGGCTGTACCAGAAGTCAGGGTGGCAGCCCATGTCGTTGAGCGCGTCCTCGATGCCGATGCGCCGCATGATTTTCATCACGTTGGGCCCCACGTGGATGCCCGCTCCCAGACGCGAGAACGCCGGTGCCTGTTCATACAGCCTGACTTGGAAGCCGGCTCGCTGCAGCAGGGCGGCCGCGGCCGTTCCTCCGAGTCCGGCGCCGACAACTGCGATTCGCGGTTTGCCTTGCACGTTATTTCTCCTGGGGCAATGACACATGGGTCGATGGGGGCTTGGGCGACCGATCCGGCCGACCGTTGAAAACGAGTGTACACACTCAAAATATCAACGGCAAGGAAGAAAATGACGATCCTATGGAAAACCCTTATGACATCATGAATCGCGACGCACAATGCTTGAATACGGTGAATTTGTGCGCTAAAACAGGGATTGATTAATTAAGTAGGCACTGAACGAGTGAATCGCGCACGGCGCAGATTCTATTTGCCTAGATAAAGTGTGTACACTACAATCGATCGCAGCATGCAAGGCCATCCGGGCAGGGCAGGCGGGTAGACAGACAAACAGATGACGGAGTCGACAGTGCAGAAAGTTTTCCGAATCGGCCAGATCGTGCCGAGCTCCAACACCACGATGGAAACCGAGATCCCGGCGATGCTGGCCGCGCGCCAGCTGGTGCGTCCGGAGCGCTTTACTTTCCACTCAAGCCGCATGCGGATGAAGAAGGTGGTCAAGGAGGAACTGGCGGCGATGGATGCCGAGTCCGACCGCTGCGCGGTGGAGCTGAGCGACGCCCGCGTTGACGTGCTCGGTTACGCCTGCCTGGTGGCGATCATGGCGATGGGCCACGGCTACCACCGCGTGTCGGAGCAGCGCCTGCAGGCGCACACCGCCGAGAACGGCGGCGACGCCCCTGTGATCACCAGCGCCGGCGCGCTGGTCGATGCGCTCAAGGTGATGGGCGCCAAGCGCATTGCCGTGGTGGCGCCGTACATGAAGCCGCTGACCGAGCTGGTGGTCGACTACATCCGCAACGAAGGCTATGAAGTCGTGGACTACCGCGCGCTGGAGATCCCCGACAACCTCGACGTCGGCCGCCATGACCCGTCGCGCCTGCCGGAGATCGTTGCGCAGATGAATTTCGCCGATGCCGACGTCATTGTGCTGTCTGCCTGCGTGCAGATGCCGTCGCTGCCGGCGGTGGCCAAGGTCGAGGCGATGACCGGCAAGCCGGTGGTCACCGCCGCCATCGCCACCACCTATGCGCTGCTCAAGCGCCTGGGCCTGGAGCCGGTGGTGCCGGGCGCGGGCGCGCTGCTGTCCGGCGCCTACTGAAGGAGCCGGCCATGACGACCAGCACCTTCCTCTACGGCGGCAACGTCCATGCCAACGGCATTCGCCAGCACTACCTGCGTTATGGCGGCGAGGGCGGCCAGGACGGCGCGCGCGCGCAGCGCGACACCGTGATCATCGTGCCCGGCATCACCAGCCCGGCGGTCACGTGGGGCTTCGTCGGCGAGCAGTTCGGACGGCAGTTCGATACCTATGTGCTCGACGTGCGCGGCCGCGGCTTGTCGCAGGCCGGCGCGGAACTGGACTACAGCCTCGATGCGCAGGCTGCTGACGTGATCGCGTTTGCCAAAGCGCTCGGGCTGCAACGCTATGCCATCGTCGGCCATTCGATGGGCGCGCGCATCGGCATCCGCGCCGCACGCAGCAAGCCCGCTGGACTGACGCGGCTGGTGCTGGTCGATCCGCCCGTCTCGGGCCCGGGCCGCCGTGCGTATCCCGCGCAACTGCCGTGGTACATCGATTCGATCCGGCTGGCACAGCAGGGCATCGACGCGGAAGGCATGCGCCGCTTCTGCCCCACCTGGACCGAAGACCAGTTGCGCCTGCGTGCGCAATGGCTGCATACCTGCGACGAGCGCGCGATCCTGGCCAGCTTCAACGGCTTCCATGAGGACGATATCCACGCCGACCTGCCGCAGGTCGAGGTGCCGGCCCTGCTGATGACCGCGGGCCGCGGCGACGTGATCCGCGAGGAAGACGTGCAGGAGATGCGCAAGCTGTTGCCCGCGCTGCTGGTCGCACATGTCGCCAATGCCGGACACATGATCCCGTGGGACGACGAGCCCGGCTTCTACCGCGCCTTCGGCGACTTCCTCGGCGCGGCGCTGAACTGACCGCTGAACTGATAATGGAGCGAACATGCCCGTAAGCGATTACGACCTGACCGCGGCGTGGAAGCAGGTGCTGACGCTGTCCAAGCTGCAGCCGGGGCAGACCGTCACCGTGCTGACCGGCGCGGCCACGCACCCGCAGACGCTGCGCACGGCGATGGTGGCGGCGCAGTCGATGGGCGCCATCGTCAACCGGCTCGACCTGCCGCCGGTCAATGGCGAGAAGGCGCTCAGCCGCGACGCGCTGGCCTATCTCGGCACCACGCCGCTGACCGGCAACCCGGCAGCGATCGCCGCGTTGAAAGCAAGCGACCTGGTGCTGGACCTGATGACGCTGCTGTTCTCGCCCGAGCAGCACGAGATCCTGTCCGGCGGCACAAAAATCCTGCTGGCGGTGGAGCCGCCCGAAGTGCTGGCGCGGCTGGTGCCGACCGAGGCCGACCGCGCCCGCGTCAAGGCTGCCACCGAGCGGCTGGGCCGCGCGCGCGAGATGCATATCGTGTCTGACGCCGGCATGGACCTGCGCTGCCGCCTGGGTGAATTCCCCGCGATCAGCGAGTACGGCTTTGTCGACGAGCCCGGCCGTTGGGACCACTGGCCGAGCGGCTTCGTGCTGACCTGGCCGGACGAGGGCGGTACCAACGGCACCATCGTGCTGGACCGCGGCGACATCCTGCTGCCGATGAAGTCCTATCTGCAGGCGCCGATCCGCATCACGGTCGAGGCCGGCTACGTGCGCCGCATCGAAGGCGGTGTCGATGCCGAGCTGCTGGCCGACTATATGGCCTCGTTCAACGACCCGGAAGCGTATGCGATGTCGCATATCGGCTGGGGCCTGCAGCCGCGCGCAAGCTGGTCGGCGCTGGCGATGTACGACCGCGAGGCCACCATCGGCATGGACGCGCGCGCCTACGAAGGCAATTTCCTGTGCTCGTTCGGCCCCAACAACGAAGCAGGCGGCAGTCGCACCACCGCCTGCCATATCGATATCCCGGTGCGCCACTGCACGGTCAGCCTCGACGGTGAGCCGGTGGTGGTGCGCGGCAAGGTGATGGACGGGCACCATGCTCCCGCCGCATCGCTCTACAAGGCAGACAAGGACTCTCGCCATGGATGACGCAGTGCAGACCTACCAGCGCCAGGGCTTCGGCGCGTCGATGGAACTCAAGGCGCCGTATGGCCTGCTGATCATCGACTTCGTCAACGGCTTTGCCGACCCGGCGGTATTCGGCGGCGGCAATATCCCCGAAGCCATCCGCAACACCCAGCCGCTGTTGCGCGCCGCGCGCGAGCAGGGCTGGCCGGTGGCGCACAGCCGCATCGTGTTCGCCGACGACGACAGCGACCACAATATCTTCACGCTGAAGGTGCCCGGCATGCTGACGCTGAAGGAAGACGGCCACAACAGCCAGATCGTGCCCGAGCTGGCGCCCGCGCCGGGCGAACTGGTGGTGCGCAAGACGGTGCCGTCGGCGTTCTTCGGCACCTCGCTGGCGGCGTGGCTGACGCAGCGCGGCGTGCAGACGCTGCTGGTGGCGGGCTGCGTGACCAGCGGCTGCGTGCGCGCCAGCGTGGTCGATGCGATGTCGCTGGGCTTCCGTCCGCTGGTGGTGTCCGACTGCGTGGGCGACCGCGCCATCGGCCCGCACGATGCCAACCTGTTCGACATGGCGCAGAAGTACGCGACCGTGCTCACGCGCGACGAAGCGCTGGCGCAAGTGGCGGGCGAGGGTGAGGGTGAAGGCGCTCGCGCCGCCGCCTGAGCGGCGACGGTGCGCCGGCGCGGCGTTTCAGCCTGCAGCCGCCCGCCTGGTGCGTGCGGTCTTGCGCGCCGGCGTAGCCGGCGGCACGCGGGCTTCCGGCACGGCGCCGGGCACCGACACCGTGCGCAGCACTGTCTGCTGGATCACATCGCGCCAGTGCGCCAGCGCGGGCGGGCTCATCATGGCCTCGCCCAGGAAGGCGCCGAGCGTATGATGGTTGGAGTTGTAGAAGTAACCGAGCGAAGCGATCACCAGGTAGACATCGCGCGCGCCGATCTCTGGACGGAACAACTCCGCGGACTTGCCGCGCGTGAGGATCCCGTCGAGCACCGACAGCGCGTAGCTGGAGATTTCCTTGAGCCGGACCGACTTCTTCGCGTGCTTGCCCTGGCTCATGTTCTCGCTGGACAGGATCGCAACGAACTCGGGGTGGTCGAGGTAGTACTGCCAGATGAAGTCGACCAGTTGCGACAGCGCGCGCACGGGATCGGCGGCGTCGAGTTCTTGCTCGAGCTGCTGCTCGGCTTCGTTGAGCTGCAGGTAGATGGTCTCCAGCACTTCGACAAACAGCTTTTCCTTGCTGCCGAAGTAGTAGTAGATCATCCGGTCGTAGGTCTTGGCCAGCGACGAAATACGCTCGATGCGGCCACCGTCGTAGCCGCGCTGGGCGAAGACCTTGATGGCCGCTTTCAGGATGCGGTCGCGGCTGTCCTGCGCTTGCCTGGCCCGGGTGCCGGGAGCCGCCCGCTTGGCGGCTGGCTTCGACGCGGTGTTGATCGTCATGATGGTTGGGTGGCTCTGACTCTGTTGGCTGGCAGTATAACGGCGCCCCCGTTGAAGGAGATTGGAAGACGATGACGGCAACGACCCTGCAACCCGTGGAACAGGCCGATCCCGCCACGCCCCGCGCGCTGCGGCTGGCACTGCTGCAGGCAACCGGTGTGCTGCTGGTCACGCGCGCGCCGCAGGCGGCGGCGCGTCCCGCGCCCGGCCAGCCCGGCGCGGCGTCGGATTACGTGCCGGCGCTGCCCGATATCTTTATCGCCGTCCGTGACAGTGGCGAGGTGCTGGCCTTCAACGGCCATGTCGACCTTGGCACCGGCATCCGCACGGCGCTGGCGCAGATCGTGGCGGAAGAACTCGACGTGCCGCTGTCGCAGGTGCGCATGGTGCTCGGCCATACCGAAGCGACCCCTAACCAGGGGCCAACCATCGCCAGCGCATCGATCCAGATTTCCGCAATCCCGCTGCGCCGTGCCGCGGCGCAGGCCCGCGCGTGGCTGCTGGCGCGCGCCGCACAACAGCTTGGCGTGGCGCCCGACCAGCTCGAAGCGCAGGATGGCGAGTTCCGCGTGCGCGGGTCCGACGCCCCCATCGGCTATGGCACGCTGGTGCAAGGCGAGCATGTGGCGCTGCCGCTGGCCGACGACGTGCCGATCAAGCCGGTGGAGTCCTACCGCATCGTCGGCCGCTCGGCTGGCCGCGTCGATATCCCCGCCAAGGCGCGCGGCGTGCTGACCTTCGTCCACGATGTGCGCGTGCCCGGCATGCTGCATGGGCGCGTGGTGCGGCCGCCGTATGCTGGCCGCGACAGCGGCGACTTCGTCGGCAACAGCCTGCTCGCGGTCGACCGCGAATCGGTGCGCGATGTGCCGGGCCTGGTCGATGTGGTGGTGCAGGGCGACTTCGTAGGCGTGGTGGCCGAGCGCGAAGAGTATGCGGTGCTGGCCGCGCGCAAGCTGCGGGTGCAGTGGAAGGCGGTACCGCCAATGCCGTCGCTTGCTGACCCTGAACCCGCGCTACGCGCCAACCCGGCGACGCGGCGCGAACTGTTGAACGACGGCGAGATGCCTCCGGCCGGGGCCGGCAAGACGCTGGATCGGCACTACGTCTGGCCATACCAGATGCATGGCTCGATTGGCCCGTCGTGCGCGGTCGCCGACTGGCATGAGGATGGCCTGACGGTATGGTCGGGCACGCAGAACCCGCATGTGCTGCGCATCGACCTGGCACGCCTGTGCGGGCTGGGCGAGGACAGCATCGAGATCGTGCGCATGGAAGCCGCCGGCTGCTATGGCCGCAATTGCGCGGACGATGTCTGCGCCGATGCCGCGCTGCTGTCGCGCGCCGTGGGGCGGCCCGTTCGCGTGCAGCTGTCGCGCGAGCAGGAACACCTGTGGGAGCCCAAGGGCGCGGCCCAGTTGATGGATGTCAGCGCAACGCTCGGCGCCGACGGTGAACTGCTCGGCTATGACTTCACCAGCCGCTATCCGTCCAACGATGCGCCGACGCTGGCGCTGGTGCTTGCCGGCATCGTGCCCAACGCGCCGCGCACGCTGGAGATGGGCGACCGCACCGCGGTGCCGCCGTATGCCTACCGCGCGCGCCGCATCGGCTGTGATGACACGCCCGCCATCGTGCGTGCGTCATGGTTGCGTGGCGTGTCGGCGCTGCCGAATTCCTTCGCGCATGAATGCGTGATCGATGAACTCGCCGCCGAAGCCGGTATGGATCCGATTGATTTCCGGCTGCGCCATTTGCCGGACCCGCGCGCCGCCGAACTGCTGCACGCGGTGGCCGACGCGGCGGACTGGCAGCGGGGCGCGCACGGTTCGCGTGGCAGCGCCGGCGCCGACGGTATGCTGCGCGGGCGCGGCGTTGCCTACGCGCGCTATATCCACAGCCGCTTCCCGGGCTTCGGCGCGGCGTGGGCGGCATGGGTGGTCGACGTGGCGGTGGAAGCGGCAACGGGCCGCATCACCGTGCAAAAGCTGGTGGTCGGGCAGGACACGGGCATGATGGTGAATCCGGACGGCGTGCGCCACCAGATCCACGGGAACGTGGTGCAGACCTTGAGCCGGGTGTTGAAGGAGCAGGTGCGCTTCGACGCCGATGGTGTCGCCAGCCGCGAGTGGGGCAGCTATCCGTTGCTCACTTTCCCTGAGATTCCACCGATCGAGGTGGTGCTGATGCCGCGGCAGGAGGAGCCGCCGATGGGGGCAGGGGAGTCGGCATCGCTGCCGGGCGCGCCGGCAATTGCCAATGCGCTGTTCGATGCGATCGGGGTGCGGCTGCGGCGGCCGCCGTTCGTGCCGGAGACGGTGTTGGCGGCGTTGCGGAGCTGAAGCCCTGAGCATACCGGTGGCACGCCGGTGGTCTCGGTCTAGCTCACACGCCGCCATTCCCCTCATCAATCTCGCTCATCTTCCGCAGTAGATAAGTCACCGCCACCCGCTCTGCCGGGTTCAAACCGCCAAACGTCTGCTCCGAAATCTGCCTGGCAAACGGCACCGTCTCATCGATCAACGCCAGCCCCCCGGGCGTCACCGTCACCACCACCTTGCGCCGGTCGTTCGGGTCATGCGACACCGCCACCAGCTTGCGCGCCTTCAGCCGCTCGATGATGCCGCGCACTGTCGCCTGGTCGATCGCCGTGGCGCGTACCACTTCATTGAGCGAACACGGCTGCCGGTCCCTGACCGCGCACAGCACCACGAACTGCGCCGCAGTGAGCTGCGAATCCGGGATGGTCTGCTGGAAGATCGCCACGTGGCGCTGGTAGGCGCGCCGCAGCAGGTGGCCGACCTGCTCGGTGAAATCGTAGTCGGGGGCGGTCTCGTCTGATGACGATGCGGAGGATGCGGAGGGGTTGGGCACGTCGATCGTGATGCGTTGGATGAGCGTGCCCCGAGTATATCCGCTGCTTGCGCGTCCGATGCCTACTCGACGGTGATCCCCGCCGTCTTCGCCACCTTGCCGAAGCGCTCGTATTCCGACTGCGTCAGCGCCTGCAGTTCAGCCGCGCTCGATCCCTTGGGATTGAAGCCTGCCTGCACCAGCTTCTCGCGCACATCGGGACGCGCCAGCGCCTCGACGAAGGCGCTGTTGAGCGCCTGCACCACCGGCGCCGGCAGGTTGGCCGGGCCATAGACGCCGAACCACGGCTCGACCGCATAGCCTTGCAGGCCGGCTTCGGCCAGCGTCGGTACGTCAGGCAGCGACGGTGCGCGCTGCTTGCCGGCCACCGCCAGCGCGCGCAGCTTGCCCGCCTGGA
The DNA here is from genome assembly GCF_003402535.2 of Cupriavidus sp. P-10. Taxonomy (NCBI): domain Bacteria; kingdom Pseudomonadati; phylum Pseudomonadota; class Betaproteobacteria; order Burkholderiales; family Burkholderiaceae; genus Cupriavidus; species Cupriavidus sp. P-10. The sequence goes on from NZ_AP025170.1 coordinate 882,950, forward strand.
TATGCGGCAGCGATGCCGGCAGGTTGTCGAACATCACCGTGATATGCCCGCCGAGCATGTCGTTGATCGCCGGGCTGCTGCCCTTGTACGGCGCGTGCGTCAGGCTGGTCTGCGTCATCTGCGCGAACATTGCGCCGGCCAGGTGCATCGAGGTGCCGGTGCCGGCGGTCGCATAGGTCAGCCCGGGATTGGCCTTGGCGTACGCCACCAGATCCTTCACGGTCTTCACCGGCAGCGACGGGCTGACTTCCAGCACGATGGTCGAGGTGCCCAGCAGGCTGATGGCGGTGAAGTCCTTGCGCGGGTCGAACGGCACCTGCTTGTAGATATGCGGATTGAGCGCATTGGTGGAGATCGCGCCGAAGCCGATGGTGTAGCCGTCCGGCGCCGCCTTGGCCACCGCGTCCATGCCGACATTGCCGCCGGCGCCGGGGCGGTTCTCGATCACCACCGGCTGGCCCAGTTTTTCGCCCACGCGCTGGCCGACGGTGCGCGCCACCAGGTCGGTGGTGCCGCCGGCAGCGTAGGGCACGACAAAGCGGATCGGCCGGGACGGATAGCCGTCGCCGGGCGCGGCGGTGGCACTGAGACTGGCGGCGAGCGCGGTGGCGCCGGCCAGGGCAGCGAGCAGCAGCGGCCGGCGGCCGGCCTGTGCGGGGTGGGTCGGCATGTCGAGAAGTCTCCTTTGGCTTGTTATTGTGACGCCGCCCGTGATGCAGGCTGCGCGCGGCCATTGTAGGGGATCGGCAGGGCGGGCGGCGGGCCTGTGCCGCCGCCGATGCGGTTGCGTCTTTTCGAATACAATCGTCGGGTCGTTTCGCGGGGCCGGTGTGCCGGCCCGCCGGCCCGCTTTCCACGTATTCCCGTGCCCGCCTCCCAGAAGTCCCTCGCCGCGCCTGCCGCGCTGCCCTCGCCGCAGCGCGCGGGGCTTGCCATCGCCGCCGTCGGCGCGGTGCTGTTCTCCGCCAAGGCGATCGTCGCCAAGCTGATGTACCGCTACAACGTCGATGCCGTGATGGTGCTGACGCTGCGCATGCTGTTCGCGGTGCCGCTGTTCATGGCGATCGGCTGGTGGCAGTCGCGCCGCCTGGCGCCGCTGTCGTGGGCGGACCGCGGGCGCGTGGTGTTCCTCGGCTTTATCGGCTATTACCTGTCGAGCTTCCTCGATTTCATCGGCCTGCAATACATCACCGCCGGGCTGGAGCGGCTGATCCTGTTCCTGACGCCGTCGTTCGTGCTGCTGGCCACCGCGCTGGTATTCCGCCGGCCGATCAGTTCGCGCCAGTGGCTTTCGCTGCTGCTGGCGTACGCCGGCATCGTGCTGGTCTTCGCCCATGACCTCGACGTCAGCGGCAGCCAGGTGTGGCTGGGCGGCGCGCTGGTCCTGGGCAGTGCCATGACGTACGCTGTCTACCTGATCCTGAGCGGCGAGCTGGTGAAACGCATCGGCTCGCTGCGGCTGGTGGCTTATGCGATGTGCGTGTCCACCGCCTGCTGCGTGATCCAGTATGTGGCGCTGGGGCGGCCCGTGGCCGGGCTGGCGCAGCCGGCGCCGGTGATGTGGCTGTCACTCATCAATGCAGTGTTCTGCACGGTACTGCCAGTTTCGATGACCATGGTGGCGGTGGCGCGCATCGGTGCGCCGCTGGCCTCGCAGGCCGGCATGATCGGCCCGGTATCGACGCTGCTCCTTGGCTTCTGGCTGCTGGGCGAGCCGGTGAGCAGCGTGCAGCTGGCAGGCAGCGCGCTGGTCATGGGCGGCATGTACCTGCTTTCGGCAAAGAAAACCTGATGCATCGGCCGGATGCCCGGCCGGGACAATACAACCGACTAAGGAGAAACACATGGACCTGGGATTGCGCGGCAAGCATGCGCTGGTGTGCGGCGCCAGCAAGGGCCTTGGACTTGCCTGCGCCGACGCGCTCGCGGCGGAAGGCGTTGACGTGGTGATCGTGGCGCGCGGCGCCGAGGCGCTGGAGAAGGCCGCCGCCGACCTGCGCGCCCGCCATGGCCGCCGCGTGATCGCGGTGGCGACCGACATCACCACGCCCGCAGGCCGCAAGGCGGCGCTGGATGCGGTGGCCAAGCTGGGCGACCTCGACATCCTGGTCAACAACGCCGGCGGCCCGCCGCCGGGCAACTTCCGCGACTGGGAGCGCAGCGACTGGCTGGCAGCGCTCGACGCCAACATGCTGACCCCGATCGAGCTGATCAAGGCCACCGTCGACGGCATGATCGCGCGCAAGTGGGGCCGCATCATCAATATCACCAGCGGCGCGGTCAAGGCACCGATCGACGTGCTGGGCTTGTCCAACGGCGCGCGCTCGGGCCTGACCGGCTTTGTCGCGGGTGTGGCGCGCGAAGTGGCGCAGCATGGCGTGACCATCAACAACCTGCTGCCCGGTCCGTTCAATACCGACCGCCTGCGCAAGACCATGGAAGGCGGTGCCCAGAAGGCCGGCCTGAGCGTCGAGGAAGTGGCGCAGCGCCGTGCCGCGCAGAACCCGACGCGCCGCTTCGGCGAGCCGGCCGAGTTCGGCGCCGCCTGCGCCTTCCTGTGCAGCCGCAACGCCGCCTATATCACCGGGCAGAACCTGCTGATCGACGGCGGCGCGTACCCCGGCACGTTCTGATCTCCACCAGCCTGCTGCAGTCCGACCACCCCAACCAGGAATTTCTGATGACACGCCCTCGCATCGCGCTGATCGCCCACGACCACAAGAAGGACGACATCGTCGCCTTCGCCACGCGCCATCGTGCGTTCCTCTCGCAGTGCGAGCTGCTGGCCACCGGCACCACCGGCGGCCGCCTGATCGACGAGGTCGGACTGGAAGTGACGCGCATGCTGTCGGGGCCGTGGGGCGGCGACCTGCAGATCGGCGCGCAGCTGGCCGAAGGGCGCGTGCGCGCCGTGGTGTTCCTGCGCGACCCGATGACGCCGCAGCCGCATGAACCCGATATCAACGCGCTGGTGCGCGCGTGCGACGTGCACAACGTGCCGTGCGCCACCAATGTGGCCACCGCCGAGCTGCTGATCGCCGGCCTGGCCGACTCGGCTGACGGCGCGCAGGCCAGCTGAATTCCCCCGATCGATGCAACACCACAAGAAGGAGCGACGCAGATGAGCAAAGCCATCCGGATCGAACAGACCGGCGGTCCTGAAGTCATGCAGTGGGTCGATGTGGAAGTGGGCGAGCCCGGCCCCGGCGAGGTGCGCGTGCGCCACGAGGCGGTGGGCCTGAACTACATCGACGTCTATTTCCGCACCGGCCTGTACAAGCAGCCGCTGCCTGGCGGCCTGGGCATGGAAGGCGCGGGCGTGGTCGAGGCGGTGGGCGAGGGTGTCAGCCACGTCAGCGTGGGCGACCGCGTGGCCTACGCCGGCCGTCCGACCGGCGCCTATGCGCAGATTCGCGTGATGCCGGCCGATATCGTGGTGCGGCTGCCGGACGCGATCCCGTTCGACACCGCCGCGGCCATGATGCTGCAGGGCCTGACCGCGCAGTACCTGATCCGCGACAGCTACAAGGTGCAGCCGGGCGACACGGTGCTGCTGCACGCGGCCGCCGGCGGCGTGGGTTTGATCGTCAGCCAGTGGCTCAAGGCGCTTGGCGTAACGGTGATCGGCACCGTCGGCACGGATGAGAAGGCCGAGCTGGCGCGCGCCAATGGCTGCGCCCATACCATCGTCTACACGCGCGAATCGTTCGTCGACCGCGTCAGGGAAATCACCAACGGCAAAGGCGTGCCGGCGGTCTATGACTCGATCGGCGCCGATACCTTCAAGGGCTCGCTCGACTGCCTGGCGCCGCGTGGCACCATGGTGAGCTTCGGCAATGCCTCGGGCCCGGTGCCGCCGTTCGATCTTTCCGTGCTGGGCAACAAGGGTTCGCTGCGGCTGACGCGCCCGACGCTGATGACCTACGTGGTGCATCGCGAACTGCTCGAGCCGATGGTGGCCGACCTGTTCGATGCGGTCACGACCGGCAAGGTCAAGGTCGATATCCGCCAGCGCTATGCGCTGTCGGAAGTGGCGCAGGCGCACCGCGACCTGGAATCGCGCAAGACCACCGGCTCGACCATCCTGCTGCCGCACTGAATCCGGTTCTGCGCAGGCATAAAAAATCCCCGGGGCAATCGCTGCCCCGGGGATTTTTCTTTGGCGGCTTCAGTGCGGCCGGACCGTGGTGGCGGTCGCGCGCGCCTGCGCCTGGCGCAGGATATGCGGCGGCAGGCGCTTCAGGATCAGGTGGACGGCCAGCGGGATCAGCACCACGTCATCGATGATGCCGAGCCCCGCGACCACGTCAGGCACGAGGTCGATCGGGGAGATCGCGTACAGCAACAGCCCGATCGCCGCGGGTTTCAGCCATGCCGGGGCATCCGGGTGGCGCAGCGCATACCAGAACAGCCGCCCGTCGCGGCGTACCAGCGTCCACAGGGCCGAAAATCGCTTCAACATGAGAGGCCTCCTTCACATGGCGCGCGCCTGACACTGGCGCATACGCAGATAGCTTGGGCCGTTATTGGTGGCTTCAAGTTCCGCGGCTCAATGTGATGGGAGAGGCTGGCGCACCAAAGCCGTCCGAGTCGGGCCTTGGCAAGGTGTTCTCCCTCCCAGCGCGCGGGAGAGGTAGAACACCGCGTCACCACTGAAATCAGCCCGGAATCTTCCCTTCCACACCCTCGACGTAGAACTTCACGCCGTGGAGGAACTTGTCGTCCGCGACCTGATCCTTCGCCAACTGCTCCTTGCCGGTGTTGTCCTTGATCGGACCCTTCCAGATCGGCGCGCTGCCATCGGCAATGGCCTTCTTGCGCTCCTCGACCAGTTTCTTCACGTCCTCGGGCACAACCGCGTTGAACGACTTCAGGTCGATCATGCCTTCCTTCAGGCCCCACCACGTGGTGCTGTTCTTCCACTGGTTGTTCAGCACGTCTTCCACCACCTTGTTGTAGTAGACGCCCCACGAGATCACCGACGCGGCCAGGTGGGCCTTGTCACCGAACTTGGTCATGTCGCTGTCCCAGCCAAAAGCATGTACGCCTTTTTCCTGCGCGGTCTGCACCACGGCGGCGGAGTCGGTGTTCTGCATCAGCATGTCGACGCCCTGGCCGATCAGCGTGGTGGCGGCTTCGCGTTCCTTGCCCGGGTCGAACCACTTGTTGACCCACACCACCTTGACCGTGGCGCCCGGGTTGACGCTGCGCGCGCCCAGCGTGAACGAGTCGATATTGCGGATCACTTCGGGGATGGGCACCGAAGCCACCACGCCCATCTTGCCGGTCTTGCTCATCTTGCCGGCGACCACGCCCGCCAGGTACGCGCCTTCATAGGTGCGCACGTCGTACTGGGCCAGGTTGTCGGCGGTCTTGAAGCCGGTGGCGTGCTCGAACTTTACGTCCGGGAATTCCTTGGCGACCTTGAGCATCGACTCCATGTAGCCGAAGGTGGTGCCGAAGATCAGCTTGTTGCCCTGGCTGGCCAGGTCGCGGAACACGCGTTCGGCGTCGGCGGCGGATTCGGGCACGTTTTCGACAAAGGTAGTCTTGACCTTGCTGCCGAACTTTTCTTCCACGGCCTTGCGGCCGTTGTCATGCGCATAGGTCCAGCCGGCATCGCCGACCGGGCCGATATAGACGAAGGCGACCTTGAGCGGCTCGGCCGCCTGCCCGGCAGCGGGCGCGGAAGCGGCGCCGGCCGTTTCGGCAGGCTTGTCGGCTTCCTTCTTGCCGCAGCCGGCGAGAGCCAGCACTGCGGTGGCGGCAAGGGCCGCCAGGGTCTTCCTGCGCGTGACGATCATGATTTCTCCTTGTGTGAATTGTTGGTAGCTCAGGGATTTCCGTCAAAAACGATCAGGCATTGCCCGGGCGGAACGGCTTGCCCAGCGATGCCGGCATGTTCAGGCGTATCCACGCCGGGTTGCGCGAGATCAGCGCCAGCACCACGATGGTGGCCGCATAAGGCAGCATCGACAGGAACTGCGACGGCACCGATACGCCGATGCCCTGCAGGTAGAACTGCAGGATCGTCACGCCGCCGAACAGCCACGCGCCCACCAGCACGCGGCCGGGCCGCCAGGTGGCGAAGGTCGTCAGCGCCAGCGCGATCCAGCCGCGGCCGGCGACCAGGTTCTCGACCCACATCGGGGTATAGACCAGCGACAGATAGGCGCCTGCCAGCCCGCAGCAGGCGCCGCCGAACAGCAGCGCGCCGAAGCGGATGGTGCGCACCGGGTAGCCGAGCGCGTGCGCGGATTCCGGCGATTCGCCGATCGCGCGCAGCGTCAGGCCCGCGCGCGTGCGGAACAGGAACCACATGATGGCAAGGCACAGCAGCAGGCTGAAATACACCATCCAGTGATGCTGGAAGAACGCCGGGCCAACAAAGGGCAGGTGGGCCAGTCCGGGTACGGCCTTGGCCTGCGCCGGCATGGCGAAGCCGACGAAGCGCTGGCCCATGAAGGCCGACAGCCCCGTGCCGAAGATCGACAGCGCCAGGCCCGTGGCGACCTGGTTGGTGGCCAGCACCAGCGCCAGCCACGAGAACAGCGTGGCCATCAGCATGCCGGCCAGCGCGCCGGCGGCAAAGCCGAGCATCGGCGACTGGGTCTGGTAGCCGACCATGAAGCCGGCCACCGCCGCGACCAGCATCATGCCTTCGGCGCCCAGGTTGAGCACGCCCGAGCGTTCGTTGATCAGCAGGCCCAGCGCGGCAAGCAGCAGCGGCGTGCCGGCGTTGATGGCGGTGGCGATGAGGGGAGCGAGTTGTTCCATGTTCTTTGTTTGCTCCGCTCAGGCCGTGGTGGCGCGCCAGCGCAGGCGGTTTTCGATCAGCGTGTCGCATGCCAGCAGGAAGAACAGCAGCATGCCCTGGAACACCCAGCCTATGGCTGATGGCAGGCCCAGGCGCGACTGCGCCATCTCGCCGCCGATATAGAACAGCGACATCATGATGCCGCCGAAGACGGTGCCGACCGGATGCAGCCGGCCGATAAACGCGACGATGATCGCGGTGAAGCCATAGCCCGGCGAGATCGATGGCAACAGCTGGCCGATCGGGCCGACCACTTCAAACGCGCCTGTCAGTCCCGCGGTCGCGCCCGAGATCAACAGGGCGCTCCACAACGCGCTGCGCGCGGAAAAGCCCGCGTAGCGCGCCGCCGACGGCGCCGTGCCGCCCACCTGCAGGCGATAGCCGGCGAAGCTGCGGAACACGAACACCGTCATCACCACCACCAGCACCAGCATCACCGCAAAGCCGGCATGCAGGCGCGAGCCCGACATCAGGTTGGGGAGCAGGAACTCGGACGAGAACACCTTCGATTGCGGGAAGTTCATGCCATTGGGATCCTTCAGCGGCCCGTTGACCACCCACAGCAGCAACTGCTGCGCGATGTAGGTGAGCATCAGCGAAACCAGGATCTCGTTGGCGTTGAACCTGTCCTTCAGCAGCGCGGTGAGCGAAGCCCAGGCCATGCCGCCGACGATGCCTGCAAGCGAGGCCAGTACCAGCACCACGGTGCCGTTCATGGTCTGCCCCGGCACGTCGAAATACAGCACCGTGGCACCGGCGCAGATGCCGCCGGCGATCAACTGGCCGTCGGCGCCGATGTTCCATACATTGGCCCGGTAGCACACCGACAGGCCGAGCGCGCACAGCACCAGCGGCACGGTCTTGAGCAGCACTTCGCCGATGGCGCGCTTGTCACGCAGCGGATCGGCCAGGAAGACCTTGAGCGCGGCCACCGGGTCCTTGCCGAGCACCAGGAACAGCAGCGCACCGAACAGCAGCGTCAGCGCCAGCGCAACCACCGGCGAGGCATAGGCCATGGTGCGCGACGGCAGCCCGCGCGGTGCCAGCGTAAGCGGGGAAAGGGGGAGAAGACGTCGCACATCAGCCATGGCTTGCCACCTCCGCAGGGCGTGCCTGGGCGGGACCGCCTTCCCACAATCCGCTCATCCACAGGCCGACCTGCTCGCGCGTGGCGGTCTCGGTTGGCACCGACGGCGACAGGTGGCCCTTGGCGACCACGTGCAGCCGATCGCAGATCGCAAACAGCTCGTCGAGTTCTTCCGACACCACCAGGATGGCGCAGCCGGTGGCTTTCAGCGCCAGGATTTCGTTATGGATCTGCGCCGCGGCGCCCACGTCCACGCCCCAGGTCGGTTGCGCCACGATCAATACCTTCGGGCCGCTTTCGATCTCGCGGCCGACAATGAATTTCTGCAGGTTGCCGCCGGACAGGCTGCGCGCCAGCGCATCCGGTCCGCTGGCCTTGACGCGGAAGCGGTCGATCACCGCCGCCGCCAGGCCGGTCGCCGCGCGCGGCGAGATCATGCCTTGGCGCACATAGGGCGGGGTCTGGTGCGACAGCAGGATATTGGCGGCCAGGCTCATGCCCGGCACCGCGCCACGCCCCAGGCGCTCTTCTGGCACAAAGGCCAGCCCCGCGCGGCGGCGCCGACGCGCGTCGAGCTTGCCGACCGGCTTGCCGCCAAGCTGCACCGAGACGTTCGGCGCGCGCGTGTCTTCACCTGACAGCGCGGCGAGCAATTCCTGCTGGCCGTTGCCAGAGACGCCGGCGATGCCGACGATCTCGCCCGCATGCACGTCGAGCGAAACGCGGTTCAGTTCCGTGGCAAACGCGTGCGATCGCGGCAGCGACAGTTCCTGCACGCTCAGCCGCACCGGCCCGCGTTCGGCCGCAATGCGCGCTTCACGCGGCGGCTCGCCGCCGATCATCAGCCGTGACAGCGACGCCGCGGTTTCCTGGCGCGGCTCGCACACGCCGGTGACCTTGCCCATGCGCATCACGGTGGCGTGATGGCACAGCGCGCGGATCTCGTCGAGCTTGTGGCTGATGTAGAGGATGCTGGTGCCCTCGTCGGCCAGTTGGCGCAGCGTGACGAATAGCGTCTCGACTGCCTGCGGTGTCAGCACCGAAGTGGGCTCGTCCAGGATCAGCAACTGGGGGTTGGCCAGCAGCGCGCGCACGATCTCCACGCGCTGGCGCTCGCCGACCGACAGCGTGTGCACGTGGCGGTTGGGTTCGAGCGGCAGGCCGTACCGTTCCGCGGTGGCGCGGATGCGCTCGGCCAGCTGCTTCATGTTGCCTTGCTGGCTGGCCGGCAGGCCGAGCGCGATGTTCTCGGTCACCGTCAGCGTGTCGAACAGCGAGAAATGCTGGAACACCATGGCGATGCCCAGGTTGCGGGCATCGTGCGGGCTGTTGATCGTGACCGGCGCCCCGTTGAAGTGCACCTCGCCGGCATCGGGCCGGACGGCACCGAAGATGATCTTCATCAGGGTGGACTTGCCGGCGCCGTTCTCGCCCAGTACGGCGTGGATCTCGCCGGGGGCCACGGTAAGGCTGACGTCGTCGTTGGCAACGACGCCCGGATAGCGCTTGCTGATATGGGCAAGCGCCAGCCTGGGAGGGGTTTGTGATGTCACTGAGGCGGCTCGGGTTGTTGTGAGGGCAGCAACGTCGGGATGAGTCAAAGCGCGGCAGTGCGTGGCGCAGGATCGCCGCGACGCATTGCAGCATTCATCATGATCTGGTGATGCTCGATATAGGTGTCGAATTATATAAGTGAGCGGGAGCCGGAAGGCCTGAAACGGACGAGTGTCCAGTGCCTGCAACGGTTGCAGGCAGGTTGCAAGTCGCATGCCGGCTACGGCACGAAAAAAAGCCGCCGCCTCCTGGCGGAGGCGGCGGCTTGCAGTGCAGGGGGAAGCCCCGAAGGGCCCGGCGTCAGGCCCCGCTGGCAGCCGCGATCGTCGCGAACCGCCCATCCCGGAAATCCGCCAGCGTCTGGTAGATCTGCTCCTGCGTGTTCATCACGAACGGGCCGTACTGCGCAATCGGCTCGTTCAGCGGCTTGCCGGCGATCAGCAGGAAACGCGCGTCCGCGTCCGCCCGCACGACGACGCCATCGGCCACGCCGGCATTGTCCAGCACGCCCATGCGCTGGGGCTCGACCACCGCGCGGTCATCGCCATCGCCGATCGACACTTCGCCCTGGTAGACGTACACAAAGGCGTTGTGCCCGCCCGGCAGTGCCTGCCTGAACGTCTGTCCGGGCGGAAGGTGCACGTCGAGGTAGAGCGGTTCGGTCACCGGGCGCTTGATCGCACCGGCCACGCCGTGGCTGGCGCCCGCCAGCACACGCACTGTGCCACCGTTGTCCAGAGCCACCGTCGGAATCTCGGCCGAGGGCATGTCGCGGTACCACGGCGCGGTCATCTTGTCCGCGGCCGGCAGGTTCAGCCAGAGCTGGAAGCCTTCCATGCGGCCGTCCTCCTGCTCGGGCATCTCCGAGTGCACCACGCCGGCGCCGGCCACCATCCACTGGGCGCCGCCGTTCTGCAGCAGGCCTTCGTTGCCCGCGCTGTCGCGATGGCGCATGCGGCCGGCCAGCATGTACGTGATGGTCTCGAAGCCGCGGTGCGGGTGATCGGGGAAGCCGCCGATGTAGTCATCCTTGCTGTCGGTGCCGAAGGCATCGAGCATCAGGAACGGGTCCAGCCGGCGCTGCAGGTTCTGCGTCAGCACGCGGGTCAGCTTGACGCCGGCGCCGTCGGAGGTGGCGATGCCCCGCACGACGCGGTCCACGGTGCGCGAGCGTTGCACGCTTTCCGCGGCGGTGGCGGCAACGGTGGTGAAGGGGGTACGGGTGTCCATGTCTTTCTCCGGTGGGCGGGAGGCGCTGCGATCGTGCCGCGCGGTCCCGTCGTTTCAGCTACCCCGTCAATTTAGTGGTTTGGCAGGGAAAGAGTAGAGGGCGGGAAGGCAACAGATTGTTCCATCCATAGGTCGATGCCTCCGGCCTCAGCAATCGAATTTGGAACACTGCAACAGCCGAAACCGGCCCCGGCGACCGGTGTCGGGAACGCCTCACGAAAGCATAAAATTGCCGCCAAATGGCCGCCGGAAAGCGGGAAGATGACAAGATCGATGAAGATCGCTATAATAGCGCTCTCTTTGTCATCCGTTGATGTGAATTGCAAGGTGGCCGAATCCGCGCCAGCCCTTGCCAGTCAACGGCCAATGGATCGGCGGCGCGTCGAAAAACCTCAATACCTGCGCTGCCACTGGCCAACTGGTCGCCACGCTTAAGCGTCGCCGGCTGCGCCGCTTCAGGGAATGTCCGGCCGCATGCCGGCATCCCGTCAATCGGGCTCCACCGCCGACGGCGGAAGGGCCCACAGACCGTCCGCCGGCACTCCTGCCGGTCATGGCGGCAAGGCAATCTGAACCGGGCCGGTGGCGCCTCTATCTCCGAAACCACCAGCCCTATTGTTTTCCGTTGTCGAAAAGTGGCGTCTTGCTCTCTTTTCTGGCCCGGAAGAGGGGAGAGTATGTCAAAGCAATCGGCCCGGTCTTTCGCCTGGGCAGGACTGACGCTTGCCGCGATCGCCGCATTGGTCGCGTGGATTGGCGTCGATGTGATTCAGAAATATCAGGAACGCCTGCTGTACGACGTGGCTGACCATCTGCGCCTGGTGGCGATGTCGATGTCGCTGGCGCTGGCCACCGGCATCCCGGCGGGGATCGCGCTGAGCCGGCCGTGCATGCGCCGTTGGGCCGACCGGCTGATGCAGGTCTTCAACGTCGGCAACACGGTGCCCTCGCTGGCGGTGCTGGCGCTGGCACTGGCGGTGCTCGGCATCGGCGAGCGTCCGGCGATCCTGGCGCTGTGGCTGGCCTCGCTGCTGCCGATCGTGCGCAATACCTACGAAGGGCTGCGCAATGTCTCGCCCACGCTGCTGGAAGCGGCACGCGGTATCGGCATGACGCCGGTGCAGCGGCTGGTGCGCGTGGAATTGCCGAATGCGCTGCCGGTGATGCTGGCCGGCATCCGCATCGCGCTGGTGATCAACGTCGGCACCGTGCCGCTGTCGTTCCTGATCGGCGCCAACAGCCTGGGCGAACTGATTTTCCCGGGCATTTACCTGAACAACCAGTCGCTGCTGCTGCTGGGCGCGGCCGCCACCGCGCTGCTGGCGCTGGCGCTGGACGCGCTGTTCGCCGCTGCCGGCCAGATGTACCTGCGCCGCCGCGGCCTGGCGCGCTGATCCGCTGACCAAGGGGGCCGACATGAAAGACCCAATGCAATTCATCCGCCGCCGTGCGCGGCGCGCCGCGATGCTGGTGGCAGCCGTCACCGCGTTCGCGGCAGGCCTGGCGCTGGCCACGGCGCCCGAGGTGCACGCGGCCGATGCCGGCGCAGCGCCGATCCGCGTGGGCGGCAAGAACTTCACCGAGCAGTTGCTGCTGTCGTCGATGACGTCGAAGTACCTGCGCGCCAAGGGCTTCACCACCGAGCTGACCGCTGGCCTGGGCAGTACGCTGATGCGCCAGGCCATGGAAAGCAACCAGCTCGACGTGGTCTGGGACTACACCGGGACCGCGCTGATCGTGTTCAACAAGGTCCAGGAAAAGCTGGGCGCGAAAGAAAGCTATGAGCGCGTCAAGCAGATGGACGGCGCGCGCGGGCTGGTGTGGCTGGATGCCTCCAACATCAACAACACCTATGCACTGGCGATGCCGAAGGAACGCGCTGGCAAAGGCGTGGCCACGCTGTCGGCGTTTGCCGAGCAGATGCGCAAGGCCGGCCCCGATGCCAGCCACCCGTTCGCTGTCGACATGGAATTCGCCGCGCGCCCGGATGGCCTGGAGCCGCTCAAGGAGTTGTACAAGCTGCCGTTCTCGCGCCGCGACGTGATCCAGCTCGACCCGGGCCTGGTCTACACCGCGCTGAAGAACAACCAGGTGGAACTGGGGCTGGTCTACGCCACCGATGGCCGCGTCAAGGGCTTTGACTTGGTGCTGCTGGAAGACGACCTGCATTTCTTCCCGCCTTACAACGCGGTGCCGGTGGTGCGCAAGCCGTTGCTCGACAAGCATCCGGAACTGGCGGGCCTGCTCAACGCGCTGGCGGTCAAGCTCGACAACGAGAGCATGACCGACATGAACTACAAGGTGGACATCGGCCAGCAGCCGGTGGACAAGGTCGCGGAGGACTTCCTGCGCAGCCACGGACTGATCTGAGGAGGGCCGCATGGACTTGTTCACTTACCTGCAGCACAGCTGGCCCACGCTGCTGAAGATGACCGGCGAGCATCTCGCGCTGGTCGGCTCGGCGGTGGGGCTGGCAATCCTGATCGGGGTGCCGCTCGGCGTCGTGATCACGCGCTTCCGCGCACTGGCCACGCCGCTGCTGGCACTGGCGACGATCGTGCTGACGCTGCCGTCGATCGCGCTGTTCGGGCTGATGATCCCGATCTTTGCGCGCTTCGGCCATGCGCTGGGGTATGTGCCGGCGGTGACGGCGGTATTCCTGTACTCGCTGCTGCCGATCATGCGCAACACCTACACCGCGCTGGCCAATGTCGACCCCGGCATCCAGGAAGCGGGCCGCGGCATCGGCATGACCACCTGGCAACGGATGCGGCTGGTCGACCTGCCGCTGGCCGTGCCGGTGATCCTCGGCGGCGTGCGTACCGCCGTCGTGATGAATATCGGGGTTGCCACCATTGCCGCCATCATCGGCGCGGGTGGCCTCGGGGTGCTGATCCTGCAAGCGATCAGCCAGAGCAACATGAGCAAGCTGGCCGTGGGCGCGGTCCTGGTCAGCCTGCTCGCCATCGTGGCGGACGCTTTCCTGCAGTGGTTGCAGCGGGCGCTGACGCCGAAGGGGATCCGTCTATGATCGAACTCGACCAACTCACCAAGTCCTTCCCGCAAAAGAACGGCGCTGAAGTGCGCGCGGTGGATGCCGTGTCGCTCAAGGTGCCAAGCGGCGAGATCTGCGTCTTCCTCGGCCCGTCAGGCTGCGGCAAGACCACCACGCTAAAGATGATCAACCGGCTGATCGAGCCGACTTCGGGCACGGTGCGCATCGAGGGCGAGGACACGCGCGGCATCGACGGCGTGACCCTGCGCCGCAAGATTGGCTACGTGATCCAGCAGATCGGCCTGTTCCCCAACATGACCATCGAAGAGAACATCATGGTGGTGCCGCGACTGCTCGGCTGGGACAAGAAGCAATGCCGCGAGCGCGCGCGCGAACTGATGGCGATGGTGCAGCTCGATCCCAACCTGATGCTCGGCCGCTATCCGCGCGAGCTGTCGGGCGGGCAGCAGCAGCGCATTGGCGTGATCCGCGCGCTGGCGGCCGATGCGCCGGTATTGCTGATGGACGAACCGTTCGGCGCGGTCGACCCGATCAACCGGGAAAGCATCCAGAACGAGTTCCTGCAGATGCAGCGCCAGCTCGGCAAGACCGTGATCATGGTTTCGCACGATATCGATGAAGCGATCAAGCTGGCCGACAAGGTCGCGGTGTTCCGCCGTGGCAAGCTGGTGCAGTTCGACCACCCCGATGCGCTGCTGGCGCATCCGGCCGATGAGTTCGTGCAGGCCTTCGTCGGCCACGACAACACGCTCAAGCGCCTGCTGCTGGTGCGCGCCGGCGACGCCGCCACCATGCCGCCGAGCTGCCGCCCTGACATGCCGCTGGCCGAAGCGCTGGGCGTGATGGACGATGCCGACGTGCGCCACCTGCCGGTGGTGGACGACGCGCAGCGCGCGTTGGGGTACGTCACGCGTCGCGACGCGCGCTCGGGCAAGGGCGTGTGCAGCGAGGTGATGCGTCCGTTCGCGGTGACCGCGGCGTTCGACGAGCACCTGCGCATCGTGCTGTCGCGCATGTACCAGCACAACACCAGCTGGCTGCCGGTGATGGGTGCGGATGGCGACTACCTGGGTGAAGTGACGCAGGAATCGATCGCCGGCTACCTCAGCTCCGGCCGTTCGCGCGGCCAGTCGGCGCTGGCAATGCCGGCGGTCGCCGCGCCGGCGCCGCTGCGCGCCGCGGCCTGAGGGCAGGGCAAGGCAGGGCGCGAGCATCCGGGCTATGCTTGACGCATGCTCCGCTACTGCCGCTCTCCGCTCTGCCTGGTCGTCGAAACCCGCTGGCTGATCCCGCGCGGCTTTGACGGCTTTACGCCTGGCCCACTGATCCTGCTGCGGCCCGGCGCCAGCGATGCGCTGATCGAACACGAAAAGGTCCACGTGCGCCAGTTCTGGCGCAGCTGGGGGCTGATGGGCGTGCTGTATCTCGCCAGCCGGCGCTGGCGGCTGCGCTATGAGGTGGAGGCGTACCGGGAGCAACTGCGGTACTGCCACCCGGACTCGGCACACGCATTTGCGCGCGTGCTGGCGCAGAAGTACCGGCTGAAAATTTCAGAGGCCGAAGCCTACCGGTTGCTGACGCAGTGTCCGGAATCGACTTCCAAATAAGAACGGCCCGCACCGGTTGCCTGGTGCGGGCCGTCTTGCTGTCTGGCGGAAGCGGTGAGATTCGAACTCACGGATGGGTCACCCCATCGGCAGTTTTCAAGACTGCTGCCTTAAACCACTCGGCCACGCTTCCGGAAAGTGCGGGCATTGTAGCGCGAAAGGGCGGATCCTTCGGCGCCTTGTTGCCATCGACCTGACGGTCAGGCCGCGCATTATACAAGGCCTGCGTGGCAGCGGGTGGCCTGCGCTGCAATGAACCTGCGTGCGTAAGCTTCCTGCCACACCGCGGGCCGGTGGCTGTCGGCGTCTGTCTGACATCGCGGAACCTTCACATGTGGTCGTCGCTCATATTGGTGTGCCCGGGGGCGCGGTGTGTGCCGCATTCCCGGCTTCGCCTGGCAACAGAGGAGAACTCAATATGCGAATGCAAAGCAAGAAATGGCTGGTTCTGCCAGCCGCCGCCGCGGTGGCGGTTCTGGCTGGTTGTGCTGCGCCGTACGGCGGCGGCTACAGCAATACCGGATACAACACGGCGCCGCCTCCGGGCTACCAGACGCCCAATAGCACGCAGGCGCCTGCCGGTTCGGTGTACTACGGCCGCGTGGAATCGATCGAGCCGATCACCTCCACGCAAGGCAGTTCGGGCCTGCTCGGCACGGTCATCGGCGGTGCCGCCGGCGGCCTGCTGGGACACCAGGTCGGCGGCGGGCGCGGGCAGACCGCGGCCACCATCGGTGGTGCCGTGGTCGGCGCGGTGGCGGGCAACCAGATCGAGAAGCGTGCGGGCAGCAATACGCAGAACGCGTATCGCGTCAACGTGCGCCTGGACGATGGCCGCGTCGCGACCGTGACGCAGTCGAGCCTGGGCAACCTGCAAGTGGGCATGCGTGCGCGCGTGGCCAACGACATGGCGACGGCGTATTGACGCTGGTTTCCGTGCGGAAAGAGAAAGGCCACGTGTTTGCGTGGCCTTTTTTCTTGATGATACCGCTCCGTCCGCAACTCAGTCCTTCAGGAACATCTCCTGCAGGTCATTGAGAAAGCGCCGCCCAAGCTCCGTCGGACGGATAGTGGTCAGGTCCGCTTCCAGCAATCCCTTCTTCTCCGCTTCGGCCAGTTGCTTGCTGATGGTATGCAGCGGCAGCCCGGTATGGTCCTGGAAGCTCGATGCCGGCACGCCATCGGTGAGCCGCAGCGCATTGAGCATGAACTCGAACGGCAACTCGTCCGCGCTCACGTCGCGCGCTTCCTGCAAGGCATTGCCGGCAAGTGCCTGCGCCATGTACGTAGCCGGGTGCTTGTGCCGCATCTGGCGCAGGATGCGGTGCGGGAACGACAGCTTGCCGTGCGCGCCCGCGCCGACGCCAAGGTAGTCCCCAAACCGCCAGTAGTTGAGGTTGTGGCGCGCCTCGCGATGCGCCTTGGCATAGGCCGACGTCTCGTAATGGCGATAGCCCGCCTCGGCCGTGCGTGCCTCGATCAGGTCCTGCATCTCGTACGCGCTGTCGTCGTCCGGCAGCGCTGGCGGGTACTTGGCGAACAGCGTGTTTGGCTCCAGCGTCAGGTGGTATAGCGACAGGTGCGTCGTGCCGTACGACAGCGCGGTCTCCAGGTCCTGGCGGCACTCGTCCATCGTCTGGCCCGGCAGGGCGTACATCACGTCGAGGTTGATGTTGTCGAAACTCGCCTGCGCGATATCGATCGCCTTGCGCGCTTCGGCGCTGCCGTGGATGCGGCCGAGCGCCTGCAGGTGCCGGTCGTTGAAGCTCTGGATGCCGATCGACAGCCGGTTGATGCCGCTGGCGCGGTAGCTGGCGAACTTGTCGGCCTCGAAGGTGCCGGGGTTGGCCTCCATCGTGATCTCGGCATCCGCATCGAGCGGCAGCAAGGCGCGGATATCGGACAGCAGGCGGTCCATGCCGGCTGCCGACAGCAAGCTGGGCGTGCCGCCGCCGATAAAGACGGTATGCACAGGGCGGCCCCACACCAGCGGCAGCGATTGCTCCAGGTCCGCGCGCAGCGCGTCCAGGTAGATCTCTTCCGGGATCTCGTGGTTGTCGGCGCCCGGCGCGGCGTGCGAATTGAAATCGCAATACGGGCACTTGCGCACGCACCACGGGATATGCACGTACAGCGACAGCGGCGGCGAGCCGGGCAGGCTGATCTGCCCGGGCTTGAGCCACAATTGCTTGCTGTCGACAGGAGAAACAGCGGCCGGTGCCGCACTGCCGGCCGGTACGATCGGGATCATCGGCCGTAGCGCTGCGCGGCGTCGGCCTGCAGCCGGACCACCAGTGCGCGCAGAGCCTGCGCGCGGTGGCTGACCGCGTTCTTCTCTTCTGCCGACAGTTCGGCGGCAGTCTTGCCCAGCCCCGGCAGCAGGAAATGCGGATCGTAGCCAAAGCCGCCAGCGCCGCGAGGCGCGTCGACGACCTCGCCATGCCACACGCCCTCGGCGATCAGCGGACAGGGATCCTCGGCATGGCGCACGAACACCAGCACGCAATAGTAGTGCGCGTGGCGGTCCAGCTTGCCGGCCAGTTGCGACACCAGGTGCGCGTTGTTGGCCGCGTCCGACTTGGGCTTGCCGGCCATCTGCGCGTAGCGCGCCGAATAGACGCCTGGGGCGCCGCCGAGCGCGCGCGCGCTGATGCCGGAATCATCGGCCAGCGCGGGCAGGCCGGACAGCCGGCTGGCGTGGCGCGCCTTGGTCAGCGCGTTCTCGACAAAGGTGACGAAGGGCTCTTCGGCCTCGGGAATGCCCAGGTCGCCCTGCGGCACCACATCGAAACCGAGCGGGGCCAGCAGCGTGCCGAACTCGCGCAGCTTGCCGGCGTTGTTGGAGGCGAGTACCAGTCGTTGCATCGTCGGATCCTGCTTCAGGCCAATCCAAGTGCGTCGCGCTGGTGCTGCACCAGGCGGGCGATGCCGGCTTCGGCAAGGCGCGTCATGGCGTCCAGGTCGGCGCGGCTGAAGGGCACGCCTTCGGCGGTGCCCTGCACCTCGACAAAGCCGCCGCTGCCGGTCATGACCACGTTCATGTCGGTGTCGCAGTTGCTGTCCTCGGCGTAGTCCAGGTCCAGCACCGGCACGCCGTCGACCATGCCGACCGAGACCGCGGCCACGTGGTCGCGGATCGGGCTGGCCGAGATCAGGCCAGCGCGCAGCATGGTGGCAACCGCATCGTGCGCGGCGACAAAGGCGCCGGTGATGGCCGCGGTGCGGGTGCCGCCGTCGGCCTGCAGCACGTCGCAGTCGAGGTGGATAGTGTGCTCGCCCAGCGCCGCCAGGTCGAACACCGAGCGCATGGCGCGGCCGATCAGGCGCTGGATTTCCTGCGTGCGCCCGGTCTGCTTGCCGCGCGCGGCCTCGCGGTCCGAGCGGGTGTGGGTGGCGCGGGGCAGCATGCCGTATTCGGCCGTGACCCAGCCTTCGCCGCTGCCTTTCTTGTGCGGCGGCACCTTGGCCAGCACGCTGGCGGTGCAGAGCACCTTGGTGTCGCCAAAGGCACACAGAACGGAGCCTTCGGCATGGCGGGTGTAGTGGCGGGTAAGGCTGATGGAACGCAGCGCATCGGCTGCGCGGCCGCTGGGTCGCATGGGATAAATGGGTTGGAATCGGGGGAGAGAACGCGATTCTAACGCCGCCGGGCCGTGCGCGCTGCATGCCGGGGCTATCGTTGGGACGCGGTGACGGATAAAAGCCGCCTCGGGCGAACCAGCCTCGGCGAACCAGGTCAGCGCATCAGGTTGCTGGTCTTGTCGATCGCCGCGCGGATCTCGGCGATCGAGCGCTCGATTTCTTCCTCCGACAGCAGGTCGCTATCGGTGCCGGTGCGGTCCAGGATCGAGGTGGTAAACGCATTCAGCGGCAGCGTATCGGTCATCACCGAATCGGGCCCGGTAGTGTTGTTGTCGAGCTCCCACATCATGGCGATGCCGGTGGTGTTGTCGGCACCTTCGCCAGCGTTCTGCAGCGCCAGCTCGATCAGCGCCGGCACCGCCTGCACCACCGACAGCCGCGACAGCTTGTCGACCAGCGCCTGCTCGTCCAGCGGCCCCCACAGGCCGTCGGAGCAGAGCAGGGCGATGTCGCCCGGCTCCAGCCGCACCGGGCCGCCCAGGTCGATCAGCGGCAGGTTGGGCGAGCCCAGGCAGTTGTAGAGCTTGTTGCGCTCGGGGTGGTTGGCCACGTGCATCGGCAGCACGCGTTCCTGCTGCAGCAGGTTTTCGATCTTGGAATGGTCGCGCGTGCGCGTCAGCAGGCGGCCCTTGCGCAACAGGTAGTAGCGCGAATCGCCGGCATGCGCCCAGTAGACCTGGCCGTGCTGTACCAGGCAGCAGACCACCGTGGTACGCGGCACGTCGGCCATGCGGTTGGCTTCCGCATAGCGGTGGATCTCGCGGTGCGCCAGCATGATGGTGTCCTGCAGGAACTCCGCGGGATTGCGCACCACCGGGCGCGCCTGCGCCTGGAACTGGCGCGCCAGCGTCTGCAGCGCCTGCTGGGCGGCCACCTCGCCGTGCGCATGGCCGCCCAGTCCGTCGGCCAGCACCATCAGCAGCGCGTCACGCGTGAAGCAATAGCCCATGCGGTCCTGGTTGACACGGCGGCCGCCTTTCCTGCTTTCCTGGTAGACAGAGAATCGCATGTTGGCTTTGGAAATTCAGTAAGGTCATCGCGCCACGGCGGGCGCGATTTGTGATTTATTCTACGCTCGCGCCCGGGGCCGGCTCGTCGCGGCGGCGCAGCAGCGTGAGGAAGCGTGAAGCCGGGGCAGGGCGCTCGGTTGCAGGAGCCGGCGGCGCTGCCGCCAGCATTGCCTGCTCGCTCAGCGCGTTGGTCTGCTCGCGCAACTCCTTTTGCAGCCGGAACACGCTTTGCGGCCGCTCCGACGGCGCCAGCCGCAGGCACCATTCGACCAGGTCGACCAGGCCGTTGGTATAGCTGCTGCGCAGCCGCACCAGCGCCTCGGCCATGCGGTCGTCCTTCTCGCGCTGGTTGGCTTCCTGTGGCGGCATGCCGGCCATGCAGGCATAAAGCGTGGCCCCCAGGCTGTAGATATCGGTCCAGGGACCCAGGTCGGAATGCTTGCCGTACAGCTCGGGCGCGGCGAAGCCGGGGGTGTACATCGGCTGGAAGCGCGCCGCTTCCATGGTCAGCGTCTGCCGCGCGGCGCCGAAATCCAGCAGGATCGGCGACTCGTCCTCGCGCAGGTAGATGTTGCCGGGCTTGATGTCCAGGTGCAGCAGCTTGTGGATATGCACCTCGCGCAGGCCGCTCATCAGGTCGTGGAAGACCTTGCGCATGAAATGCTCGCGCAGCACCTTGGCGCGGCCCTGCTGCCGGGCGGCCAGCACGTGCTCCTGCAGCGTCTTGCCCAGCTCGTAGTTCATCACCATGTAGACCGTGGCGTTCTCGCGGAAGAAATTCACCACGCGCACCACGCTGGGATGGGAAATGCGGGCCAGCGAGCGGCCCTCTTCAAAGAAATACTTCAGTCCGAGCCGGAATGCCGCGGCGTTTTCCTCGGGCACCACGGGGATCAGTTCGCCCGGATTGCGCCGCGCCAGCGACGATGGCAGGTACTCCTTGATCGCGACCGGCGCGCCGGTTTCATCGGTGGCGAGGTAGACGAAACTGAACCCCCCGCTGGCCAACTTCTTTACAATACGATAGTTGGACAACAGCGTGCCGACGGGCAGCGGTGCACTCTTCAGTTGTGTCGTGCCCTTGGACTCTGTCATGGGAATAGGGGCCGGATTTGCCTCAGCGGATGACTCCGCAGATTTGCCAACGGATTGTCCGGGCTAATCGGTCACTTGTAAAGAACACAAATACGGGCATTGTTGCCCTCCTTTCAACGTTTTGAGAGCGCTCCGGCATCCGGTTGCGGGAGGCTCGAGGAGGGCGCCTGCGGGCCGCCAGCGCCCCAGGGCCGCCTCCACTCACGAGAACATCCAATGATCCACAGCATGACAGGCTATGGCCTGGCGACGCGCCAGGCGCCACTGACCAACGCACAGGGCGAGCCGAGCGGGCGCACCGCCTCCGTTTCGGTGGAATTCCGCACTGTCAATTCGCGTTTCCTCGACCTGTTGTTCCGGGCCCCGGAAGAGTGCCGCGCCTTTGAGCCGGCGCTGCGCGAGATGCTGATGGCCGAACTGTCGCGCGGCAAGCTGGAATGCCGCATCAACCTGCAGCGCACCGATTCGGGCGGCGCCACGCTGGCGCTCAACGACGGCCTGCTGGGGCAGATCCGCGCGCTCGAAACCACCGTGGCCGGCACCTTCCCCAGCGCGGGCACGCTGCGCATGGGCGAGATCCTGCGCTGGCCGGGCGTGCTGGTCGAGCCCGAGCTGTCGCAGGAAGCCCTGCGCGAAGCAGTGACCGGCGCCGCGCGAGAGGCGCTGGACCAGCTGCTCGAAGCGCGCCGCCGCGAGGGCGAGGCGCTCAAGGCGACGCTGATGGAGCGCGTCGATGCCATGCTGGCGATCGTCGAGCGCCTGACGCCGGCGATCCCGCAACTGATCGCGCACCACCAGCAGAAGCTGACCGAGCGCCTGCAGGAAGCGTTCAACCTGGCCGCGCCCACCGGCATGCCGTCGATGAGCCGCGACGAGATCGCGGAGCGCATCCGTCAGGAAGCCACCGTCTACGGCATCCGCATCGACATCGCCGAAGAGCTGTCGCGGCTGCAGGCACACCTGAACGAGACCCGCCATATCCTGAAGAAGGGCGGGCAGGTCGGCAAGCGCCTCGATTTCATGATGCAGGAGCTGAACCGCGAGGCCAACACGCTCGGTTCCAAGGCCGCGGCCAAGGAACTGGCCGATGCCTCGATGGAGCTCAAGCTGCTGATCGAGCAGATGCGCGAGCAGGTCCAGAACCTCGAATAACGCAGCAAAGCATCAGAATCACCCCGAGAATTACCCCGAAGTTACCGAATCATCATCATGAGCCAAACGTCCCAAACCGCGCCGCATCCTCCCATCGACACCGTCTACCCGGGCAACCTGTTCATGGTGGTGGCGCCGTCGGGAGCCGGCAAGTCGACGCTGGTCAACGCGCTGCTGGCGCAGGACCCGGCCATCCGCCTGTCGATCTCGCATACCACGCGCGCGCCGCGCCCGGGCGAGCAGAATGGCCGCGAATACCACTTCGTCAACGTCGATGCCTTCCGCGCGGCGCGTGACCGCGGCGAGTTCCTGGAGTGGGCCGAGGTCCACGGCAACTACTACGCGACCTCGCGCGTGTGGATCGAGCAGCAGATGGCGCAAGGCAACGACGTGCTGCTCGAGATCGACTGGCAGGGCGCGCAGCAGGTGCACCAGCGCTTCTCCAACGCGGTCGAGATCTTTATCCTGCCGCCGTCGCTGACCGCGCTGGAAGAGCGCCTGAAGAAGCGCGGCCAGGACGAGCCCAACGTGATCGTGCGCCGCCTGCTGGCCGCGGGCAGTGAGATGTCCCATGCGTCGGAGTCGGACTACGTCATCATCAACGAGGTCTTCGACAATGCGCTGGAAGAGCTGCGCAACGTGGTTCGGGCCACCCGTTTGCGCTTTTCGTCGCAGAAGGCACGGCACGCGGAGCTGTTTATCGAGCTCGGTATCCACTGAGCCGAGGCACGTGCGCGGAGGCGCCGCCGGCGTTTTCCGCCGCGTGCTGTAAAATGGCATCCCAACACAAGGTTTTGTCCCAAGGTGGATTTGATATGGCGCGTATTACCGTCGAAGATTGTCTGAAACACATCCCGAATCGTTTCGAGCTCGCCCTGGCGGCCACGTACCGTGCGCGCCAGCTGGTGCAGGGCCACACGCCCAAGGTCGAGGCCAAGGACAAGCCGACCGTGGTGGCACTGCGCGAGATCGCGTCGGGCCAGGTCGGCATCGAGATGCTGAAGAAAGTCCCGACCTGATCGACCCGATCGAGCGGCCGGCCCATGGTTCATCCTCGCAACGTGCCAGCATATTTCCAGGCTCTCCAGCCGGATTCCAGGGGCCGCCGCCATGCCTTCGCCGCATCTGCCCTCCCAGCCTTCCTCTCCGCCGACGCCCGCGGCAGGCGCGCTCGGCGATGCGGCGCCGCCCACGGCGCGTAAGCGCACCATCCCGGGCCAGTCTTCCGTGAACGCGCGCACCGGCGCTCCCAATCTTCCCGATCCGCTCGGCGACGACGTCGTCGGGGAGCGTGCCGTCGCGCCGGCGCTGGCGCCGGGCAAGGCGAGGGCGCCCGCGCTGCAGGACGAACTGGCGGCAGTGCAGGAAGCGGCGCCTCCGGTGGCGGACAGTCTGTTTATCGATGCAGTGCTGGCGCAGTCATACCGGCACTTCTTCGGCCCGACCTCGCAGCCGGCGGTGCCGCCGCGCCAGCAGGTCATTTCCATCACCCGGCTGATGGAAAAGCTCGCGTACCTGAAGGCGCCCGACCTGGCGCGCGTACGCGAGGCCTTCCAGTTTTCCGACGAGGCCCACCTGGGCCAGTACCGCCAGAGCGGCGAGCCCTACATCACCCATCCGGTGGCGGTGGCGGAGCTGTGCGCGGACTGGAAGCTGGACGTGCAGTCCATCATGGCGGCGCTGCTGCACGACGTGATGGAAGACCAGGGCATCACCAAGAGCGAACTGGCCGAGAAATTCGGGCCCAAGGTTTCCGAACTGGTCGACGGGCTGACCAAGCTGGACAAGCTTGAGTTCCAGAGCCGCGAGCAGGCGCAGGCGGAGAGCTTCCGCAAGATGCTGCTGGCGATGGCGCGCGACGTGCGCGTGATCCTGGTGAAACTGGCCGACCGTACGCACAACATGCGCACGCTCGACTTCGTGCCGCCGGAGAAGCGCCGCCGCATCGCGCTGGAGACCATGGAGATCTATGCGCCGATCGCGCACCGTCTCGGTCTCAACACGATCTACCGCGAGCTGCAGGAACTGTCGTTCAAGGTCGGCTCGCCGTTCCGCTACGCCACGCTGGAAAAGGCCGTCAAGGCCGCTCGCGGCAACCGGCGCGAAGTGGTCAAGCGGATCCTGGAAGCCGCGCAGAAGTCGCTGGCCGATGCCGGCATCGTTGCCGAACTCTCCGGCCGCGAAAAAACGCTTTACAGCATCTATCGCAAGATGCACGACAAGCAGCTGTCGTTCTCGCAGGTGCTGGACGTGTACGGTTTCCGCGTGGTGGTGGAAACGCAGATGCATTGCTATATGGCGATGGGCGCGCTGCATGGCCTGTACAAGCCGATGCCCGGCAAGTTCAAGGACTACATCGCGATCCCCAAGATCAACGGCTACCAGTCGCTGCACACCACGCTGGTCGGCCCGTTCGGCACGCCGGTGGAGTTCCAGATCCGCACGCGCGACATGCACCAGATCGCCGAGGCCGGCGTGGCCGCGCACTGGATGTACAAGCACCAGGCCGACCACGCCAACGATATCCAGCAGCAGGCGCACCAGTGGCTGCAGTCGCTGCTCGACATCCAGAGCCAGACCGGCGATTCGCAGGAATTCCTCGAGCACGTCAAGATCGACCTGTTTCCGGATGCGGTCTACGTGTTTACGCCCAAGGGGCATATCCGCGCGCTGCCGCGCGGCGCCACCGCGCTGGACTTTGCCTACGCGGTGCACAGCGACCTGGGCAACCAGTGCGTCGCGGTCAAGATCAACAACGAGCTGCTGCCGCTGCGCACCGAGCTCAAGAGCGGCGATATCGTCGAGGTGGTGACGGCGCCGTACTCCAAGCCGAATCCGGCGTGGCTGTCGTTCGTGCGCACCGGCAAGGCGCGCGCGGCGATCCGCCATTACCTGAAGACCACCAAGCTGGACGAGGCGATCCAGCTCGGCGAGCGGCTGCTCGAACAATCCGCGCGCCAGCTCGGCATCGAGCTGAAGGCCGTGCCGCAGTCGGTGTGGGACCGCATGATCCAGTGGACCGGCAACAAGCAGCGCGAAGACATCTTCGCCGACCTGGCGCTGGGCCGGCGCGTGCCGGCGGTAGTGGCCAAGCGCATGGAGATCCTGCTGCAGGAGCTGTCCGGCGACGTCGACAGCGCGCTGCTGGCGGCGGTGCAGACCTTTGCCGGCGAAGAAGCGCCTGCGGTGCCGATCACCGGCGACGAAGGCATGTCGATGATCTTCTCGGCATGCTGCCGCCCGATCCCCGGCGATTCGATCGTCGGTTACCTGGGCAAGGGCGAAGGGCTGCAGATCCACGTGCAGGACTGCAAGATCGCCAAGCGCCTGCACAGCAAGGATCCGGAGCACTGGATCGACGTGATGTGGGCCAAGAAGACCACGCGGGCCTTCGACGTGTCGATCAAGGTGATGGTGCGCAACGTCAAGGGTATCGTCGCGCGCGTCGCCGCGGACCTGACCGCGGCCGATGCCAACGTCGCGCACGTGGCGATGGAGCAGCAGGACGGCAGCCACCAGGAAGCCACCTACATGCAGTTCATCATCCAGGTGCAGAACCGCCTGCACCTGGCCAACGTGATGCGCGGGCTGCGCCGCAACCCCGACGTCATCCGCATCTTCCGCGACCGCAACGACGGCTAGGCGGGCGTTTTTAGGACGGCCCTGGCGTCGTTGTGCGGCCTTGCCGTACTACTTGGACTGTCTGCGGCCGCGCGCTCCTGGCCAGGGCCGCCCTGACACGCCCGCCCACTGGTTCACTTATTGTTTCTCTGACGGGTAGCTGACTTCCAGGATATCGATCTGCTCGACCCCGGCCGGCGTGCGCAGCGGCACGGTGTCGCCCTCGCGCGCCTTGATCAGCGCCTTGGCGATCGGCGAGATCCAGCTGACGCGGTTGCTGTCCAGGTCGACTTCGTCCATACCCACGATGGTGATGGTGGTTTCTTCGCCGGCGCGGTTGGCGTAAGTGACGGTGGCGCCGAAAAAGATCTGGTCGTTGTCGCCCTGCAATGAGGGATCGACCACCTCGGCCTTGTCCAGGCGCCGCGTCAGGAAGCGGATGCGCCGGTCGATCTCGCGCAGCCGCTTCTTGCCGTAGAGGTAATCGCCATTTTCCGAGCGGTCGCCGTTGGATGCGGCCCACGAGACGATCTGCACCACATCGGGCCGGTCGACGTCGATCAACTGCATCAGCTCATTGCGCAGGCGGTTGTAGCCATCGGCTGTGATGTAGTTCTTGGTGCCGGGAGGCAGCGGCGTTGCGCCTTCGGGAAGGTCGTCGTCCTCGTCGCCAGAGGACTCTTTGACAAATGCCTTGTTCATGGTCCGGATCACATCTTCGGGTTCTCATTATAGAAAAACACTGCCGACAGGCCGCACTTCGCGAAAAGAAGAGAAAAAAGTGTCGAAGGGGGTTCACAAATCTGAAATCTCAGATATAATCTCTTTTCTCGAGTGCGGCTGTAGCTCAGTTGGATAGAGTACTTGGCTACGAACCAAGGGGTCGTGGGTTCGAATCCTGCCAGCCGCGCCACCTATGTAGTAAGAAAAGGGCTTCCGGAAACGGAAGCCCTTTTTGTTTTTCTGCTTTCCTTCCCCCAGCCGATCGCGTCGCGTGGGCCGTCAGGCCGATGCCTGCTTCGCTTCCCCCCTTTGTCGCCCTTACGCCGACAGCGCTTTTGCTGCGCCACGGCTTGCGCGCGCACGTGCCGCCTCCTAGGCTCGAAGCAGCAGGCGAAGCACGCCGACCCTCCGGAGCAATGGGTATGGAAAACGACTGGCGCGTCGAGCAGTACCGCGACATGGATGTCTACGTGCTGGTGTCGCCGCAGGGCGAGAGCACTATCGGCCGATGGGGCTATGAAGTCCGCGTGGCGCAGGAGGGGGCAGATCCTGCCGACGCGGGCGACATCGAAGCGCTGGCGAGTGGCGCGCAGCAGTTCGCCACGCGTCACGCTGCGGAAGTGGCTGCTTTCGGTGCCGGTTATGCGCTGGTGGACCGGATGCTCGGGCCGCCGCCGGAGTGATGCCCGGGCGGGCCACATGCGCGGCTATTGCCAACGGCGCAATGGCATATATCACACGATGATCAATCGACCTTGACCGGGATCATTTTTGATCCGGACCGGTATTCCTACGCTGGATTTGGAAGCGAGCGACGTCTTGCTCGCCGTTGCAGCAGAAGGAGTGCCCCGCCATGCCTGAATTCGAAGGCTACAAGGTCGTCTATGAAGTGATTGCGCTGCCCAAGCGCAAATGGGCTATCTTTATCGAAGTCATTCGCCGCAGAGATGGCATTGTCGTCGCCGGGCGGCATAACCCGTTCCCCAACCACGCGTTCGACACCAAGCTCGAGGCGCTTGAGCAGGTGAATCGCTCCATCGGGGTACTGCTTGCCGCGCACGAGGCCGATGGCAACACCACGCCTCGCGCATGAGCGCGCCAGCGATTCCACGATGAGCAGAGAAAAGACTTGCCAGATGCGCACAAGTGCTGCATAATCTTTTTCTTCGGACGCGGGGTGGAGCAGTTGGCAGCTCGTCGGGCTCATAACCCGAAGGTCGCAGGTTCAAG
Organism: Cupriavidus sp. P-10; assembly: GCF_003402535.2. Classification (NCBI taxonomy): domain Bacteria; kingdom Pseudomonadati; phylum Pseudomonadota; class Betaproteobacteria; order Burkholderiales; family Burkholderiaceae; genus Cupriavidus; species Cupriavidus sp. P-10. The sequence continues at coordinate 910,734 of NZ_AP025170.1, forward strand.
TCCTGCCCCCGCAACCAACGCCTTTCGCGGCATTCGCCGCAATCCTTCAAGGTGTTGTTCTCAAGGCCGTCCGGCCTGATTTATTCCCTGCTACGAACTGAACCTGAACCGCGAACTTCCGCGATGATCGCGCGCGTGGTGCTTGCTCGCCGTCAGGCCGGCAATCGTTGCGCTGCCTGCAGGAAGGTATTGCGCACCAGTGCCTGGTCTTCGCGCTCGGCCGCTTCCGCTCGCTCGCGCAACCGCTTGGCCAGCACCGCCAGCGTGCCTTGTGCCTGCGGACCACCGGCGGCCTGGCATTTGGCGACCGCTTCGCGCATCACGGCATCGAGCTCGGCACCGACATCGGCACCGTCGAAGGCGCTCACCGACAGGGCTGAAATTCGTTCCAGGTAGAGATTGACCAGCGCTTCGTCGTGTAGCGGTTCGGACATGGCTTCTCCTAGGCGATAACGGAAACACAAAAACCATTGTAGTGGAGGCGGCGCCTGCACAAGATCAAACAGTAATGATTCTTGTTCGAGTCATGCCAGGGTTCACCTACAATACGCGTTCGCGACGCGTTCGTCCGGCGTGCGCGCTTTCCCCATTCTTGCCCAAAGGTTGTCGCCACCATGTTGCTGCAGATTCCCGACGTACTCTCCAAGGACCAGGTGGCGCAGGTGCGGCAGGTCATCGATGCCGCACCGTGGACTGACGGCAATGAAACTTCGGGCTACCAGTCGGCGCTGGCCAAGCGCAACCTGCAGCTGCCCGAGGGCTCGCCCGCGGCGCGGCAGGTTGGCGACCTGATCCAGGATGCGCTGGGAAACAACGCGTTGTTCTTCTCGGCGGCATTGCCGCTGAAGGTTTATCCGCCGCTGTTCAACCGCTACGAGGGCGGCCACACCTTTGCCAACCATGTCGACAATGCGATCCGCTACCTGCGCGGCACCAGCTTCCGCATCCGCAGCGACCTGTCGGCAACGCTGTTCCTGACCGAGCCGGACCAGTACGACGGCGGCGAGCTGGTGATCGAGGACACTTACGGCCAGCAACGCGTGAAGCTGCCGGCCGGGCATATGGTGCTGTACCCGGCCACCAGCATCCACCACGTGACGCCGGTCACGCGCGGCGCGCGGGTGTCGTCGTTCTTCTGGATACAGAGCATGGTGCGCGACGACGGCAAGCGTTCGCTGCTGTTCGAGATGGACGGGCGCATTCGCCAGACGGCGCAGGAACTCGGCCAGTCGCATGAAGCCGTGATCGGCCTGACCGGCGTCTATCACAACCTGCTGCGCCGCTGGGCGGACGCCTGAACGCCGCCAGCGCCCGCCACCGGGCCACCGGCGGGGCGCTGCGTGACAGCGAGCGGCGCGCTATTCGTCGCGCCGTCGTCGCATCTGCAACTGCTCGATCGGAGAGGGCTGGATGCGGCGCCGTGCCGGCCGCAGGGCGCGGTTCGGCCACAGCACGTAGTTGGTGTGGGGGTCCAGCGGCTTGCCGAGATACGAGACCCAGACCTGCACGCCGTGCTCGGTTTCGGCGATCACTGCCGCAACGGCGCGTGCCGCGGCGGAAGGGGACTTGAGCAGTTCCGCCAGGGCTTCGACGCCCTGCACGACATGGTGCTTTACCCCTGAAAACCATGCGTACTGACGCATGGCGGACAACAAACGCTTGGTCATGAACGCGACTCTGGTGTGTGTGGAAGTGCGAATGAGACTGCTTCCCGTCCGATTTGTTCAACGGAAGCTTGCGGACGCCAGTATGACTGTGCGTGCGCTCCCACGCATTTGGTGCGTACCCTGAGACCGGACTTTTGCCGGGATGACGGCAGCGTCACACGAGGCGCGCCGGGTCGGGGGCCAACGCAGAGAGTACCATCGCCAGCCGGTCGAGCGCGGGATCGATGTCGAGCAGGTCGATGGCGCCGAAGCCCAGCAGCAAGCCTGAGCAGTTCGGCGGCGGCGTGGCGTGGAAGGGGTCCAGCGTGGCCAGTTCCAGGTCCGCGAGCCGGGCCATTGCCACCAGCGCGTCGGCAGCCACCGGCACACGCAGCCGCGCCGCCAGGTGGAAGCCCGCCATCGCCGGCAACGCTTCGAGCCACGGTGACAGGTCGCCGTGCAGCCGCGCCAGCAGGCGCGCGCGCCGCTGCACATGGCGCGCGTGCGAGCGGCGGATATGGCGCAACAGGTGCCCCTCCGACAGGAAGCGCGCCAGCGCCTGCTGGGTCAGCGTCGGGGTGTACCAGTCCATCAGGTGCTTGACCTTGCGCGCCGCCGGCATCAGCCATGGCGGCACCACCAGGTAGCCGCCCCGCAGGTTGGCCAACAGCGTCTTGGAAAACGTTCCCAGGTACACCACGCGCCCGTGGCGGTCCAGCGTCTGCAGCGCGTCCAGCGCCTGCCCGCCATAGCGGAACTCGCTGTCGTAGTCGTCTTCCAGGATCACCGCGTGGCGGCGCGCGGCCCAGTCGAGCAGCGCCTGCCGGCGTGCCAGGCTCATCGGCACGCCCAGCGGCGACTGGTGCGACGGCGTGACGAAGACCAGCGTTGCCTCGCCGGGCAGCGCCTCCACCACCAGCCCTTCGCCGTCGACCGGCACCGGCACCACGCGCGCGCCCAGCCCCTGGAACAGCGCGCGCGCCATCGGGTAGCCGGGATTTTCCATGGCTACCACGGCACCCGGCCCCAGCAGCAGTCGGGCGACCAGGTCGATGCCCTGCTGTGCGCCGGCGGTGACCAGGATATCCGTGGCAGCGCTCTGCACGCCGCGGGTGAAGGCGATATGGGTGGCAATGGCCTGCCGCAGCGGCATCTCGCCACACGGGTCCGCGGGCCCGGGCGGACGCTGCCGCTCCGCCGCCAGGGCCGCACGCACGCAGCGCGACCAGGCTTCGTGCGGAAAGCGCGTGGTGTCGGCCTGGCCCGGCTGGAAGGCGTAGCGCGCACCGCCCATCGGCCCGAGGAAGGGCGTCTCCACCGCCATCCAGCGCAGCACCGCCGGCGGCAGTACCGGCGCGGCGGCGATGCGCACCGGCTTGCGCGCCAGCCCCTCGGCGACATAAGTGCCGTCCCCGACGCGCGCATGCAGCCAGCCTTCGGCCAACAACCGTTCATAGGCCGTGGTTACGGTCTTGCGTGCGACGCCCAACTGGGTGCCGAGCAGCCGCGTGGGCGGCATGCGCGCACCAGCTTCCAGGCGTCCGGCCTGGATGGCGTCGCGGATCTGGTGGACGATCTGCGCCGTGAGGTCGCTGGCGTGGTCCAGCGCGAGATGGAGTTCCATGATGCTGCCCCAAAATTGGTCTACTGATTTTGCCGTAAATTGGCAGTGTACGGAGCCAATCGCGGGGGCTATCTTTGAGTCCAACGGGCCAGCGCCCGCCAACTCACTCAACCGGATCCCTGGAGAATCGACATGGAAGAACGCATGAACTGGCAAGACGTGGCCCCGGACGCCTACAAGGCAATGGTCGGCGTGGAGATCTACCTGGCCCGCTGCGGCCTGGAAAACAGCCTGAAGGAACTGGTGAAGATCCGCGCCTCGCAGATCAACGGCTGCGCCTTCTGCCTCGACATGCATGTGACCGATGCGCGCAAGCATGGCGAAAGCGATCGCCGCCTGAGCCTGCTGCCGGCATGGCGCGAAGTGAGCTGGTTCACCGCGCGCGAGCGTGCCGCGCTGGGCTGGACCGAGGCGCTGACGCTGCTGCCGCAAAGCCAGGCGCCCGACGCCGACTACAACGCGGTGCGCGAGCAGTTTTCTGAAAAGGAAATCGCCGACCTGACCCTGCTGATCTCGATGATCAATGCGTGGAACCGCTTCGGCGCCGGCTTCCGCCGCCAGCCGCCGGCGCTCTGATCGCAGCGCTACGCTTGCCACCCCTGCCGCCGCGGCTCGTCGATTGACAAGCCGCGGCGCGCTGTGCGGCTGGGTGCTGGCGCGGGCGCATGCCAGGGGCAGCGGGCTGGCCGCCGAGGTCAGCGGCCACCTGGAACGGAGCGACCGGATGGCCGATGCAATGGTAGGCTATGCCAATGGCTATGCCGACCAGGTCGGGCGCGACTATGAGCAGTTCGTTGCCGCGTGCCGGTCGGGCCGCCTGGAGGCGCGCACCGACGCCGGCATGGCGGGAGATTTTCGCGCGTAGCCGCGCTGGCGGTGCCCTTTGCGTTTGCGTTCATGTTTTGCCAGGAGTCTGCCCATGACAGAAGACACCCTGCTGCAACTGATGGCCGAGGTCGAGAAGGAAGACCCGATCGACTACGCCGACCTGCCGTTCGACGACCGCGCGCTGCGCCAGCTGGCGTGCCGGCTGATCGCCGAGCGCTCCGAGCAGATGGAAGCGTCCGGCTTGTCGACGGAGGCGCTGCTGGCCACGATGTGGGCCTCGACCGCCAAGCTGGTGCTGGAAAACCTGGTGCTCAACGCGCGCCTGCTGACGCTGCAGGGCATGCCCGACGACGCCCAGGCGCTGATCGACCGCATTGCGCGGCAGTCGCGCGGCGGCCCGGATCGAGAGTCCTGACTGGCCAACTTCTTATGTGACGCGTTCGCTACTAACTGCGGTGCTGCGTCTGTTTCGCTAAAATACTGGTTTTCGCCCAGCCGGCCCGCGGCGTGCTTTGCCACGTGCGTAACAGGGGCGGCCAACCAGGAGGATTTCGGGTGATCAAGTGGATATTCGTCGCGGGCTATCTCGGTGCCATCCTGTATGTGCACTTCCGCGGCAAGGTAAGACTGAAGATCTGGCGCCAGCTGCTGGACCATTCGGCGCTGGTGGCGCCGATCAACTGCTTCATGTATGCGTTCTCGGGCGTGCCGCGCACGCCGTATATTCCGGTCGATAATTTCCCCGACCTGGAAAAGCTGCGCGCCGCGTGGCCGGAGATCCGCGACGAAGGGCTGGCGCTGGGAGCGATGCGCAAGATCAAGGCCGCGGACAAGAACGACGACGCCGGCTTCAATTCGTTCTTCAAATACGGCTGGAAGCGTTTCTACCTGAAGTGGTACGAGGCCCAGCACCCGTCTGCGGAGACGCTGTGCCCCAAGACCGTGGCGCTGCTGCGCGAACTGCCGACCGTGAAGGCGGCGATGTTCGCCGAGCTGCCGCCTGGCGGCAAGCTCAATCCGCACCGCGACCCGTTCGCGGGCTCGCTGCGCTACCACCTGGGCTTGTCCACGCCCAACGATGACCGCTGCTTTATCGAGGTCGACGGCGAGCGCCACAGCTGGCGCGACGGCGAGGGCGTGGTCTTCGACGAAACCTACCTGCACTGGGCCGAAAACCGCAGCGAGACCAATCGCCTGATCCTGTTCTGCGATATCGAACGCCCGATGCGCTATGGCTGGGCCATGAAGTTCAACCACTGGATGGGCCGCAAGGTCATGACCGCGGCCAGCTCGCCCAACGACGAGCACGACCAGACCGGCATGATCAACAAGCTGTTCCGCTTCGTCTGGCTGGGCGGGCAATACCGCCGCCGCTTCAAGGCATGGAACCGCCAGCTGTATTACGTGGCCAAGTTCGGGCTGATCGTGGGGGGCGTGGCCCTGATCGTGTACCTGTAACCGCAAGAGAGCCGGCGCAAGCCGGCTCTTTGCTTTTTGGGGGGCTGCCCCGTCATGGAGATCCCGATGCGTGTGCGATCCGCCCTGTGGCTGGCGGCCGCCAGCCTTGGCGCCGCCGCCTGCACTACCACACCGGGAGGCCAGTCCGCAGCGCAGCCGGCCAGCGCGGCGCCCACGGTCGGCATGCCCAATCCGGCTTCGGTCAACTGCACCCGGCGCGGCGGCAAGCTGTCGATCGTACCGACGCCCGCCGGCCAGACCGGCATCTGCACCTTCCCCTCAGGCAAGCAGTGCGAGGAATGGGCGCTGATGCGCGGAGAGTGCGCGCCGGGCTGAGGCGTGCCGCCGGCCCTTTAGTTGCCCCTGCTGCGGCGCTCGTTGCCCAGCGCTTCGTAATGCGCGCGCTTGGCTTCGTACATGCGGCTGTCAGCCACCTTGACCGTGTCACTGAGCCGCTCGCCCTGCACGCAGGTGGCGTGGCCGATGGAAAAGCTCAGGCGCACGCCGGGATAGAAGGTGTTGTTCAGCTCGACTACCTTCTCGACCTGCTCGACCACCGTGGCGGCGCCGCGCTCGTCGCGGCCGGGCAGCAGGATCATGAATTCATCGCCGCCGATGCGGGCCACGCAGGCCTGCTCGCCCACGGCTTTCTTCAGCACCTCGCCGGTGCGGCGCAGCAGGCCATCGCCGTCGCCGTGGCCGAACTGGTCGTTGACCACCTTGAGCCCGTTCAGGTCCACCGCCACCACGCTGACCGGCCATGGTCCCTTGCGGCCCAGCCGCGCCAGTTCGTCCTCGTAATAAGCGCGGTTGTAGAGCTTGGTCAGCACGTCGTGCTTGCCCAGGAACTCGACATAGGCCTCGGCCTTCTTGCGCGCGGTGATATCGGTGAGCGACACCAGCACCTGGTCCCAGTCGGCCTCGCAGCCGGGGAACACCGACCACTGCATGTAGACATCGACCTGCCGGCCGTCGAGCGCGTAGTTGATGACCTCGCGCTGCTGCCACAGTTTCTCGTGCCAGAGGTCGATCAACTGCTCGGCGAAATGGATGCGCATGTCGTCGCGGAACACGTCGCCGAGGCGCGACAGCAGGATTTCCTTGGACTCGGCGCCGAACATCAGCAGTGTCTGCCGGTTGACGTCGAGCACGCGGATCTCCTGCATGCAGCGCGAGACAAAGTCTGGATGCACGTTGAGGAAGGTGCGGAAGTCGGTGATGCCGGCCGCGCGCACTTCGTCGAGCAGCACCTTGACCGCGCTGAAGTCTTCCACCCACAGTGACACCGGCGAGTGTTCGAACAGGCCCAGCGCGTATTGCTCGCTGCGGCGCAGCTCGCGTTCGCTACGCACGCGCGCGCTGATGTCCTCGATCGACAGCAGCACGCGCTCCCACGTGCCTTCATGGCCGGGCATGACCGTCGCTTCGAGCCGGATGTCGAGGCGTTCGCCGTCCAGCGTGTAGTTGACGGTCTGGCTGGCAAAGCGGGTGCCGCCGTCCCAGAGCTGGCCGAGTTCTTCCACGTGCTGGTCGAACATGTCGTCGCGGAAGACGGTGTCGAGGTTGGCGACCAGGTCGTCGAGGTCGGCCGCGCGGAACAGGTCGAGCGTGCGCTGGTTGACGTCGATCACGCGGATCAGCGACGAGCATTGCGCCACCTGGTGCGGATTGGCGCGCAGGTAGGCGCGCAGGTCGGTGACCCCGTCGCGGCGCAGCTGGTCGAAATGGGCGCGCACGTCGCTGAAGTCTTCCAGCCACAGCGACACGGGCGCGAGCTGGAACAGCGTCTGGTAATCGTCGAGGGTGTTGCCGGGCGGGGTGCCGGCGGGGCGGTTGCTGCTGTGAGCGCGTGATGCCGCGGAAGGACTGCTCAAGGCCACTCTCCTTTGTTCTTGTTCCCGTCTCGTGGCGGGGCTGGCAGCGTTCGAGGGAACCAGCAGAGCCTCGGCCGCCGCGCCAGCGCACTAGGATAGGTGAGGCGGCGGAAAATGGGGATAAACCGGGCGCAAAAAGCAGGTCAATCAGGCAGGGGCGCCACCGGTGTTGCGAAAATGCGCGAGGCTCGGCGCGCGGCTAGCTCGCCAGGCTTTGCACCACGCCCGCCAGCGTGGCCAGCGCGCGCTCGATCTGCGTTGAGCGCGGCGTGCCGCAGTTGATGCGCAGGCAATGGTCGAAACGCCCGGCGTTGGAGAACATCACCCCCGGCATGACGCGGATGCCGGCCTGCAGCGCCTGGTCGAAAACCGCCTCGGACGATACCTGCGCAGGCATCTCCACCCACAGGTGCATGCCGCCGCGCGGGGCACCCAGCCGCGTGCCCGCCGGGAAGCTGGCCGCCACCGCCTGCGCGAACCATTCGCGCTGAAGCTGCAGCCGCGTGCGCAACCGGCGCAGGTGCCGTTCATGCGCGCCGCTGGCGAGGAAGTCCGCCGCGGCCATCTGCGACAGCATCTCGTTGGGGCGCGACAGCCCGAACTTGAGCATTTCCACGCGCGGCTGCCATTTACCGGCAGCGATCCAGCCGAGCCGCATGCCGGGCGCCAGCACCTTGTGCAGCGAGGCGCAGTGGATCACGTTGCCGCTGCCGTCCCAGGCCTTGGCCGCAGCCGGCTGGGTATCGCCGTCAGCGGTGGCGGAGAAGCAGTCGTCCTCGATCAGCGCGATGCCGCGTGACTCGCACCACTGCACCAGCCGCGCCTTGTGCGCGTCCGGCATGATGCAGCCGAGCGGGTTCTGCAGGTTGGGCACCACCGCCACCGCGCGGATATTGTCGTAGTGCTGCGCCGCCAGCTCCAGCGCCTCCAGCGAGAGCCCGGTCTGCGGGCTGCACGGGATTTCCAGCGCGCGCATGCCGAGGCTTTCGAGGATCTGCAGCAGGCCGTAATAGGTGGGCGATTCCACCGCGATCACGTCGCCCGGGCCGGCCACCGCGCGCAGCGCAAGGTTGAGGGCCTCGGTGCAGCCGTGCGTGATGACGATCTCCTCCGGCGCCAGCTGCATCCGCGCATGCAGCGCCTGGCGCGCGATGGCGCTGCGCAGCGGCGCGTAGCCCTCCGGCTCGACGGCCTCGCCGAACAGCATCGGATGCCGGCGCAATGCGCGCGCCGCGGCGCTGCGCAATGCATCGGCGGGATAGAGCGAGGGCGCACAGTAGGCGCCGCCAAGATTGGTATGGACGTGCTGGTGCTGGCTGCGCGCCAGCAGCGCCGAAATGCGCTGGTGGATGCCGACGTACTGCGCGGGATCGGGCAGCGCGGCGTCGGGTTCGGTCAGCGGTGCCAGCGGCGCGCGCACGGGTGCCGCGACGAAATAGCCGGCGCGCGGGCGGGCTTCGAGCAGGCCATCGCTCTCCAGCTGGCGGCAGGCCTGCAGCGCCGTGGACAGGCTGACGCCATGCAGTCCCATCAGCGCGCGCACGGATGGCATGCGGTCGCCGGCGGTCAGCGTGCCGGATTCGATGGCGCGGCGGTAATGGCCGGCAACCTGGCGGTAAAGCGGGGTGGATTCCATGGCGGCATGGTGGCGCGGTTGGCCATCAGGGTACAGATACAGATGCGGGGCGCCTGTATCGTAACAGCCCCGGTTTTTCCTTGCTGTTCTGGTAGAGGTCGTGCGGGGGTGTGCCTGCCGCGCGCGCGAGCCGGCCGATAGGCTGGAGTCCTGAGCTTTTATCGGAGCCAAGCCATGCCAAGCGTATCGATCGACCCTCCAGAAGCCATCTTGCAGGCGTCCGCCACGCGCCTGTCTGCCGGGCAATGCCTGCACCTGCGCGTGCCGGCGGGCACGGTGCTGCATGCCGGCGCCGGCCAGATCGAGGTCAGCGGGCCGCCGCAATGGCTGGCCGAAACCTGCCACATACCGCGCTGGCGCCTGCGCGCGGGCGAGTCGCTGGCCATACCGGCACGCGGCTGGCTACAGGTGGCGGCGCGCGGCGACGCCGCCGTCACCATCGCCGTGCCACCCGGCTTGATCGCTCGCGTGGCGGCGTTGCTGACGTGGCGCAAGCGCCGCGTGCCGTGGCCATGGCGGCACCAGCCGCAATCGATTGCCGACCCGGCACCCGAAAGACTATAAAATTGCGCTCCGGCCGGACCTGGCACATTGGTGTGCCCAACCCCCCGGCCGCAGTTCTCGGGTTCCCCATGCTACGTCTAAGTGAAGTCAAACTCCCGCTCGACCATACCGAAAGCGACCTGGACGCCGCCGTGCGTGCCGGCGCCGCGCAGATCGGTGTCAAGGGAGACGGCCTGATCGGCTATACCGTGTTCCGCCGCGCCCACGATGCGCGCAAGCGCTCCGATATCAAGCTGACCTACATCATCGATATCGAAGTCAGTGACGAAGCCGCGGCGCTCAAGCGCATGGCCGGCAAGCCGAACTGGAGCGTGACGCCCGATATGGAGTACCGCTTCGTCGCGCGTGCGCCGCAGGGCGGCCCCGCGCTGCGTCCGGTGGTGATCGGCATGGGCCCGTGCGGCCTGCTGGCCGGCCTGATCCTGGCGCAGTCGGGCTTCCGCCCGATCATCCTGGAGCGCGGCAAGGAAGTGCGCGAGCGCACCAAGGACACCTTCGGCCTGTGGCGCAAGAGCGTGCTCAACCCTGAGTCCAACGTGCAGTTCGGCGAAGGCGGCGCGGGCACGTTCTCGGACGGCAAGCTGTACAGCCAGATCAAGGACCCGAAGCACTATGGCCGCAAGGTGCTCAACGAGTTCGTGCGCGCCGGTGCGCCGGAAGACATCCTGTACAAGGCGCGCCCGCATATCGGCACCTTCCGCCTGGTGAGCATGGTCGAGAAGATGCGCGCCGAGATCATCGAACTGGGCGGCGAAATCCGCTTCGGGACACGCGTCGACGATGTCGACATCGACGGCGGCCGCGTGCGCGGCCTGAAGCTGTCCGGCGGCGAATACCTGGAAGCCAGCCACGTCATCCTGGCGGTCGGCCACAGCGCGCGCGATACCTTCGAGATGCTGCACGGCCGCGGCGTGTTCATGGAGGCCAAGCCGTTCTCGCTGGGCTTCCGCATCGAGCATCCGCAGGGCCTGATCAACCGCAGCCGCTTCGGCAAGTTCGCCGGCAACAAGCTGCTGGGCGCGGCCGACTACAAGGTGGTGCACCACTGCAGCAACGGGCGTTCGGTGTACAGCTTCTGCATGTGCCCGGGCGGCACGGTGGTGGCGGCGGCGTCGGAGCCGGGGCGCGTGGTGACCAATGGCATGAGCCAGTACAAGCGTGCCGAGCGCAACGCCAACGCCGGCATCGTTGTCGGCATCACGCCGGATGACTATCCGGGTGGCCCGCTGGCCGGCATCGAGTTCCAGCGCAAGTGGGAAGAGCGCGCGTTCGAGCTGGGCGGCAGCAACTACAATGCGCCGGGCCAGCTGGTGGGCGACTTTGTCGCTGGCCGGCCGTCGACCTCGCTGGGCTCGGTCGAGCCTTCGTACAAGCCGGGCGTGACGCCGACCGACCTGAGCACGGCGCTGCCCGACTACGTGATCGAGGCGATCCGCGAAGGCATTCCCGAGATCGACAAGAAGCTGCCCGGATTCGCGCTGCATGACGCGGTGCTGACCGGCGTGGAAACACGTACCTCGTCGCCGCTGCGCATCCGCCGCAACAACGACGACTACCAGAGCATCAACGTCCAGGGCCTGTACCCGGCGGGCGAGGGCGCGGGCTATGCCGGCGGCATCTACTCGGCCGCGATCGACGGCATCGAGGTGGCCGAAGCGGTGGCGCTCAGCATCGCCGGCGGCAAGCAGGCCTGAGCCTGCCCCTGAGCCTGCCCTTAAGCCTGCCCTTAAGCCTGCTGCAGATACGCCGCGGCGCCCTGCGCCGCGGTGCGCCCGCTGGCGAAGCATGCTGTCAGCAGGTAACCCCCGGTGGGCGCCTCCCAGTCCAGCATTTCGCCCGCGCAGAACACGCCGGGCAGCGCGCGCAGCATCAGCCGTTCATCCATCGCTTCGAAACGCACGCCGCCTGCGCTGCTGATGACCTCGTCGATCGGGCGCGGGCGCAGCAGGCGCAGCGGCAATGCCTTGAGCGAAATCGCCAGCGTGCCTGGATCCTGCATCGCATCCTTCGCCAGGCATTCGCGCAGCAGCCCGGCCTTGACGCCGGTGATGCCGAGCCGGCTCTGCAGGTGACTCGACAGTGAACGCGAGCCGCGCGGATGGTTCACTGCGTTGCCGACCTGTTCCGCGGTGTGCGAGGGCAACAGGTCGAGGTGGATCACTGCGCTGCCGTCGGCTTCGATCCGGTCGCGAATCGGCGCCGACAACGCATAGACCAGGCTGCCTTCGATGCCGGTGGCGCTGATGACGAACTCGCCCTGGCGGTAGTGCGCGTTGCCGTCGCGGTCGGTCAGTGCGATTGCCACCGGCTTGACCGGCGTGCCGGCGAAGCGGTCGGCAAATGATGCGCTCCATGCCACATCGAAGCCGCAATTGGCGGGGCGCAGCGGCGCGACATCGACGCCACGCTCAGCCAGCCGCGGCACCCACGCACCATCCGATCCCAGTCGCGCCCAACTCGCGCCGCCCAGCGCCAGCACCACGGCACGCGCGGGCACGGATGTCTCGCCGTGCGGCGTGGCAAAACGCAGCGTATGCGCAACGCCTTCATCCCAGCCCAGCCAGCGATGGCGCATATGGAACTGCACGCCGGCTTCGCGCAGCCGGTGCAGCCATGCGCGCAGCATTGGCGCGGCCTTCATGTCGGCCGGGAAAACGCGGCCCGAACTGCCAATGAAGGTGTCGATGCCAAGCCCGTGGACCCACTCGCGTAGCATCTGCGGCCCGAAGTCCGCGAGCATCGGCGCGATTTGCGCCGCACGCGCGCCATAGCGGCCGAGGAAGGCCGGTTCCGGCTCCGCATGCGTCAGGTTCATGCCGCCCTTGCCGGCCATCAGGAACTTGCGCCCGACCGAGGGCATCGCGTCATATACCGCCACGCTGGCCCCTTGCGCCACCAGCACTTCGGCCGCCATCAGGCCGGCAGGACCGCCGCCGATGATGGCGACGTCAGGTCGGTTGGCGGTGGCTGCGGTAGGGGTGGCAAGGGACATGGGGGTTCGGCAAGGGCAAGTGTGTTTCCGCCGCGGATTATAGAGCCTGCGGCAGCGCTAGAATGACGCTTTCCCCGGTATTCCCCAGCTATTGCCAGCATGTCTTCCGCCGCCACATCCGCAGACGCCGTCATCGCCGCCACCCGCCACTGGCTTGAACGCGCGGTGATCGGGCTCAACCTGTGCCCCTTTGCCAAGAGCGTCTATGTGAAGGAGCAGGTGCGCTACGTGGTCAGCACGGCAACCGAAGCGCCGGATGTGCTGGATGAACTGGAACGCGAGCTCCGGCTGCTTGATGAGACAGATCCGGCGGGGATCGACACCACGCTGCTGATCCTGCCCGATGCCGTGGCCGATTTCCTCGACTACAACGACCTGCTGTACTTTGCCGGGCGCCTGCTTGGAAGCCTGGGCCTGGAAGGCACGCTGCAGATCGCCAGCTTCCATCCTCAGTACCAGTTCGCCGATACCGAGCCGGACGATATCGAGAACTACACCAACCGCGCGCCGTATCCGATCCTGCACTTGCTGCGCGAGGACAGCATTGCGCGTGCGGCGGCGGCATTCCCGGACGCGGCGGATATCTATGAGCGCAACCAGGCGACCATGCGCAGCCTTGGGCATGAGGGCTGGCGGCGCTGGATGGCGGGCGAGGACGAACCTGAAGACAACGCCGCCGGCAAGAACCCGGCCGCGCAGGACTGACTGACTGACCGACTTACGCCCGCTCGGCCCGCTCGACCGGTTCGGCCGGCGCGGTAGATTCCGGGGTGGTGAAGAAACGCTCGTTCATCTCTTCCAGCCCCAGCGTTTCCAGCACGTTCTGCAGCCGCTCCGCCGGGCGCCGGCGCGGCAGGTCCTTGTACTGGGCGATGATCAGCTCGTTCTTCATCGAATGTTCCCAGCCCACCAGCTCGGTCACGCTGACCTGGTAGCCATGGGCTTCCAGCTGCAGGCAGCGCAGCACATTGGTCACCTGGCTGCCGAACTCGCGCGTATGCAGCGGGTGGCGCCAGATCTCGGTCAGCGGATTGCCCGCCAGCAGCTTGCCCTTGTGCTTGCGCAGCACGCTGGCCACTTCGGCCTGGCAGCAGGGCACCAGCACGATATGCTGCGCACGCTTGGCCAGCGCGAAGTGGATGGCATCGTCGGTGGCGGTATTGCACGCATGCAGCGCGGTGACCACGTCGACGGTCGGCGGCAGCTGCGGCGAGGTGATCGAATCCGCCACCGACAGGTTCAGGAACGACATACCGGGAAAGCCCAGCCGCGCCGCCAGCGCCTGCGAGGTCTTCACCAGTTCCTCGCGCGTTTCGATGCCGTAGATGTGGGAATCGTCCTTCAATGCCTTGAAGAACAGGTCGTACAGGATGAAACCGAGGTACGACTTGCCGGCACCATGGTCGACCAGGGTGACGCGGCCGCGCTCGTCCTTGACCTGCTGAAGCAGCGGTTCGATGAACTGGAACAGGTGGTAGACCTGCTTGAGCTTGCGCCGGCTGTCCTGGTTCATCTTGCCGTCGCGCGTCAGGATATGGAGTTCCTTGAGCAACTCGGTGGACTGGCCGGGGCGGATTTCGTGGGTATTTGACATGGGGACTGCGCAGGCTGCGGGGCGCGGCGCGCCCCGGAAATGCCGACAGTTTACCGAAAAGTCCGGCGATGCCCCGTCAGTCGTGGTCGGCATCACCCCACCCCGGCGGGGATCGTTGTTCGCTCAAGTTTCTGGCCCCAGCTGCCGATGGTCAAGGATCGATAACAAGTGGAGCGCTAGCCATCCGGGCACGCCCTGTCCGCCAGCGCGGACAGGCAGCGGTGACGGGCCGGCCTGCAGCTCCGCAGAAAAATCAGGGGACTCATGATGCACGAGTCGGGTTTGCGCCTGGAGCTGACCGAGCCAGGCGAGCAGGTGCATGCACGCTACACGCCGGAGCCAGGCAGGCTGGCGCCGGATCACGCCAGCCTGAAACAGTGCCTGGACAGCCACGGCTGGGCCGGCGCCAGGCTGGATGCGCGCGCCGTTGCGCAGTTCTTGCAGCAGTGCCAGCGCGCCGAGCACGAGATCGACGCTGCCATTGGCGCACTGGTTGACGGCGCTTTCGAGCTGGATGTCACGGGCGACTGCCTGGCTGTGCGGCTCACGTTGATGCCTGCCGAAGGTGGCCGCCCGGCCACGGAGGACGATATCCGCCGTGCTGTCGCAGAGCGCGGCGTGGTGGCGCCGATCCAGGCGCTTGCACTTGACGCCGCGCTGGCGGAAGGCCGCTGCGAATTGCACACCATCGCCGCCGGCGTGGCGCCGCGCCAGGGCGAGCCGGCGCGTTTCCTCAACCTGCTGCAGCCGCGCAAGCCGGCGCAGGCCGAAGACGAAGATTCGCGCGTCGACCTGCGCGACCTTGGCAACCTGCTGCTGGTCAGTCCCGGCACGCCGCTGATGCGCCGGATCCCGGCCGTGGCCGGCAACGATGGCATGGACGTGTTCGGCAAACCGGTGCCCGCCGATCCTGTCGATGATGCGCCCTTTGCCGAGGGCCTGACCGGCGCCGCCGCCGATCCCGACGACCCCGACCTGCTGGTCGCCGTGATCGCCGGCTCGCCGGTGGTCGGCGTGCATGGCATTGCCGTGAGCCCGGTGGTGCAGGTGGAGGCAGTCGACCTGCATTCGGGCAACGTCGCGTTTGACGGCACGCTGCGCGTAGCGGGCGATATCCGTACCGGCATGTCGGTGCGCGTCAGCGGCGACGTGCTGGTCGAAGGCACCATCGAAGCCGCCGACATCGACGCCGGCGGCAATGTCGTGGTCAAGGGCGGCATCATCGGCAAGGCCGAGACAGGCCATGCCGACGGCGGCATCAGCCGCGCCAGCGTGCGCTGCAAGGGCGCGGTCAAGGCGCGCTTCATCGAGAATGCCGTGGTCGAGGCCGGCACCGAGGTGAACGTCGACAGCGGCATCCGCCAGAGCGACGTTGCCGCGGGCGAGCGCATCGTGGTCGGCGGACCCGGCGTGCAGGGGAGCATCAGCGGCGGGCGCACGCGCGCCATGCTGGCGGTGCGCGTCGCGGTGCTCGGCAGCCCTGCCGGTAGCGCCACCAGTGTGCAGGTGGGCTTGAACCCTTACGCGGACGCTCAACGTGCCGCGCTGGAGGCCGACCGCCGCAAGCTGCTGGAAGAGCAGAACAAGGTCAGGCAACTGGTGACGTTTTTTGCCAAGCATCCGGAGAAGGCCGTCGGCGACTTGCGCGAGAAGGCGCGCGCCACGCTGTTCAAGCTTTCGCGCGACATGTTCGAGCTGGAAGGTCGCCTGACGGAACTGGGCCAGCAAATGCAGCCATCGGCCGATGCCGTGATCGACGCCGCGCGCCGCATCCATGGCGGCGTCACGCTGCAGGTGGGCAGCCGCGTGCTCAAGGTGATGGAAGACAAGCCTGGCGGCCAGATCCGCCTGGCTGACGACCGCATTGTGGTGAACTGACCACGGACCGGGCGCGCCCCGGGCACGCACCTTCGCCACGCGCGAATTTGTACTATCCTGCAGGTATGTCCTGGGGTGCCGCAGGATGGGCGAGAGAGCTAGACTCGGGCAGTGAATGCAGAAGCGGACCAGCAAACTGTGGAAGCGTTACACGGAACCGAATCACGTGGCACTTGAGATACCGGAAGGCCAGCCAATGCGGCTGGCCTTCCTGCTTTTGCAGGCACCGACATCGCGCGCGATCCGACCTACACTGAAGGTGCAACCAGTCTCTCACAGGAGGTTGCTATGACTGCCGCAATGATCACGGCACTGGCGCTGATCGCCCTGGTCGCTTGTGCCGCACTTGTCATCTGGGTCATGCGCGAGAAAGATCCGACGCTGCTGCAGCAGCAGGAGCAGTCGGTGCGCACATGGTTCGACCATATGATCCATCGCCACTAGCGCCGCACCGTAGCCTGGCGGTACGTGCCGCAAGAGCCCGCCATGCCGGCGGGCTTTTTCATGCGTGCCGTCTCACCCCGTCGATATGCGCAGTTCGTGCAGCGCGCTGCGCTCGACGCGGGTGCCGAGCGCGCGACCTTCGTAGGCGAACATCGCCAGCAGCCATGCGATGTCGACTTCGCCCGCATATTTGAGCCGGAAATGGCTGCGCCGCAGCGGCACCAGCCGCAAGTCCGCGTTGCCTGCCGCATCGAAGCTGACGAACACCATCAGCGCCAGGTCCGGCCGGTAGTCGTCGTAGCCGCCGATGCCCTCGTAGTCGTTGATAAAGTCACCGCAGCCATAGAGGATGGGTTTGCCCGCATGCAGCTCGATGCCCAGCGGATGGTGCGAGGAATGTCCATGCACGATATCCACGCCGGCCCTTTCCACCAGCCCGTGCGCGAAGGCGCGTTGCGCGGGATCGATGTGGTAGCCCCAGTTGCCACCCCAGTGGATCGATGCCACCACGAGGTCGCGGGCGCGCCTGTCCTTGCTGATCCGCGCCGCGATGCGGTCGCACGAGGCGGCGGACCAGTCATCCAGCAGGGTCACGCCGGAGTGGCCGGCGGTGGCGCGCCATGCCGCGGGCGTGCCGCTGTTCTGCATGGCGAAGGCATAGACCGCGACACGGCCGCCGCCCGGCCGCGGCAGCCACGCCGGCTGCATCGCGCTGTCCTCATCGGGGCCGGCGCCGGCATGCGCGATATGCGCAGCATCGAGCGCAGCCAGCGTGTCTGCCAGGCCCGCGCGTCCCCAGTCGAGCACGTGGTTGTTGGCCAGCGCCACGCAGTCGAGGGCCGCGGCCTGCAGGCAGTCGACATTGCCCGGATGCATGCGGTAATGCACGGCCTTGCCGGGCCATGCGTCGTCGCTGGTGGTGATCGCTGTTTCCAGGTTGGCAATGCGCGGCCGTGCGCCGCGGCGATCCAGTTCCGCGAGCGCGTCGCCCCACGGATACGCCGGCGCCACCGGCCGAGCTATTGGCCCCGCCTTGCGCTCGGCCAGGTGCACGTAGTCGAGCGCCGAGTGCACATACGACTCGTGCAGCAGCGGCTGGCTGGGATGCGCCAGGATCTGGTCGATGCCGCGCCCGGTCATCACATCGCCGCACAGGAACAGGGGTGGGTGGCTGGTTGTGTCCATTGCGCAGCCGGTCGGCGCCGTTGCACCGTGCCGGCGTGCTTCCATGATAGGCCGCCACGGCGGCATGATCGCGTTGCGGCACTTGAGCCGGACGCGTTGCATGCCGCGTTTACATTCAGCGGGGGCCTGCCTTAAATGGTGAAGTCATCGGTTCTCGTGGCCATCATTCTTCACCCCGGCTGCCGCGCGTCGTCCGATGGTTCTAACTCGCATCGGGAGACAGATCATGGGCCAGTTATCGCAAGAACATGTTGAGTCACTAAAGGGGCAACTGCGCGGCCGGCTGCTGCAGCCCGCCGACGCCGCCTACGACGAAGCCCGCCGCATCTGGAACGCGATGATTGACCGCCGGCCGCAGTTGATCGTGCAGGCCGCAGGCGTCGCTGACGTGATGGCCGCGGTCAACTTCGCACGCGAGCACGGCGTGCTGCTGTCGATACGCGGCGGCGGCCACAATATCGGCGGGCTCGCGATCTGCGACGACGGCATGGTGCTCGACCTGTCATCGATGCGCTCGGTGCGCATCGATCCGCAGGCGCAGCGCGCCTGGGTCGAACCCGGCGCCACGCTGCGCGACTTCGACCATGAAGCGCAGGCCTTCGGGCTGGCCACGCCGCTGGGCATCAACTCGACCACGGGGGTCGCGGGGCTGACGCTGGGCGGCGGCTTCGGCTGGATCAGCCGCAAGTTTGGCACCACCGTCGACAACCTGGTCTCTGCGCACGTGGTCACCGCCGAAGGCAAGCTGGTGCGCGCCAGTGCCGACGAGCATCCCGACCTGTTCTGGGCGCTGCGCGGCGGCGGCGGCAACTTCGGCGTAGTCACGATGTTCGAGTTCCGGTTGCACCCGGTGGGGCCCGAGGTCTATGGTGGCCTGATCGTCTACCCGCTCGAACAGGCCCTCACCGTGCTGCCAGCCTTCCGCGATCTCTTCCAGTCCATGCCGGACGAGCTGACGGTCTGGGCGGTGCTGCGCCAGGCCCCGCCGCTGCCGTTCCTGCCGCCGGAGGCACACGGCAAGCCGATCGTGGCGCTGGCGATCTGCTATATCGGCCCGCCGGGACAGGGCCCCGCACTGGTCGAGCCGCTACGCAAGCTTGGCACGCCGTATGGCGAGCATGTCGGACCGATGCCGTTCGCCACATGGCAACAGGCCTTCGATCCCTTGCTCACGCCGGGCGCACGCAATTACTGGAAATCGCACAACTTCGACGGGCTCGACGACGGCCTGATCGCGATGCTGGTCGAGCAGATCGGCAAGCTGCCATCGTCGCAATGCGAGGTATTTGTCGGCGCGATGGGCGGCCAGACCAACCGCGTGGCGCCGGACGCCACCGCCTACGCCAACCGCGATGCGCAGTTCATCATGAACCTGCACGGGCGCTGGGACACTGCGGCGGAGGACGACGCGTGCATTGGCTGGGCGCGCGATGTGTTCCGCGCCGCGGCGCCGTTCGCGCTGGGCAGCGTCTACGTCAACTTCCTGACCCAGGAAGAAACCGACCGGGTCGGCGCCGCCTATGGCCCCAACTTCGCGCGGCTGGTCGAGGTCAAGCGCCGCTACGATCCGGACAACCTGTTCCGCCACAACCACAACATCAATCCGGCGGCATAGCGCGCGGAGGCGTTCACGCGGCTGCAACACTGGCGTGCCAGCATCGGCGCGACCGCGATGTATCCGACAGGAGGAGCAGATGAGACCGGGCGAGGCACAGCTGGTACGGCGCATCCACAACGAAGTTGCCGACTACTACGACGAAGAGATCGAACTGGAGCTGGACGACCGCGAAGCCAGCGAAGCCTTCGGCGACCCGGTACACCTGCCTGACGGGGCCGAGCAGGACAGCCGCCGCCACTATTTCCGCGAACTGTTCCGCCTGCAGGGCGAGCTGGTGCGGCTGCAGAGCTGGGTCGCGGCCACCGGCCACAAGCTGGTGATCCTCTTCGAAGGGCGCGACGCCGCCGGCAAGGGCGGCGTGATCAAGCGCATCACGCAGCGGCTGAACCCGCGCGTATGCCGCGTGGCCGCGCTGCCCGCGCCCAACGACCGCGAGCGCACGCAGTGGTACTTCCAGCGCTACGCGGCGCACCTGCCCGCGGCAGGCGAGATCGTGCTGTTCGACCGGAGCTGGTACAACCGCGCCGGCGTCGAGCGCGTGATGGGCTTCTGCAACGACGACCAGTACGAAGAATTCTTCCGCTCAGTGCCCGAGTTCGAGAAGATGCTGGTCCGCTCCGGCATCCAGGTCGTCAAGTACTGGTTCTCGATCACGCACGACGAACAGCGCCTGCGCTTCCTCAGCCGCATCCACGATCCGCTCAAGCAATGGAAGCTCAGCCCGATGGACCTGGAGTCACAGCGGCGCTGGGAGGACTACACCAAGGCCAAGGAGATCATGCTCGAGCGCACCCACATCGCCGAGGCGCCATGGTGGGTGGTGCAGGCCGACGACAAGAAGCGCGCGCGGCTGAACTGCATCCACCACCTGCTCAGCCTGGTGCCTTACCAGGACGTGGACGCACCCACGATCGTGCTGCCGGCGCGCGAGCGGCATGAGGACTACGTGCGGCATCCCGTACCGCAAGAAATGTTTGTGCCGGGAGTGTACTGACGCACCCTGCGTTAGGGTAAGTGCGGGGTGCGGTATCGGCCCCGCAGCGGCAGCGCTCCCTATAATGAAAACGGCCACCTGGCAAACAAGGGTGGCCGTGCATCGTGGAACTGCTTGTTTTTTGGGCGACCATGCTTGTCGCCTTCCTCCTCATGAAGCACGCTGGCTGCTTCAGCCAGCCTGTGCTCTATCCCGACTTCGACCATCCGTTCCGGTATTGGTGGGCACGGCGGTTGGGGCGGTAGCCTGCCTCACCCCGTTCGCTGGAACGCCATGGCCGACGCGTCGGCGGCGGCGTCATGCGCGCCGCATCCCCGCTGACGCACGAGACGCCGCGAGGGTGGGAGCCTATCGAGACGCTAGAGGATCCACTTGCGCTGGCCTGAGCCGAGTTTCAGAAAGCAGGCAACAAAAAACCCGGAGAGCGTGACGCTGTCCGGGTTTGCGTGGGCGATGCCCTGAATTCTTTTGGTGCCGAAGAGAGGAATCGAACCCCCGACCTTCTCATTACGAATGAGCTGCTCTACCGACTGAGCTACTTCGGCAACAAGTTCCGGTGAACTGGAACAGCCCGCAATAGTAGCAGTGTTTTCTGGCCTTGTGAAGCCCTTTTGTGTCGCCCATGCCATCCGGCCGGGCCCAAAGAAAACAGGGCGCCCACCGGGCGCCCTGTCTCAATGCCGTGTGCCGGACTCAGGCCTTGCCTTCGGCTTCGAGGTGGTAGCGCGTGACGCGCTCCACTTCGTTCTTGGAGCCCAGGATCACGGAGACGCGCTGGTGCAGCTTTTCGGGCTGCACGTCCATGATGCGGTGGTGGCCGTTGGTGGCGGCACCGCCGGCCTGTTCGACCAGCATGGCCATCGGGTTGGCTTCGTACATCAGGCGCAGCTTGCCGGGTTTTTCCGGCTCGCGCTTGTCCCACGGGTACATGAAGACGCCGCCGCGGGTCAGGATGCGGTGCACGTCGGCGACCATCGAGGCGACCCAGCGCATGTTGAAGTTCTTGCCGCGCGGGCCTTCTTCGCCGGCCAGGCATTCGTCGATATAGCGGCGCACGGGCGGGGCCCAGTGGCGCATGTTCGACATGTTGATGGCGAATTCCTTGGTGTCGTCCGGGATCGTCACGTTGGAGTGCGTCAGCACGAAGCTGCCGGCCTCGCGGTCCAGCGTGAACATGTGCACGCCGTTGCCGACGGTCAGCACCAGGGTGGTCTGCGGGCCGTAGACGGCGTAGCCGGCGGCGACCTGGTGGGTGCCGGGCTGCATGAAGTCGGCCTCGGTCACGGTCTGGCCCGGCTTGGGCATGTGCAGCACCGAGAAGATGGTGCCGATCGAGACGTTGACGTCAATGTTCGACGAGCCGTCCAGCGGGTCGAACATCAGCAGGTATTCGCCCTTCGGGTAGCGGTTGGGAATCTCGTAGAACGATTCCATTTCTTCCGACGCCATGGCGGCGAGGTGGCCGCCCCATTCGTTGGCGTCGAGCAGCACTTCATTGGCGATCACGTCCAGCTTCTGCTGGGTTTCGCCCTGGACGTTGCCGGTGCCTGCCGAGCCCAGCACGCCGGCGAGGGCGCCCTTGCTGACGGCGTTGGAAATGGCCTTGCAGGCGCGCGCGACCACTTCGATCAGCAGCCGCAGTTCGGGCTGGATCGTGTTGTGCTTGCGCTGCTCCTCGACCAGGTAGCGGGTGAGGCTGATGCGAGTCATGGTTGGTTCTCCTTGGATGGCCGCAATTCTACATGCCCGGCCGGCCCTGGCCGGGCAAAGGGGGCGTTGCGGGGCCTCCCTGACGTACTCATTGTTCAGGCGGCCAGCGCCTTGCCGACGATCTCCCTGACGTCGCGCGACAGCGAGGTGCTGGCGGCCACGCGTTCCAGTTCGGCGCGCATGCGGTCGCGCAGCGTCAGCTCATATTTTTGCCAGCGGTCCATCACCCGCGCCAGGCGCGCGGCCACCTGCGGGTTGATGGCGTCGAGCGCCAGCACCTGGTCGGCCCAGAAGCGGTAGCCCGAGCCGTCTTCGGCATGGAACTGCGCCGGGTTGCCGGAGCAGAAGCTGAAGATCAGCGAGCGCGCGCGGTTGGGGTTGCGCAGGTTGAAGGCCGGGTGCTCCATCAGCCTGAGCACGGTGTCGATGGTGCGCTTGCCGGCGTGCGGACCACCCGGTTGTGTCCCCACGCTGCCGCGTTGCATGCCTTGCAGCGAGAACCACTTGTCGATCACCAGCGGGTCGTCCTCGAAGCGCTCATAGAAATCAGCGAGTGCATGCTCGCGCCCGGGCGCGAAGCTGTTCACCAGCGCCGACAGCGCGGCGAAGCGGTCGGTCATGTTGTCGGCGGCATGGTACTGCTTGTCGGCCAGCGCGTGCATGTCGGCTTCGCCGCTGTCGGCCAGGTAGCCGAGCGCCAGGTTGCGCAGTGCGCGCCTGGCGGAGGAAGTGGCATCCGGCGAGTAAAGGCCGGGCGTGGCGTTGGCCTTGTAGGCGGCCAGCCAGTCAGCCTTGAGCGCGCGGGCCAGGCCTTCGCGCATGAACTGGCGGGCGCGGTGGATGGCGGCGGGATCGGCCACGCCCATGCGCTCGGCCAGGTAGGCTTCGGCGGGCAGCACCAGCGCCTGCTCGCGGAAGGCGGGGTTGAGCGTGTCGTCGGTCAGCACTGCGCGCATGGCCTGCACCAGCGCCGGGTCGAGCTTGAGTTCGCGGCCGGCCTGCACGTCGGCGACCAGCTGCAGCAGCGCGCGCGTGGCCAGGCGCTGGCCGGCTTCCCAGCGGTTGAAGGCGTCGCTGTCGTGCGCCAGCAGGAAGGTCAGCTGCGCGTCGGTGTACTCGGCATCGACGATCACCGGCGCGGAGAAATTGCGCAGCAGCGACGGCAGCGGCGCCTCGGTGCCGCGCGGCAGGTTGATGAAGCGGAAGGTCTGCTCGGCCTGCGTGAGGTCGAGCACGCGCGTGGTCGCGCCGGGCGCGCCGGGCGCGCTCTCGCCTTCGAGTTGCAGCGGCAGGTCCTTGCCGTCGGCGCCGAGCAGGCCGAGCGCGAACGGGATGTGGAAGGGCTGCTTCTCGGGCGTGCCGGCGCGGGTCTCGATGCCGACCTTGGGGCAGCGCTGCGTCAGCGTCAGCGTCAGGCTGCCGTCGTCGCCGTTCCAGGCGGTGCGCGCGGTTACCACCGGCGTGCCGGCCTGGCTGTACCACAGGCCGAACTGTGTCAGGTCGCGGCCGTTGGCGTCGGCCATCGCCGCGCGGAAATCGTCGCAGGTGACAGCGTGGCCGTCATGGCGCTGGAAGTACAGGTCCATGCCCTTGCGGAAGCCGTCGCGGCCCAGCAGGGTCTGGTACATGCGCACGACCTCGGCGCCTTTCTCGTACACCGTGACGGTGTAGAAATTGTTGATCTCTTCGTAGCTGTCCGGGCGCACCGGGTGCGCCATCGGGCCGGCGTCCTCGGGGAACTGCACCTGGCGCAGCACGCGCACGTCTTCGATGCGCTTGACCGCGCGGCCGGATTCCGAGCCCATCATGTCGGCGGAGAATTCCTGGTCGCGGAATACCGTCAGGCCTTCCTTGAGCGACAGCTGGAACCAGTCGCGGCAGGTCACGCGGTTGCCGGTCCAGTTGTGGAAGTACTCGTGGCCGACCACTGCCTCGATATTGGCGAAGTCCGTGTCGGTGGCGGTCTCCGCATTGGCCAGCACATACTTGGTGTTGAAGATGTTCAGGCCCTTGTTCTCCATCGCGCCCATGTTGAAGTCGCCGACGGCGACGATCATGAAGCGGTCGAGATCCAGCTCCAGCCCGAAGCGCTTTTCATCCCAGCGGATCGAGTGGACCAGCGAATCCATCGCGTGGCGGGTCTTGTCCAGGTCGCGCGCCTCGACCCAGACCTGCAGCAGCTTGTCCTTGCCGGAGGCGGACTGGATCCGTTCCTCGATGCATTCCAGCTTGCCGGCCACCAGCGCGAACAGGTACGACGGCTTGCGGAACGGGTCTTCCCATACGGCCTCATGGCGGCCGTCGGGCAGGTCCTGCTCGCTCACCAGGTTGCCGTTGGACAGCAGCACCGGATAGGCGTCGCGATTGGCGCGCAGCGTGACGCGGAACGTCGCCATCACGTCCGGGCGGTCGAGGAAGTAGGTAATGCGGCGGAAGCCTTCGGCCTCGCACTGCGTGAAAAAGTTGCCGTTGGACACGTACAGGCCCGACAGCGTTGTATTGGCCGCGGGCTGGCACGCGGTGGTGATCTCCAGCGTGCCCTGCGCGGGCAGCCCGGGAACGGTCAGCGTGCCGGCGTCCTGGGTGGCGCTGGCCACCGGCTTGCCATCCAGGCTGACGCCGACCAGTTCGAGTTCGTCGCCGCACAGCACCAGCGGCGCTTCGGCGGCGGCGCCGGGCTGGCGTGCGAAGCGCAGCGTGCTGGTAACGACGGTGCGCTGGGGATCGAGGTCGAGCACCAGGTCGGCATGGTCGATGGCGAACGGGGGCGCGGTATAGTCCTTGCGATAGACGGTAACGGGCGTGTCGGTGCGCAGCATGGAGAGATCCTGTCTTCGGAAGACCGTTGGGGAGGGTGCCATGCGCGCGCGGGCGAAGCATGGCGCCGAAGTCCTCATTGTAGCCAAGGGGGTGGCGGGGCATAGTCAGCCGGAACACCCGGGGCGGTGGGAATTCCGCCGGTGCCGCGTGGTCTCAGCGACACGCAGGACGATTTCGAGAGTGTGGAAAGCGAGGTAGCACTATGTGGCAGCGCGCAGGCGGTGTCGGCAATGAAATAAAAAGAAGCGCTGGGGTCATGGGGTTCTCAGGGCTCTGGGGCACGATGGCGCTGCTGGCGGCGCTGCTGCTGTCTGGCTGCGCCAGCACCGTGGTGACCGATGTCACCGCGTTCCGGCAGCCCGGCTGGCAGAACGAGGCGCCGCGCACCTACAGCTTCGAGCGTACCCCGGAGCAGGCGGGGCAGCTGGACCGCCAGACCTACGAGCAATGGCTGGCCGAGGCGCTGTACGACGTCGGCTACGAGCAGGTGCCGGAGAAGCAGGCGCGCTACCGCATCAGCATGGACTACGACGCCGCGCCCGGCATCGTGCGCGTGGCCGAGACGGTCTATCCCGACCCCTGGTACGGCCCGTGGGGGCCCTATTGGGGGCCGTACTGGGGTCCCGGATATTACCGGCCTTGGGGTCCGTGGGGTCCGTGGGGACCGGGCTACTGGCCGCCGCAGACGGTGGTGCGCGACGTACCGGTGCTGTTCTCGAACCTGCGGGTCTATTTCAAGGACGCTGCCAGTGGCAAGCGGGTCTACCAGGTCACGGCGCAGAACCAGACCGAGAACGGCAGCCTGCCCGCGACGATGCCGTACCTGATCCGCAGCGCCCTAACGGACTTCCCGGGGGACAGCGGACGGCCGCGGCGGGTCAAGCTGGAAGTCGAAAAGCCGCAGAAATAGAACTGCGTGCAAATGCGTGCAGAGGCATGCTTCTGCACGTTCATTGCATACCCATTGGTAAAAGCTGTTTTACTGGAACATTCCGAGCAAAAAACGGCTTCCCGACTGGCTTTGGTGGCACTTTGCACGAAGCCGTGGGCTAGAATAACTGCTCGATTTTTCCGGCCTTGTGGTCGGGATCGTCAGTTTCACTGCCAGATGTTTTTCTTCGCTTCCGGTCCCTCTCCCGATTGCGGCCGACGCGAACCCTGGCGGGAGAGGGGCGCTTCCGGCACCGGGCCATTATCCGGACGAGCCAATGAGCAGCCAGAACAGCGGTGATGCACCGCAACATGCCCCGAACAGTCCTGAAGCGCAATTGCGCCTCGCTGCACTGGAATACCACCGCAGTCCCACCAAGGGAAAAATCCAGGTAACCGCGACCAAGGCGCTGTCCAACCAGCGCGACCTGTCGCTGGCCTACTCGCCGGGCGTCGCGTACGCCTGCGAGGAAATCGCCAAGGATCCCGCCACCGCCGCTGAATACACCTCGCGTGCCAACCTGGTGGCCGTGGTGACCAACGGCACCGCCGTGCTGGGCCTGGGCGACATCGGTCCGCTGGCCGGCAAGCCGGTGATGGAGGGCAAGGGCTGCCTGTTCAAGAAGTTCGCCGGCATCGACGTGTTCGACATCGAGCTCGACGCGCGCGACCCGGACAAGATCGTCGAGATCGTTGCTGCGCTGGAGCCCACGCTGGGCGGCGTGAACCTGGAAGACATCAAGGCGCCGGAATGCTTCTACATCGAGCAGAAGCTGCGCGAGCGCATGAACATCCCCGTCTTCCACGACGACCAGCACGGCACCGCCATTATCTCGGCGGCGGCGCTGCTGAACGGCCTGAAGGTGGTCGGCAAGGATATCGCCAAGGTCAAGATGGCGGTGTCGGGCGCCGGTGCCGCGGCGATTGCCTGCCTGGACACCATGGTGAGCCTGGGCGTGAAGCGCGAGAACGTCTCGGTGGTGGACTCCAAGGGCGTGATCTACGTTGGCCGCGATGCCAACATGGAAGCCAACAAGGCCCGCTACGCGCAGGACACGTCGGCGCGCACGCTGGCTGACATCGTCAAGGGCGCGGACGTGTTCCTGGGCTGCTCGACCGCCGGCGTGCTGACCGGCGACATGGTCAAGACCATGGCCGACAAGCCCATCATCCTGGCGCTGGCCAACCCCGAGCCGGAAATCCGCCCGGAAGTGGCCAAGGCCGCGCGCCCGGACTGCATCATCGCGACCGGCCGTTCGGACTACCCGAACCAGGTCAACAACGTGCTGTGCTTCCCGTACATCTTCCGCGGCGCACTCGATTGCGGCGCGACCAAGATCACGGAAGCGATGAAGCTGGCCTGCGTGAAGGCGATCGCCGAGCTGGCCGAAGCCGAGCTGAACGATGCCGTTGCTGCTGCCTACGGTGGCCGCGAACTGAAGTTCGGCCCCGACTACATCATCCCGACGCCGTTCGACCAGCGCCTGATCGAGAAGATCGCGCCGGCGGTGGCCAAGGCCGCTGAAGAATCCGGCGTGGCGACGCGCCCGATCCAGGACCTGGAAGCGTATCGCCAGCAGCTGACGACCTACGTCTACCACACCGGCCTGATCATGAAGCCGGTGTTCTCGGCCGCCAAGGCCGCGCCCAAGCGCGTGGCCTATGCCGAGGGCGAGGAAGAGCGCGTGCTGCGCGCGGTGCAGGGCGTGGTCGACGAAGGCCTGGCCCGCCCGATCCTGATCGGCCGCCCGCACGTGATCCAGATGCGCATCGAGAAGGCCGGCCTGCGCCTGAAACCTAGCGTGGACTTCGAGCTGATCAACCCCGAGGACGATCCGCGCTACCGCGCCTACCACGAGGCATACCACAACCTGCGCGGCCGCGACGGCGTCACGCCGGACATGGCCAAGGTGGCGCTGCGCCGCTCGAACACGCTGATCGGCACCATGCTGATGCACATGGGCGACGCCGACGCGCTGCTGTGCGGCACCGTGGGCCGCTTCGAGGCGCACCTGGAGCATGTGCGCGACGTGATCGGCCTGGCGCCGGGTGCCAAGGTGTTCGCCGCGATGAACGCGCTGATGCTGGAAAAGCACACGCTGTTCATCACCGACACCTTCGTCAATGACGATCCCACCGCGGAAGAACTGGCCGCGATCGCGCAGCTGGCCGCCGAGGAGATCGCGCGCTTCGGCCTGCATCCCAAGGCCGCGCTGATGTCGCACTCGATGTTCGGTTCTTCGACCCGTCCGTCGGCGCGCAAGATGCGCGAGGCTGCCGCGATCCTGGCCAAGGCGGCACCGCACCTGGAAGTGGAGGGCGAAATGCAGGGCGATGCCGCCCTGGACGAAGACGTGCGCCGCCACTTCCTGCCGTCGACCAAGCTGGCCGGCAGTGCCAACCTGCTGGTGATGCCGACGCTGGACGCCGCCAACATTGCCTTCAACCTGCTCAAGATCACGGGCGGACAAGGCGTGACCGTGGGCCCGATCCTGCTGGGCGCGGCCAAGCCGGTGCATATCCTGAACCCGCAGGCGACCACGCGCCGCATCGTCAACATGACGGCGGTGGCGGTAGCGGAGTGCAATGCCATCCGCTGAGCGGTGAGAGGGGTGTTATCTGGCCTTGCGCCAGGATGCAAAAAGCCGGGTCGCTGACCCGGCTTTTTGCTTGATGCTGCCTTGCCGCACAACACGTGCGGCAGGCATTCGGTGCGGTGGCTATTGCAGCACGTTGTACTGCTCACGCATGACCACGATAATTGATTTAGCCGCAGCCAGCTGGGTGTCGAGGTTTTCCACGTATTCCTGTCGAAAATCGACCTCGGCGCTCCAGTTGCATCCGGTGTGGTCAGGCTGGTGCGTTCGCACCGCGTGCAGCTCGCATTCGCCGCACTCGGGGTTGTTGTCGAGGCACTGGTTCAGGATGGCCATCAGTTCGGATCGCGTCTTCGCATATCGCCGCATGAGTCACCTCTCTAGGATCGAGTTTTGAGGCCTGGAACACCAATCTAGGTAGCGCAAGGAGGGGCTTCCAATTGAATCCCGCTATGGAGCGAAGGTTTCCGATCCGGCGATGGGCCTGGCATCTAATGGCGCAGCGCAGCATTCCTTGATGTTTTTTTGCTGCAAGTGATGGATGCAGGTGCAATAAAAAGCCCGCCGAAAAGGCGGGCATCAGGACTGCCGGGTGTGGCGGTTAAGCCATCAGAACTTGTGGCGCACACCTACGCCGAAGGTATCGCCGTGCTCGATGCCGGTGATCTTGTCGTAGTAGTAGGCGGCGTAGACATCGGTACGCTTGGACAGGTTGTAGTCGTAGGCGACGGCGAAGGTGTTGCGCTTGAAGTCGCCCAGCGAGTTGTCGACCTTGCCGTAGGCGTACGAAGCCAGCAGGCTGCCGGCGCCGATGGGCACCGAGGCACCGAACTGGCCGTCGATGTGCTTGGTGTCGCCCGACGGTGCGGTGGTGGCGCGGGTCTTGATGTACTGGCCCTGCGCGAACAGCTTGACCACCTTGAAGTCATAGGACAGGCCGACCTGGGCGGCGTCCTGGCGCGACAGGCCGGCGTCGGTCATGTCGGTCGGCACGTTGTTGAAGCGCACCTGCTGGTAGGCAACGGTGGCCGCGAACGGGCCGCTGAAGTACATCAGGTTGCCGCCCCACTTGTTCTTGCCGGCGGCGCCGGCCTGTTCGCCGAACGAGTAGATGAAGTTGGCGGTCAGGCCGCCGAAGTTCGGCGTGGAGTACAGCACCGAGTTGTTCCAGCCCGAATCGCCGATGATGCCCGGATCCACCACCGCGCCGCTGGTCGCGCCGAAGTAGGTGTGGAAGATCGTCGGCGAGAACACGTACGAGTCGATCAGCGGGTTGAACAGGATGGTCGAGACGAAGTACGGCGTGGTGTTGCGGCCCAGCTTGATCGTGCCAGCCTTGTCGTTCTGCAGGCCGACGTAGGCATTGCGGCTGAACATCGAGTCGCCGGTGAAGCGGCCGCTGTTGCCGCTGTCGGTACGGAAGAAGCCGTTCAGGTCGAAGATGGCCTTGGTGCCGCTGCCCAGGTCTTCAGTGCCCTTGATACCCCAGTACGACGTCTGCATCCCGCCCGAATTGGCGACCCATGCGCGCTCGCCCACACCCGGGCTCTTGACCGCACCGACGAACATGTCGGCCTGGCCGTACAGCGTCACGCTGGACTGGGCCATGGCCGTGCCGGAAAGAAGGGTAGCCGCTACCGCCGCCAGCTTCATTGCCGGCTTGTACTGCTTCTGCATGTTTAGACCTCCGTGGTTTTGAATCCTGCTTGGAACGTTGTGTACTGGGTCCCTGTCGGGTTCTTTTAATGTCTTTGTGCTTTTATTCGTGCCGCCTGGCGTTGGCTCGGTGTGGTGTGGTGTTGCTTGGGTGCCGGCGGCATCGGGTACAGCGTTTTTTGTTATACAGGTGACGCTTTTTTTCTCAGGCGGATACTAAGTCGTCAAGACGGAACTGCGCAATGCGATGGATCTGCCCGATGCAGGTTTGCAACTCTTCCTTCGGCGAGTTTTCTACGCGGCGCGCGAACTCCGCGATGATCCCGTGGCGGTCGTAGCCTCGCACGGCGAGGATGAACGGGAAGCCGAACTTCTGGTTGTACGCGGCGTTGAGCGCCTGCAGGCGATCGAATTCCTCCGGCGTGCACAGGTTCAGGCCGGCGCCGCTTTGCTCGCGCGTGGACTCGGCGGTCAGCTCGCCGCGCACCGCGGCCTTGCCGGCCAGCTCCGGGTGGGCGCGCACCAGCTTCAGCTGCGCGGCTTCGCCCGCTTCATCGACGGCCTTGCGCAGTGCTTGCGTCAGTGCGGCGACGTCGGCGAAGGGGCGTTGCGTGGCAGCGGCTTCGGCAAACCACGGTGAATGTTCATAGATGCCGCCCAGCACCTGCACGAATTCCGCGACAGGCATGGTGTTGAGTTGGGCGAGGGTGTAGGTCTGGCTCATGCTGAATCCGGGTTACCTGGCGGGCGTGTAGGGATGGGTCTCGGCCCAGTGGCGGGCGATGTCGACACGGCGGCAGATCCACACCTTGTCATGGCCCTGCACGTAGTCGAGAAAGCGCTGCAGCGCGCGGAAGCGGCCGGGACGGCCGAGCAGCCGGCAGTGCATGCCGATCGACAGCATCTTGGGGCTGTCCTGTCCGCCGGGGTCGCCTTCTTCATACAGCACGTCGAACGCATCCTTCAAATACTGGAAGAATTGCTCGCCGGTGTTGAAGCCTTGCGGCGTGGCAAAGCGCATGTCGTTCGAGTCCAGCGTGTACGGCACCACCAGGTGCGGCTTCTTTTCGCCGCCGGTGACTTCGACTTCAGTCCAGAAGGGCAGGTCGTCGCCGTAGTAGTCCGAGTCGTACAGCAAGCCGCCGTGCTCGACGACGAGGCGGCGCGTGTTGGGGCTGTCGCGGCCGGTGTACCAGCCCAGCGGCAGCTCGCCGGTCAGCTCCTTGATGATCTGCATGCCGATGCGCATGTGCTCGCGCTCGGTGGCTTCGTCCATGTTCTGGTAGTGGATCCAGCGCCAGCCGTGGCAGGCGATCTCGTGGCCCAGTTCGACGAAGGCGCGCGTCAGATCCGGATGGCGCTGCAGCGCCATCGACACGCCGAAGATGGTCAGCGGCAGGCCGCGCTTTTCGAACTCGCGCAGGATGCGCCAGGCACCCGCGCGCGAGCCGTATTCATAGATGCCCTCCATGCTCATGTGGCGGTCGGGGTAGGCCGCCGCGCCGACGATCTCGGAGAGGAACTGCTCGGAGGCGGCGTCGCCGTGCAGCACGCAGTTCTCCCCGCCTTCTTCATAGTTGAGGACGAACTGCACGGCGATGCGCGCGCCGCCCGGCCAGCGGGCGTGCGGCGGCTTGGCGCCGTAACCGATGAGATCGCGTGGATAGTTCTCTGTTGTCATGGTCGTTGCTTGCTTCAGGGGGAACCGTCCGGGCCGCGGCGCCCGCAAGCGCCGTTGACTGTGCAATGAGCGTGCCAGTCGCTGGCCCGGCGGCGTACTTCGGGATAACCGTTACTCGGTGCCGTGCGAGTTGGCGGCAGCGTTGCGCATTGCTTCCTCGCGCGACTGGATGCCGTTGTAGAACAGGTTCAGCGCCACGGCCACGATCGTGCCGAGCACGATGCCGCTATGGGTGAAGGGGTCGGTCCACTTGGGCAGGTACTGGAAGAACGTCGGTGCCAGCGTCGGGATCATGCCGAAGCCGATCGAGATGGCGACGATGAACAGGTTGTGGCGGTTGCGGTTGAAATCGCACGAGCCCAGGATGCGGATGCCGGTGGCGGCCACCATGCCGAACATCACGATGCCGGCGCCGCCCAGCACGAACTGCGGCACCGAGGCGACCACGTGGGCCATCTTGGGGAACAAGCCGAACGCGATCAGGATCAGGCCACCCGCTGCAGCCACGTAGCGCGAGCGCACGCCGGTCACGGTGACCAGGCCCACGTTCTGCGAGAAAGAGGTGTACGGGAAGGTGTTGAAGATGCCGCCGATCACGGTGCCCAGGCCATCGGCGCGCAGGCCGCGGGTCAGGTCGTCGTTGCTCAGCTTCTTGCCGGTGATGTCCGACAGCGCCAGGAACATGCCGGTCGATTCCACCAGCGTGATCAGCATGACGATGCACATCGACAGGATCGCGGTCACCTCGAAAGTCGGCATGCCGAAGTGCAGCGGCGTGATGACGGCGACGAAGCTGGCTTCGTCCAGGCCTTCGAACGAGACCTTGCCCATGGCCATCGCCGCCAGCGTGCCGATGATGATGCCCAGCAGCACCGCGCAATTGGCCACCAGGCCGCGACCGTATTTGGTCAGCAGCAGGATGGTCAGCAGCGTCAGCCCCGCAATGCCGAGGTTGGTCAGGTCACCGTAGGCGAGATTGGGCACTTCCTTGGCCACGCCGTCGATCACCGCGCGCGTGGTGGGCTGGCCGCCGGCCGCCCAGTTGATGCCCACGCGCATCAGCGACACGCCGATCAGCGTGATCACCGTGCCGGTCACCACCGGCGGGAACAATCCAAGCATGCGCCCCATCATCGGCGAAATCAGGATGCCGAAGATCCCTGACGCGATCACCGCGCCGTAGATGCCGAGCAGGCCGACGTTGGGATCGGTGCCGATGGCGATCATCGGCGCCACCGAGGCAAAGGTTACGCCCATCATCACCGGCAGGCGGATGCCGAACTTCCAGAACCCGATCGCCTGGATCAGCGTGGCCAGGCCCGCGGCGAAGAGATCGGCGTTGATGAGGAAAGCCAGCTGGTCCTTGGGCAGCTTCAGCGCACCGCCAACGATCAGGGGAACGGCTACCGTGCCGGCATACATCACCAGAACGTGCTGCAAACCAAGCGCGAGCAGGCGCCCTGAAGGCAAACGCTCGTTGGTGAGGTCCGTGGGGACCGTGGTGCTTGCGGAATTCATTGGTGCGTCTCCTCTCCTTTGGTTTGATGGGAACGCCACGCCCGTGCCTGTTGTGTTGCCGGCAATGCGTGTTGCCGGCGTTGTTATTGTTGTTTTCGGCCTGCCGTCGCTGCGCTCTCGTTTGCGCTGCCTGGGCGCGGTGCGGTCGGCGGGCGTTCGGCCTTCTTCTTGCGGGGGCGTGGCGGGAACACCGTACTAGGTGGAGCGGCCTAGTACGCTGCGAAGATCGAAGTTGCCCGGCTCGTCCGGCTGCACGCGGTCGGCGCAGGCGCCGAGGTGGTGCGCCATGCGCGACTGGGCCAGCGCGGCATCGCCCTGTTCCAGGGCGTCGAGGATTTCCTCGTGTTCGTCGAACGAGCAGGCGTTGTTGCCCGGGGCTTCCACGCTGGCGATCATCAGCGTGGTGCGCGACACCAGCCGGCGCATCATGTTGACCAGCAGGGCGTTGCCCGACAGCTCCGCCAGTGCCGTGTGGAATTCGGCGGACAGGCGGATCCATTTGGGGCGGTCGTGCGTCAGGAAGGCCTGGCGCTCGCTGGTGACCATCTTGCGCAGCGGCGCGATCACGGTCTTCACGTCCGGCATGCCGGCGAGCTTTTCCAGCACCGCGCGCTCCAGCATCTGGCGCAGCTCGAACATGTCGTGCGCTTCGTCGGTGGAGGGGCTGGCGATAAAGGCACCGCGGTTGGGTTCGAGGTCGACCATGCCGTCGGCGGCCAGGTGCGACAGCACCTTGCGCACCGTGTGACGCGCGGTGGCATAGATCTCGCAAAGCGAATGCTCGGTGAGCTTGGTGCGCGGCGGCAGCCGGTGCTCCATGATCGCGTCGTAGATCTCGTGGTACATGCGCTCTTCGACCGAGCCCTTGCGTGCGGGCTTTTCCGGCCTGGCGGGCAGGGACCCGGTCGGCTCGGCATCGGAAACGCCGGTGACACCGGCAATCAGCTTCAGGCTCTTGGACATCTTGGCACCAGCAGTCATGCAATCAGGTCGGTCCGGACCGCCGTAATCCCCTGTATCAGGGTCCGGTGATCCGAAAATTGTTGACAATTATTTGGCTGTGGCTTCAATATTGTCAACAAAACCAACTCAGGTTTTCGACAACTCAGGGAAATCCCTGAATTGCCAACCGGGTCGGGCAGGCGCATTGTCGCCACGCACCAACCCAGCGCCGGGATGCGTTACCAGACGTACCGAGCGGGCACCATTCCCACAAATGGTGCTAGTGAAGGCAGCGGCGCCCCTCACAACCCAATCGCAAAAGGACAAATACGATGGGACGCTTGACCACCCATGTTCTTGACACCGCTGCCGGCACGCCCGGACAAGGGATGTCGATTACTCTCCATAAAATTGTCGACAATCGCCGCGAAACCCTGAAGACCGTGGTCACCAACCACGACGGCCGCTGCGACCAGCCGCTGCTGGAAGGCGCCGACCTGGTCGCCGGCGTGTACGAGCTGGAATTTGCCGCGGGAGACTATTTCCGCACACAGGGCACGAAGCTGCCCGAGCCGGCTTTCCTGGACGTGGTGCCGCTGCGCTTCGGCATTGCCGACGTCAACGCGCACTACCACGTGCCGCTCCTGGTTTCGCCCTGGTCGTACTCGACCTACCGTGGCAGCTGACGCGGTGGCATAGGGAAACAGGAGACAAGACATGGAAGGCTATATCCTCGACTGGGCCAATATGCTGCTGCGGTGGGTGCACGTCATCACCGCCATCGCATGGATCGGCTCTTCGTTCTATTTCGTGTGGCTGGACAACAGCCTGACCAAGCCCACCGCACCTGACCTGAAGGAGAAGGGCGTCGACGGCGAGTTGTGGGCCGTGCACGGCGGTGGCTTCTACAACCCGCAGAAGTACCTGACCGCACCCAAGTCGTTGCCGGAGAACCTGCACTGGTTCTACTGGGAGTCGTATTCGACCTGGATGAGCGGTTTCGCGCTGCTGGTGGTGCTGTACCTGTTCAACGCAAGCACGTTCCTGATCGACAAGAATGTGTTCGATATGTCGCCTGGCGCGGCGGTCGGCTTTGCGGTGTCGTACCTGCTGATCGGCTGGATCGTCTATGACAGCATCTGCCGCCTGTTCAACAAGAATGACCGCCTGGTCGGCATCCTGGTGGCGCTCTATATCGCCGCCGCAGCCTTCGTGGCGTGCCATGTCTTCTCCGGCCGCGCGGCGTTCCTGCTGACCGGCGCGATGGTGGCCACGATCATGAGCGCCAACGTGCTGGCGTGGATCATCCCGGGCCAGCGCAAGGTGGTGGCGGCACTGAAGGCCGGCCAGCCGGTGGACCCGATCCACGGCAAGCGCGGCAAGCAGCGTAGCGTGCACAACACCTACTTCACGCTGCCGGTGCTGTTCGCGATGCTGTCGAACCACTACAGCATGACGTACGCGTCCAAGTACAACTGGGTGGTGCTGATCCTGATCATGCTGTCGGGCGTGCTGATCCGCCAGTTCTTCATCCTGAAGCACAAGGGCAAGATCAACGTGCTGTGGCCCGCCGCCGGTGTTGCAGCGCTGGGCGTGGTGGCAGTGATGATCGCGCCGCAGCCGCGCCCGGCCGTGGCCAAGGGTGGCGAGGCAGCCGCTGCGACCGTCAGCTTTGCCAAGGTCCAGGAAGTGATGAACGCACGCTGCGTGCAGTGCCACGCCGAGCAGCCGAAGATGATGCCGACCGCGGCCAAGGGGATCAAGCTGGAGACGCCGGAAGACATCAAGGCCCACGCCCAGCTGATCTACCAGCAGGCCGTGCAGCAGAAGGCGATGCCGCTGGGCAACGTGACGCAGATTACCGACGACGAACGCGCGCTGCTGGGGCAGTGGTTCGAAGGCGGTGCCAAGACCACCAACTGATGGTGGCCTGAGCTGAAAGAGTTGGGGCCGGCTTCTGACGAGCCGGCCCGCGAAATCCGAGCATCGGTGATCGACGGTCCGGAGGGCTGAGCAGCTGGCAGCCATCAGTACCGGACCGGCGAGGGTTTGAACGGGGCCTTGTGCCCCGTTTTTTTTATGGCGTGCGCGCCGCCCTTATGCCGCCCTTATGCCACCCTCACGCCGCCCTCACGCCACCCTCACGCCACCGCCTTGCCGTGCCGCGCGCCGTCGCCCACGTACTGCGCGATGTCGACGGCATCGATCTGGTCAGGCCGCATGAAGCGCTCGGCGTAGCGCAGGTAGACGCCCGAGGTCAGGAACAACTCGAACAGCTGTGGGTCGATATGTTGCTGCGCCGCCGCCGTGGCCATGATGCGCACCGATTCCGACAGGCTCTTGGCCTTCTTGTACGGGCGATCGGCGGCGGTCAGCGCCTCGAAGATATCGGCAATTGCCATCATCCGGGCCAATGGGCTCATCGCGCTGCCATGCAGCTTGCGCGGGTAGCCCGTGCCGTCCATCTTCTCGTGATGGCTGCCGGCGATTTCCGGTACCTGGCGCAGGTGGCGGGGGAATGGCAGGCGCGACAGCATGACCTGCGTCTGCACGATATGCTCCTCGATCTTGAAGCGCTCCTCCTCCGACAGCGTGCCGCGGCTGACCAGCAGGTTGTGCAGTTCGCCGCGGTCGTAGAGGTGCGTGGGCGTATTCAGCCGGAAGCCCCATGGATTGTCGGCCGGGAAGATGTCGCGCGTGCCGCGCGCGATCGCATGTTCGGGCTTGTCGGCCAGCAGCGGTTCCACGGCCGGTAGCGGTGCCGCGGGGCGGTGTGCCTTGCGCGCCAGTTCCTCCTGCGAGATGCCGAGGCGGTCATCCAGCGTGCGCAACCAGGTGCGCTCCGCAATGCGCATCAGCCGTTCCTGCTGCGGTGCATCCATGAACTCGCCGCCCTGGTTGCAGGCGGCGACAAAGGCAAAGTCGTCGTCCAGCGCCATGAGTTCGGCATCGCATCGCTGCCGCGCCGCGCTTGCATCCTCGCCGGCGGCGATGGCGCGCAGGCAGGCGATCTCGGCATCGCGCTTGAGCACCTCGAAGCGCATCCGTACCTCATGGATGCGGTCGCACAGCGTTTCCAGCTTGGTGGCCTTGTCGATGATGTATTCGGGGGTCGTGACCTTGCCGCAGTCGTGCAGCCACGCGGCAACGTGCAGGGCTTCCCACTGCGCGTCGGTCATCTGGAACGTGCGGTAGGGGCCGTCGGTGGCATCGCAGGCGGCGCGGGCCAGCAGCCTGGCGAGTTCCGGCACGCGTTCGCAGTGGCCGCCGGTGTGCGGGCTCTTGGCATCGATGGCGCCCGCCATCATCCGGATAAAGGCATCGAAGAGATTGCGCTGGGCTTGCGTCAGCGCGCGCACTTCCAGCGCGCCGGCGCACAGGCTGGCCAGGGTGCCGACGAAGGCGAGCCGGGCCGGATCGATCGGCGTGTCGCGCAAGACCAGGAGCAGGCCCTGCAATTCCTGCTGCCGCGTCGCGAGCGGAATCGCGGCGGCGTAGCATGGTGCGTCCGATGCCAGCAGTTCCAGCTTCGCCGCGCGAATGTCGTCGGGCGTCAGCGGGCCCGTCTGCGGCGCGAGCACGGCGGCAGCCGCACGCACCAGCGGCAGCGATTGCCGGATCGGGCTTGGTGGCATCGCCTGCGATACGCTGGCGCCGTCGCGATCGAATGCCGCGGCCACGCTCAGCGCCTCGCCGTCCGCCAGGTACAACGCACCCGCGCTGCCCCCCGCGGCGTCGAGCATTTTCCTCAGCAGCACCGGCAGCAGTTGCTCCAGGCGGCTTTCGGCGGAGACGGCCTGGACAATGACCACAAAGCGCTGGACGGTCTGCCGCATGTCTTCCGTGGCGCCGGCAAGGGCATTCACCTCGCTGATGCGCGACCGCACCGCGATCGGCTGGCGGAAGTCGAACCGGCGCAGGGCTTCGACGCTGCCGGCCAGGTCATGCAGCGGCCGGGAAAGATAGCGGGCCACCAGCCAGATCAGCGGCAGCGACAGCAGCACGACCGCGACCGTGGCGCCCATGCCCAGCCAGGCGCGCTGCCTTGCTGTCTTGAGCAGTTCCTCCTGCGGAATGGCCGCGAGCAGGTACAGCGGCTTGCCGCCCGTGGGCGTCAACAGGTCGATGGTGGTGTACCAGGCCTCGTCGCCGGCGTGCATCAGTTCCTGCCGGCCGGAAGGGGCGCCGCGCGCGCCGATGCGTGCCGCGAGCCGGGTCAGGATGGGAATGCCGAAATCGCCTGGCATGACGAGCAATTCCGTGCGGATGGTGTCGGGGGCGGAGGCGGAATCCGGAAATTTGCGATCGATCGCGACGATGCGTCCGCTGCTATCGAGCAAGGCCAGCAACGAGCGCGGCATGGTCGTCTTGCGCGCCAGCATGCTGCCCAGCGAGTCCAGGCGGAAGTCGCCGCCCACCACGGCATCGCGGCGGGGGGTGGGAATGGCCACCGTGGCCCCGGAATCGTTGTCGGAAAAGAACAGGTAGGGTTCGGTCCTGACCAGGCCGCCGCTGGACATGGCGTCCTGGTACCAGGGCCGCCGGCGCGGGTCGAATTTGCTGGCGAAATCGTGATCGTCGACGCTGCGCAGGATGCCGAGACCAGCATCGAGGAAGTCGAGCCGGCCACGGCTTTGTGCGTTGCCGCCCCGCTCGACACTGCGCAAGACATAGGCGGCCTGCCCGGGTGCCTTGAACAGCGCCCGGTCGGCGTCGCCGCGCAGTGCCCGGATATAGAAAAAGCTGCCGTCGGCATAGCCGAGAAAAAGCGACTGCAGCACCGGCGAGGTGTCCAGCGCGTCACGCAGCAAGGCCAGCCGCGCCAGCCGCGCGTCGACCGTGGAGGCCTCGGCCAGCGAACTGTGGCTGACCAGCTTGATGGCCATCTGCGCCGGCACGATCAGCTCGTTCACTTCGTCGAGCGTTTCCCGGCTGATGCGGTGGATGGCGTCGGAGGCAGCGGACTCCAGTGCCGTCTTGGTCATGAAGAAGTTGATGCCGCAAGTCAGCGCACCAACTGCCAGGACCAGCGACCCGAACAGCAGCCACAGGTGGACGTGAAGCGGGAAACTCTTGCGCGCTTGCATAGGCACCTCCCTCGGCAGGGTGTTGCACGGCGCGTAGCGGCGGCCGCCGCGTTACCTTGGCGGCCGTCCTGCGTGTAGCCCAACGTCCAGTTTCGAATGCGCGAGGGTGATCGTCAAGGCGCGCCTGGGGCGGCGCGGCGGCGCGGGGGATCAGCCGCCGATATTCAGCAGTGCCAGCACGCCAAGCACCACGAAGATCGCCGCGGCGATCTTGTGCACCAGCGCGATCGGCATCTTGTTGGCAAACTTGTCGCCCAGCAGCACGGCCGGCGCATTGGCGATCATCATGCCGAAGGTCGTGCCGGCCACCACCGCGACCACCGCATCGCTGAAGCGCGCTGCCAGCGCCACCGTGGCGATCTGCGTCTTGTCGCCCATCTCGGCGAAGAAGAAGGCAACGATGGTGGTGGCCAGGATGCCTAGCGCTCCCTTGACCGGCTTGGCCTGTTCGGCCTCGTCGAGCTTGTCGGGAATCAGCATCCATGCACCCATTGCGATAAAGCCCAGGCCCAGGATCCAGCGCAGCAGGCTTTCGCCGACCACATGCGTGATCCAGCCGCCGAGCGCGCCGGCAAAGCCGTGGTTGACGAGCGTGGCGATCAGGATGCCAAGGATGATGGGAAGGGGCTTGCGATAGCGCGCGGCCAGCACCAGCGACAGCAGTTGCGTCTTGTCGCCCATTTCAGCGAGCGCGACGATGCCTGTGGAGACGAGGAAGGCTTCCATGTTTTTTTGTGGGATAACCGGGCCGCAATGCATCGCGAGATGCCAATGACGCACACCTTTCCCGGCCCGGCCAGAAAGGTATGGTCATCGGTCTCGCCAGGCATGGACGCTGCCTGGGCCAGTCTGGCCAGGCGGGTCCGGAGCTGCGCACGCCATAACCGCAAGCGGTCAAGTCTGTTGACGTACGCCCCTGTCCCCCGGAGTCCGCATTGCGCGGCGCGGTGAGAGCAGGGCGGCTACTCCCCAATGGAAGCGCTAATTATAACTGTGGCGGCGGTGGGTCGTCCACCGCCGCCACGCGGGTGTGGCGCTCAGGCCGGTACCGGCGCGTTGTCGCTGGTCTGGCGGCCGCGGAAGTCGGTCCAGCACAGTGCCTTGAAGTCGTACAGCTTGCAGCGGCGCGCGGTGTCGAAATACCAGCGCCAGGAGAAGTTCTCGACGATGATGCGGCCCGGCAGTGCATGCTCCAGCAGCGCCTGGGCGCGCTTGAGGCGGTACAGCGGCACGCTCATGTCAACGTGGTGCGCGGTGTGCTCCATGATGTGGTGCAGCGCGGAGCCAATGCCATGGCGGAAGCGCAGGTGCACGGTGGTCGAGACGAACGGCTGCGCCTTGGCCCACATGGTCTTGGTGTCGTACCACGCCACGCTGGCATGGGTATGGTGCACGTACAGCACAAAGCCCACGGTCACATTCCACACCAGGAAGGGCAGCACGAAGCCGGCGCCGACCAGCATCCAGGCCGACTGGCCCGTAGCAAGGGCCACTGCCACCAGCCCGCCGATCCAGGCCACGCCGAAGGCCGCCACCAGCAGGCAATCGCGAACGAAGACCGGGCGGCGCGTTGCCATTTGCCGCTTGCTGGGGAAAAACAGCTTGCTCCACCAGATCTCGACCAGGTAGTACAGGCCCGGGCCGAAGCCAGTGCGGTAGATGCGCTCCATCGCACGGCGCCAGCGCGGCAGCGCGTTGAATTCTTCCAGCGAATAGGGCGCCCAGACGAAGTCGAAGCCCTTCAGGTTGGTGTAGCCGTGGTGGACCACGTTATGGCCGACTTCCCACAGGC
This sequence comes from Cupriavidus sp. P-10, assembly GCF_003402535.2. Taxonomy (NCBI): domain Bacteria; kingdom Pseudomonadati; phylum Pseudomonadota; class Betaproteobacteria; order Burkholderiales; family Burkholderiaceae; genus Cupriavidus; species Cupriavidus sp. P-10. Next base: position 951,802 of record NZ_AP025170.1, read on the forward strand.
TGTAGGGCGTCAGTGACGGCAGGAAGGTCAGCCGGCCCAGCCATTTGTTCAGGCCGCGGCGCGGCGTCAGGCTCTGGTGGCAGGCATCGTGGCCGATGATGAACAGGCGCGCGATCACCAGCCCGGCCAGCACGCCCAACGCCAGCTTGGCGGCCCAGTGCGGGGCCAGCACCACGCCGGCCAGCACGGCGGCGAACAGCAGGTAGTCGAAGGCGAACAGCGCCAGCGCGCGCGGCGTGCTGCGCGCGCCCAACGGGATCAGCCAGCCGCGGATGATCTTGCGCGACGGAAAATGCGCATCCGGGGCGATCGGCTCTGGCAACGGCAGCCGGCCCGGCTTGGCGGACTGCCGGGCATGCGGGGCATGCTCGGGATGCGCTGCGGGCGCTGAGGGCGCTGATGGGATTGCGGTCATGCGGAACCTTCTGGTTTTGCGGTCGGATGGTGTCAGCCGTGCGGCGACGCATGCCGGCCATGGCGAAACCGTAAGGTTAGAAGGCTTTGCCGGTGGGGTTCTTGACGGGCGTCAATCCGGAGGGATGCGCTAAGCGGTAGAAGCGCGCCCGCCGCGCAGGGGCGGGCGCCATGATGTGGGATGTAATGGCAATATGTGACGGATCAGGCAGCGGCGCGCGCCGGCTCACCCATGATGTAGACGCTGTCGATCACGCGGTCGTCGCCCAGCATGGCAAAGGCGAACAGCTCTTCTTCCAGCGTCTCGGAGCGGTTGCTGCGGCGGGCGATCAGCGGCGTGGCCTTGGGATCGAGCACGACGAAGTCAGCCTCGCAGCCTTCGCTGAAGCTGCCGACGCGGGCGGTCCAGCCCAGCGCCTCGGCGGCGGCGCGCGTGGCCAGGTAGAACATGCGCAGCGCGGTCAGGTAGTAGCCGCCCATGCGTGCGACCTTGTGCGCGGCGTTCATGGTGCGGAACATCGAGAACGAGGTGCCGCCGCCGACGTCGGTCGCCAGCGTCACGTTCAGGCGGTTGGCGTCGGACTGGTGGAAGTCATAGAAGCCGCTGCCCAGGAACAGGTTGGAGGTGGGGCAGTGCGCCACCGCGGCGCCGCTGTCGGCCAGCCGGCGGCGGTCGTCCTGGTCCAGGTAGATGGCGTGGCCGTACATCGCGCCGGGGCGCAGCAGGCCGTAGCGGTCGTAGACGTCCAGGTAGCTGCGGGAATCCGGGAACAGCTCGGCGACCCATTTCACTTCGTCGCGGTTCTCGGCCACGTGGGTCTGGATAAAGGCGTCGGGATAGGCGCGCGCCAGTTCGCCGCAGGCGGCCAGCTGCGCTTCAGTCGAGGTCGGCGCGAAACGCGGCGTGATGGCGTACGACAGGCGGCCCTTGTTATGCCAGCGCGACAGCAGGTCGGCCGAGTCCTTCGCGCCGGTTTCGGCGGTATCGCGCAGGAATTCGGGGCAGTTGCGGTCCATCATCACCTTGCCGGTGACCATGCGCAGGTTGCGCGCCTCGCTTTCGGCAAAGAGCGCGTCGGCCGAAGCCTTGTGCACCGTGCTCCAGACCACCGCGCTTGTGGTGCCGTTGCGCAGCAGTTCTTCGGTAAAGAAGCCGGCCACGCCGCGCGCGTATTCGGGATCGGCGAAGCGGCGCTCTTCCGGGAAGGTGTAGGTGTCGAGCCAGTGCAGCAGGCCCGGCGACGGCGACGCGATCATGTCGGTCTGCGGGTAGTGCACGTGGGTGTCGATAAAGCCAGGCACGATCAGCTTGCCGCGGTGGTCGACGATCTCGGCGCCGGCCGGGATGCGTTCAACGAGCTTCGCATACTCGCCGGCCGCGGCGATGCGGCCGTCGGTGACGATCAGCACCCCATCGTCCCAATACTGGTACGCATCCTCATGGAACTGCGGGTCGCGCAGGAAATGCAGCACGCGGCCGCGGATGGCACGGGTGGTGGATTCAGTCGTGGGGGTGGTCGTCATCGTTTGTCTCTTGTCGCCGGCCCGCGCGTGAATACGCGGCGGGTCGGGCTATTGCATGCGCCGTTCAGGCCGTGGGGGCCGTCGCGGGCGGGGATTTGGGCCTGGCCGACCAGAAGTGGTCGACTTCGGCCAGGAACTCGGCCTTCTGCTGGTCGGACAGGAAGGCCGCTTCAAAGCTGTTGCGCGCCAGCTTGTGTGCGTCGGACTCGTCCAGCGGCAGCGCGTCGAAGGTGGCTTCCCAGTTGGCGTTCATGTAGCCGCCAAAGTAGGCCGGATCGTCCGAATGCAGCGTGATCGCCACGCCCGCATCCAGCATGCGCTTGAGCGGGTGGTCGCGCAGGTCGGGGTAGACCTTGAGCTTGACGTTGGACAGCGGGCATACCGTCAGCGCCACGCGCTCGCGCGCCAGGCGCTGGATCAGCGCGGCATCGTCGATGGCACGCACGCCGTGGTCGATGCGCTCGACGTTGAGGATGTCGAGTGCGTCGGTGACATATTGCGCCGGACCTTCCTCGCCAGCGTGTGCGACCAGGTGCAGGCCCAGCTCCTTCGCCCGCGCGAACACGCGTGCGAACTTCTCCGGGGGGTTGCCTTTCTCGGAGGAATCCAGCCCCACGCCGACGAAGCGATCGCGGTAGGACAGCGCGGCTTCCAGCGTGGCAAAGGCGTCTTCTTCCGACAGGTGGCGCAGGAAGCACAGGATCAGGCTGCTGGAGAAGTCATACTCCGTGCGTGCCTGGGCCAGCGCGTCGGCAATGCCGTCGATCACCACGCCGATCGGCACGCCGCGCGCGGTATGGGTCTGCGGATCGAAGAAGATCTCGGCGTGGCGGACATTGTCGGCGACGGCGCGCTTGACGTAGTCCATGGTCATGTCGAAGAAATCTTCCTCGGTCAGCAGCACGCTGGCGCCGGCGTAGTAGATGTCCAGGAACGACTGCAGGTCGGTAAAGGCATAGGCGGCGCGCAGCGCCTCCACGCTGGGGTAGGGCAGCGCCACCTGGTTGCGCTGGGCGAGCCGGAAGATCAGTTCCGGCTCAAGCGTGCCTTCGATATGCACATGCAGTTCGGCCTTTGGGGTACGGCGGATTTTGTCCGCCAGTGCGGCATCGATGGTCATGGGGGCCTCGTGTTCTCTATGCCCGCCGGCCAGGGCCGGCGGCACGGGTTCTCAGGGATGCACCGCCTCCGCCAGGCCCGCACGCAGCGCGGCTAAGCGCTGCTCGCGAACCTGGAGCAGCTGGGCGACGATGGCTACCGCAATCATAGCCGGAGCCTTGTCGGTAATCCCGGGAACCCCCATGGGGCATGTCATTTCCGCAAACCTGGCCGGGTCGATGCCGTGCTCGGCCATGCGGTGTTCAAAGCGTGCGCGCTTGGTCTTGGAGCCGATCAGGCCGAAGTAGGCAAAATCGGTGCGCTTCAGGATTTCTTCGCACAGGGTCTGGTCAAGCGCATGGCTGTGCGTCATCACCAGGAAATAGCTGCCCGCCGGGGCCTGCGCGACCACGGCCTCGGGCGTGTCGCTGGCCTCGGCCTCGACGTTGTCGGGCAGGCCGCCGGGGAACAGCGTGTCGCGCTCGTCGACCCAGTGGACGCGGCACGGCAGCGTCGCCAGGACCTTGACCAGCGCATGGCCGACGTGGCCGGCGCCGAACAGCACCACGTGCATGGCATCGGGCACCAGCGTGTCGGTCCAGCTGCCATCCTGCTGCAGGTCGACGGTGGGCAGGACGGCGCGGCTGTCGGCAAAGGTCACTGCGCCAGTGGCGGGCACGTGCCGCTGCAGCGAGCGCTGCGCGGCGAAGTTGCGTTCGACCGCGTCGAGCCACGCCAGGTCGGCTTCGCCGAGCACCTCGAATGCCAGCTGCACCACGCCGCCGCAGCACTGGCCCAGCGCCGGGCCCAGCGGGATGCGCTCGATGCGGCGCTGCTCATGCCGCACCAGCATCTCCCGCGCGATATCCATGCCGCGCCACTCCAGGTGGCCGCCGCCAATGGTGCCGACCAGATCGTTGGGGCTGACCAGCATGCGGATGCCGGGCTCGCGCGGGGCCGAGCCCTTGACCTCGACGATGGTCACCATCGCCACCGGCACGCCAGTGCGCACCATGCGGGCGGCGTCGGCGAAGCGGAAGGGTTTGAGCGGTGCGTCCTGCATGTCGGGGGCCTTGTTCGAATACTGGGTCTTGCTTGGGGGCAGGGTTGGCGCGCGCCTGCTTCTTCCGCCGGCCCCGTGCCTGTCAAGGCAGGCACGGGGGGAAAGTCCGGGGCGCCCGCGGGCGCGCGCTTCCTTGCGATCGCTTCGTTGCTGCGCTCAGGCAGCCTGGGCTGCCGCGTCGCGCACCGCTTCCACGGCGTCGAGGATCGCCTCGCTGGTGGCGGGCGCCTTCAGCGGCGGGTTGATGCGGTAGTCGCCCACCGCCGCGATCGCGTCGCGGATCGCGAAGAACACCGAGAACGGCAGCAGCAGCGGCGGCTCGCCCACAGCCTTGGAGCGGTGGATGCTGTCCTCGACGTTCTGGTTCTGGAACAGGCGTACGTTGAATTCCTCCGGGCAGTCATTGACGGTCGGGATCTTGTACGTGGACGGGGCGTGCGTCATCAGCTTGCCGTCCTTGTTCCACCACAGTTCCTCGGTGGTCAGCCAGCCCATGCCCTGGATGAACGCGCCCTCGACCTGGCCGATATCCAGCGCCGGGTTCAGCGAGCGGCCGGCGTCGTGCAGCGCATCGGCGCGCAGCAGCTTCCATTCGCCGGTGAGCGTGTCGACCAGCACCTCGGAGCAGGCGGCGCCGTAGGCGTAGTAGTAGAACGGGCGGCCATGCAGCTTGCTCTGGTCCCAGTGCAGCTTGGGCGTGGTGTAGAAGCCGTCGGACCACAGCTGCACGCGCGCCACGTAGGCCTCGCGCGCCAGGTCGCCGAAGGACACGCGCAGTTCACCGGCGCTGACGAGGTCATCGTTGAAGCGCACTTCGGAAGGCTCGACGCCTGCCTTGCGCGCGGCAAACGCGGCCAGGCGCTCGCGGATCTGGCGGGCGGCATCCTGCGCGGCCTTGCCGTTCAGGTCGGCACCGGTCGATGCTGCGGTCGCCGAAGTGTTGGCCACCTTGCTGGTATCGGTCGCGGTCACGCGCACGCGTTCCATGCGGATGCCCAGCTCATGCGCCACCACCATCGCCACCTTGGTGTTGAGGCCCTGGCCCATCTCGGTGCCGCCGTGGTTCACCAGCACCGAACCGTCGTTGTAGACGTGCACCAGCGCGCCGGCCTGGTTGAAGTGGGCCACGTTGAACGAGATGCCGAACTTCACCGGAGTGATGGCGATACCCTTCTTCAGGATCGGGCTCTGCGCGTTGAACGCGCGGGTGGCCTCGCGGCGGGCGCGGTATGCGCTGGTCGCGACCAGTTCGTCGATCAGCTCATGGATGACGTTGTCTTCCACGGTCTGGCCGTAGGGCGTGACGTTGTTCTCGGTCTTGCCGTAGAAGTTGGCGCGGCGCACGTCCAGCGAATCCTTGCCGACGTTGCGGGCCACGTTGTCCAGGATGTACTCGATCGCGAACGCGCCCTGCGGGCCGCCGAAGCCGCGGAAGGCGGTGTTGCTCTGCGTATTGGTCTTGCCGCAGTAGCCGTCGATCTGCACGTTCGGCAGCCAGTAGGCGTTGTCGAAGTGGCAGATGGCGCGGGTCATCACCGGGCCCGACAGGTCGGCGGAAAAGCCGGCGCGCGACACCATTTCGACCTTGACGCCCTCGATGCGGCCGTCGTCATCGTGGCCGACCTCGAAGTCGAACACGAAATCATGGCGCTTGCCGGTGATCATCATGTCGTCGTCGCGGTCCGGACGCAGCTTGACCGGGCACATCAGCTTCCACGCGGCGAGCGCTGCGCAGCAGGCGAACAGCGCCGACTGCGACTCCTTGCCGCCGAAGCCGCCGCCCATGCGGCGACACTCGACCAGCACCTGGTGCGCCTGCCAGCCCAGCATATGGCAAACGGCGTGCTGCATCTCGGTCGGGTGCTGGGTTGAGCACCACACGTGCATGCCATCGTTTTCACGCGGGGCGGCGTAGGAGATCTGGCCTTCGAGGTAGAACTGTTCCTGTCCGCCCAGGCGGATATTGCCGCCGTCCTTGTGGGCAGCGCCGGCGATATGGCTGGCGGCCTCGCCGCGCTTCAGGTGCATCGGCGGCAGCACGTAGCTGCCGGCTTCGTGCGCGGCCTCCGGCGACAGCACCGGCGGCAGGTCTTCATACTCGATCACGCCCAGGCGTGCGGCGCGGCGGGCGGCGTCGTGCGAGGTCGCCACCACGATAAAGACCGGCTGGCCGATGAACTGCACCACGTCGCGCGCCAGGATCGGGTCGTCGTGGATGATCGGGCCGCAGTCGTTGGTGCCGGGGATGTCGTCAACCGTCAGCACCGACACCACGCCGGGCGCGGCGCGGACCTTGTCGAGCGAGATCGACTTGATGCGTGCGTGGGCGCGGCTGCTCATGCCAAGCGCGGCGTGCAGCGTGCCGGCCAGCTCGGGGATGTCGTCCGTGTAGGTGGCGGTACCGGCCACGTGCAGGTGGGCGGATTCATGCGGACGCGAGATGCCGACCTGCGGCACTGCCTCGGCGGCAATGGTGGCGTCGAGCAGGAAGGGTTCGGTTTGCTTGTTCATGCCGATTTTCCTTTTTCTCTCAGGCCGTGACGATTGCGATGGTGCCGGCGCCGGGCGCACGGACGTTGACGGCTGCCGCGGGCAGCGCTTCGCTGGTGGTTTCCAGCCAGAAGCGGTACAGCAGGTTGGCGGCGCCACGGCTGCGATACGACGCGGTCGCGCGCATATCGCTCAGCGGGGTGTAGTCCTGCGCCAGCGCGGCCATGCCGGCGCGGGCGGTGGCTTCGTTCCACGGCTGGCCGATCAGTGCCGCTTCCGTGGCAGCCGCGCGCTTGGGCGTGGCGGCCATGCCGCCGAAGGCGATGCGCGCCTCGCTGACGATGCCGTCCTGCACGGTAATGCCGAATGCGGCACACACGGCGGAGATATCCTCGTCAAAACGTTTGGACAGCTTGTAGGTGCGGAAGTGCTGCAGCCCCGCCACCGGCACGCGCAGCGCGGCGACGAATTCGCCCTGCTGCATCGCGGTCTTCTGGTAGGCCAGGTACAGGTCTTCCAGCGGCAGCGTGCGGCGGGTTTCGCCAAGCTGCAGCACCACTTCCGTGCCGAGCGCGATCAGCGCCGGCATCGAGTCGCCGATCGGCGAGCCGTTGGCGATATTGCCGCCCAGCGTGCCGGCATTGCGGATCGGCAGCGAAGCGAAGCGCTTCCACAGCTCTTCCAGTTCCGGGTGCGCCGCGTTCAGCGCGGCATAGGCTTTTTCCAGCGTCACGGCAGCGCCGATTTCGACCATGCCGTCGCGTTCCTCGATCCGGTTCAGGTCTTCCACCTGGCCCACATAGAGCAGGTTACCCAGCTCGCGGAACTGCTTGGTCACCCACAGGCCGACATCGGTGCTGCCGGCCAGGATGCGGATATCGGGCTGCGCCGCCTTGATCGCGCCGAACTCGGCCGCAGTGCGCGGGGCAAAGAAGTCCTGGCCCTGCGCGCGGTAGCGGAAGGTCTCGCCGCGCTTGAGGTTGCGCAGCGTTTCGGCGATCTGCTTCGGGTCCAGCCTGTTGTCGGTGGGGGCGGGCAGGGCCATCATGCGCTCGCCGGCGTCGATGATCGGGCGGTAGCCGGTGCAGCGGCACAGGTTGCCGGTCAGCACGTCGCAGATGGTCTGGCGCGAAGGGGCCTCGCCACCCGGGGTGTGCTGCTGGTACAGCGCCCACAGCGACATCACGAACCCGGGAGTGCAGAATCCGCACTGCGAGCCGTGGCACTCGACCATGGCCTCCTGCACCGGATGCAGGGTGCCGTCGGCCTGGCGCAGGTCCTCGACCGTGATCAGGGCCTTGCCGTCCAGCGTGGGCAGGAACTGGATGCAGGCGTTGACCGCCTTGAATTCGACGTCGCCGCCGCCCTGCAGCTCGCCGATGACGACGGTACAGGCGCCGCAGTCGCCTTCGGCACAGCCTTCCTTGGTGCCGGTGCAGCGGGCGTCTTCACGCAGGTACTGCAGCACGGTGCGGGTAATGGGGGCGTCGGATACTTCCTTGACCTGGCCGCGGTGGAAAAAGCGGATGGTTTGCGTCTCCATGGTCTTCTCTCTCTTGGGGATGGCGGAAACATAGCATCGCTACGTTTCATGCAATATTCGACCCAGGTGATATGCGCCATCAGCGGGCACGCCCGTCGGTGCCCGGCCGCACTGAGCGGTATGCCGATTTGACCGATTGTGGGGTGCGTGTCATACACTATGCGCCGTTCCCATCCCCCACGCCACCCATCTGGCCCCCGCCGGAGGGCTGCCCATCGCCATGCACGGACGCGACCATCTCGATACTTATTTGCTGCGGGTGCTGCACACCCTGCTGACCGAGCAGAGCGTGACCCGTACCGCCGTGCGCCTTGGCCAGTCGCAGCCCGCCATCAGCAACACGCTGAAGCGCCTGCGCGAGATCACCGGCGACGCCATTTTGGTGCGGGGCAAAAACGGCATGGTGCCGACCGAGCGCGGCCGCGAACTGCTCGCGCTGGCCGAGCAAAGCCTGGCGGCGATGGACCGCATCGCCCGCCCGCCGCAGCAGTTCGACCCGGCCACCACCACGCGTACCTTCCACCTGGGCGCGCCGGACTACCTGGACGCGTTCTTCCTGCCCAATATCGTCGAGCGCGTGCGCCGGCTGGCGCCGGGCGCCAAGCTGTTCGTGCATCCGATGACGTCGTCGTCGGACTTCCTTGACGACCTGGAGCAGGGGCAGCTGGATATCGTGGTCGGCAACTGGCTGTCGCCGCCGGAGCACCTGCATATTTCGCCGCTGTTCGACGATGAAGTGGTCTGCATGCTGGGCGCCCAGCATCCGCTGGCACGCAAGGGGCTGACGCTGAAGCACTATCTGGAAATGCCGCACCTGGCGCCTGCGCCATATGCATCGATGCAGCGCAGCATGATCGACCAGGCGCTGGCCGAGCAGGGCTACAAGCGCAATATCCAGGTGACGCTGCCGTATTTCGGGCTGGTGCCGTATGTGCTGATGAAGACCGACATGGTCTTCACCACCGGCCGCCAGTTCGCGGCGCACTATGCGCAATACCTGCCGATCCGGATGGTGCCGTCGCCGGTGTCGTTCCCGCGCATGCGCTTCTACCAGCTGTGGCACGAGCGCTGCCATGCGGCGCCGGACATCATGTGGATCCGGCGGATGATCGCAGAGGTGGCAGCGGACCTGCCGCAATTGCCGCGGCTGGAGGCGGAGGCGGGGTGAGGCGGGGTGTGGTCCCCCCCGGCGCCTTATTTCTGCGCGGTCTGCGCCTTGTAGCTCGGGAAGAACAGCTGTTCCCCCTCCACCTTGTACCCGGCGATCGCCTCCTGCCCTTCCTTCGACGTGATCCACTCCACCAGCTTCATCGCATCCGCATAGTTGGTGCCCGAGTGCCTGGCCGGATTGACCGCGATGATCCCGTACGGATTGAACATCTTCGGGTCGCCCTCGATGGCAATGGCCAGCCCCGTCTTGGCGCGGTAGGCGCCGTAGGTGGCGCGGTCTGACAGCGTGTAGCCCGGCATCTGCGCGGCCATGGTCAAGACCTCGCCCATGCCCAGCCCCGCGCTGACGTACCACGGCTTGCCCTTGGGCTCGATGCCGATCTCTTTCCAGTAATCCTTTTCCATCACGTCGGTGCCGGAGTTGTCGCCGCGCGAGATGAATTTGCTGCCGCTGCCGGAGAGCTTGCGGAAGCCTGCCAGCACGTCCTTGCCGCCCTTGACGCCGGCAGGGTCGCTGGCCGGGCCGACCACGATGAAGTCGTTGTACATCACGTCGCGCCGGTTGACGCCGTAGCCGGCGGCGACGAATTCGTCTTCCATCTTGCGGGCGTGGACCAGCAGCACGTCGACATCGCCCATCTCGCCCATTTTCATCGCCTTGCCGGAGCCGACGGCGATCACCTTGACGCTGACGCCGGACTTCTGCTCGAAGCGGGGCAGCAGGTATTTCAACAGGCCGGAGTTCTCGGTGCTGGTGGTGGTGGCGAGTTTCAGTTGCCCGGCATGCGCGGCCGACATCATGACCAGGCAGGCGACGGCGGTGGCACGGCGCAGATGGCGGAGCGGGCTGGAGGTGTAGCGCGGCTGCATGCTGGGATCCCTTTAGTTATGTTCTAACGGACATAATTGCCTTTCGCTATAGCTCTCAGGGAGAATGCAACGAAAGACAAAGAAACATGGGGGTGTTCATTGTGGTCCAGCAAGATTTCCCAAGTAAATATGAGACGGAGAACATATGAGCTTTCGCTTTGACTTGTTCCCCGTCATCGCGCCCGACGACAATCCGCGCGCCAACGACAAGGTGTTCCAGCTGCTCAAGGCGGTGCGCGAGACTGGCTCGCTGCACCGCGCCGCGCGCGAGATCGGCTTGTCGTACCGCCATGCCTGGGGCGTGATGCGAACGTGGGAAGAGATGCTGGGGCGCACCATGCTCGACATGGAGCGCGGCCGCGGCGCCTCGCTGACGCGCTTTGGAGAGCGGCTGCTGCGTGCCGAGCTGCGCTTGCGCGAGTCGGTCGAGCCGGTGGTGCAGAAGGCCATGGCGGAGTTCATCGCCGAGCTGGACGATGCGCAGCAGCCACAATCCAGCGTGCATTTCACCGGCAGCCATGATCCGGCGGTGGAACTGCTGGCCGCAGCGCTGGGGGAGGCGACTACACCGTTGAAGCTCGATACCGTGTTCTGCGGCAGCGTGGAAGGGCTGGTCTGCCTGCAGGAGCGGCAGTCGGAGCTGGCGGGCTTCTACGTCTCGCCGGTACAGACGGCGGGGTCGGTGGCGCATGTGACCTTGCGCAAATGGCTGCGGCCGGCGTCGGTACGGCTGCTGCGGCTGGCGTGGCGCGAGCAGGGGCTGATTGTGGCGCCGGAAGTGGCGCGCGAGATCCGCGACCTGCGCGACCTGGTGCGCACCCAGGCGCGCTTCATCAACCGCCAGCGCAGCTCGGGCACGCGCATGCTGTTCGACCAGCTGCTGGCGGCGCAGGGCCTGTATCCGGACCAGATCGCCGGCTACGAGGATACCGAGTTCAGCAACGAGAAAGTGGGCGAGGCGGTGCATGGCGGCCGTGCCCAGGTCGGCTTCGGGCTGCGCATGAACGCGGAAAGCCTCGGCCTGGCCTTCGTGCCGCTGACGCGCGAGGCCTATTACCTGGCGTTGCGCAAGAACGACCAGACCGCCGGCTGGCTGGCGGCGCTGATGGCCCTGCTGGCCGATCCGGCGTTTGCCAGACGCATTGAAGCGCTGCCGGGATACGCCATGGCGGAGCCGGCCGGGGTGCTGACGCCGCAGGAGGCGCTGCCCTGGTTCGGGCCGGACGGCAAGGAAGGCAACTGAGCGGCGGGCCGGGCGGCCTGCCGTTGGCATGACGGGCCGCGCTGCCCGTCCGCCCCGGTCGTATTACACTCCTTGCCAGGGCGTGCCCCGCGCGCGCCCGGCCTTGCAAGGAGCACCATGCTGGAAACCGCCGCGCTGGCCGCGGGCATGTCCTGGGCCAGCGGTTTTCGCCTTTACCTCGCCGTGCTCGCCGCCGGCGTGATGGCACGCCTGGGCTGGCTGGAGCTGCCGCCCGGGCTGCAGCCGCTGGAATCGTGGTGGGTGATCGGCATCGCCGCGGTGCTGGCCGTGGCCGAGTTCGTTGCCGACAAGGTGCCGGGCTTCGATACGGTCTGGGACGGCATCCATACCTTCGTGCGCATCCCCGCCGGTGCGATCCTGGCGGCTGCCGCATTTGGCCAGCTCGACCCGCAGTGGGTGGTGGCGGCCGGCCTGATTGGCGGCACGCTGGCCGGCACCGCGCATGCGGCCAAGGCTGGCACGCGGGCGCTGATCAACGTTTCGCCGGAACCGTTTTCCAACTGGGCAGCCTCATTCACCGAGGACCTGACCGCAACCGGCAGCCTGATGCTGGCGTTTTTCCTGCCGGTGGTGTTCCTGGTGGTGCTGGTACTGTTCCTGGTGGCCGCCATCTGGCTGCTGCCCAAGCTGTGGCGCGGCGTGCGCCGGCTGCATGCCGGCCTGCGCGGCGGCAGCGCGCGGTCGGGGCGGCCGGGACCGCCCTAGCTTTTGCCGTCCACGCCGGATCCGTATTCCTTGTTTCCGGCTTTCCGACTGACCCGAGGCGCACCGGCGCCACGCAAGAACCGAACCACCGATGCCCCCCGAGTCCGCCATCGACGCCCCGACCACCAACGCCAGTCCCGCTGCCGGCGCGCTCAATGCGCAAGCTGGCAGGTTTTCCGCGTGGCGCCAGGCGCTGCGCATGGCGCGCCGCGACTGGCTCGCCGGCGAGCTTTACCTGCTGCTGTTCGCGCTGGTGCTGGCGGTGGCGGCGCTGTCCAGCGTCGGCTTCATGGCTGACCGCATGCGGCTGGGGCTGGAGCGCGATGCGCGGCAGATGATCGCCGCGGACGTGCTGCTGGTCTCGGACCATCCCTTCGACGCCGCCTTCGCGCAGCGCGCCAGGGAACAGGGGCTGGCGGTCGCGCAGACGGTAACCTTCCCGAGCATGGCCACGGCCAGCGGCAAGCCGCGCGCCGCCGGCGCCGAGGCGCCCAGCCAGCTGGCCGCGCTCAAGGCCGTGACCGACGGCTATCCGCTGCGCGGCAGGCTCAGGGTGACCAACACGCCGGGCACGCCGGATGCGCCCGCCGAAGGCATCCCCGCGCCGGGCACGGTATGGGTCGACGAAGCGCTGATGGGCGCGCTCGGCGTCGGCGTGGGCGATGCGCTGCAGCTCGGCAGCCGCACCTTCCGCATCGACCGCATCATCACGCAGGAGATGGACCGCGGCACGGGCTTCATGAACTTCGCGCCGCGCGTGCTGATGCCGCTGTCGGACCTGGAAGCCACCGGCCTGATCGGCTGGGGCAGCCGCGTGACCTACCGGCTGCTGGTGGCCGGTACGGATGCGGCCGGCGCCGCGTACCAGAAGTGGGCCCGGGATGAGATTGGCCGCCGCAAGCTGCGCAACACCCGGATCGAGTCGCTCGAATCCGGCCAGCCGCAGATGCGTGCCACGCTCGACCGGGCCGAGCGCTTTTTGTCGCTGGTGGCGGTGCTGTCATCGATGATCGCGGCGGTGGCGATCGCGATGTCGGCGCGCCGCTACATGCAGCGCCATACCGACGCCTGCGCGGTCTACAAATGCCTGGGGCTGTCGCGCGGACAGATCCTGCGCGCGTTCGGGCTGGAATTCCTGCTGATCGGCGCGGGCGGTGCGCTGGCCGGCGTGCTGATCGGCTACGTGGCGCACTACGGGCTGCTGCTGTCGCTGGGCGGGCTGCTCAAGGTGTCGCTGCCGCAGCCTTCGGCGTTGCCGGCGCTGGTGGGCGTGCTGGCCGGGCTGGTGCTGCTGGCCGGGTTTGCGCTGCCGCCGCTGCTGGCGCTGACGCGCGTGGCGCCGCTGCGGGTGCTGCGGCGTGATATCGGGCCGCCGCCGGTGTCGGCGTGGGTCGCGTATGCGCTGGGCCTGGGCGCCTTTGTCGCGCTGCTGCTGGTGGCGGCGCGCGACCTGCGGCTCGGGTTGACCACGGCCGGCGGCTTTGTCGCCGCCGGCGTGGTGTTCGGCGTGCTGGCGCTGGGCCTGCTGACGCTGCTGTCGCGCGTGCTGCGCGGCCGCCTGCGCGGCGCCGCGTCGATGGGCTGGCGCTTTGCCCTGGCGGTGCTGGAGCGCCGCCGCGGCGTCACCGTGCTGCAGACCGTGGCGCTGGCGGTGGGGCTGATGGCACTGCTGCTGCTCGGCATGACCCGCAACGACCTGGTCGATTCGTGGCGCAGCGCCACGCCGGCCGATGCGCCCAACCGCTTCATCATCAATATCCAGCCCGACCAGCGCGAGCCGCTGCGCATGATGCTAGCCGGCGCGGGCATCAAAGACCTGCTTTATCCGATGGTGCGCGGGCGCCTGACCCATATCGGCGAGCGTGCGATCCAGGCCGGCAGCTTCGAGGAAGGTCGCGCGCGCAACCTGGTCGAGCGCGAATTCAACCTGTCCTATACCGATGTGCTGCCGGAGGGCAACCGCGTGATCGCCGGGCGGTGGTCCGACGGCAGCGCCGGCACCGACGCGGGCGCCTCGGTGGAGGAGGGCATTGCCAAGACGCTGGGAATCCACCTCGGCGACACGCTGCGCTTCGACGTGGCCGGCCAGGCGGTGCAGGCACGCGTGACCTCGCTGCGCAAGCTCGACTGGGGCTCGATGCGGGTCAACTTCTTCGTGATCCTGCCGCCGTCGGCGATGCAGGGCATGCCCGAGACCTACATCACCTCGTTCCACCTGCCGGCTGCCAGCACGGCGCTGGGCAACCGGCTGATCGCGGCCTTCCCCAACATCACGGTGGTCAACACCGACATGATCCTGCGCCAGATCCAGGACATCCTGGACCAGGTGATCGCGGCGGTGGAGTTCCTGTTTGTCTTCACGCTCGCCGCCGGGGTCACGGTGCTGTACGCGGCGCTGTCCGGGGCGCGCGACGAGCGCATGCGCGACGCCGGCCTGCTCAAGGCGCTGGGGGCGTCGGCGGCACTGGTGCGGCAGACCCAATACGCTGAATTTTTGGTCGTGGGCGGCCTGGCTGGCTTCCTGGCGAGCCTGGGCGCGATCGCGGTAGGGTGGGGGCTGTCGCAGTTCGTGTTCGACTTCCCGTACCGCTTCAATGTGTGGATCGTGCCGGTCGGCGTGGTTTCTGGCATGCTGTGCGCTTTTGCCGGCGGCTGGCTGGGCCTGCGCGAAGTGCTGCGCCAGCCGGCGCTGGCGACCTTGCGTGACGCCTGAGCGGCACCGCGCCCCGAGTGTGTGATGAGTACTGAATCCAATCAAAAATCCGACAGCGCCGGCAGCGCCGGCAGCACCCCTGAAGGGCAGACCGAAGTGACGGCGTTCGACCTGGTCGGCGGCGAGGCGCGCGTGCGCGAGCTGGTCGACCGCTTCTACGACCTGATGGACCTGGAAACCCAGTTTGCCGGGCTGCGCGCGATCCATCCGCCTTCGCTGGAAGGCTCGCGCGACAAGCTGTTCTGGTTCCTGTGCGGCTGGCTGGGCGGCCCCAACCACTTTATCGAGCGTTTCGGCCATCCGCGCCTGCGCGCGCGCCACATGCCGTTCGAGATCGGCGTCAGCGAGCGCGACCAGTGGATGCGCTGCATGGCATTGGCGATGCAGGACGTCGGCCTGCCCGAGGACCTGCAGCTGCGCCTGATGCAGGCGTTCTTCCAGACCGCCGACTGGATGCGCAACGTCGCGCGCTGAAGCCACGCTGAAGCGCCTACCTTCCCCTTTTCATCGCGAAAGAATCTCCGCTTATGTCCGTGCAACTGCCTGAAGGTGCCTGCCGCGTGCTCGATTTCTGGTTCGACCAGCCTGGTTCAGCGGCCTGGAATACCTCGCGCCCCGCATGGTTCATCAAGTCGGATGACTTCGATGCCCAGATCCGCACGCACTTCCTGTCTGACTGGCAGGTTGCCAGCGAGGGCGCGGCGGACGACTGGTCGGTCACGCCCGCAGGCGCCTGCGCGCGCGTGGTGCTGCTGGACCAGTTCCCGCGCAACATCTTCCGCAACGACCCGCGCAGCTTCGGCACCGATGCGCAGGCGCTGGCGCTGGCCAGGCGCATCGTCGCCACCGGCATGGACCGGGCGCTGCCGACGGACTACCACCGCATGTTCTGCTACATGCCATTCGAGCATTCGGAAGCGCTGGAGGACCAGGACGAGGCGGTGCGGCTGATGACGCAGCTGCGCGAGTCCAGTGGCGGCAAGGTGGATGTGGTGGAGTGGGCCGACAAGCACCGCGAGATCATCGTGCGCTTTGGCCGCTTCCCGCACCGCAATGCGGTGCTGGGCAGGCCGAGCACGGCCGGGGAACAGGCGTTCCTGCAGCAGCCGGGCTCGTCGTTCTAGGCGCGGCAGGCGCCGCGCCGGGCATCAGGTCTTGTCGCGGGCCTGCTGCCACTTGTCCACGCGCACGCGCGGCGCGGCGGCCAGCTGGTCGAGCAGCGTGCCAGGCAGGTCGGCCACATGCAGCAGGTCGGCATGCACCTGCTTCAGGAAACCTTCCTGCACGGCATGGTTGAGGAAACCCAGCATGCCGTCATAGAAGCCGCTGACGTTGAGCAGGCCCACCGGCTTGTCGTGGTAGCCCAGCTGCAGCCAGGTGAAGGTCTCGAACAGCTCTTCGAAGGTGCCTACGCCGCCGGGCATGGCGATGAAGGCATCGGAGCGGTCGGCCATCATCTGCTTGCGCTCGTGCATGTTGCGCACCACGTGCAGCTCGGTCAGGCCGCGGTGGCCAACTTCCTTCTGCATCAGCGCGTCCGGGATGATGCCGATGACGGTGCCGCCGTGTTCCAGCACCGCGTCGGCCACGGTGCCCATCAGGCCGACCTTGCCGCCGCCATAGACCAGCGCCAGGCCGCGCTCGGCCAGCGTGCGGCCGAGCAGGCGCGCGCCCTCGGCATATTCGGGGCGGTTGCCGGGGCTGGAGCCGCAATAGACACAGACAGATTTCACTTCTTTTCCTTTGCCGCCTCGGTGGCTGCCCTGGATGCCGCGTAATCGCGGGCCAGCTGGTCGAAGGCCTCGCGCGCGCGGCCGCGCAGGTAGGGCGCGAGGATCGAGAAGATGTGGTAGCTGGAGCCGTGCAGGTAGCCGCGGATCTGCTCGGGATCGTTGTACTGGCGCGGATGCTGCACGAACTGGAACGACAGCCAGTAGGTGGCGATGACCACCATGTTGGTGCAGATCGCCTCGACCTGCTCGGGCGTGGCTTCCATCTCGCCGTCTTCCAGGAACTGCCGGCAGATCTCGTGCGCGAAGCGCTGCTTCTGCTCGACGATGCGCTTGAAGTTGGTCTCCAGCATCCGGTTGCGCGCCAGCAGGTCGTTGATGTCGCGATACAGGAAGCGGTAGTTCCACAGGAACTCGGACATGTACTGCAGGTAGCCCCAGCTCTCGTCCAGGGTCGCCTTGTGGTCGTCCGGCATCTTCAGCCGGCGCTCCATCTCCTGCTCGAAGCGCACGAAGATGGAGTTGATGATGTCGTCCTTGTTGCGGAAGTGGTAGTAGAGATTGCCGGGGCTGATCTCCATCGCTTCCGCGATCGTCGTGGTGGTGACGTTCGGTTCGCCGACTTCGTTGAACAGGCGCAGCGAGACGTCGAGGATGCGGTCCCTGGTACGGCGGGGGCCGGTTTGCGGTTTCGGTTCCATGGGCGTCCGGGCGATGGGTCGATCGGTGAATCGTGGCAGGGTAGCGATTATAAGCAATCGGCCCGGCCCAAGGCCCGGCGGGCCCTGGCTGGTTCCCCGCCCCGGAGGTCAGCCGGCCAGTGCCCGTGCCCAGTGCACCACGTGGGGCCCGGCAATGGCAAGCCAGGTGCCCCCGCACAGCACCAGCGCCAGCAACACCGCTGCGCTGCCGAAATCCTTGGCGCGCTTGGACAGGCTGTGGCGTTCCAGCGAGATCCGGTCGATTGCCGCCTCGACGCTGGAGTTGAGCAGTTCCACGATCAGCACGACCAGGAGCGTGCCGAGCAGCAGGATGCGTTCGACCACCCCCACCGGCAGCAGGAAGGCGCATGGCGCCAGGATCGCCACCAGCGTCAGTTCCTGGCGGAACGCGCTTTCCTCCAGCACCGCGTAGCGCAGGCCGGACAGCGAGTTGATCGCGGCACGCCAGGCGCGTGCCAGGCCGCGGTTGCCTTTGTGGGGGTTCTGCTCGATCGTGTAGTCAGCGCTCTGGGCTGCCGGCGGCCTCTGCAGGGGCGGGTCGGACGGCAGTTCCGGATGGGGTTTCGGCATGGGTTTGCGATGCGGGTTGGGCCGCTGCGCCGACCGGCTTGCCGGCGGCGAACGGCCGCAAGTGGGCCAGGAACTGCTCGGAGGCGGCGCGCCATGAAAACCTCTCGGCATGGCCTCGGGCCGTGGCGCGGTCGATGCGCAGCGCTTCCAGGCAGGCTTCGCGCAGGTCTTCGTGCATCACGCCCGCGGGGCTGTCGCCCAGCACGTCGATCGGGCCGGTGACCGGGTACGCCGCCACCGGCAGGCCGCTGGCCAGCGCTTCCAGCAGCACCAGCCCGAAGGTGTCGGTGCGGCTCGGGAACACGAAGACATCAGCCGAAGCATACACCCGGGCCAGTTCCGGCTGGCTCAGCACGCCCAGGTAGTTGGCGCCGGGATAGCGCGTACGCAGCGAGGGCAGTGCGGGGCCGTCGCCGACCACCCACTTGGAGCCGGGCAGGTCCAGCGCCAGGAAGGCCTCGACGTTCTTCTCCACCGCCACGCGGCCCACGTACAGGAAGATCGGGTGCGCCGTGTTGAGCACGTTGGCGCGCTGTGGCGTGAACACGTCCAGGTCGACGCCGCGCGTCCACAGCACGCCATGGTCGATGCCGTGCTGGTGCAGGTCGTCTAGCACCACCGGCGTCGGCGCCATCACCGACTGCGCCGGGCCGTGGAACCAGCGCAGGAAGCGGTAGGTCCAGGCCAGCGGGATCCCGAAGCGCGCCTGCACGTACTCCGGAAATCGCGTGTGGTAGGCCGTGGTGAAGGGCAGTCGCCGGCGCAGCGCATGGCGCCGCGCGGCCAGGCCCAGCGGGCCTTCGGTGGCGATATGCAGGGCATCGGGGCCGAACGCTTCGATGCGCCGCCGCACCCGCGCCGACGGCAGCAGCGACAGCCGGATCTCGGGGTAGGTCGGGCACGGCACCGTGCGGAATTCCAGCGGCGTGATCATGTCGACCGTGTGGCCCAGTGCCTCCAGCTCGCGGCGCGTGGATTTGAGCGTGCGCACCACGCCGTTGACTTGCGGTTCCCAGGCATCGGTGACGATCAGGATCTTCATGCAGCCTCCTCGGGGGCGTTGGCAGGGCAAGGCGGAATCAGGGTTGCCGGGGCAGGATCAGCCCGCCACCGCGGCACGGCGCCGGCGGCGCGTGGCCGGTTCGGGCGGATCCAGCAGTGTGGTCCAGTAGACGATCTTCAGTTCGCCTTCCATGGTCTCGACCAGCGCCGACAGGCTCTCGACCCAGTCGCCGTCATTGCAGTAGAGCTGGCCGTTGACCTCGCGGATCTCGGCCTTGTGGATGTGGCCGCAGACCACGCCGTCGCAGCCGCGCCGGCGCGCTTCGTCGACCATCGCGGTCTCGAAGGCGCTGATGTAGTTGACCGCGTTCTTGACCTGGTGCTTCAGGAACTGCGACAGCGACCAGTACGGGAAGCCCAGTCGCGCACGTAGCCGGTTGAAGTGCCGGTTCAGCGCCAGGATCATCGTGTACAGCGAATCGCCCAGGTAGGCGAGCCAGCGCGCGTGCTGCACCACGCCGTCGAACAGGTCGCCGTGCACCACCCACAGCCGGCGTCCGGTGGCGGTGACATGCACCGCCTCTTCGCGCACGGTGATGTCGCCGAACGCCATGCCGTCGAACTGGCGCGCGGCTTCGTCGTGGTTGCCGGGCACGTAGATCACCTCGGTGCCCTTGCGCGCCTTGCGCAGCAGCTTCTGCACCACATCGTTGTGGCTTTGCGGCCAGTACCAGCCGCGGCGCAGCTGCCAGCCGTCGATGATGTCGCCGACCAGGTAGAGCTGGTCGGATTCGTTGTGCTTGAGGAAGTCGAGCAGGTAGGTGGCCTGGCAGCCAGGCGTGCCCAGGTGGATGTCGGACAGCCAGATGGCGCGGTAACGGTGGACCGGGTGCGGCTCCGGCGGATAGGTGTCCGGCTGCTCGCGCAGCGGCGCGAGTGCGGCGCCGTCAAGGCCTGGCGGCAGGAAGGCGGTGAGCGGCGCGGCTTCCCAGCCGGTGTCGGCACCGCGGCGCAGCCGTTGCTTCAGTTGCGCGGCCTTCGACAGGTATCCGCGGGCGGATCGGAGTGCTTGCACCATGGCAGTCCCGGTAGCGGCGATGGCTGCATTCAGCCAGCGCGCGATGACGGCGCCGTGACGGAAACATGACTGACTTGTGAAGCGTGGGAAACCGTGGCGTAGGCGGGACAGCAGCGATGCCGTCGGTGTCGGCTAGCGTCCGCGTGCCGACAGCTCCTGCAGTGCATCCAGCACCGCCTGGATCGCCGCCGGATGCCGCAGCAGCGAGACATGGCCGATGCCTGACAGCGCGATATGTCCCGCGCCGTCGAGCCAGCCGGTGCAGGGCGGCCCGGCGATCGAGTCGTGCCAGCTGAACACCGAGACCATGCGCGCGCGCAGGCGCGGGCTTTCCGCGCCGGCAAGCGCGCGCAGCCAGGGGCTGCCGCAGCGCATCTGCCTGGCGTTATGCCCGCCGCCGAAGCGCGCCAGCGCGCTGCCATGGTGCGGAGTGCCGAGGGTCACGATGCCGGCGCAGGCGTCCTCGTCGCCAGCCAGCTGCAGCGCCGCGCGCGCCACCAGTCCGCCCATGCTGTGGCACACCAGCAGCGGCGCCCGGCCGTATGCCGCGGCCATGCGCCGCATCGCGGCGAGCAGCGCGTGGGAGTAGTCGTCGATATCGCCGAAGACCGGCAGCAGGTCGATGCCTTCGCAGCGGTAGCCTGCCGCCGCCAGCGCCGGCTGCAGGTCGAGCCAGATCGCCTGCCCGCAGGCGTACCCGTGGACCAGCAGCACCGGCGGTGCGTCGCGGCCGGGCAGGGCGTCAGCGGGCGGGGCAAAGGGGGCGCGGGCGCGGAACGGCTGCAGCCAGTCGAACATGCGCAGCACGGCGCGGATCTCGTTCAGGTAGCACCGCAACGCTTCAGGCACGCGCAAGGGACGGCGCGTCGCGACCAGTTCCTGTGGCGGTGCGGGCGGGCGCTGGCCCGCCGCCACCCATAGTCCGCGCTCGGTAAAGGCAAAGGCGATGGCGATGCTGGCTGCGAAGGCGCCGAGGATCACCGCCACGCCGGCGGCGATCGCGCCCGGCCACGGCCATCCCGCCAGCCGTACCAGCGCGGCGCCGGTGCCCAGCGCCGCGGCCGCCTGCGCGGTCACCGCCAGGCGGCGGATGCCGGCGGCGTTGAGCGTCATGCCTTGGGCGTGCGCAAATCCGCGAGCCGTGTACCGGCGAGGCGGTCGTGCAGGAACTGGCGGCGCGGGTCGAGCCAGGCCAGCAGGATCCAGATCAGCAGGCCGGCGCACAGCACGCCGACGAACGGGCCCTTGACCAGTCCCAGCAGATGCCCGACCGCCGCCGACGGCGGCAGCCACAGCCACGCCAGCACGTAGCGCAGCGCTGCCTGCGGCCAGCGCGGTGGCACGCCGGCGGCGTTCTCGACACGGATGCGCCAGGTCTGCATGGCCAGGGTCTGGCCGTTGCGCTGCCAGAACCAGGTGAAATACAGGCCCATCACCACGAAGCTCCATAGCTGGATCGTCAGCGGACCGTCCAGGCCGAGACGCTGCAGCAGCGGCCGCAGCAGCAGGAAGAGGGCAGTAGAAGCGCTCAGCACGCCGAACAGCAGGACGCCTTCGTACAGCATGCAGGCAAAGCGGCGGCGCAGAGGCGGGGCCACCGGTGCGGGAGCTGCGGCGGGCTTTGGGTCGAGGGTGGTGGCAGCGGGCATGTCAGGCGAAAGAGGGCGGCGCAAGCAAGCGAAACGCAACGCGAGCAAGACAGCCATTATGCCAAAGGGCATGGCGGCCACCCGTCCAACAGGCGACTACTGGCGCGCCGTGCCTTCGGAGGCCGCCGCGGCCTCGGTGGCAGGTTCCGGAGCGGCCGGGGCAGTGCTGGTGGCCGCCGGTGGCGTGGCTGCGGGTGTCGTCGCGGGTGTGGGCACGGTGGCGGACACTGCGGCCGGCGCGGATGACGCTGCCGCCGTGGCCGGCGCTACTGCTGCCGACGCGGCCTGGACTTCGCTGGCCGGCTTGCCGGCGGCGCCACCGGCGCCACCGGCTTTGGGCTCGTGCCGGACCGCGTGGCTGGTGCTGCCCGGCAGGCGCTTGGTGCTCGGCAGCGCGCTGACGGCACCGGGCCGGCTGGGCACGCGCTCGGCGGCGGCCAGCTTCTTCTTCTGCTCTTCCGGGAGGGCCTGGTACTTGTCCCACGCCTCGGCCTTTTTCTCGGCCGGCAGCGCGCGGGTGATCTGGTAGTTCTCGCGCGCCAGCCGCCGCTGCTGCGGCGTCATCTTGACCCATTCGTCCATGCGCGTCTGCAGCCGGGCCTGTTCCGCCGGCGAGAACTTCGGGTAGCGCTCGGCAATGCGCAGCCACTTGCGGCGATTCAGTTCGGGCAGGGTGTCCCAGAGTGGCTGCAGCGGCGCCAGGATGCGCTGGTTGACCGGGCTCAGCTCGGACCACGCAGGGCGTGCGCTTGCTGCCGCGCTGGCGCCGGAGGCGGCTTGCGCGTGCGCGGCGGCCGGCAGCAGGCACCAGCCAGTGGCGGCGCCGGACATGGCCAGCAGCAGCGCGGCCAGCCGGCGGCGCAGGGCGTCGGGGCGGGACAGTGCAGGCGCCATGCTATTGCCCGCGTTTCAGGAAGACGTGGAAGCCCTCGTCGGCGTAGGCCGTGGGCGGCAGGTCGTCGAGCAGCATGGCCGCATCGACATCGGCCAGTTCTTCCACGCGCTTCTGTTGCTGCCAGTGGTAGATACCCATCAGGCCGGCGGCCAGCGCCACCAGCGTCCAGATCAGGCCCAGGCGGCGCAGCCAGGCACCAGCGCGGTGCAGCGGCGAGGTCTCGTCATCGAATATCGGGACATGCGGTCCCGGCATGGCGAATTGCGGCACCGGCACGGTTGCTTCAGCCTTCTTGCGCGCGAGCGCAATCCGGCGCGCGGCGGCGAGCCGTTCGGTGATGTCGGCCGGCAATGCCTCCGCACTGGCATCCAGTGCCGTGCGGATCTCATGGGTGAACCGGCGTTCGCGGATATCTCTCTCGTTTATGCTCATAGTCGAACCCCCCGTGCGCGCAGGGCTTGCGCCAGAGTATGCGTGGCACGGGAACAGTGCGTCTTGACGCTGCCCTCGGAGCAACCCATCACGGCTGCGGTTTCGGCAACGTCCATATCTTCCCAGTAACGCATCAGGAATGCCTCGCGTTGACGCGCCGGCAGGCGCTGGATCTCCTGCTCGATGATGTGCATCACCTGAGCGCGTTCGACCTGGTCGGCACTGCTTTCCGCCGATGCCGAGCCGGCCTGCGCCTCCAGCGTTTCCAGCAAGTCGTTGTCGTCGCCCCCGTCGCGGTCGTCGCGCAGGCTGGAAAACAGCGTCACCCACGTGTTGCGCACCTTCTGGCGGCGGAACCAGTCGTGGATGGTGTTCTGCAGGATGCGCTGGAACAGCGGCGGGAGTTCGCCGGCACCTTTGTCGCCATATTTCTCGGCCAGCTTGATCATGGCGTCCTGCACGATATCCAGCGCCGCCTCGTCGTCGCGGACCGCGAACACGGCCTGCTTGAAGGCGCGGCGTTCGACGCTGGCAAGAAAATCGGTCAGTTCCTGGTCGGTGGCCATTCAGGCGGAGTGCGGCTTGGTGTGCGGCTTGCTGTGGAGCCTGTTGCGTCGATCGATTGCCCGGTCCTTGCGAATGTGCTGCGTACGACCCGTGGCACACGCAAGGTGCTGCGATGCTAGCAAAAAAACCCGCGGATGTACCATTTTGTATTGAGGGAAATACATTGGCTGACTGCTAAAGCGCCTGCTAAAGCAGCCAGCGGCCCGGTAAAACCCTGAGCGGCGCGGGGTGAAACAACCATAGACCGCGCTGGTGCATTGCAGTATCATCGAAGGTTCACACGACATCAGTGGTTGTCTCATCCGGCCGCTTATGAGGCGGTCTTCCATGCAGACGCGCACCGCTTGAACCCGAGCCACAAGTTCGGCAGAGAGCATCCAAACAATTTTTTGCCGAAAATTGCAAAGGACTGAAATGAACATGCCCAGCGCGGAATTCTCCCACGCAGACAGCAATTCATCTGCCGCACCCGAAATGATCGGGGCGGAAATTCTCGTTCACGCACTTGCCGAAGAAGGCGTCGAGTACGTCTGGGGCTATCCCGGCGGCGCAGTGCTGTATATCTACGACGAGCTCCACAAGCAAACCAAGTTCGAGCACATCCTGGTGCGCCACGAGCAGGCCGCGGTTCATGCCGCAGACGGCTACGCACGCGCAACGGGCAAGGTGGGTGTCGCCCTGGTGACCTCTGGTCCCGGCGTGACCAATGCTGTCACCGGCATTGCCACCGCGTACCTCGACTCGATCCCGATGGTAGTGATCACCGGCAACGTGCCGACCCACGCCATTGGCCAGGACGCCTTCCAGGAGTGCGACACCGTCGGCATCACCCGCCCGATCGTCAAGCACAACTTCCTGGTGAAGGACGTGCGCGACCTCGCCGCGACCATCAAGAAGGCGTTCTTCATCGCCTCGACCGGCCGTCCGGGCCCGGTGGTGGTGGACATTCCCAAGGATGTTTCCCGCAATTCCTGCAAGTACGAGTACCCCAAGTCGATCGACATGCGCTCGTACAACCCGGTGAACAAGGGACACTCGGGCCAGATCCGCAAGGCGGTGGCGCTGCTGCAGGGCGCCGAGCGCCCGTACATCTACTCCGGCGGCGGCGTGGTGCTGGCCAATGCCAGCGACGAGTTGCGCCAGCTGGCCGCGATGACCGGCCACCCGGTGACCAACACGCTGATGGGCCTGGGCGCGTTCCCCGGCACCAGCAAGCAGTTCGTCGGCATGCTCGGCATGCACGGCACGTATGAAGCCAACATGGCCATGCAGAACTGCGACGTGCTGATCGCCATCGGCGCCCGCTTCGACGACCGCGTGATCGGCAACCCGTCGCACTTCACCTCGCAGGCGCGCAAGATTATCCATATCGATATCGACCCGTCGTCGATCTCGAAGCGCGTCAAGGTGGACATCCCCATCGTCGGCAACGTCAAGGACGTGCTGCAGGAACTGATCGCCCAGCTCAAGGCCAGCGACGTCAAGCCCAAGCGCGAGGCCCTGGCCAAGTGGTGGGAGCAGATCGAGCAATGGCGCTCGGTCGACTGCCTGAAGTACGACCGCAGCTCCGAGATCATCAAGCCGCAGTACGTGGTGGAAAAGATCTGGGAACTGACCCACGGCGATGCCTTCATCTGCTCCGATGTCGGCCAGCACCAGATGTGGGCCGCGCAGTTCTACAAGTTCAACGAGCCGCGCCGCTGGATCAACTCGGGTGGCCTGGGCACGATGGGCGTGGGGCTGCCGTACGCGATGGGCATCAAGAAGGCATTCCCGGAGAAGGAAGTCGTCACCATCACCGGTGAAGGCTCGATCCAGATGTGCATCCAGGAACTGTCGACCTGCCTGCAGTACGACACCCCGGTGAAGATCTGCTCGCTCAACAACGGCTACCTCGGCATGGTGCGCCAGTGGCAGGAGATCGAGTACGACAACCGCTACTCGCACTCCTACATGGACGCGCTGCCCGACTTCGTCAAGCTGGCCGAGGCCTACGGGCATATCGGCATGCGCGTCGAGAAGACGTCCGACGTCGAGCCGGCGCTGCGCGAGGCGTTCCGCCTGAAGGACCGTACCGTGTTCCTGGACTTCCAGACCGATCCCACCGAAAACGTCTGGCCGATGGTCCAGGCGGGCAAGGGCATTTCCGAAATGCTGCTCGGCGCGGAGGACCTGTAATGCGACACATCATTTCGGTCCTGCTGGAAAACGAAGCCGGTGCGCTGTCGCGCGTGGTGGGCCTGTTCTCGGCCCGCGGCTACAACATCGAGACGCTGACTGTGGCGCCGACGGAGGATTCCTCGCTGTCGCGCATGACCATCGTCACCACCGGCTCGGATGACGTGATCGAGCAGATCACCAAGCACCTGAACCGCCTGGTCGAAGTGGTCAAGGTGGTCGACCTGACCGAAGGCGCGCACATCGAGCGCGAGCTCATGCTCGTCAAGGTGCGCGCGGTCGGCAAGGAGCGCGAAGAAATGAAGCGCACCGCCGACATCTTCCGCGGCCGCATCATCGATGTCACCGAGAAGACCTACACCATCGAGCTGACCGGCAACGGCGTCAAGCTCGATGCGTTCCTGGACGCGATCGACCGCACCGCCATCCTGGAGACCGTCCGTACCGGCGGCTCGGGCATTGGCCGCGGCGAGCGCATCCTGAAGGTCTGATCCAACGCCGCTCGCACAGCCAGTCGCACAGGTTCAAGCAGTATCCCCGGGCGGCGCGATCCGTGCGCACACAATGCACACGAGGATGCCGCCCCCCTCATATAAAAGACAGAGATTGAAGGATTTATCATGAAAGTGTTTTACGACAAGGACGCCGACCTCTCGCTGATCAAGGGCAAGAACGTCACCATCATCGGTTATGGCTCGCAGGGCCACGCCCACGCGCTGAACCTGAAGGATTCGGGCGTCAACGTGACGGTCGGCCTGCGCAAGAGCGGCGCGTCGTGGAACAAGGCCGCCAACGCCGGCCTGCAAGTCAAGGAAGTGGCCGAGGCCGTCAAGGGTGCCGACGTGGTCATGATCCTGCTGCCGGACGAGCAGATCGCCGACGTGTACAAGAACGAAGTGCACGACAACATCAAGGAAGGCGCCGCGCTGGCCTTCGCCCACGGCTTCAACGTGCACTACGGTGCCGTGATCCCGCGTGCCGACCTGGACGTGATCATGATCGCGCCGAAGGCCCCGGGCCACACCGTGCGCGCCACGTACACGCAAGGTGGCGGCGTGCCGCACCTGATCGCCGTGCACCAGAACAAGTCCGGCGCCGCCCGTGACATCGCCCTGTCGTACGCCACCGCCAACGGCGGCGGCCGTGCCGGCATCATCGAGACCAACTTCCGCGAAGAGACCGAAACCGACCTGTTCGGCGAGCAGGCCGTGCTGTGCGGCGGTACCGTCGAGCTGATCAAGGCTGGCTTCGAGACCCTGGTGGAAGCCGGCTACGCGCCGGAAATGGCCTACTTCGAGTGCCTGCACGAACTGAAGCTGATTGTCGACCTGATCTACGAAGGCGGCATCGCCAACATGAACTACTCGATCTCCAACAACGCGGAATATGGTGAATACGTCACTGGTCCGCGCGTGGTGACCGAAGAGACCAAGAAGGCGATGAAGCAGTGCCTGACCGACATCCAGACCGGCGAGTACGCCAAGAGCTTCCTGCTGGAGAACAAGGCCGGCGCCCCGACCCTGATCTCGCGCCGCCGCCTGAACGCCGAGCACGAGATCGAAGTGGTGGGTGAGAAGCTGCGCGCGATGATGCCGTGGATCGCCAAGAACAAGATGGTCGACCAGTCGAAGAACTGATCTGTAGCGCTGCCTGATGGCCCGCGCCGCACGGCGGCGGGCCGAAGCCGTTCAGCGTTCCGTGCCATGCCCTTCTATCATCGGAAGGGGATTGCCGGGACCTGAACGGCTTTTTGTTATCCTTGTCGAACTTTTTCGGGCAAGGCGTGCGCCTGATGCTGCTCCGCAACATGGGCCGGCAAGCGCCGCTGCAGCGGATATCGCCGCCGCCGCACCGCCTCCGCCCTGGTTTTGACTCCACCGAAACTCGTACTGCATGAACTATCCTCATCCGCTGATCGCCCGTGAAGGCTGGCCGTTCCTGGCCGGCGCCTTTGTCATTTCACTGCTGGTGCACGCCAGCGCGGGCTTCTGGTGGGCGCTGCCGCTGTGGATCATCACGGTGTTCGTGCTGCAGTTCTTCCGCGATCCGCCGCGCCCGATCCCGTCGGCGCCCAACGCGGTGCTGGCACCGGCCGACGGCCGCATCGTCGTGGTCGAAAAGGCCATGGATCCGTACGCTAACCGCGAGGCGCTGAAGATCAGCGTCTTCATGAACGTCTTCAACGTGCACTCGAACCGCGTGTCGGTCGATGGCGCGGTTGAAAAGGTCGAATATTTCCCGGGCAAGTTCGTCAACGCCGACCTGGACAAGGCCTCGACCGAGAACGAGCGCAATGCCGTGATCATCCGCCGTGCAACCGACGGCCAGGTGGTCACGCTGGTGCAGGTGGCCGGCCTGGTGGCGCGACGTATCCTGTGCTACACCAAGGTGGGCGACAAGCTCTCGCGAGGCCAGCGCTACGGCTTTATCCGCTTTGGCTCCCGCGTCGATGTCTACCTGCCGCTCGACGCGCGTCCGCGCGTGACCATTGGCGAGAAGGTGTCGGCGTCGTCGACCATCCTCGCCGAACTCGACGTGAAGTGAGCGAAGGCCTGACCAGGACCACAGGACGACAGGAGGACTGCGATGGTTGCCTTCAATCGACGTAACAAGCGGGTCAGCAGCGGCAACGTGACGCATCTGCGCCCGTTCCGCCATAACCAGTTGCGCGGTGCCGAGGACTATGACGACGATGCCGCGGACGACCACGACATCGCCTACGAGCGCCAGCGGCCGCGCCGCCGCGGCATCTACCTGCTGCCCAACGCGTTCACCACCGCGGCGCTGTTCGCCGGCTTCTTCGCCATCGTGCAGGCGATGAACATGCGCTTCGACGTGGCCGCCATCGCGATCTTCGCGGCCATGGTGCTCGATGGCATGGACGGCCGCGTGGCGCGCATCACCAATACGCAGAGCGCGTTCGGCGAGCAGTATGACTCGCTGTCGGACATGACCTCGTTCGGCGTCGCGCCGGCGCTGGTGATGTACGAATGGATCCTGCATGACCTCGGCAAGTGGGGCTGGATCGCGGCCTTTGTCTACTGCACCTGCGCGGCGCTGCGGCTGGCACGCTTCAACGCCAATATCGGCGTGGTCGACAAGCGTTTCTTCCAGGGCCTGCCCAGCCCGGCCGCCGCAGCGCTGGTGGCGGGCTTTGTCTGGCTGGTGATCGACAACAAGCTGCCGGTCAAGGAGCTGTGGATGCCGTGGGTGGCGTTCGGCATCACGCTGTACGCGGGGCTGTCGATGGTGTCCAACGCGCCGTTCTACAGCGGCAAGGCGCTGGACGTGCGTTACCGCGTGCCGTTCGGCATGATGGTGCTGGTCCTGGTGCTGTTCGTGGTGGTGTCGACCGATCCGCCGGTGGCGCTGTTCGGGCTGTTCGTTGCCTACGCGATCTCGGGTTACGTGCTGTGGGGCTGGCGTGCCATCCATGGGCAGCCCGGCGGAATCCGCAAGGTGCGCGAAAGCGGCAATGGCGGAAACGGCGGCAACGATTGAGTGTTGCGGGCAGGGAAGGGCGCTACGGCGCCCTTCGTGCTTTCCCGGTTTCACAATTGTTTTTACGCCGCGGCCACTGGCCGTGGCACTCTGCAGTGTTTTCCACTTACCGTCAGGAGGATGTCATGGGCATGTTCGACTTCATCAAGGAAGCGGGGGAAAAGCTGTTCGGCACCGGCGAGGCCAAGGCGGCGCAGCAGGCCGCGGCGGCAGATGCATCGGCCGAAAAGGTAGATGCCGCCAACCGTGCCGCGGGCGATGCGATCGAGGCATACATCAAGAAGATGGGACTGGATGCCACCGGGCTGATGGTGCAGGTGGATGGCTCGCAGGGGCTGGTGACGGTGTTCGGCGTGGCGCCCGACCAGGCCACGCGCGAGAAGATCATCCTGTGCGCAGGCAACGTCGAAGGGGTGGACAAGGTTGAGGACAAGATGTCGGTCAACGTCGAGTCGTCCGAATCGCAGTGGCATACCGTGGTGAAGGGCGACACGCTGTGGGCAATCGCTCAGGCCGCCTACGGCAACGGCGCCGAGTACAACAAGATCTTCGAGGCCAACAAGCCGATGCTGTCGCATCCCGACAAGATCTACCCGGGCCAGAAGCTGCGCATCCCGCCCAAGGGCTGATGCCCGCGGCAACGCGAAGGCGCGTTCGGCAAAAACCCTGTATTGCACGGGCGCGCCAAACCGGCTATAGTCGGTCCCATGATTTCGCGCCAAGTCCTAATCGCCCGCACCACCCTAGGTGGCCTACTAGGCCATCAGGTCGGGACGCGCGCGCGCTGAGGACAACGCAACCCTTAGCACGGAATCCGTAAGGAACACCAACGCCCCGGCCTGCTTGTGCACGCCGGGGCGTTTTGCATTCCACAGCCGTGGAGCGCGGAACAGGCGGTAAGCCCCGGACACAGCATGCCGGGGACAGCACACCAGAAAGCTACACAGGAGCTCCACAAAATGTCTGACAAACTCATCATTTTCGACACCACCTTGCGTGACGGCGAGCAGTCGCCCGGCGCTTCCATGACCCGCGAGGAAAAGATCCGCATCGCGCGCCAGCTGGAACGCCTGAGGGTCGATGTGATCGAGGCCGGCTTTGCGGCCAGCTCCAACGGTGACTTCGAAGCGATCCGCTCGATCGCCCAGGTGGTCAAGGACTCGACCATCTGCTCGCTGGCCCGCGCCAACGACAAGGACATCGCCCGCGCTGCCGAGGCGCTCAAGCCTGCGAATTCGTTCCGCATCCACACCTTTATCGCGACGTCCGCGCTGCACATGGAGAAGAAGCTGCGCATGACGCCTGACCAGGTGTACGAGCAGGCGCGCCTGGCGGTGCGCTTTGCGCGCCAGTTCACCGACGATATCGAGTTCTCGCCCGAAGACGGCAGCCGCTCGGACATGGACTTCCTGTGCCGCGTGCTCGAAGGCGTGATCGCCGAGGGCGCGACCACCATCAACCTGCCGGACACCGTGGGCTATGCCGTGCCCGAGGGCTACGCTGAGCTGATCCGCTCGGTGCGCGAGCGCATCCCCAACTCGGACAAGGCGATCTGGTCGGTGCACTGCCATAACGACCTCGGCATGGCCGTGGCCAACTCGCTGGCAGCGGTCAAGCTGGGCGGTGCGCGCCAGGTGGAGTGCACCATCAACGGCCTTGGCGAACGCGCCGGCAATACCAGCCTGGAAGAGGTAGTGATGGCGGTGAAGACCCGTCGCGACTACTTCGACATGGACGTCGGCGTGGATACCACGCAGATCGTGCCGGCCTCCAAGCTGGTGTCGCAGATCACCGGTTTCGTGGTGCAGCCGAACAAGGCCGTGGTCGGCGCCAATGCCTTCGCGCATGCGTCGGGCATCCACCAGGATGGCGTGCTCAAGGCGCGCGACACCTACGAGATCATGCGAGCGGAGGACGTGGGCTGGTCCGCCAACAAGATCGTGCTGGGCAAGCTGTCGGGCCGCAACGCCTTCAAGCAGCGCCTGCAGGAACTCGGCATCGAGCTGGACAGCGAGAGCGAAGTCAACGCCGCCTTCACGCGCTTCAAGGAGCTGGCCGACCAGAAGGCCGAGATCTTTGATGAAGACATCATGGCGATCGTCTCGAACGAGGCCCAGCACGACGCCAACGAGCACTTCCGCTTCATCTCGCTGTCGCAGCGCTCCGAGACCGGCGAGCGCCCGCATGCGCGCGTGGTGTTCAGCATGGATGGCAAGGAGCAGAGTGGCGAAGGCGAGGGCAACGGCCCGGTGGATGCCACGCTGCATGCGATCGAGTCGCGCGTGTCCAGCGGCGCCGAGATGGTGCTGTATTCGGTGAACGCGATCACCGGCGGTACCGAGGCCCAGGGCGAAGTGACCGTGCGCCTGTCCAAGGCCGGCCGCATCGTCAACGGCGTGGGTACCGACCCGGATATCGTCGCCGCTTCGGCCAAGGCCTACCTGGCCGCGCTGAACAAGCTGCACGACAAGGCCGTGCAAAAGATCAATCCGCAGATCTGACCAAGGCTTCTGCGTTAGACGGCGGACGGCTTACCCGGCCTGAGCGTACGGACCAAGCCCGCCATTCCCGACCCGGGGATGGCGGGCTTTTTCCTGAGCGTCTACCATCGGCGGAATCTTTCATCGGGGTCGTAGAGCGGGTCGGGCGTGATCTGCGTGCGGCGCAGCACGCCGGCATCGTCGAAATAGAAGTGGAACAGCGACGGCCATACGTCTTCATGGCGGAAGCGGTAGGACCAGACCTCATTGCGCATCCGCGGAAAATACTCGACCGGCAGGCGGGTCACGCCGAAATGCTCGGCGACGTCCTCGCGGGTCCAGGTGCCGACCTGCGCCTTGTACAGCTCCAGCGTCGACAGCATGTTGCGGAAGCTGGTCAGGTTGCCGTTGCGGTCGAACTCGGCGCCATAGGCGTACTGGCCCATTGGCTGCTGGGAATAGATCCAGCGCGAAGTGCCGTCGGGCAGGTTGTAGATATCGGTGGGCGGCCCGAACATCGCCTGGACCGCCGCCTTGGGCTGGCCGACCAGCTTGGTGCCTTCCTGGACCGGCATCAGTGTGCTGCACGCGCAGAGCAGGGCGGCAGCAAGCGCCAGGGAGAGCCGGCGGGCGCTGCCGGCGATTGCAGGGTTCATGACGGCCTCGGTCAATGCTTTGTTGATATCGAAAGTGTAGTCCCGCGCCTGCCCTTGGGTGCCCTTGGCGCTGCTTTCTGCCGCTACTTCGCCCAATGTGACGGGATCCGCGCCAAATCCCGGCGAATGCTGCGCAGGCGGCCGTCATTTGCGCCCGACCGGCGTGCTGCCGTACCATCCACCGCTTTCCGGGAGAGACTATGCAGGGTATGGCGCGGTGGCGGAGTTGGCTGGGCGGCGTGTTGCTGGTGGTGGCGGCGGGTGCGTCGGCAGGTGCGTCCGCTCAGGAGCCGATCCGGCTGGGGATGATCGACGGCCTTTCCGGCCCGTTTGCCAACGCGGGCGAGGCAGTGGCGCGCAACCTGCGCCTGGCGATCGAGCGCGTCAATGCCCGCGGCGGCGTCAAGACTGCCGACGGCGCGCGGCCCTTCGAGCTGGTGACGTTCGACAGCAAGGGCAACGTCGACGAAAGCCTGATCCAGTTGCGCGCCCTGACTGACCGGCGTATTCCGTTCGTCCTGCAGGGCAACAGTTCGGCCGTGGCCGGGGCACTGATCTCGGCCATCAACCGCCACAATGCGCGCCAGCCCGATGCGCGCGTGCTGTTCCTGAACTATTCGGCGGTCGATCCTAGCCTGACCAACGAGAACTGCAGCTTCTGGCATTTCCGCTTCGACGCCAGCGCCGACATGCGCATGCAGGCGCTGACAGAGGTGATCCGGCAGGACCAGTCCGTGCGCAAGGTCTACCTGATCGACCAGGACTACAGCTTCGGCCACCAGGTGGCGCGTTCGGCACGCGAGATGCTGGCCGCGCGTCGCCCCGACGTCCAGATCGTTGGCGACGAGTTCCATCCGATCGGCAAGATCAAGGATTTTGCCCCCTATATCGCCAAGATCAAGGCGAGTGGCGCGGACGCCGTCATCACTGGCAACTGGGGCAACGACCTGACGCTGATGGTCAAGGCTGCGCGCGAGGGTGGGTTGCAGGCCAAGTTCTACACCTTCTACGGCAATGGCCTGGGCGCGCCCGCGGCAATGGGTGATGCCGGCGTCGGCCGTGTGCTGGCCGTGGCCGAATGGCACCCGAACGTGGGCGGCGCTGCCTCGGACGCGTTTTACCAGCAGTTCCGCGCGCGTTACCCGGAGCCGAAGGATGATTACGTGCATCTGCGCATGCAGATGATGGTGGAAATGCTGGCACGCGCGATCGAGAAGGCGGGCTCAACCGACGCGGTGAAGGTGGCGCGGGCGCTGGAGAACATGCGGTACGTCAACGACTTCCACGAGGCCACCATCCGCGCCGAGGACCACCAGGTACTGCAGCCGCTCTATGTTTCGGTGATGGAAAAGCAGGGCGGTGCGGTGCGGTTCGACAACGAGGGCTCGGGCTACGGCTTCCGCACGGTGCGCAAGCTGAAGACGGCGCAAACCACGTTGCCGACCACGTGCCGGATGGAGCGCCCCTGAGCGCAGGAGCGCCGCGAAGGCGCCGCGGTTCTCCCTGCGGCCCTTTTCGGCTATAATGTGCGGCTGTCGTCGATCGGCCTCGCGCCGTATCGCGGCAATCCCCGTGACACGACGCAAGCGGCGCATCCCGCGCTGTAGCGTTCGCAAGTGAAAGGAAATCATCATGGCAGTCGCCGATATCAACAAGTCCGAAGTCATCAAGCAGTTCGCCCGTGGCGCCAACGACACCGGCAGCCCCGAAGTGCAAGTGGCCCTGCTGACCACCCGCATCAACGAACTGACCCCGCACTTCAAGGCCAACATGAAGGATCACCACAGCCGCCGCGGCCTGCTGCGCATGGTGAGCCGCCGCCGCCGCCTGCTGGACTACCTCAAGTCCAACGACGCCGACCGCTACCGCGCCCTGATCGAAAAGCTGGGCCTGCGCAAGTAAGCTTGCGCAAGAGGTTGCGTACGATGGCAGCGCGATTCCTGGGTTTGCACGGTTTCGCGTGAGGCCTGGATGCCTGCTTCAGCATTGCTGGGGCAGGCATTTTGCATTTCTGGTCGGGTGATTACGCCCCTGCCGGCAATGCAGCAGGTTGATGGAGTGATTTTCGCTTCACTGCTTCCGGCGAGGACTCCGATTCGCCGGAACCCCGTTGCGGCAAGGCGCGCAACGGAGTAAGTTGTTCTTTTTTTTGGGTTTAGTATCCGGACCGGCCAAGGAAACAGGGCTTTGTGTCATTCCAGCGCGGCATCGGCAACAGTGCCGCGCTGGAATGGCATAGCACTTCCCTGCGACTGCAGCTGTCTCCGGCAGTTAGCCTGCGGCTGAGAACGCAGGCGTGGCACGCTGCGCAATGATTGCGGCGTGCCCGCAAGACAAGGAATGCACATGTCCATGTTCAACAAGATCGTCAAGGAATTCCAATGGGGCCAGCACACGGTCCGCATGGAAACTGGCGAAATCGCCCGCCAGGCCGGCGGTGCCGTGCTGGTCGATGTGGAAGACACCGTAGTGCTGGCGACCGTGGTCGCCGCCAAGAACCCGAAGCCGGGCCAGGACTTCTTCCCGCTGACCGTCGACTACATCGAGAAGACCTATGCGGCCGGCAAGATCCCCGGCGGCTTCTTCAAGCGTGAAGGCCGTCCGTCGGAAAACGAGACGCTGACCTCGCGCCTGATCGACCGTCCGCTGCGTCCGCTGTTCCCGGAAGGCTTCTACAACGAAGTCCAGGTCGTGGTGCACGTGATTTCGCTGAACCCGGAAGTGCCCGCCGACATCCCCGCGCTGATCGGCGCGTCGGCCGCGCTGGCCGTGTCGGGCATCCCGTTCAGCGGCCCGGTGGGCGCCGCGCGCGTGGGCTACAAGGACGGCCAGTACCTGCTGAACCCGACCCGCCCGCAGATCGCCGCTTCGGACCTGGACCTGATCGTCGCCGGCACCGAGCGCGCCGTGCTGATGGTGGAATCGGAAGCCAACCAGCTGTCCGAAGACGTGATGCTGGGCGCCGTGGTCTATGGCCACGAGCAGATGCAGATCGCCATCAACGCCATCCATGAACTGGTGCGCGAAGGCGGCAAGGCCGAGTGGGACTGGACCGCGGCTGCCAAGAACGAGCCGCTGATCGCCAAGGTCACCGAAGTCGCGCAGCCGCTGCTGCAGGAAGCCTATCAGCTGCGCCAGAAGTCGGCCCGCAGCCAGAAGCTGAAGGAAGTGTCGCTCAAGGTGGCCGCCGCGCTGGCAGACGCCGGTGTGGAAGCCGACAAGGTGGAAGTCGGCAACATCATGTTCGACCTGGAAGCCAAGATCGTGCGCGGCCAGATCCTGAACGGCGAGCCGCGCATCGATGGCCGCGACACCCGCACCGTGCGCCCGATCGAGATCCGTTCGTCGGTGCTGCCGCGCGCGCACGGCTCGGCGCTGTTCACCCGCGGCGAGACGCAGGCACTGGTGGTGGCCACGCTGGGCACCAAGAGCGACGAGCAGATCATCGACGCGCTCGCCGGCGAGTACCGCGACCGCTTCATGCTCCACTACAACATGCCCCCGTTCGCCACCGGTGAAACCGGCCGCGTGGGCAGCCCGAAGCGCCGCGAAATCGGCCACGGCCGCCTGGCCAAGCGCGCACTGATCCCGGTGCTGCCGAAGGACGATGAATTCGCCTACACCATCCGCCTGGTTTCGGAAATCACCGAATCCAACGGTTCGTCGTCGATGGCTTCGGTCTGCGGCGGCTGCCTGGCACTGATGGACGCCGGCGTTCCGGTCAAGGCGCACGTGGCCGGCGTGGCCATGGGCCTGATCCTGGAAGGCAACAAGTTTGCCGTGCTGACCGACATCCTGGGCGATGAAGATCACCTGGGTGACATGGACTTCAAGGTTGCGGGTACCGACAACGGCATTACCGCGCTGCAGATGGACATCAAGGTCCAGGGCATCACCAAGGAGATCATGCAGGTCGCGCTGGCGCAGGCCAAGGAAGGCCGCCTGCATATCCTGTCGAACATGCAGGGAGCGATGGGCCACGCCCGCACCGAGCTGTCGGAGCACGCGCCGCGCATGATCACCATGAAGATCCATCCGGACAAGATCCGCGAAGTGATCGGCAAGGGCGGTTCGACCATCCAGGCGCTGACCAAGGAAACCGGTACCACCATCGACATCCAGGAAGACGGCACCATCACCATCGCCTCGACCTCGACCGAAGGCATGGCCGAAGCCAAGCGCCGCATCGAAGGCATCACCGCCGAAGCCGAAGTGGGCAAGATCTACAACGGCACCGTGCTGAAGCTGCTGGACTTCGGCGCCATCGTCAACATCCTGCCGGGCAAGGATGGCCTGCTGCACATCTCGGAAATCGTCAACGAGCGTGTGAAGGACATCAAGGACTGGCTGAAGGAAGGCCAGCAGGTCCGCGTCAAGCTGATCCAGGCCGACGAGAAGGGCCGGCTGCGCCTGTCGCTGAAGGCCGCGCTGGCCGAAGAGGGCGGCAGCATCAGCCCGATCAACGCTGGCGAAGGTGCTGCCCCGGCAGCGCCGGCCGGCGGCTCGGAGCAGCAGCAGTAAGCGGGGCAGTACTGTCCCATAGGTGCCGCCGCAAGGCGGCGCCGCGAAGAAACGGCCGGGCAATGCCCGGCCGTTTTTTTGTTTACACTGCGGCAACCCATCGAGCGAAGGCTCACACCGAGCAAAGACAAGGAGCAGAGAAGCATGCAAGCCATCGAGATCCGCGAATACGGCGCCCCCGAAGTCCTCCAGCTGACCGAGCGGCCCGATCCGGTGCCCGCCGCGGGCGAGGTGCTGATCCGCGTGGCAGCCGCCGGCGTGAACCGCCCGGACGTGTTCCAGCGCACCGGCAACTATCCGGTGCCGCCCGGTGCGTCGGACCTGCCCGGCCTGGAAGTGGCGGGCGTGGTGGTCGGCGGTGACCTGTCTCATGCGGACAACCGCTTCGGCCTCAAGGTGGGCGATCGCGTTTGCGCGCTGGTGCAGGGCGGTGGCTACGCGCAGCTGTGCACCGCGCCGCTGGCGCAGGTATTGCCAGCCCCTGATGGCCTCAGCGATATCGAAGCCGCCGCGCTGCCGGAAACCTTCTTTACGGTGTGGAGCAATGTATTCGACCGCGGCTACCTGGGCCAGGGCCCGCGTGGCAAGGACGAAACGCTGCTGATCCAGGGCGGCTCCAGCGGCATCGGCACCACCGCGATCCAGATCGCCAAGGCGCTGGGCTTCAAGGTGTTCGTCACCGCCGGCACCGATGAAAAGTGCAAGGCGTGCGAGGACCTGGGCGCCGATCGCGCGATCAACTACAAGACGCAGGACTTCGTTGCCGAGGTGGCGGCGCTGACCGGCGGCAAGGGCGCCGACGTGATCCTCGACATGGTCGCCGGTCCGTACCTGGCACGCGAGTTGAAGTGCATCGCCGACGACGGCCGTATCGTCATCATCGCGCTGCTCGGTGGTGCCAAGGCCGAGATCCCGCTCGGCGATATCCTGCGCCGCCGCATCACCGTGACCGGCTCGACGCTGCGGCCGCGTCCGGCATCGTTCAAGGGCAAGATCGCAGCCGCGCTGCATGAGCAGGTGTGGCCGCTGCTGGCCGCCGGCAAGATCAAGCCGGTGATCCACCAGGTGTTCCCGGCCGCGCAGGCCGCCGACGCGCACCGCCTGATGGAGTCGAGCGAGCACATTGGCAAGATCGTGCTGACCTGGTGAGGCCGCGCGCCGTGCGCTGGCGCTGAAACCACGCAACGAAATGCCGCCGCCCGCCGTTGTCGGGCGGCGGTAGCGTCCCGCCCCTGCCACACGCTACAATAGCGGGTTTGATTTTGGAGGGGCACTTCGTGAGACAAAAGCTCGTCATCGGCAATTGGAAGATGCATGGCAGCCTGGCTGCGAACGCGGCGCTGCTGGAGGGAATCAAGGCCGGCGTGGCGCGTGCGTCGCTGGCGGTGTGCGCACCGTTCCCCTATCTTGCACAATGCCAGGCGGTGCTGAACGGCTCGCAAGTGACCTGGGGTGCGCAAGACGTCTCGGCGGAGGCGCGCGGTGCCTTCACGGGCGAAGTGGCCGCCTCCATGCTGGGTGAGTTTGGCTGCACTTATGCATTGGTTGGCCACTCGGAGCGCCGCACCTACCATGGCGAGACCGACCAGGTCGTCGCCGCCAAGGCGCTGCGCGCACTGGAGTTCGGTATCGTCCCGGTGGTCTGCGTCGGCGAAACGCTGGCCGAGCGCGAGGCCGGTCAGACCGAGGCCGTCGTTGGCCGCCAGCTGCAGGCAGTGCTGGACGCGCTGTCGGTGGAGCAGTTGAGCCGCGTGGTGCTGGCCTATGAGCCGGTTTGGGCGATCGGCACCGGCAAGACCGCGACCAACGCACAGGCGCAGGCCGTGCATGCCTTCCTGCGCGGCAAGGTGGCGGCGCGCGACGCGGGCGTGGCCGAGCGCATGGCCATCCTCTACGGCGGCAGCGTCAAGCCGGACAATGCGGCCGAATTGTTTTCCATGGCCGATATCGACGGGGGCCTGATTGGCGGCGCCTCGCTGAAATCGGAAGATTTTCTCGCGATCGGCAACGCCTGAATGCCGGCCGTTCCGATCGTTCCCATCGTTCCGGTCGGGCAGTAACCAGGCAAGTAACGCTTATTTAAATCAAATGGCAATCTTCAAGACTTTGTTGGTGGTGTTGCAGGTGCTGTCGGCCCTGGGCGTGATTGGCCTGGTGCTGATCCAGCATGGCAAGGGCGCCGATGTGGGCGCGGCATTCGGCTCGGGCGCCTCGGGCAGCCTGTTCGGTGCCACCGGCTCGGCAAACTTCCTGTCGCGTACCACCGCCGTGCTGGCCACGCTGTTCTTCGTGTCCACGCTGGCGCTGACGTTGCTGGGCAACTACAAGCCCGCTGCATCGCTGGGCGTGATGGGCGCCGCCCCGGCTTCGGCACCGGCCACGGCAGGCGCATCGGCTCCGGCCGCTGCCCCGGCCGCCGCTGCTGGCGCTTCGGCGCCCGCAGGTCCCGCTGTACCGAAATAATCCGATTGCCTTGCGGCGGATTCCTGAGTTTTTTTGCAGTTGTGCGTTGAACAAAGCAAGAAATTTAGGTTAGAATGCAAGGCTTGAAACGATTCCCCAGCGATGGGGCTTGAGCGAAGGCGAAACGCCCCAGCGAGAGTCCTGAAGGGCCTGAAAACCCGGCGCCAGGCAATATTGTTTCTCCCCCAGCCGACGTGGTGAAATTGGTAGACACGCTATCTTGAGGGGGTAGTGGCGAAAGCTGTGCGAGTTCGAGTCTCGCCGTCGGCACCAAACAACTTGATCGGAGTCCCTGGCCGGGCAATGCACCCGAGCGTGGGACTCCGGCAGTCCGCAAGGCGGCGCGCCATGATTCTCGTGGCTTAGCGCCTGGGGTGGGCAACAGGACGCCGCTTCAGCTGGTGCTGTTGACAACATTCCAGATAAGGCTGGCCGTACCTTGAATCTCGAAGCCTACTTCCCCGTTCTCATCTTCATCATCTTCGGTGTCGTGCTCGGCGTGGCACTGATGTCGATTGGTCGGATCCTCGGTCCGAACAAGCCCGATCCCGCGAAGCTGTCGCCGTACGAGTGCGGCTTCGAAGCGTTCGAGGATGCGCGCATGAAGTTCGACGTGCGCTACTACCTCATCGCCATCCTTTTTATCCTGTTCGATCTCGAAACCGCCTTCCTGTTTCCGTGGGGTGTTGCCCTGAGGGATATCGGCTGGCCGGGATTCATCGCCATGGGCGTGTTTCTGCTGGAATTCATCGTGGGCTTCGTCTACATCTGGAAAAAGGGCGCGCTCGATTGGGAGTGATGTGAAATGGCAATCGAAGGCGTTCTCAACGAAGGCTTTGTCACGACTACTGCTGACAAGCTGATCAATTGGACCCGCACCGGGTCGCTGTGGCCGATGACTTTCGGCCTGGCCTGCTGTGCCGTGGAAATGATGCATGCCGGCGCGGCGCGCTATGACCTGGACCGCTTCGGCGTGGTGTTCCGCCCGTCGCCGCGCCAGTCGGACGTGATGATCGTGGCCGGCACGCTGTGCAACAAGATGGCCCCCGCGCTGCGCAAGGTCTACGACCAGATGGCGGAACCGCGCTGGGTGATCTCGATGGGCTCGTGCGCCAACGGCGGCGGCTACTACCACTATTCGTACTCGGTGGTGCGTGGTTGCGACCGGATCGTGCCGGTGGATATCTACGTGCCGGGCTGCCCGCCGACGGCCGAAGCGCTGATCTACGGCGTGATCCAGCTGCAGAACAAGATCAAGCGTACCAACACCATCGCGCGCAAGGGCTGAAATGGCGAAGCTCGACATCCTGAAGGCCGCGCTCGAGAAGGCTCTCGGCAAGCGCGTGCAGAAACTGATCGAGGCGACCGGCGAACTGACGCTGATCGTCAAGGCCGACGACTACCTGGAAGCCGCCCGCATCCTGCGCGACGATCCCTCGCTGCGCTTCGAGCAGCTGATCGACCTGTGCGGCGTGGACTATTCCGACTTCGGCGACGGCGCCTGGGACGGCCCGCGCTTTGCCGCCGTGTCGCACCTGCTGTCGGTGACCCACAACTGGCGCGTGCGCCTGCGCGTGTTCGCCCCGGAGGACGATTTCCCGGTGGTGGCCAGCCTGATCGACGTCTGGAACTCGGTGAACTGGTTCGAGCGCGAAGCGTTCGATTTCTACGGCATCGTGTTCGACGGCCACCCGGACCTGCGCCGCATCCTGACCGACTACGGTTTCGTCGGCCATCCGTTCCGCAAGGATTTCCCGGTCTCCGGCTACGTCGAGATGCGCTACGACCCCGAACAGAAGCGGGTCATCTACCAGCCGGTCACGATCGAGCCGCGCGAAGTCACGCCGCGCGTGATCCGCGAGGACAAGTACGGCGGTTTGGAGCACTGAGAACGCGCCATGGCAGATATCAAGAATTACACCCTGAACTTCGGCCCGCAGCACCCGGCCGCGCACGGCGTGCTGCGCCTGGTGCTCGAGCTGGACGGCGAAGTCATCCAACGCGCCGACCCGCATATCGGCCTGCTGCACCGTGCCACCGAAAAGCTGGCTGAACAGAAGTCCTGGATCCAGAACGTGCCCTACATGGACCGTCTCGACTACGTGTCGATGATGTCCAACGAGCACGCCTACGTGATGGCGATCGAGCGCCTGCTGGGCCTGGAAGTGCCGGTCCGCGCGCAGTACATCCGCGTGATGTTCGACGAAATCACCCGCATCATGAACCACTTGATGTGGATCGGTGCGCACGCACTCGACGTGGGCGCGATGGCGGTGTTCCTGTACGCCTTCCGCGAGCGCGAAGACCTGTTCGACATGTACGAGGCGGTGTCGGGCGCGCGCATGCACGCGGCCTACTATCGGCCGGGCGGCGTCTACCGCGACCTGCCTGACACGATGCCGCAATATCGTGCCTCGAAGATCCACAACGAGCGTGCCATCAAGGTGATGAACGAAGCGCGTTCGGGCTCGCTGCTGGACTTCATCGAGGATTTCACCAACCGTTTCCCGAAGTACGTCGACGAGTACGAGACGCTGCTGACCGACAACCGGATCTGGAAGCAGCGCCTCGTGGACATCGGCGTGGTCAGTCCGGAACGTGCGCTGCAGATGGGCTTTACCGGCCCGATGTTGCGTGGCTCGGGCATCGAGTGGGACCTGCGCAAGAAGCAGCCGTACGAGGTGTACGACAAGATGGACTTCGACGTGCCGGTGGGTGTGGGTGGCGACTGCTACGCGCGCTACCTGGTGCGCGTGGAAGAGATGCGCCAGTCCAACCGCATCATCAAGCAGTGCATCGAATGGCTGCGCCGCAACCCGGGCCCGGTGATCACCGATAACCACAAGGTGGCGCCGCCCTCGCGCGTGGACATGAAGTCCAACATGGAAGAACTGATCCACCACTTCAAGCTGTTCACCGAAGGCATCCACGTGCCCGAAGGCGAAGCGTACGCAGCGGTGGAACACCCGAAGGGCGAGTTCGGTATCTACGCGATCTCGGACGGCGCGAACAAGCCGTACCGTCTGAAGATCCGTGCACCTGGCTTCCCGCACCTGGCCGCGCTGGACGAAATGGCCAAGGGACACATGATTGCTGACGCGGTAACGATCATCGGCACGCAAGACATCGTCTTCGGCGAGATCGACCGCTAATCACGGACCGCCGGCCCGGACGACGATCCGGGCGCTTTCCGAGGTGCTCCGCTGAGCGGAGCGGCCCGGAAGACCCGCGGCGGACCGGCAAGGCCTAAGGCCCGCCGGCGGAACGGCAGCGACGGCTGCAAACCTGCGGATGTACGCCCAGTGGCGCTGCCTCCGCCGTTTTACTGCAATGACCATGCTATCAGCAGAAGCTCTCAAGGAAATCGATCGCGCGATCGCGAAGTATCCGGCCGACCAGAAGCAGTCGGCCGTGATGGCGGCGCTTGCCGTGGCACAGGGCGAGGTGGGCTGGGTTTCCCCCGAAGTCATGCAGTTCGTCGCCAGCTACCTCGAGATGCCGCCCGTGTGGGTGGAAGAGGTGGCGACCTTCTACAACATGTACGACACCAAGCCGGTGGGCAAATTCAAGCTCGCCGTCTGCACCAACCTGCCGTGCGCGTTGTCGGGCGGCGAGCGGGCTGGCGAGTACCTGAAGCGCAAGCTCGGGATCGACTACAACGAGACCACCGCTGACGGCTGCTTCACCCTGAAAGAGGGCGAGTGCATGGGCGCTTGCGGCGACGCGCCGGTGATGATCGTCAACAACACCCGCATGTGCAGCTTCATGAGCGACGACAAGCTCGACGCGCTTGTCGATGAGCTCAAGAGCGAAGCCGCTGAAGCTGCAAAGGGGGGCAAGTAACATGACCAGTCTGCACGACCGCCATATCCAGCCGCTGATCCTGGCCGGCCTGGACGGCAAGAATTGGCACCTGGAAGACTACGTCAAGCGTGGCGGCTACCAGCAACTGAAGCGCATCCTGACCGAGAAGATCCCGCCCGAGCAGGTGATCGCCGACGTCAAGGCGTCGGGCCTGCGTGGCCGCGGCGGCGCGGGTTTCCCGACCGGCCTGAAGTGGAGCTTC
This sequence comes from Cupriavidus sp. P-10, assembly GCF_003402535.2. NCBI lineage: Bacteria > Pseudomonadati > Pseudomonadota > Betaproteobacteria > Burkholderiales > Burkholderiaceae > Cupriavidus > Cupriavidus sp. P-10. The sequence goes on from NZ_AP025170.1 coordinate 995,166, forward strand.
ATGCCGCGTACGTTCCCGGGTCAGAAATACCTGGTCTGCAACACCGATGAAGGCGAGCCTGGCACGTTCAAGGACCGCGACATCATTCGCTTCAACCCGCACTCGCTGATCGAAGGCATGGCCATCGGCGCGTATGCGATGGGCATCACCGTGGGCTACAACTACATCCACGGCGAGATCTGGAATGAGTACAAGATCTTCGAGGAAGCCCTCGAAGAGGCGCGTGCTGCCGGCTTCCTGGGCGACAACATCCTGGGCTCGGGCTTCAGCTTCCAGCTGCATGCGCACCACGGTTATGGCGCCTACATCTGCGGCGAGGAAACCGCGCTGCTCGAATCGCTGGAAGGCAAGAAGGGCCAGCCGCGTTTCAAGCCGCCGTTCCCGGCCAGCTTTGGCCTGTACGGCAAGCCGACCACCATCAACAACACCGAGACGTTTGCCGCGGTGCCGTTCCTGCTGGCCATCGGTCCGGAGAATTACCTGAAGCTGGGCAAGCCGAACAACGGCGGCACCAAGATCTTCTCGATCTCGGGCGACGTCGAGCGTCCCGGCAACTATGAGATCCCGCTGGGCACGCCGTTCGCCAAGCTGCTGGAACTGGCCGGCGGCATGCGTGGCGGCAAGCGCATCAAGGCGGTGATCCCGGGTGGCTCGTCGGCGCCGGTGGTGCCGGGCGACCTGATGATGGCGTCCGACATGGACTACGACTCGATTGCCAAGGCCGGCTCGATGCTGGGCTCGGGCGCGGTGATCGTGATGGACGAGACGCGCTGCATGGTCCGCTCGCTGCTGCGCCTGTCGTACTTCTATTTTGAGGAATCGTGCGGGCAGTGCACGCCGTGCCGCGAAGGCACCGGCTGGCTCTACCGCATGGTCAATCGCATCGAACACGGAGAGGGGCGCCAGGAAGACCTGGACCTGCTCAACAACGTCGCGGAAAACATCATGGGCCGCACCATCTGCGCGCTCGGCGATGCCGCGGCGATGCCGGTCCGCGGCATGCTCAAGCACTACTGGAAAGAGTTCGAGTATCACGTCGAACACAAGCAGTGCATGGTTCCGGCCTACATCTAAGCGTGGCAGAACATGGTTGAACTAGAGATCGACGGCAAGAAGGTTGAGGTTGCTGAGGGCAGCCTGGTGATGGAAGCGGCCCGCAAGCTGGGCACCTACATCCCGCACTTCTGCTACCACCGCAAACTGTCCATCGCGGCCAACTGCCGCATGTGCCTGGTCGAGGTCGAGAAGGCCCCGAAGGCGCTGCCTGCCTGCGCCACGCCGGTAACCCCCGGCATGAAGGTCTTCACCAATTCGGAGAAGGCAGTCAAGGCGCAGAAGTCCGTGATGGAATTCCTGCTGATCAACCACCCGCTGGATTGCCCGATCTGCGATCAGGGCGGCGAGTGCCAGCTGCAGGATCTGGCCGTGGGCTACGGTGCCTCGGAGTCGCGCTACAAGGAAGAGAAGCGCGTGGTGTTCCACAAGAACGTGGGCCCGCTGATCTCCATGGAGGAGATGACCCGCTGCATCCACTGCACCCGCTGCGTGCGCTTTGGCCAGGAAGTGGCCGGCGTGATGGAGCTGGGCATGCTCAACCGCGGCGAGCACTCGGAAATCACCACCTTCGTCGGCAAGACCGTTGACTCGGAACTGTCGGGCAACATGATCGACCTGTGCCCGGTCGGCGCGCTGACCAGCAAGCCGTTCCGCTACTCGGCCCGTACCTGGGAACTGGCCCGCCGCAAGTCGGTGTCGCCGCACGATGGCCTTGGCGCGAACCTGGTGGTGCAGACCAAGAACCAGCGCGTGATGCGCGTGCTGCCGCTGGAAAACGAAGACATCAACGAGTGCTGGATCTCCGACAAGGACCGCTTCTCGTATGAAGGCCTGAACAGTGCCGACCGCCTGACCCGCCCGCTGCTCAAGCAGGGCGGCGAGTGGATGGAAACCGACTGGCAGACCGCGCTGGAATACGTGGCCAACGGCCTGGCCGGCATCAAGCGCGAGCATGGCGCCGACCAGATCGCCGCGCTGGCCAGCCCGCACAGCACGCTGGAAGAGCTGTTCCTGCTGGGCAAGCTGGTGCGCGGCCTCGGCAGCGATAACGTCGACTTCCGCCTGCGCCAGTCCGACTTCTCGGCCGCGCTGAAGGGCGCGCCGTGGCTCGGCCTGCCGGTGGCTGACGTCACCGCGCTGCAACGCGTGCTGGTGATCGGCTCGTCGCTGCGCAAGGATCATCCGCTGCTGGCCTCGCGCCTGCGCCAGGCAACCAAGAAGGGTGCCCGCGTGACCGTGCTGGGCGCTGGTGGCGAAGACCTGCTGATGCCGGCGACCCGCATCGACGTGGCACCGTCCGGCTGGACCGCCGCGCTTGCCGGCGTGGCCCGTGCCGTTGCCGCCGCCAAGGGCGTCGCCGCCCCGGCCGGCACCGATGGTTTCGATGGCGGCGACGTCGCCGCCAAGGCGGCAGAAGCGCTGCTGCAAGGCGAGCGCCGTGCCGTGTTCCTCGGCAACGAGGCCGTGCGCCATCCGCAATTCTCGGCGCTGCACGCGCTGGCACAGTGGATTGCCACCGAGACCGGTGCGACGCTGGGCTTCCTGACCGAAGCCGCCAACACCGTCGGCGGCTACATCGCCGGCGCGCTGCCAAAGCAAGGCGGCGCCAATGCGCAGGCGATGCTGGACACGCCGCGCAAGGCCTACATCCTGCTGAACACCGAGCCGGAATTCGATACCGCCGATCCGGGCAAGGCACTGGCCGCGCTGTCGCAGGCCAACACCGTGGTGGTGCTGTCGCCGTTCCGTTCGGAAGCGGCCATGCAGTACGCCGACGTGATCCTGCCGGTGACGCCGTTCACCGAAACCTCCGGCACGTTCGTCAACTGCGAAGGCAAGGCACAGAGTTTCAATGGCGTGGTCCGCGCCCTGGGCGAGTCGCGCCCGGGCTGGAAGGTGCTGCGCGTGCTGGGCAACCTGCTGGACGTCGCCGGCTTCGACTACGAAACCGCCGAATCGGTCCGTGCCGAAGTGCTGTCGGCTCCGGTCGAGGCTCAGCTGAACAATGCCACTGACGCGTCGATCAGCGTGGCCGCCGCTGCCGCCAACGGCATCGAACGCATCGCCGACGTGCCTATCTACCACGCCGACCCGATCGTGCGCCGCGCAGACTCGCTGCAGCTGACCGCCGCCGCGCGCCGCGCCATGCAGATCGCGCTGCCGGCCGACCTGTTTGCCCGCCTGGGCATCCAGTCGGGCGACCCGGTCCGCGTCACGCAAGGGCAGGGCAGCGTGGTGCTGCCGGCCGTGCTCGAAGCCACGCTGCCGGCCAACACCGTGCGCGTGCCCGCGGCAACGCCGGCGGCCATGGGCCTGGGCGGCATGTTCGGTACGGTCACCGTAGAGAAGGCCATCGACCTGGCACCGGCAACCACCGGCGCCGTGGCCACGGCGTAAGAACAAGAGCGAGAAGAAGACATGATTGACTGGATTACCTCGCAAGGGCAGGGCGTGCTGGGCGCGTACTGGACGCCGCTGTGGATCCTGATCCGCGCCGTGCTGATCGTGGTGCCCCTGCTGCTGTGCGTGGCTTACCTGATCCTGTGGGAGCGCAAGCTGATCGGCTGGATGCACGTCCGTCTCGGCCCGAACCGCGTGGGCCCGCTCGGCCTGCTGCAGCCGATCGCCGACGTGCTGAAGCTGCTGCTCAAAGAAGTCATGATGCCGACGCAGGTCAGCCGCGGCATGTACCTGATCGCGCCGCTGATGGTGCTGATGCCTGCCGTCGCGGTCTGGGCCGTGATCCCGTTCCAGGCCGAAGTGGTGATGGCGGACGTCAACGCCGGCCTGCTGTACGTGATGGCGATCAGCTCGGTCGGCGTCTACGGCGTGATCCTGGCCGGCTGGGCCTCGAACTCCAAGTACGCCTTTATCGGTGCCATGCGTGCCGCGGCACAGATGGTGTCGTACGAAATCGCCATGGGCTTCGCGCTGGTGACGGTGCTGATGGTTGCCGGCAGCCTGAACCTGTCGGCTATCGTCAACGGCCAGAACACCGGCTACTTCGCCGACATGGGCATCAACATCCTGTCGTGGAACTGGTTGCCGCTGCTGCCGATGTTCGGCGTGTACTTCATCTCGGGCGTGGCCGAAACCAACCGCCACCCGTTCGATGTGGTGGAAGGCGAGTCGGAAATCGTGGCCGGCCACATGATCGAGTATTCGGGCATGGGCTTCGCGCTGTTCTTCCTGGCCGAGTACATCAACATGATCATCATCTCGGCAATGACCGCGCTGATGTTCCTGGGCGGCTGGGCGCCTCCGTTCTCGAGCGTGATCACCAACGCAGTCCCCGGCTTCTTCTGGCTGCTGATCAAGGTTTTCCTGCTGCTGTCGGTCTTTATCTGGATCCGTGCCTCGTTCCCGCGCTACCGCTATGACCAGATCATGCGCCTGGGCTGGAAGGTGTTCATTCCGCTGACCGTGGCGTGGCTGATCATCGTGGCGATCTGGATCAAGTCGCCGTGGAACATCTGGCCCTGAACAGCCAAACGACGGTGCGCGCCGAAGCGCGCACCGCGTGGAAATACTAGGAAGCAATCGTCATGCTGCTCGCCATCAAGGACTTCTTCAACAGCCTGCTCCTGAAGGAACTCTTCAAGGGCATGGCGCTGACCGGCCGCTATCTCTTCGCGCGCAAGGTCACCGTCCAGTTCCCGGAAGAGAAAACGCCGATCTCGCCGCGCTTCCGTGGCCTGCATGCGCTGCGCCGCTATCCGAACGGCGAAGAGCGCTGCATTGCCTGCAAGCTGTGCGAAGCGGTTTGCCCGGCACTGGCAATCACCATCGAGTCGGACGTGCGCAACGACGGCACGCGCCGTACCACCCGCTACGACATCGACCTCACCAAGTGCATCTTCTGCGGTTTCTGCGAAGAGGCCTGCCCGGTCGATGCCATCGTGGAAACGCAGATCCTGGAGTACCACGGCGAGAAGCGCGGCGACCTGTACTTCACCAAGGACATGCTGCTGGCAGTGGGCGACCGCTACGAGCCGCAGATCGCGGCGGCCAAGGCTGCCGACGCCAAGTATCGCTGACCGGCGCATGCGCCACACGGCAGGGCGGCCACCAGTACCAGACCTGGCTGCTTCTGCCACCGAATTTGAATTCGGTCCCTTCAATGTGAGGGGCCAAAGCAAGGATGCCGCAGGAGCGGGCCACCCGAAGGGGAGGCTTGTGCCGGACGGCCCTGAGAGGATCCGATAGGAACCATGGAACTCACGACCACCATCTTCTATGTCTTTGCGCTGGTGCTGGTGCTCTCCGCACTGAAAGTCATCACTGCGAAGAACCCGGTGCATTCCGCACTGTTCCTCGTGCTGTCGTTCTTCACGGCCGCCGCGATCTGGATGCTGCTCAAGGCGGAATTCCTCGCCATCCTGCTGGTGCTGGTCTATGTCGGCGCGGTGATGGTGCTGTTCCTGTTCGTGGTGATGATGATCGATATCGATATCGAGCACCTGCGCCGCGACTTCTGGACCTACGTGCCGATGGCCTCGGTGGTGGGCGCGCTGATCATCGCCGAAATGGCGATCGTGCTGGTGCGCAGCTTCATCGGCACCACCACGCCGGTGGTCGCCAGCGGTTCGCAGGAGCCGGGCTACTCGAACACCGCCGCGCTCGGCAAGCTGATCTACACCGACTACATCTACGCCTTCGAAGTGGCCGGCATCATCCTGCTGGTGGCTATCATCGCCGCCGTGGCGCTGACCCTGCGCCGCCGCAAGGACACCAAGGCCCAGGACGTGTCGGCGCAGCTGCGTACCCGCCGCGACGAGCGCGTGCGCCTGGTGCCGATGCAGGCCGAAGTCCAGAACCCGCAGACGGAAGCCGCGGCTACCGCCAATAAGAACTAAAGCCCGGAGAAACGCTGTGCTCTCTCTCGCCCACTTCCTCGTGCTCGGTGCGATCCTGTTTGCGATCAGCATCGTCGGCATCTTCCTGAACCGCAAGAACGTGATCGTGCTGCTGATGGCGATCGAACTGATGCTGCTTGCGGTGAACATCAACTTTGTCGCCTTCTCGCATTACCTGGGCGACCTGGCTGGTCAGGTTTTCGTTTTCTTCATCCTTACTGTGGCCGCCGCCGAGTCGGCAATCGGTCTGGCAATCCTGGTCGTGCTGTTCCGCAACCTGGATACGATCAACGTGGACGACATGGACACCCTGAAGTACTGATCCGTGCCGCACTACGCAGATACCCAAGACTCACCGACCGCACACCACTAAGCGTCCTATGGCAACCACGCTCAACCCCAACCTGCTGCTCGCGATTGCGCTGGCGCCGCTAGTCGGCTCAGCGATCGCCGGCCTGTTCGGTACCAAGTTCTTTGGCCTGTTTTCCTCGGAGTCGCGCGGCGGCCGGATCGTGGCCCACACCTCGACCATCCTCGGCGTGGCCATTTCCTTCGTGCTGTCGGTGATGGTGCTGCTCGACGTGATGAACGGCGCCGGCTACAACGGCACCGTCTACGAGTGGATGGCCATCGGCAGCCTGAAGATGGAGGTCGGCTTCCTGGTCGACTCGCTGACCGCGATGATGATGGTCGTGGTGACCTTCGTCTCGCTGATGGTCCATATCTACACCGTCGGCTACATGGACGGGGACCCCGGCTACAACCGCTTCTTCGCCTATATCTCGCTCTTCACCTTCTCGATGCTGATGCTGGTGATGAGCAACAACTTCCTGCAACTGTTCTTCGGCTGGGAAGCGGTGGGCCTGGTGTCTTACCTGCTGATCGGCTTCTGGTACACGCGCCCGACCGCGATCTTCGCCAACCTGAAGGCGTTCCTGGTCAACCGCGTGGGTGACTTCGGCTTTATCCTGGGCATCGGCCTGCTGCTGGCCTACGCCGGCAGCATGAACTACACCGAAGTATTCGCCGCGCGCGACCAGCTGGCTACCGTGGTTTTCCCGGGCACCGACTGGATGATGATCACCGTGGCCTGCATCTGCCTGTTCATCGGTGCGATGGGCAAGTCGGCGCAGTTCCCGCTGCACGTCTGGCTGCCTGACTCGATGGAAGGCCCGACCCCGATCTCCGCACTGATCCACGCGGCAACGATGGTGACTGCCGGCATCTTCATGGTCGCGCGCATGTCGCCGCTGTTCGAGCTGTCGGACGCCGCGCTGTCGTTCGTGCTGGTGATCGGCGCCATCACCGCGCTGTTCATGGGCTTCCTGGGCATCATCCAGAACGACATCAAGCGCGTGGTCGCGTACTCGACGCTGTCGCAGCTGGGCTACATGACCGTGGCGCTGGGTGCTTCGGCCTACTCGGTGGCCGTGTTCCACCTGATGACGCACGCGTTCTTCAAGGCGCTGCTGTTCCTGGGTGCCGGCTCGGTCATCATCGGCATGCACCACGACCAGGACATCCGCAACATGGGTGGCCTGCGCAAGTACATGCCGATCACCTGGATCACCTCGCTGGTGGGTTCGCTGGCGCTGATCGGCACGCCGTTCTTCGCGGGCTTCTATTCCAAGGACTCGATCATCGAGGCCGTGGCCGAGTCGCATATCGCCGGTTCGGGCTTTGCCTACTTCGCCGTGCTGGCCGGTGTGTTCGTCACCGCGTTCTACTCGTTCCGCATGTACTTCCTGGTCTTCCATGGCAAGGAGCGCTGGGGCCAGAACCATGCCCACCAGCACCATGAGGGCGACCACGAGGACGAGGAAGTCTCGCACGACCACCACCATGGCCTGTCCGCCGGCGAGAAGCCGCACGAGTCGCCTTGGGTGGTGACGCTGCCGCTGGTGCTGCTGGCGATCCCGTCGGTGATCATAGGCGCCATCGCGATCGAGCCGATGCTGTTCGGCAACTTCTTCAAGATGGGCATTGCGTTCAAGGACGTGATCTTCGTCGGCGAGAACCACCACGCCATGGCCGAGCTGAAGGAAGCCTTCCACGGCTGGGTGCCGATGGCCATTCACTCGCTGACCACGCCCGTGCTGTGGCTGGCCATCGCCGGTGTCGTGCTGTCGTGGTTCTTCTACATGAAGCGCCCGGATATTCCCGAGGCGATCAAGAACCGCTTCTCGGGCCTGTACAAGCTGCTGGACAACAAGTACTACATGGACGCCATCAACCAGGCCGTGTTCGCCCGCGGCGCACGCCTGCTCGGTACCGGCCTGTGGAAGGGCGGCGACCAGAGCCTGATCGACGGCCTGTTCGTCAACGGCGCGGCGCGCGTGGTGGCTTCTTTCGCTTCGGCCAGCCGCTACCTGCAGTCGGGCTATATCTACCACTACGCGTTCGCGATGATCGTCGGCATGCTGGTGCTGCTGACGCTGACGATCACGGGCGTGATCGGCACCAAGTGATAGGCACCAAGTAAGGAAAACATAGAAATGGTTCTGTCTTTCTCAATCTGGCTGCCTGTCTTTTTCGGCCTGCTGATCCTGGCCTTCGGCTCGGACCGCAGCCCTGGCTTCGTGCGGTGGATGACGCTGTTCGGCTCGATCGCCAGCTTTATCGTCACGCTGCCGCTGGTATTCCACTTCGACCGTACGACCGCGGCGATGCAGTTCGTCGAGAAGGCGAACTGGATCGAGCGCTTCAGCATCCACTACCTGCTGGGTGTCGACGGCTTGTCGATGTGGTTCGTGGTGCTGACCGCCTTCATCACGGTGATCGTGGTGATCTCGGCCTGGGAAGTGATCACCGAGCGCGTGGCCGAGTACATGGCCTCGTTCCTGATCCTGTCCGGCCTGATGATCGGCGTGTTCTGCGCGCTCGATGGCATGCTGTTCTACGTGTTCTTCGAAGCCACGCTGATCCCGATGTACATCATCATCGGCGTCTGGGGCGGCCCGAACCGTGTCTACGCGGCCTTCAAGTTCTTCCTGTACACGCTGCTGGGCTCGTTGTTGACGCTGGTCGCGCTGCTGTACCTGTACAACAAGACCGGTACGTTCGACATCCTGCAATGGCACCAGGCCAAGCTGTCGATGAACGAGCAGATCGCGATCTTCATCGCCTTCTTCGTCGCCTTTGCCGTCAAGGTGCCGATGTGGCCGGTGCACACCTGGCTGCCCGACGCCCACGTGGAAGCGCCGACCGGCGGTTCGGTGGTGCTGGCCGCCATCATGCTGAAGCTGGGCGCCTACGGTTTCCTGCGGTTCTCGCTGCCGATCGCGCCTGACGCGAGCCACTACCTGGCCCCGTTCATCATCACGATCTCGCTGATCGCCGTGATCTACATCGGCCTGGTCGCGCTGGTGCAGGCCGACATGAAGAAGCTGGTGGCGTACTCGTCGATTGCCCACATGGGCTTCGTCACGCTGGGCTTCTTCATCTTCAGCGACATCGGCGTCGAAGGCGGCATCATCCAGATGATCTCGCACGGCTTTATCTCGGGCGCTATGTTCCTGTGCATCGGCGTGCTGTATGACCGCGTGCATTCGCGCCAGATCGCCGACTATGGCGGCGTGGTGAACACCATGCCGAAGTTCGCCGCGCTGTCGGTGTTCTTCGCGATGGCCAACTGCGGCCTGCCGGCCACCTCTGGCTTCGTCGGCGAATTCATGGTGATCCTGGGTGCCGTCAAGTTCAACTTCTGGATCGGCCTGCTGGCTGCCACCGCCCTGATCTTCGGCGCCGCCTATTCGCTGTGGATGGTGAAGCGCGTGATCTTCGGTGACGTCGTGCACCAGCACGTGCGCGAGCTGGTCGACCTGAACAAGCGTGAGTTCGTCATGCTCGGCCTGCTGGCCATCATGACGCTGTACATGGGCCTGCACCCGAAGCCCTTTACCGACGTGATGCACCCGTCCGTGGTCAACCTGCTGCAGCACGCGGCGCAGTCGAAGCTGTAATCGGGGAGAGATATCAATATGCAACCGTCCTCGACACTCGCCCCCGTGGCGCCGATCATCTTCCTGGCGATCGCCATCGCCGCGATCAACTGGATCGACCTGGCCCGGGGCAAGGGCAAGCAGAGCGTGGCCTACCCGCTGTCGCTGCTGACCACGCTGGTGCTGACCGTCTGGTTCGGCATGAACGCCGCCGCCGGCGAGACGCACTATGCGTTCTCCAACCTGGTCGTGATCGACCCGATGGCCAACGTGCTGTCGGCGTTCTGCGCGGCCGGCCTGTTTGTCACGCTGGTCTATACGCGCAGCTACCTGGCTGAGCGCGACATGTTCGCCGGCGAGTTCTACATGCTGGCGCTGTTCACGCTGGGTGGCCAGATCGTGATGATCACCGGCAACAACTTCCTGACCCTGTACCTGGGCCTGGAACTGCTGTCGCTGTCGTCGTACGCGCTGGTGGCGCTGCGCCGCGAGTCGCGCGTGACCTCGGAATCGGCCATGAAGTACTTCGTGCTGGGCGCGCTGGCTTCGGGCTTCCTGCTGTACGGCATCTCGATGATGTACGGCGCCACCGGTTCGCTGAACCTGGGCGAAGTGTTCCGCGTGGTCGAGTCGGGCCGCGTCAATACCACGATGCTGGCTTTCGGCGTGGTGTTCATCGTCGCCGGCCTGTCGTTCAAGCTGGGTGCCGCGCCGTTCCACATGTGGATCCCGGACATCTACCAGGGCTCGCCGACCGCCGTGACGCTGCTGATCGCGGGCGGCCCCAAGGTGGCGGCGTTCGCGCTGTTCATCCGCGTGCTGGTGGAAGGCCTGCTGCCGCTGGCCAACGACTGGCAGATGATGCTGGTGGTGCTGTCGATCGTGTCGCTGGCGATTGGCAACCTGACGGCCATCGTCCAGACCAACCTGAAGCGGATGCTGGCGTACTCGACCATCTCGCACATGGGCTTCGTGCTGCTGGGCCTGCTGTCGGGTGTGGTGGCCAACAAGGCTGACGGCGCCGCCGATGCGTACAGCGCATCGATGTTCTACTCGGTGACCTACCTGCTGACCACGCTGGGTACCTTCGGCATCATCCTGCTGCGCACCAAGAAGGGCTTCGAGGCCGAGACGCTGGAAGACCTGAAGGGCATGTCGCGCCGCAACCCGTGGTTTGCCTTCCTGATGCTGGTGATGATGTTCTCGCTGGCCGGCATCCCGCCGACCGTGGGCTTCTACGCCAAGCTGGCGGTGCTGGATGCCGTGGTCAAGGCCGGCATGAACTGGCTGGCCGTGGTGGCCGTGATGTTCTCGCTGATCGGCGCGTTCTACTACCTGCGCATCGTCAAGCTGATGTACTTCGACCAGCCGGTTGGCGAAGAGCAGCTGGAAGCGACAGCCGGCCTGCGCTCGATGCTGAGCCTGAACGGCGCCGCCGTGATCGTGCTGGGCATTTTCCCGGCCGCGCTGATGAACCTGTGCTACCAGGCCATCCGCTCGACCCTGGGTTCCTGATCCGCTAACGTCCATGAGCGCATCCGCAAGCGGCTGGTTTGTCATCCTGCTGGCACTCGTCAGTGCTAACCTGCCGTTTGTGAACCAGCGCCTGTTCATGGTGATCCCGCTCCGGTGGGCGCGCAAGCCGCTGTGGCTGCGCCTGCTGGAGCTGATCGTCTGGTACGCGATGGCCGGCGCCGCCGGTTTCGCGGTGGAAGCCAGCCTCGGCAATGCCTTCCCGCAGGGCTGGCAGTTCTATGCCATCACCGCCTGCATGATGCTGGTGTTCGCCTTCCCGGGCTTCACCTGGCAATACCTCGTCAAACACCGCACGGCCTGAAGCCGGTCTCGTCGGCGCCGGGCCTGCCTGATCCGGAGCGTCCATGACCGACAAGATTCAACGCGGCACCCATTCGCTCGCCGATCCCGCGGATGCCGCCGGAAACGACGACGCACTGAAAGAAGTGTGCGTCGCCTCGGCCACGGTCCATCGCGGCAAATTCCTCACCCTCAAGCAAGACATCGTCCGCCTGCCCGACGGCAAACAGACCGGGCGCGAGTACATCGTGCATCCGGGTGCGGTGATGATGATTCCGTTGTTTGACGACGGCACCGTGCTGATGGAGCGCCAGTTCCGCTATCCCGTCGGTGAAGTCATGCTGGAATTCCCCGCCGGCAAACTCGATCCGCAAGAGGGCGCCCGGCGCTGCGGCGAACGGGAGTTGCTCGAAGAGACGGGCTATACGGCCAGGCGCTGGGACTACCTGACGCGCATCCATCCGGTCATTTCCTACTCGACTGAATTCATCGACGTCTTCCTGGCGCGCGACCTGACGCATGGCGAGGCGCAGCTGGACGATGGCGAATTCCTGGAGACGTTCATCACGCCGGTGGGGCAGGTGATCGACTGGGTGCGCAGCGGCCGCATCACGGATGTGAAGACCATCATCGGCGCGTTCTGGCTGGAGAAAGTCGTTTCCGGCGCATGGCAGCCGGGCGAGCAGACGGTGCCGGGCTGAGCCAACACAGCAGCGAGGCAAGCACTGCGCTAAGCTGGATGCAGGGCGGAAAACGTGTGTGCTGAAAGCAGCATGTTCGTTCCGCGAACGGTCGTTCGAAAAAATTTAGCACGACCGTTCACAAAATTTCGATTCGCGGATAATATAGCTTTTGACGGGCTGGAAAGATCATGAAGGTGCTCGACCTGCGCTGCGCGCATGACCATCGTTTCGAGGGCTGGTTTGCCTCGGAGGAAGAAGCGCAATCGCAAATCGCGCGTGACCTCGTCCAATGCCCGGTCTGTGGCGATCACGCCGTGACGCGGCTGCCCAGCGCGCCGCGCCTGAACCTGTCAGGCGCGACCGCGCCAAAGGGTGCCGCCAAGCCGGCGCCGCAAGCGGTAACCGCCGCAGCACCGGCGACACTGCAAGCGCTGTACATGAAGGCAGTGAAGCAGGTGCTGGCCCAGACCGAGGACGTTGGCGACCGCTTTGCCGAGGAGGCAAGGCGCATGCACTACGATGAAGCGCCGGAACGCGGCATCCGCGGTTCGGCTTCGCCAGAGGAAGTGCAGGCGCTGGCCGACGAGGGCATCGAGACTTTTCCGCTTGTCGTGCCGGATGCGCTGAAGCAGACGGCTCACTGAATTGCGTCCTGTGCCCGTTGCTGTCGGCGCATGACGCGCAAGGCAGAACAAACCGCCGGCAGCCTGAGACGATGCCGGCACCATCATGGAGACGGGCATGGATCTCAACTACTCGGCGTCCGACAACGCCTTCCGCGAGGAAGTGCGTAGCTGGCTCGAAGCCAACTTGCCGGCGGACATCCGCGGCAAGATTCTCAACCACCGCCGTCCGAACCGCGACGACCTGGTGCGCTGGCACAAGATCCTCGCCGGCAAGGGCTGGTCGGCGCCGCACTGGCCCGTCCAATACGGCGGCACCGGCTGGAACGCCACCCAGCGCCATATCTGGGACGAAGAGAACGCCCGCGTCGGCGCGCCCGGCGTGCTGCCGTTTGGCGTCGCCATGGTGGCGCCCGTGATCATGAAGTACGGCAACGAGCAGCAGAAGTCGTACTTCCTGCCGCGCATCCTGGACTGCACCGACTGGTGGTGCCAGGGCTATTCGGAGCCGGGCTCGGGTTCGGACCTGGCCTCGGTGAAGACCCGCGCTGAACTGACTTCCGACGGCAAGCACTACATCGTCAACGGCCAGAAGACCTGGACCACGCTCGGCCAGCACGCCGACATGATCTTCTGCCTGGTGCGCACCGATCCGGAAGCCAAGAAGCAGGAGGGTATCTCGTTCCTGCTGATCGACATGAAGACGCCGGGCATCACCGTGCGCCCGATCATCATGCTCGACGAAGAGCATGAGGTGAACGAGGTCTTCTTTGACAACGTCAAGGTGCCGGTCGAGAACCGCGTCGGCGAAGAGAACAAGGGCTGGACCTACGCCAAGTACCTGCTCGGCCATGAGCGCACCGGCATCGCGCGCGTGGGCAATTCCAAGCGCGAACTGGGCTTCCTGAAGCGCGTGGCGCGCCAGCAGCAGAAGAACGGCAAGCCGCTGCTGGAAGATCCGGTGTTCGGCGCCAAGGTGGCCGCGCTGGAAATCGAACTGATGGCGCTGGAGATCACCGTGCTGCGCGTGGTGTCGAGCGAAGCCGCCGGCAAGGGCCCCGGCCCCGAGGCGTCGATGCTGAAGATCAAGGGCACCGAGATCCAGCAACTGCTGACCGAGCTGATGGTCGAGGCAGTCGGCCCTTACGCCCAGCCGTTCGACACGGCCTACCTGGAGTGCGAGACCGAGCATGCGGTGACCGGCTACGACGACGCCGCGCCGCTGTCCGCGTACTACTTCAACTATCGCAAGACCTCCATCTACGGCGGGTCCAACGAAATTCAGAAGAACATCATCAGCCAGATGATTCTGGGGCTGTGAGGAGACACGTAACATGAACTTCAATCTCAGCGACGAACAGAAGCAACTGGCCGACGCCGTCCGCCGTTTTGTCGAGAAGGACTACGGTTTCGAGGACCGCAAGAAGAACTACGAAAGCGCCGCCGGCTACGGCGAATCCGCGTGGGGCTCGCTGGTCGAGCTTGGCCTGACTGCGCTGCCGGTGCCGGAAGAGCAGGGCGGTTTCTCGGGCAAGGCGCTCGACATGATGGTGGTGCAGCAGGAGCTGGGCCGCGGGCTGGTGGTGGAGCCGTACCTGGCCACCGTGGTGGGTGCCTACGCACTTGGCCTGGCCGGCGGCCAGGACGCGCTGCTGGAGCAGGTCGCCGGCGGCGAACTGAAGCTGGCCGTGGCCTTCAACGAGCCGCAGTCGCGCTATGAACTGAACAACGTGCGTGTCACGGCCCGCGACGGCAAGCTCAACGGCCGCAAGACCGTGGTGCTGCATGGTGCGCAGGCCGACAAGCTGATCGTGTCGGCACGCAGCAGCGGCGGTGAAGCCGACCAGGATGGCATCTCGCTGTTCCTGGTGGATGCGAAGGGCGCCGGTGTCAGCATCAAGGACTACCGCACCATCGATAACCTGCGCGCGGCGGACATCAGCTTCCAGGATGCGCCGGCCCAATTGCTGGGCGAGGCCGGCAAGGCTTTCCCGGTGATCGAGCAGGTAGCCGACTACGCCGCGGTGCTGCTGTGCGCTGAGGCCGTGGGCGTGATGGACACCCTCAATGCCGCCACGCTGGAATACGCCAAGACGCGCCAGCAGTTCGGCCAGCCGATCGCGCGCTTCCAGGCGCTGCAGCACCGCATGGTCGAGATGTTCATCCATGCCGAGCAGTCGCGCTCGATCACGCTGCTGGCCGCGGCCCGCTTTGAAGAGGCGTCGCCGGAAGAGCGCCGCCGCTATGTCTCGGCCGCCAAGGCGCGCGTGGGACAGGCAGCGCGCACGGTCGGCCAGGAAGCGGTGCAGATCCACGGCGGCATGGGCGTGACCAACGAACTGCCGGCCGCGCACATGTTCAAGCGGCTGACGCTGATCAACACCACCTTCGGTGACGTGGATCACCACCTGGGCCGGTTTGCTGCCCAGCCGGGGTTCCAGGACGCAGCCTGATCCTGTCATCTGCCATGCCAGCCAAAACCGCGCCGTAGTCCCAGGCGCGGTTTTTTTCTTTGCGCGCTGTTAGGGGCGGGTTCGGCAAATACGGACGCTGCGCCCTGGCATGCATGCGATCATCGTCAAGACAAGGCCATAGCCATCCACAACGGAGAGACAAGCAATGCTGTATTTCGAGGACTTTGAGGTCGGCAGCAGCCGTGAGCTGGGCTCCTACGTCGTCACCGAGGAAGAGCTCCTCGCCTTTGCCCGCCAGTACGACCCGCAGCCGTTCCATATCGACAAGGAAGCCGCCGCCAGGAGCATCTACGGCGGGCTGATCTCGAGCGGCTGGATGACGTGCTCGATCATGATGCGCCTGCTGGTGCTGAGCACCACCGGCAAATCGGCCAGCATGGGCTCGCCCGGTGTGGACGAGATCCGCTGGCTCAAGCCGGTGCATGCCGGCGATACCCTTAGCGTGGTGCTGAAGGTCCTGGATAAGCGCGCTTCGCAATCCAAGCCCGACCGCGGCGTGATCCACACCCAGTGGGAAGCCACCAACCAGCGCGGCGAACTGGTCTGCACGGTCAAGGGCATGGGCATGTACGGCCGCCGCCCCGCATAACGACACATCCAACCACCCAACGAGGAGACAACCGAGATGCGTACCATCGCAACGCTGGAAGAACTGGAAGGCCTGCAAGGGCAGGAAGTCGCGGTCAGCGACTGGATGGAGGTGACCCAGCAGCAGGTCAACCAGTTCGCCGAAGCCACCGGCGACCACCAGTGGATCCACGTCGACGTGGAGCGCGCCAAAAAGGAATCACCCTATGGCGCCCCGATTGCCCATGGCTTCCTGACGCTGTCGCTGCTGCCAAAGTTCATGCACAACGCGCTGCACATGCCGTCGAAGATCGGCGTCAACTACGGCCTGAACCGCGTGCGTTTCACCGCCCCCGTGCCGGTGGGCAGCAAGTTGCGGGCACGAATCAAGCTGCTCAAGGTCGAACGCCTGGATCCGCTGCCGAAGTCGCCTGAACTGGCGGGTGCACAGTCCACCTGGGAGGTCACGATCGAGCGCGAGGGCAGCGAGCGTCCGGTATGTGTTGCGGAATCGATTTCCCGCCGCTACGGCTGACCGGAAAAAACGCTGTGTGGGATTGAGGTGCGACAAAGTTTCTGATGCACTGCGACAATATGCCACACAGAAATGTCGCACCAGCAAAGCCGCGCAAATGCGCGGCTTTGTGCATATTTATAGTTGAAATTGTGATCTTGACGGCAATCAAGTGCTGCGATGCGATGCAAGCACATCATTGTCCGGTTATCTGAACGGTGTGTTCTGTGGCGTTGGGTTTACCCTCAATGTTGCGTTGCGGTACATTCGCGCCCACGATGTTTTACGTGTTGCGCTCCCTGGCCGAAAACCGCGCTTGCCCTGAGGGCAGGTCCGCCGGGAAGTGCAAAAGCCTCGTATTCCAACGCTACCCGGCCGCTGTACTGAGCCGGGACCGTTCGCGGTTTCGGCCACCAGGTGCCGCAGCGCCGGCAAGGTCCCACAGGGCCTGCAGCGCGCGCAGTCAGTTGTCCTTCCGTGTTCATGGCGTTGCAAGGCCGCATGGTCCTCCGGCGTTAGATTCGCCGCCCGACCGCAACGCCAGCTAAGGACACGTCCTTCCGGTTTTCCCATAGCCCCACGCCTCTTGCGCGAGCATCAGGCGGTTTAGCCACGCTTTTGCCCAAAGCGCGGTGTAACCAAACCAGTCGTGACATGAAGAAACCCATACTGCCGCGTTGGACGCGGTTCCTGCCCTGCCTCGGCCTGCTTCTGCTCGCCGGTTGCAACATGACGCTGCTCGACCCGAAAGGGCAGGTCGGCGTCGATATCAAGAACATCATCCTGATTGCCACCTGGCTCATGCTGCTGGTGGTGGTGCCGGTGATCGTGCTCACGCTGGTGTTCGCGTGGAAGTACCGCGCGTCCAACACCAAGGCGCGCTATGAGCCGGACTGGTCGCACTCCACCGCGATCGAAGTGGTGGTGTGGCTGATCCCGTGCCTGATCATCATCGCGCTGGGCATCATCACCTGGAAGTCCTCGCACGACCTGGACCCGTACAAGCCGCTGGAATCGAACAAGAAGCCCGTCACCATCGAGGTGGTGGCGCTGAACTGGAAGTGGCTGTTCATCTATCCGGAACTGAAGATCGCGACCGTCAACCAGATCGCGTTCCCGGTCGACACCCCGGTGAACTTCAAGATCACCTCGGATTCGATCATGAATTCGTTCTTCATCCCGCAACTGGGCAGCCAGGTGTACGCCATGGCAGGGATGGAGACCAAGCTGCACCTGATCGCCAACCATGCCGGCTCGTATGACGGCGTGTCCGCCAACTACAGCGGCGGCGGCTTCTCGGGCATGAAGTTCAAGGCGGTCGCCATGTCGAACTACGAGTTCGACGACTGGGTCGCCAAGGTTCGCGCCTCGTCGACCGAACTGGGCGTTGAAGGCTACAAGACGCTGGCACAACCCAGCGAGAAGGAGCCGGTCACGTACTACGGCAAGGTGGAAGACCAGCTCTTCCGCAACATCCTGCACAAGTACATGGACCACAGCGGCACGGCAGTCGCCGCCGACGGGTTCAAGGGCGGCCCGATCTGCACGTCGCGCAACACCCTCGGCGAAGAGCAGCTGTCGATGACCACGCCGGCCAAGCTGCCGGCGGGCGTGTAATCCTGGGAGCAATGATGTTTGGCAAGTTGAGTTTGTCGGCGATTCCGTTTCATGAGCCGATCATCATGGTCGTGCTGGCCGGCGTCGTCCTTGGCGGTGCCGCGCTGCTAGGCGCGATCACGTATTTCAAGAAGTGGGGCTACCTCTGGAACGAGTGGTTCACGTCCGTCGATCACAAGAAGATCGGCGTGATGTACTGCCTGGTTGCCCTGATCATGCTGCTGCGCGGCTTTGCCGACGCGGTCATGATGCGTACCCAGCTGGCGCTCGCCACCAATGGCGCCACCGGTGTCCTGCCGCCTGAGCACTACGACCAGATCTTCACCGCCCACGGCGTGATCATGATCTTCTTCGTGGCCATGCCGCTGATGACCGGCCTGATGAACCTGGTCGTGCCGCTGCAGATCGGCGCGCGCGACGTGGCCTTCCCGTTCCTGAACACGCTGTCGTTCTGGCTGTTCGTGTCGGGCGCCATGCTGGTCAACGTCTCGCTGGGCGTTGGTGAATTCGCCAAGACCGGCTGGCTGGCCTATCCGCCGCTGTCGGGCCTGGACTACAGCCCTGGCGTAGGGGTGGACTATTACCTCTGGAGCTTGCAGATCTCGGGCCTGGGCACGCTGCTGACCGGCGTGAACTTCCTGGTGACGATCCTGCGCATGCGCGCCCCGGGCATGACCCTGATGCGCATGCCGGTGTTCACCTGGACCGCGCTGTGCACCAACGTGCTGATCGTGGCCGCCTTCCCGGTGCTGACCGTGACCCTGGCACTGCTGGGCCTGGACCGCTACATCGGCACCCACTTCTTCACGAACGACGGTGGCGGCAACGCCATGATGTACGTGAACCTGATCTGGATCTGGGGCCACCCCGAGGTGTACATCCTGATCCTGCCGGCGTTCGGTATCTTCTCTGAAGTCATCGCCACGTTCTCGGGCAAGAAGCTGTTCGGCTACAAGGGCATGGTGTACGCGACCGCCGCGATCATGGTGCTGTCGTTCATCGTGTGGCTGCACCACTTCTTCACGATGGGCTCGGGCGCCAACGTCAATGCGTTCTTCGGCATCACGACCATGATCATCTCCATCCCGACCGGGGTGAAGATCTTCAACTGGCTGTTCACCATGTACCGCGGCCGGGTCCAGATGACCTCGCCGGTGCTGTGGACGCTGGGCTTCATGATCACCTTCGTGATCGGCGGCATGACCGGCGTGCTGATGGCCGTGCCGGCTGCTGACTTCGTGCTGCACAACAGCCTGTTCCTGATCGCCCACTTCCACAACGTGATCATCGGCGGCGTGCTGTTCGGCTACCTGGCCGGCATCACCTACTGGTGGCCGAAGGCGTTCGGCTTCACGCTGAACGAGCGCCTGGGCAAGTGCGCCTTCTGGTGCTGGCTGGTCGGCTTCTACTTCGCCTTCATGCCGCTGTACGTGCTGGGCCTGATGGGCATGACCCGCCGCCTGAACCACACCGACAATCCGGCCTGGACGCCGTGGCTGTACCTGGCCGTGGTTGGCGTGGTGTTCGTGGCGCTGGGCATCTTCTTCCAGGTGCTGCAGATCGTTGTGTCGATCCGCGACCGCAAGAAGCTGGCCGACGTGACCGGCGACCCGTGGGGCGGCCGTACCCTGGAGTGGGCCACCTCGTCGCCGCCGCCGTTCTACAACTTCGCGCACACCCCGGTGGTGCGTGACCTGGACGCGTTCGCCGACATGAAGGCCCGTGGCGAGACCCTGCCGACCGAAGGCTACGAGAAGATCCACATGCCCAAGAACACGGGTGCGGGCTTCATCATCGGCGCCTTCAGCCTGGTGTTTGGCTTTGCCCTGACCTGGCATATCTGGTGGATGGCCATCGTTGGCCTGGTGGGCATGGTGTGGGCGTTTATCCACCGCAGCAACGACGACCATATCGACTACTACGTGCCGGCCACCGAGGTCGAGCAGATCGAAACGCGCCATCTGCAGCGCATTGCTTCGCAGGCCTAAGAACCATGTCGACTCAAGTCCTAGACCGCATCCCCGCGCAGGCCGGCGCATCGGCCCACGCCGACGCACATGGCCATGACCATGCGCACCACGATACCAGTGCCAATACGGTGTATGGCTTCTGGATCTACCTGATGAGCGACTGCATCATCTTCGCCGGACTGTTCGCGGCTTTCGCCGTGCTGCGCGGCGAACTGGCAGGCGGCCCGTCGGCGAAGGAGCTGTTCGAGCTCAACTACGTGCTGGTGGAGACCTTCATCCTGCTGTTCTCCTCGATCACGTACGGCATGGCGATGATCTCGCTGCAGAACCGCAGCCTCAAGCACGTGCAGACGTGGCTCGGCGTGACCTTCCTGCTCGGTCTCGCGTTCATGGCGATGGAAATCAACGAGTTCCACCACCTGATCGCCGAAGGCGCCGGCCCGGGCCGCAGCGCGTTCCTGTCGTCGTTCTTCACGCTGGTCGGTACCCACGGCCTGCACGTCGCCAGCGGCATGCTGTGGATGATCGTGCTGATGTGGCAGCTGGGCAAGAAGGGCATCACCCCGACGCTCAGCAAGCGCCTGATGTGCCTGTCGCTGTTCTGGCACTTTCTGGACGTGGTCTGGATCGGCGTGTTTACCGTGGTCTACCTGATGGGACATCTGTGATGGCACAACACAACGCACCGGCGGCGCACGGCGCCCATGACGCGCATGCCGCGCACGACTCGCACAACACCCACGCCAGCTTCAAGGGCTACGCAATCGGCTTCATCCTGGCGGTGATCCTGACCGTGATCCCGTTCAAGCTGGTGATGGACGGCAGCATGGAGAAGGGCACGATCCTGTGGATCATCCTCGGCATGGCCGCGGTCCAGATCCTGGTCCACCTGAAGTATTTCCTGCACCTGGACACGTCGTCCGAGCAGCGCAGCAACGTGATCGCGCTGCTGTTCACGGCGCTGATCCTGGTGATCGTGGTGGCGGGTTCGCTGTGGATCATGTACAACCTGAACACCAACATGATGCCGATGTAAGGACTGCTGTCCCGGCATCGAAGAACGGGGTCCCGCAAGGGGCCCCGTTTTTTTTGTGCCGCTAGTGCCGCTACCCCATCAGGGCTTGAACGTATCGCCCAGCACCACGCCTTCGCGGCGCGGGTCGGCGCCGCCCACCAGCACCGCCGAGCCGCCGATGGTGGTGCGGATGATCGCGCTCAGGCCGCTCGACTGCGCCCCGATGTTCACGGTATGCCCGAGGTTGCGCAGTCCCTTGACCAGCGGGTCGTTGTCTCCCGCGATGCCGCCGGCCGGCACGCTGCTGTCGACGTTGGGATGCTCGCCGCCGACGATCATGGCCGAGCCCGCGCCATTGGAGCCGCCGAAGTCGATCATCGACACTGCCTGCTGCGCGTCCAAGTTCCAGTCCAGCGCCGCCACCAGCGTCTTGGCCACGTACTGGATGATGGTCGCGCCGCCTGGCGAGCCGGTCGTCATGTAGAAGTCCCCACGCGACCCGTCGGCATTGCGCTTGAACACCAGCGTCGGCGACATCGAGCTGCGCGGCCGCTTGCCTGGCTGCACGCGGTTGGCGACCAGCACGCCGCCCACGGCAGGCGCTGCGTTGAAGTCGGTCAGCTCGTTGTTCAGCAGGAAGCCGTTGGTCATGTGGTACGAGCCCAGCCCTGACTCGATGGTGGTGGTCATCGCTACCACGTTGCCGTACTTGTCGTGCAGCGACAGGTGGGTGGTGCCTCGCTCCTGCACGAACGACGGCGACAGCGGCACGTCGCCGAGGTTGCCTGCCGCCACCGGCGTGGTCAGAACGCCGGTGGTGCTGATCAGCGCGGCGCGCTGGCTCAGGTAGGGCTTGTTCAGCATGGTGTCCCAGCTGCCGCCCGGCAGGCCGATGAAGTCGGTGTCGGCCACGTACTTGTTGCGATCGGCATAGGCGAGGTGCCCGGCTTCGCCCAGCAGGTGGGCGCCCAGCACGCTGGGGCGGCCGCCGTTCTGGTCGACCAGCGTGGGACCATGGCTGGCCATGTCGAAGTTCTCGACGATGCCCAGGATCTGCGCCACCGCGATGCCGCCGGAGGAGGGTGGCGGCATGCCGCAAATCTCGTACTGGCGATAGGTGGT
Source organism: Cupriavidus sp. P-10 (assembly GCF_003402535.2). Taxonomy (NCBI): domain Bacteria; kingdom Pseudomonadati; phylum Pseudomonadota; class Betaproteobacteria; order Burkholderiales; family Burkholderiaceae; genus Cupriavidus; species Cupriavidus sp. P-10. The sequence goes on from NZ_AP025170.1 coordinate 1,017,419, forward strand.
GCAGACCGCAGATCGCTTCTTGGCCTGGTAGTTGGCCAGGTCGTCCAGCGTGGTCACGCCAGGCGTGGTGTTGCCGTCGTAGGTGGTCTGGATCTTGTTGACGATGGCCTGCGCGATCGGGCCGTTCTTGTAGAAGGCATCGGCCCCGCCCGCGGCCACGGCCGTGAACACGCCGGCCAGCGCCGGGTTCCTGAGGATGGTATTGACTGCGCGCGGCGTGCCGTCGGGGTTCAGGAAGTAGGCGGCCATTTCCGGGTCGCGCTGGATGTTTGTCACCGTGGCCGCACCGGAAATCGCTGCCGCCATGCGGGGCGGGATCGCGAAGCCGTCGGTGGCAAGCTTGATGGCCGGCGTGAACAGGTCCTTCCAGGCCAGCTTGCCATGGTCATTGTGGGCCAGTTCCAGCACGCGCAGCGTGCCGGGCGTGCCGATCGAGCGGCCGCTGCGGACGGCGGTAGGTGCCGGCGCGGTCTGGTCGGAAGCGGACTTCCACTGGATGTAGTCCTCGTCGGCGCCGGCCGGGGCGGTCTCGCGGCCGTCGTAGGCGGTCACCGCCTTGCTTGCCGCGTCGTAATACATGATGAAGGCGCCGCCGCCGATGCCGGAGGACTGCGGCTCCACCAGGTTCAGCACCATCTGCGCCGCGACCGCGGCATCGGCCGCGGTGCCGCCGTCCTTGAGCACGTCGCAGGCGACCTTGGTGGAGAGCGGGTTGTTGGTCACGGCCATATAGGTCTTGCTGTAGACCGTCGACTTGGGCGCGTAGCCGGTGGCCTGCTCGGGCGCGTTCGGGTCGCCGGGCAGCACCACCGCCTGGCCGCCGGTGCTGCCATCGAGTTCGCAGCCGGTGGCCGCCGGCGTGGTGACAACGGGTGGCGGGTCGTCGCCGCCACCGCAGGCGCCCAGCGCCAGGGTGAAGGCGGCCAGGGCCAGGATGCCTTTGCGGCGCGATGCGGATTGCAGGGCGTGGAGCGACGGTTGCGGGACGGCGAGTGACGCCGTCTGATCTTCGGAAAACGGCATGGCTTCTCTCTGGGTTGTGTGGACCCGCATTCTTGTGTCGACCAGCGCCTGGCGCGATCGGCCACCGCGTCATGGCGGGTTGGACGGCGGCTATCTCTTACCGTAGGTTGGCCATGCGCCGGTCTTAATGGATGGTTGTACCGATTTACAGTCATCCAATTCCGGTTTAAAAGTCTGCTTACTTCTGCGCGGCGTGTCGCCATTGGCAAGCCGCATGCGCTTCAGCGCCATTCCCCCTTGCGCAGCGCGCCGCCGACCCGGCGCGAGCGACACGACCGATTCTGGCGCATGGTCGCAACCCGCTCGCGGGCACCATGCACCGTCACTGCTCCCATTTCTCCCGTTGCACTGTCTCAGTGCCACTCGCGCTGCACGCCCGTGGTGCGCGATGGTCCCCACGACCCGGTTAAGCCATGCGCGTCGTGCCTGGCAGCCAGGTCGCGGCGCGAAATCGGTGGCACGCTAGTTGCAGATGCATCACCCCGGGGAGCGTAGTCCCTACTAACACCACAAACGGGAGCTGCAAATGCAACGACGTGACATGCTGAAGCTGTCGGCCATCGCCGCCGCGGCAATGATCGGTACCAGCCCGCTGGCCATGGCGCAGTCCAAGGAACCGATCAAGGTCGGGATCCTGCACTCGCTGTCCGGCACGATGGCCATCTCGGAAACGTCGCTGAAGGACGTGGCCCTGATGACCATCGACGAGATCAACAAGAGCGGCGGCGTGCTCGGCCGCAAGCTCGAGCCGGTGGTGGTGGACCCGGCCTCCAACTGGCCGCTGTTCGCGGAGAAGGCGCGCCAGCTGGTCAGCAAGGACAAGGTCGCGGTGACTTTCGGTTGCTGGACTTCGGTGTCGCGCAAGTCGGTGCTGCCGGTCTATGAAGAGCTGAACTCGCTGCTGTTCTACCCGGTGCAGTACGAAGGCGAGGAAATGTCCAAGAACGTCTTCTACACCGGCGCAGCGCCCAACCAGCAGGCGATCCCGGCGGTGGAATACCTGATGAGCAAGGAAGGTGGCGGCGCCAAGCGCTTCTACCTGCTGGGTACCGACTACGTCTACCCGCGTACCACCAACAAGATCCTGCGCGCCTTCCTGAAGAGCAAGGGCGTTGCCGACAAGGACATCGAAGAGGTCTACACCCCGTTTGGCCACAGCGACTACCAGACCATCGTCGCCAATATCAAGAAGTTCTCGCAGGGCGGCAAGACCGCGGTGATCTCGACCATCAACGGCGACTCCAACGTGCCCTTCTATAAGGAACTGGGCAACGCCGGCCTGAAGGCCAAGGACGTGCCGGTGGTGGCGTTCTCGGTGGGCGAGGAAGAACTGCGCGGCATCGACACCAAGCCGCTGGTCGGGCACCTTGCGGCGTGGAACTACTTCATGTCGGTCAAGAACGCACAGAACGACGCCTTCAGGAAGCAGTGGGCGGCCTGGGTCAAGGCCAACAACCTGCCAGGCGGCGACAAGCGCGTGACCAACGACCCGATGGAAGCCACCTATGTCGGCATCCATATGTGGGCGCAGGCGGTGAAGAAGGCCGGCACCACCGACACCGACAAGGTGCGTGCGGCGATGTACGGCCAGACCTTCAAGGCGCCGGATGGCTTCACGCTGACCATGGGCGAAAACCACCACCTGTACAAGCCGGTGATGATCGGCGAGGTGAAGGGCGACGGCCAGTTCTCGGTGGTTTGGAAGACGCCGAAGGCCGTGCGCGCGCAGCCGTGGAGCCCGTTCATCTCGGGAAATGAAGGGAAGCCGGACAAGGTGCTGTAAGCCTCGTTTGCTTGCCACCACGCGGCTCCCCCGCTCCCGCTTGCGGGAGAGGGGGAGCAAACAGTCAGCTCGCTTCATTCCTGCCACTCGCAAGCTCCTATGCGCAATCCCTCATCCGTTCAAGTCGTGGCCTGGCTGCGCGCCCTGCTGGCAGCGCTGCTGCTGGCCGCGGCGCCGTGGGCCGTTGCGCTGACGCAGGCCGACCTGAAGCCGCTGGCCGAAGACGACTTCGACGCCAAGACTGCCGCGCTGTCCGCGTTGACCAGGGCATCGCCTGCCGAAGCCGGCCCGATCCTGAAGGCCCTGCAGGACGACACCCTGCAATATGCGCCTTCGGTCGGCATGGTGCGCCAGGACGGCGACAAGGTGGTCGATGCCATCACCGGCAAGGCGGTCACGGTGAAGCCCGACGAGCTCGAATCCCTGACCCTGAACAACAGCCTGCGCGCGCTGGTCGACAGCGCCGCCAGCAGCCTGCAGCTGCAATCGCCTGACATCGCGGTGCGAGCGCAAGCCATCAGCACGCTGCGCGACCAGCCGGAAAGCGCCTCGCTTGCCGCCGTCGAAGCCGCGCGCAAGACCGAGGCCGATGCCGGCCTGCGTGCCAGCCTCGACGTGATCTGGGCCAACCTCGTGCTGGCAGAAACCGCGCCGAACACGGATCCCGCCGCGCATGACGCGCGGCTCGAAGCGATCCGTATCCTCGGCAAGGACAGCAACCCGCAGAGCCGCCAGAAGCTGGCGCCGCTGGTCGAGCGCGACAGCGCCGGCAACTACCGCGAGCCCGATGCCGATGTGCGCCTGGCCGCGCAGCAGGCACTGGACCAGTTGCGCCGCGACCAGCGCCGCGCCGAGCTGATCGGCAATCTGTTCGCCGGCCTGAGCCTGGGCAGCGTGCTGCTGCTGGCCGCGTTGGGCCTGGCCATCACCTATGGCCTGATCGGCGTCATCAACATGGCGCACGGCGAGTTCCTGATGATCGGCGCTTATGCCACCTATGTGGTGCAGTCGCTGTTCCGCACCTATGCACCGGATGCGTTCGCGTGGTACCTGCCCGCCGCGCTGCCGGCGTCGTTCCTGGCGGCGGCCGTGGTGGGCTTCGTGCTGGAGCGGCTGGTGCTGCGCCACCTCTATGGCCGCCCGCTGGAAACGCTGCTGGCCACCTTCGGCATCAGCCTGCTGCTGATGCAGGCGGTGCGCACGCTGTTCGGCGCGCAGAACGTGGAAGTGGCCAATCCCGGATGGATGAGCGGCGGCCTTGAATGGATGCCGGGGCTGGTGATTCCGTACAACCGCGTGGTCATCATCCTGTTCGCGCTGGCGGTGGTGGCGGTGGCGTGGGCGGTGCTCAACCGCACGCGGCTGGGGCTGTTCGTGCGCGCCACGACGCAGAACCGCACCATGGCGGCCTGCGTCGGCGTGCGCACGTGGAAGGTCGACAGTTATGCCTTTGCCTTCGGTGCCGGCATCGCCGGGCTGGGCGGCTGTGCGCTGTCGCAGATCGGCAATGTCGGTCCCGACCTGGGCCAGGCCTACATCATCGATTCGTTCATGGTGGTGGTGCTGGGCGGCGTGGGGCAGCTGGCCGGCACCATCGTGGGCGCGTTCGGGCTGGGCATCATCAACAAGTTCATCGAGCCCTTCTATGGCGCGGTGCTGGCCAAGATCTTTGTCCTGGTGCTGATCGTGCTCTTCATCCAGAAGCGGCCGCAGGGACTTTTCGCGCTCAAGGGGCGCAGCGCGGAGGCATGATGCAGCGATTCCAATCGAGTTCTTCCGCGGCACCGTTCCGGCTTGCCGTACCCGAGCGCCAGTCGCTGTTCTCGCCGCGCGGCTGGATGGCGCTGGTGGCGCTGACCGTGATCGTCGGCATCGGCGTGCCGGTGTGCGCGCTGCTCGTGCCGGAGGGCCATGCGTTGCACCTGTCGGCCTATGCGCTGACGCTGGTCGGCAAGATCATGTGCTTTGCGCTGGCGGCGATCGCGCTCGACCTGGTGTGGGGCTACTGCGGCATCCTGAGCCTCGGCCATGGCCTGTTCTTCGCGCTGGGCGGCTATGCCATGGGCATGTACCTGATGCGCTCGATCGGGCGCGAAGGCGTGTACAAGAGCGACCTGCCTGACTTCATGGTGTTCCTCGACTGGAAGGAGCTGCCGTGGTTCTGGCATGGCACCGACCACCTCGGCTATGCGCTGTTGCTGGTGGTGCTGGTGCCTGGCGTGGTGGCGTGGCTGTTCGGCTTCTTTGCCTTCCGCTCGCGCATCAAGGGCGTGTACCTGTCCATCATCACGCAGGCGTTGACATATGCGGCAATGCTGCTGTTCTTCCGCAACGAGACCGGCTTCGGCGGCAACAATGGCTTTACCGATTTCAAGCGCATCGCCGGCTTTGCCATCGCCGCGCCGCAGACGCGCACGGCGCTGTTCGTGCTGACCTTCCTGGCGCTGCTGGGCGGCTTCGTTGCCTGCCGCTATATCGTCACGTCCAAGCTGGGCCGCGTGGTCACGGCGGTGCGCGATGCGGAGATGCGGGTGATGTTCTCCGGCTATAACCCGCTCGGCTACAAGCTGTTCGTGTGGACCTTCTCCGCCGTGCTGTGCGGCATCGCCGGCGCGCTGTACGTGCCGCAGGTCGGCATCATCAACCCGGGCGAGATGTCGCCCGGCAACTCGATCGAGATGGCGGTGTGGGTCGCCGTGGGCGGCCGCGGCACGCTGATCGGCCCGGTCATCGGCGCGTTCCTTGTCAATGGTGCCAAGACCGTCTTCACCGCCCACTTTGCCGAGTACTGGCTGTTCCTGCTCGGTGCGATGTTCGTGCTGGTGACGCTGTACCTGCCCGACGGCGTGACCGGCCTGTGGAAGCGCTTGCGCGAGCGCCGCGTGCAGGCCGCTGCACCGATCACGCCGGAACCTGTTTCCACGCCCGCGGTGGCTGGCCGCACCGGAGGTGAAGCATGAACGCCGCACTCGAACACGGCCAGGCCGAAAGCGGCGACGCCACCGGGCTGGGCCGGGTGCTGGAGCCGGGCACCATCGATGTTTCGCACGGCCCGATCCTCTACCTGGAAGACGTTACCGTGCAGTTCGACGGCTTCCGCGCGCTCAACAAGCTGAACCTGTCGATCGACCATGGCGAGCTGCGCTGCGTGATTGGCCCTAACGGCGCGGGCAAGACCACGATGATGGATGTCATCACCGGCAAGACCGGGCCGCGCAATGCCAATGTCAACGGGCGTGTATTCCTCGGCCAGACCATCGACCTGATGCGGATGACCGAGCCGCGCATCGCGCAGGTCGGCATCGGCCGCAAGTTCCAGAAGCCCACCGTGTTCGAGCAGCACGCGGTGTGGGAGAACCTGGAGCTGGCGATGAAGGCCGACAAGCGCTGGTGGTCGTCGCTGCGCGCGCGGCTGACCGGCGAGGGGCATCGCCGCATCGAGGAGACGCTGGCGCTTACCGGCCTGGAGGATGAAGCGTACCGGCCCGCCGGACTGCTTTCTCACGGGCAGAAGCAGCGGCTGGAGATCGGCATGCTGCTGATGCAGCAGCCGCAACTGCTGCTGCTCGACGAGCCGGTGGCCGGCATGACCGATGAGGAAACCATGCAGCTGGCCAGCCTGCTCAACGGCTTGCGCGGCAGCTGCTCGATGATGGTGGTGGAGCACGACATGGAGTTCGTGGCCGCGCTGGCCGGCGATGCCGGCAAGGTCACGGTGCTGGCCGAGGGCAGCGTGCTGGCCGAAGGCACGCTGGACAGCGTCAAGCGCGACGAACGCGTGATCGAATCCTACCTGGGAAGATAACCATGCTGCAGGTCAATGCACTGAACCAGTTCTACGGCGGCAGCCATATCCTGCGCAACGTCTCCTTCGACGTGCCCGCGGGCAGGCTGACCACGCTGCTCGGCCGCAACGGCGTAGGCAAGAGCACGCTGCTGAAATGCCTGATGGGCGTCGTGCCGACGCGCAGCGGCAGCATCCACTGGGACGGCAAGCCGCTGGAGAAGAAGGCGCCGTACGAGCGCGTCTCGGCCGGGCTGGCCTATGTGCCCCAGGGGCGCGAGATCTTTCCGCGGCTGACGGTCGAAGAGAACCTGCTGATCGGCGCGGCCAGCCGCGCGCGGCCATCGGGCGTGCCCGATCGCATTTACCAGCTGTTCCCGGTGTTGCGCACGATGCGCCAGCGCCGCGGCGGTGACCTGTCCGGCGGCCAGCAGCAGCAACTGGCGATCGGCCGGGCGCTGATGAGCGAGCCGCAACTGCTGATCCTCGACGAGCCGACCGAAGGCATCCAGCCGTCGATCATCCAGGACATCGGCCGCGCGCTGCGGCTGCTGGTGGATGAGTTCGGCATGACCGTGCTGCTGGTCGAGCAGTACTACGAGTTCGCGCGCCATATCGCCGACCACTATGTGGTGATGAGCCGCGGCGAAGTGGTTGCGCGCGGTGCCGGGCCCGGCATGGAGCAGGACGGCGTACGGGAGCTGATTGCCGTGTAAGGGCAGGGCGGGGGAATGCGCATCGCACGCCGCTTCCGCGCAGGCAGGCGGCGCGCTATGATTGCCTGCAACCCCCGCCATCGCGCGCCCGCCGCCGGCATTGCCACGCCATGCGTCATCCAGATTTTCCTTCGTCACTCGCCGTGCCTGCCGCATGGCAGGCCAGCCTGCGGCTGCGCTTTGCGCAACGCGGCGAACGCACCGCGCTGGTCGAGCGCCGCCACCAGGGGCCATTGCTGGTGCAGAAGCCGCTCTATCCCGAAGGCGGCATCTGCCATGCCGTCATCCTGCATCCGCCGGCTGGCGTGGCGGGCGGCGACAGCCTGGATATCGATGTGACGGTCGAAGCCGGTGCCCATGCGGTGCTGGCCACGCCGGGCGCCACCAAGTGGTACAAGTCGCTCGGCCGCGATGCGGCGCAGCAGGTGCGGCTGTCGGTTGGGGCGGGGGCGCGGCTGGACTGGCTGCCGCAGGAGAACATCGTGTTCGACGATGCACGCGCGCGCATTGCGACGGTGCTCGACGTGGCGCCGGGCGGCAGCGCCATTGGCTGGGATGCCGTGGTGCTGGGCCGGCAGGCATCGGGCGAGCAATGGGCGCGCGGCGCGCTGTGGCTCGATACCCGCGTTGGCGGGGGCGAGCGCGCGTTGTGGATCGAGCAGTCGCATCTCGATGCGGGGTCGCCGCTGCGCACGGCCGTGGCGGGACTCGATGGGCTCAATGTGCTGGGCACGCTGTGGGCGGTGGGCGAGGGCGCCACGCAGGAACTGGCGGAGGCGCTGGCCGGACGGTTGCCCTACGGCCCGGAACTGCGCGCGGGCGTGACCTGCCTGGCAGCCCATGGCCAGTCCATGCTGCTGGTGCGCGTACTCGGCCGTCAGATGGAAGCCGTGCGCCATGTGATGGTCGATTGCTGGAGCGCGCTGCGCGAGCCGATGCACGGTGTGGCGCCGCGACCGCTGCGGCTGTGGGCGACGTAGGGCCACAACGCCACGCAGGGCCACGTAGGGCCACGTAGGGCCACGTAGGGCCACGATCGGACAACAAGACAGACAAGGAACAAGAGATGGAACTGACGCCGAGAGAGAAGGACAAGCTGCTGATCTTTACCGCCGCGCTGCTGGCCGAACGGCGCAAGGCGCGCGGGCTCAAGCTCAACTATCCGGAAGCGGTGGCGCTGATCACCGCCGCCATCATGGAAGGCGCGCGCGACGGCCGCACCGTGGCCGAGCTGATGCACGAAGGCACCACCGTGCTGACGCGCGACGAGGTGATGGACGGCATCGCCGAGATGATCCCCGAGATCCAGGTCGAAGCGACGTTTCCCGACGGCACCAAGCTGGTGACCGTGCACCATCCCATCGTCTGAAGCTTCACTGCGACGACAGATTCGAAGAGCAAATCCAACCGAGAGCCGTTATGAACCGTTCCGCCTGCCTGCGCCTTGCCCTGGGCACCCTCCTGACCGTTGCCGCCACCGCCGCGCTGGCGCACCCCGGCCATGACGCCGCCACCGTAGGCGCCAGCCTGTGGGCCGGCCTGGAACACCCCTTCACCGGCGCCGACCACCTGCTGGCGATGGCGGCGGTGGGCGTATGGAGCGCACTGGTGGCGCGCTCGGCTGCCGATACGCTGCGCCTGCCGCTGGTCTTCGTCGCGCTGATGCTGGTCGGTGCCGCGCTCGGCCTGGCCGGCATGGCGCTGCCCGCGGTGGAACCGATGATCGCCGTGTCCTTGCTGGTAGTGGGCTTGATGCTGGCGCTGCGCGCCAGGCTGCCGGCATGGGCCGGCGCCTTGCTGGTTGGCGGCTTTGCGGTGTTCCACGGTTACGCGCATGGCGCGGAGCTGCCGGCCACCGCCGAGGCGCTGCCCGCCGTGCTGGCCTACGTTGGCGGCTTTGCCGTCGCGACCATGGCGCTGCACCTGCTCGGTATCGCGGCCGGCACGCTGCTGCGACGCCATGCCGGCTGGCTGGCCCGCCTGGCCGGTGCCGGCGTGGCACTGTACGGCGCCGGTCTGCTGGTGGCCTGAGGAGACGCGCCATGATCCCCGGTGAACTGATGCCTGCCGATGGCGAGATCGAACTCAACGTCGGCCGCGCCACGGTCAGCGTGACGGTGGCCAATACCGGCGACCGGCCGATCCAGGTCGGCTCGCACTTCCACTTCTACGAGACCAACACCGCGCTGTCGTTCGATCGCGAGGCCACGCGCGGCTTCCGGCTGAATATCGCGGCGGGCACGGCGGTGCGTTTCGAGCCGGGCCAGACCCGCACTGTCGAGCTGGTGGCGCTGGACGGTGACCGCATCGTCTACGGCTTCAACGGCAAGATCATGGGAGCACTGTGATGGCAAAGATCTCCAGGCAGGCCTATGCCGAGATGTTCGGCCCGACCACAGGCGACCGCGTGCGGCTGGCGGACACCGGGCTCATCATCGAAGTCGAGAAGGACTTCACCATCTACGGCGAGGAAGTGAAGTTCGGCGGCGGCAAGGTGATCCGCGACGGCATGGGCCAGAGCCAGCGCATGGCAAAGGACTGTGTCGATACGGTCATCACCAATGCGCTGATCGTCGACCACTGGGGCATCGTCAAGGCGGACATCGGGCTGAAGGACGGGCGCATCGCGTCGATCGGCAAGGCCGGCAATCCGGATATCCAGCCGGGCGTGACCATCGTGGTCGGGCCCGGCACCGAGGTGATTGCGGGCGAGGGCATGATCGTCACCGCGGGCGGCATCGACAGCCATATCCACTTCATCTGCCCGCAGCAGATCGAAGAGGCGCTGATGAGCGGCGTCACCACCATGATCGGCGGCGGCACCGGGCCGGCGACGGGCACCTTCGCCACCACCGTGACGCCGGGGCCGTGGTTCATGGAGCGGATGCTGCAGGCGGCCGACGCCTACCCGATGAATATCGGCCTGCTCGGCAAGGGCAACGCCAGCCAGCAGGCGCCGATCCTGGAGCAGGTGGAGGCTGGCGCGATCGGGCTGAAGCTGCATGAGGACTGGGGCACCACGCCGGCGGCGATCGACACCTGCCTGTCGGTGGCTGACGCGACCGATACGCAGGTGGCGATCCATACCGATACGCTGAACGAAGCGGGCTTTGTCGAGGCCACGATTGCGGCGTTCAAGGGCCGCACCATCCATACGTACCACACCGAAGGCGCAGGCGGCGGCCATGCGCCGGACATCATCAAGGTGTGCGGCGAGGCCAACGTGCTGCCGTCGTCGACCAACCCGACGCGGCCATACACCGTGAACACGCTGGACGAGCACCTCGACATGCTGATGGTGTGCCACCACCTCGATCCCTCGATCGCCGAGGATATCGCCTTCGCCGAAAGCCGCATCCGCCGCGAGACCATCGCCGCGGAGGATATCCTGCACGACCTCGGCGCGTTCTCGATGATCTCCAGCGATTCGCAGGCCATGGGCCGCGTCGGCGAGGTCATCATCCGCACCTGGCAGACCGCGCACAAGATGGCGCTGCAGCGCGGCAAGCTGCCGGGCGATCCGCACGATGCGCGTGGCGGGCACGACAACTTCCGCGTCAAGCGCTATGTCGCCAAGTACACGATCAACCCGGCACTGACGCACGGCATCGCGCATGAGGTGGGCTCGATCGAGGTCGGCAAATGGGCCGACCTGGTGTTGTGGCGTCCGGCGTTCTTTGGCGTCAAGCCGAGCCTGATCCTGAAGGGCGGCATGATCGCGGCGGCGGCGATGGGCGATCCCAATGCATCGATCCCGACGCCGCAGCCGGTGCATTACCGGCCGATGTTCGCAGCGGCCGGCGGGGCGTTGCACCGGTCTTCGCTGACCTTTGTCTCGCAGGCGGCGCTTTCGGCCAATATCGGCGAACGCTATGGCCTGGCCAAGACGCTGTCGGCGGTGCGCGGCACGCGTACGGTCTGCAAACGCGACATGGTGCACAATGACTGGCAGCCGCACGTCACGGTCGACCCCGAGACCTATCAGGTCGTCGCCGACGGCCAACTGCTGACCTGCGAGCCGGCCACCGAGCTGCCCATGGCGCAGCGCTATTTCCTGTTCTGAACCGCCGGGGCACGCGCCCCGCATCGCGCATGCTGAAGATCGACAAATTCCTGAGCGCCCCGCACGGCATCGCGCCGGTGCTGGTGCGCCGTGCTCCCAAGCTGGTCCTGCCTTTCAACGAACGCAGCAAGAGCCGCCTGCGCGCGGTGCTCGACGACGGCACCGAGGCCGCGCTGTTCCTGCCGCGGGGTACGGTGCTGCGGGGTGGGGATTTGCTGGTGGCCGAGGATGGCAGTTTTGTCGAGGTGCAGGCTGCGGCGGAGGCCGTGCTGGATGTGCGTTCGGAGGACCCGCATGCGCTGATGCGCGCGGCTTACCACCTGGGCAACCGGCACACGCCGGTGGAGATCGGGCGCGACTACCTGCGGCTCGAGTATGACCCGGTGCTGGCCGACATGCTGCAGCGCCTGGGCTTGCGCGCCGAGCGCGCGGAACTGCCGTTCGAACCGGAGGCCGGGGCGTATGGCGGCGGGCACAGGCATGGGCACGATGCCACGTTCGCGGAGGATTATGCGGCGGCGCAGGCGGTGTTCCATGAGCATCACGGGCACTCGCACTCGCACTCGCACGGGCATAGTCATGATCACGAACATGGCGACGCCGAACATGTTCATGATGCGAATTGTGGGCATAAGCACTGATCAGCACCAGAGGCTGAGAGCAACGACGGGCGCTGTGAATCAACCTGAGAACCTGACCGATACCGACACCGTGCTCCCCTCTCCCGCTTGCGGGAGAGGGGCAGGGGGAGAGGGCCAGCGCTTGCCGGCACCGTCATTTGTCCGCATGCTCCGCGCCAACCAGGCCGAAGCGGAGCAACGTCAATGGTACCACTTCCGCGCCCACCGATTTCTGAGGCTGAAATTCAAGCGCCAACACCAGTGTGGACCTTATATTGCAGATTTCATCTGCATGGCGTTCAAACTAGTCATCGAAGTGGATGGTGGCCAGCATGGCGCCGAGGTTGACGCGAAGCGCGATGCCTGGTTTCAGCGTGAGGGATATCGTGTGTTGCGGTTCTGGAATCATGACGTAATGGGTAATACGGAGGCAGTACTGGAGAAAGTACGCGAGGTTTTGTTGGAGCTGGGGTTCGTGGATACGCCGGCCCTCTCCCCCGACGCCTCTCCCGCAAGCGGGCGAGGGGAGCAAACCGTCGCAAAGCGAGGGCCGTCCTCATGACCAACCTCCACCAACTCATCTCGCTGCTGCACCTTGCGTCCCCCGCCTTGCCCATCGGTGGCTTCAGCTATTCGCAAGGGCTTGAAGCCGCGATTGAAGCCGGCATCATCCATGACGCCCAGACGGCTGAGCGCTGGATCCGCGACAACCTGCTCCATGTCCAGGCGCAATGTGAAGCGCCGCTGTGGCTGCTGTTGCATCGCTGCTGGCGTGCCGGTGACACGGCGGCATTGCAGGCGTGGAACGACTGGTTCCATGCCACCCGCGAGACCTCGGAGCTGCGCCTCGAGACTGAGCAGATGGGCTGGTCGCTGTCGAAGCTGATCGCCCAGATGGCATGGGGCACGCCTGCATTGCGCGAAGCGCTGGCAACGCTGTCACCGGTTTGCCTGCCAACCGCCTTCACGGCAGCCTGCGTTGCGCTGGAGGTCGACGCCCACGACGGCCTGGCCGCCTATTGCTTCAACTGGGCCGAGAACCAGGTTGCCGCCGCGATCAAGGCGGTGCCGCTTGGCCAGGTTGCCGGGCAGCACATGCTGCGCCGCCTGCACGGGGCGGTACTGGAAACCGTGGACGAAGCCACGCGCCGTGCCGATGCCACGCCGCCGCAACTATCAACCTTTTCCCCCATGCTGGGCCTGCTTTCCGCACGCCACGAAACGCAGTACTCCCGGCTGTTCCGTTCCTGAATCCACATCGCACCATGACCCAGGCCCGTACCAAGAAGAACCCTCCGCTGCGCGTTGGCGTCGGCGGCCCGGTAGGCTCCGGCAAGACCACGCTGCTCGAGATGCTGTGCAAGGCCATGCGCGACCGCTATGACCTGGTCGCGATCACCAATGACATCTACACCAAGGAAGACCAGCGCCTGCTGACGATCTCCGGCGCGCTGCCCGCAGAACGCATCATGGGCGTGGAAACCGGCGGCTGCCCGCACACCGCGATCCGCGAGGATGCGTCGATCAACCTGGAAGCGGTGGACCGCATGCTGGCGAAGTTCCCGGATGCCGACGTGGTGTTCATCGAGTCCGGCGGCGACAACCTCGCGGCAACGTTCAGCCCAGAACTTTCTGATCTGACGATCTACGTGATCGACGTAGCCGGCGGTGAGAAAATTCCGAGAAAAGGCGGCCCCGGGATTACCAAGTCGGATTTGCTGGTGATCAACAAGACGGACCTCGCGCCGTACGTCGGCGCGTCGCTGGAAGTGATGGAAAGCGATGCCCGCAAGATGCGCGGTGCCCGGCCGTTCGTGATGGGCAGCGTGAAGTCCGGGCAGGGCCTGGACGAAGTGATCCGCTTCATCGAACGGCAGGGCATGCTTGGCGTCTAGGACTCGATGTCGCCCGCGGCGGCCTTGGCGCCGGGTTTGACATAGCTCACCGGCGGGCGGAAGCTGCCCTTGCCCGCCAGCGCCCGCGCTACCGCCGCCACCAGGTTCAGCTCGGGCTCGTTGAGCTCGGCCATATGGCGCATGGTGGCTTCGATGGCCGCCTGCTGCCGGTTGCCGTAGGGCATCGGCGGTTGTTCCACCTGCAAGTCGCTGGCGTCGTGGCGCGCGAAGTCCAGCATTTGAGATGGCGGGACCGCAAGGGTCTCGGCCAGCGTGCAGATATTGATCAGCGCCAGGTTGCGCTTGCCCCCTTCGATGCCGCTCAGGTATGAACGCGCCAGACCGCTTTCCAGCGACAACGTTTCCTGGGACCAGCCGCGCTGCTTGCGCAGCCAGGCGAGATGCAATCCGAAAAGTCTGAGATTTCGAGAAGTCATTGGGGTCGTAAGAAGTTCGGAGTGGTCTGAGGCTAAGGGTTTGACCTTGAGGCCACGACAACTTATTCTCCCCCTCACTATCGATGCCCGATCCGCGGATTAAGGGATGCGCCAGTGCATATGGCGCGGCACGATGGCATGACACCGGACGGCTTGCATGGCCGTGCCAGACGGGACGACTGCGCAATGCCTGGCGCGACGCTTTCGCGCGTGCGCCGTGTTGCGCGGACAGGATGCCCGCATCCTGTCGCCCTGCTCAGGGAATTCCCATGCAGATCTTCACGCTGTTCGAAGCGCAGATGCGCGCCTTCCACTCCGGCCACGCTACCGTGGCGGATCTGACCATCGGTTTCCAGTCGCGCCTGCTGCCCGCTACGGCCGGCATTGGCGAAACCTGCGACTACGTATTTCTACGCGCGGGAGAAGCGCAGCCCCAATTCGTGGCAGAGCGGCCCGAGTGGTGGGCCTGCCTGCGCGGTGGGCTGCGCCTGTCGGCGCCCGGCCGCGGGAGCCTGCTGGCGGGAGGCGGCGAGCTGTTCGCGCCTGCCACCGGCATGCCGATGCAGGTCCGCGCGATGGTCGATACGATCCTGGTGCGCGCCGTGGCGCAGGGTGCGGAAGCGGCGCCGGTGTCGCTGCCCGCTGGCGCGCGTCGCTGCGCGCTGGGCAGGATGGGGGCGGACGAACCTGAAGGCATGGCAGCCGTCGCGGCGGTGGGCGGTGCCGCGCTGCTGCAAGACTGCTCAGGCATGCGGCCCGAATTCATCCAGCTCGATGCGTCCGGCGGCGACTGGGCGCAGCGGCTGCGCGCGCGCGGCTTGCGCTGGGCGCTGTGCTATCGAGGTGCTGCAGGGTTGTACTGGCACGGGCCTGAGGCGCCAGCGGCGGACGACGAGGCGTTCCTGCAGCCCGGCGCGCTTTACGCGCCGGATGCGAACGAAACCTGTCGCCTCGACGTGCTCATGCCCGGCACGGGCCTGCTTTGCTGCTTCGGGCCGCCGGGAGAGCTCGGCGATCGCGGGGAGGAGGACGAAGGCGGGACCGGCCAGGCCTTCCGTTGCGCCGGACGCCTGGCCGGGGAGCGTGCCGCCACGCCGGCGCTGGTGGCGGCGTGAGCGGAGTGAGGGAGCGGCGCTGCGGCCCGGGGCCATGCCCGGGCCGGCCTTCAGTGGCGCTTGTACTGCGTGGCGCCGAACAGCACTTCGCGCGCCGCCTTGTCGTCCTGCAGCGCCTTGCGCGCGCTGGCCAGCACCTCTACGCCGCGCTTGACCGCGGGGCGCTCGGCGATCTCGTTGAACCACCGCTTCAGGTGCGGGTATTGGTCCAGCTCGACGCCCTGGTTCTGCCAGCTGCGCAGCCACGGGAAGGTGGCGATATCGGCGATGGTGTACTGGTCGCCGGCCAGCCATTCGTGCTTTGACAACTGCGTGTCGATCACGCCGTACAGGCGCCTCGCTTCGTTGGTGTAGCGATTCACCGCGTATTCGATCGTCTCGGGCGCGTAGATGCGGAAGTGGTGCGCCTGGCCCAGCATCGGGCCGACGCCGCCCATCTGGAACATCAGCCACTGCAGCGCGTCGTACTTGCCGCGCACGTCCCCGGGCAGGAACTTGCCGGTCTTGCCGGCCAGGTACAGCAGGATGGCGCCCGATTCGAACAGCGAGATCGGCTTGCCGTCCGGGCCGTCGGGATCGACGATGGCGGGAATCTTGTTATTGGGGCTGATCTTGAGGAAGTGCTCGCCGAACTGGTCGCCGGCGCCGATGTTGATCGGATGGACCTTGTACTCCAGGCCGCATTCTTCCAGCATGATGTGGACTTTGTGGCCGTTGGGCGTTGCCCAGGTATAGACGTCGATCATCGCAAAAGCTCCCCTGGCTGCGATCATGTTGACTGCCACGCCAACCACTGACGTGGCGAACCGGGCGATTTAAGCACAGAAGAAAAAAACGCGCAGGCAGGCTGCGCGTTTCCATGCTGGCATCAGGGGCGAGCGCGCCCCCAGCGGCGGGCGCTCAGAAGCCGCGCGCCACCGGCATCTTGATGCTGTCCGGGTTCACGTTCATGTGCTTGGCCAGCTCCAGCTTGGCGATGGCGTTGCGGTGCACCTCGTCCGGACCGTCGGCCAGGCGCAGCGTGCGCTGGTGCGCCCACCAGTTGGCCAGCGGGAAGTCGCTGGAAACACCCGCGGCGCCGTGCACCTGGATGGCCCAGTCGATCACCTTCAGCGCCACGTTCGGTGCGATGACCTTGATCATGGCGATCTCGGCCTTGGCCACCTTGTTGCCGACGGTGTCCATCATGTACGCGGCCTTGAGCGTCAGCAGGCGCGCCATCTCGATCTCGCAGCGCGCTTCGGCGATGCGTTCCTGGGTCACGCCCTGGCTGGACACCGGCTTGCCGAAGGCCACGCGCGACAGCGCGCGCTTGCACAGCAGTTCCAGCGCGCGCTCGGCCACGCCGATGCTGCGCATGCAGTGGTGGATACGGCCCGGGCCGAGGCGGCCCTGCGCGATCTCGAAGCCGCGGCCTTCGCCCAGCAGGATGTTCGAGGCCGGCACGCGCACGTTCTTCAGCTCGATCTCCATGTGGCCGTGCGGCGCGTCGTCGTAGCCGAACACCGGCAGGAAGCGCTTGATGGTGATCCCCGGGGTGTCGGCCGGCACCACGACCATCGACTGCTGCTCATGGCGGCCGGCGTCGGGGTTGGTCTTGCCCATCACGATATAGACCTGGCAGCGCGGATCGCCGGCGCCCGACGACCACCATTTGGTGCCATTGATGACGTAGTGGTCGCCATCGCGCTCGATGCGGCATTCGATGTTGGTGGCGTCCGACGAGGCCACCGCGGGCTCGGTCATCAGGAAGGCAGAGCGGATCTCGCCGGCCAGCAGCGGCTCCAGCCATTTGTCCTTCAGTTCCTCGGAGGCATAGCGCTCCAGCGTCTCCATGTTGCCGGTGTCGGGCGCGGCGCAGTTGAAGACCTCGGCCGACCAGGGCACCCGGCCCATGATCTCGCACAGCGTGGCGTATTCCAGGTTGGACAGGCCCTGCGGCGCGCGCGGCGAGCGCGGCAGGAACAGGTTCCACATGCCAGCTTCGCGCGCCAGCGGCTTCAGTTCCTCGATCACCTTGGTCGGGACCCAGGCGTTGCCGGCGCGGCGGTTGGCGTCGATCTCTTCGGCGAAGCGCTTCTCGTTCGGATAGATGTGCTTGTCGAAGAAGGCCAGCAGCTTGGCCTGCATTTCCTTGACCTTCGGGCTGTACTCGAAATCCATGTGGTCTCCTCGCTACGGGATCAATGGGCGCCGGCATGGCAGCGGCGCCGGTTGGCTACGTCATTCAGGTGGAATGGGCCGATGCAATGCACTCTATCTGAAAGACGTTAATTAGAAAAATGAATTTTCTGGATTTGCCAGTATCAATTCCCTGCATTCCGTGACAGAATCGCCGTCATGCAGCTCTCCCGGATCGACCTCAACCTCTTCGTGGTGTTCGACGCCATCTACAGCGAAGGCAGCATCACCGCGGCCGCGCGCCAGCTCAACCTGACGCAGCCCGCGGTCAGCCATGCGCTGGGGCGGCTGCGCACGCTGTTCGACGACCCGCTGTTCGAGCGCCGCGGGCAGGGCATGGCACCCACGCCGCTGGCCCGTTCGCTGGCGGGCGAGGTGCGCGGCGCGCTGCAATCGTTCGCGCGCACGTTGCAGGATACGCCGCACTTCGATCCGACCAATACGGTGCGGCGCTTCACCATCGGCATGCGCGACGCGCTGGAATCGACGCTGCTGCCGCCGCTGATGGCGCGGGTGACGGCAATGGCGCCGCACGTGGAAATCGCCGCAATCCGCTTTGACCGGCGCGAGATGGAGTCCGAACTGCTGGCCGGGACCATCGACACCGCGATCGATATCCTGCTGCCGGTTTCGCCGGCCATCCACCACGCGCCATTCATGAACGACCCGATGGTGGTGCTGGCACGCCGCGACCATCCGCTGGTGAAGAAGGAACTGACGCTGGAGCGCTACCTGGCGGCCGAGCACGTGCACGTGTCATCGCGCCGCCGTGGCGCCGGGCTGGAAGACCAGGCGCTGCACCGCATGGGCCTGACGCGGCGCGTGCGGCTGCGTTGCCAGCACTATGCCGCCGCGTGCCGCGTGGTCAGCTGCACCGACCTGCTGGCGACGCTGCCGCTGCGCTATGCGCGCATCGCCAACGAGCCCTATGCCAACCGGCTGCTGTCGCTGCCGTTCAAGGTCCCGACGCTGGAACTGCACCTGTACTGGCACGCGGGCGGCGAGAACGATGGCGCCAACAGGTGGCTGCGCGAGCAGTTGATGGCGGTGATGACATCACTGGGTGGTGGCACCGCTGATGTGACGCCTGCGGGCTAAGCGGATGGCACGTCGCATGCCGCTTGCGACAAGGTGCGTCGGAAGCCGCCCCCGTGCTCCGCGCGCGGTTCACACGTAAGCAATTGTTCGCAGGCTAGACCCTGCCGGGTCACGCTCATACCATCGACCGGTCTTTCTGCCTCCGGCGCCTCCCGCGTCGGTTGTCCGCGCGTGCGGATCCCTCAGGCAGATGCCTTATTCCACGACTACGAGACATCCAGACCGATGACCGGGACACGCTTGCTTGCTGATTGCCAACCCACGCTGCCGCGACGCGCGCGCCGCACCACGTTCACCCTGACCGGCCTCTGCGCCGCTGCCGCGCTGGCCCTGTCCGCCTGTGGCGGCGGTGGCGACGGCGGCGGTGGAAGCACCTCGGGCGCTGCGCCACAGGGTTCCTCGCAATCCGGCACCCAGTCCAGCGCGAACCCCAGCGCGAACCCCGGCTCGACGCCCGGTTCCTCTTCCACGCCGGTCACGGCCGGCGGCTGCTACACCGTCAGCGGCGCGGCGCCGGCGCCCGCGGCTGGCAGCGGCATCACGCTGCTGCCGGCGCGCGGCAGCGCGGTCAGCAA
Source organism: Cupriavidus sp. P-10 (assembly GCF_003402535.2). NCBI lineage: Bacteria > Pseudomonadati > Pseudomonadota > Betaproteobacteria > Burkholderiales > Burkholderiaceae > Cupriavidus > Cupriavidus sp. P-10. The sequence goes on from NZ_AP025170.1 coordinate 1,036,709, forward strand.
CTACCGCGTGCTCGACGAACCGCGCAGCGCGGGCCTGTGCTACGCCAACTACCGGCGCGAGCAGGTCGGCCTGCCGGCGCTGGCAGCGCGCGACGCGCTCAACAACGTGGCGCAGAACCACACCGGGTACATGCTGGCCAACGCCACGCTGACGCACGACGAAGTCAGCGGCAAGCCCGGCTATACCGGTGCCACGCCCAACGCGCGCATCCAGGCGGCTTACTCGACCAATGCCACCGCGGAAGTGGTGGCCGGCGCCAACCGCTGGACCTCGGTGGCCAATGCCAACCTGTCGATGTCGCCCAAGGATGCGCTGGCCTCTGACCTGATCAACGCGCCGTTCCACCGCGCCGCGCTGCTGGGCAGCTACGGCTCGGCCGGCAGCGGCTTTGCGGAGAGCGTGGGCCCGAACGGCAGCGGCACGTCTGCAAGCTACTACCAGACCATCGACCTGGCCGATGCGTCCAAGGGCGGCACAGACAACCAGATGGTGGCTTACCCGTTCAACGGCCAGGCCGACGTGCCCGCCAGCTGGGTCAACTCCGAAAGCCCCAACCCGGCGCCGGGCTACGAAGGCAAGACCGTGGGCTACCCGGTCTCGCTGCAGGCGATCAACACCTCGCTGCAGTTCGATGCCGACAACTTCGCCATCACCGACGCACAGGGCAACAGCGTCAACTGCCTGAAGGTCGACAGCCGTTCGTCGGGCCTGTCCAGCGCCGCGCGCGGGCTGGCGATCTGCACGCCGGTGGCACCGTTGGCAAGCGGCCAGCGCTACAACGTGCGCGTGACCGGCCGGCTGGGTTCGCAGCCGGTGGACCTGAGCTGGTCGTTCACCACGCGCTGATCTTCCGCGGTCAGCCACCAGGCACCGGCGCGCTCACTGCGGCGCGCGGTGCTGCAGATCGATGCGCACCTGGCCCGGGGCCAGCGTGCGGTCGGCTTGCACGGCATATGGCAACGGCGGGCGCTGTCCCGCCGGCATCGACTGCCATAGCCGTTCCACCCATTCCCTGATGTCCGCGCTGTCCGGTTCGGCCGCCCACACGCCAAGCGGCGGGCTTGCCTGCATGCGCGCCGCGATTGACGCGGGATCTTCCTGCACCGACACAACCATCGCCGCTGTGGCAAGCGCCGCGGGTGCGCGCGCCGCCGCCATCGGCGGGGCCATCTTGCGCGCGAAGTCGGCGCGCGGGGCGGCTGCCGGCGCCGGTGCGGGCGGGGCCGCTGGCGCAGGCGCGGCTTCCGCCATGGCGGAGTAGGCGGGCATCGGCGGGGCTGCTGCGACGGCGGGGGCTTGAGGCTGCAAGCCTTCGGTGGCCGGGGCAGGGGCGGGCATTGCCTGCGTATCGCCGCGTGGCGTCGCCTTGCGCTCGGCGCGCGGCTGTATGCGCTGGCGCGGGGTGGCTTCGCGTTCTTGCCGTAGCTCCTGCGATGCCGATGTAGTGGCCCTGGGTGCCGGTGGTGCGGGATTTGCCGGAGCGGCGACGGGTGCGTCCTGCGTCGGCGCGGGTGCGTCCCCGGCTGCCGGCGCCGTTGTCGGCGCGGCAGGTGCAGCTGCAGTTGTGGCTGCAGGTGTGGTTGACTCTTGCACCGCTGCCGGTTGCAAGGCGCCTTCGTCGATCTGCCGCAGCACGATGCTGGTGGTCAGCCCGGCCACGGCCGCCACGCTAGCCACCGCGCCGAGCGAACGCCACCAACGGCGTGCGCGTGCCGTGCGTGTCTGTTCTGTCCGCCCTGTGGCCTGCGCGGTGGCTGTGCGGTGCGCCTGCGCCGCCAGCCAGTCGCGCGTGGCATCGCTGACGGGCGCACCCAGGGCCTGCGCCACCGGCTGGCCTGCCGCAATGCCGGTCAGCACCGCATCGCGCCGGCCCGCCTGCGCTGCCTGCAGCCGCGCGGCTTCTTCCATCACCGCGGACGCGAGTCCCGGCGGCGCGGTGAATGGCAGGGAGCCGGCGCGGCGCGCGTCGGCTTCCTGTTGGGCCGCCCGCGCCGCTGCATGCACCGCGTCGGCCAGGCGTTCCGACGGCGTGTAGCGGGGCAGGTCCTTCAGCAGCGCGGCGAGCCGGTCCTGCCCGTCGATGAAGCGGTCGGCGGCGCTCATGGCCCAGGCTCCCGCGCGCCGGGCACGCTGCCTGCCAGGTCGGCACGCAGGCGCGCAAAGGCATAGCGCAGCCGGCTCTTCACGGTCTCGAACTTCTCGCCCAGCATCTGCGCGATATCCTCGACGCTCATGTCGCTGAAGAAGCGCAGCACCACCACCTCGCGCTGCGCCACCGGCAGTTGCAGCAGCGCGCGGTGGACGTGGTGCGCATGCTGCCGCAACTGCAGCTCGGCTTCCGGCGACAGGTCGTCGGCGGGCAGTTCCGGCGGCTGGCCATCGTCCGTGTCATGGCGCTGGCGCGCATCCGCGCTGCGCACCTGGTCAAGCCAGGCATTGCGCGCGATCTGGTACAGGAAGGTGCGGAACGCCGCGGCGGGCTGGTAATCGCCGCAGCGGGTCATCAGCTTGACCCAGGTCTTCTGCGCGATGTCTTCGGCCTCGCCGGTGTTGCCCTGGCACAGCCACGCCACGTAGTTGTAGAGGCCGGCGTTATGGCGGCGGAACAGTTCGGCGATGGGCTGCTCGATGATGCCGGAAGCGACCAGCAGCATCAGGTCCTGGTCGGGCAGCGCGGCCAACGGGGGAGGCGGGACGGGGTCTGGAGCCTGCATGCGCCCGAGTATAGGAGAGCGCAGGGCGGGGCGACAAACCGCTGCGCCGCCCTGCGCCGCTACGTTGTCAGCGCGCCGCACGCTCGGGAGCCGCACCACTGGCATCCGCCGGCTTGCTGGTCGCGAGGCTTTGCGCCAGGTCCACCAGCTTGAGGAATTCGCCGCGGTAGCCGAAGCGGTCGGCGCCGCGCGCGCCTTGCGCCAGCGCATGCGCCTCCGCGTAGCCCCAGCTGGCGGTGTGCTTGCCGCCGCGCAGCGCCTGGCCGAAGCCCGCCACGGCGGCAGCGAAGCGGAAGTCGTCGTCGCCTTGGGCCAGCGGCCGGATCGCCTGCCGCGCCACAGTGATATTCATCAGCTGGCTGGTGCTGGCCGTGGGCAGCTTGTAGCGCAGCTTCACATGCGCCAGTTCGCCATCGCGGCCGTTTGCCGGCGTGGCCGGCTGGTAGCGCAGCGGATCGACCAGCCCGGGCTGGCCGGCCAGCGTCAGCTCATACAGCGCGGTCACCGTATGGCCGGCGCCGATGTCACCGGCGTCGACCTTGTCGTTGTTGAAATCCTCGCGCGCCAGCATGCGGTTTTCATAGCCGATCAGACGGTATTCCTTCACCGTCGCCGGGTTGAATTCCACCTGGATCTTCACGTCTCGCGCGATGGTGGCCAGCGTCGAGCTGACCTCGTTCACCAGCACCTTGTTGCCTTCCATCAGGTTGTCGATATACGAGTAGGCGCCGTCGCCTGCATCGGCCAGCTGCTCCATCAGCTGCTCGTTGTAGTTGCCGGTGCCGAAGCCCAGCGTCGACAGCGACACGCCCGACTTGCGCTTCTCTTCGACCATGCCCTTGAGCTGCCGGAAGTCGGTCACGCCGACATTGAAGTCGCCGTCGGTCGCCAGCAGCACCCGGTTGATGCCGCCTGCAATGTAGCCCTGCTGCGCGGCCTGGTAGGCCAGTGCGATGCCGCTGGCGCCGGCGGTGCTGCCACCGGCCACGAGCTGGTCGATGGCGGCGCTGATGGCGGTCTTGTCGCTGCCCGGCGTGGGCGGCAGCGCCACGCGGGTGCCGCTGGCATAGGTGACCAGCGTGATGCGGTCCTGTGCCCGCAGCTTGTTCACCAGCAGCTTCAGCGAGGACTTGAGCAGCGGCAGCTTGTCGGGCGAGTCCATTGAGCCGGACACGTCGACCAGGAACACCAGGTTGGCCGGCGGCAGCGCGCCGCTGGCGATGTCCTTGCCCTTGATGCCGATGCGCAGCAGCACGTTGGACGGATGCCACGGCGCGGGCGCCAGCGCGGTGTGCACGGCGAAGGGCCTGCCGTCGGCAGGCTGGCCGTAGTCGTAGGGGAAGTAGTTCAGCAGCTCTTCCACGCGCACGGCATCCGCGGGCGGCAGCCGGCCGGCATTGAGCAGGCGGCGCATATTGCTGTAGCTGCCTGTGTCGACGTCGATGCTGAAGGTGGACACCGGGGCCTGCGCGACGAGTTTGACGCTGTTCTCTTCGATCTGGCCGTAGCGCTCGCGGTCCGAGGCCTGCGGTGGCGGCAAATGATAGGGTCGCGGCATGGCCATCGGGGCATGGGGCGCGACGGCGCGCATTTCGGCGGCGGGTGCGACGCTGGCGGCTTTGGCCGATCCGGCAGCGTGGTCGCGGACTGGCGCGGGCGCCGGGGCCGGCGGCACAGGTTGCGGCGCCTGCGTCAGCGAAGGCGAATGCCCGCCGCAGGCCGACAGCGCCAGTGCCAGCGCGGCGGCGCAGCAGGCAGCAGCGGCCCGGGCGCGCCGGGCGCCGACGGTGGAAACGACCGGTGCGCGAAGTTGCATGTTGTTCTCCTGGAGGGCCGCAGGCGGGACGCCGGGTGGCCTGTCCATGAAACGGAGCACGGCCGTCGGCGGGGTTGAATTCCGCAGATTTTTTTCGCTGCACGCTCCGCCAGGTGACGGAAATCAGACTTTGCCCGACCCCCGCATGCGCCGATCGCCACTACAATCGCCTGATTCCTTCCCCCAGGAGACATCGCATGGCCCACTTTGACCTCAATTCGATGGTGTGGCGGAGCACGCTGGCCCTGACCACGGCCGCGCTGCTTGGAGCGTGTGGAACGCAGGGCGGAGGGACAGGGACGCCCGCCGCGTCCGCTGCGCCAGCTGCCGCACCGGCCGCGGCAGCGCCCGCGGCGGCCATGCCGCCGGCTCCGGAGGTCGCCTCCGGCTACCGCGCCGGCATGTCGACGGTCCATGCGCAGCGCCATATGGCCGCCGCGGCCAATCCGCTGGCCACCGAGGCCGGGCGCGCCATGCTGCGCCAGGGCGGCTCGGCCATCGATGCCGCCATCGCCATGCAGGCCGTGCTGACGCTGGTGGAGCCGCAGGCCACCGGCATCGGCGGCGGCGCCTTCATCATGTACTGGGACGGCAAGCGCGTGCAGGCCTTCGACGGCCGCGAGACCGCACCCGCCGGCGCCACTGAAAACATGTTCATGCGCCCCGACGGCAAGCCGATGGAGTTCAGCGAAGCGCAGATCGGCGGGCGTTCGGTCGGCACGCCGGGCGTGATGCGCGCGCTGGAGATGGCGCATCGGCAGCACGGTCGCCTGCCATGGGCCAAGCTGTTCGAGCCGGCGATTTCCCTGGCGGAGAAGGGCTTCCCGATCTCGCAGCGCCTGTACACGCAGGTTGCCGCCGACAAGTTCCTGGCCAATTCGCCGGAAATGGCTGCGTACTTCCTCGATGCGCAGGGCAAGCCCAAGCCGGCCGGCACGGTGCTGAAGAACCCCAAGCTCGCACAGACGCTGCGCGATATCGCCCGGCGCGGTGCCGGCGTGCTGTACGGCGGCCCGATCGCGCAGGACATCGTCACCAAGGTGAACGGCGGCACCAACGCCGGCTCGCTGTCGATGGCCGATCTGCGCAACTACAAGGCCAAGCAGCGCGTGCCGGTCTGCACCGACTACAAGCGCTGGAAGATCTGCGGCATGCCGCCGCCGTCGTCAGGCGGTATCGCCATTGCGCAGATCCTGGGCACGCTGCAGGCGCTGGAGACCAAGAATCCCAAGTACGCGCTGGCCGCGCTCAAGCCGCAAAACGTCAACACGCCCGCGCAGGTGGAAGCCAATCCTGACGCGGTCCACGCGATCGCCGAAGCCGACCGCCTGGCCTATGCGGACCGCGGCCTGTATGTGGCCGATTCCGACTTCGTGCAGATCGACGTGGCTGGCCTCGTCAACCCGAACTACCTCGCGTCCCGCGCCGAGCTGATCAGCGACAAGAGCATGGGCAAGGCGCAGCCGGGCGTACCGCCGGGGCCTGCGGTGGCGTATGCCCCCGACCGCTCGCCGCCGCGCATCTCCACCTCGCAGATCGTGGCGGTCGATGACCGCGGTGGCGCGATCTCGATGACCACCACGATCGAGTCGTACTTCGGCTCGCATCTGATGGTGCGCGGGTTCATGCTGAACAACCAGCTGACTGACTTCTCCTTCGTGGCGAGCGAGAACGGCAAGCCGGTGGCTAACCGCGTCGAGCCGGGCAAACGCCCGCGTTCGTCGATGGCGCCGACGCTGGTGTTCGACCGCCAGACCGGGCAACTCGTGGCCACGGTTGGTTCGCCTGGAGGTTCGCAGATCATCGAGTATGTGTCCAAGACGCTGGTTGGCATGCTGGACTGGAATATGGATCCGCAGGCTGCGATCGGGATGGGTAACTTCGGCAGCCGCAATGGGCCTACCGAGGTGGAGAAGGGGCTGGTGTCGCCGGGGCTGGTGCAGGCGCTGCAGCAGCGTGGGCATCAGGTTGCCGAGATTGAGATGACCAGCGGGACGCAGGCTATCGTGCGCCGGCAGGGGCCCGATGGGAAGGTGGTGTGGGCTGGCGGCGCGGACCCGCGGCGGGAAGGGGTGGCGTTGGGGGATTAAAGGGGGAGGGCAGTTTTTCTGTCGTGGTCGCTGCTGGTGACATGCTGTCCGCCTTTGAACCGCCTGGTTCCGCCCTCCTGGGCGGTTCAACGGCCGACAGCATGTCACCAACCGCGACCACAGCGTCAGAGCCTAACTCCAGTCAACCCTTAGCCTTCTTCGCATACTCCCACCCCATCTCCGCCATCGGCCGCGCCCGCTTGCCCGCATCAGTAGCCTGCGCCGACGAAGCCGTCCCATCCACCACGCGCTTCATGATCCCCTGCAGGATCCCGGCAATACGGAACATGCTGAAGGCCAGATAGAAATTCCAGTCGCCAGTGATTGCACGCCCGGTACGCTGCTCATACATGCGCCGATACGCAGCTTCATCGGGAATCCCCAGCCCCGCATAGTCCAGCCCCGCAATCCCACGGAACTGCCCCGGCGCGATATGCCAGCTCATGCAGTGGTAGCTGAAGTCCGCCATCGGGTGCCCCAGCGTGGACAGCTCCCAGTCCAGCACCGCCAGCACCCGCGGCTCGGTCGGATGGAACATCAGATTGTCGAGCCGGTAATCGCCATGCACGATCGACGTCAGGTCCGCGTCTTCCTGCGGAATATGCTGAGGCAGCCAGTCAATCAGCGCGTCCATGGCCGGGATCGACTCCGTCTCGGACAGCTTGTATTGCTTGCTCCACCGCTCGATCTGGCGCTGGAAGTAGTTGCCGGGCTTGCCGTAGTCGCCCAGCCCGATGGCGTTGTAGTCGACCGTGTGCAGCGCGGCGATGACGCGGTTCATCTCGTCATAGATGGCGCCGCGCTCCACGTTGCCCATGCCGGGCAGCGACTGGTCCCACAGCACGCGGCCGGCGACAAACTCCATGATGTAGAAGGCGCGGCCGATCACAGATTCGTCTTCGCACAGCGCGTACATGCGCGCCACCGGGACATCGGTGCCGGCAAGGGCGGCCATCACGCGGTATTCGCGCTCGATGGCGTGCGCGGACGGCAGCAGCTTGCTCTTGGGGCCGGGCTTGGCGCGCATCACGTAGGTCTGCCCCGGCGTGACCAGCTTGAAGGTCGGGTTGGACTGCCCGCCCTTGAACTGCTCGACGGTCAGCGGGCCGGCGAAACCCTCTACGTGCTGGCGCATCCAGGCTTCCAGCGCGTCGGTGTCGAAGCGTTGCTGGTCTGCCACCGGGCGCGTGCCCTCGAAGTGCGATACGTTGCTCGTCATGCTGTCTCCGTTGGTTTTCTGTTCGGGTTCGGTTGGATGGCTTGGGTGACTCAGGCGGCCGGCTGGCGTCCGCGCAAATACTGGTGCAGCAGCACTTCCATGGTGGTGTGGCGCGAGCCGCTGTGGACGGGCGTCGGCGGCGAGTAGTTGGTCATGCGCACCACCCAGTCGAGCGGGCCGTCGCCCATGTCGAGCACATTGATGCAGCCCGCCGTTTGCAGCAGCGAGCCGAACAGCACGCGCCGCCCGCAGGTGATGGCCTGCGACAGGATGGCGCGGTTGGTGCCCCCATGCAGCACCATCAGCACGGTGTCCCATTCCGGGTCGGCGCGCAGGCGATCCAGCCCGGGCAGCACGCGGTCGAGAAAGGCGCCGATGGTCTCGCCGTTGAGGAAGCGCTTGTCTTCGGGGACTTCGCCTTCAAAGGCGCCGACGAAGGCGTCGCGCAGGTCGGCGTCGGCAATTGCGGACAGGTCGCCGCCGCGGATTTCCTGGAACTCCGGCCAGACCTCGGGCACCACGTCGTCCATGTCGGGCAGTTCGGCCAGCACCCCCTCGGCAGTCTCGACCGTGCGCGGCAGGCCGCTGACGATGACGCGGTCGAAACGGATCTGCTCGGCGGCAAAGGCGCGTCCGGCGGCGGTAGCCTGCATGCGGCCGGTTTCGTTGAGCGGCACCATCTCCGGCAGGGCGGGGCGCCCGCCTTCATCGAAGTACGAAACGGCACCGTGGCGCATCAGATAGATGCGGCGACGCGAGGACGGCGGCAATTCCATGCGTTGTCTCCTTGTGTTGTGCTGGCGTGCCCGTCTGCTGCGGGCTTGCCATGAAGACGGGCAGTGGCCCGTCCGTGTCCTTCAGGTCCGTCAGCGGTATTGCGGCTTGCGCTTCTCCAGGAACGCGCTGATGCCTTCGCCGCCATCGGGGTGATGCAGTGCGGCGACAAAGTTGTCGCGCTCGGCGAGGAGGTGTTCGTCGAGCGATGCCGTGGCCGCGTAGTTGATCAGGCCCTTGATGCGGCCGACCGCGTGCGGCGATTGCCTGGCCAGCCCCGCGGCCAGCCGCAGCGACTCGGCCACCGCCTCGCCCGGCGGCGTGACGCGGTTGACGAGGCCAAACTGGGCCAGCCGCTCGGCGCTGACCGGCTTGCCTTCCATCATCATCTCGCTGGCGAGCTGGCGCGGCAGGGCGCGCGCCAGTTCGTACGAGCCGCCGCCGTCGGGCGTGAGGCCGACCGAGACATAGGCCATCACAAACTTGGCGTCGCTGGCCGCGACCACGAAGTCGCACGCCAGCACCAGCGACAGGCCCGCGCCGGCGGCCGCGCCTTCCACCGCCGCGATGATCGGCTTGGGAAAGGCGTGCAGTGAACGGATAAAGCCGTTCAGCACTTCGATGCTGGCGGCCTGGACCTCGGGCGGCTGGCTGCGGTTGCCGAGCAGCCGGTTCAGGTTGCCGCCGGCGCAGAACATGCCGTCGGCGCCGGTGAAGATCACCGCGCGGATCGAATCGTCGGCGGCGGCCGCATCCAGCGCCGCCTTCGAGCCCGCATAAATGTCCGGGTGCAGCGCGTTGCGCGCCTCGGGGTTCGAGATGGTCAGGACCAGCGTCGAATCGACGCGTTCGGAAAGCAGTTGTGCGGGCATGGGGGCGGACTCTGTAAAACCGGACTCTGAAAACGATAAGGGACGGGCTTACTGCTCTTCGGCCAGCAGCGACAGGCCGAGGCCGGCGCGGCGCCACAGCCACGGGCTCGGGCGGTAGCGCATGTCGCCGGTCAGCGCTTCCATGTTGCGCAGCGTCTCCAGCACCAGTTGCGGGCCGACCGCGTCGCCCAGCGCCAGCGGGCCCTTCGGGTAGCCGAGGCCGAGGTTCACGGCGAGGTCGATGTCCGCCGGCGTGGCGATGCGTTGCTGCGCGATATCGCTGGCGATATTGATGATGCAGCAGAGCACGCGCTGCGCGACGAAGCCGGCCGAGTCGCGGATCAGCGTCACTGGCACGCCGTCGCTGGCAAACAGGCCATGCGCGGCGTCACGCGCGGCGGCGCTGGTGGCCGGCGTGGTCATCAGCGTGCGGCGCCTGGTGGCCTCGAACGGCAGCAGGGTGTCGATGGCGACGGTGCGGGCCGGGTCCAGGCCTTGTTGCAGCACGCTGGTGGTAGCGTCCAGGCCCAGCGGCGTGACGACGATCAGCGCGTCGGCCGACGGCTTGTTGCCGCCTTCCGGGATCACGCCGAGCGCGCCCAGAAGCCTGGTCACCATGGCGTGGCCGCGCTCGCTGTCGTGGCTGACCCACACGCTCGACGGGCGCGCGCTCGGCACCACGGCGGCGGCAGGCACCTGCTTCTGGCCATCGGCGTACGCATAGAACCCGGCGCCGGCCTTGCGGCCGATCAGCCCGCCGACCGCGCGGATCGCGGTGATCGGCGACGGACGGTAGCGCGGCTCCTGGTAGAACTGGTTGTAGATCGACTCCATCACCGGGTGCGACACATCCAGCCCGGTCAGGTCCATCAGCTCGAACGGGCCCATGCGGAAGCCGGCCTGCTCGCGCATGATGTTGTCGATGTCGGCAAACTCGGCCACGCCTTCCTGCGCGACCTTCAGGCCCTCGATGTTCATGCCGCGGCCGGCATGGTTGACGATAAAGCCCGGCATGTCCTTGCAGCGCACCGGCGTATGACCCATGCGCCGCGACAGCGCCATCAGCGCGTCGCCCACAGCGGGGTCGCCCGACAGGCCGTCGATGACCTCGACCACCTTCATCAGCGGCACGGGGTTGAAAAAGTGATAGCCGGCGACGCGGCCCGGGTGTTTGGCACCCACGGCGATCGCGGTGATCGACAGCGACGAGGTGTTCGAGGCGATGATGGCGTCTTCGCGCAGGATCGCTTCCAGCTTTGCGACCAGGTCGCGCTTGACTTCCAGCTTCTCGACGATGGCTTCGACCACCATGTCGCTGTTGGCCAGGTCTTCCAGCGCGGCGCACGGCTTGACGCGGGCCAGCGTCGCCTCGGCGTCGGCGGCGCTGATCTTGCCCTTGTCGGCGAGCTTGGCCAGCGTGTCCTGCAGGTACTGGCGGGCGGCGGCCACAGCTTCCGGGTTGGCGTCGTACAGGTTGACGGTCAGGCCAGCCTGGGCGGCGATCTGTGCGATGCCGCGGCCCATGGCGCCGGTGCCGACGACGCCCAGCGTGTCGATGGTGAAGGTGCTCATCATTTGTCCCAAAAGTTGTGGTTAAATTAGCACGATCGTACGTTTTTTGCACCTTTCCGAACAGACCGGAAGGGCAGGCGGCGTGCGCTGATCGGCCAGCCCGGACACGGCAGGCTCCGGATGGGCCACAATCCCCCTCAGACCCGCGACGCGCGGGCGACCATTCCAACAACGGAGAGAGACGACATGCTGAAGCTCTGCGGCTTTGCCGCCAGCAACTACTACAACAAAGTGAAGCTGGCGCTGCTGGAAAAGAACGTGCCGTTCGAAGAGGTGCTGGCATGGATCGGCGAAACCGACCCGTCTGCATCGCCCGCGGGCAAGGTGCCCTACATGATCACCGAATCCGGCTCACTGTGCGAGTCGGAAGTCATCGTCGAATACCTGGAAGCGGCCTTCCCCCAAACGCCGCTGCTGCCGAAGGATCCGCTGCAGGCAGGCAAGGTGCGCGAGATCGTCACCTTCCTGGAGCTGTACCTGGAACTGACCGCACGCGAGCTGTATCCGGAAGCGTTCTTCGGCGGCAAGGTCAGCGACGGCGTCAAGGAGCGCCAGCACAAGCTGCTGACGCGCTATATCCCGGCGTTTGCCAGGCTGGCCAAATTCTCGCCGTATATCGCCGGCGAAAGCTTCACGCTGGCCGACTGCGCGGCAGCCGTGCACCTGCCGCTGGTGTCGTCGTGCACCAAGATCATCTATGGCACGGATATGCTGGCTGACCTGCCGGTCAAGGATTACCTGAAGACGCTGTCGCAGCGCGAGTCGGTGCAGCAGGTCAATGCGGACCGGAAGGCGAATACCGAGCTGATGATGAGCCGGAGCAAGAAGTAAGCGTCCAGCGCCTTTACGAGACAAAGCAAAACGCCCACGAGCAATCGTGGGCGTTTTGCTTTTGGCCGGATGCCGGGCGCTTGCTTATAGCTTGGCGAGCCGTTCCAGCGCCAGCGCCAGCGTCTCTTCCTTCTTCGCAAAGCAGAACCGCACCACGCCTGACTCACGCGGCTGCGTATAGAACGCCGACACCGGAATCGCCGCCACGCCGATCTCGCGCGTCAGCCACATGGCGAAGTCCGCCTCGCTCAGGTCGGAAATGGCCGAGTAGTCGACGCACTGGAAGTAAGTGCCATCCGACGGCAGCAGCTTGAAGCGCGAACTGGCCAGCCCGGCACGGAAGAAATCGCGCTTGGCCTGGTAGAACGCGGACAACTGCAGGTACGGCGCGGGATCGGCCATATAGTCGGCCAGCCCGTGCTGCACCGGCGTGTTGACGGTGAACACGTTGAACTGGTGCACCTTGCGGAACTCTGCCATCAGCGCCACCGGCGCGGCCACGTAGCCGACCTTCCAGCCGGTCACGTGGTAGGTCTTGCCGAAGCTCGAGACCACGAAGCTGCGGCGCGCCAGTTCGGGATGGCGCGAGACCGATTCATGCCGCTGGCCGTCGTAGACCATGTGCTCGTAGACCTCGTCCGACAGCAGCAGGATGTCGGTGCCCGCCAGGATCTGCGCCAGCTTGTCCATGTCGCCCGCGCGCCAGATCGTGCCGGTCGGGTTGTGCGGCGTGTTGATGAGGATCATGCGCGTGCGCGGCGTGATCGCGGCGGCGAGCTTGTCGAAGGGCACGCGGAATTCCGGCGCCTCCAGCGTGACCGGCACCGCGGTGGCGCCTGCCAGTTCGATCGCCGGCAGGTAGCTGTCGTAGCAGGGCTCGAGCACGATGACCTCGTCGCCCGGATGCACGGCGCACAGGATCGCGGTCAGGATGCCCTGCGTAGCGCCGGCGGTGACAGTGATCTCGGTATCCCAGCTGTATTGGTGGCCGTAGAGCGCGGCGATCTTGTCGGCGATGGCCTGGCGCAGGCGGGGCACGCCCGCCATCGGCGGGTACTGGTTATGGCCGGCGCGCATGGCCCCGGCGACCGCGTCGACGATCCTGGGGTCGCAATCGAAGTCCGGGAAACCCTGGCCCAGGTTGACGGCGTTCTTCTCGATGGCCAGGGCCGACATCACGGTGAAGATCGTGGTGCCGACGGCGGGCAGGCGCGAGGGCGGCGGGGTCAGGGGAGCGAGCGTGGTGTCTGCGGACATGTTGCGGGCGTCAGTGCGGTAAGAGAAAGGCGCGCGTGCCGGATTGGCCCCGCGCGCGATGCGGCAATTTTAAAGCGGATCGGCCGCGGTGTCGGTTGTGAAGTCGGCCGTGGTGCCGGCCTGAGCGGCCAGCCAGGCGCCAAAGCCCGGCGGCGTCAGCACCTCTACGCCGCTGGAGCGGCGCAGGCGGCTGCGCAGCTTGAGCACCGCCTTGTCCTTCGATACCAGGCACGCGGCGCCGGCAAAGTGGGCCAGCTCGACAAACTTCTGGTCGTCGGTGTCCTTGCAGCGGGGCAGCCTGATGGCGTCGGCTTCGTCCTGCGGCGGCAGTGGTTCGAGGCGGGTCAGGCGATCGACGGTGGCCAGCGCGGCGTCGATATCGACCTCGAAGCGGGCAAATTGCGGATAAGCCAGCACTCGGCGCAGCTCTTCGCGGCAATCGGCGCGGATCACCGGGGCGATGATGCCGGCTTCCAGCGCCTGGCGGATGGGCTCGACATGCGGGTCGCGGAAGACCAGCAGGTCGACCCAGATATTGGAGTCGAGCACCACGCAGGGCGCGCCCGTCAGGGCGGATGTGATGCCGGCGGGGCTGGCGGGATGGTCGGTTCCGGTACTGTCGAGGCGCATTCGCTACAATCTTGGCTGGTTTGTCCTTGGCTACTGCCGCGATTTTGCCATGCTCATCGTTTTGTCTCCCGCCAAATCACTGGACTACGAGACACCCCCCCGCATCAAGACCCATACGCTGCCGCGTTTCATCGACCGTTCCGCCGCGCTGATCGAGCGCCTGCGCAAGCTCGCGCCGCAGGACGTGGGCGCGCTGATGGACATCTCCGACAAGCTCGCCGTGCTCAATGTCACGCGCTATGCCGAGTGGTCGCCCGAATTCACCGCGGCCAACAGCAAGCAGGCGGTGCTGGCCTTCAATGGCGATGTCTACGACGGGCTCGATGCTAAGACGCTGCCCGCCGAGGACCTGGCCTTCGCGCAGAAGCACCTCCGCATCCTGTCCGGCCTGTACGGCGTGCTGCGCCCGCTGGACTGGATGCAGCCCTACCGGCTGGAGATGGGCACGCGCCTCGACAACGCCGCGGGCAAGGACCTGTACGCGTTCTGGGGCGACGAGGTCACGCAGATGATCAACGGCGACATTGCCGCGCTCAGGCAGGAAGGCGCGCCGGTGCTGGTCAACCTGGCCTCGGAAGAGTATTTCAAGGTGGTGCGGCCCAAGGTGCTGCAGGCGCGCATCGTCACGCCGGTGTTCGAGGACTGGAAGGGCGGCCGCTACAAGATCATCTCGTTCCACGCCAAGCGCGCGCGCGGCACCATGGCGCGCTACGCCGTCACGCACCGCATCACCGAGCCGGAAAAGCTCAAGCGCTTCGCCGAGGATGGCTATGCCTTCGATGCCTCCGCTTCTGACGCCGGCCGCTGGGTGTTCCGCCGCCGCCTGGAAGACTGACCCTAACGAAACGAGACCGCCAGCCATGCCTTCCGCCCTGCATATCTCCTCGCATTTCGATTCGGGTGCCATCGAGGTCGAGGCGCTCGACCGTGCCGACGATATCCGCCTGCGCCTGCGCGCCGATTCGCACGCCGACTTCCGGCAGTGGTTTCACTTCCGCCTGCAGGGTGCGGCGGGGCAGGCTTGCCGGATGCATTTCCTCAACGCGGGCGACTGCACCTATCCGGACGGCTGGCGCGACTACCGCGCGGTGGCCTCGTATGACCGCGCGCACTGGTTCCGCGTGCCGACGAGTTTCGACGGGCAGGTGATGACGGTGGAGTTCACGCCCGAGCACGACAGCGTCTGGTTCGCGTATTTCGAGCCTTATCCCGACGAGCGCCACCTGTCGCTGCTGGCGAGCTGCCAGCGCTCGCCGCTGGCGCAACTGTCGCACCTGGGCAGCACCGTCGACGGCCGCGACATGACCCGTGTCACACTGGGACAGCCCGGCCCCGGCAAGAAGACCATCTGGATGATCGCGCGCCAGCATCCGGGCGAGAGCATGGCCGAATGGTTTGTCGAGGGCGTGCTGCAGCGCCTGACCGGCACCGGCGTGTGGAATGGCGATCCGGTCGCGCGCAAGCTGCTAGAGCGCGCCGTGTTCCATATCGTGCCGAACATGAACCCGGACGGCTCGGCGCGCGGCAACCTGCGCACCAACGCCGCGGGCGCCAACCTGAACCGCGAATGGATGTCGCCCAGCGCGGATACCAGCCCGGAGGTCTACCACGTGCGCCGCGCCATCGAGGCCACGGGTTGCGACATGTTCTTCGATATCCACGGCGACGAGGGCCTGCCTTACAACTTCGTCGCCGGCAGCGAGATGCTGCCCGGCTTTACCGAGGCGCGCCGGCGCGAGCAGCAGCGCTTCATCGAGGCCTTCAAGCGCGCTTCGCCGGACTTCCAGGACGTGCACGGCTATGCCGCCAGCAAGTACAACGCCGACGCGCTCAAGCTCGCGTCCAAGTACATCGGCCATACCTTCGGCTGCCTGGCGCTGACGCTGGAAATGCCGTTCAAGGACAACGCCGATTTGCCCGATCCGGCGGTGGGCTGGAACGGCGCGCGCAGCGCCCTGCTGGGCACGGCGATGCTGCAGGCGATCCTGGACTACCTGGGCTGAGGTGGTGCCTCTCTCGCACGCTGAGGGTTTGCTCCCCTCTCCCTGACGGGAGAGGGGAGACACAGCGCGCTTACTGCTTCTTCTTGGCCGTGCTGCTCGTCTTCGCCGACCCTGACGCCGATTTCGACGAAGCCGACTTCGTCGACTTGGCCGACGAGGACTTGCTCGACTTCGACGACGCCGTACTCTTGCCTTTCGCACCCTTGCGGCTCTTGCTGGATGACGTGGCCTGGCTCGATGTGGGCACTGCCGGCGCGGCAGCGGGTTCGCTGATGGTGGCGCCGCTGGTGTCCTGCAGTTCATACGCCAGCATCATGCCGTCGTCGTAGCCGCAGCGCACGCGCACCGGCTGCCAGTCGTTGTCGCCACGGCGCTTGTGCGCCGTGGCGTTGAAGGTGACCACGGTGCTGACCGGCACGGCCTGCTTGCCGGGCGAGAAGCGTCCGCTCCAGGGCTCGGTCGTGGCCTGCCCGGCGGCGAGCGCGCCGGTGGGGATCTTCAGGGCATCGTAGGTGGCCGAGCGCGGCACCACCCAACTGGCGTGCGCGGCGCAGTCCGCCACGTCGCTGGTGGCGTTCTCGGTCTTCATCAGCTGCTCGCGCATGCGTGCGCGGTACTCGGACAGGCTGACGCGGCCGCGCTCGGGCAGGGTGATGGTCTTGGTAGGCGGCGCGGAAGTGGCGGCGGGAGCGGAAGCGGCGGGCCGGGCAGGGGTGGGCGTCGGGGCCGGGACCTGGGCGGCGGCCTCGTCGGCGGGCATGTTGGCGCAGCCCGCCAGCCCGATCGCACCGGCCACCGCGGCAGCCACCATGCGGAGCCGGCTGCCGAGCAGTTCGGAAATTCGTCGGATCACAGTGTTTGCGGTGTTTGCGTTCTGGGATTGGCCTGCCGGCGCGGGGCCGGCAGGCCGGGTAGCTTCGCAAAGGAATGCCATGATAGAGGAAACCTATCTGGCAAAGTTCCTAAATCTTGTTACCTATTCTTCTAACGCATGACGACGCGCAGGAAGCGAGGCCTGCTTTCTAGCAGATATTTCCCACGTGGCACAACTGCGGGCAACCCGCACGACCGGTCCGCGGTGATCCAGCGCGGCCCGGCCGTGGTGCGTTGGCAAACGCCTCAGGCTACGCGCGAGGGCATTGCGCGCGTGAAGCGCAGCAGTTCGTCGAGCAGTGCGTTCAGATTGTGGCGCAGCTTGGCAAAGCCGGCGGTGTGGGTCAGGCCCACTTCGTCCATGTACAGCTTGCGGTTGACCTCGAGCTGCAGGCTGTGGCGCCCGGCCTGCGGCTGGCCGACCACGCGCACGATCTCCACGCCTTTGTACGGGTGGTTGCGCCAGACCTCATAGCCCATGTCCTTGAGCACGCCTTCGATGCGGTCGGTGAAGCGCTTGTCGCAGGTGGTGCCGTCGCGGTCGCCGACGACGAAGTCGGGATGCTCCAGGCCGGGGAACTCGGTCGCGTATTGCGCGGCCTGGCTCGGCATCGAATGGCAGTTGATGTGCCAGGCGCTGCCATGGCTGGAGACGGCGCGGTCGGCCAGCTTTTGCAGTTGCGCGTAGTAGGGCAGGTAGCAGCGGTTGATGCGCGCCTGCACTTCTTCCACGGCGAGCTTGCGGTCGTAGATCGCCTCGCCGCTGTCGAGCACGCGCCAGACCAGGCCCTTGCCGAGCCGGGTCTTGGAGGTTTCCTGCCTGGCGCCGGGCCAGGGGGTCTCGAGCAGGGCTTCGTCGATTTCCTCCAGCGCGCGGTTGGCGTCGAGGTAGCTGCGCGGGAAGCCCGCGCACAGCAGCGGGATGCCGCGCGCCGGCGCGCCGGCGTAGAGTTCATCGACAAAGGTGTCTTCGGCCTGCCGCAGCAGCGGCAGCGGCAGGGCGGGATCGGGGCGGAAGTCCGTCGGGTAGATGGTCGCGCTGTGCGGCGAATCCAGGAACAGCGGAGCGGACTCGCCCTCCGGCTGGTACAGGAAGAACGGACTATCCGCGGTGGTTCGGTCGGTATCGGTCATGGTGCTGCGCCAGGGGTCAGTCGAGCGAAATCTTGGCGGCCGCGGCCACGCGCTTGTTCTTGGCCACTTCGCTCTTGATCTGCGCGGCGAAGTGCGCCGGGGTGTCGCCCACCGGGGTCGCGCCCAGCTTTTCCAGCTTGGCCTTGACCTCCGGCAGCGCCAGCACCTTGACGGCGGCGGCATGCAGCTTGTTCTGGATGTCGGCCGGCAGGTTGGCCGGCGCGATCAGGCCGAACCAGGCAGCGTCGTTGACTTCGCCCAGGCCCAGCTCGGCGAAGGTCGGCACGTTCGGCAGCGCCGCCACGCGCTTGGGCGCGGCCACGGCCAGCGCGCGCAGCTTGCCGCCTTCGATGAACGGCAGCGACGACGGCAGGTTGTCGAACAGGATCTGCACCTGGTTGGCCAGCGCGTCGTTCAGCGCCGGGCCCACGCCCTTGTACGGCACGTGCAGCAGTTCGGTCTTGCTGCTCATCTTGAACAGTTCCCCCATCATGTGCGAGACGCTGCCGTTGCCGGCCGAGCCATAAGCCAGCTTGTTCGGCTGCGATTGCGCCAGCGCGATGAAGGACTTCATGTCGGTGGCCTTGACCGCCGGGTTGATGCTCATCACGTTCGGCACGGAGGCCAGGTTGGTGATGGTGGTGAAGTCCTTGGTTGCATCGTAGGACAGGCGAGGGTAGACCGCAGGGTTGATGCCATGGGTCGAGGCCGTGGCAATGCCCAGCGTGTAGCCGTCCGGAGCGGCCTTGGACAGGAAGGTGGTGCCGATGCTGCCGCCGGCGCCGCCGCGGTTGTCGACCACCACGGCCTGGCCCAACTGCTGGCCGAGCTTGTCGGCGACGATGCGCGCCACGATATCCGTGGTACCGCCGGCGGGGAACGGCACGACCAGCGTGATCGGCTTGTTCGGGTAGCCGGACTGGGCGGCTGCGCTGAACGACAGGCCGGTGGCGAGGGCGGCCGAGGCGGCGGCGAGGACGCGGAGGAGGTGGCGACGTTGCATGAGGGTTTTTGTAGGGAAAAGGAGAGACAGAGGTGGTTTCCTGATTCTGCGCGTTTGAGCAAGACCCTCGCAAACGAAATAAAATCCCTAGCTCATTCCATCTGGTCGTGAAGTAGAGGTGAATTATGCGACGCATGTGTCCGTCGCTGACCGAGTTGCAGGCCTTCGAGGCCGCAGCCCGGCACAACAGCTTCACCGTGGCGGCGCGCGAGCTGCATGTGACGCAGGGTGCGGTCAGCAAGCAGGTGCGCAGCCTGGAGGCTTATCTTGGCGTGGAGCTGTTCGATCGCGTGCGCCAGCGGCTGGTGCTGACCACGGCGGGCGAACGCTACCTGGAACGCATCGGCCCCAGCCTGAACGAGCTGGAGGCGGCCACCGTCGAGCTGATGGCGCGGCAGGGTGGCGGCGGCGTGCTGCATATCGCCAGCATGCCGACGCTGGGCGCGAAGTGGCTGATCCCGCGCCTGCCGCAGTTCTTCGCCCGGCATCCGGAAGTAACGCTTGAATTCGTGCCGCATGCGCAAGGCTACGATTTTTCCGAGCCTGACCTGGATGCGGCGATCCGCTTCGGCGACGGTGTCTGGCCCGGCAGCCTGGCCGACTACATGACGGGGCGCGAAGTGCTGCCGGTATGCCGGCCGGGCCTGCTGGCAAATGAACCGGATGGCATCGCGCGCACGCCGGCCGCATTGCTGCACTATCCGCTGCTGCACCACACCACGGTGCCGGAGGCCTGGCCCGACTGGTTCGCCACCCTCGGCGTGACTACGCGGCAGGCGTGGGGCGGCGCGCGCTTCGACCAGTTCTCGCTGCTGACGCAGGCGGCGCTGTCGGGGCTTGGCATTGCGCTGATCCCGCGCTGCCTGATCGAACAGGAACTTGCCACCGGCGCGCTGGTGGTCGCCCATCCGGCGCAGGTGCTGGCCAAGAAGGGCTATTACCTGTGCTACCCGGAGCAAAAGCAGCACTTGCCCGCGCTGCGGACCTTCCGCGCCTGGGTGATGGAAGGCGCTGACCTGGCGCGGCCCGGCTGAGGCGGGGAGCCCAGCATACCGGCGGTTTGCTCCCCTCTCCCGTTTGCGACCCGTTTGCGGGAGAGGGGAGCCTGGTTCGCGCGGCGTCGGCTACGGCGCGCATTTTGAAAAGTCTTACTTCGACAAAACCTTCATCGCCTGCTCCAGCCCGGCCAGCGTAACGGGGAACATGCGCCCCTTCATCAGCTGGTTGATCACGGTGATCGACTGCCGGTACTGCCACAGGCCTTCCGGCTCGGGGTTGAGCCATACGAAGTGCGGGAACTGCTCGGTCATGCGGTTCAGCCACACCGCGCCGGCCTCGGCGTTGTTGTACTCGACCGAGCCGCCTGGCTGCAGGATCTCGTACGGGCTCATGGTGGCGTCGCCGACGAAGATGATCTTGTAGTCGGAGGTGTACTTGTGCAGCAGGTCCCACGTCGCCAGCTTTTCGGCATGGCGGCGGCGGTTGTTCTTCCACACGTAGTCGTACAGGCAGTTGTGGAAGTAGTAGTACTCCAGGTGCTTGAACTCGGTCTTGGTGGCCGAGAACAGTTCTTCCACGCGCTTGATGTGGTCGTCCATCGAGCCGCCCACGTCCATCAGCATCAGCACCTTGACCTTGTTGTGGCGCTCGGGCCGCAGCTTGATGTCGAGCAGGCCGGCATTGGCGGCGGTCGAGTGGATGGTGTCGTCCAGGTCCAGCTCGGTGTCGGCCCCGTCGCGCGCAAAACGGCGCAGGCGGCGCAGCGCCACCTTGATGTTGCGCGTGCCAAGCTCGACCTGGTCGTCGTAGTCCTTGTAGGTGCGCGCTTCCCACACCTTGATCGCGGTGCGGTTGCCCTTGCTCGGGCCGCCGATGCGGATGCCTTCGGGGTTGTAGCCGCCGTGGCCGAACGGAGAGGTGCCGCCGGTGCCGATCCACTTGTTGCCACCCTCGTGCTTTTCCTTCTGCTCCTCGAGCAGTTGCTTGAGGCGCTCCATCAGCTTGTCGAGGCCGCCCATGGCCTCGATCCTGGCCTTTTCCTCGGGCGACAGCTCGCGCTCCAGCGTCTTCTGCAGCCAGTCGAGCGGAATGTCGGACTTCCAGTCGACCAGGCTTTCCACGCCCTTGAAATAGGCGCCGAAGGTCTGGTCGAACTTGTCGAAGTGCTTCTCGTCCTTGACCA
Source organism: Cupriavidus sp. P-10 (assembly GCF_003402535.2). Classification (NCBI taxonomy): domain Bacteria; kingdom Pseudomonadati; phylum Pseudomonadota; class Betaproteobacteria; order Burkholderiales; family Burkholderiaceae; genus Cupriavidus; species Cupriavidus sp. P-10. Next base: position 1,057,680 of record NZ_AP025170.1, read on the forward strand.
GCGTCATGCGCGACAGGTAGTAGAACTCGTCGATCGACGGCGTGATGACCTGTGCCTTGAGCGCTTCCAGCATGGTCAGGTATTCCTTGACCGAGACCGGCAGCTTGGCGTGTCGGAGCGAGAAGAAGAAATCGATCAGCATGATGCCTCGCGTTCAGTAGGCGGCCGCTTCAGCGCGGTCGGTCAAGCTGGAATTGCAGGTGTTGACGCACCGTCGGCCACTCGCTGGCGATGATCGAAAACACCACGGTATCGCGCAACGAGCCGTCCGGCATGCGCTGGTGGTTGCGCAGCACGCCGTCCTGCTTGGCGCCGAGCCGCGCGATCGCGGCGCGGCTCTGCTGGTTCATCCAGTGCGTGCGGAATTCCACGGCGATGCAGTCGAGCTGGTCGAAGGCATGGCCGAGCAGCATCAGCTTGCACTCGGTGTTCAGCGGCGTGCGCTGGACCCGGCGCGCATACCAGGTGGAGCCGATCTCCACGCGCCGGTTGGCCGCGTCGATATTCATGTAGGTGGTCATGCCCGCCAGTTCCCCCGCGGCGTCGCGCACCGCGAACGGCAGCATCGAGCCCTGTTCCTGCAGGCCCAGGCGCCGCGCGATCTCTGCTTCCATGCGTTCGGGCGCGGGCACGCTGGTGTACCAGAGCTTGTACAGCTCGCCGTCTGCCGACGCGGCGCGCAGGCCGTCGGCATGTTCGGGGCGCAGCGGCTCCAGCGTGGCGTGCTTGCCGGCCAGGGTCACGGGTTTGGCAAAGGCGGTCATGACAGGCAGCTCGCTCAGCGGTTGGCGCGGTTCATGAACACCAGGCGCTCGAACAGGTGCACGTCCTGCTCGTTCTTCAGCAGCGCGCCGTGCAGCGGCGGAATCGCGGCCTTCTTGTCCGGGCTCTTCAGCGCCTCGGGCGGAATGTCCTCGGCCATCAGCAGCTTGAGCCAGTCGATCAGCTCGGACGTCGACGGCTTCTTCTTCAGGCCCGGCAGGTTGCGCATCTCGTAGAACGATTCCAGCGCGGCGGCGACCAGCTCGCGCTTGATGCCGGGGTAATGCACGTCGACGATTTGCTGCATGGTGTCGGCGTCCGGGAACTTGATGTAGTGGAAGAAGCAACGGCGCAGGAAGGCGTCGGGCAGTTCCTTCTCGTTGTTCGAGGTGATGATCACCAGCGGACGGTGCCTGGCCTTGACCAGTTCGCGCGTCTCGTAGACGTAGAACTCCATGCGGTCGAGTTCGCGCAGCAGGTCGTTGGGGAATTCGATGTCGGCCTTGTCGATCTCGTCGATCAGCAGCACCACCTGCTCGTCGGCCGAGAAAGCCTGCCACAGCACGCCCTTGACGATGTAGTTGCGGATGTCGTGCACGCGGTCGTCGCCGAGCTGCGAGTCGCGCAGGCGCGAGACCGCGTCGTATTCGTACAGGCCCTGCTGGGCCTTGGTGGTCGACTTGATATGCCACTGCAGCAGCGGCATGCCCAGCGCGGCGGCCACTTCCTCGGCCAGCATGGTCTTGCCGGTGCCGGGCTCGCCCTTGATCAGCAGCGGGCGCTGCAGCGTGCGCGCGGCGTTGACGGCCAGCTTGAGGTCGTCGGTGGCGACATACTGGTCACTGCCCTCGAATTTGACCTGCTGGGCGGAGGGTGCTTGGGCGGAAGCGTTGGCGGTGTTTGACATGAGGCAACCTGGAGGTGACGGCCTTGTCCTGGAAGGGTCGGGCCGGGTTGGCGTGTTTTGGCGCAGTCTCTTCGCGCTGTCACGCGCGCTTTCATTATGGGTGGTACGGTACGGCCGGGCTGGCTGCGGGCGCCAGCGAACGGTCGTGCGCTTTCCCGGAATGGGCCAGTATAAAAGACCTTTGCGGTTCGTGTTGGACAGGGTTGACAGCCCGCCCGCCACGGGGGGGGTGGCTGGACTGCCAGGTGTCGCCTGCTGTACAATGCGCCGGTTTGACGCGCCCCACGTCCAGTTCTCCAGTATCCGGCAGTCCGCGTTCAGAAGTCCCAGCGGCCCGCCCGGGTCGCGGCGATTGCGCGAGGTGGTTCCAGAATGGTGTTCCACATCTCGGCATTAAGACCGGGTGCCGAATGCCTGGCGGGTTGCACCTCTGGCAACCCCATTGCCAAGCCAGGCTTCCCCAGAAGCATTCTGAAACCGTCTCCCGCCCCGGCAGGGCAGGTCAGCACGGTTTAACTTCCAATCCGCAAAGACAATGAAAAAGCTCCTCACGATGGTGGTGCTGGGCGCGGCTGCAATGGCCACGCAGGCACAGGAAGTCAAGGGCAATGGAGACGCTGCCAAGGACAAGGTTGCAATGTGCATCGGATGCCACGGCATTCCGGGCTACCGTGCGTCGTTCCCCGAGATCTATGAAGTACCGCTGCTGGGCGGCCAGAGCGCCAAGTACATCGAAAACGCGCTGAAGGCGTACCAGAAGGGCGAGCGCAAGCACCCGACGATGCGCAGCATCGCCGCCACGCTGACCGAGCAGGATATTGCCGACGTGGCTGCCTACTACTCGCAGCAGAAGGCGAATACCCAGAACAACTCCCTGAAGTAAGAGACCCATCATGAAGACGCTCAAGACGCTTTCGATCGCGCTCGGCGCACTCGTGCTGGGTGCCGCCGCAGTGCCGGCCTCGGCCGCCGACCTCGCCAACGGCAAGACGCTGGTGGAAAAGGGTGCCTGCGTGGCCTGCCACGGCGCGGGCATGAACAAGCCGATTTCGCCTGACTATCCCAAGCTGGCCGGCCAGCATGCCGACTACCTGTACCACGCGTTGCTGTCGTACCAAGTGTCGGGCAACTCCCTGGTGGGCCGCTCCAATGCAATCATGGCCGGCCAGGTCAACGCCAATCCGGCCGTGACCGGCAAGGACGGCAAGCCCCGTCCGTTCACGCGCAAGGAGCTGAAGGACATGGCGGCGTATATCGAGTCGCTGCCGGGCGACCTGGTGCTGAAGAAGTAAGCCGTGGCGCGGCGCCTGCCGCGCCGTCGCAGAGGGAAAGGCCGCCTTGGTACAGGCGGCTTTTTCATTGGGCAGCGCGCCAGCGCGTCCTACGCCGCGACACCTGCCAGCCGGCGGCGCATCCCTGCCGTGGCCCAAGGCTCGCCGTCGCCTACGACCAGCGCGTCGACGCCGGCCGCACTGTGCAGCAGGCCGGCCGCGGCGGACTCGCCCACGACCATCAACGCAGTGCCCAGTCCATTGACCGCCGCGGCCTGTGAAGCCACCAGCGTCACGCCATGCGGACCCGCCGCCGGCATGCCGCTGGCGGGGTCGAGCACGTGGTGGTAGCGCCTGCCGTTGGCGACGAAGCAGCGCTCATAGTCGCCCGAGGACGCGACCACGGCATCGGAAACCGCCAGCACGCCCAGCAGCCGCGCCGGTGCGCGCGGGTCGCGCACGCCTACGCGCCAGTCGCGCCCTTGCAGCTGGCCGCTCGCCAGCACATCGCCGCCGCCATTGATCATGGCATGACGCAATCCATGCCTGCGCAGCACCTGCATGCCCGCCTGCAGGATCGGCAGCTTGGCGATGCCGCCCAGGTCCAGGCGCATGCCCGGGCGTAGCAGCATCGCTTCGCCCCGGCGCTCGTCGAGCATGACCTGCCGGTAGTCCACCAGCGCCCGTTCGCGTGCCAGCTCGGCGGCAGGAGGCACGCGCGCGTTGTCTTCACCAAAGCGCCAGCCGGCGAATGCACCAACGGTAATGTCGAACGCACCACCGGTGCGCGCCGACAGCGCCGCCGCCGCTTGCAACACCGCCATCACTTCCGGTGCGACCGGCACCGGTTGCCGGCCGGCTGCGCGCTGCAGTGCGCTGACCTGGCTGTCGGGCCGGTAGCGCGACATCAGTTGCTCCAGGCGCGCCATCTCGGCAAAGGCGGCGGCGATGCCGGACCTTGCATCCAGGTAAGAACTGTCCTGCACCAAAATATCGACTTGCGTGCCCAGCAGGCGCCGCGACACGCGCGTGACCGTGGCATCGGCCAGCGCCGGCCTGAAGAACATGGCAGTGGCAAGCATCGGCACGCTGGCCGCGGCAGCGCGCAGCACGTTGCGCCGCATGGCGTCGATGCGAGGGGAAGAAGACAGCGTTGCCGGTAGGGTCTTGGCGCGCATGACAGGGTGGGCGGCGCTTGCCGAATTAGTTGATGACGTTGTGGTGCCGCCATTCTCCCGGCAGTTTTCGCAAAAACATGCATTAAAAATGAATATTTAAAAGATCCATGACGACCGTCAACCTCGTTCGCGTCAACTGCTTCGACTATTTGTAGCCGGCACCAACAGGCCACTAAAGGGCCACCAACACAACGAAGAAAGCGGGCGGAGCCCTCCGCCCTTTGCAATGACGGTTCGAGGATCGAAGATGACGAGGCATTCCCAAGACCCCCTGGCACACACCGATGCACCGGCGGCACCGGGACGAAGGCGCTTTATCAATACGGCGGCGCTCGCCGGGCTGGCCGGCGTGGCGGCGTGCACGGACAAGGGCGGCGCGCCCGCCGCGGCCACCGCCACTGCGGCAAGCGGTGCGCACGCAGGACATGGCAGCGCGCATGCCGGTGCTTCGGTGCACCTGAAGCCGGGCGAGCTCGATACCTACTACGGCCTGTGGAGCGGTGGCCATGCGGGCGACGTGCGCGTGCTGGGCCTGCCCTCGGGGCGTGAGCTGCATCGTATCCCGTGCTTCGTGCCCGATGCGCTGACCGGCTGGGGCATCACCAATGAATCCAAGCGCGTGATGGGCACGGGCCCCGACGGCCACGTGATGTACACCGTCGGCGACACGCACCACGTGCATGCCTCGTACAAGGACGGCAATTACGATGGCCGCTACGCATGGATCAACGACAAGATCAACGCGCGGCTGGCGCGCATCCGGCTCGACTATTTCGTCTGCGACAAGATCACCGACCTGCCTAACGTGCAGGGCTTCCACGGCATCTTCCCGGACAAGCGCGACCCCGTCGACGCGAACATCAACTACACCACGCGCGTGTTCTGCGGCGCGGAGTTCGCCCTGCCACTGCCCAATACGCCGACCGAGGACGCGGGCAAGTACCGCTCGCTGTTCACCTGCGTCGATGCGCAGACGATGGCGGTGCGCTGGCAGGTGCTGATCGACGGCAACTGCGACCTGGTCGCGACCTCGTACGACGGCAAGCTGGCCGCTACCAACCAGTACAACGTCGAAATGGGCGCGCGCTATGAAGACATGATGTCGGCCGAGCGCGATGCCTGCCTGTTCTTCAACATCGCCCGCATCGAGGCTGCAATCAAGGCTGGGAAGTTCAAGACCATCGGCGACTCGAAGGTGCCGGTGGTGGACGGCACGCACACGGCCAACGCCGACCCGAAGACCGCGCTGACCGCCTACGTCTCGGTGCCGAAGAACCCGCACGGGGTCAATGCGAGCCCGGACCAGAAGTACTTCATCTGCGCCGGCAAGCTGTCGCCGACCGGCACCGTGATCGAGCTTGCGAAGGTGCTGGACTGGTTCGACGGCAAGCTGGAGAAGCTCGACGACGCCATCGTCGCCGAGGTCGAACTGGGCCTGGGGCCGCTGCATACTGCCTTCGACGGGCGCGGCAATGCCTACACCACGCTGTTCCTCGACAGCCAGATCGTCAAGTGGAACATCGACTCGGCGATCCGCTTCCACAAGGGCGACAAGAACGCCAAGTACGTGGTCGACCGGCTCGACGTGCAGTACCAGCCCGGCCACCTGAACGCCTCGCAGTCCGAGACGATTGCCGCCGACGGCAAGTTCCTGGGAGTAGGCTGCAAGTTCTCCAAGGATCGTTTCCTGCCGGTGGGGCCGCTGCATGCCGAGAACGAGCAGCTGATCGATATCTCCGGCGACAAGATGGTGCTGCTGGCGGACCACCCGGTGCACAGCGAACCGCACGACTTCATCATCTTCCGCCGCGAGCTGCTGCGGCCCAAGCAGGTCTACGCGCTGGATGATTTCCCGCTGGCGGTGAAGGATCCGCAGCAGTCGGGCGTGTTCCGCAACGGCAAGAAGGTGACGGTGAAGATCACGTCGCAGGCGCCTGTGTTCTCGCTGCGCGAGATCAAGCTGAAGAAGGGCGACGAGGTCACGCTGATCCTCACCAACCTGGACAAGATCGAAGACCTGACGCACGGGTTTGCCATCCCCAAGTACAACATCAACTTCATCGTCAATCCGCTCGAAACCGCGTCGGTGACCTTTGTCGCCGACAAGCCGGGCGTGTTCTGGTGCTACTGCACCCACTTCTGCCACGCGCTGCATCTTGAGATGCGCAGCCGCATGATCGTCGAGGCCTGAGACGGCATGCGTGGATGACCTGGCGCGGTGCTTGCCGCTGCGCCGGTTGTCTGCTTGCCCCCAATTCCATGATCCACGCATTTCTCGAACGGCTCGCGGCGTGCTTCGCCGCGTGCGTACTGGCGCTTGGCTTTGTTGCGCCGGCACATGCGGGCGCCTACGAGGCAGCCTTGCCGCCGGAACTGTCCACCGCGGCGGACCTGTGCGCACTGGTGCCCTGCACCGAAGTGCTGCCCGGCGCGACCAGCTTTTCCACGCGCAAGGGTCAACCGCCCTACGTAGAGGGCTATCGCACCGGCGCGGACGGCAAGCAAGATCTGCTCGGCTACGTGATGCTGTCCACCGATATCACCGATACGCCGGCGTATTCCGGCAAGCCGGTGGTGACGCTGATCGGCATGGATACGCGGGGACAGTACACGGGCGTCAGGGTACTGAAGCATTCGGAGCCGATCCTGCTGCTGGGCATCCCGGAATCGGCGCTGCTCGATTTCAACCGGCAGTACGTTGGCAAGTCGGTTGGCGACAAGATCGAGGTCGGGCAGTCGCGGCCGGACGAGGGCGTGGTCGGCGTGGATGCCATTTCCGGGGCTACCGTGACGGTGATCGCGCAGAACCAGGTGCTGACCATATCGGGCGCGGCGGTGGCGCGGCAGGTCGGCATCCTGGCGCCGACGCAGCGGGCACCGGCGCGATATGCGGAAAACGGCAAGCACTATGGCTGGCAGCAAATGGTGGCCGGCGGCCTGGTGCAGCGGCTGCTCGTGCAGCCGGCGCAAGTCGGGCTGGCCGGTGGCGGCGAGCCCTTTATCGAATTATGGTTTGGCGACCTCAACCATCCCGACATCGGCCGCAGCGTGCTGGGCGATGCCGGCTGGCAGGGATTGCGCGCGCAGCTGAAGCCCGGCGAGCATGCCATCTTCGTCATCCGTACCGCGGGGTCGGAGTCGTTCAAGGGCTCCGGGTTCGTGCGCGGCGGCATCTACGATCGCGTGCAGGTGCGACAGGCTGCCGACGCGTTCACCTTCCGCGACCTGGACTACCTCAACCTCTACGGCGTCGCGGCGGAGGGCGCGCCGGCGGTGACGGAGTCTGCGATCTTCGTGATCCGGTCGACGGCGTTTTCCGCCGCCTATCCATGGAAGCTGTCGTTCCTTGGCAATCGCGTCGACCGCGCCACCGGCACGCGCAGCTTCGCCAGCTTCGATGCGCCGTACTGGCTGCCGGCAGCGATGCTGCAGGGCGGCCGGCCACAGGTCGACGAACCCGAGGCGCCGTGGCGCAAGGTCTGGCGCAAGCAGGCCACCGCAATTAGCCTGTTCATCGCGCTGCTCGGTGCGGTCACGCTGGTCTACGCACTGCGCGACCGCCTGACGCGGCGCGCCACGCACAAGAACAAATGGCCGGTCAACGCGTTCAAGTACACGGCCTGGGGCCTCAGCATCGTCTTTGTCGGCTTCGGCGCGATGGCGCAGCCGTCGATCACGCAGGTGCTGACGTGGTTCCATGCGCTGCTGCTGCGCTGGGACTGGGCGTTGTTCCTCAGCGATCCCTTTATCTTCTGCTTCTGGATCTTCATCATCGCCACCGTGCTGCTGTTCGGGCGCGGGCTGTTCTGCGGCTGGCTGTGCCCGTTCGGCTCGCTGTCCGAGGCGATCTACAAGCTGGGCCGCTTCCTCGGACTGAAGCGATGGCAGCGGCAACTGCCGCGTCGCTGGCATGACCGGCTCAAGTGGGTCAAGTACGGTGTGTTTTTCGGGCTGCTGGCGGTGTCGGTGTTTTCGATGGGGCTGGCCGAGATGCTGGCTGAGATCGAGCCGTTCAAGACGACCTTCCTGGTCGGCATCCCGAACCGCGCGTGGCCGTACGGGCTGTTCGCCTGCACGCTGCTGGGACTGTCGCTGTTTGTCGAACGGCCTTACTGCAAGTACCTGTGCCCGCTCGGCGCAGCACTGGCGATGCCCAGCACGTTCCGCTGGTTTGGCCTGCGGCGCAAGCCCGATTGCAACCACTGCAAGGCATGCGCGGTGGGCTGCGGCGCGCAGGCGATCGATGCCGACGGCCGCATCGACCAGCGCGAATGCCTGCATTGCCTCGACTGCATGGTGCTCTATACCGATACGCGCGGCTGCCCGCCGCTGGCCCGCGAGCGCAAGCGGCGCGAGCGCGACGGGCTGGCGCTGGCGCCAGTCGGGCGCGACGGGTATTTCATCCCGCTGGTGCCGGTGCCGGCCGACGCGAAGCAGCCGTCGGGCCCCGATCCGAGGATGCCGACCGACCCGGTGGCGCCGTACGCGGCAAGGGCTGGCGCCACGCGCTGGTCCGCCGAGCTGTGGGACCACTTGTGGCCATGGAGCGGGCAGGGCTGGCGCACCGCCGCTGCATTGCAGATGGCGGGGCTTGCGGTGGCGCTGGCGGCCACCGTCGCGTGGGCGCTGGCCGCCAGCGGACAAATGCGCGCGGGCGCGGTGATCGGATGGTGGCTGGGCTGGAGCCTGTACGAGGTGCTGATCCGCCTGTCGGGCAAGCGCTACGTCAAGGATGGCCCGTGGTGGCGCGGCCGCTGCCGGCGCGCCACGGTGATGGACATGCTCAGCTATGTCGGCTTCAAGAACCTGCTGGTCGGCGCGGTGCTGTTCCTGGTGCTGAAGACGATGGGGATGCTGGCCACATGAAGGCGCTGCTTGGTATCGCGCTGCTTTGCATGACCTGCGCGCAGGCCGCGACCTGGCGCGTGCAGCCCGGCCAGTCGCTGCAGGCGGCGATCGACGCCGCCGGCGCAGGCGACACCATCGAGATTGCGCGCGGCCATTACACCGGCAACTTCGTCGTCGACAAGCCGCTGGTGCTGCGCGGCATTGCACGGCCCACGCTCAGCGGCGCGCTGCGCGGCGATACGCTGCGCATCACGGCGCCCGACGTGACGGTCGAAGGCCTGATCGTGCGCGACTCCGGCGACAGCCTGAAGGACCAGAACGCCGGCATCTATATCCGCCCCGGCGCGCACCGCGCGGCGGTGCGCCGGTGCGACCTGACCTACAACCTGTTCGGGCTGTGGATCGAGAAAGCCGACGATGTCCGCGTCGAACACAACACCATCACCGGCAAGCGCGATTACAACTCGGCGCAGCGCGGTAACGGCGTGCAGCTCTACAACACGCGCGGCGCACGCATCCTCGACAACAACATCAGCTTCGTGCGCGACGCGCTCTACGTCGATGTCTCGCACCATGCCATCTTTCGCGGCAACCGGCTGCACCACAGCCGCTACGGCACCCATTACATGAACTCGTACCACAACCTGTGGGAAGGCAACGACAGCTACCGCAACCGCGGCGGGCTGGCGCTGATGGAAGTGCGCGACCAGCTCGTGCGCAACAACCGCACCTGGGGCAATGCCGACCACGGCATCATGCTGCGCACGCTGCAGGACTCGGTGATCGAAGGCAACGTGGTCGCCGGCAACCAGCGCGGCTTCTTTATCTACGACGTCGAGTACGTGACGCTGCGCGGCAACCTGGTGCTGGGCAATGCGATCGGCGTGCACCTGTCGGCCGGTTCGACGCGCAACGTAGTGCAGGGCAACGATTTCATCGGCAACCGCGAGCCGGTGCGCTACGTGGGCGCGCGCGACGAACCATGGGGCGGGCGCGGGCAGGGCAACTACTGGAGCAACTACCTGGGCTGGGACCGCGACGGCGATGGCGTGGGCGACGTGCCGTACCAGGCCAATGACCTCGTCGACCGGCTGGGCTGGCGCTATCCGGGCGTGACGCTGCTGCTGGGCAGTCCGGCCCTGCAGGCGCTGCGGCTGGCGGGACGGCAGTTCCCGGTGATCCGGGCGCCGGGCGTAGTCGATGCTTATCCGCGGATGCGCCCGGTGCGCGCCAACTGGAGGGACTGGGATGCTCAGGCCAGCGGCCGCTGAACCGCACGACGCCATCGTGCTGGCCGGCGTCAGCCGGCATTTCGGCGCGTTGCGCGCCGTCGACGACGTCAGCCTCAGCGTGGGGCAGGGCGAACTGCTCGGGCTGATCGGGCACAACGGCGCGGGCAAGAGCACGCTGTTCAGGATGATGCTGGGACTGTTGCCACCTACGCATGGCACGTTGCGCGTCGCCGGTGCCGACGTGGGCAGCCGCGCATTTCGCAACGCCCGGTGCGGCATCGGCTACCTGCCCGAGCACTTGGTGCTCTATGACAACCTGAGCGGCCTGGAAACGCTGCGCTTCTTCGCGCGCCTGAAGGGCGCGAGCGCGGATACGTGCGCGCCGATGCTCGATCAGGTCGGCCTGTCCGCCGCCGCCGCGCGGCCGGTGCGCGAGTATTCGAAAGGCATGCGTCAACGGCTCGGCTTCGCGCAGGCGCTGCTCGGCGCGCCGCGCGTGCTGTTCCTCGACGAGCCGACCAACGGACTGGACCCGGCGGCAATCCGCGACTTCTACCTGATGCTCAACGCATTGCGCGAACGCGGCGTGACCATCGTCATCACCTCGCACATCCTGGCCGAGCTGCAGCAGCGCATCGATCGCTTCGCCATTCTCGCCGCCGGCCGTTTGCAGGCCACCGGCAGCCTGGAAGCGCTGCGCGCGCAGGCGGGGCTGCCGCTGACGCTGGCGCTGCGGCTCGAACCGGGCGCGCGCGAAGAGGCGCTGCGCCTGCTGCGGACGCAAGCGTGGGACAACATCGAAGTGGTGGACGGGGAGCCGGCGGAACTGACCGTGCGCTGTCCCGTTGCGGCCAAGATGCCGGTGCTGGCCGCATTGCAGCCGCTGGCGGGCCGCCTGCTGGACCTGCAGATCCGCGAGCCGTCCCTCGAAGACCTGTATCTCGGCATGCGGGGGCAAGCATGAACGCGCGCATCGATGCAAGGCAGGTGGCCGCGATTGCCGCCAAGGAATTCCGCGACCGCATGCGCAACCGCTGGGTGCTCGCCGTGGCGGTCGTCTTCACCGCACTGTCGCTGGCGATCGGCTATTTCGGCGGCGCCGAGCAGGGTGTGCTCGGACCGCGTTCGCTGGAGTTCGTCATCACCAGCCTGGCGAGCCTGGTGATCTACCTGGTGCCGATGATCGCGCTGCTGCTCGGTTTCGATGCCGTGGTGGGCGAGCGCGAGCGTGGCTCGCTCGACCTGCTGCTGTCATTGCCGCTGACGCGCGGCGAGCTGCTGCTGGGCAAGTACCTCGGGCTGGCCGCCGCATTGCTGCTGGCCACCACCGGCGGCTTTGCGTTGATGGCGGTGCTGCTGGCGCGCCAGTTCGGCTGGCCGGGCCTGTACCACTACCTCGGCTTCGTCGCGAGTGCCGCGCTGCTGGGCCTGGCATTCCTGAGCCTGGCGCTGTGGCTGTCGGTGCTGTCGCGCGACCGCGCGCAGGCATCGGGCCTGGCGATCGGCCTGTGGTTCTTCTTCGTGCTGGTGTTCGACCTGCTGCTGCTCGGGCTGCTGGTCGCCGGCGCGGGCGAGGGCGGCGCCAGCGCGTCTGGCACCGACTGGATCGCGTGGCTGCTGCTGCTGAACCCCGCGGACCTGTTCCGCATCGTCAATGCCTTTTCACTCGACCAGTTGCGCAGCGCCGGCGGCGTTGCCAGCATCGTGCCGCCGGCGCTGGCCAGCCCCTGGCCTACCGGCGCGGCGCTGCTGGCGTGGATCGCCGTGCCGCTGGTCCTTGCTGCCCGGAGATTCCGCTGATGTGTTCCCCATCGTCTTTGCGCCGCCGCCACCTGATGCTCGCCATGGCCGGTGCCACGGTCTTCGTTGCCGCCTGCGGCAAGAAGCCCGACGGCGCCGTGCACCCGCATGAGATCGAGTCCGCCACCGCCTGCGAGCTGGATGGCATGCTGCTGGCCGACTATCCTGGCCCCAAGGCGCAGGTCTTCTACGCGGGCGAAGCACGCCCGCACTGGTTCTGCGACACGGTGGAAATGTTCCACGCGCTGCTGCGGCCGGAGCAGGTCAGGCCGGTGCGCGCGGTGTTCGTGCAGGACATGGCGCGGGCTGACTGGGAGCGTCCGCGCGGCCACTGGTTCGATGCCACCACCGGCGTGTATGTCGCCGGCAGCGGGCGCCACGGATCGATGGGGCCGACGCTGGCGAGCTTCCGGGCGCAAAGCGATGCCAGCGCCTTTGTCGCCCGCCATGGCGGCAGGCTGCTGCGCTATGCCGAGGTGACGCCGGAACTGGCGGACCTCAGCGGCGGCGCCATGCACGACAGCCGGATGTAATGGCTGTCACGCAAGGCGCGCGCGATTGGAGGGGTTGGTGGCTCAGTTGCCGCTGCCCGGCACCAGGCGGCGCTGGCGCACCGATTCCGCCAGGCCTTCCAGCACCTTGACCGACTCATCCCAGCCGATGCACGCATCGGTGACCGACTGGCCGTAGGTCAGGTCCTCCAACGGCATGCCCTGCACGTGGTCCTGGCGGCCAGCCACCAGGTGCGATTCGACCATCACGCCGATGATGCGCTGGTCGCCGCCGGCGACCTGGCGGCCGATCTCTTCGCACACCGGGATCTGGTTCTCATGCTTCTTGCTGCTGTTGGCATGCGAGGCATCGATCATCAGGCGCGAGGCCAGCCCGGCCTTGGAGATGGCGTCGCACGCTTCCTGCACGCTGGCGGCATCGTAGTTGGGCGCCTTGCCGCCGCGCAGGATCACGTGGCAGTCCTCGTTGCCGGAGGTCGACACGATCGCCGAGTGGCCGCCCTTGGTCACCGACAGGAAATGGTGCGGCTGCGACGCGGCCTTGATTGCGTCCACCGCGATCTTGACGTTGCCGTCGGTGCCGTTCTTGAAGCCCACCGGGCACGACAGTCCCGAGGCCAGCTCGCGGTGCACCTGCGACTCGGTGGTGCGCGCGCCGATCGCGCCCCAGCTGACCAGGTCGGCGATGTATTGCGGGCTGATCATGTCGAGGTACTCGGTGCCGGTCGGCACGCCCATCTCGCTGATGTTCAGCAGCAGTTCGCGCGCGGTGCGCAGGCCATCGTTGATCTTGAAGCTGCCGTCCATGTGCGGGTCGTTGATCAGGCCTTTCCAGCCCACCGTGGTGCGCGGCTTCTCGAAGTAGACGCGCATCACCACTTCCAGCTCGTTGGCGAAGCGGTCGCGCTGCACCTTGAGCAGCTTGGCGTATTCCAGCGCGGCGCGGGTATCGTGGATCGAGCACGGGCCGATGATGACGATGAGCCGGTCATCCATGCCGTGAAGGATGCGGTGCATGGACTGGCGCGCGCCGTAGATCACGTCCGAAGCCTTTTCAGAGCAGCCAAATTCGCGGATCAGGTGCGCCGGCGGCAGCAGCTCCTTGAGTTCGCGAATGCGCAGGTCGTCGGTGTTCTTCAGCATGATGGCTCCAGGATTTCTTGTGAGGTCGTGAGAGTGGGGGAAACAAACAGGTATAAAAAAACCGCCAGGGTCGCTGGCGGTTTCTTTTGTATTCGGGGCGCTTACAGCCGTCCCTCCCTATCCGCCAGCGGTGTGAGATCGCTAAAAAAGTAAAAGTAAAACTTAGCGGACATGGCGGGAAAGGACGTTGGCTGGGGTCAGCTTGATTCGATTTTGTGGATAGGCGCTGAATTCATGCTGCACTGCGTAGCAGAAAGGCAGGAAATTGCGCGCCGGTCGACAATTGTTTGACGCGCCTTGATTGCCTGCGGCACGACGAAGCATCTTTATAGCGCCTTTTGCCGGGGTTGGCAAGTGTCCGCGGCGTCGCGCGCGCGCTCGCGCCATGCCTCGTGTGGCGCGCAATTTCCTTGCTGTATCGGCTACGGCCGCGGCCTATATTGGACGGGAGGGAGCGCACGGGGAGGTGCATCATGAGCGTCGATGAGGCGAGGCTGAATGCCTTCATGGAGAAATTCGTCCACGATATCGGCGCGGTGATGCACGCGGCCACCGTGGTGGTCGGCGATGAACTGGGCCTGTACAAGGCCATGGCGGAAAAGCCGATGACCGTCGACGTGCTGGCGCAAAAGACCCATACCGACGTGCGCTACCTGCGCGAATGGCTGTCGGCGCAGGCAGCCAGCGGCTACGTCGACTACGATCCCGACAGCGCGGAGTTCAGCCTGAACGAAGAGCAGGCTTTCGCGCTGGCGCAAGAGGGCAGCCCGGCGTTCATCCCCGGCGCGTTCCAGATTGCCGTGGCGCAGTTCCGCGCCATTCCCAGGATGATCGATATCTTCCGCAACGGGCGCGGGCTGGGCTGGCATGAACACGACCCGGCGCTGTTCCACGGGACCGAACGCTTTTTCCGGCCCGGCTATGCCGCGCACCTGGTCTCGGAATGGATCCCCGCGCTCGACGGCATCGAGGCGCGGCTCAGGGACGGCGCCAGCGTGGCCGACGTCGGCTGTGGCCATGGCGCGTCGACCATCATCATGGCGCAGGCCTATCCGGCCTCGCGCTTCGTCGGCTTCGACTACCACGAGCCTTCGGTACGCCATGCCACCGAGGCCGCGCGGCGCGCCGGCGTGGGCGATCGCGTGCGCTTCGAAGTGGCCAGCGCGAAGGACTATGCCGGCAAGGACTACGACCTGGTCGCGGTGTTCGACTGCCTGCACGACATGGGCGATCCGGTCGGCGCGGCGCGGCACGTGCGCGAGACGCTGCGGCCCGACGGCGCATGGCTGATCGTCGAGCCGTTCGCCAACGACAAGCTGGAAGACAACCTCAATCCGGTCGCGCGCGTGTTCTATTCCGCGTCGACCTTCATCTGCACGCCGGCGTCGCGTTCGCAGGAAGTCGGGTTGTGCCTGGGCGCGCAGGCGGGGGAGGCGCGCCTGCGCGGGGTGGCCGAGCAGGCGGGCTTCGGCAGCTTCCGCAGGGCGGCGCAGACGCCGTTCAACCTGGTGTACGAGGCGCGGCCGCACGCACAAGAGGCATCATGAAAAACGGGACCCGCGGGTCCCGTTTCGCTGGGGCGATGCAGCGTCAGGCAGTGCCGCCCACCGTCATGTTTTCAATCCGCAGCGTCGGCTGGCCCACGCCGACCGGCACGCTCTGGCCTTCCTTGCCGCAGACGCCAACGCCGGAATCCAGGCGCATGTCGTTGCCGATCATGGTCACGTCCTTCAGCGATTCCGGGCCGTTGCCGACCAGCGTCGCGCCCTTGACCGGGTACGTGATCTTGCCGTCCTCGATCATGTACGCCTCGCTTGCCGAGAATACGAACCTGCCGTTGGTGATATCGACCTGGCCGCCGCCGAAGTTGACCGCATACAGGCCCTTCTTGACGCTGGCGATGATTTCCTGCGGATCCCTGTCGCCGTTGAGCATGTAGGTGTTGGTCATGCGCGGCATCGGCAGCGCGGCATAGCTTTCGCGGCGCGCGTTGCCGGTGACCGGCATCTTCATCAGGCGCGCGTTGAGCGTGTCCTGGATATAGCCGCGCAGGATGCCGTCCTCGATCAGCGTGGTGCACTGGGTCGGGTTGCCTTCGTCGTCGAGGTTGAGCGAGCCGCGGCGGTTGGCCAGCGTGCCATCGTCGACCACGGTCACGCCCTTGGCCGCGACGCGCTCGCCCATGCGGCCGGCGAAAGCCGATGAGCCCTTGCGGTTGAAGTCGCCTTCCAGCCCATGGCCGACGGCCTCATGCAGCAGCACGCCGGGCCAGCCCGGGCCCAGCACCACGGTCATCGCGCCGGCCGGGGCGGGGCGGGCGTCCAGGTTGACCAGCGCCGACGACACGGCTTCGTCCACGTATTTCTGCAGCAGTTCGTTGCTGAAGTACCCATAGGCATAGCGGCCGCCGCCACCCGAGGAGCCGATCTCGCGGCGCCCGCCCTGTTCGGCGATCACCGTCACCGACACGCGCACCAGCGGCCGCACGTCGGCGGCGATCACGCCGTCGCTGCGCGCCACCAGCACCACGTCGTATTCGCCGGCCAGGCCGGCCATCACCTGCACCACGCGCGGGTCCTTGGCGCGCGCCATGCGTTCGATGCGTTCCAGCAGTGCCACCTTTTCGGCGGCGCTCATCGAATCCAGCGGGTCGTTGGGTGCATACAGGCTGCGGCCGGCGTGCGAGGCCAGTTCGCCCGCCACCTTGACGCGGCCGTTGCCGGCGCGGCCGATGGTGCGGGTGGCGGCTGCCGCCTGCGACAGCGCGGCCAGGCTGATGTCGTCCGAATAGGCAAAGGCGGTCTTGTCGCCCGATACGGCGCGCACGCCCACGCCCTGGTCGATGCTGAAGCTGCCCGACTTGACGATGCCTTCTTCCAGGCTCCA
This sequence comes from Cupriavidus sp. P-10, assembly GCF_003402535.2. NCBI lineage: Bacteria > Pseudomonadati > Pseudomonadota > Betaproteobacteria > Burkholderiales > Burkholderiaceae > Cupriavidus > Cupriavidus sp. P-10. The sequence continues at coordinate 1,074,219 of NZ_AP025170.1, forward strand.
CGCCTCGTTGCGGGTGTACTGGAAGTACAGGTCGGCATAGTCGACCTTGTGCGTGAAGATATCGGCCAGCACGCGCTGCAGCTTGGCCTCGTCCAGGCCATATGGCGCCAGCAGCAGTTGCTGCGCGGTGGCCAGGTTGCGGATTCCGAGATCGCCGGCGTTCATGAGATGTCCTTTTTTCCGATTGCCGCCCCGGCGCGACAGGGGTCTTGCCGGTGGCGTGAAATGCCTTGTGCGGGCGCCGCCTGCGGCCCCGCGGTTGCGTACATGCTACAGCACCCGGTGACGCAATGCCGGCAGGTTTTGCCGGACTTCTTCCAGTCGCGCCGGGTCGATGGTGCCGGCCACCACGCCTTCGCCTTCGGGCAGCATGGCCAGCACCTCGCCCCAGGGGTCGACCAGCATCGAGTGGCCCCAGGTGCGGCGACCGTTCTCGTGCTTGCCACCCTGTGCGGCGGCCAGCACATAGCACTGGTTTTCGATGGCGCGGGCGCGCAGCAGGATCTCCCAGTGCGCCTGGCCCGTGGTGTAGGTGAAGGCGGCGGGCATCAGGATCAGGCTGGTGCCTGCGTCGGACGCCAGCCCGCGGTACAGCTCGGGAAAGCGCAGGTCGTAGCACACCGACATGGCCACGCGCCCGCACGGCGCGTCGAAGCTGACGGGGGTGCGGCCGGCCAGGATGGTGCGCGATTCGTCATAGCTCTCGGCCCCGCGCGTGAAGCCGAACAGGTGGATCTTGTCGTAGCGCGCCACGCGCTCGCCGCGCGGGTCGAAGGCGAGCGAGGTGTTGTACACGCGTGCCGGGTCGTCGCACCACATCGGCAGCGTGCCGCCCACCAGCCAGATGCCGTGGCGGCGTGCGGCGTCGGCCAGGAACTGCTGCACCGGGCCGTCGCCGTCGTGCTCGCGCACGGCCACCTTGTCCGCTTCGGAGCGGCCCATCATGCAGAAGTACTCGGGCAGCAGCACCAGTTGCGCGCCGCCGGCGGCGGCCTCGGCGATCAGCGCCTCGGCACGCGCGAGATTGGCATCGAGCGAAGTGCCGGTGACGGTCTGCACGGCGGCCACGTGGAACGGGGCGGGGGCGGTCATGGGCGTTGGTTTCCTCTTGGACTTTCTCGGACTTTCCTGGACGGCAGCGGGCTTCAGCGCGGGAACGCGGGGTCGGCGCGGTTCTGGAACCTGGGGGCTTGCGCCTTATTCTCCTCCAGTTTGCCGATCTGCGGGTTGGCCCAGCTGCCGGTGATGCGGTAGTGCTGGGTGAACACCTTGGAGAATTCGTCGGCAAACAGCAGCTGCGCGGCGAGCGTGCCGATGCCCAGCACCGGGTTGATAAAGGCGGCCGCCACCGAAGTCGAGGTGGCGTTGATGCGCGGCACCACGTCCACGCGCAGGTCCTGGGTCTCGCGCAACAGGTTGGCGGTGCCGCTCATGCTGGCGATGATCTGCGGGCTTTTCAGTTCGAAGTCCTGGATGGTGCCGACGCCGTTCTCGATCGTGCCTGAGCCGGTGATGCGGTCGAACAGCAGCCCGCGGCCCGACAGGCTGCGGAAGTCCAGCGTGGCAAAGCGTAGCAGCCCCTGCAGGCTGAGCACGCCCAGCAGCCGCGCCGCCCCGGGCTCGACGCTCATGATCTGGCCGTTCTCCAGCTCGAGCGACAGCTTGCCGGACAACGTCGGGTAATCGATCGACAGCGGCGAGCCGCGCCAGGCCACGCGGCCTTCCAGCTTGCCCTTGCCGTCGCGCAGCGTGTGCGGCAGCCCCAGCCGGTCGAGCGTGGCGCCGGCGTCGCCGATGTCGATGGTGAACGACAGCAGGGTGCGGCGCTCGGCATTGCCGTCGGCGCGCAGCCGGCGCGGCACGCGCCAGCTGCCCTGGCCGGTCAACGTGGCATCGGGCTGTTCGATCCTCAGCTGGTCCAGGGTCCAGACCGGGTCGGTGCCGCTGGTGCCGGTGTGCGCCTTGACTTCCAGCTTGCCGAAGTCGTGGCCGCGCAGCATGAACTGCTCGGCGACCAGGTCGATGGCGGGCAGTTCGTCGATGCTGCTGGCGAGGGCGTCGACCACGTTGTGCTCATCGCTGGCATCGGGCACGTTCAGGCGCGACAGGCGCAGTTTCAGCGCGCCCGTGGCGTTGGGGCCCGCACCCGCACCCGCACCCGCACCCGCACCCGCACCCGCACCCGCACCCGCACCGGCGGCGGCCGGTTGCCACTGCACGGCGCCGGCGATCTGGCGCGATTCGATCCTGGCGTTCCAGCCGTCGGCTTCGCGCGTGGCATCGAGGGCCACGTCGTCGAGCGTGCGGCCCATGCCATGGAGCGTGCCGGCGCGCAGCGAAATGCGGCCGGGCAGGAAAAGCGAGGGGCGCACGCCTTCGCCGGTGGAAGTTGCGGGGCCGGCGAAGGCCGCGCGCCAGGCATCGATGTCGAGCCGGTCGAAAGTTGCCGCGGCGCTGACGCCGGCCGTCGGCGCCGGCGCCGCCTGCTGCACGCCGATGCCGCCGGCGATGACTTCGATGCCATTGCCGCCGTTATGGTCGCGGCGCAACAGGTAGCGCGCATTGAGGACGTTGCCCAGCTGCAGTGCCAGTTCGTCGATGCCGGCGCGGCCGGGGGCGGGGCGCAGTTCGATGCGCAGCGGCAGGTCGTGCGGCGCCGCCTTGGCCAGCGGCGCCGGCAAGCCGATCGCCATGCCGTTGAGCGCGGAATTCAGCTGCACCTGCAGCTCGCGTTCGCGCACCGCGATCACGGTGTTGTAGCCGGTGCTGCCCTCCAGCTTGGCCGCCAGCGGTGCGAGTGCCGAGCCCGCCGCGGCCTCGCGCAGACCCGCGGCGGAGGCGGTGCCGCTCGCGGTGACGCGCGTGCCGCCGTCCGGCTGGGTCCCGCCGCCCAGCCTGACTTCGCCGCCCAGGAAGCGCGCGCGCAGGTTCTCCAGCCCGAACCCGTGCTCATTGAATGTGATGTCCCCGCTGGCGTTGCCGAATGCCGGCAGCTGCGGGTTCAGCACGACGTCGTTGCCGGGGAAGCGGAAACGCCCGTCCACCTTGGCCGCGTTGGCGTGCTCCAGCGGCATGTCGAGCTTGAGCCTGAGCTCGCCGTTGCCGTGCGCGCGCGCCGCGTCGGCCACGCGCGCGGTCCATTCGCGCACCGGCGACGCGGCGATGTAGCGCAGGAAGCCCTGCACCGGCCCGCTGGCGCCGCCGTCGATGGCGAGGCGGCCGTGTTCGCTGAGGTCGTCGATGCGGCCGCTGACGTCCTGCAGCACCACGCCCGGGATGTCGTGCACCGCGGCGCGCCGTGCCAGGAAGGTCATGCCGCCGCGGTCGAACGTGACCAGTCCGGCGATGTCGGTGAACGCCGGCCACAGCGGCGCGCCACCCGCGCCTGTCTCGTGCGGCGCGATCTGGTAGCTGACGTGCTCGATCGGCACGTCGACGCGGAACTCTCCTGCTTTCTCGAACGGCCCGTGGAACGGGAAGTGCTCCAGGTCGCCCTTGAGCAGGAAGCCGACGCTGGCTGCGTCGCCGCGAATCAGCGCGCCCGCCAGATAGTGCCGGGTGCCCGCGGGGATGGTCAGCGGCAGGTAGCGCGGCACGCGCGCGACCTGGGCGCGGGTCATCTCGCCGCTCAGGTCGGCGATGCCGGACGTGCCGTCGCCGCCGGCGCGCCAGGTGCCGCGCACCGAGCCCGCGGCATCGGCGTTGGCAAAGCGGATGCCGTCCAGCGTCACCACCAGCTTGCCGCCGGCGTGGTGCCAGCGCACGTCGCCGCCGATCTGGTCGAACGGCACGCGCGGCTCTTCGAACAGCCCCGGCACCACCAGCGACGCGCCATTGCCCTCGAAGCGCGCATTGCCTTGCTGGTCGTCGAACGAGAACGTGCCCGACAGGCGCGAGAAACCGGGTGTGCCCAGCCGCGGATGCCCCTTGGCATCCAGGGCCGGCACCGCCGGCTGGCCGTTGACCGAGACGTCGCGCAGCGTGCCCTGCACGTTGTAGTGGAGCTTGCCGCCGCTGCGGTCGAGCATGCCGGCGCGCTCGCGGCTCCAGCTGACGTTGAGGTTGTCGAGATGGCCGGCCGGCTGCAGCGCGCGCAGGCGGCGCAGCACCGCGGTCTCCAGCGGCATCGAACTGGCCAGCGCGCGCACCGTGTTGAGGTCAAGCGTAGGCGCCTTCAGGGTGAACTTGCGCAGGCTGCCGTCCTTCGCATAAGCCCAGCCGAACTCGACCTTGCGCATGCCTTCGCGCCAGTTGCCATCCGCGGGCGCCGGCTGGCCGTCGGCGGGCTGCGGCCGCCACAGCAGCGTGTCGACGGTGAGCAGGTTGCTGCCGTCGCGCTCGGTCCGGTGCAGCAGGAAGGCCTGCGCATTGGCCAGCCGCAGGGGGGCGGCGGCGCCGGCCAGCTGCAGGTCGATGTCGCTGGCGCGCAGCCGGGTCTGGCTGCGCACGATGCGGCCCTGGCGGAATTCAATGCTGCCGTCGGTGCTGAAGGTGCCGCTGGCCACGCCCTCGACCATGGCCAGGTAGCGCTGCAGCACCGGCAGCTCCAGCTGGGCCACGTCCCAGCTGGCCTGGCCGGTCCAGTAGCGCCAGTTGCCGGCGCTGTGCAGGTAATCGTTGCGAAAGCTGGATTTGACCACCAGCGGGCGCGGGCCCAGCGCCGGCGAGCGCGCTTCCAGGGTCAGCGTATGGCGCGAGCCGTCGCGGCGGGTGTCGAGGCGGATTTCGCCGATATCGAGCCGCGGCAGCCCGGCCTTCTCGTCCAGCCAGCGCAGCTTGCCGTCGGACAGCGACACGCGGCCCTGCGACATCAGCCAGCCCAGGAAGCGGTCGTCCTCCTGCTGGCCGCCGGTGGCGTCGACCGGCATGCCGCCGACCAGCAACTTGCCCTCGGGCGTGCGGCGCACCAGGATGTCGGTGCCGGTGGCGCCCAGGCTGACGAACTGCAGGTCCATGCCGAACAGGGAGCGCCACGACAGCTTGCCGTCGAGCGTGGCGGTCGCCAGCAGCACGCGCTTGCCATCGTCCACGGCGCGCAGGTCGCGGGCGCGGAAGGCGGGGTTCCAGCCGTCCCAGTAGGTATCGAGCGCACCGATGGTGACTTGTGCCGACAGCGCGACCGAGCCGCGCTCCTCCAGCCATTCGCGCGCGGCCGATGCCTGCGGCCATAGCACGAAGCGGATCAGCAGGCCCGCCACCAGCGCCAGCACGCCCAGCACCAGCGCCAGCCGCACCAGCGCGCGTCCGAGCCCGCGCCAGAACGGGTGGCGCACCACGGCAACGGCCGCGCGCACGCCGGCGCCGGCGAGGCCGCGCAGGCGCGCAAGTCCCGACGCGGGGCGCGTCAGGGCAGGGGAATCGATACCGGGAGCAGCCAAGGAATTTGCTGGTGGTGGCGAAGCGGGGTTGGTAGCCGGACTGTTAGCGGGGTTGTGTGCCGGATCGGGCAGCGTAGCGGCGGCCTCATGCCTACCCGCGCCGCCATTGGGGGGAGAACCGTTAGCGGGTTGTGGGGCGCGGCTGGACATGCGCAGATTATCCGACAATACTAGCCGCTCTCCAATCTGGTGCCCGGCCGGCTACAACAACACAGCGCGCACCGCGCGCAGCGCGAACCGGGGCAGCATGGCCCGGGCACGCCCAATCTGGCGACGGTACTGGCCGCACCTTTTCTCGCATTTCAAGTTACTGGAATGACTGTCTCTGACCCGACGAGTTCCGCCGCTGGCGATCCCTCCGACCAACGTGGCGCGGGCGCCACACCGGCGCCGACGGATCCCGCGGCGCGTGCCTCGGGCGAGGGGCCCGGGACCATGACCGCCGGCGCCTTTGCCGTCTCCGCGGCGCAGGCATTGCCGCAGGGTCTGCAGATGGCCGATTGCGGCGGCCACGTATTGTACTCGGCGGCGTATTCGCACTACGCGCGGCGAGTGCTGCAGGCCCGCCCCGAGTTGCCGGCGGTGATCGCCGCGGCGGCGGGGCAGCCGCTCACTCGCGCATGGATGGAGGCGCGGCTGCAGGCGCTGCATGAGCCTTCCGCGGATGCCGAGGAAGCCACCAAGCGTACCTTGCGCCGGCTGCGCGCCGAAGTCATGTGCGTGGTGATCGAGCGCGACCTGCGCGGCCTGGCCCCGCTGGGCGAAATCACCGGCGCCATGACCGACCTGGCCGAATTGGTCGTCCAGCACGGCCTGGCTGTGCTCGGCGCGGATCTCGCCGCCACCTTCGGCCGCCCGGTCGGGGAGCAGAGCGGCGAGGTGCAGGAGCTGGTGGTGGTCGGCATGGGCAAGCTCGGCGGGCGCGAGCTGAACGTCTCGTCCGACATCGACCTGATCTTCCTGTATGACGAAGATGGCGACACACAGGGCGGCACGCGCAGCCTGTCCAACCACGAGTATTTCATCCGCCTCGGCCGCCGCCTGATCAACCTGCTTGCCGAAGTGACCGCCGACGGCTACGTGTTCCGCGTCGACATGCGGCTGCGGCCCAATGGCGACGCCGGTCCGCTGGCGTGCAGCCTGGGCATGCTGGAGGAATACCTGGTGGTGCAGGGGCGCGAGTGGGAGCGCTACGCCTGGATCAAGGGCCGCGTGGTGTCGGCGCTCGACACGCCGCACGCGCAGCGCACCGCCGGCCTGCTGGCGCGCCTGACCACGCCGTTCGTGTTCCGCCGCTACCTGGACTACGGCGTGATCGCGGCGATCCGCTCGCTGCATGCGCAGATCCGCAGCGAGGCGGCCAAGCGCAGTGGCGGGCTGTCGGGCCACGGCATGAACATCGGCAGCCAGCGTTCGTTCAATATCAAGCTCGGCCGCGGCGGGATCCGCGAGATCGAGTTCATGGCGCAGGTGTTTCAGCTGATCCGCGGCGGCCAGGACCCGGCGCTGCGGGTCCGGCCGACCCTCGAAGTGCTGGGCGTGGCGGTCGGACGCGGCCTGCTGCCGGCCGGCCAGGCCGGGCAACTGGGCGACGCCTACCGCTTCCTGCGCCAGCTGGAACACCGTCTGCAATACCGCGACGACGCGCAGACCCATCATCTGCCTACCTCGGAAGACGAGCAGCAGGCAGTGGCGCAGATGATGGGCTGCGCAAGCTGGACCGAACTGCTGGCGCGCCTGGCGGCGCTGCAGGACCCGGTGGCGCAGCAGTTCGAGGCCACCTTCTCCGATCCCGACGCCGCGCCCTGCGAAGCGTTGTGGCCCGATATCGTGCTCGACGACAACGCAGCGCGCGCGCAGGACAACCCGCAGGAGGATGCCGCCGCGCAGGCACAGGCCGAGGAGGGCGGCCAGGGAGGGTGCGACGATGATGCCACGCCGTGCGGGCGCCTGCAGGCGGCCGGCTTCACCGACTGCACCGGCCTGCTCGACCGGCTGCGCGCGATCGCGTCGTCGCTGCGCTACCGCGCGCTGTCCGAATCCAGCCGCACCCGCTTCGACCTGCTGGTGAACCGCGCGCTTGACCTGGCCGCGCGCCAGGACGACGCCGACAGCACCATCGCGCGCTTTATCGACTTCCTCGAGGCGATCAGCCGGCGCGCCTCTTACCTGTCGCTGCTGTCCGAGTTCCCGCAGGCGATGGACCGCGTCGCGCAGACGCTGCACGCCTCGCGCTGGGCCGCGGCCTACCTGACGCGCCACCCGCAACTGCTCGACGAACTGCTCGACAGCGATGCGCTGGCCGGCGCGCCCGACTGGGCCGCGTTCCGCAAGCGCCTGCACGAGCGGCTGCTGGCCGCCGAAGGGCAGGTCGAGCACCAGATGGACATCCTGCGCCGCGAGCACCATGCCGAGACCTTCCGCGTACTGCTGCAGGACCTGCAGGGCATGCTGACGGTGGAGCAGGTGGCCGACCGCCTGTCGGACCTGGCCGACGCCATGCTCGATGCCACGCTGGAGACGGTGTGGCGCCAGCTTGCCACGCGCCATCGCGACACGCCGCGCTTCGCGGTGATCGCCTACGGCCGGCTTGGCGGCAAGGAGCTGGGCTATGCCTCGGACCTCGACATCATTTTCCTGTATGACGACGAGCACGAGCGCGCGCCCGACGTCTATGCCGCCTTCGCGCGCCGGCTGATCACCTGGCTCACCAGCCATACCGCGGCCGGCGCGCTGTTCGACGTAGACACGCGGTTGCGCCCCAACGGCGCCGCCGGCCTGCTGGTCACCAGCTTCGACGCTTTCCGCCGCTACCAGCTGCGCGAGGGCGACAACACCGCATGGGTGTGGGAACACCAGGCGCTCACGCGCGCGCGCTTCTGCGCCGGCGACGCGGCCATCGGCGAGCGCTTCGAGGCACTGCGCGACGAGGTGCTGCGCCAGCAGCGCGATGCCGCGGTGCTGTGCGACGAGATCGTGCAGATGCGCCGCAAGGTCGCCGAGGGCCATCCCAATCCCACCAGCCTGTTCGACCTCAAGCATGATCGCGGCGGCATGGTCGACATCGAGTTCACGGTGCAATACCTGGTGCTGCTGCACAGCCGCGCGCATCCGCAGCTGACGCGCAACGCGGGCAATATCGCGCTGCTGCGCGAAGCCGGCGAGCTCGGGCTGATCGATGCCGCGCTGGCCCTGGCGGTGGGCGATGCCTACCGGCTGTTCCGCGCACGCCAGCACCAGTTGCGGCTCGACGGGCAGGCGCACGCGCGCGTGGCGGCGGAATCGGTCTCCGCGCAGACGGCGCAGGTGCGCACGCTGTGGCGCGCGGTGTTCGGTGAGGACTGAGGCCGCAGCGGCCGCAGTTGCAGCGGTGGCCCCGAGCCGGCCCGCCGGTGCTTCGTGGCCGGGGCTGCTGGCGGCGATCGCGCTGGTCTGGGCGCTGTCGGCCTGCTTCACCTTCGTGCCGTGGTGGCACGCACACGGCCTCTACCTGCGCGATGCGGTGCGGCTCGACGGCCAGTGGTGGCGGCTGGCCACTGCCATGTGGGTGCACCTGAACGCCATGCACTGGCTGGCCAACGCACTCGCGGCCGCGGGCCTGCTGGCCCTGGCCGGGCGTGTGGCGCGGGCGTGGGCCATGCTGCTGGTGCTGGTGGCCTGCGGCCTCGCCGCGCAGGCCGCGCTGCTGCGCGTGCCATCGGTCGGCTGGTATGGCGGCTTGTCGGGCGCCTTGCACGGGCTGGCGCTGTGGGGCGGGCTCAGCCTGTTGCGCACGCCCGGATTGTCGCGCGTGCTCGGCGTGATCCTGTGCCTGGGTGTGCTGGCCAAGGTCTGGATCGAGCAATCGTGGCTGGCACCGGTCCTCCTCGATCCGTCATGGGGCTTCGGTGTGGTGCGCGCCGCGCACGCAGCCGGCGCGGTGGCCGGGCTGCTGTGCTGGGTGGTGCAGGAGTGGCGGCTGGCGCGGCGGCCACTGCGTGGCGTTGACGACGACTGAGCCGTGTCCGCAGCACTGGCAGCACCGGCCAGCACTGGCCAGCACTGGCCAGCGTCAGGCGCGCCGGCGCAGCGCGAAGCCGAGCAGTCCCGAGCAGGCCAGCGCCAGCGCCAGCCAGTGTGGCACCGCACCGCCGCCACCGCCGCCATTGGACGGGGCCGGTTCCGCGGGCGCCGGCGGGGCTGATATGGCCGCCGCCAGCGCATTGTCGGCATCGAGCAGGCCGGCGCCGCACACGCCCGGGTTGGTGGTGCAATAGGTGCCGGAAGGGTGCGGCCGCGCCGACGACTTCAACGCCGCGGTCACCTGCGCCGGCGTCAGCGATCCGTTCAGCGCAAACATCATCGCCACCACGCCCGACACCATCGGCGCCGCGAAGCTGGTGCCCTGCGACGACGACACCGTGTAGGCCCCGAACGAAGTGCCGCCGTCGTTGCCCAGCGTGCGGATCACCGACGGCGTAGTGGTGCACGATCCGTTCTGCACGCGCGAGTTGCCGCAGCCGCCGCCCGGCGCGCTGAGCGCGACCTGCGGGCCGATGTTGGCATAAGTGGCGTTTTCGCCGTCGTTGGCGTGGGCCGTGACCGCGATCACGCCGCTGCAGTCGGCCGGCGCTTCGACCGCGCTGCGGTTGTTGCCCGCCGCCGCCACCACCACCACGCCGCGCGCGTTCAGGTCGTTGACCGCCTGCTGCTCGATGCTGCTGCACGTGCCGCCGCCCAGGCTGATATTGACCACGCGCGCCGGCGTGGGATTGGCCGGCACGCCGGGCACCGACATGCCGCCGGCCCAGCGCATGCCATCGACGGTATCGGACAGCAGTGCGCCGCACCGTCCCGAGACCCGCACCGGCAGGATGCGCGCGCTCCAGTCCACCGCGGCAATGCCGTCGCCGTTGTTGGTGGCCGCGCCCAGTACGCTTGCCACGCGCGTGCCGTGCCAGCTGTTGGTCGTGGCGTCGGTGGTCGGGGCGGAACTGCCCGGGCAGGTAAAGCCAGCGGGGACATTGTCGCCGGTGTCGGTGGCATCGCCGTCGCGCCCGTCGCCGTCGTTGGAGACGGTGGTGGTGCTGATGAAGTCATAGCCCGGCAGCAGCCGGGGGGCCAGGTCGGGGTGGTTCAGCGTCCCGGTATCGACCACCGCGATCACGATGCCGCTGCTGCCGCGCGTGCGGTCCCACGCGCGCGGCAGGTTGACGCCGCCGACCGTGGTGCCGGTGCCCAGCAGGTAAGGCTGGTTGGCGCGGAATTCCGGATCGTTGGGCAGCGTGTCGTGCAGCCGCAGCCAGCGGTCCGGCACCGCGTCGGCAACACGCGGGTCCAGGCGCAGGCGCGCGGCCGCGGCTTCGGGGTCGGTGGCGAGGTCGTCCGGCACCTGCAGCAGGTCCACGTTGCCGCCCATGGGCCGGCGCAGCGTGGCGGCGATGCCGGTACGCTCGCGCAACTGCTGCAGCTGGCTTGCCGCCTGCGCGGGGGCTGCCGACGCGGCCGGTGTCCTGCTGGCCGCGTCCGGGGTGATGGTGGAGGCGGTGCCATCGCGCCAGCGCACGATGATCTGGCCGGTATAGGCTGCGGCCGGGGTGGCCGGGGTGGCCGGGGTGGCCGGGGTGGCCGGGGTGGAGGCGCCGGTGGCGCTGGCCGCGAATGCCGCGCTGGTCGGTGCCGTGGCGCACAGCGCGGCGATGGCGATCAGGAATACCCGCCATCGATGGACCGGGATGCAGCGACGGAAGACGGACTGCGCGGAATGCGGCATGTATTCCTCCAGATGCACCCCGCGCGGCATTGGCCGCGCAAGGGAATCTTATGTAGGGAATACGATCCGCTGCGGTTGTGCAAGGGCTACCGAAGGTTTAGAACCCGGCGCTTGCGGACAGGTCCCGGGCGCGGGCTCAGCTCTTCGGCATGTCCCGGCTGGTCGGCATGGTGCGGTTGGGCTGGATGAGCCGGTCCGGCTCGGCGGTCTCGATGCGTGGCGTAGCGCGCAGGGTATCCACCGCCTGGTCGATGGTGGCGTCGGCCGAACTGGAAATGGCCGTCACCAGCCACACGCCGCCCGACATCGGGCGCTTGACCACGTAGCGGATCGGGCCCTTGATCTCGGCCAGCAGCTTGCCCGCATCCTCGGACATGTCGACCGCGGGCGGCTTGAAGCGGACCATGATGTCGCCCAGCGCGCGGTCGTCGGTGATGCTGTCCGGCGGCGGGGCAGAGGCCCCGGAGTGCGCCTGGCAGCCGGACAGTGCCAGCAGTGCGGCCGTGGCCGCGGTGGCCAGGGCCAGTACGGCGCGCAAGGGGCGGTGGCGGCGGCCTGCCGGCGGCGCGTGGCGGGTCATGATGAGACTCCTGTGAAAGTTGGTTCGGTAGGCCGGGAGGCCAGCGCTAGTCGGGGCGCCAGCTGGGACGCCAGTCGGGGCTCCACCTGGGACGCCCGGTTGGGACGCCGGTTGGGACGCCGGTGGGGACGTCAGCCGGCGGCGCGCCGGCCGCGCCGGCTTTCCTTTGCCGTGCCGCGCGCCGGGGCGCCGGCCTGGCCTTCGGCGCCTTGCGCCAGCATCTCTTCGGCATGTTGCAACGTGGTCGCGGTGACGGTGGCGCCTCCCAGCATGCGCGCGGTCTCGACCACGCGCCCGGCCGGGTCGAGCATGCGGATGCGCGATCGCGTAACCGAGCGCGTGACCGAGCCCTCACCGCCATCGGTGGTCTCCTTGCTGACGAGCAGGTGCGTGCCGGCCTGCGCGGCGACCTGCGGCAAGTGGGTCACGCACAGCACCTGGCGCGCGCGGCCCAGTTCCTGCAGGCGCCGGCCGACAACTTCAGCGACGGCGCCGCCGATGCCGGTGTCGACTTCGTCAAAGATCAGCGTCGGCGTGGGCGAGGCCTCGCTGGTGATCACCGAGATGGCCAGGCTGATGCGCGCCAGTTCGCCGCCGGAGGCGACGCGTGCCAGCGGCCGCGCGCTGACGCCGGCATGGCCGGCCACCAGGAACTCGACCTGCTCCAGCCCGTAGCTCTGGCCTTCTTCCAGCGCGTTCAGCGCGGCGACGAAGCTGCCGCCCGCCATCGACAGGCCCTGCATGGCTTCGGTGACCGCCGCCGACAGTGCCTGCGCCGCTTGCTTGCGCGCATGGCTGAGGTGTTGCGCCAGCGTCAGGTAGGCGGCCTTGGCCGCGGCTTCGCGCGCTATCACCTTGTTCAGGTCCTGCGCGGCCTGCAGGTCGTCGAGTTGCTGGCGGCGCGCCAGCAGTTCGTCAGGCAGCTGCTCGGGCGGCAGGCGGTACTTGCGCGCGGTGGCGTGCAGCCCCTGCATGCGTTCTTCGACGGCCTGCAGCCGTTCGGGATCCAGTTCGAGCCGGTCGACGTAGCGGGTCAGCGAGTGCGCGGCTTCCTCGGCCTGCACTTGGGCGGGCTCGAGCGCGGCCAGCACGTCGCGCAGGGCGGGATCGACGTCGGCCAGTTGCTGCAGCCGATGCACGATCGAATTCAGCGCCGACAGGACCGAGCCGTCGGCCTCGGACAGCGCGTCCAGCGCCGCGCGGCTGCCGTCGATCAGGCCGGCGGCGTGCGACAGGCGGTTGTACTCGGCCTGGATCTCTTCCCATTCGCCCGGCTGCGGATTGAGCTTGTCGAGCTCGCCCACCTGCCATTCCAGCCGCTCGCGCTCAAGCTGCATCTCGCGCGACTGGTGCTCGACCGCCTCGCGCTGGCGCACGCAGGCGCGCCACGCGCGCCAGGCCTCGGCCACCGCACCGGCCTGCTGGGTCAGCCCGGCGTGGGCGTCGAACAGCAGCCGCTGCGCATCCGGGCGCAGCAGCAGCTGGTGCGCGTGCTGCCCGTGGATGTCGACCAGCTGGTCGCCCACTTCGCGCAGTTGCGCCAGCGTGGCCGCGGCGCCATTGATAAAGGCCTTGCTGCGGCCGCCGGCATCGACCGTGCGGCGCAGCAGCACCGAGCCGGCGCCATCGGCGCCATCGCCGGCATTGAGTTCGCGCTCGGCCAGCCAGGCGTCGAGCGCCGGGTGGGTCGAGAAGGTGGCGCTGATGCTGGCGCGGGCAGCGCCTTCGCGCACGATGCCAGCATCGGCGCGCTCGCCCAGCACCAGGGCCAGGGCGTCGATCAGGATCGACTTGCCGGCGCCGGTCTCGCCGGTGAAGACGGTGAAGCCAGTGGTGAAATCCAGGTCGAGCGAGTCGACGATGACGAAATCGCGGATGGACAGGCTGCGCAGCATCGTGGCGGAAAGTGAGATCGGTCCGGGAGGTCGGGCTGGCGTCGGATCGGGGTGGCTAGCTCGGGCTCTGGGGGCGGCTCAGAGGCGGTTGTCTTCGGACGGGTATTCGTGCCAGTGCAGCTTCTTGCGCAGCGTGGCGTAGTAGTTGTAGCCCACCGGGTGCAGCAGGTTGATGCTCTTCTCCGAGCGCCGCACCACGATCCGGTCGCCGGGCAGCAGCGAGGTCAGCGACTGCATGTCGAAATTGACGCTGGCGTCGCGCGCGCTGGCGACTTCGATGGTGACCTCGGCGTCGTGCGGCAGCACGATCGGCCGGTTCGACAGCGCATGCGGGGCGATCGGCACCAGCACCACGCCAGACAGCGTCGGGTGCAGGATCGGGCCGCCGGCGGACAGCGCGTAGGCGGTCGATCCGGTCGCGGTCGACACGATCAGGCCGTCCGAACGCTGGTTGTACATGAAGTAGCCGTCTACGGACACCGCCAGCTCGACCATGCCGGAAATGCCCGAACGGTTCACCACCACGTCGTTCAGCGCCAGCGCGGAAAAAATGACGTTGTCGTCGCGTACCACGCGTGACTCGAGCAGCAGCCGGTTCTCGGCCTCGTAGCGGCCGTCGAGCATGTCGGGCAGCACCGTGTGCGCGTCTTCCAGCGCGATGTCGGTCATGAAACCGAGCCGCCCGTGGTTGACCCCGATCAGCGGCACGTCGTACCCGGCCAGCTGGCGGGCAATGCCCAGCAGCGTGCCGTCGCCGCCCAGCACCACCGCCACGTCCGCGTGCTTGCCGATTTCCTCGGCCGACAGGGCAGGGTAGGCGGTCAGCCCGGTGGCCAGCGCGGTCTCGCGCTCGAACACCACATCCTGGCCGTTGCGCAGGATATAAGAGGCAATCTCCTCCAGCGGTCCTTCGATGCCGGCAGTCGAGTAGCGGCCCACCAGGGCGACGGTGTTGAACGAAGTGCGCAAGGCGCTGGCTCTCGGGGGGGCGGACATGCCGGGATTAGACCATACCGCCGCTGCCCTTGCCAGCAGGCGCCGGAGCCGCAACCCAGGCGGGGCGCCAGAAGGTCTAAAACTTGCGTAAAATCGGGACATCATGGATGAACGTTCCAAAACGCTGCTCAAGACCCTGATCGAGCGCTACATCGCCGAAGGCCAGCCGGTCGGATCCCGCACCCTGTCGAAGTTCTCGGGGCTGGACCTGTCGCCGGCGACCATCCGCAATGTGATGTCCGACCTGGAGGAAATGGGCTTTATCGCCAGCCCGCATACGTCGGCCGGCCGCATCCCGACGCCGCGCGGGTACCGGCTGTTCGTCGATTCCATGCTGACGGCCAAGCCGCTGGAGCGCAACGCCGACCTGGCCGAACTGACCGGCCAGATCCAGGGCCAGCTCGGTGCCCAGCAACTGGGGCCGCAGCGCATGATCACGGCGGCGGCGCGCACGCTGTCCAACCTGTCGCACTTCGCCGGCGTGGTGATGACGCCGCGGCGCGCGCAGGCGTTCCGGCAGATCGAATTCATGCGCCTGTCCGACAAGCGCATCCTGCTGATCATCGTCAGTCCCGAGGGCGATGTGCAGAACCGGATCATCCAGACCGAGCTGTCATACACCCCGGCCCAGCTGATCGAGGCGGCCAACTACTTCAACTCGCACTACACCGGCATGAGTTTCGACGCCGTGCGCAGCCACCTGCGCGTCGAGCTGCGGGACCTGCGCCGCGACATGTCGCAGCTGATGCAGGCGGCGGTCGAGGCCGGCAGCGTGGCCGACGACGAGGAAGACGACCACGTCTATATCAGCGGCGAGCGCAAGCTGCTGGAAGTGGAAGACCTGTCTTCCAGCATGGACAAGCTGCGCCGGCTGTTCGACGTGTTCGAGCACAAGACCAGCCTGCTGCAGCTGCTCGATGTCTCCAGCCACGCGCAGGGCGTGCAGATCTTCATCGGCGGCGAAAGCCAGCTGGTGCCGCTGGAAGACATGGCGGTCATCACCGCGCCGTACGAGGTCGACGGGCAGATCGTCGGCACCCTCGGCGTGATCGGCCCGACACGCATGGCATACGAGCGCGTGATCCCGATCGTCGACATCACCGCGCGGCTGCTGTCCAGCGCGCTGAGCCAGAACCAGTGACGCGGCTGGCCGGTCTGACAAGCTGCCCCATTCCTACCGAGCGCCGACTTTGGCGGCGCGCCACCATGGCGCGTTCCCGGCCGTGCGCCAACCCGGAAGCGACATGACGTTTTCACCCGAACCGGTCTACCAGCACGGCCAGGCGCCGCGCACGGCGATCCTGCTGGTCAACCTGGGCACTCCCGACGCACCCACGCCCAAGGCGGTGGGGCGCTACCTGAAGGAATTCCTGTCCGACCCGCGCGTGGTCGAGATCCCGCGCGCCGCCTGGCTGCCGCTGCTGCATGGCGTGATCCTGCCGTTGCGGTCACGCGCGTCGGCGCTGAAGTACGAGTCGATCTGGCTGCGCGAGGCGCATATGACCGGCTCGCCGCTGCTGGTCTACAGCGAGCGCCAGGCGCACGCGCTGCAGCGGCTGCTGAACCAGAACGGCCATGAAGTCACGGTGGCGTGTGCCATGCGCTACGGCAACCCGTCGATCGCCTCGGTGATGGAGGCGCTACGCCGCCAGGGCTGCGAGCAGGTGCTGGTGCTGCCGATGTATCCGCAGTATTCGGGCACCACTACTGCCACCGCGTTCGACGAGGTCTTCCGCGTGCTGGGTCAATGGCGCAACCAGCCCGAGCTGCGGCTGGTCAAACATTTCCATGACCACCCGGCGTATATATCGGCGCTGCACCAGCAGATTGGGGCCTACTGGTCACGGCACGGCATGCCCGACTTTGCACATGGCGACAAGTTGATCCTGTCGTTCCACGGCGTGCCGCGGCGCACGCTCGAGCTGGGCGATCCGTATCACTGCGAGTGCGTGAAGACCGGCCGGCTGCTCGGCGATGCGCTGGGCTTGCAGCCGGGGCAGTACCAGGTGACGTTCCAGTCTCGCTTCGGCAAGGCGGAGTGGCTGCAGCCTTACACGGCGCCCACGCTGGCTGAGTTGGGCAAGGTCGGCGCCGGGCGGGTCGACGTGTTCTGCCCGGGCTTCCCGGCAGACTGCATCGAGACGCTGGAGGAAATTGCAATGGAAGGGCAGACCGCATTCAAGGTGGCCGGGGGCAAGGAGTTCCACTTTATCCCTTGCATGAACGACTCGGCGCCGTGGGTGGCCGCGATGGCGGAGATTGCCCTGCAGCACCTGCAGGGATGGCCGCTCAATACGCCGCACCCGCATGAACTGGAAGCGCGCCGCTCGCGCGCACAGACCCGGGGAGCCGCAGCATGAACGTGGATTATGAGGCGGATGCGCGCCAGCGCATCGACAAATGGCTGTGGTGCGCGCGCTTCTTCAAGACGCGTTCGCTCGCGGCAGAGGCGGTGGAGCGCGGCAAGGTGACCGTCAACGGCCAGCTGGTCAAGAACTCGCGCGAAGTGCGGCCCGGCGACAAGGTTGTGCTTGAAGCACACCAGCAGCGCTGGGAGCTCCAGGTGAAGGGCGTTGCCCCGGCGCGTGGGCCGGCACCGGTGGCGCAAACGCTGTATGAAGAAGGCGCGGACAGCCAGGCGCGCCGGCAGGCCGAGGCCGAGCGCCGCCGCCTGCAGCCGGAACCCGCCGCGCAGCTGCAGGGGCGGCCGACCAAGCGCGACCGCCGCCGCATCGATGATTTCCGGCACTGAGGCCGCCAGCAAGTTGATAAAAGACACGCGGCGGCGCCGGCAGGGTGCCGGGCCGCCGCGGTGTGCGCGTGCGCCGGGAAGTTGCGCGGATGCCTATTCCTGCGAGACTTCCTGGCTGACGATAGGAACGATGTAGTGCTTGAACACCGCCTTGCCGCTGCCATACTCGGTATCGCGCGGCGTGAAGGCGCCGGACAGGCAGATAAAGGCGGTCATGACCGCCAAGGCGGCCACGAGGCAGAGTGTCACAACTGGCAGCTTATGCATGGCCAACCTTTCCGAAGCGGTGCAAAAATGAACCATCTCCAGGGCCCCCGGCATTTTTGTCATTTTTCTTAATGAGAATCTTAGTGAGTGCAGTGCAGCGAGGCAATAAGGCGTCAATTGCATAACTCACGCCTTTGTAACCGCTTGTTTCCGCGTCTCGCCGGCGCCACTCTTGAAATCCGGCGCATCGCCACCAATTGCCCGCTAAACACGCCGATTGACCCATCGCGGCCGTGCCCACGGACGGCCGCGCCAATGCATTGATACGGATCGACATGGAAGAACTGAAGCAGACGCCATCCAACCCGACGCCCAACGACGAAGCCAGCGCTGCCGCCGCGCAGGAGAACGCCGCGCCGGAGGCTGCCGCCGTGGAGGACGTGGCGGCCCAGCTGGCCACCTTGGAAGCCAAGGCGCGTGAGCACTATGACCTGTACATGCGTGCGGTCGCCGAAGGCGAGAACATCCGCCGCCGGGCGCAGGACGATGTGGCCAAGGCCCACAAATTTGCCATCGAAAGCTTCGCCGATAACCTGCTGCCGGTGATGGACAGCCTGCAGGCCGCGCTCGCGGACGGTTCGGGCGACATCGCCAAGCTGCGCGAAGGCGTCGAACTGACCGCGCGCCAGCTGGCCGCCGCGTTCGAGCGCGGCAAGATCGTCGAGCTGAACCCGGTCGGCGAGAAGTTCGACCCGCACCGCCACCAGGCCATTTCGATGGTGCCGGCCGAGCAGGAAGCCAACACCGTCGTCACCGTGCTGCAGCGCGGCTACACCATTGCCGACCGCGTGCTGCGCCCGGCGCTGGTGACGGTGGCGGCACCGAAATAAGAGGGATCAGGAAAGCCAGGACCGCCTGGCGGTGGACGATGCGCCCGGTGCCTCTCAGGCCCGGGCGTTTTGCCTTGTTTTGTCTTTGCGGGAGCCAACCATGTCAAGCGAATCGCCGGCCGGCGGGCCGTCCGCGGACGAAGCCGCGGCACCCCATCTCGACCACCGCGCCTTCGAGGCCTTCGGCATGCGCCAGGTCGATGACGGCAGCATCGACGCCGCGATTGCGCAAGCCGGCGATGCGCTGGTGTGCGTGTTCTTCTGGGGCGTGGATTGCTTCAATTGCGAGATGGCCAAGAAGGCCATGCTCGCCAATCCCGAACCGATCCGGGCGCTGGGCCTGCACTGGCTGCACGCCAACGTCTATGAACATCCCGCGCTGGGCAAACGCTTCGGCCTGCACGGCATCCCGGTCTTCATGTTCTTCCAGAACGGCAAGAAGCTGGGTCGGGCGACCGGCTGGCATGGTCACGGCCAGTTCGCGGCCGCCGTTGCCAATGCCCGGCTGAAGGCGGACGGCAGGCCGCTGGCGGGCTGAGTGGCCAGACCAAGCCAGGCCGCAGGCAGCATCAGAGATTCAGCGCGACAGCGCGTAGCCGATGCGGAACTGCCAGGGCAGTTTGTGGTTGTAGTCGAGCAGGCTTTCGCCATAGCCGACGAAATAACCCGCCATCAGGTAGCCCGCGGTACCCGGCAGCAGCCGCGCCAACGGGTAGGTGAGCTGCGCATCGACGCTGCCGTACCACTTGCGCGTGCCCTTGCGCAGCGTGGCGGAAAACTCCCACGAATCCGGACGCCCATACGCAATGCCCAGGTCCATATACCCGCGATAGTGGGCGATGTCAGGGTTATCGCCCTTTTCCACGTAGGCATAGAGCTTGGGCGCGACGCGCCAGTGCCAGTCGTTCTGGTCGCCGAAGTAGAACGTCGGCTTGACGAACACCGTGTTGATGCTGCGCGACTCGCTGCCGCTGCGGCCGTTGGACTCGTGCTCCACGCCGGCCGCCAGCGACAGCCGGCTGACGGCGCGGTTGCGCACGCCGGTATCCGACAGGTAGTAGAACAGGCTCGGACGGTAATTGGTGTCGCGAAACGGCTTGGACTGCTCTGACAGATCCCACAGCGAAAACTGGGTATAGCCGAGGTAGAGGTTGTCGAACAGGCTCTTCGATGCCGGATCCTCGCCCTCGAAGATCCGGTACTTGAAGCTGAACTGGAACTTTGCGTTGGCGCCGTCGTGGGCGCCGACGGTGAAGAACATCGGATCGTAGAACGACAGGCGCGCGCTGTCGCGCAGGTCTGCCGGTGCCGGGGCGATGGCGCTGGCGCTGGTCACCGGCGTGACGGGAACCGGCGCAGCCTCCGCGCCTTCGCCGGCAGGCGCCGGCGTCGCGGCCACCGCAGGCGGGGAGGTAGTGGCCGCGGTGGCGGCTTCGCCCGGCTGGGGCAGCCGGTTCAGCGTGACCAGCACCGGTGCGGCATCGATGCCGGTTGCATCCAGCCGCACCTGGCCGCGCAACTGCGGCGGCAGCGTCGCGGTGTAGCGGATGGCGCGGTGCTCGCCGCGGCGCAGGCTGACCATGGCCGGCCCGGATACCTCGCGCCAGAGCACCAGCCGCACCGGCGCCTGCATTTCGCTTGAGGCCGTCACTTCCAGGGTGTCGGGGATCCGGTAGCGCCGCGTTGCGCCGTCGGCGCTGACCACCAGCGTCAGCACCAGCGGCTGGTTGCCGTCGATGACGCGCGGCGGTTGCAGCAGCGCTACGCCGGCGTGGGCGGCCAGAGGCCAGGCCAGCGCCAGGGAGAAGGACAGGGATAGGCACAGAGGGGCGACGACGCGGCTGGCGGACGCCAGGCCGCGCCGGCGGGGCAGGGTCACTCGGGACATAAATCTGATACCGCGGGGCGCCGATGTGCGGCGCGCGCGGTCTAGGAAATTTCGGAACCCGCAGAGCCTACCACGCGGTAGAAAGCGGGTTGTGACGAAATGTACGCAGCGGGATTTGCGTGGCGGGCTCAGCGCATTGCACGCCGGCGCACGCTGTCGACGTATTGGTCGCCATCTGGCGGCAGGCCGCTGCGCTGTGCCTGCCACAGCATCTCGCCCAGGCATTCCATCACCTGGTGCTGGGCCTCGTGCGGCGAATCGAGCCGGCGCGCGAGCGCCTCATAGGCCTCCCGGATTCCGCGCGGCTGGTCGACCGAAACCTGTTCCGAAATCGACAGGTGCATCGCCAGGTGCAGGAACGGGTTGGTCTGGCCTTGCTCCGGGGTGTAGTCCTGCGTCAGCGCGCCTTCGGTGTCGCGCAGCAGTTCGTGGTACTCGGGATGCTCGCCGATCCAGTCGACGGCAATGACTTCAAGCGGCGTCAGCACGCTGCCCGCAATCTGCTTCTGCCAGGCTTCGCAGAAGAAACGGCGGACTTCTTCTCGTGAGGGATTAAACATGGTGGCGCCATTGTAAACGAGGGCCGCGGCGAGCGCTGGCGGCCCGGCGGTGCCAAGTAGAATGCGGGATCGCCGACTTCCCGCCATCTTCATGACCGCCTCCGCCTCCACGACCGCCCAGGAACAGGCCCGCGCCAAGCTTGTCGGGGTGCTGCTGATCGCGGTGTCGGCCAGCGCCTTCGGCGCGATGGCGATCTTTGCGCGTTTTGCCTACGCCGCCGGTGCCGACGTCTACGGCCTGCTGTTGGTGCGCTTCGTGCTGGCGGCCGTGGCACTGGCCTGGGTGATGCGCACGCGCGGCATCGGCCTGCCGCCGTTGCGGCGCGTGCTGGCGCTGGCGGCGATGGGCGGCATCGGCTACGTGGGCCAGTCGTTCTGCTTTTTCAGCGCGCTGAACCACGCGCAAGCCAGCCTGGTGGCGCTGCTGCTGTACCTGTATCCGTTGTTCGTGACAATCCTGGCCGCGGTGTTCCTGAAGGAGAGGCTGACCACGGCGGCCGTGATCGCGCTGGTGCTGTGCTCGGTGGGAGCTGGCCTGACCGTCGGCGGGGGCGAGGGTTCGCCGCTGGGCATCGCGTTGGGGCTGGCGGCGGCGGTGATCTATTCGGTCTACATCATCGTCGGCGCGCGCGTGACGGCCGGCGTCAACCCGATCGCCACGACCACGGTGATCTGCACCGCGGCCGCGCTGGTCTACGGCGTGGTCGGGTTGTTGCGCCTCGGCGCGGGGGTGCCGCCGCAGTTCCCGGCCAGCGCCGGCGGCTGGCTGGCACTGGCGGCGATCGCGCTGCTGTCGACGGTGCTGGCGATCCTGACCTTCTTCGCCGGGCTGCAACGGCTCGGCGCGGCGCAGGCTTCGATGTTGTCGACGCTCGAACCGGTGGTCACGGTGCTGCTGGCGGCGTTGTTGCTGGGCGAGCATATCGGCGGCACGCAGGCGGTGGGCGGTGGGATGATCCTGGTAGGCGTGCTGTGGCTGACGCGGCGCAGCAGCGCGCCGGCGCCGGCCCGCGGGGATATGCAAGAGAATTGAACGGGTTGGTCAAAGACACTGGCGCGGCACATCCCGGGGCTTGGGTAAAATCGCCGCTTCTTACACATCACGGATAGGAAGAGCCGCATGTCCCAGATCGACCAAGCCGCGCTGGCGCAACTGTTCACCGAGGCCCGCACCCACAACGTGTGGCAGGACCGCCATGTGGACGACGCCGTCCTGCACCAGATCTATGACGCGATGAAGTTTGGCCCGACCGCCGCCAACAGCGGCCCGGCCCGCATCGTCTTCGTCAAGAGCGCCGCCGAGAAGGCGCGCCTGGTGGAGTGCGTGTCGGCCGGCAACGTCGAGAAGACCCGCTCCGCGCCGGTCACCGCGATCATCGCCTTCGACAAGGCCTTCCACGACCAGTTGCCGCGCCTGTTCCCGCACGCCGACGCGCGTGCCTGGTATGCCGGCAACGAGCAGAAAATCGCCCGCGACGCCCTGATGAACAGCTCGCTGCAAGGCGGCTACTTCATCCTGGCCGCACGTGCGCTGGGCCTGGATTGCGGCCCGATGGCCGGTTTCGACGCCGACAAGGTCAACGCGGCCTTCTTCCCCGATGGCAAGTGGTCGGTCAACTTCCTGGTCAACCTGGGCTACGGCGTTGCCGAGAAGCTGCATCCGCGCCTGCCGCGCCTGTCGTTCGACGAAGCCTGCCGCATCGTCTGAAGACGCCCCGCGCGGGTGGCGCCGCGAATTAAAAAAGCGACTCCTGGGGTCGCTTTTTTCATGGCGCGCGGCAACGTCAGGCAGTCCATTCCTGCGCGGGGCGGCAGGCGAGGTAACGGCCGGGTTCGGCAATGCCGAGCCGGGCGCGCGCCGCGTCGAGCGGTTCGTGCAACAGCTTTTCGTAGTCCTCGCCCAGCAGCCACCCGGCGCGGCGGCCCAGCCGGTAGCCTTCCAGCACCGCGCGTGCAAAGGCCAGGCTGCCGGTCACGCGCAGGCTCTTCAGCGATGCCGCGATGGCGATGAATGCCCATCCCTTGCCGCCGGTCTGCGCGTAGCTGAACGCCACCAGCGCGGCTTCGCCCAGGCTTTCGTCGGCCCGGTAGCCGGTGAGCACATGCCAGATGTCATGGATGTCGCGGGTACGCCGGCCGAACCACAGATAGGCGTCCTCAATCACCGGCTCCTGGTCGAGGTTCGACACCTTGGCCAGGCCGTCCGCGCTGTAGCCGGTCTTTTCCAGGAACGTGCGATAGGCCGCGCCGACCGTGCCCGGGGCGAAGCTGGCGACATAGGCGGGATCGGACAGGCGCTCGGCCAGTTCGATGCGCTGGTAGACCATGCGCCGGCCATCGTGCGTGCCCAGCAGGCGGCTGAAGTTGCGCGGCATCGACGGGCCGTTCAGCGCGCGCATGATGCGGAATACCTGCTCGGTGTCGTTGCCGTTCGCCAGCAGCTTGCGCACGGCCCGGAACGCGGCGAAGACGTCTTGCTTGTAGGGATTGGAAACGGTTGGGGTAGTCATGGCAGGACTCCGTGAATCAGGCGAACTGGGCCGGGCTGGGGGCCGGCGCATGCAGTGGCGCGGCGGCGTCGCGGACAAAGTCGACACAGGTGTCGATGGCGGTCACCGGCAGCATATGGCCGCCACTGACCAGCGTCAGTGTCGCGCCCGGCACCCTGGCCACCAGCGCTTCGCCATGCTCGGCATAGTCGAGGATGCGGTCATCGCTGCCGTACAGTACGCTCACCGGCACACGCAGCGAGCCATAGTGCTGCAGCAGCGCCGGCAGGCTTTGCGCGGCACCGATCAGGTCTTCCGACGCGGCCAGGAAGTGGTCTGGCCGCAGCGCCAGCAGGCCGCCACCCCGGATCGGGAAGTCGAGCGGGAACGGGTCGGGACCGAACACGATATCCATGACTGCCTCGCGCCGCCGAACCGACATCGGCACCACCAGCGTCCACGCCAGCAGCCGGCGCAATGCGCGCGGCACGGTCATCGCCTGGAATACCGGCGAAATCGCCTTGGGCGGGTGCGTCAGCGGCGCGATCAGGGCCAGCCCGCCGACGCGCTCGGGGTGGTAGGCGGCCAGCGCGAGTGCGATCGCACCACCCAGCGAGTGGCCGACCACCAGCGGCTTTTCCAGGCCGAGCTGGCCGCACAGCGCGGCGAGGGCGGCGGCCTGTGCCGGCAAATCCGCCGCAGTGCCCGCCACGCGCGTCGAGTGGCCCGCGCCGGGGCGGTCGACGGCGATCACGCGGAAATGCCGGGCGAGCGGATCGATCATGCCGTAGCCGAAATTCTCCAGCTGGCCCGAGAGTCCATGCACCAGCAGCACGGCGGGACCCTGGCCGCGCTCGACCACATGCAGCCGTGCGCCGGGCACGTCGACAAAGCGGCCGCGTGGCGGCATCGCGGCCTCGATGCGCCGGACGGTGCGTAACGTGTACAGCCAAAGCGCCGCACCCGGCAGCACGAGCAGCGCGATCAGCACGCCAGCGACGGTCAGCGCGATGGTCACGATTGCACCTCGCTGGCGGCGACGGCCGGCACGGCATTGGTTTCTGTGGCGCCCTGGCTGTCCCGGTGGGGCCGGCTAGCCTGGGTCAAGCGAGGCGGGACATCGAACTGCAGCACGCCGTCGGCGATGCGCCCGTGCCGGATCGTCAGCATGTCTTTCAGGTAGTTCTGGTAGACGCGCCATGGCTTGCGGTCCCCCTGCCGGGGCAGCACGGTGGCGGCGCGTTGCACATAGCCCGAGGTGAAGTCCAGGAACGGCGTGGGCTGCATGCCGGCGTGCGCGCTCGGCATCGCCATGCGGTGGCCATGGCGGTCCATATGGCGCAGCAGGCGGCAGACGTATTCGGCGGTGAGGTCTGCCTTGAGCGTCCACGAGGCGTTGGTGTAGCCGAAGGCGAGCACGAGATTGGGTACGTCGCTCAGCATCATTCCCTTGTACGCGAAGGACTCGGCGGGGCGGCGCGGCGCACCGTCGACGCTGACCGCGATATCGCCCAGCATGTTCAGCTTCAACCCGGTCGCCACGACCACGATATCCGTGGGGAGCGTCTTGCCGCCGGCCAGCACGACCCCGTCTTCGGTGAATCGTTCGATGGTGCCGGTCTCCACCGTGGCGAGCCCATTGCGGATCGCGCCGAACAGGTCGCCATCGGGCACCAGGCACAGGCGCTGGTCCCACGGGTTGTAGCGGGGTGTGAAATGGGTAGCGACGTCGAAGTCCGGTGCCAGCTGCGCCGCCGCCATGCCGATCAGCTTTGCCCTGGTGCGCTCCGGCCGCCGCCGCGCCAGCTGGAAGAACAGCATGCCGAGCAGCACGTTCTTCCAGCGCGTGGCGCCGTAGGCCAGCCGCTCGGGCAGCAGCCGGCGCAGCTTGTGGGCGATCGCGTCCTCGGCGGGGCGCGTCACGATGTAGGTGGGCGAGCGTTGCAGCATGGTCACGTGCGCCGCGCGCTTTGCCATCTCCGGCACCAGCGTGACCGCGGTGGCGCCGCTGCCGATCACCACCACGCGCTTGCCGCCGTAGTCGAGCGATTCGTCCCAGAACTGCGGATGCACGATGCGCCCGCGGAAGCGATCCTCGCCGGCAAAAGCCGGGCGGTGGCCTTCGGCATAGCTGTAATAGCCGGCGCAGACATAGAGCAAACGGGCGCGCAGGTGCACCCGGGTGTGATCCATCGTGCGCTCTGCCTCGACCGTCCAGCAGGCCGCCGCGCTGTCCCATGCGGCGCTGACGACCTTGTGGCCGAAGCGGATATGCGGCGTGATGCCGGCTTCCGCGGCGGTCTCGCGGATATAGGCGCGGATCGACGGCCCGTCGGCGATGGCCTTGGCGCCACGCCAGGGCTTGAAGCGGTAGCCCAGCGTGTACATGTCCGAGTCGGAGCGGATACCGGGGTAGCGGAACAGGTCCCAGGTGCCGCCGATGGCGTCCCGTGCCTCCAGGATGGCATAGCGCTTGCCGGGGCAGCGCATCTGCAGGTGGCGCGCGGCGCCGATGCCGGACAGGCCGGCGCCTACGATCAGGACATCCAGGACGGCATCATCGGGACGGGCGGCGGTCATGTCAGGCATCCGGGGCGAATGGAGCTTCTGACAACATAGGTTGTCAGAAGCGATATGACAAGGCATCTGACAATAGGGAATGTCATAATGGCACGCATGACCACCGAGCTCGTCCCTGCACGCCGCTATCGCGGCGCCGAAGCCGAAGAACGGCGCGCGCAGCGCCGGGGCCAGCTGATTGCCGCGGCGGTGCAGGTCTATGGCGAACGTGGCTACCAGAACGCCACGGTCAAGGCCGTGTGCGAGGCCGCCGGCCTGACCGAGCGCTATTTCTACGAGTCATTCGCCAACAGCGAGGCCCTGCTGCTGGCGTCGTTCCAGGCTGTCACCCACCGCTTGCTGCAGACACTGGCCCGCGCCGGGGAGGCCGCAGCCGGCGACGGCCCCAACCGGGCGCTGGCGATGCTGCGCGCCTATTTCGGGGCGCTGCAGTGCGAACCGCGTTCGGCGCGCGTGTTCTTGGTAGAGATCCGCGGCGTCAGCAAGCTGGTCGACGGCGCGCTGGCGGATTCTCTGAGCGAATTTGGCGGCCTGCTGGCGCAAGCGCTGCTGCCGCCGGGCCGGCGGCTCGATCCCTTGCTGACCGCGGGCGTGGCGGGCGGAGTGATCCACGTCGCGCTGCGCTGGATCGGACAGGGCTATACGCCCGACGTTGAGGTGGTGGCACGTACGGCGCTGCAACTGGCCATGGTGCTGGCGCGCGAGCCGGACTGAAGCCGGCCGGCAGCGCTTACAGTTGCGGCGCTTCAGTCTTTTCCCGGAACTCGCATAGCGGCTCGATCACGCAGTGCCAGCATTCCGGCTTGCGCGCCTTGCACACGTACCGGCCGTGCAGGATCAGCCAGTGGTGCGCATCGTGCAGGAATTCATGCGGCACGCACTTGAGCAGCTTCTGCTCGACCACCTGCACGTTTTTGCCGGGCGCCAGCCCGGTGCGGTTCGAGACCCGGAAGATATGCGTATCGACCGCGATGGTGGGCTCGCCGAAGGCCGTGTTGAGGACCACGTTGGCGGTCTTGCGGCCCACGCCCGGCAGCGCTTCCAGCGCTTCGCGGTCGGGCGGCACCTTGCCGCCGTGCCGCTCGACCAGGATGCGGCAGGTCTCGATGACATGCTTCGCCTTGGTCTTGTACAGGCCGATGGTCTTGATGTATTCGCTCAGCCCGGCCTCGCCGAGGTCGAGCATCTGCTGGGGCGTGTGCGCGATCGGGAACAGCCGGCGCGTGGCCTTGTTGACGCCGACGTCGGTGGCCTGCGCCGACAGCAGCACGGCAATCAGCAGCTCGAACGGCGAGCTGTATTCCAGTTCAGTGGTCGGGGCCGGGTTGACTTCGCGCAGCGTCTCGAAAATGGCACGGCACTTGGCGGCGTTCATTGCTGTGGTTCTGGGTCGGGTTTGGCGTCCGGGCCGGCAGCCGGCCCCGTCAGGCCGGCGCGCGCACGGCGCGCTTCGGCGGCATCGATCTGGGCCTGCACCGCAGGCGACACATTCTCCGTATTGCGCGGCTGCGCGGCCTGCTGCTTCTGGCGGGCGCGCTCGATCGCAGCCTGGATGATGGCGCGCTTGCGTTCCTGCGCGGCGCGCTCGGTGTCGTCTTGCGGCGCTTCGGCCTGAACCGCGGCCAGCTTGGCCGCGGCCTTGGCGGCCAGGCGCGCGTCGTTTTCCTCGCGCTCGCGCACCAGCCGGGCCTGGCGCTCCAGGTAGCGCGCGTGGGCCGCGTCGGCCTGGGCCTGTGACCACGCGTCCCAGCCAGTGCGCTCGCCGGTGACCGGGATCATGGCGATGCAGTCGACGGGGCAGGGCGCCACGCACAGGTCGCAGCCGGTGCACAGCTCGGGAATCACCGTATGCATCTGCTTGGCGGCGCCGGCAATGGCGTCAACCGGGCATGCCTGGATGCAAAGGGTGCATCCGATGCACAGGCTCTCGTCGATCAGCGCGACCGCGCGCGGTTGCTCGGTGCCGCGTTCGGGATCGAGCGGCATGGGTTCGACGCCGAGCAACCCGGCCAGCCGGCGTACCCCATCCGCGCCACCCGGCGGGCAGCGGTTGCAGGCCGCTTCGCCGGCGGCCATGGCCTCGGCATAGGGGCGGCAGCCGTTGAATCCGCATTTGGTGCACTGGGTCTGGGGCAGCAGGGCTTCGATGCGATCGGCAAGGGTCTTGACGGCAGGATTCACGACGACGGGCTGGAAATCAGGGGGCAAACCGGATTGGACGGGACAAGGGACATTTTGGGCGCGATGGGCGCAAATGGCGCTGTGCGTTGTTGCCGACATAACTGCGGCCCGGCAGACACCCGGCGTGCAAGCGTCGGCGCACAAAGGTCCGGCGAAACCGTCGCCGGCGGGCCTCAGCGGCCCGGTCGGGCTTCTTCGAGCCCTCGCGCCGCAAGGATTATCCCCGATTTCGCCGATGGACAGAAACGGCGATGATGCGCGTCGCGCAGCCGGACTGCCGCATTCCGGCGTGTGCCATAATCCGCGCAACGATCGACCTGCCATCCATGTCAACAGAGACCAAGACCAAACGCGACCCCGAAGGGACGCGCCGACGCATCCTCGCCGCGGCCACCGAGGAATTCGCCAAGGGTGGTCTGGCCGGCGCCCGCGTCGACCAGATTGCCCGGCGCGCGGAAACCAACGAGCGCATGCTGTATTACTACTACGGCAGCAAGGAAGGGCTGTTCCTGGCGGTGCTGGAAAAACAGTACGCCGAATTCCGCGCCGCCGAAGAGAAGCTACACCTGGTCGACGAAGACCCGATCGCCGGCGTGCGCGCGCTGGCCCGTTTTGTCTGGGACTGGTACTACGAGCATCCCGAGTTCATCCGCCTGATCAACAGCGAGAACCTGCACGAAGCCCGCCACCTGAAGAAATCGGCGCAACTGCAGCAGCTGATCAACCCGGTCGTGGACGTGCTGGCCGACGTGATCCACCGCGGCCAGCAGCAGGGCGTGTTCCGCGACCACATCGACGTGCCGCAGTTCTACCTGACGATCTCGGCGCTGGGCTACTACGTGCTGTCCAACCGCTACACCATCAGTGCCGTGACCGGGCGCGACGTGGCGTCGCAGCACGAGCACGAGCGCTTTGCCGAGCTGCATACCGAGATGCTGCTCTGCTACCTGAAGCGCTGAGGCTGTCCCGAGAGCGCGCATAAGAAGAAACGCCCGCGATTGCGGGCGTTGTCTTGTCTGCGGCAGCGTTACTTCGCCACGGGCTGGTGGTACTTGCGGATGAAATCGCGCAGGTCCGGATAGATGTCCTCGCGCCAGCGGCGGCCCGAGAAAATCCCGTAGTGGCCGCAACGCGGCGCGGTGATGTGCTGCTTGCGGTTTTTCGGGATGCCGCTGCACAGGTCGTGCGCGGCGGCGGTCTGGCCCGCGCCAGAGATATCGTCCAGTTCGCCCTCTACCGTCATCAGCGCGGTGGCCTTGATATCCTGCGGGCGCACCGGCTTGCCATCGATGGACCACGTGCCGTTGGCCAGGCGGAATTCCTGGAACACTTCGCGGATGGTGTCGAGGTAATACTCGGCGGCCATGTCCAGCACCGCGTTGTATTCGTCGTAGAAGCGCACATGCGCCTCGGCGTCGTCGGCGTCGCCCTCGACCAGGCTCAGGTAATAGTCATAGTGCGAGGACAGGTGCCGGTCCGGGTTCATCGCCACGAAGCCGGCATGCTGCAGGAAGCCCGGGTACACGCGGCGCCCATGGCCGGCGTAGTTGGCCGGCACGGTGTAGATCACGTTGTTCTCGAACCACTCGAACGACTTGTTGGTGGCCAGCGAGTTGACGGCGGTCGGGCTCTTGCGGGCATCGATCGGGCCGCCCATCATGGTCATGGTGCGTGGCGTGGTCTCGCCGGCGGAAGCCATCAGCGAGATCGCGGCCAGCACCGGCACGGTCGGCTGGCACACCGAAACCACATGCAGGTTCTCGGCGCCGATATGGCGGATGAACTCCTGGATGTAGTAGATGTAGTCCGAAAGGTGGAAGGCGCCGTCTTCAATTGGCACCATGCGCGCGTCGATCCAGTCGGTCACGTAGACCTTGTGGTCCTGCAGCAGCGTGCGCACGGTGTCGCGCAGCAGCGTGGCATGGTGGCCCGACAGCGGCGCACACACCAGCACCACCGGCTCGTCCTTCAGCAGCTTGATGGTTTCCGGATCGTCGGCATAGCGCTTGAAGCGCAGCAGCTTGCAGAACGGCTTTTCCAGCACGGACTGCTCGACGATGGGGATGTCGCGCCCGTTGGAGCGCACCGACCTGATGTCGAACGCGGGTTTTTCGTATTCCTTGCCGAGCCGGTACAGCAGCTCGTAGCCCGCGGCCAGGCGAGGGGCGCCTGGCACCAGAGACATCGGGCTGAGTGGATTGGTGAAAGTCTTGGCGGTCGCCTGGGCCCACGCGGTGAGCGGGTGCAGGATCGAGCGCTGGAACTCGTGCAATTGGTAGAGCATGCCGTTTCTGCCTGGTCTTACTTTTGGTCACGTACCACCAAGTACTAATGTACTGACAATACACCTAGGATCGCGTCGCGGATTATGCCCGTTCTCGAACGACCGTGCTAACGATCTTGCTTTGCAGCATATACCTTAAGGTACATCCCTATGCGCGGAACACAATAAGGCATTGGCCTGATTTTTGGATGACACGTCCTACAAAACTGAAAACAAATGCAAAAAGCGGCCGGGGCCGCTTTTTTTGTGACGCTTTGTGACGTTGACGCCAGTTGCCATGCGTTGCCGCCCGTTGCCGTGCAGCAACGCCTGCAACGTTACATCACTGCTGCGATCGCATCGACCACCGCGTCGATATTGCGGCTGTTCAGCGCAGCCACGCAGATGCGGCCGGTGCCGACGGCGTAGATGCCGTGCTCATTGCGCAGGCGGTCCACCTGGGCCGAGGTCAGGCCCGAGTACGAGAACATGCCGCGCTGGGCCTTGACGAAGGAGAAGTCACCCGGCACGCCCTTGGCGGCCAGCTTGTCCACCAGCGCATGGCGCATCAGCTTGATGCGGTCGCGCATCTCGGCCAGCTCTTCTTCCCACATGGCGCGCAGTTCCGGGCTGTTCAGCACGGTGGCGACCACGGTGCCGCCGTGCGTCGGCGGGTTGGAGTAGTTGGTGCGGATCACGCGCTTGACCTGCGACATCACGCGCTGGGCTTCTTCCTTGCCGGTGGTGACGATCGACAGCGCGCCCACGCGCTCGCCGTACAGCGAGAAGCTCTTGGAGAACGAGCTCGACACGAAGAAGGGCAGGCCGGAGTCGGCGAACAGGCGCACGGCGGCACCGTCGGCGTCGATGCCGTCGGCGAAGCCCTGGTAGGCCATGTCCAGGAACGGGATCAGGTTGCGTTCCTTGATCAGTCCCACCACTTGCTGCCACTGCTCGGCCGACAGGTCCACGCCGGTCGGGTTATGGCAGCAGGCATGCAGCACGACGATGGTGTTGGCCGGGTACGACTTCAGCGATTCCACCATGCCGGCGAAGTTCAGGCCGTGGCTGGCGGCATCGTAATAGGCGTAGTTGACCACCGGGAAGCCGGCGGCCTCGAACAGGGCGCGGTGGTTTTCCCAGCTCGGGTCGCTGATGGCGACCTTGGCGTCCGGGTACAGGCGCTTGAGGAAGTCGGCGCCGATCTTCAGCGCGCCGGTGCCGCCCAGTGCCTGGGCCGTCACAACGCGGCCTTCGGTGATCAGCGGCGATTCCTTGCCGAACAGCAGCGTCTGCACGGCCTGGTCATAGGCGGCGATGCCTTCGATCGGCAGGTAGCCACGCGGGGTGGCGGTGGTCAGTCGGGCCTTTTCTGCCTCCTGGACGGCGCGCAGCAGCGGGATTTTCCCTTCGTCGGTGAAGTACACGCCAACGCCCAGGTTGACCTTGGTGGCGCGGGTGTCGGCATTGAAGGCTTCGTTGAGGCCCAGGATCGGGTCGCGCGGGGCCATCTCGACGGCAGAAAACAAACTCATTTGGAATCTCGTGGTCGGCAATGAAAGAAAACGGGAAGGCGTAGAATGCTCCGGACTGCGCTGCGGCTGGCAGGCCCCGTTCCGTTCTGGGCGGAATCGGCCCCACGCCGTTGGAAACGGCTTGAAGCGGGGGCTGTCAACCCCAAGATTCTAGCGTATCCGCCCGTTTTCCTGAGGTTTTTCCCTAATCTCGCCATCACTTCTTTCGTTACTTCTTTATTACTTCTCCCGCTATTCCGCC
Organism: Cupriavidus sp. P-10; assembly: GCF_003402535.2. Taxonomy (NCBI): domain Bacteria; kingdom Pseudomonadati; phylum Pseudomonadota; class Betaproteobacteria; order Burkholderiales; family Burkholderiaceae; genus Cupriavidus; species Cupriavidus sp. P-10. The sequence goes on from NZ_AP025170.1 coordinate 1,106,406, forward strand.
CCCTATGTCGAACCTCGCAGAAGCCGCGCCGGCCCTGGACGAAAGCAAATTCGTCACATTTTCCGGCTCCCCGTTCCAGCTGTACCAGCCGTTCGCGCCCGCCGGCGACCAGCCGGAAGCGATCCGCCAGCTGGTGGAAGGGGTGGAGGACGGCCTGTCGTACCAGACACTGCTGGGCGTGACCGGATCGGGCAAGACCTTCACCATGGCCAACGTGATCGCCCGGATGGGACGGCCGGCGATCGTGTTCGCGCCCAACAAGACGCTGGCGGCCCAGCTCTACGCCGAGTTCCGCGAGTTTTTCCCGCGCAATGCGGTCGAGTACTTCGTCAGCTACTACGACTACTACCAGCCTGAGGCTTACGTCCCGCAGCGCGACCTGTTCATCGAGAAAGACTCGTCGATCAACGAGCATATCGAGCAGATGCGGCTGTCGGCGACCAAGAGCCTGCTGGAGCGCCGCGACACGGTGATCGTGGCGACGGTCTCGGCGATCTATGGTATCGGCAACCCGAACGAATACCACCAGATGATTCTCACTTTGCGGGCCGGCGACAAGATCAGCCAGCGCGATGTGATCGCGCGCCTGATCGCCATGCAATACACCCGCAACGAGACCGATTTCCAGCGCGGCACGTTCCGCGTGCGCGGCGACACCATCGACATCTTCCCGGCCGAACACGCCGAGATGGCGGTGCGGCTGGAGATGTTCGACGACGAAGTGGAATCGCTCCAGTTCTTCGATCCATTGACCGGCCGCGTGAAGCAGAAGATCCCGCGCTTCACGGTCTACCCGTCGAGCCACTACGTGACGCCGCGCGAGACCGTGCTGCGCGCGATCGAGGCGATCAAGGACGAATTGCGCGGCCGGCTGGAGTTCTTCCACAAGGAAAACCGGCTGGTCGAGGCCCAGCGGCTGGAGCAGCGTACCCGCTTCGATCTCGAAATGCTTTCGGAGCTGGGCTTTTGCAAGGGCATCGAGAACTATTCGCGCCACCTGTCCGGCGCGCGCCCCGGGGAACCGCCGCCGACGCTGGTCGACTACCTGCCGTCCGACGCGCTGATGTTCCTGGATGAGTCGCACGTGCTGATCGGCCAGCTCAACGGCATGTACAACGGTGACCGCGCGCGCAAGACCACGCTGGTCGAGTACGGCTTCCGGCTGCCGTCGGCGCTGGACAACCGGCCGCTCAAGTTCGACGAGTTCGAGGGCAAGATGCGCCAGGTAATGTTTGTCTCGGCGACACCGGCGCAGTTCGAGCAGGAGCATGCCGGGCAGGTGGTGGAGCAGGTGGTGCGCCCGACCGGGCTGGTCGACCCGACCATCATCGTGCGTCCGGCGACCACGCAGGTGGACGACCTGCTGTCGGAAATCCACGCGCGCGTGGAGGTCAACGAGCGTGTGCTGGTGACCACGCTGACCAAGCGCATGGCCGAGCAGCTGACCGAGTTCCTGTCCGAGAACGGCGTCAAGGTGCGCTACCTGCACTCGGACATCGACACGGTGGAGCGCGTCGAGATCATCCGCGACCTGCGCCTGGGTACCTTTGACGTGCTGGTCGGCATCAACCTGCTGCGCGAGGGTTTGGATATCCCCGAAGTCTCGCTGGTGGCGATCCTGGATGCCGACAAGGAAGGCTTCCTGCGCGCCGAGCGCTCGCTGATCCAGACCATCGGCCGCGCCGCGCGCAACGTCAATGGCGCCGCCATCCTGTATGCCGACCGCATGACCGAGTCGATGCGCAAGGCCATCAGCGAGACCGAGCGCCGCCGCGCCAAGCAGATGGCCTTCAACGAGGCCAACGGCATCATTCCGCGCGGCGTGGTCAAGCGCATCAAGGACATCATCGACGGCGTCTACAACGCCAGCGATGCCAAGGCCGAGCTGCAGGCCGCGCAGGAGCAGGCGCGCTACGAGGATATGAGCGAAAAGCAGGTGTCTAAGGAAATCAAGCGCCTGGAAAAACTCATGCTCGACCATGCCCGCAACCTGGAATTCGAGCAGGCGGCGCAGGTGCGCGACCAGTTGGCCAAGCTCAAGGCGCAGGTGTTCGGCGCCAGCGGCGAGGGCGCGCTGCCGCCCGCCTGAACCTGCGCCACGGGGCGGGCGTGCGGCGTGGCTGGCCTATAGTGAAATGCGTCAGGACCGATCCCGGAGACGCATCATGGTAAAGCTTGGCCTGTGGGTGCCGCTGGAGGCGCGACCCGGCAAGGAACAGGAAGTCGATCAGTTCCTGCGCGACGGACTGGCGCTGGTGCAGCAGGAGGCCGGTACTGCGGCCTGGTTCGCGCTGCGGCTGGGGCCGTCGATGTTCGGCATCTTCGATGCCTTTGCCGACGAGTCCGCGCGCGACGCACACCTGTCTGGCAAGGTTGCCGCCGCGCTGATGGCCAGGGCGCCGGAACTGTTCATGGGTACGCCGCCGATCCAGAAGCTGGAGGTGCTGGCGGCCAAGCTGCCAGGGTGAACCGGGCGCAAGGAGCTGCCATGGAACGCCAATTCGAGTACGGAGGCTACCTGGTCGTGGCCAGCGCGGTGCCAAATGCCGCAGGCGGTTTTGCCGGGCAGATGCGCATTGCCGACGCCTTTGGCGAGCCGGCCGGCCCTACCTACGAGGCCATTGCCGGCGATGCGCCCACGCAGGAGGCGGCTGTTGCACTGGCCGAGGCCGCGGCGATGCGGGCCATCGATGCCGGCGAGGTCAACTAGCCGTCCGCCCCGTCCCATTTCCCGAGGAGAACACACAATGGCCGAAATCGGCGAGTGGAAGAAGAAGGTCTATGAAACCCACGAGGTGCAGGTGCAGGTCAGGCAACGCTCGCAGAGCGAATGGTCGTACACGGTGCGCGTCTGCCGCCCGGGGACCAATATCCGCGCCGCCGGCACGCTGACCGAGACTTCGCGCATCACCGATCATTTCAAATCCGCCGAAGCCGCCGCGGTGGCCGGGTTTGCGCATGGCGAGCGCCTGGCCAGGCAGCTCGCTTAGGCAGGGCCCGGCGCCACGGCGCGAGCCGGCGAGCATCGGCGGCTTGCTCCGGACAGGCGGCTAGAATTGCGCCTCGCCTAATCTACCGGGCAGGCCGGCAGGCAGGGAGCCTTGAGCGCCACGCCGTGGCCGCGCTTGCGCTTTCACCAGCCCACGCTGTCGATCGACCGATGAAAAAATACGCCATCCTGATGTGTTGCATGGGCAACATCTGCCGTTCACCGACTGCGGAAGGCGTGCTGCGCGCCAAGCTTGCTGCAGCCGGGCTGGAGCCGCTGGTCGAACTGGACTCGGCCGGCACCCATGAGTACCACTTGGGCCGCGCGCCCGACCCGCGCACCCAGCGCGCCGCGCTGCGCCGCGGCTACGACCTGTCGGCGCTGCGCGCCCGCAAGGTCGGCCTGCCTGACTTTGACCGTTTCGACCTGATTTTGGCGATGGACCGCGAGAATCTCGCCGGCCTGACTCGGCTGCATCCCGATGCCGGCGACAAGGTGCGCCTGCTGATGAGCTTCGCCACTCTTCACGACGCCGACGAAGTGCCTGATCCGTACTACGGCGAGGGCGACGGTTTCGAGCGCGTGCTCGACTATGTCGAGGACGCCTGCGACGGACTGATCGCGATGCTTCGCCAGCACCTGCAAGACCCGGCCGGCTGAGCCGGCACCCGCGCGCATCCTCCCGCGGCCGGCGCTTCGCTCACGCAATTTGCGGCGGGTGGATCGCGCCGAGCCAAGCGCCGTCGTGCGGCGCCGCATCCTGAAACACCCGCTTTCGCTGGTCGTGCCGCCCCGCGCCGCAAGCCCGGAGAGGGTTGCCGGCGAGTGCAGCGCTTGATGCGCTGCGGCAGCGGTAGTTGACTGAATTAGTCGGGTACCTTTATACTTGACGGAAACGATCAAGTATTCGCTTTACCCCCAGAGCCCTGCACCATGAGACTGACCACCAAAGGCCGCTTCGCGGTCACTGCGATGATCGACCTGGCGATGCGCCAGGACCAGGGACCGGTGACGCTCGCCGGCATCAGCCAGCGGCAAAAGATCTCCCTGTCGTACCTGGAACAGCTGTTCGGCAAGCTGCGCCGGCATGAGATCGTCGAAAGCGTACGCGGTCCGGGCGGTGGCTACAGCCTGGCACGCAAGGCCGAAGACGTCACGGTGGCGGACATCATCATCGCCGTCGACGAGCCGCTGGACGCTACCCAGTGCGGCGGAAAGGGTAATTGTAACGGAGATGACGGCTCCGGGCGTTGCATGACCCACGAGTTGTGGGCAACGCTGAACCAGAAGATGGTCGAGTACCTCGACTCCGTCTCCCTCAAGAACCTGGTTGACCAGCAGCGCGCCCGCCAGCCGGCGGTGCTGCACGACATGCGCGAGGAAGCCGCGCAGCCGGCAACCGCCGCCGCGCGCGGCAAGGCCGACAAGCAGGAAAAGCCGGTCCGGGCGAGGGTGGTGAATTCAGTTTTCAGCCTGGCGCAGTCCTGACCCCCAAAGGCGCGACACAGGCAACGGTAGAAATCAGCGATCAGCGGTCCCTAAAAAGGCAGTCATAACGATGAGCACCCCACATTTCCCCATCTACATGGATTACTCGGCCACCACGCCGGTAGACCCGCGCGTGGCGGACAAGATGATTCCGTACCTGCGCGAGCAGTTCGGCAACCCCGCCTCGCGCAGCCATGCGTACGGCTGGGAGGCGGAGCGCGCGGTGGAAGAGGCGCGTGAGCAGGTGGCAGCACTGGTCGGCGCGGACCCGCGCGAGATCGTGTGGACGTCGGGTGCGACCGAATCGAACAACCTGGCCATCAAGGGTGCCGCGAACTTCTATTCGGGCAAGGGCAAGCATCTCATCACCGTGAAGACCGAGCACAAGGCCGTGCTCGACACCACGCGCGAACTGGAACGCCAGGGCTTCGAGGTGACCTACCTGGACGTGAAGGAAAACGGCCTGGTCGATATCGACGTATTCAAGCAGGCGCTGCGCCCGGACACGATCCTGGTGTCGGTGATGCTGGTCAACAACGAGATCGGCGTGATCCAGGACGTCGAGCAGATCGGCGAGATCTGCCGCGAAAAGGGCATCATCTTCCATTGCGACGCCGCGCAGGCGACCGGCAAGGTGGTGATCGACCTGAACAAGCTGAAGTGCGACCTGATGTCGTTCTCGGCCCACAAGACTTATGGCCCGAAGGGCGTCGGCGCGTTGTATGTGCGCCGCAAGCCGCGCGTGCGCATCGAGGCGCAGATGCACGGCGGCGGCCATGAGCGCGGCATGCGCTCGGGCACGCTGGCCACGCACCAGATCGTCGGCATGGGCGAAGCCTTCCGCATCGCCCGCGAAGAAATGGCGACGGAGAACGAACGCATTCGCATGCTGCGCGACCGCCTGTGGAACGGCCTGTCGGACATGGAAGAGGTCTACCTGAACGGTGACCTGGACCACCGCGTGCCGCACAACCTGAATGTCAGCTTCAACTTCGTCGAAGGCGAGTCGCTGATCATGGCGATCAAGGACGTGGCGGTGTCGTCGGGTTCGGCCTGCACCTCGGCTTCGCTGGAGCCGTCGTACGTGCTGCGCGCGCTGGGCCGCAATGACGAGCTGGCGCACAGCTCGATCCGCTTCACGGTCGGCCGCTTCACCACCGAGCAGGAGATCGACTACACCGTCCAGCTGCTCAAGTCCAAGATCGGCAAGCTGCGCGACCTGTCGCCGCTGTGGGAAATGTTCAAGGACGGCGTCGACCTGAATTCGATCCAGTGGGCCGCGCACTGAGCGCATTAAGTACCCGCAGGATCCAGCCAAAACAAAAGCAAGACCCCCGTAAAAGATACGCAAGAGGTAAGCAAAATGTCATACAGCACGAAGGTTCTCGACCACTATGAAAACCCCCGCAACGTCGGTTCGTTCGACAAGAACGACGATGCGGTCGGCACCGGCATGGTCGGCGCCCCGGCTTGCGGCGACGTGATGAAGCTGCAGATCAAGGTCAACGAAGCTGGCGTGATCGAAGACGCCAAGTTCAAGACCTATGGCTGCGGCTCGGCCATCGCCTCGTCGTCGCTGGTGACCGAGTGGGTCAAGGGCAAGACCGTGGACCAGGCGCTGGAGATCAAGAACACCCAGATCGCTGAAGAACTGGCCCTGCCGCCGGTGAAGATCCACTGCTCGATCCTGGCTGAAGACGCGATCAAGGCTGCTGTCGAAGACTACAAGAAGAAGCACGGCGCCGAGCAGAAGGCTGCCTGATCCTGTCGATCGACAAGAAGCACGAAGGAAGACGCAACGATGATCACGATGACCGAGAAGGCGGCCAAGCACGTCGCCCGCTATCTGGAACGCCGCGGCAAGGGCGTGGGCCTGCGCCTGGGCGTGAAGACCACCGGCTGCTCGGGCCTGGCCTACAAGCTGGAATATGTGGACGAGCTGCTGCCGGAAGACGCGGTGTTCGAGTCGCACGGCATCAAGGTCATCGTTGACGCCAAGAGCCTGCCGTACATCGACGGCACCGAACTCGACTATGCGCGCGAAGGGTTGAACGAAGGGTTCCGCTTCAACAACCCCAACGTCAAGGACGAGTGCGGCTGCGGCGAGTCGTTCACGGTCTGAGCAGCATCGCACCAAAGCCACGAAGGACGTCGGTGGAGCGCAGCATCACCGGATTCCACCGGGACGCGGAAGGCTACTGGGTGGCTGAACTCGATTGCGGCCATGGCCAGCACGTGCGGCACGATCCGCCGTGGCAGTTGCGGCCGTGGACACAGAGCGAGCAGGGCCGCGCCGGCATGGTTGGCGCGCGGGTGAATTGCCTGAAGTGCGACCGCAACGAACCGCCGGCGGAGTGGGCCCTGGCGCGGGCCAGCCAGCCTGCCGGCCGGTGACGGCGGCAAATGGACGAAGGGGCGGCGCGGCCGCTCTTTTTTCTTGGGGAAGCAGTTGAAAGACGATTTTTTTGCGCTGTTCGGTCTGCCGGCGCAGTTCGGCGTAGACGAGGCCGCGCTGGATGCGGCCTATCTCACCGTGCAGTCGCAGGCGCACCCGGACCGCTTCGCCAACGCCGGCGATGCCGAGCGCCGCGTGGCCATGCAGTGGGCCGCGCATGCCAATGAAGCCTACCGCACGCTGCGCCAGCCGTTGCGGCGCGCGACCTACCTGCTGAAGCTGCGCGGCGTCGACGTGCAGGCGGAGAACAACACCGCCATGTCGCCCGCCTTCCTGATGCAGCAGATGGAGTGGCGCGAAGCGCTGCAGGAAGCGGTGGAAGCGCGCGACGTGGACCGCCTCGATGCGCTGCTGCGCGAGCTGCGCCAGGAAAAGCGCGAGCGCCATGCCGCGCTGGGCGCGCTGCTGGATGGCGGCGACAACGAGGCAGCCGGTGGCGCGGTCCGGCAACTGATGTTTATCGAGAAGATCGAGCACGATACCAGCGAGGCCATCGACCGGCTGGAAGACTGACCGGCAAGATTGCCGGGGCCGTGACACAATGGCGCCCGGTGTGAAAACCGCCCCCATGCGGCCCGCATGCGGTTTCCCCTGCCGCACAAGACAGCGAAGAATTACCATGGCACTGCTCCAGATTTCCGAACCCGGCATGTCGCCGGCGCCCCACCAACGCCGCCTGGCCGTCGGCATCGACCTCGGCACCACCAACTCGCTGGTGGCCGCGGTGCGCAGCAGCATCCCTGAGGTGCTGGGCGACGAGCGCGGCCGCGCGCTGCTGCCGTCGGTCGTGCGCTACCTGCCGGACCGCACCGCGCATATTGGCTACCGGGCCCAGGAAGAGGCGGTGCGCGATCCCAAGAACACCATCGTCTCGGTCAAGCGCTTCATGGGCCGTGGCCTGCGCGACGTGGCCAATATCGAGCACAGCCCGTACGACTTCGTCGACGCGCCCGGCATGGTGCAGATCAAGACCGCCGCGGGGGTGAAGAGCCCGGTTGAAATCTCGGCCGAGATCCTGGCCACGCTGCGCCAGCGCGCCGAAGACACGCTGGGTGACGACCTCGTCGGCGCGGTCATCACCGTACCGGCATATTTCGATGAGGCGCAGCGCCAGGCGACCAAGGACGCCGCGCGCCTGGCCGGCCTGGAAGTGCTGCGCCTGCTGAACGAGCCGACCGCCGCAGCCATTGCCTATGGCCTCGACAACGCCGCCGAAGGCGTCTACGCGGTCTATGACCTGGGCGGCGGCACTTTCGATATCTCGGTGCTCAAGCTCACGCGCGGCGTGTTCGAGGTGTTGGCCACCGGCGGCGATTCCGCGCTGGGCGGTGATGACTTCGACCAGCGCCTGCTGTGCTGGATTGTCGAGCAGGCCAGCCTGCAGCCGCTGTCGGCGCAGGACATGCGCCTGCTGATGGTGCGCGCGCGCGCCGCCAAGGAAGCGCTGTCGGAAGCGGACAGCACCGTGATCGATGCCGTGCTTGACTCCGGCGAGATCGTCCACCTGACGCTGACCGACGAGACTTTCGAGAAGATCACCGCCCATCTGGTGCAGAAGACGCTGGCGCCGGTGCGCAAGGCGCTGCGCGACGCCGGTGTGGCGCCCGACGACGTCAAGGGCGTGGTGCTGGTCGGCGGCGCCACGCGCATGCCCTCGATCCGCAAGGCCGTCGGTGATCACTTCGGCCAGACCCCGCTGACCAACCTTGACCCCGACCGCGTGGTGGCGCTGGGCGCCGCAATGCAGGCCAACCTGCTGGCTGGCAACCACGCTCCCGGTGAAGACTGGCTGCTGCTCGACGTGATCCCGCTGTCGCTGGGCGTAGAGACCATGGGTGGCCTGGTCGAGAAGATCATCCCGCGCAACAGCACCATCCCGGTGGCGCGTGCGCAGGAATTCACCACTTTCAAGGACGGCCAGACCGCGATGGCGATCCACGTGCTGCAGGGCGAGCGCGAGCTGGCGAGCGACTGCCGCTCGCTGGCGCGCTTCGAGCTGCGCGGCATCCCGCCGATGGTGGCCGGCGCGGCGCGCATCCGCGTGACCTACCAGGTCGATGCCGACGGCCTGCTGTCGGTGACGGCCCGCGAGACGCACTCCGGCGTGGAAGCTTCGGTGACGGTCAAGCCGTCATACGGGCTGGCCGACGACGATATCGCGCGCATGCTGCAGGACAGCTTCCGCGAAGCCGAGCACGACATGAAGAGCCGCGCGCTGGCTGAAGAGCGCGTCGAGGCCGACCGGTTGGGCGAGGCCACGCGGCGCGCGCTGGAGACCGACGGCGACCTGCTGTCGGCCGAAGAGCGCGCCGACGTCGAAGCGCTGATCGCCAGCGTGCGCGAGATTGCCAGGGGCGAAGACCACCTGGCGATCCGTGCCGCGGTGGAAAAACTGTCGCACGGCACCGATGAATTCGCCGCCCGCCGCATGGACCGCTCGATCAAGAGTGCGCTGGCCGGGCGCAAGGTGCAGGAACTGGGCTGATCACCGCGCCTGCACCGCATTACAGAACCCCAGGAAACGACATGCCACAGATCATTGTTTTGCCCCACGTCGAATACTGTCCCGAAGGGAAGGTGATCGAGGCCGAGAAGGGCGTCAGCGTCCTCGACTCCCTCCTTTCCCACGGTATCGATCTCGAACACGCGTGCGAGAAGTCGTGCGCCTGCACCACTTGCCACGTGATCGTGCGCGAAGGCTTTGACTCGCTCAACGAGGCTGAAGAGAAGGAAGAAGACCTGCTCGACAAGGCCTGGGGCCTGGAGCCGAATTCGCGCCTCTCGTGCCAGGCCATCGTCGACGAGGACGACCTGACCGTCGAGATCCCCAAGTACACCATCAACCACGCCAAGGAAGGCCACTGAGCCGACGGCGCAGATCTCAGCGGAGAACGACCCATGAAGTGGACCGATACCTACGACATTGCTTCGGCGCTGTACGACAAATATCCTGATGTCGACCCGGCCGGCGTACGCTTTACCGACCTGCGCAGCTGGGTGCTGGAGCTCGACGGCTTTGCCGACGATCCCGCACGTTCGGGCGAGAAGATCCTGGAGGCGATCCAGCAAGCCTGGATCGAGGAAGCGGAATAAAGCTTTCGGTATCGGGGAGAAGCAAAAGGCCGGCATAGTCGCCGGCCTTTTGCATTGGTGCTGCGCGAGCGTGGGAATCAGCCTCGCACCAGCGCACCGTTCTCCATGTGCACGCGCTCGCCGACCTGCACCGCGGGATCCTTTTCATACGTAAAGGTGCGCTGGCTGCCGTCATCCATGCGGACGCGCACCTCGTAGTGCGTGTCCTTGCTCACGGCCTTCTCGATCTGGTTGCCTGCGACACCGCCGCCCACCGCACCGACAACAGTGCCGACGATACGGCCATTGCCCTTGCCGACCTGGTTGCCAACCAGGCCGCCGACCACGGCGCCGCCCAGCGCGCCCAGGCCGCTGGTGTTGGGCTTCTGGGTCTGGATCGGCGTGACGGCGACAATGCGGCCGGCATACGGGCTGCCCTTGGCGGCCGGGCGGTCGGCCTCGGCGCGCTGGCTGGCGCGAGGCTCGCTGTCGCGCTGGGCAGCCTGGCGTGCGGGAGCGGTACGCGGCGTCGGTTGCGAGGAGGCGGTGTTCGGGCGCGATTGCGCCGGCTGGCCATCGTCATAGACTGGCGGGCGCGTCGTACTGCCCGGCGGCGGCGCGGTCTGCGCGGTGACTGGCAGCGGCCCTTGCGGCGCCTGTGCCCCTTGCTGACTTTGCTGCGCCTGCAGGTCAGGGTTGGCCTTGCTGATCGGCAGCACACCGGTGACGGCGGCTACGGCGGTCAGGCTGGCAATGACCACGGCCACGGCGGCCGCGCCGAGCAGCGGATGCAGCCGGCGTTGCGGCGGCAGCGGGGCGGGGGTGTGGTCGTGCGAAGTGGCTTGGCTCTGCATTGTGGCTCCGGTGCGGCGATGGCCGCGATGGGATGGAACCAGTTTGGCGGAAGCGGGGCGCGTTTTCCGTTTGTTTTTGTAAATATATGTAGGCGGAAAAGGCCTTTTGTATCAATGGGTTGCGAGAGGCTTGCGGGGCGGGGAGCGGGCGCTGTAACAACCCGCGAGCGACGCGAGGAGGCTTGAATCACCCGCTTGTTTGCTCCCTCTCCCGCTTGCGGGAGAGGGAGCAAACCGTCAGTCTTCCTTGCGCAGGTGCGGGAACAGGATGACGTCGCGGATATTGGGGCTATCCGTCAGCAGCATCACCAGACGGTCGATGCCGATACCGCAGCCGCCCGTCGGGGGCATGCCGTATTCCAGCGCGCGGATGTAGTCGGCGTCGAAATACATCGCTTCCTCGTCACCGGCGTCCTTCTGCTCGACCTGCTTGCGGAAACGGTCGGCCTGGTCTTCGGCGTCATTCAGTTCCGAGAAGCCGTTGGCGATCTCGCGGCCGGTGATGAACAGCTCGAAACGCTCGGTAATGCCCGGCACCGTGTCCGAAGCGCGCGCCAGCGGCGAGACCTCGACCGGGTAGTCGATGATAAAGGTCGGCTCCCACAGCTGGCTCTCGGCGGTTTCCTCGAACAGCACCAGTTGCAGCGTGCCCAGCCCGGCATTGAGGAACTGCGGCGCGTTGGTGTTGACGCCGAACTTCTTCAGCTCAACGCGCAGGAACTCGGCATCGGCCAGTTGCGCGTCGGTGTATTGCGGCGCGAACTTCTGGATCGCCTGGCAGATGGTCAGGCGGTGGAACGGCTTGGACAGGTCCAGCTCGCGTTCCTGGTATGTCAGCACGGCGCTGCCGCGCGCATCGATCGCGGCCTTGCGGATCAGGTCTTCGGTGAAGTCCATCAGCCAGCGGTAGTCCGTGTAGGCCGCGTAGAACTCCATCATGGTGAACTCGGGATTGTGGCGCGGGCTCACCCCCTCGTTACGGAAGTTGCGGTTGATCTCGAACACGCGCTCGAAGCCGCCGACCACCAGGCGCTTCAGGTACAGCTCGGGCGCGATGCGCATGAACATCTGCATGTCCAGCGCATTGTGGTGCGTGATAAAGGGCTTGGCCGCGGCGCCGCCCGGGATCGGGTGCAGCATCGGCGTTTCCACTTCCATGAAGCCGGCGTCGGCCATATGGCGGCGCAGCGACGAGATCGCGTTGGTGCGGGCGCGGAAGGTGTTGCGCGTTTCCGGCGACACGATCAGGTCGACATAGCGCTGGCGGTACTTCATTTCCTGGTCCGCCAGGCCGTGGAACTTGTCCGGCAGCGGGCGCAGCGACTTGGAAAGCAGGCGCAGCTCGCGCACCTGGACCGACAGTTCGCCCTTGTTGGTGCGGAACAGCTCGCCGCGGGCGCTGATGATGTCGCCCAGGTCCCAGTGCTTGAAGGCGGCGTAGACCTCTTCGCCGACCTTGTCGCGCGTGATGTAGAACTGGATCTGGCCGCTGCCGTCCTGCACGGTGGCGAAGCTGGCCTTGCCCATCACGCGCTTGAGCATCATGCGGCCGGCGATCGAGACTTCAACCGGGCTGGCTTCGAGCGCGGCCTGGTCGGTCTCGCCGTATTGCGCGTGCAGCGCGGCGGCCTGGTGGGTGGGGCGGAAATCGTTGGGGAAGGCCACGCCTTGCTGGCGCAGCGCGGCCAGTTTCTCGCGCCGCTCCGCGATGATCTTGTTTTCGTCGACGGCGGGGGTGTCTGTGGCGGCGGGCTTGGCCTGCGACTTGGCCTGGGCGTGGTTCGGTTCGGTCATGATGTCTTGTAGCGTCGCACGCGGCGGGCCGCATGCGGTGTCAGTATGGCTTCAGTAATTGCGGAGGTCGTCCAGCTCGGTGCTGCCGAAATCCGGGCGGTGCAGGTAAGCAACGATGCGGCCCGCGGTTTCCTCGGCGGAAGCGAGCTGCTCGTTCGCCTTCAGGTCGCGGAAACGCTGCACCTGGGCAAAGTCGGCATTGCGGATCACGTCCTGCATGCCGGTATCGATCACGCCCGGCGCCAGCGCCACCGCGCGCACGGTGCGCGGTGCCGGTGCCTGCGCGTACTCGGCGTTGACCGAGCGCATGAACATGTCGAGGCCCGCCTTGCCGGCGCAGTAGGCGCTCCAGCCCTCGATCGGGCGGCGCGCCGCGCCGGAAGAGATTGCCAGCACCTTGCGCGGGCAGTCGTACTTCTCGGTGCGCTCCAGGAAGGCAGCGGTCATTGTCATCGGCGCCGCGAGGTTGGTCAGCAGGTGCGGCACCAGCGTGCTTTCCTGCAGGCGCGAGACCGGGCCGATCGGCTCGACCACGCCGGCGTTCAGGATCAGCGTGGCGCTGGTCGGCGGCTGGTCGAGGGTATCGATCACGCTGGCCAGCCAGGTGGCCGCGGGCCCGGCCTGGGACAGGTCCTGCAGGTGCCAGGCCACCGGCACGCCGCTCATGGTGGCGATGCGCTCGAGCTCATTGTTGCGGCTGCGCGCCACGCAGATCAGGCGGTTGCCCGGCACGAGCAGGGCGTTGGTCAGTGCCGCGCCCAGCCCGCGCGAGGCGCCGGTGATGATGTAGAGGTGATTGGCTTCGCTCATGGTGCCCCGGTCGGAAAGGCCGCAAGTGCGGCGGTACAGCAGTGAGGTGCAGCTGTGACGCAGCGAATGCGGCGATGTTGCCGTGCCGCCGCGGGTGCCGCCGCCGCGCCGCAGGGCGCGGGGCGGGCAGCCCGGTACGGCCTTACAGTCCCTGCTTGAGGCTGGCCTCGATGAACGGGTCCAGGTCGCCGTCCAGCACCTTCTGGGTGTTGGACATTTCCACGTTGGTGCGCAGATCCTTGATGCGGCTCTGGTCCAGCACGTAGGAGCGAATCTGGTGGCCCCAGCCCACGTCGGTCTTGCCGGCTTCCAGCTTGTCGGCCTCGGCCTGGCGCTTGCGCATCTCGTGCTCGTACAGGCGCGACTTCAGCATCGACATGGCCTCGGCACGGTTGCGGTGCTGTGAGCGGTCGTTCTGGCACTGCACCACGATGCCGGTCGGGATGTGCGTGATCCGCACGGCCGAGTCGGTCTTGTTGATGTGCTGGCCGCCGGCGCCCGAGGCGCGGTAGGTATCCACGCGCAGGTCCGCCGGGTTGACTTCCACCTCGAACGATTCATCCACCTCGGGGTAGACGAACACCGACGAGAACGAGGTATGGCGCCCGCCCGACGAATCGAACGGCGACTTGCGCACCAGGCGGTGCACGCCCGTTTCCGTGCGCAGGTAGCCAAAGGCGTATTCGCCCTCGATCTTGATGGTCGCGCTCTTGATGCCGGCCACGTCGCCTTCGGACTCTTCCAGCACCTCGGCCTTGAAGCCCTTGCGCTCGCAGTACTTCAGGTACTGGCGCAGCAGCATCGAGGCCCAGTCGCACGCTTCGGTGCCGCCGGCGCCGGCCTGGATGTCGATAAAGGCGTTGGCCTGGTCCATCTCGCCGGAGAACATGCGGCGGAATTCCATGCCCGCCACGATCTCCTCGAAGCCCTTGACGTCGGTTTCGATCGATTCGAGCGTCTCGTCGTCGCCTTCTTCCCTGGCGAGTTCAAACAGCTCGTCGGCGCCGCCAAGGTCGTCCGTGAGCTTGCCCAGGACGCTTACCACGCCCTCGAGAGCCTTCTTTTCCTTGCCGAGATCCTGGGCACGCTTGGGGTTATTCCAGACGTCCGGGTCTTCCAGCAAGCCGTTGACTTCGTCCAGCCTTCCTACTTTGACATCGTAGTCAAAGATACCCCCGTAGATCTTCCGTCCGGGAACGGAGATCGGAGATGGCACCGGAGATGGCGTTGAGGCGTTCTGCTTCCATGATGTTCCTGCGCTTCGAAAACCTTGAATTATAGCGGATTGATGCCCGGAATCGGTCGCGGATTCGGGGATTCCGGCCGCCCCCGGCATGGTGCGCCGCGAACGGAAAGGGCGTGCGATGGTCTATCCGGCGGTGCCGGGCAGCGCACGCGGCGATAATACGCATTCGCAAACCGCCTCCCGGCATGAAGACAAACAGGGACGCATGACGAAAACCAGACATGACATCGAACCAGGCCGGCGCCGCGCGCTGGGCCTGCTGCTGGCGGCCACGGCCGCCGCGGTCGCGGCCGGCTGCGGCACCACCGGCGGCCCCGTGCCGGATGGCTATTACCGCGTGGAACGGGGCGATACGCTCTATTCGATCGCCCGCAAGCACGGTCGCACCGTGCGCGACCTGACCCGCTGGAACAGCGAGATCACCAGCCCCAGCCAGATCGAGGTGGGCCAGCTGATCCGCGTGCGGCCTGCCGGCGGCAGTGCCGCGGCCGGCACCGGCACCGGCCAGGCCGTCACCGAGACCCCGCGTGTCGACAGCGGCGCGTCGAAGCCGCCCGCCAGCAGCATCCGCCTGCAATGGCCGGCCGACGGCCGCGTCACCGCAAATTACTCGCCGCCCGCCAGCAAGGGCCTGACCATCGCCGTGCCTGCCAACGGCACGGTGCGTGCGGCCGCCGCCGGCCGGGCCATCCATGTGGGCAACCTGCGTGGCTACGGCATGCTGGTGATCGTCAAGCACAACGACGACTGGCTGACCGTCTACGGCAACCTCGACCAGCCGCTGGTCAGCGAGGGCGCGACGGTCGCGGCCGGACAGGACGTTGGCCGCATGGGCGCGAGCGCCAGCGAGCTGCATTTCGAGGTGCGGGGCAACGGCAAGCCGGTCGATCCGATGGCGTACCTGCCGGCGCGCGGCTAGGGCCGGGGGCAATCCCCGGGCACGCTATTGCGCGTGCTCGATCACCAGCTGCACGCGGGTGACGCCGTTGAAGGTGTTGTTGTCCAGCCGGTAGGCAATCTGCGCGCTGGCGCCGAGCGAATCGGCGTGGTTGAACCAGATCGCGTCAAAGCGCTGGCTGCCGCGCCCCAGCTGCAGCTTCAGGTGCTTGCCCTTGAGCACGGTCTGGCGCAGCACGTCGAACTCGCCGCAAAAGGTCGGGGCGGGGAAGCCCTGGCCCCAGACCTGCTGCTCCAGCAGCGTGACGAACTCCGGGCTGAAACACTGGTCCTCGATATCGCCGTCGGTCTCGATCACGCGCGCGAGCTGGTCGTCGGTCAGCCATTCCTTGCCGACCGCTTCGAACGCCTCCTGGAACTCGGCGAAGCGCTCGGCGCGCACGGTCAGGCCGGCCGCCATGGCGTGGCCGCCGAACTTGACCATCATGCCCGGGCAGCGCTTGGACACCAGGTCGAGCGCGTCGCGCAGGTGGAAGCCCGGGATCGAGCGGCCGGAGCCCTTGATGGTGGCTTCGTCGCCAGGCGCGAAGGTGATGGTGGGGCGGTGGTACTTGTCCTTGAGCCGCGATGCGACGATGCCGATCACGCCCTGGTGCCAGGTGTCGTTGAACACGCTGACGGTAAAGCGCGCCGACGGATCGGGGCCGGCAAGACCGGCCATGGGCTGTTCCAGGATCTGCAGCGCCTCCTGCTGCATGCCGGCCTCGATATCGCGCCGCTCGCGGTTCATGCTGTCGAGTTCCTGGGCGATTTCCCGGGCGCGGTTGGCATCGTCGGTCAGCAGGCATTCAATGCCCAGCGACATGTCCGCCAGCCGGCCGGCGGCGTTCAGGCGCGGGCCCAGCCCGAAGCCGAGGTCGAAGGTGTTGGCGCGCGACGCCTCGCGTCCCGCGGCGCGGAACAGCGCCGCGACGCCCGGATGCATGCGTCCCGCGCGCATCCGGCGCAGGCCCTGCGCCACCAGGATGCGGTTGTTGGTGTCGAGCTTGACCACGTCGGCGACAGTGCCCAGCGCCACCAGGTCAAGCAGCGTCTGCAGCGGCGGCTGGGTCGCCTGGGTGTAGACGCCGCGCTGGCGCAGCTCGGCGCGCAGCGCCAGCAGCACATAGAACATCACGCCCACGCCCGCCAGGTTCTTGCTGGGGAATTCGCAACCGGGCTGGTTCGGGTTGACGATCACCGCCGCCTCCGGCAGTTCCGCGCCCGGCAGGTGGTGGTCGGTCACCACCACGTCGATTCCCAGCGCATTGGCCGCGGCCACGCCGTCGACGCTGGCGATGCCGTTATCGACCGTGACGATCACGTCGGGCTGTTGCTTCGCCGCCAGCGCCACGATTTCAGGCGTCAGGCCGTAGCCATACTCGAAGCGGTTGGGAACGATGTACTCGACCCGCGCGCCCAGCATGCGCAGCCCGCGCACCCCAACCGCGCAAGCGGTGGCGCCGTCGCAGTCATAGTCGGCGACGATCAGCAGTCGTTTGCCGGCGGCGATGGCGTCGGCGAGGTAGGCGGCGGCATGGCCGATGCCTTTCATGGCGCCCGGTGGCACCAGCTCAGGCAGGTCGGTCGCCAGCTCGGCGGTGCGCGCCACGCCGCGCGCGGCCAGGATGCGGGCCAGGGTCGGATGCAGGCCGGCGGCGGCCAGCGTGGTGACGTGTTCGGACGAATAGGTGCGGATGGCAATCCGGGTCATGGCGGGGGTCTTGTTCTTGCGGTAGGGGCGGCAGTCGGGCGACGTTAGGCGGTCTTGGGTGACGTTCGGCGATATTCAGGCGGCAAAGGCGAGGTCGGACAGCAGGGCGCGCCAGTTGCCGCGCTGGCCCATGCCGCGCCAGAACTTGCGCAGGTCGGCGCGGGTCACGGTGAACTCGGCAAAGTGGTTCTCGCCCCCCAGCACCAGCGTCACGGCGCCGATGCCGCCGGCCGCCAGCGCCTCCAGCGCCGGCGCGAACCAGTCGGCATCGAGCGCATGCATGCGCTCGATCCACAGGCCCCAGTCCTCCGTGATATGGGCTTCGGTGGCCCGTTCCAGCATCGCCAGCACCGATCCCTCGGCCTCGGCCACCCCGGCCAGTCCCGCTGGCACTGGCAGCACGCGGCTGCCGGCGGCCAGCGCCAGCCCGGCCAGGAACGGGTCGTCGCTCAGTACCGTGTCGGCCAGGCGCGGCACCGTCTGCAGCGCGCCGCCGCCGTACAGCCAGACCGAGTTCACCGGCAACTCGCCGCGCGCCTCGCGGGCCTGGTTGACCGGGTGGTCGAACCAGGTCATCTGGATCTCGTTCTGTACCCGGCGCCAGTCGCGCGCACGCTCGCCGGCCTGCATCCAGATATCGATGTTGCGCCCCGCCGCGCGCAGCGGGGTGGTGGCTTCCAGCGGCCCGAACACGGACTCGGGCAGGTACCAGCGCGACGGGCTGGGCGTTTCGACCGCGATGCCGGACTCCTGCAGCAGCGGAGCGATGGCGGCGCGCAGGGCGTCGGCCTCTTCCGGCCGGATGCCGAGGTGCGTTGGCGGCATCAGCACCAGGTGGTCGCGCGCCGCGTGGATGTGCACCGGCTGCAGGCAGGCCCAGGTCTGGCCGTCCTGCGCAGCAGGGACGGCTGCGCCGCTGTCGGCCAGCTGCATATAAGGCGCCGACGGCACCCGGCTGGTATCCAGTCCCGTCTTGCCGGCCAGCCAGCGTTCCTGCGGGAGGCTGCGCAGAAACGGGTCGTCGTGGCGCTCGCGCGGGCCGGGCGTGGCCCGCGTCAGCAACTTTCCGAGCGCGGGCAGCTCCAACTGCCGCAGCAGCGCGCCGGGAATGACGTCGTCGCGGCCGTCGTCGCCGGCGCCCGGCGGGACGGAAAAGGGCACAATCAGGGTCAGGTGCGTCATCATGGTGGCGAGATTGTAAACTTCCGGCTGGCCGATGTGAGTACCGAGCCAGTACGGGGCCAGTCCCGGCCGAGTCCGGTGCAGCGTGGACCGCGCCCGCGACGGCTCGCACGAGTGCCGTCGGCGCCCCTCGGAGGGGCGCCGGCGATATCCCGAAACAACAGGAATCCTCTTGAACTTCCCCTACGAGTGGCAGATCGGCTGGCGATACACCCGCGCAAGCAAGCGCGCCAGCCGCAACACCTTCATTTCGTTCATCTCGATGATCTCGATGCTTGGGATCGCCCTGGGCGTGGCCGCGCTGATCGTGGTGCTGTCGGTGATGAACGGCTTCCAGAAAGAGGTGCGCGACCGCATGCTGTCGGTGCTGTCGCATATCGAGGTCATCGGCCCGTCGTCGCTGCCCGACTGGCAGCACACCGCGGCCGAGGCCATGCAGAACAAGGAAGTGGCCGGCGCCGCGCCCTATGTGGCGGCGCAGGCCATGCTGACCCGCGAGGATGCCGTGCGCGGCGTGCTGCTGCGCGGCGTCGAGCCGTCGCAGGAGCCCAAGGTCTCGGACATTGGCAGCCAGTTCAAGTCCGGCAGCATGAACGCGCTGGTGCCGGGCGAGTTTGGCATTGCGCTGGGCAACGAGCTGGCCAATGCCATGGGCGTGCAGGTCGGCGACAAGGTCACGCTGGTCGCGCCGCAGGGCACCATCACGCCGGCCGGCGTGCTGCCGCGGCTCAAGCAGTTCACCGTGACCGGCATCTTTTCGTCGGGCCATTTCGAATTCGACAGCGCGCTGGCGCTGGTCAACATGCATGATGCCGAGACGCTGTTCCGCCTGAGCGGCCCCACTGGCGTGCGGCTGAAGCTGCACGACATGCAGCGCGCGCCGCAGGTGGCGCAGCAGCTCGCCGGCACCATGTCGGGCGAGCTCTACCTGCGTGACTGGTCCAAGCAGAACCGCAACTGGTTCGCCGCCGTGCAGACCGAAAAGCGCATGATGTTCATCATCCTGACGCTGATCATCGCGGTGGCCGCGTTCAACCTGGTGTCGACGCTGGTGATGACCGTGACCGACAAGCAGGCCGATATCGCCATCCTGCGCACCATGGGCGCGCAGCCCCGCTCGATCATGAAGATCTTTATCGTGCAGGGCGTGGCCATCGGCTTTATCGGCACGCTCCTTGGCGTGGGCGGCGGCACGCTGATCGCGACCAATATCGACGTGATCGTGCCTTTCATCGAACGGGTGCTGCACGTGCAGTTCCTGCCGCGCGACATTTATTTCATCAGCGAATTGCCCTCGGATCCCCGCGTGAACGACATCGTCACCATCGGCATCATCTCCTTCGTGCTGGCCACGCTGGCCACGCTCTATCCCAGCTGGCGTGCCGCCCGCGTCAACCCCGCGGAGGCGCTGCGCTATGAGTGAAGCAGTGCTGCAAGCGGATACCGCCGCCAACACGGCGGGCCAGCCGCGCGCCGGATCGCCGGTGCTGGTCGCCGAGGGCCTGACCAAGCGTTTCCGCCAGGGCGAACTCGATGTCGATGTGCTGCGCGGCGTGGACGTGCGCGTCAACGCCGGCGAGAAGGTCGCCATCGTCGGCGCGTCCGGCTCCGGCAAGAGCACGCTGCTGCATGTGCTGGGCGGGCTCGACAATCCCGACTCGGGCCGCGTCGCGCTGCTCGGCAAGCCATTCACGGCGCTGCGCGAGCGCGAGCGCAACGTGGTGCGCAACCGCTCGCTGGGCTTTGTCTACCAGTTCCACCACCTGCTGCCGGAATTCACCGCGCTCGACAACGTGGCGATGCCGATGCGCATCCGCGGCCTGACGCAGCACGATGCGCGCGGCACGGCGCAGGCGATGCTGGAACGCGTGGGGCTGGGCGGCCGCGCCAAGCACCGTCCCGGCGAACTGTCCGGCGGCGAACGCCAGCGCGTGGCGATCGCGCGCGCGCTGGTGGGGCAGCCTGCCTGCGTGCTGGCCGACGAACCGACCGGCAACCTCGACGACCACACCGCTGGCGGCGTCTACGATCTGATGCTGGAGCTGTCGCGCACGCTCGGTACCAGCTTCGTCATCGTCACCCATGACCTCGACCTGGCCGGCCGCTGCGACCGCGTGCTGCGCCTGCGCGACGGCCACCTGCACCAGGAACGCTGAGCCCGGCGTTGCACCATGTGGATCGACACTCACTGCCATCTCGATGCCCGCGAGTTCGACGCTGACCGGCGCCAGATTGCCGACGCCGCCGAGGCCGCCGGCGTGCGCGGCATCGTGGTGCCGGCGGTGGCGGTGGGGAATTTCGAGGCGGTGCGCAAGCTGGCGCACGAGGACGCGCGATGTGTCTATGCGCTCGGCATCCATCCGCTGTGCTCGCCCGGCGCCGGGCAGCCCGATATCGACGCGCTCAGGCGCGAGGTCGCGGCCAGCATGGGCGATCCGCGCTTTGTCGGCATCGGCGAGATCGGGCTCGATTTCTTTGTCGCCGGTCTCGATAACGATCATCAGACCTGGCTCTATGCCGAGCAGCTGAAGATCGCGCGCGAATTTGACCTGCCGGTGCTGCTGCATGTGCGCAAGTCGCAGGACCAGGTCGGCGCGCAACTGCGCAAGCATGGCGTCAGGCGCGGTATCGCGCATGCGTTCAACGGCAGCCATGAGCAGGCGCGGCGCTTTGTCGAGCAGGGCTTCAAGCTCGGCTTCGGCGGCAACGTGACCTTTAGCCGCGCGCGCCAGATCCGCCGGCTGGCGGCCGAGATGCCGCTGGATGCGCTGGTGCTTGAAACCGATGCGCCCGATATCGCGCCGGCGTGGCTTTCGGACGACCAGTTCGGCGAGCAGCACAAGGTGCGCAACACGCCTGCGGAAGTCGCCGGCGTGGCGCGTGTGCTGGGCGAACTGCGCGGCCTTGATGCCGCCGTCCTGGCGCAGGCGACCTGGTGCAATGCCGTCGACGCGCTGCCGCGGCTGGCGGCCTTTGCCGAGTCCATGGCGCCAGCCGGACACACAACTTCCACGACTTCCTGACAGGCTGACAAGCTTTCCGCTGCGTCGAGCGGTTACAACTCTGGCTGTGTGCAATCAGCCGGGGAGATGCCGTGCGCGGGTTCGTGGTGGCGTTCGTCGCGGGATGCTGGGTGCTGCAGCAGCAGGCAACGCTGCCGCGGCAGGACGCCGTGCGCATGGCCGCTGCCGGACTGGCGCTGGCGGGCATCGCCATGCTGCTGTGCGGCACGCGCCTGCGTGCCGCGTGGCGGGGCCCGATACTGGCGCTCCTGGCCTTCGGCGCCGCGTTCTGCTGGGCGGCATGGCGCGCCGATATCCGCTTGCGGGAGTGGTTGCCTGCTTCGCTTGAATCGCGCGACCTCGACGTGCAGGGTGTGGTTTCCGGGTTGCCGTCGGAATCAGCGGGCGGCGTCCGCTTTGCCTTCGCCGTCGAGCAGACCGTGCCGGATGGTCCGGATGGGCCAGGGTTGACGTTGCCCGGCCGGCTCCTTCTCCACTGGCGCGACGCGCCGCCTGGCCTGTATCCCGGCCAGCGCTACGCCCTGACCGTACGCTTGCGGCGCCCGCGTGGGCTGGCCAATCCATTCGGCTTCGACTATGCCTACTGGCTGCTGGCGCAGGGCTATGGCGCGACGGGCTATGTACGGCGCGCACAGGGGCCACCGCAGGAGGCCACGCGGGAGCGGCTTGGATGGCGCATCGAGGCGTGGCGCGCGGCGGTGCGCGATCACCTGCGCGCGGCGCTGCCGGCCGATGCGCGCTATGGCCCCGTGCTGATCGCGTTGGTGATCGGCGACCAGCGCGGCATCGATACGGAAGACTGGCAGTTGTTCCGGCGTACCGGCATCAGTCACCTGGTCAGTATTTCAGGCTTGCACATCACCATGATTGCCGGCATGGCGGGGTCGCTCGCGGGCATGTTATGGCGGCATTCATTCGGCCTGGGGCGCAGGCTGCGCCGGCCATTGCCGCTATGGCTCCCGGCCAGGCACGCGGCGCTGGCGGCGGCGGTGGCCAGCGCGCTGGTGTATGGGCTGCTGGCTGGCATGCAGATCCCGGCATTGCGCACCGTGGCGATGCTGTGCGTGGCTGCGGTGGCGGTTTGGGGCGCGCGGACGCCGCCGGCCTCGGTGGTGCTGGCCTTCGCTGCGCTGGTGGCGTTGCTGCTGGATCCATGGGCCGTGATGTCGCCGGGCTTCTGGCTGTCGTTCGGCGCGGTGGCGGTGATCTTCTATGCTGCCCGGTCCGAACGCGGCCATGCGCCGAAAAGCCGCTGGCAACGCTCGCGTGCTACGCTTGCCGCCGCTGCGCGCACGCAATGGGCGGTGACAGCCGGACTGGTGCCGCTGACGCTGCTGATGTTCCAGCAGGTGTCGGTGGTGTCGCCACTGGCCAATGCGGTCGCCATCCCGGTGGTCAGCCTGCTGGTGACGCCGCTGTCGCTGGCGGCCGCCGCCGCGCCGGCGATGCTGGCCGCGCCGTTGCTGACCGTCGCGCACCAGGCGATGGTGTGGCTGGCGGCCCTGCTGGGCTGGTTTTCCGGCCTGCCTTGGGCCATGTGGGAAGCGCCGGGCTCGGGCCCATTGCCTTTGCTGTTGGCCGGGCTCGGGATTGCGCTGTTGCTGGCGCCGCCGGCCAGCGCCGTGGTGCGCCTGCACGGCGGCCTGCTGGTGTTGCCGCTGGTATTGGCGCGCGGGCCGCCGGTGGCGCACGGCGAGTTCCGCGCGGTGATGCTCGATGTGGGACAGGGAACCGCGGTGCTGGTGCAGATGCGCGCGCATGCGCTGCTTTACGACGCGGGGCCTGGCTACGCATCGGGCGCCAGCGCCGGCGCGCAGGTAGTGGTGCCGCTACTGCGTGGCCTGGGTCTTGGTCGGATCGACCATCTGATGGTCAGCCATGAAGACGCCGACCATGCCGGCGGGGTGGCGGATGTGGAAGCGGCGGTGGCCGTAGCGGCGCGCAGTACCGGCGCGCCACCGGGTCATGCCTTGCTCGGGCCGGCACCATCCGGCTGGGCGCCGTGCGCGGCCGGGCAGCAATGGGAATGGGACGGCGTGCATTTCACGGTGTTGCATCCGCTGCCATCGCAATCGCAACAGGCGGCGATCGCCAGCAATGCCCGCAGCTGCGTGCTGCACGTGGCGTCCGCGCGCCATCGCCTGCTGCTGACAGGCGATATTGGCGTGGCCGAGGAACGCGCGCTGATCGACAGGTTGCCGCCGGAGGCGCTGCTTGCCGACGTCATGGTGGTGGCGCACCACGGCAGCGGCACGTCGTCCGGCGCCGCCTGGCTGGAAGCAGTGCGGCCCCAGGCGGCGGTATTCCAGCTGGGCTATGCCAACCGGTACCGCCATCCGCGTGCCGATGTGTGGGAGCGCTACGGGCGCGCCGGCATCGCGCGCTACCGTGCAGACGAAACCGGCGCGGTGACCTTGTCTACCGCGCCGGCGGGCTACACGCTGTCGGTCTTCCGGCAGGCCGAGCCGCGCTACTGGCGCGCCCGGGCGGAGGCGCCGCGTTAGCGGGGCTTGCGGCGGCGCGCGCGGGTAGCCACCGGGCTTGGCTGCGCGTCCCCGGAATCCGGCTGGGGCGTGGCGCGGCCTCGGGCAGGGGGCAGCGTGCGTGCCGGCTCGGCGCCTGCGATGCGGCGCTCGCGCAGGTGGGCCTTGGCGCGCTGCAGGCCGGCGGCGACCGTTTCCGCGCGCTCCAGCGCCACGCCTGCGGCCAGCACATCGCCAAGTACCAGGTGGCTGATGCGGGAGGTCATCGGCGTATAGACCTCGCTGTCTTCCTCGACGTCGGAAAACACGCAGACGTCGGCCAGCTTCGCCAGCGGCGAGCCGCTGTGGGTGATCGCCAGCACGCTGGCGCCGCTGCTGCGTGCCAGCGTGGCGGCGGTCAGCATGTCCCAGGTGCGGCCGCTGTTGGACACCAGCACCGCCACGTCGCCGGCACCGAGCAGTGCGGCGGACATGCTGAATACATGCGGGTCGGAGTAGGCGACGGTCGGAATGCCGAGGCGGAAGAATTTGTGCTGGATGTCGAGCGCGACGATGCCCGAATTGCCGCAGCCGTAGAACTCGATGCGGCGTGCGCGGGCCAGCAGGTGGATGCCATGCTCGATCTGGTCGGCCGACAGCGCGTTGCGCACGCTCATCAGCGTGGCGATGGTGCGGTCGAACACCTTGCCGGCGATGTCGGCGGGGCGGTCGTGGGCCTCCACGTCCTGGTGCACGAAAGGCATGCCGCCGCCGACGTTCTGCGCGAACTGCAGCTTGAACTCGCGAAAGCCGTCGTAGCCCAGCGCGGCGCAGAAGCGTGCGATGGTGGGCTGCGACACGCCTGCGCGCTCGGCCAGCTCGGGCATCGACAGGCGGATCACGGCGGCGCCGTGCTCGGCGACGTAATCCGCCAGGCGGCGTTCGGAAGGGCGGAGCGTGTCGTAGACGGCAAGGATTCGGTCGCGCATGGCGGCTGGCGGGTGGGTCGGGTTGTTCGGATACTTCGGAATGTAGAGATTCTACATCCGTTGGCGCGGCATCATGCCCGAAATCGTGCATGGCAGGCTGTCAGGGTTTGCCCGTAATCCGGTGAATTCGGCGAATTCCGGTGATATTGTGATGCATGACCCAGTCGACGGCGACATTGCTATCGGTATAATGTAGAAAATCTACATGCGATCGCGCCATTTTGGTGCTGCCGCCCCGACAACAAGGAACGTCTCCGCCATGCCCATTGCCGTCCATGCCGAGCTGTTGGCCGTCACCGAACGCATCGTTGGCCGCAGCCGCGCCAGCCGTGCCGCCTACCTGGCGCGCTGCGAGCGTGCGCAAGCCGAGTTGGGGCCGCTGCGCGGCATGTCATGCGCCAACCTGGCGCACGGCTTTGCGGCGCTGCCAGCCAACGACAAGTTGAAGCTGCGCGTCGACCATGCGCCCAATCTAGGCATCGTCACCGCGTACAACGACATGCTGTCGGCCCACCAGCCCTATGAGCGCTATCCCGGCGTGATCCGGGAAGCCGCGCGCGCAGTAGGGGCCGTGGCGCAGGTGGCGGGCGGCGTGCCGGCGATGTGCGATGGCATCACGCAGGGCAATGCCGGCATGGAGCTGTCGCTGTTCTCGCGCGATGCGATTGCCATGGGCACGGCTATCGCGCTGTCGCACAACACCTTCGACGCGGCGCTGATGCTGGGCGTGTGCGACAAGATCGTCCCCGGCCTGCTGATGGGCGCGCTGCAGTTCGGCCACCTGCCGGTGGTGTTCGTGCCCGCGGGGCCGATGGCGACCGGGCTGTCCAACAAGGAAAAGGCGCGCGTGCGCCAGCTCTATGCCACCGGGCAGGTCGGCCGCGATGCGCTGCTCGAGGCCGAATGCCAGGCCTATCACGGCGCCGGCACCTGCACCTTCTACGGCACCGCCAACAGCAACCAGTTCCTGATGGAAATCATGGGCCTGCACCTGCCCGGCGCGGCCTTCGTCCACCCGGACAGCGGCCTGCGCGACGCGCTGACGGCCGCGGCGGCCCAGCGCGCGGTCGCGCTGAGCGCGCGCGGCAGCGAATACCTGCCGCTGGCGCGCATCGTCGACGAGCGCGCGGTGGCCAACGCCATGGTCGGCCTGCTGGCGACGGGCGGCTCGACCAACCACACCATTCACCTGGTGGCGATGGCGCGCGCCGCGGGCATCATCATCGACTGGGACGACTTCGACCACCTGTCGCGCGTCACGCCGCTGCTGGCGCGGGTGTACCCGAACGGCTCCGCCGACGTGAACCACTTCCATGCCGCCGGCGGCGCCGGGCTGATCATCCGCGAGCTGCTGCAGGCGGGGCTGCTGCATGAGGACGTGCAGACCGTCGCGGGCCCGGGCCTGGCGCGATACACGCAGGAGCCGGTGATGAGCGATGGCGTGCTGCAATGGCGTGATGGCGCGACGGCAAGCGGCGACGCCCAGGTCGTTGCCAGCGCGGCGGCGCCGTTCTCGCCCGAAGGCGGGCTGCGGCTGATGCAGGGCAACCTGGGCCGCGGTGTGATCAAGGTCTCGGCCGTGGCGCCCGAGCACCGCGTGGTCGAGGCGCCGGTGCGCGTCTTCGATGCGCAGGAGGCGCTGCAGGCGGCGTTCGAGGCCGGCGAACTGAACGGCGACCTCATCGCCGTGGTCCGCTTCCAGGGGCCGAACGCCAATGGCATGCCCGAGCTGCACCGCCTGACACCGGTGCTGGGCGCGCTGCAGGACGCCGGCCACAAGGTGGCGCTGGTGACCGACGGCCGCATGTCGGGCGCGTCGGGCAAGGTGCCGGCGGTGATCCACGTCGGCCCTGAAGCACTGGCCGGCGGCGCGCTGGCCCGCGTGCGCGACGGCGACCGCATCCGCGTCGACGCGGTGGCCGGCGTGCTGCAATGGCTGGGCGACGAGGGCGAGTTCGCGGCGCGCGAGCCGGCGGCGGCACCGGCCGACGATTTCGCCCGGTTCAGCCTCGGACGAGGGCTGTTCGGCTCGTTCCGGCGCCACGCGCGCATCGCGGAAGAGGGGGGCAGCGCACTCGACCTGTCCGAAGCGGATGCTGGCGCCGCCCCAGCCGCATCCGCCACTGCCGTCGCGATGCAAACCGTCGCACAATAGTCTCACGCATTCCCGTCGTTGGCCGCCGGCGCGGGGACGACGGGAGCAGCCCGCAGGCAATGACCACGGCCGCGACCCCATCCGAAAGCAAGTCAGCAAGACAGCAAGATAGCAAGACGATACCAAGACCGACGGAGCAGACATGATCTATATCCTGATGGGCGTTTCCGGCAGCGGCAAGACCACGGTCGGCCAGCTGCTGGCGCAGCGCCTGGGCTGCGGCTTCCATGACGCGGACGAATTCCACAGCGAGGCCAACAAGGCCAAGATGCATGCGGGCATTCCGCTGACTGACGAAGACCGCTGGCCCTGGCTGGCGGCGATGCGCGCCGCCATCGACGCGGCGCGCGCCGAAGGCCGGACCCACGTGTTCACCTGCTCGGCCCTGCGCCAGGCGTACCGCGACCGGCTGACGCCGCCCGACGGCGGCGTGACCTTCGTCCACATGAAGGGCGATGCCGCACTGATCGCCGGGCGCCTGTCCGCCCGCACCGACCATTTCTTCAATCCCGAGCTGCTGCAGAGCCAGTTCGATACGTTGGAGGTGCCCCGCGACGCGGTGGAACTCGATATCCGCCAGCCGCCCGAAGTGCTGGTGGACACCATCCTGCAGTCTGGCGCCCGCTGAACCTTCCGCCCGCGCTCGTCCGTTCTATCCCCTGACGGCCGCCAGCTCCGCTGGCGGCCGTTTTTGCGTGCGCTGGCAGACATCTTGCTAGTTCACTTTCCGTGCCGGCTGCGGTCCACCAGCTTGCGGCTTTCGCCGGTACAGGTATGCTGAAAGGGCCAGTGACTCGACAGCATCGTCGCGCCAATGCCATTGGAGACCATCCCGGGCACCGCGCGGCGGGCTTGTGGCAGGACAGCCAGGTCAAACCAGGGCGGCCGGATGCGGGGCAGTGGCAGCATCCGAACGCCCACTACATGGAGGAGCGGCCATCATGGCGGGGCGGTTTTTCGACGAGATGCTGGACTGGCGCGCCGACGGGGCGCCCACGGTCATCCAGGCAGGGCAATCATTGCCCGACGGGGCGGTACGCCCGCACTACCGGCATTTCTCTGACTGGCTGGCGCGGCAGTCTGGCAGCACCATGGACAACAAGCGTGCCGAGGCAGACCTGATCTTCCGGCGCGTGGGCATTACCTTTGCCGTCTATGGCGACAAGGACGAGGCCAACAGCGGCACCGAGCGAACCATCCCGTTCGACGTGATCCCCCGCATCTTCCCGGCCAGCGAATGGGCGCTGCTGGAAAAAGGCCTGCGCCAGCGCGTCGCAGCGCTGAACCGGTTCATCCACGACATCTACCACGGCCAGGACATCATCCGCGCGGGCGTGATCCCGCCCGACCAGATCTACAACAACGCCCAGTACCGGCCCGAGATGCTCGGCGTCAACGTGCCGCACGACATCTACGCGCATGTCGCCGGCATCGACGTGGTGCGTGCCGGCGAGGGCGAGTTCTACGTGCTGGAAGACAACCTGCGCGTGCCTTCCGGCGTGTCGTACATGCTGGAAAACCGCAAGATGATGATGCGGCTGTTCCCGGACCTGTTCGCGCGCAACCGCGTCGCGCCGGTGGCGCACTATCCGGACCTGCTGCTCGACATGCTGCGCGGCGTGTCACCGCAGGCGATCGCCGATCCCACCGTGGTGGTGCTGACCCCGGGCATGTACAACTCGGCGTACTTCGAGCACGCGTTCCTGGCGCAGCAGATGGGCGTCGAGCTGGTCGAAGGCAGCGACCTGTTCGTCGAGGACGACCACCTGTTCATGCGCACCACGCAGGGGCCGCAGCGCATCGACGTGATCTACCGGCGCGTCGACGACGACTTCCTCGACCCGCTGGTGTTCCGGCACGATTCCGCGCTCGGCGCGGCCGGGTTGCTGTCGGTCTACCGTGCCGGCAACGTGACCATCTGCAATGCGATCGGCACCGGCGTGGCGGACGACAAGTCGATCTATCCGTACGTGCCCGACATGATCCGCTTTTACCTCGGCGAGGAGGTCATCCTCAATAACGTACCCACGTACATGTGCCGGCGTCCGGATGACCTGCAGTACGTGCTCGATCATATGGGCGAGCTGGTGGTCAAGGAAACCCACGGCGCCGGCGGCTACGGCATGCTGGTGGGGCCGGCCGCGACGCGCGCCGAGATCGATGCCTTCCGCGAGGTGGTCAAGGCCAGGCCCGAGCAGTACATCGCGCAGCCGACGCTGGCGCTGTCGACCTGCCCGACCTATGTGGAATCGGGCATCGCCCCGCGCCATATCGACCTGCGCCCGTTCGTGCTGTCGGGCAAGGAAGTGCGCATGGTGCCCGGCGGGCTGACGCGCGTGGCGCTGCGCGAGGGCTCGCTGGTGGTCAATTCCTCGCAAGGGGGCGGCACCAAGGACACCTGGGTGCTCGAACGATGACGACGACAGCCCCTCACGCGATCCACACCGCGATCAAGACTGCCGCTGCCTTGCCAGGAGAGCCCACATGCTGAGCCGTACCGCCGACCACCTGTTCTGGATGGCCCGCTACACCGAACGCGCGGAAAACACCGCGCGCATGCTCGACGTCAACTACCAGACCTCGCTGCTGCCGCAATCGGCCGAGGTGGCCGAGCAGGGCTGGTGGGCCATGCTGGATATCTCGGAGCTGACGCACGCCTTCGACCACAAGTACGGCCTGCTGTCGCGCGACGACGTGATCGATTTCATGGTCCGCGACATGACCAATGTGTCGTCGATCATGAGCTGCCTGCGCGCGGCGCGCGAGAACGCGCGCGCGGTGCGGGGCTCACTGACCACCGAAGTCTGGGAGACCGTGAACACTACCTGGCTCGACGTGCAGCGCATGATCGCCGACGGCGTGCTCAGGGAAGACCCGTCGCGCTTCTTCGAGTGGGTCAAGTTCCGTTCGCACCTGGCGCGCGGCGTTCAGTTCGGCACCATGCTCAAGGACGATGCCTTTCACTTCATGCGGCTGGGCACCTTCCTGGAGCGTGCCGACAATACCGCGCGGATCCTCGACGTCAAGTTCCAGGCCTCCGGCAGGGATGACAGCGATCCCAACCGCGAGCAGAACGACTTCTACCACTGGGCCGCGGTGCTTCGCTCGGTGTCCGGGTTCGAGGTCTACCGCAAGGTCTACCGCGCGGTGGTGACGCCGCAGCGCGTGGCCGAACTGCTGGTGCTGCGCCCTGACATGCCGCGCTCGCTGGTGTCGAGCATGGACGAGGTGGTGACGATTCTGGCCATGGTGCGCAACCAGCAGTCGGCAGAGACCGAGCGGCAGGCTGGTAAACTCCACGCCGACCTGAAGTACGCGCGCATCGACGACATCTTTGCCGTCGGCCTGCACGCGTACCTGACCAGCTTCCTTGAGCGCATCGGCGATCTCGGCAATGGCATCAGCCGGGACTTCCTGGTGCCGCTGCAGGCGGCCTGACATGGGCACGCCGGCGGCGACCATGTGCTGCCGGCGCCACGCCGTGCCCTGATACCGTGAAATACAAGATCAACCACCATACTGTCTACCGCTATGCCGAGCCGGTGCGCCGCAGTGTGCACGAGCTGCGGCTCGAGCCGCGCTCGGGTCCGCTGCAGACGGTGCACAACTGGCAGCTGAGCACGCCCGGCAACCCGTCCGCGGCGCGCGACGGCTTCGGCAACATCGTGCACAACTTCACAGTCTCCGGCCCGTCGGACACTATCGCCATCGAGGCCAGCGGCGAGGTGGAAGTTCTGCCGCCGCATGGCGACCTCGACCGCGACGGCCACCATGCCTTCTGCGATGTGCCGCCGGCCGGCGAATCGCGCGTGTCGCCGCTGTACTTCCTCGGCAGCACGCCGCTGACCACGGCGCCGCGCGAGATGCAGGCCTTCGCCGCGCCGTTCCTGGCTTCGGGCCATGAAATTCCCGCGCTGCTGGCACTGGCCCAGGCCATCGGCGAACGCGTGCGCTACAAGCCCAATACCACCGATGTCGGGACTTCCGCGGCCGAGGCTTTCGGCCTGGGCAGTGGCGTTTGCCAGGACCAGGCGCAGGTGATGGTGGCGGCGTGCCGCGCGCTCGGTGTCCCGGCACGCTATGTGAGCGGCTACTTCTACGATCCCGCCGCCACTGACCTGGCCAGCCATGCGTGGGCCGACGTTTGCCTGGATCCGCAACGCGAGATCTGGTGCAGTATCGACATCACCCACGGCTGCCTCACCGACGAGCGCCATGTCCGCCTCGCCGTGGGGCGCGACTACCAGTCCGCCGCACCGGTGCGGGGCATCCTGGAGGGCGGAGCCGGGGAGACGCTCGAAGTCAATGTCGTCATCACGCCGCTTGCCGACCCGGTCTAGCTCCGGCCGCCTCAATTAGGTGCCGCATTCCAGAACCGGCACCGATAGGCGGCAGCGGCGCTAGAATCCGTTAATGCAGGCCTCCGGCCGGCCACTCCCGGCCGTCCAACAAGAACACCAGAACAAGACCATGACGTACTGTGTAGCCATGCGGCTGGATGCCGGCCTGGTATTCCTGTCCGATTCCCGCACCAACGCCGGGGTGGACGCCATCTCGACGGCGCGCAAGATGACGGTGTTCGAAGAACCCGGCGACCGCGTGATGGTGCTGATGACCGCCGGCAACCTCGCCATCAGCCAGTCTGTGCGCCAGATCCTGGCCGAAAACCATGACGACAAGCGCTCTCTGTGGAATGCGCGTGACATGTTTGAAGCCGCCTCCATCGTGGGCGACGCGGTGCGCCAGGTACATAAGCGCGACGCGCACGCGCTGCGCGATGCCGGCATCGAATTCAATGTCAGCCTGATCTTCGGCGGTCAGGTCCGGGGCGAGCGGCAGCGGCTGTTCAATATCTATGCCGCCGGCAACTTCGTCGAAGCCACGCCGGAAAACTGTTATTTCCAGATCGGCGAGGCCAAGTACGGCAAGCCGATCATCGACCGGGTCGTGCATCCTTCGCTGCCCCTGGCCGAGGGCGCAAAATGCGCGCTGATCTCGATGGATTCGACGCTGAAGTCAAATATTTCAGTGGGATTGCCGCTGGACCTGCTGGTCTACGAGGCCGATTCGCTGCGCGTGACGCGCTTCGTCAACATCGACGAGCGAAACGCCTATTTCCGCATGATTCGCGATACATGGGGCCACCGGCTGCGGCAGGTGTTCGGCGAGATCCACAACCCGGAGTGGGATGTGACCCAGCAGCCCGACTTCCCGCTGGCGCGTGGCGCGGAGGGCGACTGCTGGGGGCAGCCCGTGCGCGCCAGGCGCAATCCCTCCCGCACCCAGGAATGAGGGGCGGGGCGGCGATGCGCGAGATCATTCATTTTTCCCATGCCAACGGCTTCCCGGTGACGACGTACCGCAAGCTGTTTGGCGAACTGGACGGCGAGTTCGAGTTCCGCGCGGTGGACCGCTACGGCCATCGGCCGCAGTTTCCGGTGACGCGCGGCTGGCCCCATCTGGTGGAAGAGTTGCTCGATGAGGTGGGGCGCCAGTACCGCGAGCCGGTCTGGCTGGTGGGCCATTCGCTGGGCGGTTTCCTGTCGATGATGGCGGCGCTGCGCCGGCCCGAATGGGTGCGTGGCGTGGTGATGCTGGATTCGCCGATCATTGCTGGCTGGCGCGCCTCGCTGCTGAAGACGGCGCAGGTGCTCGGCATGGATGAAAAGCCCGGTCCGGCGGCGGTGACCAGGAACCGGCGCACGCACTGGCCCGACGCCGAGGCCGTATGGCAGCATTTCCGCAGCAAGCCGAACTTCGCCGTGTGGGATCAAGAGGTGCTGCGCGACTATGCGCTGCATGGCACCGAGCCCACCGGCAAGGCCGACGAGCGGCGCTTGCGCTTCGACCGCGAGGTCGAATACTGGATCTACCGCACGCTGCCGACCAGCCTGGGACGCAAGCTCAGGCGGGGCGCGCCAGTGCCGGTCGGCTTCGTCGCCGGTACGCGATCACGCGAGGTGCGGCAGTGCGGCCTCGCGGCCACCCGCAAGCTGGTGGGCGAAAACCTGCGTTTTATCGAGGGCGGCCATTTGTACCCGATGGAGCGGCCCCAGGAGACGGCGCAACTGGTGCGCGACCTGATCGGCGCGATGCGCCGCGACGGGCGCTGAACGGGTATGCGGCGCATGCGCCGCAGCGCTAGCCCGGGGACGTCGGAACGCCCCGGCAGGCCACGCGCGAACCGGCGCTGGCGGGTCGGGTTGTCACAATTTCCGGGTCGGCGCAGAACGGGCTCTCATGTATAATCCCGATTTCCCCGGCAAGCTCGGTTTATGACCAAATTCGTCTTCGTCACCGGTGGCGTCGTCTCTTCTCTCGGCAAGGGCATCGCTGCTGCCTCGCTCGCGGCCATTCTTGAGTCGCGCGGCCTCAAAGTCACCCTCCTCAAGCTAGATCCCTACATCAACGTCGATCCCGGCACGATGAGCCCCTTCCAGCATGGCGAGGTGTTTGTCACGGAAGACGGTGCGGAAACCGACCTCGATCTCGGCCACTACGAGCGTTTCGTCTCGGCCAAGATGCGCAAGTCGAACAACTTCACCACCGGCCAGATCTACGAATCGGTGATCCGCAAGGAGCGCCGCGGCGAATACCTCGGCAAGACCGTGCAGGTGATCCCGCATATCACCAACGAGATCCAGGCCTTCATCGAGAAGGGCGCTGCCGCCTCGCACGACGGCAAGGCCGACGTGGCGCTGGTGGAAATCGGCGGTACCGTGGGTGACATCGAATCGCTGCCGTTCCTGGAAGCCGCGCGCCAGATGAGCCTGCGCATGGGCCGCAACCACGCTGCCTTCGTGCACCTGACGCTGGTGCCGTTCATTGCCAGCGCCGGCGAGCTGAAGACCAAGCCGACCCAGCACTCGGTGCAGAAGCTGCGTGAAATCGGCATTTCGCCGACCGCGCTGCTGTGCCGCGCCGACCGCCCGATCCCGGACGACGAGCGCGCCAAGATTTCGCTGTTCGCCAATATCCCCCAAGACGCCGTGATCTCGGTGTGGGATGCGGACAGCATCTACAAGATCCCGCAGATGCTCAACGAGCAGGGCCTCGACCGCCTGATCTGCGAGGAACTGCGCCTGGATCCGCGGCCGGCCGACCTGTCGATGTGGCAGAAGCTGGTCAACGCCCAGGAAAATCCCGAGCACGAAATCACCATCGGCATGGTCGGCAAGTATGTCGACCTGACCGAGTCGTACAAGTCGCTGATCGAGGCGCTGCGCCACGCCGGCATGCACACCGCCACGCGCGTCAACATCGAGTACATCGATTCCGAGGAACTGGAATCGGGCCACCTCGAAGTGCTGGCCCCGCTGGACGCCATCCTGGTGCCGGGCGGCTTCGGCAAGCGCGGCACGGAAGGCAAGATCCGCGCGATCCAGTACGCCCGCGAGAACAAGGTGCCTTACCTGGGCATCTGCCTGGGCATGCAGCTGGCCGTGATCGAGTTCGCCCGCCACGTGGCCAACATGGCTGACGCCAACTCGACCGAGTTCAACCTCGAAACCGAACACCCGGTGGTCGCGCTGATCACCGAGTGGGTCGACCGCGAAGGCAAGGTCGAGCAGCGCTCGGCCGATTCCGACCTGGGCGGCACCATGCGCCTGGGCGCGCAACGCGTGCCGGTCAAGGAAGGCACCAAGGCCAACGCCATCTACGGCGCAGAGGTCAACGAGCGCCACCGCCACCGCTACGAGGTCAACAACCACTACGTGCCGACGCTGGAAAACGCCGGCATGGTGATCTCGGCCCGCACCCCGACCGAGAACCTGCCGGAAATGATGGAACTGCCGGTGTCGATGCACCCGTGGTTCGTCGGCGTGCAGTTCCACCCGGAATTCACCTCGACGCCGCGCGACGGCCATCCGCTGTTCAAGGCCTACGTCGAAGCCGCGCTGGCCAGCCAGCAGCGCAAGGGCGCCTGAGGCCAGGCGGCAAGAGAGGAGTCTGTCATGAAACTCTGTGGATTCGAGGTCGGCCTCGACAAGCCGTTCTTCCTGATCGCTGGTCCTTGTGTGATCGAGTCCGAGCAGATGGCGCTGGATACCGCCGGCGAGCTCAAGGCCATCACCGCTGAACTGGGAATCCCGTTCATCTACAAGTCGTCGTTCGACAAGGCCAATCGTTCTTCCGGCAAGTCGTTCCGCGGCCTGGGGCTGGAGAAGGGCCTGGAAATCCTGGCGACCGTCAAGCGCGAGATCGGCGTGCCGGTGCTTACCGACATCCACGAGATCGACGAGATCAAGCCCGTCGCGGCCGTGGTGGACGTGCTGCAGACCCCGGCCTTCCTGTGCCGCCAGACCGATTTCATCCGCGCCTGCGCCCAGAGCGGCAAGCCGGTGAACATCAAGAAGGGCCAGTTCCTGGCGCCCGGCGACATGAAGAACGTGATTGACAAGGCCCGCGACGCCGCGCGCGACGCAGGCCTGCCTGACGACGTCTTCATGGCCTGCGAGCGCGGTGTCTCGTTCGGCTACAACAACCTGGTGTCCGACATGCGCTCGCTTGCGATCATGCGCGAGACGGGTGCCCCGGTGGTGTTCGACGCTACCCACTCGGTGCAGCTGCCGGGCGGCCAGGGCACCAGCTCCGGCGGCCAGCGCGAGTTCGTGCCGGTGCTGTCGCGCGCGGCCGTCGCCACCGGCGTGGCGGGCCTGTTCATGGAAACGCACCCGGACCCGAGCAAGGCCATGTCCGATGGCCCCAACGCGGTGCCGCTGTCGCGCATGAAGGAATTGCTGGCCGTGCTCAAGGACCTGGACACGCTGGTCAAGCGCGCCGGTTTCCTGGAAGACAACTTCGGCTGGCCGGCCTGCGCCTGAGCAGGCCCGGTTTTGTCACCACCGCGCCATTTCCGGGCGCCGGTGATGACAAACCATATCGAAAGACAATACAAAAAATCGGGAGATTCTCCATGGCCGCGGGCTATATCATCGCCTACGTCGACGTGACCGACCCCCAGCAGTACGAAGAATACAAAGTGCTCTCGAGCAAGGCCATGCAGATCCATGGCGCCGAGGTGCTGGTACGCGGCGGCAAGACCGAGCCGCTGGAGGGCGAGTGGGCGCCGACCCGCGTCGTGGTGCTGAAATTCCCCAGCTATGAAGCCGCCAGGTCGTTCCACGACGGCGAAGCCTATCGCGCCGCCCGCAAGGCGCGCGAGAATGCAGCAAAGATGAACATGATCGTGGTGGAAGGCGCTGCCTGAGGGTTGTCGGGCAGTTTGACATGCGCCTGACATGGGCACAGGTTGAAGTAATCAGCAGCAGCAAGAATCAACAGTCAGAGAGGAATTCATGAGTGCAATCGTAGATATCATCGGTCGCGAGGTTCTCGACTCGCGCGGCAACCCCACCGTCGAATGCGACGTGCTGCTGGAATCCGGCGTGATGGGCCGCGCGGCAGTGCCGTCGGGCGCTTCGACCGGTTCGCGCGAAGCCATCGAACTGCGTGACGGCGACAAGTCGCGTTACCTGGGCAAGGGCGTGCTGAAGGCCGTCGAGCACATCAACACCGAAATCTCCGAAGCCATCATGGGCCTGGACGCCTCCGAGCAGGCCTTCCTGGACCGTACCCTGATCGACCTCGACGGCACCGAGAACAAGGGCCGCCTTGGCGCCAACGCCATGCTGGCCGTGTCGATGGCGGTGGCCAAGGCCGCCGCGGAAGAAGCCGGCCTGCCGCTGTACCGCTACTTCGGCGGTTCGGGCGCGATGCAACTGCCGGTGCCGATGATGAACATCGTCAACGGCGGCGCGCACGCCAACAACAGCCTGGACATCCAGGAATTCATGATCATGCCGGTGTCGCAGACCAGCTTCCGTGAAGCCCTGCGTTGCGGCGCCGAGATCTTCCACGCGCTGAAGAAGATCCTGGCCGACAAGGGCATGTCCACCGCGGTGGGCGACGAAGGCGGTTTTGCCCCGAATTTCTCGTCCAACGAGGAATGCCTGAACACCGTGGTGCAGGCCATCGAGAAGGCCGGCTACCGCGCCGGTGAGGACGTGCTGCTGGCGCTGGACTGCGCCGCCAGCGAGTTCTACCACGAAGGCGAAGGCGTGTACCAGCTGGAAGGCGAAGGCCTGAAGCTGACCTCGACCCAGTTTGCCGACTACCTGGCCAACCTGTGCGACAAGTTCCCGATCGTGTCGATCGAGGACGGCATGGCCGAAGGCGACTGGGACGGCTGGAAGACGCTGACCGACAAGCTGGGCAAGCGCGTGCAGCTGGTGGGCGACGACCTGTTCGTCACCAACACCAAGATCCTGAAGGAAGGCATCGAGAAGGGCATCGGCAACTCGATCCTGATCAAGATCAACCAGATCGGCACCCTGACCGAAACGTTCGCAGCCATCGAGATGGCCAAGCGCGCCGGCTACACCGCCGTGATCTCGCACCGCTCGGGCGAGACCGAGGACAGCACCATCGCCGACATCGCCGTGGGCACCAACGCCGGCCAGATCAAGACCGGCTCGCTGTCGCGCTCGGACCGCATGGCCAAGTACAACCAGCTGCTGCGCATCGAGGAAGACCTGGGCGATATCGCCAGCTACCCGGGCAAGGGCGCGTTCTACAACCTGCGCTGAATCCCGTCGTCCCCGCTTGCGCGGGAATGACGCAGTAGTACAGAGAGCGGCGGTGGCACGGATTAACATCCGGCCACCGCCGTTTTTGTATCGAAATCTGCCTGGCAATTGCCTTCCGGGCTGACTTCGCAGATCATTGTGCGGAATTTCTTGTCCGCAACCTTTCATGCGTCTGATTTCGTTGCTGTTGTTCGTGTTGCTGCTCGCGATCCAGTATCCGCTCTGGCTGGGCAAGGGTGGCTGGCTGCGCGTCTGGGACCTGAACCGCCAGCTGACCGAGCAAGGTACCCGCAACCAGACGCTCAAGCTGCGCAATGCCAAGCTGGAAGGGGAAGTTGCCGACCTGCAGGACGGTACCGGTGCGATCGAGGAACGTGCCCGCTATGAGCTGGGCATGGTGCGGGAAGGCGAGGTGTTCGTGCAGTTCGTGGCACCGGCACCCAAGGTCAGCGCTACGCCGCCGCTGCCGCCGCCGGCAAATTCCGTCGCCGGGCGCGGCGGACACTGATCAACGTTCTGTTTTGCCGTTGGCGGCACCTGGCCGTCACCACCAGTACGGATAGCCGCCCCAGTAGCCGGGCATCCCCACGCTGACGCCGCCACCCCAGTGGCCGCCGCCCCATCCCCCGTAGAACAGGTTCCAGCTCGTGTTGGGATAGGCGTATGCCCGCGCGTACGCCTCGGCTTGTTGCCGTCGCGCGATGGCGTCAGCCTGTTCGCGCAGCACCTCCTGGTTCAGGGCATCGAGCTTTTGCCGCGCTTCGGGCGTCAGCCGCGCCGGCGGCATGGCGCTCGGCGCGAGCCGCGCCGTCGGAGGCGAGCCGTTGGCGTCGCGTGGGATCTCAGCGCAGCCAGTGGCCAATAGCAGGGCGCCTGCCGCGGCCAATGCAACAGCGCCACGCATCCGGCTGCGCGTGGCGGCCGTTGTCGTGGCGCTGGATTCGGGTAAGGGGAGTGACGCTTCGGCGGACATGGCGGTTCTCAGGCTCGCGGGCACAGCGATCGTACAGCCGTTGGACAGGGCGGCGCGCCGGATGTTTCCGTTACGCCGCTCCCGCTCTCATTCCCCGCTCACGTTGCCGCCACGGATCAATCCGTGGCTTGCCGCCTCAGTGGTGCTGGTGCGCGCCAGCCCCGGCGCCGGTGGCGACGTGGGTGGCCGAGAACAGCTGGGCGCAATCGACCGGGTCGAACTCATAGCGCTGGCCGCAGAAATCGCAATGGATCTCCACGTTGCCGCGTTCGGCGATGATGCTCTCGATCTCTTCGCGCCCCAGCGACTGCAGCATGCCCGCCACCTTGGGACGCGAGCACGAGCAATGGAAATGCGGCGTCATCGGCTCAAACACGCGCAGGCCGGCGTCCTGCAGGTCTTCCCAGAACAGGCGGCGCAGCAGCGTCTCGGGCGACTCGGCCAGCAGTTCTTCGGCCTTGAGCGTGGTGCCCAATTGCACCGCGCGGTCCCAGGTGTCCAGGTCCTGGGCCTTGGCATGGCTGGCCAGCGGAGCGCCGGTCTCGCCCACGTTGGCCGTACCGCCGTAGGAGGGCAGCTTCTGCAGCAGCATGCCGGCGGCGACGCGGTCGTCGGCGGCCAGCCACAGGCGCGTGTCGAGCTGCTCGGATGCCTTCATGTAATGCTCCAGCACCGCGCTGATCGACGCCAGCGGGCCGTGCTCATCCGCCAGCGGCACGATGCCCTGGTACGGCTGCTGGCCCGGCAGCTTGTCCTTCGGGTCAAGCGTGATGGCAAAGCGGCCGTGGCCGTGCGCATGGACGAGGTCGGCCAGCGTGGCGTCGTCGGCAATCTCGGCGCCCTCGGCCAGCTTGGCGGTGGCGCGCATCGACAGGTCGGACAGGCATTCCACCACCAGCATGCGCACCGGGCCGTCGCCGTGCAGCTGCATCACCAGCGCGCCGTTGAACTTCAGGTTGGCCGACAGCAGTGCCGCGGCGGCCACCATCTCGCCCAGCAGCCGGCGCACCGGCGTGGGGTAGCTGTGGCGGCCCAGCACTTCCTGCCAGGTGGCTTCCATGCGCACCAGTTCGCCGCGCACGGGGGCGGCGTCGAACAGGAACTTCTGCAGGGTGTCGGGGGTGGTGGGGGTAGTCTGAGTCACGTTGTCTGTCGGTAATTCGATGGGTGCCGCCGCGGCTTGCGTTCAGCCGATCCGCTTGAGCTGTTGCTTGTACATGGCCTGCCGCGAGGCGTAGGTCTCGGCGTTGCGGTACAGGTTGGCGACGTCCTCGTCGGTCAGCTGCCGCACCACCTTGGCCGGCGCGCCCAGGATCAGCGAGCGGTCCGGGAAGACCTTGCCCTCGGTGACCACGGCACCAGCGCCTACCAGGCATTCCTTGCCGATCACGGCACGGTTCAGCACCACGGCCTGGATACCGATCAGCGAGCCTTCGCCGACGGTGCAGCCATGCAGCATGGCCTGGTGGCCAATCGAGACCTTGTCGCCCAGGATCAGCGGGCAGCCCGGGTCAGTGTGCAGCACCGAGCCCTCCTGGATATTGGTGTCATGCCCCACCACGATCGGCTCGTTGTCGCCGCGGATCACGACACCGGGCCAGGCGCTGGCGCGGGACTTGAGGGTCACGTTGCCGATGACGGTGGCTTCCGGGGCCACGTAGGCTTCGCTGTCGATATTGGGCTTGACGTCGCCGAGCTGGTAAAGCGCCATGAGGTCTCCTGCACGAAAGGCTAATGTTGAAATGGGGGTTGCCGCCGGACTTTAAAGAGTCAGCGGGTCTGTGGGGAACTGCATGGCCAGGCACGCGGGTGGGTGCCGGCGAGGCCCTACAATGGCGGCAGTCCGGATTTTACGCCCATGCCAGAAAAAACACCCGCCACCGCTTTGCCTGATCCGTCACTTTCGCCGCGCCATCGCGCGCTGGTGGTGCTGTGCATGACCGATCCGCGCGAAAAGGCCGGCGCCGCGCGGGCGTTGTACCGCGATGCCATGGCGCTGTCCGATGGAGCGCTGCGTGCGGACGAGGCGATCGATGCCGACGGGGGCCATATCATCCCGGGACGTCCGGAGCGGCCGGCACTGGTGGCGCCGCAGGGCGTCGAACGGCGCCGCTCGCTGCACACGCCCGCCGGCCGCGCGGCGATGATCCACGCGCTGTGCCATATCGAATTCAACGCCATCAACCTCGCGCTGGATGCAGTGTGGCGCTTTGCCGGCATGCCACCGGCCTACTACCGCGACTGGTTGCGCGTGGCCGACGAAGAAGCGCTGCATTTCACGCTGCTGGCCGACCATCTGGGCACGCTGGGTGCGGCCTACGGCGATTTTCCCGCGCACAACAGCCTGTGGGAGATGACCGACAAGACCGCCGGCGACGTGCTGGCGCGCATGGCGCTGGTGCCGCGCACGCTGGAAGCGCGCGGGCTCGATGCCTCGCCGCCGGTGCGCGCCAAACTGGCCAGCGCCGGGGACCATGCCGCCGCGGCGATCATCGATATCATCCTGCGCGACGAGGTCGGGCATGTAGCGATCGGCAACCACTGGTACCGCTGGCTGTGCGCGCAGCGCAAGCTGGAGCCGGTGGCTACCTATGCGCAACTGGCCGAGCAGTACCGTGCGCCGAAGCTGCGCGGGCCGTTCAATCTCGATGCGCGGCGTGCGGCCGGGTTCGACGAGGATGAGCTGGCGTGGCTGGAGGCGTCGGCCGGCTAGGCAGACTGCCGGCGCTGCGCCGCCCGCTCTTCCTCCAGCAACCGCAACACCCGCCGCTGGATCTTGCCGGTGGTCGTCATCGGCAACTGGTCGATGAACTCGATTGCCTTCGGATACTCGTACGGCGCGAGTTGCCCGCGCACATGCGCCTGCAATTCTGCGATAAGCGCCGAGTCGCCGTCGAACGAGCGCGCCACCGACGGCGTCAGCACCACGAAGGCCTTGACCACCGCGCCGCGCTCGGGATCGGGCGAGGGCACCACCGCGCAGTTGGACACCGCGGGATGCTTGAGCAGGCAGTTCTCGATCTCGCTCGGCCCGATGCGATAGCCCGAGGACTTGAACACGTCGTCGGCACGGCCCTGGTACCACAGGTAGCCGTCGGCATCGATGCGCGCAAGATCGCCGGTGCGGCACCAGCGCAGGCCGTCGCGCTCGACGTACTTGCCCGCGGTCGCCGCCTCGTTTTTCCAGTAGCCGAGGAAGAACACCGGGTCCGGGTGCCCG
Source organism: Cupriavidus sp. P-10 (assembly GCF_003402535.2). Taxonomy (NCBI): domain Bacteria; kingdom Pseudomonadati; phylum Pseudomonadota; class Betaproteobacteria; order Burkholderiales; family Burkholderiaceae; genus Cupriavidus; species Cupriavidus sp. P-10. The sequence continues at coordinate 1,148,357 of NZ_AP025170.1, forward strand.
GCGATATCGGTGGCGCAGACCGCGACTTCGCCGTCCTCGCCCGGCGCGCACGGACGGCCTTCATCGTCGATCACCTGCACGCGATGGCCGGGGTAGGGGCGTCCCATCGAGCCGGGCCGCGCCGGCCAGCCCAGGCGCTCGTCGTCGTTCTGCGCGGTGCAGTTGCCGACGATGTAGTTGATCTCGGTCTGGCCGAACATCTCGTTGACGATTACGCCGAGTGCGTCGCGGCACCAGCCGAACACGGTTTCGCCAACCGCTTCGCCGGCGCTCATCAAGGCGCGCAGCTTTATGTCATAACGTTGCCGCGGCTCGGGGCACGCCTTCATCATCTGCTTGAGCGCGGTCGGGAACAGGAAGGTGTTGGTGACGGCGTAGCGTTCGAGCAGCTCGAAGGCGCGCTCGGCGGAGAAGCGGCCCTGGTAGCCGACGATGGGTTTGCCGAAGTACAGCGCCGGCATCAGCGCATCCCACAGCCCGCCGGTCCAGGCCCAGTCGGCCGGGCTCCAGAACACGTCGTCGTCCTGCGGATACCAGTTCTGCGAGCATACAAAGCCGGTCAGGTTGCCGACCAGCGCGCGGTGCGGGATCAGCGCGCCCTTGGGCGGGCCGGTGGTGCCGCTGGTGTAGATCAGCACGGCGGCCTCGTCGGCCTTGGTCTGCTCGGCGGTGAAGGCAGGCAGCTGCGCTGCCAGCAGCACGTCCCAGTCGTGGTCGCCGCGGCCGTGCGCATCGCCGGCGGCGATCACGGTGGCCAGCGCCGGGCATTCCGGGCGCGCGGCAAGCACGTTGTCGATCGAGGTTTCGTCGGCGATCGCCACGCAGGCTTCGCTGTGCGCGATGCGGTAGGCCAATGCCTCCGGCCCGAACAGCATCGACAGCGGCATCGCGATCGCGCCCAGCTGGTAGATCGCCATATGGGCGATCACGGTCTCGATCCGCTGCGGCATCACGATCGCCACGCGTTCGCCGCGCGCCACGCCAAGGCCGCGCAGCGCCGCCGAAAGCCGGTTGGCCTCGGCCTGGATATAGGCGAAGGTATGCGCGTTGCGCCGGCCGTCTTCGTGCTCGGTATAGACGGCGATGCGGTCCATGGTTGCCGGATCCCGCGCCCAGCGGCCGCAGCAGGCTTCGGCAATGTTGAAGTTCGGGGGGATTTCCCAGCGGAAGGATTCGTACAGCGCGTGGTAGTCGTCGCGCCGGCTTGCCGGCAAGGCAGCTGCGGCCATCCAAGGTCTCCAGAAGGTCACCGGTCCGTTCGCCTGGCGCGGCAAGCTGCAAAGGGCGCTGGCCGCTATAATGCGAGCGAACGATCGTTCTATTTTGTCGAGGCTTACCTTCGCCAGCCCCCGCGGCAGGAAGGCCCGACGCCAGGGTGGAGACAATGACAATCAAGGAAACCTCGCGGTCTGAATTTATCACGTTGCGCGGGCTGCGCTACCACGTGCGCCAGTGGGGCACGCCCGGTCCGCGCAAGCTGTTCATGCTGCACGGCTGGATGGACGTGGCCGCTTCGTTCCAGTTCCTGGTCGACCACCTGCGCGGCGACTGGCATGTGATCGCACCCGACTGGCGCGGCTTTGGCGAGACCGACTGGCCTTCGCGCTATCCCGGTACGCAGTCGTACTGGTTTCCCGACTACCTCGCCGACCTGGAGGCGCTGCTTGACCACTACCAGCCGGAAGGGCAGGTGGACCTGGTCGGCCATAGCATGGGTGCCAACGTGATCTGCCTGTACGCAGGCATCCGTCCCGAACGCGTGCGCCGCGTGGTGGACCTGGAAGGCTTCGGCATGACGGCGAGAGGGCCGGCGCATGCGCCCAAGCGCTATGCGCGCTGGCTTGACGAGTTGCGCATCGGTACGGAGCTGAAGACGTACGACAGCGTTGGCGGCGTGGCGGCGCGCCTGCAGAAGACCAACCCGCGCCTGCCGGACGACCGCGCCGCGTTCCTGGCCGCGCACTGGTCGCGCCGGAATGCGGACGGCCGCTGGGAAATCCTGGGCGACCCGGCGCACAAGCTCGTCAATCCGACGCTGTACCGGCTCGATGAAGTGATGGCGATCTGGGAGCAGGTCAGCGCGCCGGTGTTGCATGTGGAAGCGCGCGATTCGGAGACGCTGCGCCATATCGCCCACAAGCAGAGCATCGACGAATTCAAGGAGCGTTTCCGCGCCTTCCGCGATTTCCGTGAAGCGGTGATCGACGACGCCGGCCACATGCTGCATCACGACCAGCCGGCCGCGGTGGCGGAGCTGGTCGAGTCGTTCTGTCGTTAAGCCGGCGACCGCGCTCAGGCGTGCGTGAGCCTTTCCTTCAGCGCGGCGTTGTTGCTGGTGTGCACGTGCACCAGCGCCTTTTCCGGGAAGGCGTAGTGATACGCGCGGCGCAGCGCCAGCGCAGCTTCATGGAAGCCTGACAGGATCAGCTTCTGCTTGTTGGGATAGAAGGCGATATCGCCCGCGGCAAAGATGCCGCGGCGCGAGCTTTCATACGTGGTGGTGTCGACCAGGATGCGGCCGGCGCGCATGTCCATGTCCCACTGCGCGATCGGGCCGGGCTCGGACACCAGGCCGTACAGCGCCACCAGTTCGTCGGCGGGAAGCGCCTGGCTGCCGTCGCGGGTGCGCACTTCCACTTCGGCCAGTGCATTGCCGTCGATGCGCAGCGCGCCCAGCATGCCGACCACGAAGTCCATCTCGCCGGCCGCCACCGCGGCGCGCATCTCGGCCACGGTGCCGTCGGCGGCGCGGAAGCCTTCGCGCCGGTGCAGCAGCGTCACGCGGGCGGCCACCTTGCGCAGCGCCAGCGCCCAGTCCAGCGCCGAGTCGCCGCCGCCGGCGACGATCACGCGCTTGCCGGCAAAGTGCGATACATCGCGCACGGCGTAGTGCACGTGGCGGTCTTCCAGCGCCGCGGCTTCGGGCAGCGATACGCGCTGCGGCGCGAACGCGCCCGCGCCGGAGCAGACCAGCACCGCGGCGACATCGTAGCGCTTGCCGCCATCGGTGGTGACCAGCAGGCGCGAGTGGGCAGGGTGGCCGTCCTGCGCGGGCACTCCGGGGATTTCGGACACGCTCTCGGCGCGCTGGCCGAAGTGCATCGGGAAGGCAAACGGCGCGCATTGCTCCAGCAGCCGGTCAACCAGGTCCTGCGCCAGGCAGCCCGGCACGGCGGGGATGTCGTAGATCGGCTTTTCCGGATACAGCTCGGTGCACTGGCCGCCGGCGCGGTCGAGCACGTCGATCAGTTCACATTTGAGGCCGAGCACGCCGGCCTGGAAGGCGGCGAACAGCCCGACCGGGCCGGCGCCCACGATCAGGACGTCGGTGGTGGTGACGGCGGGCGTGGCGGCGGTGGCGTTGTCGGTGGACATGGCGGACATGATGGACAGGGCGCGGGCACGGACGGCCCGCGGAAGATGGTGCAAAGCCCGACTATACCCCGCGCCAGCCCGTTTCCCGGCGACGCCAGCGTTGCCGGCAGGGCTTTGGCACGCGCGCCGGAGCCCCTCCGGCAAGCCTCCGGCGCCACGCAGGCGAGGGTCGACAGGAGTAGAATGAGCCCCATGCAAAACGCCCACGCCATCAACGCCGACCTGCACTGCCATTCCACCGTGTCCGACGGCACGCTGTCGCCCCGCGCGGTAGCGGAAATCGCGCGCGATGCGGGCGTTGCATACTGGGCGCTGACCGACCATGACGAGGTCGGCGGGCAAGCCGCGGCGCGCGCCGCGGCCGAGGAATTCGGCATGCGCTATGTGCCGGGTGTTGAGATCTCGGTGACCTGGGCCGGGCAGACCGTGCATATCGTTGGCCTGCAGATCGACCCGTTCTGCCCCGAGCTGATCGATGGCCTGACCGATACCCGTTCCGGGCGTGCCCGGCGTGCCCGCGATATCGGCGAGGCGCTGGCCAAGGTCGGCATCGGCGACGCCTACGCGGGCGCGCTGCGGTATGTCGGCAACCCGGACCTGATCTCGCGCACCCATTTCGCGCGCTGGCTGGTCGACCAGGGCCACTGCGCCACCATCGGCGACGTGTTCAGCGAGTACTTGTCCGAGGGCCGGCCCGGCTATGTCGGCCACCGTTGGGCGAGCCTGTCCGAAGCCGTTGGCTGGATCCGCACCGCCGGTGGCATCGCCGTGATGGCGCACCCCGGCCGCTACCACTACACCGCTACCCAGCACGATGCGCTGTTCGATGAGTTCAAGTCGCTCGGCGGCGGCGCGGTCGAGGTCGTGACCGGCAGCCACACGCCGGACCAGTACCGCCGCTATGCCGATGTGGCGCGGCACTACGGGCTGCTGGCTTCGCGCGGCTCGGATTTCCATGGGCCCGGCGAAGGCCGGGTCGAGCTCGGCACGCTGCCACCGCTGCCGTCCACGGTCACGCCGGTCTGGCACGACTGGTAACCCGCCAGCCCAACGAAAGGCGCCCTGCATGTCCCAGTACTTCGAGATCCATCCGCTCAACCCGCAGTCGCGCCTGATCAAGCAGGCCGCGCAGATCCTGCAGAAGGGCGGACTGATCGCGCTGCCGACCGATTCCAGCTACGCGCTCGCCTGCCCGCTCGACGACAAGCATGCGGTCGAGCGCCTGCGCCGGCTGCGCGGCATCGACGACCGCCACCACCTGACACTGATGTGCCGCGACCTGTCCGAGCTGGGCAACTTCGCCCGCGTCGACAATCGCCAGTATCGCTGGATCAAGGGCGCCACGCCGGGGCCGTACGTCTTTATCCTGGAAGCCACCAAGGAAGTGCCGCGGCGCCTGTCGCACCCGGCGCGCAAGACCATCGGCATGCGCGTGCCCGACCACGCCATCCCGCTGGCGCTGCTGGGCGAGACCGGCGAGCCGCTGATCACGGCGACGCTGCAGATGCCCGGCGACGACGAGCCGCTCAACGACCCGGCGGAAATCCGCGCCCGGCTGGAAAAACAGCTTGACCTGGTGGTCTGCGGCGGCCCGGCGCCGGCGCAGCCGACCACGGTGATCGACCTCACCGGCGGCGAGCCCGAACTGGTGCGCGCTGGCCGCGGCGATATCTCGCTTTTTGGGCTCTGAGCGGGCTCCGAGCGTGCGCTGCGCCGCCGCCACAGGGGCGCGGCCGTGTGCCTGGCAAGCCGGCGGCCCGTTACAATAGCCGTCATGGATTCCTCCCTTATCCAGACCTTCGCGGTCTATGCCCTGCCGGTGCTGTTCGCCATCACGCTGCACGAGGCGTCGCACGGTTATGTGGCCAAGGTGTTTGGCGACAGCACGGCCTATTCGCTCGGGCGCGTCAGCCTGAACCCGATCCGCCATATCGACCCGATCGGCACCATCGCGGTACCGCTGCTGCTCTACATCATGACCAGCGGCCAGTTCGTGTTTGGCTACGCCAAGCCGGTGCCGGTGGTGTTCGAGCGCCTGCGCAACCCGCGCTGGCATGGCATGTGGGTGGCGCTGGCAGGTCCCGCCAGCAACGTGGTGCAGGCCTTTGTCTGGGTGCTGCTGGCGATCGGCCTGACCTGGGGCGGCGTGCGCGAACCCTTCTTCGGCGAAATGGCGCTGGCGGGGGTGCGTGTCAACCTGGTGGTGGCCGCCTTCAACCTGTTCCCGGTGCCGCCGCTGGACGGTGGCCGCGTGCTGACCGCGCTGCTGCCGCAGGGAATCGCGCGCGGCGTGTCGCGCATCGAGCCCTACGGCATCTTTGTCGTGCTGGCGCTGGTGGCCGCGGGCGTGATCACCACCATCTGGATGACGCCGGTGGTCAACGTGCTGATGTCGCTGATCGAGCTGATGCTGCGCCCGGTCGTGATGCTGCTGCACTGACGGGGGCGCCATGACCGACGTCCCAGTCGCGCCGCACGCCGGCTTGTCCGCTCCGTCCGCGTGGGTCACCCGCTGGGCGCACCTGCTGCGTCCCGGCGCCCGCATTCTCGACCTGGCCTGTGGCAGTGGCCGCCATGCCGCCTGGCTCGCCGCGCGTGGCCATGCGGTGCTGGCGGTCGATCGCGATGCCGGCGCCATCGCCGGCCTGCCGGCCGGCGTGACCGGCCGCGTGGCCGACCTGGAGCAGGGCGCCTGGCCGCTGGCGGACGAGGCGCCGTTCGACGCCATCGTCGTCACCAACTACCTGCACCGGCCGCTCTGGCCGCACCTGGCCGGCGCGCTGGCGCCGGGCGGGGTGTGGCTGTACGAGACCTTCGCCGCCGGCAACGAGACCGTCGGCAAGCCGTCGCGGCCGGATTTTCTGCTGTGCCCCGGCGAATTGCTTGAAGTGGCGCGCACGCACGGCCTGCGCGTCATCGCCTATGAGGACGGTGTGCAGGAAGTGCCGAAAACAGCCTTCGTGCAGCGCCTGTGTGCGGTGCGCGAGGCCGCCGCGGCGCTGGATGCGGCCACCCCGGCACGCTACCGGCTAGACCCCTGAAAGTGCGCTTTCGCTGTCGGCGAGAATCCCGCTGCACACGTTGAAACAGTTGGTATCAACCCCTGCCCCGTCGGCGGTCGAAGCCGCCTGCGGTTCCGGTACAATCCCGTTATTCGCATCCCGAATTCCTTAACGTTATGACACAGATTACCGGCAGCATCGTCGCCATCGTCACTCCGATGCATGAGGACGGCAGCCTGGATTTCCCGGCCCTGCGCGCACTGGTCGACTGGCACGTCGCCGAGGGCACCGATGGCATCGTGATCGTCGGCACGACCGGTGAATCCCCGACGGTTTCCGTCGAGGAACACTGCGAGCTGATCCGCGTGGCCGTCGAACAGTCCGGCAAGCGCATCCCGATCATCGCTGGCACCGGCGGCAATTCCACCAAGGAAGCCATCGAGCTGACCGCCTTCGCGAAGAAGGTGGGTGCCGACGCATCGCTGCAGGTTGTGCCGTACTACAACAAGCCGACCCAGGAAGGCATGTACCGCCATTTCCGCACCATCGCGGAAGCGGTGGAACTGCCGGTGCTGCTGTACAACGTCCCGGGCCGCACCGTTGCCGACATGAGCAACGACACCATCCTGCGCCTGGCGCAGGTGCCGGGTATTGTCGGCGTCAAGGAAGCCACGGGAAATATCGACCGGGCCGCGCAGCTAATCAACGACGCGCCGGAGAGCTTTGCCATCTACAGCGGCGACGATCCCACCGCGGTCGCGCTGATCCTGCTGGGCGGCAAGGGTAATATCTCGGTCACGGCGAACGTGGCCCCGCGCAAGATGCACGAGATGTGCGCGGCGGCACTGAAGGGCGACGTCGTCACCGCGCGCCGCCTGCACATGGAACTGATCGGACTGAACAAGGCCATGTTTGTCGAAGCCAATCCGATCCCGGTGAAGTGGGCCCTGCAGCAGATGGGCAAGATGGCCGGCGGTATCCGCCTGCCGCTGACCCCGCTGTCGGAATCCAACCACGAAACCGTACGCAAGGCACTGGCCGCCGCCGGCCTGCTGGCCTGATTTACCGCGGCGTCTTGCTGTCGCTCCCTCAACTAGGATTGCGTGTCAATGAAATCGAAGCTTAACCGCCGCGGCGCGACGCAAGTCCGCCGCGCCGCCCTGGTTGTGCCCGTGCTGGCCGCGGGCGTGATCACCGGCTGCAGCAGCATCAATGAAGCGATGCAGCCCGACAAGATCGACTACAAGTCGTCGGCGTCGAAGCGCACGCCAACGCTGGACATCCCGCCGGACCTGACCAAGCTGGAAGGCGACCGCCGCTACTCGGTGCCCGATGCGAACGGCACCTCGACGCTGTCGACCTATAGCCAGGCCACCAAGGTGCGCGAGCAATCCCCGACCGAGAACGTACTGCCCTCGGCGCAGGGCATCCGCATGGAGCGTGACGGCAACCAGCGCTGGCTGGTGATCAGCAACGGAATGCGCGGCGACCAGCTGTGGCAGCAGCTGCGCGGCTTCTGGCAGGAAAGCGGTTTCCTGCTGGTGCAGGACTCGCCCGAGACCGGCATCATGGAAACCGACTGGGCCGAGAACCGCGCCAAGATCCCGCAGGACATCATCCGCAATACCATCGGCAAGGTGTTCGACGGCCTGTACTCGACCTCCGAGCGCGACAAGTTCCGCACCCGCGTCGAGCGCTCGCAGAACGGCACGCTGGAAGTGTTCATCAGCCACCGCGGCGCGCAGGAGCAGCTGACCGGCATCGACAAGTCCAGCACCGTCTGGACCCCGCGTCCGGCCGATCCCGAGCTGGAAGCCGAGTTCCTGTCGCGCCTGGCGCAACGCCTAGGCGTGCAGAAGGAACAGGCCGACCGCATGGCCAAGAACCCGGCAGCGGCTGGCAGCAGCGCGGCGACGGCTGATGCGGCTGCGGCTGGCGCAGCGGGCGCCACTGCCGCTGCAGCCGGCGGCGCTGCGCAGAAGTCTTACCTGGCCCAGGTCAATGGCGCCCCGGCGCTGCAACTGCCTGAGCCGTTCGACCGCGCCTGGCGCTCGGTCGGCCTGTCGCTGGATCGCGTCAACTTCACTATCGAAGACCGCGACCGCGCGCAGGGCCTGTACTACGTGCGCTACGTCGATCCGCGCACCAACGTGGACAACCGTGGCTTCTTCTCCAAGCTGTTCACGAAGCCGGACGATCCCAAGACCGCCAAGAAGTACCGCGTGGCGCTCAAGGGCACCGGCAGCGGCACGCTGGTGACGGTGCTCAACGATGCTGGCCAGCCGGAGAACGGCGAAATCGGCAAGCGCATCCTGTCGCTGCTCGACGAGCAACTGCACTGAGCCGGCGGTGACCGGCTCCACCGCCGGCCGTCCTGGCCGGCCTGCCAACTGCATGGCGGGGAGGGCGCGGCCATGATGCGCTTCGCCTTCCTTGGCAGCGGCAGCGAGGGCAACTCGCTGCTGATCGAATCCCGCGAAGACACCACCACCACGCGCGTGCTGCTGGACTGCGGCTTCGGCATCCGCGAGACCGCCCGGCGCCTGGAGCGCCTGGGTGTCACGCCGGACCAGCTCGACGCCGTGCTGGTCACGCACGAGCATGGCGACCATGTCGGTTCTGCCTACGCCTTTGCGGCGCGGCACCAGCTGGCGGTCTACACCAGTCACGGAACCTGGCTTGCGACCTCGCACATGCGCGGCGCGGATGTCGCCGATGTGCGTGTCTGCGGCGCCGACCACGCCTTTGCCATCGGCGGCGTCCAGGTGATGCCGTACACGGTGCCGCACGACGCGCGCGAGCCGCTGCAGTTCGTGCTGTCCGATGGCCAGTCGCGGCTGGGCGTGCTGACCGACGCGGGCATGGAAACGCCCTATGTGACGGCGCGCCTGTCAGGTGTCGACGCGCTGGTGCTGGAGTGCAACCACGACCGCGAGATGCTGCGCAACTCGGTCTATCCGGCATCGCTGAAACGGCGAATTGGCGGTGACTTCGGCCATCTGGCCAACGAGGTGGCCGCGAGCATCCTCGTGCAGGTCGCGCATGCGGGCCTGAACCGGGTCGTGGCGGCGCACCTGAGCAAGCAAAACAACACGCGCGAATTGGCTACGGGCGCGCTGGCGGCTGCACTGGGCGCACTGCCGTCGGAGGTGCTGGTGGCGGATCAGGAATTGGGTCTGGACTGGCAGACGGTGCGCACCTGATCGGCGCACGATGCGCTTTGCAGCGCCAATAAAAAAACCGGCCCGAAGGCCGGTTTTTTTATCGGTCGGAACCGAGTACTGCTGGCGATTATTGCTTGGCAGCCGGAGCCGAAGCGTCAGCAGCCGGAGCCGAGGCGTCAGCAGCCGGGGCCGAAGCGTCAGCAGCGGCAGCAGCAGCCGGGGCTTCAGCAGCCGGAGCCGAAGCTTCAGCAGCCGGAGCGGCGGCAGCCGGAGCAGCCGTGTCAGCGGCCGGAGCAGCCGGTTCTTCCTTCTTGCCGCAAGCGGCGAGGGCAACAGCGGCCAGCAGCGATGCGATCAGGAGAGACTTCTTCATTGTTCGTCCTTTAACTTGTAATAACGAAAAACAGGCGATGAATAATTACCGGTAATTATCGCTCTTGAACTGCAAAATAGAGGCCCTCCCGGGTGCCGACAATGCAGTGGTCCGCAGTACTAGCCAGCCGACGATTATATCCGCGTTTTCCCGGCTTGTGTAGCGCCGAAATTTGCTGAATTGCAATGTTACGCATTATTACAGCAGGGGGCCCAATTGTAGCCATCCCTCCTGCGTCCAGTGATGAAATGTCTCCATCAGGTCGGGAAGGCTGGCACATGCGCTAACATCGTCGCCACTAAGGTGGCGATTATCGGCCAGCTTTTTCAGCCACGGCATCAATTCGGCTGGCGGCTCGTAGGCTTCGCCATTGAGGAAGAAATTGTTCCGGTCGTAAAGTGCGATCGAGGCGGACGCAAGAACAACGCCATGGTGGGCCGCAAGTTTCTCATAACGGCGCTGTGGCAGGTCGGCTATTTCGGCGAATTCAACTCCGGGCTTGGGTTCGGACAGATGCGAGCCAAGGAATTCCGACACCATCTGCGTATTCCATTGCAGTGCCTTGAGCCGTTCGGCGACTGCCTTGGCCATGCCGGCGGGCAGTTGCGCGGGCTTGGTCGCCGCACGTTCGCCGGCATCGGCGTAACGCCCGGTCAGGTCTTCGTTGTCTTCCACCGTCTCTGACAGCCAGGCGAGAAAGTGCCCGGCCAGTTCGCGGTAGGCCGGGGCGCGGAAGCCGATCGAGCAAGTCATGCATTCCCCCTCGGCCACGCCGTCGTGGGCGTACTGCGGCGGCAGGTACAGCATGTCGCCCGGCTCCAGCACCCATTCCTCTTCTGCGCTGAAATCGGCAAGGATCTTCAGCGGCATGTCGGGAACCAGCTCGAGGCTGGTCTGCGACGAGATGCGCCAGCGGCGCCGGCCCGAGACTTGCAGCAGGAACACGTCGTAGGAGTCGAAGTGCGGACCGACCCCACCGCCGTCCGATGCGTAGCTGATCATCAGGTCGTCCAGCCGTGCGTCGGGCACGAAGCGGAAGCGTCCCATCAGTTCCGCGGCGGCGGCGTCGTGCAGGTTCACGCCCTGAACCAGCAAAGTCCACTGACGGGTCTTGACGGAAGGTAGGTTTTCGCGCGCAAATGGACCATGTTCGAGCTTCCAGCGATTGCGGAAGTGCGTCACCAGGCGCGATTCGACTTCGTCGCGATCGGCAAGGTCGAAAAGCGCATCGCGCGACACAGGCGGCACGATTCCGGGTACCGCCTGTCGAATCAGCAGAGGCTTGCGGTGCCAGACATCCCGCATGAATGCAGCCGGCGTCATGCCACCAAGCAGGTCGAGCGGAGTGTCTGGATCGACGGGGCCAGGGGGCAGGGCCTGCGCGTATAATGCGGAATCGTTCATGGAGTCAAGAATTGAAAATCGCTAAGAACACGGTAGTGTCCGTGATGTACAAGCTGTCGGACACGCAAGGCAATCTGATCGAGGAGTCAGATGAAGCCATGGTCTATTTGCACGGCGGGTATGATGGCACGTTCCCCAAGATCGAGGAAGCGCTCGACGGCCATGACGCCGGCTTCGAGACCCAACTGCAGCTCGAGCCCGAAGATGCCTTTGGCGACTACGATGCTGAGCTGGTCAAGGTCGAACCGCGCGACCGCTTCCCCGAGCCGCTGGAAGTCGGCATGCAGTTCGAAGGCATGCCCGAGGACGGCGATGAAGACGACTCCGTCATCTACACCGTGACCGACGTGGCCGAAGACAAGGTGGTCCTGGACGGCAACCACCCGCTGGCCGGCATGGCGCTGCGCTTCTGGCTGAAGGTCTCTGAAGTTCGCGAAGCCACCGCCGAGGAAATCGAGCATGGCCACGCCCACGGCGCCTCGGGCGTCGAGGTGGTGGACGAGGACGAGGACGACGATACCCCGCGCACGCTGCACTGATCCAGCGCCTGCGTGATCCATGAAGGAAGCCGGCTCAGCCGGCTTTTTTCATTGGCGCGAGCCCAGCGCGGGCCCGGCGGCTCAGGGCGTGGTTGGTGCGTCCCTGAGCGATATCGAGAACGGCGCCGCCGCGTTCGGAGTGATCACGAGCTCCGTCCATTGCGCCATCGTGTTGTTCGGCAGCGAGACGCGCGTGAAATTCTGCAGCACCTTGCCTGCGCTGTCGCGCAGCGGCTTGTCGATGCCGAAGCCATTCTCGCCCGCATGCACCAGCAGCACCTGGCCGGGAAAACGCGCGCTCAGGTCGCGCAGCTGCCGCTTGAACTCCAGGTAGCCGTCGCGCGTGCGGTGGCGCATGAAGCCGTCCAGCAGCGTCGGGCGGCCTTTCTTTTCCCAGCCGTTGGCGAATTGCGGATCGGCATGGGCCACCACGACGATGCCGTTCATGTCGCGCTGCCGCGCCAGCGAGAACGCACGCGCCAGCCACTGCCGGTTGGCCTCGCGCCGGTCTTCGAACTCGCTGTTGCGCCCGCCCTCGTTGCGGAAGTGGTTGTTGTCGCCAGGCACGTTCAGGCCGACGATCAGGATGTCGCCCAGGGCGAGACGAACGTTCTCGCGGAAGGTGCGGAACAGGGCCTGGTCGGACTGCCGCAACACCGGCCGCGGATGCTGACCCAGCGTGGCGTCTTCGGGGAAGAACAGCTCGCGCAGGCGGTTCAGCCGCTCGACCGCGTCGAACTTGCCATTGACCGGGAGCCGGCATTCGGCCCAGTCGGTTTCGCCGGGCACATAGAGCAGTGGCAACGGCGACTGGGCCAGCAGCTGCTGGCGGCTGGTCAGGATCGAGTCGCTGCAGGATTCGGTATCGCCCTTGATGCCGCCGGCGTGGATCACGAAGTCGAGCTTGCGTTCGGCAAAGCTGTCGAGCAGGGCGGTGGCATTGGCTTCGGCGGCAGGCCATTGCGGCAGGTCGGCGATCAGCGCGATGCGGATCACCTTGGGCTTGGGCGCAGGCTTGCTGCCGCGCCCGGCCGGTGCCGGCAACGCGGTGCTTGCCGCGCACAGCAGTAGTGCCGCGGCGAGGATCCGGCCGGCGTGCCGGCGCGTGGCGTTCATGCCGTGCCGACCGCCTCGCCTGCAAGCGCCTTGAGCCGGTACAGCGCATCGAGCGCGGCACGCGGCGTCAGGCTGTCCGGATCCAGGTCGGCGAGTGTGTCGATCAGCGCGGCATGTTCCGGTGCCAGTGCGGCCGGCTGCGGCGCGGCCATCGTATAGCTGTTGTCCTCGTCGCCGTCGGTGTCCGGCACCGTCGGCGCGGCAAACAGGTCGAGCTGCGGCGTGGGCGTGGCATCGGCCGATTGCTGCTCCAGCCACGCCAGGTGCTTGCGCGCGGCCCGGATCACCGGCTGCGGCACGCCGGCCAGTTGCGCCACCTGCAGGCCATAGCTCTGGCTGGCAGGGCCGTCCTGCACCGCGTGCAGGAACACGATGCCGTCGCCGTGCTCCACCGCCGACAGGTGCACGTTGGCGGCCTGCGGGAATTCCTGCGGCAACTGCGTCAGCTCGAAATAGTGGGTTGCGAACAGCGTATGGCTGCGGTTGTGCGACAGCAGGTGGCGCGCGATCGCCCACGCCAGCGCCAGGCCGTCGAAGGTGGACGTGCCGCGGCCGATCTCGTCCATCAGCACCAGCGACGACGGCGTGGCGTGATGCAGGATGCCGGCGGCTTCGGTCATCTCCACCATGAAGGTGGAGCGCCCGCCCGCCAGGTCGTCGGCAGCGCCGATGCGGGTAAAGATGCGGTCGATCGGCCCGATCATGGCGCGTCGCGCCGGCACGTAGGCGCCCACGCAGGCCAGCAGCACGATCAGCGCGGTCTGGCGCATGAAGGTCGACTTACCGCCCATGTTGGGGCCGGTGATCAGCAGCAGCTTGCGCGCTTCGTTGAGCTGGCAGTCGTTGGCGATAAACGCCACCGATTCCGCCGCCAGCTGGCCTTCCACGACCGGGTGGCGACCTTGCACGATATCGATCACGTTCTCGCGCACGCGTTCGGGGGCGGACCAGTCGAGCGTCTGCGCGCGCTCGGCCAGTGCCGCCAGCACGTCGAGGCGCGCCAGCGCGCCGGCCACGCGCTGCAGCTCGCCGATATGCGGCAGCAGCGACTGCAGCAGGCCGTCGTAGAGTTGCTTCTCGCGCGCAAGCGCGCGGTCCTGCGCCGACAGCGCCTTGTCCTCGAACGACTTCAGCTCGGGCGTGATGTAGCGCTCGGCGTTCTTCAGCGTCTGGCGGCGGCGGTAGTCGTCAGGCACCTTGTCGGCCTGGCCATTGGTGACCTCGATATAGAAGCCGTGCACGCGGTTGAACTCGACTCGCAGGTTGGCAATGCCGGTGCGCGTGCGTTCGCGCGCTTCCAGGTCGATCAGGAACTCGCCGCAGTTCTCGGAAATATCGCGCAGCTCGTCGAGTTCGGTGTCGTAGCCGCGTGCGATCACGCCGCCGTCGCGCACCACGGTGGCGGGTTCTTCTGCGACCGCGCGCACCAGCAGGTCCAGGGACGCCTGCGGCACGGCCAGATCCTGCAGCGTCTGCGCCAGCAGCGCGCTGTCCTGTTCGTCGCGGATGCAGGCCTGCACGTCGGGCAGCGCTCGCAGCGTATCGCGTAGCGAGGACAGGTCGCGCGGGCGCGCGCTCAGCAGCGCGAGCCGCGAGGTGATGCGCTCGACGTCGGCCAGCCGGCGCAGCGCGGCGCGCAGCGTATCGGTGCCCTGGTCGATCAGCACGCCGATGGCCTGTTGCCGCGCCTGAGGCACGGCCGGGTCGCGCAGCGGGTGGTGCAGCCAGTGACGCAGCGCGCGGCTGCCCATCGTGGTGCAGCAGGTATCCAGCAGCGAGAACAGTGTCGGCGACTCGCCGCCGCGCAGGGTCTCGGTCAGCTCCAGGTTGCGGCGCGTGGCCGAATCCAGGCCGATGTATTCCGATTCACGCTCGACTTTCAGGCCCTGCACATGACGCAGCGACTGGCCCTGCGTGGTGGCGGCGTAGTTCAACAGCGCGCCGGCGGCCCCGATCGCAGCGCCCAGCCCGGCACAACCGAATGGATCTAGGCTGGCCACGCCCAGTTGCTCGCGCAGGCGGCGCGAACCGGCGTCCTGGTCGAAGTGCCATTCAGGCAGGCGCGTGCGCGCGCAATCGAGCGCCGGCAGGTCGATACCGTCGGCATAGAGCAGCTCGGCCGGGCGGATGCGCTCCAGCTCGCGGCCCAGCTGCGCAACCTCGCACTCCATCAGGCGCAATTCGCCGCTGGCCAGGTTCAGCCACGCCAGACCCGTTTTGCTGATGCCGCGCCGCGTGGTCTGCTGGTGCACCGCCATCAGGAAGGTGTCCACTTTGTCCGGCAGCAGCGCCGCGTCGGTCAGCGTGCCCGGCGTGACAATGCGCACTACCTTGCGCTCCACCGGCCCCTTGCTGGTGGCGGGATCGCCGATTTGCTCACAAATCGCCACCGACTCGCCCAGCTTCACCAGTCGGGCCAGGTACTGGTCCGCCGAATGGAAGGGAATGCCGGCCATCCGGATCGGCACGCCATTCGAGGCGCCGCGCGCGGTCAGCGTGATGTCGAGCAGGCGCGCGGCCTTCTCGGCGTCGTCGTGGAACAGCTCGTAGAAGTCACCCATGCGGTAGAACAGCAGGGTGGCGGGGTGGTCTGCCTTGATGCGCAAATATTGCTGCATCATGGGCGTGTGGCGGCTGCCTGCGGCGTCTGCCTGTGCCTGTTCAGGGTCGGTTTTCTTCTGCAATCCCATTGCCATTTAGCCTGTCTGGCGGTGGGCCTGCGTTGTGCCGCCCGATCCGCTCGGAGCGCCGCCTTGCGTGTCCCGGAAAAGCGCCCCCGCGGGGGCGGCCGGGCGCTGGTCCGGCGGCCTGTGGCCGCGGCACGAAGGGGCGTTTTCGAATATGGGCGATATGGTACAGCACGGTGCCGCCGCCGATGTGCCGCGCCGATGTGCCGCGAACAGGGCCACGCGCGTGCCGGCCGCCGATCAGCGGAACACCAGCACCGGGATGTCGCTATGGGTCAGCACTTTCTGCGTTTCGCTGCCCAGCAGCAGCCCGCTCAGGCCCCTGCGCCCGTGCGATGCCATGAAGATGACATCGCAGCCCAGTTCCCTGGCGGCATGGATGATGCCCTGGTACGGTACCGAGGCGCTGGAGACGTGGCCGGTGCAGGGCACGCCGGCCAGCGCGGCCGCGCTCTCGACCTTGGCGAGTTCCTGGCGCGCCTCGGCTTCCACGCGCTGCTGGTACACCTCTCGCTTTTCGTGCGAGCTGTCGCTGGACAGCACATAGGGATAGCTCTCCACGCACATATAGGGCGTGAGCCGCGCCGCCGCGGTGCGGGCAAACTGGATGGCTGCGGAAACGGCCTTGTGCGAAAGCTCGGAGCCGTCGACGGGGAGCAGGATGTGCTTGAACATAACGTCCTTTTCAGGTGAGGGAGACGAGAGGGTTGGGGCGGCGTCCTGCGTTGCCGCCAGGAATCAGTTGGCCAGCGCGCGCCCGACGATCAGCGGATCGGCCTGGCCGATGGCGGTGGTGTCCCGGTTGGCATACGGAAAGCGCGACAGGATGAAGCGCAGCGCATTCAGCCGCGCGCGCTTCTTGCAATCGGAGCGGATCACGGTCCAGGGTGCGTCGGCGGTGTCGGTATGCGCGAACATCGCCTCCTTGGCGTGCGTGTATTCGTCCCATTTGTCGAGCGAAGCAATGTCGACCGGGCTGAGCTTCCACTGCTTGAGCGGGTGGATCTCGCGCTCGCGGAAGCGGCGGCGCTGCTCTTTCTGGCTGACCGAGAACCAGAACTTGAACAGGTGGATGCCGCTGCGCACCAGATGGCGCTCGAACTCAGGCGCCTGCTGCAGGAAGTCCTGGTACTCGCGCGGGGAGCAGAAGCCCATCACGTGCTCGACGCCGGCGCGGTTGTACCAGGAGCGGTCGAACAGCACGATTTCACCGGCGGCCGGCAGGTGCTGCACGTACCGCTGGAAATACCATTGGCCGCGTTCGGATTCCGTCGGTTTTTCCAATGCCACGACGCGCGCGCCGCGCGGGTTCATGTGTTCCATGAAGCGTTTGATGGTGCCGCCCTTGCCGGCCGCGTCGCGGCCTTCGAACAGGATCAGCACGCGCTGCCCGGTCTCGCGCACCCAGGCCTGGAACTTGAGCAACTCGACCTGCAGGCGGTATTTCTGCTTTTCGTAATTGCGGCGCGACATCAGGTTCTGGTACGGGTAGGCGCCGTCGCGCCAGCCGGCCGCGAGTTCGTCGTCGGGATGGCGCCGGCGGCCCGCCTGCCAGGTACCGGGGTCGCCCTCCAGGATGAGGCTGCGCAGCTGCGCGGCCTCATCCGGAGCGAGTCCGTCGAGCAGCGTGCGCATGGCGTCGAGCATGCTGGCGCCCTGGCCGGCGCGGCTGGCGAGAATGTCCTGCATGCTGCTGGCGGCCACCTGCACGGCAGCGTCGACGGCGCCGCTGACTTCATTGCGCTCGGCGGACAGGGCCGTATTGGTCGGCAGTACATCGCCGCGTGCGGCAGGGCGGCTACGGGCCTGCGAAGGGGTGCGGGGGTTGGCGGCAGGCGTGTCGCGATCGGTCATCTGCGGTCCTCCGTTCAGGCCGCGCGCTGGCGGAGGATCCGGTAGAGCTGGTCCTTGATCTGCAGCTTTTCCTTCTTCAGCCGCTCGATCTCGAAGCCCGAGGACGGAACCAGTCCGGACTCCATGTTGTGGATCTCCTGGTCCAGCGCATTGTGGCGATGGAACAGGCGGGCGAAATGGGCGTCCTGCGTCTTCAGGAGCGAGATCTGGTCGCGGTATTCGGGAAACATGCGGGCTCTCCTCGGCTTGATCCGCGCGCACGGGGCGTGGCGCATGGATTCATTCTGGGGAGAGCAGGGCGGTGCGACCTTGACGCGGATCATGGTCGGCCGGGGCGGCGGGAAATATGCGACTAGTCTCTGCGCGCCGGCAAGCGCAGCAGCTGGAAAGCAAAACGCCCGCCGGGGCGCGGCGGGCGTTTGTGTTTGGCAATGCCCGTCAGGACATGCCGCGGACTCAGGCAGTGGCCGGCTTGGCGTTGTCGAGCGAGTACCGCGACAGCAGTCGCACCATCTGGGCAAAAGCCTTGGGGTTGCCTGCGAGGACTTCGCCTTGCTCCATCTGGCGCGGCTCGCCGTTGTAGTTGCCAACCAGGCCGCCTGATTCCGTGATCAGCAGCATGCCGGCGGCCATGTCCCACGGCTTCAGGCCGCTCTCGAAGAAGCCATCCAGGCGGCCGCAGGCGACATAGGCCAGGTCCAGCGCGGCAGCACCCGGGCGGCGCAGGCCAGCGCAGCTGCGCGTCATCAGCGCGAAGATCTCGAGGTATTCTTCCAGGCCTTCCATGTCGCGGAAGGGGAAGCCGGTGCCGATCAGGCAGTCGGCCAGCTTGTCGCGGCGGGTCACGCGGATGCGGCGGTTGTTCAGGAAGGCGCCGGCGCCCTTGCTGGCGGTGAACAGCTCGTCGCGGGTCGGGTCGTAGACCACCGCCTGCACGGGCGTGCCACGGTGCAGCTGGGCGATCGAGACCGCGAACTGCGGGAAGCCGTGGATGAAGTTGGTGGTGCCGTCGAGCGGGTCGATGACCCAGGTGTATTCGTGGGCGTCTTCGCCCTCGGCCCAGGACTGGCCGGACTCTTCCGCTAGAATGGCGTGTTCCGGGTAGGCGGTGCGGATGATCTCGATGATCGCGGCTTCGGCGGCGCGGTCGACCTCGGTAACGAAATCGTTGTGTTGCTTGCGCGAGACGCGCACCAGATCGACGTCGAGCGACGCGCGGTTGATGATGGATCCCGCCTTGCGGGCCGCCTTGACGGCGATATTGAGCATCGGATGCATGAATCTCTCCAGGCCGGCTCACGAGGAAGCGGCGGGGTGCTCATGGCACCGCGCGCCCGCTCATGGGCAGCTGACAACACAACGGATTGTAGAAGAACGTCGGCCCGTCGCCGGTCTTGTGCAAAATGTGCCGCGAAGATCTCGCGGGCGAGCAAAAACCTGGCGCCGTGCCAAAGAAGAATCCCGAATTGTATATGAACCCGGCAAATGATACGAGCCAGCCCGCTGGCCGGCCTGATGCGTCACCCACGGCCGGCGCCGATGCCTTCGGGCGCGTGCGTTTCGTGCTGGTCGAGACCAGCCACCCGGGCAACGTCGGCTCGGTGGCGCGCGCGATCAAGACCATGGGCTTCGGCAGCCTGGTGCTGGTCTCGCCGCGCGAGCCTGACGTGCTGCGGCACGCCGATGCCATCGCCATGGCCAGCGGCGCCGACGATGTGCTGGCCGGTGCCGTCATCGTCGACCAGATCGACGCGGCGCTGGCCGGCGCGGCATTGACCGTAGCCATGACCGCGCGCCAGCGCGAGTTCGGCCCGCCCCGGCTGCTGCCGCGCGCCGCGGCAGCGCGCGCCTGCCAGACGCTGGCCGGCAGCGGCGACATTGCCTTTGTCTTCGGCAACGAGCGCTACGGCTTGCCTAACGAAGCGGTCGAGCGTTGCATGGCGGTCACCCATATCCCCGCCAACCCCGCATACACTTCGCTCAACCTGGCGCAGGCGGTGCAGCTGGTCGCCTACGAGATGCGGCTGGCGCTGCTGGACGCTGCTCCGGCCGGCGCGGCGGCGCCGGACGCGGGCGCCAATATCGGCTATGCTGGTGAGCCCGCCACGGCCGAGCAGGTCGAGGCCATGTTCGGACACCTGCAGTCGGGCCTGGAGGCAATCGGCTTTCTCGATCCCGCCAATCCGCGCAAGCTGATGACGCGGCTGCGGCGGCTGCTGGCCCGCAGCGGTCTGGAGCGCGAGGAAGTGAACATCCTGCGCGGCATCGCCAAGCACATGCTGATGACCCAGCGCCGGCCGGCACCGGACCGGAAAGAGTAAGCGAGCAGAGGAGCAAGCACAGTGGCAGCAACCCGCGGCATTTCGAGGCTGGACGACGCAGGCGTACGCGGCAAGCGCGCACGCTGTCGGCCCGTCGCGGCGGGTTGGCGCGTGCCGGGGCGATGTTGATCGTCGCACTGCCGCTGCAAAATCCCTGACGGATCCGGGGCCAATGGCCGGCGCCAGAACGCCGGCCGCAAATCACTTACACTCCCTGATCCGTCTCCACCGGCCACCGACCTCGCCGGCGACCCTGCCCCAGGCGCAAGCCTTGCGTGGCGCGGCGCACGGCGCGGCAACACGACACGACCAAGATGTTCTCTCGCCTGAAGGAAGATATTGACACGATCATGCTGCGCGATCCCGCCGCGCGCAGCCGCCTCGAAGTCCTGACCTGCTACCCCGGCCTGCACGCCGTGGTTTTCCACCGCTTTGCACACGCGTGCTGGAACACGGGCTTCCATTGGCTGGGACGCTGGATCTCGCACTGGTCGCGTTTTTTGACCGGCATCGAGATCCATCCGGCGGTGAAGCTGGGGCGCCGGGTGTTTATCGACCACGGCATGGGCGTGGTGATCGGCGAGACCGCCGAGATCGGCGATGACTGCACCATCTACCAGGGCGTGACGCTGGGCGGCACCTCGCTGTACAAGGGCCAGAAGCGGCACCCGACGCTGGGCGCGAACGTGGTGGTGAGCGCGGGCGCCAAGGTGCTGGGCGGTTTCGTGGTGGGTGACGGCGCGCGCGTGGGCTCGAACGCGGTGGTGCTCAAGCCGGTGCCGCCTGGCGCGACCGCGGTGGGCATCCCGGCACGCATCATCCTGCCCGATGCGCCGGCGGCGCAGCAGGGCGCCAAGCAGGAGTTCTCGGCCTACGGCATCACGCCGAATGCGGACGATCCGGTGTCGCTGGCGCTCAAGAGCCTGATCGACAATGCCGCGCGCCAGCATGAGCGCATCGAGACCGTGCTGGCGGCGCTCGACCGGCTGGGCGAGCATCTGGAAAAAACGCCGAACGATCGCTTCGATGCGAGCGAGTTGCGCAAGCTGATGAAGTAAAAGGAAGAAGGCGGCCGGCAACGGCCGCTTTTTTTCTGAGGCGCGATCTCAGTCAGTCTGCGGCAGCAGCCGGAATCCGCCGCCGTCGAGCTGCAGCACGGCCGCGCGCGGATGGCGCCCGTCCAGGTCCCAGTCAGTCAGCACCCAGCGCACGCCGGCATCGTCTTCGTGGCGCGCCGGGCGATGGGTGTGGCCATGCACCATCAACCTCGCGCCGGCCATGCCAAAGAGTTCGGCCGCGGCGGCGGGCGCCACGTCGCCGTAGACCATCCGAACGCCATTGCCCGAGGCGGCCTGGCGTGCGCGGTTGCCTTCGCTGTCCGCGCGCAATTTCTGCGCGATCCCCAATCGCGTACGCAGCGGCAGCGCCAGGAACAGCCGCTGCACCCAGCGCTTGCGGGTCCAGCGGCGGAAACGGTTGTAGCGCTCGTCGTCGATGCACAGCATGTCACCGTGGCTGAGCACCACGCGCTGGCCGGAGCAATCGATCACCGTGGGGTCGGGCAGGAGCTTCGCGCCCGCGGCGGCAGCAAAGCGTGCGCCAAGCAGGAAGTCGCGGTTGCCGTGCATCAGGTAGACGGCAACACCGCGCGCGGCCAGCGCGCGCAGGGCGCCGGCCACGCGTTGTGCGAACGGCGAGTCGGTTTCCTCGTCGCCGATCCAGAATTCAAAGAAATCGCCCAGGATGAACAGCGTGCGCGCGTCGTGTGCCGCGCGCTCGAGCGCGCGCTCGAAGGCTGCCAGCGTGCGCGGCATGCCGGGCGTGAGATGGAGGTCTGAAATGAACCACGCCGGCGCCTGTACCTCGAAGGGACCGGCCACCGGCGTGCGGGGGATTGCGGTCATGCGCGGGGTCGGGAAGAAGATGCCGGCAGGGCCGGGCGCGCGTAACCGCAATCAGGGGGCATGGCTTGCTCGACGCTTTAGTCGGCGCGTTAGTCGACGATTACTCGACGATTACTCGACGACGGTAGCCTTCTCGATCACCACGTCTTCCAGCGGCACGTCCTGGTGGAAGCCCGAGCTGCCGGTGCGCACGCCCTTGATCTGGTCGACCACATCGGTGCCTTCCACCACCTTGCCGAACACGGCGTAGCCGAAGCCCTGCGGCGTCGGTGAGGTGAAGTTCAGGAAGTCGTTGTCGACCACGTTGATGAAGAACTGCGCGGTGGCCGAGTGGGGCGCGTTGGTGCGTGCCATGGCCACGGTGTAGCGGTCGTTCTTCAGGCCGTTGCCGGCTTCGTTCTCGATCGGTGCGTCGGTGCCCTTTTGCTTCATGCCGGGCTCGAAGCCGCCACCCTGGACCATGAAGTTCTTGATCACGCGGTGGAAGATGGTGTTGTCATAGTGGCCCTTGCGGACGTACGACAGGAAATTCTCGACCGATTTCGGCGCCTTCTCGGCGTCGAGTTCGATGACGATGACACCCTGGTTGGTTTGGAGTTGGACCTTGGACATGGTTTCCTCTGTACGGTGTGTTATTTGACGACAGTGGCCGACTCGATCACGATCGGCGAGGCCGGCACATTGCGCATGGGGCCGTAGGCCGTGGTCGGCACGGTCTTGATCTTGTCGATCGTGTCCATGCCTTCCACCACCTTGCCGAAGACTGCGTAGCCGTTGCCGTCCGGCTGCGGGTAGTCGAGACTCGGATTATCCACCACATTGACGAAGAACTGCGCGGTGGCCGAATCGGGGTTGCTGGTGCGCGCCATGGCCAGCGTGCCGGCCTTGTTCTTCAGGCCGCCGCGGGCTTCCAGCGGGATCGGCGCACGCGTGGGCTTTTCCTTCATGTCGCGGTCGAAGCCGCCGCCCTGCACCATGAAGCCGTTGATCACGCGGTGGAAGATGGTGCCGCTATAGAAGCCGCTCTTCACGTATTCCAGGAAGTTGGCCACGGTCTTGGGGGCCACGTCCGGGTACAGCTCGACCGTGAACTTGCCGGCGCTGGTGACGAACTGGACGCGCTCGGCGGCCTTTTGCTGCGCCAGCGCGCTGAACGACGACAACGCGAGGGCACCGGCGGTCAGCGCGGCGAGGGCGATGCGACGGGAACGGATCATGGATGGAACTCCGGTAAGTCGGGATTCAAATGGTCCGGGCGCATCGCGCCCGGACATTCTTGGCAGGGGCGTCAGTTGGCCGCCGGGGCGCTGGCCGGGGCCGGGCGCTGTGCCGGAGCCGGCTTGCGGGTGCCGGCCGCGGGCCCGGTCGTGCCGGTCGTGCCCGTCGCCGCGGGCGTGCCGGTGGCTGCCTCCGGGCGCAACTGGCGCAGCCCGGCGCTGGCGCGGGTATCGGCCGGGTTGCGGCGCAGCGCCTCGGCATAGGACTGCTCGGCCAGGCGGCGGTAGACGTCGCCCAGGTTGGTGTAGGCAATGGCAAAGGCCGGTTTGACCTCGGTGGCCAGCAGCAGTTCGGCCTCGGCGCGCTTCAGGTCGCCGCGCTTGGCATAGAGCAGCGCCAGGTTGTTGTGGGGCTCTGGCAGTTCGGGGAAGTCCGCGGCCATTTCCGTGAAGGCCTGGATGGCGGCGTCCTCGCGCCCGGACTGCGCCAGCGCCCAGGCGCGCTGGAAGCGGGCCTGCGCATTGCGCGGATTGGCCGCGATCACGCGGTCGAAGCCCTTGATGGCGTCGTCATAGCGGCGCGCGTTGGCGGCCTGCTGGGCCTGGGTCATGCCGGGGTCGGTTGAACGGATGCCATCCACCGGCGATGTGGGCGCGGGCAGCGACAACGGTCCGTGCTGGGCCTGCGCGGGGCCGGCCAGCGCGGCGGCAAGCGCCAGGACGGCCGCGGCGGCCAGTGCCGGACGCGGGCGGAGCGGGCGTGCAAGGGCGGCGGGGGACGCGGCGGGGAGCGCGGCGATAGGCGAGGAGGGCAGCAGCAGGCTCATTGAAGACGGGTCCGTTATACTCGGCGGCATTCTAGCAAAGCGGCACGGCCGGCACTAAAGCCATGGCCCGGGCAAGCGTCGGCAAGCGCCGGCGGCCGCGGCAAATCCCCCGGCGCGCGGCCTACCGGCACATCGCCTTCCGGTAAGATATGGGGCGCGGCGGAATTGCGCCAGTGCCGCCTCCCCCGACCATTCACTTCGTTTCATGCAGCCTCTGAACATCTACAACACGCTCGCGCGTGAGAAGCAGCCATTCGTGCCCATCGAACCCGGCAAGGTCCGCATGTATGTCTGCGGCATGACGGTGTACGACTACTGCCACGTCGGCCACGCGCGCGTGATGGTGGTGTTCGACATGGTGCACCGCTGGCTGCGTGCCGCCGGTTACGAGGTGACATATGTACAGAACATTACGGATATCGACGACAAGATCATCCGCCGCGCCGCCGAGAACGGCGAAACCATCGGCGCGCTGACCACGCGCTTCATCCAGTACATGCACGAGGACGCCGCCGCGCTGGGCGTGATCCGTCCCGACCACGAGCCGCGCGCGACCGACTACGTGCCGCAGATGCTTGACATGATCGGCAAGCTGGAGGCGAGGGGGCTGGCCTACCAGGCGAGCGATGGCGACGTGAATTACTCGGTGCGCAAGTTTGACGGCTACGGCAAGTTGTCCGGCAAGTCGCTGGAAGACCTGCGCGCGGGCGAGCGCGTCAGTGCCAACGACGCCAAGCAGGACCCGCTCGACTTCGTGCTGTGGAAGTCCGCCAAGACCAGCGAGCCGCCCGAGACCAAGTGGGACTCTAAGTGGGGTAGCGGCCGCCCGGGCTGGCACATTGAATGCTCCGCCATGAGCTGCGCGCTGCTGGGCGAGCATTTCGACATCCATGGTGGCGGGGCGGATTTGCAGTTCCCGCACCATGAGAACGAGATCGCGCAATCGGAAGGGGCCAGCGGCAAGCCGTTCGTCAACATGTGGATGCACAACGGTTTCGTGCGCATCAACGACGAAAAAATGTCCAAGTCGCTCGGCAATTTCTTCACGATCCGCGAAGTGCTGAAGGCGTACGACGCCGAGGTCGTGCGCTTCTTCATCCTGCGCGCGCACTACCGCAGCCCGCTGAACTACAGCGACGCGCACCTGGACGACGCGCGCCATGCGCTGACGCGCCTGTACACCGCACTGAAGGACACGCAGCCCGGCGGCTGCGCGGTCGACTGGGAAGAGCCGCACGCGAAGCGCTTCGCCGAAGCCATGGGCGATGACTTCAACACGCCGATCGCGATGTCGGTGCTGTTCGACCTGGCCAGCGAGATCAACCGCACCGGCTCCACCGCCGCCGCGCGCCAGCTCAAGGGGCTGGCCGGCACGCTGGGGCTGCTCGAGCGCGATCCGCATACCTTCCTGCAGGGCGGCAAGTCCGAGGACGGCCCCGGCGCGGAAGAAATCGAAGCCAGCATCGCCGCGCGCAAGGCCGCCAAGGCCGAGCGCAACTTCGCCGAAGCCGACCGCATCCGCGCTGAACTGCTTGCCGCCGGCATCGTGCTGGAAGACAAGCCGGGTGGTGCGACCGAGTGGAGGCGTGCTTGAACGCTGCCGCGCGCAAGCCTGTCAACGCCACCGTGCCGGCAGCCGCCGGCCGGTCGAAGGCGTCCGGCCCGCGTCCGGCCAAGGCAGGCGCCAGCGAGGCACCGCTGCCCGACGGCAAGTCGGCGGCCAAGTCCACGCGCAACGCCAAGGCAGTGCTGCCCGAGGCCGACGCGGTACCGCTGCAGGTCGAGACAGTCATCGACGCGGTCCGGCCCGCCTATTGGGACGAGGCCTGCGCCGACCTGATGAAGCGCGACCGCATCCTGCGCAAGATGATTCCGACCTACGGCCCCGCGCACCTGGTGTCGCGCGGCGATCCGTTCGTCACGCTGGCGCGCGCCGTGGTGGGCCAGCAGATCTCGGTCAAGGCGGCGCAGTCGGTATGGGAGCGCCTGCACGCGGCCTGCCCCAGGCTGACGCCGGCACAGTTCCTGCGGGCGGGCACCGAGAAGCTGGCCGGCTGCGGATTGTCCAAGCGCAAGGCGGAATACATGATCGACCTGGCCGACCACTTCAAGGCAGGCCGGGTGCACGTGGCCGAATGGGCGCAGATGGACGACGAAGCGGTGATCGCGGAGCTGACGCAGATCCGCGGCATCGGCCGCTGGACGGCCGAGATGTTCCTGATGTTCAACCTGATGCGTCCCAACGTGCTGCCACTCGACGACATCGGCCTGATCAATGCAATTTCCGCCAACTATTTCAGCGGCGAACCGGTCACGCGCAGCGAGGCGCGCGAGGTGGCGGCCAACTGGGAGCCGTGGCGGACGGTGGCAACCTGGTATATGTGGCGTAGTCAGGACCCGTTGCCTGTGACGTACTAGGCATCGGAACAATAAAATTCAGAAGCAGGTGCATTGCAGGCTATCTGGCAGGCGCTAAGATAGCGGCCAAATTCCGGTAGAATGCGCCCCTTCACAGACAGGTACGTGTGATTTTATGAAAACCACCTTCCTGGATTTTGAGCAGCCCATTGCCGAACTCGAGGCAAAAATCGAAGAACTGCGCTTTGTGCAGGACGATTCGGCTGTCGATATTTCCGAAGAGATTTCGCGGCTGGCCGGCAAGAGCCAGCAGCTGACCAAAGACATCTATGCCAACCTGACCCCGTGGCAGGTTGCGCAAATCGCCCGCCACCCCCAGCGTCCCTACACGCTGGACTACGTGCGCGAGATCTTCACCGATTTCCACGAACTGCACGGCGACCGCACCTTTGCCGACGACCTGTCGATCGTCGGCGGGCTGGCCCGTTTCAACGGCCAGTCGTGCATGGTGATCGGCCACCAGAAGGGCCGTGACACGAAAGAGCGCGCCCTGCGCAATTTCGGCATGCCCAAGCCCGAGGGCTACCGCAAGGCCAAGCGCCTGATGGAACTGGCCGACAAATTCGGCCTGCCGATCTTCACCTTCGTCGATACCCCGGGCGCGTTCCCCGGCATCGACGCGGAGGAGCGCGGCCAGTCGGAAGCCATCGGCCACAACCTGTACGTGATGGCCGGCCTGAAGGTGCCCCTGATCGCCACCATCATCGGTGAAGGCGGTTCGGGCGGCGCGCTGGCGATCGCCGTGGGCGATGTGGTGCAGATGCTGCAATTCGCTACCTACGCCGTGATCTCGCCGGAAGGCTGCGCCTCGATCCTGTGGAAGACCGCCGAGAAGGCACCGGAAGCCGCCGAGGCGCTGGGCCTGACCGCGCACCGCCTGAAGGCGCTGGGCCTGATCGACAAGATCGTCAACGAGCCGCTGGGCGGCGCGCACCGCGATCACAAGGCCATGGCGGCGCTGCTCAAGCGCACGCTGGCCGAGTCGCTGCGCCAGTTCCAGGGCATGAGCATGAAGGAACTGCAGGCGCGCCGCTACGAGCGCCTGCTGGCCTATGGCAAGTTCAAGGAAACCGGCGCCCAGGAGTGATCCGTCCGCCCGGCTGACCGACAAGGTCGCACAGGCCCTGCAGGGCGGTGCGGCCTTTATTGTTTCTGGGAGCGGCGCGCCGGTGATCGCGGTGGCGCTGTCGGGCGGGCGCGATTCGGTTGCGCTGCTGCATGCCGCGTGCGTCGCCACGCAGGGCACGGCGGCGCGCGTGGTGGCGCTGCACGTGCATCACGGCCTGCAGGCTGCTGCCGACGAGTGGGACCGCTTCTGCGAGGCATTGTGCGCGCAGTGGCAGGTTGGTTATTTCGTACGCCGGGTCGCGGTGCAGCCGGCGGCGGGCGAGGGCGTAGAGGCCGCCGCGCGCCGCGCGCGCTATGCCGCGCTGGCGGCGATGTGCGCCGACAGCGGGGCACGGCTGCTGCTGTTCGCGCATCACCAGGATGACCAGGTCGAGACCGTGCTGCTGCGGCTGTTCCGCGGCGCAGGCGTGGCCGGCATGGCCGGCATGCCCGCAATGCGCCCGCTCGATGCGCACGGCGGCGTGATGCTGCTGCGGCCTTGGCTGGACGTGAGCCGCGACGAGATCGATGCCTACTGCGCCGCTAATGCGCTGCGCTGGATCGACGATCCCTCCAATGCTGACGCGCGCTATGCGCGCAACGCCCTGCGCGCGCATCTGCCCGCGCTGGTATCGGCCTTTCCCGCGCTGCGCGCCAACGTGGTCCAGGCAGCGGCGCATTTCGCGCAGGCCAGCGAACTGATCGACCAGCTTGCCGCTGCCGCGCTGGCGCAGCTGGCGCGTCACGGGCGCGATGCCGATACGCTGGCCGAACTCGACCTTGCCGGTTTGCGCGCGTTGCCCGCGGCGCAGGCCGATGCGGTGTTGCGGCTATGGCTGCGCGACCTCGGCACGCGCGCGCCATCGACCGCGCGGCTCGCGGCGATGCGCGCGCAACTGGTCGCGCACGAGGGTGGCGAGCCCGCCATTGCCCATGACGGCCTGGTGCTGCGCCGATTCCGCGAGCGCGTGCTGGCCTGCACGCCGCCGCCTGCGCAACCTCCCGAAGCGGTATTGCTCGACTGGCGCGGCGAAGCCCGCATCGTCGTGCCCGCGTGGCGCGGCGAACTGCGCTTCTTCCGCGACGACAGCTTCGGCGTGCCGGAAGCCGTGTTGCGGCAACCGCTGCGGCTGGCGCCGCGTGCCGGCGGCGAACGCCTGGTGCTGCGCCCCGGCGGCCCGGCGCGCGCGCTCAAGCAGGCCTGCCAGGAGGCTGGCATTCCCGCCTGGCGCCGGGCGTGGCTGCCGCTGCTGTGGGCAGGCGACACCCTTGTGCTTGCCGCCGGACTCGGCATGCACCGCCGCTGGCCGGCCGACACGGCAGCGCCGCGCTGGTGTGTCGAATGGCATGCACAGCCACCGCAAGTGCCGGGCGCGCCGCGCTGAGTGTCATCGCCGTCACCGCGATCCGCCGCGTGGATCACATCGAGAAGCCCGCAACCTCGGTTGCGCCTTGCCTGATAAGCCTTGTTCGTGTATTTTCAACGGCTTTGCACAATCGCTGGCGTCGACAAGAAGATGGCTCTCATCGTTCACAAATACGGCGGCACTTCGATGGGTTCCACGGAACGCATCAAGAATGTCGCCAAGCGCGTTGCCAAGTGGCACCGCGCCGGTCACCGCGTAGTCGTGGTGCCTTCGGCCATGTCGGGCGAAACCAATCGCCTGCTGGGACTCGCCAAGGAAATTTCGCCGCAGCCGAACCCGCGTGAACTGGACATGCTCGCCTCCACCGGCGAACAGGCCAGCGTTGCGCTGCTCGCCATCGCGCTGCATGGCGAGGACATCGATGCGGTCAGCTACACCGGCTGGCAAGTGCCGGTGAAGACCGACTCGTCTTACACCAAGGCGCGTATCGAGTCGATCGACGACGAGCGCATCCTCGGCGACCTCGACGCCGGCCGGGTGGTCGTGATCACCGGCTTCCAGGGCATCGACGACGACGGCAACATCACCACGCTGGGCCGTGGCGGCTCGGACACCTCGGCCGTGGCGATTGCCGCCGCGATCGAAGCCGACGAGTGCCTGATTTACACCGACGTCGACGGCGTGTACACGACCGACCCGCGCGTGGTGGAAGACGCCCGCCGCCTGGACCAGATTACCTTCGAGGAAATGCTGGAAATGGCCAGCCTCGGCTCCAAGGTGCTGCAGATCCGCTCCGTGGAGTTCGCCGGCAAGTACCGCGTGAAGACCCGCGTGCTGTCGTCGCTGACCGACCCGCTTATGCCGCTCGAGCAGGAAATGCACTCGGGCACGCTGATCACTTTTGAGGAAGAGTCTGAAATGGAAGCAGCCGTCATCTCCGGCATCGCCTTTGCCCGTGACGAGGCCAAGATCACCGTTCTCGGCGTGCCGGACAAGCCGGGCATCGCCTACCAGATCCTGGGCCCGATCGCCGACGCCAACATCGACGTCGACATGATCATCCAGAACCAGTCCGTTGACGGCAAGACCGACTTCACCTTCACCGTGCCGCGCGCCGATTACCAGCGTGCGCTGGCGATCCTGAACGACGGCGTGAAGACGCATATCGGCGCCGGCAGCGTGTCGGGCGACCCGAAGGTGTCGAAGGTGTCCGTGGTCGGCGTGGGCATGCGCTCGCACGTCGGCATCGCCAGCAAGATGTTCCGCACGCTGTCGGAAGAGGGCATCAACATCCAGATGATCTCCACCTCGGAAATCAAGATCTCGGTGCTGATCGACGAGAAGTACATGGAACTGGCCGTGCGCGCCCTGCACAAGGCCTTCGAACTGGAACAGGCGTAATCCGTTCGTAAGCATTTTCTGGCGACGCTGCAGATTTTGTGTTGAGTCATAGATTTTTTCATTGACCAACCTGCGTGGCGTCGCTAGAATACGCGCTTCGTTGTGTGGCTCCCTCACACAACGCAAGTTTGGGAGACGTGGCCGAGAGGTCGAAGGCACTCCCCTGCTAAGGGAGCATCTGGGCCAAAACCTGGATCGAGGGTTCGAATCCCTCCGTCTCCGCCAGCAATGGCGGCGAACCCCGGAAGATCGCGGTCTTCCGGGGTTTTGTTTTTTGTGGCGCCGGTTTTTGCAGCGCCACTCTTTGTGGTCCGCTGCAACGACCAGCCGGTGAAGTCATGCACCGCTACGTGCAATTTTCCCGATACGCCTGCTCCAGCTCCTTGCGCGACTTGTCGCGCTCGATCTTGGGGATCGTGCGACCCTGCGCGGTCTGCGTAGCGGCGCCGGACGACTGGTACGTGCGCTTCTTGGACGTGGCGTTGTACTGCTCTTTCAGCGACTCGCACTTGTCGCGCGTTATCTGGTCGGGGTCGAGGGTGGGTGTCGACGGCGCGCGGTAGGGATTGCTGCCTTCCTGCACCGCTTCCGAGATGGCACCCGCGGCGCCCGTTGGCGGGGATTGCTGGGCCTGGGCTGCCGAGACGCTGCCCAGGGCCAGCAATCCGGTCACCAGCCATCTTGTCGATATTGGCATTTTTGTCCCTCCTCGATCGCTGGGCAGCCAGCCGGCTTCCATGACAACCATCATATGTGCCGTGCCCGGAATTACCAGAACCCAATGGCGCCGGCATCGACGGACCGGGCCTGCGTGTCAGGGAGGGGCAGGGAAGGGCCGTGGCACGCTGCCAGGCCGCGATTTGCGTTCTGGCCTTGCCTGCCATAAACCTAGGTCAGGGACGCGCTTAAAGCGCCTCCAGGACTTCAGGGGACGTCAATGAGTGTGCTGATGCTTTCGAACGTCGACATGGAAACCACCGACGACGAGATCCGCGAGTTCCTTATCCGCTACGGCTTCCCGGCGTTCGACGAGATCGAGCGCCTGCCGGGAGATGGATCTCGCCCGGCGGTCGCGGTGCATTTCAATGCGGTGGAGGGTGCCGCGCTGCGGATGCTGCAGCCGCGCATCAATCATTTGTTCTGGAAGAAGCGCCAGGTTGATGCGATGGTGCTCAACGAGCGCTTCGAATAGGCGGGGGTGGAGAGGAAGGGCGCCTGCGGGCGGGATGTCCCGCAGGCTGCAGGCTGGGCCTGCCGGGTGCCGGTACTTAGCCGACGAAGGCCTTTTCCAGCACGAAGTGGCCGGGCTCGCTCATATTGCCTTCCTCGAAGCCACGCTCTTCCAGCATGACACGGATTTCCTTGAGCATGTCGGGGCTGCCGCACAGCATCAGGCGGTCGTTCTCGGTCGAGAACGGGGGCAAGCCCAGGCGCTCGAACATCTCGCCCGACTCGATCAGTTCGGTAATGCGGCCGCGCGTGTGGAAGTCTTCGCGGGTGACCGTGGGGAAGTAGACCAGCTTCTCGCGCACCATCTCGCCCAGGTACTCGTGCTCGGGCAGGTGCTCGTTCAGCAACTGCTGGTAGGCCAGTTCCTCGACAAAGCGGCAGGTGTGGGTCAGCACGATCTTGTCGTAGCGCGCATACACCTCGGGATCGCGGATGATCGACAGGAACGGGGCCAGGCCGGTGCCGG
Source organism: Cupriavidus sp. P-10 (assembly GCF_003402535.2). Taxonomy (NCBI): domain Bacteria; kingdom Pseudomonadati; phylum Pseudomonadota; class Betaproteobacteria; order Burkholderiales; family Burkholderiaceae; genus Cupriavidus; species Cupriavidus sp. P-10. Next base: position 1,180,129 of record NZ_AP025170.1, read on the forward strand.
TGGCAAGCAGCCACAGGGTCTTGCCGGGCAGCAGGTTTTCAACCAGCAGGGTGCCGGTGGGCTTCTTGCCGACAAAAATCTGGTCGCCTTCGCGCAAGTGCTGCAGGCGCGACGTCAGCGGGCCATCCGGCACCTTGATGCTGAAAAATTCCAGGGTTTCTTCATAGTTGGCGCTGGCGATGCTGTAGGCACGCAGCAGCGGGCGGCCGTTGACTTCCAGGCCGACCATGGCGAACTGGCCGTTTTCGAAGCGGAAACCCGGGTCGCGCGTGCAGGTGAAGCTGAACAGCGTGTCGGTCCAGTGGTGAACGGAGAGGATGGATTGCTGGTAGAGATTGCTCATCGGAGAAAGCGCGAAGGCCCGCGGGCAAGCCGCCGGGAAGGATGGTGACCGGACATGTGCGCCTGTCGGCGGTTACCGGCAAGGCGGCGGATCACGGGAACGCAATGATCCACTTCGTCGCGTATTGTAAATCGGTAGCGCCGGGCGTGCCCGGACCGCGATGACGGAACCCCGCGCGGGATAGGGTTATGCGCAGCGATGAAATGCGAAATTTCATTTCTGAAATTCGCATGCGCGGGTTTGCGTGGCGAAACCTTGCCGAATCAACGGAATCCGCGTTGGCCCGCTTTTTGCGCTCCGAGACCCGCCGCACGTCAAAGCCGTCGTGCCGGCACAGCCGCCGTGACCCGACGATCGCATTGCGTTGCAGGGCAGGCCCCTTGGTCTTGAACAGGATTGCACCGCGATGTACTACGGAACCAACGCAGCCGGCGCGGATGGCTGCGCGCCTGGCGCAGACGCCAGCCAGCCACATGCCGGCCACCACCACGAAGATCGTTGCGGCGGCAAGCCGGCGCAGCCGCGCATTAACTGGGCCTGGGCGAGCGTGACCAGGCATGACGACTGGATGGATTCACACACCCCGTTTGCGCAGTTCGCGCATCTCGACTAGCCGCCGGCCACGGCCCCTGCCGTGGCGCTGTCCCTTCGACTCACCCGAGCCGCCGTGCCGCCGGCGCGGCGTCTCAGTTGCCTTGTGCGTGCCATGAACTACGCTCCCATCAAATCGCTGCTGATTGCCAACCGTTCCGAGATCTCGATCCGCGTGATGCGCGCCGCGGCCGAGATGAATATCCGGACCGTGGCGATCTATTCCAAGGAAGACCGCCTAGCGCTGCATCGCTTCAAGGCCGACGAAAGCTACCTAGTCGGCGAGGGCAAGAAGCCGCTGGCGGCTTATCTGGATATCGACGACATCCTGCGCATCGCGCGCCAGGCAAAGGTCGATGCGATCCATCCGGGCTACGGCTTCCTGTCGGAGAATCCGGACTTCGCGCAGGCCGTGATCGACGCGGGCATCCGCTGGGTCGGCCCGTCGCCCGAGGTCATGCGCAAGCTCGGCAACAAGGTGGCCGCGCGCAACGCGGCGATCGAGGCGGGCGTGCCGGTGATGCCGGCCACGGACCCGCTGCCGCATGACCTGGAAGCCTGCAAGCGGCTGGCCGCGGGCATCGGCTACCCGCTGATGCTCAAGGCGAGCTGGGGCGGCGGCGGGCGCGGCATGCGCATCCTGGAGAGCGAGCAGGACCTGGAGGGCTCGCTGGCCGCGGCGCGGCGCGAGGCGCTGGCAGCGTTCGGCAACGACGAGGTCTATGTCGAGAAGCTGGTGCGCAACGCGCGGCACGTCGAAGTGCAGGCACTCGGCGACACGCACGGCAACCTGGTGCACCTGTACGAGCGCGACTGTACCGTGCAGCGCCGCAACCAGAAGGTGGTGGAGCGCGCGCCCGCGCCTTACCTCGACGATGCCGGCCGGGCAGAGTTGTGCGAAGCGGCGATGCGGCTGATGCGCGCGGTCGGCTATACCCATGCCGGCACGGTCGAGTTCCTGATGGATGCCGATTCCGGCCAGTTCTACTTCATCGAAGTCAACCCGCGCATCCAGGTCGAGCACACGGTCACCGAGATGGTCACCGGGGTCGATATCGTCAAGGCGCAGATCCGGATCACGGAAGGCGGCCATATCGGCATGACCGAGAACACGCGCAACGAGAACGGCGAGATCGTCGTGCGCGCCGCGGGCGTGCCGGTCCAAGAGGATATCCACCTGAACGGCCACGCGTTGCAGTGCCGGATCACGACCGAGGACCCCGAGAACGGCTTCCTGCCGGACTACGGCCGTCTCACCGCGTATCGCAGCGCCGCGGGCTTTGGCGTGCGGCTGGACGCCGGCACTGCCTACGGCGGCGCGGTGATCACGCCGTACTACGACTCGCTGCTGGTCAAGGTCACCACCTGGGCGCCGACCGCGCCCGAGTCGATCCGGCGCATGGACCGCGCGCTGCGCGAGTTCCGCATCCGCGGCGTGGCCTCCAACCTGCAGTTCCTCGAGAACGTCATCAACCATCCCGCGTTTCGCGCCGGCGATGTCACCACGCGCTTTATCGACAAGACGCCGGAACTGCTGGAATTCACCAAGCGCCTGGACCGCGCCACCAAGCTGCTGCGCTACCTGGGCGAGATCAGCGTCAACGGCCACACGGAAATGTCCGGCCGCACGCTGCCCCCGTTGCCGTTGCCCCGGCCGGTGCTGCCTGCGGTCGACAACAGCGGGGCGCTGCCCTACGGCACGCGCGACCGGCTGCGCGAACTCGGCGCGGAAAAATTCTCGCGCTGGATGCTCGAGCAGAAGCAGGTCCTGCTGACCGACACCACGATGCGTGACGCGCACCAGTCGCTGTTCGCCACGCGCATGCGCACTGCCGACATGCTGCCGATCGCGCCGTTCTATGCGCGCGAACTGTCGCAGCTGTTCTCGCTGGAGTGCTGGGGCGGCGCGACCTTCGACGTGGCGCTGCGCTTCCTCAAGGAAGACCCGTGGCAGCGCCTTGAGCAATTGCGCGAGCGCGTGCCAAACGTGCTATTCCAGATGCTGCTGCGCGGCTCCAATGCGGTGGGCTACACCAACTATGCGGACAACGTGGTGCGCTTCTTCGTGCGCCAGGCCGCCAGCGCCGGCGTGGATGTGTTCCGGGTGTTCGATTCGCTCAACTGGGTGCGCAATATGCGCGTGGCGATCGATGCCGTCGGCGAAAGCGGCGCGCTGTGCGAAGGCGCGATCTGCTATACCGGCGACCTGTTCGATCCCAAGCGCTCCAAGTACGACCTGAAGTACTACGTCGGCATCGCGCGCGAGCTGCAGCAGGCAGGCGTGCATGTGCTGGGCATCAAGGACATGGCGGGCATCTGCCGTCCGCAGGCCGCGGCCGCGCTGGTCAAGGCGCTCAAGGAAGAAACCGGGCTGCCGGTGCATTTCCATACGCACGACACCAGCGGCATCTCGGCAGCGTCGGCACTGGCCGCGATCGAAGCCGGCTGCGATGCGGTGGACGGCGCGCTCGATGCGATGAGCGGGCTGACCTCGCAGCCCAACCTGTCGAGTATCGCCGCGGCGCTGGCCGGCAGCGAGCGCGATCCGGGCCTGAGCCTGGAACGGCTGCATGAAGCCTCGATGTACTGGGAAGGGGTGCGCCGCTACTACGCGCCATTCGAATCCGAGATCCGCGCCGGCACCGCAGACGTGTACCGCCACGAGATGCCTGGTGGCCAGTACACCAACCTGCGCGAGCAGGCGCGCTCGCTTGGCATCGAGCATCGCTGGACCGAGGTGTCGCAGGCGTACGCCGAGGTCAACCAGATGTTCGGCGATATCGTCAAAGTGACGCCGACCTCCAAGGTGGTAGGCGACATGGCGCTGATGATGGTGGCCAACGACATGAGCGCCGCGGACGTGTGCGACCCGGCCAAGGAAATCGCGTTCCCGGAATCGGTGGTCTCGCTGTTCAAGGGCGAACTTGGCTTCCCGCCCGATGGCTTCCCCGCGGAACTGTCGCGCAAGGTGCTGCGCGGCGAACCGCCCGCACCGTACCGGCCCGGTGACCAGATCCCGCCGGTCGACCTCGATGCCGCGCGCGCTGCTGCGGAAGCGGCCTGCGAGCAGCCGCTCGACGATCGCCAGCTGGCGTCGTACCTGATGTACCCGAAGCAGGCCGTGGATTACCACGCGCACGTGCGCAACTACAGCGACACCTCGGTGGTGCCGACGCCGGCATTCCTGTACGGCCTGCAGCCGCAGGAAGAAGTGGCCATCGACATCGCCGCGGGCAAGACGCTGCTGGTTTCGCTGCAAGGCACGCACCCCGATGCCGAGGAAGGCCGCCTCAAGGTCCAGTTCGAACTGAACGGCCAATCGCGCACGGCATTGGTTGAGCAGCGCATTGCCACGCAAGCGGGATCCGCGCGCCAGAGCCGTCCGGTGGCCGAGCCCGACAACCCGCTGCATATCGCGGCGCCGATGCCGGGCTCGATCGTGACCGTGGCGGTGCAGCCGGGGCAGCGCGTGGCCGCGGGCACGACGCTGCTGGCGCTGGAGGCGATGAAGATGGAAACCCATATCGCCGCCGACCGCGACTGCGAGATCGCGGTGGTGCATGTGAAGCAGGGCGACCGGGTGGCGGCGAAGGACCTGCTGATCGAGCTGAAGCCGTCGGAGTGAGGTGAGGGACGGGCGGCAACTGCTCGGGTTGCCGCCTTCACTTCTGGCGCGTCAGATCGCGCCGGCCGCCGCCAGGGCCTCGATCGAGCCGCTCGACCAGCTGCTCGCGTGTCATGCCCCGCAGATGCCGGCCGATCTCCTGGTCCAGTCCGGCACCATTGGCGACGCGCAGGAGGTTTGAGTTGAAGCGCTCGTTCGCAAAGGGTGAGCTACGTTCCCAACCGCTTCCGAAGCGCGTCAGAAGAAAAAGCAGCGCAAGGTGGCAAGCTGGCAGTCTCGCCACCTTCCGGCGTCAGAAAATCTGCCGGATACCCACGGTGACGCCGACCATGCTCTTTTGTCCCGCCATCGTCGGGTAGCGGAAGGCATAGGCGGTGGCGGCGCTGTCGAAGCTCAGCCCGCCGTTGCGGGCGTAGCCGGCCGACAGGTACACGTCGGTGCGCTTGCTGAAATTGTAGTCGGCGATAAAGCTGACCTGTTGCATGTTGGGCGGGTTGGTTTCGGCCGAGGTCGGGGTCGAGGCTACGCGGGCGCCTTTGACGTCCGCGTAGTAGTAGGCGAGCGACAGCCCCAGCGCCGGCGTGGCCTGGTAGTTGATGCCGGCCCACCAGTAGTCGTCACGCAGCAGGGTGTTGCCGTTGGCGAACTCGGCCTTGTTGTAGCGGTAGCCCAGCGTGAACTTGAACGGTCCGGTGTTGTACAGCGCCGCCGCGCCGAGCTTGGTCATGGTGCCGGGCTGGCCGGTTGTCGCGGCCGGGCGCCATACGTCGGCGGCGATCGACGCGCCGAAGCCGCTGCCGTTCAGGTACATCAGCGAGGCGCCGTAGGCGGTGTTGTCGCTGAAATGCCCCGGCACTTCGCCGGCGCCGCCGTTGGCCAGGAGGATGCTGGCATTCTGCACCGCCACGCCGGTGCCGAACGACCAGTGTGCCACTGCCTGCAGCGGGCCGAACTGGCCGGTGTACTTCACCATATTGTCTTCGCGGTAGTTCAGGCCCATCCACCAGATGCCCGGCTCGTAGGTGGCGGCGAAGCGCATCGGCGCGAAGTTGGCCATGCCTTCGAAAAACGAGGTGTACTGGCGGCCGAAGGTCAGCTTGCCGATGCCCTTGCTCTGCATCCCGATGAAGGACTGGCGGTTGAACAGCGGCGCGCTTTGCAGTTGGCCCGAGTCCCACTGGAAGCCGCTTTCCAGCACGAACAGCACCTGGTTGCCGGCGCCGAGGTCTTCCACGCCGCGCAGGCCCCAGCGCGAGGCGCTCAGACCGCCCACGCTGGGCATGCCGAAGCGTTTGCCGCCCTGGGTGGGCGTGGTGGCCGATGCCGCCACCCGGTTGACGTATTCGATCGATCCGTCGATGACCCCATACAGCGTCACGCCGGACTGTGCATTGGCGGCGCCAGACGCTGCGCCAAGCACGGCCAGGGTGATAAGCGATTTCCTCATGCTAAGTCGTCTCCTGTCGGTTTTGTCGTTTCGGTACCCGGGTGCGATGCCCGGGCCAGCACCCATTAGACCTGTGTGCGTGCCGCCATACCCCATCCCAAAAGGAGTGGTTCGGGGACTGTTGCAACGGGACACAAGCTGCTGGCAGGAGCGGTTTCCCATTGAGATGAATCGATGTGACTGAACGCGGTATCAGTCGTTGGACTGCACCGGCCAAAAGAAACAGGGCCCCGCAAGCGGGGCCCTGTCGGGCACAGCAAAACCGTCTGCTTACTGCACGTTGCCCGCGACCGCGATCACCTGGCCGGTGATGTAGTTCGAATCGGGCGAGCAGAACAGGTACACGCCGCCTGCCGCTTCCTCTGGCGTGCCGCCGCGGCCGAGTGGGTTGCGCTGGGCGTGAGACTTGAGCATTTCCGGGTTCAGGCCCACGCGGATCTCGCGGCCTTCGATGTTCACCGTGGCGCCGGCATGCGCGTCGGCCGAGGTCATGCGGGTGTGGATCAGGCCGAAGGCCACCGCGTTCACGTTGACGTTGAAGCGGCCCCATTCGCGCGCCATGGCGCGGGTCATGCCGATCACGCCGGCCTTGGCGCCGGAGTAGTTGATTTGGCCGGCGTTGCCGTTCAGGCCGGACGTCGACGAGATATTGACGATCTTGCGGTACACCTCTCGGCCGGCTTCCTTGTCGGCTGCCGACAGCGCCTTGATATGCGGGTAGGCGGCGCGCAGGATGCGGAACGGCGCGGTCATGTGGCAGTCCAGGATGGCGTACCACTGCTCGTCGCTCATCTTCTGCACCACATCGTCCCAGGTGAAGCCGGCGTTGTTGACGATGATGTCGATGCTCTTGAAGTTGCTCATCGCCGTGTTGATGAAGCGGTCGGCGAAATCCGGCGCGGTCACGTTGCCCACGCATGCCACCGCTTCCACGCCCATCGCCTTCAGTTCTTCCACCGTCTGCTGCGCGGGTTCGGCGTCGAGGTCATTGATGACCAGGCGCGCGCCTTCGCGCGCCAGGCGCTTGGCGATTGCATTGCCGATGCCGCGGCCCGAACCGGTGACCAGTGCCACCTTGCCTTCAAGTGCTCCCATTGCTGACTCCTTTGTGCTCGATTGGATTTACAGGGCGACGACGGCGTCGCCGAGGATCTTGGTTTCGCCGTACTGGTTGGCGGTCTGGATTTCCAGCTTGATGTGCTGTTCTTTGCCATTCGGGCCGTCCACTTCCAGCTTTTCGACCACGCGGCCGCTGCAGGTGATGCGATGGCCCAGGTGCGTGATGCCGACAAAGCGCACGCCGAACTGGCGCAGCTGGCGCTGGTCGACCCACTGCGTCAGCAGGCGGCCGAGGTATGCCATCGACAGCATGCCGTGCGCAAACACATCCGGCATGCCGGCCTTGCGTGCGTAGTCGGTATCGATATGGATGGCGTTGTGGTCGTTCGACGCGCCGGCGAACAGCGCCAGCGTGGTGCGGTTGACTGGTTCCAGCGTCAGCGGCGGCAGGGTGTCGCCCACCTTGACCTGGTCGAAGCTCAGTTTGCTCATGTGGGGTCTCCCGTTCAGCCGTTGCGTTGCACCAGTACGCTGCGCAGGTCGGCCACGTGCTCGCCATCCTGGTTGGTCACGCGCGTGATGCGTTCGACAAAGTCCAGCGCGCCGCCTTTCTTGTCGTAGATGTCGGAGATGGTGGTCTTGAAGTGCAGCGTGTCGCCGGCATAAGCCATGCGGTGATAGGTGAAGGACTGCTCGCCGTGCAGGATGCGCTCGACCTTGATGCCAAGCTCGTCGCGCCAGCCGCTGGGCGGGTTGACCAGCTCAAGCGAGAACAGGAAGGTCGGCGGCAGCGGCAGGCCGGGGTGGCCGGCGTCGCGCGCCGCGGCTTCATCGATATAGACCGGATCGGTCTGGCCGGTGGCCTTGGCGAAGAAGCGCAACTGGCTGGCCGGCGCGGACGTGCGGAAATCCGCGACGACCTTGCCGATGTGCTTTTTGTCGATCATGAGAAGTCTCCTTGGATGCGCGCGATCAGGCGTGCTTCTGGTACAGGGTCACCACGCAGGCGCCGCCCAGGCCCAGGTTGTGCGTCAGCGCCAGGCGCGCGCCTTCCACCTGGCGCTTGCCGGCCGTGCCGCGCAGCTGCTGGACCATCTCGAAGCACTGCGCCAGCCCGGTGGCACCCAGCGGATGGCCCTTGGACAGCAGGCCGCCCGACGGATTGACCACCCACTTGCCGCCATAGGTGTTGTCGCCGTTGTTGACCAGCTTCTCGGCGCCGCCTTCCTCGCACAGGCCAAGGCCTTCATAGGTCAGCAGCTCGTTCTGCGCGAAGCAGTCGTGCAGTTCGATCACGTCGATATCCTGCGGGCCGACGCCGGCCTGCTCGTACACCAGCTGCGAGCCTTCGCGCGTCATGTCGAAGCCGACCACACGGATCATGTCGCGCGCGTCGTAGGTGCTGGGGCGGTCGGTAGTCAGGGACTGGCCGGCGATCAGCACATCTGTCTTCAGTCCCTTCCTGCGCGCGAATTCCTCCGACACCACGATCGCGGCCGCCGCGCCGCAGGTCGGCGGGCACGCCATCAGGCGCGTCAGCACGCCTTCCCACAGTGCCGGCGCGGCCAGCACATCTTCGGGAGTCATGACGTTGCGGAACACGGCCAGCGGGTTGTTGGCGGCATGGCGGCTGGCCTTGGCGCGGATCTTGGCGAAGGTTTCCAGCCTGGTGCCGTACTTGTCCATATGCGCCTTGCCGGCCCCCGAGAACTGGCGGATGGCGTTGGGCAGGTCCTTGCGCTCGACCAGTTCGTCGACCAGGTCGAGCGCGCGCTCCAGCGCCGGGGCGCGGTCGTCCCAGCGCGACCTGAGCGCGCCGGGCTGCATGTACTCGAAGCCGACCGCCAGCGCGCAATCCACGGCACCGCTCTGCACGGCCTGGCGCGCCAGGAACAGCGCGGTCGAGCCGGTGGCGCAGTTGTTGTTGACGTTGACCACCGGGATGCCAGTCATGCCGACCTGGTACAGCGCCTTCTGGCCGCAGGTGGAGTCGCCGTAGACGTAGCCGGCGTAGGCCTGCTGCACGTCGTCGTAGCTCAGCCCGGCGTCTTCCAGCGCCTGGCGCACGGCCGTGGCGCCCATCACGTCATAGGTGTCGCTGCTGCCCGGCTTCTTGAACGGGATCATGCCGGCGCCGGCGACGAAAACCTTGCGAGTCATGTGTGTCCTCCGATGGATGTTCTGGATGGTCTGGCGTTACAGCTTGCGCGAGATCAGTTCGCGCATCACTTCGCTGGTGCCGCCGTAGATGCGCGTGACGCGCGAATCGGCAAAGGCGCGCGCCACCGGGTACTCGAGCATGTAACCGTAGCCGCCGTGCAGCTGCACCATCTGGTCCAGCGCCTGGCCCAGCGCCTCGGTCGCATACAGCTTGGCCACCGCGGCTTCTTCCAGCGTCAGGCGGCGGCGGATGTGCTCGCCCAGGTAGTGGTCGATCATCAGGCGCACGGCGATGGCCTGCGCCTTGATGTCGGCCAGCTTGAACTTGGTGTTCTGGAAGTCCCACACGGTCTGGTTGAAGGCCTTGCGGTCCTTGACGTAGGCCAGCGTGTGCTCCAGCGAAACTTCGAGCTTGGCCGCGGCGCTGATGGCGATCGACAGGCGTTCCTGCGGCAGTTCGGCCATCAGGTAGCCGAAGCCCTTGCCTTCCTCGCCGAGCAGGTTGGCCACCGGCACGCGCACGTTGTCGAAGAACAGCTCGGCGGTGTCCTGCGCGTGCTGGCCGACCTTGTCGAGCTTGCGGCCGCGGCGGAAGCCTTCGCGGTCGGCTTCGACCACGATCAGGCTGACGCCGCGAGAGCCGGCGGTGGGGTCGGTCTTGCAGACCATGATGATCAGGTCTGCATTCAGGCCGTTGGAGATGAAGGTCTTGCTGCCGTTGATGACGTATTCGTCGCCCTCGCGGATCGCGGTGGTGCGGATCGCCTTGAGGTCGCTGCCGGTGCCGGGCTCGGTCATGCCGATCGCCAGGATGTATTCGCCCGAGCAGACCTTGGGCAGCCAGCGCTGCTTCTGTTCCTCGTTGCCGATGCGGGCGATGTACGGCGCAATGATGTCGGAATGCACGCCGAAGCCCGGGCCGCTGATGCCGGCGCGCGCCTGCTCTTCGTTGAAGATGGCGGAATGGCCGAAGTCGCCGCCGCCGCCGCCGTATTCGGTCGGCAGCGTCACGCACAGCAGGCCTTCGCGGCCGGCCTTGAGCCAGGTTTCGCGATCGACCTTGCCGGCCTTGTCCCACTCGGCCTGGCGCGGCAGGCACTCGCGTTCGAGGAAGCGGCGCACCGTGGTGCGGAACATCTCGTGGTCGTCGCGGAAGATGGTGCGTTGGATTTCCATGGAGGTCTCCGTATGTCTGCCCGCAAGTGGCGCCCGCGGCTTGCGGTCTGCGGCGTGACGAGTTTTCTGGAAAAGCGGTTCGGGCACAGGTCGCCGGCTGGTTGCGGGCCGGGCCACTGGCATGTCGCTAAGTTACTGGGGGGAGGGGGGCGCGAACACCACCCGCGTCAGGTGGTGGGGTGGGCGCGGTTGCCGCGCCCGGCGCGGACGGCGCGGGCGGGCAGGGAGGCGGGTGCCGGGAGGCGGATCAGTGTGAGGCGCGCGCCCCGCAGAGGGCGAGGCCTCGGGCGCGCATGAGCAGTGCCAGCGGTGCCGGCGGTGTTAGTGGTGTCAGCGCGCCCCGTCGGGCGGCTGGCCGCCCTGGCCAAGTTCGCGGTCGCGCACGCGCGCCACCGCCTCGTCGCGGCTGCTCACGCCGAGCTTGCGGAATATGTTGCGCAGGTGCCATTTCACCGTCTCCGGCGACAGGCCCAGCGTGCGCGCGATCTTCTTGTTGGGCAGCGCCTGGCCGAGCAGGCGCACCACGTCGGCCTCGCGGTCGCTCAGTTCTTCGGTGCGCCCCTCCGCGAGCCCCGCGGGGGCGGTGCCGGCGGCCGCTGCACTGGCCGGTGCCCGCTGCGGCATGGCCTGCTGCAGCCGCTCGATGTAGAACGCCAGCACCGGGTCAAGCCCGGGCGTGCCGGCGATGGCTTCGATCTGCCGCATTGCTCCCGGGTAGGCATCGATCAGGCTGCGCATCAGCCCGAGCCGGTGCCCGCGGCGCAGGCCTTCGAGCGCATGCTCGTGCGAGGCTTCGGGATCGCCGCGGCGCATGGCGACGCCCGCGGCCAGCATGTGCAGCTGCGCCACGTGGCGCTGCCAGCCGCGCGTCTCGCAGTAGGCGATCAGCGGTGCCAGCCGCGTCCAGGCGGCGCGCAGGTCGTCGTGCGCCAGGCTTGCCAGGATGTGCGCACGCTCGGTCACCATGTGGATCGCGTCGAGGAAGCCGCGCGGCGCATCGCGGTGGCGCGCGGCAATGGCGTCGAGCCGCGCCAGCACCGCTTCGGCCGTGGCGATGTCGCCGCTGGCCAGGTGCAGGCGAACCTGGTTGGAGAGGCTCTGCGCCACCAGTCGGTCCAGGCCCTGCTGCGCGCCGTAGTCCTCCAGCCGCTCCAGCTGCGCGAAGGCATCGAGCCGGTGGCCGATGATCCAGTGCGCGGCGGCCAGCGCGATATGCACGCGCAGCACGGAATCGGGGATCGACACGCGTTCCAGCACGTCGACGCGGTCTTCGAGCAGCTTGCGCGCGGCGTCCAGGTCGTTGTGCTCGTACAGCACTTCGCCCAGCAGCGCGGCGGCAAAGTACTCCGGCTCGGCGCCGGCGCCGCCGTGTCCCCCCACCTGCTCGACTTCGCGCAGCACGTCGCGGCTGATGCGCTCGACCTGCGTCACGTTGCCTTCCATCGCATGGCTGAACCCGGCCAGGCAGCGGCCGTTGAGCATGCCGCTGGCGGTGCCCAGCAGCGGCACACCGTCGACCAGCAGCGGCGGCGTCTCGGCGTGGATGGCGCGCGCGCGTTGGTAGTCACCCAGGTGCATGTACAGCAGTGACAGCAGGTTGTTGCGCGAGCCCATGTAGAAGGGCGCGAGATCGGCCGGGGCGGCTTCGATTTCGGGCAGCAGCGCCAGCGCGCCGGTGGTGTCGTCGCGCAGCAGCACCAGGCTGAAGCGCAGCAGCGCCAGCCGGTAGCGCAGCGAGGCGTTGCCGGGCCCGGGGCCGATATCGGCTTCGAGCCGGTCGGCCCCGGCGGCACAGCCGTCGAGGTCGCGGGTGAGCATCTGCATGCGCAGCGCCAGCAGCCGCAGTTCCGGGCGCGCCTGGATCTCGCTGGCGGGCAGCAGGCGCAAGAGTCCGATCGCCTTGCGCACTTCGCCGCGCGCCATCAGGGTGTCGGTATAGCGTTCCACGAACTCGGCCGCGGTGCCGGCATCGCCGGCCAGCACGGCATGGTGGACGGCCTCGGCCAGCATGCGATGGTCGCGGAACCAGCGCCAGGCGGCCCCGTGGATGGCGCGCTGCTGCGCTTCGCCGCGCGCGCGGAAACGCTCGGCCAGGGTCTCGCGCAGCAGCGGGTGCAGGCGGTACCAGGCTTCACGCTCGGGGCCGTGCGTGGGAGTGATGAAGAGGTTCTCGTGCTCCAGCCGCGTCAGCAGGGCCAGCACCTCGTGCTCGCCCATCGCCTGTTCGCCCAGCGCCTGGCACAGCGACGCGGTAAAGCGTTCGCACGCGGCGGCGCGCACCAGCAGCTCGGCTTCGTCGGGCGCCAGCCGCGACAGGACTTCGCGCTCGAAATATTCGGCGAAGGCGCCGGCGTCCTGCACGTTGGCCTGTACGAAACCGCTGGCAAAGGTGATGCCGCTGGCGTTGGCCTTCTTGCGCTTCCAGTGCGCGGCGAACAGTTGCAGGCCGGCGACCCAGCCGTCGGCCAGCTCGTGCAGCAGTCGCGCGTCGCGCGCGGAGATATCGCCGAGTTGCGCGCGCAGGAAGTGCTGCGATTCGGCCAGCGTGAAGCGCAGGTCGCGCTGGTCCAGCTCCAGCAGCAGGCCCTGGTCGCGCAGGCGCCCCAGCGACAGTGGCAGCGCCGTGCGCGTGGCGAGCAACACGTGGAAATTCGGCGGGGCGTAGTCGAGCAGCCATTGCAGCGGCTGCAGCACCCTTGCCGAGGCCAGGTGCTGCACGTCGTCGAGCACCAGCGTCACTTCGCGCTGGTGCGCGCCGATGCCGCGCACCAGCGCCACGATCGCGCGCTCGACGGCTTCGTCGTCGCTGCCGCGGTCGGCCAGCAGCACGGCCTCGCGGGTGATGTCGGGGCTGACCTCGGTCAGGCAGCCGAGCACGCGGTCGAGCCAGCGCTGGCGCTCGTTGTCGGTGGGGTCCAGCGCCAGCGCAGCCATGTCGAAGCCCAGTGCCAGCAGATCCAGCCGCCAGGCGCTCAGCAGCGCTGTCTTGCCGTACCCGGCCGGCCCCTGCAGCACGATGCAGCGCCGGCGGCGCGCTTCGGTCAGCTGCGCCAGCAGGCGTTCGCGCGCGACCACCCGCGCGGCGCTGCGCAGCGATGCAGGACGCGACGGCGGCGAAGGCAGCGTGGCGGGCTGGCTGCCAGGTGGCGACGGAGGGTTGGCGGATGAATGGGGCATCGGTGCGGCGGAATTTGCAAGCCTATGGCATGCCTATGGGTGACCTAGGGAAGGCCTATGCAAGGCGGCTGCGCTGGCTCGCAAGCGCCAGGGCGTCCAGCCCCGGCGGGACAAGAGGCAGTTGTTGCGGCGATTGTAATGGCAGAAACCACGGCCGGGAGAAACCGCCCTGGCGCGGCCATCGGCATGCCGGGCCGGGCCGTGCCGGTGCCATGCCGGTGTCATCAGCGTGCTGGGGCGCACGCAGCACCTGCGCGCCACCCGGAACAGGTGGGGGAGGGTTTGCCGGATGCCGGGCTTTGCCATGCTGCGCTTATAGTCGCCCCGCGAAGCGCCCCCCGGCCAGGCGGGCCGTGCCCCGCCGTTTCGATTGCGCACCGCGAAAAAAATCGCCCATGGAAACCCTGAACGCCGTCGTGGCGACCCGGCTGCTGCCGCCGCGCGTGAGCCGCTGCTCGATCCCGCGTACAACGCTGCTGCACAGCCTGCATGCCGTCCGGCACAGCCGGCTGGTGCTGCTGACCGCGCCCGCCGGCTATGGCAAGACCAACGTGATGGCGCAATGGCGCCAGCGCCTGCTCGCCGACGGCGCGCGCGTGGCGTGGCTGGCGCTGGCCGCCGAGGACGACGATCCGCGCCAGCTTTGCGCCAGGCTCGAAGCGAGCCTGCGCCAGGCCGGCGTCCAGCCCCGGCGCGCCGGGGCCGCGCCGTTCCCGGACGGCGCCGGTCCGGCGGCGCTGCTGCCAGCCCTGGCGGCCCTTGTCGCGTTGCTCGACGGTGTGCCGGGAGAGGTCTACCTGATGCTGGACGGCTTCGACCACCTGCGCCAGCCCGCCACGCTGGCGTTCCTGCAAGACTTGCTGCGCGCGCGGCTGCCGCACCTGCACCTGGTCGCCACCGCGCGCGGCAGCACCGGGCTGGCGCTGGCCCGGCTGCGCGCCGGCCGCGAGCTGGCCGAGTTCGGCAGCGCCGCGCTGGCGTTCACACTCGCAGAGACGCTGGCGTTCGTCGGCCAGCGCGCCGATGGCTGTACCCCGGGGGACAGTGCGCAAGCCGCCATCGACACCGCGGTGGGGCTGCACGAGCTGACCGAAGGGTGGCCAGCCGGGCTGGAGCTGGCCGCCGCGTGGCCGGACACGGCCGGGCCGCTACAGTGCGGCTGGCAGGCACCCGCGTCCTTGCAGGCATACTGGCGCGAGGAAGTGACCGCCACTCTGGCGCCGGCGCTGCTGGACTTCCTGCAGCGCATCGCCGTGCCGCGGCAGGTTGACGCGGCGCTGGCCGCGCAGCTGACCGGCGCCGCCGATGCCGGGCAGCAGCTCGCGCAGATTGCGGCGCGCGGGCTGTTCCTGGACGCCGTGCCCGGCCATGCCGAAGGCGGCTGGTACCGGCTGCACCCGCTGTTCCGCAGCCACCTGCTGCACGAGCTGGCATGCGCCGGCCCGGCCGGGCTGCCGGCGCTGCATGTGCGTACCGCCGCCTGGCTGGCGCGGCATGGCCAGCCTGCCGGCGCCATTGCGCACGCCCTGCAGGGCGACGATTTCGAATGCGTGCAGGCGCTGGTGGCGGCCAATGCGGCGCAACTGCCCGGGATGCATCCGCTGCGCGAGTTCCTGCAGTGGGCCGACCGCATCGCCCCGGCGCGGCTGGCCGCGCATCCCGCCTTGCTGCTGGCCGCGGCGTGGGCCTGCGTGGTGTCGGCGCGGCCACGCCAGGCGGAGCACTGGATTCGTCAATGGGAGGCCAGTGCGGCGCACGGCGCCGCCCTCCGCGGCATCGATGCCGAGCGGCACGCCACCGTGATGCGCGCCACCATTGCCGCGCAACGCGACGACCTGCCGCGCACGCAAGCCCTGCTCGACACGCTGCATGGCAAGCCCGCCGGCAATCCCGAGCTCGAACTGGTGCGCATGAGCCTCGGCCTGCGCTGCGCGGCGACGCTGGGCCAGCCGGCGCGTTCGCGCGCGCCATTCCGCGCCGCGGCGCAGCCGGGCGCCACCGAACTGGGCCTGCTGGGCGGCGCCATGATGGCGATGATGGCGTGGCAGGAGGGCAATGCGTATGAAGCCTTGCGCCTGGGCCGGCAGGTGCTGGCGCTGGCGCAGCAGGCGTACGGGCGGCGCTCGATTGCCGCCAGCGTATGTGCCGTGCCGGTGGCCGCGGCACTCTACGAACAAGACCGCATCGACATGGCCAGCGAAGTGCTGGCCGGTCCGCTGCAGACGCTGCGCACCGGCACGCCGGACGTGCTGATCGAGGCCGGGCTGTGCCATGCGCGGCTGCAATGGCTGGCGGGCGCGCGCCAGGAAGCGCTGGCCGAGCTGGCCGAGGCCGAGGCGATGTTCCACCGCCGGGGCCTGCCGCGCGGCGTCGCGCGCATGGTGGCCGAGCGCCAGCGCATCGTGCTGGCGGGCAAGGACCTGCGCCATGCGCAGCGGCTGCAGGGCGCACTGGACGAGCTGGAGCGCCATCACGCCGGCACGGCGCCACGCGACCAGGAGATTGCCGCGCTGGCGGCGCTAGGCCGCGCGCGCCTGGCGCTGGCCGCAGGCGAGCCGGCGTCGGCGCTGGCTGCGCTGGTGCCGATGCGCGGCCTCGCCATCGTGACGGTGCGCGAGCCGCTGATGGCCAGTGCCGACCTGCTGCAGGCGGCGGCGCTGGACACGCTGTACCGTTCCGACGAGGCAGCGGCATCGCTGCAGGCCGCGCTGGCCGCGGGCGAGCGACTGGGGCTGGTGCGCACGTTCGCCGACGAGGGCGCGTGTGTGCAGGCCTTGCTCGACCGCGCCGCGCCATGCGGTACGGAATACCTTGCGCGGCTGCGCGCAGCGTCCGCGCCGGCGGCGGTGGCCATCCCGGCCATGTCGCAACCGTCGCCGCCGCCAAAACCGCTGCCGCCGGCGGACGCCGGCAAGGGCCGGCAGCTGACACGCCGCGAGCGCGAGATCCTGGCCCTGCTTGAGCAATCGATGTCGAACAAGCGCATCGCGCTGGCGCTGAACCTGAGCGTCGACACGGTCAAGTGGAACTTGCGCCAGATTTACGCCAAGCTCGAGGTGTCACGCCGCTACGATGCCATCCTGGTGGCACGCAGCGCCGCCCGGCACGCGGACTGACGGCGCCGCGGCCAGGGCCTATTCCGCGGTGGCGCCGCTGGCCTTGATCATGCGCGCGATCACCGGCTCGGTGGCATCGAACTCGCGCCGGAATTCGGCCGGGCTGTTGCCGACCGGCTCCATGGCCAGCGCGTCCAGGCGCGTGCGCATGGCGGGCGAGAGGATCGAGGCGCGCGCTTCCGTTTCCAGCCGCGACAGGATCGCCGCCGGCGTGCCGGAGCGCATGAACAGGCCGAACCACGCCGGCGAGCGCAGTTCGTGTTCCTTGAGCCCGGCCTCGGCCAGGGTCGGAACCTCGGGCAGTTCCTTGATGCGCTGCTCGCTTATTACGGCCAGCGGACGCACGCGGCCGCTCTTGATGTGCGGACCCAGGGTAGTCATCGAGCCGATCACCCACGACACATTGCCGGCAATCATGTCCTGCACCATGGGCGCCTCGCCCTTGTAGGCA
This sequence comes from Cupriavidus sp. P-10, assembly GCF_003402535.2. Lineage (NCBI taxonomy): Bacteria > Pseudomonadati > Pseudomonadota > Betaproteobacteria > Burkholderiales > Burkholderiaceae > Cupriavidus > Cupriavidus sp. P-10. The sequence continues at coordinate 1,197,274 of NZ_AP025170.1, forward strand.
ATATGCGCCATGTCGAGGCCGCGGGTCTGGTTCAGGTGCGAGCCGACCAGGTGCGGAAAGGTGCCGACGCCATACGAGCCGTAGCTGACCTTGCCCTTGTTCCTGGCGGCCCAGTCGAACAGTTCCTGCACGGACTTGGCCGGGACGTCGCGGTTGACCGCCAGCACGATCTTGCCGATGCACAGCTCGGTGAGAAAGGACAGGTCGCGGCGCACGTCGTACTGCACATTGCGGTACAGATGCGGCGTGTTGATCAGCGGCGACGAATGGCTGAGCAGCATCGTATAGCCGTCCGGCGCGCCGCGCGTGATGGCCTGCACCGCGATCACGCCGGCACCGCCGGGCTTGTTGTCGACGATGATGGTCTGGCCCAGGCGCTTGCCCATGTCTTCGGCCAGGGCGCGCGCCAGCGTGTCGGTGGCGCCGCCGGGCGGCCCCGGCACCACCAGGGTGATCGGGCGCGACGGATAGGTCTGCGCGCCGCAGGCGGCGCTAAAGGCGACCAGGGCCAATGCAATCAGGGATGTCTTGCTGCGCATGTCGTATTGCCTCGGTGGATCAGGAGTGTGGGAAAGGCGGGATACGACCAAGGTAGCGGATGGGACGGGGCGGTACCCCCCGCCGGAATGGGCGGGGCGGGATAGTCCTATCAGTGTCTACCCTAGACGGGTTGCGGCGGAACGGGTGCCATGCGCCGGAAAAAATGCCGGCCGCATAGGCGGCCGGCAAGGGAAGTGCAGGAACGGAGGGTAAGGCCGGCGCCGCCGGCGACGTCAGCGCGGTGGCTCAGCCTGCCGGGAGCACGCCAAGGCCCATGGCCTGTAGCTGCCCGATGCCGTCACCATCGAAGCCCCAGTCGCGCAGTGCGGCCGCACCGTGCTGGCCGCGTTCGGGGGCGCTGCGCATCACCTCCGAAGGCGTGCCGAGAAAGCGCGGCGCGGGAGCCGGCTGCACCACGCCGTCTACTTCGATAAAGCTGCCGCGCGCGCGGTGGTGCGGGTGCTGCGGCGCCTCGCTGAACTCGAGCACCGGCGCCACGCAGGCATCGCTGCCTTCGAATGCCGCGCACCATTCGTCGCGCGTGCGGGACTGGAACACTGCCTCGAAGCGCTGGCGCAGCACCGGCCAGCCGCTGCGGTCGTACTGCGCCGGCAGCTCGCTGGCATCCAGGCCGAGGCGTTGCAGCAGCTCGGCATAGAAGCGCTGCTCGACCGGGCCAATCGAAAAGTACTTGCCGTCGCGGGTCCGGTAGCTGTCGTACCAGGGCGCGCCGCCGTCCAGCACGTTCGACTGGCGTGCTTCCTTCCAGGTGCCGGAGGCCAGCATGCCCCAGAACACCGCGCCCAGCTGCGCCGCGCCTTCGGTCATGGCGGCGTCGACCACCTGTCCCTTGCCGCCGCGCTGCACGTTGAGCAGCGCCGCGACCACGCCCAGCGCCAGCAGCATGCCGCCGCCGCCGTAGTCGCCGACCAGGTTCAGTGGCGGCACCGGCGCCTCGCCCGCGCGCCCGATGCCCGACAGCACCCCGGACAGTGCCACGTAGTTGAGGTCGTGCCCGGCGCGGTCCGCCAGCGGGCCGGTCTGGCCCCAGCCGGTCATACGCCCGTAGACCAGCTTCGGGTTGCGCGCGAGCGCGACGTCCGGCCCCAGGCCCAGGCGTTCCATGGTGCCGGGGCGGAAGCCTTCGAGCACGACGTCGGCGCGCTCGATCAGCGCCAGCGCCGCGCGCTGCGCTTCGGGCTGCTTCAGGTCCAGCGTGACCGAGCGCCGGCCGCGGCCGGTGATGTCGATGCGGCGGGCGCCTTCGGCCTTCTTCGGGCCGAGGTCGGCGGGCGCCTCGGGGCGGTCGACGCGGATCACGTCGGCGCCCATGTCGGCCAGCAGCATTGCGCCGAACGGGCCCGGCCCGATGGCTTCGAATTCGAGTACGCGGATTCCGCTCAGTACGCCCATGTTCGCTCTCTCCTGTGGTGTGGCGGTGGCGCGCGCGCGGCCCATGCCGGCGCATTGCCGTCTGCCTGCAAGTAGACCAAATGCCCGTTGGCGGCGAACCCACCCGTATCAGGTAGGACGGCGCGATATTCTTTTGCAGCGCACAAACGCACTCCTATAATCGGCAGACGCTGACGGACGGTCCGCACCGGGTCGCACGGCAAGCGAAATCCAGTGAGCCGGAGGCAGCAGTGAGCCAGACCCAGCGCGCCAGCGCATTGCCAACAGGAGCCGACCATTCCCTGCGGACCGCTTCCCCGGCGCGCCTGCTGCCGGTGCTGAGCGAGCTCAGGGAGGAAGTGCGCGCGCTCAGCCGCCAGGCGCACAAGCTCGCGCTGGCGCAGGCCGGCCGTGAAGCGCACGACAGCAAGGCGCACGACGGCAAGGCGCACGACGGTGAAGGTGCCTACCATGCCTGCCTGGCGACGCTGTTCGAGCGCTGGGTCGAAGACCGCGCGGGCCGGGCGCAGGTGGTGTGCTTTGCTTCGGCGGCGGAGTTCGGCCTGCCGCTGCACAGCCATGCGGAGCGCTGCCGCGCGGCGGCCATGCGCGATGGCTCGCACGCGGTGCGCGCGCTGTACTGGGCGGCGCTGCACCGCACGCGCAGCCGTGTCGGCATGACCGCGCAGATGGACGATGCGCTGGCCGCGGTGGCGCCACACGCGGCGGCAGAAGCCATGCAGGCGCCGGCTGCTCCCGAGGTGTCCCGGCAAGCGCTGTGCCGCCATTGCGAGCGGTTGCGGCTGGACGCACGCTGCGCCGACGGCCACGGCGCGCTGCGCGCGTTGGGCGAGGCGCACTGGCGCAGCGTCGGCGCGGGCGTGCCCTGCCAGACGCGCGAGCACCAGTGCGCCTCGTGCAAGACCCGCTGGACGCAGCATCGCAGCGCCGCGGACCCGTTCACCGTCTGGACCATCAGCCGCCGCGGCCGCATCGCGGACACGGCCGTACAGGATGTGAAGATGGCCTGAGACGGCGGGGAGGGCGCGCCGATCCGGCACGGCCACCCTCGTGCCAGCCGCGCTCAGTTCACCGCGCGTGCCTTGCCTTCCCAGTGCGGTGCGCGCAGGTCCCGCTTGAGGATCTTGCCGGCACCGGACAGCGGCAGCGCCTGGCGGAACTCGATGCTCTTCGGGCATTTGTAGCCGGCGATATGCGCGCGGCAGTGCTCGCGGATTTCTTCTTCCGTCGCCTGCGCGCCAGCCTTCAGCACCACCACGGCATGCACGGCCTCGCCCCATTTCTCGTGCGGCACGCCGATCACCGCGCTCATCGCCACCGCGGGATGGCGGCCGATGACGTTCTCCACCTCGGCCGAATAGACGTTCTCGCCGCCGCTGACGATCATGTCCTTGATGCGGTCGACGATAAAGATATAGCCCTGCTCGTTCATGTACGCGCCGTCGCCGGTATGCAGCCAGCCGTCGCGCAGCGCGCGGGCGGTGTCTTCGGGCCGGTTCCAGTAGCCGGGCGTGACGCCGCCGCTGCGCACCAGGATCTCGCCGACGGTGCCGCGCGGCACTTCGTTGCCTTCAGCGTCCGCTATCTTCACCTCGATGCCGATGCCGGCGCATCCGGCCGACAGGTGCAATCCCTGCGCGCGCGCCGTGCTGCCATGGTTGCCTGGCGGGTTGGTAGTGACGATCATCGACTCGGTCATGCCGTACGAGTGCGCGAATTCGACGCCGGGCAGCTTTTCCATGGCCTGTTCCAGCACCGCGGCGCTGATTGGCGACGCGCCATACCCCAGCCGCTGTACGCTGCCGAGGTCGCGCGAGGGAAAGTCCGGGTGGTGGATCAGCATCTGGATGGTGGTCGGCACCATGCCCAGCTCGGTGATGCGTTCGCGCTCGATAGTTTCCAATACCTCGCGCGCTTCGAACGACGGCAGGATCACGTGGGTCTCGCCGGCGATGAACTGCATCAGCACGCGCGCGATCGCGGCGATATGGAAGAACGGATTGGTATGCAGCACGCGGCCGCCTTTCAGCGGCGGGGTGTCGGCCATGCGCTGCAGGGTGCCGCACCACAGCGAGCTGTGGGTCTGCATGACGCCCTTGGGAAAGCCCGTGGTGCCACCGGTGTACATGACGATGGCGAGGTCGTCGCCGCCGCGCTCCGCATCCGGCACCGGTGCGGCGTCGTCGATCAGCCGCTCGTAAGACAGCATGCCGGCGGGCGCGTCGCCGTCGCCGGCATGGATCAGCACCGGTTCGCGCCGCGCCGTGGCGCGGATGCCGTCGGCCATCGGCAGGAACTGGTCGTCGACCACCAGGATGCCGGTGTCGCAATCATCGAGCGAGTAGACCACCTCCGGCACGCTCCAGCGCACGTTGACGGGGTTGAGCACGCCGCCGCCCCACCAGGCGGCCATGGCGAACTCGAGGTAGCGGTCCGAGTTCTGCGCCAGGATGCCGACGCGGTCGTTCGGCCGCATGCCCAGCGCCTGCAGCGCGCCGGCCAGGCGCGCGACGCGCGCGCAGAACTCGCGATAGCTGCGGCGCCGGCCGCGGAAGATGGTAACGATTTCGTCCGGCTGCTGTTGCAGCGAGCGGTGCAGGGCTCGGGTCAGGTACACCGTTGTCTCCGTTCTTGCCTTCTTGTCCTTGGGCCGGCGCATGGTCAGGCCGGGTTGGCTGTATTGTGCGACGCCCGGCGATTATGGAATTCGGATATGCCGAAGGCAGTGTTTGCCAGACGGAAGCGCGCCGCCCCGCTGTTGGCGCCGGCCGCTACAATCCGCATGGGACATTTCTGAATACATGCAAAAAGACTCGATGACATACATCGTTGACGCGGTGGACGAGGCGCTGGGCCTGCTGATGCTGGTGGCCGAACATCCTTCGCTGGGGGTAACCGAGCTGGCCCGCCGCGCGGGGCTGACCAAGGCCCGTGCCTTTCGCCTGCTGGCCACGCTGGAGCATCGCGGCATGATCGCGCGCGAGCCCGCGGCCGCGGTCTACAAGCTCAGCTACAACGCCTTGCTGGTGGGCAATGCCGCGCGCGACCAGTTCGACCTGGTCAAGGTGGTGGCACCGCGGCTGGCCGCGATCGGCGCGGCCTGCGGCGAAAACGTGATCGTGCGCGTGCGCGACGGGCTGGAATCAGTCTGCGTGGCGCGGCACGAATCGTCGCAATCGGTGCGCGTGCATACCGAAGTCGGCAACCGGCGGCCGCTGCATGTGGGCGCCTCGGGCAAGCTGCTGCTGGCTTTCGCCGCGCCCGAGGTGGCCGACGCCGTGGCGGCGCAGGGCCTGGAGCGCTTTACCGAGCGCACCATTGCCAGCGCCGAGCAGCTGCGCGACGAACTTGCCGCGATCCGTGCCGCCGGGCACGCCGTGTCGCTGGGCGAGCGCGATGCCGATGCGGTATCGGCGGCGGCGCCATTGCACGACCACAGCGGTGCGGTGGTGGCATCGCTGAGCATTGCCAGCCCGGCCAGCCGGACCACGCCCGAGGCGCTCGCCAGGCATGTCGCGATGGTGGTGGAAGAGGCCGCGGCGCTGTCGCGGGCACTGGGATTTGCCGGCGGCTGACGCCGCGGCCGCGTAACAGTTGTCCGGTCATGGGCGGCGCTTCGGCGCCGCTATTTTTTTGTCCTCATTTTGTCTTGCCGGGTAAACCCTCGTTACTGGCGGCAGCCGAATGTTTTATTCTCCGACACATCGTATCGGTAAATGAAACAATGTTTCGATCAGCGAGATTTTCCAGGGCCGCGATGGCTACTGCGTTTGCCTTGTCCACACTGGTGGGCGGGAACCATCCCGCGCATGCCGCCGAACTGCGCATCGGCTACAAAGCCGAGGTCAGCGCTGCCGACCCGCACGTGCTCGACGCCGCTGGCCGCAACCTCTGGGGTCACGTGTACGAGACCCTGGTCGGCCTCGACAACGCCCTGCGCCCGGTGCCGCTGCTGGCCACCAGCTGGCGCCAGCTGGATGACCACAACTGGGAATTCCAGCTGCGCCCGGGGGTGAAGTTCAGTAATGGAGCGCCGTTCACCGCGGAGGACGCTCGCTATTCGATCGAGCGTGCGCGCAAGCTGCCGGGCGCGCGCACCTTCCGCACCTACCTGAAATCCATCGAGGCGGTCGAGGCCACGGGCCAGCTGACGCTGCGCGTGCGCACCCGCACGCCCAACCCGGTGCTGCCGCAGAACATCGGCATGGTGGCGATGCTGCCGCACGGGTTGGGACAGGGCGTGCGCGAGGCAGACTTCGCCCATGGCCAGGCCAGCATCGGCACCGGCCCGTTCCGGCTGGTGGCGTGGGAGCATGGGCAGCAGCTGACGCTGGCGCGCAACCCCGGCTACTGGGGCGGCGCGCAGCCATGGGACCGCGTGGTGTTCCAGTTCATTCCCAAGGAGCCGGCGCGTGCGTCGGCGCTGCTGTCGGGGCTGGTGGATGTGATCGATGCCTCTTCGGCCAGCATTGCCGAGGCCTTCGCGCGTACCAACGGCCGCATCCGCACGGTGTCGACGACGTCGTACATGCTCAACTACCTGCAGCTCGACCAGGGGCGGGCGGTCTCGCCCTATGTGCAGGATGCCGCCGGCCGGCCGCTGCCCGCCAATCCGTTGCGCGACGTGCGCGTGCGCCAGGCCATCAGTCTCGCGATCGACCGCGACCTGATCGCCGCGCGCGTGACCAAGGGCGATTCGGTGCCGGCCGGGCAGATGGTGCCGGCAGGCTTTTTCGGCTTTGCTCCGGCCGTGCCCGCGCCGCGCGCCGATGCCGCGCAGGTGCGCAGGCTGCTCGCGCAAGCCGGCTATCCCGACGGTTTCCGCCTGACGCTGGTCAGCCCCACCGCCACCGAGCAGGAAATCGCCGACGCGCGCCACGCGCTCGGGCTGGACCTGCCGGTGCTGCAGCAATACCTGCGCTTCACGCAGGGCGCGCTGCGCGGCGACCTGGGCGATTCCTTTATCTACAACCGTCCCGCGATCGAGCTGATCGTCAGCCGCGTGCCGGCCACGCTGGAGCTGGCTGTGACCGCGCTGCTGCTGTCGCTGGGCATCGGCATCCCGATGGGCGTGTTCGCCGGGCTCAGGCCGGATAGCCGGCTGGCGCGCGCGCTGATGGCGGGCTCGCTGGGCGGCGTGATCATGCCGACGTTCTGGGTGGGCATGATCGGCATCCTGGTGTTCTCGGTGAACCTGGGCTGGCTGCCATCGGGTGGGCGCGGGCCGGTCAGCACCGTGCTGGGCATCCCGCTGTCGGTGACCAGCTGGGAGGGCATCCGCTTCCTGCTGCTGCCGGCGCTGACGCTGTCGCTGTTCAAGATCTCGCTGGTGGCGCGGCTGGCCGAAGCCGGCACGCGCGAAGTGGCGGGGCAGGAGTACATCAAGTTTGCCCGCGCCAAGGGCGTGGGCGGCGCGCGGCTGGTGTTGCGCCACGTGGTGCCCAATGTGCTGATCCCGATCGTCACCGTGGTCGGGCTGGAATTCGGGCACCTGATCGCCTTCTCGGTGGTGACCGAGTCGGTGTTCTCGTGGCCGGGCATGGGCAAGCTGATCATCGATTCGGTGCTGGCGCTGGACCGCCCGGTGGTGGTGGCTTACCTGCTGGTCACGCTGGTGCTGTTCGTGGTGCTGAACCTGGTGGTCGACCTGCTTTATGTGGTGCTCGATCCGCGCCTGCGCCACAAGGCGGGCTGAGCCCGGCTGCATCCACCATCCCCCACAGAAGCAAAAGAACGAACCGGACCCACAAACGAGAACCCATCGATGTCCCTGCCTGCATCCCAACCTGACACTGCCGCGCCGGCGCCGGCGCCGGCGCCGGCGCCGGCGCTGGCGGCAACCGCCGCGCCTGCCGTGCCGCCGCCACCGGTGCGGCCCTCGCTGCTGCGGCGCTTCGTCGCCAACCGCGTCGCGGCGGCTTCACTGGTGCTGCTCGTGGTCCTGCTGTTGATCGCCGCGCTGGCCCATGTCATCAGCCCGCAGGACCCGTACGACCTGGCCACGGTGTCGGTGATCGACTCCGAGTTGCCGCCCGGCAGCGCCGGCTATGAAGCCAACACGCACTACTGGCTCGGCACCGACGGCGCCGGCCGCGACCTGGTCAGCGCGATCTTCTATGGCATCCGCATCAGCGTGGGCGTCGGCGTCATCAGCGCGGTGGTGGCGCTGATGGTCGGCAGTGCGGTCGGCCTGGCCGCGGCCTACTTCGGCGGCATCGTCGATGCCGCGATCATGCGCGTGGTCGACCTGCAACTGAGCCTGCCCGCGGTGCTGGTGGCGCTGATCCTGCTGGCGGTGCTGGGGCAGGGCGTGGACAAGACGCTGCTGGCGCTGGTGATCGTGCAGTGGGCCTACTTTGCCCGCACGGTGCGCGGCGCGGCGCAGGTGGAGCGGCGCAAGGAGTATGTCGAGGCGGCGCTGGGCCAGGGGCTGCCGGCGCTGCGCGTGATGTTCCGCCATATCCTGCCCAACTGCATGGCACCGCTGGTGGTGACCGGCACGCTGCAGATCGCGCATGCGATCACGCTGGAAGCGACCATGAGCTTCCTCGGCATCGGCCTGCCGCGCACGCAGCCGTCACTCGGCATGCTGATCGCCAACGGCTTCGAATACATGCTGTCGAACAAGTACTGGATCAGCATCTTCCCGGGCGTGGCCCTGGTGTTGCTGATCGGCTCGATCAACCTGGTGGGCGACCGCCTGCGCCGCGTGATGAACCCGCGGCTGGACGGCTGAGGCCACGGAGACACACATGGCACTACTGGAAGTCTCCGGGCTGAGCACCACCTTCGCTTTCGCCAAGGCGGGACGCAAGCCACTCAAAGCCGTCGACGATGTCGCGTTCACGCTGGAGCCGGGTGAAATCCTCGGCATCGTCGGCGAGTCCGGTTCGGGCAAGTCGGTGACGGCGTTCTCGCTGATGAACCTGCTGGACCCACCCGGGCGCGTCACCGGCGGCTCGATCCGCTTCAAGGGGCAGGAACTGCTGTCGTGCTCGGCGCGCCAGTGGCAGGCGCTGCGCGGCGATCGCATCGCGATGGTGTTCCAGGACCCGATGATGTCGCTGAACCCGGTGATGCGCGTCGGCGACCAGCTGGTCGAGACCGTGCGGGTGCACCACCGCCGCACCCGCGCGCAGGCGCACGCGCAGGCGGTCGATGCGCTGGCGCGCGTGGGCATCCCGGCGCCGCAGGAGCGCATGCGCTCCTATCCGCACGAGCTGTCCGGTGGCATGCGCCAGCGCGTGGCGATCGCCAATGCGCTGATCAACCGGCCTGACCTGATCATTGCCGACGAGCCCACCACGGCGCTGGACGTCACCATCCAGGCGCAGATCCTTTTCGAGATGAAGCAGCTGGTGCGCGAGACCGGCGCCGCCGCGATCTGGATCAGCCATGACCTGGCCGTGGTCAAGGACCTGGTCGACCGGGTCTGTGTGATGTACGCCGGCAAGGTGGTGGAGCAGGGGCCGGTGGCCGAGCTGATCGCGCGGCCGCTGCATCCGTACACGCGCGGGCTGCTCGACTCGTTGCCCACGCCTGAAATGCGCGGCGCCACGCTGCGCGCGATCCCCGGGGCCGCGCCCGCATTGGCGGCGCTGCCCCCGGGATGCGCCTTCGCACCGCGCTGCCCGCGCGTGCGCGAGGCCTGCAACCAGCCGCCCGCGGCAACCGTGGTGCGCGGCCGTGCGCTGCGCTGCTTTTATCCCCTGGAGGCCGTATGACTGTCCTGCTGGAAACGCGCCAGTTGCAAAAACGCTTTTCGCTCAAGCCCGGCCTGCTCGGCCGCATGGCCGGTAAGACGGTGCAGGCGGTGCATGCCGTCAACGAGGTCTCGCTGCAGGTGTGCAAGGGCGAGGTGCTGGGCGTGGTCGGCGAGTCCGGTTGCGGCAAATCCACGCTGGGCCGCATGCTGGCCGGGCTGCTGCGGCAGAGCGGCGGCGAAATCGCGTGGGAAGGGCGGCGCGCGGATGTTGCATCGGCCGGCTACCACCGCGCGGTGCAGATGGTGTTCCAGAATCCCTATGCCTCGCTCAATCCACGGCTGCGCATCGGCCAGGCCATCACCGAGGGCGCGGTCTACCATCGCCTGGCCAGCCGCGCGCGGGCCGCGGGGTTGGCCGGCGATCTGCTCCAGCAGGTCGGACTCGACCCCAGCTACGCCGAACGCTATCCGCACGAGTTCTCCGGCGGCCAGCGCCAGCGCGTGGCGATCGCCCGCGCGCTGGCGCTGCGCCCGCGGCTGCTGATCTGCGATGAAGCCGTGTCCGCGCTCGACGTCTCGGTGCAGGCGCAGATTATCAACCTGTTCATGCAGCTGCGGCGCGAGCACGGGCTGACCTACGTCTTTATCAGCCACAACCTGGCGGTGGTGGAGCATATGTCCGACCGCGTCGCGATCATGTACCTGGGCCGCGTCGTCGAGAGCGGCGATGCCCGTACCGTGTTCGGCGCGCCCAACCATCCCTACACCCGCGCGCTGCTGGCCGACGCGCCGCGGCTGGGTGGCGGCGCTGCCAGCCACCAGCCGATCCGCGGCGAGTTGCCGAGCCCGCTGGCGCCGCCCAGCGGCTGCGCCTTCCATCCGCGCTGTCCGCATGCCAGCGCACGCTGCGCCGCCGAAGTGCCGGTGCTGCGCGATATCGGCGGACGCCTGTCCGCCTGCCACCTGAACGACTAGCTAGCCGCCGCGCGCGGCCGCGCCTCGCTCCGTGACTTGCGCTGCCATCCCGCCGTGGCGGGTCGGTGGGGGAGCGTTCGCGCTGCGCGCAGGAACAAGACGACGGCAGACGGGAGATCCAACGGGGGAAGTCATGCATCGCCAACGAGGGAAAGGGAGAAGGGCCATGATTCAAGTCAAACCTCAAGTCAACCCATTTCGGCGGCAGGTACGCCATGCGTGCATCGGTAGCGCGCTGGCGCTGCTGTCAGCCGCGGCCGACGCATCGGTGGCGCTGTACGGTCGCCTCGACACCGACGTCGAATACCAGAAGGGACCGGACGGCCCGGCCACGCAGATGGTCGACAACGCCTCGCGCTGGGGCATGCGCGGCAGCGAAGACCTCGGCGGCGGCCTGCGCGCCGCGTTCGGGCTGGAGCAGGGCTTTTCCGCCGACAGCGGCATGGCCACCAACCCGCAGTTCCGCAATGCCTTCGTCGGGCTGCAGGGCGGCTTCGGCGCATTTGCGTTGGGACGGCTGGATTCGGCGACCATCGTCGGTTCGCCGATCTATTCGCAGGTGACGCAGAACGTGGACTTTGCCATCCACGATGCCGGCGCCACCGCGATTGGCACCAAGGTGCTGAATGCGCGCAACCGCGTGTCCAATGCGCTCGGCTACATGACGCCAGACTTCGGCGGCTTTTCCGTGCGGGCGCGCGTGAACCTGGCGGGCCCCGATCCGGCCACGCCCAACGCCGGCTCGCCGGTGAAGGCGGAAGACGATTTCCGCCAGGTCGACATCGGCCTGAACTACGCGGCAGGCAATTTTTCCGCGGGCCTGGGCTATTCGCGCGATGCCAAGACCGGCGGGCTGGTCTCCAACGACTTCCGCGACAAGGTGCAGGCGGTGGCGTCCTACGACTTCACCGTGGTCAACGTGTATGGGCTCTACGGGCGCGACCGCTACGTCGGCACCGCCACCACGCGCACCGACGTGCCGTACTGGCTGGTTGGCTTCACCGTACCGTACGGCGCGCACAGCCTGACCGTCAACTACATGGAGCGCGCGGTGCAGCGCGACCTGCAAGGCCGGCTGACAAAGGTGCAGGCAGCCTATGGCTACCGTCTCAGCAAGCGCACCATGCCCTATGTGTTCTTCGACCGCGAAGACCCGAACTCGCACAAGGCCGGCGATACCGTGACCACGGCCGGCATCGGCATCCAGCATAAATTCTGAGCATGACGTTTCCTTATACGCTTACCGAACCGGCTGGCGGGGCGTTGCCGCTGGTAATCGATTCTCCGCACAGCGGGCAGGCCCGCGCCGGCAGCCTGCCGTCCGCGCTGCCGCTGGCCGCGCCGCCCGAAGCCCTGCTGACGGGCTGGGACGCCTATGTCGACAAGCTGTTCGGGCATGCGCCGGCGGTGGGCGGCACGCTGCTGTGCGCGGAGTTCCCGCGCTGGCTGGTGGACGTGAACCGCGCCCGCGACGATATCGATCCGGCGCTGGTCGACGGCGCCATGCCGTTCGCGCTGCGGCCCAGTGACAAGGCCGGGCGCGGCATGGGTGTGCTGCGCCGGCTGGCGCTGCCGGGCGTGCCGGTCTACGGCGCGCCGCTGTCGCCAGCCATGGCCGAGCAACTGCTGAAGACCTACTACGATCCCTACCATGCCGCGCTTGCCAGCGCGATGGCGGCGCACCATGCGCGCTTCGGCGCGGTGTGGCATCTCGACTGCCATTCGATGAAATCGCGCGGCAATGCCATGAACGTGGACTACGGCTCGGAGCGGCCGGACTTCGTCCTCAGCAACCGCGACGGCGCTACCTGCCCGGAAGCGTTTATCGAGCTGGTGGGGCAATGCCTGCGCGGCCTTGGCTACCATGTCGGCATCAACTGGCCGTACAAAGGCGCGGAACTGGTGACGGCGTATTCGGATCCGGCGCGCGGGCGCTACAGCCTGCAGATCGAGATCAACCGCGCGCTGTACCTGGACGAGGCACGCTTCGTGCCGCATGCCGGGTTTGCCCGGCTGCGCGGCCATCTGGATCAGTTGCTCGAGCGCGTGGCAGACCACATACGCGCGGAGCTGGCGCGCGGCGCATGAGCGTGCTCAGAGCACCTTGCCCGGATTCATCAGCCCCAGCGGGTCCAGCGCGCCCTTGATTGCGCGCATCAGCGTCAGCTCGACCTCGCTCTTGTAGTGCTGCAGTTCCTCGCGCTTGAGCTGGCCCACGCCGTGCTCGGCCGAGATCGAGCCGAAGTGCGAGCGCACGCTGTCGTGCACGATGCGGTTGACCTGGTCCTGGTTGGCAAGGAAGGCGTCATGGTCGACGCCTTCCGGCGGCGAGACGTTGTAGTGCAGGTTGCCGTCGCCAAGGTGGCCGAAGGTCACCATGCGCGCGCCGGGGAAGGCGTTCTGCAGCAGCGCGTCGGTGGTCTCGATGAAGTCCGCCACGCGCGAGACCGGCACGGCGATATCGTGCTTGATGTTCTTGCCGTCCTCGACCTGCGCCAGCGGGATATGCTCGCGCAGGTTCCAGAAATCGCGCGACTGCTGCACCGACTCGGCCACCACGGCGTCAAGCACCACGCCAGAGTCGAAGGCGGCATTCATCAGCGTTTCGAAGATGCCGCGCGCGTGGGCTTCGCCTTCGCTGTCGGACAGCTCCATCAGCACCAGCTGCGGGTGGATGTCGGCGAACGGGTAGCGCAGCTGGGGGTAGTGCTGCGTCACGAGCGCCATGCAGCGCGCCGACATCAGCTCGAAGCCGGTCAGCATCGCCCCCGCATGCGACTGCGCGATCGCCAGCAGCGCCAATGCGGCGCGCGGGCTCTGCACCGCGGCCAGCGCGGTGACCGAGGCGCGCGGCAGCGGGAACAGCTTCATCACGGCGGCGGTGATGATGCCGAGCGTGCCTTCGGCGCCGATATACAGGTCGCGCAGGTCGTAGCCGGTATTGTCCTTGCGCAGGCCGCGCAGGCCATGCCAGGTGTCGCCCGTCGGCGTCACCACCTCCAGCCCCAGGCACAGCTCGCGCGTGTTGCCGTAGCGCAGCACCGCGGTGCCGCCGGCGTTGGTCGACAGGTTGCCGCCGATGGTGCAGCTGCCCTCGGCCGCGAGACTCAGCGGGAACAGCCGGCCGTGCTCGCGTGCCACGTCCTGGAGGTGCTGCAGCACCACGCCGGCTTCGACCGTGATGGTGTTGTTGAGCGGATCGATCTGGCGGATGCGGTTGAGCCGCTGCAGCGACAGCACCACCGTATCGCGCCCGGCCGCCGGCGTGGCGCCGCCGCACAGGCCGGTATTGCCGCCCTGCGGCACCACCGCCACCTTGTGCGCATGGCAGGCATGGACCGCGGCGGCGACTTCCTCGGTGGTGCCGGGACGCAGCACGGCCAGCGCCTCGCCGCTATAGCGCTTGCGCCAGTCGGTCAGGTAAGGAGCCTTGTCGGCGGCCTCGGTCAGCACGTGCTGCGGGCCGAGCGCCGCGCGGCAAAGGGCGAGGAAGGAGTCTTGGGACGAGGTCATGGGCGGGGAATCGATTGCATGGGGAGCGCTGGCTCAGCGTTCTTTTGCAGCTGCCTTGGTGGCCGCGCGGGCGCGGCGCTTGTACGGCCGCAGGTACAGGATGGTGCTGACGAAGAACACCAGCGTCAGCGCCACCTCCACCCAGGCCAGCCTCGCCGAGAAGCCGCGGTCGCTGGTCGCGCGCACGATGCCCTCGGTGAAGAACAGCAGGATCAGCATCGACGACCACTGCATGGTGTAGCGGTTGCGCGTCAGCACGCCACGCAGCGGCAGCAGCAGCGGCAGGAACTTGATGATCAGCCACGAGCCGCCTGGACGCAGCGGCGCCAAAAACCATTCCCAGGCAATGCACAGCACCATCAGCGCCACCAGGCTGCCAGCGCTGATCCGGTGCAGCCAGGGGCTGTGCAGCGTGTTGTCGCTGTCGCCGGGCGCGTTCATGCGTGCGCTCCGGACAAGCGCAGCGCGGCTTGCGCCAGGCGCCGGCCCATGGCCATGGCCAGTGCCGACTCGTCGTCGGTGATGGGGCCGCGGTTGTCGACGTAGGCATGGTGGCTGGGGCCGTAAGGCGTGCCACCCGACGTGGTCGTCATCAGGCCCTTCTCGGAATAGGGCAGGCCCATGATCAGCATGCCGTGGTGCAGCAGCGGCAGCATCATCGACAGCAGCGTGGTCTCCTGGCCGCCGTGCAGGCTGCCGGTGGCGGTGAACACGCAGGCGGGCTTGCCGGACAGCGCGCCCGACAGCCACTGGGCCACGGTGCCGTCCAGGAAGTACTTGACCGGGGCGGCCATGTTGCCGAAGCGCGTGGGGCTCCCCAGCGCCAGGCCCGCGCATTCTTCCAGGTCGCGCAACTCTGCATAGGGCGGGCCGTCGGCGGGAATGTCGGAAGCGGTGGCTTCGCATACTGTTGAGACCGGCGGCACCGTGCGCAGGCGCGCCTGGGCGCCGGGGACGCTGTCGACGCCGTGGGCGATCAGTTCGGCGAGTTTGCGGGTGCTGCCGTGGCGGCTGTAGTACAGGACGAGGATGTCGGTCATGGAGCGGGATGGCCGGCGCTGCCGGAAAGGGGCGGCGGTGCCGCAGGCAATGCGCGTATTATAGATGTGCCCCCGCGCGCGCTCCCCCGCGAAGCGCCGCTTCCGCATCCCGGCAGTCGCCGGTCCGCTTGCCGGCCGATGCCATCGTTCACAACTACCGATCCATCCACGAGGAGATTGCTGCCGCATGCTTGGTACCCGCGTTGCCCGTCTGCGCAGGGAATGGAACCTGCAGAAGGTCCGCGCACTGGCGCGCTATGTCGTACGCCGCGCCGGCGAGGACCGGCTGCCGCAGGTGTCCGCGAGCCTGACCTTTACCACCGTGCTTGCCGTGGTGCCGGTGCTGACGGTGGCGTTCGCGCTGCTGGCCGCGTTCCCGGTGTTCCGCGAATTCCGCAATGCCATCGAGGCGTTCCTGTTCCAGAACCTGATCCCCGGCAACGTCAGCGAATCGATCTCGCGCTATATCGGCCAGTTCGCCAAAAGCGCGCGCGGGCTGACAGCGATGGGCCTGGGCGGGCTGATGGTGACGTCGGTGCTGACCATGCTGACGGTGGAAGACGCGCTCAACGCGATCTGGCGCGTCAAGCAGCGCCGTCCGCTGGCGCAGCGGGTGCTGGTGTTCTGGGCGGTGCTGACCTTCGGCCCCGTGCTGATCGGCGCCAGCCTGTCGATCAGTTCGTACCTGATCTCGATTTCGGCCGGCTACGTCGGCACCATGCCGGTGGGGCTCGGGCTGCTGGTGAGCGCGACCCCGGTGGTGCTGTCGGCGCTGGCCTTTGCTTTTCTGTACACCGCGGTGCCCAACGCCTACGTGGAGTGGCGCGATGCCATCGTCGCGGGCGTGGTGGCGGCGATCGCGTTCGAGTTCGCCAAGCGCGGCTTCGGCTATTTCATCACGCATATTCCGGCCTATACGGCGGTCTACGGCACCTTTGCCGCGCTGCCGATCTTCCTGCTGTGGATCTACCTGAGCTGGCTGGTGACGCTGCTGGGCGCCACCATCGCCGCCAACATGCCGGTGATCCGGCAGGGCTACTGGCGCCGCCGCACCTTTGCCGGCAGCGAGTTCTTCGATGCGCTGGGCGTGCTGCTGCTGCTCTACCGCGCCCGCGACGAGGTCCCGCGCAGCGTGGGCGAACTCGACCTGGGACGCAAGCTGCGCGTGGAAGCGGATTACCTGGCGGGGCTGCTCGGCAAGCTCAAGACCATGCACCTGGTCGGGCGGCTGCAGCAGGAGGGCGGGCAGGCCCACTGGGCACTGCTGTGCGATCCGTCGCAGGTAACGCTGCGCATGCTGTACGACCGGCTGGTGCTGAATCTTCCGCGGCTGCCGCGCACGGCATTGGCGCAACACCTGCGTGGCGCCGACTCGCTCAGGTCGGTGCTGGACAACCCGCAGCTGGACCAGACGCTGGAGGCGGTCTTCAACCAGCAACCAGCCGGCCTGCCACCGGCAGCGGACGACGCCGCGCAGCAGCGGCGCACGCTGGAAGTGGTGCCGCCGGGCTGGCACGGGCAGGTGTGACTCCGCAGGCCGCGGGCAAGGTCGCCCGTGGTCAGAACGGGATCTTGCCGCGCCAGATATCGGCGTACATGACCCAGTCGCCCATCAGGCTGTAGAGCGGATGGCGGAAGGTCGCCGGCCGGTTTTTCTCGAAGCCGAAATGGCCGGCCCAGGCGAAGGCGTAGCCGGCGACCACGGCGCCCAGCAACCACCACGCGTTGCCGGTCACTACCAGCGCCACCAGGCACAGCAGCGCCACGGTGGAGCCGATGAAATGCAGCCGCCGGCAGGTACGGTCCTGGTGCTCGCTCAGGTAGTAGGGGTAGAAGGCCGCGAAGTTCGCGAACTCGCGCGCGCGGGCGTGGGCCATGGCTGTCTCCGGCAGGTCTTGTTTTGTGCAGTGTAGACCTTCCATGCCCCTGAAGGGAGGATGGCCGCCGGCAGCCGGCCGGCCATCCTGTGCGGCGTCAGCCGGCCGCAACCACCTTGCGGGCGAAGCCCGCCAGCGCGTCCAGCACTTCGTCCGGGCGCTCGCCCATCAGCGCATGGCCGCACGGTACCGACACCATGCTCGCCTTGCCCATCTTGCCGGCCAGGGCCTGCGCCGCCTTGGGCGAGGTCATCATGTCCTTGCTGCCGGTGATGAACAGCGCCGGGCAGGCCACCGCGGCAGCGGCTTCCTCGCCGTGCGCGTAGGCATTGCAGGCGGAGAAGTCGTTGTGGAACACATGCGCCTGCGGGTTGTTGCGCGACACGCGCTCCATCAGCCGCTGGCTGCCGCCGTGCATCCACGCGCCCGGACCCGGCGACGAGGGCTTGTTGGCCAGGCTCGAATGCGACCAGGCGTTGACCATGGCGATGGCCTCGCTCTCACGGTTCAGCGACGCATCGAGCAGCGCATCGGAAACCTTCATCGGATAGGCCGTGGCCAGCAGGGCAATGCCGCGAACCGCCTGCGGATGCCGCGCCGCGCATTCCAGCGCGATCAGCGAGCCCATGCTGTGCCCGAACACGAAGGCCGGCGCCTTGACGCCGGCGGCAGCCACCAGCTCCATCACCCAGTCGGCCATGGCCTCGACGGTGGCCAGCGGCGTGCCCTGGCTGCGGTTATGGCCGGGCAGGTCCACCGCCAGCACGGAAAAACCGTGGTTGGCGAACCAGCGCGTCTGCAGCGCCCACACGCTGTGGTCGTTCTGTGCGCCATGGACGAACACGGCGCAGGGCAGGGCGGGATCGAAGGGTTTGCCGCCGGTATAGGCGTAGGCCGGCTGGCCTGCAACGTTCAGTTCCATCAGGCCTGACCTCCCTTGCTCATGGTCTTCTCGGCGGCCTTCAGGCCGCGCTTGAGGTCGTCGATCAGGTCGTCCGGGTCTTCCAGGCCGATCGACAGGCGGATCGTGCCCTCGGCGATGCCGGCCGACTGCAGCGCCGCCGCGTCCATGCGGAAGTGCGTGGTCGACGCCGGGTGGATCACCAGCGAGCGCGCATCGCCGACGTTGGCCAGGTGCGAGAACAGCGACATGCTTTCGATGAAGCGCTGGCCCGCCAGGCGGTTGCCCTTCAGGTTGAAGCTGAACACCGCGCCGCAGCCGCGCGGCAGCAGGCGCTTGGCCAGTTCATAGTCGGGGTGCGATTCCAGCTCGGGGTACGACACCGACTCCACCATCGGGTTTGAGGCCAGGAACTGCACCACCTTGCGGGTGTTGTCGACGTGGCGGCTCATGCGCAGCGGCAGCGTCTCCACGCCCTGCAGCAACTGCCATGCCGCCATCGGGTTCATGCAGGCGCCAAAGTCGCGCAGGCCTTCGCGGCGCGCGCGCAGCAGGAAGGGCGCCACCGTGCTTTCCTCGGTGAACACCATGTTGTGGAAGCCTTCGTACGGCTCTGACAGCTCCGGGAAGCGGCCCGACTTCTCGAAGTCGAACGTGCCGCCTTCCACCAGCACGCCGCCGATGGTGGTGCCGTGGCCGCCCAGGAACTTGGTCGCGGAATGGTAGAGCAGGCCGGCGCCGAGATCGAAGGGGCGCAGCAGGTAGGGCGTGGTGAAGGTGGAATCGACCAGCAGCGGGATGCCGTTGTCCTGGCCGAGTTGCGCCAGCGTGGGGATGTCGAGCACGTCCAGCCCCGGGTTGCCCAGCGTCTCGCCGAACAGCAGTTTGGTATTGGGGCGGATCGCGGCGCGCCAGGCGTCGATGTCGCGCGCCTTGACGAAGGTGGTCTCGATGCCGAAGCGGCGCAGCGTGTAGTGCAGCAGGTTGTGCGAGCCGCCATACAGTGCCGACGAGGCCACCACGTGCGAGCCGGCGCCCATCAGCGTGGCCACGGCAAGGTGCAGCGCGGCCTGGCCCGAGGCGGTGGCGATCGCGCCGGCGCCGTTCTCCAGCGCGGCGATGCGCTCTTCCAGCACGGCCACGGTCGGGTTGGAAATGCGCGAATAGACGTGGCCCGCGCGCTCCATGTTGAACAGCGATGCAGCATGCTCGCTGTCGCGGAACACGAAGGAGGTGGTCAGGTGGATAGGGGTGGCGCGCGCCCCGGTGGCGGGGTCTGGCGCGGCGCCGGCGTGCAGCGCCAGCGTGTCGAAGCGGGTTCCGGACATGGTCGGTCGGGTGTAGTTATCTCCGGCCAGCATCGTAGCATCGTGCGCGCGCCCACGCTGCGCCATCACCCGCAAACCGGCCTCCTGCTTTACTTTGCCGGCTGGTTTGGGCTAGGATCGGTCGCACGGGCATCTCTGCCCGCACATCCCTAAACAGATAACGAAGTGGCCGGCATCGCCCCGCGATGCTTTCAGCGCAGTTCGGCACAGCTCAGTACAAGGCAGCGGAGACCAACATGAAAGTCAGCGACATCCTGCAGATCAAGGGCAATACGCTCTACACCGTGACGCCTGACACCTCCTTGCTGATCGCCGCCAACACCATGGCCGAGCGCGATATCGGCTCGCTGGTGGTCATGGAATACGGCGACCTGGTCGGCATGCTGACTTTCCGCGAGATCATCGAGACCCTGGCCCGCAACGGCGGCACCCTCGGCACCAGCAGCATCCGCAAGGTGATGGACGATGCGCCACTGACCTGCACGATGGAAACCGACGTCAACGAGGTGCGCCGGATGATGCTTGAGCGTCACACCCGCTACCTGCCGGTGCTCGACAATCGCACGCTGATGGGCGTGATTTCATTCTACGACGTCGCCAAGGCGGTGGTCGAGGACCAGAGCTTCGAGAACAAGATGCTCAAGGCCTATATCCGCGACTGGCCGGAAGAGCGGCCCTGAACGCCCGGCCTGCGCCCGCCCCGGCGGCGGGGCAGCCCATCCTGTAGCTTCCTTCGGAAAATTGTTGCGACTGGCGCCGCGCGGCCGCGTGGTGGTGGCATGATGGCGGCCGGTTTCCGGCTCCGGCAAACTTGCCGGCGTTTCCATTTCCGCGGCGGCCCCAGCAGGCCGACCGGTCATCCATGAGCCAACACAGCCAGTTCCGACTGCTCGGCGCGCGCCGCTTCGCCCCCTTTTTCTGGACCCAGTTCCTGGGGGCGATGAACGACAACGTCTTCAAGGTCGCCTTCACCTCGCTGGTGACCTACCACACGGCGCTGTTCGAGGGCGTGGACGCGCGCAGCGCCGCCTTCCTGATCTCGGCCATCTTTATCGCGCCGTTCGTGCTGTTCTCAGCCACCAGCGGGCAGGTCGCCGACAAGATGGAGAAGTCGCGCCTGATCCGGCTGGTGAAGTCGCTGGAAATCGCCATCATGGTGCTTGGCCTGGCCGGCTTTGCCTGGCACAGCGCGCCGCTGCTCTACGCCGGCACCTTCCTGATGGGGCTGCATTCGACGCTGTTCGGGCCGGTCAAGTTTGCCTACCTGCCGCAGCACCTGGATGAAAGCGAGCTGGTCGGCGGCAACGGGCTGGTCGAGATGGGCACCTTTGTCGCGATCCTGATCGGCACGCTGATCGGCGGCGAGCTGGCAGGATTGCAGCAGGGCGGCACGGTGGTGGGGCCGCTGTATGTCGGCGCCGTGTGCGTGGCGATCGCCGTGGCGGGGCGAGTCGTGTCGGGCCGGATCCCGGTGTCGCCAGCGCCCCAGCCGGAACTGCGCATCAACTGGAATCCTTTTTCCGAGACCTGGCGCAACCTGGTGCTGGCGCACGGCAATCGCACGGTATTCCAGAGCCTGCTCGGGATTTCGTGGCTGTGGTTCCTGGGCGCGACCTTCCTGACCTCCTTCTTCAGCTATGCCAAGGACGTGCTGGGCGGCGACCAGAATGTGGTCACGCTGCTGCTGGCGGTGTTCTCGCTGGGCATCGGCACCGGCTCGCTGCTGTGCGAGCGGCTGTCCGGGCGCCATGTGGAAGTCGGGCTGGTGCCGTTCGGCTCGATCGGCATGACGGTGTTCGCCATCGACCTGTACTTTGCCAGCCAGGGGCAGCCACCGGGCGCGCTCACCGGCATCGGCGGCTTCCTGGCCGAGGCGCGCCACTGGCGCGTGCTGGCCGACCTGTTCCTGCTGGCGATGTTCGGCGGCTTCTACAGCGTGCCGCTGTACGCGCTGATCCAGAGCCGCAGCGCGCCCACGCACCGCGCGCGCATCATCGCCGCCAACAACATCCTGAACAGCTTCTTCATGATCGCGGCGTCGCTGTTGGGCGTGGCGATGGCGCTGGCCGGCTACAGCATCCCGCAGCTGTATCTGGTGGTGGGGCTGCTCAATGCGGTGGTGGCGGTCTATATCTACTCGCTGGTGCCGGAATTCCTGCTGCGTTTTATCGCCTGGATCCTGGTCCACACCCTGTACCGGCTGCGCCGCGTGAACGCCGAGCGCATTCCCGCCGACGGCCCGGCGGTGCTGGTCTGCAACCATGTCAGCTTTGCCGATGCGGTGGTGCTGATGGCATGCAGCCCGCGCCCGGTGCGCTTCGTGATGGACTACCGCATCTTCAGCGTGCCGCTGCTGTCGTGGTTCTTCCGCCAGGCCCGCGCAATCCCGATCGCGCCCGCGCACGAACACCCGGACATGCTCAAGCGCGCGTATGACAGCGTGGCGCAGGCACTGGAGGAGGGCGACCTGGTCTGTATCTTCCCGGAGGGCAAGATCACCGCCACCGGCGAGATCAACCCGTTCCGCCAGGGCGTGCAGCAGATCATCCGCCGCACGCCGGTGCCGGTGGTGCCGATGGCGCTGCGCGGGCTGTGGGGCAGCTTCTTCTCCCGCAAGGACGCACCGGCGATGTCGCGGCCGTTCCGCCGCGGCATCCTGAACCGGCTGGAACTGGTGGTGGGCGAGCCGGTGCCGCCTGAGGCGGCCACGCCTGAGGGGCTCCAGCAGATGGTGCAGGCCCTGCGCGGCGACTGGCGCTGAATGCATGTTCTGCATGCTCTGCATGTTCTCCTACGCGGACCCCGACCCACCATGATCACGCTCTATACCTTCGGCCCGGCCTTCGGGCTGCCTGACGCCAGCCCCTTCGTCACCAAGGCAGAGATGCTGCTCAAGCTCGCCGGCCTGCCATATCAGGCGCGCCCCGGCAGCCTGCGGCGAGCGCCCAAGGGCAAGCTGCCGTACCTCGACGACATGGGCCGGGTCGTGGCGGATTCGACCATGATCCGCTGGCATATCGAGAAGACCTACCACATCGACTTCGACGCCGGCCTGAGCCCGGCCGAGCGCGGCATCGCCTGGGCCGCCGAGAAGCTGATGGAAGACCACCTGTACTGGGCGGTGGCGCGGGTGCGCTGGCTCGACCAGGCCAATTTCGATAAAGGGCCGGCGCAGTTCTTCCGCGGCGTGCCGGCGCCGGTGCGCGGCCTGGCCGAGCGGCTGGTGCGCTACAAGGTCAAGAAGACGCTGTGGGGGCAGGGGCTGGGCCGGCACAGCGAGGAAGAACTGGTGGCACTGGCCAGCAAGGGCGTGACCTCGATCGCCGACATCCTGGGCGACAAGCGCTACCTGATGGGCGACAAGCCATGCGGCGCCGACGCCACGCTGTTTGCCTTCGCCGGCAGCCTGCTGTGCCCCACGTTCGACACGCCGATCCGCACCGCGGCGGAAGGGCACGCCAACCTGGTGGCCTATATGGAACGGATGCGGGCGGAGTTCTACCCCGAATTCGCACCGGAAACCGCGGCGGCCTGAGCCGGCCGGGCCGCCAGCGGCCGGGCATTGGCCTTACAATGGAGGCCGTCCCCAATTCCTGTGCGGTTTCCATCATGTCCGGCAACACCCTTGGCCTGCTCTTCACTGTCACCACCTTCGGCGAATCGCACGGCCCCGCCATCGGCGCGGTGGTGGATGGCTGCCCGCCGGGCATGGCGCTGAGCGAGGCCGATATCCAGGGCGACCTGGACCGCCGCAAGCCCGGCACCTCGCGCCACGTCACCCAGCGCAAGGAACCCGACCAGGTCGAAATCCTGTCCGGCGTGTTCGAGGGCAAGACCACCGGCACCCCGATCTGCCTGCTGATCCGCAACACCGACCAGCGCAGCAAGGACTACGGCAATATCGTCGAGACCTTCCGCCCGGGACACGCGGACTACACCTACTGGCAGAAGTACGGCATCCGCGACTATCGCGGCGGCGGCCGGTCGTCAGCTCGCCTGACCGCGCCGGTGGTGGCCGCGGCAGCGGTGGCCAAGAAGTGGCTGCGCGAGCAGTACGGCACTGAGATCCGGGGCTACATGTCGCAGCTGGGCGAGATCGCGGTGCCGTTCGCCGACTGGTCGCATGTGCCCGAGAATCCGTTCTTCGCGCCCAACGCCGACATCATCCCCGAGCTGGAAACCTATATGGACGCGCTGCGCCGCGACGGCGATTCGGTCGGCGCGCGCATCGAGGTGGTGGCCAGCAACGTGCCGGTCGGGCTGGGCGAGCCGCTGTTCGACCGCCTCGACGCCGATATCGCGCACGCGATGATGGGCATCAACGCAGTCAAGGGCGTGGAGATCGGCGCCGGCTTCGACAGCGTGTCGCAGCGGGGCAGCGTGCATGGCGACGAGCTGACCGCTGACGGCTTCCGCACCAACAATTCCGGCGGCGTGCTGGGCGGCATTTCCACCGGCCAGGATGTCACCGTGTCGCTGGCGATCAAGCCGACGTCCTCGATCCGCACGCCGCGCGAGTCGATCGACAAGGCCGGCAATGCCGCCACGGTCGAAACCTTCGGCCGCCACGACCCGTGCGTCGGCATCCGCGCCACGCCGATCGCCGAGGCCATGCTGGCGCTGGTGCTGATGGACCACGCGCTGCGCCACCGCGCGCAATGCGGCGACGTCAAGACCGACACGCCGCACATTCCGGCGCAGGTCGGCCAGACGCGCTGAGTTGAGCACGCTCCCTGGGGCTGGCGGTGCCATGGGTACCGCTCGCCCGGATTACGCCCGCTTCGGGCTTTTCTATCTTGGCTACTACGGCTATGTCGGCGTCATCTCGCCGTACGTGAGCCTGTATTTCGCCGATCGCGGTTTCAATCCGGTGCAGATCGGCGTGCTGATGGCCAGCTTCCAGGTCAGCCGCATCGTCGGGCCCTACCTGTGGGGCTGGCTGTCCGACGTAATGCACACACGCGTGCGCATCCTGCGCGTGAGCGCGTTCACCTCGCTGCTGGCGTTCCTGATGCTGCCCGGCGTGGGCAGCTACGGCGGCATGATGGCGATGATGCTGACGCTGAGCCTGCTCACCAGCGCGATGTCGCCGCTGGGCGATGCCCTCACCATCTCCACGCTGCGCCGCTACGGCGCCTTTGACCATAGCTATGGCCGCATCCGCATGTTCGGCTCGGTCGGCTTTATTGGCGCGGTGCTGGCCGGTGGGGCACTGTTCGAGATGGTCGGCATGCGCGCCTTCCCGTGGGTGGCCAGCGGCTTGCTGGCGATCCTGGCAGGCGTGGTGCTGAGCATGCGCGATGCCGTCGACGACGGGCCGCGCGTGCCCGCGCCGCGCGCGCTGCCCTTGCTGCGCCGGCCGGACGTGGCATGGTTCCTGGCATCGGCCTTCCTGATGATGTTCGCGCACGCCGCGCTCTACGTGTTCTATTCGCTGTGGCTGGAGAAGCTTGGCTACAGCAAGTTCGCCATCGGCGTGATGTGGACCATCGGCGTGGTCGCCGAAATCGTTTTCTTCTATTACCAGGGCCTGTTGTTCGCGCGCTTCGCGCTGCGCACGATCCTGGCCGGCACTTTCGTGCTGGCTGCGGTCCGCTTTGGCCTGACCGGCTACTTCGCGCAGCTTGCCTGGCTGATGGCGCTGGTGCAGGTATTGCACGCGGCCACTTTCGCCGCGCACCACAGCGCCAGCCTGAAGCGGCTGCAGGCATGGTTTGCCGGGCCGCTGCAGGGACGCGGGCAGGCGCTGTACACGGGGATTTCCTACGGCGTCGGCGGCACGCTCGGGGGGCTCGCCATGGGCTGGACCTGGAATGCGCTGGCGCCCGAACACACCTTCGGGCTGGCCGCCCTGGCCGCGGCGGCCGGCGCCTTCTGCGCGGCGATGAGCTTCCGCGCGGAGGGTGCGGCAGGCGGCGATGCGCTTCAGGCCAGCGCGGCGCAGACGCGCTCGCCAATTGCCAGCGACGAGGTCAGCCCCGGCGACTCGATGCCGAACAGGTGAACCAGCCCCGGCACGCCATGCACGGCGGGGCCATCGATGCGGAAGTCGGCCGCCACCTCGTGCGGGCCGCTGATCTTGGGGCGGATGCCGGCATAGCCCGGCTGCAGCGCGCCGTCGGCCAGTCCCGGCCAGTAGCGGCGCACCTCGTCATAGAAGCCGTCAGCATCGGCCGGGTCGACGCTGTACTCGATGTCGTCGATCCAGCGCACATTGGGGCCGAAACGTGCCTGGCCGCCGAGGTCCAGCGTCAGGTGCACGCCCAGTCCTGCGGCCTCGGGCACCGGGTAGATCAGCCGTGAGAACGGCGCGCGCCCGGCCAGCGTGAAATAGCAGCCCTTGGCGTAGTGCTGCGGCGGGATATGGGCCTCGGGCATGCCATCGAGGCGGCGCGCCAGTTCCGGCGCTGTCAGGCCGGCCGAGTTCACCACCGTGCGCGCCAGCAGCGTGGTCGCGCCGCCATCCTCGCTGCCCACTTCCAGGCGGATCCCGTCCGCGGTGATCGCGCCGCCCAGCACCGGCGACTGCACCGCCAGCATCGCACCCGCGTTCTCGGCATCGCCCAGCAGTGCGGTCATCAGGCCGTGGCTGTCGACGATGCCGGTGGAGGGCGACAGCAG
Source organism: Cupriavidus sp. P-10 (assembly GCF_003402535.2). Taxonomy (NCBI): domain Bacteria; kingdom Pseudomonadati; phylum Pseudomonadota; class Betaproteobacteria; order Burkholderiales; family Burkholderiaceae; genus Cupriavidus; species Cupriavidus sp. P-10. The sequence continues at coordinate 1,223,187 of NZ_AP025170.1, forward strand.
CGCGGCATGGCATTGCAGCTGCGGCTCCAGCGCCTGCGCTTCGTCGCGCGAGAGCAGCCGCAGGTCGTCGACGCCGTTGGCCGCGGCCTTGGCGCGGATGCCGTCCAGCGTGGCCACCTGCGCCGCGCTGGTGGCGACGATCAGCTTGCCGCAGCGCTGGTGCGCGACGTGGTGCGTGGCGCAGTAGTCGTACAGCATGGCCTTGCCACGTACGCACAACTCCGCCTTCAGTGAACCGGCGGGGTAGTAGATGCCGGCGTGGATGACCTCGCTGTTGCGCGCGCTGGTGATGGTGCCGAAGGCGTTCTCGGCTTCCAGGATGATCACCTCGCGGCCCTGCAGCGCGAGGGCGCGCGCGGCTGCCAGTCCTACGACACCCGCGCCGATGACGACGCAATCCACCTTTTCCATGCTCGATTCCTTGTTGCTGAGGTTTGTTGCCAGTGCTGACTGCTGTGTGGCGGAATTCAGCCCGCCAGGCCCAGCCGGGAGGCCGCGGCGGCCAGGTGCCGTTGCGCAGCCTCGCGCGCTGCCGGGGCATTGCCGGCGGCGATGGCGTCGGCCAGCGCCGTGTGTTCGGTGTCGGCGGCGCGCGGGCTGCCGGTGGCTGCGCCGAGCCGCGCGGTGTTCTCCCACGCGCGCTGTCGTGCCGCCAGCATCTGCTGGCTGACGAAGTCGGTCAGGCCGGTAAAGCAGGGGTTGTGCGCGGCTTCGGCGATGGCGTGGTGGAAGGCCATGTCGGCGGCAGCCGCGTTGGCCATGTCGCCACGGCCGTCGGCCTGCGCCTGCATGGCCGCGAGTGCGGCGCGGATCGCATCGACATCGGTTGCGGTACGGCGCTCGGCCGCCATCTCGGCGCAGGCGGTTTCGACCACGCGGCGCAGCTCGAACAGCTGCGCCAGCGTGGGTCCGCCGTCCGGTGCGCTCGCCACGCGCCAGGCCTGGCCGCCCGGGGTTTCCGAAACAAAGGCACCGGAACCCTTGCGCGTGACCAGCACGCCGTCGGCCTTGAGCTGGGCGATGGCTTCCCGCACGATCGGCCGGCTTACGCCGAAGGTGTCGGCCAGGCTCGCTTCGGCGGGCAGGCGTCCGCCCGCGGCGTAGCGGCCGGCGAGGATGTCGTCGTGCAAGGACTGGGCGATGCGGCTGGCCAGGGAGGCCGGGCGGTGCAGGGTCATGGGTAGATATGTCAGGCTGTCAGACAGCTTTGTGCGATTGTGCTGGCGAAGTTGTTGCGCGTCAAGCTTGCCGCAGATTGCCGGTGCTAAACATGGCGGCCTCGACCCGCAGTATTCGCTAAATTTCTTTGGCCAACGGCCGATAGATCCCGGATACAGGTGGGGGATACTGCCCGGCAGCTCCGCCGTGGGTTTGCCATGCCCCGCGCGCGGCGACAAACGCGGGGCCCTTTGCAAACAACCATGATCCAGCTTACTCCCAACGATCTCCCGGTCGGACACCCGCTGCCCTGGGCGCTGCTAGACGGCGACGGCAACCTGGTGCTCGGCAGCGGCAGCGTCATCCCCGATGCGCGCGACCTGGCGCTGGTGTTCCGCCACGGCGTGGTCTGCCGCGCCGGTAATAGCGGCAATAGCGATGACACCGACGATAGCGGCAATAGCGGCGATGCCGAGGCCGCCACCCGCACCGCGCCCGGGCCACTAGGCCTGCAGGTCGGTACGCTGCTTCACGTCAAGCACGAAGGCGAGTCCGCGCGCGCCGCCGCCAGCCGCCTGATCGGCTTTATCGAGCAGGGGCTGTTCGTGACCTGGCCGCAACTGGGCGGGCGCGACCTGCCGCTGCAGGCGGGCGACACCGTGTTGCTGCGGGGCTTCTCCGGGCAGGCGATCCATAGCTTTACCTCGACCATCACCGCGGTCTGCCGAAGCCCGTTCCGTTACCTGGTGCTGTCGGCGCCGACCAACCTGCATGCGACCCCGGTACGCAAGGCGGCGCGCGTGCCAACGCGTCTGGCGGCATACCTGACCGAGCCCCCGGAAGACGACGATGACGATCATGGCGTGGCCGTCGCGGTGCGGACGGGTACGGCCCGGCTGGCGCTGCTGTCCGACCTCAGCACCGGCGGAGCGCTGGTGCAGACCACCGCGCCGTCGCCCGCGCCGGGCAGCCGCGTGCGGCTGCGCTTCCAGCTGCGGGCCGCGTCGTTCGACAGCGAAGTCATCGTCGACGGCTGGATCCGGGCGGCGCCGGGACCAGCCAGCCAGGACGATGCCGAATTCCCGGCCTTCGGTGTGGCCTTCGATTTGCTGGCAGAGCGCGAGATGACGCTGCTGCAGTGCTACATCTACGAACAGCTGCTGTCCACGACGCGCCTGCCACTGTAGCCGGCGACCGGCGGCCTCGGTACCTGCGTTCAGCAGCGCGCCAACAAAAAAAACGGCACCGGGAGACCGGTGCCGTTCCATGCGCCAGGCGCTTGCGCGCCCGGGGGCTTACATGCCGACGTAGTTCGGACCGCCACCGCCTTCCGGCGTGACCCACACGATGTTCTGCGTCGGATCCTTGATGTCGCAGGTCTTGCAGTGCACGCAGTTCTGCGCATTGATCTGCAGCCGTTCCTTGCCCGAGGTTTCGTCCTGCACGAACTCGTACACACCCGCCGGGCAGTAGCGCGACTCGGGGCCGGCGTACTTGTCCCAGTTGATGTTGACCGGCACGCTGGCGTCCTTCAGCGTCAGGTGCGCCGGCTGGTTTTCCTCATGGTTGGTGTTGCTGATGAACACCGAGCTGAGGCGGTCGAAGGTCAGCTTGCCGTCCGGCTTCGGGTAGACGATCTTCTCGCACTCGGCCGCCGGCTTCAGGTACACATGGTCCGGCTTGACGCGATGGATGGTCCAGGGCGGGTTGCGGATGCCCAGCTTGGGCAGCAGCCACTGCTCGATGCCGGTCATCAGCGTCGCGGTGGTGCGGCCCTTCTTGAACCACTGCTTGAAGTTCTTGGCCTGCAGCAGTTCCTTGTACAGCCAGCTCTGCTCGAACGCGGCGGGGTAGGCGGTCAGCTCGTCGTGCTGGCGGCCGCCCTGCAGTGCGTCGTACGCGGCCTCGGCGGCCAGCATGCCGGTCTTGATCGCGGCGTGGCTGCCCTTGATGCGCGAGGCGTTCAGGTAGCCGGCATCGCAGCCGACCAGCGCGCCACCCGGGAACACGGTCTTGGGCAGCGACAGCAGGCCGCCGGCGGTGATAGCGCGCGCGCCGTAGCTCAGGCGCTTGCCGCCTTCAAAGTACTGGCGGATTTCCGGGTGCGTCTTGAAGCGCTGGAATTCCTCGAACGGCGACAGCCACGGGTTGGTGTAATCCAGGCCGACCACAAAGCCGACCGCGACCTTGTTGTCTTCCATGTGGTACAGGAACGAGCCGCCATAGGTGGCCGGATCCAGCGGCCAGCCGGCGGTGTGCACCACCAGGCCGGGCTTGTGCTTGGCCGGGTCGATCTCCCACAGTTCCTTCAGGCCGATGCCGTAGCTCTGCGGATCCTTGCCGGCATCCAGGCCAAACTTGGCGATCAGCTGCCTGCCCAGATGGCCGCGCGCGCCTTCGGCGAAGATGGTGTACTTGGCATGCAGTTCCATGCCGAGCTGGAAGTTGTCGGTGGGCTCGCCTTCCTTGCCGATGCCCATGTTGCCGGTGGCCACGCCCTTGACCGAGCCGTCTTCGTTGTACAGCACTTCGGCCGCGGGGAAGCCCGGGAAGATCTCCACGCCCAGCGCCTCGGCCTGCTGGCCCAGCCAGCGCACGAAGTTCGACAGGCTGATGATGTAGTTGCCGTGGTTATGGAAGCACTCGGGCAGCAGCGCGGGCGGGGTGCCCTTGGAGCCGGATTCGTTCAGGAACAGGAACTTGTCCTCGGTGACCGGCTGGTTCAGCGGTGCGCCCAGCTCCTGCCAGTTCGGGAACAGCTCGTTGAGGGCGCGCGGATCCATGATGGCGCCCGACAGGATATGCGCGCCGGGTTCGGAACCCTTTTCAAGCACGCATACGTTGACGTCGCTGCCCTTCTCCTGCGCGAGTTGCTTCAGGCGGATGGCCGTGGCCAGGCCGGCGGGGCCGCCGCCGACGACGACCACGTCGTATTCCATGGCTTCACGCGGGCCGAACTGCTCCAGGAGCTGTTGCTGATCCATTGTCTCTAACCCTCTATTTCTTTGCTGCTAGCTTTGCAATTGTGGGAAGTGCGGTGATCGTTCTGCTCGAACCTGCGCCGGCGGGCACGGGGAGGAATTTTGACGGCTGTTTGCGGCCGATAGCCGGCCGGATCGCTCGTTTTCCCTCTTTCCCTTTGCGGGCCAAGTTCTTAGAATCTCCGGCATTGTCCGGGACTCGCCACCCACAGGCAAGGATTTTTTTGGAACGGTCGTTCTTTTTTATGATATGCCGCCTTCCGCACCCGAAGAGGCTGGAGGGGCGCCCGCACAAGAGGTCATCATGGGTTTGTCGATCAATCTGGAAGGCAAGGTAGCGCTGGTCACCGGCGCGTCAAGCGGGCTTGGCTCGCGTTTCGCCACGGTCCTGGCGGCCGCTGGCGCCAAGGTGGTACTGGCCTCTCGCCGTACCGAGCGCCTCAAGGAACTGCGTGCGGCAATCGAGGCGGAGGGCGGCAGCGCCCACGTGGTGCGGCTCGACGTGACCGACCCGGACAGCATCCGCTCGGCGGTGGCGCATGCGGAGACCGAGGCCGGCTCGATCGACATCCTGGTTAACAATTCGGGCGTGTCGACCACGCAGAAGCTGACCGACGTCACCCCTGACGATTTCGATTTTGTCTTCGACACCAATACCCGCGGCGCCTTCTTCGTCGCGCAGGAAGTGGCCAAGCGCATGATCGCGCGGGCCAAGGGCGCCGAGAAGAACGGCAGCCCGCTGCCGCAGGCGCGCATCGTCAATGTCGCGTCGGTGGCTGGCCTGAAGGTGCTGTCGCAGATCGGCATCTATTGCATGAGCAAGGCGTCGGTGGTGCACATGACCAAGGCCATGGCGCTGGAATGGGCGCGCCATGGCATCAACACCAACGCGATCTGTCCCGGCTATATCGATACCGAGATCAACCACCACCACTGGGACTCGGACGCCGGCCAGAAGCTGATCCAGATGCTGCCGCGCAAGCGCCTGGGCAAGCCCGACGATCTCGACGGCTTGCTGTTGCTGCTGGCGTCCGACCAGTCGCAATTCATCAACGGTGCCGTGATCACCGCCGACGACGGCATGGTCTGACTCCGGCCGCCGGCGCCGCGCCGCCCGCTTTCTACCCGCTACCTGCCCGCGCGCCACAAGCGTGCGGCGGGGCATCCCAGCTGTCCACCCCAGGGCTTATCCGGTCCCCTTGGGCGGGCTTTTCGAGCGCGGCTTCCAGTTCCCCATCAAAGAAAGTTGATGCGCGTCGTGCCAGTCTTGGCATAATCCGCCATGTCTTTAGACTAAGTCTTTACATACAAGCAAAAAATGCCGCAGTGGCCGCCTGGCCCAAGCGGCCCTGGACCGGAGGCCGGGGAGATGGAGCAACAAGAAGAGGCACGGCGCAATGCCGTGCCGCAACACGTCGTCGATTCCGCGGTGATCCCGCGGGCGGCAGACGAAGCGCAGGACACTGAATTCCGGGTTTCACCCCGCCTCGAGGACTGGATTGGCGTGATCGTGATGCTGCTGCTGGTAGGCATCACCTTCGCCAACGTGGTAGTCCGCTATTTCACTGACGAGTCGTTTGCCTGGACCGAGGAATTCTCGGTCTTCCTGATGATCGTGCTGGCACTGGTCGCGGGCAGCGCCGCGGTGGCGCGCAATCGCAATATCCGCATCGAATTCTTCTTTGAGCGCGGCAGCGCGGCGCGCCAGCGCCGGCTGGCGATCCTGTCGGCGCTGGCGGTGGCCGTGATGTTCATCGCGCTGGCAGTATTGGGTGCGCGCATCACCTGGGATGAGTACACCTTTGGCGAAACCTCGCCGGGCATCGGCGTGCCGAGCTGGTGGTACTCGATCTGGCTGCCGGTGCTGTCGGCCGGCATTGCGCTGCGCGCGCTGGGCCTGGCGTTGCGCAACGTGCGTGCGCTCAAGGCGCTGCATGAAGAGAACCGGATGGCGAAGGAGCGTTTGCAATGACGCTGGTTGCCATCATCCTGTTTGTGGTCTTTATCGGCCTGATGCTGCTGGGCGTGCCCATCGGCGTGTCGCTGGGGCTGGGCGGCCTGATCGCGATCGGCCTGTCCAACCTGGATACCCAGATGTTCGGCCTGCTGGCCGTGCCGCAGAACTTCTACGCCGGGCTGGCCAAGTACCCGCTGCTGGCGATCCCGATGTTCGTGCTGGTGGGGTCGATCTTCGACCGTTCCGGCGTGGCGCAGCGGCTGGTGACCTTTGCCATCGCCGTCGTCGGGCGCGGACCGGGCATGCTGCCGCTGGTGGCGATCCTGGTGGCGATGTTCCTCGGCGGCATTTCCGGCTCGGGTCCGGCCAACGCGGCCGCGGTCGGCGGCGTGATGATCGCGGCGATGTCGCGGGCGGGGTATCCCGGTTCGTACAGCGCCGCGGTGGTCGGCGCGGCGGCCGCGACCGACATCCTGATCCCGCCGTCGGTGGCCTTCATCATCTACAGCGTGCTGGTACCCGGCGCGTCGGTGCCGGCACTGTTCGCCGCGGGCATGATTCCGGGCGTGCTGGCCGGCGTGGCGCTGATCGTGCCGGCGGTGTGGCTGGCTCGCAAGCACAACATGGGTGCCGCCGAGGCTGCGCTGCCGCGTCCGCCGTTCTGGAAGAGCCTGCGCGAAGCGGCGTGGGGCCTGGTGGCGCCGTTCCTGATCCTGGGTGGCATGCGCGCCGGCTGGTTCACGCCGACCGAAGCCGCCGTGGTGGCGGTGGTGTACGGCCTCTTCGTCGGCATGGTGGTGTACCGCAGCATCGGCATGCGCGACCTGTTCACGATCTTCCAGGAAGCGGCCGAGACCTCGGCGGTGATCCTGCTGGTGGTCGCGCTGGCCGGCATCTTCGCCTATGCGCTGTCTACGCTGGGCGTGATCGATCCGCTGGCGCACGCCATCGCCAATTCCGGCCTGGGCGAGTACGGCGTGCTGGCGCTGATCGTGCTGCTGCTGATGACGGTAGGCATGTTCCTGGACGGCATCTCGATCTTCCTGATCTTCGTGCCGCTGCTGCTGCCGATCGCCAATGCCTTCCACTGGAACCCGGTGTGGTTCGGCGTGGTGCTGACGCTGAAGGTGGCGCTGGGCCAGTTCACGCCGCCGCTGGCCGTGAACCTGATGGTGTCGTGCCGGATCGCCCGCGTGCGCATGGAAGAGACCGTGCCCTGGGTGATCTGGATGCTGCTGGCGATGTTCGTTGCCATGCTGATGGTGCTGGCCTATCCGCCGCTGGCGACCTGGCTGCCGGAATACCTCGGCTATTGATCGCTGTTGACTTCACTTTGCATTCACAAACAAGAATTGACGATTCCCGAGAGGAGATAAGATGAAACGTCGTGCCCTGATGCTCGCAACGGCCGCCGCCATTGCCGCTTCCGCCTTCGCCCCCCCCGGCGCGATGGCGCAGACCTACAAGTCCGAGTACAAGATGTCGCTGGTGCTCGGCCCGGCCTTCCCGTGGGGCAAGGGTGGCGAGATCTGGGCCGACCTGGTCAAGCAGCGCACCAATGGCCGCATCAATATCAAGCTGTACCCGGGCACCTCGCTGGTGGCCGGCGACCAGACCCGCGAGTTCTCGGCGATCCGCCAGGGCGTGATCGACATGGCGGTCGGCTCGACCATCAACTGGTCGCCGCAGGTCAAGGAACTGAACCTGTTCTCGCTGCCGTTCCTGATGCCGGACTACAAGGCGCTGGACGCACTGACGCAGGGCGAAGTCGGCAAGTCGATCTTCACCACGCTGGAAAAGGCCGGCGTGGTGCCGCTGGCCTGGGGCGAGAACGGCTTCCGCGAGGTGTCGAACTCCAAGCGGGAGATCCGCAAGCCGGAAGACCTCAAGGGCATGAAGCTGCGCGTGGTGGGCTCGCCGCTGTACATCGAGACCTTCAACGCGCTGGGCGCCAACCCGACGCAGATGAGCTGGGCCGACGCGCAGCCGGCGATGGCCTCGGGCGCCGTGGACGGCCAGGAGAACCCGCAGTCGGTGTTCGCCGCCGCCAAGCTGTACACGGTGGGCCAGAAGTTCGTCACCGCCTGGGGCTACGTGGCTGACCCGCTGATCTTCGTGGTCAACAAGCAGATCTGGGAAAGCTGGACCCCGGCTGACCGCGAGATCGTCAAGCAGGCCGCCATCGACGCCGGCAAGCAGGAAATCGTGCTCGCCCGCAAGGGCCTGGCCGAGGCCGGCGCGCCCGCCTGGAAGGAAATGGAAGGCCACGGCGTCAAGGTCACGCACCTGACGCCGGCCGAGCATGACGCCTTCCGCAAGGCGACCGCCAAGGTCTACGACAAGTGGAAGAAGCAGATCGGCGCCGACCTGGTGACCAAGGCTGAAGGCGCGATCGCCAAGCGCTAAGTCACGAAGCAGGCCCGCCAGTGTTGGCGGGCCTGTTGCATTGGAGGCTGTGATGAAACACGTCTATACGGTGGTCATGCCGATCCGCTGGGGCGACATGGATGCGATGGGCCATGTCAACAACACCGTCTATTTCCAGTACCTGGAGCAGGCGCGCATAGAGTGGTTCGCGTCGCTGGGGCGCGGCGGCAAGGATCCGCAAGGGCAGGGCCCGGTCATCATCAATGCGCATATGACCTTCCTGAAGCAGTTGCGCTATCCGGGGGATATCGAGTGTCGGGTCTATGCCGGGCAGCTGGGGCGTACCAGTTTCGAGACGCGCATGGAGATCCGGCGTACCGATCTGCCCGACGTGGTCTGGGCAGAGGGCGGGGCCAAGGTGGTGTGGTGCGATTATTCGGTGGAGAAGTCGGTGCCGGTGCCCCCGGAAATCCGCGCGATCATCGAGGGTTGAGCTTCAGTGGTTGACCAGCCGCTGGACCAGGTCGACCGACGTGCTCGCCCCATACTTCTTCATCAACCGCGCGCGGTAGATATCCACCGTGCGAGGGCTGATTGCCAGCAGCTTGCCGATCTGCTTGCTGGTCTTCCCCTCCACCAGCTGCGCCGCGATGTCGCGCTCGCGCGCGGTCAGCTCGGCCGTGACCTGCCGCTTCTGCGACAGGTCCTCAAAGGTCCAGATCCCCGCGCCCAGCGGCTGCGAACGATCGAGCGCGCGCCCGGTGACATGGCACCAGAACAGCTCGCCGCCGGCGCGCTTCATGATGCGCTCGTCCGAGTACATGCCGTGCTTGTTCATGATCGGCACGATGCGCGCGCCGGTGCGCTCGAATTCGTCCGGGGTGGGGTAGAGCACCTGGAACGACTGGCCCAGCAGCGCCTCGCGCGTCGTGCCGAAAATGCGGCAGACTTCTTCGTTGCAGTCTTCGATCACGCGCTCGCGTGACAGCACCAGGCCCACGGGGGCGAGCTGGAAAGCGGTCTGGTAGTCGATGGCGGGCATCTACTTATGTATTTTTACGTAATGGCGTAGCCGGCGGGGCTTGCGTATCCTGTCGGTCGGACGAGAGACGGTGGTAATCGCCGATTGTACCGTTACAATTTCCCTGCGTCGCCCGCCGCACAAGCCGGCGGGGGAAGCACGACAGCGGAACCCCGAGGAACTACCGAGGAAGGAGCGAACATGAACAAGGTCCACGCCAGCGCCGCAGAAGCGCTTGCAGGCGTCGTCCGCGACGGCCAGACGATCGCCGTTGGCGGTTTCGGGCTGTGCGGCATCCCCGAGGCGCTGATCGTCGCGCTGCGCGACAGCGGCGCCAAGCAGCTTACCTGCATCTCCAACAATGCCGGCGTCGACGGCTTCGGGCTGGGCCTGCTGCTGGCCACCCGCCAGATCAAGAAGATGATCTCGTCCTACGTGGGCGAGAACAAGGAATTCGAGCGCCAGTACCTGGCCGGTGAACTCGAGCTGGAATTCACCCCGCAAGGCACGCTGGCCGAGAAGCTGCGCGCCGGCGGCTCCGGCATCCCGGCGTTCTTCACCAAGACCGGTGTCGGCACCATCGTCGCCGAAGGCAAGGAAATCCGCGAATTCGACGGCGAGCAATACGTGATGGAGCGTTCGCTGACCGCCGACGTCGCGCTGGTCAAGGCCTGGAAGGCCGACAAGGCCGGCAACCTGGTGTTCCGCCGCACCGCGCGCAACTTCAACCCGATGTGCGCGATGGCAGGCAAGGTCACCGTGGCCGAGGTCGAGCAGATCGTCGAGACCGGCGAACTGGATCCGGACGAGATCCACCTGGCAGGCATCTTCGTGCAGCGCCTGGTGCTGAACACCAATCCCGAGAAACGCATCGAGCAGCGCACCGTGCGCGCGGCCAGCTAAGGAGACACCATCATGGCATGGACACGTGACGAAATGGCCTCGCGCGCCGCGGCCGAGCTGCAGGACGGTTTCTACGTCAACCTGGGCATCGGCCTGCCGACGCTGGTTGCCAACTGGGTGCCCGAGGGCATGGAAGTGTGGCTGCAGTCCGAGAACGGCCTGCTCGGTATCGGCCCGTTCCCGACCGAAGACCAGGTCGACGCCGACATGATCAACGCCGGCAAGCAGACCGTGACGACGCTGCCGGGCTCGTCGATCTTCTCGTCGGCCGACTCGTTCGGGATGATCCGCGGCGGCCACATCAACCTGGCCATCCTGGGCGCGATGCAGGTCAGCGAGAAGGGCGACCTGGCCAACTGGATGATCCCGGGCAAGATGGTCAAGGGCATGGGCGGCGCGATGGACCTGGTCGCAGGCGTCGGCCGCGTGGTGGTGCTGATGGAACACACCGCCAAGAAGAAGGACGGCACCGAGGACATCAAGATCCTGAAGCAGTGCAACCTGCCGCTGACCGGCGTGGGCGTGGTCAATCGCATCATCACCGACCTGGGCGTGATCGACGTGACCCCGGAAGGCCTGAAGCTGGTCGAGACCGCCCCGGGCATCAGCCGCGAGGAAATCCAGGCGAAGACTGGCGCGCCGCTGCTGTAAGCAAGCCTTCGGCGATTGCCTGACGGGCCCTGTGGCGCACTGCGCCCCAGGGCTTTTTTCATTTGGTGCGCGGGGTAACCGACGACGCCAATCGGCTGTCCGGGCTAGCTCTATCGGCGAATGGCCCGCCCGCGCACAAGTCACTATGCTGGCCGCTTCCCAGCAGGCGTGTTCCTGCCAACACAAGTCTTTACGGAAGGTGCGCGATGCCGGCTTCCCCCACCCGATCCCTGCCACTGGTGTACGCCTGCTCCGGCTGCTCCAGCGTGGCGCAACTGGCCAATGCCTGCGCGGTGCGGCTGGACCGCAGCGGCCGCGCCGAAATGTCGTGCATCAGCGGCGTGGGCGGCGGCGTGCCGGTGCTGACGCGCGTGGCGCAATCGGGCCGGCCGATCCTGGCGCTGGACGGTTGCCCGCTGGCGTGCGTGCAGGCTTGCCTGGCAAACGTGGGCGTGGTGCCGGACCAGCATTTGGTGCTGAACCGGCTGGGTGCGGTCAAGCGCCAGCACGGCGAATGCACCGAGGGCGAGACCGAGTCGGTATGGCGGGAAGTTGAAGCGGCCTTGGAAAGCCTTGCGGGTGTGTAGGGCAGGCCGGACGCGCGGCGGCGCATCCGGCGGGGCGGCTGGGCGGCGCCTTAGGCCGCCGGCTTGTTGTAGCGTGCGAACACCGAGGCCGCGCCGTCGGCCTTGACCAGCAGCACGTCGAAGGGATCCTTGCGCGAGCCCTGTTCCATGCCGGGCGAGCCGACCGGCATGCCCGGCACCGCCAGCCCGACCGCCTTGGGTTTGGCGGCCAGCAGCTTGCGGATATCGGCCGCCGGCACGTGCCCCTCGATCGCATAGCCGCCGATATAGCCGGTATGGCAGGAGCCGAAGCGCTCCGGCATGCCGAAGCGCTTGCGGTATTCGCCGGTATCCTCGACGTCATGCACCGTCACGGTGAAGCCGTTTGCGCGCAGGTGCTTGACCCATTCCTCGCAGCAGCCGCACAGCGGGCTCTTGTAGACCTCGATGGCCAGGGGCTTGGCTTGCGCAAACGCATCGGCCGCGGGCCCGAGCACGCCCACGGCGAGCGTGCCGAGCGCCAGCGCGCCCAGGGTGCCAAGTAAACGTCGTCGTTGCATCCGTTGCTCCTTGTCTTGCCGCCGGACTGTGCCGCCGGACTGTGCCGTCTTACTGCGCGACCCAGCCGCCATCCATGTTCCAGATTGCACCGCGCACCTGCCGGGCCGCGTCGGACGACAGGAACACGGCCAGCGCGCCCAGTTCGTCGGGCGTCACGAATTCCCCCGAGGGCTGCTTCTCCAGCACCAGCTCGCGCTTGGCCTGTTCGACCGGGATGCCTTCCTTCTGCGCGCGTGCTTCCACCTGCTTCTGCACCAGCGGCGTCAGGACCCAGCCCGGGCAGATCGCGTTGGCGGTCACGCCGGTCTGCGCGGTTTCCAGCGCAATTACCTTGGTCAGGCCGACGATGCCGTGCTTGGCTGCCACGTAGGCCGATTTCTGCGCCGACGCCACCAGCCCGTGCGCCGAGGCCACGTTGATGATGCGGCCCCAGTTCTTCTGGCGCATGCCGGGCAGCACGAGGCGGGTGGTGTGGAAAGCGGAGGTCAGGTTGATGGCGATGATGGCGTCCCAGCGCTCCGTGGGAAAGTCCTCGATCGGCGCCACATGCTGGATGCCGGCGTTGTTGACCAGGATGTTGGCGCCGCCGAAGTCGGCCTGCGCATAGCGCATCATGTCCTCGATCTCTGCCGACTTGCTCATGTCCGCGCCGTGGTAGCCGACCTTGATGCCCTGGCCGGCCTGCGCGATCTCGTTCTTTGCGGCGTCCGCGTCACCAAAGCCATTGACGATGATGTTGGCGCCCTGGGCCGCCAGCGCCTTTGCGATGCCGAGCCCGATACCACTGGTCGAGCCAGTCACCAGAGCGGTCTTGCCTTTGAGCATGTAAGCCTCCGTCGAGAGAGAGATTCCACAGGAAGGAAAGGGCGGCCCGGGTGGCCGGGACCGCCTGGTCTGGGACAACCACGCACCAGCATGTGGCGCGTGCGGTGGCGCAGACAGTGTGCTGTGGCATTGTACCCGGTGCGGCGTACAATCCAGTTTTGCTCAACTACCGGCAGCGCCGCTTTTTTTCGCGGTCCCGGCCGGGTCCGTCAGGAGTTCAGATGTCTGCCAGTCCGCGCCTCGGTTTTGTCCAGTGCATCAGTCCGGCGGGCCTGCACCGCATGGCCTATCACGAATGGGGGGATCCCGCGAATCCTCGCGTGCTGGTGTGCGCGCACGGGCTGACGCGCACCGGCAGGGATTTCGATGCCGTCGCCAGCGCGCTGTGCGGCGACTATCGCGTGATCTGCCCCGACGTGGTCGGGCGCGGCCGCTCGGAATGGCTGGCCAACCCGGACGGCTACATCGTGCCGCAGTACGTGTCCGACATGGTCACGCTGATCGCCCGGCTCAACGTCGAGCAGGTGGACTGGTTCGGCACGTCGATGGGCGGGCTGATCGGCATGGGGCTGGCAGGGCTGCCCAAGTCGCCGGTGCGCAAGCTGCTGCTGAATGACGTCGGCCCCAGGATCGCGCTGTCGGCGGTGGAGCGGATCGGTGCCTACCTGGGCCTGCCGGTACGCTTCAAGACCTTCGAGGAAGGCCTGGCCTACCTGCAGACCATCAGCGCGTCGTTCGGGCGCCACACGCCTGACCAGTGGCGCGAGCTTAACGCCGCCATCTTGAAACCGGTGCAGGGTGGCGAGGGGCTGGAATGGGGCTTGCATTACGACCCGCAACTGGCCGTGCCTTTCCGCAAGTCCACGCCCGAAGCGGTGGCAGCGGGCGAAGCCGCGCTGTGGCGCAGCTTCGAGGCCATCGAAGCCTCGGTGCTGGTGGTGCGCGGTGCGCAGTCCGATTTGCTGCTGCGCGAGACCGTGGCCGAGATGGTGGCGCGCGGCAAGCATGTCAGCTCGGTGGAAGTCCCTGAAGTGGGGCATGCACCAACCTTTGTCGATCCGGCGCAGATCGCGATCGCCCGGCAGTTCTTTGTCGGGTGAGTTTGCGCGCATCGCGCGGCGGACCTGTTTTTATCGATCAACGCATTGTCATGAGTAACCTTGAACTGAAGCGCGCCCACGTGGGCAAGCGGTTGTCCGAATACGCGGTCTATAACGGCGTGGTCTACCTGGCCGGCCAGGTTCCGGAAGTCGATCCCAAGGCCGATCTCCGCGGCCAGACGAGCGAAGTGCTCGGCCATATCGATCGCCTGCTGGCCGAGGCCGGCAGCGACAAGACCCGCATCCTGTCGTGCCAGATCTTCCTGACCGACATCACGCAGATCGGCGTCATGAACGAGGTCTGGGACGCCTGGGTCCCGCAGGGCAATACGCCCCCGCGCGCCACCGTCGAAGCCCGCCTGGGCAATCCCGATTACCTGATCGAAGTGGTGGTGACCGCTGCGCTCAACTGATGCAGGCGTTGTGACATGGTGACGTCGACCGACCTGGCTGGCCGGGTCGCAGGCATTCCGGATACCGAGCTGGTTGAGCGCGCACTGGCGTACGTGCGCGAGCATGGAGCCGGCGTGGCGCTGCCCACCGGCGAGACCGTGCAGTCGCACGCTGAGGGGATGCTGCGCATCCTCGATGGGCTGCGCGTGGACGATGCCGCGCGCGCCGCCGCATGCCTGTTCGGGCTGGCGGCATTCGTGCCCGGGACCGAGGCCGAGATCGAGCCGCGCTTCGGCGAAGAAGTGGCGCGGCTGGTCAACGGTGTGCGGCAGCTGCTGCGCATCGGCGCCATCGCCGGCAATCGCCCTGATGTGGAAGCGGCCGCGCCGTCAAAGAACGAGGCGCAGGCGCGCCACGAACAGGTCGAGGCACTGCGCAAGATGCTGCTCGCGTTCGCGCAGGACATCCGCGTGGTGCTGGTGCGGCTGGCGTCGCGGCTGCAGACGCTGCGCTGGCTTGCGGAGACCAAGCACACGCCGACCCCGGGCGTGGCGCGCGAAACGCTCGACATCTACGCGCCGCTGGCCAACCGCCTGGGTATCTGGCAGATGAAGTGGGAGCTGGAAGACCTGGCGTTCCGCTTCGAGCAGCCCGACACCTACAAGCGCATCGCCAGGCTGCTGGACGAAAAGCGCATCGAGCGCGAAGGCTATATTGCCGGCGCCATCGCGCGGCTGCAGTCCGAGCTGACGGCCGCCGGCATCCGTGCCGAGGTGTCCGGCCGGCCCAAGCACATCTACAGCATCTGGAAGAAGATGCGCGGCAAGGAGCTTGATTTTGCCGACCTGTACGATGTGCGCGCCTTCCGCGTGATCGTCGAAGATATCAAGGACTGCTATACGGTGCTGGGTATCGTCCACCATATCTGGCAGCCGATCCCGCGCGAGTTCGATGACTACATCTCGCGGCCCAAGGCCAACGGCTACAAGTCGCTGCACACGGTGGTGATCGGCGATGACGGTCGCGCTTTCGAGGTGCAGATCCGCACGTACGAGATGCACCACTTCGCCGAATACGGCGTGGCGGCGCACTGGCGCTACAAGGAAGCTGGCAGCAAGGGCTACGGTGGGCAGTTCTCCGCCAGCGAACGCTACGACGAGAAAATCGCCTGGCTGCGCCAGCTGCTGGCATGGAAGGACGATGCCGATCACAGCGTGGCGCACGACGAGTGGGAGCAGCTCAAGCACGCCGCGATCGACGACCACATCTACGTGCTGACGCCGCAGGCCCGCGTGGTAGCGTTGCCGCACGGCGCGACGCCGCTGGACTTCGCCTATTACCTCCACAGCGACCTCGGCCACCGTTGCCGCGGCGCGCGCGTGGACGGCACCATGGTGCCGCTGAATACCACGCTGAAGAACGGCCAGACCGTCGAGATCATCGCGGTCAAGCAGGGCGGGCCCTCGCGCGACTGGCTCAATGCCGAGCTTGGCTACCTGGCCAGCAGCCGTGCGCGCGCCAAGGTGCGCGCGTGGTTCAACGCGCTCGATTCGCAGGAGACCATCGCACAGGGCCGCGCCCTGATCGACAAGACCCTGCAGCGCGAGGGTAAGACCGCGGTCAAGCTGGAAGACCTGGCCGCGCGGCTGAACTTCAAGACGCCCGACGACCTGTTCGCGGCGGTGGCCAAGGATGAGTTCAGCCTGCGCCATGTCGAGCACGCGCTGCGCCACCCCGAAGGCGAAACCCAGGCGCCGCTCAGCGAGGAAGACGCCGTCACCAAGAAGAGCCGTGCCACCAGCGTGGCGCGCGGCGCCAAGAGCGGCGTGCTGGTGGTGGGCGTGGATTCGTTGATGACGCAGATGTCGCGCTGCTGCAAGCCGGCGCCACCGGACGATATCGTCGGCTTTGTCACGCGCGGACGCGGGGTGTCGATCCACCGGCGCAACTGCCATACCTTCCAGCAGTTGTCGGCGCGCGCGCCCGAGCGGGTGATCCAGACCGAGTGGGGGCAGAAGAGCCACGCGGCGGTGTATCCGGTTGATATCCACGTCGAGGCAATCGACCGGCAGGGGTTGCTGCGCGATATCTCTGAAGTGCTGTCGCGCGAGAAGATTAACGTCACCGGCGTGAAGACTTTGTCGAGCAAGGGCGTGGCACGCATGCAGTTCACCGCCGAGGTGTCCGAGGCGACGCAACTGCAGCGCGCGCTGTCGCTGATCGAAGAGGTGCAGGGGGTATTGCAGGCAAAAAGAAAGTGATGCTATACTTGCGTCTTCGCTAGGCTCGTAGCTCAGCTGGTTAGAGCACCACCTTGACATGGTGGGGGTCGTTGGTTCGAGTCCAATCGAGCCTACCAACGAATTGCAGTAACAACGAAGTGCAGCAAATCCGATTCAACCTGACATGGAACGGAAAGGCATCATGTTCATGACACCGCGAACTACTACCGCTGGCAAGCGACAGTAGTCGAGGTGCGCCTTCCGACCCGGTTGAAGCGGGTTTGACAAAGAGAAACGCGGCCTTGGCCGCGTTTTTTTTCGTCTGTCGCCTGCCAGCAGCCTGATAAGCTGCCGCTCGCGCGCGTTGGCGTGCATGCGCAGTGTGCAGCAATAAACAATCGAACAATCGCCGGGCCGTGCAGCCGCGGACCGGTGCCCGCAAGATGCAGTTTGATCCGCCTGGCCGAGGCGCTACGCGCCGCCGGCGGAATCCTGGAGAGTCCAAATGATCGCAATCACGCTGCCGGATGGGTCCCGCCGCGAGTTTCCGGGCCCGGTGACGGTTGCCGAAGTGGCGCAGAGCATCGGCTCGGGCCTGGCCAAGGCCGCGCTGGCCGGCAAGGTCGACGGCAAGCTGGTCGACACGAGCTACAAGATCGAAGACGACGCCCAGCTGGCCATCGTCACGGACAAGGACGCCGACGGCGTCGATGTGATCCGTCACTCCACGGCGCACTTGCTGGCCTATGCCGTCAAGGAACTGTATCCGGAAGCGCAGGTGACGATCGGGCCGGTGATCGAGAACGGCTTCTACTACGACTTCGCCTACAAGCGCCCCTTCACGCCCGAAGACCTCGCCGCCATCGAAAAGAAGATGACGGAACTCTCCCGCAAGGACGAGAAGGTCGTGCGCGAAGTGTGGAACCGCGACGAAGCCGTGGCGCTGTTCGAGTCGATGGGCGAGAAGTACAAGGCCGAGATCATCGCCTCGATCCCGGCCGACCAGGAAATCGGGCTGTACCGCGAAGGCAAGTTCGTCGACCTGTGCCGCGGCCCGCACGTGCCGTCGACGGGCAAGCTCAAGGTCTTCAAGCTGATGAAGGTGGCCGGCGCCTACTGGCGCGGCGACGCCAACAACGAGATGCTCCAGCGCATCTACGGCACGGCCTGGGCCAGGAAGGAAGACCAGGAAGCCTACCTGCACATGCTGGAAGAGGCCGAGAAGCGCGACCACCGCAAGCTGGGCAAGACGCTCGACCTGTTCCACCTGCAGGAAGAGGCGCCCGGCATGGTGTTCTGGCATCCGAAGGGCTGGCAGGTGTGGCAGGCCGTCGAGCAGTACATGCGCGGCCGCCTGGGCAACGCCGGCTACGACGAGGTGCGCACGCCACAGGTGATGGACCGTTCGCTCTGGGAAAAGTCCGGCCACTGGCAGAACTACAAAGAGAACATGTTCGTCACGGAGTCGGAGAAGCGCGACTACGCGATCAAGCCGATGAACTGCCCGGGCCACGTGCAGATCTTCAACCACGGCCTGCGCTCTTACCGCGACCTGCCGCTGCGCCTGGCCGAGTTCGGCGCCTGCCACCGCAATGAGCCTTCGGGCGCGCTGCACGGCCTGATGCGCGTGCGCGGCTTTGTGCAGGACGATGCCCACATCTTCTGCACGGAAGAGCAGATCGTGGCCGAAGCCAAGGCCTTCAACGAGCTGGCGTTCTCGGTCTACGACGACTTCGGCTTCAAGAACGTTTCGGTGAAGCTGTCGCTGCGCCCCGAACAGCGCGCCGGCTCGGACGAGGTCTGGGACCACGCCGAGGAAGGCCTGCGCCTGGCGCTGCGCGCGTGCGGCGTGGAGTGGGAAGAGCTGCCGGGCGAGGGTGCGTTCTATGGCCCGAAGGTGGAATACCACATCAAGGACGCGATCGGCCGTTCGTGGCAATGCGGCACGCTGCAGCTTGACCTGGTGCTGCCGGAGCGCCTGGGGGCCGAATACGTCTCCGAGGACAACTCGCGCAAGCGCCCGGTCATGCTTCACCGCGCCATCCTGGGCTCTTTCGAGCGCTTCCTGGGCATCCTGCTGGAAAACCACGCCGGCGCGCTGCCCGCCTGGCTGGCCCCGGATCAGGTCGTGGTCATGAATATTGCGGATTCGCAGGCAGAATACGCCGAAAACGTCGTGCAATTGCTGCAAAAACAAGGGTTTAGGGCCAAGGCCGATTTGCGCAACGAGAAAATTACGTATAAAATCCGCGAGCATTCCCTTCAGAAGGTTCCTTACCTGCTAGTGGTAGGCGACAAGGAGCGGGATGCCAGTCAAGTGGCCGTGCGTGCCCGTGGCAACGTGGATCTGGGTGTGATGCCCGTCTCCGCGTTTGTTGAGCGTCTGCAACACGACGTCGCCAGCAAAGCCTGATGGGTGGTGAGCACGGCTTGTTTTTTTCTTCTTGAGGTAACGCAACATCGCTACGGACAAAGGTCATCGCATCAACCGGGAAATCAGCGCGCCTGAGCTGCGCCTGGTAGGGGTTGATAACGAGCAGCTCGGCATCGTCAAGTTCATGGACGCTCTGCGGCTGGCTGAGGACAAGGACTTGGACCTGGTGGAGATCGCCCCGAATGCGACTCCTCCCGTCGCCCGGATCATGGATTACGGGAAGTTCAAGTACGAGGAAGCCAAGCGCGCCCACGAGGCCAAGCTGAAGCAGAAAATCATCCAGGTCAAGGAAGTCAAGTTCCGGCCGGGTACGGATGATGGCGACTACAACGTCAAGCTGCGCAACCTGAAGCGCTTCCTGGAAGATGGCGACAAGACCAAGATCACGCTGCGGTTCCGTGGTCGCGAGATGGCGCACCAGGAAATCGGCGCGCGCATGCTCGAACGCCTGAAGGCGGACCTGGAAGAAATCGGCCAGGTCGAGCAGATGCCGAAGATGGAAGGGCGCCAGATGGTGATGGTGCTCGCTCCCAAGAAGAAGAAGTAATTCTTGCACGGTGCAGAGGCCGGGATGCCAGTGCATCCCGGCGTTGCTTCGTGCGGAAGTCGCGCGTGCCCTGCAAGGGGCGTCGTGCAACAACAAGTGGATGCGGGTCTTGCAAGCGTCGGCGTGAGCCGTCCACCTGCATGCATGTCATATGAGCTGGAGTTTTTCATGCCGAAGATGAAGACGAAGAAAAGCGCTTCCAAGCGCTTTACTGCCCGTCCGAACGGTTCGTTCAAGCGTGGCCAGGCCTTCAAGCGTCACATCCTGACCAAGAAGACCACCAAGAACAAGCGTCAACTGCGCGGCACTCAGGACGTCCATGAGACGAACCTGAAGTCGGTGCGCGCGATGATGCCTTACGCATAACCCCTGACGATAACGAAAGGAGAATTACATGCCTCGAGTAAAGCGTGGGGTCACTGCACGGGCCCGTCACAAGAAAGTCATCGATGCTGCCAAGGGTTACCGCGGCCGTCGCAATAATGTCTATCGCATCGCCAAGCAGGCGGTCATGCGTGCTGGCCAGTACGCGTACCGCGATCGCCGCAACAAGAAGCGCGTGTTCCGCGCTCTGTGGATTGCGCGTATCAATGCCGCGACGCGTGAGCATGGCATGACCTACAGCGTGTTCATGAACGGCCTGAAGAAGGCCTCGATTGAGCTGGACCGCAAGGTGCTGTCGGACATGGCTATTCACGACAAGCCTGCCTTTGCCGCCATCGTCAACCAGGTGAAAGCCACCGTTGCCTGATGCCGGCTGCGGTAGCGCATAAGCGCTGCCGGGCAAGCACCGACCGCAAGGTCGACCGCTGACCGCAAGGTCTGCTGAAACGGGGCTCCTCACCGAGCCCCGTTTTTATTTGCGTTTCCGCATACCGTTTTGTGCTTGTTATCGGGACGGCATCCGGAAACGCATACCGCACGTAGTGCCAACCCACGTCGAGCCGGCTTTGTTTTTTTGACATTGTTCCGCCGACGTCAGAACACTCCACGACCGCCGCCATGTCTCAGGATCTGGACCAAATCGTCGCTGACGCCCAGGCCGCTTTCGCCGCCGCCAATGACAACGCCACGCTGGAAAACGAAAAGGCCCGCTTCCTGGGCAAGACCGGCGCGCTGACCGAACTGCTCAAGGGCCTCGGCAAGCTCGACCCGGAGACCCGCAAGAGCGAGGGCGCGCGTATCAACCAGGTCAAGCAGCAGGTGGAAGCCGCGCTGCAGGCGCGACGCCAGGCGCTGGCCGATGCGCTGATGAATGCGCGCCTGGCCGCCGAAGCCATCGACGTCACGCTGCCCGGCCGTGCGGTTGCCGGAGGCAGCCTGCATCCGGTGATGCGCACGTGGGAGCGTGTCGAGCAGATCTTTGGCTCGATCGGCTTCGACGTGGCCGACGGCCCCGAGATCGAAACCGACTGGATGAACTTCACTGCGCTGAACAACCCGGACAACCATCCGGCACGTTCGATGCAGGATACGTTCTACGTCGATGGCCGCGACAGCGACGACAAACTCCTGCTGCTGCGCACGCACACCAGCCCGATGCAGGTCCGCTACGCCAAGATGCATGTGGAGAAGTACGCCGGCAAGCCGATGCCGCCGATCAAGGTGATCTGCCCGGGCCGTACCTACCGCGTCGACAGCGATGCCACCCACTCGCCGATGTTCAACCAGGTCGAAGGCCTGTGGATCGGTGAGGACGTCAGCTTTGCCGACCTGAAGGGCGCGTACACCGACTTCCTGCGCAAGTTCTTCGAGCGCGACGACATCCAGGTGCGCTTCCGTCCGTCGTACTTCCCGTTCACCGAGCCGTCTGCCGAAATCGACATGGCCTTCGGCAATGGGAAATGGCTGGAAATTTCCGGTTCGGGCCAGGTGCACCCGAACGTGCTGCGCAACATGGGCCTCGATCCCGAGCGCTATATCGGTTTCGCGTTCGGCTCCGGCCTGGAGCGCCTGACCATGCTGCGCTATGGCATCAACGACCTGCGCCTGTTCTTCGAGGGCGACGTGCGCTTCCTGCGCCAGTTCGCCTGATAAGGCGCGCCGTCAAACTCGTCACCGACTACACAGAATACTTACCGGATCAGAAGCGCCATGCAATTCTCGGAATCCTGGCTTCGCACCTTCGCCAACCCTGAAAAGATTTCCACCGACGCGCTGTCGCACAGCCTGACCATGGCCGGGCTCGAAGTGGAAGAGGTGGGCCCGGTCGCGCCGCCGTTCGACAAGGTGGTGGTCGCGCACGTGCTGTCGACCGAGCGCCATCCCAACGCCGACCGCCTCAACGTGTGCCAGGTCGATGCCGGCACCGGCGAGACCCTGCAGATCGTTTGCGGTGCGCCCAACGTCAAGCCCGGCATCAAGGTGCCGTGCGCGCTGGTCGGCGCGGTGCTGCCGCCGGCAGAGGACGGCGGCAACCCGTTCGAGATCAAGGTCGGCAAGCTGCGTGGCGTGGACAGCTACGGCATGCTGTGCTCGGCGCGCGAACTGAAACTGTCCGAAGACCACGGCGGCCTGATGGTGCTGCCGGAAGACGCGGTGGTCGGCCAGAACATCCGCGAACACCTGAACCTGGACGACCAGGTCTTCGTCATCAAGCTGACGCCGAACAAGGCCGACTGCCTGTCGATCCATGGCGTGGCGCGCGAGGTGTCGGCGCTGACCGGTGCCGCGCTGAACCTGCCTGACATGTCGCCGGTGCCGGTGACGCTCCAGGACAAGCTGCCGGTCAAGGTGTCGGCGCCCGACCTGTGCGGTCGCTTCTCCGGCCGTATTATCCGCGGCGTCAACGCACGTGCCGCCACGCCGCAGTGGATGGTGCAGCGCCTGGAGCGCTCGGGGCAGCGCAGCGTGTCCGCGCTGGTCGATATCTCGAACTACGTGATGCTGGAACTGGGCCGTCCGTCGCACGTGTTCGACCTGCACAAGATCCACGGCGGCCTCGACGTGCGCTGGGGCCGCAAGGGCGAGCAGATCAAGCTGCTGAACGGCAACACCATCGAGGTCGACGACCAGGTCGGCGTAATCGCTGACGACAAGGAAATCGAGAGCCTGGCCGGCATCATGGGCGGCGACAGCACTGCCGTCACGCTGGACACCACCGACATCTACCTCGAAGCCGCATTCTGGTGGCCGGCCGCGATCCAGGGCCGCAGCCGCCGCTACAACTTCTCGACCGACGCCGGACATCGCTTCGAACGCGGCGTGGACTACGCCACCACTGTCGAGCATATCGAGCGCATCACCGCGCTCATCCTCGAGATCTGCGGCGGCCAGGCCGGTCCGGTGGATGACCACGTGGTCAACCTGCCGGTGCGCAAGCCGGTCAGCCTGCGCGTGGCGCGCGCCGAGCGCGTGCTCGGCATCGAGCTGTCGCCGGCAGTGATCGCCGACGTGTTCCAGCGCCTGCAGTTGCCGTTCACGCGCTCGCAAGGCGCCGAAGGCGAAGTTTTCGAAGTCACGCCGCCGAGCTACCGTTTCGACATCGAGATCGAGGAAGACCTGATCGAGGAAGTCGCGCGTATCTACGGCTTCGAGCGCATCCCGGCGCGTCCGCCAGTCGCCGAAAGCGAAATGCGCCCGACCAACGAGGCTCGCCGCTCGACGCATGTGGTGCGCCACGCGCTGGCTGCGCGCGACTACCAGGAAGTCATCAACTTCGCCTTCGTCGAAGAGAAGTGGGAACGCGACTTCGCTGCCAACGACAAGCCGATCCGGCTGCTGAACCCGATCGCCAGCCAGCTGGCCGTGATGCGTTCGTCGCTGGTCGGCGGCCTGGTCGAAAAGGTGCGCTACAACCTGAACCGCAAGGCCGCGCGCGTGCGCCTGTTCGAGGTGGGCCGCGTGTTCCATCGCGACGAGAACGTGAAGGACGGCGGCCTGACGGTGGCCGGTTACCACCAGCCGATGATGGCCGCGGGCATCGCCTACGGCCCGGCGTTTGAAGAGCAGTGGGGCATCGCCACGCGCAATGTCGACTTCTTCGATGTGAAGGGCGATGTCGAAGCACTGTTCCATCCGCGCGTGCCGCGCTTCGAGCCGGTGTCACACCCGGCGCTGCATCCTGGCCGCGCCGCGCGCGTGCTGGTCGATGGCAAGCCGGTTGGCGTCGTCGGCGAGCTGCATCCGCGCTGGCTGCAGGAATACGAACTGCAGCACGCACCGGTGCTGTTCGAACTGCAGCTCGACGCGCTGCGCGAGACCGGCCTGCCCGCGTACACCGAGGTCTCCAAGTTCCCCGCTGCCGTGCGCGACCTGGCGGTGGTGGTGAAGCAATCGGTACGCGTGCAGGACATGCTCGACGCCATGCGCGCGGCGCTGGAAAAGCAGGGCTATGGCCGCTTCTGCCAGGGCCTGGTGCTGTTCGACGAGTTCCGTCCCAAGGCCGCTTCGGCCGCCATTGGCGCGGACGAGAAAAGCCTTGCGTTCCGGGTGACCTTGCAAGATACTGGGTCGACCCTCCAGGACGAAACCGTCGACAGCGCAGTGCGCTGCATGGTCGACGCGCTGACAGAGGCCTTCCAGGCCCGGCTGCGCGGCTAGACCGACATCACCAGCGACGGCTTTACGATAAACAAGGGCGCCCGAGCCTGGCCTCGGGCGGATCGCCAGACAGACACTTGAGCGATCGACATGAATGATCGAGACGCGAATTCCATGACCGCTGCAGCACTGGGTGACATGAGCGACCGGCAGGCTTCCACCCTTGACGACGCGACGCCGGATACCCGCGCGCCCGAAGTTCCTACGCTGACCAAGGCCGAACTTGCCGAGATGCTGTTCGACCAGGTCGGCCTGAACAAGCGCGAATCCAAGGACATGGTCGAAGCCTTCTTCGACGTCATCCGCGAAGCGCTGGAGCACGGCGACAGCGTCAAGCTGTCCGGCTTCGGCAACTTCCAGTTGCGCGACAAGCCGCAGCGGCCCGGGCGCAATCCCAAGACCGGTGAAGTGATTCCGATCACCGCGCGCAGGGTCGTGACGTTCCACGCCAGCCAGAAGCTCAAGGGCCTGGTGGAAGAACGCGCGGACATCGCCGGCTGACGCGTCACCGCCTCACCCGAAAGGCGGATTGCTTCGGCAGGCCTGCATCGGTATCCTTCTGGGCGCGCAAAACCTTGCGCGCCAACCTCATGGCCGGCATGGCCTGACGCTCGTCTACACACCGCATGTCGGACAAATCCAGCGAACGCATCGCCTTGCCGCCGATCCCGGCCAAGCGCTACTTCACCATCGGTGAGGTGAGCGAGCTTTGCGCCGTCAAGCCGCATGTCCTGCGCTACTGGGAGCAGGAGTTCACGCAGCTCAAGCCGGTCAAGCGCCGCGGCAACCGCCGCTACTACCAGCACCATGAAGTGCTGCTGATCCGGCGCATCCGCGAACTGCTGTACGAGCAGGGCTTCACCATCAACGGCGCGCGCAACCGGCTCGACGAAGGCCGCCATCACACTGCCGCGGCGCCGGAAACCGCCGACGAAAGCCGCGAGGAAAGCCCGGCAGCGCTGTCGATCGATGTGGCCGGTTTGCGCAATGAACTGGTCGAGGTGCAGCACCTGCTCGCACAACTGCGCGAGATCGCGAAGCAGGGATAATTTGTGCTTCGGGAGCTAGTCATGCACGAAATGCTTCTGATATAATCTTCTTCTTTCGGGGCGTAGCGCAGCCTGGTAGCGTACCTGCATGGGGTGCAGGTGGTCGGAGGTTCAAATCCTCTCGCCCCGACCAGACAAGAAACCCGCTTGGTGAATGCCAGGCGGGTTTTTTCATTGTGCGTCTTGTTCGCAGCGATGCGATCGTGTGTTGCTTCAGCTTGCATCGCTTGGCCATGCGGTCCCACGGTGGAAGGCGATGAGGCGTAACGCTTTGATACACCCTCTGACAGCGGCTGTTGTTATGCTCAGCGACTTCATGCGCAGGTCGTTCTCATGGCACGCACGTTCATTACTCCATTCCTCATCCTCTCCTGCCTGGTCGCCTCACCTGTCACTCACGCAGGCGGCGAGTACAAGGAGAAATTTCGCAGTGGTCCGTGCAAGATCGAACGCGAGGTCAAGCGCGATGGCGAGTACAAGGAAGAGCGCAAGTGCAAAGGCGGTCCGCGCGGCTATGAGCACAAGGAAAAGTACCGCGACGGTCCATGCCTGATCGAGCGTAAATGGGACGACGACGGAGAATATGAAGAGAAGGTCGAATGCAAGCGTTCATGAACGCGTGACCTGCGCCGTAACCGGCTCCGCATTGCGCCTATAGTGGATGCTCTGGCTGCGGCCATGGCATGACAGGATGATGGCGTCCTGTCGCAATGACGGAGGACGGGATGTCGGACAAGGACCATGGGATGGGGATTGCCGGTACCACCTGCATCGCGCTGGCGGTGGCGGGGCTTGCGCTGACCGCGTCGTTGATTCTCGCTTACTATGCGACGCGGTCGCGCATCGAGGGCTTGTATCTCGGTGGCGGCGGGCAGGAGTCCGCTGGCGAGTAGTCCGGTATTACCCTTTGATATCGGGCGGGTCATTACCGAAGCTGTTGCGCAGGCGGATCTGACCGTCGCGGCCGTGAATCAGCAGTTCGACGCGCAGTTGCTTCGCTTTCTCCGTGCCCGCAGCGATGGCGTCTTCCTGCGACGCAAACAGTTGGCGCCCGCCGGCACCGCCTTCGGATTCGATTGCCCAGCCGTGTTCGACGGGAACGACATGGATGTTGTTGCCTGGCATGGCGATCTCCGGTTGTGTCGATGCAGCCAGTCTCGGCGCGCTCGCGGGGCGCCGGTATCCGTCTTCGTCCGACAGCCATGTGCCGCGCGCAAGACTCCCGGTTACGGGGCTGGCTCGGGCTCGGCGCGGTAGGCGGACCAGTAGTAGTGCGTGTACCGCCCATGGCGCGCCTGCTTCTTTTCGAGGAACAGCCGTACGGTGCCGGCGTGCCCGGCCTCGAGCAGCACTTCGCGGTGGCCAGGGCCGTCGCGAGTGGCCGGTCCGAGCGTGCCCAGCGCGGCGGCAATGTAGTGGCCGGGGATGCGGCCCAGGATGCCGTTGGCCCCGGAAACCGGATAGCTGTCGGGCGCCGCCGCCGGCATGTGGCAACGGGAAGCGAGCTTGTTGTTGCCCATCGGTCAGGGCCTGCCAGGACTGATGCTGATGACATCCCGGGTCACGTCCAGGAGCGGCAGGTGACCATAGGCGCGCAGCCGGCGGATATCCTCGCGGGCCGAGGCCGGCATGCCGGGGCGGCACGATAACGCCCTGGAGCTGATCTGGAAGGTTCCGCAGCTGGGGCAGGTGTAGCGGTAGCCGCGTGGCGCGGCGCGCAGGCGCTCGGCGGCGGCGCCGCAAACGGGGCAGATGGCGGGTTCGGGTGACATTGGCGCACAGGAAGAATACTGTATGGATATACAGTATAGCGCTGCTGCGCGGACTGTCGGCGGAAAATGCGGTGGGATACCCGGGTTCTTTGGTGATGGGGGCGCGGCGTGGCGGCGTAGACTGGCGCAGCAGTCCTGACCGGCCCGCCCGCACCCCGCCGTGGCGGGCTGTTTTTTTGCCAGGGGCTAACGCGAGAGCCGGCGAAACAGGGAGTGATGGCCGCTTGCCAGGCCGGCAAGCGCGGCGGGATCCGCTAGTTCGAACTCGCTGAACTGGAAGGCCGGTGCCACGGTGCAGCCGACCAGCGCAAAGTCGACGTTGTCCCCCAGGTCCACGCGTTCCGCGGCAAACCATCGGCCGGCTGGAACTATCGCCTGGAAGGTTGCGCCGGCGTGGCGCAACGGGTCGCCGAGACGTTGCGTGACAATGCCGCCGTCGACAATGCTGTGCACGTCTACCGGCGAGCCGCGGTGGAAGTGCCACAACTCGTCGGAACGGATGCGGTGCCAGGCGGAATAGTCGTTGCCACAAAGCATGTAGTAGATCGCCGTGCTGGCTTCGCGCATACGCTGGTCGGCACACACGACCCGTTCTGCGCTGCGGTAGGTCTCGCGATAGAAGCCGCCTTCGGGGTGCGGCTTCAGGTCAAGGGTGCGGATCAGTTCGCTGGCGGCAAGGCTGCGGTCTGGCATGTTGGCGTCGGCAGGGCATGGTGTTGGCGGAAGCCTAGCTTAAAGCAGGGCGAAGCGGGCCTGCGCGGGGCCGACCAGCACCGGGCGGCTGACCGGGTAGCGGTGGTGCGTGCCGTGCGTCTCGAATGAGAGGAAATCGGGTGTCCAGCGCAGCGACCGGAGCAGATCCGGCTCGATGCCGTGGACGATGATGGCGCCCGCGTCAACGCTGACGCTGCCGCAGGGCAGGCGCAGGGATTCAGCATCGTCGCCGAAGTAGAAGGCCTCAAGCAGGATGGAATCGGACTGGTACAGGGGCATATGGCAAGGACCATGCGGCAGCGCGGCCAGCGGCAGGACGCCTGTCGGATTACTGTATGGATATACAGTATAGTCGCCGCCAGTGGTTCGGTCACGCCCGGATTCTTATTTCAGGGGGCTGGTGCGCCGCAGTGGCCTTCTTCCGGATTGGTATAACCTGAAACCAACACCGCGCACGCTGCCAGTGTCTTGCGCAGGTGACAGGATTGCCGGCAGGGGCCAATGACAGGGGATGCCGATGGAGTGTGGAAGCAGGGCTTGCTGGTTTGGCCTGGGCGTGGCGCTTGGCGCGGCGCTGGGCGGCGCTTGCGTGGCGCTGGTGCGGGCAAGTCCGGCGCGAGGCGGGTCGAACCCCCGGGCGGATGCACCGGTGGTGCCATCCGATGCCAGCGCCGACCGGGCGCTGACCGATGACGCGACCGACGTGGTCGAGTATCGCGGCTTTGTGGTCCACGTGTTTTGCCACGCGCTGGGGCCGGGACGTTTCAAGGCGTTGTGCGATATTTGGGAGTCTGGCGCAGTCGTGCTGGAAGGCGGTGCGCCGCCGACCACGCATGCCACGCCGGAGGATGCCCGCGCCGCGGCGATATCATGGGCGCGGCAGTGGGTGCAACGAAATGGCTGAGCGGTTCGCTGTCGAGGCCTTGATTATCAATTTTCAGGAGAGTTCATGTTTGTTTGTGGGAACCAGGCTTGCGGCGCGCGCTGGGAGCCGGACGAGGTGCAGATCCGCAACGAAGGGCAGGGGCCGGTGTTCCGCTGCCCGCAGTGCGGCGCCCGCAATCATGTCCAGGCCCGTACCGCGCGCGATGGCACCACGGTCTACCGGCAGGTAGCTGCGAAGCCGGCAGCGCGATAGCCGTATCGGCGTCGCAAGCCTGTGCGCACCCCACGCATGTGGGGTCAAATTCACATGGCTGCCGACTTAAGCTCGCTCCGGCGGGACCGTTAAACACAAAATGGACTTTGCCGACTTTCCTCAAGACTCCGCTTCCAATGCTGAACGCATGGGCTGGGCGAATGCTTCCCCGGAAGTCATCGCCAAGGTATTGAATTCGGCGCTGGCGGCGCAGGACCTGTCCGGGTTTGCCGCGCTGCTGTCTGATATCGCGCGCGACCGCGGCCTCAAGGGGCAGCGCGCCGCGCACCAGTCGATCTACGACATGCCCTATGCCAGCCTGCTGCCCCGGCAGAAGCACCTGTTGTCAGATGCCTTCGACCTGCTGGTGCTGCTCGGGCTGGAGTTGCGCGCCCGCGGGGCCGATGATGGCCTCGACACGGACATCGAAGAAGACAGCGACGACGATGCCGCGCATGCCGCGGACGCTGGCGAGTAAGCCCGGCGCGCCCGCCGCGCTCGCCGACTTGCCCGCCCCACGGCTGGCGCGCTAGCCGCGCTCCAGCATCCCGATCTCGCGCACCGCGACCGACAGCATCGACAGCCCCGCCGCGCCCGACGCGCGCTGGTCGGCCAGCATGCGCGTAAAGCGTTCCAGCGCACCATGGCGGCTGGTACGCCAGGCATCGATCATTGCTTCCGGAGACTCCAGCTCGCCGGGCTGCGACAACACGCTGACCGTCAATGCACGCTTGAGCCGGCCCAGGTCTTCCAGCGTGGTCGTGCGCGCCAGCAGGTCCCAGTGCGTGTCCGAAGGCAGCGCCAGCGCACGCTCGCGCAGCCAGCTGAAGCTCAGGTGGCTGTCCAGCGCGAAATACACCCCCGCGACCAGGTCGAGGCTGCGCTCGCACGCATTCGCCACTTCGGCGATATCCAGTGCCGCCGCGGAAATCTCGCTGCCGGCCACGCGCAAGGCCAGCACCTCGTCGACACCGGCATCGGAGAAGGTCCTGGCATGTTCCGCCAGCGCCGCCGCATCGGCCGGCGGCAGCAGTTGCGGCAACTGCGGCACCAGCCACTGCGCCGCCTGCGTAAAGCGCGCCAGTTGGGCGCCGGCCTGGCCGCCGCCGCGCAGATAGCGGATAAACCACAGGCAGGCTCGCTCCAGCAGCACCGCCACCTCGCCGAACATGCGCGCCTGCTCGGCATCGGGCACGCGGTTGTCCAGCGCATCGATCTCCTGCCACAGTGCGGTCAGCCCGAACACGTCGCGCGCAATCAGGCAGGCCCGCACGATGTCGGCCGGGCGCGCGTCGGTTTCTTCCATGATCCGGTGCACGAAGGTCGCGCCGATGCGGTTGACCAGCATATTGGTCAGGTGCGTCGACAGGATCTCGCGCCGCAGCGGATGGCGATGCATGGCTTCGCCATGGCGCTGGCGCAGCGGCACCGGGAAGTAGTCGGCCAGCAGGCCGCCGACCAGCGGGTCTTCGGGTACGTCGGAATCGAGCAGCGCGTCGTACAGCCACATCTTGCTGTACGCCAGCAGCACCGCGCGCTCGGGCGACGTGAGCCCTTCGCTGGCCAGCTTGCGCTCGGCGATCTCTTCGTCGGACGGCAGGAATTCCAGCGCGCGGTTCAGCCGCCCGGCGCGCTCCAGCCAGCGCACCAGCCGCGCCTCGCCATCGAGCAGCGGCGCGGCGTGGCGCCCGGCCACCGACAAAGCCTGGGTCTGGTAGTAGTTGTCCTGCAGCACCAGCAGGCCGACCTCGTCGGTCATCTCGGCCAGCAGCTTGTTGCGCTGCTTCTCGGTCATCTCGCCGTCGGCCATCACCAGGCCCAGCAGGATCTTGATATTGACCTCGTGGTCGGAGCAGTCCACGCCGGCGGAGTTGTCGATCGCATCGGTGTTGATGCGGCCGCCCTTGCGCGCGAACTCGATGCGCCCCAGCTGGGTAAAGCCCAGGTTGCCGCCTTCGCCGACCACCTTGCAGCGCAGTTCGTTGCCGTTGACGCGCACCGCGTCGTTGGTGCGGTCGCCGGCCTGCAGGTGTGTTTCCTGGCTCGACTTGACGTAGGTGCCGATGCCGCCGTTGTAGAGCAGGTCGACCGGCGCCATCAGGATGGCGTGGATCAGCTCGGCCGGCGACAGCGCGCTGGCCGTGATGCCGAGCACCGCCTGCACCTGCGGCGTCAGCGCGATGGTCTTGGCCGTGCGCGGGAAGATGCCGCCGCCAGCGGAGATCAGCGTGGCGTCGTAGTCGGCCCAGCTCGAGCGCGGCAGGCTGAACAGCCGCGTGCGTTCTTCCAGCGTGCGCGCGGGATCCGGATCGGGGTCGAGGAAGATGTGACGGTGGTCGAAGGCGGCTACCAGTTTGATATGCGGCGACAACAGCATGCCGTTGCCGAACACATCGCCCGACATGTCGCCGACGCCGGCCACGGTGAAGTCCGTGGTCTGGATATCGACGCCCATCTCGCGGAAATGCCGCTTGACCGACTCCCACGCGCCGCGCGCGGTGATGCCCATCTTCTTGTGGTCGTAGCCGACCGAGCCGCCGGAGGCAAAGGCATCGTCCAGCCAGAAGCCATACTCGGCGGAAATCGCGTTGGCGAAGTCGGAGAACGTCGCGGTGCCCTTGTCGGCGGCGACCACCAGGTAGGGATCGTTGTCGTCATGCCGCACCACGTCGGGTGGCGGCACCAGCTGGCCGCCGACAAGGTTGTCGGTCAGGTCCAGCAGCCCGCGCAGGAAGGTCTGGTAGCAGGCGATGCCTTCCTGCAGGAACGCATCGCGGTCGGTCGGGGGAGGCGGGCGCTTGACCACGAAACCGCCCTTGGAGCCCACCGGCACGATTACTGTGTTCTTGACCATCTGCGCCTTCATCAGCCCCAGCACCTCGGTGCGGAAGTCTTCGCGGCGATCGGACCAGCGCAGCCCGCCGCGCGCCACGCGGCCGCCGCGCAGGTGCACGCCCTCGACGCGCGGCGAGTAGACCCAGATCTCGAACATCGGCCGCGGCTCGGGCAGCCCCGGCACCAGCGCCGGGTTGAACTTGAACGACACATAGGGACGCGGCTGGCCGTCCTCGCTGCGGTGGAAATAGTTGGTGCGCACCGTGGCCTGGATTACCCCCAGAAAGAGCCGCAGGATGCGGTCCTCGTCGAGGTTGGGCACCTTGTCGAGCGCGGCTTCGATATCCGCCAGCAGCTTGTCGCAGCGCGCCTGGCGCGCGGTGTCGGCAGCCACCTGGCTGACGGTGTCGAAGCGCGCGATGAACAGCGCGACCAGCATCGCCGCGATGCCCGCATTGCCGGTCAGCGCGCGTTCGATATAGGCATCGCTGAAGGTCGAGCCGACCTGACGCAAGTAGCGCGCGTAGGCGCGCAGGATGGTGACATCGCGTGCGGCCATTTCGGCGCGCAGCACCAGCCGGTTGAGGTCGTCGTTCTCGATTTCACCATGCCAGGCGCGCGCAAAGGCGTCTTCGAACAGTGCCTTGACGCGCGCGATATCGAAATCCGCCGCGCCGCCGCTGTCCGCGATCTCCAGCCCGAAGTCATGCACCCACACCGGCGCGCCGGTATCGGGCTCGATCAGGTACGGACGCTCTTCGTCCACCCGCACGCCCAGGTGTTCGAGCATGGGCAGGCTGTGCGACAGCGCGATCGGCTCGCCTGCGCGGTAGACCTTGAAGCGGAACGCGCCCGGCGCGGCCTCGATCGGCCGGTACAGGTTCATGGCCATGCCGCGCGCGCTGTCGTTGGCGCGCAGCGCGTGCTCCATCAGCTCGATGTCGCGCACCGCGGTCCGGGCAGGGTAGTCTTCGCGGTAGCCTGCGGGAAACGAGGTGCCATAGCGCTGCAGCAGCCGGTTGCCTTGTTCTTCGCCGTGGCTTTCGTGCAGCGCTTCGGCGAGGTCGTCCTGCCAGCGGCGGCTGGCGTGGACGATGCGCTGCTCCAGTTCGGCGGTATCGACATGCGGCATCGTGCCGGGCTCGCCGCGCACGGTCAGCTGGATGCGCGCCAGCGGCGATTCCGACAGCAGCGGCGTGAATTCGCAACTGGTGCCGTGGAAGGCCGCGGTCAGCAGCTTCTGGATCTTCTGGCGCAGGTCGGTGTTGTACTTGTCACGCGGCACGAACACCAGGCACGAGACAAAGCGGTCGAAGCGGTCGCGCCGCACGAACAGCCGCGTGCGCTGGTGTTCCTGCAGCCGCAGGATGCCGATGGTGATGTCGAACAGTTCGTCCTCGCTCGCCTGGAACAGTTCGTCGCGCGGATATTGCTCGAGGATCGTGACCAGCGACTTGTACAGGTGACCCTTGGTGAGGAAGCCGGCGCGTGCCAGGATATTGGCGCACTTGCGCCGCACCAGCGGAATCTCGGCGATCGGCGCCATGTAGGCGGTAGACGTGTACAGCCCCACGAAGCGGCGCTCGCCGAACAGCTGGCCCTGTGCATCCAGCAGCTTGACGCCGACATAGTCGAGATAGCCCGGTCGGTGCACGCTGGCGCGCGAATTGGCCTTGGTGACGAAGATCGGCGAGGGTCCCTCGATGATGGCGGTGGCCGCGGCGGGCAGCGGCGTCAGGTCCTGCGCGTCCGGCTCGCGCAGGCTCTCGCGCAGGATGCCCGCGCCAGAGCCCGGCACGCCGCGCAGGAAATAACGCCCTTCCTGCGCCACCAGCTGGTAGTCGCGCTGGCCGAGGAAGGAGAAATGGTCGTCCATCATCCATTCCAGGAAGGCGCGGGCCTCGGTGCTGTCGGGCGAGGCGGCATCCGGTGCCTGCGCCAGCGCGGCGATGGTGGCCTGGGTGATGTCGCACATTGCAGGCCAGTCTTCGACCGCGGCCCGCACGTCGCCCAGCACGCGCGCGATACCGCTGCGCAGCGCTTCCAGCCGCGCGGCCTCGCCGCTGCGGTCGACCTCGAAGTGGATGAAGGATTCCAGGCGTGAATTGTCGCCGGGCTCGCCGGCGCCGCCCAGGGCGATGCGCTCGATGCCGCCGGTGGCGCTACGCCAGACGCGGAACACCGGGTGGATCGCCGAATGCAACGCCAGCCCTTGCCGGTTGATCTCCATGGTCACGGAGTCGACCAGGAAGGGCATGTCATCGTTGACGATCTCGACCACGGTATGGTCGGAATGCCAGCCGTGCTCTTCCAGGGTGGGATTGTAGATGCGGATGCGCGCGCTGCCCGGGACGAACTTCTGCGCGGTCTGCCAGTGCGCCATCACGGCACCATACAGGTCGTCGACCTCGCGGTGCAGCAGGTCGTCGGCGTCAGCCTGGTCGTAGTAGTGCCGCAGGAAAGGCTCGGCAGCGCCAAACGTGGCCGCCGGCAGCCGTTCCCGCGCGAAGGCAAGCAGTTCGTCCAGCAGGTGCGCGACTTTGTCTTCGTTCTCCTGCGGCATGATCCCTCCTCGCGGTATCGATGGACGACGCGGCCAGTGCGGCCCGCGCGGCAACGACGCCGCCCGGTCCGGCATGTGCCGGGGCATGCTCATACTTTAGGAAAAATCAGCGGACCTGGCGGGACAAAGTCGCGAAGAAAGCGAACGATCCGGACAGTGCGGCCGGTCCGCCTGCAAGGGAGGCGGCAACCGGCCCTGGCGCGCGCGTCAGAAGCGTGCGCTGGCGAGGGTAGGACAGGACGCCGGGCGATGCGCAACCGGCAACAGTCCCGTGCAGGGGACGACGGACGCCGACACGCCGGCCGGCGTGGCGGTCCCGGCGGCATTGGCCAGCTTGTCCTGGCGCGCGGCTTCGCCGCCCACGCGGATCTGGCGCGTGGTGTGATCGTTCAGCCGGATCTTCATCCGTTCCAGCAGGCTGCCCAGCGCCACGCGCTCCTGCGGGCTGAACGGTGCCACCGACACGCTGTGCAGCGCGCTGAGCGCCTGCGAGGCGCGTTCGAGGCGGCTCACGGCGGTGTCGGCGATGCGCGGCGTAATGGCCTCGGCATACTCGATCCAGC
Source organism: Cupriavidus sp. P-10 (assembly GCF_003402535.2). Taxonomy (NCBI): domain Bacteria; kingdom Pseudomonadati; phylum Pseudomonadota; class Betaproteobacteria; order Burkholderiales; family Burkholderiaceae; genus Cupriavidus; species Cupriavidus sp. P-10. The sequence continues at coordinate 1,258,049 of NZ_AP025170.1, forward strand.
CGTCGCGACGCAGTTCATGCAGCAGCAGTTCAGACTGCGGGACATCGATCGGCATGGCGCCCGGCAAGGGGGCGCCGCGCACGAAGTCGCCACGCCGGACCGCGCGCAGCAACAACCATTTGGCGTAAGTCAGGCCAGAGGCGGAGAGGGTCTGCTCCAGGGCGTCTTGCCAGGCGGTAACGGCGTCGACCAGTGCAAGGACGACCGGCTCGTTGGGTTCGAGAGGTCTCGGCTGCATGAATGGCGTCTCCTGATTTTTAAAAATGCCGCCACTACGATGCTGCGGGCACCCGTCACGCTGTTGCAACGGGTTGCTGGGCCGAGCATGGCCGGCCCGGGCGGCACGGTTGCAGGACCTCTCTGGCGGGCCCGTTCAACCGATGAGGCGAGACACTACCAGAAACTTTTGCCATTTTTGTGACATTGCGGGTATGTCCTGAGGCACCAGGCGCAGTGAGTGGTGCGCGCGCCCCCGGTAGCGGCAACTGCCATGAAAAAAGCGACTGGAATCCATGACTTTAAATCGCAGCCGGAATATAGGCAGCTGGCTACACTGCCAGCCGGAGAACCCGCAAGCCAGCCTGCAGTGACGCGAGGCACGGGGCGAGCGGCACGGGCAAGGGCCTGCGCCGCCAGACCGGAGATCACGATGGACAAGGAACGCATTCGCCTGGCCAGGCTGCATGACAAGGTAGTCTCGGCCGACGAAGCCGCCGCGCTGATCCGCGACGGCATGACCGTAGGCATGAGCGGGTTCACCCGCGCGGGCGACTGCAAGGAAGTCCCGTTCGCGCTGGCGCGGCGCGCGGCGACCGAGCCGCTGCGCATTACCCTGATGACGGGCGCCTCGCTCGGCAACGACATCGACCGCGTCCTGGCCGAGGCCAACGTGATCGCGCGCCGTCTGCCATTCCAGTCCGATGCCACGCTGCGCCGCAAGATCAACGCCGGCGAAGTGATGTTCATCGACCAGCACCTGTCCGAAACCGTCGAGCAGCTGCGTTCCGGCCAGATCGCGCCGGTCGACGTCGCGGTGGTCGAGGCCGTCGCGATCACCGAGCAGGGCGGCATCATCCCCAGCACCTCGGTGGGCAATTCGGCCAGCTTTGCCATGCTGGCGCGCAAGGTGATCGTCGAGATCAACATGAACATGCCGCTGGAGCTTGAAGGGCTGCATGACATCTATTTCCCGGTCCAGCGCCCGTACCGCCAGCCGATCCCGCTGATCGCCGCCGAGCAGCGCATCGGCCTGCCGTACATTCCGATCGATCCGGAGAAGATCGCCGCCATCGTCATCACCGCCAGGGACGACAGCCCGTCGAACGCGCTGCCGCCAGACGACGAGACGCGCAACATCGCCGGCCACCTCAATGACTTCCTGCTGCGCGAAGTGCGCGCGGGCAAGCTGTCGCCGTCGCTGCAGCCGCTGCAGGCCGGCATCGGCACCATTGCCAACGCCGTGCTGCACGGGTTGGTCGACTCACCGTTCCGCGACCTGAAAATGTATTCCGAGGTGCTGCAGGACAGCACCATCGAGTTGCTCGATGCGGGCCGGCTGTCGTTCGCCTCGGCCTCGTCGGTGACGCTGACGCGCGAGGTCTACCAGCGCTTCCTGTCGAACCTGGACCGCTACCGTTCGCGGCTGCTGCTGCGCCCCCAGGAAATCAGCAACCATCCCGAGATCCTGCGCCGGCTGGGGCTGATCACCATCAACACGGCGCTGGAGTGCGACATCTACGGCAACGTCAATTCCACGCACGTGGGCGGCACGCACATGATGAACGGCATCGGCGGCTCCGGCGACTTTGCGCGCAATGCGCACCTGTCGGTGTTCGTGACCAAGTCGGTGGCCAAGGGTGGCGATGTGTCGAGCATCGTGCCGATGGTGGCGCACGTGGACCACACCGAGCACGACGTCGACATCATCGTCACTGAGCATGGCCTGGCCGACCTGCGCGGGCTGGCACCGCGCGAGCGCGCCTGCACCATCATTGCCAATTGCGCCGATCCGCAATACCGTGAGCTGCTCGGCGACTATTTCCGCCGCGCCAGCGCCCACGGCGGCCAGACGCCGCACCTGCTGGAAGAGGCGCTGTCCTGGCATGTCGGCTTCCGCGATCGCCGCACGATGCAGCCCGCACGGCCGGCGCAGGCGCTGGCTGCCTGACAGAGACCGCCAAGCCAAAGTAAAACAGCCCGCCGAAGCGGGCTGTTTTACTTGGCAACTGCAGGCTTACTGCGCCTTGCTGCCCTGGCTGGCGGGCGCCTTGGCGCCATCGGTGTACGTGTCGAACTTGCCGGCCTTGGCACCGTCGGTGTACGGATCATACTTGCCGGCCTTGGCACCATCGGTGTTCGGGTCGAACTTCTTGCCCGAGCTGGTCAGGTCGGAGCGGGTCGACTTCTTGGCGCCGTCGGTGTAGGGGTCGAACTTGCCCGACTTAGCAGGGTTCTGGTTCGGACTGGCCTGCTTCTTGGTGTGGCTGCCGCCGTAGAGGTCGCCGCCCTCGGTGTAGTTCTTCTGCGCATAAACCTGCGTCGCGCCCACAGCGGCGAGTGCTGCAATGATCAGGGTCGAAACGGTCTTCTTCAGCATCTGTCTTATCCTCGCGATATCGGCAGCGCAGCGCCTGTGCGATGCCGGGTTTGGGGCCGAGCGTGGTCCGGCATGCGGCCGGCCGTGTGGCGGATCACCCAGCTAATGTACCGAGTTGGCGCGTGTCCGCAAAGTGAAAGTTTCTTCCAGGGATATTGAAACGCTTGGGTGGGCGTAGCGTCCTGTCCTGGATCAAGATCCGGCCGATGGGTCAGAACTTTCGAGCCAGGCAGTGTCGCTATCGGCACCTTTGGTGGCGTCCAGATGAAAAAACGGCTGCCATGCGGCAGCCGTTCGATGGCCCCTCGTCCTGGCGCCGGTTATTCCAGCGTGATGTTCTGGTCATGCGCAATCTTCTTGCGCAGGTCGAGTTCGCGCTTGATCTGCGCGGTGTACTGGGCCGAGGTATTGCCGTCGGTGTAGGCGCCGCTTTCAGCCAGGCGGCGCTTCACGTTCGGGTCCTGCAGTGCCTTGACCGCGGCAGCGTGCACGCGCGTGAGGATGGCCGCGGGCGTGCCGGCCGGCGCTACCAGGCCGTACCAGGCCATGTTGTTCATGTCCTTCATGCCGGCTTCGGCAAAGGTCGGCACGTCGGGCAGGCCCTCGACGCGCTTGGGTGCCGCCACCGCCAGCGCACGCAGCTTGCCGGCCTGGATATGGGGCATCGACGACGGCAGGTTGTCGAACTGCGCGTTGACCTGGCCGGCCAGCGTGTCGTTCAGCGCCGGGCCCGATCCGCGATAGGGGATATGGACCATGTCGGTCTTGGTGATGTCCTTGAACAGCTCGCCATCCAGATGCGAGATGCTGCCCTTGCCGGCGGAAGCGTAGCTGTATTTGCCCGGGTTGGCCTTCAGCAGCGCAACGAATTCCTTCAGCGTCTTGGCCGGCACCTTCGGGTTCACCGTCAGCACGTTTGGCACGTTGACCAGGTTGGTGATCGGCGCGAAGTCCTTGAGCGGGTCGTACGGGTTCTTCGGATTGGTGGCCGGGTTGGTCGCCATGGTGCTGACCGTGGCGATGCCCAGCGTGTAGCCGTCCGGTGCGGACTTGGCCAGCGCGTCGGCACCGATCGCGCCACCGCCGCCGCCGCGGTTTTCCACCACCACCGGCTGGCCCAGTTCACGGCCCAGGGCGTCGGAGACCGAGCGCGCGACGATGTCGGTGGTGCCGCCGGCCGCGAACGGGACGATCAGGCGGATCGGCTTGGTGGGGTAGGACTGCGCCTGGGCAAAGCCGGCGTACGCCAGGCCGATGGCTGCGACGCAGGCGGCTGCGCCTGCTTTGTTGACTGCTTTCAAGGATGCCTCCGTTCTTCTTTCACTGATTGCTTGCCAGGCGGGCTGCAGGCGTTTTCTCGGGCGCAGATTTATCGCGCGCCCCGCGCCGTCAGTCTTCCCGCGCCGGCCGACCCGGCCGCGCCAGGGTGCGGCAGCGGCCTGCACGCCGCCATCGTTCCGCGATACGGAACTATGTTCCACGACGTGTGCGGGAGCGATTCAACCGGGAAAGCGCGCGCAATGGAATTGGTGACAACCCGCGTATCAAGAAAACGGCGGCCGTGCCGTATGGGTGAACCCGGCTTGCACAAGCGTAGGTGGGGCCTGGAACGGACTGGCGAGCGGAAACAAAAAAGAAATGAAAAAAGCCGGAAGCAAGCTTCCGGCTTTTCATGAATTCGCTGGTGGGGCGTGAGTGACTCGAACACTCGACCTACGGATTAAGAGTCCGCTGCTCTACCAACTGAGCTAACGCCCCAACGAAGAAAAAGATTGTAGCAAGGTATCTGATACGACGCAAGACCCTTTCGCCATTTTTTGCGAAGGCGGGCGGCGGCAGGGCACGCGCCCGCCGCTACAATGCGGCACGTCCCGATACCCTGCCAGCCCATGCACGCCAGAGTCCTGCGCTACCTCGACGAGGTTGTCCGCCGCGGTTCGATCCGCAAGGCGGCCGAGCACCTGCACGTGGCGCCGACGGCCGTGAACCGGCAGATCCTCGATCTCGAAGCCGAGCTGGGTGCGCCACTGTTCGAACGCATCAACAAACGGCTGCGCCTGACGCCGCTGGGCGAGATGGTGCTGGCCCACGTCCGTCAGACGCTGCGCGATCATGATGCCCTGCGCGAGCGCATCGAAGAGTTCAAGGGAGCTCGCCGCGGCGACGTCACCGTGGCGGTCACCGCGGGGCTGGCCGGCTCCCTGATGCCGTCGCTGGTGCATGCCTTCCGCCAGCGCTACCCGGGCATCGTCGTGCGCGTGAACGACCTGCCGGTTGCCGATATCGTTGTCGCGGTCGAGCAGGGCGATGCCGATCTCGGGCTTGGCTACGATTTGCCGGAGCTGCCCGCCTTTCGTGCGCTGGCCACCAGCGACTGGCAGATCGGCGCGGTGGTGCCGCCAGGCCATGCGCTGGCGGCGCAGCCGTCGGTGCTGCTGAGCGAGTGCGTCGGCTATCCGCTGATCCTGCCCGCGCCATCGCTGTCGATCCGCGCGCTGCTGGACGCCGCCTTCTCCCGCAATGCCATCGAGGTGTCGCCGGTGGCCGAATCGACCTCGACCGTGCTGATCCGCCAGCTGGTCATGCTCGGCACGGGCGTGGCGCTGCTGAATCCGCTCGATGTCATGGAGGAGCGCGCGCGGCAGGCGCTGGTGTATGTGCCGCTGCGCGACCGCCACTTGCAGGGCCAGACGCTGACGCTGGTGGCGCGTGCGCGCGGCACGCTCAGCGCGGCCGCGGAGCTGATGGCCGAACGCATCGGCGATGCACTGGCCACGTTGTTCGCCCAGGCTCGTTAGTGAGGGTGGTGCCGGTGTCCACTTTTTGTGGACACGGTGGTCGGAATTCCATGCTTAGGCGCGAGCAACCCTTCGCCTTAGACTGGCGGCATCTGTCCCCACGAACCGAAGGAATGCCACCATGACCCTGATTGCCCTGAACGCCGACGTACTCGTCACGATGGATGCGCAGCGCCGCGAGATCCGCGACGGCGCGCTGGTCGCCGAGGGGCCGGCGGTGCAATGGGTCGGCCCCACCAACGAACTGCCGCCCCGATACCGCCGCATGGTCGACGACGGCAGCGCGCAGGTGCTCGACATGCGCGGCCGCGTGGTGACGCCCGGCCTGGTCAACACGCACCACCACATGTACCAGAGCCTGACGCGAGCCGTGCCCGCCGCGCAGGATGCCGAGCTGTTCTCGTGGCTGACCAACCTGTACATGCTGTGGTCGCACCTGACGCCGGAAATGATCGCCGTGTCGACGAAGACCGCGATGGCCGAGCTGATGCTGTCCGGTTGCACCACCACCAGCGATCACCTCTACCTGTTCCCCAACGGTTCGCGCCTGGACGATTCGATCGGCGCCGCGCAGGAGATGGGCATGCGCTTCCACGCCGCGCGCGGCTCGATGAGCGTGGGCCGCAGCAAGGGCGGCCTGCCGCCCGACGTGGTGGTGGAAGACGAGGCCGCGATCCTGCGCGACAGCCAGCGGCTGGTCGAGCAATACCACGACAGCGCGCGCCATGCCATGCTGCGTGTCGTGCTGGCGCCGTGCTCGCCGTTCTCGGTATCGCGCGACCTGATGCGTGAGTCGGCCGTGATGGCGCGGCACTACGGCGTGTCGCTGCACACCCACCTGGCCGAGAACGACAACGACATCGCGTACTCGCGAGAGAAGTTCGGCCTGACGCCGGCGCAATATGCCGAGGATCTGGGCTGGGTCGGACACGACGTGTGGCACGCGCACTGCGTCAAGCTCGACGAAGAGGGTATCGCGCTGTTCGCGCGTACCGGCACCGGCGTGGCGCATTGCCCGTGCTCGAACATGCGCCTCGCCTCCGGCATTGCGCCGGTGCGGGCGATGCGCGATGCCGGCGTGCCGGTCGGGCTGGGCGTCGACGGCAGCGCGTCAAACGATGGCGCGCACATGCTGGGCGAAGCGCGCCAGGCCATGTTGCTGCAGCGCGTCGGCTACGGCCCGGCTGCGATGAGCGCGCGCGAGGCACTGGAGATCGCCACGCTGGGCGGCGCACGCGTGCTCAACCGCGACGATATCGGCGCGCTCGCACCGGGCATGTCGGCGGACTTCGTCGCCTTCGATATGTCAGGAGTGGGCTTTGCCGGCGGCGGCCACGACCCGGTCGCTTCGCTGGTGTTCTGCACCCCGGCCAATGTCGCGGCGAGCGTGATCAACGGCCGCGAAGTGGTGCGCGATGGCGTGTTGCTGACGGCGGACCTGCCCAGCGTGCTGACGCGGCATCGCGCGCTGGCGCGCACGCTGTTCGAGCGCGCCAGCGTGGGTGCCTGACCGCGCCGGGATGGACTGCCGCGGGCATGCGTTGCCTGCCCGCGGCAGTTTTCGAAGCGATCGGAACGAAAAGCGGAGCGGGGAAAAGCAAAAGGCCGGAAGCATTGCTGCTTCCGGCCTTTCTGTATTCGCTGGTGGGGCGTGAGTGACTCGAACACTCGACCTACGGATTAAGAGTCCGCTGCTCTACCAACTGAGCTAACGCCCCAACGAAGAACGAGATTCTAGCATGATTTTCGGCGCTGTCAACAGTTGGAGCAAAACCAGGCGCAACGCTTTTCGCGCATGCCGATGCCGGCAGCCATCCGGTGAACGGAACCGAACGCCAGCCTTGCAGGTCATCCATTTGAGCGCAATCGCACAAGCCGGATCCGCACGATATCGCCGGAGCCATGTTAGGATTCTTCTCCACTTGCATATGGAGGGCTGCACCGATGGATATCAAATTCCAAGAGCAAGAGCGTTACGACATCAACAATGAAGGCTTGCTCTTCCAGGCGATCGTCAATGGCGAGAAAGTGACTTGCGTAGTGACACGCGAGGCACTGTGGGAAGGCTTCAGCGCCGACCAGGTGCTGTCGCTGGAAGAGGCATTCCGTGCCGGCCGCGAAACCATTGAACGCGCCGCCGTGGTGCTGATCGAGCAGGGCGCGCCCCAGCCAATCGTCGTCAAGCGCGCCCACGTGGCGCCGATCTGATGAGGATGGATGCCCCGGCCAGCCGTCGGCATGTCGCGGGCGCCCATCCACCATCAGGCATCACCGCGTAGGGCCGTCCGGCCTTGCGTACCTGGTCCGGCAACGCCGGCGCAGGCACTACCGTCATCTCCGCTGTTTCAATTTCCGTTTGTTTAACACTGTCCTCGGCAGATTTTTATTGCTGAAGGGACGTTGTGCGCGACGCGTCAGCGTGCCGCCGTGGTGGCGCATGCCTTCGGCTGCGGTGCGCCCGCCGCATCCGTGCTGGCGGCGTCGTGCATGGATGCTCCCGGCCGTGACGCGCATTCTTCGAAGATCCTGGCGCGGCACTGTGCACAGATCTCGGGCGACAGTTTGCCAATGATCGTGTGCAGCGCCTGCCGCTTGGTCGGGAAGATATGGTCCGGCCCCAGCTTGTTGCTGAAGCCGGTCTGCTCCCATGTCTGCAGCACTTGCGTGCGCGGGCGGTGGAAGTAGAGGTCGCCACCCATGGCGCGGCGCTCGGCAAGCTCGTTTTCCCACATCTCCGCGCCCGCCAGGTCGATGAAGTTCATGCTCTTGGTCATCGCCAGCAAGTGCGTCTGGCCGGCATTGACCGTGCGCAGCCAGTGCAGGCGGTCGGTCACGTACTGCACGGCGCCGAAGTAGATCGCGCCTTCCATGCGCAGCAGCTTGAGTTGCGGGCATTCCGGCTGCGGACGGTGCAGTTCGTCCAGCGGCGTGAAGCGCCGGCCAGGGTCGTCGGCATCAGGCACCAGGCTGCGCACAGCCGGCCGGGAGGTGCGGTACAGGTAGGCCACCAGCGACAGCACGGTGCCGAGCAGCACGGCCATTTCGAGCCGGATCACCAGCGTCGCGGCGAACGTGCCGATGGCGATCGCGAACTCGGTACGGCTCAGCGTGAAGATGCGCCGCAGCCGCGCAATATCGAGCAGTCCCCACGCTACCAGCAGCAGCATGGCGCCGATCGCCGCCATCGGGATCTGCGCCAGCAGCGGCGCGCTGACCGCGACCAGCGCCACCAGCCACAGCGCCGAGAACACGCTGGCCAGCGGCGTGCGCGCGCCGGCTTCAAAGTTGGGTACCGAGCGGTTGAGCGAGCCGCACGAGATATAGCCGGAGAAAAAGCCGCCAGCGATATTGGACAGCCCCTGGCCGATGAATTCGCGGTTGGCGTCGATATGCTGCCCGGAGCGCAGCGCCACCGCCTTGGCGATCGAGATCGACTGGCCCAGCGCGACGATGGTCAGCGCGGAGGCGATGCCGAGCAGGTCGGGCAGCTTGCGCCAGTCGACGTCGGGCACGTGGAAATTCGGCAGGGCCGACGGGATCGGCCCGACCACGTTCACATGCTGGGCGAAGGTGCCGGCCTGGTTTAGCAGCAGCGCCACGCCATATCCGGCCAGCAGGCCCAGCAGCATGAACGGCAGCTTGCGCCACAGCCGCTTGCATAGCAGCGTGACCACCAGCGTCACGGCAGCGACGGCAACCGCGGACCAGTTGATGGTGTCGGCGTGTTCGGCCAGGTGGCGCAGCACGCCGAAGGCACTGGTGCCGGTCGGCACTTGCAGGCCGAACACATCCTTCAGTGCATAGAGCCCGATCAATGTCGCGGCGCCGCACGTGAAGCCGAGCAACACCGACGGCGAGATAAAGTTGGCGAGCGAACCGAGCCGCAACGTGCCGACCGCGAGCTGCATCACGCCGACCACGATGGTCACCGCCAGCGCCAGCCCGATATACGCGGGGCTGCCGGCGAATGCGAGCGGGCTCAGCATGGCGAACAACGCCAGCGAATTGGCATTGGTCGGCCCCGACATCACGTGCCAGCTCGAACCGAACAGCGCCGCGACGATGCAGGGCACCACCGCGCTGTAGATGCCGTACTGCGGCGGCAGTCCGGCCAGCGTGGCGAAGGCCACGCCTTGCGGCAGCACCAGCACCGCGCCGAGCAGGCCGGCGATCACGTCGGCGCGCAGTGTGGTGCGGTCGACGCGCTGGCGCCACGGGAACATGCGGTGCAGGAAAGAGCCTTGCGTGGATACGGACATGGGGAACAGGACAGCCTCGGCGCCCCTGTCAGCGGTCTCGCCGCGTTCAGGGGTTCATGCCGGCAGTGTAGCGGGCAGGCCGCCGCGGGGCGAGCCGGGCATGCCCGGACTTGCGTGAACGCGTGGACTGGGGCGGCGCGTGCCGCGGCAGCCGCAGCCCCTGGCGGGCGTCAGCCGCAGTGCAGCGTGGCGACCACCGGCGTGTGATCCGAGGGCTGTTCCCAGGTGCGCGGCACGCGGTCGATCGCGCAGGCGGAGCATTGCTCCACCAGCGCCGGCGACAGCAGGATATGGTCGATGCGCAGCCCGGCATTGCGGCGGAACGCCATCATGCGGTAATCCCACCAGGAGAAGCTCTTCTCCGGCTGCTCGAACCTGCGGAAAGCATCGGCCAGGCCCAGTTCCACCAGTGCGGTGAAGGCGGCGCGCTCCGGCGGCGACACGAGGTTCTGGCCCACCCACTTGGCCGGGTCGTGCACGTCACGGTCTTCGGGCGCGATATTGAAGTCGCCCAGCAGCGCGAGGCGCGGATGGCGCTGCATTTCCTCGCGCAACCACGCTGTCATCGCTTCCAGCCACTTGAGCTTGTACGTGAACTTTTCCGACTCGGGCGACTGGCCGTTGGGAAAGTAGGCGCAGACCAGCCGCAGGTCGCCATAGGTGGCGGCGATCACGCGCTGCTGCGCATCCTCGAAGCCCGGGATGTTACGCACCACGTCAGCCGGCCCGGGCATGCTGGCGTCGCGGGCGACGATGGCCACGCCGTTGTACGTCTTCTGGCCGGTGTAGATGCTGTGGAAGCCGGCATTTTCCAGTTCGGCCAGCGGGTACTTGTCGTCCGGCAGCTTCAGTTCCTGCAGGCACAGCGCGTCGATCGGCGCGCCGGCCTGGTCCTGCTCGGCCAGCCATTGCAGCACCTGCGGCAGGCGCACCTTGAGCGAGTTGACGTTCCAGCTGGCGATGCGCAGCGGACCACTGGTGGGCAGTGCAACCGCGCTCATGCCGCCATCCCGCCGTGGCGCAGCAGCGCATCGATCTGCGGCGCGCGGCCGCGGAACGCGACGAAGGATTCCATCGCCGGGCGGCTGCCGCCCACCGACAGGATCTCGCGCTGGTAGCGCGCGCCGGTCTCGCTGTCGAGCACGGTGCCCGACAGCTGCGCCGCTTCTTCAAACGCCGCATAGACGTCGGCCGACAGCACCTCCGCCCACTTGTAGCTGTAGTATCCCGCCGCGTAGCCGCCGGCAAAGATATGGCTGAAGGTATTCGGCCAGCGCGACAGCGGATGCTGCGGCACCACGTGCACGCGGTCGTTGATCTGGCGCGAGAGCTCGAGCACCGAGGTGGCGCCGGCCGGGTCGAAGTCCGTATGCAGGTGCATGTCGAACGACGAGAACACGATCTGGCGCAGCGTCATCATGCCGTTCTGGAAGTTCTTGGCGGCCAGCATGCGGTCGAACAGCGTGCGCGGCAGCGGCGCGCCGGTGTCGACGTGCTGGGTCATGCCGGTCAGCACTTCATACTCCCAGCAGAAGTTTTCCATGAACTGCGACGGCAGTTCCACCGCATCCCATTCCACGCCGTTGATGCCCGACACGCCCAGCTCGCCCACCTGCGTCAGCATGTGGTGCAGGCCGTGACCGAACTCATGGAACAGCGTGATCACTTCGTCGTGCGTGAACAACGCGGGCTTGTTGCCCACCGGCGCGGAGAAGTTGCAGGTCAGGTACGCGACCGGCGTCTGCACGCCGCCTTGCTCCAGCACCTTGCGGCCGCGCGCATCGTCCATCCACGCGCCGCCGCGCTTGCCTTCGCGCGCGTACAGGTCGATGTAGAACTGGGCCAGCAGCGTGCCGTCGGCGGTGGTCACGCGGAAGAAGCGCACGTCCTTGTGCCAGGTCTGCGCCGGCTCGGCCTCGATACGCACCGAGAACAGCTTCTGCACCACGCCGAACAGGCCTTCCAGCACCTTGGGCTCCGGGAAGTACTGCTTGACCTCGTGCTCGGAGAACGCATAGCGCTGCTGGCGCAGTTTTTCCGAGGCGTAGGCCACGTCCCAGGGCTGCAGGTCGGACAGGCCGAGTTCGGCGGCGGCGAAGGCCTTCAGTTCGGCCCAGTCCTTCTCGGCGTACGGGCGTGCCTTGACGGCGAGTTCGTCGAGGAACTTCAGTACTTCGGCCGGCGACTCGGCCATCTTCGGCACCAGCGAGACTTCGCCGTAGCACTGGTAGCCGAGCATCTGCGCTTCTTCACGGCGCAGCGCCAGCTGGTCGCGCATGTTGGCAGTGTTGTCCCAATCCGCCTGGCCCTGGCCGTACTGCTGGCCGAGTTCCGAGGCGCGCGTGACATTGGATTCGTACAGCGTCTGGCGCAGCGCGCGGTCGTCGGCGTACTGCAGCACCGGGAAGTACGAGGGGAAGTGCAGCGTGAACTTCCATCCGGCCTTGCCGTCTTTCTCGGCGGCGTGGCGGGCGGCTTCCTTCGCATCGTCGGGCAGGCCGGCGAGCCGTGCCTCGTCCTCGATGATCAGTGCGTAGGTGTTGGTGGCGTCCAGCACATGATCGGAGAAGGCCTTGGACAGCTGCGCCTGCTGCTCCTGGATTTCGGCAAAGCGCGGTTTCCGGTCTTCAGGCAGCTCGGCGCCGCCCAGGCGGAAGCCGCGCAGTTCGTTCTCGATCAGCTGGTGGCGTGCCGCGCTCATGCCGGCAAACTCGGGGCTGGCGGCCAGCGCCTTGTACTTTTCATACAGCGCCAGGCTCTGGCCGAGCGACGACCAGAACTCGGTCATGCGCGGCAGGTTGTCGGCGTGCGCCTTGCGCAGCTCCGGCGTGTCGGCGACGGCGCTCAGGTGGCTGACCACGCCCCAGGCGCGGCCCAGCGGCTCGGTGGCGACTTCCAGCGCCTGCACGGCGTTGGCCCAGTCGGCCGGCGTGGCCGGATCCTCGGCGCGGGCGACGGCCTGCTGCGCGTGTTCCAGCAGCACGTCCAGCGCCGGGCTGATGTGCTCGGGCCGGATTTCGGCAAAGCGGGGCAGGTCGGAAAAGTCCAGCAGCGGGTTGCTGGTCGCGTTGGTCGCGTTGGTCGAGGTGGTGGCGTCGGCAGCTTGGTCCATGGCGTGTTCTCGGTTGGCTGGCCTCAAAGGTCGATGCCCCGCAGATGGGGGCGGGGTGCGGGCATTTCCAGCACCCCGTGTGGCGTACTGTACGTCGGATGCAAGTCCAATGTACGCCGAACGCGCAGGGGCTTCAGCCCGCGGCGCGTTCCGCTGCTTCCAGCGTGTTGACCAGCAGCATGGTGATGGTCATCGGGCCGACGCCGCCCGGCACCGGCGTGATGTAGCCGGCCACCTCGCGCACGCCGGCGAAGTCCACGTCGCCGCACAGCTTGCCGTTGTCGTCGCGGTTCATGCCGACGTCGATCACGACGGCGCCCGGCTTGACCATGTCGGCGGTGATCAGGTTGCGCCTGCCGACCGCGGCCACCACCACGTCAGCCTCGCGGGTATGGGCGCCGATATCGCGCGTCTTGCTGTTGCAGATGGTGACGGTGGCGCCAGCCTGCAGCAGCAGCATCGCCATGGGCTTGCCGACGATGTTCGAGGCGCCCACCACCACGGCACGCGCGCCGCGCAGCGGGTACTGGATCGATTCCAGCATCTTCATGCAGCCGTACGGGGTGCACGGGCGGAACAGCGGGGCGCCGGTCATCAGCGCGCCGGCGTTGGCGACGTGGAAGCCGTCGACATCCTTTTCCGGGGCAATCGCTTCCAGCACCTTGTGGCTGTCGATGTGCTTGGGCAGCGGCAGCTGGACCAGGATGCCGTGGATGCTCGGGTCCTGGTTGAGCGCGTCGATGCGGGCCAGCAATTCCGCCTCGGACAGGTCGGCCGGGTAGCGGTCGAGCGAGGAGTGGAAGCCGTTGTCCTGGCAGGCCTTGACCTTGTTGCGCACGTAGACCTGGCTGGCCGGGTCTTCACCGACCAGGACCACGGCCAGTCCGGGGCGGTGGCCGCGTTCGGTCAGGCTGGCGGCGCGCTGGGCGGCTTCGGAACGGATTTGTTTGGCAAGGGCGTTGCCGTCGATCAGTTGGGCAGACATGGGGGAAAAGACCGGTTTAGGCGGGTTTAGGCGGGTTTTGGCAGATTCTTGGCCGCGAGTGGCGTGTGCCCGGCATGCAGGCAAGCGGATCAAAGGCGAATTATAAAGGGTCAGTGCGGGCTGGCGCGCGCAGCTTGACCGGCGGCAAGGGTTGGCCGGGTGCGGCGCTGGTAGCATCGGCCGCATGCACACCGCGCTCCCGTCCCTGCTGTCCGATCCGCTGCTGATTGTCGTGTCCCTCGCCGGGCTGCTGTGGGCGCTGACGCGGCGGCCGTGGCAGCTGCTGCGGCGCAATGCGCTGCAGCACGCCTGGCTGGGCGCAATGGTATTGGTGGCGCTGCTGTGGACGGTTCGTGCCACGCTGGTCGGCGGCCTGGTGATCCAGTTGATGGGCGCCACGCTGATGGTGACGCTGTTCGGGCTGCCGCTGGCGCTGCTGTCGCTGTTCGTGGTGGACCTGGTGTCGCTGTTTGGGCTGGAGTACCTCGCCGGGCACGGCTGGGAGCTGTTCGACTGGCCTTCGCTATGGGTGCGCTATACCTGGCTGGCGCTGGTGCCGGCGCTGCTCTCGGCAGGCCTGCAGGCGCTGATGCGGCGCTGGCTGCCGCGCCATCCGTTCGTCTTCATCCTGGGACACGGCTATTTCACCGCGGGTCTGGCCGCGCTGGGCGCCGGCGGGGTGCAGGCGGCGTGGCGGCACGTGATGGCGCCGGGGCTGCCGTTCACCGTGGCCGAAACGCTGACGGCAACGCTGATCCTGGCGTTTGGCGAGGCTTTCCTGACCGGTATGCTGGTGGCCATCTTTGTGGTCTACCGGCCACAATGGGTGGTCACCTTCCGGGACGAGGAATACCTGAAGAACTAGGAAGGGACCGGGCGCCAGGGAGGGACTGGACGCCTGGGTGCGCCCGGCAAGCGGCCGGCCACATGACGGAGCCAGCCTGCACGGTGCTGCCGGCCCGTCGGGTCAGCTGTTGCGCGACAGCGCCAGGCGCAGCAGGTCGGCGACCGTGTTGACGTTGAGCTTTTCCATGATGTTGGCGCGGTGCGCCTCCACCGTCTTGATGGAAATGCCCAGGTCGTCGGCGATCTGCTTGTTCAGGCGACCGGCCACGATACGCTCCAGCACCTGCTGCTCGCGCGTGGTCAGCTTGCCCAGCAGGTCCTTGGCGGCGCGCTGCTCGCGCGCGGCGGAATGGTCGGTGCGGGCCTTCTGCAGCATGCGCTCGACCAGCGCGCGCAGTTCGGATTCGTCGAACGGCTTCTCGATGAAGTCGATCGCGCCGCGCTTCATGGTCGTGACCGCCATGGGCACGTCGCCGTGGCCGGTGATGAAGACGATCGGAATATTGATGTTCTCGGCGATCATCCGCTCCTGCAGTTCCGGGCCGCTCATGCCGGGCATGCGCACGTCGAGGATCAGGCAGGACACCTGGCCGGCGTCGTAGGCGGCGAGGAACTGCTCGGCGCTGGTAAAGCTGCGAACCTGGTAGCCATTGCCCTCCAGCAGCCAGGTCAGCGAGTCGCGCATGGCTTCATCGTCGTCGACGATGAACACGGTCTCGCCGCGGTGGGGCGTGGGGTTTGGCGTTGCGGTCATGTAGTCTCCTCGGGACAACAATTCATTGCTGCGAAGTGTAACCGCCCCGGGGCCTCTGTGGCGAGACGGATCCCCCACCTGCGTAGGGGGTCTGGCGCCGGCCTTGCGGGGGTGTCCGGAATGAATCGGACAGCGGTGGAATGCGGGGATTATTGCTCGGCCATCACGGGATGCAGCGGCAGCATGATCTTGAAGGTGCAGCCGACGCCGTCGATATTGTTCTCCACCCACAGCCGGCCCTGGTGCGACTCGATGATCGAGCGGCAGATGTTCAGCCCCATGCCCATGCCGTCGGACTTGGTGCTGAAGAAGGGCTCGAACAGGCGCTCCTTGGTGGCCTCGTCGACGCCCGGGCCCTGGTCGATGACGTCGATATGGATGTTGTCACCGATCTCGCCCGGCTCCACGCGCGCATGCAGGCGCACCACGCCGCCGGCGTGCAGCGCCGGCAGGCCGGCCATGGCCTCGACCGCGTTCTTGAGCAGGTTCACTAGCACCTGCTCGATCAGCACCGGGTCGACATAGATGGTCATCGGCGGTGCCGGCAGCCGGGTCAGGATGGTGACGCGGCGCCGGGTCGCCTCCAGGTCGGCCAGGCCCACGGCATCGGCGACGATGTCGTGCAGCGACGCCTCGCGCCGTTGTGGCTGGCTGCGCTTCACGAAGCCACGGATGCGGCTGATGATGGTGCCGGCGCGCACGGCCTGCGCCGACGTCTTCTCCAGCACCGGGATCAGGTCCTCCGGCGTGCTGCGGCCCGAATGCAGTCGCGCCACCGCGCCCATGCAGTAGTTATTGATTGCGGCCAGCGGCTGGTTCAGTTCATGCGCCAGCGACGACGCCATCTCGCCCATGGTGGTCAGGCGGCTGGTGAACTGCAGGCGTTCTTCATGCTGGCGTGCCATTTCCTCGGCGGCCTTGCGCACCGTGATGTCGGTGGCGATCTGCATCTGCGCCAGGTGGCCGTCGACCCACTGGATATAGCGGCGGCGCACCTCGAACCATTTCTGCATGTCGGGTACGAACACCTCGCGCGCGTCCGACGCATAAGGCATCAGTTCCGAAGCGGGCAGGCCGGCGTAGGCATCGACATAGTCGGCGTTGTCGCTCGAGACCTGTTCCTTGTCGAGCTCGTCGCCGGCCAGCTTGAGGTGGCCCTCGGCCTCCCAGCCGAACAGCTGCCGGTAGTAGCGGTTGGCGAACAGCAGCTCGGCCTTGTCGGTGGCAAGCACCGACACCGCCGCGTCCAGGCTCTCCAGCACCGTGGTGAAGCGGTCATGCGCGGCGGCCAGTTCCTCGCGCGCGCGCTTGGGCTCGGTGATGTCCGTCATCGAGCTCATCCAGCCGGTATGGCGGCCGCGGCTGTCCACCAGCGGCGACACGTACATGCGTGCGTAGAAGCTGCTGCCGTCGCGGCGCATCGTGCGCATCTCATAGCCGCCGGCGGGCGACTTGCCCTGCAGCGTCAGGTCGATCTGCTTCTGCATCTCCTGCTGGTCGTTGGGCGGCCAGTAGGGGAAGGGCGGCAGGCGCCCGACCAGGTCGTTCTCCTGCCAGCCGGTCATGCGGCAGAAGGCGGGGTTGACGTAGGTGATGCGGCCGTTCAGGTCGAGCGCGCGCAGGCCGATCAACATCGAGTTTTCCATCGCGCGGCGGAACGAGGTCTCAGCCAGCAGCGCGCGCTGCGCCTCGGAGCGGCGGCTGGTGTGGCGCCACATGCTCCACAGGCTCCACAGCAGGAAGCAGGACAAGCCCACCACCAGCCACAGCAGCATGTTGTTGGGCAGGTTCGACGGTGGCGGGTAGGCGTCGGCGCGCAGCGACAGCGAGTGGCCCGGCGGATCGAGCAGCACCTCGTACGACAGCGCGTTGCCCGGGACCGGCCGCAGCGAGGTGCTGGCGCGGGTCTGGTTGTTCTTGTCGATCAGCGAGAAGCGGTAGCGCTCGGTCAGCTCAGGCGGCAGCAGGTGCGTGAGGATGCCGTTGATCGAGTAAAGCGCGCCGAGCGTGCCGAGGAACTCGTTGTCGCGCACGATCGGCACCTGCATCAGCATGAAGCTGTCGCCGCGGTCGTTGACCAGCGGGCGCGAGTAGACCACGCGCTGGGTTTCGCGCGCGGCATCGAAGGTGTCCAGCACTTCGGGTTCGAGCGGCTGGTCCTGGTTCTCGCGCAGGCGCACCGCGAACTCGGACGTCGACGGCAGCGACCAGCGGCCGCGCTTGGTGGCGTCGAGCCAGTTGATAAAGACGATCTCGGGGTTCTCGCGCAGGATTTCCTGCGCCGCGGTGCGGTAGGCGCCTTGCTCCAGTTGTGCCGCGGCGATGTCGCGCGCCAGTGAGGCCAGCTGGTCCTGGTTGCTGAGCAGGGACAAGCGTACGCGCTGCTGCGCCCAGGCGGCGTCGCGGTACAGCGCGTCGCGCTGCTGCTGGCGCTCGGTCTCGTGCAGCGACCACAGGATCACGCCCATCGCCACCGTGAACAGCACGATCGCGACCAGCGGGATGAACATGAACCAGCTGGTGGCGACCAGGTTGCGCCAGCGCAGCCACCACAGGCCGCGGGGCGCCGCTACCGGCGCGCCGTCGTCGGGGCCGAGCGTGTCGATCGGACCAAGCCCGGCCGCCGGGGAGGGGGTGTGGCCGGGATCGCCACCGGCGGCCTTGGCTGTACCCGAGGCATCGGGTGAGAGCATGGCTGCGCGCAGGCGGGAAAGGAAGAGATCGAGGAACGGCATGGGAGGGATTGACGGCTGACCTGCCAGTGTACCGAGATTATTGCGGTGCGTCGCTTGGGGAAAGCGCCAATGAAATCCCGGCTGCCGCTGCCCGTGCCGCCGCCCTTGTGGCTGGCGGCAGGCCGGCCGGGACATGATTGTTGGTGCACCGCGTCATTATTTCACATTGCAAAAAACGATATCGCAATTTGAAAATTTCACTTGTGTTGGCAAATGGGCTTCCATAGAATCGGTTCGACCCAAGAATGCGGGCGGTAGCCATGCGCCTGCCGCGCGGAGGGACCGGAACAGGTTCCCCGGCGGCGGCCCCGATGCAAGGCGCGGCAGCGCTGAACCCGCAACGGTGCGAGTCAACCCGTAAAGCCCCCAGGCCGGCGCCGGAAGCGCAGGCACGGAAGCACGAATTCACCCAGGAGACAGTCATGTCCGCCGTACCAGAGCAGATTCTCGGCGCATCCAGCGCCAACGACGCCGATCCCCAGGAAACCCATGAATGGCTGGATGCCCTGCAGGGCGTCCTCGCCGCCGAGGGCCCTGCGCGCGCCGCGTTCCTGATCGACAAGCAGATCGAGTACGCACGCGTGAACGGCGTGACCCAGCCGTTCCACGCCGAGACGCAGTACATCAACACCATTCCGGTGGAGCAGCAGGCCCGTATCCCCGGCGACCAGGACATCGAGCACCGCATCCGCTCGTACACCCGCTGGAACGCCATGGCGATGGTGCTGCGCGCCAACAAGCACACCAACGTCGGCGGCCATATCTCCTCGTTTGCCTCGGCGGCCACGCTGTATGACGTCGGCTACAACCATTTCTGGCGTGCCCCCTCGGAACAGAGCGGCGGCGACCTGGTCTTCGTGCAGGGCCACTCGGCACCGGGCGTGTACTCGCGCGCCTTCCTGCTGGGCCGCCTGAGCCAGGACCAGCTCGACAACTTCCGCCAGGAAGTCGACGGCAAGGGCATCTCGTCGTACCCGCACCCGTGGCTGATGCCGGATTTCTGGCAGTTCCCGACCGTGTCGATGGGCCTGGGGCCGATCATGGCCATCTACCAGGCCCGCTTCATGAAGTACCTGGACAGCCGCGGCCTGGCCAAGGCCGGCGACCGCAAGGTATGGGCCTTCCTGGGCGACGGCGAGACCGACGAGCCGGAATCGCTGGGCGCGATCGGCATGGCCGGCCGCGAGAAGCTCGACAACCTGGTTTTTGTCATCAACTGCAACCTGCAGCGCCTGGACGGCCCGGTGCGCGGCAACGGCAAGATCATCCAGGAACTGGAATCCGAGTTCCGCGGCGCCGGCTGGAACGTGATCAAGGTGGTGTGGGGCAGCAAGTGGGATTCGCTGCTGGCCCGCGACACCAAGGGCCTGCTGATGAAGCGCATGATGGATTGCGTGGACGGCGAATACCAGACCATGAAGGCCAAGGGCGGCGCCTACGTCCGCGAACACTTCTTCAACACGCCTGAGCTGAAGGCGATGGTCGCCGACTGGTCCGACGAGGACATCTGGCGCCTGAACCGCGGCGGCCACGACCCGCACAAGATCTACGCCGCCTACAAGGCCGCCAGCGAGCACAAGGGCCAGCCCACGCTGATCCTGGCCAAGACCATCAAGGGCTATGGCATGGGCGACGCCGGCCAGGCCATGAACGTGGCCCACCAGCAGAAGAAGATGCCGGTGGACGCAATCCGCAAGTTCCGCGACCAGTTCAACCTGCCCGTTGCCGACGACCAGCTGGAAGAGGTGCCGTACATCACCTTCCCGGAAGGCTCGAAGGAACTGGAGTACATGCGCCAGGCGCGCCTGAACCTGGGCGGCTACCTGCCGGCCCGCCGCCAGAAGGCCGAGGCGCTGCCGGTGCCGCAACTGTCGGCGTTCGACGCGCTGCTGAAGGCCACCGGCGAAGGCCGCGAAGTGTCCACCACCATGGCCTTCGTCCGTATCCTGAACACGCTGCTGAAAGACAAGCAGATCGGCAAGCACGTGGTGCCCATCGTGCCGGACGAGTCGCGCACCTTCGGCATGGAAGGCCTGTTCCGCCAGGTCGGCATCTGGAACCAGGAAGGCCAGAAATACGTGCCGGAAGACCATGACCAGCTGATGTTCTACAAGGAATCGCAGACTGGCCAGGTGCTGCAGGAAGGCATCAACGAAGCCGGCGCCATGTGCGACTGGATCGCCGCCGCCACGTCGTACTCGACGCACGGCGTGCAGATGATCCCGTTCTACATCTACTACTCGATGTTCGGCATCCAGCGTATCGGCGACCTGTGCTGGGCCGCTGCCGACATGCGCTCGCGTGGCTTCCTGCTGGGCGGCACCGCCGGCCGCACCACGCTGAACGGCGAAGGCCTGCAGCACGAAGACGGCCACTCGCACGTGTTCCACGCCGCGATCCCGAACTGCATCTCGTACGACCCGACCTTCCAGTACGAACTGGCGGTGGTCATGCAGGACGGCCTGCGCCGCATGTACGCCGAGCAGGAAGACGTCTACTACTACCTGACGGTGATGAACGAGAACTACGAGCATCCGGAAATGCCGGCTGGCGTAGAGCAGGACATCGTCAAGGGCATGTACCAGTTCCGCAAGGGCGTCGAGAACAGCAACGCGCCGCGCGTGCAGCTGCTGGGCTCGGGCACGATCTTCCGCGAGGTGATTGCCGCCGCCGAACTGCTGAAGAAGGACTGGGGCGTCGAGTCCGACCTGTGGGGCTGCCCGAGCTTCACCGAACTGGCCCGCGAAGGCCAGGCCGCCGAGCGCTACAACCTGCTGCATCCGTCCGAGACGCAGCGCGAGTCGTTCGTCACGCAGAAGCTGAAGTCGGCCCGCGGTCCGGTGATCGCCTCGACCGACTACGTGCGCGCCTTCGCCGAGCAGATCCGCCCGTTCGTGCCGCGCCGCTACGTGGTGCTGGGCACCGACGGCTTCGGCCGCTCGGATACCCGCGAGAAGCTGCGCCACTTCTTTGAAGTGGATCGCCACTGGGTCACGCTGGCCGCGCTCAAGGCGCTGGCCGACGAGGGCGCCATCAGCCGCGACAAGGTGGCCGAGGCCATCAAGAAGTACAACCTCGACCCGAGCAAGCCCAACCCGATGTCGGTCTGATCCGGCAGCCAGCACCCACACCCGCAGTACGGCTACGCCGTGCCGCGGGCGCCCCGGCCTGACGCCGAAGGCGCCTTGCGGCACGGCGGCGTGACAGAAGCGGGCGGCGAAGGTAATCTCGCCGCTTGCGGATGTCATGCGCGCTGGCCTGCCCAGGAGACACTGAATGAGTCAAGCGATTGAAATCAAGGTGCCGGATATCGGCGACTATGACGCCGTTCCCGTCATCGAAGTGCATGTGAAGCCCGGCGACACCATCAACGCGGAAGACGCGCTGGTGACGCTGGAATCGGACAAGGCCACCATGGACGTGCCCTCGCCGCAGGCCGGCGTGGTCAAGGACGTCCGCATCAAGGTGGGCGACAACGTATCCGAAGGCTCGGTCCTGGTGATGCTGGAAGCGGCCAACGAGGCTTCCGCGGCACCGGCCCCCGCTGCCGCAGCGCCGGCACCGGCGCCAGCCGCCGCGTCCCCCGCACCGGCTCCCGCTCCGGCCGCAGCGCCGGCTCCGGCCCCTGCCGCCAGCGGCGGCACCATCGAAGTCAAGGTGCCCGATATCGGCGACTACGATGCCGTGCCGGTCATCGAAGTCCACGTCAAGCCGGGCGACACCATCAGCGCCGAAGACGCGGTGGTGACGCTGGAATCGGACAAGGCCACCATGGACGTGCCCTCGCCGCAGGGCGGCGTGGTCAAGGAAGTCAAGGTCAAGGTCGGCGACAACGTGTCCGAAGGCACGCTGCTGCTGATCCTGGAAGGCGCCGGCGCGGCAGCAGCACCGGCTCCGGCCGCTGCGGCGGCTCCGGCACCGGCCGCTGCCAGCGCGCCCGCCCCGGCACCCGCAGCCGCGGCTGCCCCGGCTCCGGCAGCAGCGCCTGCCGCCGCGCCGGCCGTCGCTGGCGTCAGCGGCAAGGCCGCACACGCCAGCCCGTCGGTGCGCAAGTTCGCGCGCGAGCTGGGCGTCGACGTGTCGCGCGTGGCCGGCACCGGCCCCAAGGGCCGCATCACCCAGCAGGACGTGCAGAACTACGTCAAGGGCGTGATGACCGGCCAGGCCGCTGCGCCGGCCCAGGCTGCCGCGGCTGGCGGCGGCGGTGGCGAGCTTGGCCTGCTGCCGTGGCCGAAGGTCGATTTCACCCGCTTCGGCGAGGTGGAAAGCAAGGCCCTGTCGCGCATCAAGAAGATTTCCGGTGCCAACCTGCACCGCAACTGGGTCATGATCCCGCACGTCACCAACCATGACGAAGCGGACATCACCGAGCTGGAAGCCTTCCGCGTGCAGCTGAACAAGGAAAACGAGAAGTCCGGCATCAAGGTGACCATGCTGGCTTTCATGATCAAGGCCACGGTCGCGGCGCTGAAGAAGTTCCCGAACTTCAACGCTTCGCTCGACGGCGACAACCTGGTGCTGAAGAAATACTTCAACATCGGTTTCGCCGCCGACACTCCGAACGGTCTGGTCGTGCCCGTGATCAAGGACGCCGACAAGAAGGGCGTGCTGGAGATCAGCCAGGAAATGGGCGAGCTGGCCAAACTGGCGCGCGACGGCAAGCTCAAGCCCGACCAGATGCAGGGCGGCTGCTTCTCGATCTCCTCGCTGGGCGGCCTGGGCGGCACGTATTTCACGCCGATCATCAACGCGCCGGAAGTTGCCATCATGGGCGTGTGCAAGTCGTTCCAGAAGCCGGTGTGGGACGGCAAGCAGTTTGCGCCGCGCCTGACGCTGCCGCTGTCGCTGTCGTGGGACCATCGCGTCATCGACGGTGCCGAGGCCGCGCGCTTCAACACGTACTTCGCGCAATTGCTGGCGGATTTCCGCCGTATCCTGCTCTAACGCGGCGGCGCGCACCGGTTCTGCCGGTGCGCGCGCAAGCCGGACGATAGGAGCGAGCCATGACTACCTGTGTTGTCGTCAAGAAGGGCGCCGAGGTGGCGATCGCGGCGGACGCGCTGGTCACCTTCGGCGATACGCGGCTGTCGCGCGCGTATGAGCGCAACCAGAAAGTCTTTCCGGTCGGCGACGGATTTATCGCGCTGGCCGGGACGACCGCGCACTTCCCGGTCATGCGCACGCTGCTGGCGGGCATGGGCGAGGAGTGCCGGCTGGGCTCGCGCGATGACGTGTTCCGCACCTTCCTGAAGGTGCATGAGAAGCTGAAGACGGACTACTTCGTCAACACCAAGGAAGACGAGGACGATCCCTACGAGTCGTCGCAGATCGTGTGCCTGATCGCCAATCCGGCAGGCATCTTCGGCGTCTACTCGTATCGCGAGGTGTTTTCGTTCGACCGTTTCTGGGGCATCGGCTCGGGCCGCAACTACGCGCTCGGCGCGATGCATGCGGTGTATGACCGGCCGGACCTGGATGCGGGCGAGATCGCGCGCATCGGCGTCGATGCGGGCGTGGAGTTCGACAAGAGTTCATCGGGACCGATCGAAGTCCATGCGGTGCGGCTGCACGAAGCAGGCAATGGCGCAGCGCCGGCGGCGGATGCGGCAACCAACAACGACGGCGCGCCCTGAAGCCGAAAGGCGGGCGCGCATTGAGGAGCAAACATGAGTGTGATCGAAGTCAAGGTGCCGGATATCGGCGATTTCGACGCGGTGGAAGTGATCGAGGTACTGGTCAAGGCCGGCGATACGGTCGAGACGGAACAGTCCCTGATCGTGCTGGAGTCCGACAAGGCGAGCATGGACGTGCCGTCGTCGGCCACCGGCAAGGTGGTGGAGGTCAAGGTCAAGGTGGGCGACAAGGTCGGCCAGGGCGCGGTGATCTGCACCGTCGAAGCCCAGGCCGCCGCCGCTGCCCCGGCGCCCGCGCAAGCTCCGGCTCCGGCCGCTGCACCCGCGCCGGCTGCCGCGGCCCCGGCGCCTGCCGCCGCCACGCATAGCGGCAGTGCCGACATCCAGTGCGACATGCTGGTGCTGGGCGCTGGCCCCGGCGGCTACTCGGCCGCATTCCGCGCCGCCGACCTGGGCATGAACACCGTGCTGGTCGAACGCTACAGCACGCTGGGCGGCGTCTGCCTGAACGTGGGCTGCATCCCCTCCAAGGCACTGCTGCACAACGCCGCCGTGATCGACGAGGCCAAGGCGCTGGCCGCCCACGGCATCCTGTTCGGCGAAGCCAAGATCGACCTCGACGGTCTGCGCCACTACAAGAATCAGGTGGTCGGCAAGCTGACCGGCGGCCTGGCCGGCATGGCCAAGGCGCGCAAGGTGCAGGTGGTGCGCGGCATCGGCAACTTCCTCGATCCGCATCACCTGGAGGTCGAGCTGACCGAGGGCGAGGGCAAGCGCAGCACCGGCAAGAAGACCGTGATCCGCTTCGAGAAGGCCGTCATCGCCGCCGGCAGCCAGGCGGTGAAGCTGCCCTTCATCCCGGAAGACCCGCGCATCGTCGACTCGACCGGCGCGCTCGAACTGCCGGAAGTCCCCAACAAGATGCTGGTCATCGGCGGCGGCATCATCGGCCTGGAAATGGCCACGGTGTACAGCACGCTGGGCGCCGAGATCGATGTCGTCGAAATGCTGCCGGGCCTGATGGGCGGTGCCGACCGCGACCTGGTCAAGGTCTGGGAAAAGAAGAACAAGGACCGCTTCGGCAAGGTCATGCTGAATACCAAGACCGTCGGGGTGGAAGCCAAGCCGGACGGCGTCTACGTCAAGTTCGAGGGCGAGCAGGCGCCGGCCGAGGCGCAGCGCTACGACCTGGTGCTGGTATCGGTGGGCCGCGCGCCCAACGGCAAGCGCATCGGCGCCGAGAAGGCCGGCGTGGCCGTGACCGACCGGGGCTTTATCAACGTCGACAAGCAGATGCGCACCAACGTGCCGCATATCTTCGCGATCGGCGATGTCGTCGGTCAGCCGATGCTGGCGCACAAGGCCGTGCATGAAGCCCACGTCGCCGCGGAAGCCGCGCATGGCGAGAAGGCTTTCTTCGATGCCAAGCAGATCCCGTCGGTGGCCTTTACGGATCCGGAAGTGGCCTGGGCCGGCCTGACCGAGGACGAATGCAAGGCGCAGGGCATCAAGTACAGCAAGGGTGTGTTCCCGTGGGCCGCTTCGGGCCGCGCCATCGCCAATGGCCGCGACGAGGGCTTTACCAAGCTGATCTTCGACGAAGAAACGCATCGCGTGATCGGCGGCGGCATCGTCGGTATGCACGCAGGCGACCTGATCAGCGAAGTGTGCCTGGCGATCGAGATGGGCGCGGATGCGGTGGATATCGGCAAGACCATCCACCCGCACCCGACGCTGGGCGAATCGATCGGCATGGCAGCGGAAATTTACGAAGGTACGTGTACCGACGTGCCGCCACCGCGCAAGCGCTGAGAATTGCTGCCGTAGTAGAAGAACCCGCTGCAATGGCGGGTTCTTTTTTGCCCGATAACGCAATTAACCGCCAGGAGCTACTTGCGTCCGCAAAGATGGCCGGCAGGGCGCGGCTCGGGCTTGGACGTCGGCCGCCCTACGACGGCCACGGTGCGTACGCAACTACGCGCGATCTTTGACAAACCTGTACGCGGTCCCAGGCCGAGGCGGTGGGGACCATGTTGTGGGTACTGTCGCAGGCGGAGGGTCGGAAGCCGGAGGCAACCGGGACAGCAGGCTGGCCAGGCGCTCGAGGCGAGGCAGACGCAGGTGACGAGCAAAAAAAAGCCCGGCCATCAGGCCAGGCTTTAACGATACCTTTGGACAAGGAGACCGCGGTACCGAGGAGACATCGGCAGACTAGGCAGTGCCGCTATCCTCGGTCGGGACACCACCATCATCGTTGGCAAAACGCACCGGCAAGATGCCGCATCGATGCGCTTTGCCAACGGACCGGCCGGAGCCGGTCCATCGTCAAGACAAACTGCTATCAGGCAACAGTCGTCTTCTTCGCCGTGGCCGTGCGGGCCGTGGCGCTGGCTTGCTGGGCAGCCTTGGTCGCGGCGGACGCAGCAGCCTGGAAGTTGGTTTCAGCGATTTCGACAGCTTGCTTGGTCGCCTTCTGCACCGACTCGTAGGCGTTGTTGGCAGCCGAGATCGCCGACTTCACGATGGCCACGGTCGATTCCGAACCGGCCGGGGCGTTCTTGGCGAAGTTTTCGACCAGCGCCTGAACGTTCTTCGAGCCTTCGGCCAGTTGGGCCTCGGCCACCTTGGTGAATTCGCTCTGGGTTTCCGAAGCGATTTCGTACAGGTGACGGGTGTAAGCCAGGGTCTTCTCCGCGACCGGCTGCACGGCTGCGGCCTGCAGGGCCAGCAGTTCTTGTGCGTCCTTGGCCGACAGGGCCTTCTTGGCGTTTTCCACGTTCTCGGCGAACGTGGTCTTCACGACCTGCAGGTTCAGTTCGACAAGCTTCTCGACGCCTTCAAATGCCTTGGTAGTCAGGCCGAACAGCGTTTCCAGGTTTGCTTTTTGTGCTGCTGCGACTTGTTCCGGGGTCAGGATCATTGCTGGTCTCCAGTGGTGAACTTCAAGGTCAAGCAAAATTAAGCCGCCTAGATGTCAGGGCCGTGACGGTGTGTGTCCCGTTTCGGCCAGCCCAAGGCGTATGTGGGTGGTTATGTGCCGCGCCCGATGCTTTGATGCGCCGCAACAATTCCAATTTTAGGGGAGCCGGGTTTAATGTCAAGCGCATTTTGTGCGTTGCACAAAAAAGATCGCGGCGGCACGGCAAATTGTGGTGCAACCGGCATCCCCCCGCGTCCGGCGTGCCCCGGGCAGGGGTGCTACCATCGCGGATTGCCTCGCTGTACGGCTGGCCGCCGCCTGCGAAACCGATAAGACGTGAACAGAACCGCACAGGCCAAATCCATGCTTGCATTCTACGCCGACCATTTTGTGTTGCCGCTGCCGCCGGGACACCGTTTTCCGATGCGCAAGTACAGCATGCTGCGCGACGCGGTCGCCGCCCAGGTCCCTGGCCTGCGCCTGGCTGAGGCGCCGCGCGCCGGCGACGATGCGCTGCTGCTGGCGCATACGCCGGAATACGTGCAAGCCGCTTCCGCCGGAACGCTGGATGCGGCCCGCCAGCGCGAAATCGGCTTCCCCTGGTCCGAAGCCATGGTCGAGCGCTCGCGGCGCTCCGCCGGCGCCACCATCGCAGCGTGCCGGGCAGCATTGCGCGAAGGTGTTGCCGTGAACCTCGCCGGCGGCACGCATCACGCGTATGCCGACAAGGGTGGCGGCTTCTGCGTGTTCAATGACGCTGCCATTGCAGCGCGCGTGCTGCAGCGCGACGGCGACGTGCGCCGCGTGGCCGTGGTCGACCTCGACGTGCACCAGGGCAACGGCACGGCATCGATCCTGCAAGGCGACCCCTCCGTGTTCACGCTGTCGCTGCACGGCGAGAAGAACTACCCGTTCCGCAAAGAAGCCAGTGACCTCGACGTCGGCCTGCCGGACGGCTGCGACGACGACACCTATGCCGGTGCGCTGCAGGCGGCGCTGGATGCGCTGTTCAGCCGCTTCGCGCCCGACCTGCTGATCTATCTGGCCGGCGCTGATCCACACGAGGGCGACCGCCTCGGGCGGCTCAGGCTGACTTTCGCCGGCCTGGCCCGGCGCGACCAGCTGGTATTCGACGCCGCCATGGGGCGCGGACTGCCGGTGGCGGTGGCGATGGCCGGCGGCTACGGCAACCAGATCGAAGACACGGTAGCGGTCCACGCACAGACGGTGCGCCTGGCAGCGCAATACCATGCCCGCCACGGCGCGCTGGCGGCGGCGTCATGAGTACCGCGGCGGAACCCGGCCGCGCGGCTGAAGCCGGCACCCGCCCGACGCCGTGGGTGGCGGCGATGCCGTGGCTGTTCGTGCTGATCTGGAGCACCGGCTTCATCGTCGCCAAGTACGGCATGCCGTATGCGGAGCCCATGACATTCCTGTTCCTGCGCTTTGTCGGCGTACTGGTGCTGATGGTGCCGTTCGTGCTGCTGGCCGGCGTGCGGTTGCCACGCGTGGCGGGCACGGCGCATACCGACTGGCGCATGGTCGGCCATCTTGCCGTGGCCGGCTTGCTGCTGCAGGCCGGCTACCTCGGCGGCGTGTGGGCAGCGATCAAGCTTGGCATGCCGGCTGGCGTGTCGGCGCTGATCGCGGGCATGCAGCCGATCCTGACCGCACTGATCGCCGCGCGGCTGGGCGAGCGCATCAGCGGGCGCCAGTGGCTGGGCCTGCTGCTGGGTATTGCCGGCGTGGCGCTGGTGGTAGCCAACAAGCTCGGCACCAGCGCGCTGACGCCGGCAAGCCTGGCGCTGGCGGTCGGCGCGCTGCTCAGCATCACCGTTGGCACGGTCTACCAGAAGCGCTTCTGCCCGGTCTTTGACCTGCGCATGGGATCAGTGATCCAGTTCGGCGCCGCTGCGCTGGCTTGCCTGCCGTTCATGTTCCTGTTCGAGACCCGCGCAGTGCAGTGGACCGCTTCCATGATCGGTGCGCTGGCGTGGTCGGTGGTGGCGTTGTCGATCGGCGCCATCTCGCTGCTGTTCCTGCTGATCCGTCAGGGTGCGGCGACGAAGGTGTCGAGTCTCATGTACCTGACGCCGCCGACCACCGCCGTGATGGCCTGGCTTCTCTTCGGCGAACGCTTCCCGCCGCTCGCCGCCGCCGGCATGGTGCTTGCTGCGCTAGGGGTGGCACTGGTCATCCGCAAGTAGCACTGGTGCGTTCGTGTCGCAGTGGCGGACGCATTGACGGTTGCCTTACGGCACTCCGATTCCATTTTCCGTTCTTGCCCAGTTCCTTCCTCGCCCCATGAAACCACAAGCCGAGCCGCGCAGTGCCTATCCGTACTTCCAGCCGATCACGACGCGTTGGATGGATAACGATGTCTATGGCCACGTTAACAACGTTGTCTACTACAGTTATTTTGACACCGTGGTGAATACCTACCTGATCCGGCAGGGCGCGCTCGATATCGAGTCGGGCAAGACCATCGGGCTGGTGATCGAGACGCAGTGCAACTACTTCTCGTCGCTCAGCTTCCCGGAGACCGTGGTCGCAGGCTTGCGCGTCGCCAGGCTCGGCACGTCGAGCGTGCGCTATGAGGTCGGCCTGTTCAGCGGCGACAACGAGGTTGCCGCCGCGCAAGGGCATTTCATCCACGTCTATGTCGATCGCGCCACGCGCCGGCCGGTACCGCTGCCGGCGCCGCTGCGCGAGGCGCTGCTGCCGCTGGCGGCGGCAGGTGCGCAAGGGTAAGGGCGGGGCAATGGAGACGAACAAGATGTCCCTCGAGAGGCAACCGGGTTCGCCGGACACCGTGGAGTGCGTGGATCGCGCGATCCTGACGCGGCGGTCGGTGCGGGCCTTCCTCGATACGCCCGTGCCGCGCGAGACCGTGGAAGACATCCTGGCCGTCGCCAGCCGCGCCCCCTCCGGCACCAATACGCAGCCATGGCGGGTCTATGTCCTGTCGGGCGATGCCAAGGCAAAGTTGTGCGCCGATGTCCTTGCCGCTTACGCCGACCCCGAGCGCGACAGCAAGTACCTGGAGGAGTACCCATACTACCCCCGCGAATGGGCCAACCCCTACCTGGCGCGGCGGCGCAAGGTGGGCTGGGACCTGTACGGTCTGCTTGAGATCAGCCGCGAGGACAAGGCGCGCATGCATGAGCAGCACGCTCGCAACTTCCGCTTCTTCGATGCGCCGGTGGGCATGATCTTTACCATCGACCGCATCATGGAGCAGGGCAGCTGGCTCGATTACGGCATGTTCCTGCAAAGCATCATGGTCGCCGCGCGGGCGCGCGGGCTGGATACCTGTCCGCAGGCGGCATTTACGCAGTTCCACAAGATCATTGCCAGCCACTTGCTGTTGCCGCCGGAGGAAATGGTGGTGTGCGGCATGTCGCTGGGGTTTGCCGATCCGGACGCGCCGGAGAATCGCCTTGCCACCGAACGGGAGCCGGTGAGCGGATTTGCGCGTTTCCTCTCATAGAGAGGTTTGTATCAATGTGTAACGATTGCTGCCGATATAGAGAGCGAATTGCCGCATTGGCAGCGATTGTTACTGGGGTAAGCAAGGCGGAGCGAATGCAGTTCGTTTGTAAACGTGACCTCTGGTCAACTTTTTTCACCATGTGGAAATGTTTGCAAATCGAACTTTAAGGAGCGTCTGTAAGTCTTTAATCTTGCTAACAATTTCTTAATTTCCTAAACTAGCGCCATTCTTGATGCGCTGAACGAATCATGTTTCGGTCTGATTCCATTTTTTCCAGATTCTTCGGCTCTACGCCTTTGTCCGCCGTTGCCGCCGCGGTGCTGGTGTCGGTGTCGATGGTTGCAGCTCCCTTCGCTGAAGCTGCCAGCAAACCTGCCAGTACGCAAAAAGCGACAAAAAAGCAGGCAACCAACGCTAAAGTCACCAAAAAATCCACCTCTAAAGATGTGACCGCGAAGTCGCGCAGCAGCAGGGTCGCGAAGAGCGAAGCCCGTTCCGCGCGCAAGGTCATCGTGCTGAAGAACGGCAAGCGCCAGGTCGTGGCCGCCCAACGCGTGGCGCCGGTGCGCGCCGTGTTCACGCCTGCCAAGCCGTCGCTGGGCGAGGCGATGGGGCTGCGCGACACGGAAGACGCGCTTGCGCTGCGCTCCAGCGTGGCGCTGGTGATGGACCAGGGCTCCAACGAGGTGCTGTTCCAGAAGAACGCCTCCGCGGTACTGCCGATCGCCTCGATCACCAAGCTGATGACCGCGCTGGTGGTGATGGACGCGCGCTTGCCGATGGACGAGGTGCTGACCATCAGCGAGGAAGATCGCGACACCGAAAAGCACAGCAGCTCGCGCCTGCGCTTCGGTACGCAGCTGACCCGCCAGGAACTGCTGCTGCTTGCGCTGATGTCGTCCGAGAACCGTGCCGCCTCGGCGCTGGGCCGCAATTATCCGGGTGGCCTGCCGTCTTTCGTGCAGGCGATGAACCGCAAGGCGCGCGAACTGGGCATGAACGACAGCCACTTTGTCGACTCGAGCGGCCTGTCGAGCAGCAACGTGTCGAGCGCGATGGACCTGGTGCGCATGGTCAATGCCGCGTACCGCAACCCGACCATCCGCGAGTTCTCGACCCAGACCGAGCATGAAGTCAACGTGCTGGGCCGCACGCAGCACTATGTCAGCACCAACCGCCTGGTGCGCGGCGGCAACTGGGACATCGGCCTGCAGAAGACCGGCTTTATCTCCGAGGCTGGCCAGTGCCTGGTGATGCAGGCGCGCGTGCAGGGCCGCAATGTGGTGATGGTGTTCCTGGATTCGGCGGGCAAGCTGTCGCGCTTCGCCGATGCCAACCGCGTCAAGGATTGGCTGGAGCATTCGCCGTCGCAACAGCATGGCTTTCCCTCGTCCCCTAATTTGACGCAGCGTCCGGGCGGCGCGCACGCGATCCTGGCTTCGCAGCAGGCGCGCGGCATCTGATCGCTGACCTGCAATGAAAAACGCGCCGAATCCCGGCGCGTTTTTTTATTGCCGGCCGAGTACGCTCAGAGCAGCTTGCCGGGGTTCATGATCCCGGCCGGATCGAACACCGCCTTGATCTCTCGCATCAGCCGCAGCTCCAGCGGATCCTTGGCCGCCAGGAAGGCGTGACGCTTGAGCTGGCCGATGCCATGCTCGGCGCTGATGCTGCCGCCGTAGCGCATCACTTCATCCAGTACCGCGTCAGTGACCGCATCGCCCCGGGTCGCCGCCCAGTCCCTGGGGGCGCCCGCCGGGCGCGACAGGTTGTAGTGCAGGTTGCCATCGCCGAAATGGCCAAAGATAAAGGGCCGGATCGCCGGATCGAGCGCGCGCAGCCGGCTTTCCATTGACGTCATGAACGCCGGGATCTGCTCGATCGGCAGCGACACGTCGTGCTTCAGGTGCGGGCCATCGGCGCGCTGCGCTTCGGAGATCTCCTCGCGCAGTTTCCACATCGCCTGCAGTTGCGCCAGGGATGCCGAGACCGCCGCGTCCAGACACAGCTCGCGCTCCAACGCTTCGCCGATCACGCGCTCGAGCAATGCGTTGAGCCCGTCCTCATCCGTGGTGTCCGCCAGTTCCACCAGCACATAGGCGGGGTAGCGCTGCGCGAAGGGTTCCTGCACGCCTTCCGCATGCGTCAGCACCAGGTCCAGGCAATCGCCGGTAAAAAACTCGAACGCCTGCAGGCGCGCGCCGCACTGTGCGAACAGCAGTTCATACAGCTCCAGTGATTGCGCCGGCGAAGCAACTGCCGCCAGCACCACGCTGCGCGTATCGGTGCGCGGGAACAGCCGCAACGCCGCCGCCGTGATCACGCCCAGCGTGCCTTCAGAGCCGATCAGCAGCTGCTTCAGGTCGTAGCCGGTGTTGTCCTTGCGCAGCGTGCGCAAGCCGTTGAACACCTCGCCGTTGGGCAGCACGGCTTGCACGCCCAGTACCAGTTCGCGCGTCATGCCGTAGCGCACCACGTTGACGCCGCCGGCATTGGTGGCAAGGTTGCCGCCGATCTGGCACGAGTCCTCGGCCGCCAGCGAAAGGGGCAACAACCGGTTGGCCTCTTGCGCGGCGCGGCGCAGGTTGCCCAGGATGCAGCCGGCTTCGGCCACCATGGTGTTGGCGATGGTGTCGAGCGAACGCACCGCGTTCATGCGGTCCAGGCTCAGCACCACATTGCCGGCCTGAGCGTCGGGCGTGGCGCCGCCGCACAGTCCGGTATTGCCGCCGCGCGGCACCACCGGCACCGCCGCCTGCTGGCACAGCGCCAGCGCGCGCGAAACCTGATCCACGGAACGCGGGCGCACCACGGCCTGTGCCTGCCCGCGATAGATGCCGCGCCAGTCAGACAGCCACGGTGCGATGTCGTCGGGGTTGGTCAGGACAGTGTCGGCGCCAAGTGCTTCGGTGAGGCGTTGAGCGAGTTGTGCGGTTTGCATGTCGGATACGTTCTCTCAGGGCTGTGCGAGGGAAGGGCTGGCGGTGCGTGCGCGCAGCGTCAGGCCAAGACGCCGTGCCGCGTTCAGCAGGTGGGTGACCGCGGCGGTGCGGGCTGCTTCGGCGTCGCCGCGGCGGATTGCGTCGACGATGGCTTCATGTTCGGCCTGCACGCCTTCGGCCAGCCCCGGCTGGCGCAGCGTATTGGCGCGCGCAGTGGCGACGGCCTGGTGCAACTGCAGGTTCAGGTACTGCAGCAACTGGCGGTAGTACGGGTTATGCGTCGCCGCAGCGATGCCGATATGGAAGGCCGCGTCGATATCGGTTGCCGGCTGCCCGTCGTAGAGGTGGGCATGCAGCCGCTCCAGCAGCGCCGCCAGCGCTGCGACGTCGTCATCGGTGCGGCGCACGGCCGCCAGCGCGGCCGCGGCACCCTCAAGGTCGATGCGCAGGTCGTACAGGTCTGCCAGGCCGGCGGCGTCGATATCAGGCTCCCTCGGCAGCTGGA
The DNA here is from genome assembly GCF_003402535.2 of Cupriavidus sp. P-10. Lineage (NCBI taxonomy): Bacteria > Pseudomonadati > Pseudomonadota > Betaproteobacteria > Burkholderiales > Burkholderiaceae > Cupriavidus > Cupriavidus sp. P-10. The sequence goes on from NZ_AP025170.1 coordinate 1,291,627, forward strand.
ACCCCGCCGCGCCGGTGCGCGAGCGCACCGTGCAGCCGACTCCCTGGCGTGTCTCGACAAAGCCCTGTGAGCGCAGATGCTCCGTGACTTCACGGATCACCGCGGCGCTGACGCCGTATTGCTCGGAGAGCTGCTTGCCGGTAGGCAGCCGTGTGCCGACCGGGTATGCGCCGCTTTCGATATCGGCGCGCAACTGTCGGGTGACCTGTTCGGTAAGGGTGACGGCACGGGTTCGCATGGCCGTCGATTATAAGGTTTGCTGGTTATCTGAAAACTAAGGGTAAACGCTCAAAAGCGGATATGTCCGACGCCAGATGCAAAACGCGCGGGGCGCCATCGCTGGCGGCCCGCGCGTCGTGGCGCAGAGGAACGAAGGCCGGCGGTCAGGCCGCGGCTTCGGACACGTAACCCATGCCGCGCGAGATCTGCAGCGCGGTTTCCTTCAGGTTCTGCAGCCAGCTGTCCTGGAGCCGGTCAGCCGGGGCCGACAGCGACAGGCCCGCCACCAGCCGACGCGAATCGTCGTAAATGCCGGCGGCAATGCAGCGCACGCCCAGTTCCAGTTCTTCATTGTCGCGGGCGTAGCCGTTGGTGCGTACCCAATTCAGTTCGCGCTCCAGCTTGGTCAGGTCAGTGATCGAGGTCCGCGTATGGCCGGCCAGCCCGGTGCGGGTGGCGTAGTTGCGCACGCGCGCCGACTCGTCGGCGGCCAGGAACAGCTTGCCGACCGAGGTCAGGTGCAGCGGCGCACGGCCGCCGATGGCGCGCACTACTTGCATCCCCGAGCGCTCGCTGTAGGCGCGCTCGATATACACGATCTCATCGCCCTGCCGCACCGACAGGTTGACCGTTTGTCCCGTGACGCGGTGCAGCGCGCGCATCGGCGCCAGCGCCGCGTCGCGTACCGACAGGCGCGCCTTGACCAGATTGCCCAGCTCCAGCAGGCGCATGCCAAGACGATAGCTGCCCGGGTCGGAACGATCGACGAAACGGCAGGCCACCATATCGTTGAGGATGCGGTGGGCAGTGGAGGGGTGCAGGCCCGTGGCCAGCGACAGCTCTTTGAGGCTGACCGGGTCGGCGTGCTGGGCGAGGGCGTCCAGCAGGGTCATCATGCGCTCGATGACCTGGATGGACGTCTTGCCGGGTGACTTGTCTGCTTCGGACATAGGAAAAAGAGGAGAAATGTTGCCTTGCGGCATTTTTGAGTCTGCCTGATTCTATCTCGCATCGTGAAAATTTCAATAGGTGAAATGACATTACCGTAAGAATCACGTCGTGATGTTGTCCTGGAAAGTGATGAACGTTGCACCGGATTCACGCCCACGCTGAACGGTTTGTGCGCCACGCGCGGCGCAAGGCGCGCATAATTGCGGGGTTTGGGGTCTGGAGAAGCCAATAATGCGAGTCGGTCTGTTCGCCACCTGCCTGGTGGACCTGATGCGTCCGGAGATCGGGTTTTCGGTGCTGAAGCTGCTGGAGGCCGCTGGCTACGAGGTCATGGTGCCCGAGGCGCAGACCTGCTGCGGCCAGCCGGCGTACAACTCGGGCGAGCGCGCGGTGTCGCGGGACCTCGCCGAGAAATTCCTGCGCGAGTTCGAGATGTTCGACTACATCGTGGTCCCGTCGGGAAGCTGCGGCGGCATGGTCCGACACCACTACGGCGACCTGCTGCGCGACGATCCGGAGCTGAACGGCCGCTATGAGCGCCTGCGCGAACGGGTGTACGAGCTGACCGAATTCCTGGTCAACGTGGCGCGCGTCGAGACGTTGCCATCCAGCTTCACCGGCCACATCACTTACCATGATTCCTGTTCCGGCTTGCGCGAGCTGGGCGTCAAGCAGCAACCGCGCGAACTGCTGTCGCGCCTGCCCGGCGTGCAGCTGACCGAGATGAAGGACTGCGAAGCCTGCTGCGGCTTCGGCGGCACCTTCTCGGTCAAGTACGGCAATATCTCGACGGCCATCGTCGACGAGAAGTGCGCCAACATCAAGGCCAGCGGCGCCGACGCCGTGGTGCTGGGCGACCTCGGCTGCATCCTCAATATCGAAGGCCGGCTGCGCCGCACCGGCGACAGCCAGACCCGCGTGCTGCATATCGCCCAGGTGCTGGCCGGCGACGCCTGACAACGAGAGACGCCACGATGCAAGTCCACAGCATGGAATTCAAGGCGCGGGCCGGCCAGAAGCTGGCTGACCAGCGCCTGCAGCAGAACCTGAAGAAGCTCTCGACCAAGTTTGTCACGGCGCGCGCCGATGCTATCCGCGACATCGATTTCGACGCCACCCGCGAAGCGCTGAAGGAACGCCGCAACCGCGCGCTGGAAAACCTCGACGTCTGGCTGGCGGAGTTCGAGCAGAACGCGACCAGGCGTGGCGCCACGGTGCTGTTCGCGGAGACCACCGCCGACGCCGCGCGCCTGGTCGCCGAGATCGCGCAGAAGCATGGCGTGAAGAAGGTCATCAAGAGCAAGTCGATGGTGACCGAGGAAATGCGCCTGAACCAGGTGCTGGGCGAGATGGGCGTGCAGAGCATCGAGACCGACCTCGGCGAGTACATCCTGCAGATCAACGACTCGGAGCCGCCGTCGCACATCATTGCGCCGGTGGTGCACAAGGACAAGGACGAGATCGCCGACCTGTTCGCCAGGGTCCACCACAAGCCGCGGCTGACCGATATCCCGGAGATGACCCGCGAGGCGCGCGAAGTGTTGCGCCCCGAGTTCCTGTCCGCCGACATGGGCGTGACCGGCGGCAACTTCATCATTGCCGAGACCGGCTCGGTGGCGGTGGTCACCAACGAAGGCAACGAAGGCATGTGCACGGTGATGCCGCGCGTGCACGTGGCCGTCACCGGCATCGAGAAGGTGTTGCCGACGCTGGAAGACCTGGCCACGGTCATGCGCCTGCTGCCCCGTTCGGCCACTGGCCAGGCGATCTCCAACTATTTCTCGCTGCTGACCGGCCCACGCGCCGAAGGCGAACGCGACGGCCCGGAGCATATGTACTTCGTGCTGGTCGACGGTGGCCGCTCGGGGCTGATCGGCGGCGACTTCCAGGAGATGCTGCGCTGCATCCGTTGCGGCGCATGCATGAACCACTGCCCGGTCTACCAGAAGATCGGCGGCCATGCCTATGGCTGGGTCTATCCGGGGCCGATGGGCAGCGTGCTGACGCCCAGCTACGTAGGCCTGGCGAATGCGGTGGACCTGCCGCAGGCGGCGACCATGTGCGGCGAATGCAATCGTGTCTGCCCGGCATCGATCCCGCTGTCGGACCTGCTGCGCAAGCTGCGCGAGAAGCAGATGGAACGCGGGCTGCGTCCCTGGCAGGAGCGGTTTGCGCTGAAGGCCTGGGGCTACGTGGCGAAGCGGCCCGACCTCTATGCCTTTGCCACACGTATCGGCGCCTGGCTGCTGCAACGCATGGGCGGCGGCAACAAGTTGATCACCAGCCTGCCGATGGCCGGCAAGGGCTGGACCGAAACCCGCGACATGCCGGCCCCGCCGGGCCGCACGTTCCGCGAACTCTACAAGGAAAGGAGGGCGCGTTCATGAGCGCAGCCAACACGGAAACGCTGGCGCGCATGCGCGCCGCGCTGGACCAGCACGTCGCCGGATCGATGCCGGCGCAGGACCTCGTACGCGCATGGCGCGATGCCGGCGGCGGGCTGACGCTGCCGCCCGTCTATGGGCAAGCGATGGAAGAACTGCTGCGCAGGCTGGAGATGTCGGCGGTGTTTGCGCAGGACAGCTGCTCGTTCTCGAGCAGCGCGGTGACGGACCAGCTGGCGCGGTGGCTGGACAAGGCGGCGACGGCCTGAGGCCACTGCGCTTCCTCGCAGCCGCTTCCTCGCAGCCGCTTCCTCGCAGCCGCTTCCGCGGCTCAACGCTGCATCATCCCCGTCAGCGTCTCCACAAATTCCAGCGACAGGCGCGACAGCGGCTCCGTCTGCACATGGAAGATCTGCACCGAGGCATTGACCTTGGTGCGGATCGGCACGGCAACGATATTGGGCCAGTTCGCGCCGAAAACCGTCATGGCATCGACCAGCGCAATGCCGGCACCGGCCTGCGCCAGCGCCCGCGCCACATGGGCCTGCTCCACCTGTACCCGCATATCGGGCTGGTCGCCATCGTTGCCGAACATCTCGTGCACCAGGAGCGCGAACGGCACATCGGGTCCATAGCCGATCAGGTCTTCGCCGATCAGGTCGGCGGGACGCACCCATTTGCGCGTGGCGAACCGGTGTCCCACCGGCACCAGTGCCACGATCTCGTTCTTCACCAGCAGGCGTGCCTCCAGGTTGGGGTGCGTCAGCGGCATGTTCGATACCGCCAGGTCTACCTGTCCCGATAGCAGCGCCCGCAGCATGTTGCCGGGAATCTGCGTGCGCACCACCACGCGCACCGCCGGGTGCGCGGCGCGGAAGCTGGCGATCGCACGCGGCAGCACGGTCTGCCCCAGGTTGGGGCTGCATGTGATGCGCAGGCTACCAGTCCGGTTGGCGGCGAGGTCCTCGGCGATCTCGTTGACGCGCTCGATCCCTTCATACACGGCGTTCACTTCGCCAAGCAGCCGCCGCGCTTCCGGCGTGGGGTAGAGACGCCCCTTGGTGCGGCGGAACAACTCCAGGCCGAGGCGTTGTTCGGTGTGCGACATCAGCCGGCTGATCGCCGGTTGCGACACATAGAGCAGCTTCGAGGCGCCGCTGATGGAACCGGTCAGCATCACCGCGCGGAAGACCTCGATCTGGCGCAGGTTCATTTTCATGGCATTAACCTGATGTTAAGGCAGGCGGACATATAAGCATATGACAGTCAATGCCGCCCACCCTACACTGAATTCCAGCGACACACGACCCACACGACACACATTGATCTGGAGAACGGGGACCATATGGCTGATATTCATCTCACCTACCTCAACGGCCGGGATATTGCGCGCCTGGAAATGACCGACGCCGAAATCATCGACGCGGTGGAGCTGGCACTGATCGCGCAGGGCAACGGCGAGACCGTGATCGAGCCGCGCGTGCACCTGATGCCGGATCCTGCCTTCAACGGCCACTTCAACGTGCTGCGCGGCTACGTGGCGCCGCTGGGGCTGGCCGGCGTCAAGGTCGTCGGCGATTTCGTCGACAACTACAAGCTCGGCCTGCCTTCCGAGATGGCCATGCTGAACCTGTTTGATCCGCGCACCGGCATGCCGGTCGCGGTGATCGACGCTACCTTCATCACCGATGCCCGCACCGGCGCGCTGACCGCGCTCGGCGCCAGGCACCTGGCCCGCCGTGACAGCAAGGTGCTCGGCCATATCGGCGCGCGCGGCACCTCGTACTGGAACGTGCGCCTGCTCGACAGCCTGTATGACTTCGACGAGATCCGCGTGCATTCGCGCCGTCCGGAAAGCCGCAATGCCTTTGCCGCGCGGCTGGAGCGCGATCTCGGCAAGAAGGTCGTGGTGACCGAGGACTGGGAATCGTGCGTGCGCGGCGCCGACATCGTGGTCGAGGCGTCGCGCCTGGAACGCCCGACGCCGATGCTCAAGACCGAATGGATCAAGCCCGGCGCCTTCGTCGTGCCCTACGGCACCATGAGCGCGGTCGAGCTGTCGCTGACCGACATCATGACGCGGATGGTGGTGGACGACTGGGGGCAGTGCAAGGGCGGCATGTTCGGCTCGCTGCGCGCGCATGTCGAAGCGGGCAAGCTGTCGGAACAGACGCTCTACGGCGAACTTGGCGAGATCGCCGCCGGCCGCAAGCCTGGCCGCCAGAGCGACGACGAGACCAACCTGTTCTGGCATCGTGGCCTGTCGCTGAGCGATATCGCGCTGGGACACGCCATCCTGAAGAAGGCCGAGCAGCGCGGAGTGGGCCAGAAGCTGGTGTACGCATGATAGCCAATGCCCGCATGTACGCGGTGACGCCGCAGGCCGAGGAGGCATGGCGCGCATTGCTTGCCCGCGTGTCCGAGCGCGCGGGCGTGGCGTTGCCATATGTCGAGCATCCCGCGCCGGCGCAGGTCAGCGCGTTGTGGGCACGGCCGGACTGCGGCTGCGTGTTCATGTGCGGCTATCCGTACGCGAGCGCGCAGGTGACCCCGCATTTGCTGGCGGCGCCGGCGCCGGCACTGGCGCGCTACGACGGGCAGCCGGTCTATTTCACGGAATTCATCGTGCGCGCGGACGCGCCGGTGCAGTCGCTGGCGCACACCTTCGGCCAACGGCTGGCATGCATGTTGCCTGAGTCCAATTCGGGCTATAACGCGCCGCGCCACTACCTGATGCGGCTGGCGCCGGCGGGTACGCGGGCGCTGTACCGGCCCACCGCCATGCTTACGCCGACGCCGCGTGAGGTCATCGGTGCCGTGCTCGCCGGCCAGGCCGAGGTGGGTGTGATCGACAGCTTCGTGATGGACCTGCTGCGCCGCTATGACCCCGGGCTTGCCGCGCAACTGAAGACGCTGGCGCTGACGCCGCCCACGCCAATCCCGACGCTGGTCGCATCGGCGGGGGCCGATCCGCAGCAGTGTGCGCGTGTGCGCGCGGCACTGCTGGGCCTGCATGAGGATGCCGCGGGTACGGCGCTGCTTGCCATGTTGGGGCTGGCGCGCTTCGTCGCGGTGCAGCCCGCCGACTATGCCTGCCTGCCAGCGATGGCGTACGAAGCGGACCTGGCCGGCTTTGCGCTGACCGATGCCGCGGCCGGCGAGCAGGGCATTGGGTAAGCAACGCATTGGACCGCACACGGCCAACGACGATAACAAGACTGCCGGCGCGGTGGAGGAGCCATTGCCTGATCACTGCCACATTGGGGAAACCGTCATGAAATCCGCTGTGAATGCCGCTGTGAATCCTTTCGTGAATCCTGACATCCGGCGCCTTGCCATGCATTGCCTGTTCGCTTGCGCGGCAGCCTGCGCGACATGGTTCAGTGCGGCTGCGGCCCATGCCCAGCCGCCGGCGTATCCCGCCAAGCCGGTGCGTATCGTGGTGCCGTTCGCCGCCGGTGGCCCTGCGGACGTGCTGGCCCGCGCCGTCGGCGAAGGCATCGCCAAGGCTACTGGCCAAAGCGTGCTGGTCGAAAACAAGGCCGGCGCCGCCGGCACCATCGGTGTCGACATGGTGGCCAAGGCCGCGCCCGACGGCTACACCATCGCGCTGGTGCCGGTCGGCAATATCGCGGTGAATCCCACCCTGATGCCGAACCTGCCTTACAAGCAGGCTGACCTGGCGCCGGTGGCAATGCTCGCCACCGCCGAAAACGTGCTGGTGGTCAACACGGCGATGCCGGCCAGATCGCTGGCGGAACTGCTCAAGCTCGCCGCGCAGAAACCGGGCGAACTGAGCTTCGCCTCGCCCGGCGTCGGCAGCCAGGCGCACCTGGCCGGAGAGCTGCTGCAGCTCGATGCCAACGTCAGGCTCAACCACGTACCGTACAAGGGCGTGAGCCCGGCAATGACCGATGTGGTCGGCGGGCAGGTGACGATGATGTTCGCGCAGCTCTCCGCGGCGCTGCCCTATATCAAGGCCGGCAAGCTGCGTGCGTTGGGCGTGGCCAGCGCCAGGCGCTCGACGGTGCTGCCCGATGTGCCGACGATCGCGGAGCAGGGCTTCCCGAAGTTCGAGGCGGTGTCGTGGTATGCGCTGATGGCGCCGGCGGGGACGCCGCCCGAGATCGTGCGCAAGCTCAGCCAGCATGTCGACGCTGTGCTGGCCGATGCGGCACTGAAGGAAAAGCTGGCGACACTGGGGATGGACGCGGCGGGCGGCACGCCGCAGCAGCTGGCGGCGACGATCCAGAAGGAAAGCGTGCGGTGGGCTGGGGTGATCAAGCAGCGGCGTATTACGATCGACTAGCCGTCTTCACGCTGCTGGCTTGCCAAAAAAAACGGGGAGCGAAGGCTCCCCGTTTTCTTGATGCCAGAGCTATCACCCCAGCAGCAGCGCATCATCATCCAGCTGCTCATGCCGCGTCTGCTCGAACATCTTCAGCAGGTCCGGTACATCCAGCCCCTTGCGCTTGTCGCCCGACACATCCAGCACCACCTGCCCCTGGTGCAGCATCACCGTGCGTTGGCCATAGTCCAGCGCCTGGCGCATGCTGTGCGTCACCATCATCGTGGTCAGCTTGCTTTCCTCGACGATGCGCGCGGTCAGTTCCAGCACAAAGGCGGCGGTCTTCGGGTCCAGCGCGGCGGTATGCTCGTCCAGCAGCAAAATGCGCGACGGCTGCAGCGATGCCATCAGCAGGCTGACCGCCTGGCGCTGGCCGCCGGAGAGCAGGCCGATGCGGTCGGTCAGGCGGTTTTCCAGGCCCAGGTTCAGCAGCCGCAGCTTCTCGCGGAACAGCTCGCGCGAGGCGCGGTTCAGCGCCGGGCGGAAGCCGCGCCTGGCGCCGCGGGCCATCGCCAGCGCCATGTTCTCTTCGATCGTCAGCGCCTCGCAGGTGCCGGCCATCGGATCCTGGAACACGCGCGCCACCAGCGGGGCGCGGTCCCATGCCGGCTGGCGGGTCACATCGGTGTCATCGATGGTGATGCGGCCCGAGTCGACCATCTGGTCGCCGCTGATCGCATTCAGGAAGGTCGACTTGCCGGCGCCGTTGGAGCCGATCACGGCGACGAACTGGCCGCTCGGGATCTCCAGGCTGAGGCCGCGCAGCGCCCGCGTCTCGATCGGGGTGCCCGGGTTGAAGGTGAGCTTAAGGTCTTGTGCGCGCAGCATCTCAGGCACCTCCGTTCTTGCGGGCAAACAGCTTCTTGCGCGTGGCCGGCAGCACCAGCGCGATCGTCACCAGCGCGGCGGTGACCAGGTTCAGGTCCTGCGCCTTCAGGCCGATGAAGTCGCTGTTGAGCGCCAGCGCGATGAAGAAGCGGTACAGGATGGCGCCCAGCACCACGGCCAGCGTGGTCCAGATCAGGCGGCGCGCCGGCAGCACGGTTTCGCCAATGATCACCGCAGCCAGGCCGATCACGATGGTGCCGATGCCCATCGAGATATCCGAGCCGCCCTGGGTCTGCGCAAACAGCGCGCCGGCCAGTGCCACCAGCGCATTGGACAGCGCCATGCCGGCCAGCGTGGCGCGGCCGGTGGCAATGCCCTGCGCGCGGGCCATGCGCGGGTTGGCGCCGGTGGCGCGCATCGCCAGGCCCAGTTGCGAGCTGAAGAACCAGTCCAGGCCGAGCTTGGCGATCACCACCACCACGAACAGCACCAGCGGGCGCAGCACGTAGTCAGGCATCCATTCCGGCTGCAGGATGGTGAACAGTGTCGGCTCGGTGATCAGCGGCACGTTGGGGCGGCCCATGATGCGCAGGTTGACCGAGTACAGCGCGATCATCATCAGGATACTGGCGAGCAGGTCCATGATCTTGAGGCGCACATTGAGCCAGCCGGTGATCCAGCCAGCGAGTGCGCCGGCGGCGATCGCGACGACGGTCGCCAGGAACGGGTCCTGGCCGGCGGCGATCAGCGTCGCGGCAACGGCGCCGCCCAGCGGGAAGCTGCCGTCAACGGTCAGGTCGGGGAAATTGAGGATGCGGAAGGAAATCAGCACCCCGAGCGCCACCAGGCTGAAGATCAGGCCGATCTCCAGGGCGCCCAGAAGGGAGAAAAGGGACATGGGGGAATCCTGTTGCGGGGGCCGGCGGCTACCCTGGCGCCGGTTTGGGGGCGGGGCGGCAGGGCGGCCCGTGTGGAGCCGTCCGCCGCCTCGCCCGGTCTGCGCCTGCCGCGCCGGGTAGGCGCGCCAGGGCGCCGCCGTGTTGCGACGGCGGCGGGCTGTGCCGTGATTACTTGATGACCGTCTTGGCTTCCTTGATCAGCTCCGGCGACAGCGTGGCACCTTGCTTGGCGGCGGCGCCCGTGTTCACGAACAGTTCCAGGTTGTCGCTGGTCTGCGAAGCGATCGCGCCCGGCTTCTCGCCCTTCAGGATGCGCACCACGACCTTGCCGGTCTGGTGGCCCAGGTCGCCGTAGTTGATGCCCAGCGCGGCCACTGCGCCACGCTTGACGCTGTCGGTATCGGCGGCCACCAGCGGGATCTTCGATTCGTTGGCGACCTTGACCAGCGACTCATACGCCGACACCACGTTGTTGTCGGTATTGGTGTAGATCACGTCGACCTTGCCGATCAGGCTCTTGGCGGCCGGGCCGATGTCCACGGTACGCGGCGCGGCGGCTTCCTTCAGCGTCAGGCCTTCCTTGGCCAGCAGCTCCTTCAGTTCCTTGACCACCACGACCGAGTTGGCTTCGCCCGGGTTGTAGACCATGCCCACGTTCTTGGCCTTCGGCACCACGCGCTTGATCAGGGCGACCTGCTTGTCCAGCGGCAGCTTGTCCGACACGCCGGTCACGTTGGTGCCCGAAGCGGCCCAGCTCTTGACCAGCTGCGCGGCGACCGGATCGGTCACGCCCGAGTACACCACCGGCACCGTCTTGGTGGCGGCGACCACGGCCTGCGCCGACGGGGTGGCGATGGCAACGATGGCGTTCGGGTTGTCGCCGACGAACTTGCGGGCGATCTGCGCCGCGGTGCCGGTGTTGCCCTGGGCGCTCTGGTATTCCCACTTCAGGCTCTTGTCGGCGTCATAGCCGGCCGCCTTCAGTTCGGCGCGCACGCCGTCGCGGATGGCGTCCAGCGCGGGGTGGTCGACGATCGACAGCACCTTGACGGTCTGGGCTTGCACGGCACCGCCGTACAGCAGGGCCAGCGCCACGGCGCCGCCCAGGATCGACTTGGTTGCTGCGAGACCCTTGATGGACTTCATTGTCTGTTCTCCCCCGAATGCTCGGTTCTGGATGAATGCGGCCGCGGATGGTTCGGTCCGCTGTCCTGGCGCGCGTCCGCGCACTGGCGGACGGTGCCGGTCCGGGGCGTGCGCGGCGGCTTCCTGCGGCGGGAGGGAGCGTGCGCGGGCGCGTCGGATGCGACAGCGATAAGCCTGCGAGGATACCACTTCTCGCGCACGAAATGCGTAGTCATCATGCCAAAGCGCGGCATCCGATGCTGTCAGACGCCCGCTATCGGCCATCCAGGCGCATATTATTGCGCGGGATTCGTGATTTCCTTGTGGATTACCCCGATTGCGGCGATCACATCTTCATGCAATTGCGCATCCCAGGCGTCGAGGTTTTCCTCGAGCTGGGCCAGGGTGGTGGCGCCGATGATGGTGCTGGCCGCGAACCAGCGCGAGTAGCACCAGGCCAGGGCCAGCGTGGCAGGGGTCATCCCGGCACTTCTGGCCAGTTCGACGTAGCGCGCCGACGCTGCCATGGTCTCGGGGCGCATGTAGCGCGGGCTCCAGTCGGGCGAGAAGCGCGACAGCCGGCCCTTGGCCTCGGGCTTGAACACCGGGCGGGCCATGTCGCCTGCCAGGTACTTGCCAGTCAGTTGCCCGAACGCCAGCGGGCTGTACACCAGCAGGCTGACGCCGGTGCGGAAGCAGGCCTCATCCAGCCCCTGCTCATAGCTGCGGTTGACCAGGTTGTACGGGTTCTGGATGGTGGCGATGCGCGGCAGGCCATGCTGCCCGGCCAGGCGCACGAACTCGGCCACGCCCCACGGCGTTTCGTTGGACACGCCGACATAGCGGATCTTGCCCGCCTTGACCAGTTCGCCCATCACTTCGAGCTGCGCCTGGATCGAGGTGCATTCGCGCTCTTTCTGCGGGTCGAAGCTCAGCTGGCCGAAGATCGGCGCATTCCGTGCCGGCCAGTGGATCTGGTAGAGGTCGATGTAGTCGGTCTGCAGCCGGCGTAGCGATTCATCCACCGCGGCGCGGATGCCGGCCGGGGTCAGGTCGTCGCCGTTGCGGATCCAGGGCATGCGGCCCGGGCCCGCCACCTTGGTCGCGAGCACCACGTGGTCGCGTGGCTGGCGCTTCAGCCAGGTGCCGACGATGCGCTCGGTCTGGCCGTAGGTCTCGGCGCACGGCTTGACCGGATACATCTCGGCCGTGTCGATAAAGTTCACGCCGCGCGAGAAGGCGTAGTCGAGCTGGCTGTGGCCGTCGGCTTCGGTGTTCTGCTCGCCGAAGGTCATGGTGCCCAGGCAGATGCGCGATACCTGCAGGTCGCTGTGACCGAGTCGGATGGTTTCCATGGCGTTTCCAGTGGGGGCGATGGAGAGGGCTTAGCGACGCAGCGCCGCGGCGCAGTCGCGCACCAGCGCCGGGCCGCGGTAGATCAGGCCGCTGTAGACCTGCACCAGCTTCGCCCCGGCGTCGATCTTGGCGCGCGCATCGGCGCCGCTGAAGATGCCGCCCACGCCGATGATCGGCACCGCATCGCCGACCACGGCGTGCAGCGCGCGCACCACGCGCGTGGAGGCCTCGAACACGGGTCGCCCCGACAGGCCGCCGGCTTCCTCGGCATGCGGCAGGCCCTTGACCGCCTCGCGCGAGATGGTGGTGTTGGTGGCGATCACGCCGTCGATCTTGTGGCGCACCAGCGCGTCGCCGATATTGCCGACCTGGTCGGCATCGAGGTCCGGCGCGATCTTCAGCGCCAGCGGCACGTAGCGCTTGTGCTGGTCGGCCAGGCGCTGCTGCGCGTCCTTCAGCGTCGACAGCAGGCTGTCCAGCTCGCTGGCGCCTTGCAGCTGGCGCAGGTTCTTGGTGTTGGGCGACGAGATATTGACCGTCACATAACTAGCATGCGGGTAGACGCGCTCCAGGCAGTACAGGTAGTCGTCGTTGGCGCGCTCGATCGGGGTGTCGGCATTCTTGCCGATGTTCAGCCCCAGCACGCCACCCTCGGCCTTCCAGCGCGATGCCTTGACGTTGGCGACAAAGGCATCGACGCCGCCGTTATTGAAGCCCATGCGGTTGATCAGCGCATCCGCCTGCGGCAGGCGGAACATGCGCGGGCGCGGGTTGCCCGGCTGCGCGCGCGGCGTGACCGTGCCCACCTCGACAAAGCCGAAACCGAGCGCGGCCAGCCCGTCGATATAGGCGCCGTCCTTGTCCAGTCCCGCGGCCAGCCCGACCGGGTTGGGGAAGCGCACGCCCATCACGGTGCGGGGATCGTCGGCGATCTTGTTGCCGATACAGCCGCCCAGGCCCATGCGGTGGGCGCGCAGCAGGTTGTTCAGCGTGAAATGGTGGGCGTCCTCGGCATCCATCGAGAACAGGGCGGGGCGAAACAGGGGGTAGAGCGCGTTGAGCACGGGGCAGCCGGCCGGCGGGGCCGTCACAGAGTGAATTCCAGCCCGGCATTGTAGCGGCTGGGCCGCTTGCCCGGTGGCGGGCTACTCCTGTGTGGGCGGGGCGTCGGGTGCGTCGGGGACCGCAGCGGCGGCGTCCTTTTCCTCGAAGGCCTGCCAGTGGTTGCCGGTCAGCACCTGCAGTGGCTGGAAGCGTGCCTTGTACGCCATCTTGCGGCTGTCGGCGATCCAGTACCCGAGGTACAGGTGCGGCAGCCCGAGTGCATGGGTCTGGCGGATCTGCCACAGGATGTTGAAGGTGCCATAGCTGGCATTGCGCTCCAGCGGGTCGTAGAAGGTGTAGACCGAGGACAGCCCGTCGTCCAGCACGTCGATCATGCTGACCATGCGCAACCGGCCTGCCTCGGGCGAGCCCGGTGGCTCGCGGAACTCTACCAGCCGCGAATTGACGCGGCTTTGCAGCAGGAACTGTTCGTACTGGTCGCGGCTGTCCTGGTCCATGCCGCCGCCGGCGTGGCGCATCGACTGGTACAGCAGGTACAGCGAATAGTGTTCTTCGACGTAGGTCAGCGGCGCCACCAGCGCCTGCAGGTGCTCATGCCGGCGCCAGGCGCGGCGCTGCGAGCGGTCGGGGGTGAACTGGTCGACCAGCACGCGGCATGGCGTGCAGGCGTGGCAATCGTCGCAGTACGGCCGATAGGTGAAGATCCCGCTGCGCCGGAAACCGGCTCGCACCAGCCGCGAATAGACGTCGGCATTGATCAGGTGCGCGGGCGTGGCAACCTGCGAGCGCGCCATGCGGCCTTCCAGATAGCTGCAAGCGTACGGCGCCGTGGCGTAGAACTGCAGCGCAGAGAGCGGTAGTTCCTTCAGCTTGCTCATGACTCTGGGGGCTCCGGGCGGGCGGACGGTGAGCGAGGGCGGCGTCCTTCCCTGGATTCAGCCGGCTGGCGCGGCTGGCGTCCCGGCCCAGCGCTCCAGCACCGATTTATCGAACCGCCACGGGTTGATCGCGGGCTGCGCCGCCGCCGCGCGGACATGTGCCACGAACTGCGCGCGGGGGATCGGGCTGGCGCCCAGCGAGGCCAGGTGATCGGTCTCTTGCTGGCAGTCTATCATCGCCACGCCGTGGTTGCCGAGGAAGGCGCACAGCGCCGCGAGCGCAATCTTGGAGGCGTCGGTGCGGTGCGCGAACATCGACTCGCCGAAGAACATGCGGCCCAGCGCCACGCCATACAAACCGCCGACGCGCTCGCCGCGATACCAGCTCTCCACCGCATGCGCCATGCCGTTGCGATGCAGCGTGCCGTAGGCGGCAATGATGTCGTCGGTGATCCAGGTGCCGTCCTGGCCGTCGCGCGGCGTGATGGCGCAGGCGCGCATCACTGCCAGGAAATCGTCATCGACCCGGATTTCCCAGTCCGCATCGCGCAGCACGCGGCGCAGCGTCTTGCGCAGTGTCGCCGACACGCGCAACGCGTGAGGCGCCAGCACCATGCGCGGGTCGGTGCTCCACCACAGCACCGGCTGTCCGCTCGAATACCAGGGAAAGATGCCTTGCCGGTACGCCAGCAGCAGCCGCTGGGGCGACAGGTCGCGGCTGGCCGCCAGCAGCCCCGGCGCATCCGAATCCGCGCCGAGCGCCTGGTCCACCGGCGGAAAGGGGTCGTGCGGGTCCAGCCAGGCGATCATGCGGGGCTGTGCCGGAAAGGCTGTCGGATGCGCGCCGGTCGGGCGCTCAGGGTGTTACCGTGGCCCGGCTGGTCAGCGGGCGCATGGGCTTGTCGATATCCAGGCTATGCAGCCGGAAGCTGCCGTCCTGCAGCCGGCCGGCGGCGCGGTCGGCAAAAAAGCAGCGCAGCGTGTGGATGACGGTCGGGAACGCGAGTTCGTCCCACGGCACGTCGGCTTCTTCCACCAGCTTGACCTCCAGGCTTTCCTCGCCCGGCGCGATGTCCAGGTCGTCCAGCGTGGCCAGGTAGAACAGGTGGACCTGGTGCACATGCGGCACATTCAGGATCGAGAACAGCTCGCCAACCTGCACGCGGGCGCCGGCTTCTTCCAGCGTCTCGCGGGAGGCGGCCTGCGCCGTGGTCTCGCCGATCTCCATGAAGCCGGCGGGCAGGGTCCAGAAGCCGTAGCGCGGCTCGATCGCGCGCTTGCACAGCAGGATCTTGTCTTCCCACACCGGAATCGTGCCCACGACATTGCGCGGGTTGACATAGTGGATCGTGCCGCAGCTGTCGCAGACGCTGCGCGGGCGGTTGTCGCCGTCAGGCACACGCAACACGACCGCATGGCCACAGTTCGAGCAGAATTTCATGAGGGGCGTCCGGGAGGAATGGCGAAAGTGTATCACCCTCGCGGAGGCGACCGTGGGGCTGTCCAGGATGCTTGCCGCGCCGTCGGTTGCCTGCCACACCGTGCTGCGAAGGGGCGTGCCAAAAGACACTCGCTTATCGGCAGGCACCGGCAAGTTCCATCACCGCATCCCGTCTGCGGCAGTGCCTGGTGCTCAGCGCCAAAGTCGGAAAACGCGGGCAGCGGTCTACAGCGCCCTGGCGGCCGAAAAACAAAAAGCCCGCATGCGCGGGCTTTTGTCACTGCCAACCGCCACTTGGAGGTGTGGGCGATTGGTATCGAATCGGTTGGTTGCGGGGGCAGGACTTGAACCTGCGACCTTCGGGTTATGAGCCCGACGAGCTGCCAACTGCTCCACCCCGCGTCCGTCGAAGACAAGATTATAGGGCAGGCGGTTGCGCATTGCAACACCTGTTTAAAAATAATCCAAAGTGCCGCGCACATCCGCTTGTCTTAACGATTAGAGCGGCGCCAGGGGGTCGAGGTTCAGCCGTTGTCAGGGCTTTCGCTTGTGCGCTGCCACAGGGAGGCTTCGAACTCGAAGCTGTCGCGCTGCTGCAGGTCGTCGCGCTGCCAGATCACGCGGTCGCGGCGTACGGTCAGCATCCAGGTGGTGGTCGCGAGCGGCAGCGGGTGGGCGAAGGCGCGCGGTGTCAGCACGGCGCCGCAGGGCCCATGGAGCGGGTCGCGTACCGAGGTGTAGCGAATCATGCCGAGGCCGGCTTCGCGTGCGACGCGGCCGAAGGCCTGGCAGGGTTCGTGGTGGTCGGGATTGGTCCAGGCGTCGCGGTCGCGGTCGAAGGGCGGGGCGTCGAGCGCGATGCCGTCGGTGGCGATGCGCACTTCGAACAGCGTCTGGGCGCGTGCGTCGATGCGCGGCAGTGCCGGGCTGTCGTTGAGGAAGCGCCAGCGCCAGTAGCCCAGTTCCGCGCAAGCGGTGCGGATCTCCGCCGCACCGTAGAACACGCCCGGGTCCTGGGCGGCGCGGAAACGCGAACCCCAGGGTGACGGCGGGTAGCGAAAGGGGGTGAACAGCAGGTAGTGGAGGTGGCGTGCCTCGATCGGCACGGCGGGTTTGCCGGCATCGAGCACGGCTTCGAGCACAGCCTGTTCTTCGAGGCTGTCGACCAGCGGCATGGTGGAGACAACGTGCTGGGCTTCCACCGCCCGCCACAGCGTGAGCGCGAACTGCCGGCGCTCAGATGCGACCGCGGGTGGCGTCCAGGTAGTGAACGACACGGACCAGGCCTTCCGTTGTGCGGATCATTTCGATGGGCTTGCCGCCCAGTGCCAGGTTTTCATGCGTCAGCCACAGCCGCGCCTGGTCGCCATGGCCGAGGATTGCGTCCAGCGAGCGGAACAGGCGTACGAACAAAACACCGAATTCCCACTCCTTGCGGTGCGCATCGAGCACATAGCCACCCGATGCCATCCGCGAAACCGAAGCCGTGCTGATGCCCAGTACGCTTGCCACCAGGGCCTGGCTGATGCCAAGGAAGCCGGCGGCGCGCATTACCGCCTTGGTCAGCGTGGTGCCGGGGTCGGGGCCGCCGGCGGGGTCTGTTTCAGGGATCCGCCTGGATTGCATCGCCTTGCTCCTGTTTCTTAGGAAAGATTATAGGCGAACGATTTCAGAAGGGAAGGTATTGACGCAAAAAGAACCCGGCCCGCCGGATGCGGGCGGGCCGGTACTGGTTAGACAGGCGTGCAGGCTGATAGGTCTCGGGCTCTGATGGTCTCGGGCTAACAGGTCCCGGGCTAGTAGGTCTCGATATGCAGCCGGCCTTCGGCTTTCATGGTGGCTTCCAGTTCAGCCCAGCTGCGGCCGGTGGCGGCACAGATTGCGTCGAAAGCGGCCAGCACGCCTTCCTCCATCCCTTTCAGTCCGCAGATGTAGACATGGCCGTTCGGATCCGCCAGCAGGGCAGCCGCGGCATCGGCGGCCTCGCGGATCGCGTCCTGTACATAGCGGCGCGGGGCATCGGGGTCGCGCGAAAAGGCGAAATGGATGTCGAGGAAATCCTTGGGCAGTTTGAGCAGCGGGCCGAAGTAGGGCAGCTCGTTGGCATTGCGCGCGCCGAAGAACAGCATCCGGCGCCCGCTGAAGTGCGACAGGTTGCGGCGCATGCGCTCGGTCATGGCGCGCATCGGTGCCGAGCCGGTGCCGGTGCAGATCATCATCACGCTGGCTTCGGCGTGGTTGGGCATCAGGAAGGTGGCGCCGAACGGGCCCACCACCTGCACGGTGTCGCCCTTGGCGAGGTCGCACAGGTAGTTGGACGCCACCCCGCGCACCGGCCGGCCGTCATGGTCCTGGTCGACCCGCTTTACCGTCAGCGCGAGGTTGTTATAGCCGGGGCGTTCGCCGTCGCGCGGGCTGGCCACCGAGTACATGCGGATGTAATGCGGCTTGCCGGCGGCGTCGGTGCCCGGCGGCACGATGCCGATCGACTGGCCTTCCAGGATCGGGAAGAAATGGGTGCCGAAGTCCAGCACGATATGGTGGATATCGCTGGACGCGTCCTCGGCGGTGAGCCGGTAGTTGCCGGCCACCGTCGCGGCGACCGGGGCGCGCACGCCGTGCAGGTTCACATACGGGTGCGCCGCCGACCATGGCGCGCGCTGCGAGGCGTGGCGGCTGGTTTCGACCGCCTGGATGGCGATGTCAGGCGCGGCCGTAGCTGGTGCCGCGGCGGCGGTACTTTCGATCGCCGTGTCCAGCTCTGGCAACGGCACCTCAGCCGGCAGTTCGTCCCACAGCAACTGCGCCTCGATGGTGTAGGCGTCGCCGCGCAGCATGGTGCGCCAGTTGTCGATGGCGCCGGTCGGGCACGGCGACAGGCAGGCATTGCAGCCGTTGCAGACGTCGGCCCTGACCACGTAGTTGCGGTCGTCGTGGGTGATGGCGTCGATCGGGCAGGTGTCTTCGCAGGTATTGCAGCGAATGCAGATTTCCGGGTCGATCAGGTGTTGCTTGATGATGTCGGGGGCGCCCATCGCATATCTCTGGTTTGTCCGGTATGTCCGGTTAGTCCGGTTAGCCCGGTATCTTCTTGCCGGCTCGTTGCCAGGCTCAGTTGAAACGCACGTACTCGAAATCCATCGGCTGGCGGTTGATGCCCACCGCCGGCGGCGCAATCCAGTTGGCGTACTTGCCGGGCTCGACCACGCGGCCCATCAGGCTGGCGACAAAGGCGCGGTCCTCGTCGGTGGCGAGCCACTTGCGCTCGTTGGCCTTCCACTCGGCCTCGGAGATCAGCTCACCCTGCGGCGACACATGCACGTTGGCCAGCGTGCCGATCTTGCGGTTGAAGGCCTTGTGCGGCACCGTCAGGCGGAAGGAGATGCCGGCTTTTTCAATCACCTTGTTCCAGCGCGCCACGCCGCCCATGCTGTCCTTGATGTAGTCGTCGCGCAGCACTTCATTGAGCGCATTGAGCATCGGCACCTCGCGCTCTCCCAGGCGGCCGTCGCGCACTTCCAGCACGCGGTAGGCATCGCCCTTGAGCACGTGGTCGTCGGCGCGCTTGCCTTCCTCGAAGCGGCCCTTCAGGCCGGCGCTGTAGAAGGTGGCCGCGTTGGACGACTGGTCGGCGCCGAACAGGTCGATGGTCACGCTGTAGTGGAAGTTCAGGTAGCGCTGGATCGTCTCCAGGTCGATCACGCCGGCGGCGCGCACCTGTTCCGGATCTTCGATGCCGCGCTCGCGCATGACCTCGCAGGTGCGCTGGATCACGCGCGACACGCCCGATTCGCCGACGAACATGTGGTGCGCTTCCTCGGTCAGCATGAAGCGCGTGGTGCGCGCGAGCGGATCGAAGCCCGACTCGGCCAGCGCGCACAGCTGAAACTTGCCGTCGCGGTCGGTGAAGTAGGTGAACATGAAGAACGCCAGCCAGTCCGGGGTGCGCTCGTTGAAGGCGCCGAGGATGCGCGGATTGTCCTGGTCGCCGGAGCGGCGATCCAGCAGCGCCTCGGCTTCTTCGCGGCCGTCGCGGCCGAAGTAGCGGTGCAGCAGGTACACCATGGCCCACAGGTGGCGGCCTTCCTCCACGTTCACCTGGAACAGGTTGCGCAGGTCGTACAGGCTGGGCGC
Source organism: Cupriavidus sp. P-10 (assembly GCF_003402535.2). NCBI lineage: Bacteria > Pseudomonadati > Pseudomonadota > Betaproteobacteria > Burkholderiales > Burkholderiaceae > Cupriavidus > Cupriavidus sp. P-10. The sequence continues at coordinate 1,311,255 of NZ_AP025170.1, forward strand.
GGTCAGGCCAAGGTGGCGTTGCTGCTCGACCGATGCCGGCTCGGTGTCACCCTGCGTGACGATGATGCGGCGCAGGTTGGCGCGGTGTTCGCCGGGCACGTCCTGCCACGCGGCTTCGCCCTTGTGCTCGCCGAAATGGATCTTGCGCTCGGGGTCGGCCGGCTGCAGGAAGATGCCCCAGCGGTAATCGGGCATCTTGACGTGCTCGAAGTGCGCCCAGCCCGACGGGTCGACCGACACCGCGGTGCGCAGGTACACGTCGAAGTTGTGCGAGCCATCCGGCCCCATGTCGCGCCACCAGTCGAGGAAGGCGGGCTGCCAGTGTTCGAGCGCGCGTTGCAGCGCGCGGTCGTCGGACAGGTTGACGTTGTTGGGGATCTTCTGGCTGTAGTCGATGCTCACGGTGTCTCCTCGTTGTACTGGCGCGGCGCAGCGGGCAGGGCGCTACACCCGGTCCCAGTCGAAGCGCGCCTTGTTGCCGGTGCCGAACACCTTCAGTGCGCCGTTCTCGCCGACGGCGTTGGGCCGCTGGAAGATCCAGTTCTGCCACGCGGTCAGCCGGCCGAAGATGCGCGTCGCCATGTTCTCGGCGCCACCGAAACGCAGGTTGGCTTCCATGCCGGTGAGTGCGTCTGGAGACAGGCTGGCGCGCTCTTCCAGCGCGATGCGGATCTCGTCTTCCCAGTCGATATCGTCGGGCGCGGCGGTAATCAGGCCGAGCGAATCGGCGCTGAGCGCGTCGAGCGGCGCGCCAATGTGTTCGCGCACCGCGGTCAGTGCGGTCTCGTCGCCATAGAAACGCGCGGCCAGCCGGGTTTGCCCGTTCGGCATCGGGTAGCGGCCGAAGTTGACCGCGGACACGAAGATACGTGGCGCGTCGTCGGGTGCATCGGGCAGGTGCAGCATGTAGCTGCGGTCGGCCGCCAGCGCCAGTTCGAGCAGCGTGCCGGCGAAGCACGAATCCTGCTCGATCAGCGCGATCAGGCTGCGTGACGACACATCCAGCCGCGCCAGCGTACGGCGCAGCATGCCGATGGTCTCGCGCACGAACCAGTGGCCGGCATTGGCTTCCACCAGCGCGTCAGCGGCCAGCACCTGTGCCGGATCGCCATCGGTCTTCAGCACCCAGATGCCGATGTCCAGGTGGTTGGTGCGCAGCGTCAGGATTGCGTCGTCAAGCTCGCGCGCCATTTTCAGCGGCCACCATTGCGCGCCGGCCGCGACCACGGCGGCGAGATTGGCGGGCTGGTGCTTGTCCGGGCCGAACACGGTCAGCGTGGCCTTGCGCGCCGCGGGATCGATATGCACGCGCACGGTCTCGTAGCGGTAGCCGTCGGGCTCGACTTTTCGCGACAGCGGCGTCAGCGTGACGCCATGGTGGCCCTGCGGGCGGTCGCTGGTGGCGGCCAGGGCCGCGGCGCGTTCGGCGACATACTCGGCGAAGCGCGCCGGCTTGACCACTTCATCGACCAGTTTCCAGTCCTTGGCGCGCTGGCCGCGCACACCCTCGGTGGTCGTGCAGAAGATGTCGGCATGGTCGCGCCTGACCTTGCGCTTGTCGGTCACCCGGGTCAGGCCGCCGGTACCGGGTAGTACGCCCAGCAGCGGCACTTCGGGCAGGCTGACCGCGGACGAGCGGTCGTCGACCAGCACGATCTCGTCGCAGGCCAGCGCCAGTTCGTAGCCGCCACCGGCGGTGGTGCCGTTGCAGGCGGCGATGAATTTCAGTCCGGAGTGCTCGCTGGCATCCTCGAAGGCGTTGCGGGTCTCGTTGGTGAACTTGCAGAAATTGACCTTCCACGCGTGCGACGACTGGCCCAGCATGAAGATATTGGCGCCGGAGCAGAAGATGCGCTCGCGTGCGCTGGTGAGCACCACGGTGCGCACTTCGGGATGCTCGAAGCGGATGCGCTGCAGCGCGTCGTGCAGTTCGATGTCGACGCCAAGGTCATACGAATTCAGCTTGAGCGCGTAGCCGGGGCGCAGGCCGGCTTCCTCGTCGACGTCCATCGCCAGCGTGGCGACGGCCCCGTTGAAACTGAGCTTCCAGTGGCGGTACTGGTCTGGATGGCGCTCGAACGTGACGGGAACGGGGGCTTCTGCCTGGTTGGCAGGCTGAAGTGGGGCGGTTGCCGGCGCGGACATGGCTGTCTCCTTGATGCACTATAGTGCCTTGCGGCTTTTGATGAAATATAGTGCAGAGGAAGGCGCGGCGCAATGCCTGATTGCCCCGCGCGCGGAACGGCGGGGTGGAGACGGCGGAAAACGGGTCAGGCGCCCGCGGTCTGCAACTGTGCGCGCAGTTGTTGCAGCGAGGTCGCGGCATCCAGGCCGCTGGTGTCGATGGAGATATCGGCGCGGGCGTACAGCGGCGTGCGCGCCTGCAGGATGCGGCGCAGGTCGGCCATGGCTTCGCGGTTGCCTTCCATCGGGCGCATGTCGCCCTGGGCCACCACGCGCGCCATGTGCTCTTCCGGCGAGGTGCGCACCCAGATGGTGTAGCAATGCGCCAGCAACAGGTTGAAGGTGCCCGGCTCCGACACCAGGCTGCCCGGCGTGGCGAGCACCATGCGTTCGTTCTCGCGCAGCGTGCGTTCCAGCGCACGCATCTCGTAGCGGCGGTAGGCGGCCTGGCCGTACAGCGAATGGATTTCGGACAGGCTGGCGCCGGCTTCCTGCTCGATCACGGTGTTCAGTTCGACAAACGGCACGTCGCGCGCTGCCGCCAGTGCGCGACCCAGCGTGGACTTGCCGGCGCCGCGCAGGCCGATCAGCGCGATGCGGCGGTGGCGTGCGTCGCCGGATTCCTCGGGGGCCAGCGCGTGGCGGCAGGCTTCGCGCACGCGCGCGAGGTCCGCTGCCGGCAGTTGCGACAGCCATTGCACCATCTGAGCGAATTCTGTCGCCTGCTGGCCATTGAGGCCGTCCACCTCGGCCAGCACCACCGGCAGCGGCACGTCGAGCGCACCCGCTACCTGGCGCAGCAACAGCACCGAGGCATTGCCGGTACCGGTTTCCAGGTTGGCCAGGTAGCGCTCGGACACGCCGGCGCCGCGCGCCAGGTCCTTGCGCGACATCCCGCGCGAGGCGCGCAGCGAGCGGATGCGGTCGCCCAGTTGCGTCAGGTAGGGATCGCGCTCGCCATTGGCGGCCGGCGCTGACGCTTCCCGGGCGGTAGGGGCGTCGGAATCGGTGGCAGGCAGCGGGGCTGGGTCGCGGCGCATGGGTGTCGGGAGTCGTGTTGACCGGGCGGCGCCTGGACCGCCTGGCAAAAATGCAAGGGCGCATTATACGAGCAGGCTCGGCGCGTCCTGTGGCGCTTCGGGCTCGCCGCTCAGCGGCGGGCCGCAAGGCGCTGTCTTATAGTGCATCCCCTTGCTTGCATAATAGTTGATATGAAATAAAATGCATCGCAAAGCGGATGCCGGCACCCGACGTGATCCGGACACCGCGACAACAGCGACTCGCCTGGCGCCTGCGCGCAGCTACCGGATTCCGGCGGCTCGCGGCATGCGACACCAAGGAGTGGAGACATGACGCCCCCCAATACTGCCGCGACCGCCGCCGGCGCCGTCGCGGTGCTGCCGCCGCGCTACAACGCCGCCGAAGACCTGCTCTCGCGCAACCTCGAGGCCGGCCGGGGCGGCAAGGCCGCCTATCTCGACGACGCCACTTCGCTGACCTACGCCGAACTTGATGCCCGCGCCCGACGCTTTGCGGGCGCGCTGCGCGATGCGGGGTTCCGGCAGGAAGAGCGGCTGCTGTTGTGCGCGCTCGATACCGTCGATTTCCCCACGGTGTTCCTCGGCTGCCTGCTGGCGGGGGTGGTGCCGGTAGCGGTCAACACGCTGCTGACCGCGGACGACTATGCGTTCATGCTCGGCCACAGCGGCGCCCGCGCGGTGGTGGTATCGACGCCGCTGTTGCCGGTGATGCAGGCCGCGATCGGCAAGAGCGGGCTGGCACCGACGGTGATCCAGGCTGCCCCGCATGGCGATGCGGCGCCGGCATGCAGCGTGGGCGCAATGCTGGCGCGCACGCGCTCGCCCGCTCCGGTAGCCTGCACCGGTCCGGATGACATGGCGTTCTGGCTCTATTCGTCGGGCTCGACCGGCCGACCCAAGGGCACGGTGCATACCCATGGCAACCTGTTCCATACCGCTGACCTCTATGCCCGCCAGGTACTTGGCATCCGCGAGGACGACGTCGTATTCTCGGCCGCCAAGCTGTTCTTCGCCTACGGGCTGGGTAATGCGCTGACTTTCCCGATGTCGGTCGGCGCGACCACCGTGCTGATGGCCGAACGGCCCACGCCGACGGCAGTGTTCCGGCGCCTGCGCGAGCAGCGGCCGACCGTTTTCTGCGGTGTGCCGACACTGTTCGCGGGCATGCTCGCCGCGCCCGACCTGCCCGCGCGCGACGAGGTGGCGCTGCGCGTATGCACCTCCGCCGGCGAGGCATTGCCGCGCGATATCGGCGAGCGTTTCCTGGCGCATTTCGGCTGCGACATCCTGGATGGCATCGGCTCCACCGAGATGCTGCACATCTTCCTGTCGAACCGGCCCGGCGAGGTGCGCTACGGCACCACGGGCAAGCCCGTGCCGGGCTACGAACTGAAACTGCTGGACGAAAGCGGCGAGCCCCCTGCGCCTGGCGAGATCGGCGACCTCTACATCAAGGGCCCGAGCGCGGCGCTGATGTACTGGTGCAACCGCGACAAGAGCCGCGACACTTTCGTCGGCGAATGGACGCGCAGCGGCGACAAGTACCTGCGCGATGCCGATGGCTACTACACCTACGCGGGGCGCAGCGACGACATGCTCAAGGTCGGTGGCATCTACGTCTCGCCGTTCGAGGTCGAGGCCGCGCTGGCGCTGCACCCGGCCGTACTGGAAGCGGCGGTGATCGGCGTGGCCGATGCCGACGAACTGGTCAAGCCCAAGGCCTTCGTGGTGCTGCGGCCTGGCCAGCAATGGCATGACGGCATGGGCGCGGAGTTGCAGGCGTTTATCAAGTCGAGGCTGGCGCCGTACAAATATCCGCGCCAGATCGAATGCGTGCCGGAACTGCCCAAGACCGCGACCGGCAAGATCCAGCGGTTCCGGCTGCGCCAGCGCGAGGAAGCCGCGCGCCAGTCCGGGACAACTCCTTCCTGAAGCGATGCAAGACAACAAGATGCCGATGCCGACCAGCCTGGTGGAAATCCCCTTCGACGAACGCCGTATCCAGATCGAGTACCAGTGGCTGCGCCCCGAGCGCGCGCAGCGCCCGCTGGTGGTCTTCCTGCACGAAGGGCTGGGCTCGGTCAGCATGTGGCGCGACTTTCCGCGCAGCTTCTGCGAGGCTGGCGACTATCGCGGGCTGGTGTTCTCACGCTATGGCTACGGCCGTTCCACGCCGCGCCCGCCCGCCGAGAAGTGGCGCCCCGATTTCATGCACCGCCAGGCGCGCGAGGCGTTGCCGGCGTTGTTCGACGCGCTCGATATCGGCCCTGGCCGCACGCATGGCATGCCCTGGCTGCTGGGGCATAGCGATGGCGGCTCGATCGCGCTGATCTTTGCCGCCAGTTTCCCGCAGGCACTGGACGGCATTACCGTGCTGGCGCCGCATATCGTGGTGGAAGACCTGTCGGTCAGCAGCATCGCCGCTACGCGTCAGGTCTACCTCGACACCGACCTGCGCCAGCGGCTCGCGCGCCATCACGACGACGTCGAATCCGCCTTCTGGGGCTGGAACGATATCTGGCTCGACCCGGATTTCCGCCAGTGGGACCTGCGCCCGCTGCTGTCCGGTTTGAAGGGTCCGGTGCTGGCGGTACAGGGCGAGGACGACGAGTACGGCACCATGGCGCAGATCGAGGGTATCCATCGATATGCCCCGCAAACCACGTTGCTTAAACTCGCGCGATGCGGGCATTCGCCACACCGCGACCAGCCTGAGGCGTTGACGCAGGCCGCGGTTCGGCATATAAACACACATACTTCATACCTAAAATAATTGGGCTTCCCGCCCGCTCCGCAGCGGTCCGCGGCGCAGATGCGCCGACGCAGGCCACGGCAGCGGCAGGGGGACCGGCAACGGTCCAGCGAGCCGCCGGCTTGACCACCAGGAGACAACATGCGTCGCATCACCCCGCGCAGGCTCGCGCCTGCCTGCCTTGCCGTCGCCACCGTGTTTGCCATGGCCGGCGCCTCCGCCCAGACCGCACAGCCGGCGCCGGCTGCGCCGGGCGGCAAGATCAAGGTCGGCTTCATGCTGCCGTACACCGGCACCTATGCGGCGCTCGGCACCGCCATCGAGAATGGCTTCCGGATGTATGTGCAGCAGCAGGGCGGCAAGCTCGGTGGGCGCGAGATCGAGTACTTCAAGGTCGACGATGAATCCGACCCCGCCAAGGCCCCGGAAAATGCCACCAAGCTGGTCAAGCGCGACCAGGTCGACGTGGTGGTCGGCACGGTGCATTCGGGCGTGCAGATGGGCATCGTCAAGGTCGCCAAGGAAAACAACACGCTGCTGATCATCCCCAACGCCGGCGTCGACGAAGCCACCGGTCCGCTGTGCGGCCCGAACATCTTCCGCACTTCGTTCTCGAACTGGCAGCCGGGCTATGCAATGGGCCAGGTGCTGGCTGACCGCGGGCTCAAGAAGGTGGTGACGCTGACGTGGAAATACGCCGCCGGCGAGCAGTCGGTCAAGGGCTTCAAGGAAGCCTTCGAGGCCAAGGGCGGCAAGGTGGTGAAGGAACTGAGCCTGCCGTTCCCCAACGTCGAATTCCAGGCGCTGATCACCGAGGTGGCTTCGCTCAAGCCCGATGCCGTGTTCGTGTTCTTTGCCGGCGGCGGCGCGGTCAAGTTCGTCAAGGACTGGGCCGGGGCAGGATTGAAGGACAAGATCCCGCTGTATGGCTCGGGCTTCCTGACCGACGGCACGCTGGAAGCGCAGGGCAATGCCGCGCAGGGGCTGGAGACGACGCTGCATTATGCCGATGGCCTGACCAACGCGCGCGACAAGAATTTCCGCCTGGATTACGCCAAGGCCTTCAAGCTGCAGCCCGATGTCTACGCGGTGCAGGGCTATGACGCGGCACAGCTGCTCGCGGCCGGTGCCACCGCGGTCAAGGGCGACATGACGCGCAAGGCCGACCTGTACAAGGCCATGGGCGCGGCGAAGATCGACAGCCCGCGTGGGACTTTTACGCTGTCGAAGGCGCACAACCCGGTGCAGGATTTCTACCTGCGCAAGGTGGACGGGCGCGAGAACAAGGTCAGCTCGGTGGCGGTGAAGGCGCTGGCTGATCCGGCGCGTGGGTGCCGGCTGTAAGGCTTTCCAGGTCGCCCGGTTTGCTCCCTGCAGTCATCTCTCCCGCCTGCGGGAGAGGGGCCGGGGGCGAGGGCAGGACTCTCCACGAAGTGTAGCCACGTCGCATCACGCAAACGCCGGCCCTGTCCCCCAACCCCTCTCCCGCGCGCGGGAGAGGGGGGCTTGCCACCAGCATGCGTGGCGCTATCGGTTTCTTGATGTATTGCCCGCATGGACATCGTTTCCTTCCTCATCCAGTGCCTGAACAGCGTGCAGTACGGCCTGCTGCTGTTCCTGGTCGCCAGCGGCCTGACGCTGATCTTCGGCATCATGGGCGTGATCAACCTGGCGCACGGCAGCTTCTACATGCTGGGTGCGTACCTGGCCTTCACCCTTGCGGGGCTGACCGGCAACCTGTTTATCGCCATCCCGCTCGGCATCGTGCTGGCGGTGTTGTTCGGCTACGTGCTCGAATGGGCATTCTTCAGCTATCTGTACGAGCGCGACCACCTGCAGCAAGTGCTGATGACGTACGGGCTGATCCTCGTATTCGAAGAGCTGCGCAGCATCCTGGTCGGCGACGATGTGCACGGCGTGCAGGTGCCGGCGCTGCTCGACGGTGCGCTGCCAATCGGCAATGACATGACCTACCCGGTGTACCGGCTGTTCATTTCCGCGGTATGCCTGGCGGTGGCCGCGGCCATGTACTACGTGATCCGCCGCACGCGGCTGGGCATGATGATCCGCGCCGGCGCGACCAACCGCGAGATGGTGCAATCGCTCGGCATCAACATCACCGTGCTGTACCGCTTCGTGTTCGCGCTGGGCGTGGCGCTGGCGGTGCTGGCGGGCATGATCTCGGCGCCGGTGTCATCGGTGTATCCGGGCATGGGCGGGCAGGTGCTGATCGTCTGCTTCGTGGTGGTGGTGATCGGCGGTATCGGCTCGGTCAAGGGCGCGCTGGTGGCATCGCTGCTGCTGGGCTTCGTCGATACCTTTGGCAAGGTGTTCTGGCAGGAGGCGGCCGGCGTGCTGATCTACCTGCTGATGGCGGTGATCCTGCTGTGGAAGCCGCAGGGGCTGTTCAAGGCGGGATGACATGAATCCGACGACATTGCCGGCGCGCCGGCATCCCCGCGGCAATGCCGCGCTGCTCGCCGCGCTGGGCTGGCTCGTGGCCTTCGCGGTACTGGCCGTGCTGCCGCTGCTGCTGACCGCGGACAGCCACAAGTTCTATATCGAGCTGCTCAGCAAGGTGATGATCATGGCGATCTTCGCGCTGTCGCTGCAGCTGCTGATCGGCTATACCGGGCTGGTGAGCCTGGGGCATGCCGCGTACTTTGCCATGGCGGCCTACGCCACCGCGATGCTGGCGCCGCAATCCGGCCCGGGCAACGGCTGGCTGCTGCTGGCCGGCGCGCTGGCCGCCTCCGCGGGACTGGCGCTGGTGGTGGGCGCGCTGGTGCTGCGCACGCGCGGCGTGTATTTCATCATGGTGACGCTGGCCTTCGCGCAGATGGTGTACTTCGTGTTCCATGACACCAAGGTCGCCGGCGGCAGCGACGGCACCTATATCTATTTCCGCCCGGAGTTCCCGGTGCCGGGCGAGTACCTGCTGACCGTCACCGACGCCACGCACTTCTACTGGCTGGTGTGGATGGGCCTGGTGGCCACGGTCGCGCTGCTGGCGCTGGTGCTGCGCTCGCGCTTCGGCCATGCGCTGGTGGGCATCCGCCATAACGAGCAGCGCATGCGCGCCGCCGGCTATGCCACCTATCGCTACCAGCTTGGCGCCTTTGTCGCGGGTGGGGTGCTGGCGGGGCTGGCAGGCTTCCTCTATGCGATCCAGTTCGGCTTCGTCAACCCGGAGATCGCATCGTGGCACCAGTCGGGCAACGCCATGCTGATGGTGATCCTGGGCGGCGTCGGCAGCCTGGCCGGGGCGGTGCTGGGGGCGTTTTCCTTCGTACTGCTGGCCGAATGGTTCAGCACGCTGACCAAGCACTGGCAGCTGGTGATGGGCGGCTTCATCATCGTTGCCGTGGCGCTGCTGCCGCGCGGGCTGGTCAGCCTGCCCGCGGTGCTGCGGCACGGGCGCCGCGGCAAGACCGGGCGCCACAACGGCGGGCACGGGACCGAAGCCAGCGAGGCCGGCAAGGCCGGTGATGGCAACGCGCGCAAGACGGAGGCCGCATGAATACCCCGGTTCTGCAGGCGCAGCAGCTCACGCGCCGCTTTGGCGGCCTCACCGCGGTGGCCGGCGTCGACCTGTCGCTGTCGCTGCACGAGATCCATGCCGTGATCGGTACCAACGGCGCCGGCAAGTCCACGCTGATCAACATGCTGTCGTGCGAGCTGCCGCCCACGTCGGGGCGCCTGTTCCTGAAGGGTGAGGAGGTCACCGGCTGGTCGCAGCCGCGGCTGGCGCGGCACGGCGTGGGGCGCAGCTACCAGCGCAACAATATCTTCCTGCCGCTGACCGTGCGCGAGAACTGCCGGCTGGCGGCGCAGTCGCGCGCCCAGCGGGCCTGGCGCCTGTGGGAAAGCGCGCAGGGCTGCCGCACCAGCGCAGCGCTGGCCGACGAGGCCATGGAGCGCGCCGGCCTGGCGCAGCTGGCGGACCGCCCCGCCAGCGACCTGGCGCATGGCCAGAAGCGCCAGCTCGAGGTGGCGATGTGCCTGGCCACGCAGCCGGTGGCGCTGTTGCTCGACGAGCCGCTGGCCGGCATGGGGGCAGAGGAGTCGACGCGCATGCTGGGACTGCTGCGCGGCCTGCGCGAGGGCCACGCCATCCTGCTGGTCGAGCATGACATGGACGCGGTGTTCTCGGTCGCCGACCGCATCACAGTGATGGTCAACGGCACGGTGATCGCCACCGGCACGCCCGAGGCGATCCGGGCCAACCGCGAAGTCCAGCTCGCCTACCTGGGCGAGGAAGAAGGCGAGGCCGCATGAGTACGTCAATCAGCACGGCTACTAGCACGCCGACTAGCACGCCGATGATTGAAGCCACCGGCATCAACGCCTGGTACGGCTCCAGCCATGTGCTGCGCGGTATCGACTTCACCGTTGGCGTGGGCGAGACCGTGGGCCTGCTGGGCCGCAACGGCATGGGCAAGAGCACGCTGTTGCGTACGCTGCTGGGACACGTGCGCCAGCGCCAGGGGCAGATCCGCGTGGCCGGCCGCGATATGTCGCGTGCGCAGCCGTACGAGGTGGCGCGCCTGGGCGTGGCCTACGTGCCGGAAGGGCGGGGCATCTTCCCCAGCCTGTCGGTGCGAGAAAACCTGCTGATGGCCGCCCGCAAGGGTTGCAACGGCCGCAACGACTGGGACGAGGCGCGTGTGCTCGACCTGTTCCCGCGCCTCAAGGAACGCCTGTCGCACGGCGGCCAGCAGTTGTCCGGCGGGGAGCAGCAGATGCTGTCGATCGGCCGTGCGCTGATGACCAATCCCGACTGCCTGGTGCTGGACGAAGCCACCGAAGGGCTGGCCCCGCGCATCGTGCGCGAGATCTGGGAAGTCATCGCCACGGTGCGCGCTACCGGCATCGCTTCGGTGGTGGTCGACCGCAACTTCCGCTCGGTGCTGGCGCACGCCGACCGCGCCGTGGTGCTGGAAAAGGGGCGGGTCGTGCTGGCCGGCCCCGCGGCCGACCTGGCCGGCAAGCCGGAGGCGCTGGACCGCTACCTCGGCGTATAAAGCACTCTGGGTGCCGCATGACGCACAAATGTTGCCCTGCCGCAACGGCACCTGCGGGCGCAAGGACACGCTGTTTTGCTTACACGGGCCTTGACCACCGGCCACTTCCCTCCCATTCTTGCTGAGTCGCGAAAACGGCATCCGAATCATCCGGAGTGGTCGTTAGCTGACAGTTCATCTAGAATTGCCCCGGTTTGTGCAATGCAATAGAACGCTAAGAGCGCCGGAAAACGGTCGCAGCAGCGCAGGCCCATGCGCCGGGCCGCGACTGCGCCAGAGCCAACAAAACTGCCGGCGAGCCGGCCGGGCAGACCCAATCTCATGACTACCCAGTCCACAACCAGCCATTATTTCGTCGAGAGTCCCAGCACGCGCGCCCTGGTGCTCGGCGCGGTCGGTGTCGTCTTCGGCGACATCGGCACCAGCCCGCTGTACGCGCTCAAGGAGTGCTTCAGCAAGGAGCACGGCATCGCCTTCAGCACCGACGCCGTGCTAGGCGTCATCTCGATGCTGTTCTGGGCCATGATCATCGTGGTCTCGATCAAGTACGTGGTGTTCGTGATGCGGGCCGACAACGACGGCGAGGGCGGGGTGCTGGCGCTGATGGCGCTGGTGCTGCGTACCGTGGCGCCGCGCTCCGGCAAGGCCAGGATCCTGATGATGCTGGGCATCTTCGGCGCCTGCATGTTCTATGGCGATGCGGTTATCACGCCGGCAATCTCGGTGCTGTCGGCGGTGGAAGGGCTGGAGATCGCCGCGCCGCAGCTGTCGCATTTCGTGATACCGATCACGCTCGTGATCCTGGCCGCGCTGTTCCTGATCCAGCGCCATGGCACGGCCGCGGTGGGCAAGCTGTTCGGGCCGATCATGACAGCGTGGTTCCTGGCGCTGGGCGCGCTGGGCGTGTTCAACCTGATCCAGGCGCCGGAGATCCTCAAGGCGGTCAATCCGATGTACGGCATCACCTTCCTGGTCGAGCACGCGCTGCAGGCCTTCATCGTGCTGGGCTCGGTGTTCCTGGTGCTGACGGGGGCCGAGGCGCTGTACGTCGACATGGGCCATTTCGGCGCGCGCCCGATCCGCATCGGCTGGTTCATCCTGGTGATGCCATGCCTGATGCTGAATTACTTCGGCCAGGGCGCGATGCTGATGCACAACCCCGCCGGCGCCGAGAACCCGTTCTACCTGATGGTGCCGGAGCCGCTGCTGATCCCGATGGTGCTGCTGGCTACCTGCGCCACGGTGATCGCCTCTCAGGCGGTTATCTCCGGCGCCTTCTCGCTGACCAGCCAGGCGATCCAGCTGGGCTTCGTGCCGCGCATGCGCGTGCGCTACACCTCGGCCGCTGAAATCGGCCAGATCTACCTGCCGGTGGTCAACTGGCTGCTGCTGGTGCTGGTGTTCGGCGTGGTGATCTCGTTCAAGAAGTCCGAGAACCTGGCAGCGGCCTACGGCATCGCCGTGACCACGACCATGGTCATCACCAGCATCCTGGCGGCGGTGTGCATGCGCAATGTGTGGAAGTGGAACACTGCGATGGTGGTGCTGGTCGGCGCTGGCTTCCTGCTGGTCGACCTGTCGTTTTTTGCCGCCAACCTGCTCAAGGTTGCCGAAGGCGGCTGGTTCCCGCTGCTGCTGGGCAGCATGGCCTTCTTCATGCTGATGACCTGGTACAGCGGCCGCAAGCTGCTGCGCGCGCGCAGCCTGGAAGACGGCATCCCGCTGGAGCCCTTCATTGCCGGCCTGCTGGCGCACCCGCCGCACCGCGTCGAGGGCACCGCGGTGTTCCTGACCGGCAATACCGATTCGGTGCCGGTGTCGCTGCTGCACAACCTAAAGCACAACCGCGTGCTGCACGAGCGCGTGGTGTTCCTGCACTTCATCACGCGCGACGTGCCGTACGTCGACGACGACCATCGCCTGAGCTGCAAGGACCTGGGCGGCGGCGTCTTTATCCTGAAGTCGGAGTACGGCTTCAAGGAAACGCCGGACGTGCAGAAGGTGCTGGATCTGGCCGACCGCAAGCTCGACATGCATTTCGAGCTGATGGAAACCTCGTTCTTCATCGCGCGCGAGTCGGTGATCCCGTCCAAGCTGCCGGGCATGCCGATGTGGCGCGAGAGCTTGTTCGCCTGGATGCATCAGAACGGCGCCAAGCCGTCCGACTTCTTCCAGATCCCGGCCAACCGGGTGGTGGAGCTGGGTACCAAGGTCGAGATCTGAACGCACGGGCCGCGCGCCCGCTGCAAGCCCCCGGTGGCGCTCACAGGCGCCCCGGGGGTTTTTCGTTTCAGGCGGCCATGGCAGGCGAGGGCTGGCCGCTGGCCGGCATCGCATACATCAGCGGTGCCATCGCGGCCTGGATCCGGGCCATCTGCGATTCGGTCACCATCTCGGTCAGCAGCTTGCCAAAGCGCGGCTCCAGCGCCCCGGTGACGATGTAGGTCCAGCGGTAGGCTTTCAGCACCGTCTCGGCGATCTGCGCGGCATGCGCGGTGTGGCCGGTCACGCTGACGAAGTAATCCGTATCCGCCTTTGCCTGGCCCTGCACGATCTCGTCGAAGCCGGCGACCAGCGCGATCATGTCCTCGATCGCGGCATCGCGCTCGGCGGCGTCAATGCGCGCATCCTCGCGCAGCCATTCCAGCTCGTCCATGATCGCGTGCTGCGATTCCTCGCGCCAGTGGTACAGGAACACGTCCTTGTACAGCTCGGACAGGTCGGGCGCGGTGCCGATGCTGGCGCGGTAGTGTGCCTGCGAGAACAGCTCGAGCTGGCAGGTCATGGCGAGCACGGCCCAGTTGCGCTTGCTCAGCACGAACGCGGCGACTTCGTTGGGCGTGGCGTTGAACTGGTAGCCGTCGGGCATATGCGCGGCGACCAGCCGCTCGATGCGGCGGAACAGTTCCTGGTGCTTGATCTCCTCGTCGGAAAAGCGCACCAGCGCTTCGAGCGCGGTCTGGTCGCCCAGCCAATGGTCACGGCTGAGTTCCAGCACCTTGGCGCTGACGAAGCGCTCCACCAGCCCGAACATGTTGGCGTAGGTGCGGCCCTGCACCTGGGACATGAAGCGCTGCTCGGCGGGCGACAGGAACGGCAGTTCATCGGCCAGCGACAGCCCGTCGGGCAGGAACTTGTGGTCGAGGTCGAAGGTGCGGCCGCGGATCACGTCGCGGTCGATGTCCCAGCGGATGCGGCGCGAGGCGTCAATACAGCGCGCGTAGCGCTGCGTGTCGACCTGGTAGCCGGGCTGGCATCCGGCCTGATAGCCGGTCTGGCTGCCGGTCGAGCCGGTGGAGGATTGGGCGGCGTTTTCCATGAGGAGGACTCCTGTAGGCGTTATCCGTCAGTCGGTTGACGGTGCACCCATCATTGCAGCGGGCCAGCGCCCGCGCATGAGGCCGGCGTCCCGAAATGGCCTTTGCTGGGCGTTGTGGACGGCGTGGCGCCGGGACATCGGTCCCGGGCGCGGGGCCGCGGGGACTGCCGCACTGCAGCCATCACCCCCCAAGGCGCCCATCGGCAACCGCCGCGCCCGCAGGCAGCGATGCGTGCGGCCACCGCGGCAGCCCGGCATGCACGCCCAGGGGGCCAGCGCATGCCATGCGCCACCCGCCGGCGCCTTGCCAGGGCGCTTGTCCCGGAAAGTCGGGCGGCTCCGCGGCCTACCCGGGACCAGGGCCTCATGCGCGCTCTTGCCCTCCGCCAGACAATGCAACCCTCAACCTGTCACAGGACCACCTTAGTGGTGGTCCATCTCCTCAAGGAGCCGTGCCATGCGTCCGTTGCAGCAGTGGTCTCGCCCGTCCAGCCGGCATGCCGACGAAGTCCGTCGCGCCCGCCAGCCGCGACGCGCGCTGCCGCCGTGGCTGCGACGGGCCCTGCGTCACCGCATGGCGCAAACCGGTGCGGTGCTGCTGCCGCCGGCGCTCCTGCTGCTCTACGTCTTCTGTCATTCACATGCGACCTGGGATGCGTGGCTGGCCTCACTGCGTGAGCTGGACCACGATCACGGCGCGCCGGCACGCGAGCTGGGACGCGCGTTGTCGCTGGCGCGCTCCCTGCGCGGACGCCAGGCGCCGGATGCGGCGCTCTTGCGCACCGCGGTGCAGCTGGCCGCCGACCGCGTGTCGGCGTGCCTGGCGGCACGCTGGCGCAGTCCGGCACGGCTGATGCCGTCGCTGCTGCTGCCGCCGCTGCTGCCGCTGTTCGTAATGTTTGGATGGCTGCACTGACGCAGGGCGGCTGAAGCCGGCGCCACGCGCCCGCTATCCCGCACCCGCCACACCCTGATCCAGGAGTCAGGCGCCGCGCTGCTGCCGCGATGGGAAGGCAGCCGGCCGGCGCCAGGCACTCGGCCCGCACGGCGAAGGCGATCCCGTGCGGCCCGCGCATTCCGTCGACGATCGCCTGCATGAGGGACCGCAGCGGCCACGCTCGCGGCATCCCCTGTTGGAGATAGCAATGCATAAGAAGTTTGCCAGGACCCTGCTTGCCACCGCCGCACTTGCCGCCGGGCTGAGCCTGACTGCCCACGCGGGTGTGGGTGACGAAGCCACCCGGACTGCCGCGCATGTCCGCAACGGGCAGCGCGACGCGTTTTCCGACGGCGCACACGGGCCCGCGACCGAGGCCACGATGCTGCCCGTGGTGGCGCGCCAGGGCATGTCCGTGTGCGCGGTCCGTGGCTTTGATCCGTACCGGGACGGCATGCGCAAGCCTGATCCATACACCGACGGCGCGCGCATGGGACAGTTCGACCCGTTTACGGAGGGGACCCGCATCAGCTCGCGCGACAGCTTCAGCGACGGCGAGCGCAGCGGCTCGCGCGATGGCGGCGAATGCCTGACCGCAACCGGGCGCGAAAGCGCCGCGAGCGGCCACGCGTGAGTGAGCCGGGCGCGGCGGAACGGCCGGTCCTGGCGCGCCCGCGACAGCCAGGCCAGGGAATGTGCGCCATGACCCGCGCATGCCCAATCCTGGCGCACTTTGTCCGTTGATTCACCTGCCAACTCCCACCGGCCCGGCGCCACGCCGGGCCGCTGCATCCGCGCAACCGGGTGCTTCAGGCGCAAACGCTTGCCAGGTCCCGTCGATCCTTTCCTAAACTATTGAAGTCACGCGGCGCGCCCGCGCGGCAGGCCGGGCCCACGGGCCCCGGCTGCCGTCAGGCCGTCCCAGCACCGCGCGACCCGACATGCCGATGTTCAAGCAGCAGATACGCCTGTGCACCAGCCGGGATGGCGTTCGCCTTGCCTACGCCGTTACGGGTGGCGGCGCGCCGCTGGTCAAGGCGGCAAACTGGATGAGCCACCTCGAGTTCGATGTCGGCAGCCCGGTGTGGAGCCATATGATCACGGCGCTGTCGACCGCCCACACCCTGATCCGTTATGACGAACGCGGCTGCGGCCTGTCCGACCGCGATATCGAAGACCTGTCCTTCGATGCCTGGCTGCGCGACCTGGAAACGATCGTCGATGCTACCGGGGTAGAGCATTTTCCGCTGCTGGGCATCTCGCAGGGCGCATCGATCGCGGTGGCCTATGCGGTGGCGCACCCGGAGCGCGTCAGCCACCTGATCCTGCACGGCGGCTACGCCCGCGGGCGCCTGAAGCGCGATCACCTGAGCCAGAGCCTGCGCGAGGAAGCCGAATTAATGAACAAGCTTGCCGAACTAGGCTGGGGCCAGGAGAACCCCGCCTTCCGCCAGTTCTTTACGACGCAGTTCATCCCGGGCGGCACCGCCGAGCAGCATGCCTGGTTCAACGAGCTGGAACGGGTATCGACGTCGCCGCTGAATGCCGCGCGCTTCATGCGCGTGTTCAATGAGATCGACGTGGTCGAGCTGCTGCCCCGAGTCACGTGCCCGACGCTGGTATTGCATGCGGTACGCGACGCACGCGTGCCATTCGACGAGGGCCGCCTGATCGCCAGCGAAATCCCTGGCGCACGCTTCGTGCCGCTGGAAAGCGGCAACCACCTGCTGCTGGAAACCGAGCCCGCGTGGCACCGCTGGCTCGACGAGGTGCGCGCCTTCCTGCCGGCCGCGGCACCGGTGAGCGATCCCGCGTTCACCGCGCTGACAAGGCGCGAGCGCGATATCGTCGAACTGATCGCTCAGGGCCGCGACAACGCGCAGATTGCTGCCCACCTGGACCTGTCCGAGAAGACCGTGCGCAACCACATCACCAGCATCTTCGCCAAGCTGGAAGTGGAAAACCGCGCCCAGGCAATCGTGCTGGCGCGCAAGGCGGGCTTCGATCGCGCTGACGCGTAGGGTGCCGGTGCCGCGTGCCTGGGCCTACGACTGGTTCACCAGCGTGCGCGCGTCGGTGACGTGGCCGCGATAGGCCTCGAATATGCGGCGCAGCGACTGCTCCATGCTGACCTCGGGCTTCCAGCCCAGCTCGTCGATGGTGTTGTCGATCTTCGGCACGCGGTGCTGCACATCCTGGTAGCCCTTGCCGTAGAAGTCGCCCGACGAGGTCTCGACGATCTGCGTCTTGCGCGCCTCCTCGGCGTATTCGGGATAGTCCCCCGCCATCTTCAGCATCATCTCGGCCAGCTCGCGCACCGAGTGGATATTGGCCGGATTGCCGATATTGAAGATCTTGCCGCTGGCGATGCCGTTGGGGTTCTCGATGATGCGCATCAGCGCGCTGATGCCGTCCGAGATATCGGCGAACGCACGCTGCTGCGCGCCGCCGTCGACCAGCTTGATCGGCTCGCCGCGCACGATATGGCCGAGGAACTGCGTCACCACGCGCGATGAACCTTCCTTCGACTCGAAGATCGAGTCCAGGCCCGCGCCGATCCAGTTGAACGGACGGAACAGCGTGTAGTTCAGGCCTTGCTCCATGCCGTAGGCGTGGATCACGCGGTCCATCAGCTGCTTGGAGCAGGCATAGATCCAGCGTGGCTTGTTGATCGGGCCGTAGACCAGCGGCGAGGCTTCCGGGTCAAACTCCTCATCGCTGCACATGCCGTAGACCTCGGAGGTCGACGGGAACACCAGGTGCTTGCCGTACTTGACCGCGGCGCGCACGATCGGCAGGTTGGCCTCGAAATCCAGCTCGAACACGCGCAGCGGCTGGCGCACGTAGGTGGCCGGCGTGGCGATGGCGACCAGCGGCAGCACCACATCGCACTTGCGGATGTTGTACTCGATCCACTCCTTGTTGATGGTGATGTCACCTTCAAAGAAGTGCATGCGAGGGTGGTCGACGAGGTCACCGAGGCGGTCCGTGTTCATGTCCATGCCGTAGACCTCCCACGGCGTGGTTTCCAGGATGCGGCGCGTCAGGTGATGGCCGATGAAGCCGTTGACGCCGAGAATCAGTACTTTCTTGCCTTGCATTGCTTTTGACGATCGCATGGAAAAGAAGGCGTGCCGCGCAGGCGCGGCACGAAACACCGGCAGCACGCTAGCGCACGCCGGCGACGGGGAAGTTGGCCACGGCAACGCGCCGCCAGTCGCGCGCGATCACGTGCATCGGCACGCGCACGCTGAGTTCGGCAAACGTCGCTGGCGACAGCAGCGCCACGGCACGCGGGCCGTGCTGCCACGCATCGACAAAGGCGTCGACGGTCGGCAGCCAGTTCTGCGGCTCCTGCTCCGTGCCGAAGGCCAGTTCATCAGGCTGCGCCACCATGGTCAGCGGATGTCGCAGGTAGAAGGGCAACGTATGGTCGAGCATGCCGACGCCATACAGCGGCATGCCGGGTCGCAGCACGCGCTCGATCGGCGCGGCCAGGCCGATGCCAGATGCCGAGCGCCCGATGGCCTCATGGCCGAGCAGGCCGACGGTAAATGCCAGCAGCATGCCCAGCGCGTAAGCCGCGATGCTTGCCATGCGCCCGTGCCGGTGCCGCAGCCACAGCGCGGCGACCGTGCTGGCGCAGACGAGGGCAAACGCAAGCGCCACCCACACGGCGTAGGCGCGATACAGCAGGTTGGGCGTGTTGTTGGAATCGAGCGTCGCCACGATCGGGCTTGCCAGCAGCCCGAGCGCGCCGATCGACAGCATCGCCCAAAGCTGCCTGCGCCATGCCGGCACGCTTGCCTGCGTCAGCGCGGCACCGGCGAGAATCGCCAGCGCCGGGAACACCGGCAGGATGTAGCCGGGCAATTTCGAGCCGGACAGGCTGAAGAAGACGAAGATCGACACTGCCCACAGCGCGCACATCAGCGCGGGCTGGAACGGTGCCGGGCCGCTTGTGCCGGCACTGCCGGCAGTGCCCGCGGCGCCGGCGCGATGCCTGACGGTGCGGACCATCGCGGGCAGCATCCCAAGCCACGGCAGGAAGCCACCCAGCACCAGCGGGACGAAGTACCACAGCGCCCCCTTGCGCGCATGCACGGTCGAGGTGTAGCGCTGCCAGTGCTCGTGGATAAAGAAGAAGTGCAGGAACTCGGGATTGCGCCGCGCCACCAGCCAGTACCAGGGCACCGCCACCCCCAGCATCAGTGCGAACCCCGCCGGCGCATGCAGGCGCCGCCACAGCGCCAGGTCGCGCGTGGCACAGGTGTACGCCACCAGCACCAGTCCCGGCAGCACCAGGCCGACCAGCCCCTTGGTCAGCAGCGCAATGCCCATCGCCGCCCAGCACGCCAGCATCCAGTTGCGTTGCGCCGATCGCGTGGTGCGCGGGTGCTGCGCCAGCAGCATGCCCGCGAGCACGCAGGCCATGACGCCGGAGAGCGTCATGTCGAGGGTATTGAAGTGGGCCGCGGCATTCCACATCGGCGCCGATACCAGCACCAGCCCGGCCAGCCAACCTGCGCGCGCGCCGAACCAGCGCGCCGCCGCCAGCATCGATGCCGCCACGCCGGCCAGGCCCGCGAGTGCGACGCACAGCCGCGCCTGCCATTCGCCGACGCCGAACAGCGTGTACGAGAGCGCCGTCACCCACATGTGGAAGGGCGGCTTCTCAAAGTACTTCAGGCCGTCATAGCGGATCGTGACCCAGTCGCCGGTGACCAGCATCTCGCGCGCGATCTCGGCGTAGCGGCCTTCGTCCGGTCCCAGCAAGTGGCGCACGCCCAGCGTGCCGAACCACAGCAGCGCGAACGCCAGCACGGCGAGCGCGAGCGCAAGGGCGGGGATGCCTGCCACGCGGACGGCATGCCCCGGCCCGGCGGCGAGGCGCCCGGTGCGGGGCAGCACGGCGGGGGTGGCAGGGCTGGAGGGCAGGTGTGACGGCAAGGCGGCGCGGAAGGAAGAGTTGACGGCCTTGTCGGCGCCGGCGCCAGGCGCGGCGTTGAACAGGACAAGGCCTGGCAATGCGAGCGCGAGGATAAGCCGCCAACCTTAATGGCACATTAAGCCTGCGGGCTCACAATCGATATCCTTCGCGGCGTGATTGCCGCGCGCCGCGCGTAACTCCCGCGCGTGACTCCCGCATAACACCCGGAACATGAGAATCCTTATCGTTGAAGACGACCCCATGCTCGGCGATGGCCTGCGGCGCGGGCTGCAGCTGCTGGACTATGCGGTCGACTGGTTCGGCACCGCCACCGAAGCCGACCATGCGCTGGAGATGGCCGACTATGACGCCGTGGTTCTGGACCTTGGCCTGCCCGGCGAGGACGGCATGGCGCTGCTCGCGCGCTGGCGCGCGCGCGGCTGCCGCATTCCCGTGATCGTGCTGACCGCGCGCGATGCGATCGAAAGCCGCATCGGCGGGCTCGACGCCGGCGCCGACGACTACCTGGTCAAGCCGATCGCGCTCGACGAACTGGCCGCGCGCCTGCGCGCCGTGACGCGCCGGGCCGTGGGGCTGTCGTCGCCGGTGTGGAAGCACGGCGCGCTGGAATTCCATCCGGCCGGCAGGCAGGCGTACTGGGCCGGCACGCCGGTGGAGCTGACCAGCCGCGAAGCCATGCTGCTCGAACTGCTGCTGGCACATCCCAACCGCCTGCTGACGCGCGACTTCCTGCGCGACAAGCTCTATGACTGGCAGGGCGGCGTGGAAAGCAATGCCCTTGAAGTCCATATCCACCACCTGCGCCGCAAGATCCATCCCAAGATCGTGCGCACCTTCCGCGGCGCGGGCTACACGCTGGGCGCTGCCGAGGACTGCCAATGACGCTGCAGCGCCGGCTTATCCTTGCCGTGCTGATCGCCACGCCGGTGGTCTGGCTGCTGACCATCGGCCTGACCTACGTGCGCGCCCGGCATGAGATCAACGAGCTGTACGACACCGACATGGTGCGCATGGCGCTGCAGATGCACTCGGTGGTGCCGATGGTCGACCTTGCCGCAGGGCCGTCGCGCACCCGGCTGCCGCAACTTGTGGAGGGCGACCAGGGCGATGCCGGCCTGGGCGACCTCGCCATCGCCGCGTGGCTGCCGGACGGGAAGCCCCTGCATATCGATCCGGAGGGCGACCTGCTGCCGCGCGCGCCGGGCTTGAAGGGCTTCAGCGACACCGTCCTCGGCCAGCAGCGCTGGCGGCTCTACTACCTCGACGATCCCGATACCGGCTGGCGCGTCTGCGTCGGCCAGCAACTGGCCGAGCGCAACGAGTTGATCCTGTCCTATATCGCCGCGCAGGTGCTGCCATGGGCCGCGGGCCTGCCGATGCTGATCGGGCTGCTGATCTGGTTCACGCGCCGCGCGATGGAACCGGTGCGGGCGTTGTCGGCCGATATCGAACGGCGTGCGCCCGATGACCGCCAGCCGCTCAGCCTGGCGGCGGTGCCCGGCGAGCTGGTGCCGCTGGTCCATGCCATGAACCGGCTGCTGGCGCGGGTTTCGGACTCGATCGAGCACGAGCGCCGCCTGACTGCCGACGCGGCGCATGAGATGCGCACGCCGCTGGCTGCGCTGAAGGCGCAATGGGAGCTTGCCGAGCGCTCGCCGGACGCCGTGGAGCGCAACCAGGCCCGCGCCAACGTCGCCGCCGGCATCGACCGCATCAGCCGGCTGGTATCGCAATTGCTGACGCTGAGCCGGCTGGAAGATGCCTCGGCACTGCCGTCCCGCCAGCCGGTCAGCTGGCTGCCGGTGGCGCAGCAGGCGCTGTCAGACTGCCTGGCGCTGGCGCAGCAGAAGCAGGTCGACGTGGAGCTCGAATGGCCGGAGCAGGGCGGGGAACCGCTACCGGTCGCGGGCGATGCCAACCTGTTGTCGCTGCTGCTGCGCAACCTGCTCGACAATGCCATCCGCTACAGCCCGCCGGGGGCGCTGGTCACCGTGGATTTCCAGCCGGACGGCATTACCGTGCGCGACCAGGGGCCGGGCATCGCGCCCGATGTGCTGGCGCGGCTGGGCGACCGGTTCTTCCGCGGGGGTGGGACGCAACGGGAGCACGGGCATGGCCTTGGTGTTTCCATCGCGCAGCGCGTGGCGCGGCTGCATGGGCTGGACCTGGCCTTTGCCAACCGGACCGACGGCGCGACGGGGCTGGCAGTGCGGATCGCCCGGGACGGGCCCCAATGAAAAACGCCCCGCACGGCTTGGTGCGGGGCGCCAGGGATGTCGCGGGCAGCGAGCCGCTCAGCGCTTGAGCTTGGCGAATGCCGCCGCCATTGCGCCCGCCGGCTCCTGCTCGCGGCGGCCGCCGCCGCTGCTGCCCTTGCCGCCACTGCGCTGGCCGCCGCGGTCGCCGCCGGCGCGCGGGGCCGCCTGGCCGGGCTCGTCATCCAGGCGCATCGACAGCCCGATGCGGTTGCGCTTGACGTCGACCTCCATCACCTTGACCTTGACGATCTGGCCGGCCTTGACCACCTCGTGCGCGTCCTTGACGAACTTGTTCGACAGTGCCGAGATATGGACCAGCCCGTCCTGGTGCACGCCGATATCGACAAACGCGCCGAACGCCGCCACGTTGGTGACCACGCCTTCCAGCACCATGCCAGGCTGCAGGTCCTTCACGTCCTCCACACCTTCCTGGAAGGTCGCGGTCTTGAACTCGGGGCGCGGGTCGCGGCCGGGCTTTTCCAGCTCGGACAGGATGTCGCGCACGGTCGGCAGGCCGAACGACTCATCGGTGAACTTCTCCGCCGACAGGCCGCGCAGCGCTTCGCGGTTGCCCATGACATCACGCAGGCCCTTCTTGATGGCGTCCAGGATGCGTTGCACCACCGGGTACGCTTCCGGGTGCACCGACGAGCGGTCCAGCGGGTTGTCGCCATCGTTGATGCGCAGGAAGCCGGCCGCCTGCTCGAAGGTCTTGTCGCCCAGGCGCGGCACCTTCTTCAGCGCCGCGCGGTTGGCGAAGGCACCGTTGGCATCGCGGAACTCGACGATATTGCGTGCCAGCACCGTGTTCAGGCCCGACACGCGCGCCAGCAGCGGCGCCGAGGCGGTGTTGACGTCCACGCCCACGGCGTTCACGCAGTCTTCGACCACGGCGTCCAGGGTGCGTGCCAGCTCGCGCTGGTTCACATCATGCTGGTACTGGCCCACGCCGATCGACTTGGGATCGATCTTGACCAGCTCGGCCAGCGGATCCTGCAGGCGGCGTGCGATCGACACCGCACCGCGCAGCGACACGTCCAGGTCCGGGAATTCCTTGGCGGCCAGTTCCGACGCCGAGTAGACCGAGGCGCCGGCCTCGCTGACCACGATCTTGGTCAGCTTCAGCTCGGGCATCTGCTTCATCAGGTCCTGCACCAGCTTGTCGGTCTCGCGGCTGGCGGTGCCGTTGCCGATCGAGACCAGCGCGACGTTGTGCTGCCTGGCCAGGCGCGCCAGCGTGGCGAGCGAACCGTTCCAGTCGCGGCGCGGCTCGTGCGGGTAGATGGTGGCGGTATCGAGCAGCTTGCCGGTGCTGTCGACCACCGCGATCTTGCAGCCGGTGCGGATGCCGGGATCGACGCCCATCACGGACTTGGGGCCCGCCGGCGCGGCCAGCAGCAGTTCATGCAGGTTGCGGCCGAAGACCTTGATGGCTTCGCTCTCGGCGGTCTCGCGCAGTTGCGTCAGCAGCTCGGTTTCCAGGTGCGGCTGCACCTTCACGCGCCAGCACCAGCGGCACACGTCGCCCAGCCACTTGTCGGCGGGGCGGCCCAACTGCTGGATGCCGACATGGCGCGCGATCATGCCTTCGCACGGGTGCGGCACCATCGCGTCCTGTTCTTCGCCCAGGCCCAGCTTGACCATCAGCACGCCCGCGTTGCGGCCGCGGAACAGCGCCAGCGCGCGGTGCGACGGCACCGTGCGGATGGTTTCGCTGTAGGCGTAGTAGTCGCGGAACTTCTCTTCCTCGGCGGTTTCCTTGCCTTCCATCACGGTCGAGGCGACCACGCCGTTGTTCCACAGGTGTTCGCGCAGCTTGCCCAGCAGTTCCGCGGTCTCGCCGAACTGCTCGGACAGGATGTCGCGCGCGCCGTCCAGCGCCGCCTTCACATCGGGCACGCCGCCGTCGGCGGTCGGGTTGCCGTTGACGTACTTGGCCGCCTCGGTTTGCGGATCCAGCGTGGGATCGGCCAGCAGCGCCAGCGCCAGCGGCTCCAGCCCGCATTCGCGCGCGATCTGGGCGCGGGTGCGGCGCTTGGGCTTGTAGGGCAGGTAGAGGTCTTCCAGCGCCTGCTTGGTTTCGGCGCCCTCGATGGCGGCCTGCAGTTCGGGCGTGAGCTTGCCTTGCTCCTGGATCGACGCCAGGATGGCCGCGCGGCGGTCTTCCATGTCGCGCAGGTAAAGCAGGCGCTCTTCCAGGTTACGCAGCTGCGTGTCGTCCAGGTTGTCAGTCACTTCCTTGCGGTAGCGGGCGATGAACGGGACGGTGGCGCCCTCGTCGAGCAGGGCCACGGCGGCCGCGACCTGGCGGGGCTGCACGGACAGTTCAGCCGCGATGAGCGACACGATTTTTTGCGAGACGGAAGCGGGCAGGTTGGACATCTGAAAACGCAGTCGGTCGAAAGCGGGGCATTTTGCCACAAGCGCGGCGCGGTTCGGCCACGCTGGCCGCTGGCGCCGCGCAAGGGGCGTTACCAGCATGTGCGGGGCAGGCCGCCAGGCGGCCCGGATGCTAGAATCCCGTCATGATCGTCAAGCCCCGTCCGGCCGCCGCCAAGGCCACTTCAGCGGCAACTTCGCCGACACCCTCACCGGCCATGCCAACCGTCGCCAACGTGCCGAAATCCGTCCTCTTCCAAGCTGCCAGCCTGGCAGTGCTGGCGCTCGCCGCCGGCGCCGTGCTGATGCCGGTGCGACCCGCGCTGGCGCAAGCCTCGGCACCGGCCGCGGCAACGCCAACGGCCGCCGGAGCTCCGCGCGATTTCGGCGCCGAACGCAAGGCCATCGGCGATTCGCGCGCGTGGACCAACTACCGTTTCTCCGCGGCCGAGCACGAGTGCTACAGCAAGTTCTTCGTCACCAGCTGCATCGACAAGGCCAAGGAAGCCCAGCGCCAGGAGCTGCAGGTGCTGCGCAAGCGCGAACTGGAAGTCGGCGAGGCCGAGCGCGCGCACCGCGCCGCCGAGCGCGACCGCGACCAGGCGCTGCGCCGTGCCGAATTCGAGGCCAGCCAGCCGCAGCGTGCCGCCAGCGAGAAGTCCAGCCGCACCACATTCGAGAAAAAGCAGCAGGATCAGCAGCTGCGCGAGGCGCAACGCCAGGGCGAGGCGCCGCAGCGCGCCGCCAACGCGCAGTCGTACCAGCAGAAGCAGTCCGACTTCGACGCCAGGATGAAAGAGGCGCAGCAGAAGGGCGGCGAGCAGGCTCGCCAGCGCGAGGAAAACGCGAAGGCGTACGAGGCCAAGCAGCGCGACCTCGAGCGGCGCCAGAAGGAACTGGAAGAGCGGCGCGCCAAGGCCAAGGAACAGCAAGGCCAGGCGTCGGCGCCGCGCCCGTTCGGCTTCTGAGCCGATCGCACTGACCGTACCGCGGAGGCGCACATGGACAGCAACCTGAATACCCTGGAACGGCGCATCATGGAGTTGCAGATCGAGCACCGCGATCTGGACTTCCTGATCGACCGGCTCTCCGGCGACGCCGTCCATGACGAGCTGCAGTTGCGCCGCCTGAAAAAGCGCCGCCTGAAGCTGAAGGACGCCATCACGCTGCTGCAGTTGCAGCTCGAACCCGACGTGCCGGCCTGAGCATCCGGGCCGCCGCGCCAGATGCCGCCGGCAGATCTACCGGCGGCCTACACAAACGTATTCCCCCACCCTTGTCCGACCTTTCCGATTCCCCCGAGCAAGACGACGCCGCCACTGCGGACGACGCAACGGACGTGCATGACGTCGCCGCCAGCGCTTTGGACGCCGCTGCCAGCCGCAGCGCCGAGCTTGGCACCATCTTTGCCGATACCGGCACGCTGGCACAGGCCATCCCGGGCTACCGGCCGCGCGCGTCTCAGCACAAGATGGCCGATGCCGTCGCCGAGGCGATCGCCGCCAACGACACGGTGATCGTCGAGGCCGGCACCGGCACCGGCAAGACCTACGCCTACCTGGTGCCTGCCATGCTTTGGGGCGGCAAGGTCATCCTGTCCACCGGCACCAAGAACCTGCAGGACCAGCTATTCCTGCGCGATATCCCGACGGTGCGCCATGCGCTGAACGTGCCGGTCTCGGTGGCCTTGCTCAAGGGCCGCGCCAATTACGTGTGCCACTACCACCTGGAGCGCGCGCAGGCGGCCGGGCGGCTGGCGTCGCGCCAGGATGCCGCGTGGCTGCGCGACATCGGCCGCTTCCTCAAGGAAACCAAGACAGGCGACAAGGCCGAGCTGGCCGCGGTGCCGGAAAACGCACCGGTGTGGCAGATGGTGACGTCGACACGCGACAACTGCCTGGGCTCGGAGTGCCCGTACTACAAGGACTGCTTCGTGATGCGCGCGCGCAAGGAAGCGCAGCAGGCCGACGTGGTGGTGGTCAACCATCACCTGTTCTTTGCCGACGTGGTGCTGCGCGATACCGGCATGGCCGAGCTGCTGCCCGCCGCCAACACCGTGATCTTCGACGAGGCGCACCAGCTGCCCGAAACCGCAACGCTGTTCTTCGGCGAGACGCTGTCGACCAGCCAGCTGCTCGAGCTGGCCCGCGACACGGTGGCCGAAGGCCTGTCGCATGCGCGCGACGCGGTCGACTGGGTCGCACTGGGCGCGCCGCTGGAGCGTGCCGCGCGCGACCTGCGGCTGGCGTTCAACAAGGACAACGCGCGCCTGGCGCTGGGCCAGATCGAGGCCGACCGCCGCATCGCCGAGCCCTTCAACGAAACGCTCGATGCGCTGGACGAGGCACTGTCGGCCTTTGTCGAGATGCTGGAAAGCCAGGCGGAGCGCGCCGAATCGCTGCAGCAGTGCCATCGGCGCGCGCTGGAACTGGCCGAGCGCCTGGCGGCATGGCGCAGCGATGCCGTTGCCGCGCCCGTGCCCGCCACACCGGCAGGCGAGGGGGGCGAGGGGGGCGAGGTAGCCGAAGCACGGGCGCCGGCAGAAACGGTACGCTGGGTCGAAGTGTTCTCCCATACCGTGCAGTTGCACCGCACCCCGCTGTCGATCGCGCCGATCTTCTCGCGCCAGCGCGGCGGCCAGCCGCGGGCGTGGGTCTTTACCTCGGCTACGCTGTCGGTCAAGGGCAACTTTACGCACTATGCGGCGCAGCTCGGGCTCGACAAGGACCGCTCGCTGACGCTGCCGAGCCCGTTCGACTACGCGACGCAGGGGCTGCTGTACGTGCCGCGCGACATGCCCGCGCCGCAGTCGCCGCAGTTCACCGATGCCGTGGTGCAGGCCGCGCTGCCGCTGATCGAAGCGGCCGGCGGGCGCACCTTCCTGCTCTGCACCACGCTGCGCGCGGTGCAGCGTGCCTCCGACCTGCTCTACGATGCCTTCGCCGAGCGCGGCCTGAACCTGCCGCTGCTGGTGCAGGGCCAGGCCAGCCGTACCGAGCTGCTCGACCGCTTCCGCGAGCTGGGCAACGCCGTGCTGGTCGGCAGCCAGAGCTTCTGGGAGGGGGTGGACGTGCGCGGCGAGGCGCTGTCGCTGGTGATCATCGACAAGCTGCCGTTCGCGCCTCCGGACGACCCGGTGCTGGCCGCGCGCATGGAAGTGCTGCAGAAGAAGGGGCTGAGTCCGTTTGCCGCGCACCAGCTGCCGCATGCGGTGATCACGCTGAAGCAGGGCGCTGGGCGGTTGATCCGCTCGGAGTCCGACCGCGGCGTGCTGGCCATCTTCGACACCCGGCTGGTGGAGAAGCCCTATGGCCGCCAGATCTGGCAGAGCCTGCCGCCGTTCACGCGCACGCGCGAGGCGGCCACGGCGGTGCGCTTCCTGGAATCGCTGCGCGGCGAGGGCAAGACAGCGCCTGCTGAGGCGCAGGACGCCGACGCGGACGATTGACGGGGCGCCGAAGGGACGTTGAACGCGCCGCGCTGAAAACAAAAACGGGACGGTCATGCGACACGTCCCGTTTTTTATCGCCGCCGCCAGGCGTGAGCGAGGTTCAGAACACTTCCCACCAGGACTTGTCCTTGCGGCGCTCACCGTACTTGATGAAGTCGCTTTCCGGGAAGTTCTTCTCCATCACGCGGGCGGTATCGTCGCGCAGGTCCTTCATGCCCATCGCATCGTACGAACGGATCATGATGTACAGCGCTTCCTCGTTGGCCGGCGCGCCGTCATAGTCCTTCAGCGCCTGCTGCGCGCGGTTCACCGCGGCCAGGTAGGCGCCGCGCCTGTAGTAGTAGCGTGCGGCATG
This sequence comes from Cupriavidus sp. P-10, assembly GCF_003402535.2. Lineage (NCBI taxonomy): Bacteria > Pseudomonadati > Pseudomonadota > Betaproteobacteria > Burkholderiales > Burkholderiaceae > Cupriavidus > Cupriavidus sp. P-10. The sequence goes on from NZ_AP025170.1 coordinate 1,339,905, forward strand.
CACCTCGTGCTGGGCCAGCGAGTTGACGATGTACTGCATGCGCAGTGCGCCGTCGGCGGTGTACTTGCTGTCCGGGTACTTGGTGACGAGCGTGTTGAACGCGTCGTAGGCGGCACGTGCCGCCTTGGGATCGCGCTCGCTCAGGTCCTGGCCGGAAAAGCGGCCCAGCCAGCCCAGGTTGTCGTTGAAGTTGATCAGCCCCTTGAGGTAGTAGGCGTAATCGATGTTGGGGTGGTTCGGGTGCAGCTGGATAAAGCGGTCGACCGCGGCCAGCGCGGCAGCCGTCTCGCCATCCTTGTAGTTGGCGTAGGCGGTGTCGATCTGCGCCTGCTGCGCGTAGCGGCCGAACGGATAGCGGCCTTCGAGCTTTTCGTACAGCTTGACGGCGCGGGTGTAGTCGCCGCCATCCAGTGCGTCCTTGGCTTCCGAATATAATTTGTTGGCCGACCAGCCGGCGGTTTCGTCGGGCTGGTCCGCCAGCAGGCCGCATGCCGATAGCATGACGCAGCCGCCTGCGAGCAGAACCGCTCCAATAGTCGCGCGCCACGGCGCGCGTTTCATGCTCAGCAATTGCATGGGCAATCGTATCCCGGATGAAGAAAAATAGCGTCAAGCATTATAGCCCAAGCCCCCAGCCCCAAGCCCGACCGGCCGCAGGTGTGGGAGGACTGCCACCCGAACAGGTGCGCGCCGCCGCAGCCGTGGCCGATTCCGAGGAACTGGAAGACCTTGCCGATGCCGTGCCGGCCAACACCGCGCCAGGCGCCGAGGCGGGGGTAACCCTGTCGCTTGAGGTGGACAGTGCCGCGCATGGCGAGCGTCTCGACAAATTGCTGGCGCGTCACTTCAGCGAATTTTCGCGCAGCCGCCTGCAGCAATGGATAGAAAGCGGCGCAGTGCGCGTCGACGGCCAGGTGCGCCGCCCGCGCGATGCGGTACAGATGGGCAACCGCATCGAGATCCAGCCGCAGGCCGCGCCGGAGTCCTCCGCCTTTGCCCCGGAGGACGTGCCGCTGGACGCGGTCTATGAGGACGACACGCTGCTGGTGATCAACAAGCCTGCCGGACTGGTGGTGCATCCGGCCGCCGGCAACTGGAGCGGAACCGTGCTCAACGGACTGCTGCATCGCGATCCCGCTGCCGTGGCGCTGCCGCGCGCGGGCATCGTGCACCGGCTCGACAAGGAAACCTCCGGCCTGATGGTAGTCGCGCGCTCGCTGACCGCGCAGACCGACCTGGTGCGCCAGTTGCAGGCGCGCACGGTCAAGCGCACGTACATTGCGCTGGTGTGGGGCCGCACCTATGACGAGGGCACCATCGATGCGCCGATCGGCCGCGACTCGCGCGAACGCACGCGCATGGCGGTCGTGCATACGGCCAGCGGCAAGCCTTCGCGCACGCATTTCCGCACGCTGGCCACGGTGCCGCTGGGCCGCGGCTTTGTCTCGATGGTGATGTGCAAGCTCGAGACCGGACGCACGCACCAGATCCGCGTGCACTTCGAATCGATCGGCCATCCGCTGGTGGGCGATCCGGTCTACTTCCGCGCGACGCAGCGCGGCCAGCGTCCGGCGATCCGCGTGCCGCTGCCGGTGCCGTTCGAGCGCCAGGCGCTGCATGCGTACAAGCTTGGGCTGGTGCATCCGGCGACCGGCCGCCACATGTCGTGGACCGCGCAGCCGCCGGCGGACCTGCAGGCGCTGATCGATGCACTCGACTTCGAAAGCGCGCAGGAAGAGGATGAGGAAGAAGCCTGGGACGAAGTGTGGGAGGGCGGTGAAGCCCACTGGGAATATGCCGGCGGGGGTGACGAGGAGGGTGACGAGGAGGGCGACGAAGATGAAGACGATGAGCGCGACGCCTGATTCTCACTGGCTGGTGCCAGACTGGCCGGTGCCGGCGCGCGTGCGCGCGCTCTCGACCACGCGCCACGGCGGCGTCAGTCAGGGACCATACGGACTTGCCGGCGGCGTGCCGGGCGGGCTCAATCTGGGCACGCATGTGGGCGACGATCCGTTGGACGTCGCGCGCAATCGCGAACGCCTGGCCGCGCACCTGCCGTCGATGCCGCGCTGGCTCGACCAGGTGCATGGCTGCGCCGTGGTCACCGCCGACCACGTGGCCGGTGCCGATGATCGCGCGCCGCAGGCTGATGCCAGCGTGGCGATCGCGCCGGGCCATGTCTGCGCCGTGATGACGGCGGACTGCCTGCCAGTCCTGCTGTGCGATGCGCAAGGCACCGTGGTGGGCGCCGCGCATGCCGGCTGGCGTGGCTTGTGCAATGGCGTCATCGAAGCCACGCTGGTACGCATGCAGGCCGCTTCAGGCGGCCACGGCAGGCGCTGGCTGGCCTGGCTCGGCCCGGCCATCGGCCCGGATGCGTTCGAGGTCGGTGCCGAAGTGCGCGAGGCCTTCCTGGCGCAGGCGCAGGCCGGCGAGCAAGACGCCGTCGACGCGGCGTTCCGTGCCGGTGCTCCGGGCAAATACCTGGCGGATATCTATGCGCTCGCGCGCATGCGGCTGGCACGCGCCGGCTGCACCGAGGTGTATGGCGGTGATGCCTGCACCGTCACCGACGCAGCGCGTTTCTATTCGTATCGTCGCGACGGCGTAACCGGCCGCATGGCCAGCCTGGCCTGGCTGGCCGACTGAGGCGTCATTCTTTCCTCTCCGGCGGCATTTCCGCCACCGGCGGCCCATCGCTGCCGGCCTGCGCGGCGCGCTCGGCTTGCGCCTTGCGCCGCCGCCGCGCGGGCGTGCCCATGATGTAAAGCACCAGCGCCACCGGCGCCAGTCCATAGAACACGAACGTGGCGACGCCCGCCACCACCGTGTGCTCGGTGATCGCCATCATCAGCGCGACGTAGAGCCAGCCAATGGCCACGATGTACATAAAATTTTCATCCTTCTCGCCTATCCTGCGGAGCCTCGGCGGAGGCAGGCGCGGCATACCGTCCGGTAGGTCGGGAAGCGCGCCTCGCCGGGGCGGATTTCCACATTGACAGCGCATACGTTGCAAGGCAACAATGGCCTCAAATGTCTCGGGATCGCTGACGATTCCAAGGATTTTTGCCGGCAAGCATACCGCATGGCGTTGCCAGCCAGAGCGCCGCGGTAGCCGGTAAAAAGGGAGTTGCTATCGGGATGGGCGGAATCCGCCGCGCAAGCGCGGCGTCAGGATTCCGGCGAATTATCTGGCTAGCCTGCCCAATTCGGGTGAGGCGCGCGCCGGGTCCATCCGGATAGCATCTCCCCATGCAAAAGTGCCGGCCAGGGCAATGCCCGGAGCCGGTTCGTATAGTGACGGCAGAGAGACAATTCACATCATGGCGACCGGCAAAGGTGCGGCAGCTTCCACCCAGGAAGGCAAGTCCCAACCGTTCAAGTTCACGCCGGGGCCATTCGATCCAGCCACATGGCTGGAATGGTCCCGCCAGTGGCAGGGCACAGGAGGTAACGGCCATGCGGCCGGTGCAGGCATTCCGGGCCTGGACGCGCTGACAGGCGTGAAGATCGCCCCGGCGCAGCTGGGCGATATCCAGAAGCGCTACATGAACGACTTCGTGGCCCTGTGGCAGGCCATGGCCGAGGGTAATCCCGACGCCGCGGGCCCGTTGCATGACCGGCGCTTCGCCGGCGAGGCGTGGCGCAACAACGTGCCTTACCGCTTTGCCGCCGCGTTCTACCTGCTCAACGCACGCGCCATGACCGAGCTGGCGGACGCCGTCGAGGCCGACGCCAAGACGCGCCAGCGCATCCGCTTTGCGATTTCGCAATGGGTCGATGCGATGTCGCCGGCCAATTTCCTGGTCACCAACCCCGAAGCGCAGCGGCTGCTGATCGAATCGGGCGGCGAATCGCTGCGCTCCGGCGTGCGCAACATGCTCGAGGACCTGACGCGCGGCAAGATTTCGCAGACCGACGAGACCGCGTTCGAGGTCGGCCGCAACGTTGCCGTGACCGAGGGTGCGGTGGTCTATGAAAACGAATACTTCCAGCTGCTGCAATACAAGCCGCTGACCGCCAAGGTCCACGCGCGGCCGCTGCTGCTGGTGCCGCCGTGCATCAACAAGTACTACATTCTCGACCTGCAGCCGGAAAGCTCGCTGGTGCGGCATGCGGTGGAGCAGGGTCATACCGTGTTCCTGGTGTCGTGGCGCAATCCCGATGCCAGCCTCGCGGCCTCTACCTGGGACGATTACATCGAGCACGGCGCCATCCGTGCCATCGAGGTCGCGCGCGATATCGGCGGCCAGGACCAGATCAACGTGCTGGGCTTCTGCGTGGGCGGCACCATTGTCTCGACCGCACTGGCGGTGCTGGCCGCGCGCGGCGAGCATCCGGCCTCGAGCCTGACGCTGCTGACCACGCTGCTGGATTTTGCCGACACCGGCATCCTCGACGTGTTCGTCGACGAGGCCCATGTGCAACTGCGCGAAGCCACGCTGGGTGGTGGCGCCGGCGCGCCGTGCTCGCTGCTGCGCGGGCTGGAGCTGGCCAATACGTTCTCGTTCCTGCGCCCGAACGACCTGGTGTGGAACTATGTGGTCGACAACTATCTGAAGGGCAACACGCCGGTGCCGTTCGACCTGTTGTTCTGGAATGGCGACGCCACCAACCTGCCTGGCCCGTGGTACTGCTGGTACCTGCGCCACACCTACCTGCAGGATGAACTGAAGGTGCCCAACAAGCTGACCGTGTGCAACGTGCCGGTTGACCTGGGCAGCATCGACACGCCGACGTATCTCTACGGCTCGCGCGAGGACCACATCGTGCCGTGGACCGCCGCCTATGCCTCGACCGCGCTGCTCAAGAACAACGTGCGTTTCGTGCTGGGGGCGTCCGGGCATATCGCCGGCGTGATCAACCCGCCGGCCAAGAACAAGCGCAGCCACTGGACCAACGACAAGCTGGCGGCCTCGCCGCAGCAGTGGCTGGCCGATGCCACCGAGCACCACGGCAGCTGGTGGCCGGACTGGATGGCATGGCTCGCCGGCCATGCCGGCGCCAAGCGCGCCGCGCCCGCCGAGTACGGCAACGCGCGCTATCCCGTGATCGAACCCGCGCCTGGGCGTTACGTCAAAGCCAAGGCATGATGCTTGCATGACGGCCGGGCCGCCACACCGGGCGGCGCCGGCCGCCGCGCAGGCTTTCCATTTCCATTGAAAGGACTACACCATGACTGACGTTGTCATCGTTTCCGCGGCCCGTACCGCAGTAGGCAAGTTTGGCGGATCGCTGGCCAAGATCCCGGCACCGGAACTGGGCGCCGTGGTCATCAAGGCCGCGCTGGAGCGCGCCGGCATCAAGCCGGAACAAGTCAGCGAAGTGATCATGGGCCAGGTGCTGACCGCCGGCTCGGGCCAGAACCCGGCGCGCCAGGCGTCGATCAAGGCCGGCCTGCCGGCCATGGTGCCGGCGATGACCATCAACAAGGTTTGCGGCTCGGGCCTGAAGGCCGTGATGCTGGCGGCCAATGCCATTGCTGCCGGCGACGCCGAGATCGTGGTGGCCGGCGGCCAGGAAAACATGAGCGCCGCGCCGCACGTGCTGCCGGGCTCGCGCGACGGCTTCCGCATGGGCGACACCAAGCTGGTCGACACCATGATCGTCGACGGCCTGTGGGATGTGTACAACCAGTACCACATGGGCATTACCGCCGAGAACGTCGCCAAGGAATACGGCATCACGCGCGAGGCGCAGGATGAATTCGCGGTCAGCTCGCAGAACAAGGCCGAAGCCGCGCAAAAGGCCGGCAAGTTCGACGAGGAAATCGTGCCGGTGCTGATCCCGCAGCGCAAGGGCGACCCGGTCGCGTTCAAGACCGACGAGTTTGTCCGCCAGGGCGCCACGCTGGACAGCATGTCCGGCCTGAAGCCCGCCTTCGACAAGGCCGGCTCGGTGACCGCGGCCAACGCCTCGGGCCTGAACGACGGCGCTGCCGCGGTGGTGGTGATGTCGGCCGCCAAGGCCAAGGAACTGGGCCTGACGCCGCTGGCCACGATCAAGAGCTTCGCCAACGCCGGCGTCGATCCCAAGGTGATGGGCATGGGCCCGGTGCCGGCTTCCAAGCGCGCGCTGTCGCGTGCCGGCTGGACGCCGCAGGACCTCGACCTGATGGAAATCAACGAGGCCTTCGCCGCGCAGGCGCTGGCGGTGCACCAGCAGATGGGCTGGGATACCTCCAAGGTCAACGTCAACGGTGGCGCCATCGCCATTGGTCACCCGATCGGTGCATCGGGCTGCCGTATCCTGGTGACGCTGCTGCACGAAATGAAGCGCCGCGACGCCAAGAAGGGCCTGGCCTCGCTGTGCATCGGCGGCGGCATGGGCGTGGCGCTGGCGGTTGAGCGCAACTGATCCGCACCTGAGCTGACATTACGCGGCAACAAATCAGCAGTAGGCCGGGCCAGCGGTCCGCGCGGGCCCGGCAACGATAACGAAGAGCCAATCAAGGAGTGGACATGACTCAGCGCATTGCGTATGTGACCGGCGGCATGGGCGGCATCGGGACCGCTATTTGCCAGCGCCTGGCCAAGGATGGCTTTCGTGTGGTGGCCGGCTGCGGCCCCAATTCGCCGCGCCGTGAGAAGTGGATCGAGCAGCAGAAGGCGCTCGGCTTCGATTTCGTTGCCTCGGAAGGCAACGTCGCCGACTGGGACTCGACCAAGACCGCCTTCGACAAGGTCAAGGCCGAGGTCGGAGAGGTCGATGTGCTGATCAATAACGCCGGCATCACGCGTGACGTGGTCTTCCGCAAGATGACGCGCGCCGACTGGGATGCGGTGATCGACACCAACCTGACCTCGCTGTTCAACGTCACCAAGCAGGTGATCGACGGCATGGTCGACCGCGGCTGGGGCCGGATCGTCAATATCTCGTCGGTGAACGGCCAGAAGGGCCAGTTTGGCCAGACCAACTACTCCACCGCCAAGGCCGGCCTGCACGGTTTCACCATGTCGTTGGCGCAGGAAGTGGCGACCAAGGGCGTGACGGTCAATACCGTTTCGCCGGGCTATATTGCCACCGACATGGTCAAGTCGATCCGCCAGGATGTGCTCGACAAGATCGTCGGCACGATCCCGGTGAAGCGCCTGGGCGAGCCGGAAGAGATCGCATCGATCTGCGCCTGGCTGTCTTCCGATGAGTCCGGTTTCTCCACCGGCGCCGACTTCTCGCTGAACGGCGGCCTGCACATGGGCTGACCTGCCGGCGTGATCGGCAACCGCGCCGGCGGCCGCTTTTTGCGGTGCAGCCAGCGCGGCGCACAAGGCGGCGGACGTTTCGTTTCGCTGTCTCTTTCGCGGGCCGCAACGGCCCGCGAATCGTTTCTGCGCGGTGGTTTATTTGCTGTTCTTGCGCCGGTTTACCGGGTTTTCCTTAAGCTGGGTCGCTTTTCTTAGTGCTTTGTTGGGCATAGAATCAGGGCAGCGGCGCAGCCAGCACCATAGTCGTGCAGCGCGGCCCTCGCGGGGGCGAGGTGGCGAAGCCGCAACGCGCAGCCATGCGCGCACAGGCCGCGGCAGCCGACACGACAACCACAGATGGCGCAGGCGGTACCGATTTGCGCACTGCACCCCATGCGGTGCAGCAGCGCGCAAACAGCGACGACACAAGGACAGAGCACCGATGGCCACGACCAAAAAAGGCGCAGAGCGACTGATCAAGAAGTATCCCAACCGCAGGCTCTACGACACCCAGACCAGCACCTACATCACCCTGGCTGACGTGAAGCAGCTGGTCATGGATTCCGAAGAATTCAAGGTCGTTGACGCCAAGTCGGGGGACGAACTGACCCGCAGCATCCTGCTGCAGATCATCCTTGAAGAAGAGACCGGCGGCGTGCCGATGTTCTCCAGTGCCATGCTGTCGCAGATCATCCGTTTCTACGGCCATGCCATGCAGGGCATGATGGGCACCTACCTGGAAAAGAACATCCAGGCGTTTATCGATATCCAGAACAAGCTGGCCGAGAACTCCAAGGGCCTGTATTCCGGCGAAGCCTTCAGCCCCGACATGTGGTCGCAGTTCATGAACATGCAGGGCCCGATGATGCAGGGCATGATGAGCAACTACATCGAGCAGAGCAAGAACCTGTTCGTGCAGATGCAGGAACAGATGCAGAGCCAGGCCAAGAATATGTTCGGGACGTTCCCGTTCAACCAGCCGGACAAGAAGTAAGCGATGTGGCGGCGGGCCGCCTGGCCTGCCGTATTCCCTGTGCGCTGTCGATGAAAACCTCCGGCGTGCAGCGCAGCGGCCAAAGCGGTTAAAATGCCGACCTCCTGAACTGGCGGCTCATTTGCGGACTCGCCTGCAAAGCGCGAATCCCGATGCCTTCCAGAATCCACCGTCATTGCCATCTGCGTGCCCGCGAAGCCGGCGTGCGCCGCCTCGCGCACTCCCGAGTATGAGCCGCCTATTCCTCGCTCCGATGGAGGGGCTTGCGGACTATGTATTGCGTGACGTGCTGACGGGCCCGGGCGGCTACGACGGCTGTGTGTCAGAGTTTGTCCGGGTGACGGGCTCCCTGCTTCCCGCGCGTGTCTATGAGCGGGATACGCCCGAAACCCTGCAGGGTGGCTACACCCGCAGCGGCACACCGATGGTGATCCAGCTGCTGGGCAGCGACCCCGAATGGCTGGCGCGCAATGCGGCCTATGCCGCAACCCTGTCGCCGCATGGCATCGACCTGAACTTCGGCTGCCCGGCGAAGGTGGTCAACCGGCATGGCGGCGGCGCCATGCTGCTTGGGCAACCTGAGCTGCTGAACCGCATCGTTGCCGCAGTACGGGCCGCGGTGCCGGCGCATATCGCCGTGACGGCCAAGATGCGGCTGGGTATTTCCGACACGGCGCTCGCGCTGGACTGCGCCACCGCGCTGGCGGAGGGTGGGGCGGCGTCGCTGGTGGTGCATGCCCGCACACGCGACGACGGTTACCGGCCGCCTGCGCATTGGGAGTGGATCGCGCGGATCGCAGAGGCCATCGATGTTCCGGTCATTGCCAATGGCGATGTCTGGACCGTTGCCGACTGGGAACGCTGTCGCGCCGTGACCGGCTGCGACGATGTGATGATCGGGCGCGGCGCGGTCTCCGATCCTTTCCTGGCCCAGCGCATCCGCGGGCAGATGGAGAGCACGCCGTCCGCCGCCGAATGGCCGCTGGTGCTGCGCCAGATCTCGCTTTACCTGAAGAAGCTGCACGAACGGATCTCGTCCTGCCATGAGCACGGACGGGTCAAGCTGTGGCTCAGCTACCTGAAGCGGACCTGGCCGGAGGCCGCTGAACTGCATGCCGCGATCCGGCGCGTGCATGACTCGGCCGAGATCGGCCGCCTGCTGCTAAGTGTCCCCGGCGCCTCTCCGATTTCAGGCTGAGCAAGCCCGCCGCTGACCAGGCGACAAGTGTGGCGTCAGGCGCCGGCAAAACATGGCGAAAGGGTAAAATATGCGATTGGCCTGCACCGCCTGGCGTCCGATCGCCCGCGCGATAACCGGATATACTCCGCCCCGCCTGCCCCACATTCGTATTGCACCGTGAAAAACCCTTCAGAATCAACGACCCAGAAAGACCATAGTCCGCGCGTGGGATTCGTTTCGCTCGGCTGTCCCAAGGCCCTGGTCGACTCCGAGCAGATCATTACCCAACTCCGCGCCGAGGGCTATGCCATCAGCGGCACCTATGACGGCGCCGACCTGGTGGTGGTCAATACCTGCGGCTTTATCGACGAGGCCGTGCAGGAAAGCCTGGACGCCATCGGCGAGGCGCTGACCGAGAACGGCAAGGTCATCGTGACTGGCTGCCTTGGCGCCAAGAAGGACGCGGCGGGACACGACATCGTGTCTTCAGTGCATCCCAAGGTACTGGCCGTGACCGGCCCGCATGCGCTTGGCGAGGTGATGCAGGCTGTGCACACGCACCTGCCGAAGCCGCACGACCCGTTCACCGACCTGGTGCCGGCCGCCGGCATCAAGCTGACGCCCAAGCATTACGCCTACCTGAAGATTTCCGAGGGCTGCAACCACCGCTGCTCGTTCTGCATCATCCCGTCGATGCGTGGCGACCTGGTCTCGCGCCCGGTGGCGGAAGTCATGCTGGAGGCCGAGAACCTGTTCAAGGCCGGCGTCAAGGAACTACTGGTGATCTCGCAGGACACCAGCGCCTATGGCGTCGACGTCAAGTACCGCACCGGCTTCTGGAACGGCCGCCCGCTCAAGACCCGCATGACCGAACTGGTGGCGGCGCTGGGCGAGCTGGCCGCGCAGTATGGCGCCTGGGTGCGCCTGCACTATGTCTACCCATACCCGCACGTCGACGAGATCATCCCGCTGATGTCGCAGGGCCACGTGCTGCCGTACCTGGACGTGCCGCTGCAGCATGCCCACCCGGACGTGCTCAAGCGCATGAAGCGCCCGGCCAACGCCGAAAAGACCATGGATCGCATCCGCGCATGGCGCGAGATCTGCCCCGAGCTGACCATCCGCAGCACCTTTATCGCCGGCTTCCCGGGCGAGACCGAGGCCGAGTTCCAGACGCTGCTGGACTTTATCGCCGAGGCGGAGCTGGACCGTGTCGGCTGCTTTGCGTACTCGCCGGTGGAAGGTGCCACCGCCAACGACCTGCCGGGCGCGCTGCCCGACGAGGTGCGCGAGGAGCGCCGCGCGCGCTTCATGGAAGTGGCCGAGGAAGTGTCCGCGCGCCGCCTGCAGCGCAAGGTCGGCCAGACCCTGCGCGTGCTCGTCGACGAGGTCAACCAGGACGGCGGCATCGGCCGTTCCTCGGCGGATGCGCCGGAAATCGACGGCCTGGTCTATATCGCGCCGCCGGAGCGTACTTCGCAGCGCTACCGCGCGGGCGAGTTTGTCGACGTGAAGATCACCGGCGCCGACGGCCACGACCTGTGGGGCGAGGTCTGAGCTAGTCCTGCCGGACGAGTTGGACCCGGCGTCGATTAGGTAAAAGTACGATCGTTCGTTTTGGCGGATGCACCGTTATACTGTGCGGTGCAACATACCTCCTGGAGACAAGTCATGACGCGTGAAGTCGTAGTGGTGAGCGGTGTCCGTACCGCGATCGGGACCTTTGGTGGCAGCCTGAAGGACGTGGCGCCGGCAGAACTGGGCGCGCTGGTCGTGCGCGAGGCACTGGCCCGCGCGCAGGTGTCCGGCGACGACGTCGGCCACGTGGTGTTCGGCAACGTGATCCAGACCGAGCCGCGTGACATGTACCTGGGCCGCGTCGCCGCGGTCAACGGTGGGGTTTCGGTCAACGCGCCCGCGCTGACCGTGAACCGCCTGTGCGGCTCGGGCCTGCAGGCCATCGTCAGCGCCGCGCAGACCATCCTGCTGGGCGATGCCGACGTGGCCATCGGTGGCGGGGCCGAAAGCATGAGCCGTGCCCCGTACCTGGCGCCGGCAGCTCGCTGGGGCGCCCGCATGGGCGATGCCGGCCTGGTCGACATGATGCTGGGTGCGCTGCATGACCCGTTCCACCGCATCCATATGGGCGTGACCGCCGAGAACGTTGCCAAGGAATACGATATTTCGCGTAGCCAGCAGGACGAGGCCGCGCTGGAATCGCACCGCCGCGCCTCCGCCGCGATCAAGGCCGGCTACTTCAAGGACCAGATCGTCCCGGTGGTGAGCAAGGGCCGCAAGGGCGACGTTACCTTCGATACCGACGAGCACGTGCGCCATGACGCAACCATTGACGACATGACCAAGCTCAAGCCGGTCTTCGTCAAGGAAAACGGCACGGTCACGGCCGGCAATGCCTCGGGACTGAACGACGCCGCCGCCGCGGTGGTGATGATGGAGCGCGCCGAGGCCGAGCGCCGGGGCCTCAAGCCGCTGGCTCGCCTGGTGTCGTACGGCCATGCCGGTGTCGATCCCAAGACCATGGGCATCGGCCCGGTGCCGGCGACCAGGATCGCGCTGGAACGCGCCGGCCTGCAGGTGTCGGACCTGGACGTGATCGAGGCCAACGAAGCCTTTGCCGCGCAGGCTTGCGCCGTGACCAAGGCCCTGGGACTGGATCCGGCCAAGGTCAACCCGAACGGTTCGGGGATCTCGCTGGGCCATCCGATCGGCGCAACCGGCGCGCTGATCACGGTCAAGGCGCTGTACGAGCTGCAACGCGTGCAAGGCCGCTACGCCCTGGTGACCATGTGCATCGGCGGCGGGCAGGGCATTGCCGCCATCTTCGAACGGATCTGAGGTTCGCCTTGCGCCGTGTGTTGCTGAAATCGTCTGTCCCGGCGCTGGCCGCCGTGCTCGCCCTGACGGGCGCGGCGCAGGCCGCACCGGCGACCGAGTTGTCGACCGGCCCCGTCGGGGCCGTGTCGGGTGTCGGCGAAGGCCTCGGCATCAACCAGGCCATCCGCGATGGCGAGGCCAGGCGTGGCACGGCGCTGTCGACCGGCGCGCCCAGGCCGCTGGCACCGCGCGCTGAGTATTCCTCGCTGCCGGTTTATGTCGGCAAGGTCGGCGACCAGCCGGTGCGGCTGCGGCTCGGTCCCAAGCCCGACGAGCGCGACAGCGTGCGCGGGGAATACACCGGCCGCGGCGCCGGTGTGCGCCTGCTTGCCGGCGAATGGGAAAACGGCGCTTTCCTGATGGAAGAGTCCGACGACGGTACGCGCGTAACCGGCAACTGGGAGGGCAATATCGACGCCAGCGGCGCGGTACGCGGCACCTGGACCGATGCCTTCAACCCGGCCATCGTGCTGCCGTTCTTTATCCGCCCGCTGGGCGCGCTGGTCATTCCCCCGTTCGACATGACGCCCAACAGCGGCGTCACCTACGCGCCGCCGCCGCCCAGGTCGTCGATCTCCGGCTGGTAGCCGCGCACAATCCTCTCGCGAAATCTCGGGTGCCTCCTTGCATGCAGTACGGACCGCCACCGTACCCGGTGGCGCGGCAGGCATTTGCTGGTAAGCTCGGAGGCTCACCGAGTCTCATTCCTGGCCGGACAGCGTGATGCCCGCTTGGCATCGCAGCAGGACCGGCCAGCAGCCAGCAAGGAATCCGCCGTGTCCGATTCGCCGTCCGACAAGCCCGCATCCCGCCCCCATTACCTGCAGACCGTCGCGGTCCAGCCCGAGCTGGACATCGCGTCCGGCTTTGCTTCGTTCTCACCCGCCACCCACCGTGGCTCCACCGTGGTGTTCCGCAACCTGGCCGAACTGCGTGCGCAGGGCGACGGCGCCACCACTTACTGGCGCTACGGCCTGCACGCCACCCCGACCAGCGAGGCACTTTGCCAGCACCTGGCGCTGCTCGAAGGCGCGCGCCATACCTTGCTGCTGCCTTCGGGGCTGGCGGGGATTTCACTGGTCTACTTCGCACTGCTCAAGAGCGGTGACGACGTGCTGGTGCCGCACAACGTCTACGGGCCCAACCGCGACCATGGCGAATGGCTGGCACGCGACTACGGCGTGTCGGTGCGCTACTACGATCCGATGGACGTTGCCGGCATGGCCGCGATGATCCGTCCCGAGACGCGCCTGATCTGGATGGAGTCCCCGGGTTCGGTGACGATGGAGGTGCCGGACAGCGATGCCATCGTCGCCGCTGCGCAGGCGCATGGCGTGCTGACGGCAATCGACAACACCTGGTCGGGTGGCGTCTACTTCCGCCCCTTCGACAAGGGCATCGATATCTCGGTGCAGGCGCTGACCAAGTACCAGTCTGGCGGCAGCGATGTGCTGATGGGCGCGGTGTTGACCCGCGACGATGCGCTGCACGACCGCCTGCGGCGCACCCGCATGCTGATGGGCTGGGGCGTGTCCGCCGACGATTGCCACCTGGTGCTGCGCGGGCTGCCAAGCCTGCCGGTGCGGTTGGCGGCGCATGACCGCGGCGCGCGCGAAATCGCCGAATGGCTGCGCCAGCGGCCCGAAGTGGCGCGCGTGCTCCATCCCGCGCTGCCCGACTGTCCGGGCCATGCCAACTGGCGGCGCGACTTTACCGGCGCCACCGGCCTGTTCGCCATCATCCTGCGCGCGCGCTACTCGCGCCAGCAGGTCGATGCCTTCGTCGAGGCGCTGCAGTTGTTCGCGATCGGCTGGTCATGGGGTGGCGCGCACAGCCTGGCCGTGCCCTATCACGTGCAGGGCATGCGTCCGGCTGGCACCTGGCCGCCCGCCGGCTGGCAAGACACCGGCGAACTGGTGCGGCTCTATATCGGCCTGGAAGACACGCGCGACCTGATCGCCGACCTGCGCCAGGCGATGGAGGCAAGGCTGGGCGCGGTGTAAGGGCTGTAAGACAGGGCGGGGCGCGCAGGCGCGCCCCGCGCCGCTTCAGGCAGGCTTGCGCAGTGCCAGGTTGAGCTGGTCGACCACTTCGGCCCAGTCGGCGTCGTCGAGCAGTTCGTCGTGCAGCAGCGCGGATTGGGCCGGCGTCCAGAATGGTGCCTCCGCCAGCTCCACATCGTCTGGCAGCGGCGCATGCTGGCCGATAAAGCTGCGGATGCTGGCCTCATCGGAAGCCAGTCCGAGTTGTGCGAACAGTTCGGAAAACTGGTGGAAGGTAGGTTCCATGGCGGTCGGGTTCGATGATTGGGGGCTCATGTAGTGTAGGCGAGCCCCCGCCCAGCCGCCGGCGCTTAGCGGACGTCGGCGCCGGACATCGGCTTGGCGCTGGCAGTGGCCGCCGTCGTCACGGCAGCACGCGGCATCGCCCAGACCGACTCGGCCGGGCCGCTGCGCGCGCGCCGCAGGGTGGCGCGCGCGAGGGCGACAAAGCCCGCCGCCAGCGCGATGGCGCCGAGGTCGAAGCCGGCGATGATCCAATGCCCGCTGGGAATGCTGTGCAGCAGGTGGTCGCCGGTCAGGATGGCGTTGGCCACCGGCACGGTCAGCGCCGCCAGCGCCGCCACGTAAAGCAGCTCGATCGCTCCGCGTACCGGCGGGCGCAGCAGCGCCCACGCACAGGCGATGCCGAACGCCGTGAAGTAGGTGTAGCTCACCGCGCGCTCGGGCCACAGCAGCGCCGCCGGGAAGCACAGCGCCACGCCGATGCAGCAGCCGATGCACACGCCCACAGTCGCCTGCGCCAGCAGGCGGTGCACGCGCGGCTGCTCGGCCTGTCGCAGCTTGCGCCGCGACTCGATCCACAGCAGGTTGCCCGAGTAGAACAGGAACGCACCAGCCAGGCCCGCCAGCAGGTAGACCAGCCGCACTGGCAGTTCGCCAAAGGTGCCGAAGTGCAGGGCGTACAGCGCGCTGTAGAGCCCGTGGTTGCTGTCGCGCGTGCCGGCAGTCTGGTTGGCGGTCAGTTGGCCAGCGTTGGGCTCGCCCTGCGCGGCGTGGATGCCGACCGAGCCGAGATTGCCGAGCGCCCTGGTGCTGGTGCCACGCACCTCCACCACGGCATTGGCGTCGCCAAAGCGCTGGAAGCGGAATGACTCGGGCGTGAAGCGCTCGCCGCCATGCTGTTGCGCGATCTGCACCAGGCTCGCGGTGGGCATCGTAGGCACCGCGCGACCGGCGGCAGCCACCTCGGGCACCGCGGTGGTGGCGCGCGGCACCGCTTCGAACAGGCGGCCGTCGAAGGTCAGCGTATTGAACACCATCATCAGCACCAGCGACAGGCAGAACAGTGCGCCGGTGATGGCAAAGATCAAATGGAACGGCAGGCTGAACAGTCCCAGCACGTTGTGCGCGTCCATCCAGAAGCGCTTGAGGTTGCGGCCCGGTCGCACCGCGAGCAGGTCTTTCTTGAGGCGCGGCAGGTGCAGCAGCACGCCCGACACCAATGCCAGTCCATACAGCACCGAGATCGCGCCCATGAAGTAGATGCCGCCGACCGGGATGCCGAGCGAATAGTGCAGGCTGTTCAGGAACGCCGACAATTCCCCGATCACGTGGTCGCGCGACGTATCGCGCTGCATCGCGGCGTCGCCGGCCAGGCGCGCGTCGGTGGTCATCTGCCATTCGCCGGCCTTGTCCTGCCAGTAGGCGGCAATATTGGGCTCGCCTTCGGACGGCATGATCACGTAGGCGCTGGCGGCAGCCTCAGGATGGATCGCCACCAGCTTGTGCATGAAGCGATCGACCGCGGCCGGGTCGGCCTTGGCCTCGACCGGCGCATTGCCTTTCAGGCGCGTCGGCGATTGCCAGACGTGCAGCTCGTGGTGGAACACGGTCACGGCGCCGGCAAAGAAAGCGATGAACAGGGCCCAGCCGGCCATCAGGCCGACCCAGGTATGCAGCGTCTGGTACAGGCGCAGGGTTGCGGTTTTCATGATGGTGTTCTCAGGAGACAGGCAGTGCGGCCGGGGCCAGGCCCGCCAGGCGAAGCGCCCACAGCGCGCCGAAGCCGAGCAGGTTGGCACCCCCAAGCCACAGCCAGGCCGAGCGGCTGGTGCGGAACAGCAGGCTGCAACTGATGATGGTCACCCACACTGGCAGGCAAGCCACGACCGCGGCGACGATGCCGGTTTCCCAGCCGCCGGGCAGCCACAGGATCGACAGCGTGCACAGCAGGACGGCGAGGGGCAGGCCGAGCAGGGTGCCTGCCAGCCACTTGGTGCCCATGGTATCGGTGGCGGCGTTCATGCCTGCTGCCCCCCTTGCCCTGTACGCACCATTTGGCCCTGAGCCGCCTGGCGCTTGCGTTGGGCATAAATGCCGACGAAAGGCCAGGCCGACAGTGCGCAGGGCACCGTCGCCAGGCTGGCGGCGACCGCCACCGGCCAGCCGTTGGTCGTGCTCCACAGCCAGGTGCTGGCGATTACCAGCGCCAGGCCCAGCCAGCCAAATAGGCGCGGCCGCGGGCCGCGTCCGGGCGGCAGCAGGACCTGGTTAGGCGCAGCCAGGTACAGGCACGCAGCCGCGGCCAGGCCCAGGAAAACGGCCAGAACTTGCATGAGGGGAAATGTCAATGAATCAAAACATTAATGGTAATGATTCGCATTTGTCACTGCAAGCGGAATGTTGGAGAGCGGGGTCGAAACATGATGCAGCCGCCACCCCGCAAGAAAAGTACGATGTGGCGGCGCCACGTAACCGGCGCTGCGGGCCGATTGTGAATTTTCAGTGGGGGAACAGCGCCAGCAGCCCGTCCAGCCCGACGTGATTGAACGCCACGCTGGCCTGCGCGCGCACCACCGGCTTGGCGCGGAAGGCCACCGACAGGCCGGCAACCGCCATCATCTTGAGGTCGTTGGAGCCGTCGCCCATGACGATGGCCTGGTCCGGCGTGGCGCCGATCTGCGCGCAGACTTCCTGCACGGTACGGGCCTTGACGTCGGCGTTGACGATCTCGCCGACCACGTTGCCGGTCAGCTTGCCGTCGACGATCTCCAGCGTGTTGGCGCGGGTGAAGTCCAGCTTCAGGCGCGGCTTGAGCTGGTCGGTGAAGTGGACGAAGCCGCCGGACACCAGCAGCGTCTTGATGCCCAGCGCCTGGACGGCCTGCAGCATGCGTTCGGCACCCGGCGACAGGCGCAGGCGCTCGGCATAGACGCGGTCGAGCACGCTGGCGTCCAGGCCCTTGAGCAGCGCCACGCGGCGGCGCAGGCTTTCGTTGAAGTCGGTGATCTCGCCGCGCATCGCCGCTTCGGTGATGGCGGAGACCTCGGCCTTGAGGCCGCAGAAATCCGCGATCTCGTCGATGCACTCGATCGTGATCAGGGTCGAGTCCATGTCCATCGCCACCAGGCGGAAGTCCGACAGCTTGCGCCCGGCCGGCACCACGGCCCAGTCGATCGCGCGCGGACCGCAGAAATCGTCCAGCGCATCGCGCAGCGCCGGCGTCAGCGGCGCGCATTCCTCGGCGGCGGCCACGGTGTCGCTGCGCGGCACCAGTTCGGAGGCGCGGGCGAGGGTGCGGACGGTGTCGAGGTCGGCGGCGGGAAGCGGGGCGGTGCTCTGGAGGATCAGGGGCATGACAGGTGAGGATCGGGCGCGTGCAGCATGGCAGGCAAGCAGGGCGGCAACGTGGAAAAACCGCTATTGTAGCCGCCCCGGCCGACTAGCTGCGCGCTGTCCGGAGGCTCAGCGCTGCGCCATCACCATGTAGTTCACCGTCAGGTTGGACAGCGCGCGCACGCCGTTGATCAGCGCCGGCTCGTCAACATAGAACTCGGGCGAGTGATTGGAGGGCGCCTTGGTCACATCCTGGCCCTTCGGCGTCACACCCAGGTTGAAGAACAGGCCGGGCACCTTTTCCAGGGAGCAAACCAGCGGCGTCGAAGCTGGTCAGGCCACGCGCAGGCTATCCACCACCTTGTGCAGGAACCCCTCGCACGCCGCCAGCTGCTCCAGCGCGACAAACTCATCCGGCTTGTGCGCCTGCTGGATATCGCCAGGCCCGCACACCACCGCCGGAATACCCGCGCGCTGGAACAGACCGGCCTCGGTGCCATAGGCGACCTTGTTGGTATCGCGGTCCGCCGTCAGCGCCCGCACCAGCTGCGTGATCGCGGCCTGCTCGGCAACGTCCAGCGACGGCGCGGCGGCGATCTTGTTCAGCGTCAGGTCGGCATCGGCATGCTCGGCGCGCATCTTCGGCAGCAGCACGTCGTTGGCGTAGGCATGGATACGCGCGTAGATGGCTTCCGGATCCACGCCCGGCAGATTGCGGAACTCGAACACGAACTCGCACAGCGCGGGGATGGTATTGAGCGCGATGCCGCCCTGGATAGTGCCGGTCTGCGCGGTGGTGTAGGGCACGTCGAAGGCCTGGTCGTAAGGGCCGTTGGCCTTGAACTCATCGGCGATATCGCGGATGAAGCAGATCAGCCGCGCCGCGTATTCGATGGCATTGACGCCGCGCGGCGTCAGCGACGAGTGCGCGGCCTGCCCTTTGACGCAGCAGCGGTAGGCATTGATGCCCTTGTGCGCGACGATCACGCGCATGCTGGTCGGCTCGCCGACGATGCAGCCGCCGGGCGTCACGCCGCGCTCGCGCAGTTCGGCCAGCAGGTAGGGCGCGCCCATGCAGCCGATCTCTTCATCGAAGGAGAGGGCGTAGTGCACCGGCTCGCGCAGCTTCGCGCCGAGGATGGCCGGCAGCAGCGACAGGCTGGTGCCGATGAAGCCCTTCATGTCGCAGGTGCCGCGGCCATACAGCTTGCCGTCGCGGATCACCGGCTTGAACGGATCGGTGGTCCAGTTCTGGCCGTCCACCGGCACCACGTCGGTGTGGCCCGACAGCACGATGCCGCCGTTGGTGTCGCCATTGGCGGCGGGCACCGTGACGAACAGGTTGGCCTTGTCCTGCTGCGGGTTGTAGCTCAGATGCGGCTTCAATCCCCTGGCCAGGAAGTGGTCGCGCACGGACTCGATCAGGCCGAGGTTGGAGTGCCGGCTGGTGGTGTCGTACGCGACCAGCCGCTGGGTCCATTCGAGCGCGCTGCCGCGCGCGGCGGGTTCGTTGGCGGTCTGGCTGGCGGTGGCTCGGGCTGGCATGGGGGCGCTATCGCTGACTTGTCAAGGATCCGATGCTACACCCGGGTGCGCGCAGAGTCCATGCGATGCCTCAGGCCAGTTGCCGCAGCGTCTGCTTGATCGTCTGCGCGCGCACCGTCACGTCCGGCATCTTGGCCTCGATGCGCAGCTTGTCTTGTCCGGCCAGCTTGATATGCCGGTTTTTCTGCACAAGGTCGATGATGCGCATGGCATCGATCGGCGGGTTGGGCACGAACTGCACGCTGATGGTGGCTTCGCCCGCGTCGATCTTGCGCACGCCCAGCGGCGCCGCGGCGATGCGCAGCCGGTGCGTTTCCACCAGCGCCTGCGCCTGCGCCGGCAGCCGGCCGAAGCGGTCGATCAGTTCTTCCTGGATATCGTCGACACGCTCGGCGGTCTCGCAGTTGGCCAGGCGCTTGTACAGCGACAGGCGTTCATGCACGTCGCCGCAATAGTCATTGGGCAGCAGTGCCGGCGTGCCGAGGTTGATCTCGGTGGTGGCCGCCAGCGGTGCCATCAGGTCGGGCTCCTTGCCTGCCTTCAGCGCCTTGACGGCATGGTTGAGCATGTCGGTGTAGAGCTGGAAGCCGATTTCGTGGATCTCGCCCGACTGCTTGTCGCCCAGCACCTCGCCGGCGCCGCGGATTTCCAGGTCGTGCATGGCCAGGTAGAAGCCCGAGCCCAGCTCCTCCATCTGCTGGATCGCTTCCAGCCGGCGCTGCGCCTGCTTGGTCAGACCGTCGACATCATGCACCAGCAGGTAGGCATAGGCCTGGTGGTGCGAACGCCCGACGCGGCCACGCAGCTGGTGCAGCTGCGCCAGCCCGAACTTGTCGGCGCGGTGGATCAGGATGGTGTTGGCGGTCGGCACGTCGATGCCGGTCTCGATGATGGTCGTGCACAGCAGGATGTTGTCGCGGCGCGAGACGAAGTCGCGCATCACGCGCTCCAGCTCGCGCTCGTGCATCTGGCCGTGCGCCACCGCGATGCGTGCCTCGGGCACCAGCTCGGCCAGCCTGGCGCGCTTGTTCTCGATGGTCTCGACCTCGTTGTGCAGGAAGTAGATCTGGCCGCCGCGCTTGAGCTCGCGCAGGATGGCCTCGCGGATCACGCCGTCTTCCTCGCGGCGCACGAAGGTCTTGATCGCCAGCCGCTTCTGCGGCGCGGTGGCGATCACCGAGAAATCGCGCAGGCCTTCCAGTGCCATGCCCAGGGTGCGCGGGATTGGCGTGGCGGTCAGCGTGAGGATGTCGACCTCGGCGCGCAGCGTCTTCAGCGCCTCCTTCTGGCGCACGCCGAAGCGGTGTTCCTCGTCGATGATGACCAGGCCCAGGCGCTGGAATTTGACCTGGTCGGACAGGATCTTGTGCGTGCCGATGACGATGTCGACGGTGCCTTCGTTGATCTGCTTGATGGCCGCGTCGATTTCCTTCTTGGTCTTGAAGCGCGACAGTTCGACGATGCGCACCGGCCATTCGGCGAAGCGGTCCGACAGCGTCTGGAAATGCTGCTCGGCCAGCAGCGTGGTCGGCGCGAGCATTGCCACCTGCTTGCCACCCAGCACCGCGACGAAGGCGGCCCGCAGCGCCACCTCGGTCTTGCCGAAGCCGACGTCGCCACACACCAGCCGGTCCATCGGCTTGCCCGAGGTCATGTCGGCAATCACCGCGGCAATGGCGGCGGCCTGGTCCGGCGTTTCCTCGAAGCCGAAGCTCTCGGCAAAGGTCTCATAGTCCTTCGGCGAGAGCGGGAAGGCAAAGCCCTCGCGCGCGGCGCGGCGCGCGTAGAGGTTGAGCAACTCGGCAGCGGTATCGCGGATCTGCTGCGCCGCCTTGCGCTTGGCCTTGTCCCACTGGCCCGAGCCCAGGTGGTGCAGCGGCGCGGTGTCCGGATCGGCGCCGGAGTAGCGCGAGATCACATGCAGCTGGTGCACCGGGACATACAGCTTGCTGCTCTTGTCGTATTCGAGGTGCAGGAATTCCTCGTCGCCCTGGCCCATGTCGAGCGATACCAGGCCATGGTAGCGGCCGATGCCATGCTCGCTGTGCACCACCGGGTCGCCGATCTTCAGTTCGGCCAGGTCGCGCACCATCGAGTCGACGGCGGTGGCCTGCTCCTGCTTGCGGCGGCCGGCGCGGCGCGCGGTGCCGGCGTACAGCTCGGCTTCGGTCACGAAGGCCAGTTGCCCATGTGGTAGCGCAATGGGCAGCGCGAAGCCGCTCCCCAGCGGCGCCACCGCGATCGAGAAGTGCGATTCGCCGGCAAGGAACGCGGCAAAGTCGTCCACCGGCTGCGGGCGCAGGCCGCTTTCGGCAAACAGCTGCAGCAGCGTCTCGCGCCGGCCGGCGGAGTCGGCGCACATCAGCACGCGGGTCTGCTTGTCGAGCAGCAGTGCTTCCAGGTTGACCAGCGGATCGTCGGCACGACGGTTGACCGAGACATCGGGCAGGATCGCAGAGAACGGCGTCTGGTCCGCGCCTGGCTCCGTCTGCAGCACCAGCCGCGCCATCGGCTTGGCGCCGACGAAGAACTGCTCCTCGGACAGGAACAGGTCGGCCGGAGGCAGCAGCGGGCGCTCGCGGTCGTGCCGCATGAAGTTATAGCGCTGCGTGGTGTCGGCCCAGAAGCGGCGGATCGCTTCATCGATGTTGCCCGCGAAGGCGAGTTGCGTATCCGCGGGCAGGTAGTCGAACAGCGTCGCGCTGTCTTCGAAAAACAGCGGCAGGTAGTACTCGATGCCCGCCGACGGCACGCCATTGCCGATGTCCTTGTAGATCGGCGACTTGGTCGGGTCGCCCTCGAAGACTTCGCGCCAGCGGCCTCGGAACGCGGTACGCGCGGCTTCGTCGAGCGGGAACTCGCGGCCCGGCAGCAGGCGCACTTCCTTGACCGGGTACAGGCTGCGCTGCGTGTCCGGGTCGAACGCGCGGATGGTCTCGATCTCGTCGCCGAACAGGTCGATCCGGTACGGCAGCGCGGAGCCCATCGGGTACAGGTCGATCAGGCCGCCGCGCACGCTGTATTCGCCGGGGCGCATCACGGCGCTGACGTGCTCGTAGCCGGCCAGCGTGAACTGCGCCTTCAGCGCGGCTTCGTCCAGGCGCTCGCCCTGCTTGAAGAAGAAGGTGTAGGCCGCCAGGAAGGACGGCGGCGCCAGCCGGTACAGCGCGGTGCTGGCCGGCACCAGCATCACGTCGCATTGCCCGCCCTGGATGTCGTGCAGCGTGGCCAGGCGTTCGGAGACCAGGTCCTGGTGCGGCGAGAAGCTGTCGTAGGGCAGCGTTTCCCAGTCGGGCAGCAGGCGCACGCGCAACTCGGGTGCGAACCAGGGGATTTCCTCCGCCAGGCGCTGGGCGTCGACGGCATTGGCGCACACCACTGCCAGCATCGGCACGCGTTCGCGATGCCGGCGCGCGTACGCGGCAATGGCCAGTGCATCGGCGGAGCCACGCAGGCCGGCCACGGTGTGGCGCAGGCCGGGCTTGACCAGCGGCAGGTTGACGAAGGGTAGGGAGGGCGTAACGTCGGGCATGTCGGCAACGGGCGTTCAAAACGACAACACCCCGCCGGCGATGCGGGCGGGGGTCGGACAGAATGCTGCGGGCATGGGACTGCACCCGCCCACGCCGCCAGGCACACGCATGCGGCATGGCGACGGGCAAGGGCCGTATTATAGAATGCGACCCGGTTGTTCCGCTGGCGCCGCGACGCCGGCACAAGCCCCGTACCTCATTCACTTCCTGCCCAAGCCGTGTCCGCTCGCCGCTTTGCCCTGATTCCCTGTGCCGGTACCGGCAGCCGCGCCGGCGGCACCGTTCCCAAGCAATACCAGACCGTGGCCGGCCGGCCGATGATCTGGTACGCGCTGGCGGCGTTCTCGGCGTGCGACGCGATCAACGCCACCGCGCTGGTGCTGGCGCCCGACGATATGCCGCTGGAATCGCGCTTCGGCGCCGCGACGTTTGCCGGACTCCGCTTCGACACCGCCTTCGTTGGCGGCGACACGCGGCATGCATCGGTGCTGGCAGGACTGCATCACCTGGCCCAGCTCGGCGCCACCGATACGGACTGGGTGCTGGTGCACGACGCCGCGCGGCCGGGCCTGACCCCGGCGATGATCCACGCGCTGGTGCGCGCGGTCGAAAGCGACGGCGACGACGATCCGGATGCGGCCATCGGCGGCATCCTGGCGGTGCCGGTGCCGGACACCCTCAAGCGCGCGCAGGACGATGCCCGCATCGGCGGCACCGTGTCGCGCGAAGGGCTGTGGCAGGCGCAGACCCCGCAGATGTTCCGCCTCGGCGTGCTGCGCCAGGCGCTGCAGGATGCCATGGCGGCCGGCGCGGTGGTGACCGACGAAGCCAGCGCGATCGAACGGCTGGGGCTCCATCCGCGGCTGGTCAACGGCTCGCTGCGCAATTTCAAGGTGACCTACCCGGAAGACTTCGCGCTCGCCGAAGTGCTGCTGGGTACAGGCACAACAGGCACAACAGGAGCATAAGGAGCGTAACCGCAATGATGCCTTTCGATATCCGCGTGGGTCAGGGCTATGACGTCCACGCACTGGTACCCGGCCGCAAGCTGATCCTTGGCGGCGTGGAGATCCCGCACGACCGCGGCCTGCTGGGCCATTCGGATGCCGATGCGCTGCTGCACGCGGTGACTGACGCGCTGTTTGGCGCGGCCGCGCTGGGCGATATTGGCCGCCATTTCCCCGATACCGACGCGCAGTTTGCCGGTGCCGACAGCCGCGTGCTGCTGCGCGAGGCCGCGCGCCGCGTGCGTGAGGCTGGCTATGAGATCGGCAATGTCGATGCCACGGTCATTGCGCAGGCGCCCAAGCTGGCGCCGCATATCGGCGCGATGGTGGCTAACCTTGCGGAAGACCTCGGGCTGGCGCCCGGGCGCTGCAACGTCAAGGCCAAGACCAACGAAAAGCTGGGCTTCGAGGGCCGCCAGGAAGGGATCGTGGCACAGGCCGCGGTACTGGTCTGGCGCGCTTCGGTGACGGGCGTGCAGGACTGAGCGCCCGGTGGCGGGCCGGGCGGGCAGGGCAGGCGAGAGCCGCTAGCTTCGCGGCGCGTCCGCCGCCGGGGCGTTTTCCGGGGTGATGGCGTAGGTGTAGTCGATCAGGCGCGCCATGGCGCCCGAGCGGGCTCCGGCCTCGGTGCGCTTGGTGAAGCCCATCTGCTGCACCAGACGGTTTGCCGACGCCATTTCCGGCATGGTCCGCACCAGCAGCGTGGGCGAGCCAATATCGCGCGCGCGCTGGATGCAGATCTGCATCAGCGTGCGCCCCAGCCCCAGGCCGCGCGCCTGCGGGCTGACCGACAGCAGCCGCGCCTCCGGCTGCGTCAGCGTGATGGTGCTGCCGTCGAGCGCGGGCAGCGTCGCCCCGGGATGGCAGAACAGCACGGCCCCCATGATGCCGTGGTCGGTTTCCGCCACCCACCATTCCATGTCGGGATTGCTGGTCGCCAGTACGGACTGCATGCCGCGCTGGAACGAAGCCCGGCAGTCTTCCATGATTTCCAGCTCATACTGGCCGTAGGCTTGCTGCGTGACGGCGGCGATGTCGCCCCAGTCATGCACTGCGGCAAGGCGGTAGTGGAAACGGGGGGAAGTCGGCGAAGGCAGGGTCATGGCAGGCTGAAAGTGCATATGCTGCCTGGATTGTAGGCCGATCGCCGCGCCAGTCCAGTCCCGGCGCGCGGTCGGTTGCAAGATGGGGACAGCCGGCATTTCCCGCTGGGAAGCTGCCGGCTGCTGTGCTACAGGGGCCGTGGAACGGCCCCTCGGAGGGCGCGGGGGCGCGCTGTCCGCTCGCTTTCCGCTTACTGGGTGGCGATCACGTTGGCCGCGGCCACGATCACCGCGGCGATGCGGCCCACGTCGCGCAGTTGCTGCGCGGTCATGCCCTGTTCGTTCTTCAGCAACTGGTAGTGCGACTTCACGCAGAAGTGGCACTTGCCCACGATCGACGCGGCCAGCGCATACATCTCGAAACGGCGCTTGTCGACGCCGCCATGGGTGGCGTAGGCGTTCATGCGCAGGCCGGCCGGCTGGGTCGACAGGTCGGTGTCGCCCGCCATCTCGACGTACGGGTACCAGGTGTTGTTCATGCCCATCAGCGCCGCGGCGGTCAGCGCGCCGTTGGTTTCCTCGGGCGACAGCACGCCGGCATTGCGGATGGCATCCACCAGCACCTTGCTCTGCGCCGCGAATGCCGCCGCCAGCGCCACGCCGACCGCATCGTTGCCTTCCAGCGAGGAGCGGGCGATGGTGCCGTCCACGTTCAGGCGGATGTCCTTGGCGTAATCGGGAATAAGGTTCTTAATCGTGCTGAGGAATTCCATTTATTTCTCCTATCGATCGGGGCCCAAAAAACCCGCGCAAGCGGGTTTCGGAGCGGAGGGCTGGGCCCTCCGCGGATCGCCACGGTGTCTGGCGAAGAACTGCAAATTACAGCGTTGCGCCACCAACGGCACGGTTGCACGGGCACAGCTCGTCCGTTTGCAGGCCGTCCAGGATACGCAGGACTTCGTCCGGGTTGCGGCCGACGTTCAGGTTGTTCACCGAAACGTGCTGGATCACGTTGTCCGGATCGACGATGAAGGTCGCGCGCAGGGCCACGCCGGCAGCCTGGTCACGCACGCCCAGCTGGTCGATCAGCGCGCCGGTCACGTCGGCGAATTGCCACTGGTCCAGCTTGTTCAGGTCCTTGTGTTCGCGGCGCCATGCCAGCTTGACGAACTCGTTGTCGGTCGAGCCGCCCAG
Organism: Cupriavidus sp. P-10; assembly: GCF_003402535.2. NCBI lineage: Bacteria > Pseudomonadati > Pseudomonadota > Betaproteobacteria > Burkholderiales > Burkholderiaceae > Cupriavidus > Cupriavidus sp. P-10. The sequence continues at coordinate 1,366,101 of NZ_AP025170.1, forward strand.
CACGATTGCATCGCGGTCGGCGAAGTCGCCGTTCAGCTTGGCGAATGCAACGATTTCGGTCGGGCACACGAAGGTGAAGTCCTTCGGGTAGAAGTAGATGACCTTCCACTTGCCTTCGAACGACTTTTCGGTGATGTCTTCGAAAGCCGACTGGCCGTTCTCTTCGTGATTGTTGAAACCCGGCTTGACACCGACGACGTGGAAGGCTTCCAGCTTTTGACCAACGGTCTTCATAAGACTATCTCCAGATACGTTGCAATAAGTACAGTGCCGCCGTTGTAACCCGGCGTGGATCTTGCCAGGCACTTTGCTGCGGTGCACCGCGACAAAACGTGATTATGCGTGAACATCCCGCATGGGGCTAATTGATATTCTCAAAGAGCCCGATAGGCACGGCATGTGGCGATTTAGTGCCGCCTGCATCGGCCGGCAGGGCTGGCCATGCGAAGCGGCAAGTATGCCATGCAAGGCAAGCACGCAAATGGCAAGTTGGTGACGATCCGCCGGGATTCAAGCCCGCTTTCACGCGCGGCGAAAACAGGCGCTGACCACCAGGCCCGAATCCGGCGCGGCGCGGTTGGCCAGCAGCAGCCGCCCGCCGTTGCGCTGCATGATGCGGTTGACGATGGACATGCCCAGTCCCGCGCCCTTGGCCTCGCTGCGCGCGCTGTCGAGCCGGTAGAACGGCCGCGTCAGCAGTGACAGCTGGCCTTCGGGCACGCCGTTGCCGCGGTCGGCCACGGTCAGCACCGCTTCCTTGTCGTCGACGCGGGTGGAAATCTCGACCACCGCCATGCCGCTCTGCTCGTCCTTGGCATAGCGGCGCGCGTTCTCGACCAGGTTGTCGAGGATGCGCTGGACTTCCATGCGGTTGGCCACGGCCATCACCGGCGCATTGGCGCGCACATGCACGCGCACGTCGTCGTGCGCGGCATAGACGCCCACGGCATCGTGCACCAGTGCTGACAGGTCGACCGGTTCGACGGTTTCCAGCGGCGGCCGCGCGTAGTTGAGGAACTGGCCGATGATCGCGTCCATCTGCTCGATGTCGGCGATCATGGCGTCGCGCGTGGGCGTGTCCATCGGCGACATCTCGGTCTCCAGCCGCAGCCGCGTCAGCGGCGTGCGCAGGTCGTGCGAGATGCCGGCCAGCATCACCACGCGGTCGTCGTCGAGCTGGCGCAGGTCTTGCACCATCTGGTTGAAGCTGTGGTTGGCCAGCGCCACTTCGCTGGCGCCGCGCTCGGGCAGCGGCGGCGGGTCGCCGCCGGCGCCGATCGCCCGCGCGGCATTGGCCAGGCGCTTGAGCGGATAGTTGACGCGCGCGGTGATAAAGGCCGCGCCGATGATCGACAGCAGCAGCGCGGCAATACTCCACCACAGCCACTGGATGCCGGGCACGCGCTCGAAGCGCTCGGGGCTGATCGCGACCCAGTAGTCGTCGCCCTCGATCTCGAAGCTGACCCACACGCCGGGGATGTCATTGACGGTGGTGGCCAGCACGGTGTCCTCGCCCAGGCGGCTGCGGATTTCCTGCTGGACCAGCGAGGTCAGGAAGGGATTGGCGGTGGGCGCGGCGAAGTCGTCGTCCTTCTCGCGCGGATAGACCTTGATGCCTTCGTTCTGCACCAGGTCGAGCAGCAGGAAGCGGCGCCGCGCGGGGTCTGAGTAGAGCAGCGCGGCGCGCGTGAGCTTGACCACGCTGACCACCTGCATGGCGATCTGCTGCGCGCGCGGGGCGCGTTCGAACAGCCGGTAGCTCTGGAACCAGATACCCAGCGAGATCGCCAGCAGCAGGGCGATAAGCATGAAGGTTCGCCAGAACAGCGAACCAAAGAACCGCGTCGCGGTCCTGCCGATAACGGTCGCCACGATAGGAACAGCGGCCGTTATCGGTTATTTCACGCCATCGGGAATGAAGACGTAGCCCAGGCCCCAGACCGTCTGGATAAAACGCGGGTTGCTGGGGTCCGGCTCGATCAGCTTGCGCAGGCGCGAGATCTGCACGTCCAGGCTGCGGTCGAATACTTCGTATTCACGGCCGCGCGCCATTTCCATCAGCTTCTCGCGCGACAGCGGCTGGCGCGGATGGCGGGCAAACACCTTGAGCACCGAGAATTCGCCGGTGGTCAGCGTGATTTCCTCGTCGTTCTTGGTCAGCGTGCGCGTGGCCAGGTTCAGCACGAAATCGCCGAAGGCGAAGGTCTCGGGCGTTTCCGACGGGGCGCCGGGTACTTCGGCCGGACCCTTGCGGCGCAGCACCGCGTGGATGCGCGCGATCAGCTCGCGCGGATTGAACGGCTTGGGCAGGTAATCGTCGGCGCCCATTTCCAGGCCGACGATGCGGTCCACATCCTCGCCCTTGGCGGTGAGCATGATGATCGGGGTCTGGTCATTGGCGCCGCGCAGCCTGCGGCAGATCGACAGGCCGTCTTCGCCCGGCATCATCAGGTCCAGCACAAGCAGGTCGAAACGCTCGCGCAGCCAGAGCTTGTTCATCGCGGTGGCGTTTTCCGCCACCAGCACGGTGAAACCCTGTTCGCCCAGATAGCGGCGCAGCAGATCGCGCAGACGCGGGTCATCGTCGACGACAAGAATCTTGTGGCTGGTATTTTCCATGGCGGTATCTTAGCGACTATCGCTTTCGCTCAAAATGGCTTAACAAAACGTTACATACTTTACCCCGTGGTATGGCAGCGTGCATCAATCGTGCGATTACACTGCGCCATCGCGTCTTTTTGCGTACCTTGCGCGCCGATTTTCCGCGCGTTTGACCGCAGGATCCACGGCATCGGCCGCCCCGGCTCGCGGGCCCTGGCCCGATGCTTGCAGAGGACAGTAGCGCCAGACGGGTATCGGACGGGGTAACGAAATTTCCCGGCTTCCGGCGGTTTCAAGGACCGCATTTCCCGAAGCCAAGACCGCCATTATCAATGAAAGTGAACCGAACCCGGCACGGGCTTCCGCAGCATGGTATCGCCGGCGCATGCATTGCGCTTGCTGCTGCCGCATGGCTGCTTGGGCCGGCCGGGCCGGCACGGGCGCAGTCGGCCGGCATGGCCAACCTGCTCAAGCGGCATCCGTCGGCGCAGGCGAGCGATCCGGGCAATGGCCAGCGCGAGGCGCGTGCCCGTGCCGAGCGCCATCGGGCCGAGCAGCGCGAGACCGACCGCCGCCGCGCGGACGAACGCGACCGCGGCGGTTCGCGGCTGTCGCCGGACGAGCGGCGCCGTCTGCGCAAGAGCCTCTACGATTTCAGGCGGGAGATGTACGACGGCAGTTGAAAGCTGCCGTTTGCCGTCAGCCGCGCGGCTGGAAGTGCCGCAGGAAGTCGACGAAGACTTCGGCCGCCAGTTGCGCATCGTGGGCGGTGATGGTCTCCAGCGGGTTGTGGCTGATCCCGCCATTGCCGCAGCGCACGAACAGCATGGCCACGTCGGTGATGCGGTGCATCATCATGGCGTCGTGGCCGGCGCCGGAAGGCAGCTCGAACGCCTCCAACCCCCGTTTCTTCAATACCGCGCCGAACTGGTCCATCAGCCAGCGGGCGCAGGGCGCGTTGTTGACCGGCGGCACGCGCTCGACCTGGGCCGACAGCCCGCGCCGTGCGGCGATCCGTTCGATGCCGGCCACGATGTCGACGATGGCCGCCTCGCGGATGTCGTCGGCACCGGCGCGGATATCCATCGAGAAGGTGCAGGCCGCCGGAATCACGTTGCTCGATCCGTTGGGCACCTGCAGCTGGCCGACGGTGCCGACCAGCGTGGGCGCTGCGGCGCAGCGCTCTTCCACCAGCAGGATCATTTCGGCCGCACCCGCGGCGGCGTCCTTGCGCATGCCCATCGGGGTGGTGCCGGCATGGCTGGCCTGGCCTTCCACCCGCACCTGGAAGCGGCTGCTGCCGGCAATCTGCGTGACCACGCCCAGTGGCAGGTCGTGGTGCAGCAGCACCGGTCCCTGTTCGATATGGACTTCGACAAAGCCCAGCAGGGTTGCGGGATCGAGCGCCGCCGCACGCAGCGCGTCCAGGCCGCCCGTGCCGGGCAGGCCGGAGGCAGCCAGCGCCTCGGCCAGCGTGACGCCGTCCGCGTCGGTGCGGGCTAGCAGGGCAGGATCGAAGCGGCCCGCCAGCACGCTGCTGGCCAGGAAGCTGGTCTTGAAGCGCAGCCCTTCCTCCTCGGCGAACCCCACCACCTCGAAGTGGTATGGCAGGCGGATTCCGGCCCGGTTCAGCGCGCCCACCACGGCGATCGGCAGCAGGATGCCAAGGCGCCCGTCATAGCGGCCGCCATTGCGCACCGTATCGAAGTGCGAGCCGGTCATCAGAACGCGGGCATCGGTGACGGCGGCGTCGGCGGCGTAGCGGCCGATGACATTGCCGATGGCGTCGATGCGCACCTGCATGCCCGCGGCTTCCATCCATTGCGCCAGCTGCTCCTGCGCGGCACGGTGCGCCGGCGTCAGGTAGGCGCAGGTCAGGCCGCCCTCCAGGTCGGAGAAGCGGGCGAGTTGGTCGGCGTGGTCGAGGATGGCCTGGCCGAGGGAAGCGGTAGTCTGGGTCATGACGGGTATCGTGGCTGGGCTGCCTATTTACTATGCATCAACTATTGCGGATCCAGGTCTTCCAGGCGATCCACAGCTTGCGCAGCGGCGTCAGGGCGATGCGCTGGCCGAGGACCTGGAACTGGCTGGCCTCCAGCTCATCGAGCAGCGCATGGTAGATCGCCCCCATCAGCAGGCCGGCGCGCTGGGCGCGGCGGTCCTGGCGGGGCAGGGCGGCCAGCGCCTCGCGGTACAGCTTGCGGGCGCGCTCGGCGTGGTATTGCATCAGCGCGACGAAGCGCTCGGAATGCTGGCCCTTGAGGATCTCGGAAGCCGGCACCTGGAACTGCTGCAGCGTATTGACGGGCAGGTAGATGCGGCCACGGCGGGCATCCTCGCCCACGTCGCGCAAGATATTGACCAGTTGCAGCGACAGCCCAAGCTTTTCGGCGAATTCCAGCGTCTTCGGGTCGGTATAGCCGAACAGCCGCGCGCTGAGCGTGCCGACCACGCCGGCCACGCAATGGCAGTAGCGGTTCAGGCCGGCTTCATCCAGGTAGCGTGTCTGCGCCAGGTCCATCTCCATGCCGTCCAGCACCTCGGCCATTTCGGCCTGGGGCAGGCCGGCGCCGGCAACATGCGGCTGCAGTGCCTGGGTGGTCGGGTGCGTGGGCGCGCCGTCGAACAGCCGCCGCAGTTCCGCGCGCCACCAGTCCAGTTGCTGGTGCGCCAGGCCCGTATCATGCGTATCGTCGACCACGTCGTCGACTTCGCGGCACCAGGCGTAGAGCGCGGTGATGGCGCGCCGGCGTTCGGCTGGCAGGAACAGGAAGCTGTAATAGAAGCTGGAGCCGCTCTGGGCGACTTTCTCTTGGCAATACTGATCGGGCGTCACGCCGGTCTCGGTCTGAAAGATGGGGTGGGGGAAGGGTGGGGGGAAGCGCGGGGCGCCGATTGTAGCATCGCCGCTCCCGGCAGCCGGCCGCCGCAGATCGCCGCCAGAGGGCCGCCAGAGGTCCGGGCGGCAGACATTTAACCACAGCTCATCCGCCGGGAACGGCACCTGAGGAGGCATTCCAGTTGTTTCATCGCCTGCCGTTTGACGCACCCCGGTGGGGATCGCTATATTACTGACCGGCCAGTTATTTATTGCCCCGCACTGGCCTCCGCGGCCGACGGCCTGTCTTGCCAGCTGTTCCATCCGACTCTAGCTTACCGATGCCAGTGCTTTGCCCAGTGCCGGAAGTTGCGGCCGCAGCGACTCTTTTTGACACCAAATCGTTACGCCGCGCGCGCTTCGGGCGCGCCTGGCGCCTGGGACGCCTGGGGCGCTTCGCAATTGCCGCGCTGGTGGCCGTTTCCGCCGTCACGGTCGCGGGCTGCGGCAAGAAGGCCGAGCCGGCGCCCGAGGTCCGCCCGGTGCGCCTGATGCAGCTCAGCCCGCACAGCGGCAAGACCGCCTTCGAGTTTTCCGGCGACGTGCGCCCGCGCGTCGAATCGCGGCTGGGGTTCCGCGTGGGTGGCAAGATCGCCGCCCGCCTGGTGGACGTGGGTGCCGTCGTCACCAGAGGCCAGCCGCTGGCCCGGCTCGATCCGACCGACCTTTCCCTGGCCGAAGCAGGCTCGCGCGCCCAGTTCGAAGCGGCGAAAACCGACCGCGACCTCGCCGCGTCAGACCTGAAGCGCTACAACGACCTGTATGCCAAGGGCTTTATCAGCGCCGCGGAACAGCACCGTCGCCAGGCCAGTTTCGAGGCGGCCGACTCGCGCCTGCGCCAGGCTCAGGCCGGCCTGCGCAGCCAGGCCAACCAGACCGCCTACGCCGTGCTGCATGCCGATGCCGACGGCGTGGTCACGGCCATCGATGCCGAGGTGGGCCAGGTCGTCACCCCGGGCCAGCCGGTGGTGCGCGTGGCCCAGACCGCGGAGAAGGAAGTGGCGATCGGCCTGCCGGAAGACCAGGTCGACCTGCTGCGCGGCATTACCGACGTCAGCATCCATACCTGGGCCGAGCCGCAGCGCGCGCTGCCCGGCCGCGTGCGCGAGATCGCCGCCGCGGCCGACCCGGTCACCCGCACCTATGCCACCCGCGTCACCATTCCCAATCCGCCGGCCGACCTCAAGCTCGGCATGACGGCCGTGGTGACGTTCGTACGCACCGGCGCCACGCCCGCGATCCGCGTGCCGCTGACGGCGCTGCTGCAGGAACAGGGCCGCAACCAGGTGTGGATCTACGACGCTGCCGCCGGCACGGTCAAGCCGGTCACGGTGACGCTGGGCGACGCCGTCGGCAACGAGGTGGAAGTGCGCCAGGGGCTGGCACCGGGCCAGACCATCGTCACCGCAGGCGTGCACCTGCTGCGCCCGGGTCAGAAGGTGCGGCCGCTGCAGACCGTCGCGCCCGCTTCCGCGCCGACCCCGGCCCCGACAGCGGCTCCGACAGCGGGCCCTAAGCAGGGCTGAGGTCGGCATGGATCATTCCCGCTTCAACCTGTCGCGCTGGGCGCTCGAGCACCAGCCGCTGACCCGTTACCTGCTGGTGGTGCTGCTGCTGGGCGGCCTGCTGGCGTTCTTCCAGCTGGGGCAGGACGAGGACCCGCCCTTTACCTTCCGCGTGATGGTGGTGCAGGCATTCTGGCCGGGCGCCACCGCCGAGCAGATCGCGGTGCAGGTGACCGACAAGATCGAGCGCCAGCTGCAGGAAGTGCCTTATGCGGACAAGATCCGCAGCTTCTCCAAGCCGGGCGAAACCACGGTGATCTTCCAGCTCAAGGACACCTCGCCGGCCAGGGAAACCGGGCAGATCTGGTACACCGTGCGCAAGAAGATCGGCGATATCCAGCAGACGCTGCCCGCGGGCGTGCGCGGGCCGTTCTTCAACGACGAGTTCGGCGACGTCTACGGCACCATCTATGCGCTGTCGGCCGATGGCTTCAACTACAAGGAACTGCGCGAGTACGCGGACCTGGTGCGGCAGGAACTGCTGCGCGTGCCGTCGGTGGCCAAGGTGTCGCTGATCGGACTGCAGGACGAAAAGGTCTACATCGAGTTCAACCAGGCGCGCTTTGCCCAGCTCGGGCTCGACATCAATGCCATCGCCGACCAGATCTCGCAGCAGAACAACCTGACCGGCAGCGGCGTGCTGGTCACGCCGAGCGACAACCTGCAGGTGCGCCTGTCCGGCCAGTTCGCCAGTGTCGAGGACCTGGAGAACCTGGTGCTGCGCGGGCCCAACGGCATCGCCAATATCCGTCTTGGCGATATCGCGCACGTGTACCGCGGCTATGTCGACCCGACCCAGACCCGCATGCGCTTCAACGGCAAGGACGTGATCGGGCTTGGCATATCGATGCAGAAGGGCGGCGACATCATCCAGCTCGGCAAGGACCTGCGCGCGGCCTTCGAGAAGCTGCGCGGCCAGCTGCCGGTCGGCATCGAGATGGACCAGGTGCAGGACCAGCCCAAGGCGGTCAGGCAATCGGTGGGCGAGTTCGTGCGCGTGCTGATCGAAGCCGTGGTAATCGTGCTGGCCGTCAGCTTCGTCGCGCTGGGTTTGCATACGCGGCCGCTGCGGCTGGATGTGCGGCCCGGGCTGGTGGTGGCGCTGACGATTCCGCTGGTGCTCGCGGTGACCTTCCTGTTCATGCACATCTTCGGCATCGGCCTGCACAAGATCTCGCTGGGCGCGTTGATCGTGGCGCTGGGGCTGCTGGTCGACGACGCCATCATCGCGGTCGAGATGATGGTGCGCAAGCTGGAAGAGGGCTTCTCCAAGATGGAGGCGGCCACCTTTGCCTATACCTCGACGGCGATGCCGATGCTGACCGGCACGCTGATCACGGCGGCGGGCTTCCTGCCGGTCGGGCTGGCGCGGTCGACGGTGGGCGAGTACACCTTCGCGATCTTTGCCGTGACCGCGCTGGCGCTGGTGCTGTCGTGGCTGGCGGCAGTGTATTTCACGCCTTACCTCGGCTACCTGCTGCTCAAGACGCGTGGGCCGGGCGCCGGCGAGCATCATGAGGTGTTCGATACGCCGTTCTACGCGCGCTTCCGCCGGCTGGTGGACTGGTGCGTGAGCTGGCGCAAGCTCGTGATCGCAGTCACGCTGGTAACGTTCGCGCTCGGCATCTATGCCTTCAAGTTTGTCGAGAAGCAGTTCTTCCCCGACTCCAGCCGGCCCGAACTGATGGTGGAGCTGTGGATGCCGGAAGGCACCAGCTTTGCCCAGATGGAAGCCGAGGCCAAGCGCTTCGAGCGGCTGGTGGGCAAGGACAAGCAGGTGGAGAGCCTGACCACCTTCGTCGGCACCGGCGCGCCGCGCTTCTACCTGCCGCTCGACCAGATCTTCCCGCAGAGCAACGTGGCGCAGGTGATCGTGATGCCGGTCAGCACCGAGGTGCGCGATGCGCTGCGCCGTCGCATCATCACGCTGCTCGACACCGAATTCCCATACCTGCGCGGCCGCGTCAAGCTGCTGCCGAACGGGCCGCCGGTGGCGTATCCGGTGCAGTTCCGCGTGATCGGCCCGGAGGCGGGCGCAGTGCGCCAGCTGGCCGACCAGGTAAAGGCCATGATGCGCGCGAACCCGAACACGGTCGGCGTCAATGACAACTGGAACGAGAACGTCAAGATGCTGCGCCTGGAGATCGACCAGGACAAGGCACGCGCGCTGGGCGTCACCACCAGCGCGATCGCACGCGTGACGCAGACCGTCCTGACCGGCGTGCAGGTAGGCCAGTACCGCGACGGCGACAAGCTGATCGAGATCCTGATGCGCACGCCGCGCAACGAGCGAGATGCCATTTCCGACCTGAACAACGTGCTGGTGCCGACCAATGCCGGCCGCACCGTGCCGCTGACGCAGGTGGCTCGCGTGGCGCTGAAGTCCGAGCCCGGCGTGGTCTGGCGCGAGAACCGCGACTTCGGCGTGACCGTGCAGGCGGACGTGGTCGACGGCATCCAGGGCCCGACCGTGACCGCGCAGATCAACCCGCAGCTGGACAAGCTGCGCGCGCAGCTGCCGGCAGGCTACCGCATCACCGTGGCCGGCGCGGAAGAAGAAAGCGGCAAGGCCGGCGCGTCGATCGCCGCGCAGCTGCCGCTGTGCATCTTCCTGATCTTCACGCTGCTGATGCTGCAGCTGCACAGCTTCTCGCGCGCGCTGATGGTGTTCCTGACCGGGCCGCTGGGCCTGATCGGCGCCGCCGCGACGCTGCTGCTGCTGCGCGCGCCGATGGGGTTCGTGGCGCAACTGGGCATTACCGCGCTGCTGGGCATGATCATCCGCAACTCGGTGATCCTGGTCGACCAGATCGAGCAGGACATCAGCGCGGGCGTGCCGCCCTGGACCGCCATTGTCGAGGCCGCGGTACGCCGATTCCGCCCGATCATCCTGACCGCCGCCGCGGCGGTGCTGGCGATGATTCCGCTGTCGCGCTCGATGTTCTGGGGGCCGATGGCGGTGGCGATCATGGGCGGGCTGATCATCGCCACCGTGCTGACGCTGCTGTTCCTGCCGGCGCTGTACGCGGCGTGGTTCCGCGTCAAGCGGCCGGAGGGCGGTGTCTCGACGCTGGCCGGCTGAAACTCAGTCCGCGCAACGGTGTCCTGAGAAAGTTGCGGTGAAGGCCGCGGCCGCCTGCGCCGCCTCCCGCATCAGCCCGGCCACGATCTGCGCGGCCGGCGTGATCGCGTCGCAGAAGCCGCCGGCCGGGCCCAGCGAGACGATGCCCGCTTCGACCTCGCCGTCGGCATAGACGCGCTGCCGTGTACGCGACGACAGGATCAGGTCGCCGAATTCCGCATGGCTGCGGGCCCCGGCGGCTTCCAGCCGCTGCACTTCGCGCGCCGCGTCGTTGGCCAGCACCCGCCAGGTGTCGCCGAGCGTGCCGAGGATCGCGGTGGAGCAGTGCTGGTCGGATTCGACGATGCGCTGCTTGAGCGCCGCATGCGCGCGGATCTCGGCGGCCACCATGAAGCGGCTGCCCATCACCACGCCGTCGGCGCCCATTGCGAGTGCGGCAGCGATCTGGCGGCCGTTGCCGATGCCGCCGCCCAGCAACAGCGGCACGCGCAGCCTTGGCAGCGCAAAGGCGCCGTTGACAAAGGTCGGCAGCTGGTTCGCGCCCGGGTGCCCGCCTTCCTCCATGCCGACCAGCGTGACCGCGTCCACGCCGAGCCGTTCGGCGCTCAGCGCATGCCGCACGCTCGGGCACTTGTGGATCACGATGCCGCCGCCCTGGTGGATGGGCTCGACCAGCCCTTCCGGCGAGCCCCCGGCAGTCTCGAAACAGCGCACGCCTTCATTCAGCGCCACATCGATCCACGCCTGCACATGGCGGTTGTGATCCGGCCGGCGCGCCAGTGTCAGGTTGACGCCGAACGGTTGCCCGCCGGTCAGGTCGCGGCAGCGGCGCAGGTCGTCGCGCAGCGCACCCGGTGAAGCGAACGAGCGCGCCGTGATGAAGCCCATGGCGCCGGCGTTGACCATGGCAGCGACGATGCGCGACTCGCCCAGGTGGTGCATGCCGCCCAGCAGGATCGGGTGGCGGATCGACAGCAACTCGGTGATGCGGGTACGGAATGCAGCTTGCATGGTGGGGTAACCGGGCATGAGCGGGGTGAGCGCGTCAGGCGCAGAGCGATTCGCGAACGAAGTCGGTCATGGTGCTCCCTGGCTGCGCCAGCAGCGACTGGCCAAGGATCCGGTTCCAGTACGCCTCCGAGCCGTCCGCCATGCGCCACTCATGCAGGCGCCGGGTGTACAGCTGCAGGTCGTATTCCTCGGTCACGCCGATGGCGCCGTGCAGCGCATGCGCGGTAGCGGCCACCAGCGGTACCGCCGTGCTGGTGCGGGCCTTGGCGATGGCCGCCGGCATGCGGGCGGGAGTGCCGCGGTCGCCAGCGAAGGCCAGTTCCGCCGCGATGCCAGCGGCCGCCACGTGCTGCGCCATCACGCTGAGCTGGTGCTGCACCGCCTGGAACTTGCCGATCGACTTGCCGAACTGGGCGCGGTCGTTGCAGTACTGCAGCGTCATGTCGAAGACGCGGCCCATCGCGCCGGCGATGGCGGCGGCGTGGATGGCGGCGCTGAAGTCGCGCACGCGCTCGCCGTGGTCGCCCACTGGTCCCGGCAGGTCCTGCACGGGCCAGGTCAGCGTGGCAACCAGGCTGCCACGCACGCCGGTCGGCTGGCGCCGGGCCAGGCTGGCGTCGAGCAGCAGCATGCCACCCTCCACATTGGCCAGTACCCAGTCAGCCAGCGTGCCGAAGGGCAGCAGGGGCGCGGTGATGGTGCCATCGGTGGCGCGCACGCACTGGCCCGCGAGCGTAATCATGCCGGCTGGCGCCTGCCTGCCCGTGGGCGCCAGCAGCGCGCGCGCCGCGATCGATTGCGCCGCCGGCACCGGCACCGCATGGCGGCCGAAAGCGGTGAAGATCGGCGCGACCGCCGGCAGCGACAGCGCCGCGCCTCCCGCCGCTTCCGGCGCCATCAGCTCCAGGAACCCGGCATCGGCCAGCGCGGCCCACAACGGCGCGGGCGATGCGCCGGCCTCGATGGCGCGCAGCGCCGCGGGGGTGGCATGGTCGCGCAGGATATCTTCGATGGCTTCGATAAACATGTTGTCCCTCGGTCTCTGTCCTCTGTCGTCTGTCTTCTGTCCTCGGCCCGGATTCGCTCAGCGCAGCCCGAGGCCGCGCGCGATCATTCCGCGCAACACCTCGCGCGTGCCGCCGCGCAGCGAAAAGGTGGGCGAGATCTGGCTCAGGAAGGCCACGGTGCGGACCAGTTCCTCATCCGGCATCGCAGCGGGGTTGGCGCTGATCACCGCTTCCAGCAGGGCGGGGATAGACTGCTCGAACCCGGTGCCCAGGTCCTTCACCAGCGCTGCTTCCACGATCGGGCTCTCGCCGCGTGCCAGCCGCGCCGTGACCGCCAGCGACAGGCAGCGCAGCGTGGCAAGCTGCGTGACGAAGCTGCCGAGCAGCGCGGCGCCGGCGTCGCACGGCTGGCCGGCGCGCAGCGACCGGATCCAGCGATCCATCAGCACGATGCTGGAATACAGCCGCTCGGGGCCGCTGCGCTCAAAAGCCAGTTCGGCCGTGACCTGCTCCCAGCCGCTGCCTTCCTCGCCTACCAGCGCGCCGTCGGGCAGGAACACGTCGTCGAACGTGACTTCCGAGAAATGCGCGTCGCCGGTCAGGTCCGCGATCGGTCGCACGGTGACGCCGGGGGCTGCCAGGTCGACGATGAACTGCGACAGTCCCTTCTGGCGGTCTTCCGGGACCCCGGAAGAGCGCACCAGCGCGATCATGTAGTGGCAGTGGTGCGCGTTGGTGGTCCAGACCTTGCGGCCGCTCAGGCGCCAGCCGCTCCCGTCCGCGCAGCGCGTGGCGCGGGTGCGCACGCTGGCCAGGTCCGAGCCCGAGTTGGGCTCGCTCATGCCGATGCAGAAGAAGGCGCTGCCATTGCAGATGCGCGGCAGGTAAAAATCCTTTTGCGCCGGCGTGCCGTACTTCAGGATCAGCGGGCCGCTCTGGCGGTCGCCCACCCAATGCGCCGCCACCGGCGCGCCCGCGGCCAGCAGTTCTTCCACCAGCACGAAGCGGTGCCAGGCATCCATGCCCGCGCCGCCGTAGCCGGCCGGCAGCGTCACGCCGACCCAGCCGCGCTGCGCCAGCAGCCGGCTGAAGCCGGCATCGAAACCCATCCACGAACGCGCGCGGATATCGGAAGTGGCTGGCGGCAGGTGCTCCGCCAGGAAGCGCTTCACCTCGGCGCGAAAGGCTTCCGCCGCCGGCGGCGGCGCGGTCAGCCGGAAGGCATCCAGCAAATGGCTCATGTCTTGCTCCTCACTGTGCATTCCAGTAGCGCTCGCGCAGCGACTGCTTGTACAGCTTGCCGGTCGGCAGGCGCGGCATGGTGTCGATAAAGTCGATCGAGCGCGGCACCATGTAGCGGGCTACCTTGCCGCGCAGGTATTCGAGCAGGGTCTCGGCCAGCTCGGCGGAGGGCGCGATGCCCCTGGCCGGCTCGACGATCGCCTTGACCTCTTCGCCCATCTCGGCGTTGGGCACGCCGATCACGGCGGCGTCGCCGACGCTCGGATGCACCGCCAGCGCGTCTTCGATCGCCTGCGGATAGATGTTGACGCCGCCCGAGATGATCATGAAGGCCTTGCGGTCCGTGAGGTACAGGTAGCCGTCTTCATCCAGCCGGCCGATGTCGCCGACCGAGGTCCAGGCGGCATGGCGCGGATGCTGCGCGGCGCGGGTCTTGTCGGGGTCGTTGTGGTAGTGGAACGGCAGCGCATCGCGCTCGAAGTACACCAGTCCGCTCTCGCCGACGGCCACTTCGTTGCCTTCGTCGTCGCAGATGCGTAGCACGCCCACCAGCGCCTTGCCGACCGAGCCCGGGTGCGCCAGCCACTCCTCGGTGTTGAGCGTGGCCACGCCATTGCCTTCGGTGGCGGCGTAATACTCGTGCACGATCGGGCCCCACCAGTCGATCATCTGGCGCTTGATTTCCTGCGGGCAGGGCGCGGCGGCGTGGATCGCCACGCGGTGGCTGGACAGGTCGATGCCCGCGCGCTGCGCCGGCTCCAGCTTGAGCATGCGGATGAACATGGTCGGCACCCACTGGCTGTGGGTGACGCGGTAGCGTTCGATCAGGCGCAGCGCCTCGAGCGCATCGAACTTCTCCATGAAGACCACGGTGCCGCCGCCGAACTGCGTCTCCAGCCCGTAGCCGAGCGGCGCGGTGTGATAGAGCGGCGCCGGCGACAGGTAGACGGTGTCGGCATCGAAGCCATAGCGGACGAACTGGGCCCGGCGCGGCGAGCCCGAGCCTTCGGTCACGTAGCCAGCTGGCTGCGCGCGCACGATGCCCTTGGGCCGGCCGGTGGTGCCGGAGCTGTAGATCATGGTGCCGCCCATCCATTCCTCGGCCAGGCACTCGGCCGGATGCGCGGCAATGGCCTGCTCGTAGCTGTCCCAGCCGGCAATGGTGCCGTCCAGCATCAGGCGGCCGTGGCACGTCGGCATCAGGTCCGACAGCTGGGCGGCCAGCTCGCGCATGGCGTAGGAGGTCACCAACACCCGGGCCTGGCTGTCCTCGATGATGTAGGCGGCTTCCGGTGCGGTCAGGAAGCGGTTGACGGGCGTGATCAGCAGGCCCGAGCGCAGGGCCGCCCAGCACAGCTCGAAGCAGCGCATATTGTTCTCGAGCACCATCGCGATGTGGTCGCCGCGGCGCAGGCCGAGCGCATGCAGGTATTGCGCGAAGCGGTTCGAGCGCTCATCGAGTTCGCGATAGGTCAGCACCTCGCCGGTGGTGCCGTTGATGGCGGCGGGCTTGCCGGGGGTGAGGGCGGCGTGGTCGCCCAGATACTTGGGTGTCGGATTCATGGCTGGGCTCGGTAGGTGCGGTCTGCTCGGTAGGTGCGGTCTCAGGCGGCAGTGATCTCGCCCGACGTGTCGGCGTTGGCCGCCGCCTGGCGGACCAGCGCGGGGATGTGGCGGCCGAGTTCCGTGGCGTCCCAGCGACCCTCCTTGTCGATGCGCGGGCCGGCATGCCAGCCTTCGGCCACGGTGATGCGGCCGCCGCGCACGCCGAACACGCGCCCGGTCACCTCGCCGGATTCAACGCTGCCGAGCCACGCCACCAGCGGCGCGATGTTGCCGGCGTCGAGCGGATCGAAGCCGGGCGCGGCGCCCGCGGTGAACTCGTCGCGCCGCCTGGCAAAGATGTCCTCGGTCAGCCGGCTCATCGCGGTGGGATAAATCGCGTTGACGGTGACGCCGTAGCGGTCCAGCTCGCGCGCGGCGATCACCGACATCGCGGCAATGCCGGCCTTGGCCGCGCCGTAGTTGGCCTGGCCGGGGTTGCAGTAGAGACCGGAGGAGGAACTGGTGTTGATCAGCCTCGCCGCGCGCTGGCGGCCTGCCTTGGATTCCTCGCGCCAGTAGGCGGCAGCATGCCGCGATGGCGCGAAGGTGCCGCGCATGTGCACGCGGATGACCGAATCCCAGTCGTCCTCGGTCATGTTGGCCAGCGTGCGGTCGCGCAGGATGCCGGCGTTGTTGACCAGCACGTCGAGCCCGCCAAAGGTATCGATGGCGGCGCGGATCATGCGTTCGGCACCGGCCCAGTCGGCCACGTCGTCGAAATTGGCGATCGCCTCGCCGCCGGCGGCGCGGATCTCGGCCACCACTTCCTGGGCCGGGCCGCTGGCGGCACCGCTGCCGTCGCCGCGGCCGCCGAGGTCATTGACCACCACTTTCGCGCCCTGGCGGGCGAACTCCAGCGCGTATTTGCGCCCGATGCCGCGGCCGGCCCCGGTGATGACGACAACGCGGTCCCTGCAAAGCTGTGACATGGTGAATCCCTTGAGATTGTTCGGTGTAGGCGTTCAGCGCGCGCTGATGTCGTAGGTCTTGACCAGTTGCCCGTAGCGGCCCCGCTCCGAGGCGATCATGGCGCTCATCTTCTTGCCCGGGTCGGCCAGCACTTCGGCATAGGCGGTGCGCGCGGCGAAGTTGCGGAACTCCGGCGTGCCGAGCGCCTTCAGCAGCGCGGCCTCCAGCTTCTGCGCCACCGGCTCGGGCGTCTTGCTGCTGACGCCGAAGCCGATCCACACCGACAGCTCGTAGTTGGCGACGCCGCTTTCGCGCATGGTCGGCACCTCAGGCAGTTCAGGATGGCGCGCCTTGCTGGTGACCGCGATGGCCCGCAGCTTGCCGGCGCGCAGCAGCGGCAGGGCGCCGCCGACATCGAGCAGCGCCAGGTCGACCGCGCCACCCATCAGGTCGGTCTGCACCTGCGCGGCGCCCTTGTAGGGGATGTGGTTCAGGTCGATGCCGGCGGCCTGCTGCAGCTGTAGCCCGCCGAGCCGGTAGTGGTAGCTGTAGTTGGCCAGGCTGACCGTGTGCGGCGTCTTGCGCGCGGCGGCGGCGACGTCGGCAAAGGTCTTGTAGGGCGAGTTGACGCCGGTCACGAGCACCGCCGAGGCACGGATCGCGGCGGCCAGCGGGCGGATCTCGCGCGGATCATAGGGCAGCTTGTCATTGACCAGCGGGTTGATGACCATCGCCGTGGGCGCGATCATCAGGATGCTGTAGCCATCGGCCGGCGCATTGAGCAAGCTCTGCACGGCAATGACGGAATCGCCGCCGGGGCGGTTCTCTACCACGGCGGGCTGGCCGAGGTCTTTGCCGACCAGTTCGGCCACATAGCGCGTGACGCTGTCCGAGGCGCTGCCCGGCGTCAAAGGCACGATAAAGCGCAGCGGACGCGACGGGAAATTGTCGGCGGCCCCGGCGGGCAGCACCATGGCGCAGGCCAGTGCGAAGCCGAGCAGGCGGGAGAGGGTGGCGGAAATGGTGGATGAAATGGTGGCTGAATGGGTGGCTGAATGGGTGGATCGTTTCATGGCGGTCTCCTTGCGGAACGCTGCCGTCGGCTGGTGCCGGCGGCGCGCCGCGTCGTTGGTGTGAACGGCCTAGTTCTTGCCGTACAGCGTCACCACGCAGGCGCCGCCGAGGCCAAGGTTGTGCTGCAGCGCCAGCTTTGCGCCCTCGACCTGACGATGCTCCGCGCTGCCGCGCAACTGGTGGGTCAGCTCATAGCACTGCGCCAGCCCGGTGGCGCCGAGCGGATGGCCCTTGGACAGCAGTCCGCCCGACGGGTTGACCACCACCTGGCCGCCGTAGGTGTTGGCGCCGTCCATCACGAATTTCTCGGCGCCGCCTTCGGGGCAGAATCCCAGCGCCTCGTAGGAGATCACCTCGTTATGCGCGAAGCAGTCGTGCAGCTCGCACACATCGATATCCTCCGGGCCGATGCCGGCCTGCTCGTACACCTTGTTCGCCGCCGCGCGCGTCATGTGCGTGCCCACGTAGTTGAGCATCGAGGGCGGGTCGAACGAGGCGGGCGGATCGGTGGCCAGTGCCTGTGCCACGATCTGCACATCGGTGCGCAGGCCGTGCTGGCGGGCAAAGCGCTCTGACACCAGGATCGCCGCGGCGCCGCCGCAGGTCGGCGGGCATGCCATCAGGCGCGTCATGATCCCGGGCAGCAGTTCGACGTCGTTCATCACGTCTTCGGTGGTGACGACCTTGCGGAACAGCGCCAGCGGGTTGTTGGCGGCATGGCGGCTGGCCTTGGCCCGCACCGCGGCAAAGGTTTCCATGCGCGTGCCGTAGCGCTGCATATGCTCGCGCCCGGCGCCGCCGAAGGTGCGCAGCGCCTGCGGCAGGTGCGCCATGTCGGCGGTCAGGCCGTGCATGATCGGCTGGAAGCGGGCGCGCGTGACTGGCCGGTCATCCCAGTGCGACTTCAGCGCGCCGGCCTGCATCTGTTCGAAGCCCAGCGCCAGCACGCAATCGGCATCGCCGGTCTCGATCGCCTTGCGCGCCAGGTAGAGCGCGGTCGAGCCGGTCGAGCAGTTGTTGTTGACGTTGATGATGGGAATGCCGGTCATGCCGACTTCATACAGCGCGGTCTGCCCGCAGGTCGAATCGCCGTAGACGTAGCCGGCAAACGCCTGCTGCACGTGTTCATAACCGATGCCGGCGTCGGCCAGCGCGCGGCGCGTCGCTTCGGCGCCCATTTCGGTGTAGCTCAGGCTTGCGCCGGGCTTGGCGAACGGGATCATGCCGACGCCGGCAACCAGGACTTTCTCGCTCATGGTGATTCCTGAAAAGTGCGTAAGTGAAGGAAGGGGACTGTCCGGAACTCAGAGCTTGCGCGCGATCAGGTCGCGCAGCACTTCGCTGGTGCCGCCGAAGATGCGCGTCACGCGCATGTCGACAAAGGCGCGCGCGATCGGGTACTCCAGCATGTAGCCGTAGCCGCCGTGCAGCTGCACCATGTCGTCGATGCACTTCCACAGGGTCTCGGTGGCGTACAGCTTGGCGATGGCGGCCTCCTGCAGCGACAGCTTCTGCACCATGTGCTTGCCGATGTAGTAGTCGACCATGGTGCGCACCGCCACTGCTTGCGCCTTGACGTCGGCCAGCTTGAACCTGGTGTTCTGGAAGTCCCACACGGTCTGGTTGAAGGCGCGGCGGCCCTTGACGTACTGCAGCGTCAGCTCCAGCTGGCGCTCCAGCTTGGCGGCGCAGTAGACCGCGATGATCAGGCGCTCCTGCGGCAGCTCTTCCATCAGGTGGATAAAGCCGCCGTTCTCGTTACCGATCAGGTTGCCCACCGGGACGCGCACGTTGTCGAAGAACAGTTCGGCGGTATCCGCGGCATGCTGGCCGACCTTTTCCAGCTTGCGCCCGCGGCGGAATCCGGCCCGATCGGCTTCGACCATGATCAGGCTCACGCCCTTGGCACCTGCTGCCGGGTCGGTCTTGCAGACCACCACGATCATGTCGGCATTGAGGCCGTTGGAGATAAAGGTCTTGCTGCCGTTGATGACGAACTCGTCGCCGTCGCGCACGGCGGTGGTGCGGATCGACTTCAGGTCCGAGCCGCTGCCCGGCTCGGTCATGGCGATGGCCAGGATCTTCTCGCCGCGGCAGATCTCGGGCAGCCACCTGCGCTTCTGTTCCTCGGTGCCCAGCCGCACGATGTAGGGCGCGGTGATGTCCGAGTGCACCGAGAAGCTCGGGCCGGAGATGCCGGAGCGGTGGTATTCCTCGGCCAGCACTGCGGAGTGGCCGAAATCGCCGCCGCCGCCGCCGTATTCCTCCGGCACGGTGACACACAGCAGGCCTTCGCGGCCGGCCTTGCGCCAGGTCTCGCGGTCGACCACGCCGGCCTCATCCCAGGCCGCCTGGCGCGGCAGGCATTCGCGCTCAAAGAAGCGGCGCGCCGTTTCCCTGAACATCTCGTGGTCTTCGCGGTAGACGCTGCGGACGATTTCCATCGATGGCTCCTGATTTGACTGGTTGGCGGCAGCGCTCAAGGGGCTGCCTCGTTGGAACCAGTTTGGCGCGGAGCCGGCGCGGCGTCCCTACACCGGTGGTGTGGGTGGGGAAGATCAGGATGCCGGCGCGGCAGGGCGCGAGGCGTTGGCATCGCGCAGGCGGGCCACCGCCTCGTCACGGCCGGTGACGTCGAGCTTGGCGTAGACATTGCGCAGGTGCCACTTCACCGTGTCGAGCGACACATTGAGCACGCGCGCGATCTTCTTGTTGGGCATGGCCTGCGCCAGCAGCCCGAGCACTTCCTGCTCGCGCTCGCTGAGGCTGGCCAGCCGGGCCGCGGCGGGCGCGGCAGCGCGGGCGCCCGGGGCCGGCGCGGCGGCGTCGGCCAGCCGCTGCGCGTAGAACGCCAGCACCGGGTCGAGGGTGTCGTCATCGGCCAGCGTGGCCAGCAGCGCCGGCACCTGCGTCGAGGCGTCGAGCAGGCTGCGCACCAGCCCGTGGCGGTGGCCAATGCGCAATGCTTCGATCAGCAGGCGGCGGGCCTCGGCAGGGTCGCGCCGGCCCTGGTGCGCCAGCGCCATCAGCATGCGCAGGGCGGCTACGCGCGGCCAGCGGCCGCCGGCCTCTGACAGCGCCGCGAGCGGCGCCAGCCGTGTCAGCGCGCCGTCGAAGTCGTTGTGGTGCAGGCACATGGCGATGCGGGCCAGGTCGGCATGCACCCGCACTTCCCAGGCCGTGCTGCGCACCGCGCCGGCGTGGCGGGCAGCCAGCGCCTCGAGCCGCAGCAGCGCATCGTCGGCGTCATCGACATTGCCGGCTTCCAGCAGCCGGCGCGAGCGCTGGCACAACGCGGCGGCCACCAGCCGGTCGACACGGCGGCGCTGCCCGTGGCGCTCCAGCCGGTCCAGCAGGGCCAGCGCACCGGCGTGGTCGCCGGCCAGCCAGCGGCTGCCGGACAGCGCCAGCAGCGCCCGCAGCACGGTGTCGGGGATCGAAATGCGCACCAGCACGCCCATGCGCGCCTCCAGCAGGCTGGCCGCGGCGTCGACGTCGTTGAGCTCGTACAGGGTTTCGCCGAGCAATGACGCAGCCATGCAGGCCACGCCCGCACAGGCGGGGCCGCGCTGGCCGGCCTCGGCCAGCACTTCCTGGAGCACGCGCTCGGCAACCAGCACCTTGCCTTCCACGGCGTGCGTCATGCCCCCCATGCAGCGGCCCAGCAGTGTGCCGCGCGGGGCGCCGCCGCAGGGGGCGCCGTCTTCGATCACGCGCCGGGCGAGCTCATACTCGCCGCGGTAGATATGCATCCACGACAGGATGTTGCCGCGCCCGGTCAGGGTAAAGTCATCGGCGCCCGGCGGCACGCGCTGCAGCTCGGGCAGCAGCATGGCCACGGCGTCGGAGTCGTCGCGCTGCAAGGCGATGCTGCCGCGCAGCAGCGCCAGGGCGTAGCGCTCGCGTGGGCCCAGGCGCTCGGGCTGGGCCTGCATCCGCTGCAGGCTGTCGTCCACGGCGGCGACATCACCGGCGTACATCTGCAGGTGGGCCTGCACCAGCAGCAGGCCGAAGCGGGCCTGGACCTGCGCGCCGGGCAGCAGCCGCATCAGCGCCGCAAGCTGGCTCAGTTCGCCGCGCGCCAGCAGGCCGTGGGCGCAGTCGTGCACCAGTTCAGCGGCCGCATCGGCATTGCCCGCCAGCACGGCGTGCCGGACGGCTTCGTCGAGGTCGCCGTGCGCGTGGAACCATTGCCAGGCCGCCGCGTGCAGCGTGGCCAGCTCGCCGGGGGGCAGCTGGCCCAGACGGCCGAGCAGCACTTCGCGCAGCAGCGGGTGGAGACGGTACCAGGGCTCGCCCTGGCCGGCATTGCCAAGCTGCGCGATAAAAAGGTCGTCCCCGGCCAGGTGCGACAGCCGGGCGTTGATCTCGGCGGCGGCGCCGAGCCGGCCCAGCAAGGTCGCGCACAGTGCGCCGCAGAAGCGGTGGCAGACCGCCATGCGGGTGAGCAGGTGCAGGTCAGCGGCGTCCAGGCGCACCAGCACCTCGCGCTCGAAATAGTGGGCGAAGGCCTGGGCGTCGCGCACCTCGACGGGATGGAAGGCGCCGCCGCGCTTGCCCTTCAGGTCGATGGCATAGAGCTGCAGGCCCGCGGCCCAGCCGTCGGTCAGTTCATGCAGGCGCCTGGCTTCGTGGGCTTCGATGGTGCTGAGCTGGTCTTGCAGGAAGCGCGCCGATTCCTGTGCGGAGAAGCGCAGGTCCGCCAGCCCGAATGCCGATAACAGACCTTGCGAGCGCAGCCGCGCCAGCGACAGCGGCGGCGCCGTGCGCGATGCCAGCACCACGTGGAGCTGTGGCGGCGCGTAGTCGATCAACCAGCGCAGGGCCAGCAGCGCGCCCGGGTCATCGAGGTGGTGGACATCGTCGAGCATCAGCACCAGTTCGCGCTTGCGCGCGGCGATCGCGCGCACCAGCGTGATGACCCAATGCTCGGCCGCGGACTGGTTGCCGTCCCGCCCCATCAGCAGCCAGGCATCGCGCACGATGGCCGCATCCACGGTTGCCAGGCTGGCCACCAGACCGTTGAAGAAGACCGCCAGGCTGTTGTCCTCGGCTTCCAGCGACAGCCAGGCCACGTCAAAGTCGAGCTTCAGCAGCGCCTGCCGCCAGGCCACCAGCGTGCTGGTCTTGGCGCAGCCGGCGGGGCCCTGGATCACCACGCAGCGCTGGCGCCGCGCTTCGGTCAGGCGCGCCAGCAGCGCATCGCGCGGCATCAGCGGGCGGGCGCTGCGCGGCGGCACCAGCCGGGTCGGGGCGACGTTGGAGGCGGGCGTATCGGGCGTGTCGGGGCTGCCTTGGCTTTCGTTGCTCTCGGGGCTTTCGTAGCTCTCGGAAGGGACGGGATCTCGGGGGAATGCCGTCGTGGGGCGTACTCCGGCCAGGGTCATGCTGCGGTCCTCAATGCATCCTGTGCCCGGATGCGATGAGGCCATTGTAGGAGTGCCGCGCCGGCTGGCAGAGGCCGGCGCGGCGAGCCACCCGACGCGGGTGGGCAGGGCGGGTGGCGAACGGGGCGCGGCGTGGCGCAGGCGTCACGGCCTTTCTGGTGCGTCCCGGTCGGCAACGATGCGCTCGGCCAGTGCAATCAGGCTGCGGTCGCTGCCGGCGGGCCCGAGCAGCGAGATGCCCAGCGGCGCACCGTCGCGGCTGGCCAGCGGCAAACTGAGTTGCGGGAAACCGCTCAGCGGCGTCAGGCACAGGGTCTGCGAGGCCAGGTTGCGATAGCTTTCCAGTGCGTCGATCGGTGTGGCGCGCAGCGGGGCGATATCGGGCATGGTGGGTAGCACCAGCACGCCGTCGTCGCCGAGCAGGCTGGCGAGATGCGCGGTGAAGTCGCGCCGCACTCCGCTGGCCTCATCGAACTGCGAGCGCGTCACGCTCTTCGAGAACGCAAAGCGCGCGGCCACGTCGGCGCCCAGCTCCAGCCCGTACTGCTCGATCAGCGCGCCGTCGCTGCGCCACGCTTCCCAACCCTGGATGTAGCGGAAGGCCCACCATAGTTCGGACAAGGGCCGGTCGGCCACCGTCACGGGCGACGCCTTGCCCAGCGCGATCTCGATCGTGGCGATGGCCGGCGACAGCGCGGCGCAGGCCTCGGGCGTGAGTTGCGCGAACAGGTCGGTTGCCAGCAGCAGGCGGGGCAAGGCGGGCAGCGGCTTGCCGTCGGCGCCGAACATCACCTCTGCCACGCGCGCGAACGTGCCGGCGGCCCGCGCGAAGAAGCCGCACGTATCCAGGCTCTCGGACAGCGGCAGGCAACGCTCCAGCGAAATGCGCCCGTGCGTGGGCCGGATGCCGAACAGCCCGCAGTGGCTGGCCGGCGCGCGCACCGAGCCCCCGGTGTCCGAGCCAAGCGCAAAGTCGCACAGCCCGTTGGATACCGCCGCGGCCGAGCCGGACGAGGAACCCCCGGTGATCCGGTCGGGCGCCGCGCCGTTGACCGGCCGGCCGTAATGCGCGTTCTGCCCGTTCATCGAGAACGCCAGTTCGTCGGTATGGGTCTTGCCGACGAAGGCGGCGCCCGCGTCCAGCAACTGCTGCACCGCGGGCGCGGTCGCGGCCTTGATGCCCGAGCGCGCGAGCACGTGCGGATTGCCGCCGCCGGTGGGATAGCCCGCCACGTCGAACAAGTCCTTGACGGCAAAGGTCAGTCCTTGCAGCGGACCGCCGGCGGCGTGGGGCACGGCAACGTCCGGATAGGGCATGAAGGCGCGGGCGGGATGGGTGGCAAGCGTCATGGGTGATCTCTTGGAAGGTGGGGCGATAGCGGGATTACGCCGCGGTGGCAACGGCCGGTTCGGCAGCCAGCACACAGCTGACACGGTGCCCGGCGCCGATGCTGACCGGCGCCGGCACTGCTGCCAGGCAGGCCGGCCGCGCATGCGGGCAGCGCGGCGCGAAGGTGCAGCCGGGCGGCAGGTCGGCGAGGTCGGGCGGGGCGCCGCCGATGGCCTGCAGACGCTGGCCGCGCGCCATGCCGTGCTGGCGGCTTTGCAGCAGGGCGATGGTGTACGGGTGCCGTGCCTCGCGCAGCAGCGTGCGGATCGGGCCTTCCTCGATGATGCGGCCGCCGTACATCACCGCGACGCGGTCGGCGATTTCGACCGCGGCGCCGATGTCATGGGTGACGAAGACGATCGACAGGCCGAGCTCGCGCTGCAGTTCGCGCAGCAGGATCAGCACCTGGATCTGCACGGTCGCGTCCAGCGCCGTGGTGGGTTCGTCCGCCAGCAGGATCTTCGGGCGCGCCGACAGCGCCAGCGCGATCATCGCGCGCTGGCGCATGCCGCCAGACATCTCGTGCGGGTAGGCGGCGAGGCGCCGCTCCGGGCTGGGAATGCGCACTGCCTCGAGCGCCTTGAGGGCGCGTTCCCGCGCCTCGGCGGCTGAAGCCTTGCCGTGGGTGCGGATGCACTCGACGATCTGCTGGCCGACGGTGTAGACCGGGTCCAGTGCCAGCAGCGGCTCCTGGAACACCATCGCCACGGTTCCGCCGCGCAGGCGCGCCAGCGCGCGCTGGTCCAGCGCCATCACGTCGGCGCCGTCGATGCGGATCTCGCCCTCCATGCGGGTGCGGCGCGGCGGGTGCAGCCGCATCAGCGCGCGCAGCGTGACGCTCTTGCCCGAGCCGGATTCGCCAATCAGCGCCACGGCCTCGCCGGCGCCTACATCGAGCGAGACGCCGTTGACCGCGCGGATGGTCTTGCCGCCGCCGGAGAAGGTGACGTGCAGGTCCCGCACCGAGACCATCGGCGCGGCGAGGGGAGCTTGTTGTGGGGTCGCAGTCATGTCGGGCTCCTCAGGACGCGGTGGCCAGCAGGCAGGCCGCCAAATGGCAAGGCACCAGTTCTGCCAGCTGCGGTTCCCTGCGCGCGCAAACGTCCTGCGCCATGGCGCAGCGCGGGTGGAAACTGCAGCCGGAGGGCGGGTCGATCGGATTGGGCGGGTCGCCGGCCAGCGGCGCGGCCTCGGTGCGGCGGTCCGGGTCCATCGACGGCATCGAGGCCAGCAGCGCGCGCGTGTACGGATGCGCGGGGTTCCGGTAGAGGGTCTCGGTGTCGCCGATTTCCACCACCTTGCCCAGGTACATCACCATCACGCGGTCGCACAGGTAGCGCACCACGTTGAGGTCGTGGCTGATGAAGACGTAGGTCAGGTCGAACTCGGCCTTCAGTTCGAGCAACAGGTTCAGCACCTGTGCCTCGACGGACTTGTCCAGCGCCGATACGGCCTCGTCCAGGATCACCAGCCGCGGGCGCAAGGCGAGCGCGCGGGCGATATTGACGCGCTGGCGCTGGCCGCCCGACAGTTCGTGGGGATAGCGCCCGGCAAAGCGCGCCGGCTCCAGCCCGACGCGCTGCAGCAGGAAGCGCGCGCGCTCGGTGGCCTCGCGCGCCGGCACGCCGTGCACGCGCGGCGTGAAAGAGATCGATTCCTCGATGGTCAGGCGCGGGTTCAGCGACGAATAGCTGTCCTGGAACACCATCTGCACCTGGCTGCGGAACTGCTTCATCGGCAACTGCGCCGAGCCGACGCCTTGCGCGTCGAAGATCAGTTCGCCGCTGTCCTGCCCGGTCAGCTGCATCAGCAGCCGCGCGGTGGTGGACTTGCCGCAGCCGGACTCGCCGACCACGCCAAGGGTCTCGCCCTTGAGCACGTCGAAGCTGACGCCGTCGACCGCGCGCACCGCGGCTGCGCGCGGGCGCAGGCCGGGCATGCCGGACTTGATCGGGAAGTGCTTGACCAGCTGGCGGGCGATCACCAGTGGCTGGGCCGGGCCGCCGAGATCGCGCGCGGCAGTGGGGGAAGGGGCCTGCATCAGTGCTGGCATGGTTCAGTCCTTGATTTCCATGGCCGAGCGGATCCCGTCGGCCAGCAGGTTGAACGAGACCGAGGTCAGGAAGATCATGGCACCGCGCAGCGCGGCCACCCACGGCTGGGTGTAGATCGCGGTGCGCAGCGTGTTGAGCATCAGGCCCCACTCGGGTTCGGGCGGCTTCACGCCCAGCCCGAGGAAGGACAGCCCCGAGGCCAGGATCATCGATACCGAGATCAGGCTGGTGGCATAGACGAAGATCGGCCCCAGCACGTTGTTGAGCACGTGGGCGCGCACGATCGTCAGCGACGAGGCGCCCGAGGCACGCGCCGCATCGACGAACTCGCGGTTGCGCACCTGCGTGGTCACGCTTTCCGCTACGCGCACGATCTGCGGTATGAAGACGATGGTCAGCGAAAGCAGCGCGTTGCCCACGCCGGCGCCCAGCGTGCCGGACAGCGCGATCGCCAGCAGCACCGACGGGAAGGCATAGAGGATGTCGGTGACGCGCATGATCACGGTGTTGGTCCAGCCGCCGGCATAGCCGGCGACGATGCCAAGCGTGCTGCCGATGACAAAGGCCAGCAGCACTGGCGCGATGCCCATGAACAGCGACAGCCTTGCGCCCAGCATCAGGCGCGACAGCATGTCGCGGCCCAGCTCGTCGGTGCCGAGGGGGAAGTGCTCGGTGCCGATCGGCTTCAGGCGCTTGAGGATGGACGAGGCATACGGGTCGGCCGGCATCAGCATCGGCGCGAACAGCGCCATCAGCACCAGCGCCAGCAGCACCAGCGCGGCCAGCATTGCGAGCTTGTTGCGCAGCAGGCGGCGGCCCACCGTCGCCCAGTAGCCGGGCGAGCGCTGCACCGCCGGCGCGGCTTGCGAGCGGTTGTCTAGCGTCATTTGCATGGCGGTCTCCCTGGCGCTAGCTGCGCTGGATGCGCGGGTCGAACAGCGTCTGCAGCGTGTCGACCAGCAGGTTGAGCAGCACGAAGAACACCGCCAGCACGAGGATCGTGCCTTGCAGCAGCGGGAAGTCGCGCTGGAAGATGGCGGAATTGAGCAGGAAGCCGGTGCCGGGCCACGAGAACACCGTCTCGATCAGGATCGAGCCACCAAGCAGGTAGCCCAGCTGCAGGCCCATCACCGACAGCGCGGTCGGCGCGACGTTCTTCAGCACATGGCGGAACACGGCCAGGTCCGACAGCCCGCGTGCCCGCAGGCCGACGATGAACTCGTTGGACAGGATCTCCGCCACCAGCGCGCGCACGGTGCGCGCGACGATGCCCATCGGAATCACCGACATGGTCACCGCGGGCAGCAGCATGTACTGCATGTGCTCCCAGTCCCACGCCCAGTCGCCCGAGCCGCCCGGTCCAGCGCCGGTAGCCGGCAGCCAGCCGAGCAGCACCGAGAACGCGATCACCAGCACCATGCCTAGCCAGTAGTGCGGGATGCTGACGCCCAGCACCGACAGCAGCGATGCGGTGCGGTCGGCAATCGAATCGCGCAGGTAGCCCGCGACGAAGCCGAACAGGCAGCCGAAGCTGAAGCCGATCAGCGTGGCGATGGTCGCCAGCCGCAGCGAATTGACCACGGCGTTGCCGACTTCGGCCATCACCGGGCGGCTGGTGGCGATGGACGTCCCCAGGTCGCCGTGCAGGGCGCGCCAGAGCCAGTGGACGAATTGCTCCAGGAAGGGCTTGTCGAAGCCGTAGAGCGCGGTGAGCTGGCGGCGCAGTTCTTCGGAGGCGTCGGGCGGCAGCACCGACACCAGCGGGTCGCCCGGTGCGATGTGAACCAGCGAGAAGCACAGCAGCGCCACCCCAAGCAGGATCGGGACGGCATAGAGGATGCGGCGGAACAGGTATTGCATGGCTGGCGGTATCCAGGTGAGGCGGGCTGCGGGGAACCACCGCCGTTCCCGCGCAGGCGGGAACGACGGTGTAGACGGCAGGCGGATCAATCCATCGACATCGTCGCGATGTCGATAAACCAGCTCTGCGGCTGCACCACGCCCTTGACCTTCTTCGAGATCGCGCGCGGGCCGACGTCATGCGCAATCAGCACGAACGGCGACTCCTCGACGATGCGCGCATGCAGCCTGGACAGCGCCGCGTCGCGCGCTTTCTCGTCGAACGAAGTGCGCGCTTCCTCGATCAGCTTGTCGAACTCGGCATTGCCGAAGTAGCCCCAGTTGTTGGAAACCGGTGGCTGGGTCTTGGTGCTGACGAAGCGCACCATCGCGAAGAACGGGTCCATTGCCGCGAAGCTGACGTTGATCGCATTGGCGCCGTGCGCGCTGGCGTCCTTGGCGCCGACGCGCCAGTTGGTGAAGAGCGTGTTCCACTCGACCACGTCGAAGTCGACGTCGATGAAGCACTCCTTCAGGTTCTGCTGCACGTACTCGTTCATTGGCAGCGGCTGCATCTGGCCGGAGCCCGAGGCCGACACCTGCACCTTCACCTTGACCGGCCTTGCGGCCGAGTAGCCGGCCTCCTGCATCAGCTTCTTCGCGGCGGCCGGGTCGTACTTGATGTCGAATTTCGGATTGCCCCACCACGGATTGCCGGCCTCGACGATGCCCTTGGCCTCGGCCATGTAGCCGCCCAGCAGCGTCTTCAGCCCGCCGCGGTTGACGCACAGGTTGGCCGCCTGGCGCACGCGCTTGTCCAGCCACGGCGAGCCGGGCGCAAACGACAGTTGCCATGGCCACATATGCGGCTGCGTGTTGGCATAGACCTGGAAGCCGCGGCTCTTGATCTGCGCGACGGCGTCAGGCGCGGGTGCCTCGATCCAGTCGACCTGCCCCGACAGCAGCGCGGCGGTGCGGGCGTTGGCCTCGGGCATCGGCACCATCACCACCTTGTCGATCTTCGGCACGCGCTTTGCGTCCCAGTATTGCTCATTGCGCACCACTTCCAGGCGCTCGCGCGGGACGAAACGGCTCATCTTGAACGGGCCGGTGCCGGCGGCGTCGGCGGCAAAGGCCACCCACGCCTGCTTGGAGCGCTCCACCGGCTCGGTGACCGAGGCCGGCACCGCGGCGAATTTCTTCTCCCACTGCGTGGGCGAAGCCATGAACAGGTTGGTCAGGTTGTAGGGCAGGAAAGAGTCCGGCTCGGACGTGACCAGCTCCACCGTGAGGTCGTCGACCTTCTTCGCGGAGCGCAGCGTCGGCATGCGCGACGCGGTCACGCCGACCTGGCTCGGGTCGAACTGCTTCGCGGTCTTGTCCAGGACCTTGCCGACGTTCCACACCACGGCATCGGCGTTGAACGGAGTGCCGTCGTGGAACTTGACGCCGGGGCGCAGCTTGAACACCCATTTGGTCTTGTCCCTGGCATCGACCTTCCATTCGGTGGCCAGGCCCGGGATCAGCAGGCTGGGGCCGTTGCCCTTGGACAGGTCCCACTGCGTCAGTCCGTCGTACATGGGGATGCCGGAGAAGCGGTTGCCTTCGAAGCCCTGGTCGGGCTGGCCGAGCGTGCGCGGGATGTCGGCCGCGGTCATGCCGATGCGCAGCACCTTGTCGGCATGCGCGGCCCCGGGCAGTGCGAGCAGCGTCAGCGCGGCGGCGCTCATCAGGGAAGCGGCGGACTTGAGGCCTTTCGCGAGAGGGGAGGGACGGTGGTGCACAGGCTTGCTCCTGGTTTGGCGTGAGGTCATGTGTGAAGGGACGCAGGTCGGCAAAGCAAGTCATGTGCCACTTTGGCGGTGGCGGTAGCTGCCGCTGCAGCGGCTGCATGCGGTGGTCTGCTTCTTGCTGAACCGATGTCATTCCCTCACCAACCAGCAGACATGGAACCGACACACCTTCCCCGCATCAATGGCGCCCGCCTGTGGCAATCGCTGATGGACCTCGCAGCGATCGGCGCGACGGCCAAGGGCGGCGTATGCCGCATCGCGCTGACCGAGGCCGACCGAAAAGGGCGAGATCTGGTGGTGCAGTGGTGCCGCGAGGCCGGGCTCGACGTGCGTGTCGACGAGATCGGCAACGTGTTCGCGCGGCGTGCCGGCACCGATCCCGCTGCGCGCGCCGTGGCCACCGGCAGCCATATCGACACGCAGCCCTCGGGCGGCAAGTTCGATGGCAACTTCGGCGTGCTGGCCGGCCTTGAGGTCATGCGCACGCTCGATGACCTCGGCGTCGCCACGCGCGCGCCGCTGGAGGTCGCGTTCTGGACCAACGAGGAAGGCACGCGCTTTACGCCGGTGATGATGGGCTCGGGGGTGTTCGCCGGCGAGTTCGACGCCGGCTTTGCGCGCGCGCAGAACGACCTCGACGGTGTCAGCGTGGGCGATGCGCTGCAGGCCATCGGCTACCTCGGCGCGCATCCCGCGGGCGAGGTGCCGGGTGGCATGTTCGCGGCGTACTTCGAAGCGCATATCGAGCAGGGGCCGGTGCTGGAGGCGGCCGGGATACCGATAGGCGTGGTCACGGGCGCGCTCGGGCAGCAGTGGTACGACGTGACCGTGACCGGCATGGACGCGCACGCTGGCCCCACGCCGCTGGCGCTGCGCCACGACGCCATGCTGGCCGCCGCGCGCATGGTCGATGCGGTCAACCAGATCGCGCGCGACGAGGCGCCGCACGGGCGCGGCACGGTCGGCTACCTGCAGGTCACGCCGAATTCGCGCAACGTGATCCCGGGCCGGGTCGATTTTTCAGTGGATTTCCGCAACCTGTCGCAGGCCGGGCTCGATCGCATGGATGCGGCCATGCATGCCGCCTTCGAAGGCATCGCCGCGGCCGCCGGTGTCGAGGTCGGGATCCGCCAGGTGGTCAAGTTCGCGCCGTGCGAGTTCGCGCCCGCGTGCGTCGACAGCGCGCGGCGCGCGGCGGCCATGCTCGGGCTGCCGCACATGGACGTGGTCAGCGGCGCCGGCCACGACGCGGTCTACGTCGCACGGCGCGCGCCCACCGGCATGATCTTCGTGCCTTGCAAGGACGGCATCAGCCATAACGAGCTGGAGGACGCGCTGCCCGAGCATATCGAGGCGGGCGCCAACGTGCTGCTGCAAGCCATGCTGGCGCAAGCGCGCTAGCGCCAGCCAGCGCGCGGCCATTGCAGGCGCGGGCCGGACGGCCTGCGCGCCTAGTTGCAGATCGTGCCGGGAACCGGCTTGCCGGAGTTGGTCAGGCCCTGGCAAGCGTCGCCGTTGGCCAGGCTGGTGTCGGAGGCCGAGGCCGGCGACAGCTTGAGCTTGCCTGCCACCGTGCAGCAGCCGCGCGGCGGCGGAGGCATCGGTGTGCGCTTGATCGGCGGAGCCAGGGCCGGGGCCGGTCCCGGTCCGCCGGCTTCAGCCGTTTCTTCGGCATCGGGGAACACGCACTGCCCTTGCTGGCAGATCCGCTCCCCTTTGCACTGCATGTCGTACTGGCATCCGGCAGCCTGGGCGAGCGATGACCAGCCAGCGGCCATCGACGCTGCCAACAGCAAGGCAGAAACTTTCATATGCCCTCCGAAGGGCTGAGATGAAGACTGGAGTGGCCGGGGAACTGTGCAACACCGCTCCAACACCTTCAGCATAGATCGCGTGGAGGGGCTGTGAAAGCCATTGGCACTCAGGTGTTCTACCACCTCCCGCGAAGCCAGCTCGTTTCGGCGCCCGCGGTCAGTGGGCGATCGAGCGGGAGATCGCCCACGCGCATTCCTGCACCAGCGGCGCCAATCTTTTCCTGGCATCGGCCATGGTCCAGCGGCTCGCCGGCGGCGACACGTGGACGGCGCCGACCGCCTGGCCCTGGCTGTTGACGATCGGCGCGGCCAGGCCCATGTCGCCGAGAAAAAGTTCCTCCTCATTGGAGGCGTAGCCCACAGTGCGGCATTCCTCGACGCGGGCCAGGATCGCCGCCACGTCGGTCAGCGTCGCCGGCGTTCGCGCGACGCGCTCGGACTGCTCCAGCATCTCCCGCACCTGCGCGTCGGGCAGCGTACTCAGGTAGGCGCGGCCGGAACTGGTGCAATACATCGGGATGCGCATGCCCACCGGCGTCAGTACCGGCATGTGCTTGGCGGTCATCAACTGCGCCACGTAGACCATGTCGAGCCCGACCGGCTCGGTCAGGTTGGCGGTCTCGCCGCTGGCGGCGGCGAGCTGCGACAGGTAAGGACTGGCCACCGGGATCAGCGCATCGGCGGCAAGGTAGTTGTAGCCGATCTCCATGACCCGCGGCGTCAGGCGGAAGCGGCGGGTCTGCGGATGCTTGTCGACGTAGCCGAGCGCCTCCAGCGTATGGACCGTGCGCTGGGCCGAACTCTTGGTCATGCCGGTCAGCGTGGCCAGCTCGGGCAACGTCAGCGTGCGGTGGACGCCGTTGAAGGCGCGCAGGACTTCGAGGCCTTTCTCGAGCGACTGGTTGAAGAGCGGGTTGTCGCGGTCGGGGGAGGGCGCTGCTGGGTGGCCGGGCTTGGTCGCCATGGGTCGGTCAGTTTTGTGGGGCTGGCTGCGGGGGCGGGGCGGCACGGGGGCACCAGCGACGGGCCCGCTGCACCACGATGGCAGGATATTGCACCAATATACGGGCATATCGAATAACGATATGCCGGCCATGATAGCGCTGAAGTTTCACGTGCGGAAGCTCCATGGCTATGCGATCTGCCGCGGCGTTATCGGTTCGACTGGGGATGTGGTGAGACCGCCACGGGAAGAGGCGGATGGTGCGAGGGAGGGGACTCGAACCCCTACACCATTGCTGGCGTCAGGACCTAAACCTGGTGCGTCTACCAATTTCGCCACCCTCGCGGTCCTTGCGGCGCAGCCCGGACGGGCGGCCGCGATGCTCGTTGGCTGTGCGGGACACGAAAGCAAAAAAGGCGGCTGGAACTGCCCGCCTTTCATCGGTCCGCTGCTGCCGGCGCCTGCCGTGGCAGCTTATGCGCCTGCAGCGCAACGAGGCTGCGGATTGTAGCGCAAGGCGCCGGGGGAATCCAGCCCTGCCGGCCGTCGATATATATTGTCGGCATTGCCAACGCGTGCCGCCTGGGGCGGCGCGCTCCCCGTCCCATGCTTCCTGGTCTGACTTCCTCTTTGAAGGCGCCGCCGTGGCGTCTGCTGTTCTGGGCCTGTGCCTGCGCCGTGCTGGCCCTGTCGCTGATGCCGCCATCCCAGCCGTTGCCAAGCACAGGCTGGGACAAGGGCAACCACCTGCTGGCCTTCGTTGTGCTGGCGCTGCTGGGGCGGCGCGCCTATGGCGGCCACTGGCTAGCCTTGCTGGTGGTGCTGGTTGCTTATGGCGGCGTGATCGAGTTGCTGCAGGGCATGACCGCCTACCGCGAAGCCGACTGGCTCGACCTGGTGGCGGACACCTGCGGGGTGCTGGCAGGCCTGGCGCTGGACTGGCTGTGGCGCAACCGCGGCCGGCGCTTGCCGCGCTGATTTGCTCTAGCGGGCGCTAACTGGCGCGGCGGCGCCTCGCGCTACCGCTCTTCGGCTTCCAGCGTGAACTTCGCGCCGTCGTCCTGGCCGAGCAGGCCGACCAGCAGCGGCATCGCCTCCTGCAGCATTTCCTTCAGCCGCCACGGCGGGTTGACGATAAACATGCCGCTGCCGTGCAACCCCAGCCCGCCTTCGGCCGGGTGCCTGACCGTCAGCGTCACGTGCAGCCAGCTCTTGAGCGGCAGGGCCTTCAGCTGCACCGGCAGCTGCAGCGATTCGCGCCGTTGCACCTGCGGATACCAGACCGCGTAGACGCCGGTGGCAAAGCGCTCCAGGCCATCGCGCACGGTCTGCACGGTGCGGGCGTAGTCCTGCTTGTCTTCGTAGGACGGGTCCACCAGCACCAGCGCGCGCCGCGGCGGCGGCGGCAGGATCGCCTTGATGCCGCCGAAGCCGTCGCCGTCGTACAGCATCACGCGGCGGCCGGCGCCGCGGAAGTTGTCGCGCAGCACCTGGACTTCGGTGCTGTGCAGTTCGAACAGGCGCAGCCGGTCGTGCTCGCGCAGCATCTGCCAGGCCAGCCATGGCGAACCAGGATAGTGGCGCAGGTTGCCGTCCTGGTTCAGCGCCCGGACCTGGTCCAGGTACTCGTCCAGCAGCGGCGG
This sequence comes from Cupriavidus sp. P-10, assembly GCF_003402535.2. NCBI lineage: Bacteria > Pseudomonadati > Pseudomonadota > Betaproteobacteria > Burkholderiales > Burkholderiaceae > Cupriavidus > Cupriavidus sp. P-10. The sequence continues at coordinate 1,399,938 of NZ_AP025170.1, forward strand.
CAGCGCGGTGCCGCTGGCGGCGGCCTGCCACAGGGGCGCAATGCCGGTCTCGAACTCGGCCTTCTTCTGCGCCCATTCGTGCTCGAGCGCATAGAGCCCGGCGCCGGCGTGGGTGTCGATATACCAGAACGCCTTGTCCTTCTGCGCAAGGTGCTCGAGCAACTGCACGACGACGGCATGTTTGAGGACATCGGCATGGTTGCCGGCATGGAAGGCGTGACGATAGCTGAGCATGGCGAAGCGGGGCGCCGCTGAGGCGCAAGATCGGGAGCAGGGCGGCGTGGCCACTGCGGGGAAGGCCGCTATGCTACCATCCGCGGCGAGTCGCCCCCTCCCATGTCCGGCACGTCCGCCCGGGCCCTAGTATCCGTATCCCATGCCGCGCGCACTCGAGCCCGCCGAGCCCATCCTGTCTGCCGAAGGCACCCCGTACTCACCCCGCTACGACGACGTCTACCACAGCACCGAAGGCGGGCTGGCGCAGGCCGCCCACGTCTTCCTCGGCGGCAACGGCCTGCCGCAGGCGTGGGCCGGGCAGCGCCAGTTCGTCATCGTCGAGACCGGCTTCGGCCAGGGGCTGAATTTCCTGGCAACCTGGCAGGCGTGGCGCGACGATCCCCAGCGCTGCGGCACGCTGCATTTCGTCTCGATCGAGAAGCATCCCTTCACGCGCGAGGGCCTGGCCCGGTTGCACGCCGGCCTGGACGGCCTGGAGCCCCTGGCGCAGGCGCTGCAGGCGCAATGGCCCGATGCCTTGCCTGGCCTGCACCGGCTGGCATTCGACGGCGGGCAAGTGGTGCTGACGCTGGCGCTGGGTGACGCCGAGCAATTGCTGCCGAAGCTGGCGGTGGGTGCCGATGCCTTCTACCTCGACGGCTTTTCGCCGGCGCGCAATGCGGACATGTGGTCGCCGCCGGTGTTCCGGGGGCTGGCGCGGCTGGCCCGGCCGGGCGCGACGCTGGCTACCTACACCGCCGCGGGGTTCGTACGGCGAGGGCTGAAGGAGGTCGGGTTCGAAGTCAGCAAGGCGCCGGGCTTCGGCGGCAAGCGCGACATGACGGTCGCGCGCTTCCGGCCGCTGTGGAAGTTGCGCCGCCATGCGCCGCCGCCGGCGGCGCAGTGGCCCGATCGGCATGCCATCGTGATCGGTGCCGGTCTGGCCGGTTGCGCCGTGACCGAGCGCCTGGCCGCGCGCGGCTGGCGCATTACGCTGTTCGATGGCCACGACGGCCCCGCGCGGCAGACCTCGGCGCACCGCGCGGCGGCCATGCATGCCCATTTGTCCGCCGACGACAGCCTGCTGTCGCGCCTTTCGCGCGCCGGCAACCTGTACGCACTGCGCGCCTGGGGCGCGTTGTGCGAGGCCGGGCATCCGGTCAACTGGCACGGCTGCGGCGTGCTGCAGATCGGCGAGGACGAGGCCGAAGGCGAGGCCCAGCGCACCGCGCTGGTGGCCATGGGATTGCCGGAATCGTTCGTGCGCTGGATGAGCGCGGAGGAGGCAGCGTCTGCCCACCGTGCCGGCGTGCCGCGGGGAGGGCTGTGGTTTCCCGCCGGCGGCTGGGTGGCGCCGCCCGACATCTGCATGGCGCAGCTGGCCCGTGCCGGCGACGCGGTCACCGCGCGCTTCGGTTGCCGCGTGGCAAGCATCGCGCGCGAAGATGACCAGTGGCACGCGCTGGACGCTGACGGCGCCGTACTGGCGTCGGCGCCGGTGCTGGTGCTGGCCAATGCGCACGAGGCGCAGCAACTGCTGCCGCAACAGCACTGGACCATGCGGCGCGTGCGCGGCCAGCTCACCACGCTGCCGGCAGCGCAGGCCGATGCGATCGGCCGCTGGCCGGACTGCGTGGTAACGGGCGCCGGCTACCTGCTGCCGCGTGCCGCGGACGGCACAGGCCGTGTCGGGTCCAGCTACGACCCTGACGAAGGGCCACTGGCCGAGCGTCCGGAAGTGCATGCGGCAAACCTTGCACGCCTGGCTGGTCTGCTGCCGCGGCAGTCTGGCGCGGTGGCCGGTATCGATCCCGCCACGCTGACGGGCTATGTCGGCGTGCGCACGGTTACGCACAACCGGCTGCCGCTGATCGGGCAGGTCGCCGACGAGGCGGCCGCGCGTGCACACGCGAATGCGTTGCGCGGCGCGCACCTGCGCGACCTGCCACGTGTCCCAGGCCTGTACGCAGCCCTTGCCTATGGGTCGCGCGGCCTCACCTGGGCAGCACTGGGGGCCGAGCTGCTGGCCAGCCAGATCGAAGGCGAGCCATTGCCGCTCGAGGTCGACCTGGCCGATGCCATCGATCCGGCACGCCTGCTGCTGCGCGCGCTGCGCCACGGCCAGGTGGGCTAGCGGCGAAGGTGCCGGAAAGCAGTTCCTGGCCCGCTTCAGGGTAAAAACTGCCGGAACCGAACCGAAACCGTGCGATAATCCTCGTTTTCCGTTTGCGCGGAGCCCTCCGTGCGCCGTCGCGCCGCGTCGGCCCCAGGCAGTGCTGCAAATGGCGCAGCGCAAGCGGTAGCGCCAACGAACACAACTACATTTCTGGATTGGATCTACGACCATGTCGAACGTGATTGAGAACCTCGGCAAGCTGGACCGCAAGGTGACCCTGGCCATCCCCAAGGCCGAAGTGGAGAAGGAAAAGCAGGAGCGCCTGGTTCGCCTGTCGAAGACCGTGAAGATGTCGGGCTTCCGTCCGGGCAAGGTGCCGATGAAGATGGTCGAGAAGCAATACGGCCAGCAAGTCGAGTTCGAAGTGCGCTTCGACAAGGCCGCGCGCAAGTTCTTCGACCTCACCAAGGAGCAGGACGTCAAGGTTGCCGGCCAGCCCAAGTTCGAGATCAAGACTGAAGGCGTGGACGCTGACCAGGTCGCGTTCGATGCCACCTTCGAGGTGTACCCGGAAGTGAAGATCGGCGACCTGGCGGCTGCCGAAGTCACCCGTACCGGCACCGAGATCACCGACGCCGAAGTCGACAAGACCGTCGACATCCTGCGCAAGCAGCGCGTGCATTACCACACCCGCGGCGAAGCCGGCGAGCACGGCGACGGCGGTGCCGACGTCGCGGCCCAGAATGGCGACCGCGTGACGCTGGACTTCGTCGGCAAGATCGACGGTGAAGAGTTCGCCGGCGGCAAGGCCGAGGACTTCCCGTTCGTGCTGGGCGAAGGCCGCATGCTGCCCGAGTTCGAGCAAGCCGCGCTGGGCCTGAAGGTCGGCGAGAGCAAGACCTTCCCGCTGGCATTCCCGGAGGACTACCACGGCAAGGAAGTGGCCGGCAAGACTGCCGAGTTCACCGTGACGCTGAAGAAGATCGAGTGGGCCCACCTGCCGGAAGTCAACGAAGCCTTCGCCAAGTCGCTGGGCATCGCCGACGGCAGCGTTGAGAAAATGCGCGCCGACATCCGCGAGAACCTGGAGCGCGAAGTCAAGCGCCGCACGCATTCCATGCTGAAGGACCAGGTCATGGAAGCCCTGCTGAAGGCGAGCGAGCTGGAAGTGCCCAAGGCCCTGATCGAGCAGGACCAGGAACGCCTGGTCGAGATGGCCCGCCGCGACCTGGAACAGCGTGGCATGCCTAACGCCAAGGACATGCCGATCCCGGCCGAAATGTTCACGCAGCAGGCTGAGCGCCGCGTCAAGCTGGGCCTGATCCTGGCCGAGATCGTCAAGGCCAATGGCCTGGAAGCCAAGGCCGACCAGATCAAGGCTGAGATCGAAGATTTCGCCAAGAGCTACGAAGACCCGAAGGAAGTGATGCGCTGGTACTACGGCGACCAGCAGCGCCTTGCCGAAATGGAAGCCTACGTGCTCGAAAACAACGTGGTAAATTTCGTGTGCGACAAGGCCAAGGTCACCGACAAGAAGGTGTCCTTCGAGGAACTCACCGCCGAAGGCAACCAGCAGCAAGCCTGAGGTCGGGGATAACCCGCAAGCCCGCTTTCTTCGGCGCCAAGGCGCGGGGGAGCGGGCCGGTGTCCCGAGTGACTGATTGCCTTGCGATCCGATGAATCCATGGAGAACCTGCATGACCCGCAATGATTTGCTTGACCGTCTCGCCACCACGCAGGCTTCGGCACTGGAAACCCAGGGCCTGGGGCTGGTGCCGATGGTCGTCGAGCAGTCCGGCCGGGGCGAGCGCGCCTATGACATCTATTCGCGCCTGCTGAAGGAGCGTGTGGTGTTTATGGTGGGCGAGGTCAACGACCAGACCGCCAACCTGGTGGTGGCGCAGCTGCTGTTCCTGGAGAGCGAAAACCCCGACAAGGACGTGTCGCTCTATATCAACTCGCCGGGCGGTTCCGTGTCGGCGGGGCTGGCGATCTACGACACCATGCAGTTCATCAAGCCCGACGTGTCCACGCTCTGCATGGGCATGGCGGCAAGCATGGGTGCCTTCCTGCTGGCGGCTGGTGCGAAAGGCAAGCGGTTCGCGCTGCCGAACTCGCGCATCATGATCCACCAGCCGCTGGGCGGCGCGCGCGGCCAGGCCTCGGATATCGAGATCCAGGCGCGCGAGATCCTGTACCTGCGCGAGCGGCTGAACAGCATCCTGTCGGAAGTGACCGGCCAGCCGGTCGAGAAGATTGCGCGCGATACCGATCGCGACAACTTCATGAGCGGCGACCAGGCAGTGGACTACGGCCTGGTGGACAAGGTCATTGCCCGCCGCGGCTGATGCCACTGGCCGCCGTTGTGGTAGCCGGGCAACCCGCATTGCGCGGGACGTCCCGGCGCGGCAGCGTTGCACCAAATGGCGAAGGCTACACCGGAACGAGGCCTTGTGCCTCGTTTTTTGCTTTTGCCCCACAGCCGGGGGAGAGCGCCGGTGAGGCCAATTGTTTTGGCGTATGATGCGTTTAAAGCGTATCGCCGGGGAGCCTTTCGCCCCGCGGTGTGCGCAATGCAAAAGTGACTGATTCCTATGGCGGACAAAAAAGGTTCATCCAGCGAAAAGCTTCTTTACTGCTCCTTTTGCGGCAAGAGCCAGCATGAGGTCAAGAAGCTGATCGCGGGCCCCTCGGTGTTCATTTGCGACGAATGCATCGACCTGTGCAACGAGATCATTCGTGACGAAGCCACCGCAACCGAGAAAGACGCCGCCGCGGCCGCGCGCTCGGACCTGCCCACGCCCCACGAAATCCGCGAAAGCCTGGACCAGTATGTGATCGGCCAGGAACAGGCCAAGAAGATCCTGGCTGTGGCGGTGTACAACCACTACAAGCGCCTGAAGCACCTCGGCAAGAAGGACGATGTCGAGCTGTCCAAGAGCAACATCCTGCTGATCGGGCCGACCGGCTCCGGCAAGACGCTGCTCGCGCAGACGCTGGCGCGCCTGCTCAACGTGCCGTTCGTGATCGCTGACGCGACCACGCTGACCGAAGCCGGCTACGTGGGCGAGGACGTCGAGAACATCATCCAGAAGCTGCTGCAGAACTGCAACTATGAAGTCGAAAAGGCGCAGCGCGGCATCGTCTACATCGATGAGATCGACAAGATTTCGCGCAAGTCCGACAACCCGTCGATTACGCGCGACGTCTCGGGCGAGGGCGTGCAGCAGGCGCTGCTCAAGCTGATCGAGGGCACCATGGCCTCGGTGCCGCCGCAGGGCGGCCGCAAGCACCCGAACCAGGATTTCCTGCAGGTGGACACGACCAACATCCTGTTCATTTGCGGCGGTGCCTTCGACGGCCTGGAAAAGGTCATCATGCAGCGTTCGGACAAGACCGGCATTGGCTTTGCCGCGCAGGTCAAGAGCAAGGAAGAGCGCGAAGTCAGCGAAGTCCTGCCGCAGACCGAGCCGGAAGACCTGATCAAGTTCGGCCTGATCCCGGAACTGATCGGCCGCCTGCCGGTGGTCGCCACGCTGTCCAAGCTGGACGAGGCCGCGCTGATGCAGATCCTGGTCGAGCCCAAGAACGCGCTGGTAAAGCAATACCAGAAGCTGCTGGCGATGGAAGGCGTCGAGCTGGAAATCCGCCCCGGCGCGCTCACCGCCATTGCGCGCAAGGCAATCCGCCGCAAGACCGGTGCCCGTGGCCTGCGTTCGATTCTGGAGCAATCGCTGATGGACGTCATGTATGACCTGCCGAATTACAAGGGCGTGCAAAAGGTGGTGATCGATGAAAATACGATCACCGGCGACGCGCCGCCGCTGCTGATGTACGAAGAGCAGCAGCCGAAAGTGGCAGGCTCCAACTGACGCGAGGGCTGCCATCGGTGGTAAGTGGTTGGAACCACACCGGCAGCCAGGCGAGAAAGCCGTTCGCGTAGAAGCGAGCGGCTTTTTTTGTTTATTTCCACCGACGAGAAGGAGGAAACGCGGGTATGCTGTTTCAGAGGGGCCTGCAAGTGCAGGAAGCGGCATCTTCCTGTCTTGGTGAATCGATTGGCACGTATCTTGTAATCGACTCAGGCGGCCCAACTTACGCCTTAAATGACTGACTTGGGGAAAATGATGTCCGGAACACAACTCCTCCCGGCCGAGCCGATTCGCCTCCCACTGTTGCCGCTGCGCGACGTGGTGGTGTTTCCGCACATGGTGATCCCGCTGTTCGTGGGACGCCCGAAGTCCATCAAGGCGCTTGAGACTGCGATGGAGGCGGGCAAGAGCATCATGCTCGTAGCCCAGAAGACGGCGGCCAAGGACGAGCCGACCGCCGACGACCTGTACGAGGTCGGCTGCATCGCCAATATCCTGCAAATGCTGAAGCTGCCCGACGGTACCGTGAAGGTGCTGGTCGAGGGTACCCAGCGTGCCAATATCCGCGAGGTGAGCGAGGACGATTCGCACTTCATGTGCGAAGCCGTGCCCGTGCCGCCCGCACCTGGCGAAAGCGCCGAGACCGAGGCCCTGCGCCGCGCGATCGTGTCGCAGTTCGACCAGTACGTAAAGCTCAACAAGAAGATCCCGCCGGAGATCCTGACCTCGCTGTCGGGCATCGACGAGGCAGGCCGCCTGGCCGACACCATCGCCGCGCACCTGCCGATCAAGCTCGAGCAGAAGCAGAAGATCCTGGAGATGGTCAATGTGACCGAGCGCCTGGAAAGCCTGCTGTCGCAGCTCGAGGGCGAGATCGACATCCTGCAGGTTGAAAAGCGCATCCGTGGCCGCGTCAAGCGCCAGATGGAGAAGAGCCAGCGCGAGTACTACCTGAACGAGCAGGTCAAGGCCATCCAGAAGGAACTGGGCGAGGGCGAAGAAGGCGCCGACCTGGAAGAGCTCGACAAGCGCATCAAGGCGGCGCGCATGCCGAAGGAAGCCAAGAAGAAGGCCGACGCCGAATTCAAGAAGCTCAAGCTGATGTCGCCGATGTCGGCCGAAGCCACTGTCGTGCGCAACTACATCGACACGCTGGTGAACCTGCCGTGGCGCAAGAAGAGCAAGGTCAACAACGACCTGGCCAACGCCGAGCGCGTGCTGGATGAAGACCACTACGGCCTGGAGAAGGTCAAGGAACGCATTCTCGAGTACCTCGCGGTGCAACAGCGCGTGGACAAGGTGAAGGCGCCGATCCTGTGCCTGGTCGGGCCTCCCGGCGTGGGCAAGACCTCGCTCGGCCAGTCAGTGGCGCGCGCGACGAACCGCAAGTTCGTGCGCATGGCACTCGGTGGCGTGCGTGACGAGGCCGAGATCCGCGGCCACCGCCGTACCTACATCGGTTCGATGCCGGGCAAGATCCTGCAGAGCCTGTCCAAGGTCGGCGTGCGCAATCCGCTCTTCCTGCTCGATGAAATCGACAAGATGGGCATGGATTTCCGCGGCGATCCGTCGTCGGCGCTGCTCGAGGTGCTGGACCCGGAACAGAACCACACGTTCCAGGACCACTATATCGAGGTGGACTTTGACCTGTCCGACGTGATGTTCGTGGCGACGTCGAACTCGCTGAACATCCCGCCGCCGCTGCTCGACCGTATGGAAGTGATCCGCCTGTCGGGTTACACCGAGGACGAGAAGGTCAATATCGCCCAGCGCTACCTGCTGCCCAAGCAGATCAAGAACAATGGTCTGAAGGCAGGCGAGATCGAGGTCGCAGAAGATGCGATCCGCGACATCATCCGCTACTACACGCGTGAAGCAGGCGTTCGTTCGCTGGAACGCGAGGTGTCCAAGATCGCCCGCAAGGTGGTCAAGCTGCTGCTGCTGAAGAAGGAGTCGGGCACGATCAAGGTCGATTCCGAGAACCTGGATAAATTCCTGGGCGTGCGCAAGTACGACTTCGGCCTGGCCGGCAAGGAAAACCAGGTTGGCCAGGTGACCGGGCTGGCGTGGACCGAGGTGGGTGGCGACCTGCTGACCATCGAAGCCGCGATCATGCCGGGCAAGGGCAACATCACCCGCACCGGTTCGCTGGGCGATGTGATGAAGGAGTCGGTCGAGGCCGCGCGTTCGGTGGTGCGTTCGCGGGCACGTCGCCTGGGTATCACGGATGAGATGTTCGAGAAGCGCGACATCCACATCCACGTGCCCGAAGGCGCCACGCCCAAGGACGGCCCTTCGGCAGGCGGTGCCATGACCACGGCGCTGGTGTCGGTGCTGACCGGCATCCCGGTGCGCGCGGATGTCGCCATGACCGGCGAGATCACGCTGCGCGGCGAGGTGCTGCCGATTGGCGGCCTGAAGGAGAAGCTGCTGGCGGCCCACCGTGGCGGCATCAAGCTGGTGCTGATCCCGGAGGAAAACGTCAAGGATCTGGCCGAGATCCCCGACAACGTGAAGAACGCCATCGAGATCGTGCCGGTCCGCTGGATCGACAAGGTGCTGGAACTGGCGCTCGAGCGCAAGCCCGAGCCGTTGCCGGAAGACGATGCCAAGCCCGCTGACGTGGCGGACAAGGCTGCGGCCAAGGTGGAGCGCTTGCACCACTGATCCGGGCAGAGTGAAATGAACGCCGCGGGGCAGCGATGCCCGGCGGCGTTTTTTTATGCGCACGGCCTTGGCAAACTGAAATCCCCTGTATTACACTTGCGCCCTCGCAACGCAAACCACGGCAACTGCCGCGAGGTGCGAAGCGAAAGCAACCTGCAGGCAGCCTGCCTGCGATGGTCGAGCGGGTGCTTAGCTCAGTTGGTAGAGCGGCGCCCTTACAAGGCGTAGGTCGGGGGTTCGAGCCCCTCAGCACCCACCACGCTCCCCATCGCAAGCGCGGCAAACATGCGGCAGGAAGCAACCGACAAAGGAGTGGTAGTTCAGTCGGTTAGAATACCGGCCTGTCACGCCGGGGGTCGCGGGTTCGAGTCCCGTCCACTCCGCCAGTTTTATGAAACGCCCGCTTTAGCGGGCGTTTTTCATTTTGCGGAGTGGAGGAAGCCGCCTGCGCGGCTTCCGGCGGGAATCGAAGGGCTGCGCTTGCAAGCGCAGCCGCGGCCCGCGGGATGTGGGCGAGTCCCGTCCACTCCGCCAGTTTTATGAAACGCCCGCTTTGGCGGGCGTTTTTCATTTCTGCCGCAAGTTTCCCGCCCTGCACAAAAGGGCTGCCCCCACCGGCTCCTGCTAGAATCGCGGAGTTTGTCTTTCGTGCCAATCCACTACCCGAATCCGCATGCTTGATTTCGTACGCAACAACCGGCGCCTGATGCTCTTGCTGCTGCTGGTGCTTGTTTTCCCGTCGTTCGTGTTTTTCGGCGTGGAGAGCTACTCGCGCTTCATGGACAGCTCGCACGATGCGGCCAAGGTCGATGGCCGGGCCATCAGCGTTCAGGAAGTCGACAACGTCGTCCGTGACCAGAGCGAGCGTGCGCGCCAGATCCTCGGTGCCAATTACGATCCGCGCCAGTTCGAGGGCCCGGATGCCCGCAAGGCGGTACTGGACCAGCTGATCCTGCAGCGCGTGATGGCCAATACCGTGGCGCGCGAGCACCTGACCGTGTCGGATGCCAAGCTGCTCGAGGAAATCAGCAGCCTGCCGGCGATCGCCCAGCTGCCGCGCACGAAAGACGGCAAGATCGACGACAAGGCGTACCTGCAGCTGCTGCAGTCGCAGGGCATGACGCCCGAGCAGTTCGACGCACGCATGCGCTTCGAACTGGCAACGCAGCAACTGGGCGCTTCGGTGGCCGCGACGGCGTTCATGCCCAAGTCGCTGCTCGACCGCCTGATCGCCGTGCGTGACCAGCAGCGCGATGTGCAGGCGCTGGTGTTCAAGCCGGCCAGCTACACCGCCAAGGTGCAGCCCGATGCCGCCGCGCTGAAGGCCTACTATGACAGCCACCAGTCGGCCTTCTCGGTGCCGGAGCAGGCCAAGGTCGAGTACCTGGTGTTGTCGGGCGAGGCGCTTGCCGCCGCGCAGCCGGTCACGCCGGAAGAGTTGAAGTCCTACTACGAAAGCAATATCGCGCGCTTCCGTACCGATGAGCAGCGCCGCGCCAGCCATATCCTGATCGCCGCGCCGAAGGATGCGCCGGCTGCCGAACGCCAGGCTGGCAAGGACAAGGCCACCAGGCTGCTGGACGAGCTGCGCAAGCATCCCGGTACCTTTGCCGACGTGGCAAAGAAGCAGTCACAGGATCCGGGCTCGGCGGAGAAGGGCGGCGACCTCGGCTTCATGGGCCGCGGCGCGCTGGTCAAGCCGTTCGAGGACGCCATGTACGCGCTCAAGGATGGCCAGATCAGCGACGTGGTCGAGACCGACTACGGCTACCACATCATCAAGCTGACCGGCATCAAGGCGTCGGAAACCAAGCCGCTGGAAGCCGTGCGTACCGAACTGGAAGCCGAGCTGCGCAAGCAGTTCGCCGACAAGAAGTTCGCCGAGCAGGCCGACGCCTTCGGCAACACGGTGTACGAACAGGCTGACAGCCTGAAGCCGGCCGCCGACAAGTACAAGCTGACGATCCAGACCGCCGAGAACGTGACCCGCCAGCCGAATCCGGCCCTGGGCGCGCAGAACCCGCTCAACAACGAGAAACTGCTGAAGGCACTGTTCAGCGAAGAGTCGATCCAGAAGAAGCGCAATACCGAAGCCGTCCAGGTCGCGCCGAACACGCTGGTGGCTGCCCGTATCGTCGACTATCGCCCGGCCACCGTGCGCAAGTTCGAGGAAGTGGAAGCCAAGGTGCGTGAGGGCTATGTCGCCCAGCAGGCTGCGGAGCTGGCCCGCAAGGCTGGCGAGGCACGCGTCGAGGCGCTGAAGAAGGCCGACAGCGCCGATGGCTTCGGTGCGGTGCAGACCGTGTCGCGCGCCAAGATCGAGGGCGTGCCGCCGAAGGCGGTCGAGGCAGTGATGCGGGCCGATGCCACCAAGCTGCCCGCGGTGGTCGGTGTCGACCTGGGTGCCGACGGCTATGCCGTCTATCGCGTCACCAAGGTCAGCCAGCCGTCGCAAGCCAACCCGGCGCAGCGCCAGGCCGAAGCGCAGCAGCTGTCGCAGCTCGCTGGCCAGGCTGACCTGCAGGCCTTCTATGAAAGCCTGAAGGCGCGCTCCAAGGTCAAGCTGGTGACGCCGGCGGGCGGCACGCAGTCGCAGGGCGCCGAGTAAGACTGTCACGCATCACGCGCACGCCGCAAGCAAAAAAACCCCTGCCATGGTGGCAGGGGTTTTTTGTTTTCGGAAGCTTCGTCGTCAGGCGTTTACTTTGCCGCGGTGCGCTTGAGCATCGGCTTGAGCTGCGGCCATACGGTGTCCAGCAGCGCGGATTGCGCCTCGGCGGTGGGGTGGATGCGGTCCGGCTGGAACCAATCCTGCCTGGCCATCACCTTGTCGAGGAAGAACGGCACCAACCGCACCTTGTATTCGCCGGCCAGTCTTGGATACAGCGAAAAGAACTTTTCGGTGTAGTCCTGGCCATAGTTGGGCGGGATGCGCATGCCGACCAGCAGCACCCCGGCGCCGGCCTTCTGCGCGCTGCTGACGATCTGGCGCAGATTGGCCTCGGTGGTCTGCAGCGGCAGGCCGCGCAGGGCGTCGTTGGCACCCAGTTCCACCACCACGATGGCCGGCTGGTGCCGCGACAACAGATCCGGCAAGCGGGTCTTGCCGCCGATGGTGGTCTCGCCGCTGATGCTGGCATTGACGACGTTATAATCGAAACGCTCTTGCTTGAGCCGGTCTTGCAGCAGCGTGACCCAGCCGGTGCCGCGCGTGATGCCGTATTCGGCGGACAGGCTGTCGCCCAGTACCAGCAGCGCAGGCGCTGCGGCCTGTGCTGGCTGCATCCCGCCGAACATCGTCAGCGCCATCGTGGCTGCAAGCATCAGCCTGCGCCTTTTGCCCCGGATCACTCGGATCACTCGGATCACTTTATCCATGTCCTCTTCCATTCTTGCCGTCGAGTCTCTTGGAAAGACCGTAGCCGACACGACAGGTTCGCTGACGATTTTGCACGACGTGTCCTTTTCCGTCACGCCGGGCGAAACGCTGGCCATCGTGGGCGCGTCCGGCTCGGGGAAGTCTACGCTGCTGGGGCTGCTGGCCGGGCTGGACCTGCCCAGCGCGGGCACGGTGCGCCTGCACGGCCAGGACCTGTATGCACTGGACGAGGACCAGCGCGCAGCGCTGCGGGGTCGGCATGTTGGCTTTGTGTTCCAGTCATTCCAGCTGGTGGGGCACCTGACAGCGCTTGAAAACGTGATGCTGCCGCTGGAACTGCGCGGCGAAACGTCGCAGGTACGCGAGCGCGCGGTGGACATGCTGCAGCGCGTCGGCCTCGGCGCGCGGCTGAACCACTACCCGCGCACGCTGTCGGGTGGCGAGCAGCAGCGCGTGGCGCTGGCACGCGCGTTCGTCGCGAGTCCCGACATCCTGTTTGCCGACGAGCCGACCGGCAGCCTCGATACGGCCACCGGCGAAGCAGTGATCGCGCTGATGTTCGCGCTCAACCGCGACGCAGGCTCGACGCTGGTGCTGGTGACGCATGACCGCTCGGTGGCGGCACGCTGCGGGCGCATCCTGACCATCGACGCCGGGCGCGTGGCCAGCGACGAATGGATGGGCGCCGAGGTCTGATGCCTTAGCTGGCAGCGCCCGCTTTCAGGACTGCGCGGGCGCGCTCGATCAGCGCCGCGGTCGAGGCGTCGTGCTGGCCAGTGCCGGCGCCGGTGAGCTCGGCTTCGATCGGCCGGGCCAGGATCTTGCCCAGCTCCACACCCCACTGGTCGAACGAATTGATCTTCCACACCACGCCCTGCACGAAAGTGCGGTGCTCATAGAGCGCGATCAGCGCGCCCAGCACGTGCGGCGTCAGGTCCTCCATCAGCAAGGTATTGCTGGGGCGGTTGCCGTCGAACACCATATGCGCGATGCGCACTTCGTCGGTCAGGCCGGCGGCGCGCAGTTCGTCGGCGCTGCGGCCGCGCATCAGTGCCTCGGCCTGCGCAAAGCAGTTGGCGAGCAGCTTGGCGTGATGGCCCGGCAGCCGGCGCGGCGGCACCAGCGGCGCGACAAAATCCACCGGTACCACCTGAGAGCCCTGGTGGATCTGCTGGAAGTAGGCATGCTGCCCGTTGGTGCCGGCCGTGCCCCATACCACCGGCGAGGTATGGGTGCGCACGCGCTGGCCGTCGAGCTGTACCGACTTGCCGTTGCTCTCCATCTCCAGCTGCTGCAGGAATGCGGGGAACAGTTCTAGCGACGTGGAGTAGGGCGCCATGCAGCTGGTCGGCAGGTGCCAGAAATTGCGGTACCAGATGCCCAGCATGCCGAGGATCACTGGCATGTTGCGTTCCAGCGGCGCTGTGCGGAAGTGTTCGTCCATGGCGTGGCCGCCGGCGAGCAGGTCGGCAAAGGCGTTGAAGCCTACCGCCAGCGTGATCGACAGGCCGACTGACGACCACAGCGAGAAGCGTCCGCCGATCCAGTCCCAGAACTCGAACATGTTGGCGGGATCGATGCCGAACTCGCGCACGGCGTCGGTATTGGTCGAGACCGCGACGAAATGCTTGGCCAGGTCACTCTCGGCTACCCCGTTGGCGATAAACCAGGCACGCGCGCTGCGCGCATTGGCCATGGTTTCCAGCGTAGTGAAGGTCTTCGAGCAGACGATCACCAGCGTGCGCTGTGGATCGAGGCGCACCAGCGTCTCGGCGAGGTCGGTGCCGTCGACATTGGAGACGAAGTGCATGCGCGGACCGGACTGGCCGTCGGCGTCGGACAGGTGCGACAGCGCGCGGCAGACCATGCGCGGCCCCAGGTCGGAGCCGCCGATGCCGATATTGATGACGTCGGTGATGCGTTCGCCCGTGGCACCTTTCCAAACGCCGCTGCGTACGCGTTCGGAGAAGTCGCGCATGCGCACCAGCACCTGCTGGATTGCCGGCATGACGCGCTCGCCGTCGACCTTGTAGCCATCACCGGCCGTGGCGCGCAGCGCAACATGCAGAGCCGCGCGATCCTCGGTGGTGTTGATATGCTCGCCGGCGAACATGGCGTCTCGGCGGCGCGGCACGCCAGACTCGGCCGCCAGTTGCACCAGCAGCCGCATGGTCTCGGGCGTGATGCGGTTCTTCGAATAGTCGAGATAGAGGCCGGCGGCTTCCAGCGAGAACTGCGAGACGCGTTGCGCGCCCTCGGCATCGAACCACTCGCGCATCTGTGCATCGCGAATCGTGTCATGGTGCCGAAGCAGGGCGTTCCAGGCGTGAAGGTCAGTGGGCATGCAGGACTAGTCAGGTTGCAGGGGGCGAGCCGCGTCGCAGACGGAAAGTATAGCGTCAGCGATGTGGCTTTCCGGGCAGGCTGCCACGGCATATCGTTACCACTTGAAACATAGCAGGCACCGTGCCTGCCAGCTATCGGACGTTGTCCGACGGGCGCGTCGCGCGCAGACGCGCCGCCACCGCGCGTAATGCCGGCTCGCCGCCGGCGACGCACAGTCCACCCAGGCAGATGACGCCGATACCGGCCGCCGTGGTCCAGTCAGGCAATTGCCCGAAAGCCAGATAGCCGATCGCCGTGGCCGAGAGGATCTGCAGGTACAGGAAAGGGCTCAGGAACGAGGCATCTGCATGCTGGAAGGCACGGATGACGAAATAGTGGCCCAGCGCCCCCGTGATGCCCGCCGACAGCAGCAGCGCACATTGCATCGGCGTAGGCCAGGCAGGGAACCAGAAGAAGGGCACGATCAGCGTGGTCAGGCACGCGCCGGTCACGCCGCTCTGGATCAGCGTGGTCATGGGCGTGTCGTGCGCGGCAATGCGGCGTGTCAGCATCTGCAGCAGTGCGAACACCAGCGCCGACACCAGTCCCAGCCCGACGCCGAGGGGACTTAGCTGTCCGCCTGGCCGCACCACCACCAGCATGCCGGCAAAGCCGACGATCACGCCGGTCCAGCGCATCCAGCGCGCGTGCCGCCCGGGGCGCTCGCCCAGCAGCCACGGCGACAGTGCTACCACGAACAGCGGTGCGCAGAAATTCAGCGCCGTGGCCTGCGCCAGCGGCATCAGCATCAGCACGCTGAAGAACACCAGCGTCGACACCAGCATCAGGCCGCCGCGCAGCCACTGCAGGCCGGGCTTTGCCGGACGCCAGTGGCGCCGCCAGCCGGACGGCCCCAGCAGCAGGAAGATCGCGGCCACATGGCCGACATAGCGCACCCACGCCACCGCGACCAGCGGCAGGCCCTGCTGCGTCAGCGTCTTGCTGGTGGCGTCGAGCAGGCTCAGCACCCATTGGCCGATCACCAGCAGGGCGATGCCGGCCAGCAGCTGGCGGCGGTCGGATGGGTCACGCAGCAAGGCCGCGCCAGCCGTCATGCGGCGCTTTCCGCGAGCAAGCGGTTGAACACGGCGCGGGCGGGCAGATACAGTTCGCTGGCGGACACGCCTGCCGGTCCGGTGCCTTGCGCGACGAGGTCGTCCGCCGCCTGGCCGTGGATCCATACCGCCGCCTGCGCTGCCGCCAGCGGTGGCATGCCTTGCGCCAGCAGTGCGCCGATCATGCCGGCCAGTACGTCTCCGGTGCCGGCGCTGGCCAGCGCCGCGTTGCCTGTCGGGTTCAGCGTGCCGGGACCGCCGTCCGGTGCCGCGATGACCGATCCCGAGCCCTTGAGCACGACCACTGACTGCCATTGCGTAGCCAGCGCGGTGGCCGCCGCGATGCGGTCGCGCTGCACGTCTGCCACCGAGGTGCCCATCAGGCGCGCCGCTTCAAGCGGATGCGGCGTCATCACGCAGGGCGCCCGGGCGGCCGCCAGCGCGCCGGCGAGGGCAGGATCGGACGCGAGCAGGTTGAGCGCATCGGCGTCCAGCACCGTCGGCACCGGGGCCGCGGCGAGGCCCTGCAGCAGCCGCGCGAAGTGCCGCTGCGCCGTGGCATCAGTGCCAAGGCCCGGCCCGATTACCAGTGCCGACATCGCGCCGGGCGCCAGGCCGTCCAGCGCATGCAGCATCAGTTCCGGATGCATGGGGTCGAGCAGCGGCGCCGGCTGCGCGAGAAAGCCGATATGGACCTTGCCCGTGCCCAGGAACTGCGCAGCCCGGGCACCAAGCAGGGGCGCGCCGGTCATGCCATGGTTGCCGCCAATCACCGCCAGCGAGCCATGCGTGCCCTTGTTGCTGGCATGGCTGCGGCGGGGCAGTGCCGCGCCGAACAATGCAGGGCCGTTGACCCGTGCGCCTGGCGGTTCCGGCGGCGGATATTCGAGGCCGATCGGCGCGATGTCGACGGCGCCGGCGCAGTCGCGGCCATCCAGCGTCAGCAGGCCGGGCTTGGCGGCAATGAAGGTCAGCGTGCGACGGGCGCGGACCGCCGGCGCGCCCGCGCCGGTGTCGGCGAACAGCCCGCTGGGAATGTCGAGGGCGTAGACCGGCAGCCCGCTGCGGTTGATCTGTTCGATCCACCAGGCCATGCCGCCGCTGGCGGCGCGGTTCAGGCCGATGCCGAGCAGGCCGTCGACGATGGCGGCGGTTTGCGGCGGCCAGTCCGGTGCGGGATCCGCCGTCGATGCCGGCATCGCCCCAACTTCCCGTATCGGCACGCCTGCCACCTGCGCCTGCTGCCATGCGATCGCCGCGTCGGCCGGCAGCCGGGTCGGATCCGCAGTGATCCATACCTGTACCGTGTGGCCCGCGCCGTGCAGCAGGGTTGCCGCCACCAACGCGTCGCCACCGTTGTTGCCCGGGCCCGCCAGGAACAACAGCGGACCGGCCGGCGCATGCCGCGCCAGCCAGCCAGCGGCGGCGTCGCCGGCCCGCGACATCAGCGTGAACGAAGGCAGTCGTACAAACGCGGCGTTCTCGATGCGGCGGATGGTGGCGACGTCGTACAGCGGAACAGGCAACGGCGAGGCGGCGTCGAGCGCGAACCAGTCGTTGTCCTGGTCTGGCGGCGCGGCGGTGGATGCGGCAGGGTGGCTCATGGGTGGCTATCGGGCGGGGCCAAGGCCATAGCGGTCCGGCAGCAGGCCCTCCATGTCGATGTCGGGCCCGCATGCCGCGCCGGCGCTGGCGGCGATCTGGTCAGCCGCAATCTTGCCTGATCCGCAGCTCATCGCCCAGCCCGTCGAACCATGGCCGAGGTTAAGGAACAGGCCAGGCACGGCAGTGGGGCCGATCAGCGGTGGACCGTCCGGCAGCATCGGGCGCGCGCCGGCCCATTGCGTGGCCTCCTGGTAATTGCCCGCCACCGGGAACCAGTCGCGCGCCACCTTGATCAGCGTGCGCAGCGCGGCGGGGCGCAGGTCGAGCCGGCGCGAACCCAGCTCGGCCGTGCCGGCGACGCGCATGCGGTTGCCCAGCCGCGTGATCGCGATCTTGTGCGACTCGTCCATCAGCGCGCCCAGAGGCGCCTGCAGTTCGTCGCGCACCAGCAGCGTGACCGAGTATCCCTTGACCGGATACAGCGGCACGTGCAGGCCCAGCGGCTGTAGCAGCGGGGCGCTGTCGACGCCAGCGGCGACCAGCACGCGGTCCGCGGCCATTGCCGGCGCGCTGCCACCGCTGGCGTGCGCAAGTTCGACCTGGAGCCTGCCGCCCTGGTCCGCCCGGATGCGCGCCACCTGTGTCTCGAAGCGGAACGCGACGCCTGCCGCCTCGGCATGCCGGTGCAGAGCGCGCACGAACATCGGGCAGTTGCCGGACTCATCCTCGGGCAGGTGCAGGCCGCCGGCCAAGGGCGTATCGGCGGCCAGGCCCGGTTCAATGCGCCGGCATTCCTGCGCGCTGACCAGCTGGTGCGGGACGTTGTTCTCGCGCAGCAGCGCCACGGCGGGGCCGGCCAGGTCCAGGTCGCGCGCGGCACGGAACAACTGCAGGTATCCCTGCGACTGCTCGTAGTCGATCTCCAGTTCGCCGCGCAGCCGGTGCAGGCACTCGCGGCTGTAGAACGCCAGCCGCTGCATCCGCAGCTTGTTGGCGCGATAGCGTTCCAGCTTGCATTCGCCCAGCCAGCGCGCGATCCAGCGCCACATCGCCGGGTCCGCCGATGGGCGGAACACCACCGGCGCCTCGCGCGCGAACAGCGTGCGCAACACCTTGCCCGGCATGCCCGGCGCCGCCCACGGCGTGACATAGCCCGGCGCGATCATGCCGGCATTGCCGAAGCTGGTCTCCTGCGCGGGCGCGCCGCGCCGTTCCAGAACGGTGACGTCGAAACCGGCCTGGCGCAGGTACCACGCGGAACTGACGCCGATCACGCCGGCGCCGATGACGATCACGTGCATGCCGTTCGCAGCCTCCGCGCAGTGCATCGGAACCGAAGCGGCGCCCGGGGCATGCTATTTGACCTCCTGCTGCATGACCATGTCGGGCAGCCACGTCACCACTTGCGGCCAGATCGTGATGATGGCGATGGCGACCACCATCATCATGAAGAACGGCAGCGAAACCCTGGCGATATAGTTGCTGTCCTTGCCGGTCATGCTCTGCAGCACGAACAGGTTAAACCCGACCGGCGGCGTCACCTCGGCGATCTCCACCAGCAGCACGATGAAGATGCCGAACCAGACCAGGTCGAAGCCCGCTGCCTGCACCATCGGCAGCACCGTGGCGGTGGTCAGCGCGATCATCGAGATGCCATCCAGCGCGGTGCCAAGCACGATGTAGATCACCGTCAGCACCGCGATCAATGCCCATGGCGACAGGTGCAGCGCGGCTACCCACTCGGCCAGCGCGCGCGGAATGCCGGTAAAGCTCATTGTCACCGACAGGAACGAGGTGGCGCCGAGCACGAACATGATCATCGCGGTCAGGCGCGTCGCCGACATCAGGCTCTCCCAGAACGCCGCGCGCGTGAGCGAGCCGCCCGCCCACGCCAGCCCCAGCGACGCCACCACGCCGTAGGCCGCCGCTTCGGTCGCGGTGGCATAGCCGGTGACCATGACCCAGGTGATAAAGGCAATCAGCACGATGCACGGCAGCAGTTGCCGGATCGACGCCAGCCGCGCATGCCAGTCGAAGCGGTCCGGCGCCGGGGTCTTGTCCGGATTGGCCAGCGCCCAGACCACGATGTACCCGGAGAACAGCAGCATCAACAGCAGCCCGGGGATAAAGCCGGCCAGGAACACGCGGATGATCGACACGTCCGCCGACACCGCATACACCACCATCGTGATCGACGGCGGGATCAGGATGCCCAGCGTGCCCGCGCACGACAGCGAGCCGAGCGTGGTGCTCTCGTCGTAGCCGCGCCGCGTCAGTTCAGGCAATGCGGACTTGGCGATGGTGGCGCAGGTCGCCGCCGACGACCCCGATACCGAGCCGAAGATGCCGCAGCCCAGGATGTTGACGTGCATCAGCCGGCCCGGCAGCCAGTTCAGCCACGGCGAGAGCCCGTTGAACATCTGCTCCGACAGCTTGGTGCGGAACAGGATCTCGCCCATCCAGACAAAGAGCGGCAGCGAGGCCAGCGTGTATGACGCGCTCGACGACCACCACGCGTTGGCCAGGCTCACCAGCGCCTCGCGGTCGGAGAACACCACCAGCCCGATCCACGACGTGACCGCGATCGCCACCGGAATCCACGCGCCGATCGCCAGGAAGACGATCATCACCAGCAGCAGGACCAATGCAACCAGGACTGTGCTCATCAGACCGTCTCCCCGAAATCGCCGGCGGCAAGCTTGGCTTCCTGCGCGAGCTGGTAGCGGGGCTTCTGCCGGCGCAGCACGCGCAGCCATTCGTCAGCGACCGCCAGCAGGAAGCCGATGATGCCCAGCACCGCGAAGCTCTGCGGAATCCACAGCGGGATCACGATCTGGCCCTGCGAGACATCGCCGATGTCCCAGCTTTGCCAGGCGAAGGTGCCAAGCGCCCAGGCCGCGTAGGCGGCAAAGGCCAGGCAGATGGTCAGCGATGCCACCTCCAGAACCCAGCGCCGCCGCGGCCCGACAGCTTCGAGCAGCATTTCCACGCGCACGATGCCGCCGTGCTGGAAGGTCTGGCCGAGGACGAGGAAGGCGGAGGCCGCGCACAGCCAGGCGACGATATCGTCGCCGCCCTTGAAGATCACCGCGGTCTCGCGCGACAGCGACATCAGGATCATGATCACGCAGACGGCGAGGATGCAGAGCGCGCCGAGCGCGGCGAACAGGTCGAGCAGGCGGTCGAGCCAGCGCTTGGGGAGTGGGGCAGTCGGCATGATGGCGGCGTCAGGGAGGAGAGGATCCCCCGCCGTGCCAGCCTGCGCGGCCTGGCGGGAGGCTGCGGTGCTGCTGGCTTACTTGCGATAAGCGTTCAGGATGGCCTTGCCGTCATCGCCCGCGGTCTTGGCCCAGTCGTCCACCATGGTCTGGCCGACCTTCTGCATGTCGGCCTTGAGCTGCGGCGAGGGCGGCTGCACCGTCATGCCGTTCTTCGACAAGGTTGCCAGGTACTCCTTGGTCTTTTGCTCCGAGACTTGCCAGCCGCGCTTCTCGGCGTCGGCGACGGCCTTGAGCAAGGCATCCTGCGTCGGCTTGTCCAGCGCCGCGAAGGCCTTCTTGCTGACCACCAGCATGTTCTTGGGCAGCCACGCGTCCACGGTGTAGAAGTACTTCACGCTTTCCCACACCTTGGTGTCGACCCCGGTGGCGCCCGACGACATGAACGAGTTGACCGTGCCAGTGGCCAATGCCTGCGCCAGGTCCGCTGCCTGGATCGTCACCGGCTGGGCGCTGACCAGTTCGGCGATGCGCGAAGTGGCCGGGTTGTAGGCCCGCCACTTCAGCCCCTTCATGTCGCCGGCCGAGTTGATCGGCTTGTTGGCGTAGATGCCCTGGGGCGGCCATGCCACCGCATAGAGCAGCTTCATGCCCTGCTTGTCGAGCACCTTCTCTGTGACCGGGCGCGATGCCTGCCACAGCTTGTAGGCATCGGTGTAGCTGGTGGCCAGGAACGGCACCGCATCGATGCCGAACACGGGATTTTCGTTGGCCAGCAGCGACATCAGGATCTCGCCCATCTGCACCTGGCCGGTCTGCACGCCGCGCTTGATCTCGTTGGCCTTGAGCAGCGAGCCGTTGGGATGCAGCACGATCTTGAGCTTGCCGCCGGTCGCCTTGTCAACGTCGTTGGCCATCTGCTGCAGGTTTTCCGTATGCAGGTTGCCCGCCGGGTAGCCGGTGGGCAAATCCCACTTGGTATCCGCCTGTACCGTCATGGCGGCCAGCGCCAGGCCGGCCGCAACGATTGCCTTGACTCGCATCTCGATCTCTCCTGGTGTGCGCTTGGGGGCGCGGTTGTACAGCTGGTCTGCGTACTACCTGGTGCCTTCCGCGGCGTGGCCGCGGTCAGCGCAAGATCAACAGCGCGGCGGTGGTCTCAGTCGTCGCGCGAAGACGGTTGCACGATCCGTTCCAACGCAAGCGCTGTGCCCAGCAGTTCGGCATCGCGCATCGGGCCGTGCGACAGCATCAGCCCGACCGGCAGCTCGTCCGGCGCATGGCAGGGCATCGAGATCGAGCAGCCGTCGAAGAAGTTGAAGGCCGAGGTGTTGCGCAACAGCAGGGCATTGACGCGGAAGAACTGCGCGTCATCGGTGCGCAGCGGCGCGATCTCGGGCGCGACCATCGGCACGGTCGGACACACCACGGCGTCGAAGCGGGCCAGGCGCGCTTCCATGCGGGCGATCCAGTCGAGGCGGGCGCGGCCCAGGTCGATATAGTCGGCGGCGCTGACCGTTGCGCCGCGGTCGATGCGCGATGCCACGCGCGGGTCGTACAGATCGCGCTTGCCGGCCAGCACATGGCGGTGGATGGCATAAGCCTCGGGCGCGCTGAAGCCACCCTGGGCGTTCAGGGCGGCGAGCTCGCCAAGCTCGGGCAGGTCGACATGCTCCAGTTGCACGCCGGCGGCCGACAGCCGGCCGAGCGCGCGGTCGAAGGCGCGGGCGACGACGGGGTCGAGGTCGTCCAGCAGGTATCGGCGCGGAATCGCCAGCCGGATTGCCGAGGGGCTGGTGACGCGCGGCAGCGCCGCCTGGTCGGCGATTACGGCATCGATCGCCACGCAGTCGCTGACTGTGCGCGCCATGGCGCAGGCGGTGTCGAGCGTGTACGACAGCGGGAAGGCGCCGGTCAGGGGCACGCGCCGCGCGGTGGGCTTGAAGCCGGTGATGCCGCACAGCGCGGCCGGGATGCGGATCGAGCCGCCGGTATCGCTGCCGAGCGCCGCGACCGCCAGCCCCAGTGCCACCGACACTGCCGCGCCCGACGACGAACCGCCGGGGATGCGCGCCGCGCCGGGCTCGCTGGCCGGATTGACCGGCGTGCCATAGTGGGGGTTGATGCCGACGCCGGAGAAGGCGAACTCCGTCATATTGGTGCGGCCGACAATGGCGGCGCCAGCTTGCCGCAGGCGTGCCACCACGGTTGCGTCCGCCGCGGCCGGGGCTGCGTCCTGGCGCACGACAGAGGCCGCGCGCGTGACTTCGCCCGCCACGTCATAGAGATCTTTCACCGAGACCGGCAGGCCGGCCAGCGGGGGCAGCGTCTTGCCGGCGCCACTGGCGGCGTCGGCGGCGCGCGCGACCTGCGCGGCGGCCTCGAAGGTGCTGTGCAGGAATACCGCTGCGGCGGCGGGCCCGGCTGCCGCGGCGGCGGCCTGCTCAAGGATCGCTGCGCGGCACGTGGCGCCCTCGCGCAGGCGGGTGTTCAGGGTGTCGAGATCGGGAAGCATGGATGGCATGGGCGCGGGGTTGCGGTACCGGGGGTGGTGACCATGCTCATAATTCGTGAATCAAGTGTCAAGCTAAAAATGCCGAATGGCGCGCATAAGCGCAGCCCGGCATGCATGGCGGGGGCGGGCTTGCTTCCCGGGCTTGCACGTCACTCGGGCGATAAATTGCGCAAAGTGATGCATAAGCATTATCACGAACCCATCTAACACGGCCCCGCCGTGTTGGCGCAGTGCAAAATCCCCCGCCCGGCAAGGTACAATAATGGTTTCCCGCCAGCCGGACACCCCATGCAGCGGTGCCGGCCAAGCAGCAGCCATTAGCCATTACCCAGGCCTTTTTTGCCTTTACCCAGGCCTTACCTCCCCGACCGCTACGATCATGGCGCATTTCTCGTGCTTCCCCGGCGCTTTGGCGCTTTCCGCCTTCCGTCAGCAACGCCTGCTTACCGCCCTGCGGCAAATCGATGCCGATATCGAATCGGTGCACGGCCAGTTCCTGCATTTTGTTGACGCGCAGACGCCGCTGTCGGCCGACGAGCAGTCGCGCGTGGCGGCACTGCTGACCTATGGCGCACCCTTCGCCGAGCAGCCCGAGGGCGACCGTTTCGTCGTGATCCCGCGCTTCGGCACGATCTCGCCGTGGGCCAGCAAGGCCACCGACATCGCCCATAACTGCGGCCTGACGCACATCCACCGCATCGAGCGCGGCATCGAGATCACCGTCATCTGCAAGAAGGGCCTGCTGCGCGGCCGCAAGTCGCTGGACGCGGACACCCGCGCCGCCGTCGCCGCGCACCTGTTCGACCGCATGACCGAGACCGTGGTCGCCTCGCGTGACGATGCGGCCGGCCTGTTCCAGGAACTGCCGGCCAAGCCGCTGCGCTTTATCGACATCTCCGCCGGCCGCAGCGCGCTGGCCGCGGCCAACGTCGAGATGGGCCTGGCGCTGTCCGAGGACGAGATCGACTACCTGGTCGACGCCTACGCCAAGCTGGAGCGCAACCCGACCGACGTCGAGTTGATGATGTTCGCGCAGGCCAACAGCGAACACTGCCGCCACAAGATCTTCAACGCCACCTGGACCATCGACGGCGTGCAGCAGGACAAGTCGCTGTTCGCGATGATCCGCAATACGCACCAGCTCAATCCGCAGGGCTCGATCGTGGCCTATTCGGACAACTCGGCGGTGATGGAAGGCGACGTGGCCGAGCGCTGGTTCCCGCGCGGCGGCGACCACAAGTACGGCCGCCACGAGGCGCTGACGCACACGCTGATGAAGGTGGAGACGCACAACCACCCGACCGCGATCTCGCCGTTCCCCGGTGCCTCGACCGGCGCCGGCGGCGAAATCCGCGACGAAGGCGCGACCGGCCGCGGCGCCAAGCCCAAGGCCGGCCTGACCGGCTTCACGGTGTCCAACCTGATGCTGCCCGAGGCCGTCGAATCGTGGGAAAACGACCGCGACGCCGCCCAGCCGGTGGCGCACCGCAACCCGGACGACAAGCCCGGCGTGACCGGCAAGCCGGACCGCATCGCCTCGCCGCTGCAGATCATGATCGATGGCCCGCTCGGCGGCGCCGCGTTCAACAATGAATTCGGCCGCGCCAACCTGGGCGGCTACTTCCGCGTCTACGAGCAGAACGTCGGCGGCACCGTGCGCGGCTACCACAAGCCGATCATGATCGCGGGCGGCATCGGCAATATCGACGCCTCGCATACGCACAAGAACCCGCTGCCGGCAGGTACGCTGCTGATCCAGCTGGGCGGCCCGGGCATGCGCATCGGCATGGGCGGCGGCGCCGCCAGTTCGATGGCGACCGGCACCAATACCGCCGACCTGGACTTCGACTCGGTCCAGCGCGGCAACCCCGAGATGGAGCGCCGTGCGCAGGAGGTGATCAACGCCTGCTGGCAGCTCGGCGACGCCAACCCGATCCTGTCGATCCATGACGTCGGCGCGGGCGGTATCTCCAATGCTTTCCCCGAACTGGTGGACGGCGCCGACCGCGGCGCGCGCTTCGACCTGCGCCAGGTGCACCTGGAAGAATCCGGCCTGTCGCCGGCGGAAATCTGGTGCAACGAGTCGCAGGAGCGCTACGTGCTGGCGATCGCGGCCGACAGCTTCCCGCAATTCCAGGCCATGTGCGAGCGCGAGCGTTCGCCGTTCGCCGTGGTCGGCATCGCCACCGAGGAAAAGCAGCTGCAACTGGTCGACGCCAGCGTTGATGCCGCGCTCAAGGAGCACTACGCCGTCAACATGCCGATGGACGTGCTGCTGGGCAAGCCGCCGCGCATGCATCGCGACGTCAAGCGCGTCGAGCAGGCGCTGCCGGCCGTCGACGTGACCGGCATCAGCCTGGAGCAGGCCGTGCGCGACGTGCTGCGCCACCCGACCGTGGCCAACAAGTCGTTCCTGATTTCGATTGGCGACCGTACCGTCGGCGGCATGAACGCGCGCGACCAGATGGTTGGGCCGTGGCAGGTGCCGGTGGCCGATGTGGCCGTGACCACGCTCGACTACAAGGGCAACGCCGGCGAAGCGATGACCATGGGCGAGCGCACCCCGCTGGCCGTGATCGACGCGCCGGCTTCGGGCCGCATGGCGATCGGCGAGGCGCTGACCAACCTGGCAGCCGCTCCGGTCAAGGACCTGGGCAAGGTCAAGCTGTCGGCCAACTGGATGGCGGCCTGCGGCGTGGAAGGCGAGGACGCCAAGCTGTATGACACGGTCCACGCCGTCGGCATGGAACTGTGCCCGGCGCTGGGTATCAGCATCCCGGTCGGCAAGGATTCGCTGTCGATGCGCACCAAGTGGCAGGACGACGGCGTCAACAAGGAAGTGGTGGCGCCGGTGTCGCTGATCATCTCGGCCTTCGCTGCGGTGGACGACGTCAACCGTACGCTGACGCCGCAACTGCGCACCGACGCCGGCGACACCGTGCTGATCGCCGTCGACCTGAGCCGCGGCAAGAACCGCATGGCCGGCAGCATCCTGGCGCAGGTCATGCAGCAGGTCGGTGACAGTGCCCCGGACGTGGACAATGCCGAGGACCTGAAGAACTTCTTCAACGTGATCCAGCGCCTGAACCGCGAGGGCAAGCTGCTGGCCTACCACGACCGTTCGGACGGCGGTTTCCTGGCCACGCTGGCCGAGATGGCCTTTGCCGGCCACTGTGGCGTGTCGCTCAACGTTGACATGCTGGCACTCGATCCGCAGCAGGAACAGGACTACGGCGACGCCAAGAACTGGGCCCAGCAGATCGCCGAGCGCCGCAACGACCAGACCCTGCGCGCGCTGTTCTCGGAAGAGCTGGGAGCGGTGGTGCAGGTGCGCATGCAGGACCGCGACGCGGTATTCGCGGTGCTGCGCGAGGCCGGCCTGTCGGCATGCAGTCACGTGGTCGGCAAGCCCAACACCACCGACCAGGTCGAGATCTACCGCGATGCCAAGAAGGTGTTCGGTGCCTCGCGTACGGACCTGCAGCGCAACTGGAGCGAGGTCAGCTGGCGTATCGCGCGCCTGCGTGACAACCCGGCCTGCGCGGACAGCGAATATGACCGCCTGCTGGACGCCGCCGATCCTGGCATCAGCCCGGTGCTGACGTTCGATCCGGCGGAGGACATCGCCGCGCCGTTCATCGCTGCCGGCGCGCGTCCGCGCGTGGCGATCCTGCGGGAGCAGGGCGTCAACTCGCAGATCGAGATGGCGTACAGCATGGATCGTGCGGGGTTCGATACGCATGATGTGCATATGAGCGACCTGATTGCCGGTCGCGCCAACCTGGCGGATTTCAGCGGCTTTGTTGCCTGCGGCGGCTTCAGCTATGGTGACGTGCTGGGCGCGGGCGAGGGCTGGGCCAAGACGATCCTGTTCAATGCGCAGATGGCTGAGCAGTTCGCGGCGTTCTTCAATCGCCAGGACACGTTTGCGCTGGGCGTTTGCAACGGTTGCCAGATGATGAGCAACCTGGCGCCGATCATTCCGGGTGCGGGGGCCTGGCCGCAGTTCACGCGTAATCAGTCGGAGCAGTACGAGGCGCGCTACGTCACGGTGGAAGTGCAGTCGTCACCGTCGATCTTCTTTGCCGGGATGGAAGGCAGCCGCATTCCTATCGTGGTGGCACACGGGGAAGGGTTTGCTGACTTCTCGCAGCAAGGGAATGTCGGGGATGCCAGGGTGGCGCTGCGGTTTGTCGATAACTACGGCGCGCCGACGCAAACCTATCCGCTGAACCCCAATGGCTCGCCCGAAGGCATCACCTCGGTGACCACCGTCGACGGCCGCTTCACCGTGCTGATGCCGCACCCGGAGCGCGTGTTCCGTGCTGCGACGATGAGCTGGGCGCCGGATGCGTGGAAGCAGGTTGGCGATGGTGGCAGCCCGTGGATGCGGATGTTCCGGAATGCGCGGAAGTGGGTGGGGTAAGACTTTGGATTGGGGGGAAAGCCCCTGTCCTTCGCTTAGAGACCTCGTTGTTGGTGACATGCTGGCGGCCGTTGACGCGTTGGTGTCGCTGCTGGTGACATGCTGTCGGCCGTTTAACCGCCTGGTTCCGCCCTCCTGGGCGGGTCACTTTTTGGCCGAGCGCCAAAAAGTAACCAAAAAGCGCGTCGCCTGAGCGGCTGGCTATCAATTTGGCGGTGTGGGTGGTTCGGGCGGTGGTGATTTCCGTTTGGCTTGAGTGCCCGTTCGAACCTGCTAACGCCAGGTGATTCAGGGCCTGTGCCTGGCGTTAACCGGTTATTGAACGATCCCCATGCCGGGCGTAGGCCGCCTGCTGCATGCCATATTGGTGGGGGCGCCTTCGGCTGCGCTGCGCGCGGGTCCTGACGTGGCAGCGCGGCCGATCTCTCTCTGGCCATTGCCGTCGCCGCCTAGCGAGCGAAGCGATGCGTTCGTGCCAGGGCACCTCATCCGCGAGACTGAGCCGCGCGCAGCGCAGCCGTAGGCGATGATGCGATACCGCAGGCAGCAGGCGGCCTACACCCGTCCTGGGGATTGTTCAAAAGTGGGTATTCGCCAGGCACCGACATTCACTCACCTGGCGTAGCAGGCTGGCACCGCGACCACGTCTCACGGAGACCAATAACGCCCATACATCAAGAAGCGCCAAATTGGCTCAGCCAGCCGCAGGCGACGCGTTTTTTGGTTACTTTTTGGCGCTCGGCCAAAAAGTGACCCGCCCAAGAGGGCGGAACCAGGCGGTTCAACGGCCGACAGCATGTCATCAACAGCGACATCGGGCGCTTAAACGGCCGACAGCATGTCACCAACGGCGAGGGCCGTCGAGAATCTACGACAGAGCCGACTCACCCCAAAACCGCCCCCATCAACCTAGAACTCCACGACGCATACGCATAAGTCAACATCCGCCCCGCCTCAAAGCCGGGTGTAGGCCTGATCTCACCCCGAGCCTCCTTGTACGCCACCACGGCGTGCAGGATCTTCTCGGGCGCATAACGGTCACGCAGGGGAAGGTAGGAGTGGAGCTGGCGCCAGCCAGGGGCGGCGCCGTCCAAAGATGCCCAGGCCAAAGCGCAATAGCACATGCCCCGGGACGTGAGATGCCAAAGTTGCCAGTAGGGGGCGGTCGTCTCCACACGCTGCATCGTTCACCCTTGCAGAACCGGAGGCACGACCGGTCCGTGATTACTGGATTTTCGCCTTGTCCTTCAGCGACTTCATCATGGCCTGGAACTGCTCGCGCTGCCAGTTCTGGTCGCCCATCATCATCTGCATCAGCTGCGGCTTGACCTCTTCGAAGGACGGGATCTTGGCGTCGCGCACGTCCACCAGTTCGATGATGTGCCAGCCAAACTGCGTCTTGACCGGCGTATCGGTCATCTGGCCCTTCTTCAGGCCGGTCATGGCGGCCGAGAACTCCGGCACGTAGCTGCTGCTGTTGGCCCAGTCCAGGTCGCCGCCATTGGCTGCCGAGCCCGGGTCCTTGGACGCGGCCTTGGCCTGGTCCTCGAACTTGGCGCCGCCCTTGATCTTGGCGATGATGGCCTTGGCGTCCGCTTCCTTCTCTACCAGGATATGGCGGGCATGGTATTCCTTGCCATTGCCGAACTGCGACTTGATCTTGTCGTACTGCTTGCGCAGCTCGGCGTCGCTGGCGCCGTGGGTCTTGACATAGTCCTCGAACACCGCGCCGGCCAGCACGTTCAAACGTGCCTGCTCCAGTTGCTCCTGCACGTCGTCGCGCTGGGTCAGGCCGCGCTTGTTGGCTTCCTGCGCGAGCAGTTCGCGGTCGATCAGCATGTCGCGGCCACGCTTGCGCAGCTCCGGGTTGTCGGGCTGGCCGGTGCCGGCGATCAACTTGTCCAGCTTTGCCGACGGAATGGCCTTGCCATTCACGACGGCGGCATTCTGGGCGATGGCCGGCAGGCTGCCGGCTGCAAGCACAGCCGCCAGGCTGAACGAGAGGACTGTGGTCTTCATGGAATCAGGTCTGAGAGTTGCTGGAAGAAGCGCGCGCTTGGGCGCGCGATTGGTACTCTTGGTCGGTGTACGCAGTCACGGCCAAGGCGTGGATCTGCGCGGGGAACAGACTGCGCAGCGCATCATACACCATGCGGTGTCGCGCAACCCGGCTGTGACCTGCAAAGCGCTCGCTGACGATTGTCACGTCGTAATGTCCGCCGCCGGATGCGGCACCGGCGTGTCCGGCGTGCAATGCGCTGTCGTCGCGCACGGCGAGGTGGCTGGGGGCGAGCGCTTCACGCAGCATCGCCTCGATCGTGGCGGGATTGGCTGCCATCGTTGGATTCCTTTTGGGGAAGTGGGGCAAGACGGCCGGAACGCGTCAGTCCTGGCTGTTCTCAGGCATGTGGCGCGACAGCCAGACGCTCTGCGCGACGATGAACACCAGCATCAGCCCCATACTGCCGAACAGCTTGAAATTGACCCAGACGTCGGTGGAGAACTGGTAGGCCACGTAGAGGTTCAGCACGCCCATGGCCGAGAAGAAGGCGGCCCAGGCGGCATTCAGGCGCGTCCAGACCGGATCGGGCAGGCTGACCTGTTTTTCCATCATGGCGCGGATCAGGTTCTTGCGCCAGATGGTCACCGAGCCCATCAGCGCCGCGGCGAACATCCAGTAGAGCACGGTCGGCTTCCACTTGATGAAGGTCTCGTTGTGCAGCACCAGCGTGGCGCCGCCGAACACCCCGATGATCAGCAGGCTGACCCATTGCATCGGCTCGACCTTGCGGTGGCGGAACCAGACCCAGCCGATCTGCACCACCGTGGCGGCAATGGCCACGGCGGTGGCGGTGTAGATGTCGGCCAGCTTGAAGGCGGCGAAGAACAGGATGACCGGAAACAGGTCGAACAGGAATTTCATGCGGCACCAGGTTGTTGCCGGCGTCCTTGCCGGGGCATTCAGCGCGGCGGGTCGCGCCGTGGATCGTTGCCGCTGCCGGCGCCGTGGGCATCATCCGCCTCACGCTGCGCCGGGTCGCGATCGTCGAATTTTAGCGCAGCCGAGTTGATGCAATAGCGCAGGCCGGTCGGCGCCGGGCCGTCCTCGAAGACATGGCCCAGGTGGCTGCCGCATTCCTTGCAGCGGACTTCCACCCGCACCATGCCGTGCGTGTGGTCGGCATGCTCGGCAATGACCTCGCCGTTGATCGGGCGGAAGTAGCTGGGCCAACCGCAGCCGGCGTCGAACTTGGTGGCGGACTCGAACAGCGGCGTGCCACAGCCTACGCAATTGTATATGCCGCGATCCCAGTGGTCCCAGTAGCGGCCGGTGAACGGCCGCTCGGTGGCGGCCTCGCGCGCCACGCGGTATTCGATGTCGGAGAGCTGTTCACGCCACTCGGCGTCGGTCTTGGTGGTGGTCATTGTCATTTCCTCACGGTCTTGGCCGGGGTCATGGCCCCGGAACCTTCGTTGGTCGGCGCACTGGCGCGAACCTTACACCGTCCGGCGCCGGCGTGCCGGCTTCGTCTCATCCGCAATCGCATCATGACGAACAGCTGACTTCCAGCCCGGAGGCCCAGTCGGGCGGCAGCGCGGCGTAGTGCTCGGCCTCGGGCTGCTCGTCGAAGGGGCGCGACAGCACCGCCAGCAGTCGCTCGGTTTCGCTGAAGTCCTTTGCGCGCGCCTGCCGGATCGCGGTCTCGGCAAGATGGTTGCGCAGCACGTATTTGGGGTTAGCCGCCAGCATTTCCAGTTCTCGCGCGGCATCGTCCGATTGCTCCGCACGCAGGCGCGCGCGGTAGTCGGCGGCCCAGGCGTCGAAGGCGGCGCGGTCCAGGAACAGGTCGCGCACCGGTGCATCGCGCGAGGCATCCTGCGACGAGATGCCGCACAACTTTCGCCAGAACAGCGTGTAGTCCACGCGCTGCCCGTGCAGCAGCTGGAACAGGCTGGTCAGCAGGGGCTCGTCAGCCTTGTCGTCGCCACCCGCGGGCGGGCGCAGGCCCAGCTTGGCGCGGTAGTGGCGGAAGAAGGCGGCAGCATAGCGGTCGCGGAACGGGTCGAGCGCGGCGCGCGCGGCCTCGACGGCGGCGTCGCGGGAGCCTTCCTTGTTGTCGTCCTCAGCCGGCAGCCACAGCGGCAGCAGCGCCTGCGCCAGGCAGTGCAGGTTCCAGAACGCTACTTGCGGCTGCTGGCTGTAGGCGTAGCGGCCCTGCGTATCGGAGTGGTTGCAGATATGGTTGGCGTCGAACGCATCGAGGAAGCCGAACGGGCCGTAGTCGATGGTCAGGCCCAGGATCGACATATTGTCGGTGTTCATCACGCCGTGGCAGAAGCCGATGGCCTGCCAGTGCGCGACCAGTTCGGCGGTGCGCAGAGAGACTTCGCGCAGCAGCGCCTGGTAAGGCTGTGCATCGTCGCGGCAGGCCGGCATGAAGTTGTCGATGACAAAGTCCGCGAGCTGGCGCAGCGACGCTACGTCGTCATGCGCGGCGAAATGCTCGAAATGCCCGAAGCGGATAAAGGTCGGCGCCAAGCGCGTGACTACCGCCGCGGTCTCGATGGTTTCGCGCCGCACCGGGGCGTCCGAGCCGATGATGCTGAGTGCGCGCGTGGTCGGCACGCCGAGGGCGGCCATGGCTTCCGAGCACAGGTACTCGCGGATCGAAGAGCGCAGCACCGCGCGGCCATCGGCCATGCGCGAGTAGGGCGTCAACCCGGCGCCCTTGAGCTGGATTTCCCACGGACCCGTAAGGGTGTCGGCCTGTGCCAGCCGGATCGCGCGGCCGTCGCCGAGCTGCCCGGCCCAGATGCCGAACTGGTGTCCGGAATAGACCGTGGCAATGGGGTCGGCCCAGTCCGGTATCTGGTTGCCGACAAAGGTCTCGACAAAGCCCGGGTCGGCACCGATGCCGGCATCCCAGCCGAGCAGCTCCGCGGCGGCCGGCGCCACGCCGACCAGGTAGGGCGAAGGCAGTGGCGTCGGCTGCAGGCGCGTGAAGAATTTCTCGCCGAGCACGGAGAAGCCGGGCGTGGTGCCGAACGGTACGGCGAATGGTGCGGCGGGCGGCGTGGCGCCGTTGAGATCGGAGTCGTGCAAGGCGTTGGGCTGGGGCGTGTCTGGCATCGCGAAAGGGGCGCGCGGCATGCGCAATCCGCGGGTCCGGCCGCGGCGCGCAGGGCCGCTTCCGGGGCGATGCAGCGCCGCATGACGAGGGCACGGGAATGCGTAGATGGCTAGGGAAAACGACATGTTGAGGTGCAACATGCCACGCAGTATTGTACGTCCTCAACGGCTCACATCTGGTGAGACGGCCATGCACCGCACGGTTATTTCCCTCCTTCAGTGCGCACATGAATCCGGTGCATGGACTTCGCAGAATTGCGGCCCCGATGACCACGGCTTGAGTACGGCTTCACACCACGGCTTCACCACGGCTTCACCACGGCTTCACCACGGCTTCACCACGGCTTCACCTCACGGCTTAACCACAGCAGTACGGCAGTGCACAACAGACTCACCGTGACGCTGTTCCGAGGCGCGCGGACAACCGCCTAAAAATAGTACGGTTGTTCGTTTTTAGACGGAAAACAAAGACTTCAGGAGGCAGTTCCATGGCATTGATGGGTCAAATGATGAGCGCGCCGCTGCTCATTTCTTCCATCATCAAGCACGCCGCCCGTTATTACGGGGCAACGGAAATCGTTTCGCGCCGCACCGAGGGCGACCTGCATCGCTACACCTACCGCGATTGCGAACTGCGCGCCCGCAAGCTGGCGCAGGCGCTTGGCGCGCTGGGCGTGCAGCAGGGCGAGCGCGTCGGCACGCTGGCCTGGAACGGCTACCGCCACCTGGAAATCTACTACGGCGTGTCCGGCATGGGCGCCGTGTGCCACACCATCAATCCGCGCCTGTTCCCCGAGCAGATCGCCTATATCGTCAACCACGCCGAAGACGGCTATATCTTCTTTGACCTGACCTTCCTGCCGCTGGTGGAAGGTGTCGCGCCGCATTGCCCCAACGTGAAGGGCTGGGTCGCGATGACTGACCGCGCCCACATGCCGGCCGACTCCAAGGTGCCGCTGCTGTGCTACGAGGAACTGGTCGAGGGGCAGGACGGCAGCTACGAATGGCCGCAGTTCGACGAGAACCTCGCGTCGAGCCTGTGCTACACCTCGGGCACCACCGGCAATCCGAAGGGCGCGCTGTATTCGCATCGCTCCACCGTGTTGCATTCATACGCCTCGGCGCTGCCCGATGCGCTCGGCTGCTCCGCGCGCGACGTGATCCTGCCCGTGGTGCCGATGTTCCACGTCAATGCCTGGGGCCTGCCGTACTCGGTGCCGCTGGTCGGCGCCAAGCTGGTGTTCCCGGGCGCCAAGCTGGATGGCGCTTCGCTCTATGAACTGTTCGAGCAGGAGAAGGTGACCTTCTCCGCCGGCGTGCCGACGGTCTGGCTTGGCCTGCTGCAATACGTGCAGTCGAACAACCTGAAGTTCTCCACCTTCCGCCGCACCGTGATCGGCGGCTCGGCCGCGCCGCCGGCGATGATCCGCGCGCTCGAGGCGATGGACGTGGAAGTCATCCACGCCTGGGGCATGACCGAGATGTCGCCGCTGGGCACCTCGTGCAAGCTGCTGGCCAAGCACGAGGAACTGTCCGATGCCGACCGCCACCAGATCCTGGAGAAGCAGGGCCGCGTGATCTACGGCGTCGACATGAAGATCGTCGACGGCGAAGGCAAGGAGCTGCCATGGGACGGCAAGGCCTTCGGCGACCTGATGGTGCGCGGGCCGTGGATCATCGGCCAGTACTACCGCAACGACAGCAATCCGCTGGTCGACGGCTGGTTCCCGACCGGTGATGTTGCCACCATCGATGAAGACGGCTTCATGCAGATCACGGACCGCAGCAAGGACGTGATCAAGTCCGGCGGCGAGTGGATTTCGTCGATCGACATCGAGAACGTCGCCGCCGCGCACCCCGCGGTGCACATGGCGGCCTGCATCTCGGCCTACCACCCCAAGTGGGACGAGCGCCCGCTGCTGGTGGTGGTGAAGAAGCCCGGCGCCGAGATCACGCGCGAGGAACTGCTGCAGTTCTTCGAGGGCAAGGTTGCCAAGTGGTGGATCCCGGACGATGTGGCGTTCGTCACGGAGATTCCGCTGACGGCCACCGGCAAGATGCAGAAGCTCAAGCTGCGCCAACAGTTCAAGGACTACAAGCTGCCGGCCGCCTGAGGCCGGCAGGGCAGCATCCGGTACGCCATGCCTGCTTGCGGCACGGCGTTGCCGGGGCCGTCGCGCGGCGCACAGGGGGGCGCCACGCGGCCGGCCGCAATCCACGACAAGCCATCGACAAGCCAACGACAAGAGTGAAGGAGACAGGTATGACCAAGATGCGTCCGCTGGTGGCCAGCGTGGCCGTGTTCGCCGCAATGGGTTCTGCGCTGGTTTCGGGGTCGGCACTCGCGGATACGGTGAAGATTGCCTTCATCGATCCGCTTTCGGGGCTGATGGCCCCCGTTGGACAGAACCAGCTCAAGAGCTGGCAGTACGTGGCCGACGTCGCCAACCAGAAGGGCTGGGCCGGTGCGCACAAGTTCGAGGTGGTGGGCTTCGACAACAAGCTCTCGCCGCAGGAAAGCCTGACCATCCTGAAGCAGGCGATCGACCAGAACATCCGCTATATCGTGCAGGGCAACGGCTCGTCTGTGGGGCTGGCGCTGCAGGACGCGGTGGCCAAGCACAACGAGCGCAATCCCGGCAAGGAAATCGTCTACCTGAACTATGCCGCGGTGGATCCGGACATGACCAATGCCAAGTGCAACTACTGGCATTTCCGGCTCGATGCCAACTCGGACATGAAGATGGAGGCGCTGACCACCTTCCTGGCTAAGGATCCCAACGTCAAGAAGGTCTACCTGATCAACCAGAACTACTCGTTCGGGCACCAGGTGGCCAAGGCCGCCAAGGATTACCTGAAGCGCAAGCGCCCGGATATCCAGATCGTGGGTGAAGACCTGCACCCGCTGGCCCAAGTGAAGGACTTTGCGCCGTATGCGGCCAAGATCAAGGCGTCGGGCGCCGATACCGTGATCACCGGCAACTGGGGCAGCGACCTGGCGCTGCTGATCAAGGCGGGCAAGGACGCCGGCCTGACCACCAACTACTACACCTACTACGCCGGCACCACCGGCGTGCCGACCGCCATGGGCGCGGCCGGTGCCGAGCACGTCAAGTACGTGGGCTACTACAACCCCAACAACAAGGGGTTCAAGGGGGCAGATGTCATCGAAGGCTTCAAGAAGAAGTACAACGATGACTTCTACGTGATGGCGTCCTATACCGGCATCGCCATGCTGTCCAAGGCGTTCAAGGAAGCCAATTCGACCGACCCGGTCAAGGTGGCCAAGGCGCTCGAAGGCATCAGGGTCGAAAGCATGAACGGCACGGTCGAGATGCGCAACACCGACCACCAGGCCCAGCAGCCGCTGGTGGTGGCCACCTGGACCAAGATCGACGGCAAGGACATCAAGTACGACCAGGAGAACACCGGGTACGGCTGGAAGACCAATGCGCAGATGGACCAGTACGTGTCCGCGCAGCCGACGTCCTGCCAGATGAAGCGGCCGGGCTGATCCTGTCAGTTCTCGGGCCGGCCACGATGACGCGCCGCGCGAAACAGCGTGACAAGCGTGATAAAGCGTGACAGCGTGGCCGCCCGATCCTGCATACTTTCGGTCTTTCTGGATCGATAGCGGTAGCGTCCGGGGCGCCATGCGCCCTACGGAGGGGGACGCTCACCCCAATCCAACCGGACGGATGCCAACGCACCCCACTGCGGCGGCACCAGCTTGAAGGACACGCTGTGGAATTCTTCGTTATCTCTCTGCTCAACGGCATCAGCTACGGGCTGCTGCTGTTCATGCTGTCGTCAGGCCTGACCCTGATCTTCAGCATGATGGGCGTGCTCAATTTCGCGCACGCCAGTTTCTACATGCTGGGCGGGTACTTTGCCTACACCATCGCCAGCAAGGTCGGCTTCTGGCCGGCGCTAATCTTCGCGCCGCTGCTGGTAGCCGGGGCGGGCGCGCTGGTGGAGCGCTTCGGCCTGCGCACGGTGCACAAGTATGGCCACGTGGCCGAACTGCTGTTCACCTTCGGCCTGGCCTACCTGATCGAAGAGGGCGTCAAGCTGGTGTGGGGGCTGGCCGCAGTGCCGTACCGCATCCCCGCCGAGCTGGACGGGCCGCTGTTCCAGGTGTTCACCTCCTCCTTCCCCAAGTACCGCGCCTTCATGATGCTGGTGTCGCTGGGCATGCTGGTGGCGATCTACCTGGTGCTGACGCGCACGCGCATCGGCCTGGTGATCCAGGCCGCGCTCACCCATCCGGAGATGGTCGAGGCGCTGGGCCACAACGTGCCGCGCGTCTTCATGATGGTGTTCGGCGGCGGCGCCGCGCTGGCGGGGCTGGCCGGGGTGATCGGCGGCAATGCCTTCGTCACCGAGCCGTCGATGGCGGCGGCGGTGGGATCGATCGTGTTCGTGGTGGCGGTGGTGGGCGGCATGGGGTCGTTGGTAGGGGCCTTCATCGCCTCGATCCTGATCGGCGTGCTGCAGACTTTCGCGGTCACGATCGATGCCTCGCTCGCGGGGCTGCTGCGCAGCCTTGGCATGGCAGTCAGCGAAGCCACGCCGTTCTATGCCTTGTGGAAGCTCACGGTGGCCCAGGTGGCGCCGGTGCTGCCGTACCTGCTGCTGGTGGTGATGCTGATCTTCCGCCCGCGTGGACTGATGGGAACCCGGGAGAGCTGACACCATGGAGCAAGCGATGCAACAACGCCGCGAGCCGGTAGTCACCGGCCGCACCCTGCGCTACCGCCCGGTGAACCTGGCGCGGTGGCTGATCTGGAGCCTGACCATCCTCATCATGCTGGTGCTGCCGCTGGTGTTTACCGGGGGCTTCGCCATCACGCTGATGTCGCAGATGGGCATCATGGTCATCTTCGCGCTGTCGTACAACATGCTGCTCGGGCAGACCGGCATGCTGTCGTTCGGCCATGCGGTGTATTCCGGGCTGGGCGCCTTTATTGCCGTGCATGTGCTGAACATGGTTGGCGCCGGCAAGGTATGGCTGCCGGTGTCGATGCTGCCGCTGGTGGGCGGGCTGGCCGGCGCGTTCTTCGGCGTGATCTTCGGCTATGTCACCACCAAGAAGGCCGGCACCACCTTTGCCATGATCACCATGGGCATTGGCGAGATGGTGTTCGCCAGCTCGCTGATGTTCCCCGAGTTCTTCGGCGGCGAGGGCGGCATCTCCACCAACCGCGTGGTCGGGGACCCGTTCCTGGGCCTCACCTTCGGGCCCGGGCGCCAGGTCTACTACCTGATCGCGGTGTGGTGCCTGGTGTCGATGGTGGCCATGTACGCATGGACGCAGACGCCGCTGGGCCGCATTGCCAACGCGGTGCGCGACAACCCCGAGCGGGTCGAGTTCATCGGCTACAACACCCAGCGCGTGCGCTACCTGGTGCTGATCCTGTCGGCGTTCTTCGCCGGGATCTCGGGGGCGCTGGCGGCGATCAACTTCGAGATCGTCTCGGCCGAGAACGTCAGCGCGGTGCGCTCCGGCGGCGTGCTGCTGGCGGTGTTCATCGGCGGCGCGGGCGTGTTCTTCGGGCCAATCATCGGCGCGGTGGTGTTCATGCTGTTCGCGGTGGCGCTGTCGGACCTGACCAAGGCATGGCTGCTGTACCTGGGCCTGTTCTTCGTGCTGATGGTGATGTTCGTGCCGGGCGGCCTGGCCAGCCTGCTGCTGATGCAGCTGCCGCTGGCGGCAAAGGGCAAGCTGCGCCGGATGCTGCCGTCCTACGCCAAGGCGGGCGCGGCCGGCGTGGTGCTGCTGCTGGCGATGATCGTGACCGTCGAACTGGTCTACAAGGTGCAGGTCGACAGCGCCAATGGCACGGCCATGAAGCTGTTCGGCGTCGGCTTCGATGCCGCGACGTGGGCGCCATGGCTGGTGGCGGCGGTGATGTGGGCCGTGGGGCTGGCCGCATGGCGGCTGACGGTGCGCGCGGCGCGCGTGGAATGGGACAAGGTGCAGGCGGAAATCGCGGGAGGCACGGCATGACGGCGGCACTGGAACTGACCGAGGTACGCAAGAAGTTCGGCCAGACGGAGATCATCCGCGGCGTGAACCTGAGCATCCCGAAGGGCGAGCGCCATGCGCTGATCGGGCCCAACGGGGCGGGCAAGTCCACCACCTTCAACCTGATCTCGGGCCGCTTCGCGCCCACCAGCGGCACGGTGCGCCTGAACGGGCAGGAGATCGGCGGGCTGCAGCCGTTCGTGATCAACCGCATGGGGCTGTCGCGCAGCTTCCAGATCACCAATATCTTTCACCGGCTGTCGGTGTTCGAGAACCTGCGTTGCGCGGTGCTGTGGTCGCTCGGGTACAAGTACTCGTTCTGGCACCGCCTGACGGGTTTGCGCGATGCGCGCGAGCGGGCTGATGAGGTGCTGGAGCTGATCGGCATGCAGCACCGGCGCAATACGCAGGCGGGATTGCTGACCTACGCCGAGCAGCGCGCGCTGGAAATCGGCATCACCATCGCCGGCGGCGCCGAGGTGATCCTGCTGGACGAGCCCACCGCGGGCATGAGCCGCTCTGAGTCCGACCATGCGGTGGAACTGATCCGCAAGGTCACCGTGGGCAAGACGCTGGTGATGGTGGAGCACGACATGAGCGTGGTGTTCGGGCTGGCCGACCGGATTTCGGTGCTGGTCTATGGCGAGGTGATCGCCACCGATACGCCGCAGGCGATCCGCAACAACCGCAAGGTCAAGGAAGCCTATCTGGGAACCACGCTGGACGAAGACGCCACCGAAGGAGTGCACTGATGGGCAAGCGGATGCTGGAAGTCACGGGCCTGCATGCCTACTACGGCAAGAGCCATATCCTGCATGGCGTCGATGCGCATATCGGCGAAGGCGAGATTGTCGCGCTGCTGGGGCGCAACGGGGTGGGGCGGTCGACCATGGCCAAGGCCATCCTCGGCATGGTCAAGGCCGAGGGCTCGGTGAAGTTCCGCGGCGAGGAGATCCTGGGGCGGCGCACGTTCGAGATCGCGCACCTCGGCATCGGCTATGTGCCGGAGAACCGGGATATCTTCCCGACGCTGACGGTGCGGCAGAACCTGCTGCTGGGCGAGAAGCGCAATCCGCGGCAGCCCAAGCCGCGCTGGTCGGTGGAGGACATGTTCAATATGTTCCCCCGGCTCAGGGAGCGCGAGAACACCGCCGCGGGCGTGTTGTCCGGCGGCGAGCAGCAGATGCTGACGCTGTGCCGCACGCTGATGGGCGATCCCGACCTGGTGCTGATCGACGAGCCCACCGAAGGGCTGGCGCCGATGATCGTGACGCTGGTGGGCGACTACCTCAAGACGCTGAAGGAGCGGGGCATCTCCGTACTGCTGATCGAGCAGAAGCTGGCGATTGCGCTGGATATCTCGCAGCGGGTCTATGTCATGGGACACGGGCACATCGTGTTCGAGGGCACGCCCGGCGAGCTCAAGGCGAATTCGCAGATCCGGAAGGAGTGGCTGGAGGTTTAAGCGCTTCGGCCGGGGCCGCGCATCCTCGTGGCGTCGGCTTCACTTCATGTTTTCCCTGCAGGATGTGCCGAAAGTGGCTTGATGGTCGCCTTTCGCGGCAGCCCTCGGCGAAACAGCTGAGTGCTCCACCTCTTTTGCTGCTGACAAGCCGCTTTGTAACACTGTTGTAAATCTGTCTTAATTCTGCACTGGGAATGATTCGCATTTGTACTTCGATTCCTACATCCCTATAATCGCCCGCCGGGGATGGATGACTTGATTCACGGGCGACAGTGGTAGTGCTTCCTTGGGCTTGTCTTCATTGACCACGCTTGTTCGCGTCAAGAACTACAAGACAACACAGGGAAGGCAAGGCCGTGAAAGGAAACCAGAAGTCGTTTGAATTGACCCCGCTCGCCGCTGCGCTCGCGGGCGCCGTCGCAGCGTTTGCCATGCAGGGTGCATCGGCGCAGGAGAGCCAGCCTGTCGTCGTCGCCGCGGGCCAGGCCGCGCCGGTGACGCTGGAACGGGTTACCGTGACCAGCAAGCGCGAAGACGGCTACAAGGTGGAAGAGGCGCAGTCGCCCAAGTTCACCGCGCCGCTGCTCGACACGCCCAAGTCGGTGACCGTGGTGCCGGCCGAGGTGATCCAGCAATCGGGCTCCAACTCGCTGCAGGACGCGCTGCGTACCACGCCGGGCATCACCTTCGGCGCCGGCGAAGGCGGCAACCCGATT
This sequence comes from Cupriavidus sp. P-10, assembly GCF_003402535.2. Taxonomy (NCBI): domain Bacteria; kingdom Pseudomonadati; phylum Pseudomonadota; class Betaproteobacteria; order Burkholderiales; family Burkholderiaceae; genus Cupriavidus; species Cupriavidus sp. P-10. The sequence goes on from NZ_AP025170.1 coordinate 1,440,732, forward strand.
GGCGACCGTCCTTTCATCCGCGGTTTTGACTCGATGTCGAGCATCTATGTCGACGGCGTGCGCGATACTGCGTCGCAGACCCGCGACACCTTCAACATCGAAAGCATCGAAGTCATCAAGGGCCCCAGCTCGGCCTTCGGCGGCAAGGGCTCGGCCGGCGGCATGATCAATATCGTGTCGAAGCTGCCCCAGGCCGAGAACTTCGCGCAGGGCTCGATCGGCGTGGGCACGGACTCTTACTTCCGCGCCACGGCCGACGGCAACTACGTGATCAACGACAATACCGCCGTGCGCCTGAATGCGCTGGGGTACACCGCCAACGTGCCGGGCCGCAATGAAGTCGACCAGAATTCCTGGGGCTTCGCGCCGTCGGTGACGTTCGGCATGAAGTCCGATACGAAGGTCACGCTGTCCTACTACCACCTGCAGGGCAACGGCATGCCGGACTACAGCATTCCGTACTCGCGCCCTGCCAGCCAGTCGACCAAGGCCAATCCGTCGCAGCCGGCAAACGTCAACCGCAACAACTTCTACGGCCTGACCGACCGCGACTTCCAGAAGACGCAGAGCGATATCGCCACGGCCACCGTCCAGCATGATTTCCGCAACGGCCTGGTGTTCAGCAACACCACGCGCTGGGGCCGCGCCACCAACGACTACATCGTCACCAACCCTGACGACAGCCGCGGCAACGTGCCGCGCGGCTTTGTCTGGCGCAACACCAAGAACCGCGACTCGGCCACCGAGACGCTGACCAACCAGACCGACCTGACGGCCAAGTTCGAGACCGGCAGCCTGAAGCACAGCGTGCTGTTTGGCTTCGAGTTCAGCCGCGACGATACCAACAACACGCCATATAACGTTCTGTCGGCAAATCCTGCTTCCAATCCCACGGCCGCTGTGCCGACGGTGCCGGGCATTTGCAACGCATCGCTGGTGGCGAGCTTCGACTGCACGTCCCTGGCCAACCCGAACCCGAACGACCCGTGGCGCGGCAGCATCACCAAGATGCCGTTCACCACCAACACCACCACCAATACGCGCTCGGTCTACCTGTTCGATACGGTCGAGATCACCAAGCAGTGGATGGTCAACGGTGGCGTTCGCTACGACAGCTACGACACGCACGCCTTCACCAACGCCTACACCAACCCGAATACCGGCGCGGCAGTGGCGCAGGTGGACATTCGCAACAAGTCGAACTTCTTCAACTACCAGGCCGGCGTGGTCTACAAGCCGGTCGAGTACGGCAGCATCTACGTGTCGTACGGCACCTCGTCGACGCCGCCGGGTTCGACCAACGGTGACGGCGCCGACAACATCACGGCGGCGCAGCGCAACCTGGAGCCGGAAACCGCGCGTTCGGTGGAAATCGGCACCAAGTGGGATCTGCTGGCCAGGCGCCTGTCGCTGACTGGTGCGATCTTCCAGATCGAGAAGAACAATGCGCGCGTGGCGGTCGATGCCAACACCACGGTCAATGCGGGCAAGCAGCGCGTGAAGGGCTTCGAGCTGGGCTTTGCCGGTAACCTGACTGACAAGTGGGGTCTGTTCGGCGGCTATACGTACCTGAACAGCGAACTGATCGACAATGGCCCGCAAGCCGCCAATGCGGCCAACAACGGCAACCAGTTCCCGAATACGCCGAAGAACAGCTTCAGCCTGTGGACCACCTACCAGGTGCTGCCGGCGCTGACGGTTGGCGGTGGTGCGTACTACGTCGACAAGCTCTATGCCAATCCGGCCAACTCGCTGTACGTGCCTTCATACTGGCGCTTTGACCTGATGGCCGCGTATCGCGTCAACAAGAACCTGTCGCTGCAGCTGAATGTGCAGAACCTGTTTGACAAGACCTACTACACCAAGGCGCATAACCACTACGGTGGGCTGGGTGCGGGCCGGTTCGGGATGCTGACGGCCAACTTCAAGTTCTGACAAGGGCGCAAGTCAGCCTGAACGGCTGACGCCGCCACCCAATGAAAACCGCGTGCTCCGGCTGATGCCGGGGCCGCGGTTTTTTGCTTTCCGGCGTGACGCGCTCACTCACGGCCGCGGCCTGTGCCGGGCTCCCAAATAAAGTCGCATACTGCTTAGAGCCAGCCTTCGGTACAAAGCCGGAAGTGCATCGGGCGCCATCGAGCAGCGCGGCGCTATGGCGTTTTCGGCGTCCGGATGGCGGACGTCATGCACGCCGATAAGGGGCGCAATGCGTGCGGCTTATTCCGCATGGGAAGCCTCCAAATTGAAATTGAACGACCGTGCTATTTTGTGTATGCTTGTTTCGCCCAAGCCCCGGAGGGCTTGTGGCAAGCAGCAACCGCGGCGGGTTAACCCTGTGCCAACCGCGCCCGCACCCAGCAGCAAAACAATAATTCGAGAATTCGAATCCCGAGACAAACTTCTGTAAAAGGAACCAGCATGACAGCGCAGTATCAGGTTCAGGACGGCGTAGCCGTCATCACGCTCGACAATCCCCCTGTCAACGGCCTGGGTCACAGCACCCGTCTTGGCATCGTCGAAGGCATGACCCGTGCGCTGGACGATGCCGCCGTCAAGGCCATCGTCATCACCGGCGCCGGCAAGGCATTCTCGGGCGGCGCCGATATCCGTGAATTCAATACCCCCAAGGCCATGCAGGAGCCGACCCTGCACTCGGTGATCCGCGTGCTGGAGGCGTCGTCCAAGCCGGTTATCGCCGCCGTGCACTCGGTCGCCATGGGTGGCGGCCTGGAACTGGCGCTGGGCTGTAACTACCGCGTGGCGTCCAAGGGCGCGCAGATCGCGCTGCCGGAAGTGAAGCTGGGCCTGCTGCCCGGTGCCGGCGGCACGCAGCGCCTGCCGCGCGTGATCGGCCTGGAGGCCGCCGCCAACATGATCGTGTCGGGCACCCCGGTGCTGTCCGAGAAGTTCGCCGGCACCAAGCTGTTCGACGAGATCGTCGACGGTGACGTGCTGCCCGCAGCGGTCAAGTTCGCGCAGAACGTCGGCGCCGCCAACGGCCCGCATCCGAAGGTGCGCGACCTGAAGGTGCGCCACGAGAACCCGGAAGGCTACCTCGGCTTTGCCCGCAACACCGTGGCCGCGATGGCCAGGAACTTCCCGGCGCCGCTGAAGTGCCTGGAAGCGGTGGCCGGCTCGCTCAAGCCGTTCGAGCAAGGCCTGAAGGAAGAGCGCGAGGGCTTCCTGTTCCTGGTGACCACGCCGGAATCGCGCGCGCTGCGCCACGCCTTCTTTGGCGAGCGTGCCGCCAGCAAGATCCCCGACGTGCCCGAAGGCACCCCCGTGCGCAAGATCGAGAAGGTTGCCGTGATCGGCGCCGGCACGATGGGCGGCGGCATCAGCATGAATTTCCTGAACGCGGGCATCCCGGTCACCATCCTGGAAACCAAGCAGGAAGCGCTGGACCGCGGCGTCGGCATCATCCGCAAGAATTACGAAAACAGCGCCAGGAAGGGCAAGCTCACGCAGGAGAAGGTCGAGCAGCGCATGGGCCTGCTGAGCACCACGCTGTCCTATGACGAGATCAAGGACGCCGACATGGTCATCGAGGCCGTGTTCGAGGAAATGGGCGTCAAGGAAATCGTCTTCAAGAAGCTGGACGAAGTGATGAAGCAGGGCGCAATCCTGGCTTCGAACACCTCCACGCTGGACGTCAACAAGATCGCCTCGTTCACCAAGCGTCCGCAGGACGTGGTCGGCATGCACTTCTTCAGCCCGGCCAACGTGATGAAGTTGCTGGAAGTGGTGCGTGGCGAGAAGACCGGCAAGGACGTGCTGGCCACGGTCATGCAGATCGGCAAGAAGATCAAGAAGACCGCGGTGGTGTCGGGCGTGTGCGACGGCTTTATCGGCAACCGCATGATCGAGCAGTACAGCCGCCAGGCCGGCTACCTGCTGGATGAAGGCGCGCTGCCGGAGCAGGTGGACAAGGCCATCGAGAAGTTCGGCTTTGCCATGGGCCCGTTCCGCATGGGCGACCTGGCCGGCAACGACATCGGCTGGGCCATCCGCAAGCGCCGCGCCGTGGACAAGCCGGAGATCCAGTACTCCAAGACCGCCGACCTGCTGTGCGAGATGGGCCGTTACGGCCAGAAGACCGGCGCGGGCTGGTACGACTACAAGGCGGGCGACCGCAAGCCGTACCCGAACCAGCAGGTCAACGACATGATCGTGCAGCACTCGAAGGACCTGGGCATCACGCGCCGCAAGATCTCTGATGAAGAGATCGTCGAGCGCCTGGTGTTCGCGCTGGTCAACGAAGGCGCCAAGATCCTGGAAGAGGGCATTGCTTCCAAGGCCTCGGATATCGACATGGTGTACCTGACCGGCTACGGCTTCCCGCTGTTCCGCGGCGGCCCGATGCTGTACGCGGACCAGGTCGGCCTGTACAACGTGGCGCTGGCAATGAAGCGCTACGCCAAGGGCTACCACGGTGAAGCCTGGCAGGTCGCGCCGCTGCTGCAGAAGCTGGCGGACGAGGGCAAGGGCTTTAACGGTTAATACGCCACGAGGGTTCAGCCCGGAGCTGAGTTGAACACCACCATCGGACCTGACGATTGCCTGCTGGTGATCGACGTGCAGAACGACTTCATGCCTGGCGGCGCGCTTGCCGTGCCCAACGGCGATGAAGTGGTGCCCGTCATCAACCGGCTGGCACGCGCGTTCGGGCACGTGGTGGTGACGCAGGACTGGCATCCGGCCGCGCACGTTTCGTTCGCGGCCAACCATGCCGGCACGCAGCCGTTCCAGATGCTCGCGCTGCCGTATGGCGAGCAGGTGCTGTGGCCGGTGCACTGCGTGCAGGACACGCCCGGCGCCGCGCTGCATGCGGGCCTGCACGTGCCGCAGGCACGGCTGGTGATCCGCAAGGGCCACCACGCCGACGTGGACAGCTACTCCGCTTTCCTTGAGGCGGACCGCACCACGCGCACCGGGCTGGCCGGCTACCTGCGCGAGCATGGCGTGAAGCGCGTGTTCTGCGCCGGGCTGGCGACGGACTACTGCGTGGCATGGAGCGCGCTCGATGCGCGCGCCGCGGGCTTCGAGGCCGCGGTGATCGAGGATGCATGCCGCGCCATCGACCTGCAAGGGTCGCTGGCGCAGGCATGGCAGGACCTCGGCGCCGCCGGCGTTGCACGTGTCATGTCCGCCGATGTGCTGAATGGGGCTTGAGGGCCAGGGCTGAACCGAACCACCGAACTGAAAGACACAAGAGATTCCGAGGAGCAACACATGAACGAAGCAGTCATCGTATCCACCGCACGTACCGCGCTGGCCAAGAGCTGGAAGGGCGCCTTCAACATGACCCACGGCGCCACGCTGGGTGGTCATGCCGTCGAGCACGCCATCGCCCGCGCCAAGATCGACGCCGCCGAAGTGGAAGACGTGCTGATGGGCTGCGCCAACCCGGAAGGTGCCACCGGTGCCAATATCGCGCGCCAGATCGCACTGCGCGCCGGCTGCCCGGTCACCGTGCCCGGTGCCACCGTCAACCGCTTCTGCTCGTCGGGCCTGCAGACCATCGCCATGGCCGCGCAGCGCGTGATCGCCGATGAGGGCGACATCTTCGTCGCCGGCGGCGTGGAAAGCATCTCCTGCGTGCAGCAGGAAATGAACCGCCACATGGTCCAGGAAAGCTGGCTGGTGAAGAACAAGCCGGAAATCTACTGGAACATGCTGCAGACCGCCGAGAACGTGGCCAAGCGCTACAACATCGCGAAGGAGCGCCAGGACGAATACGGCGTGCGCAGCCAGCAACGCGCCGCCGCCGCGCAGGAAGCCGGCAAGTTCAAGGACGAGATCGTGCCGATGACGGTGCTCGCCGGCGTCGCCGACAAGTCCACCGGCCAGCTGGTGACCAGGGAAGTCACGATCTCCGCCGACGAAGGCATCCGCGCCGACACCACGCTGGAAGGCGTGGCCAAGATCCGCAGCGCGGTGCCGGGTGGCGTGATCACCGCGGGCAATGCCTCGCAGTTCTCGGATGGTGCTTCGGCGGCCGTGGTGATGAACGCGCGCGTGGCCGAGGCCAGGGGCCTGCAGCCGCTCGGCGTGTTCCGCGGCTTTGCCGTGGCCGGTTGCGAGCCGGACGAGATGGGCATCGGTCCCGTCTTCGCGGTGCCCAAGCTGCTGAAGAAGGCTGGCCTGAAGGTCGAAGACATCGGCCTGTGGGAGCTGAACGAGGCCTTCGCCGTGCAGGTGCTGTACTGCGCCGACAAGCTGGGCATCCCGATGGACCGCCTCAACGTCAACGGTGGCGCCATCGCGGTGGGCCACCCGTACGGCGTGTCGGGTGCGCGCCTGGTTGGCCATGCGCTGATCGAAGGCAAGCGCCGTGGCGTGAAGTACGTGGTGGTGACCATGTGCATCGGCGGCGGCCAGGGCGCGGCTGGGTTGTTCGAGGTCCTGTAACGGCAGACCGCTGGTTTGCTCCCCTCTCCCGCCTGCGGGAGAGGGGCCGGGGGAGAGGGCAGGCGCTGGCACACCAACGCGCTTTACTTCGTCGCCCCGCCGGCCCTCTCCCCAACCCTCTCCCGCAAGCTGGAGAGGGAGCACCCACGCGATTCGTCTTAGAGCCCCGCGGTCAGCACAAGAAGCCAACAAGAAAATCGCGGCCGCGCCACCGCAGTGCGCCGCATGGAGACACCATGTCGATGATCCTTTCCCGCCGCGACCTGAACTTCATTCTGTACGAATGGCTCAAGGTCGACGAGCTGACCCGCATCCCGCGCTATGCCGACCACTCGCGCGAGACGTTCGACGCCGCGCTGGACACTTGCGAGAAGATCGCCGCCGACCTGTTCGCGCCGCACAACAAGAAGAACGACCAGCAGGAACCCGAATTCGACGGCGACACCGTCACCATCATCCCCGAGGTCGGCACCGCGCTGAAGGCCTTCTGCGAGGCCGGCCTGATGGCCGCCGGCCAGGATTACGAGCTGGGCGGCATGCAGCTGCCGGTAGTCGTGGAAAAGGCCGGCTTCGCCTACTTCAAGGGCGCCAACGTTGGCACCAGTTCCTATCCCTTCCTGACCATCGGCAACGCCAACCTGCTGCTGACGCACGGTACGCCGATGCAGGTCGAGACCTTCGTCAAGCCGGAGATGGAAGGGCGCTTCTTCGGCACCATGTGCCTGTCGGAGCCGCAGGCCGGCTCGTCGCTGTCGGATATCACGACGCGCGCCGAGTACGAGGGCGAATCGCCGCTGGGCGCGCAATATCGCCTGCGCGGCAACAAGATGTGGATTTCCGCCGGCGAGCACGAGCTTTCGGACAACATCGTCCACCTGGTGCTGGCCAAGATCCCCGGCCCGGACGGCAAGCTGATCCCGGGCGTGAAGGGTATCTCGCTGTTTATCGTGCCCAAGTACCTGGTCAACGAGGACGGCTCTCTGGGCGAGCACAACGACGTGGTGCTGGCCGGCCTGAACCACAAGATGGGCTACCGCGGCACCACCAACTGCCTGCTGAACTTCGGCGAGGGCATGAAGTACAAGCCGGGAGGCAAGGCCGGTGCGATCGGCTACCTGGTGGGCGAGGCGCACAAGGGCCTGGCCTGCATGTTCCACATGATGAACGAGGCGCGCATCGGCGTGGGCCTGGGCGCGGTGATGCTGGGCTATACCGGCTATCTGCATGCGCTCGACTATGCGCGCAACCGTCCGCAAGGCCGCCCCGTCGGCCCCGGCGGCAAGGACGCCGCCAGCCCGCAGGTGAAGCTGGTCGAGCACGCCGATATCCGCCGCATGCTGCTGGCGCAGAAGAGCTATGTCGAGGGTGGCCTGGCGCTGAACCTGTATTGCGCGCGGCTGGTTGACGAAGAAGAAGCCGCTGCCACCGCCGGTGACCAGGAAGCGCACGCGCGCCTGGCGCTGCTGCTCGACATCCTGACCCCGATAGCCAAGAGCTGGCCGTCGCAATGGTGCCTGGAGGCCAACAACCTGGCGATCCAGGTGCATGGCGGCTACGGCTATACCCGCGAATACAACGTCGAGCAGTTCTACCGCGACAACCGCCTGAACCCCATCCACGAAGGCACGCACGGTATCCAGGGCCTGGACCTGCTGGGCCGCAAGGTGGTGATGAAGGATGGCGCCGCGTTCAAGCTGCTGGGCGAGCGCGTGCAGGCCACCATCGGCCGCGCGCTGGCCGCGGACGATGCCGAGCTGGCGGGGCAGGCGCGCGCGCTTGGCGCCGCAACGCAGCGCCTGGCCGAAGTGACCCAGACGCTGTGGAGCGCCGGCGATTCCAACGTGACGCTGGCCAACGCGTCGGTCTACCTGGAAGCCTTCGGGCATGTGGTGGTCGCGTGGATCTGGCTGGAGCAGGCACTGCTGGCGCAAGCCGCGCTGGCGCAGGCGAGCGGCAAGGAAGACCAGGACTTCTATCGCGGCAAGCTGGCCGCGGCGGCGTACTTCTTCCGCTTCGAGTTGCCCAGGGTCGGCCCTCAGTTCGACCTGCTGGCGTCGCTCGACCGCACCACGCTGGACATGCAGGACGCGTGGTTCTGACCTCTGGTTCTGACCGATTACTACTGATTCAAAGACAACCAAGGAAGAGACACATGCGCACCATCCAGCAACTGTTTGACCTGAAGGGCAAGACCGCACTGATCACCGGCGGCTCGCGCGGCCTTGGCCTGCAGATCGCCGAGGCACTGGGCGAGCAGGGCGCGCGTATCGTGCTGTCGGCGCGCAAGGCCGACGAACTGCGCGCGGCGCAGGAACACCTGAAGGGCCTGGGTATCGAGGCCGACTGGATCGCCGCCGACGGCTCGCAGGAGTCCGAGATCGCACGCCTGGCCGACGAAGCCATCGCCAGGCTTGGCCACGTCGACATCCTGGTCAACAACGCCGGCGCCACCTGGGGTGCGCCGGCGGAAGACCATCCCGTGGAGGCGTGGGACAAGGTGATGAACCTGAACATCCGCGGCCTGTTCCTGCTGAGCCAGCGCATCGGCAAGCTGTCGATGATCCCGCGCCGCTATGGCCGCATCATCAACGTGGCGTCGATCGCTGGCCTGGCCGGTAATCCGCCGGGGTCGATGGACACCATCGCCTACAACACCTCCAAGGGCGCCGTGGTCAACTTCACCCGCACGCTGGCGGGCGAGTGGGGCGAGCACAACATCACCGTCAACGCGCTGGCACCGGGCTTCTTCCCGTCCAAGATGACCAAGGGCTCGCTGGAGCGCATGGGCGTCGATGCGATGTGCGCCGGCGTGCCGCTGCACCGCCTGGGCGACGACGAAGACCTGAAGGGCGCGGCGCTGCTGTTCGCCAGCGATGCCGGCAAGCACATCACCGGGCAGATCCTGGCGGTCGACGGCGGCGTGAGCGCAGTCTGAGCGACAGCCTGCGTTTGCGGCAATAATGCGGGATCGGCGCCGGCGGGCAAGCTGCCACCGGCGCCTCTCCAACCCCCACTTCCACTCGCATTGCCATGAACCAGTACACCGGCTCCCTGAGCCATATCCCGTTCCTTGCCGACCTCGGCGTGACCTGCACTGTCGCAGAGGGCGGGCGCAGCGAGATTTCGCTGCCGGTTGAAAAGCGTCACCAGAACAGCTGGGACATGGCCCACGGCGGCGTGATCATGACGCTGCTCGACGTGGCCATGGCGGTGGCCGGCCGCAGCAGCGATGCCGATGGCCGCGGCGTGGTCACCATCGAGATGAAGAGCAGCTTCATGGCGCCGGGCCGTGGCCAACTGACCGCGCGCGGCACCACCGTGCATCGCACCACCACCATGGTGTTCTGCGAGGCCGAGATCGTCGATGCCGAGGGCAAGACCGTGGCGCGCGGCTCGGGCACGTTCAAGTACATCCGGCGCATGCCGCCGCAGCGCCCGGGCGAAACCGATACCGGCGCCGACGGCTGAGCGCCGGCGCCAGGACATGCGGGGCGGATCACGCCCCGCTTTAGCAGTTTCCATGCAGTTTCCATCTCCCATTGGAAGGAACCCGACCATGTCCAACACGTTCAAGCGCATCGTCCTGGCCTCGCGTCCCGAGGGCGCGGTGACGCCGGCCAATTTCCGGCTGGAAGAAGTGCCCGTGCCGCAGATCGCCAACGGCCAGGTGCTGGTGCGCAACCACTACCTGTCGCTCGACCCGTATATGCGCGGGCGCATGAACGACAGCAAGTCGTACGCCGCGCCGCAGCCGCTCAACGAGGTGATGATCGGCGGCACCGTTGGTGAAGTGGTGGAGAGCAAGAACAGCAAGTTCAAGCCGGGCGACAAGGTCGTCGGGATGTTCGGCTGGCAGGAAATGGGTGTCAGCGACGGCACCGGCCTGCAGCCCGTCGATACCACGCATATTCCGCTGTCGGCCTACCTGGGCTCGGTCGGCATGCCGGGCGTGACCGCATGGTATGGCCTGAACAAGATCATCCAGCCCAAGGCGGGCGGGACCATCGCGGTCAGCGCCGCGTCGGGCGCGGTCGGCAGCGTGGTTGGCCAGCTGGCCAAGCTGGCGGGCTGCCGCGCGGTTGGCTTTGCCGGCGGCAAGGACAAGTGCGACTACGTGGTCAATGAGCTGGGGTTCGACGCCTGTATCGACTACAAGGCGGCGAAGGATCCCAAGGAGCTCTACACCATGCTCAAGGAAGCCACGCCCGACGGCATCGATGGCTATTTTGAAAACGTCGGCGGCGAGATCTTCGACGCGGTGCTGTCGCGCATGAACGCCTTCGGCCGCATCGCCATGTGCGGCATGATCGCCGGCTATGACGGCCAGCCGCTGCCGCTGAAGAATCCGCAGCTGATCCTGGTCTCGCGCCTGACGATCGAGGGCTTTATCGTCTCCGAGCATATGGACGTGTGGCCGCAGGCGCTGAAGGAGCTGGGCACCGCGGTTGCGCAGGGCAAGCTGAAGTTCCGCGAGAGCATCGCCGAAGGCCTGGCCAGCGCGCCGGAAGCCTTCATGGGCCTGCTCAAGGGCAAGAACTTCGGCAAGCAGCTGGTCAGGCTGGTCTGAGCGCAGCACCGGCACCCCCGTGTCCCCACGGGTTTGCCGGGCAGGACAACGCAGGCAATACAAGAGGAGGAGACACCCATGAATGCCCCGCAAGTTCCGCAAGTCCAGCAAGTTCCCCAGGCAACCGATGACGAGATCGGCGCCGGCCTGCCTGAAGAGGTCAAGGCCCGCTACCGCAACCTGCCGCGGCCGCCGCAGTTTGCCACCGCCGCCGAAGAGCGGCTGCACCGCAAGCAGCGCGTGGCCGCCGCCTTCCGCCTGTTCTCGAAATTCGGCTTCGATGAAGGCGTGGCCGGCCACATCACGGCGCGCGATCCCGAGTTCACCGACACCTTCTGGGTCAATCCCTTCGGCGTGCATTTCAGCCAGGTCAAGGTCTCCAACCTGATCCGCTGCGATCACCACGGCGACGTGGTGGAGGGCGATTACCCGGTCAACGCCGCGGCCTTCGCGATCCATTCCCGCGTGCACCAGACCCGGCCCGACGCGGTCGCCGCCGCGCACTCGCACAGCACCTATGGCCGCGCCTGGTCGACGCTGGGCCGCCCGCTCGATGCGCTGACGCAGGACGTGTGCGCGTTCTACAACGACCACGCGGTCTACGACGATTTCGGCGGCGTGGTGGTGGAGCTTGACGAAGGCCAGCGCATCGCCAACGCGCTCGGGCAGAGCAAGGCCGCGATCCTGCAGAACCATGGCCTGCTGACGGTCGGCAAGACCGTCGACGAGGCCGCGTGGTGGTTCATCACCATGGAGCGTTCGTGCCAGGTGCAACTGCTGGCCGAAGCCGCCGCGGCGCGCACGCAGGCGCCCCTGAAAGTCATTTCCGACGCGGCCGCGCGCCAGGCGTTCTCGATCGTCGGCACTGCGCAGGCGGGCTGGTTCCAGTTCCAGCCGCTGTACGCGCGCATCGTCAAGGAACAGCCCGATCTGCTGGACTGATCGCCGGCATCGGGTGTTGCAGCACGGCCGCCGGCTGGCGGCCATTCTTGCAGTCGTTCCACTGACAGGGAGGTGGCTCGCATGGCAGACATCATTCTTCACCAGTACGCAACCTCGCCGTTCTCGGAAAAAGTCCGGCTGCTGCTGGGCGCCAAGGGCCTCGCATGGCAGGCGGTGGAAATCCCCGCCATCCTGCCCAAGCCCGACCTGCTGTCGCTGACCGGCGGCTACCGGCGCACGCCGGTGATGCAGGTCGGCGCCGACATTTATTGCGACACGGCATTGATCTGCGAGGTCATCGACGCGCTGGCGCCATCCGCGCCGCTGTATCCGCCCGTGCAGGCCGCGGCGGCGCGCATGATGGCGGCGTGGTTCGACAGTGCGCTGTTCACTGCCGCCGCGACTTACGTGTTCCAGCCGGCCGGCGTCGCCAGCATGCTGGGCCATTTGTCGCCGGCGCAGATCCAGGCGTTTGTCGCCGACCGCAAGGCCATGCGGGGCGACACCAACGCGCTGCGCATGCCGTTGCCCGAGGCCACCGCGCAGCTGCATGAAACCTTCGGCAGAGTGGAAACGCAGTTTGCTGCCGGCGTCGAGCATGTCGCCGGGCCATTGCTGTCGGTGGCGGATTTTTCGCTGTACCACAACCTCTGGTTTATCCGCCGCGCCGGCGCGCTGGCGCAGATGCTGGAGGCGTATCCCAGGCTGCAGGCCTGGTATGCGCGCATGAATGCCTTCGGCCACGGGCGTCCCCGTGTGATCGACGGCGAGCAGGCCATCGGCGTGGCGCGCAGCGCCGACCCGGTGGCGCTCGAAGAAGGCGTGCGCGAGGGTGAAGGCGTGCAGCAGGGCGACCCGGTCACGGTCACGCCCACCGACTACGCACGCGACCCGGTGGCAGGCGTCTTGCTGGCACTGGGCCCGCACCGCGTCACGCTGCGCCGGCAGGACCCGCGCGCCGGCGCGCTCAACGTGCATTTCCCGCGGCAGGGCTACCAGGTGCAGCGCGCCGCCTGAACCGGCGCTGCGCTGCGTCGCTGCGCGCGGCCATCCACCTACAGATTTCACGCGACAGGACAGACGACATGAAGGATTTTTCCAACAAGGTAGCCGTCATCACCGGTGGTGCTTCGGGGTTTGGCAAGGAATTTGCCCGCATCGGCGCCGATCTCGGCATGAAGCTGGTGCTGGCCGACGTGCAGGAAGACGCGCTGGACGCGACCGTGGCCGAATTCAAGGCGCGCAACGTGCCGGTGATCGGGCTGCGCACCGATGTGTCGCGCGCCGAGCAGGTGCAGGCGCTGGCCGATGCCGCCATGGAGGCGTTCGGGCAGGTCAACCTGCTGTTCAACAATGCTGGCGTGGGCGCGGGGGGACTGCTCTGGGAAAACTCGCTGCGGGACTGGGAATGGGTGCTCGGCGTCAATCTCTACGGCGTGATCCACGGCGTGCGCATCTTCACGCCGCTGATGGTGGCCGCCGCGGAGAAGGACCCATCGTACCAGGGCCATATCGTCAACACCGCGTCGATGGCAGGACTGCTCAACCCGCCGGCGATGGGCGTGTACAACGTGTCCAAGCACGCGGTGGTGTCGCTGTCGGAAACGCTGTACCAGGACCTGGGGCTGGTCAGCGAGCAGGTGCGTTGCTCGGTACTGTGCCCGTATTTCGTGCCCACTGGCATCAACCAGTCGCAGCGCAACCGGCCGGCGGAGCTGGCCAACCAGACGCCGCCGACGCGCTCGCAGCTGGTGTCGCAGGCGCTGTCGGACAAGGCGGTCGGTTCCGGCAAGGTGACCGCGGCCGAGGTCGCGCAGCAAACCTTCGATGCCATCCGCGCCGATAGCTTCTATATTTATTCGCATCCGCAGGCACTGGCGCCGGTACGCCAGCGCTTCGAGGACATCGTCGGGCCGCGCAACCCCGGCGATCCCTTTGCCGACAAGCCCGAAGTCCGTGCGGGCCTCGTTGCCGCGCTGCGCGGCTGACACGCCAACGCTACCAACGAGGAGCCACGCACATGGAGACCACCATGGCCGCCCCCGCCGCCGTGATCCGGCACCTGCAGTACGCCAGCCTGTCCAACGGCACCCGTCTGCACTACGCCAGCGCCGGCGAGCGCGGCAAGCCGCTGATGCTGTTCGTGCACGGATTTCCCGAATTCTGGTACGAATGGGAAGCCCAGCTGGCCGAGTTCGGGCGCACGCACTTCGCCGTCGCGCCCGACCTGCGCGGCTTTAACCTGTCGAGCAAGCCGGGCGACGTAGCGTCCTACCGACCGCGCCATATCGTCGAAGACCTGGTGCAGTTCATCGGCGCACTGGGTTATGACCAGGCCATCGTTGTCGCGCACGACTGGGGTGGCGCGATCTGCTGGAACCTGGCGATCCAGTTCCCGCAACTCGTGCGCCAGCTCGTCATCATCAACTCGCCGCACCCGTACCTGTTCGCGCGCGCGCTGGCCACCGATCCGGAGCAGCAGGCCGCTTCCGCCTACATGAACTGGCTGCGCAAGTCCGGCTCGGAAAGGGCATTGGCCGCCAACGACTTCGCGCTGCTGGACCGCATGCTGGCGGATGCCGACGGCAAGCCGGCCGCGTGGTACACGCCGGAGACGCGCGAGCGCTACCACGCCGCGTGGTCGCAGCCGGGCGCAGAGGGTGAAGAGGGCGTGCATCCGCTGGCCGGCGGCGTCAACTTCTACCGCGCCTCGCCGATGCGGCCGCCCGGCGATGGCGAAGCGGGACCGGACCTGTCGCAGCTGGATCCGGCCAGGTTTGTCATCCGCGTGCCGACGCTGGTGATCTGGGGCGAACGCGACCGCGCCTTGCCGAAATCCCTGCTCGATGGCCTGGAGGACTTTGTCACGGACCTGCGCCTGGAGCGCATCCCGGACGGCACCCACTGGGTCGTCCACGAGCAGCCGGAGCACGTCAACCTGCTGATCCGCAGCGCATTGCCAGCGGGCTAGCCGACGACGGCCAGGCTGTGCTCCGCCCAGGCCTGCGCCACAAGTTCTGACGCAGGCCCCGGCGGCCAGCGTCAGGCCAGGCGCTCGCGGTACAGGCGGTAGTTCTCGTCGTCGAAGCAGACGAAGGTCACCTGCTCGATCTCGGGCGCTGCCGCCAGTGCCTCGCGCACCGCGGCTATGGCGATATCCGCCGCGCGCTCGCGCGGGAAGCCGTAAATGCCGGTGCTGATATTGGGGAAGGCGAGCGTGCGCAGGTGGTGCTGCGTGGCTACGCGGATGCTGTTGCGGTAGGCGTCGGCAAGCTGTTCGTCCTCGCCTTGCCCGCCGCCGTGCCAGACCGGCCCGACCGCGTGGATGACGTACGGCGCGGGCAGGCGCCCGCCGGTGGTGATGACTGCCTCGCCGGTGGGGCAACCGCCGTTCGCGTCGCGGATCGCGCGGCAGGCCTCCATGATGGCGGGGCCGCCGGCCCCGTGGATGGCGCCGTCAACGCCGCCGCCGCCCAGCAGGCCGCTGTTGGCCGCGTTGACGATGGCATCGACTTCCATCCGGGTGATGTCGCCATGGACTACCTGCAGGTGCTCGCCGGTCATGTCGTCTCCTGGTTTGAGAGCGCGCCCGCCGCGGTGCCGGCGGGCCATCTTGCTGCTACGTACTACATGGATTGCTCAAGCATACGCCGATAATCGGCCGCGCTGGCTTCTTTGGGGTTGGTCTTGTGGCAATGGTCGGCCAGCGCGCCGGCGATCACCTTGTCGAACATGTCCTCGGTGACGCCCATCTGGCGCAGGCCGGTGGGCAAGCCCAGGCGCGCGGTCATGTCATGCACGGCTTGCGCGAGATCGGCGCCGTCGGGCAAATGCATGGCGCGGCGCAGGCGCGCGTAGCGGTCGTCGCGCACCACCGTGGGCGCGTCGGCGTTGAAGCGCAGCACCGCCGGCATCACCACCGCGTTGAGCGTGCCGTGGTGCAGGCCGGTGCGGCCGTCGATCTTCAGCCCGCCCAGCGGGTGCGACAGCGAATGCACGCAGCCCAGGCCCTTCTGGAATGCCATCGCGCCCTGCATCGATGCGCTCATCATGTTCAGCCGCGCGTCGCGGTCCTGGCCGTCGCGGGTGGCGCGCTCGATATGGGTCCAGCCGCGCTCCAGCCCGTCCAGCGCGATGCCGTCGGCGGGCGGGTTGAAGGCGGGGGCGAGATAGGTCTCGATGCAGTGCGCGATCGCATCCATGCCGGTGGCAGCGGTCAGCCCCGCGGGCAGGCCCAGCGTCAGCTCCGGATCGCAGATGGCCGACTTGGGCAGCAGGTGCCACGAGTGGAAGCCCAGCTTGCGTCCGTCGTCCAGGATGATGATGGCGCCGCGCGCCACTTCGCTGCCGGTGCCCGAGGTGGTGGGCACGGCGATCAGCGGCGCGGCCTGGTCGGTGATCTTGATGCTGCCGCCTTCGATGGTGGCATAGGTGGTCAGCTCGCCCGGGTGGGTGGCGAGGATGGCGATGCCCTTGGCCAGGTCGATCGACGATCCGCCGCCCACCGCCACCAGCCCGTCGCAGCCGGCCTCGCGGTATTGCCCGGCGGCCTTGCGCACCATCGCCTCGGTCGGGTTCGACGGCGTCTCGTCGAACACCGCGACCTGCAGCCCCTGCATCGCGTCGATGGCGCGCTGGGCCACGCCGGCGGCGACCACGCCCTTGTCGGTCACCAGCAGCGGACGGCGGATGCCGATGCGTTCGCACTCCGACTTGAGCAGGCTGACTGCGCCGAAATCCAGGTGGATGTTGGTCAGATAGTAGATAAACGCCATATTTGTTTGTCTCCTGCAGGGTTCTGCCGCGATCTGGGGTCCGGGTAAGGCACTGGCCAGGTGCGCCGCCTTCGGTTTCAATGGGTTGTCGTGGCCCCGTGCCGCGCGTCAGCCGATCATCGCGCAAAAACTGGCCGCGTGGCAGGCTGGCGTGAGGCTTTTGGGGTTATCTCGTACTGCCTCGTTTCAGAAACATCTGGCATCATACTAAAATCGAACGATCGTTCACTATTCGAACTTCCACCGATGCGGGCGGCGTCCGCGACACGCCGGCCGCTGCAGCCGGAGTTCGGATTTAACTGATTTCTTCATGTCCGCCGTACCGTCTTCCGACAACCCAACGCCCGGCCTGCCGTCGGCGCCGCTTGACCCGCAGGTGGCGCAGCTGCTGGAACTGATCGCCCGCGCCAAGCGGCCGCCGATCAACGCACTGGATCCGGAGGACGCCAAGATCGCCTACGAGAAAAGCGCGCCGATCCTCGACATCAGCCCGCCCGCCGTGCACACGACCGAAGACCTGCACGTGCCTGCGCGTGATGGCCATGCCATCCCGGCGCGGCTGTACACGCCGCGCGAGGCCAGCTGGGCCGAGCCGTTGCCACTGCTGGTGTACTTCCATGGCGGCGGCTTTACGGTCGGCAGCGTCAGTTCGCACGACGCGCTGTGCCGGCTGCTGTGCAGCCAGGCCGATTGCATGGTGCTGTCCGTGGATTACCGCCTCGGACCGCAATGGCGCTTTCCCACCGCGGTCAACGACGCGTTCGACGCGCTGCACTGGATTTTTGCGCAAGCCGGGCGGCTGGGCGCCGACCCGGCCCGCATCGCGCTGGGCGGCGACAGCGCCGGCGGCACGCTGGCAGCGGCCAGCGCGGTGGAGGCACGCAACGCAGGGCTCGCGCCCGTGTTGCAGATGCTGCTCTATCCCGGCACCTGCGCGCGCCAGGACACGCCATCGCACCGCGCGCTGGCCGAGGGCTACCTGCTGACCGCCGGGATGATCCGCTGGTTCTTCTCCCAGTACCTGGACCAGGAAGCCAGCCGCGACGACTGGCGCTTTGCCCCGCTGGACGGTGGGGGCACCGGCGCCGATGTGCGCAATGTGTGCCCGGCGTGGATCGCGGTGGCGGGCTACGACCCGCTGCATGACGAAGGCGTCGCATACGGCGCCAAGCTGCGCGCCGCCGGCGTGCCGGCCACGCTGGCGAACTACCCCGGCATGATCCATGATTTCTTCAAGCTGGGCCGGTTCGTGCCGGCGGTGGCGCAGGCGCATGCCGACGCCGTTGCCGCGCTGCGCACAGCATTCGACCAGCCCTGAACACAAAAAAGCAGCACCGACAATTTTCAGCAGTGACTTGCAGCACAAGGAGACCTAGTCAAATGCAACGCCGCCATTTCCTCGCCCGCGCGGGCCTCGCCGCCGCCACCGCAGCCATCGGCCTGGCCGCCATGCCTGCCCAGGCACAGGCCGACAAGTTCCCGCAGCGCCCGATCCGCCTGGTGATCGGCTATACCGCCGGCGGCTCCACCGACATCCCGTTCCGCGTCCTGGCCGAGAACGCGTCCAAGATCCTGGGCCAGCCGGTGATCGTCGAGAACAAGCCCGGCGCCGGTGGCGTGCTGCCCGCGCAGATGATGCAGGCGACCGCGCCCGACGGCTACACGCTGGCGCAGGTCGCCATGCCGGTCTACCGCCTGCCGTACACCACCAAGATCAACTGGGACCCGGTCAAGGACCTGAACTACATCATCAACCTCGCCGGCTATTCGTTCGGCCTGGTGGTGCCGGCCGATTCGCCGATCAAGACCATGCAGGAGTACGTCGCCTACGCCAAGGCCAATCCGGGCAAGCTGACCTATGGCACGCCAGGCAGCATGACCACGCTGCACCTGACCATGGAGGAGCTGGCGCTGAAGCAGGGCGTGCAGTTCTCGCACATCCCTTACAAGGGCAATGCGGAATCGATGCAGGCACTGCTGGGCGGCCACGTGATGTCGGTGGCCGATACGCCGGCCTGGGCGCCATACGTGGAGCAGGGCAAGCTGCGCCTGCTGTCGACCTGGGGCGAAAAGCGCTCGGCGCGCTTCCCCAACGTGCCGACGCTGAAGGAACTGGGCATGGGGATCGTGCAGACCTCGCCGTTCGGCCTGGTCGCGCCCAAGGGCACGGACCCGAAGATCGTGCAGAAGCTGCATGACGCCTTCAAGAAGGCGATGGAAATGCCCAACTACCGCGAATCGCTGGCCAAGTTCGACATGGAGCCGTTCTACATGAACAGCCAGCAGTACGCACAGTTCGCGGCCGAAACCGTCAAGAAGGAAAAGGCGATCATCGAGAAGCTTGGCCTGGCCAAGCCGCAGTAAGCCAGCGCCGATTCCATTCAGCCAGGCCGCCGCGCCTGCCGGCCCTGTGCCGGCGGGACGGCGGCCTGATGCTATGCATCGCTCAGGCAAGCAACCAAGGAGACCATGTCAATGGCCAAAGAGGAGTTCCGCCACACCATCCCGCTGCGCGTGCGCTGGTCCGAAGTCGACCCCCAGTCGATCGTCTTCAATGCGCACTACCTGACCTATTGCGATATCTGCGTGACCGAGTACTGGCGTGCGCTGGGGATCCGCTATCCGGAGGACGTGCTGCACGCGCATGGCGTGGATATCTTCGTGGTCAAGTCCACGCTTGAATATCACGCGTCGGCGCGGTTTGACGATGAGCTGGAACTGCGAGGGCGCATGGCGCGGCTGGGGCGGTCCAGCATGTTGTTCCGGGTGGAGATGTACCGGGGCGACGAGCACCTGATCACCGGTGAAATCGTCTATGTGTGCGCGGACCCGGCGACGCAGCAGTCGGCGGCGATCCCGGGGGTGGTGCGGGAGATTATCGAAGGGTATGAGGTGGTGAAGCCGGCCATGTGACTGGCCAGAGGCGCCACCATCCTGTCGGCGCCCACGCCTTAGCTCCAGTTCTTTGCAAAAGTCACTGCAAATAGGACGTTTCCGATTGCTTCTCGTCGCCGATTTCGGCCCACTGATATTCGGTAAAAGCCGATTTCGCACGAGGAGCAATGATGCCAGATACTCGCTACGCACTCCGGAACGGAGACAAGACCAGCACTAGTGGCGTACTTGTCGCCACGGGCCGCAGCGTCTTCCACCATGACACGACGATAGGTGTGGAAGGTGACTACGCAACCTGCCCAGTCTGTAAAGCTGGCGGTCCTGTGATGAATGACTGCTACCCAGCTTTCGATATTGGCGGAAAGCAGGTATTGGTCAGTGGTGCGCACGTCTACTGCAGGTGCCAAACGAAGCCGGTCGTGCTGCCATCGCAACATGATTTCACCATCGAGGTAAACCGGCTAGGCCGCAGCATCGCTACCAACCCTGGGCCCTCCACGATTCTTGGTGAAACCAGTTATACGGGCAGTCATAAATGCGACGAGCTAATCGTTCTAGTGGACGAGGATGGCTATCCAGTGGCCCACCAGCGCTACAAAATCACCACAGAAAATGGATGGATTCATGAGGGCATGACCAACGAGGCCGGTGAAGCGAGTCGGATTAGCACCGATGGTCCGAGCAAGCTCACGATCGAATTGGTATGAGTGAAGTCATGTCAAATTTCATGCGGAACAATGTCGCTACAACGAATTCCCGTGACGGCAGCCGGCATGCTGTCATCGTCGAAACGCGCTACGTAAAACTGGATGAGAATACATACGGTTGGCTAAGAATCGCCTTGGCCGATGGTGGCTTTGATTTTCTCTGCGAATATACCAAGGTGACAATGGTGAAAACAGAGAATGGGCGCACCCATTTCAAGGTCGCTGATGGATGGAGCGCCAGTGTTGGTAAAACGGCGAGCCTGTCCGAAGAAAACGCCGCAAAGCATTTGGTGAAATCCGCCCCCGCTAACAGAATGGAGACCGTGAGGATAAAGTATGGCCCACGAAAGGAGGAGGTGTCGCCGTTTAAAGGTCGGTTGTTGCAGCAATGGGCGACGTTGAACGTAAGGGGGCAGGCTATCCGGGTGACTCTCAACAGCCTGTGGAATGGAGCCTTTTTCCCAATTCCCCAAGGCATTCATCGAATCATGGCACCCGATACTTCTCATGCAAATATTTCGACCCGTGGTTATCGTGACAGTTTCCCTGGGCGGATCAAGGCAAACGATGTTTGGTTTCCGATCGAGTTGGATGGAAAGATCGGGAATTCATCCCGCTATGTCCATATCGGTCACCTGTCGGAGGGTTGCGTCACTGTGTACGATATCGAGCGATGGAATATCGTTTATGATTTTCTTATTTCAAACCGATTGTCGGGTAGCAACGGAAGATATGTTGCACTGCTCGAGGTGACAATATGAAGTGGGTTTTTCTGCTGTGCCTGATTGCAATACTCGGAAATGCAACGGCATCAGAAGAAGCAGCGCCGCATCTTGTTTGCGGCGACTTTATGAGCCGGCTTGGCTTGCAACGACCCGACGTAAGATTCGTCAGTTGTGAGCCGGTCAGGAGTAGCGATCCCGGTATGGATAGGCTGGAGGCGGTGTACCGCGTCGAAGGAAAAGATATTGCGAAGGTGGAGAACTGGCTGATCCGATTTGCCCACGTGAAGCCGTTGAGATTCGCGTGCTGTGGCTGGCAAACCAGCGAGGGAGCCTTCACTGGCCGCGATGGTGCCTTTTATACGATTGGCATGGGCGGCGAAACGTCCGTGAGCACGCGCAAAGCGTTTGCCAAGATTCCATTCCTGAAACTGCGGATAACGCGCTACTTCGAGCAGCCATGAGAGCCTCGCGGGCTTTGACGCTTGCGCATGTCACGAACCCTCTCCCGCAAGCGGGAGAGGGAACCGTTCTTCAGCAGATGTAGGGCGTCGTCATAACGAAAGCAGCAACTTCTTACTTGCCCACCCCGGCATCTTCCATATAAGCCCGGATCACCGCATCAAAGCTGGCATCGCTCTCGAAGCCCAGCGACAGCGCCCGCTCGGCATTCCACGCCGCCGGCCACGTGCCGACGATCTTCTCGACGCGCTCTTCGCGTTCCCACGTCACAAGATCCGCCACAGCATCGCCGGCCACGCGGCGCAGCGCATCGACCATGCCCGCCGCCGTCACCGACAGCCCCGGCAGGTTGACCACGCGGCGGTTGCCCAGGCGTTCGCCGGCCAGTTCGATGCCGTTGACCAGCGCCGCCACCGCCGCGCGCGGCGACAGCAGCCACAGCTTGGTCTCCGGTGCCACCGGGCAGTTGGCCGCCACGCCCGACAGCGGCTCGCGGATGATGCCGCTGGCGAACGACGAGGCCGCCGCGTTGGGCTTGCCCGGGCGCACGCTGATGGTGGGCAGGCGCAGCACGCGACCGTCGACGAAGCCGCGGCGGCTGTAGTCCGACAGCAGCAGTTCGCCGATCGCCTTCTGCACGCCGTACGACGATTGCGGGTTCAGCGCGGTGTCGTCCTGCACCACCGGCGGCAGCTCGCCGCCATAGACGGCGACCGAGCTGGTGAACAGCACGCGCGGCTTGTGGCCGAGTTCGCGGCAGGTTTCGAGCAGCGCGCGCGAGGCGTCGAGGTTGACGCGCATGCCCAGTTCGAAATCCGCCTCGGCCTGGCCACTGACCACGGCGGCGAGGTGGAATACCGCGCCGGTGTCCTGGTCGATGGCCTGGCGCAGCACCGCCGGGTCGGACAGGTCGCCGGTGACCACGCGCACCCGTGCATCGTCCAGACCTTGCGGCGCGACCACGTCGAGCAGCGTCAGGCGGTCGAAGGCGACGGCATTGCCGTCCAGGTTAAGGGTGCCGCGTTGCAGCAGCAGGCGGGCGAGTTGCAGGCCGAGGAAGCCGGCGCCGCCGGTAATCAGTACGTTCATGGCAAGAGATCAGTGGTTGTTCTGTGTCAGCGGCCGAGGTAAGGCTTGAGCCAGCCCAGTCCTTCGGAGGTACCGGCGCGCGGACGGTATTCGCAGCCGATCCAGCCCTGGTAGCCGAGCGTGTCGATCAGGTCGAACAGGTACGGGTAGTTCAGCTCGCCCAGGTCAGGCTCATGGCGCTCGGGCACGCCGGCGATCTGGATATGGCCGATGCCGGGCATGTCGCGCTTGAGCTTCATCGCGATATCGCCCTCGACGATCTGGCAGTGGTAGCAGTCGAACTGCACCTTCAGGTTGGCGGCGCCGACTTCCTTGCAGATCGCCTGCGCGTCGTCCTGGCGGTTCAGGAAATAGCCCGGCATGTCGCGCGTGTTGATCGGCTCCAGCACGATGGTCACGCCCTGTGCGGCGGCGGCCTTCGCGGCGAAAGCGACGTTTTCCAGATAGCTGGCACGGTAGCGCGCGCGGTCGGCGTCGGCCGGCACCAGGCCTGCCATCACATGCACGCGGTCATTGCCGATCACCCCGGCGTATTCCAGCGCGCGGCCGACGGCGTCGCGGAATTCAGCCTCGCGCCCCGGCAGCGACGCCAGGCCGCGCTCTCCGGCTGCCCAATCGCCCGGTGGGGCGTTGAACAGCGCCTGCGTGAGACCGTTCGCATCGAGGCGCGCGCGCAGCTCGGCGGCGGGGTGCTCGTACGGGAACAGGTACTCCACCGCCTGGAAGCCGTCCGCCGCGGCAGCGGCGAAGCGGTCCAGGAAAGCGTGCTCGTTGTACATCATCGAGAGGTTTGCGGCGAAGCGCGGCATGGGAACTCCAGAGCGTAAGACGGAGCCGGCCCCGTCGCAGTTGCGCGACCGGGCCGGCCGGATATCAGCAGTATCAGCGGTATCAGCGGTATCAGCGGTTGACCAGTTTAGCCGGCGTCAGCCACACCAGCACGGCACCGACGATCAGGATCGCGGACAGCACGTACATCGGCAGCTGCGTGCTGTGCGTCAGGTCCTTCAGCGCGCCGACCATGTACGGCGACACGAAGCCGGCCAGGTTGCCGACCGAGTTCACCACGGCGATGCCGGAAGCGGCGGCAATGCCGGACAGGAACGCGGTGGGCAGCGACCAGAACAGCGGTGCGCAGGTCAGCACCCCGGCAGCGGCCAGCGACAGCGCGGCGATGGACACGGTCGTATTGTTGGTGAACGAGGCGGCAATGGCAAAGCCCACCGCACCCATCAGCGCGGGTACGATCAGGTGCCAGCGGCGTTCCTGGCGCGCATCGGCGCTGTGGCCGAGGATGTTCATGACGACGATGGCGCAGATGAACGGGATCGCCGAGAGCAGGCCGATCTTCAGGTTGCCGGTGACGCCGCTGGCCTTGACCAGCGTGGGCATCCAGAACGTCAGCGCGTACTGGCCGGTGACGAAGCAGAAGTAGATCAGGCACATCCACCACACGCGGCGGTCGCTGAACACGGCGCCCAGCGAGTGGCCGTGCGCCTGGCCGGCGGCGGCGCCGGCCTTCTGCTGGTCTTCCTCGACATTGCGCTTGAGCACGCGCTTTTCATCGGCGCTGAGCCACGGTGCCTTGTCGATGCCGTCGCGCAGCACGAAGACCGTCACCACGCCGATCACCAGCGCGGGCAGGGCTTCCAGCAGGAACATCCATTGCCAGCCGCTCATGCCATGCGTGCCGTTGAAGGCATCCATGATCCAGCCCGACAGCGGGTTGCCGAACATGCCGGCGACCGGAATGCCCGACATGAACAGCGCGATCATCTTGGCGCGGCGGTTGGCCGGGTACCAGTAGGTCAGGTACAGGATCACGCCGGGGTAGAAGCCCGCCTCGGCCAGGCCGAGCAGGAAGCGCATCACGTAGAACTGGGTCGGCGTCTGCACGAACACGAACAGCGCCGAGATGATGCCCCAGGTGATCATGATCCGCGCAATCCAGATGCGCGCGCCGATCTTGTGCATCAGCAGGTTGCTGGGCACCTCGAACAGGAAGTAGCCGATAAAGAACAGGCCGGCGCCCAGGCCGAACACGGTCTCGGAGAAGGCCAGGTCCTGGCCCATCTGCAGCTTGGCGAAACCGACGTTGACGCGATCGAGGTAGGCGATCACGTAGCACAGCATCAGGAACGGCATGATGCGCCAGAACACCTTGTTGTAGGCGCGTTTCTCGATCTGGGTGTCGGTGTCGAGCCGGGCGTTGCCGCCCAGGCTGTCGAAGGCGGGCGCGCTGGCCGCCGGTTGGTTGGATGGCATCGGTGGTCTCCGGGTAGGGTGAGTCTGGTCTAGTAATGGGTTGCGGCCACGCGAAGCGCAGGCGTGCGCGTGCCCCGCACGGTGGCCGCAAGGCAACCGCGCCGGTTAAATGCGTATGGCCGTGGTCAGTCGGAAAAAACGGGTGGCTGTGCTACCAGCGCGCCTGGAAGGCGTCGCGCAACTCAGCCAGTGCGCCGTCGGGCAGCGCCGCGCGGGCGGCGAAGCCCGGCGTGTCTTTCATCATCATCCATAGCTTCGCGGTCTCCTCCAGTTCTTCCAGCGCGAACGCGGCGCGCGAGACGCTGGATTCCCACACCACCGGGCCAAGGCGCTCCAGCAGCACGCCACGCACCTGCGCGGCCAGCGTGGCCACGCGCGCGGCGACCGCGGGATCGCCGGGCCGGTGATAGGGAATCAGCGGGATATGGCCGACCTTCATCACGTAGTACGGCGTGAGCGGCGGCAGTACGTCGTCCGGTTGCCAGGCACCGGCCAGCGTCAGGGCCACGAGGTGTGTCGAGTGCGTGTGCACCACGGCGTGTGCCCCGGGGTTGTTGTCGTAGATCGCGCGATGCAGCGTGAGCGTCTTGGACGGCTTGTCGCCCGATACCCAGGTGCCGTCCGTGGCCACCTTGGCGACCGCGGCGGGGTCCATCATGCCCAGGCAGGCATCGGTCGGGGTGATCAGCCAGCCGTCATCCAGCCGCGCGCTGATATTGCCGGCCGAGCCGACGGTGTAGCCGCGCTGGTAAAGGCTGGCGCCGATGCGGCAGATCTCTTCGCGCAGCTGGCTTTCCGTGGACATCACTGACCTCCCAGCTGTCGCAGCGCTTCGTCGAAGAAGTCCGGGCCGCCGAAGTTGCCCGACTTGAGCGCCAGCGCCAGCGGCGTGGCGCCCAGCGTGACCGTGGCCGGCACGCCGGGGGCGATCTGCGAGCCAATGCGCAGCGCGCGTACGTTCAGCGCCTGCACCACGGCGCCGGAGGTCTCGCCGCCGGCGACGACAAAGCGGCGCGTGCCGCGCGCGAGCAGGCCGGCAGCGACCGCAGCCAGGCATTGCTCGACCAGGTGGCCGGCGCGCTCGACGCCCAGCTCGGCCTGCACGGCCTTGACCTCGTCGGGGCTGGAGGTGGCGTAGACCAGCACCGGCTCGTCGTGCGAGGCGGCGAAGTCCAGCGCGGTGTCGGCCACGGCTTCGCCGCGCGCCAGCGCCAGCGGGTCGATGCGCAGCGCCGGGCGGCTTTGCTCGAGCCAGCGGGCCACTTGCCCGTTGGTCGCGCGCGAGGCACTGCCCGCCAGCACCACGCCCGGGCCGTCGATGGCGGGGACCGCGTCGGCATCGCCGCGCTGCGGCAGCAGGCCGGCGCGACGGAAATTCCCGGGCAGGCCCAGCGCGATGCCGGAGCCGCCGGTGATCAGCGGCAGGCCGGCGCAGGCTTCGCCCAGCGTAAACAGGTCGGCATCCGAGACCGCATCGGCAATCGCCAGCCGCACGCCATCGGTGCGCAGCGCGGCGATGCGGTCGGCCGTGGCCTGCGCGCCGCGCGCCACGGCGTCATAGCGCAGCAGCCCGACCTTGCTCTGGCTCTGGCGCTGCAGCACGCGCACCAGGCTGGCATCGGTCATCGGCGTCAGCGGGTGGTGCTCCATGCCCGATTCGTTCAGCAGCGCATCGCCCACGAACAGGTGGCCGCGGAAGATGGTGCGGCCGTTCTCGGGGAAGGCGGGGCAAGCGATGGTGAAGTCGCTGTCCAGCGCGCCCAGCAGCGCTTCGGCGACCGGGCCGATATTGCCGGCGTCGGTCGAATCGAAAGTGGAGCAGTACTTGAACACGAACTGGCGGCAGCCCTGCGCGCGCAGCCATTGCAGCGCGGCCAGCGACTGCGCCACGGCTTCGGCGGCGGGGATGGTGCGCGACTTCAGCGCGACCACCAGTGCATCGGCGTCGCCGATATCGGCTGCGGTGCCCGCTTCAGGCACGCCGATGGTCTGCACGGTGCGCATGCCATTGCGCACCAGCGTGTTGGCGAGATCGGTGGCGCCGGTAAAGTCGTCGGCGATACAGCCCAGGAGCGCGGTCATGGTCGGTGCTCCTTATTCAGCCTTGCCCGGCAGCTCGATGCCCGGGAAGATCTTGATCACCGCCGAATCGTCCTCGCCGCCATGGCCGGCGGTGGAGGCCATCATGAACATCTGGTGCGCGGCGGCCGACAGCGGCAGCGGGAATTTGCTGGTGCGCGCGGTGTCGAGCACCATGCCCAGGTCCTTGACGAAGATGTCGACGGCCGACAGAGGGGTGTAGTCGCCCTTCAGGATATGGGGCACGCGGTTCTCGAACATCCACGAGTTGCCGGCGCTGTGCGTGATCACGTCATAAAGCGCGTCCGGATCGACACCTTCGCGCATGCCGAGCGCCATCGCCTCGGCCGCGGCGGCGATATGCACGCCGGCCAGCAGCTGGTTGATGATCTTCACCTTGGAGCCCGCGCCGTGCGCGGCGCCCAGGCGGTAGACCTTGCCGGCGATGGCGGCCAGCACGTCCTCGGCCAGCGCATAGGCTTCGGCCGGGCCCGAGGTCATCATGGTCATCTCGCCGCTGGCGGCGCGCGCGGCACCGCCGGAGACCGGGGCGTCCAGCAGCAGCAGGCCCTTCTCGGCGAGGCGGCGGGCCAGGGTCTCGGCAAAGCCCGGCGGCACGGTGGCGCTGGCGATCACCAGCTTGCCCGGCGCCATGGCGGAAGCGGCGCCTTCAGCGCCGAACAGCACGGCCTCGGTCTGCTGCGCGTTGACGACCAGCGTCAGCACCACGTCGCAGCGGCTGCCCAGCTCGGCGGGCGAGACGCACGGCACGCCGCCGGCATCGGCAAAGCGCTGCAGCACTTCGGGGCGCAGGTCGCAGGCGTGCACGTTGAAACCGGCACGCAGCAGCGACTGCGCGACACCAAAGCCCATGGCACCAAGGCCGATGACGCCGATATTCCTGGACATAGAGGGACTCCTGAAGCTGATACGGGAAATGCTCGAATGGTGCGGGTAGCGTCAGTTGGACGCACCCCGGATGGTGGCGGCGTCATCGCCGCTGGTCGCGTTTTCATCGGCACCCAGCTGGGCGAGCCGGCGCGCGGCGTTGTACATGTGGTTCTGCGCGGCATTGCGCGCGGCCAGCGGGTCGCCGGCGCGGATCGCCGCGACGATGGCCTGGTGCTCCTCGCGCACCTGGCGCGAGAAGTCGGCGCGGCGCGCCTCGTTGGTACGGGTCACACGGGTCGCGGCTTCCAGGTACTGGCTGAGGAATTCCAGCGTCTTCAGGAAGTAGGGGTTGCCGGTGGCGCCGGCGATGGCGCGGTGGAAGGCCACGTCGGCGGCCACGCCGTCGCCGCCTTGCTCGACTTCCTCGTCGATGCGGGCCAGCGCGGCATCGATGGCGGCCATCGACGCATCGGTGCGGCGGCGGGCGGCCTGCGCGGCCACCTCGGCCTCGATCGCGCGGCGCAGCTCGACGATCTGCAGCACCGATTCCAGCGTGCCCGTGTCGGTGTAGTCGATGCGCAGCGGCCGGATGCCGGCCTGCAGTGTCACGAACACGCCGCTGCCCTGGCGCGACTCGACCACGCCTTCGTACTTCAGCCGGGAAATCGCCTCGCGCACCACGGTGCGGCTGACGCCGAACTCCTCGGACAGCACCGCTTCGGTGGGCAGCTTGTCGCCGCGGGCAAAGGCGCCGTTCTGGATCTTGTCCAGCAGTTGTTCGGCGACGTTGTCGGTCAGGGCGCGGGCAGGGACTTTCTGGAACATGCGGATTCCCCGGGTTATTCGGTAATCAGGTCATCATACAAATTTGCTAGAGCGATGCCGATCCCGGGAAAACCCTAGTATGGTGCGATTTGTGAAGGATTGGGGTTGCAAATGCTCCACTTTGGTGCTTCGTCGCTTGTTTTGGGTTGGCGTATCATGGGCGCCCGTCCGGGATCGCAAAGCCGGACACCTACGAATGCTCCAGCCTGACCCTAGCCAACATGCCAGTCACTGTCCTGATCTGCCCCTGGTCCGAAGCGCGTGAGCGCGCGCGCGCCATCCGTTACACCGTGTTCGTCGAAGAACAGAACGTGCCGGTGGAACTGGAATGGGATGAATGGGACGAGCCCAGCTGGCACGCACTGGCGCTGGCCGAGGACGGCACCCCGGTGGCCACGGGCCGGCTGCTGCCCGACGGCCATATCGGCCGCATGGCCGTGCTCAAGGCGGCGCGCGGGACCGGTGTCGGGGCGCAGGTGCTGCAGGCGTTGATGGAGAAGGCCGCGCAGCTGGGCTATCCGGAGCTGGTGCTCAACGCCCAGACCCATGCCGCGCCGTTCTATGCGCGCGCGGGGTTTGCCCAGTTTGGCGGGGAGTTCGAAGAGGCCGGCATCCCGCATATCGAGATGCGCAAGCGGCTGGCGGGCTGAGCGCCCGCTACCGTCAGTACCGCGGCGTTTGCACGATGCCGGTGTCGCGCGACAGGTTCAGCTTGCCGTGGTAGGACACGTCGCCGATGCGGCCAGTGGCGTCGAAGCTGCGTTCGCTCAGGTCGAAGCGGCCATCGTGCCGAACGCGCAACACCGTGCTGGCGCGGGTGCCGTATGACGGCGAGCGGATAAACGCCGACGACAGCAGTTTCTCCCACTCCGGCGCAACGCCGGTGGAAGGCAGCTCGAAATCCGCCGCCTGGCGCTCGTCGGCCAGCATCCGCAGGTATGGCTCGGCACTGGCATCGGCCCGCCCGCTGTCGCGCGCCAGCACCTCGGCCAGCGCGCCCACGCGGCTGCGCACCTTGGGCCAGGGGGTGTCGAGCAGTGCATTGGACAACCCGTACAGGCCCGGCCGCAGCTTCTGCGGCTGGCGCGAGGCCGAGCGGTTGCTGTACCACCAGAGTTCGCGCAGGTCGCTGGCGAGCAGGTTGAAACCGTTGTAGCAGCCGTCCTCGCCGGCCAGCCCGTCGAGGTAATCAAACGGCGCATGGTGGCCGCGCAGGAAGCCAGCCACCAGTTCGCCGCGCGAGCGCGCATCCGTGCGTTTCTCGGAAGGGGCGCGGTAGTTGGTCAGCGCCGCAAACCGCCCGTCGGCATTGACGCCCATCCAGGTGCCGGGCTCGCCGATGACTTCCGCCAGGTCGCGTCCGGCCAGCACTTGCGGCGCTTCCTGCCACCAGTGCGCGGCCGCCGCGGGGCGGACATAGAATTCATCGCGGTTGCCGGCGACGACCAGGGCATAGTCCGGGTGGGATTGCCAGGCAACCAGGATCAGGCACATCGTTCGACTTCCTTTGCCGACGGGGGCGCTGGGGGGCGCGGTAGTCCCGGCGTACTTCGCGTTTCGGCGGTTCCCGGACGCTACAGCACGTCCAGGTCGATAAAGTGTTCGGCCTGCCGCTCGCCGTCCACCCACTGGTCCAGCCCGCTCTGGCGCCACAGGCCGGCCAGCGTGACATCGAAGGCGGGCGGCACGTCGGCGTAGCATTCCATCCAGGTCTGCAAGCCGGCTCGGGTCTCGGGCCTGCGCATCAGCGTACCACCAATTCCGGTCGCCTCGGCAACCGTCTCCATCCAGCGGTGCCAGAGCGGCATCGCTTCGGCGGCGGCGGCTTCGGGCACGCGGAAATAGACGAACAGGTGGTCGCTCATGGAGGGGCCCCGTTTCAAAAAGTCAGCCCGCCGCCTGGGCAGCATCGCCCAGCGGCACGTCGTAAGGCAGGGTGGCAGTCGCCAGCGCCGGGCCTTCTGCGCTGCCCAGCCGCAGCGTGCTCCCGGCGGCGTCGATCTTCAGCTCGGCCAGGCCGGCCCAGCCGCCCTGCGGCGCGGGCGCGGCATTGACGATCATGCCGCACGGCTGGCCGGGATCTTCCG
The DNA here is from genome assembly GCF_003402535.2 of Cupriavidus sp. P-10. Taxonomy (NCBI): domain Bacteria; kingdom Pseudomonadati; phylum Pseudomonadota; class Betaproteobacteria; order Burkholderiales; family Burkholderiaceae; genus Cupriavidus; species Cupriavidus sp. P-10. The sequence continues at coordinate 1,471,449 of NZ_AP025170.1, forward strand.
GCCGGTAGATCTCCGCGGCGGGCGCCGGCACCTCGCCGTCGCCCTGCACCAGCCACATGCGGCGCTTGAGCGTGCCGCGGTACTGGCTGCGCGCCACGATTTCCTGGCCCGGGTAGCAGCCCTTGCGGAAATTCACGCCGCCGACCAGTTCGAAATTGATCATCTGCGGCACGAACTGTTCCTGCGTCGCGGCGACGATGCGGGGCAGGCCGGATTGCACCTCCAGCCAGTCCCACAGCGCCGGCGGCGCCTCGTGCAGCTTGCCGGCGAGCGCCGCGCGCACGGCGTCGGCGCGCCCGGCCGGCACCACCAGTTGCCAGCGCGGCTGGCCGGCGGCGTCCGGCAGGCGGATCACGGTGATGCCGTCAGCCTCGGCCACGCCAAAGGCGGCTTCCGGCGTCGGCAGGTTTGCGGCAGCCAGCGCGGCTGCGCCACCGGCGCCCGCCACGCCGATGACGGCGCTGGTGGGCGAGATATCGGAGAGCCTGGCCTTGGCGCGCAACACGAACATCGACAGTCGCTTCTGCACCGCAGGCTGGATATCGGCAGACAGCTGCAACACGATGCCTTCGGCATCACGCCACATCAGGAAGGTGGCCAGCAGGCGCCCCTTGGGCGAACAGTAGCCAGCCAGGCGCGCGGTGCCCGGCTCCAGGTCTTCAACCCCATTGGTGAGCTGGGTGTGCAGGAAGCTGGCGGCATCGTCGCCTGCCACGCGGATCAGTCCGAGCCCGGCGGGGGCACAGACGATTCCGCCGGCCTGCAAGGATTCAAGGCTGGCGGCGAGTTCCGGGGCTTGGGCATTCATCACTGGCATTGCGAAATTGTGGCGATCGTCGGGACGGATTGTCGGGACAAAGCGGGTTGGAAAGGCACCGATGGCGGCGCGCGCGGCCGGGGTGCGCAAGCGGCGCCGGAGCCGCCGCGCATGGTCGGTGCGAGGCTGCCGGTTATTATATGGGGCTACGAGATTTTCGGCCGGGGCCGGCGCCGCTGCGGCGGTGCGACAGCGCTCCGAGGGCGTTCGGAGGGCGGTAAGCACTGTCCTGGACCACCCGCGCCGCCGTCTCGCCCCTGATCCTGATACATGAAACGTTTTTTCCTTCGCCTGGGCCTGGCCGTCCTGGTACTCGCGCTGGCGGCAGCCGGCGGCTTTGCGTGGTGGGCCAATCACCCGCTGGCGCTGAACCGTTCGCCGGTAGAAGTGGTGATCAAGCCCAGTTCCGGCGTGGCCAGCGTCGGCCGTCAGATCCAGCGCGGCGGCGTCGGCATGGATCCGCGGCTGTTCGCGTTGCTGGTGCGCCTGACCGGGCACGGCCCCGACCTGAAGGCCGGGGGCTATGAATTCGAGACCGGCGCCACGCCGCTGTCCGTGATGGGCAAGCTGGTGCGTGGCGAAGTCACGCACTATGTGGTCACCGTGATCGAGGGCTGGGAATTCCGCAAGATGCGCGCGGCGGTCGATGCCAGCCCCGCGCTGCGCCACGAGACGCGCGACATGTCCGACGCGGAGCTGATGAAGGCGATCGGCGCCGCCGAGACTTCGCCCGAGGGGCTGTTCTTTCCGGACACCTACCTGTTTGCGCGCGGCAGCAGCGATATCGACCTGTACAAGCACGCCTACCGCGCCATGCAGCGCCGCCTCAACGAGGCCTGGAACGCACGCGCGCCCGACCTGCCGTACAAGTCCCCGTACGAAGCGCTGGTGATGGCATCGATCGTGGAAAAGGAAACCGGGCAGGCAGCCGAGCGCCCGATGATTGCCGCGGTGTTTATCAACCGCCTGCGCAAGAACATGATGCTGCAGACCGACCCGACCGTGATCTACGGCCTGGGCGAAGCTTTTGACGGCGACCTGCGCAAGCGCGACCTGCAGGCCGACACCCCGTACAATACGTACACCCGCACCGGCCTGCCGCCCACGCCGATCGCGTTGCCGGGCCTGGCCTCGCTGGCGGCGGCCACCGCGCCGGCGCCGTCCGATGCGCTGTACTTCGTCGCCCGCGGCGACGGCAGCAGCCATTTCTCCAACTCGCTACCTGAACACAACCGCGCGGTCGACAAATACCAGCGCGGCAAATAGGCATTCCATGCGCGGAAAATTCATCACCTTCGAAGGCATCGACGGCGCCGGCAAGAGCACCCATATCGACTGGGTGGCGGCAAGGCTGCGTGAGCGCGCCGGCATTCCCGCAGTCGTCACCACCCGCGAGCCGGGCGGCACGCCGCTGGGCGAAGACCTGCGCCAGCTGCTGCTGCACCGGAAAATGCACCTCGAGACCGAGGCGCTGCTGATGTTCGCGGCGCGGCGCGAGCATATCGCCGAGGTCATCGCTCCCGCGCTGGCGCGCGGCGAATGGGTGATCTCCGACCGCTTTACGGACGCGACCTTTGCCTACCAGGGCGGGGGCAGGGGCCTGCCGACGCAGCGGCTGGAAGTCCTGGAAAAATGGGTGCAGGACGGGCTCCAGCCGGACCTGACGCTACTGTTCGACGTGCCGCTGGAAACCGCCAGCGAGCGGCTGGCCGGGGCCCGTGCGCCGGACAAGTTCGAGGCGGAATCGCGTGCGTTCTTCCAGCGCACCCGCGATGAGTACCTGCGCCGTGCCGCCGCGGCGCCGGGGCGCTTCCGCGTGATCGACGCCACGCGCAGCATCGAGGCGATTCGCGAGGAACTTGAACAAATCATCGCAAGCCTTTGATCAGGCAGAACCATATGCAGACGATGATGGCGGCGCCTTGCACTGTTGCGCGCCCCGCAATAACGCGGTCTGCTAAGCCAATACGTCAAATACCGCGGCTAACCCACTGATTCACATGCTCTATCCCTGGCAGAAGGAAGACTGGAAACGGCTCGGCATCCTGCGCGAACGGCTGCCGCATGCGCTGCTGATCCATGGCCAGCAAGGCATCGGCAAGCGCGACCTGGCGCTGCATTTCGCCCAGGGGCTGCTGTGCGAGGCAGCGCTGCCTGACGGCCAGCCCTGCGGCCAATGCGCGGCCTGCCACTGGTTCAGCCAGGGCAACCACCCCGATTTCACCGTGGTGCGCCCGGAGGCGCTGGACGCCTCGGCCGAGCCCGATACCGACGAAGGCGGCAAGAAAAAAGCGCCGAGCAAGATCATCCGCATGGAGCAGGTACGCGCGTTGATCGATGCCGTTGGCGTTGGCACGCACCGGGCCGGCCTGCGCGTGGTGGTGGTGTATCCGCTCGATGCGCTGCAGACCGAGGGCGCCAACGCGCTGCTGAAGACGCTGGAGGAACCGCCGCCGTCGACCGTATTCCTGCTGGTGACCGATCGGCTCGACCGTATCCTGCCGACCATCCTGTCGCGCTGCCGCCAGTTTTCGGCGCAACGCCCGACGCCGGAGGCCGCGCTTGCGTGGCTGCAGCGCCAGGGCGTTGCCGATGCCGAAGCGCAGCTGGCCCAGGCCGGCGGCTCGCCACTGACGGCGTTGCACGCGGCCGAGGCCGAGGAGCAACCGCTGCAACGCCTGCTGGTCAGCCAGCTGGGTGCGGGCGCCGCGTTCGACGCCTCCGCCGCCGCCGAACAACTGCAGAAGCTGCCGGTGCCCGCCGTGCTTGGCATCCTGCAGCGCTGGACGTACGATCTGCTGAAGCTGCGGCTGGATGCCGCCGGCAGCACCGCGCCGCGGTATTTCCCCAAGGAGCGCGTCGCGCTGGCGCGCTGTGCCGCGGCAACCGACGCGCACCGGCTGCAGGCGTATGCGACGCGGCTGACCGCGCACCGCCGCAGCGAGAACCATCCGCTGGCGGCGCGGCTGGTGATGGAAGCGGTATTCCTGGAGTACCGGCAGCTGTTCCGATAGCTGTTCCGATAGCTGTTCCGATAAGGCAGCGCCATTGCAGGACAAAGCCAAAACAACAAAGCAACATCGTCATTCAGGGGGTCAACCATGAACACTGCAGTGACCGGGGCACCACCGGCCGCCCCGCTGGGCGCGCCGACCGGCAGCGGCGCCGCATCGCGTCCCAATGTGCTGTCCTTGTCGATCAAGGACCAGGCCGGACTGTACGCGGCCTATATGCCTTTCCTGGCGCGCGGCGGCATTTTCGTGCCGTCGAACCGGCCGTTCCGGTTGGGCGAGCAAGTGTTCCTGGTGCTGTCCCTGCTGGACCGGCCGCAGAAGTACCAGATCGCAGGCCAGGTGGCCTGGATCACCCCGGCGGGCACGCCGATGAAGACCCCCGGCGTCGGCGTACACTTCCCCGACGACGACAACGGGCGCAACCTGCGCCGTGCGGTGGAGGAAATCCTGGGCAAGCTGCTGGAGTCCGGACGGCCCACCCAAACCTTATGAAGATTGCGAAGATCGTTTCGCAGTGTATTGATTGTTAATGAATTCTTCCCGTTTTTCCCTGCGTATTGCCGAGCCCCGCGACCTGCCGGGCATCGTGGCGATCTATAACAGCACCGTGCCCTCGCGCATGGTCACCGCCGACACGGAACCCGTCACCGTGGCCTCGCGCCAGGCCTGGTTCGACGCCCACCAGCCGGGGCGCCGCCCGCTATGGGTGTGCGAGGATGCCGATGGCCGCATGGCCGGCTGGATGAGCTTCTCCGATTTCTATGGCCGCCCGGCCTATGGCGGTACTGCCGAGGTCTCGATCTACCTGGACGCCGAGCGCCGCGGCCAGGGGCTGGGCCGCTACCTGCTGCAGCAGGCCATCGACCATGCGCCCGCCGTTGGCGTGAATACGCTGCTCGGTTTCATCTTTGGCCACAATGCCCCCAGCCTGGGCCTGTTCGACGCGATGGGCTTTACCCGTTGGGGCGACCTGCCGCGCGTGGCCGTGCTGGACGGCGTCGAGCGCGACCTGATCATCCTCGGCCGCCGCGTGGATGGCGAGCAGCAGGCCTGAGCAGCCGAGAACCAGAGATTTCCCATGTTTGTTGATTCCCACTGCCATATCGATTTCCCCGAGCTGGCCGCGCGCCTGCCCGAACTGCTGGACAACATGCGCGCCAACCAGGTCACGCATGCGCTGTGCATCTCGGTGACACTGGAGGACTTCCCGCGCGTGCTGGCGCTGGCCGAGCAGCATCCCAACCTGTATGCCTCGGTCGGTGTGCACCCCGACTATGAAGAGGGCGAGGACCCATCCGTCGAGCGTTTGGTTGCGTTGTCGGCGCATCCGCGCGTGGTCGGCACCGGCGAGACCGGGCTGGACTACTACCGCCTGAACGGCCGCAGCATCGCCGACATGGAATGGCAGCGCGAACGCTTTCGTAACCATATCCGCGCCGCGCGCCAGACCGGCAAGCCGCTGATCATCCATACCCGTTCGTCCGCCGACGACACGCTGCGCGTGATGCGCGAGGAAAACGCGGGCGAAGCCGGCGGCGTGATGCACTGCTTCACCGAAACCTGGGACGTCGCCCGCCAGGCGCTGGACCAGGGCTTCCATATCTCGTTTTCCGGCATCGTCACCTTCAAGAGCGCCGCCGACCTGCAGGAAACCGCGCGCAAGGTGCCGCTCGACCGCATGCTGATCGAGACCGATTCGCCCTACCTGGCGCCGGTGCCATACCGCGGCAAGACCAACGAGCCGGCGTGGGTGCGCCACGTGGGCGAGTTCATCGCGCAGCTGCGCGGGGAGCCGGTGGCGCAGGTGGCGGAGCAGACTACGGAGAATTTCTTTAACCTATTCAAGCACATCGACAGGAATGCTCATGTTTGACCTGAAGTTTGTCCGCCGCGCAGCGGGCGCCCTGGTGCTCGCGGCGGCCACGCTGGCGCAGGCGGCGCCCGCCGACGACATGCGCAAGGCGGTCGAATTCGACGACGCCAATACCGTCAAGAAGCTCCTGGCCAAGGGCGTCGATCCCAATATCGTCGACAGCCGCGGCAACCCGGCCCTGGTGCTGGCACTGCGCGAGAAGTCGCTCAAGGCGGCGACGGTGCTGATCCGCGCCAAGGACATCGATTTCGACAAGGCCAACCCCGCCGGCGAGACCCCGCTGATGATGGCGGCGCTGCAGGGCCAGCTCGACATGGTCAAGCTGATGGTCGACGAGATGGAGGCCGAGATCAACAAGACCGGCTGGACCCCGCTGCACTACGCGGCCACCAACGGCCATAACAACGTGGTCAAGTACCTGGTCGACCATGCCGCGTATATCGACGCCGAGTCGCCCAACGGCAGCACGCCGCTGATGATGGCCGCGCGCGGCGGCCATATCGAGACCGTGAAGCTGCTGCTGGACGAAGGCGCCGACATGCGCCTGAAGAACCAGCAGGGCATGACCGTGATCGACTTTGCCGAACGCTACAACCACGCCGAAATCGCCAACGGCCTGAAGTCGCGCTGGCAGAAGATGTATCCGCAGACGCCGATCGTGCCGGCGCCGCCGCTGAAGGCGCCCACGGGCACCCCGGGTGGCCAGCGTCCCGCCACCGCGCCGGCCGCGCCGCAGACCAAGGGCTGGTAAGGGCTGCTAAGGGCTGGCAGCGCGCCCCGGCATGGATGCCGCACCAGCCCCGGCCGCGCCAGGCCGCCTGCGCCAATGGGCGCGGCGGCTCAAGGCCAGCCTGCTGACGCTGTGGTTCTGCAGCCGCCACCCCGGCACGCCGTGGGGCGCGCGGCTGCTGGCGGTGCTGGTGGTCGGCTATGCCTTCAGCCCGATCGACCTGATTCCCGATTTCATCCCGGTGCTGGGTTACCTCGACGACGTGGTCCTGGTGCCGCTGGGCATCTGGCTGGCGTTGCGGATGATCCCGCCTGCGGTCACCGAGGAATGCCGTGGCCGTGCCGAGGCCTGGCAGGCCACCCATGCGCAACGGCCGCGCAATCGCGCGGCCGCCGTGGTCATCGTGCTGTTGTGGGTCCTGCTGGCGTGGCTGTCGTGGCGCTGGCTGACGCCGCGCTGAGCCGGAACCGCCCGACGGCAGCTAGACGTCGTCCGCCAACCGCACGCCGGTGAACTGCCAGCGCTGGTGCGGGTAGAAGAAATTGCGGTAGGTCGCCCGGATATGCGATTCGGGCGTGACGCACGACCCGCCGCGCAGCACCATCTGGCCGCTCATGAACTTGCCGTTGTACTCGCCGACCGCCCCGGCGTTGGGGCGGAAGCCAGGGTAGGGCAGGAAGGCGCTGCCGGTCCATTCCCAGACGTCGCCGAACATCTGGCGCAACACGCCGGAAGTGTTCTGCCGGTCCGGCAGCGGCCGCAGCGCGCGGCCTTCGACAAAATTCCCCGTCGCCGGCAGGCTGCGCGCGGCTTGCTCCCATTCGGCTTCAGTCGGCAGCCGGCGCTCGGCCCAGCGCGCAAAGGCGTCGGCTTCATAGAAGCTGATGTGTGTGACCGGGCTGTCAGGGTCGACCGGATGCATGCCGCGCAGCGTCATCTGCCACCACGTACCCTCACGCGCTTCCCAGTACTCCGGCGCCTGGACGCCTTGCTCGCAGACCCAGCGCCAGCCATCCGACAGCCACAGGCCGGCGGTCTGGTAGCCGCCGTCGTCGATGAACTCGAACCACTGGCGGTTGCTCACCGGATGCGAGCACAGGGTAAAGGGCTGCAGGTAGACCTTGTGGCGCGGGCCCTCGCAGTCAAAGGCAAAGGTGTCGCCGCGATGGCCAATCTCGACCACGCCGCCGTCGAAGCCGATCCAGTCGGGCGCCGGGCGCGGATCGGCGATCACCGGCTCGGGCAGCTCCGGCGCAAAGGCCGGTCGCAGCGGGTTCTGGGCGAACAGGTGCAGGATGTCGGTCAGCAACAGTTCCTGGTGCTGCTGCTCATGCTGCAGGCCCAGCGTGATCAGCGCGGCCTCGGCGTCGGTCTGGGCGCTGCCGAGCAGCGCCATCATCGATTCGTCGACGGCCTCGCGGTAGGCCAGCACCTCGTCCAGCGACGGGCGCGTCAGCAGCCCGCGCCGCGGGCGCGGATGGCGCGGGCCGACCGCTTCGTAATAGGAGTTGAACAGGTATCGGTAGTCCGGATCCACCGGCTCGTAGTCGGGGATGCGCGCGGCCAGCACGAATTCCTCGAAGAACCAGGTGGTGTGCGCCAGGTGCCATTTTGCCGGGCTGGCGTCGTCCATCGACTGCACGGTGGCATCGGCATCGGACACGTCGGCCACCAGCGTCTCGGTGCTGGCGCGGACGTGGCGATACTGCGATAGCAGGGCGGGTTCGTGCGGGGGATGGAGGGCGGCGGCGGGCAACAGGGCTGAAGTCATGCGGGCTCCCGGGTATGGATCGATCGATGACTGCGGCCGGCCGGCGCTTGCCTTGCTGCCTGCGCCAGCGTGCCGCCAATGGCACGCGGGGCGCCGTAGCGCCCCGATCCATCATAGACCCGATCCGTTGCCGGAGCGAGCAGGCGCCGTCCTACAAGGCGCGTAGCTGCTTGCTGGCTTCAGATGGCCGATCAGGCGGCCAGCCGGGTAGCGTCGTTCAGCGCCGCGGCTTCGGTGCGGGCGTTGGCCAGGCCGGCTTCGCGGAACTGCGGACCCATGGCCAGGCCGTGGGCGCGCACGTAGGTGATGTCGGTGATGCCGAGGAAGCGCAGCACCACGTCGACGGTGACTTCGTGCAGGTCCAGCGCGCTGGCGTCCTGGCGCACGCCGCCGCGCGACGACACCACAATCACGCGCTTGCCGCCGGCCAGTCCGACGGGGCCGTTCTCGGTGTACTTGAAGGTGCGGCCAGCCTGCGCGATGCGGTCGAACCAGGCCTTGAGCTGGCTCGGGATGCCGAAGTTGTACTGCGGCGCGCCAAGCACCAGCACGTCGGCGGCGAGGAACTCGGCCAGGAACTGCTCGGTGCGCTCCAGCTCGGCTTGCTGCACGGCGCTCAGGCCATCCTTGGGACCGCCCAGAACCGGCAGCAGGTTGCCCGACAGGTGCGCCGGCGCATCCTGGTCCAGGTCGCGCACGGTGACCTTGGCTTGCGGGTTGGCGGCGACGAGGTCGGCCACCACGCTGGCGGTCAGGGTGCGCGAAACGGAGTTGTCGCCGAGGACGCTGGAATCGATCTGCAGGATGTTCATGTCTTTCTCCACGAAGGTGCGGTTGCGATGGAGGAAAGATACTGGCTGGCCATTGGTATCGGTAGTGAGGCAAAATGCAAATGATTGTTCTATCGGTGCAACGCCCACCCGTTTCGGCGTGCGGAGCCTCCATGCAAGATCTCAACGACCTGTCCCTGTTTGCGCAGGTGGTGGAACACGGCAGCTTTTCGGCGGCCAGCCGCGCCACCGGCGTGCCCAAGTCGCGCCTGAGCCGGCGTATCGCCCAGCTTGAGCGCGACCTAGGCGTGCAGCTGTTGCGCCGGACTACGCGCCAGGTGCGCGTGACGCCGCTTGGCGAATCGTTCTACGAACGCTGCCGCGCCATGCTCAACGAAGCCGAGGCCGCGCGTGAAGTGATCGAGCAGGCGCGCGAGCAGCCCGGCGGCACGTTGCGCGTCAGCTGTCCGGTGGCGATCGCGCAGATCCTGCTGGCGCCGGCCATCGGGCATTTCATGCGTGCCAACCCGGCGGTGCGCATCGAACTGGAGGCCACCAACCGGCGTGTCGATGTGATCGCCGAGGGCTTCGACCTGGCGCTGCGCGTGCGCGAGGTGATGGAAGACTCGAGCCTCGCCGTGCGCACCTTCGGCGAGAGCCAGCTGATGCTGGTGGCCAGCCCCGGGCTGCTCGACAGCATCGGCCGGCCGCGCACGCCGCAGGCGCTTGACGGCATGCCCGGCGTGGGCCAGCACCCGCATGACGGCAAGCATGTCTGGACGCTGCGCTGCAAGCCCGGCGAGACCATCCAGATCGCCTATGACCCGCGCCTGGTCACCGATGAATTCGCGCTGCTGCGCGAGGCCGCGATCGCCGGCGTGGGCGTGGCCATGCTGCCGCGCATGTACTGCCGCGACGCCATCGACAGCGGCCAGCTCGAACTGCTGCTGCCGCAGTACGAGATGCCGGTCGGCATGCTGCACGCGGTGTTCCCCTCGCGCAAGGGCGTCACGCCGGCGACCCGGCGCTTCCTCGATTTCCTGGGCGAGATCCTGCCCGAGTGCGCGCGCAAGGTCGGCATGGTCGAACCGAGGCAGCCCGCCATGCACAGGGTGGTCTGAGCACCGCGCGCAAGTTCGACAATTGCGGCTTTACCTTCACGCCGGCTCGCACTAAGGTACAGGGCGGCACCTGGGCGTGAGGGTAAAGGCGCATGGCAGGGCCGGACCGTTCCCGTACAACTCGGCAAGGAGAATGGCCATGGGTGGCTCTCAGGGTTCCCAGGACTTGGGCAAGGCGCTGCTGCGCATCGTGCTTGGCGTGCTGATCCTGATGCACGGCATCGCGAAGGTGACTGGCGCATCCGGCATCGGTTTCGTGTCGAAGGTGGTCGCGGATGCGGGATTGCCGGCCTGGGTCGCCTACGGTGTCTATATCGGCGAGCTGGTGGCGCCGATCCTGCTGATCATCGGGCTGTGGAGCCGGCTGGCGGCGATCGTCGTCGCCGTCAACATGCTGTTTGCGATGTTCCTGGTGCACGCCAAGCAGTTCGGCATGCTGGCCGATACCGGCGGCTGGGCGCTGGAGCTGCAGGGCATGTTCCTTGGCGCCGCGCTGGCCGTGGCGTTGTTGGGCGCGGGCCGTCTCAGCGTGGGCGGCATCAACGGCAAGCTCAACTAGCTTCCTGCCGAATTGACGCCGCGCGGCATCGTGGCGTTCCGGTGCCGTGGGTGGGCGAGGGTGCTGCGCGGACGCATGACCGTGGCCTCTGGAGACGTATCGTGAAATCCTTCCGGCTGTCCTTTTCGCTGGTGGCGGTGGCGCTGACCGTTGCAGGCTGCGCCAGCGCCCCCGACATCAAGACCGACTACAACCGCTCGGCCAACTTCAGCGCCTACCGCAGCTTCGGCTTCGTCGAGCAGCTGGGCACCGACCGACAGGGATACGAAAGCCTGACCACCCAGTACCTGAAGGGCGCGGTGCAGCGCGAGATGACCGCGCGCGGCTACCGCTACGCGCAGCAGTCGCCCGACCTTCTGGTCAACTTCAACGCGCGCTTGCAAGAGAAGGTCCAGGTCAGCCCGGCACCGGCGCCGATGATGGGCTACTACGGCTATCGCGGCGGCCTCTATGCGCCGTGGCCCGGCTACGGCTTCTACAACGACGTCTATACCTACACCGAAGGCACGCTCAATATCGACCTGGTCGATGCCCGCGAGAAGAAGCTGGTGTGGGAAGGCGTGGCGGTGGGCAGCGTGGATACCGGCGACAAGGCCGATGCGCAGCAGCGCATCGACAAGGTTGTCGGGCAGATCTTTGCCAAGTATCCGTTCCGCGCGGGGCAATAGCCCGCTCCAGGCCGCTCCAGGCCGCGCTAGCCGGGGCGCGGCGCGCGCTCGATCGCCTCGGCGATAAAGGCGTCGACGGGTTTCGGCGCCGACCACAGGTAGCCCTGGCCGAGCGGGCAGCGCAGCGCGCGCAGGGCCGCGCGCTGACTTTCCGTTTCCACGCCTTCGGCCACGCATTCCAGCCCCAGGTCGCGCGCCATCGCGATCATGTGGCGGCAAATGGCTTCGCGCTGGCCGTGGCCGTCGATCTCCGCGACGAAATAGCGGTCCAGCTTGAGCTGGGTGAAGGGCAGGTCCGCCAGCAGCCTGAGCGTGGCAATGCCGATGCCGAAATCGTCGATCGCCACGCCGTAGCCCTTCAGCCGCAGCCGGTTCAGCGCGACCGACAGCGCCACGTCGTCACGGACGGGATACCCCTCGGTCAGTTCCACCGTCAATGCGCGCGGCGGCACGCCGCTGGCCGCCACCAGCGTATCGAGCTGGTCCAGCACGGCGGGCCGGCACAGGGTTTGCGCCGAGGCGTTGATGCCCAGCGCAATGTCGATGCCCGCCGCGTGCAACTGCCGCTGTGCCGCCAGGCACTCGCGCGCGATGAAGGCAAAGACCGGGTCGGCGGCATCCAGCGCTTCCAGGCGCGGAATAAAGGCATCGGGACGCAACAGCCCATGGACCGGATGGCGCCAGCGCACCAGCGCTTCGGCGCCGGCCAGCCGGCCGCTGGCGAGATCGTGCTGCGGCTGCAGCATCAGCAGCAGCCCGTCGCCTGAGCGCGCCGCGGCGGTCAGCTCGGCATCGTCGGGCGACCAGGCGGGCAATTGTGCGTCGTCGCCCGGCCCGGGCGCGAGCGCGGCGGCCAGGATCTCTTCCACGGCATCGCGCGACAGCGGCTTGCGCAGCGCATGCACGCGCGCAATGCCGGCGGCATGCGCCAGGCTCCGGTTCGATTCCAGGATGTCTTCGGCCAGCGCCGTGACCCAGACCCACACCGGCGGTGCCCCGGCAAATGCCTGCGCGCCGCGGCGGTGCAGGTCGGCGATCAGTTCGGGGCCGTTGCAGCCGGGCATCTCGATGTCGCACAGTACCGCGTCGAATACCTGGCCGCCGAGCAGGGCGGCGGCCTCATTGCCGCTTTCGGCGCAAACCACGGCTTGCACGCCCAATTGCCGCAGCAGTCCCTCGGCCGCGAGCCGCTGGAACGGGTGGTCTTCGACGACGAGAATGCGCAACGTGGCGAAGCGGATCGGCATGGGGAGGGGAGGGCGCGGCGCGCGCATCCTGGCATGGTAGCGCGGCACCGGCGCGTCGGCCAGCATGCCGGCTGGCGCTGCGGATTTGTCGCGATGATGCCGCGAAACCAGCGAAAACGCGCTGCGTTACGAATATTTGCGCTTTCCGATTCAATGACCCGCTGCCATACCCGCTACAATCGCTGCCCGTAGTTTTGAACATGGCATGTCGATAATGGGTTTGGGCTGGTTCGGATTTTCGACTTTCTGGGTGGTGCCGCTGGTCTGGCGGATGGCCGGGCGCTGGCTTGCCGGCGATCGCCGGCTGGCCGGGCCGGGTTCGCTGCGTACCTGGCTGGGTACGCTGGCCGTGCTGTGTGCCAGCGCCGGCCTGGAGGCGCTCACCAGCGGGGCCGACCCCGAGTCCACCGCGGGCGGTTCCGCCGGACGCGCGCTTGCCGGCATGTTCGGCAACCTGCTTGGCTGGACGGGTGCCTTGCTGCTGATGCTGGGGGTGCTGGCGCTGGCGGCACCCATGGTGTTCGGCGAAACCTGGCGCAGCCTGTTCGCGCGCAAGCCGCGCCACGCGGTGGCTCCCGATGCCGCGGCCGAGGAGCCGGCGCCGGCCTTCACCAATCCCTTCGCGAATCCCTTCACGCCGCAGGCGCCGCGCGACGCCGAACGCCGCGAGGCCGCTGCCGTCGCCCACGGCAACTGGAGCGCGCCGGCCCAGCGCCACCGCAGTTTCGAAGCAGTCTCGGCACGGCGCCAGCCCGCGTGGCAGCCGCCGCGGCGTACCCGTGAATCGCCGCCGCAGCCTGGCGAGATCTGGCTGCATGCTGCCGATGGCCCGACGGCGGGCAAGCCTGTGCGCGCTGCGGGAACCTCCGCTGCGGCGGGCGTTGCCCAGGCCGTTGCGCAGGCGGCGCCGGTACCGCGGCCCGCACCGGTTCCGGCCCCGACCCCGGCGCCACGCAAGCCCGCTGCAGCGCCGGCACCGGCCTCGGCGTCGGTGCCTGCGCGTCCTGCGCAACCACCGCGCGCGACCGTGGTCAGCAGCCCGTTCCGGCAGCCGCAGCCGCTGGTGCGCTCGTCGATCACGACATTGCCGGAGGCGCAGGCCAGGGCGGCGACTACGGCGCCATTGGCTGCGCTTTCGCCTGCCGCCGTGGCTGTGCCTGAGACGGCGGCCAGCGTTGTGCAGGCAGCGGTCGAGCCGGCGACTGCCATCGCCGAGCCCGCAGTGCCGGACACGCCGGTGGCAGAGGCCACCGCGACGGTGGCAACTCACGCGATTGTGATCGAGCCCGACACCGCGGCGCCGGTAGCTGCGGTGGAGGCGGCGGCCGTGCCGCCGGCCGTTGACGAAGTCATTGCCGACACTGACGCCGCCACGCTGGCAGCGATCCGGCAGGAAGCGCTGGACCTGCTGGCCGAGTTGCAGGCGCTGGCGCGCAAGGCTATCGCGCAGCCCGCGCCAGTCCCGGAAGTCACCGAAGTCCCTGAAGTCACCGAAGCCCCGGAAAGCGCCGAGATCACGCCGGCCGTGGACGACCTTGCCGACGCAACCGCTGGTGCGGCCGATATCGATGCTTCGCCACAGGTCGAGGCAGACGAAACACAGCCGGAAAGCCAGTCAGTAGTGTCCGCCGAGCCGTCTGATGACATTGCCGATGCCGATGCCGATACCGATGCCGATGCCGTGGCACAGGCGGTTATTACCTCGGCGATGGAGGAGGGGAGCGGGGCTGCACCGGTCTCGGCCGACCCCGTCGCTGACCGGGACACGGAAACGCCGATGGACGGTAACGGCCTCGTAGGCGAAGCCCTTGCCGATACGGAAACAGTTGAAGCTGCTGGCGAGGCGGAGGTTGTTGAGGCCGCTGGGGTCGTTGAAGCCGCTGCGGTTGTTGAGGCCGCCGAGGTCGTTGAACCTGCTGAGGTTGTGGAGGCCGCTGAACCCGCTGAGGTAGTAGAGGCAGTAGAGGCAGTTGACTCTGTTGAAACAGTCGAGTCATCTGCGGCCACCGAGCCTGAGGAAGAGGTAGCGGCCACCGTGGTCGAGGCGGCAGCAGAACCTGCAGAAGCCACCGCCGTAGCCGAGCCGGCAACGCCCGAGATCGCCTTGCCCGTGGCCAAGCCCCGCATCGTCCTGCCGGCCGTGGTCGGCCGGACGGTGCCGCTGGCCGCGACACAGCTCGCTCCCGCACCCGCACCCGCCCCGGCTCCCGCCCCGGCTCCCGCCCCGGCTCCCGCCCCGGCTCCCGCCCCGGCTCACGTGCCGCCCGCTCCCCGCCCGCCGGTGGACTACCGCCTGCCGCCCGCCGACCTGCTGGAAAACCAGGTCGACAGCGGCGAACAGGTGTCGGAAGAACGCTTGCGCGAAACCGGTGAACTGATCGCGCAGCGGCTGGCCGAGTTCAAGGTGCCCGTCGCCGTGGTCGGCGCCGATGCCGGCCCGGTCATCACGCGCTTCGAGGTAGAGCCCGCCATGGGCGTGCGTGGCGCGCAAGTCGTCGGCCTGATGAAGGACCTGGCCCGCGCGCTCGGCGTGACCTCGATCCGCGTGGTCGAGACCATCCCCGGCAAGACCTGCATGGGCCTGGAGCTGCCCAATGCGCGCCGGCAGATGATCCGGCTGTCCGAGATCGTCAAGGCCGCCTCGTTCCAGGCGCACCATTCGCGCCTGGTGCTGGCGATGGGCAAGGACATCACCGGCAACCCGGTGGTCACCGACCTGGCGCGCGCGCCGCACTTGCTGGTGGCAGGTACCACCGGCTCGGGCAAGTCGGTCGCGGTCAACGCGATGATCCTGTCGATGCTGTACAAGGCCACGCCGGAAGAAGTGCGCCTGATCATGATCGACCCCAAGATGCTCGAGTTGTCGGTCTATGAGGGCATTCCGCACCTGCTGTCGCCGGTGGTAACCGACATGAAGCAGGCCGCGCACGCGCTTAACTGGTGCGTCGGCGAGATGGAAAAGCGCTACAAGCTGATGTCGGCGCTGGGCGTTCGCAACCTGGCCGGCTACAACCAGAAGATCCGCGCCGCCGAGGCTGCCGAGCGCAAGGTGCCCAACCCGTTCTCGCTGACGCCGGAGGCGCCCGAGCCGCTGTCGAGGCTGCCGATGATCGTGGTGGTGATCGATGAACTGGCCGACCTGATGATGGTCGCCGGCAAAAAGATCGAAGAACTGATCGCGCGCCTGGCCCAGAAGGCCCGCGCCGCCGGCATTCACCTGATCCTGGCGACGCAGCGCCCGTCGGTCGACGTGATCACGGGGCTGATCAAGGCCAATATCCCGACGCGGGTGGCATTCCAGGTCTCGTCCAAGATCGATTCGCGCACCATCCTCGACCAGATGGGCGCTGAAAGCCTGCTGGGCCAGGGCGACATGCTGTTCCTGCCGCCGGGCACCGGCTACCCGCAGCGCGTGCATGGCGCCTTCGTCGCCGACGAGGAAGTGCACCGCGTGGTGGAGCACTGGAAGCAGTTCGGCGAGCCGGACTACGATGAAGCCATCCTGGCCGGCGACCCGGCCGAAGCCAGCAGCGCCGACCTGTTCGGCGAGGGCGGCGGCGATGGCGAAGCCGACCCGCTGTACGACGAAGCCGCGTCCTTCGTGCTGACCAGCCGGCGCGCCTCGATCTCCGCGGTGCAGCGCCAGCTGCGCATCGGCTACAACCGCGCGGCGCGGCTGATCGAGCAGATGGAAGCCGCCGGGCTGGTGTCGCCGATGGGCCGCAACGGCGCGCGCGACGTGCTGGCGCCGGGGCCGGCGGACTGACGCAACGTTACCTGCCGGAGAACGCGATGGCGCTCGAGCATGGAAGCCTGCTGGCCGATGTGCCGGTGAACCTGATGGAAGAAGTGTTCCAGCCGCTGCTGGCGCGGCCGGGCCTGAAGATCGAGCGGATCGTCTCCAACGGGCAGGCCAGTCCGCAAGGGTCCTGGTATGACAGCGCGGAAGGGGAATGGGTGTTGCTGGTCAGCGGCAGTGCCGCGCTGGAAGTGGAAGGCGAGCCGGCATTGCGGGTGATGCAGCCGGGGCAATGGCTGCATCTGCCCGCGCATTGCCGGCATCGGGTGGCGTGGACGGATGCGGCGCAGCCTACGGTGTGGCTGGCCGTGCATTACGATGCCGCCGACAAGGCGGCTGCGCCTCAGCGCGCTGACTGATCCGGAAACACCGGCTCCCCCAGATTCAGCATCAACCGGTTCGCCCACGCAAAGATTGCAACCGAGTGGATCAGGTCTAGGATCTCCGCATCCGACACCCCCACATCGCGCAGCGGCTTGAGCTGTGCCGCCGTCACCTCCGCCGGCCGCTCCGTCAGTTCGATCGAGAACTGCGCGATCGCCTTTTCCCGCGCCGTGGTGCCCGCCGTGCGCGGGTCCTCGAACACCTCCTTGATCACGTCGTTGCGCTTGGCCAGTTGCTCGAAGCGCTGTGCATGCACCGATGCGCAATACACACAGCCATTGATGCGCGACACCACCGTGGTGGCCAGCTCGCGCTCGGCGCGCGGCATGCCGCCGGGCGCGTACATGATGGCGTTGAAAGCGGTGGAACGCTGGCGCAGGATCTCGGGCTGGTGCACCAGGAAGCGGTAATAGTCCTGCACCTTGGCCTTGGGATGGCTTTCTTCGAGAACGGCAATCTGCTCGGGCGTGGCCTGGTCCAGTTCGACGATATCGAGCCAGGCCTTCCAGTCCAGCACTTCATTGGTAAAACCGTGGGATTGGATGATCTCGCTCATGCCTGGGCTCCTGCGTTGTCATTCAAGTCCTTCAGGGCGTCCAGTCCGGCGACGAGGCGGACCTGGTACGACAGGAAGGCAATCAGCTGCGCCAGCGTAACCACGGCGGGCGTGCTCAGGCCCGCGGCGGGCAGCGCCTGCAGCGCGGCCTGGTCGCCTTCGACGGGCTTTTCGATCAGCGTGCGGGTGAAAACGAGTATCGCGTGCAGGCGCGGGTCGGCGATGTCCTGCGGCTGCCCTTCGGCGGCGGCGCGCACCTGCGCGGCTTCGGCGCCGAGTTGTTCCAGCCGCGCGCGGTAGTGCGCCGCCAGCGCCGCGGACGGCGTCAGCCGTGCCGCGTACAGCGCGACCAGCAGGCGTTCTGCGAGCGACAGGCCGGGCAGGGCCGGGTCGAACAGGGCGTCATAGCTGCCTTGCGTGGCGGCCACGACCTTGTTGCGCTGGTGGCGCAGCGCATGGGTGGCGCTGCCGGGCGCCAGGCCGGTGAGCTGGTCGATCAGGTCGACCGCGGGGGCGGAGGTCTGGGTCATCGGACTCTCTTGGTTCGGGTATCGGTTCAAAGGGTTACGGTCAGGCCTGCGCGGTGCGCAGTGCCGGCGGCAGCGCCGGGGTCCATTCGTCGCCGAAGACTTCAGGTTCGGCAAAGGCCTGCAGCGCTGCGTAGTGCAGTTCGACGTCTTCCTGGTACAGCAGCGCGGCGATGCCCTGGCCGAGCCGGCGCGCGCCGTCGCTGATCGCCGGGATATCGCCGGAAATGGTGCCGTGCGACAGCGCCGCCGGGTAGCAGAAGCAGTGGATACGCGACAGGCCCGGGCACGCGCCCGGGGTTTTTTCCTGGAATTCAAAGGATTCGCCCAGGTCCGGCGAATCGGACAGTTCGCGGTCTTCCTGCCCTGCCGGCGGCACGTAGCGGTCGCGCCAGTAGCGGATATGCGGGGCAAAGGCGGCAAATTCCCGCCGCGTATCCAGGTCAATGCGGAAGCCGGTCGAGAAGATCAGGAAATCGAGTTCGAAGGTGCCTTGCGGCGTCCTGGCGACGAGCACGTCGCCACGCATTTCGACCGATTCCAGCGCCGCGCCCAGGTTGAAATGCGCATTGGCATGACCCGACACGCGCAGCGTGCTGCCGCGCGGCGGCGGCACCTGCTCGGCGTTGATGTAATGGCGCAGCCGCCATTTCCAGGCATCCGGCAGGCCATAGTGGCCGTGGGTCAGGCCCGGGTTGCCGGCGCCCTTGCTCTTGTTGACGCGCGGGATGTCCTGGCGCCGAACCAGCATCTCGACGCTGGCAGCGCCGGCTTCAAGCGCGGTGGCGGCGCTGTCCATCGCCGACGCACCGGCGCCGACCACACCCACGCGCTTGCCGCGCAGCGTGGCGTAGTCCATCTCGTCGGACGAATGCGCCCACAGCTGGCGCGGCAGCGCATGCGCCAGCGGCGGCACGTAGGCGCCGCCGAGGCCATCGCGGCCGGTCGCCAGCACCACGCGGCGCGCGAGGACAGTCAGCGGGCCGTCGGGGCCCTGCATCGACAGCGACACCAGGCCATCGGCGCGCGGCACGATCTGTTCGACGCGGTGCTCGTTGCGGATATCGAGCTCCAGCACCTGTCGATACCAGCGCAGGTAGTCCATCCACTGCAACCGCGGGATCTTGTCCAGCGCCTGCCACGCAGCGTCTCCGAACTGCGCCTCGAACCAGGCGCGGAAGGTCAGCGCCGGCAGGCCCAGCGCCGGGCCGGTCAGCTGCTTGGGCGAACGCAGTGTTTCCATGCGCGCCGTGGTGGCCCAGGGGCCTTCGAAGCCGGCCGGCGCGCGGTCGAAGGCGCGCACGCGGATGCCAAGGTGCGCCAGCGTGGCGCTGGCCGCCAGGCCAGCCATGCCGCCGCCGATCACGGCGACGTCCAGCACGTCATGGCCGTCGTGGGTACGTGGCATGGTCCACGGTTTGGCGGGTAGTTCCAGCCAGGACAGGTCCTGGCGCAGGCGTGCCTCGAGTGCGGACAGGCCGGCGGGGGTGGGAGTGGTTGGGTCAGTCATGGCTGGGAAGGTCGGTATCTGGTGAAAGCAAGTCGGTGCCATCGCTGGCGTCTCCGTACAGCGATTGCAGCAGCGCGCCGTGCTCGGCCGGGTCGCGCATCAGCAGGTCAGGCAGCAGCGCCGCGGCGGCATCGGCCACCGCCTGCACCAGCCCCAGCACCGCGGTACTGGCCGGGCGCGCCTGCGGCGTGATGACGCCGAAATAGAACGGGATATCCGCGTCGATCGGGCGCACGGCAATGTCGGTCAGCGGCAGCCCGCGCGCGGTCACGGGCTCCAGCAGCGCGATGCCGAGGCCGGCGCGCACCAGCGTCAGCGCGTTGATCGAGGTGTTGGTGTCGATCACGCCGGCCGCCGGCACGCCCGCACTGGCCAGCGCCCGGTCCACGCGGCGGCGCAGCCGGTAGGGGTTGTGCATGGTCACGATGCGGCGCGCGCGGCAATCCTGCAGCGAGACCGACGCTTGCGCCGCGAGCGCATCGCTGGCCCGCACCGCCGCCACGCAAGCCGACTGGCCAATCCAGTGCACGGTCACGCCGCGGTGCTCGAGCGGCAGGCTGTTTAGGCCGATGTCGGCGGCACCAGTCAGCACGGCATGCACCACCTGTTCCGGCGACACGCCTTGCACGGCCACCCGTTCCGGCGCGCACAGGCCGCGCTCGAACGCCAGCGCCAGCGCGGGCGGCAGCAGGCCCGCGGCCAGTGCCGGCGTGGCCGCGATGCGCAGTGGCCGGCCGTCGCCGCGCGCCAGCGCCGCGGCGCGGTTGCGGATCTGCTGCATGCCGGCCAGCGTCTGCTCGACCTCGTCGTAGAGCAGGAAGCCTTGCTCGGTCGGACTGACACGCGGGCCGCTGCGCGTAAACAGCGCAAAGCCGAGTTCGGCCTCCAGCTCCTGGATCAGGCGCGTGATGGCCGGCTGCGAGCGGCCCAGCAGGCGCCCCGCGGCGGTGACGCTGCCGGTGGTCACGACGGCGGCGAAGGCTTCCAGTTGCCGGATTTCCATTGGCGTTGGCTATGTATGTGTAAATTGGATTCTGACGTGCTCATCATGCAAATGGCAAATACTATTTCGGGATATGGCTATGCCGCAGCTATGATGTAGAGATGCCGGGCGCACACCGGCCCACCAAAGTGACCCCACAGAAGGACCCCACCAAAGGACCCCACCAAAGGACCCCACCAAAGGACCCCACCAAAGGACCCATTAAAAGGACGGATGTTTTGGCCTGGCTCCGTGGCAATCAGCAGAAGGACGGCACGCCCATGCTCTGGCGCATCGCGCTTTGGGTGCTCGCCGCGGCACTCGCTGGCGTGGGGCCAGCCAAGGCGGCCGACCCCTTGCGGGTCGGCTCCAAGCGCTTTACCGAGTCCTACATCCTTGGCGAACTGCTGACGCAGGCCGCCGGACCGCGCGGCATCGCGCAGCACCAGCAGGGGCTGGGCAATACTGCGATCGTGTTCGAGGCGCTCAAGGCCGGCAGCATCGACCTGTATCCCGACTACACCGGCACGCTCGCTGCCGAGATTCTGAAGCTGCCGCCGGGCGCCGGCCTGGATGCAATCCAGCGGGCACTGGCCCCGCTGGGGCTGGGCGCCGCGATCCCGCTCGGCTTCGAAAACACCTATGCACTGGCCGTCTCCGATACCCGCCCGCCCCACCTGCGCCGTCTCAGCGACCTGGCCGCCCAGCCGCGGCTGCGGCTGGGCCTGTCGCACGAGTTCCTCGGCCGGGCGGACGGCTGGCAGGGCCTTGCCAGCCGCTATCGCCTGCCGCAGCATCCGATCGGGCTGGACCACGGCGTTGCCTATGAGGCGCTGGCTGCAGGGCAGGTCGATGCGATCGACATCTATTCGACCGACGCCAAGATCCTCAAGTACCGGTTGCGCGTGCTGGAGGACGACCGGCGCTATTTCCCGCGCTATGACGCCGTGGTGGTGTACCGCCTGGACCTGCCGCAGCGCTTCCCGCAGGCGTGGCAGGCGCTGCAGCGCTTGTCGGGCCGCATCAGCGCGGCCGACATGGTGGCGATGAACGCGGCGGCGGAGATCGACCGCAAGCCGTTCGATGCCGTCGCGCGCGAGTTCCTGGCGCATGGCTCGAATCCCGGCAACCCGGCCGCAGTGCCGGCGTCCGCGGCTTCAGGCAGCAACGATCGCCGCCTGCTGGGCGCGCTGCTTGGCCCCGACACCAACCGGCTGGCACGGCGCCATGTCGGCCTGGTGGCCGGTGCGGTCGGCGCTGCCACGCTGGCCGGCGTGCCGCTGGGCATTTTGGCCGCGCGCCGCCGGCGCACCGGGCAAGTGGTGCTGGGCGCCGTCAGTGTGCTGCAGACCGTGCCGTCGCTGGCCTTGCTGGCGATGCTGATCCCGCTGCTGGGCCGCATCGGCGTGTGGCCGGCGCTGGTGGCGCTGTTCCTGTATGCGCTGCTGCCGATCGTGCGCAACACCGCCACCGGACTGGAGCAGGTGTCGCCGGGCATGCGCGACGCGGCGCGCGCGCTGGGCCTGCGCAGCGGCCAGGTATTGCGCTATGTCGAATTGCCGCTGGCGCTGCCGGTGCTGCTGGCCGGCGTCAAGACCGCCGCCATCATCAGCGTGGGCACGGCCACCATCGCGGCTTTCGTCGGCGCCGGCGGATTTGGCGAGCGCATCGCCACCGGGCTGGCGCTTAACGACACCACGCTGCTGCTGGCCGGCGCGATCCCGGCGGCGGCGCTGGCGCTCGTCGTGCAGGCCGCGTTCGAGACGCTGGAATGGGCGCTGCGCCGCCACCGCGACGCGCGCTGACGGGGCTCAGGCGGACTGTTGCGCGATCAGCCGCCCGAGCGTGGCAATCGCCGCCTCCGCCTCGTCGTTCCACAAATGCCCGTAGTTGAGCCGGATGCAGTTGCGGTAGCCCTGCCGCGCCGAGAAGATCGGCCCCGGCGCCAGCCCGATGCCGGCCTCCAGCGCGGCATGGTGCAGCGCCAGCGCGTCAAAACCCGGCGCAAACTCGACCCACAGGAAGTACCCGCCATCCGGACGCGACACGCGCACGCCTTCCGGAAAATGCCGGCCGATGGCGTCGAGCATCTGGCCCTGCTGCATCTCCAGCACATGGCGCAGGCGGCGCAGGTGCTTGTCGTAGCCGCCGTGCTGCAGGTACTCGGCCAGCGCCACTTGGGTCGGCACGCCGGCCGACAGCGTGGTCATCAGCTTGAGCCGCTGGATCGCCTCGCCGAAGCGGCCCGGCGCCACCCAGCCGATGCGGAACCCTGGCGACAGCGTCTTCGAGAACGAACTGCAATGCATGACGAGCCCTTGCGTATCGAAGGCCTTGGCCGGCAGCGGGCAGCGGTTGCCGAAGTAAAGCTCGCCATAGACGTCGTCCTCGATCAGCGGCACCTGGTGGCGCGCGAGCAGGGCTACCAGCGCCTTCTTCTTGTCTTCCGACATGCTGGCGCCGAGCGGATTCTGGAACTGCGTCATGAACCAGCAGGCCTTGATCGGGTGGCGCGACAGCGCGTTGTCGAGCGCGCCCAGGTCGATGCCCTCGGCCGGATCGACCGGGATCTCCAGCGCCTTGAGCCGCAGCCGCTCCAGCGCCTGCAGCGCGGCATAGAAGCCCGGCGACTCGATCGCGACCACGTCGCCCGGCTGGGTCACGGCCATCAGGCACAGGTTCAGCGCCTCCAGCGCGCCGTTGGTGACGACCAGGTCTTCGGCTGGCTGCGGCGCGCCCGCGCCGAGGTAGCGCAGCGCGATCTGCCGGCGCAGCGCGGTGTTGCCGGGCGGAAGGTCGTTGACCGAATACCACGGATCCAGCGCACGGCCGGCGCGCGCCAGCGACTTGCCCAGCCGCTCCCACGGGAACAGCTCGGGCGACGGGAAGGCCGAGCCGAACTGCACCAGCTTGCGGTCGCGCGCGCCCTCCAGCACCGCGAACACCAGCTTGGAGATGTCGACCTGGGTCGAAACCTGCCGCGACGGCCGCGCCTGCGGCTGTGGCATATCGCGCCGTGCCGGCCCCGCCACGTAGTAGCCGGAACGCTCGCGCGCGCGCACCAGGCCGCGCTCCTCCAGCCGGTAGTAAGCCTGGAACGCGGTGGAGGGGCTGACGCCGTATTGCGCCACGGTCTTGCGGATCGATGGCAGGCGCGTGCCTGGGGGCAGGCTGCCGTTGCGGATATCGGCGGCCAGGGTCTCGGCGAGGGCTTCGTACCGTTTCATGGAGCGCTGTCGGGAGCGGAGGGCGGTCGTGCCATTATCGCCGCGTGCGGCCAACTGATACGTAAATTTTCCCGGTATCTGATGCTGTTACGGCTGGCGCCTGACGGCCATAATCGGTCCTGACCGCCAGAGGCATTTCTGCAAGGAGAGGCAATGAACCCATTCAGGCTGTTGCGGACCGTGCTGTGGGGCTTCTTTGGCCTGCGCAAGGGCCAGGAGCACCAGCGCGACCTGGAAAACCTGCGTCCCGTCCCGCTGATCCTGACCGGCGTGGCCGTCGCCGCCGGGCTGGTGGTCTGCCTGGTGCTGGCCGCCAACTGGGCCGTTTCCACGGCATCATCAGCGGCAACCGCGGTGCCGACGGTGACGATGGCCTGAGCGGCAGCGTCACGCGACTTATCCACCACAACGAAAAACTGACTGTCCCCATGTTTCGCCCGACCGGGCGGCATCGCGCCGCCGCATTGCTGCCGGCGCAATGGCTGCCCTGGCTGTGGCTATCCCTCGCACTGCTGCTTGCGTGGCCGGTCCGCCCGGCACTGGCTGCCGGCGCCACCGATGCACAGCAGGTCGAGCGAGGCCGCTACCTCGCGCGCGTCGCCAACTGCGCCGCATGCCATACCCGCGAAGGCGGCAAGCCGTTTGCCGGCGGCTTGCCAATCCGCACCGCCGTCGGCACCCTCCACTCGACCAATATCACCCCCGACGCCACCACCGGCATCGGCGCCTATACCTTGGCCGAATTCGACCGCGCGCTGCGGCAGGGCGTGGCGCGCGACGGCAAGCGCCTTTATCCGGCCATGCCGTACCCGTCCTACGCGCGCATGCGCGCCGACGACGTGGCCGCGCTGTATGCCTACCTGCGCGCGGAAGTCGGGCCGGTGGCGCAGACCAACACGGCGCCGCAGCTTCGCTTTCCGTACGGCATGCGCTCGCTGCTGTCGGTGTGGAACCTGCTGTTCCTTGACGATGACCCGGTGCGCACCGAGCCCGCGCGCGGAGACGCATGGAACCGCGGCGCCTACCTGGTGCAGGCGGTGGCCCACTGCGGCGCCTGCCATACGCCGCGCGGCCGGCTGTTCGCGGAGAAGGGCCTGGACGAGCGCAGCCGCCACTTCCTGTCCGGCGCCAGCGTGGAAGGCTGGTCCGCGACCAACCTGACCGGCGACCAGATCACCGGCCTGGGCGCCTGGTCGCGCGCGGACATCGCCGAGTTCCTGCGCACCGGGCGCAACGGTCATGCGACCTCGTTCGGGCCGATGTCCACCGTCATCTCCACCGCCACGCAGTACATGAGTCCGGCCGACCTCGATGCCGTGGCGGCCTACCTCAAGTCGCTGCCCGGCGCGCGTGGGGAGGACAAGCCGTTCCGCCCCGATCCGGCCACCGCGCGGCAATTGCAGCAGGGCCGCTTCGACTTGCCGGGCGCGCGCCAGTACGCGGTGTACTGCATGCCGTGCCATGGCGCAGACGGCAAGGGCTTCGCGCGCGTGTTCCCGCCGCTGGCCGGCAACCCGACCGTGGCCGATCCCGATCCGGCCTCGCTGGTCAACCTGCTGCTCGATGGCGCCGTGACCGCGCGCGTCGGCACCGCCGCCACCGACTACCACATGCCCGGCTATGGCTGGACGCTGGACGACCAGGAACTGGCCAGCGTGCTGACTTTTATCCGGGGCGGCTGGGGCAACCGTGCCGGCCCGGTGACCGAAGCCGAAGTCGCCGCGCGGCGCAAGGCGCTGGCGGCACAGCGCTGAGGCCAGGCGTTCCGGCACGCACCGATTACCGATGAGCATCCGATGACGATCACGCGCAGAGACTTCCTCAACGGCACCGCGTTGACCATTGCCGCCGGGCTGGCCCCGGTGCAATGGGTGAATGCACAGCAGGGCGGGGCGGCCAGCCCTGGCTACCCTCCGTCACTGACTGGCCTGCGCGGCAATCACGAGGGGACTTATACGCTGGCCCACAGCCTGGCGCGCGAGGGGGCGAAGTATCCCGTGGTGCTGGCGCGCGAGGCCTTCGACCTGGTCGTGGTCGGCGGCGGACTGAGCGGACTGGCCGCGGCGTGGTTCTACCGGCGCCGCTTCGGCGCCGCCCGGCGCATCCTGATCCTGGACAACCACGACGACTTCGGCGGCCATGCCAAGCGCAATGAATTCACGGTGCGCGGCAAGCGGCTGGTGACCTACGGCGGCAGCGCCGAGATGCCGCCCGGCGCGGTCAGTGACGCCGCCATGCGTGAGTTGCTGGCCGGCATCGGCCTCGATCCCGCGCGCCCGCCGGCGGGCACGCCGTCAGACCCATATGCCGCACTGGGCATGGGTCGCGCGGTGTTCTTCGATGCCGAGCATTTCGGCCGCGACCAGTGGGTCGGCGGCGATCCCTTCGGCGAGCTGTTTGATGCACGCAGTGGCCTGCGCGCGCAGGGCGCTGACGCCGTGGCCCTGCAGCGCTTCCTCGACCTGGCGCCGCTGCCCGCGGCGGACCGCGCCGCGCTGTCCCGCCTGGCTGCCGGCACCGCCGACTACTTGCCCGGCCTGGAAGGCACTGCCCGCGCCGCTGCGCTGCGCACCATGCGCTACGCCGCCTTCCTGCGCGACAAGGCCGGACTCGGCCTGCCAGGGCTGCGCTTCCTGCGCAGCCGCAGCAACGACGCCTATGCGCTCGATGCCGACGGCATATCGGTGGCTGACGCCATCGCGATCGGGTTGCCCGCCGGCGCCAGCATGCCCGCGCCGGCGGGCAACCCCAGGCTGGGCAAGTCGCCCGCCTCGCGGCTGTGGTTCCCGGATGGCAACGCCTCGCTGGCGCGGCTGCTGGTGCACAGCCTGATTCCCGGCGTGGCGTCGTTTGGCACCCCGGTCGACGTGGCCGGCGCCGCCTTCGACTACAGCCGGCTGGACCGCGACGGCGCGCCGGTGCGGCTGCGCCTGAACAGCACCGCGATCGCGGTCGAGCCCGACGGCAACATCACCCGGGTGACCTACGGATGGAGCGGCAACCTGCATCGGGTCGAGGCGCGCCATGTGGTGCTGGCCGGCTACAACATGATGATCCCGCACCTGCTGCCGTCGCTGCCAGCGGCGCAGAAGGCGGTGCTGCGCGACGAGGCCAAGGCGCCGCTGGTCTACACCAAAGTGGCGCTGGACCACTGGCAGGCCTTCGCCACACTGCGCACGCGGCGCATCCATGCACCCGCCATGCCGTACAGCGACCTGTGGCTGGAGCCGCCCGCGGGCACCCGCCCGTCCGACCCCGCGGTGCTGCACATGCTTTATGTGCCAACCGTGCCCGACAGCGGCATGCGCGCGCGCGAGCGCTTCCGCGCCGGGCGGGCCTTCCTGCTCGGCACGCCGTTCGACGCGCTGGAGCGCGACATCCGCACGCAGCTGGACCGGATGCTGGCGCCGGCCGGCTTCAGCGCCAGCAAAGTGATCCGCGGCATTACGGTGAACCGCTGGGCGCACGGCTACAGCTATATGCCGGACAGCGTGGCCGGCGAAAACGTGGCTGCCGATGCGGCCTGGCCGAATCTGGCGGGGCTTGGCAACGTCAGCATTGCCAATAGCGACAACGCCGGGAGCCCGTCGGTGACGGCGGCGGTCAGCCAGGGCAAGCGGGCGGTGGAGCGGCTGCCGGGGTAACAGGGAAGGCGTTTGCCGGGCAATGCGCGCGCGGTCAGCCAGCGCGCCCGGTCGTCAAGTCCTCGATCTCGTCGTCCTTGTCCTGCCACTGCTGTGCCAGCCAGTGATGGAACTCGGTGCGGAACGCCTTGTTGGTGGCGTAGTCGGCCTCGCAGAACGAAGGCGGCACCGGCAACTGGTGCATGCGCACCACCACCATGCCGGCGCGGCCGCAAGCCAGGTCCCAGAAGCTCGGCACGCCGTCGGGATAGGCGATGGTCACGTCGATCATCGAGCGGAAGCGCGTTCCCATTGCATTCAGCGCCACCGCCAGCCCGCCTGCCTTGGGCTTCAGCAGGTGGCGGTATGGCGAGGCCTGCGCCGCACGCTTGGCCTCGGTAAAGCGCGTGCCTTCGGCAAATACCATCACACTGGTCGGCACCAGCGAAAATTTCTCGCACGCGCGCCGCGCCGTTTCCTGGTCCTGGCGCCGCAGCGCAGGGTTGCGGCGCAGTTCCGCCTTGCCATGCCGTTTCATGAACGGGAAGTCCAGCGCCCACCAGGCCAGCCCGATCACCGGCACGTAGATCAACTGCTGCTTCAGGAAAAACTTCAGCAACGGGATGCGCCGGTTCAGCGCGCGCTGCAGCACAAAGATATCGGCCCACGACTGGTGGTTGCAGTTGACCAGGTACCAGTCC
Source organism: Cupriavidus sp. P-10 (assembly GCF_003402535.2). Classification (NCBI taxonomy): domain Bacteria; kingdom Pseudomonadati; phylum Pseudomonadota; class Betaproteobacteria; order Burkholderiales; family Burkholderiaceae; genus Cupriavidus; species Cupriavidus sp. P-10. Next base: position 1,499,328 of record NZ_AP025170.1, read on the forward strand.
GCATAGCGCAGCCCGGTATTGCCCTGGATATCCCACGGCGCCTGCTGGATGCGCGCGAACCAGCCGGACGTACAGGAAATCCACGCCGTGGCAATCCCGTTCAGCATGGGATCGATGCGCCGGCGGACCGCGGCGAACGGCAGCGCCAGCTTCAGCAGCGCCAGCGGGAACAACAGCGCGCACCAGAACAGGGTGCTGGCAACCAGCACGATCCAGCTGACGATGCCGGTGATCCACCCAAAGCGGCCGCGCGGCAAGGGCAGGGTGCGATGAGACCCGGAGGATGCGCTGGATTGACCAGCATCGGCGGCACGGGGCGTGCCGGATGGCGAGGTAGGAAAAGTCATGGATGCCAGTTTGCTAGCTCTCGGCGGATAAAGGCTTGAGCAGAGTCAAGGCGGGCAGTACGAATCTGGAGCCGCAGGACACAGTTGTGACGCCAGTGTGACGTCAGTGCCTAGTGTACGACAGGATGCGCGCCGGAAATGGCGCCGGGGGCACCTGCAATGCTGGGGCAGCCCGTCTGGACGGCGCGCTGCGGAGGAAGTCCCGGATCAACGCGGCGTGGAAGGACTATGCTTTGAGAACGGGCATGCCGGACGCAATGCGGGCTACGCTGGCATCACGGCCCCAGCCACGCACAACCGTATGGCGGTGACGACATGAAGCGTGTTCACGCCCTGATCGCGGCCAGCGCAATGCTGGCTGCCTGCGTTTCGACGGGCGTCGACGTCCGGCAGGAGCATCTGGAAAACTTCATGCTCGGCTTCTCCACGCTTGACGACGTGACCGGGCAACTCGGCAAGCCGACCTCGGAGACGACGCTGAGCAACGGGTCGATCATCCTGGTCTATTCCTTCGCGGCCTCCCGGCCGCATCCAGAGAGCTTCATCCCCTTCATCGGCCCGCTGTTCGCCGGCGGCTCCATCCGCTCGTCGATGGTGCTGTTCGAGTTCGACGAAAACGGTGTGCTCAGGAGCCAGCGCAGGAGCATGTCGACCAGTGCGTCGGGGCTGAGCGTATTGCCGGCGGATGCTTTGCCGTAGCGATGTCCTCGCGGACACCGCCTTGGGTCGCTTCCGGTCGCTTCCTGTCGCTCCAGGCCGCTTCAGGCTGCTTCGGGCACGGATTCCGGCCGGGTTGCCGCGCCGGCCTCGGCCCGGCCCGTGGGATACCCTGCCGCAAACACCATCCGCCCCGCCGACCACGTATGGGTGACCAGCGGCTGGCCGGCCACGCTGGCCACGGCAATCACGTCGGCGCGCAGTCCCGGCGCCAGGCGCCCGCGGTCGCGCAGCAGGCAGGCTTCCGCCGGGTTTGCCGTCACCAGCGCCAGCGCTTCGTTCAGTGGCAGTTCAGCCTGCCGTGCCGCGGCATAGGCGGCGGCGATCAGCGTAGAGGGCTGGTAGTCCGAGCACAGGATGGTGCCGACGCCGGCGTGGATGGCGTCGATCGCCCGCATCGAGCCGCTCTGGCTCTTGCCGCGCAGTACGTTGGGTGCGCCCAGGATGGTCGGCAGCGCTTGCGCGCAGGCGGCTTGCGCAGTCTCCAGGTTGATCGGGAACTCGCTCATGCGCACGCCCAGCGCCTGCATGGCTGCGATGCGCTGGGGCGAATCGTCGTCATGGCTGGCCGTGGGGATGCCGAGACGGTGCGCCTGTGCCACCAGCCGGTTGACGCGCTCGTGCGCGCCGTCCAGTGCGGCAGCTTTCTTGTCGGCGGCATCGGCGGCTTCCTCGCGGGTCATGCCGTGGTTGCCCATCATGTAGGCAAGGTAGGCGTCCAGCGTCTTGAACTGGCCCTGGCCCGGCGAATGGTCCATCACCGACAGCAGGTCGACCACGCCCTCGGCCATCAGCATTTCCAGCACCGGCACGGCGCCGGCGTCGGTCACTTCATAGCGGCAGTGGATGCGGTTATCGACCAGGCTGTGGCGGCGGAACGCGGCTAGGGTACGCACCAGCGTGGCGGCGGTGTCGACGTTGCGCACGCCGAAGTGGTTGCCGGCAAAGGACAGCGCATGGTACGGCGTGGTGATGCCGGCGGCGGCGTTGCGGCGGTCGACCTGGGCCACGGCGAAGTCCAGCGGAAACAGCACGTTGGCGCGCGGCTCGACCTCTTTCTCGATGGCATCGCAATGCACGTCGACCAGCCCCGGCATCAGGGTGTGGCCGCGCAGGTCGATCACCTCGGCGTGCGCGGGCGCGGCGGCAGGCTCGATGGCGGCGATATGGCCGTCATCGATCAGCAGCGCGCTGTCGTGCAGCACGCGGTCGGGCAATACCACGGTGGCGTGCGTGAGGTAGGTTGCAGGCATGTCCGGCTCCGTTGTTCTGACAGTTACTGGCCGGCGAGGGCAGTGGCAGGCTGCAGCGGCAGCAGGCGCGTGGCCACGGCGTCGCGTACCGCCTCGTCGTGGAAGATGCCGATCAGCGCGCGGCCTTCGGCCAGCGCCTCGCGGATCAGTTCGACCACGACCGCGCGGTTGTCGGCATCGAGCGAGGCGGTGGGCTCGTCGAGCAGCAGGATGGGGTGCCCGCCGATCAGGCCGCGTGCAATGTTGACGCGCTGCTGCTCGCCGCCGGAGAACGTGGCCGGCGGCAGTTCCCACAGCCGGCGCGGCAGATTCAGGCGTCCCAGCAGCACCTCGGCGCGGGCGCGGGCTTCTTCATGGCTGGTGCCGCGCTGTTGCAGCGGATCGGCCACCACGTCCAGCGCCGACACGCGCGGGATGGCGCGCAGGAACTGGCTGACATAGCCGATAACATCGCGGCGCAGCTTCAGTACGCGCTGTTCGGGGGCGTTGTTAAGCTCGACCCACGGCTCGCCGTCGGCGCTGGTGTCGCGCAGGCGGATGCTGCCTTCGGTCGCCAGGTAGTTGCCGTACAGGCAGCGCAGCAGCGTGCTCTTGCCCGTGCCGGACGGACCCGACAGTACCAGGCATTCGCCGCGCGCGGCGTCGAAGTCGATCGCGCTCAGCACCGGCAGGCGGATGCCCCCCTGGTTGTGCAGCGTAAACATCTTGCCGAGGCCGCGGACCTCGACCAGTTTCTGTGCATTGTCTGCTTGCATGTCGTCAGCCTTGCAGGATGGAGGAGACCAGCAACTGCGTGTACGGGTGCTGCGGGTCGTCGAGGATCTGGTCGGTCAGGCCTTGCTCGACCACGCGGCCGCCCTGCATCACCAGCGTGCGGTGCGCGAGCAGGCGCGCCACGGCGAGGTCGTGCGTGACCAGCACCGCGGCCAGGCCCAGGTCGGACACCAGCCGGCGCAACAGGTCGAGCAGGCGCGCCTGCACCGAGACATCGAGCGAGGCAGTAGGCTCGTCCATGAACACCAGCCGAGGATGCGTGACCAGGTTGCGCGCGATCTGCAGGCGCTGCTGCATGCCGCCCGAGAACGTGCCGGGCACGTCGTCCAGGCGCGCGAGGTCGATCTCCATTTTCTCGAGCCAGCTTCCGGCGACTTCGCGCAGGTTGCCGTAGTGTCGCTCGCCCACGGCCATCAGCCGCTCGGCGATATTGGCGCCCGCGCTGACCTGCATGCGCAGGCCGTCGCGGGCATGCTGGCGCACGAAGCCCCAGTCAGTGCGGGCCAGCAGCCGCATGCGCGCGCTCGACAGCGTGGCGAGGTCGGCCAGGCCGGACTCGCGCATGTCGTAGCTGACGCTGCCGCGCTGCGGTGGCGCCTGCATCGACAGGGCCTGCAGCAGCGTGCTCTTGCCAGAGCCGGATTCGCCGACCACGCACAGCACCTCGCCGGGATAGAGGTCGAAGCTGACGTCATGGCAGCCATGCAGGCCGTCCCAGGTGCGCGTCAGGTCGCGCACCGACAGCAGCGGGGTCGCGCTCATCGTGCACCTCCTGCGGCGGCCTTGAGGGCTTGCTCGGCCTGGCGGTCCGCGCAGTACTCGGTGTCCGAGCACACGAACATGCGCGTGCCGGCATCGTCGGTGATGATCTCGTCCAGGTAGCTGTCGGTGGCGCCGCACTGGGCGCAGCAACTGGTCCACTTCTCGACCGTGAACGGGTGGTCGGCGAAGTCCAGGCTCTTTACCGAGGTGTAAGGCGGCACGGCATAGACGCGCTTCTCGCGCCCGGCGCCGAACAGCATCAGCGCAGGGCTGCGGTCGAGCTTGGGGTTGTCGAACTTGGGAATCGGCGACGGCCGCATCATGTAGCGCTGGTTGACGATCACGGGATAGTCGTAAGTGGTGGCGATATGCCCGTGATGGGCGACGTCTTCATAGAGCTTGACGTGCATCGCGCCGTACTCCGACAGCGCGTGCATGGTGCGGGTCTCGGTCTCGCTCGGCTCCAGCCAGCGCAGCGGCTCGGGGATCGGCACCTGGAACACCATGGTCTGGCCCGCGCGCAACGGCGTTTCCGGAATGCGGTGGCGGGTCTGGATGATGGTGGCCTCGGCGGTGCGCTCGGTGGTCTGCACGCCGGTCACGCGGCCGAAGAAGCGGCGGATATTGATGGCGTTGGTGGTGTCGTCGGAACCCTGGTCGATCACCTTGAGCATGTCAGGCTTGCCGATAATGGCCGCGGTGACCTGGATGCCGCCGGTGCCCCAGCCATAGGGCAGCGGCATTTCGCGGCTGCCGAACGGGACCTGGTAGCCGGGAATCGCCACGGCCTTGAGCAGCGCGCGGCGCAGCATGCGCTTGGTCGATTCGTCGAGGTACCCGAAGTTGTAGTGTTCGTCGCGGGCGATGCCCGTGGTGGCGGATGCGTTCGCGGTGGTCATGCCAGCGACTCCTCTTGCGGCTGGGGCCGGGGTTGCGATTCAGGTTGCGACCCCGCCGGCGCTGCGGTTGTGATCGTGCCTGCCTGCTCGCCGCGCAGGCGGCGCAGCAGTTCCAGGTTGGCCTGGAAGTCCACGTAGTGCGGCAGCTTCAGGTGTTGCACGAAGCCGGAGGCCTCGACGTTGTCGCTGTGGTACAGCATGAATTCGATATCGTTGGCCGGGGCGTCGGCGGCTTCGCCCAGTTCGGCGGCGCGCATGGCGCGATCGGTCAGCGCCATCGACATGGCCTTGCGCTCGTTGTAGCCGAACACCAGGCCGTAGCCACGCGTGAAGCGCGGCGCTTCGTCGGCGTTGCCGGCGAACTGGCTGACCATCTGGCATTCGGTCAGTTCGATCTCGCCGATCGTCACCGCGAAGCCGAGCTCTTCGACAAACAGTTCGACCTCGGCGGTGCCATAGCGGATTTCCGCCGCGAACGGGTGCGAGTTGCCATAGCCGCGCTGCGTGGAATAGCCCATCGACAGCAGGAAGCCTTCATCGGCGCGCGCCAGGTTCTGCAGGCGCGCGGCGCGGCTGGCGGGGAAGGTCAGCGGTTCGCGCGTCAGGTCGGGCGGGGCGGGGTCGCCCACGGGGATCTCGTCGGCTTCGACCAGTTGTTCCGCTTCCAGCAAGCCGGTCACGCGCGGCATGCTGGCGGGCAGCGGCTCGGCCGATGGCGGCAGCGGCGCGGGCTCGCGGCCGGCTTCGAGTGAAAAGTCCAGCAGGCGCTGCGTGTAGTCATAGGTCGGCCCGAGTACCTGGCCGCCGGGCACGTCCTTGAAGGTCGACGAAATCCGGCGCTGCAGGCGCATCGCGCCGGTATCGACAGGCACCGTATAGCCAAAGCGCGCCAGCGTGGTCCGATACGCGCGCAACAGGAACACCGCCTCGATCTGGTCGCCGGCGGCCTGCTTCAGCGCCAGCGCGGCCAGGTGCGGGTCGTACAGCGAGCCCTCGGCCATCACGCGCGACACGGCCAGCGGCATCTGCTCGCGGATCTGCGCCAGCGTCAGCTCCGGCAGCGCCGTGTCGCCGCGGCGGTAGGCGTCGAGCATCTGGTAGGAATTCAGGATGGCGCGTTCGCCACCTTTGACGGCTACATACATGTCAGGCCTCCATCTGCGTGGTGCGCGTCAGCGCGCAGAACCGGTCGCCGCTGGCGAGCAACAGGTCGACGCCCAGCGGAAAGCCGGCGTTGTTGGCGCGCCAGGCGCCGCGGAAGTCCGCCGGCAGGCCGGCCACGCGCAGCGTTTGCGTGTGCTCGATGCCGGGGCCGCACAGCGTGAAGGTGTCGCCGTCGTCCAGCGAAGCGACTTCCACCAACAGCGTGGCCGAGCGGTCCGGGAAAGCGGACTCGCCCTGCGCGCACTCTGCCAGCGCCGGCATGGCGTGGCCGGCGGGCACGCACACGAAGGTGGCGGCGCGGAGGTCGTCGGTCAGCGGACAACCGCAATGGAAGCGCAGGAACGCGCGCGCCGCGGCGGGCACGCCCGCGGGCAACCACACCGGGGTATCGGGATCGGCCAGCGTCAGCAGCAGCGCGGCCAGCGCCGGCGACAGGCCGTCGGGCAGGCCGCTGGTCACCGGCAGGGACTGGATTTGTCCGGGATGGGCGAAGGCATGCAGCGTGGCGCGGAATACCTGCTGTGCATCGTCGACCGGGTTGTCAAAGCCAGGCACCAGCGAGGTGGCGGCGGACAGCACCGGCGTTGCGGAGGATTGGGCGGATGTCATGTCAGTCCTCTCCCCGGACCATGGTGAAGAACTCCACGCGCGTCTGCGCGGCGACGGCGGCCTGCTGCGCCGTGCGCGCGGCATGGGCGTCGGCCAGCGGCGCCAGCACGGCGTCGTGCACGCGCCGGTGCCACGCCGGGCGCTGCAGCAGCGCATCCAGCACCGCGGCATGCTGCGCGTGCTGTGTGCTGCGGCCTTGTACATAGGCAACACCCACGGTGCCGCCGGCATCGCCGTCTTCCAGCACGACCGCGCAGCGCGTGACCGTGATCTCGCCGAGGTTGAACTGCGCGCCGGTGCCGCCGGCACGCGCCCGCACCATCGCCATGCCGGACTCCGGCTTGCGCAGCAGGCGCCACGCGGGCAGGGCCGCTGACTGGCCCAGTCGCGCGTAGGCCGCATCGAGCGCCTCGGTTGGCGCCATCGCCAGGATTCGCAGCCAGGCAGCGCGGGCCGCGTTCGCATCGGTCGTTGCCGGACCGGCGTTTTCGCTTTGCATCATCACCCCTATACGTCTATACGTTTAGATGTCACAACGTGAACACGCCGCTACTAGACCACAGGCAGATGAACGTTTCGTGACGGTGTGCGGCACTAGTCGGGCAACACGCCATGCCGGCATAACTCGGGCACAATCGCATGGCACCAATGAACGCTTGATGACAAGAGGGCAGGATGTCTGATCGGGAAGTAGAACGGGGTTCCGGCGTGGCAGTCTGGCGCCAGATCGGCGAGGCGCTGGCGGACGACATCCGCAACAAGCTGTACCAGCCCGGTGAGCAACTGCCGCCGGAGCCGGAGCTGGCGACACGCTTCGCCGTGAACCGGCACACCATCCGGCGCGCCATGGGCGAGCTGGAACTGAGCGGGCTGGTGCGCATCGAGCAGGGGCGCGGCACTTTCGTGCAGGAGCATGCGATCGACTACGCGATCGGGCGGCGCACGCGCTTTTCGCGGAACCTGGCCGCGCAGGGGATGCGCGGGCATACCGAGATCATCGGCTGCCAGGAACTGCGCGCACCGGAGATCGCACGCCACCTGGGGCTGGCGCGCACGGCGCCGGTCTTGCACGTGCAGATGCGCGGGCAGGCCGAGGCCCGCACCATCGACGTTGCCGAGCACTATTTCGATCCGAAGCGCTTCCCGGGCCTCGACGAGGTGCTGCGCGCGCAGCAATCGGTGTCGCGCGCGCTCGCGCACTTCGGCATCGCGGACTACACGCGCAAGTGGTCGCGCATTACCGCCGCCATGCCCAGCGCTCCGGTGGCACGGCTGCTGAACCAGCCCAAGACTCGCCCGGTGCTGCAGGTGGAGGCGCTCAACGTCGATATCGACGGCGCGCCGGTGCAGTACAGCGTGACACGCTTCGCCGGCGACTGGGTCCAGCTGACGGTTTCCGACAGCGACTGAGGCTGGACTGAGGCCGCACGGACGCTGCGCGCATTGGTCTAGACATCTGTCTGTCATCTGCCGGCGCTAACGTGCTGACCATGCATACGATCATTCCTACCCAAGCGCCGCAACTGAGCGGCATCACGGGGCGCCGCGTGCTTGGCGCAGCGGGCCTGGGCCCGGCCACGCTCGGCTGGCACGACGGCATCGTTGCCCCGCATCCGCCCGCATCCGGCCTGTGGCTTGACGCAGGCGACCTGCTGGTGCTGCCCGGCATCGTCGATATCCACGGCGACGCGTTCGAGCGCGCGGTGATGCCGCGCCCGGGCGTCAGCTTCCCGTACGCGGGTGCGCTGCTCGACGTGGACCGCCAGTTGCTGGCCAACGGGATTACCACCGAGTTCCATGGCGTGACCCTGTCATGGGAAGGCGGGTTGCGCGGCGAAGCGTATGCGCTGCGCATGTTCGAAGCGCTCGCACAGGCAGCTCCCGTGCTTGGCGCCGGGCACAAGGTACACCTGCGCTTCGAGGCATTCCACCTCGCCGGCGTCGAAACCGCGCTGGCCTGGATCGCCGAAGGCCGTGTCGGGCTGCTCGCCATCAACGACCACCTGCCGATGATGGCGCGCCGCATGGCGGACGAAGGCAAGTTGCGGCAATACGCCGAACGCGCCGAGTGTGACGTCGAGACCTTCCGCCGGCGGCTGCGCGCAGCCAGCGCCAATGCGCAGGAAGTGCCGGAGGCGATGGCTCGCCTTATCGCCGCGGCGCGCGCGGCCGGGCTGCCGGTCGCGTCGCATGACGACCCGGACGTGGCCACGCGCCAGCACTATCACCGCCGTGGCTGCCGCATTGCCGAGTTTCCGCTGACCATCGACGCTGCCACGCTGGCGCGCCAGCTCGGCGACGACATCGTGTTTGGCGCGCCCAACGTGGTGCGCGGCACCAGCCACACCGGCGCGCCCAACGCGACCGAGATGGTGGCCGCCGGCCTGTGCACGGTGCTTGCCTCCGACTACTACTACCCGGCGCCGCTGCAAGCCGCGCTGCGCCTGGCGCAACTGGGCATGCTCGACCTGCAGGGTGCGTGGCAACTGGTGTCGCGCAATCCCGCGCGCGCCGCCGGACTGCGCGATCGTGGCATGCTGGCCGCGGGCCTGCGGGCCGATGCGATCCTGGTCGATGACCGCCAGCCGGGCGCGCCGCGCGTCTGCGCCACTATCGTCAATGGCGAGCTGAAGCATGCGGCGGCGATGCCACTGCTGGTCGATCTTGCCGACGCCGGTACACTGGCGGCATGACCATGCATGCACACCGTTACGCGATATACCTGGCGCCGGCTGAGCCGTTTCGTACCTTCGGCAACCAGTGGCTTGGCCGCGATGCCGATACGGGCGCGGCTCCGCTGGTGCCTGCCGCATTCACTGCGCCGCCTCCGGAGTGGGTGCGGGCGCCGGCCCACTACGGCCTCCATGCCACGCTGAAGCCACCATTCCGGCTTGCCGACGGCATCGACGCCACGCAGCTCGACGCCGCAGCCCGCGCTTTCGCGCGCGGCCGCGAAGCGTTCGACGCGCCGTTGGCGCTGCACTCGCTGCGTGGCTTTGTCGCATGGTGCCTGGCCGAAGCTTCCTCGCCGATGCAGGCGCTGGCCGATGACAGTGTGCTGGCATTCGAGCGCTTCCGGGCGCCGCCCGGCGCGGCGGAACTGGCACGGCGCAAGCCGGAACAGCTGAACGAGGCGCAACGCCGGATGCTCGATGCGTGGGGCTATCCGTACGTGTTCGAGACCTTTGTCTTTCATATCACGCTGACCGGCATGCTTGATGCCGCCAGCGAGGCCGCTGCACTGGCACGCCTGTCCGCTGTGGTGGGCAAGCTGCCGGAAGTGCCGCTGCATGTCGACGGCATCAGCGTGTTCGTGCAGCCGCAGGCTGGCGATGACTTTATCGTCGGGCGCCACTATGGCTTCGATGGCAGCATCAACGATGGCGCCGGTGCGGCGTACCTGGACGCATGAGTACGCGAATCAAAACTGACGGCAGTGGCCTGTTTTACGTGATGGGGCCGTCCGGCAGCGGCAAGGATTCGCTGCTGCGCGCGTTGCGCGAGCGGTTGGGGCCTGATGATCGCGTCGTGGTGGCGCATCGCTATATCACGCGGGAGGCAGATGCCAACGAAGCGTCGGTGGCACTTAGTCCTGATGAGTTTCAGCGCCGGCGGGCGCTTGGGTGCCTGGCGCTGAACTGGCACAGCCATGGGTTGCATTACGGGATTGGGGTCGAGATCGAGCAGTGGCTGGCTGCGGGACTGACGGTGATCGTCAACGGCTCGCGGGAGTATCTGCCGCAGGCGGTGGCGCGCTATCCCAAACTTTGCGCTATCCATGTGCGGGTCAAGCCGGAGGTGCTGGCTGCGCGCCTGCGTCAGCGCGGGCGTGAGTCAGAGGAGGCCATCGCACGGCGGCTTGTGCGGGCCGGGCAGGCGTTTGATGTTCCTGATGGATGTTTGTTGGTAGAGATTGATAACAGTGGGGCGTTGCGGGCGTCGGCGGATGATTTGGCGCGGGTGGTGGGGGTGGGAGGGGATTAGCTCGGTCCTGCCACTGTGGCTCAAGGTTGTGACATGCTGTCGGGCTTTGAAGCGCCGGGGTCGCTGCTGGTGACATGCTGTCGGCCTTTGAAGCGCCGTGATCGCTGCTGGTGACATGCTGTCGGCCTTTGAACCGCCTGGTTCCGCCCTGCTGGGCGGGTCACTTTTTGGCCGAGCGCCAAAAAGTAACCAAAAAGCGCGTCGCCTGAGCGGCTGGCTATCAATTTGGCGGCGTGGGTGGTTCGGGCGGTGGTGATTTCCGTTTAGCTTGGGTGCCCGTTCGAACCTGCTAACGCTATGTGAGTTAGGGATCGTGCCTGCGTTAACCGGCTCTTGAACAATCCCCATGCCGGGCGTAGGCCGCCTGCTGCATGCGATATTGGTGGGACGCCTTCGGCTGCGCTACGCGCGGGCCCTAACGTGGCAGAGCGGCCGATCTCTCTCTGGTCATTGCCGTCGCCGCCTAGCGAGCGAAGCGATGCGTTCGTGCCAGGGCACCTCATCCGCGAGACTGAGCCGCGCGCAGCGCAGCCGTAGGCGATGATGCGATACCGCAGGCAGCAGGCGGCCTACACCCGTCCTGGGGATTGTTCAAAAGTGGGTATTCGCCAGGCACCGACATTCACTCACCTGGCGTAGCAGGCTGGCACCGCGACCGCCCAGGAGGGCGGAACCGGGCGGTTCAAAGGCCGACAGCATGTCACCAGCAGCGATAACGGCGCTTCAAAACCCCCAGCAGCGACCCCGGCGCTTCAAAACCCGACAGCATGTCACCAACATCCACAGCCGCGCCTCAAAGCCCAACACTAAAACTAACGCCATGCTCAATAAACCCAAGCCCCCGATAAAACCGATGCGCCTGTAACCGCCGCGCATTGGACGAAAGCGCCAGCTTCCCAGCCCCAGCCTCACGCGCCAGCCGCATAGCCTGCTGCATCATCGCCTTGCCAACTCCCATGCCACGCGCGTGCGGCGCGACCACCACGGCCTCGACAATCGCCTCTGGCCGCCCGTCATGAACGATCACAGGAAACACCAGCAAACAAAACGTGCCAAGTGGAATCTCGTCAGCATCCACCATCATGTAGCAGCGATAGTCCGGATAGCGCCGCATGGTCGCATAGCGCTCACGCATCGTCGCCAGAGACAACGGCGGCTCGCCATCCATTGAGGCAAGCAGTGCGGAAAGGTGCCGCAACTCCGCATCGGACCCCCGCACCTCGCGCAAGGCAAGGGCAGGAGCAGCGGAACAGTCCTCGGAGCGGGAACGCATCAGCATAGGATTACACCAGCACCTTGCGGATCTGCGCAGAAATAATATCGATGGCCGACACAAACAGGATGATGATGATCATCACCGCGCAGGTCTGCCCATACTGGAAGCTGCGGATGATTTCCCAAAGCACGGTGCCGATGCCGCCGGCGCCGACAATGCCCACCACCGAAGCCGACCGTACATTCGACTCGAAGCGATACAGCGCAAACGACAGCCACAGCGGCAACACCTGCGGAATCACACCGTAGACGATCTCTTCGATCGGACCGGCGCCGGTGGCGCGCACGCCTTCGACCGGCCGCGGGTCGATCGCCTCGACCGCTTCGGCAAAGAGCTTGGCCAGCACGCCCGTGGTGTGGATCCAGATCGCCAGCACACCAGCGAACGGCCCCAGGCCGACGGCGACGATAAACAGCATCGCGAACACCATCTCGTTGATGGCGCGGCAAGCGTCCATGATGCGGCGCGCCGGCTGGTAGACCCACACCGGCACAATATTGGCCGAGCACAGCAGGCCCAGCGGCACCGCCAGCGCGACCGCCATGGCCGTGCCCCACAAGGCGATCTGGACAGTAACCAGCATCTCGTCCAGGTAGTGGCGCCAGTCGCGGAAGTCGGGCGGGAAGAAATCGGCGGCGAATTTCGCCATGTTGTCGGAATCGCGCAGCAGGTCCATCGGGCGCATGTCGGCGCCTTGCCAGGACAGCGCAAGCAAGGCCAGCACGACCGCCCAGGTCAGCATCATGGCAAGGGACGTGCGCGGCGGCCGGACAGGATTTTGACGCGAGGGGGGCAGGCCGGGCGTGGCGGTGGCGGTCATGGGCAATCCGGTTTGAAGCATGTGAGGAAGTAGCGGCCTTGGGTCGGCAACAAGCCGGCCCAAGGCAAAACAGCTTATTGCGCGCTGGTCGCGGCAGCGGCCTTGTCCAGCTCGGCCAGGCGGCGCGAGACGTCGGCGAGGCGCTTGTCCTTGTCGGCGGCGGCCAGCGTGGTGTCGGTCTCGATCTTGGCCTTCTCGCGCGCCAGTTCGATCTGGCGGATCGGCACCAGCTGCGCGTCGCTGGAGGTGCGGAAGCCCTGGTAGGTCAGCGTGGCCAGCACCTGCTTTTCGCGCGCGGCGTCGGTACCTTTGCCATAGTTGACGAAGAAGGTCTGGATCTTCTTCTTCAGCTCGGGCGACAGGTCCTTGCGGTAGACCATCGGATCGGCCGGGATCAGCGGCGACTTCCACAGCACGCGTACCTGGTCATAGGGATTCTTGCCCGTGTTGATGCGGTAGCGCTCCATGTTCTCGGTGTTGTTCACCGCCACGTCAACTTGCTTGTTCAGCACCGACAGCAGGTTGGCTTCGTGGTTGCCGATGCGCACCGCCTTGAACAGCGTTTTCGGCTCGACCTTGTTGGCGGTCCACAGGTAGAAGCCCGGCACCGCGGTACCGGAGGTAGAGTTGGGATCGCCGGCGCCGTAGCTCAGCTCCTTGCCGCGCTTGATCACGTCCTCGACGCTCTTGATGTCGCTGTCTTTGTTGACGATCAGCAGCGACCAGTAGCCCGGGTTGCCGTCCTTGTCGATCACCGAGGCGAACACTTCGCCGTTGGCGCGGTCCACCGCTTCCATCGCGGACTTGTTGCCGAACCAGGCGATCTGGACCTTGTTGAAGCGCATGCCTTCGATGATGCCGGCATAGTCCGAGGCGAAGAACGGCTTGACCGTCACGCCCAGCGTCTTGCTGAGATCGTCGATCAGCGGCTGCCAGGCGCTTTTCAGGTTCGAGGACGATTCCGTCGAGATAAAGCCGATGCTCAGGCTCTTGGCGTCCTGGGCGAAGGCGGGCAGGGCGACCAGGCCAGAAGCGACGACGGCGACAAAGGTTCTGCGAAGCATGGATAACTCCGATTGGGAAGCTTGGGGGGAGAAGACTGCGTGGGCGGGGCGGCGCTCAGGCCGCCGCCAGGTTCATCGTGACCATCGCGGGCGCGGGCATTGCCGGGGCGGTTTCGTCCGCATCCGTTGCGGCATCGTGCAGCAGCTCGTCGGCCTCGGTGCCGTACAGGTCGCGCAGCATGGCCGGCGTCAGCGCCGCCGAGGGGCCGTCATAGACCACCTTGCCGTGGCGCAGCGCCACCACGCGCGGGCAGTAGCGCATGGCCACGTCCACCTGGTGCAGCGATACCACCACCGCCACCTTGCGCGTGCGGTTGATCTGCGTGAGCAGCGACATCACGCGGCGCGACGATTCCGGGTCGAGCGAGGCAATCGGCTCGTCGGCCAGGATCACGCGCGCGTTCTGCACCAGCGTGCGCGCGATGGCCGCGCGTTGCTGCTGGCCGCCCGACAGCGTCGAGGCGCGCTGAAACGCATAGTCGTCTATACCAACCTGGGCAAGCGCATCGAGGCCGGCGCGTAGTTCATCGGCCTTGAAGATACGGAACAGGCTGCGCCATTTGGGGATGCGGGCCAGCATGCCGACCAGCACATTGGTGATCACCGGCAGCCGGCCCACCAGGTTGAACTGCTGGAAGACGAAGCCGATCTCGCCGCGCACCTGGCGCACGTTGCGGGCCAGGCGGCCATTGCGCTGCACCGGGCGGCCGTTGACCAGGATCTCGCCGGCATCGGCGGTGACGAAGCCGGCCATATGGCGCAGCAGCGTCGACTTGCCCGATCCCGAGGCACCCAGCAGTGCAACCATTTCGCCGGGGGCAACGCGCAGCGTGACCTCGTCAAGCGCCTTGCGGTCCGCGCGGAACGATTTGGAGAGCCCGCGGACTTCAATTGTGTGGGTCATGACGACTCCGTGGCTTGAATGACGTCACGGATTCTGGCGGGCGTATATGTCAGACAGATGAAGATGGACGTCCCGTGCTACAAGCCGCCGAGCGCGTTCACGGTGAACGCCAGGATTCCCATGTTGAACAGGAACGCGGCCATGCAGTGCGCCAGCGCCACCTTGCGCATATGCGCGCCGTGGATAGTGATGTCCGACGTCTGGAACGTCATGCCCAGCGTGAAACTGAAATACAGGAAGTCCCAGTAGCTGGGCTCCCGCACGCCGGGCACCTCCAGCCCGCGCCGGTCGCCGGTGGGAGACTGCAGGTAGAAGAGATGCGCATAGTGCAGCGTGAAGACGGTATTGGCGAAGAGCCAGGACAGGATCAGCGTGGCGACGATCAGCGCGACATCCATCCAGTGTGGCGTCTCCGGGCGCGCGACCAGCGTGCCGATCGATACCAGGATGACCATCGACAGCAGCACGGTGATGGCCAGCAGCGCGGGCCGGTTGGCGTCGTTGAGCTCTGCGGTGCGCCGCATCGCGGCGGCATCGGCACGCAACAGCGGCAGTGCTGCGCCAAGGAAGACCAGGGCGGCGATATCGAAGCCGATCAGCAGCGCGATGCGCAGCTGCGCGCCGAGCGCTGCCGCGGCGCCGGTCGCGACGATCAGGATGGCGCCGCACACCAGGAAGCGCGGCGGCGCGAGGCGTTTGCCGATGGCAATGGAAGAAGGTGTGTGCATGGCTGGAGCTGGTGTCCGTAATCAGGCCTTGACTGCCGGCGATCAAGCCGCGGGCGCGGCGGGAAATCGCATACCGACCAATCGGTCGCACATAGCCCTTGCGTCGCCATGTTGCGCCGCGACGCGCGAGCGCCGGCTGGCAGGGCAATGTGAGGATATGCAGCGGTCAGCCATTCCGCATCTGGTATTGAACAGTCCCGGCTGACCGACTAAGATGGACTTTCGCGGCGCAAACGGTAAGCGCCGCCAGCCAGTCCCTCGCCCCGGCAACGACGTCTGCACCACCAGACCGGCTTCCGGCGGCGTTAGCGCAGTCCCGTTGCAAGACACTACCCCTGTTTGCCGAGGAGACGCCTGTGCTGAGTCATCACGAGTTTGCCACCCTGGTCCTTGTCAACGACAGCATCGACCCGCCCGAACTGGAACGAACCGACGTGGAAGCGCTGCTCGCGCACCAGCTGATTACGCTGGAACGGGTCGGGCCCAGCGTCAGCCG
Organism: Cupriavidus sp. P-10; assembly: GCF_003402535.2. Lineage (NCBI taxonomy): Bacteria > Pseudomonadati > Pseudomonadota > Betaproteobacteria > Burkholderiales > Burkholderiaceae > Cupriavidus > Cupriavidus sp. P-10. The sequence continues at coordinate 1,515,125 of NZ_AP025170.1, forward strand.
GCCGCAGGTCACGCTCCAGGGTTACCGTTTCCTCAAGGCGCTTGGGCGCATCCGGGCGAAAGAGCCTCGCGCCTGCCAGTGACGCCCTGCCATGCGCGGCTTGCCGCCGCGGCATGCTTGCCAGTCCCCCGATGTCCGCCGTGCATTCGGTTTTGCCATATGGCCCTTTCGGGAAATCCGGATAGCCAGCCGTAGCCTTGTCCTGCAATCTGGCGGCCGATCGATAACAGACCGGCGCGCAGGTGCCGGCAGCATGGAGACGGCAACGATGGCGACGCAAGCAATGCAGGTACAGGGCAAGGGCAAGGGTTGGCAATGGATGGTGGTCGGAGCGCTTGGCCTGGCGTTCGCCGGCGGGGTGCAGGCTGCGGATGCCTATCCGTCCAAGCCGATCACGCTGGTGGTGCCGTTCTCGGCAGGCGGGCCCACCGATGTCGTGTCGCGCGCACTCGGCCAGGCGATGTCCAAAGACCTGGGCCAGAGCGTGGTGGTGGAAAACCGCCTGGGCGCTGGCGGGACCGTCGGGGCGGCGTTCGTGGCGCGCGCGCAGCCGGATGGCTACACCATCCTGATCCATCACAACGGCATGGCCACCGCGCCGGCGCTGTACAAGAAGCTGTCGTACAGCCCGCTGAAGGATTTTGAATATATCGGACAGGTTGCCGATGTGCCGATGACGCTGCTCGGCCGCAAGGACCTGCCGCCGGCCAATGCGGCCGAACTGGTGAAGTACGTGTCGCAGAACAAGGACAAGGTGTCGCTGGCGAATGCCGGCCTCGGCGCCGTGTCGCAACTGTGCGGCCTGTTGTTCGAGGAAGCGTTGCACGTCAAGATGACCGCTGTCCCGTACCAGGGGACGGGGCCCGCGATGACGGCCCTGCTGGGCGGCCAGGTCGACCTGCTGTGCGACCAGACCACCTCCACGTTGCCGCATATCAACGCCAACCGCGTCAAGCTGTATGGCGTGACGACCCCCAATCGCATCAAGGCGCTGCCCAATGCGCCGACGCTGCAGGAGGGCGGATTGAAGGGCTTTTCCATGAAGGTCTGGCATGGTGTCTACGCGCCCAAGGGCACGCCGCCGGCCGTGGTGGCGCGGCTGAACAAGGCATTGCAGCAGGCACTGAAGGATCCGGTGGTCGCCAAGCGCCTCGATGACCTGGGCGCCGAGATCGTGCCCGCCGACAAGCAGACGCCGGAGGGGCTGAAGACCTGGCTCAAGGCCGAAAGCGACAAGTGGCAGCCGCTGCTGAAGACGATGAAGATCGAGGCCGACTGAGTCGGAGGCCGACTGAGCGCGCCCGGCCTCGGCCAGCGCACGCAGGCAACCAGCATGCCGCACGGCGAAAGCCGTGCGGCATGCTTGCATTTGCGGCCTGCCGAGGCCATGTTTGCGCCCACGGACCCATTACGGGTAAACACGGCAGTACAAGCCCCAGGCATGCCGGCGCGTGATGGCAGCAGCGGAATTTTCTATTTCACCATCCGAAAGCTAGCTCGCTACCATCGTCTCAACGGGTGCCGCCATGCCGCGACACGCCTGACCATAACTACCCGTGGAAGAGACAATGAAACGCTTGCTTGCCCAAGTGGGGATCGGTGCGCTCGTCGTATCCGGTGCGCCTGCCGATGCCGCTTATCCTGACCACCCCGTGCGCATGGTCGTCGGCTTTGCCGCCGGCGGCAGCACCGATGTCGTGGCGCGGCTGGTTGCCAACAAGCTTGGCGCGCTGCTCGGCCAGCCGATCGTGGTCGAGAACAAGGCCGGCGCCGGTGGCACCATCGCGACCGAGGCCGTGGCCAAGAGCCCGGCGGACGGCTACACGCTGCTGTTCGGCACCAGCTCGCATGCCATCAATGCCACGCTGTACAAGAAGCTGCCCTACGACTCGGTCAATGACCTGGTGCCGGTCTCCGTGGTCGCGGCCGTGCCGATGGTGCTGGCGGTGAACCCGTCGGTGAAGGCCAATACCGCGAAGGAGCTGGTCGAGGACATCAGGAAGAACCCCGGCAAATACAGCTACGGCTCGGCGGGCAAGGGCAGCGCGGTCCATATGGCGGTCGAGCTGCTGCAGTACCAGGAGCACCTCAGCCTCACCCACGTGCCGTTCCGCGGTGCAAGCCAGGCGATCCAGTCAGTGATCTCGGGCGATGTGCAGTTCATCACCGATGGCGTGTCTACCGCCGCGCCGATGATCCAGTCGGGCCGGCTCAAGGCACTGGCGGTGACCACGTCGACGCGCTCCAGCGTGCTGCCGAACGTGCCAACGATGAAGGAGGCCGGCTATGGCAACTACGAGACGTCGCTGTGGAACATGGTGATGGTGCCGCGCGGCACGCCCGCCCCTGTCATCCACAAGATCAGCACAGCCTTGCAGGCGACCGTCAAGGATCCGGAGGTGCGCCAGCGTATGGAAAAGATCGGCGTGCAGCCGATCACCGATTCCACGCCGGACAAGGCGGCGAAATTCGTCCAGGCGGAAACGCGCCGCTGGGCCGAGGTGATCAAGGCGGCGAATATCGAACTCGACTGACGGGGGGTAATGTCGGGCGTCCACCGAAGCCGGGGCAGGTTCCGGTTGGCGTGAGGCGATAGCCTTCTATCGCATGCCAGCCGCGCACGACCAGCGGTGCATGGCAGGCGGGAGCGGACAAAGCGATTCAATCGCCAAAGGGCAGCTTGATTCTAGGCCGCAGCAGTTCCTTCCTCCACGATGCGGCGCCGTTTCAGCCGAAGCACGACGCCATAGACGGCCAGCGCTGCGATGACGTGCTTGAGGGTGTGTCCGCTGACCAGTCCCGTCAGCGCAGCGATCTGGTGGTCCAGTACATCGCAAACCAGTGCCAGCACATAGCAGCCGGTGATGGCCAGCACGTCCCGGTCGCCCGTGTAGCGCGGTGCATAGAGGCAGAGCAGCAGCGGTACCACCAGAATGGCGCAGGCCTGGACCAGGAGGTAAGGGCGCAGGTCGCCGCTGCCGCGGGCTTCGCTCCATGCCCAGTAGCCGACGCTGGCCGGCCCCACGATCAGCAGCAGCGGCAGCAGCCGCAAGCCGGCCTTCAGGCTGGCGCGCTCGCACACGTTGGCGCCCAGCCAGGCCATCAGCGCGAGTGCCAGCGGAGCGCGGTCCCACACCAGCCGCTGGTTGTCCGGTGCCAGGTGGTAATAGCCCGAGCCCAGGCCCACGAGGAATACGGCCAGAAAAAGCACCCGGTAAGGCCAGGCTTCGGCCGGAGCGATAAACGCGCGGCTGGCAGCGGTGACGCCCAGATAGCGCAGGCCGGCCGCGCCCGCGAGCAGGAACAGCAGGTTCGAGCCGATGTCGAGGCAATGGGGCGTGCCGAAGCAGACGTAGGGGTCGGCAAAACGATGATATTGCGGCGGCTGCGCGATGCGCGGCACCAGCCAGGCCCCGGCGGCCATGGCCGCCACCAGCAACCAGACCCCGGCGGCCCTGGCGGCAGGGCGGGCTTGCCGGCAGGCGCGCATGATGGCTCTCTTCAGCTCGTTGGCATCCGTGACTGCAATGCAGGTTACGACGGTAGCACGATCTGGGCGCGACAAGATTCAATCGCCGCCGCGCACTGGCCGTTCGTGCCGAGGGACGTAGTGATTGCTACATCGCCGGTCCGTGTAGCCGCGCTTGCCGATGAAACATCGCGCTCAGTCCGTGCACTGCTGGATGAACTGCGTAATGGCCGGCAGGATGGATTGCCGGAAGCCCTGGCCGGCGAACGTCCCATAGTGGCCCACGCCGTCAACGACCAGGTGTGCGCGCCTGTCGGCGGCAAGGCCTGGGCAGAGTGCGTGGGCCGCTTCGGTCTGGCCCCGGCCGGTGATGTCATCCTCGCCGCCTTCGATGGTCAGCAGCGAAACATTCGTGATTGCCTCGGGGTGGACACGGCGCTGGCCGATTTCCATGCAGCCGCGGCACAGGTGATGCTCAAGGAAGACCTTCTGGATGGTTTCCAGATAGTACTCGGCCGGCACGTCAAGCACGGCGTTGTACTCGTCATAGAACTGGCGATGCCTGGCGGCTTCGTGCTGCCTGCCATCGACCAGGTGGCAGTAATAGTCAAGGTGAGCACCAGCGTGGCGTGCGACGTTCATCGAGATAAAGCCCGCAAGCTGCAGGAAGCCGGGATAGACCCGGCGCCCCCGTCCGGGGTAGCTGTCGGGTACCCGTTCGATGACATTCGACTCGAACCATGACAACGGATATTTCTGCGCGAACTGGTCGACCGCAGTCGGGCTGACGCGGGTGTCGATCGGCGCGGCGATAAGCGTCATGGAGCGGGGCTGGGCGTGCTCGTTGTCCTCGGCCATCTGCGCGACCGCACAGAGCAGCGGGACGCCCGGCTGGCATACCGCTACCACATGCGTGCCGGCGCCGAGGTATCGCATGAACTGCTTGAGGTAGTCGACATAGCTGCCAAGGTCGAAGTCGCCGGCGTGAAGTGGGACCAGGCGCGCATCGGCCCAGTCGGTGATGTAGACATCATGCTCGGCCAGCAATGCTTCGACCGTCGGGCGCAGCAGCGTGGCGTAGTGGCCCGAGAGCGGCGCCACCAGCAGCACACGGGGACCGGGGCTCGGCATGTCCTTCCTGAAATGCAGCAGCCGGCAGAAGGGCGCCTCAATCAGCACGGTCTCGGTGACAGCCACCCGTTGCCCACACGCGATGACGTGGTCGATGGCGAAGCCAGGTTTCCCGTAGGACTTGGTCAGACGCGTGAATAAATCAAGCGCGGCGCCGGCCTCGCGCATCCCTGGCACCCACGCGAGGGACTCGCCCCAGAAACCGACTGCACGCTGGCCTGCCTCGATCATGGCCCCGAGCGGCCCGACCGACTGCAGCGTGAGTTCACGCAGAGCATAGAGCGCCATGGCAATCCCCGTCTTCTGAAAAAATGGTTGCTGCATTGTTCCGAGGCCGGGAGCTGCAAACCGCGCGTGGCCTCTTGCTGGCGCGATGCCGCGATCGCTTCAGCGCACAGGGTGCGCCGGACAGCGGCAGGACCGACTTCGTTCAAGGTGGACGGGCGGGCGGCAGGCTTGTAACGCGGCTCGGCCGGAGGGAGGTGGGCAGTGCGCCGCGAGGTGCCGCGCACGGCCAAGGTGTCGTCGATGCCGAATTGCCTGGGCGCGGGTAGCGTGCGCCTTGCCGGGACGGCTGGTCCGGCAGCTGCGGCCGGATGCAAGCGCACGGCTCAGGCCGCACGCGAATCGATTGGAATGCTGCATGACGTCCCCACGACTCAGGGCTACCGGCATTGCGTCGCAATACCGGTGCAACAACATGCATTTAAGTTACGCGATTTACATTCAGTAACATATTCGATCTAACCCTACTGCAACGCCTTGCATGCTTTTTCTCGGGGAAAGTGACTCGGGTGACATCGCTTGTTCGCAACTCGGATTCAAGGGTTCTCGCGAAGTGATGCTTGAATTCCAATGCGCTGCTGCAGCTAGCGCTGGCTGCCGTGCAATTTGTAAATCTTTGCAAACAGGGGGCCTGTTGCTGGGTCAGTCACTGATCCACGTTGCCCCCGGCCAGGCGCCATCGAGCACCAGCCGCTTCATCAGCGCGACCAGTTCCGCGGCAGCGAAACTGGTCGCGGGCGTCAGCCGCCGTGTGGCGGCGTGGGCCAGCACGATGCGCCGGGCGAGGTTCGGCGAGACGACCGGCGCGCCCGCAAGGACGCCATCCTCCATCTCTCCCGAAACCGCCGAACTCGGCAGCACGGTAAAACCGAAGCCCTTCGCCACGAGGTTCTTCTGCACCGCCAGCGAGTTGGTTTCGACGGCGATGGTCGGGCTGAACCCCGCCACTGCGCACGCATGCTCCACCACGCTGCGCAGCCCGTGCGGGGCATTGGGCAGGATCAGGGGCAGGTCGCGCAGGCGCTCGACGGTCTCGTCCTCGCCGGGCGACAGGCTGCCGGCCGGTCCGATCAGGTAAAGCTGTTCATCGAGCAGCGGCTCCACCTGCAGGCCGGGGGACGCCTTGGTGTCGTAGAGCAGGGCGACCTCGACGTCGCCAGCCTCCAGCCACTGCAGCAGGTTGCCCGCATAGCCCACGTTGAGGCGTATTCCGAGTTGCGGGTGCCTGGCCTTGACGGTCGCGACCAGTTCGGCCGCAAGCAGCTCGCAAGTGCTGGGAAGCAGCCCGATCACCGCGGTGCCTGAAATCGCGCCTGCCGCCGGCTTGATTTCCGCACGGGCCCGGTCGAGTTCCTGCAGCGCCCGGCGTCCGTATTCGACCAGGGTGCGGCCCGCGTCGGTCAGGACCATGCCATGGCGCTCGCGCTCGAACAGCTCGACGCCCAGTTCTTCCTCAAGCAGGCGCACATGCCGCGACACGGCAGGCTGCACGATGCGCAGCAACTCGGCCGCCTTGGTGGCGCTGCCGGTCTCGGCGATGGCTAACAGGGCGCGCAGTTGCTTGATGTCCATGCGTCGGGGAGTGGCTGGTTGGCATGCAGGTTTGTGATTGCAGGCATCAATTTATTGTATTTCATGGCGCCAGCTAATCAACTCTATGATAGCAAACGTTCCCGCCGCAGTTCTCCATGTCGCAATTCTCTATCCATGTCCCGCTATGACTACTCCCCACGCTGACCCCCTTGCCTGGCAGGAAGACATCTTCCAGGCCCTCAAGCAAAACGACATTCGCCAGGTGGCCTACGTGCCGGATGCCGGCCACTCGCATGTGATCCGGCGCGCCAGGGCCGATCCTGATATCCGTGACGTGGTGCTGACCACCGAGGAAGAAGGTGTTGGCGTCGTCAGCGGCGCCTGGCTGGGCGGCCAGCGCGCCGTGCTGCTGATGCAGAGCAGCGGAGTCGGCAACTGCGTGAACATGTTCTCGCTGCTGGGAAGCTGCCAGTTCCCGTTCTTCACGCTGGTCACCATGCGCGGCGAGTACGCCGAGTTCAATCCCTGGCAAAACCCGATGGGCCTGGCTACCCAGCAGGCGCTGGAGCTGATGGGGATCACCGTCTACCGCGTGAACTCGCCGGAAGACGCCGCCGAGCTGGTCGACGCCGGCCTGGCCTCTGCCTTCGACGCTGGCAACCGCGTTGCCGTTCTCCTGTCCCAGAGCCTGATCGGCCGCAAAAAGTGGATGCGCTAAACCCATGACTACCTCGACCTCCAAGCACGCCCATCCCGGCCTTGACCGCCGCAAGTTCGTCGCCGAACTGCTCAAGCAATTTCCTGACGCCCTCGTCGTCACCGGCCTCGGCTCGCCTTCGTACGACGTGTTTGCCGCCGGCGACCGCCCTGGCAACTTCTACCTGTGGGGGGCGATGGGCGGCTCCACCTCGCTGGCGCTGGGCCTGGCCATCGCGCAGCCGGAAAAGACGGTGATCGCCATCACCGGCGACGGCGAGCAGCTGATGGGCATCGGCAGCCTGGCTACGGCCGCGGCGCAAGGGCAGAAGAACCTGAATATCATCATCCTGGACAACGGCCACTTCGGCGAGACCGGCATGCAGCAGAGCCACACCAGCCTGGGTACCAACCTGGCCCAGGTGGCGAAGGCCGTCGGTGTGCCGACCACGCTGGAAATCACGGATATCGAGCAAGTGGAACAGCTCGCACACCAGATCAGGAAGGCCGACGGCATGACCGTGGCGCAGGTCTATATCTCGACGGACGAGCCGCAGCGCGCACTGCCGCCGCGCGATGGCACTTACGTCAAGAACCGCTTTCGCCAGCATCTCGGCTTCGCACCGTTCTAGCCTGCCTACCCGAACCAGAATTCGAACCCGGACCGCATCGCGCCATGAAGCAGTATCAAATGTTCATCGACGGGGCCTTCGTCAATGCCGACGACGGCCGCTGGTTTGAAACCCAGAATCCCTATACCGGCAAAGCCTGGGCCGAAGTGGCCCGCGGCACCGCAGCGGATGCCGACCATGCCGTCCAGGCGGCCGACCGGGCGTTCCGCGCCGGCCCGTGGCCGGAGATGACAGCGACGCAGCGTGGCGCCTTGCTGCGCAAGCTCGGCGACCTGATCGCGCGCGACGCCGAGCGGCTGGCCGAGTTCGAAGTGCAGGACAACGGCAAGCTGCTGGCGGAGATGAGTGCCCAGCTGAAATACCTGCCGCAGTGGTTCTACTACTTCGGGGGGCTGGCCGACAAGGTCGAGGGCTCGGTCATCCCGCTCGACAAGCAGGGCTACTTCAACTACACGCGGCGCGAACCGCTGGGCGTGGTGGCGGCCATCACGCCGTGGAACTCGCCGCTGATGCTGCTGGCGTGGAAGATCGCGCCCGCGCTGGCGGCGGGCTGCACGGTGGTGGTGAAGCCGTCGGAATTCACCTCCGTGTCGACACTGGAGCTGGCGCTGCTGTTCGAGGAAGCCGGCTTCCCCGCGGGGGTGTTCAACGTGGTGACCGGGTTTGGCGCCGAAGTTGGCTCGCCGCTGGTGACGCATCCGCTGGTCAGGAAGGTCACCTTCACGGGATCCGATGCCACCGGGCGCGTCATCAACCAGCAATGCGCGGCGCAGTTCAAGCACGTCAGCCTTGAGCTGGGGGGCAAGTCGCCGAACATCGTCTTCAGCGATGCAAAGCTGGACGATGCCGTCAACGGCGCCGTCTCGGGCATCTTCGCCGCGAGCGGCCAGACCTGCATCGCGGGTTCCCGGCTGCTGCTGCAGGAAGATATCCACGACGTCTTTGTCGAGAAACTGCTGGCGCTGGCGCGGACCGCCAGGCTCGGCAACCCGATGAATGCCACCACGCAGGTGGGGCCGATCACCACGCCCGCGCAGTACGACAAGGTGCTCTCGTATATCAAGATCGCGCAGGAAGAGGGCGCGGAGCTTCTGCTCGGTGGCAAGCCCGCATCCTGCCAGGGATGGTTTGTCGAACCGACCATCTTCGCCGGCGTTTCCTCCGCCATGCGCATCGCCCGGGAGGAGGTCTTCGGGCCGGTCCTGTCGATCCTGAAGTTCCGCGACGAAGACGATGCCATCGCGATCGCCAACGACAGTTGCTACGGGCTGGGTGCCGGCGTATGGACGTCCGATATCGGCCGCGCTTTCCGCATGTCCGAGCGGATCCAGGCGGGGACGGTGTGGGTGAACACCTATCGCGCAGTCAGCTTCATGTCGCCGTTCGGTGGCTACAAGGACTCGGGCCTCGGCCGGGAAAACGGCAGCGCCGCCATCGACTCGTACCTGCAGACCAAGAGTGTGTGGATCAACACGGGGGCGGCCACCGGCAATCCTTTCACCATCCGCTAATTCGCGTCTTGCCGAAGCCTCCTCGCCTGCAGGCGGGGAGAGTGCCTTGCCTCGGCAGTTGCGCAGTCTGCAAACTGCGCTCGCGGGTCACCGTGAAAGCGCGTCTTCCGGGCTCCCGCCCGCGGCCTGCGCCACTTCGATCAGCTCATCGATCAGCGCCTTCGCGCAGCCGGGCAGGCCGTCCAGTTCCCGCACGATCACCGCGCGCTCGCGAACCGCCCACGCTTCCGGCAGTTCGATGATGTCGATCTTCATCGTCTGCCGATGGCGCAACGCTGCCGACAATGGCACCACGCCGATCCCCACCCCGGCCTCGATCATCCTGCACATCGCCTCGAAGCTGCGGATCTGGATGCGGATCTGCAGCTTGCGCCGTTGGTCGCGCACGAGTTCGGTCAGGAAGGCATGCAGCGTGCTCCCTTCATGCAGGCTGACGTGCTCGTAGTCGAGCGTGTCGTCGAAGGTGACGTTTTCCTTCCGCGTGAGCGGATGCCCTATCGGCGTGGCCAGCACCAGCTTGTCGGTACTGAAGTGGATGACCTCCAGCCCATCCGGGTTCAGCGGCCCGGAAATGATGCCGAGATCCGCGCTGCCATCCAGCACGCCGCGAATGATGTCGCGCGTCAGGCGCTCCTGCAGGTCGACAGTGACCGCCGGGCGTTCGGCCATGAAGCGCGCCAGCACCTCGGGCATGAATTCGGTGACGGCCGTGGTGTTCGCAAAGATGCGGATATGGCCGACGGAGTCTTTCGAATACTCCTCGAACTCGCTCCGGACATGCTCGAACTGCCGTTCGATCACGCGGGTATGCCGCAACAGGCGCTCGCCGGCTGGAGTCAGCGCCAGGCCCTTGCTTTCCCGGTAGAAGAGGCGGGTGCCGAGCTGGTCTTCCAGCGCCTTGAGCCGGGCGCTGGCGGCGGCTGGCGACAGAAATGCCTTTCTCGCCCCGCGCGACAGGTTTTCCTCTTCGGCGATGCGGGCAAACAGCCTGAGGTCGGCAAAATCGAAATGCATGGGGGCTCCTTGGCCGTAACTCTATCAAGGCACTTCAGGTGGCGCAAACCGCGGCTGGCCGTTGTGCGGCGGTGCTTTCGGCCCGAGCGAACGGCTGCTTCGAGAAAACGAGATTTACCGCGCCGGCCCGTGCTGCGAGACTTGATGCATTGGCGGCCGGCACAACGGGCCGCAACCGGATCACCGTTGTTTGCGCGCGCTGTGGCGGTGCAAACGCAATCTTCACGAAAAGGCTGCTATGCGTCCTCTTGATGGCATTACCGTGGTTTCCCTGGAGCATGCGATTGCTGCGCCGTTCTGCACCCGCCAGCTGGCAGACCTGGGCGCTCGGGTCATCAAGATCGAACGGCCCAAGGTCGGCGATTTCGCGCGCGGCTACGACGAGCGCGTTGACGGGATGTCGTCCCACTTTGCCTGGACCAACCGCTCCAAGGAAAGCCTGGCGCTGGACCTGAAGCACCCGGAAGCCCCCGCCATCCTGCAGAAGATCCTGGACCAGGCCGATGTGCTGGTGCAGAACCTGGCGCCGGGCGCGGCCGACCGGCTGGGCTTGTCGTACCAGGCGCTGTCGCAACGCTATCCAGGCATCGTCGTCTGCGACATCTCCGGCTACGGCAACGACGGCCCATACCGCGACAAGAAGGCCTATGACCTGCTGATCCAGGCGGAGTCCGGTTTCGTCTCGATCACCGGCACGCCGGAGAGCCCGTCCAAGGCTGGCTGCTCGATCGCGGATATCGCGGCCGGCATGTATGCCTACACCAATATCCTGGCGGCGCTGCTGCAGCGCGGCAAGACGGGGAAGGGCGCCCATATCGATGTGTCCATGCTGGAAAGCATGGCCGAGTGGATGAGCTTCCCGCTGTACTACGCCTTCGACGGCGCCACGCCGCCGCCGCGCGCCGGCGCCTCGCATGCCACCATCTTCCCGTATGGCCCGTTCACCGCCGGAGACGGCAAGACCATCATCCTGGGGCTGCAGAACGAGCGCGAATGGGAGGCTTTCTGCCGTGTGGTGCTGGAGCGGCCGGAACTGGCCACCGACGCGCGTTTCGTCACCAACTCGCTGCGCTCGAAGAGCCGGGCCGAGCTGACGCAGATCATCACCGATGTCTTCGCCGCACTGACAATCGACGACGTGGTCGGGCGGCTGGAGCGCGCCCAGATCGCCAACGCGCGCATGAACGATATGCGGGACCTGTGGAATCACCCGCAGCTCAAGGCACGCGAGCGCTGGACCTCGGTCCAGTCCCCGGTCGGCGTGATACCCGCGTTGCTGCCGCCGGGGCAGTCGAATGCCTTCGAGCCGCGCATGGACGCCATCCCGGCGCTGGGCGAGCACAGCGAAGCGATCCTGCGCGAACTCGGCTACACCGGCGACGACGTCGCGCGCCTCCATTCGGAAGGCGCCATCTAGCCCGCGCCGCTCGCTTTTCCCCACCATGTCTTGCCGCCACCATGTCTTGCCGCTCTACGCCCGCCTGTCGGCGGGAAGGCGGCGCTCGCCCGTACGCCAGCAGGGTTCCCATGACTACCACCGCCATTGCCCGCTCTTACCTCTTCGTCCCGGCCAACCGGCCTGAGCGCTTTGCCAAGGCCCATGCATCCGGTGCCGACCGGGTCATCCTGGATCTGGAGGATGCGGTTTCCGAAAGCGACAAGGACCGCGCCAGGCACCTGCTGGCTGAATACCTGGCAGCAGGCGGCACCGGGCTGGTCCGCATCAACGCCACGCAGACGCGCTGGTTCGAGGACGACATGCGTGCCTGCCTCAGTCCTGGCGTGCAGGGCGTGGTGCTGCCGAAAGCCGAGAGTGCCGGGCAGGTTGCGCAGGTGACGCGGCACCTGCCACCGCAGGTCAAGGTGCTGCCGCTGATCGAAACCGCCGCGGGCATGACCAACGTGGCGCAGATAGCTGCGGCGCCAGGCGTGGAGCGGCTGATCTTCGGCACCGTGGACTTCCGCACCGAGCTGGGCATCGAGGGCGACGACGAAGAACTGCTGTTTTTCCGCTCGATGCTCGTGCTGGCGTCGCGCACGGCGGGCATCGCGGCGCCGGTGGACGGCGTGACCGTGTCCATTGCCGATGCGGATGAGCTTGGCGCCGCCAGCGTGCGCGGACGCCGGCTGGGATTCGGCGCCAAGCTGTGCATCCATCCCTCGCAGGTGGAAGCCGTGAATGCGGCGTATCGGCCCTCTGACGCCCGGGTGGCGTGGGCCGAGCGCGTCATCGCGGCTGCCAAGACCAGCCCAGGCGCATTCCAGCTCGACGGCGAGATGGTAGACGCCCCGGTAATCGCCCGTGCCACGGACCTGCTGCGCCAGGCGGGGCGCAATCACTGAGAACACCTTTCCGTGCGAGCGAATGGCTCGTTCAGAACTTTCGAATGGGAACCGGCCGCGCCAGCAGGCATAGTGGAACCACGCAATCAACACCAGAGACCAGAGAGACGTGATGGACGTTGTTAAGTTGAAGGAATGGATCGGCAAGACCACGGAAAGCCAGGACGAGATCACCGCGTATCCCGTCAAGGCGCTGTCGGCAACACTCGACTATGAACACGCCGCGGCGACGCGCGGCGACGGCATCCCGCCCCTCTGGCACTGGCTCTACTTCCTGCCGCTGCACCGCCAGTCAGAGATCGGCGCGGACGGCCACGCCAGCCGCGGCGGCTTCCTGCCGCCGGTGCCGCTGCCGCGCCGCATGTGGGCGGGCGGCCGCCTCTGGTTCCACCAGCCGCTGCGCGTTGGCGATGCGGCGTCCAAGGTATCCCGCATCCTCGATGTCAGTGCAAAGACCGGCCGCACGGGTTCGCTTGCATTCGTCACAGTGGAGCATAAGTACTCGGGCCCCAATGGCCTCGCGGTCACGGAAGAGCACGACATCGTCTATCGCGAAAGCGCTTCGCCGGATGCGCCCGCACCGGCCCCGGTTCCCGCGCCGACGGACGAAGAGTGGGCGCAGGAGGTGGCAACCGATCCCGTGCTGCTGTTCCGCTTTTCCGCACTGACCTTCAACGGCCATCGCATCCACTATGACAAGCCGTACGTGAGCACGGTCGAGCATTACCCGGACCTGATCGTCCACGGCCCGCTGCAGGCGATGTTGCTGCTGGAGCTGGTGCGCACCAACCTGCCGGACGCCGTGGTCAAGACCTTTTCGTTCCGAGGCGTGCGTCCCACCTTTGTGCCGCAGCGCATTTTCGTCTGCGGCAAGCGCAGCCCGGACGGCAAGACCGTCGAGTTGTGGATCCGCCATGAAGACGGCGCCCTCGCGATGAGCGCGACGGCAGAACTGAACTAACCCCCAGGAAGTTGGAGACCAGGCTGTGCAGAACCGAATCGATGAATACCAGGAAATCCGTGAGGCCGTCCGCGACCTGTGCGGGCAGTTCTCATCGGAGTACTTCCGCAAGGTCGACGAAGTGCGGGGCTACCCCGAAGACTTCGTCAATGCGCTGACCGAGGCCGGCTGGCTGGCGGCGCTGATTCCGGAAGAGTACGGCGGCTCAGGCCTCGGCCTGACGCAGGCCTCCGTGATCATGGAGGAAATCAACCGTGCCGGCGGCAACTCGGGCGCCTGCCACGGCCAGATGTACAACATGGGCACGCTGCTGCGCCACGGCTCCGCCGAGCAGAAGAAGCTGTACCTGCCCAGGATCGCCAGCGGCGAACTGCGCCTGCAATCGATGGCCGTGACCGAGCCGACCACCGGAACCGATACCACCAGGATCAAGACCACCGCAGTGCGCAAGGGCGACAAGTATGTCGTCAACGGCCAGAAAGTGTGGATCTCGCGCGTGCAGCATTCTGACCTGATGATCCTGCTGGCGCGCACCACGCCGCTGGCCGAGTGCACGAAGAAGTCGGAAGGCATGTCGATCTTCGTCGTCGACCTGCGCGAGGCGATCGGCAAGGGCCTGACTGTCCAGCCGATCCTCAACATGGTCAACCACGAGACCAATGAGCTGTTCTTCGACAACCTGGAGATCCCGGTCGAGAACCTGATCGGCGAGGAAGGCAAGGGCTTCAAGTACATCCTCGACGGGCTCAACGCCGAGCGCACGCTGATTGCCGCCGAGTGCATCGGCGACGGCTACTGGTTTATCGACAAGGTGACCAAGTACGTCAACGAGCGCGTGGTTTTCGGCCGTCCGATCGGCCAGAACCAGGGCGTGCAGTTCCCGATCGCCAAGGCCTTCGTCAACGTCGAGGCCGCCAACCTGATGCGCTTCAAGGCGGCAAAGCTGTTCGACGCGCACCAGCCATGCGGTGCCGAAGCCAATATGGCGAAGATGCTGGCGGCGGATGCGTCGTGGGAAGCCGCCAATGCCTGCCTGCAGTACCACGGTGGCTTTGGCTTTGCGGCGGAGTACGACGTCGAGCGCAAGTTCCGTGAGACGCGCCTGTACCAGGTGGCGCCGATTTCGACGAACCTGATTCTTTCCTACGTAGGCGAGCATATCCTGGGGATGCCGCGCTCGTTCTGAGGCTGGGCGAGAACGCTTGCCTGTGCCGCCACCTCTGGCAAACGCTCCCCTCTCCCGCGCGCGGGAGAGGGGAGCAAACCGGCAGCGTGCCGGGCTTGATCGGTTCTGGCAACGCGCTGTCGTTACCTACAGCACCCTCTCAAACGCAAACAACGCCTGTCCATAGCCGACCAGGCTGCCGCAGTCAGCGGCCTGCTCGCCCAGGATTAAGCGTTCCCCCGCGAGCACGGCGCTCAGTACAGCGCCCACCTGCAAATAGCCGACTGGCTCCCCGGCCTCGATGACGAGGCGTGCCGGTTCAAAGGTTTCGTCCGCCAGTGGATGACTGGCGTGGAAGATGCCTGCTGCTGGCGCCCGTATGAAATCTTCATCGCAGCCACGCAGTTGGGGCTGGGTTGCAGCCTGGGACACTATCGCGGTCTTGTCTTGCGCCACCACGGGCCCGCTCAACACCAGGCGCTTGCCGCCCAGTTCGAGTTCCAGGAGTTCCATGGTGCCGGATCGCATCCGCTCGGCCAGCCGCTCGATCGTTTCAAGGTTCATGTCAGGCGCGCTCCCCAAGCCCTTGCTCCAGGCACCGTTCCAGGTGGTGAATGTCATAGCCGCCCTGCACGAACCCAGGTTCGTCCATCAGCACCCGGTGCAGCGCCACTGTTGAGTCGATGCCTCCCAACACGATTTCATCCAGCGCCACGCGCATGCGTGCGATCGCTTCTTCGCGCGTGGCACCATGCGCGAGCAGCTTGGCGACCAGGGAGTCATAGTTCGGCGGTACCGCGTAGCCTGCATAGAGATGGGATTCCACGCGTATGCCGGGACCGCCGGGCGGCACCCAACCGGTGACACGGCCGGGAGCCGGGGTGAACCGCCACGGGTGTTCGGCGTTGATGCGGCATTCCACGGCATGCCCGCGAAGCACTACGTCTTCCTGTCGGAAGGAGAGCGGCTCGCCGCGGGCGATACGGAGTTGCTCGGCGACGATGTCGATCCCGGTGACCAGTTCGGTGACCGGATGCTCCACCTGTACCCGGGTATTCATCTCGATAAAGAAGAAGGCGCCGTCCTCATAGAGGAACTCGAAGGTGCCGGCGCCACGGTAGCCGATATGCAGGCACGCCCTGGCACATTGCTGACCGATCCTCGCAATCGCCTCGCGGGGAATGCCCGGCGCCGGCGATTCCTCGATGACCTTCTGATGGCGCCGCTGCATCGAGCAGTCGCGCTCGCCGAGCCAGACGGCATTGCCATGGGCGTCCGCCAGCACCTGGATTTCGACATGGCGGGGACGTTCGAGGAATTTCTCCAGGTAGACGTGCGGGTTGTTGAATGCCCGTGCGGCTTCCTCGCGGGTCATGGCGATTGCCTGGGCAAGCTCGGCCGGTTCGCGCACGATGCGCATGCCGCGCCCGCCGCCACCACCTGCCGCCTTGACGATCAGCGGGTACCCGACCTTGTCGGCGAGCACCGCCGTGGCTTGCATGTCGTCCGTCAGCGCGCCCTCGGAGCCGGGAACGCAGGGAACGCCGGCTTCGATCATCGCGCGCTTGGCGCTGACCTTGTCTCCCATGCGCCGGATCGAGGCCGCGGTGGGGCCGATGAAGACCAGCCCGGCATCCTCCACCGCCTGCGCAAAGTCCGCGTTTTCCGACAGGAAGCCATAGCCGGGATGGATCGCATCGGCACCTGACAGGCGTGCTGCCAGCAGCAATTCGTTCTGGTCCAGGTAGCTTCGGCCCGCGGGTGCCGGACCGATGCACAAGGCCTGGTCCGCCAGCGCGACGTGACGCAGGTTGGCATCGGCCTCGGAATGCACGGCTACCGTGCGGATGCCAAGCTTGCGGCAGGCCCGCAGTACCCGCAGCGCAATTTCGCCACGGTTGGCGATCAACACAGTCTCAATCATGGTCGTCTCCCGCAGGCTCGATCACGAAGAGCGGCGCGCCGGCTTCCACCGAGGCGCCATCCGTGGCGACGATCCGGACAACGCGGCCCTTGTGGTCGGCCTCGACCGTGTTCAGCATCTTCATGGCTTCGATGATGGCAAGCTGTTGTCCTGCTTCCACGAGGTCGCCTACCGCCACGAACGCAGGCTGGCCAGGCGCGGGGGCGCCGTAGAACATGCCGGAAAGGGGCGCCGAGACGGTTTGGGTCCTGTCCTGCGGGGCAATGGCTGCGGCAACAGGAGCAGGCGCATCCTGCACTGGCGTGGCAAGCGTGGCGGTAGCGTCGGCCTCCGGCGCACCGGAGCGGACCAGCCGGACGCGCCCGCTATCCTCGGCGTACTCCAGTCCTGACAAGGCCGAACGCTCCAGGATGCCAATGAGCTGCTCTATGAAGTCGATATCGATCGGCATGCTCACCTCAGCTGAAGGCCCGTACCGCGACGCCAGCCTCCTCGAGGGTGCGCCGCACCTGCGCGGCCATGGCGATTGCCCCCGGGGTATCGCTGTGCACGCAGATCGACTCGATCGGCGCGGGAAGCAGCTTGCCCGAGATGGTTTCGATCGCGCCGGCACGCACCATTCGCAGCATCCTTGCAGCGGCCTCGTGCGCGTCGTGCAGCACCGCGCCGGGGATCTTGCGATGCACCAGGTGACCCTCGTCGGTGTAGGCGCGGTCGGCGAACACTTCGGCACATACCCGCAACCCCATCTCCTTGCCGATGCGCTCGAGATGGCCGTTGGCAAAGGTCAGGCAGACCAGGTTGGCATCCACTGCCTTGATGGCGCGGGCAATGGCGGTGGAGACGTCGGCATCGGTCTGGGTCAGGTTGCCGAGCGCGCCATGTGCCTTGACGTAGGTGATGGGGTGGCCCGCGTAGGCGGAAAGCGCTTGCGCGGCACCGATCTGGTAGGCAACCAGCCGTTCGATCTCGCCGGTGCTGAACGGGATGATGCGCCGGCCGAAGCCCCAGAGGTCGGGGAAACCGGGGTGCGCACCCACGGCGACGCCACGTTCCCTGGCCAGGGCGAAGGTGCGGGCCATGATCTCCGGATCGCCGGCGTGCAGGCCGCAGGCGATATTGGCGGAGCTGACGATATCGAGGATGGCTTCGTCGTCGCCCATGCGGTAGGCGCCGAATCCCTCGCCCATGTCGGAGTTCAGGTCGACGCGCAAGGCTGCTGCATTCTGTGTGGTCATGGTTGCTTATGTCGATGTGGTTTGGGGGAGGCTTCAGCGGCGTTGCGCCATCAGCGCGAGATTGCTGCGCAGTGACGCGCGTTCTTCGGATTGCGCCTGCGATGCGGCAAGGGCCTGGTCCTGGCCGACCGCCATGAATCGCACGCGGCAGCCGACAGGCGCCTGGGCAAGCCGCCACAGATCAGCCTCGATCACGGTGGCGATCTTGGGATAGCCGCCGCAGGTGTTGGCCTCCGCGAGCTGGATGATGGGTTGGCCTGAGGGCGGGACCTGTACGGTTCCGGGCACGATGCCATGCGACAGCAGTTCCAGCGGCCAGGTCAGCGTCAGGGCTTCGCCGGCCAGGCGGTATCCCTGGCGGTTGGCGTCGGGTGTCACCTTGTACTCGGTGCCGGTGAAGGCGGTCCTGGCCTGCTCGCTGAACTGTTCGTACTCGGCAGCCGGGACGGCCCGTACCGTCACGCAGCCCTGGGACAATTCCTGCCAGAACGCGGGAATGTCGTTGGGGATCAGGCCGAGCCCTGAGCCTTGCAGCGCGGGTTTTGCCGCGGGCGTCGCCTCGGGGGTCGCATTGGCGAGCGGCAGCACGTCGCCACGCCGCAGGCCACGTCCCTCCCAGCCGCCGAATCCGCCTTTGAGGTCGGTCGATCTGGAACCTAGAACGGGCGCGACATCGATGCCGCCGGCGAAGGCCAGGTAAGCACGCGCGCCCCGGCGGGGGCGCTCCACCACCAGCACCTGGCCAGCGCGGGCGCGTTTGCTCCACCACGGCGCCAGTACGCGCTCGTCGAGCAGCACGCGGCTGTCCGAACCCGTGCAAGCGAAGACCGTGTCGGACTGGAAGCGCATGCGGAACGGGAACAGGCTGATCTCGATCCCGGCCGCGCCATCGTCGTTGCCGGCCAGCGCATTGGCAAGGGACAGCGCCATGGCATCCATCGCGCCGCTGCGGCCCACCCCGATACCAAGGTGGCCACGCCGGCCCAGGTCCTGGACGACGTTGGGCGCTCCGGTGGAGAGGATTTCGATCATGATGCGATGCCCTCCACCCTGAAGTGCACACGGTCTCCCGGCGCCAGCAGGCAAGGCACGCTGCGGTGCGGGTCGAACGTATCCAGCGTCGTCATGCCGACGAGATGCCAGCCGGACGGGGCCGTGCATGGCATTACCCCGGCGTGGCTGCCACCGATCGCCACGGAGCCTTTCGCCACCTTCGTCCTTGGCACCTGCCGGCGCGGCGTGGCAAGCCTGGCCGGCAGGCCCGTCAGGAAGGCAAAGCCAGGGTATGCGCCGATGCAGGCGACCGAGTACACTGCGGCGCTGTGCAAGCCGACGAACGCTTCGATGGTCAGTCCGGCGCCTGCCGCCAGGGCCGGCAGGTCTTCACCGGCGTCTGCGCCATAAAGCACCGGAACCTCGATATCCCGGCCCGGTCGTGCCTTGACCTCAAGCGTCTCCCAGAGGCCGACCAGGCGAGCGCGGGCGCTGGCAGGCTGCAGCAGCACAGGATCAAACACCACGAGCAGATTGTTGACGCCCGGTACGGTTTCCCGAACCCCGTCAAGCACCTTGCCCCCCGACAGCAGGGCGGAAAGCGCCCAGATGCGTTCCTGTATCGCCTGGTCGAATTCGCCGGCTGCGGCATCGAGCAGCAGCGCGGTGGTTCCTGCGGCGTGGATCCTGGGCATCCTGTCGGCGCTGTCCACGTGGCCCGCAGGCTGTTCTTCAATGGCATGCATGGTCGTATCCACGGGATTCAGTCGAGCTTGATGCCAGCGTCGTCGACCACCTTCTTCCACTTGGCGGTTTCGCTCTTCATCACCGCACCCAGCTGCTCCGGGCTGCCTCCGGCCGGATCCAGCCCCATCTCGACCAGCTTGCTGCGGATTTCCTTGTCGCGGAGGATTTCATCGATCGACTGGTTCAGCCTGGCAACGATCTCCCTGGGCGTGCCCGCCGGCGCGACAAAGGCCTGCCAGAAAATCATCTCGAACCCCTGCATGCCGGACTCGGCGATGGTGGGCAGTTCGGGGTATTCGGCGGAGCGCTTTGCCGTGGTGATGGCCAGCGCCTTCAGCTTGCCGGCCTTGACCAGCGGCATCGCCTCGGGCAGCAGCGCCATCATGATCTGCACCTGGCCCGCCATCAGGTCCTGCAGCGCGGGCGCGCCGCCCTTGTACGGCACATGGACGACATTGGCGCCGGTGACGCGCTTGTACAACTCCATGCCGAGGTGGCTGGGCGTGCCGTTGCCGGCCGAGGCGTAGCCTTCGCTGCCGGGCTTGCCCTTCAGGAACCTGAGCAGGTCCGGCATCGACTTCGCCGGTACGTTCGGGTTGACCACCAGCACGCTGGGGATGGTGGTGGCCTGGATGACAGGCGCGAAGTCCTTGCGCGGATCGTAGGCAAGCTTGCTGTACAGGCTCGGGTTGACCGACAGGCCGGTCATCGTGGCCAGCAGGATGTTGTAGCCGTCGGGCGCGGATTTCGCCACGAAGCTCGCGGCGATTGCCTCGCTGGCGCCGGGCCGGTTATCGACGACCACGGGCTGGCCAAGTTTCACCGAAAGTTTCTGCCCGACCATGCGCGCCACCGCATCGGTGGAACCACCGGCCGGGTAGGGCACGACGAGGCGAACCGGTTTGGTCGGATAGTCGGTGGCGCTTGCCGTGGAGATGTCGGAGGCAAACGTCAGGCAGGCAACCAGGCAGGCAATAGCGAACTTCATGACAGTCTTCCTTCAAGGGGGGCAGGAACAACATCGTGGAAACACGCAGCGCGCAAAGGCATGGCGGCGCCGCGACAAGTCTTGGTGCTGGCGTTGGATATCGGTGCCACTGCCGCGCTATGTGCCCGACAACCGCGCCAGGAACCCGGAAATCCGCGCCCACATCTCCGGCGGGTTCGAGTACATGGGGAAATGCCCGCACCGCGGAATCTCCGCGAGTTCCACGCCATGGCGTTCGAGATGGGCCAGGTAGGACAGCGAGGCGTTCTGCGCGCCGTACATGAACATCTTCGGGCAAGGCAGGCCGAGGAATTTCGTCATCAGGTCGCCGTTGTCGGAAAGGTCGACCATCGACTCGAAGATGCCGCGGACGGCGCCGGCGCGCACCTTGTGCCGCAGGCTGGCCGCATATAGCGGGCTGGAGAAGTACGAGGAGTGCCAGGTGCGCTCGATGAACGCTTCAAAGAAGCGGTCCGCGTCGTCGGTGCGATGCGAGACGATCTGCCGGCTGAGGAAGCAATCCTCGGGGGCCACATTGCCCTCGATGTCGATAAAGCTCAGCACGCGTTCGGGGGCGCGGTGGGCCAGCATCAGAGCGGTCAGGCCGCCCATGGAATGGCCGACCAGGTGAAAACGTTCCATGTCGAAGTGGTCGAGGGCGGCAAGCGCCGTTTCGACCAGGAAGGGGATCGAGATCCGGGACAGGTCCCCGCAACGCGTCTCGCCGCAACCGGGCGCATCGTAGGCCAGTACTGCGCGGCCGGCGAGTGCGGGCTGCAGGACGATGTCCGCGTAATCCTCCTTGGTCGAGCCGAAGCCGTGCAGGAAGACAAGGGGAGGGTATTCGCCGGGGCAATGGAGCGTGGAGAGCTCGATTGGCGCTCTGCTTACGGTTAGTGGAATGCGTTGCCTGGTGAGTGGTGACACGTTGGAGCCTCCAGATGTGGGACGAAGACAGCCCAGCTTGAGCAGCCGGCAAGCCGAAGGGCCGGCGCTCAATCCCTCAGCGCACCGCAAAACCCCGCGATCGCCTCGCACGCCTGCCGCAGCGATTCCGTATCCAGCGCATACGCAATCCGGATATACGGCCCCAGCCCAAACGCGCTGCCGTGCACGACCGCGACATTGGCTTCATCCAGCAGCGCGCCAGCGACATCCTCGTCGGTCTGCAGCAGCGTGCCGGCCGCCGTACGCCGGCCCAGCAACCCCGCGCACGAGGCAAACGCATAGAACGCGCCGCCAGGCACCGGGCATTCCAGCCCCGGCGTATCGTTGAGCATCCGGATCATCAGGTCCCGTCGCTCCTCGAACACGGCACGCGATTCCGTAATGAAGTCCTGCGGCCCGGTCAGCGCAGCCAGCGCGGCATGCTGGGAGATGGAGCAGGCGCCCGAAGTCTGTTGCCCCTGCACCTTCTCCATCGCTTCCAGCAGCCAGCGCGGCCCGGTGCCGAAGCCGATGCGCCAGCCGGTCATCGCATACGCTTTGGATACCCCGTTCATGGTCAGCGTGCGCGATGCGAGGCGTGGTTCCACAGCGGCCAGCGTGTGGAAGCGGGCGCCGTCGAACGTCAGGTGTTCATAGATATCGTCCGACAGCACCAGCACATGCGGGTGCGCCAGCAGCACTTCGGCCAGCGCGGCCAGCTCTTCGCGCGTATAGACCGCACCGGTCGGGTTCGACGGCGAATTCAGTATCAGCCAGCGCGTCTTTTCTGTGATCGCCTGCGCCAGCGCGGCAGGGGTCAGCTTGAAACCGGCTTCCGCACCGCACGGAACAATCACCGGGATGGCGCCCGACAACTGCACCATCTCCGGATAGCTGACCCAGTATGGCGCCGGCACGATGACCTCGTCGCCCACGTTCAGCGTCGCCGACAGGGCGTTGTAGATCACCTGCTTGCCGCCGGTGCAGACAATGGTGTCCTGCCAGTCCACGTCCAGGCCGTTTTCATGGCGGAACTTGGCGGCGATGGCTTCGCGCAGCGCACGCATGCCGGCCACCTGCGTGTAGCGCGTGTGGCCGGCGCGGATCGCTTCGATGGCGGCATCGCGGACATGTGCCGGGGTATCGAAGTCGGGCTCGCCGGCACTCAGCGAGATGATGCTGGCACCGGATGCCCGCCGGGCTGCCACCCGGTCCATGATCCGGTAAGTCGCGGAGGCCCGGGCGCAGGCCAGGTTGACGTTCAGGCGCTGGATATCGGCGTGCATCAGGACTTCCTCTGCAGGGTGTGGTAGCCAAGGGCCGCACGGGCCTCGCCGAGCGTCTTGCCGCTGGCGATGTGCTCACGGATCTGCGCTTCGACCGCTTCGATGCTGCGCGCCAGTTCCGCCACCTCGCGCGCCCGCTCGCGCGGCACCACCACCACGCCGTTGGCATCGGCGACGACGATGTCGCGCGGGCAGACGCGCGCTGTGCCGACGGATACGGGAGCGTTGACCGCTTCCACTTGCACGCGATCCTTGCCGGTGCGCATGAAGCGGCCGCGCGAGAACAAGGGATACCCGTCGCCCAATGCCCTGGCGACGTCGCGGCAGACGCCGTCGATGACGGTGCCGGCAATGCCGCGCGCGCCGGCATACTGGGTCATGATGTCGCCCCAGACGGTGCAGTCGGTGCGGCCATCGTTGTCGATGACGACCACGTCGCCCGCGGCTACGTCATCGATGAAATCGCCAACGGTGCCGGGCGGTGTGCTTGCCGGCACATACCTGACCGTGTACGCCGGCCCGACGACCACCTGGCGATAATTGTCCAGCGGCGCGATGCCGAGGCATTGGCCGGGCAGGCCCAGCCGGTCCATCGCATCCGATACTCCGGGGGTATCCAGTCCCTCGAACAGGGCAACCAGTTCCTTGTCTTGCGCGCTCATTTTGCTGCTCCGGTGTGGATGGCGTCGAATTCCTTGTCGTGCATGACCGCTTCCCCGGAACGGCCCGTGCGTACGGCCTGCACCATGCCGTCCTGCCGGCGCGCGATGTGCTCGGCCAGGTCGAGCACCGTTTCGATCCGCGCCGCCGGGACGAACACCGTGCCGCAGCGGTCCGCGATCACATAGTCGTCCTGGTGCACCACGACGCCAGCAAAGGCCACGGGTTCGCCAGAGCCGGTCTGCACCACGCGGTTGCGCGCGCTGATCATGGTCACGCCGCGGCCGAAGACGGGATAGCCGATCGATTCGCTGCCTTCGATATCGCGGCTGAGGCCGTCGATCACCGAGCCGCGCACTTTGCGGGCCGTGGCGGCATTGGCGAGGATGTCGCCCCAGCAGGAGATGCCGTCGAGGCCGCCGGCGATCACCAGTACGCGGTCGTCGCTGTCGATCGCCGCGACAACGGGTGTGATCAGGTGCGCCGTCGGCGCGGCGTCGGTCTTGGGACCCAGCTGGACGGTGCTGGCGCGGCCCGCGATCCTGGGGCAGTCCCACAGCGGGCGGATGCCATACGTGGCCCCTGGCAGTTCCAGGAAGTCGAGTGCGTCAGACACCGTGTTGGTATCGAGCGCGGCAAGGCGGTCAAGCAGGGTAGGAGAAGTCATTGCGGCTTCCAGAGTGGTTGCTTGGCCTGCACTATCGGCGCTAGAGTCTGATCCGTAAATTTCGAAGAACAGAACCTTTCCATACGCCAAAGCTATCAACCATCATGATCAACTTCAGACTGGTAAGGCACCTGTGGCTGTTCCTGGCCGTGGCCGAGGAAGAGCACTTCGGGCGCGCGGCGAAGCGGCTGGGGATGTCGCAGCCCCCGCTGACCGAGCAGATCCAGGTGCTCGAACATGCGCTGAAGGTCCGGCTGTTCGAGCGCTCCCGGCGCGGCGCGAAGCTGACCGCCGCCGGCGCGGCGATCCTGCCGGCGGTGCGCAAGTTCGCCGAGCAGCTGGAGCGGCTGGAGCTGGCGGTGCGCGAGGCGGTGCAGGGCCAGAGCGGCGTGCTGACCATCGGCGCCATCTCATCGGCAATGGTCGAGACCCTGCCAGCGCTGATCGAGCACCTGAAGGCGGAGTATCCGCAACTCACGGTATCGGTGAAGGAAATCGACAGCGTCGAGGCCGTGCCGGCGCTGGAGCAAGGCGATGTCGATCTCGCGTTCGCGCGCCTGGAAGGCGACCTTGGGCCGTCGATCCAGTCCATCGCGCTGAAGCAGGAGCGGCTGGCGGTGGCGCTGCCAAGGTCCCACCGCCTGGCGGAACTGCCCCGGATTCGCCTGGCGTCGCTGGCGGAAGAGGCCTTTGTGATCTTCTCCCGGCATGTGAGCCCGGTCTACTACGACAGCCTGATTGCCACCTGCCGGGCCGCCGGCTTTTCACCCCGCATCCTGCATGAGGTGCGGACCGTGTCGTCGCAGATCGCCTTTGTCAGGTGCGGGCAGGGGATCGCGCTGGTACCGGCTTCACTGAAGAAGGCGGCCTCGGACAATGTGGTCGTGAAGCCGCTGAAGGAGGCCGTCAACGTGGTCACGACCGCCATGGCATGGTCGACCAGCCGGGAGAACCCGATGGTGCAGGCGGCCGTGGCGGCCTTGTCGGCCGGCAAGATCGCGGAGCGCAAGCCGCGCCGGCGCGCGACCGCACCGCCTGCCGGCTGATAGGTTTGGCAGAACGAAACGATCCTGTCTTCGGAATTTACAGAAGGATCACGGAGGCAGAAAGTTGGCGGACTGGTGCGTCGCCACGGAAGGACCGTGAGGCGCGATGTCTTTCCGTACCGGAGCCTGCCGTGGCGTCAAACTTTGCCATCCACCCCGTTCCCCAACTTGCTCCGGCCGCGCTGGTCGAGGCCTTTCGCGAGGTCGTGACCCCGCATATCAGCGACAACCTGCAGCGCCTGTCCGGCGTGACCGGGCTGACGCGGTTTCACCGCAGCAAGAAGCTGGTCGGTACAGCCTTCACGGTGAAGGCCAGGCCCGGCGACAACCTGCTGATCTACAAGGCACTGATGGAACTCCAGCCCGGCCACGTGCTGGTGGTGGATGGTGGCGGCGATTGCACCAATGCGCTGATCGGCGAACTGATCATGCTCTACGCGCAGCAGCGCGGTTGCGCCGGATTCGTGCTCGATGGCGCGATCCGCGACACTGCGGCGTTCTACGAAGCCGATTTTCCCTGCTATGCGCGCGGCACCAGCCACCGCGGGCCGTACAAGCTCGGGCCCGGTGCGATGAACGTGCCGGTATCGATCGGCGGGCAGGTGATTTCGCCCGGCGACCTCATCGTCGGCGATGAGGATGGCGTGGTGTCGTTTCCGGCGGCCCAGGCGACTGCGCTGCTTGAAGCCGTGCAGGCCACCGTCTCGAAGGAAGACGCCATCAAGGACGAGATTGCAACCGGTCGGCGCGAGCAAGGCTGGCTTGAAGCCGTACTCGCGCCACACGGGCTGCTGGGGTAAGCCGGGCTACTTGTCCGCCACTGGCCCCGGGCGCCGCTTCCTGAGGGCCATCCCCTACATCCGGTACACCAGCCCCACCCAGACACTGCGCGGCGCCCCCGGCGCCACGAACAACGCCGTCGCGGCATCGCCGGGCGCCATGTGCGGCTGCACCAGGCTGCCGCCGGGAAACACGTTGTTCGCCACTTGCCCGTAGGTTTCGTAGCGCCGGTCGAACAGGTTGGCCACGCGCGCATAGACCTCGAAGCGCTTGTTCACCTTGTACGCGGCGCGCAGGTTGACGGTGGCGTAGCCGGGCACGTGCCAGTCGGCGGTCCTGGGCGGCTGGCCCGGCTGCGGATCGCTGCGCAGGCCGTCCTCGTTGCCGCTGGCGACGCTGCCGGACACGGCGACCAGGTCGGCGCCGAGCGTCAGCCCGGCCAGCGCCTGCCAGTCGGCGCCAAGCTTGAGCGTGTGGCGCGGCAGGCCGGCCATGCGCATGCCGGGCTGGACCTCGATGGTGCGCTCGCCGGCCGCCAGTTGGCCGGCCGCCTGGTAGGTAGCATGCAGGTAGCTGTAGGCCAGCCGCAGCGTGATATCGCCAGCGCGCTGGCGCGCGCTCAGGTCGAGCCCCTGGTTGCGGGTGCGGTCGAAGTTGGCGAAATAGCCGAGCTGGGTGTTGGGCGCGCGCAGGAACAGGATGTCGTCGTGGTTGTCGATGCGATAGAGCGCGGCGGTGACCTCGGTGTCCTTGCCGGGGCGCCAGCGCACGCCGGCTTCATAGGCGTGCGAGACCACCTGCTTCAGGTAGGGATCGGCCTGCAGTCCGGCCGGCAGGCGGCACGGGCGCGTGGGATCGGCGCAGCCGAGTTCGAGCACGGTGGGCACGCGGTTGTTCTGCGCGTAGCCGCCGAATACCGTGACGCCGCCGCCCAGTTTCTGGGCCAGCCCCACCGCCGGGTTGAGGCGGCGGTAGGTAAAGCTTTCGCGCGGCTGCTCGCTGCCGTCGCTGTTGCGCAGCGTATTGCTGACGGTGGCGAGATTCCACCTCGCCGACGCCGTCAGGAAGGTGCTGGGTGTCAGCGACCACGTATCGGACAGGTAGGCGCCGAAGGTGCGCGCGTTGCCGCTGACGCCGGAGAACAGCGCATTCGGCTCGGCCGGGTCGGCCACGGCGCCCCGGTCCGCGGTGAACGTGCCGGGCTGCTCGAACTGGGAATAGGTCAGCCGGCTGCGGTCCAGGCTGACGCCGGCGTTGAGCACGTGGCGATCGGTCTCTTTTGCCAGGCTGAGCGCCACGCCGACGGTCTGCTGCCGCATATGGGTGGTGTTGACCACGGCGGGATGCAGCGCGGCGCCTTCGGCGCGGGTCACGCCGCAGTCGCCGCCGCGCGGGCTGCCGTCGGCGTTGAAGCCGTCCTCGCAGGCTTCCGCATATTCCTCGTAATCGGGATTGACGTCGCCGTTGGTGGTGTCGCGGCGGCTGTTGCGCACATAGGCGAGGGCGGCGGCGCTGGTCTTGTCGTCGAACCAGTGGCGGCCGTTGGCGGCGACCTGGGTCACCTGGTTGCGGGTCTGGTCCGGGTAGGTATAGACGGCGCGACGGTTCGCCTGATAGATGTCGGGCAGCGTCGCGCTGCCGTCGGCGCGGTAGGACGGCACCAGCCCGTTGCCGGTCAGCGTGCTGCGGCCGTGCAGCAGCGAGACGTCGACGCTGCTGGTATCGCCCGCGTAGCCGGCCTTGGCGAAGATATTGCCGAGGCGCCCCGACGAATGGTCGCGCCAGCCGTGCTCCTGGAACAGGGTGCCGGCGGCGAAGGCGTGCCAGCCACCGTCGCTGCGCACGCCGCCCGACAGGTCCGCGCGCTTGCGGCTGCCGCTGCCATAGGACAGGTCGGCGGTGACGCCGGGCGAGTCCAGCCCGGAGCGGGAGGTCATGGCCAGCGCGCCGCCCAGGCTGTTCAGGCCATAGGCCGGGTTGGCGCTGGAGACCAGCGATACGCTGGCAAGCGCGGCCTCCGGGATCATGTCCCAGCTGACCACGTCGCCAAAGGGCTCGTTGACCCGAATGCCGTCGAGATAGACCGAGAGCCCCTGCTGCACGCCCGGGATCGATGAGGCGCGGAAGCCCCGGTAGGTGATATCGCTCTGGAAAGGGCTGCCCTGGATGTCGTTGACGTTGACGCCGGCCAGGTTGCGGGCCAGGTAGTCGGCCAGGTTGCTGGCGCGGGTGCCGTCCAGTTCATCGCCGCGCACGGTCTGCACGGTGTAGGGCACGAGGTCGCTGGCGACGCCGATGCCCGGCAGCGGCGCCGCGGCGACTACCAGCACTTCAGGCAGCACCGCACTGTCCTGATTTTGAGCAGCGGTGTCCAGTTGTGCAACAGCGGGACGCTGGAGCTGCATCGCCACGGCCATGGCGATGGCCGTGGCGATGCAGCGGCGGCGCGCGGCTGCGTGGCGGAATGCCTGCTTTTGCGGGACAGGGAACGGGCTGGCTGGCATCTTGCATCTCCTCGGGCGTACGGGGGTGCTGCCTGCATCGGGCGGCACCTGAAATCGAACTAGCTGAGGGGGTGGGGAGCAGGTTCCGTACCTCGGGCATCGGGAAAAACTCCCGACCTGGACCGGAGCGTCGACCACCAACGTCGACCGCCAACGCCGACCACCATCCCCCGGAGGAGCACTGCCATGACGATGTCGCACTTCCTGGCCAGCCGGGCCCTGTGGCTGTCCTGCGCATGCCTTGGCTGCGCGCTGCTGGCGGCGCTGTGGCAGGCACGGCAGGCGCTCGGCGAAGAGCGCAGCGGCGCTGCCGCCACGGCGCAGGCGATGGCGCGGCTGTCGGCGCTGCAGGCCGCGGGGCCGGCGGAGCGCGCGGCGCACCTGGCCGCGCTGCGCGCCATCAACCAGTCGGCGCAGATGCGCCACCTGCGGCTGCATGTGGAGGACGCCGCGGGCGGCGTGCTGGTGGGGGCCACGCCGCATGGCGACCCGGCGCATGCGGAAAGCCAATGGGACATCCGCGCGCGCGACGGCACCGTCTACCGGGCCGCGCTGCGCTGGAACCCGGACAGCGAACTGCGCGAAGCGCGTGGCGACGTGGCGGGCAACCTGGCTATGCTGGCCGCGTACAGCGTGCTGTTGCTGTGCTGCCTGTGCTGGGCCGCCCGCCGCGCCTTCGCGCCGCTGCAGCAGATCCTGGACGCCATCGGCCACTATGAACGCAAGGATTACAGCGTGCGGCTGCCCGCCATGCGCATCCATGAACTGGAGCTGGTGCGCCGCGCGCTGAACCACCTGGCGGGCGCGCTGGCGCAGCACCAGGCCGAACGCCGCGCACTGAGCCGCAAGCTGCTCGACGCGCAGGAATGCGAGCGCGCCCGGCTGGCGCGCGAGCTGCACGACGAGTTCGGCCAGGTGCTGACGGCCATGCGCGCGGACGCCGCCTATCTTGTCCGCAAGAGCGCGCATGCGCCGATGCTGCAGATCGTGGCCAACGACCTGGCCGGGCATTGCGCCAGGATCCAGGACGAAGTCCGCCACCTGCTGCACCGCCTGCGTCCGCATGGCGCGCAGCCCGACGGGCGCGTCGCCTGCCTGGCGCGGCTGCTGCAGGACCTGGTGCGCTGCTGGCGCGACCAGCCCGGCCAGTCGGTGCGGCTCGATTGCGAGGTCGACCTCGGCGGCGCCGCGCTGGGGCCGGACCTGACGCTGACGCTGTACCGGATGACGCAGGAGGCGCTGACCAATGTCATGCGCCACGCCGGCGCGGGCCAGGTGGCGGTCCGCATCGCCGCCACCGGCAACGCCGTCCACTGGTGCGTGCAGGACGACGGCAGGGGCATCGACGATATCGGCGCGGCGCTGCAGCGCAGCCACGGCCTGCGCGGCATGCAGGAGCGCGCCTGGGCGCATTGCGCCACGCTGCACGTGGGGCCGGCGCCAGGCATGCGCGGCTGCCGCTTGCGCGCAAGCTTTCCGGTGCCGGTGCCGGTGCCGGCGCAGGATGCCACGCAACTAGCCAACGTACCGGCAGGGAGCCAGCCAGCATGAACACGATCGATGTGGTGATTGCCGACGACCATGCCGTGGTGCGCACGGGCTACCGGCGCCTGCTCGAGCTGGACGACGGCATGCGCGTGGTGGCGGAGTTCGGCGATGGCGATGCCGCCTACGCCTGGCTCTCGCAGCACCGGGCCGATGTGCTGATCCTGGACTTGTCGATGCCGGGCCGTGGCGGCCTGGAGATGCTGCAGCGGCTGGGCGCACGCGTGCCGTCGCTGCGCACGCTGGTGTTCAGCATGCATGACAGCGCCGCCATCGTGCTGCAGGCCATGCGCGCCGGCGCGGCCGGCTACCTGACCAAGAACAGTGCGCCGGAGGCGCTGGTGGATGCGGTGCGCCGGGTGGCAGGCGGGGAGCAGGTGTTGTCCGCCGACGTCGCGGGGCTGGTGGACATGGGCCAGCCGCCGCCGCACCTGGCGCTGTCGCCGCGCGAGTTCGACCTCTTCCGCCAGTTCGCGCGGGGCACGGCGCTTGAGGACGTGGCCGCGTGCTTCTGCCTGAGCACCAAGACCGTGGCCAACTACCAGACCCTGATCCGCAAGAAAATGGGGTTGGCCAACCGCGTCGAGATGCATCGCTACGCAGTGGAGCATGGCTTTGGCTGACATGACCGCTACCCAGGCGCCGCTGGCGCTGCGCTGCGAGGCCGTGCGCAAGGCGTTCGGCGCCCGCGTGGCGCTGGACGGGGTTTCGCTCACCGTGCGGCGCGGCGAGTTCGTGGCGCTGCTCGGGCCCAACGGGGCGGGCAAGACCACGCTGTTCCAGATCCTCAGCGGCCTGTTCGTTGCCGATGCCGGGCGCGTGACGGTGCTGGACAGCGATATGCACGAGCACGACATGCGGCGCGATCCGGTGCGCGCGCTGGCGCGCCTCGGCATCGTGTTCCAGCAGCCGGCCATCGACCTGGACCTGCCGGTGCTGGCCAACCTGCGCTTCCATGCGGATTTGCACGGGCTGACGCGCCGCGTGGCCACGCAGCGCATCGCCCGGCTGCTCGACGCCTTTGGGCTGGCCCCGCGGGCGCATGCCCCGGTGCGCGAGCTGTCCGGCGGCAACCGGCGCAAGGTGGAGCTGGCGCGCGCGCTGCTGCACGAACCGGCGCTGCTGCTGCTGGATGAGCCCACCGTCGGGCTCGATCCGGCTTCGCGGGCGCAGCTGGTCAGCGATGCCAGACGGCTGACCGCGCAGGCGCAGGCCGGTGTGCTGTGGGCCACGCACCTGGTGCAGGAGGTGGAGCACGCCGACCGCGTGATCGTGCTGGACCGCGGCACCGTGCGCTTCGACGGCACGCCGGCGGCGCTGCGCGGCGCCGCCGGGCGCGACGACCTTGAAAACGCTTTCCTGGCTATGACGCGGGCACCGGCCGCTTCTGCCGCCACTTCCGCCAACAACACCGAAAGGAGCGTACCAGCATGAACGAGATGCCATCGCCGAGGTGGCTTGCCATCACGCTGCTGCTGGTGACGGCATTGCTGGTGGCCGCCGGACTGGCCGAAGCGGCGCGCGTGGCCAGTGGCCAGGTGTTCGTGTCGAGCGAGAAGGATGATGCAATTGCCGCCTTCGATGCGCGCAGCCGGCAACTGCTTGCCGTGTGGCGCCAGTGCAAGCGGCCGCGCCACCTGCAGCTCTCGCCCGATCGCGCGCGCCTGTATGTGGCCTGCAGCGATGACCACCGCGTCGACGTGGTCGACGTGGCCAGCCGCAAGACGCTGGCTTCGCTGCCGGTAGGGGACGACCCGGAGTTGTTCGACCTGAGCCATGACGGCCGCATGCTCTATGTCTCGAACGAAGAGGATGGCCTGCTGTCGGCCTACGACACCGCTTCGGGCAAGCGCGTATTCGCCGTCAAGGTTGGCGAGGAGCCGGAGGGCGTCAAGGTCAGCGCGGATGGCAAGCGGGTATACGTGACCTCGGAGGTGGCCAACCTGGTCCATGTGATCGACGTGGCCAAGCACAAGGTGGTCGGCAATATCCAGGTCGGCAACCGGCCACGCCGGCTGCTGCTGTTGCGCGACGGCAAGGAACTGTGGGTCTCGAACGAGCTGTCCGCCAGCGTCAGCGTGATCCGCACCGATACGCTGGAGGTGGCCCATACCATCCACTTCACGCCGCGGGGCTTCCGCGCCGGGGATGTGACCCCGGTGGGGATGGCGGCCAGCAGTGATGGCACGCGTGCCTATGTCGGGCTTGGGCGTGCCAACCACGTCGCGGCGGTGGACGTGGCGTCGCGCCGGGTGCTGGACTATGTGCTGGTCGGCCGGCGCGCATGGGGGCTGGCGCTGAGCCGCGACAACGCCAGGCTCTATGTCGCCAACGGCCTGTCGGACGACGTCAGCGTGGTGGATACCGCCAGCAGCAAGGCGACGGCAACCCTCAAGGCGGGCCGGGTGCCGCACTCGGTGGCGATCGATGACTGAACGCGTGCGCTGCTGCCGCTCGCTCGTTGCCGCGCTAGGCCTGTTCGCGGGTGCGGCCGGGGTGGCCGACTCCGCCGAGGTGCGCATGGCGGTGGTGTCGCTGGCCGGCGACCCGCGCCATGAGGCCCGCCGCCTTGCGCAGCGCTATCCCGGGCAGCCGCAGGGCCGCGCACTCGATGGCGCGCAGGTGGCGGCAGCGGAGGCCCGCTTCGCGCTGGAGGCAGCGGGCCAGTCGCTCAGGCTCGATGCCCAGGAAGCGCGCAGCGAAGCGGAAGTCGGGCCGATGGTTGCGGCGCTGGCGCGGCAGGGCACGCGCTTTATCCTGCTCGACCTGCCATCCGCGGCAGTGAGGCAGGCGACGGCCGCCATCAAGCCGGGCGAGGCCCTGCTGTTCAACGTCTCGGCCGATGACGACGACTTGCGCGGCGCCGCCTGTTCGCCGGTGCTGCTGCACACGCTGCCCAGCCTGCGCATGCGCGCCGACACCCTGATGCAATACCTCGCGCTGCGCACGTGGCGCCGCGCGCTGCTGCTGAGCGGGCCGTCGGCGGGCGACGCGGCGCAGCGCGATGCGCTGGTCAAGTCCGCGCGGCGCTTCGGCATTGCGTGGTCGGTGCAACGGACGTTCAGGCTGTCCAACGACCCGCGCGAGCGCGACCTGGCCAACGTGAACCTGCTGACCAATGGCACCGACCATGACGTGGTGGTGGTGGCAGATGCCGACGGCGAGTTCGCCCGCGGCGTGCCCTATGCCACGCAGCTGCCGCGCCCAGTGGTGGGCGCCAGCGGCCTGGGCGCGCAGGCCTGGCACTGGGCCTGGGACCGCAATGGCGGGCCGCAGCTCAACCGGCGCTTCACGCGTGCGGCGGGGCGCCCGATGACGGGCCACGACTGGGCCGCCTGGGTGGCGGTCAAGGCGATAGCGGAAAGCGTCGCAAGGCAGCCCAGGGCCGGCTTTGCCGCGCAGGCACAAGCCCTGGTCACCGGCAAGGTGGTGGTGGACGGCTTCAAGGGCCCGCCGCTGTCGTTCCGTCCCTGGGACCGCCAGTTGCGCCAGCCCGTCATGCTGGCTCACCCGGATGGCGTCGTTGCCGTGGCGCCGGTGGAAGGCGTGCTGCATCCGAAGAACAACCTCGACACCCTGGGCGCGGACGAAGCCGACACCGCGTGCCGCGCCCCGTCCTCGTAAGGCGCAACCCATGGCCACCGTGCTGATCCATCGCTGGCGCGCGCTGCGCGCCGTCTGCGGGCGCGAACTGCGCAAGTACCTGCGCCAGCCCGGGCGTCTGCTGTCGTCGCTGGTGCGGCCGCTGCTGTGGCTGCTGGTGTTCGCGGCCGGCTTCCAGAATGCGCTCGGCGTCGCGATCGCGCCGCCGTATGAGACCTACATCGAATACAAGGTGTACGTCGCGCCCGGCCTGCTCGGCATGATCGCGCTGTTCAACGGCATGCAGTCGTCGCTGGCGATGGTGTACGACCGCGAGATGGGCGTAATGCGCCTGCTGCTGACCGCGCCGCTGCCGCGTGGCTGGCTGCTCGGCTGCAAGCTGGCCGCGAGCACGGTGCTGTCGCTGCTGCAAATGGCCGCGTTCCTGCTGGTGGCGATAAGCTTCGGCATCCGGTTCGAGCCGTTGCACCTGCTGCCCGCTTGCGGCGCCATGGCGCTGGCGGCGCTGATGCTGGCTGCGCTGGGACTGCTGCTGTCGGTGCATGTGCGCCAGCTGGAGAACTTTGCCGGCACCATGAACTTCGTGATCTTTCCGATGTTCTTTGTCAGCTCGGCGCTGTATCCGCTGTGGAAGCTGCAGGAGTCAGGTGCCGAGATCGTCTATCAACTCGCGCGCTTCAACCCCTTCACGCATGCGGTCGAGGCCATACGCTTCGCGCTGTATGGGCAGGTGGCCCCCGTGAGCCTGGCCGTGGTGGCAGGCTGTGCTGCAGTGTTCTTTGCGCTGGCGCTGCGCGGCTACGACCCGCAGCGCGGCATGGCCCGCCAGGGGCAGGCGTGAACTGGGCTGCGGCCGCCACGCATGGCTGTTCAGATCTGGAGCAGATGCAACGCAGTGTTGCGTGCTGACACGGCCGCCGGCACGCAATGCGGCCGCTTTCGGCGTGCTAGCGCGGCAATCCGATTGGCATGGGAATTGCCGTAAGTGCGGGTCCGGTGCCTGGTGGGTGCCTGGTATCGGCGCACT
This sequence comes from Cupriavidus sp. P-10, assembly GCF_003402535.2. Taxonomy (NCBI): domain Bacteria; kingdom Pseudomonadati; phylum Pseudomonadota; class Betaproteobacteria; order Burkholderiales; family Burkholderiaceae; genus Cupriavidus; species Cupriavidus sp. P-10. The sequence goes on from NZ_AP025170.1 coordinate 1,549,800, forward strand.
GGCGCATCGGTGGGAAACCAAAACAAGAGAGGAGAAGGCAATGAGGACGTTACGAGCAGTGATGGCGATCGCGGCAGTCGCGACTGCCGCGGCCAGCCTAGCGGCGCAGGCGGCAGTGACCGACGCCATGATCGAGAACGACGCAAAGAGCCCCGGCGACGTGCTGTCGTGGGGCATGGGCCCGCAAGGGCAACGCTATTCTGCGCTGACGCGCATCAATACGAAAAATGTCGGCAACCTCGTGCCGGCGTGGTCGTTCTCGTTCGGCGGCGAGAAGCAGCGCGGCCAGGAAGCGCAGCCGCTCATACACGACGGCAAGATGTTCGTGACGGCATCGTATTCGCGCATCTACGCGCTCGACCTGAAGACCGGGGCCAAGCTGTGGAAGTACGAGCACCGCCTGCCCGAAGGCATCATGCCGTGCTGCGACGTGGTTAACCGCGGCGCGGCGCTCTACGACAACCTGGTCATCTTCGGCACGCTGGATGCACAGCTGGTGGCGCTGGACCAGAAGACCGGCAAGGTGGTGTGGAAGGAGAAGCTGGAGGACTATGCCGCCGGCTACTCGTACACGGCTGCGCCGCTGATTGTCAAAGGCATGGTGCTGACCGGCATCTCGGGCGGCGAATTCGGCGTGGTCGGCCGCGTCGATGCGCGCGATGCCAAAACGGGGCAACTGGCGTGGTCGCGCCCGGTGGTGGAAGGCCACATGGGCTACAAGTACGACAAGGACGGCAACAAGACCGAGATCGGCGTGACCGGCGCCGAGAACGCCAGCTGGCCAGGTGAGACCTGGAAGACCGGCGGCGCTGCCACCTGGCTGGGCGGCACCTATGATCCGGCCACCGGGCTGGTGTACTTCGGCACGGGCAACCCGGGGCCGTGGAACAGCCATATCCGCAAGGGCGACAATCTCTACTCCGCGTCGACGGTGGCGATCGATCCGGCCACCGGCAAGATCGTCTGGCACTACCAGAACACCCCGAACGATGGCTGGGACTTCGACGGGGTCAATGAGTTCGTGACCTTCGACCTCGATGGCAAGCGCATGGGCGGCAAGGCCGACCGCAATGGCTTCTTCTACGTCAACGACGCGCGCAACGGCAAGCTGGTCAACGCCTTTCCCTTCGTCAGGAAGATCACCTGGGCCAGCGGCATCGACCTGAAGACCGGGCGGCCCAACTTCATCAGCGAAGGCCGGCCCGGCGACCCGGCCGCCGGCACCGACCCGAAGAAGGGCAAGTCCGTGTTCGCCGCACCCGGCTTCCTGGGCGGCAAGAACCAGCAGCCGATGGCCTACAGCCCGCAGACCGGCCTGTTCTATGTGCCGGCCAACGAGTGGGGCATGGATATCTGGAACGAGCCGGTCAGCTACAAGAAGGGCGCAGCTTTCCTGGGCGCGGGTTTCACCATCCAGCCGCTGAACGAGGACTACATCGGCTCGCTGCGCGCGATCAATCCCAAGACCGGCAAGATCGTCTGGGAGGCTAAGAACGGTGCGCCGCTGTGGGGCGGTGCGATGACCACTGCCGGAGGACTGGTGTTCTGGGGCACGCCGGAGGGCTATCTGAAGGCAGCCGACGCCCGGACCGGCAAGGAACTGTGGAAGTTCCAGACCGGCAGTGGCGTGGTGGCGCCGCCGGTCACCTGGGAAGACAACGGCGAGCAGTACGTGGCCGTGGTGTCGGGCTGGGGCGGCGCGGTGCCGCTATGGGGCGGGGAAGTCGCCAAGCGGGTGAATTTCCTGGAGCAGGGCGGATCGGTGTGGGTGTTCAAACTGCACAAGAGCTGAACACGGGCCGGTCGATGGACATGCACGCTGGCATTGCGATGCCGGCGTGCGCGCATAACAAAACAGTGAGACCAATGGTATGAAGAAGGAATGGATGGCGCTGGCGGCTGCGGTGCTGCTGCCTTGCGCGGCGCAGGCGGGCACGGCGGCCGATATGCAGGCACTGGCTGACAAGAACGGCTGCTTCGCCTGCCACGGCATGCAGTCGAAACTGGTGGGGCCGGGCTTCGCCGAGGTGGCGGCCAAGTACAAGGGGGATAGCCAGGCAGCCGGGCGGCTGGCCAGGAAGATCCGTGAAGGTGGCAAGGGGGCGTGGGGGCCGGTGCCGATGCCGGCGCATGGCAATCTTGGCGAGGCGGATGCGAAGAAGCTCGCGGAGTGGGTGCTGGATGTAGGGTAGGAACGCGGTAGGAACGCGGTAGGAACGCGGTAGGAACGCGGTAGGAGCGCGTGAGAAGCGCGTAAGAAGCGCGTAAGAAGCGCAGCCCGGCTGGCGCGAGCCAGCCGGGCTTTCCTACTTGCCCGCAGCGCTCAGGCGCAGGGAGTTGCCATCGCTACGAAACACCATCGGCTGGACTTCGCCGCGCGCCTGCAGGGCCGCAAGCCGGCCCCGCAGCACGACCTCGCCGACCTTGCCGTGCTCTGCGGAGCGCTCGCAGACCGGATCGGTCGCAGCGGGGTCGCCGGTCAGCAGGAAGGCCTGGCAGTGGCAGCCGCCGTAGTCCTCCTCCCGGTGGTCGCAGGACCGACACGGTTCCTGCATCCATGCCGTGCCGCGAAAACGGCGGAACGCCTCGCTGTCGCGCCAGATCTCGCGCAATCCCTGCGTCGTCACATTCGGCAGCGCCAGCCCCGGCAGCATGCGCGCCGCGTGGCACGGCAGGGCAGTCCCGTCGGGCGCCACGCCCAGGAAGGTCGTGCCCCAGCCATTCATGCACTTCTTGGGCCGGGCCTCGAAGTAGTCGGGCACCACGAACAGGATCTGGCACCGCTTGCCGATGCGCGCCCGGTACTCCCTGACCACGGCCTCGGCCTCCAGCAACTGCTCGCGCGTGGGCAGCAGCGCAAGGCGGTTCTCCCACGCCCAGCCGTAGTACTGGGTATTGGCCAGCTCAAGGTATTCCGCCCCCATCTGCAGCGCCATCTCGATGATGGTGCCGACATGCGGCAGGTTGTGCCGGTGCAGCACGCAGTTCATCACCATCGGGTAGCCGTGCGCCTTGATCATCCGGGCTACGCGCTGCTTCAGGTCGAAAGTGCGGGTGCTGGAGAGGAAGTCGTTGAGCTCGCGCGTGGAATCCTGGAAGGACAGCTGGATATGGTCCAGCCCCGCCTCGCGCAATGCCGTGAGCCTGGCGTCGGTCAGGCCCACGCCAGAGGTGATGAGGTTGGTATAGAAGCCCAGGCCGTGCGCATGCCGCACCAGTTGTTCCAGGTCCTTGCGCAGCAGCGGCTCGCCGCCGGACAGGCCGAGTTGCACTGCACCCAGTGCGCGTGCCTGGCTGAATACGTCGCACCACTGCGCGGTGTCGAGCTCGGCCGTGTGCCGGGCATAGTCCACGGGGTTCGAGCAAAAGGCGCAGTGCAGCGGGCAGCGGTAGGTCAGCTCGGCCAGCAGCCACAGCGGCGGGCCGGGCTGGCCGGGCTGGCCGGGCGGGGGGGCAGCGATGGCGTCAGACCAGCCAGCCGCGTTCGGTCGCATGTTTGACAAAGGCATGTACCTCCGGGGCGATGCCCTGCACGCCGAATGCGGCCTGCAGGTCGTCGATCAGCATGTCGAGCGTATGGCCGCCGTCGCAGCGCTGCAGGATCGCGGCGGCGCTGTCGTTGAGGGTGACCAGGCCTTCCGGGTAGAGCAGCACCCAGTTCTGCTGGGCCTCTTCCCATTGCAGGCGGAAGGTCCGGTGCAGCAGCGGGCGGGCGAGGTCTGGCGCGTTGGCTGTCATGGCTGTCATGGCTGGGCGTGCTGGATGGCGTCGAGCATCGACCAGAGGACGTCGAGCTTGAACTGCAGGATGTCGAGCGCGCGCTGCTGTTGCTCCGGGGAACGGAAGTAATCCAGCGTCACGCGCAGTCCATGGTCGACGTCGCGCTGCGCCAGCGGGATGCGCGAACGGAAGTAGTCCAGCCCGGCGGCCTCGATCCATGGGTAGTGGGTGGGCCAGCCGGCCAGGCGCTCCTTGTGGATCTCCGGCGCGAACATCTCGGTCAGCGACGAGCACACGGATTCCTGCCACGGCGCGCGGCGCCCGAAATCGACATAGGCATCGACGGCAAAGCGCACGCCCGGCACCACGTGCCGATGGTCCAGCAGCGCCTCGCGCTCCAGCCCTACGGCCTGGCCCAGCCGCAGCCAGGCTTCGATGCCGCCGGGCACGACGTCGGTGCCGTCGTGGTCGAGGATGCGCACGACCCACTGGCGGCGCGTGTCGCGGTCGGGGCAGTTGGACAGGATCGCGGCATCCTTCAGCGGGATATTCGCCTGGTAGTAAAAGCGGTTTGCCACCCACGCGCGGATCTGCGCTGGCGAACACTCCCCGGCGGCCATGCGCCGGTTGAACGGATGGTGGATGTGGTAGCCGCTTTCCTTGGCACGCAGGCGGGCCTCGAACTCCGCCGGGCTCCATGCAATGGGATGTGTCATAGCGCGATTTCCATGCCGTCGCAGGCCAGCTCGATGCCGTGCCGCGCCAGTTCGGCGCGTTCGGGAGAGTCTTCCACCAGCACGGGGTTGGTATTGTTGATGTGGATGAGAATCTTGCGTGTGGCCGGCAGCCGGTCGAGGATTTCGATCATGCCGCCGCGGCCAGACAGCGGCAGGTGGCCCATGTCGGCGGCGGCCTTGGCGGAGAAGCCCAGGGCCTGCATCTCGTCCTCGCGCCAGAAGGTGCCGTCGACCAGCACGACGTCGGCGTCGCGCAGTTCCGCGAAGACGAGGTCGTCGACGCTGCCGAGGCCGGGCGCATAGAAAGCGCGGCGCCCGCTGCGGCTGTCTTCAATACGCAGGCCGATGTTGTCACCGGCGCGCGGGGCGTTGCGGCTGGGGGAATAGGGCGGGGCCTTGCTTTGCAGCGGCACGGCCGTGAGCCGGATGCCTTCCAGCGGCGGCACGGTGAACGGCGTGCCGTCGCAAGGCAGGGCGTGCGTCTGCAAGCCGCAGTAGTGCGACAGCATGCGGGTCAGCGGAAAGGCCGCCCCCAGGTCATCGAGGACCGCCGCGGTTGCATAGAGCGGCAGGGCCCGGCGGTGCTCGCGCAGCATCAGCAGGCCGGTGACGTGGTCGATCTGCGCGTCCATCAGCAGCACCGCCGCGATGGCGCTGTCGCGCGGCGCGCGCGCCGGCTGCAGTGCGGGCGTCTGGCGCAGCTGTTGCAGGATGTCGGGCGAGGCGTTGACCAGGATCGAATCCGGTCCGTCGCCGGACAGCGCGATCGACGACTGCGTGCGCGGCGTGGCCCGCACGGTGCCGCGGCGCACGCCGTCGCAGTTGTGGCAATTGCAGTTCCACTGCGGAAAGCCGCCGCCGGCGGCCGACCCCAGTACCCGGATGGTTGTCATGGCGCGAGCGCTTTGTCGTGGGGCATGGCGTCACGGAGCAGGCGCGCGGTCCGGCAATGCGGGCGTTGCGCCTGTCCGGGCGCGGTCAGCGGTTGGCGATATACATCGTGATCTCGAAGCCCAGCCGCAGCTCGGTGTAGGCAGGGGTGGTCCAGGTCATGTCTCTCTCCTTGGGTGGCATGGTTAGTGAATATCGTTGTGGCGCGGCAGGCTGGGCTGCCGCATCCCCGTAAAGGCAACATCCATGCCCGACGTATCCACACCCGACATATCCATGACCAATGCCTGCTTCTACCTGCGCACGCCAGACGCCCAGCGCCTGCATGTGCGCCTGGCCGGCGCCGCGCACGGCGAGCCATGGCTGGTCCTGCATGGTGGCCCCGGCAGCGGCTGCCCGGCGGCGATGGCGGCATGGTTCGACTTGCGGCGGCACCGCGTGGTCATGCCGGACCAGCGCGGCGCCGGCCGGTCCAGGCCGGCGGGGTGCCTGCGCCGCAATAACGTGGGCGCGCTGCTGGCCGACCTGGAGCAGTTGCGCCGCACGCTGGGCATCGAACGCTGGGGCGTGGTCGGCGGATCGTGGGGGGCGGCACTTGCGCTGGCCTATGCCGCGCGCTGCCCGGATGCAGTGGCGGCGCTGGTGTTGCGCGGCGCATTCCTGACCGGACGCGACGACGTGTTCAACCTGTTCTCGTCGCGCCATGGCGGCCGCATGCTGGAACGCGTCAGGCCGCTGGGCGAGCGCCTGAGCGATGCCCGTGCACGCCTGATCACTGTGTCACGACTGTTTCAAAGTGGGACACCTGTCCAGAAACGGGACACCGCCGCGGCGTGGCGGGCGAGCGAACAAACATTGCTTGGCATGCCGCGGCGGTTGCGCTCCCGCCGCCCGCTCCTGCGCGAGCGCGAGGCCACGGTGGCCAAGTACCGCATCCAGGCGCACTACCTGCGCAATCGCGCCGGGCTGGGCAAGCCGGCCCTGCTCAGGGCGGCGCGGGCGATTGCCGCGCACGGGCTGCCGGTAACGCTGCTGCATGGCCGGGCCGATGCGGTCTGCCGGCCCGCCAATGCGCTGCGCCTGCAGGCGGCGATGCCCGGCGCGCGCCTGGTGTGGGTGGATGGCGGGCACCTGACCGGCGGTGCGATGGGCGCAGCACTTGCCGCCGCCATCGGCGCGCCGGGCGTGGCTCAGCCGGGCTGGTGCGGCAGTCCGCGCGCTTCTTCCATCTTCCGGTAGACCGTATTGCGCGAAATGCCCAGCGCCTTGGCCGCCGCCGAGATATTGCCGTGGTGCGCCCTGACGGTGGCGACGATGGCCTGGACCTCGACCTCGGCCAGCCGCGTCGGCTGCGCACCCGGCGGCCCGCCCGTCAGGGCATGGGCTGCCGGCGCGGCCGCCCGCGCCTGCCGTTCGCGCAGGTCGTCCAGGAAATCGTCGGGCAGGTGGTCCTCGGTGATCTCGGCTTCGCCTTCGGCCATCAGCCGCGCGGTGCGCAGCAGGTTGCCGAGCTGGCGGATATTGCCCGGCCAGTGGTAGTGCCGGAACATCTCCATCACCGAGCCCTTGATGCGCGGTGGCACGCCTGCGGCCTGCTCCTGGCGCAGCAGCTTGCCGGCCACCACGTCCAGGTCGCTGCGCTCGCGCAGCGCGGGCAGGCGCACCACCAGGCCGTTGAGGCGGTAGTACAGGTCCTCGCGGAACTGCCCGCCGGCTACCATCTCGCGGAGGTTGCGGTTGGTGGCGCACACCAGCGAAACATCGATATGGATCACCTTGCTGCTGCCCAGCGGCTGCACCGCGCGCTCCTGCAGCGCGCGCAGCAGCCGCCCCTGCAGGTGCAGCGGCATGTCGCCGATCTCGTCCAGGAACAGCGTGCCGCCGTTGGCCAGCAGCATCTTGCCGATGCCGCCTTTCTTGCGGGCGCCGGTGAAGGCGCCTTCCTCGTAGCCGAACAGCTCCGATTCGATCAGGTTTTCGGGGATCGATGCGCAGTTCACCGCGATGAACGGACCCGCGCGGCGCGGGCTGTCGGCGTGGATGGCGCGCGCCATCAGTTCCTTGCCGGTGCCGGTCTCGCCCAGCACCATGACCGGGATGTCCTTGCCGATCACCTTGCGCAGCTTGCAGATGACGGCCCGGATCTGGGTGTCGCCGGTGTCCAGGTCATCCAGCCCCTCGGGCCCGGACGGGTCGGCGCGCAGGCGCTGTGGCGCCACGACGGCCTCGCGCGCGTCGGGGCGCATATCGTGGCGCACATCCGGGCGTACATCGGGGCGCGCTGCGTCCACGCCGGGCACCGCGCTCCGGCTGGTCTTCCATTCCACGCGCGCGCTGACCTTGACGCCGCTTGGCAACTGCAGCTGCACCATGGCCGCCTGTGCCGCGCGCACCGCATCGAACAGCTGCGACATCGACATGCCGAACAGCGAAGAGAAGGTATGCGCCTGCAGCGCGCCGTTGGACAGGCCCAGCTGGAACTGCCCGCTGCGGTTCGCCGACAGGAAGCGCCCGCCCGGCGTGAACGACACGATGCCCTCGACCAGCGTGCCCAGGAACTCCGCACGCGAATGGAAGCGGATGCACACCATGTCGCGGAAAGCGTTGCCGAACAACTGGTTTTCGATCATCTGCGCCGACATCCGCACCAGCGCCATAGTGTGCTTGTGGAAGCCGCGCTGGTCGCCGGTCACATCGAGCGCGCCGACGGTCTTGCCGTAGGGATCGAGGATGGTCATGCAGGAACAGGTCAGGAACTGGTTGGCCTCCAGGAAGTGGTCGGCGCCGTGGACCAGCGTGGCACGGTTCTCGGCCAGCGCGGTGCCAATCGCGTTGGTGCCGCGGGACGACTCCGACCAGTCCGCGCCGGCGCGCAGCGCCACCTTGTCGGCGCGGGCAAGGAAATCGTCGTCGCCCAGCGAGTGCAGGATCAGGCCGTCGGCGTCGGTCAGGATCACCATGCTCTGGGTGTTCACGATCTGGTCGTAGAGCGTTTCCATCACCGGCAGCGCATAGGTGAACAGTGATTGACTGCGTTCGATGCGGGTCTTCAGCTCGCTCTGCAGCACAGGGCAGAAGTCCGGCGACTCATATGGGCGCAGGCCATAGGAAGCGGAACGCTGGTGGGCCTGGGCAATCAGTTCGGCGCGTTCGGGTTGCGCAGGTTCACCTGCCGTGGCGGCTTGGAAGGTCATCTCTGTGTCTCCTGTGGAAGGTCGCCCGCGATCTTTGCGCGGGTCGCTGCCGGCGCCTTCAGCGGGCGCGTGTCCGACAGTGTTGCGTCATGAAGCAAGACGCTTGCCAGAGTGTGGCATTGCGGGACACCCGCGCGCCGATGGCTTGTTCCGCTCCGGCTGGCGCGGCCCTGGCCAGCGCTGCTGCGGAGCGGTTCCGCGTCCCGTCGGGCCCGTGTCCTGCCCGCTGGTATGGCTCTTGCGGAAATGACGTCAAACACAGAACCCATTCACCGCAGGAGACATCCATGAACACGCAGCGCCATTTGCTTGCCTTGCTATCGCTTTGCGCGGCCCTTGCCGCCCTTGCCACCCCCGCCTCCGCGCTGGCCCACGGCGACGTCACGCCACAGGCCGTCGACACCAAGGCCCTGCCACAGCTTGGCGACGAATGGCGTCCGGACAATCCCTACCGTACCGGCGCCGCGCAACAGGAAGCGCAGCGCATCGGCAGCTCGGCCTACAACCAGAACTGCGCGCGCTGCCACGGCCTGGAAGCGGTGTCCGGCGGCATCGCCCCCGACCTGCGCAAGCTCGACGGCGACTGCGTGTCGCTGGCGGATGCCAAGAAGAAGCAGGCCTGCATGGGCGAGATCTCGCAGTTCTACACCACCACCGTGCGCAAGGGCCGCACCCGCGACGGACGCGTCTACATGCCGCCGTTCGACGGCGTGCTGAGCCAGGAAGCGGTGTGGGCGATCAAGACCTACCTGGAATCCCGGCGCGAGTGAGCGCCGGGCGTCCCGCAGGCCATGCCGTTCCACATGCCGTTCCTATAGCCGTCGTCATTCAATTCCAGGAGAGACCTCATGCCTGCCAGCCCAGTCAGTGGCCAGAGGCTTTGCCAGACCCACGCTGCACCAGCGGCACCGGCATCTACCCGGCGCCGGCTGTGCCTCGCCTTGCTGGCGGCCGGCGCGTTGCTCTGCACACAGCCCGCGTTGGCGGACCTGGCCAGGATCCGCCAGAACGGCTCGCTCAAGGTCGCGGTCTACAAGGGCCTGCCGCCTTTCTCGGCGGTGGCGGGCAGCCATTACGACGGCATTGACGTCGCGCTGGCCAAGGCCCTGGCCAGCGAACTGGGTGTGTCGGTGTCGCTGCTGCCGTTCGATGCCGACGAGAACATGTCCGACGACCTGCGCTCGATGGTCTGGCGCGGCCACTATCTCGGCTATGGCCCCGCGGACGTGATGCTGCACGTGCCGGTCGACCGCGCCTTCATGCGCGCCAACGACAAGGCGCTGATCTTCGCGCCTTACTACCGCGAGACCTTCGTGCTGGTGCGCGACCGCGAGCGCGTGCCGGACTTGCGTAGCCTGGACGACCTGGCGGGCCAGCCTGCCGGCGCGGTGGCAGGCTCTGCCGGCGCCAGCGCGCTGCTGTCAGGCGCGGGCGGCGCCTTGCGCGACAAGGTGAAGATCTACCCCGAGGCCGGGCAGGCGCTGCGCGCGCTTTTCGCCGGCGAGATCGCCGCCGCGATGGTGACCCGCGCGCAATACGAGAGCGCGCTGCAGGCCGCTGGCCAGTCCGGGGCGCGCTTTGCCACGGCGGACGTCAGCTCGCCGCTGCTGCCGCCGCGCGGCTGGGCGGTCGGCATGGCGATCAAGGCCGGTGACACGGAACTGGCGCAATCGCTGGAAAATGCACTGGACGCCCTCAGGCGCAAGGGCGAACTGGCGCGCATCTTTGCCGGCTATGGGGTGACGATGCAGGAGCCGTGAGGCGAGGGCGATTGCCGTCATGGGCAGGCCAGCGCCGCTGCGGCATACAGCAGCAGCGCCACCAGTATCACCACGGTAAAGCCGGCATGGATGGCAACCAGCGTGGCCAGCACCGCCGCCACCACCGATGCGCAGGCGTTGATGCCCCAGGCCCACGGCACCAACGCTTCGTCGCGAGCCGCGATCCGGTCCAGGCCGAGCGGAAAGGGCATGCCCATCAGAAACGCCAGCGGCGCGATCAACAGCACCGCGACGGCAATCCGGGCCGGATCGGGCAATGCGATCAAGAGCCTGAAGAGGGCCGGCAGCCCCGCGAGGTAGAGCAGCGATATCGCCCAGATGCCGGCGACCGCCAGCATCACCTGGCGCCCATCGCGTGAGGGGAGGCGTTGCGAGTAGCGGCTGCCAAGCCCGGCGAAACAAAGGAAGGCGCACAGCACTACTGCCACGGCGTACAGCGGATGGCTCAGGAACAGGATGAATTTCTGGATGAAGGCGATCTCGACGAACATGAAGCCGACCCCGACCGCCAGGAAATAGAAGCCGACACGCCATGCGTGCGGACGCTGGCTGCCGCCGGTTGCGACGGGGGTGCGCCGCCGGAGTATTCGCAGCGGGACCACGATCAGCAGCAATGCCGCGGCGGTTGCCTGCAGCAGCGTGGCGACCAGCACCGGATAGCCCCATTCCAGCAGGGGCAGGCCGCCCTGCGACTTCAGCGCCAGCAATTCAGGCAGCGTGCGCCATTTGAAGAAATGGAAGAAATAGGGCTTGTCATCGGTGGCGGGCCGCACGTCAAACTTATATTCCGACAGGAAGCGCGCACGATCGGGGCCGAGCAAGGCTCGCGCAGTCTCGAAGAAGTAAGGCTTGTCGAGCACGTTGTAGCGATTGGCCTGGCCCGGCTGGATGCCGGGAAAGTACTCGACGTCGAACGAACGGGCGCGACAGAAGGCCTGCAACGCGGCAAGCTCCGCCGCGTCGAACTCGCCGTTTTTTACCAGGAGCGTCGCCGTCTTCCAGCCGCGGATCAGCACCAGCCGCCGCGCCGGCGCCGGCACGTCCATGCCCTCCATGGCTGCCACGGCGGTGGCGAACAGCTTGGGGATATCGCGCGGCGGCAGCGTGACCCAGCGCGTGATCGCCAGCATGCCGCCGGGACGCAGATGGCGCAGGTAGCCCTGGAAGGCTTCCACGGTATAGAGATAGCTCTCGGACAGCGCATACAGGCCCGCTGACGATGTGCTGAACGAATCGAGCAGGGCTACCTGGATCAGGTCGTAGCGGTCCTTGCTGGCCGCCAGGAAGCCGCGCGCTTCGCCGGTAAAGACACGCACGCCCGGTGCGCTGTACGGCTTGCCGGAGAACGCGGCGAAGCGGCCCTGGACCAGTTCGATCACCTGCGGATTCAGTTCCACGGCATCAACAGCGCTGGCGTGATGCCAGATTGCCTGCAGGACGTCCGCCCCGGCGCCGCTTCCCAGCACCAGCACCCTGGGGTTTCGCAGCAGGTGGAACGGCAGGGCAGAGGTCAGGTCGCCGAGGTACGCCAGCGGCTCGCGCCGGCCGTCATAGCGGTTGAGCGCGCTGAGCCCGTCGCCATCCGTCAGCACGGCCAGTTGCGGCGGCGGCTCGGTGCTGGCATTCAGGCTCAGTCCGGGCGCATGACGCAGCGGGATCGACGGGCTTTCCACCACCGTGACCAGCCCGAGCGGACTGGAGCGCTGCGCCACCACCCGTGCATCGCCGATGCGCAGCAACTGGCTCAGCTCCTTGTACTCGGATGGCCGCAGCGCGATCCATTCTTGGGGCACGGCAGCCGGCACTAGCGCCGCCACCAGCAGCAGCGCCGGCAACCATGGGCGATGCCAGCGGCATTCCATGCAAGCGAGCGCGGCCGCCGCCATGCCCGTCGCGCTGACCAGCCGCAGCGCCCCGACCGGGCTCAAGGCGAACAGCGCCACGATGATCCCGAGGCAACCCAGCCCGGCCCCCAGGATGTCGAAGCTGTAGACGCGGTGGACCTGCGCGTTGAAGCGAGAAAACACCAGGCAGACGCTGGTCGCCGCGCAGAAGAACGGCACGAATAGCAACAGGTAGAGCAGCAGCAGGCGCAGCGGCTGCGATGGCTCCCACAGGATTTCCAGCGGATTGAAGGCGACTTGCTGGGCAATCGCGAAACACGCCATCGTCCCGGCGCCGAAGAGCAGGGCGCCCGCAGCGAATGCCGGCATGAAATGGCGCAGCAGCGCCTGCCGTGCGAGGGCGACCAGCGCGCCGGCCGCGCCATAGCCCAGCAGGGCGACACTGATCATCATGTAGGCGAAGTGGTGCCACAGGATGATGGACAGCAGCCGCATCAGCAGGATTTCATAGCCGAGCGCAGCGGCGGACAGCAGGGCCAGGGCAAGCAGCGGCGGTCGTGGCATGGGCCGGCGGCGCGCTATTGCTTGCTTACCAGCGGCACGAACCTGACCGGCAGGATCTGCCGGGTGGACACGGCGCCGTCGGCGGCCTTCTCGACCAGCAGCAGGTATTGCGTCATGAACTGCGCGCCCACCGGGATCACCATGCGGCCGCCAGGCTTGAGTTGGCGGATCAATGGAGGCGGCACATGGCTGGCCGCGGCGGTGACGACGATGGCGTCATACGGCGCGTGTTCCTCCCAGCCGTAGTAGCCATCGCCAACCTTGCACGCCACTTGCCGATAGGCCAGTCGCTTCAGCCGGTCGCAGGCCTGCCGTCCCAGCGGCTCGATGATCTCGATGGTGTAGACCGCCTTGACCAGTCCGGCCAGCACAGCCGCCTGGTAACCCGAGCCGGTGCCGATCTCCAGCACGGTATCGCCAGGCTTTGCCATCAGCAGGTCAGTCATCAGGCCGACGATATAGGGCTGCGAGATGGTCTGGCCATGGCCGATGGGCAGCGGGCGGTTGTGATAGGCGTACGGCTTCTGCCCATCGGGAACGAACTCGTGCCGCGGTACCTGACCCATCACCGCCATGACGCGCGGGTCCAGCGTGTGTCTGCCGCTGGCCGCACCGGTGCCGGCCGCGACGGTGGCGATCTCCTTCACCATCTCGGCGCGCTCGGCGGTGCTTGCGTCCTGGGCGCTGGCGCTGCGCCATGCCGGCGCCACGGTGAGGGCGGCGGCGAGCAGTAAGAGGGCGGGTGACGGTTTCACGGCAAGCACCGGTAGGTTGCCTTATGGACATCGTAGTCACGAAAACGCGCGCTTCTAAGGGCTCGGGCCACGCGGATAATGCACATGGCTCGCCAAGTGGCAAAAGAGGCGCTTTCAGGATTTTTTGAAAAACACTTGCCACTTTGTTTCGGAGGCCCTAATATTCGCCCCCTCCTGCAGCGCAAGCAGCACTGCAAGCCGGCAGGAGGAAGTGGGTAGTTGAGATTTACTTCGGCTGGCAGCGCCAGTCGGAAAAAGAAAGTTCTCGAAAGTAGTTGCTAAATCGTAGAAAATTCTTTAATATCTCGTTTCTTCGCTGCTAACAAACAGCGACGCGACCAGCAAAGCGAATCGCGAAAGTTCTTTAACAAACAAACACCGATAAGTGTGGGCGCTTGATTAACGGATGCGAAAGACCTCGGTCTTTCAGCTTACAAGTTATACAGTGCTCGCACAGCAAAACGTGACTGGGTCTTCGGATCTGGTCAGTCAGTTTTCTGAGAGTGAGCGACCGCTCGAAAGAGCGAGGGAGCCGCGAGGCTTCCACACAGAGATTGAACTGAAGAGTTTGATCCTGGCTCAGATTGAACGCTGGCGGCATGCCTTACACATGCAAGTCGAACGGCAGCACGGGCTTCGGCCTGGTGGCGAGTGGCGAACGGGTGAGTAATACATCGGAACGTGCCCTGTCGTGGGGGATAACTAGTCGAAAGATTAGCTAATACCGCATACGACCTGAGGGTGAAAGCGGGGGACCGGTAACGGCCTCGCGCGACAGGAGCGGCCGATGTCTGATTAGCTAGTTGGTGGGGTAAGAGCCTACCAAGGCGACGATCAGTAGCTGGTCTGAGAGGACGATCAGCCACACTGGGACTGAGACACGGCCCAGACTCCTACGGGAGGCAGCAGTGGGGAATTTTGGACAATGGGGGCAACCCTGATCCAGCAATGCCGCGTGTGTGAAGAAGGCCTTCGGGTTGTAAAGCACTTTTGTCCGGAAAGAAATGGCTCTGGTTAATACCCGGGGTCGATGACGGTACCGGAAGAATAAGCACCGGCTAACTACGTGCCAGCAGCCGCGGTAATACGTAGGGTGCGAGCGTTAATCGGAATTACTGGGCGTAAAGCGTGCGCAGGCGGTTTGATAAGACAGGCGTGAAATCCCCGAGCTTAACTTGGGAATGGCGCTTGTGACTGTCAGGCTAGAGTATGTCAGAGGGGGGTAGAATTCCACGTGTAGCAGTGAAATGCGTAGAGATGTGGAGGAATACCGATGGCGAAGGCAGCCCCCTGGGACGTCACTGACGCTCATGCACGAAAGCGTGGGGAGCAAACAGGATTAGATACCCTGGTAGTCCACGCCCTAAACGATGTCAACTAGTTGTTGGGGATTCATTTCTTCAGTAACGTAGCTAACGCGTGAAGTTGACCGCCTGGGGAGTACGGTCGCAAGATTAAAACTCAAAGGAATTGACGGGGACCCGCACAAGCGGTGGATGATGTGGATTAATTCGATGCAACGCGAAAAACCTTACCTACCCTTGACATGCCACTAACGAAGCAGAGATGCATTAGGTGCCCGAAAGGGAAAGTGGACACAGGTGCTGCATGGCTGTCGTCAGCTCGTGTCGTGAGATGTTGGGTTAAGTCCCGCAACGAGCGCAACCCTTGTCTCTAGTTGCTACGCAAGAGCACTCTAGAGAGACTGCCGGTGACAAACCGGAGGAAGGTGGGGATGACGTCAAGTCCTCATGGCCCTTATGGGTAGGGCTTCACACGTCATACAATGGTGCGTACAGAGGGTTGCCAACCCGCGAGGGGGAGCCAATCCCAGAAAACGCATCGTAGTCCGGATCGTAGTCTGCAACTCGACTACGTGAAGCTGGAATCGCTAGTAATCGCGGATCAGCATGCCGCGGTGAATACGTTCCCGGGTCTTGTACACACCGCCCGTCACACCATGGGAGTGGGTTTTGCCAGAAGTAGTTAGCCTAACCGCAAGGAGGGCGATTACCACGGCAGGGTTCATGACTGGGGTGAAGTCGTAACAAGGTAGCCGTATCGGAAGGTGCGGCTGGATCACCTCCTTTCAGAGCGTGCATCCCAGGTTGAGCGTCCACACTTATCGGTAGTTTGTTGGTTAAGGCCAGGTGGCCAAATGCAAGCGCTTAAGGCTTTGAGCGTTTGCATTTGGCATTGCCAAGCGATCGAAGGATCGGCTGTTCTTTAACAATATGGGATGTAGTAAAGGTGTCGCGCGAGCGTTGATGAGACGCTGTAGTACCCAACGCGATACCGGGTTGTGATTGTATCAACCAAAATGTATTTAAGTGATCGAAAGATGACTTGGAATACGGCACAAATGCGAGAACTCAACCTGTAGTGAGCGGTGTCATGGAGCGCAAGCTTGAGACACACTTGTTATAGGGTCAAGCGAACAAGTGCATGTGGTGGATGCCTTGGCGATCACAGGCGATGAAGGACGCGGTAGCCTGCGAAAAGCTTCGGGGAGCTGGCAAACAAGCTTTGATCCGGAGATGTCCGAATGGGGAAACCCGGCCCGAATGGGTCATCCCACACTGAATTCATAGGTGTGGGAAGCGAACGCGGCGAACTGAAACATCTAAGTAGCTGCAGGAACAGAAATCAACCGAGATTCCCAGAGTAGTGGCGAACGAAATGGGAACAGCCTTGTACTCTTTAGCAGCATTGTTAGCAGAACGGGATGGAAAGCCCGGCCATAGCAGGTGATAGCCCTGTATGCGAAAACAGCGTTGTGGAACTAGGTGTACGACAAGTAGGGCGGGACACGTGAAATCCTGTCTGAAGATGGGGGGACCATCCTCCAAGGCTAAATACTCGTGATCGACCGATAGTGAACCAGTACCGTGAGGGAAAGGCGAAAAGAACCCCGGGAGGGGAGTGAAATAGATCCTGAAACCGCATGCATACAAACAGTCGGAGCCTGGCAACGGGTGACGGCGTACCTTTTGTATAATGGGTCAGCGACTTACATTCAGTGGCAAGCTTAACCGATTAGGGCAGGCGTAGCGAAAGCGAGTCCGAACAGGGCGTTGAGTCGCTGGGTGTAGACCCGAAACCAGATGATCTATCCATGGCCAGGTTGAAGGTGCGGTAACACGTACTGGAGGACCGAACCCACTAACGTTGAAAAGTTAGGGGATGAGCTGTGGATAGGGGTGAAAGGCTAAACAAATCTGGAAATAGCTGGTTCTCTCCGAAAACTATTTAGGTAGTGCCTCGTGTGTCACCTTCGGGGGTAGAGCACTGTCATGGTTGGGGGGTCTATTGCTGATTACCCCGCCATAGCAAACTCCGAATACCGAAGAGTGCAATCACGGGAGACAGACATCGGGTGCTAACGTCCGGTGTCAAGAGGGAAACAACCCAGACCGCCAGCTAAGGTCCCCAAGATTGGCTAAGTGGGAAACGAAGTGGGAAGGCTAAAACAGTCAGGAGGTTGGCTTAGAAGCAGCCACCCTTTAAAGAAAGCGTAATAGCTCACTGATCGAGTCGTCCTGCGCGGAAGATGTAACGGGGCTAAGCCAGTCACCGAAGCTGCGGACGCACAGCAATGTGCGTGGTAGGAGAGCGTTCTGTAAGCCTGTGAAGGTGTCTTGTAAAGGATGCTGGAGGTATCAGAAGTGCGAATGCTGACATGAGTAGCGATAAAGGGGGTGAAAGGCCCCCTCGCCGTAAGCCCAAGGTTTCCTACGCAACGTTCATCGGCGTAGGGTGAGTCGGCCCCTAAGGCGAGGCAGAGATGCGTAGCTGATGGGAAGCAGGTTAATATTCCTGCACCGTCGTATGATGCGATGGGGGGACGGATCGCGGAAGGTTGTCCGGGTGTTGGAAGTCCCGGTCCCTGCATTGGAGAAGGCGCTTAGGCAAATCCGGGCGCGGAATTCAAGGATGTGGGGCGAGCGGCCTAGTGCTGCGAAGCAATTGGAAGTGGTTCCAAGAAAAGCCTCTAAGCTTCAGTCATACGAGACCGTACCGCAAACCGACACAGGTGGGCGAGATGAGTATTCTAAGGCGCTTGAGAGAACTCGGGAGAAGGAACTCGGCAAATTGGTACCGTAACTTCGGGATAAGGTACGCCCTGGTAGCTTGACTGGCCTGCGCCAGAAGGGTGAAGGGGTTGCAATAAAATGGTGGCTGCGACTGTTTAATAAAAACACAGCACTCTGCAAACACGAAAGTGGACGTATAGGGTGTGACGCCTGCCCGGTGCCGGAAGATTAAATGATGGGGTGCAAGCTCTTGATTGAAGTCCCGGTAAACGGCGGCCGTAACTATAACGGTCCTAAGGTAGCGAAATTCCTTGTCGGGTAAGTTCCGACCTGCACGAATGGCGTAACGATGGCCACACTGTCTCCTCCCGAGACTCAGCGAAGTTGAAGTGTTTGTGATGATGCAATCTCCCCGCGGCTAGACGGAAAGACCCCATGAACCTTTACTGTAGCTTTGCATTGGACTTTGAACCGATCTGTGTAGGATAGGTGGGAGGCTTTGAAGCGTGGACGCTAGTTCACGTGGAGCCGTCCTTGAAATACCACCCTGGTTTGTTTGAGGTTCTAACCTTGGCCCGTGAATCCGGGTCGGGGACAGTGCATGGTAGGCAGTTTGACTGGGGCGGTCTCCTCCCAAAGTGTAACGGAGGAGTTCGAAGGTACGCTTGGTACGGTCGGACATCGTACCTAAAGTGCAATGGCAAAAGCGTGCTTAACTGCGAGACCGACAAGTCGAGCAGGTGCGAAAGCAGGACATAGTGATCCGGTGGTTCTGAATGGAAGGGCCATCGCTCAACGGATAAAAGGTACTCTGGGGATAACAGGCTGATACCGCCCAAGAGTTCATATCGACGGCGGTGTTTGGCACCTCGATGTCGGCTCATCTCATCCTGGGGCTGTAGCCGGTCCCAAGGGTATGGCTGTTCGCCATTTAAAGAGGTACGTGAGCTGGGTTTAAAACGTCGTGAGACAGTTTGGTCCCTATCTGCCGTGGGCGTTGGAATCTTGACGGGGGCTGCTCCTAGTACGAGAGGACCGGAGTGGACGTACCGCTGGTGTACCTGTTGTCTCGCCAGAGGCATCGCAGGGTAGCTATGTACGGAAGAGATAACCGCTGAAAGCATCTAAGCGGGAAACTCGCCTGAAGATGAGGATTCCCTGGAGGCTTGACCTCCTTGAAGGGTCGTTCGAGACCAGGACGTTGATAGGCTGGGTGTGGAAGCGCAGTAATGCGTTAAGCTAACCAGTACTAATTGCCCGTAAGGCTTGATCCTATAACCAGTGTGTTTCACCTGGTGTGTGTGATCGTGTCTGTGCCCTCGGTTGGCACAATACGCACAACCCCCAACTACATCCCGATTCGCAGCGTTGGCCTCAACCTCAGCGCTGCACCCCCTTATGCCTGGTGACCATAGCGAGCTGGAACCACCCCTTCCCATCCCGAACAGGACCGTGAAACAGCTCCGCGCCGATGATAGTGCGGATTACCCGTGTGAAAGTAGGTCATCGCCAGGCTCTTATTGTGCAAAACCCCTCGACAGCGTGTGCTGCGAGGGGTTTTTGCTTTTTTGGATTTGATTTTTGTTGCAAGGCAGTAGGTGGCCTGCTGGCGCGGTTGATGACATGTTGTCGGCCGTTAAAGCGCCGGTCTCGCTGTTGATGACATGCTGTCGGCTGTTTGGGCGTCCGCTGTTCGCTGCCTATGACATGCTGTGGGCCGTTGAACCGCCTGGTTCCGCCCTCCTGGGCGGGTCACTTTTTGTCCGAGCGACAAAAAGTAACCAAAAAACGCGTCGCCTGAGCGGCTGGCTATCAATTCATCGGCGTGGGTGGTTCGGGCGGTGGTGATTTCCGTTCGACGGGGCTGGTGGTTCGCACCTGCTACGCTAGGTGAGTTTGGGATAGTGGCTGCGTCGAACCGCTATTGGACGATCCCCATGCCGGGCGTAGGCCGCCTGCTAAATGCGTTATCGGTGGGACGCCTTCGGCTGCGCTGCGCGCCACTCAGTATCGCAGGTCGGGTGCTCTGGCAGGGAGTGCGTCGCTGCGCTCGCGCAGCGCCGTCGTGAAACACGCCTGGCCCGAAGCCGGGGCGAGAACGTGGGCGTAGGGGCCTGTCAGTTTTTTTGTGTGCAGGGCAGGTAAAGGCTCATCGCTCAACTTGAGGGGTGAGCCAGAATTATCTCAACGATGCGGATGAGTGAAGCGGTCCTCATAGAGGATCGCAAACTGATTCATGGCGGCCTTCCAGTCATGGGTTGAACTGCCCCACTTCCCGGTAATGTTGCGCAGGGCCAGCCACAGCAGCTTGGTCGCCGCCTCATCGCTGGGGAAGTGGCCCCGCGTCTTGATGATCTTGCGCAACTGCGCATTGATGCTCTCAATGGCATTTGTTGTGTAGATGATCTTGCGAATCGCCGGCGGGAACGCAAAGAACGGGATCACCTGATCCCAGGCGCGACGCCAGGACGCGGCGATCGGAGGGTAGTCCTTACCCCATTGCCCTTGCTCGAAGGTCTCTAGCTCGGCCAACGCAGCCTCCACGCTGGGGGCCGTGTATACGGGCTTGAGCGCCGCCGCCACGGCCCGGCGCTCCTTCCAACTGGCGTACTCCAGGCTGTTCCGGATCAGATGCACGATGCAGGTCTGCAGCGTCGTTTGGGGGAACACCGCGTTCAGAGCCTGTTCCATGCCCTTGAGGCCATCGGTGACCGCGATCAGGATGTCCTGGGTGCCGCGAGTCTTCAGATCATTGAACACCTTCATCCAGAACTTGGCGCCCTCGGTGGTCTCGATCCACAGGCCCAGGATGTCGCGGGTGCCGTCCGGCAGCACGCCCAAGGCCAGGTAGACGGCCTTGTTGCGCACCACGCCGTCCTCACGCATCTTGACCCGCAGCGCGTCGAAGAACACGACCGGGTACATCACCTCAAGCGGACGGGCCTGCCAGGCGGTGACCTCGTCCATCACCGCATCGGTCACCGAGCTGATGAACTCGGGCGAGACCTCGGTGCCATACTGCTCGGCCAGAAACGCCTGGATCTCGCGCACCGTCATGCCACGGGCGTACATGGCGATGATCTTGTCATCGAATCCGGTGAAGCGCCGTTCGTGCTTGGGAATCAGGACCGGCTCGAAGCTGCCGTCACGGTCGCGGGGGATATCCACCCGCAGCGGCCCGTCCTCGGTCAGGACCGTCTTGGCGCTCCTGCCGTTGCGCTGGTTGGCCGTGCCGGCCGGGCGCTCGGCGCCCGCCGGGTAACCTAGGTGGTGACCCAACTCAGCGCCCAGGGCCCGCTCGATCAAAGCCTTCTTGAACGCCATCGAGGCGTCCTGAACCGCCTCAGCGGTCATGGGGCCCTTTACGAATTGGGCAATCAGGTCCTCGGGGATGGTCGGCAGCTCACGGTCGGCGGCCTGGCTCGTCTTGGTTTTGCGTGGCATGACATGCTCCTTGGCGACATGTTATGCCCTAAACACAAAATTTCTGACAGGCCCGGGCGTAGCCCTGCCACCTTAGGGCCGGCGCGCAGCGCAGCCGCAGGCGTTCCTACCATGCCGCCCGCAGCAGGGTCCACCCACAGCTCTGGGCTCGTTCAAGCATCGCGTCTATCCCGAGCCACCGTGGCGCACCACGGCGTCAGGCAGTCTTGCCCTGCAACGAAGCAAAGCCCCGTACGAAAGCCCCCGTCCGCTACGATAAGAGTGGCCGCCCGCAGGGCCGTAAACGCGTTTTTTGGTTACTTTTTGCCGCTCGGGCAAAAAGTGACCCGCCCAGGAGGGCGGAACCCAGCGGTTCAACGGCCGACAGCATGTCATCAACAGCGACAGCGGGCCGCCAGCATGTGCCCGAGCCACAGCTAAAAACCCCCCAGTACCATAAACTTGGCAACCCCCGCCACGCCAAGCAAAACCATGCTAGCAATCCTGCGCAAAACCACCGACGCGCTGTTCGACACAAACCGTCGCTTTCGGCAAGCCAGGCTGTTCCACGCCACGCGTGTCGCACTGGCATTGCTGGCGTCAATTGCCCTGACCACCGGCATCGATATCCCGCACGGCGAGTGGGCCACCATCACCGTACTGGTGGTCATCGGCGGCCTCCAGCACCACGGCAATATCCGCCGCCGCGCCGCGGAACGGGGGATCGGCACCCTGATCGGGGCCCTCATCGGTCTCGCGCTGATCGTGCAGCAGTCCTTCTTTGGCCAGCCATTACTCACCTACGCGCTGCTGGCGCTGATCTGCGGATATTGCGCGTACCACGCCATCGGCACAGGCGGCTACATCGCATTGCTTGCAGCGATCACGGTGGTAATTACAGCCGGCCACGGCGAGCAGAATATCGCCGACGCGTTCTGGCGCACCGCTGACGTGTTTATCGGTACCGCGATCGCATTGGTGTTTTCCTTCGCGTTGCCGGCCTATGCCTCATACTCATGGCGCATCCGCCTGGCAGGGCTGTTGCGCGCCAGCATGGCGGTCCACACGCGGATGCAGCGCGGTTTTGCTGATGCCGCTGAACTGCGCGCCGCCATGATCGACCTGGGGTCGAAGCTGATCCCGCTGCGCGGGCTGATCCCCTCTGTGGCCAAGGAGACGGGCGTGCCCGCCGCCGAGTTCGAGGAAATCCAGCACGGAGCGCGCGTCTGTATCAGCGCGCTGGAACTGATGGCTACGATCGAGTTTGAGGGCGGCTTGCGGGAGGGCGACGATCCCGGCATCGACGCTACCTTGCTGGCGCTGGCCGACGCACTGGAAACTGGCATGGCACCATTGCCGGCGCCAGCACCACGCACCGTCGTGGCGGAGCCAGAGCCCGGGCCGCTGCCGATCATGGCGCGGCAGCTGGCCGGCGAACTGGCCAGCCTGCGCGCCAGGCTTGACCGGCTGAGCAGGCAGTATGGCTTTCCGTACGCCGCTCGCCCGTAACCTTTGTCAGCGCGGCTTGTCGGCTTGCTTGTCGACCTGTGCGCGTAGCCGTTCTTCCTGCTCGCGCAGCTCAGGCGTGAATTCGGCGCCGAAATCCTCGGCTTCGAACACCTGGCGGATCTCGATCTCGGACTCGCCCTCCATGGGGTTAGGGCAGCGCTTGACCCATGAGATGGCCTCATCCATCGATTTGACCTGCCACAGCCAGAATCCCGCAATCAGCTCATTGGTCTGCGCAAACGGGCCGTCCGTCACGGTCCGCTCCTTGCCAGAGAAGCGCACGCGCTTGCCCCTGGCGCTCGGATGCAGGCCCTCGCCGGCGAGCATGATGCCGGCCTTGACCAGCTCTTCGTTGAAGTTGCCCATTGCCGTCAGCAACTCCGTGCCCGGCATCTTGCCGGCTTCGGAATCGCTCGTTGCCTTGACGATCACCATGACGCGCATTGTCTTCCTCCTTGAAGGCCTGGCTGCCGCCATGGCAGCAGGAGCAAGTCAGAATAGGTGAAATTCAGGCCGCCTTCAAATGACGCCACGGGCGCATGGGATGCCCGCAAGACGGGGTCGGAACCCTTTGCAAAGGGCCCCGACCATCACCCCGCGATCAGCTTGAGCCCGGCGGGCAGCGCTTCCCCGAATACCCGTCCTTCGTCCGCGGCATCGAGCTCGACGATTTCGCGCACCATCGCAATCCAGCTTTGCGGCGCGTTGGCGGCTTCGAGCCGGCGCACGACATCGGCCCGGGTCTCGTCGGGCAGGTCACGGGTGCGGTCGCCGGTCATGCGCGCGATCTGCACCGCGGCGAATGCGGCGGGTTCGACCTTCTTCCAGTCGAGCGCGAGGATTGCGTCGAGCCATTGCGTAGCGATCTCCGCCGGCACCACGCTGTGCGCGCTGCCATAGAACGGCATGCGCGCGCCGATGCGGCCTACCGCCCACCAGGCCAGGTTATTTTCCGATGGCTTGCGCAGCCGCGTCAGCAGCCAGCCGGCAAGCTCGATCTTGGTGTCGGCCGACAGGCGTTCCAGCGATCCGGCCAGGCGCACCATGTCGGCATAGCCACCGCGCGTGGGACCAGCGGGCTTCTTGTAGTGTCCGCTGCCGGGCGGCTGCAGGTAGAACGCCATGTCTTCGAACAAGCGCAGCTGCGCGCTTTCATCGAGGCCGCCAGCGGCGCGCCGCCATAGCGTCCACCACTCCGACCAGTTCTGGCTTTCGTTGACGTACTGGATGCCCTGGTCGTACTGCGACCAGAGCTGCTCGACGCGCCATTCGTCCAGCGGATAGCCGAACCCCGGCCGCACGCAATAGCCGGCCAGGTTCAGCCACAGGCGTTCATGGTCGGCCGTGCGGCGGCGGCGTTTGGCGCGCTCCCAGAACGCGCCGAACAGCTCGCGCAGCAGGGCGCTGTCCCATTGCTCGCGCGCGCCCAGCACCTGCTCCAGTTGCGCACGCAGCCGCTTGACCTCCTTGGGGCCCACGTCCTGAGAGCGGGCGCCGAAGGTGCGGTCGATCGCCTCGATGGCCTGCGGCAGCGACGGATGCGCGGTCGCGGCTACGGGTGCTTCCGCCGGGGCGTCGTTGCCGCGCAGCTGGAACTCCAGCTGCCAGCGTTGCGCGGCATCGGCGATGTCGATGCAGTGGACTTCGAGCGTGCCCACCTCGGTCAGCGATGTGCTGATCTGCACCGGCGTCTCGCGCGGACCGCGGGCGCCGCGCGCCGGCACGACGGTGGCGATCGGCGGCAGGCGCACGAAGTCGCCAGCCGACAGGTCGACCAGCTCGCCTGGCTGGTAGGCGGTGTCGGCAACGGACGACACCAGGTGGAATTGCACGGGGTGCCCGACCCGCAGGGCAAAGGTACGGTCGCTGAGGTGGACCTCATGGCCTTCCTCGGTGCCCTTGGGCAGCAGGCAGATGCCTTGTTGCCCCGACGCACCGTCGTCAAGGACAAGGAAATAGCTGCGCGGCGAGCCGCCCCCGATGCGCGGCGCCTGTCCGCTGCGGGCCCTTGCATAGGCCACCGCGCCGCGCGCCACGGCAATGTCGGGATCGGCGTTGTGCAGCACGTGCAGCGGCGCACCGCGCCATGCGCCCAGGGTCTCGGCGATGCGGCCTGCCAGCGCATCCGCGCGGAACACGCCACCATTGAGCAGCAGGGTGTCGGGCACGGGCAGGGCATCTTCCTGCACCGGCGGCGCTTCCAGGGCCATGCGGGACTGCGCGGCATGTTGCGACAGGAAGCCCGCGACGTGCCGCGTCACAGCCGGATCGGACGCGTATGGCAGGCCGAACTCGACGATGGCACCTCGCGCGCGGCCGGGCCGTTCTGCGGATGCAACCTTGGGGAAGAAACCGTCGACGACGAGTTGCTCGACTTCCTGCCGCGTCACCTCCACCGATCGCGCGCCGCCGATCAGCTTCGAACCCGCACCGAGGAGGGTGACCGTGACGGAATCCGGCGCCTGCGCGCTGAGCAACTGCTCCTTGGCGGCGCGGCTGCGTGCCACCAGCTGCGACAGGCTGGAAGCTGACAGCCGCTGGCCTTCGCCGAGGCGCGCTTCGACCAGGTGCGCCAGCGCCAGGTCCATGTTGTCGCCGCCGAGCATCAGGTGGTTGCCCACGCCTATACGGGTCAACTGCGGCGTCGATTGCGGCTGCCCGTCCTGCATTTCCACCCGGATCAGCGTGAGGTCGGTGGTGCCCCCACCGACGTCGCAGATCAGCACCAGGCGTGTCTGCGCGAGGTCAGCGTCCAGCGTCTGGCGATGGTGGAACAGCCAGTCGTACAGCGCGGCCTGAGGTTCTTCGAGCAGCCGCAGCGCGGGCAGCCCGGCCAGGCGCGCGGCCTCGAGCGTCAGCGCGCGCGCGCCTTCGTCGAACGAAGCGGGCACGGTAAGGACCACGTCCTGCTGTTCGAGCGGCGCATCGGGAAACCGATGGTTCCAGGCCGCGGCGACGTAGCCCAGGTAGCTGGCGCTGGCGACCACCGGCGAGATCTTGTCGGCGTCGTCGGGCCCGCCCCACGGAAGGATGGGCGCGGTGCGGTCGACCGACGCATGCGACAGCCAGCTTTTGGCGCTGGCGACGAGCCGGCCGGGGACCTGCGCGCCCAGCGTTGCCGCCAGCCGGCCGAACACGGTCCGGCGCGCGGCGGCGCTGGCGGCGGTCTGCCAGGGAAGCTGCAGGTCATCGCCGCTGAGTTCGCCCGGCGCCGCGTGGTAGCGGACCGAGGGCAGCAGCGGGCGCGCCGCTACTTCGCCGGGGCTGACCAGCTGGTCGATATCGAAGACGCGGATATCGTCCGACCCGGCCCTCGCGTAGGCGACGACCGTATTGCTGGTGCCCAGGTCGATGCCGACGACGTACTGCTTCGCCGGCGAGGAAGCTGCCTCAGGCATCGGCGCTGCCGCGCACGTCGAACTCGACCTTCCAGCGTTCGCCGTTGCCGCGTGGCACCGCTTCCAGCTCCAGCGTACCGGCCTCGGTCACGCGCGCATGCAGCCTGACCGGCACCACTTCGCCAGCGGTGCGGCCTTCGGCGGGCAGCGTTGCCTGGATCTCTTCCAGTTCCTGCAGTTCTTCCGGACCCCAGAAGTCGAGCAGCGTGCCGACCTGGTCCTGGCGTCGCACCGACGAGCCGAAGAAGCGGAAATGCACCGGCTCGCCCACCACCAGGCCGAACTCCTGCGGCGGCAGCGCGGCATCGGTGCCTTCTTCCATGCCGAACGGCGCCACGCACAGCGCCTGGATCGGCGGCTCGAACCCGGGCACGGCCGGCATCGACGATTCCACCGCGACATAGTAGGCGCGCGCGGTGCCGCCACGGATGCGCACGCCCTTGCCGCGCCGCACGTAGCCGTAGTAGGCCGCGCCGCGTGCCACGGCCAGGTCCAGTTCGGCGCCGCCCAGCAGCCGCGCGGGTGCGGCGCTTTCGCCGGCGAGCCAGCCGTTGAGGGTCTGCAGGATACGCTCGACCAGCAGTTCCGACTTGAACACGCCGCCGTTGAACAGCACCGCGGTCGGATGCAGGAAGGTCGCGCCTTCCGCCTGCGCGCCCTGGAAGCCTTCCAGTTCGGCCAGCGCGGCAACCTGGCGGCCCAGGAACGCGGCCAGGTGGCGCGTGATGGCCGCATCCTGCGCGTACGGCAGCCCGAGCTGCGTCAGGCCGGCCCGGGTACGGCTGACCGGGCGGGCCGAGGCGTCGACCTGCGGGAAGAAGCCTTCCAGGATGGTCTGCGTCAGCTCGGCGCGGGTCAGGTCCGTGCGGATCGAGCCGCCGATCAGCTTCGAGCCGCGGCTCGGCACGACCAGCGGCACGGTATCGGTGGCGGGATCGGTAAGCAGCGTTTCCTTGGCCGCGCGGCAGGCGTAGGTCAGCGCGCGCAGTTGCCACGGATCGGCTTGCGTGCCCTGGGCCGCCAGCTTGCGTGCCACCACGTGGGCCAGCGCCAGGTCCATGTTGTCGCCGCCGAGCAGGATATGGTCGCCCACGGCGACGCGGTGCAGCTCCAGGTTGCCGTCGCGCTCGATCACCGCGATCAGCGACAGGTCGGTGGTGCCGCCGCCGACGTCGACGACCAGGATGATGTCGCCGACCTTGACCTGCTTGCGCCACTGGCCGCCGCTTTTCTGGATCCAGCTGTACAGCGCGGCCTGCGGTTCTTCCAGCAGGGTCATGCGGGCATAGCCGGCCGCGGCTGCCGCTTCGGCGGTCAGTTCGCGCGCGGCGGGGTCGAACGATGCGGGGATCGTGACCGTGATGTCCTGCTCGCCGAACGGCGCGTCGGGATGGGCCTGGTCCCAGGCTTCGCGCAGGTGGTTCAGGTAGCGGACCGATGCCTCCAGCGGCGATACGCGCGAGACTTCCGGCGGCGCGTCGGCCGGCAGGATCTGCGCGCGGCGGTCGACGCCGGGGTGGCACAGCCAGCTTTTCGCGCTCGACACCAGGCGGATCGGCGTGGCCGCGCCGCGGGTGCGCGCCATCTCGCCCACGGCGAAATCGCGCTCGGCGGTCCACGGCAGCGCCAGGTCGCCGGGCGACAGTTCGCTCGCGTGCGGCAGGTACAGGAAGGAGGGCAGCAGGTCGAGGTCTTCGACGGCGCCCGGCGCGGTCAGCTGCGTGATGGCCTGCACTTCCTGGCTGGTCTTCTCGCCATCGCTGGCGGCCAGGTCCACGTAGGACAGCGCGCTGTGGGTGGTGCCCAGGTCGATGCCGATGGCGTAGCGGGCTTCGCTCATAGCTCGACCTCGGCCGGGGCGATCACGGTGGCGTCATGGCGCTCGGCCACGCGGGGCAGGCGCACTTCCTCGACCTTCCAGCCGCGGTGGCTGATGCTGCCGTGGAACGGCGCGCTGCCGACCACGTTGCCGGTCAGGCGGATGGCGGTGGCGTCAAAGCCGTCGGCCACCGTCACGCGGCTGCCTTCGGCTTCCTCGCGCACCGGGCGGATGGTGAAGTGCTCGCGCAGCACCGCGCGGCAACCGTCGTGCACCAGGCGCGCGGCGGCGCCGATTTCCGTGTCGGAATAGCGGGCGATGTCTTCCTCGACGAAGTCGACGAAGCGGGCGTCACGCTGCAGCAGGCCCAGCAGCTGCAGTGCCGCCACCGGGCTGGCTTCCTTCAGTGCGGGAGTTTCAGGCGCTGCTGCCGGGACCGGTGCGGCCACGGGGGCCGGCGCCGCGGTCTCGCCGTTGCGCAGCCGCTTGATTCCTGCCGCGAGCTGGGCGTCGCCGAGGATGGCGAAGAAGGTGCCCACGGCAAGCGAAACCCTGCCGAAGAAAGATAGGTTCGAGTCAGTCATGAAAAAGCTCCCGTGGCCCGTCGGGGCCACCCAGACCGGGATTTTGCCCTAACAAGTGTGACAGCCGGCCAGTTTGCGACGAAACGGCCACGGCAGCTTCCCATGCGCCGCCCGGTGCACGCCGGCCGGCCGGAGATCAGGCGTCGCGCAGGTAGGTCATCAGGCGGTCAGCGCGGCTCGGGTGCTTGAGCTTCTTCATGGCCTTGCTTTCGATCTGGCGGATCCGCTCGCGCGTGACGTCGAACTGCTTGCCGACCTCTTCCAGCGTATGGTCGCTGGCCATGTCGATGCCAAAGCGCATGCGCAGCACCTTGGCTTCGCGCGGGGTCAGCTCGTCGAGCATCTCGCGCACTACCGCGCGCAGGCCCGCCTGCAGGGCGGCATCGGCCGGCGTGGCGTTGTCCGAGTCGGCAATCATGTCGCCCAGGCTGGTGTCGCCGTCTTCGCCCACCGGCGTTTCCATCGACACCGGCTCCTTGGCGATCTTCATGATCGAGCGGATCTTCTCTTCCGGCATCTCCATGCGCTCGGCCAGCACGGCCGGATCCGGCTCCTTGCCGGTCTGCTGCATGATCTCGCGCGAGAGGCGGTTGAGCTTGTTGATCTGCTCGATCATGTGCACCGGCACGCGGATGGTGCGGGCCTGGTCGGCGATGGCGCGCGTGACGGCCTGGCGCACCCACCAGGTCGCGTACGTGGAGAATTTCCAGCCGCGGCGGTATTCGAACTTGTCCACCGCCTTCATCAGGCCGATATTGCCTTCCTGGATCAGGTCCAGGAACAGCAGTCCGCGGTTGGTGTACTTCTTGGCGATCGAGATCACCAGGCGCAGGTTGGCCTGCGTCATCTCGTGCTTGGCCTGGCGCATCTGGCGCTCGGCGGCAAGCATCTTGCGGTTGACCGACTTCAGTTCGGCCAGCGACAGCGTGGCGCGGGCCTGGATGTCGATCAGCTTCTGCTGGTGCGATTCCAGGTCAGGCAGGGCACGCGCCACGGCGGCGCTGTACGGGCGGCCTTCGGCCACCAGTGCCTGCCCCCAGGCAAGGTTGGTTTCATTGCCGGGGAAGCGCGCCACGACGTCCTCGCGCGGCATCCCGCAGCGCTCGACCAGCAGTTGCAGCACCTGGCGCTCGACCACGCGCACGGCATCGACCATCGACTGCACATCGGCGCACAGGCGCTCGATGGTCTTGGCGGTGAAGCGGATCGTGCGCAGTTCTTCACGCACCGCGTCGCGGGCGGTCAGGAAGACTTGCGACTGGGTGCCGTCCGCCGTTTCTTCGCCGCGCATCACTTCGAACTGCGCGGCCACGCGCGCAAACCGCTTCAGGCATTCCTCGCGCAGCTGCGCCGAGTCGGTATCGGCACCGCCCTGCTGGGTCGAGCCTTCGTCGGCATCGTCTTCGTCGCCGTCTTCGTCGTCGGCGCTGACACTGGTGTCTTCGGCCTCGTCGTCGGAAGCGGGGGCTGCGGTGACGTCTGCACCGCTCTCGTCGCTCAGGCCGTCGACCAGGTCGTCGATCGACATGTCATTGGTGGACACCCGCTCGGACAGTTCCAGGATCGTCGCGATCGTCGACGGGCACGCCGAAACCGCATGGATCATGTTGTTCAGGCCGTCTTCGATACGCTTGGCCAGCTCGACTTCCTGCTTGCGCGTGAGCAGGGTGGCCGAGCTCATCTCGCGCATGTACATGCGCACCGGGTCGGTGGTGCGGCCGAATTCGGAGTCGACCGTGGACAGCGCCACCTCGGCTTCTTCTTCGGCCTGGTCGTCGGAGGCGACCGCCGGGCCGTCGCTCAGCAGCAGCGTTTCGGCATCCGGCGTCTGCTCGTAGATCTTCACGCCCATTTCGGCGAACGTGTTGACGATGCTTTCCATCGCCGCCGTGTCGGTGAAGTTTTCCGGCAGGTGGTCGCTGATATCCGCGTGGGTCAGGTATCCGCGCTGTTTGCCCAGCTGGATCAGGGCGCGCAATTGCTGGCTACGCGCGGCGGCCTCGGCCGAGGGGTCAGGCTGAGCCGCGGACCCGCCGGGGGTCTGGCCTAGGCCCTTGATGGCTCCTGCATCTCGTGATTTGGCTGCCGTACGTTGTGCGCCGCTTGTCATTGACTGCTTTTTCCTTCGTGAATGGCAATTCGACGGCAGCGCGCACGATCGCGTGCATCTGCTCCTGCTGCCGAGGCTAAAGAGGGGGTTCGTTATGGCGAGGGGCCGCAAAAAGGGGTCCGCCGTGGCCTTCGAATCGGGGCCCGACATTGTACAGCCATTGGTGCGTCGCAGCACCCTGTGGTCGCACGGAAGGTACTGTGGACTTGCCTGAACGGCGTAATCGGTGTATGCGCCGATCCATTCTATAGGTGCTCAGAAAGCCATGTGAGGGCAACATGCGGCATATCAATGTCGGCTCCGAGGCCGGATAGCGGTTTTAGCTTAGGCTACCCGGCTAAAATCAGGGGCGCGGCACAAGTTCGTGCCGCGTCGACAAAGGCCCCCGAATGCCCATGAACCCGAGAACGATCACGATGGTGCTCTTGCTGGCCGCATGCAGCATCCCGGCCTACGCGAGCCTGGCGTCGGACGCGCGCGCGTTCAAGCAAAACGTCAAGGCGGCGGGCAAGCAAGGCGGCCACGCGGTGCGCGATGCGGCGCATGCCGTCGGCCGCGGTGCCAAGGAAGCCGGCCATGCCGTCGGCGGTGCGACGAAGCAGGGCTGGCATGCGACGAAAAAGGCAGTAAAGGGCAGCGACTAACCAGTGCAGGCCGTCCCTTTACGCCCCGGCATGAACGCTGCCCTTGCCCAGGACTGGCTGGTCTTCAGTGCGCCAGTGGCCGCCGCGCGGGCCGCGGGCCGTCCCGTGGTCGCGCTTGAATCGACCATCATCGCGCACGGCATGCCTTACCCGGAGAACGTGCGCACCGCCCGCGAGGTGGAGGCGTTGATCCGCGGCCTCGGCGCCGAGCCGGCGACGGTCGCGGTAATCGGCGGGCGCATCCGCATCGGCCTGTCCGACGACGAGCTGGAACTGCTGGGCCGCTCCGGGCAGGCGCACAAGGTCAGCCGGCGCGACCTGCCGGCGGTGCTGGCCAGCGGCGAACTCGGCGCCACCACCGTGGCGGGGACGATGATCTGCGCCGCGCTCGCGGGTATCGAGGTCTTCGTCACCGGCGGCATCGGCGGCGTGCACCGCGGCGCGCAGGAAACCTTCGACATTTCGGCCGACCTGCAGGAACTGGCCAGGACCTCGGTGGCGGTGGTCTGCGCCGGCGCGAAATCGGTGCTGGATATCGGCCTGACGCTGGAATACCTGGAGACGCATGGCGTGCCGGTGCTCAGCTGCGGGCAGGACAACGTCGCGGCGTTCTACAAGCGCGACAGTGGCTTCCGCGCGGATTACCGGCTGGACGACCCGGCGCAGCAGGCGCGCTTTATCCGCGCCAAGTGGGACCTGGGCCTGGCGGGCGGCGTGGTGCTGAGCACGCCGGTGCCCGAAGCGGCCGCCATGGCCTCGGCGGAGATCGATGACCTGACCACACAGGCGCTCGCCGAAGCCGCCGCGCAGGGCATCGCCGGCAAGGCCGTGACGCCGTTCCTGCTGGCCCGCATCAAGGCGCTGACGGGCGGCCGCAGCCTGGCGACAAATATCGCGCTGGTCAAACACAACGCCGAAGTGGGCGCGCGGCTGGCCCTGGCGCTGGCGGCTACCGGAGCGCTGGCCGGTCCGGACACCTCGCCGGGCACGCCATGAACACCAATGCCCCCGCACCGCTGAATTCCGACGACCTGGCCTGCTTTGTCTGCGTGGCCGGCACGGGCAGCATCTCGCGCGCGGCGCTGGAGCAGGGCGCGGACCAGTCCACGGTCAGCCGGCAGATCGCGCGCCTGGAAGCCAGCCTGGATACCCGGCTGTTCCATCGCACCGGGCGCGGCATGATCCTGACCGAGGCGGGCCAGACCCTGCTCGGTTATGCGCGGCAGGTCTCGGCCACGCTGGCCGACGCGCGCGAGGCGATCCGGGCCTCGACCGCGCAAGGTCCGGCGCAGCTGATCATCGCGGCGCAGCCGACCATCGCCAACACCGCGTTCGCCAGCATCGGCACGGCCGTCAGGCAGCGCTTCCCGGCGACCCGGCTGCGCTTTGTCGAAGGGCTGGCCAGCCCGTTGCTGGCCTGGCTGGCGGAAGGCGAAGTCGATGTCGCGCTGCTCTACCTGCCCGACCAGCATGGCGCGCTCAAGGTGGACGTGCTGCTGGAAGAAGACCTGACACTGGTCACGCCGACCTCGTGGAGCCATATCGGGCCGACTTTCCCTTGCGGCAGCCTGGACGAGGTGCCGCTGATCCTGCCCAGCACCGGCCACGGGCTGCGCGTGCTGGCAGAGAACCTGGTGGCGCGCGCCGGCAAGCCGCTGCAGCTGGCGATGGAGTGCGATGCGTCGAATACCGTGTCGATGCGGCTGGTGGAGGATGGCTGCGGTGCCACGCTGCTGCCGTTCGCCGCGGTGGCGGACCGCGTGGCGCAGGGGCGGCTGCGCTGCGCCCGGCTGGTCGAGCCGGTGGTGACGCGGCAGGTCGCGCTGGCCACCGCGCGCAACCGGCCGCCGGTGCCGGAGCTGTGGGACATCATGCAGGCCGTGCGCCAGTCGGTGCGCAATACCGTGATGTCGGGCGCGTGGCCGGGCGCCCGGCTGGTCTGATCACCTCATTCCACCTCAGCCCGCGCCCGCTACCCTCAGTCGGCAAAGCGGTCGCGCAGCGCCTGCGTGGCCTGGCGCAGCAGCACGTGGTCCAGTCCCACCGCAACGAAGCTGGCGCCCATGTCGAGGTAGCGGCGCGCGTCGGCCTCGACCGGCGTCAGCGTGCCGACGGCCTTGCCGGCCTGCCGGGCCGCCCGGAAGATGCGCTCGACCTCGGCCTGCACCTCGGGGTGGTTGGGGTTGCCGAGATGGCCGCAAGCGGCCGCCAGGTCATTGGGGCCGATGAAGATGCCGTCGACGCCTTCCACCGCGCAGATCTCCTCCGCAGCATCCACGCCTTTCCGGCTCTCGATCTGCACCAGCACGCACAGGTTGTCGTTGATCTGCTCGAAATAGCCCGGCATGGTGCCGTAGCGGTTGCTACGCTGCGTCATCGCCACGCCGCGCGTGCCCAGCGGCGGATAGCGGGTTGCCGAAACCGCCTGGCGCGCCTGCTCGGCGCTTTCCACGAACGGGATCAGGAAGTTGTGGAAGCCCAGGTCGAGCAGGCGCTTGAGCAGGATCGGGTCGTTCCACGCGGGCCGCACCACGGGGGCGCTGACGCTGTCCTTCAGCGCCATCAGCTGCGGCAGCAGTGTCAGCGGGTCGTTGGGAGCATGCTCGGTATCGAGCAGCAGCCAGTCGAAACCGGCCACGCCGACGATCTCGGTGGTCACCGGGCTGGCCAGCGAGCACCAGCAGCCGATCTGGCGCTGCTGGCCGAGCACGGCGGCACGGAAGGTGTTGGGCAGCGGCGAATACGGGGCGCGGGTTTGGTTAGCCGAGGGCATGCGGTCTGCTTCCTTGTTGTCGGGGGGGTGAAGTAATGCTCAGGCCGCCAGCCGCGACAGCGGCCCGGGCGAAATGCCGCGGACCGACTGCACGCGCGCGGCGGCGTCGTCAAGCTGGGCCAGCGTGCCGCTGTCCACCGGGATGGCTTCGGCGCGTTCGCGCCGGCGTTGCCGTTCGGGTTCGCCGGGCAGGGCGATGCCGGCATGCCCGGCCTGATGGCGCGACGAGCGGACCCAGTCGGCGAAGGCCTGGACTTCGCCGCCGAAGCTGGTGCTGGTGCCCAGCCGCTGCGGGTCGAATACGATCGCCAGCATGTTGTTCCATACCGCGTGGCGGTGCGTCAGTGTCTCGGGCCGGATGGTGTGGCCGCCGGTCACCGCGGCGCCCAGCAGTTCGCACATCACCGCCAGCACATAGCCCTTGTGCTCGCCGAATGCCTGCAGCGCGCCCTGTGCGGCGCCGTCAGTGGGGAACATCACCTCGGGCCGCGTGGTCGGCACGCCGTCCGCATCGATCAGGCAGCCGGCCGGCACCTCGACCCCCTTGTTGTGGGCCACGCGCACCTTGCCGAGCGCGATCGCGCTGGTGGCGAAGTCGAGCACCAGCGGCTCCGCGCCCGCCACCGGCAGGCCGATCGTGAAGGGATTGGTGCCGAAGCGCGCTTCGCTGCCGCCGTGCGGGGCGACGAGCGGCTTGGACAGCACGTTGACGAAGTGGATCGAGATCATGCCCGCCGCGCACGCCTGCTCGGCCCAGTGCCCGACGCGGCCGAGATGGTGCGACTGGCGCAGTCCCATCACGCAGACGCCATGCTCCCTGGCGCGGCCGATTGCCAGCGCCATGGCTTCCTCGGTCACCGCCTGCCCCATGCCGCGGTTGCCGTCCAGGCTCAGCATGCTGCCGCCGTCGTGCAGCACGCTGACGTTGCGGTTGAGCTGCAGCTCGTCGGCCTGCCACGACAGCACGTACTTGGGAATCATGCCGACGCCGTGCGAATCGTGCCCGCTCAGGTTGGCGCCGACCAGGTGGTCCGCGGTGAGGCGCGCCTCGCGCGTGTCGGAGCCCGCCGCCAGCCAGAGATCGGTGACCCATTGGTGCAGGGCAGGCGTGGAAATTTGGTGTTCGCTCATGTCTGTCTCGAATTGTTCTTGGATGGGGCGCCTTCCCGTTGGCAAGGCGCGGGCCCGGCGAGCGGACATTCTGGCAGCAATCTACCTGCCGGCGGCCACCCCGGCCTTGCATTTTCTGCATAGCAGGCATGCAGGAAGACGCGTGCGGATGTGGCAGGCCCGAGGCAACAATCGACGCCGTGCCTTCCCCGAACCCTGATGAGACGCCATGCCTGCCGATTCCGCCCTGACTGATGCCCGAGAGACCGACGCTGCCAGGATTGCCGCGCCAGGCCGCCGCACCGGTGGCCGCGCGCTGGTCGACGCCTTGCGCCTGCACGGCGCGGACCGCGTCTTCTGCGTGCCGGGCGAAAGCTTTCTCGACGTGCTGGATGCGCTGCACGACCAGCCCGCCATCGAACTGGTGGTTTGCAAGCATGAGGGTGCCGCGGCGAACATGGCCGAGGCCGACGGCAAGCTGACCGGCCGCCCGGGCATCTGCTTCGTGACGCGCGGGCCGGGCGCCACCCATGCCAGCATTGGCGTGCATATCGCGGCGCAGGATTCGACGCCGATGATCCTGTTCATCGGCCAGATCGCGCGCGAGCACATGGGGCGCGAGGCGTTCCAGGAAGTCGACTACACCGCGATGTTCGGCGGCATGGCCAAGTGGGTGGCACAGATCGACGCTCCCGAGCGCATCCCGGAACTGGTCGCGCGGGCGTTCCAGTGCGCAACCTCCGGGCGGCCCGGCCCGGTGGTGCTTGCGCTGCCGGAGGACGTGCTGGACGGCCTGTGCGAGTGCGCCGATGCCGCGCCGTACCGCCCGGTCGTGGCCGCGCCGTCGCAGGACGATGCCGAGGCGCTGCGTGCCGCGCTGGGCGCCGCCGAGCGCCCGCTGGTGATCGCCGGCGGCGCCAACTGGAGCGCCGCTGCCGCGGCGGACTTCGCCGCCTTCGTCAAGGCCTGGGACCTGCCGGTGGCGTGCGCCTTCCGTCGCCAGGACGTCATTGACAACCGCGATGCGCACTATGCCGGCCACCTGAGCCTGGGCATGAACCCGCGCCTGGCGCAGCGCGTGCGCGACGCCGACCTGATCCTGGCCTTCGGCACCCGCCTGGGCGATATCGCCACCGACAGTTACCAGCTATTGACGCCGCCGCGGCCGCGCCAGCGGCTGGTGCACGTGCATGCCGACAGCGCCGAACTGGGACGCGTCTACCAGGCGGAACTGGCGATCCAGGCCGGCATCGGGCCGGGGGCACGCATGCTGGCTGCACTGGCCCCGCCGTCCTCATCGTCCTCGCTGCGCTGGTCGGAATGGACCTGCGCCGCGCGCGCCGACCACGTCGCCTTCTCGGCCCCGGTGGCGCCGAACGCGCAGGCGCGTGGCGTCGACCTGTGCCAGGTGATGCAGCACCTCGACCAGGCACTGCCGGACGACGCCATCCTGAGCAATGGCGCCGGCAACTACACGGTCTGGCTGCACCGCTTCTTTGCCTACCGGCAGCCGCGCACCGAACTGGCTCCCACCTGCGGCGCCATGGGCTACGGCCTGCCGGCGGCCATCGCGGCCAAGCTGCGCGCGCCGCAGCGGACCGTGGTCTGCTTTGCCGGCGACGGCTGCTTCCAGATGTATCCGCAGGAACTGGCCACCGCGGCGGAGGCGGGCGCCAACGTGATCGTCGTGCTGGTCAACAACGGCATGTACGGGACCATCCGCATGCACCAGGCCAGGCGCTATCCGGGGCGCGTCAGCGGCACCGGCATCCGCAACCCGGACTTTGTCGCCTTGGCGCGCGCCTGTGGCGCGTGGGCCGAGCGGGTCGAGCATGCCGACGGGTTTGCCGCTGCCTTCGAACGCGCCCGCGCCGCCGGCACGCCGGCCGTGATCGAGCTGATGACCGATCCGCGCCAGATCACCCCGGCAATGTGGGTGGAGGAATGAGATGCGGCGAAACAGGCGGTGAAACAGGTGCGGTGAAGCGCGGTGCCGTCAGCGGAAATAGTCGGTGAAGCGCCCGCGGATCTCGTCGATATTGGCCAGCGTGCCCGACAGGTGGGCGCGCAGCGCGCCTTCGGCACGCGCCGGATCGCCGGCCGCGATCGCGTCGACAATGGCGTCATGGTCGCGCAGCACCGCCGTCGCCTTGCCGGGAATCGGCAGGTGCAGGCGGCGCAGCCGGTCGAGGTGGCCGCTTTGCCGGCGCACCAGCGTCCACAGGTCGGGCACCCGGGCCGCTTCGTAGAGTTCGCGATGGAAGGCCTGGTCGTTGACGTTGAATTCGTCGAAGTCCTGCAGCTCAAGCATCAGGCGCTGCCGCGCGACCGTGGCGCGCAGGCGCTCGACCAGCACGGGATCGGCCTGCAGCGCCAGCGTGCGCACGATTTCCAGCTCGACCGAGCGGCGCAGGAAGTGCGCCTGCGTCACCAGGGCGACGTCGATCGGGCTGACCACGGTGGCGTGCTGCGGAAAGATGTCGACCAGGCCTTCTTCGCCCAGCCGGATCAGGGCGTCGCGCACCGGGGTCTGGCTGATGCCATACAGGTCGGCCAGCTCGGGGCGCGACAGCACGGTGCCCGGGGGCAGGGCCATCGAGATGATCTGGTCGCGCATGTGCTCGAACACCTGCGGCGCTGCGTGGCGCGTGCGGTCGAACTGGAACTTGGCGGCGGTAGGAACGGTTGCGGATGGCATGGGAAGGCTCGGCGCATGCCTGGAGCGCCACACCGGTGGCGCCGAGGCGTTGCTGATGCGCTGGATTCTAAGGGATTTCACCCGGATTCTCTTACATTGACGTACTAATATATTAGTGCTTTAATGTTTTCGAACGACGCCAGGCGGCACGATCGCCTGGCACCAGACAACAAGGTGGAAGAGACACATGACGGCTCGCAAGAAAACGCCGGACGCGCTGCGCAGCGCGCGCTGGTTCGCACCCGATGACCTGCGTTCGTCGGGCCATCGGTCCCGGATCATGCAGATGGGCTACTCGCCGGGCGAGTGGATGGGCAAGCCGGTCATCGCCATCATCAATACGTGGTCGGACATCAATCCCTGCCACGCCCACTTCAAGCAGCGCGTCGACGACGTCAAGCGCGGCATCCTGCAGGCCGGCGGCTTCCCGATCGAACTGCCGGCGATCTCGCTGTCGGAAAGCTCGGTCAAGCCGACCACCATGCTCTATCGCAATTTCCTCGCGATGGAGGCGGAAGAGCTGATCCGCTCGCACCCGATCGACGGCGCCGTGCTGATGGGCGGCTGCGACAAGACCACGCCGGGCCTGCTGATGGGCGCCACCAGCGCCGGCGTACCGGCGATCTTCGTTCCCGCCGGACCGATGCTGCGTGGCAACTACAAGGGCAACGTGCTGGGTTCCGGCTCGGACGCGTGGAAATACTGGGACGAGCGCCGCGCCGGCAATATCACCGACGCGCAGTGGACCGGCATCGAGGCCGGCATCGCCCGCAGCCACGGCACCTGCATGACCATGGGCACGGCCAGCACGATGACGGCCATCGCCGAAGCCATCGGCATGACGCTGCCCGGCGCTTCGTCGATCCCGGCGGCCGACGCCAACCATATCCGCATGTGCTCCGAGGCCGGCCGCCGCATCGTCGACATGGTGTGGGAAGACCTGACGCCGCAGCGCATCCAGACGCACCAGGCCTATGAAAACGCAATCGCGGTGGCGATGGCGATGGGTTGCTCGACCAACGCGATCATCCACCTCATCGCCATGGCCCGGCGCGCCGGCCATGACATCGGCCTCGAAGACTTCGATGCTGCCAGCCGGCGCGTGCCGGTGATCGCCAATATCCGGCCCAGCGGCGACAAATACCTGATGGAGGATTTCTTCTACGCGGGCGGGCTGCCTGCGCTGATGCAGCGCATCAGCGACCGCCTGCACCTGGACGCGCTCACCATTACCGGCCGCCCGCTGGGCGAAACCATCGCCCATGCCGAGGTCTACAACGACGACGTGATCCGCACGCCGGAGAACGCGCTGTACCAGGAGGGTGCGCTGGCGGTGCTGAAGGGCAACATCGCGCCGGACGGCTGCGTGATCAAGCCCAGCGCGTGCGAGAAACGGTTCTTCCGCCACACCGGCCCGGCGCTGGTGTTCGACGACTATCCGTCGATGAAGGAGGCGGTGGAGCGCGATGACCTCGACGTCACCGCCGACCACGTGCTGATCCTGCGCAACGCCGGCCCGCAGGGCGGCCCCGGCATGCCGGAGTGGGGCATGCTGCCGATCCCGAAGAAGCTGGTGAAGCAGGGCGTGCGCGACATGCTGCGCATGTCAGACGCGCGCATGAGCGGCACCAGCTACGGCGCCTGCATCCTCCATGTCTCGCCCGAATCGTATGTCGGCGGACCGTTCGCACTGGTGCGCACCGGCGACCTGATCTCGGTCGATATCGAACGGCGCAGCATCCACCTGGAAGTCTCCGATGAAGAACTGGCGCGCCGCCGTGCGGAGTGGACGCCGCCGCCGCCGCGTTTCGAGCGCGGCTATGGCTGGATGTTCTCCCGGCATATCCGCCAGGCCAACGAAGGCTGCGACTTCGATTTCCTGCAAACCGACTTCGGCGCGCCGACCGGCGAACCGAGCATCTACTGACGCCACCACACCGGCAAGGATCACCATGACCCGACTCAGCCCCGCGGTACGGGACCAGCTCAAGACCGTCAGCACCGCCACGCTGTGCACCGCGCTGTTCAAGCGCGGCCTGCGCAACCAGTTCATCCAGGATGTACGCCCGCTGAACCCGGAAGGCGGCACCATGGTGGGCGAGGCCTTCACGCTGCGCTATATCCCGGCGCGCGAAGACCTCAACCCCATCACCGTGTTCCAGGACCCCGCGCATCCGCAGCGGCAGGCGATCGAGCAATGTCCGCCGGGCGCGGTGCTGGTGATCGACAGCCGCAAGGATGCGCGCGCGGCCTCGGCCGGCTCGATCCTGGTCACGCGGCTGATGCAGCGCGGCGGCGCCGGCATCGTCACCGACGGCGGCTTCCGCGATTCGCCCGAGATCGCGCGGATGGCGATGCCGGCCTACCATCACCGGCCTTCTGCGCCGACCAACCTGACGCTGCACCAGGCGCTGGAGTTCAACGTGCCGATCGGCTGCGGCGATGTCGCGGTGTTTCCGGGCGACGTGATGGTCGGCGACGGCGAGGGCGTGATCGTGATCCCGGCGCACCTGGCCGAAGAGATCGCCGCCGAGGCCGTGGAGATGACTGCGTTCGAGGACTTTGTCACCGAGGAAGTGAGCAAGGGCCGCTCGATCATCGGGCTCTACCCGCCGACGAGCGAGCAGGCACGCGAGGACTTCGCGGCCTGGCGCAAGGCCAACGGCCGCTAGCCGCCTGGCCCCGCCGAACACGCCAACGACGAAAAACACAGGCCGGCGCGACCGGCCAAGGCAGGAGACAACATGCAGCAAGGCATTGCAGCCGCAAGGCGCGGCGCCCGCACGCTGGCCGCGTGCGTGGCTTTTGGCATCGGCGCGCTGAGCGCGCCGGTGCAGGCGCAGGACAAATGGCCGTCGCGGCCGATCACGTGGGTGGTGCCCTTTGCGGCCGGCGGCTCGACCGATATCGTCGCGCGCACCATTGGCCAGGAAGTGTCGCGTGCCCTCGGCCAGCCGGTGGTGGTGGAGAACCGGCCCGGCGCCGCGGGCGCGGTCGGTGCGGGCTATGTGGCGCGCGCCAAGGCGGACGGCTACACGCTGTTCGGCGGCACCATCAGCACCCACGCCATCAACGCCAGCCTGTACAAGAACCTGTCGTATGACCCGGTCAAGGACTTCGAGCCGGTCAGCCTGGTCGGCTATGTGCCGAACGTGCTGATGGTGAACGCGGAGCTGCCCGTCAGCAACGTGCAGGAACTGATCGCCTACGCGAAAAAGAAAAACGGCCTCAGTTTCGCCTCGTCCGGCGCGGGCACGTCGACCCATCTCGCCGGCGAGCTGTTCGCCGACCTGGTCCACGTGCCGATGACCCACGTGCCATACAAGGGCAGCCCGCAGGCCGTGCAGGACGTGGCGGCGGGGCTGGTGCCGTTCCTGTTCGACCAGCTTACCGCGGGCGAGGCCATGATCAAGGCCGGCAAGCTGCGCGCGCTGGCCGTGACTTCGCCGAAGCGCTCGGCGCTGCTGCCCAAGGTGCCGACCATGGCCGAGGCTGGCGTCAGCGGGTTTGAGATGGTGTCGTGGCAGGCGCTGTATGCCCCGCGTGGCACGCCGACGGAAATCGTCCAGCGCCTCAACGCCGAAGTCGTTCGTGCGCTGAAGCAGCCCGCGGTGCAGCAGCGGCTGAACCAGCAGCTGGGCATGGAGATCGTGGGCAGCACGCCCGCGGAGCTGGCCGGGCTGATGGACAAGGAGATTCCGCGCTGGGCGGCGTTGGTGAAGAAGTCGGGGGCGAGGGCGGAATAAGCGGCCGTCGCCACATCAAACGCTGAATCGCAGCGCGAGCCGTCGTGGACGCGTCCCTCTCCCGCAAGCGGCAGAGGGGAGAAACCGACAGCTCCGATTCATGAACAATCAGGCAGGAGACACCATGAACTTCAAGCCCCGCTTCCCCCGTTCCCCCCGCATCGCCGCCGCACTCGCCGCGGCAGCGCTCTGCATCGCCTTCGCCCCCACCAGCGCCCGCGCCCAGAGTTATCCCACCAAGCCCATCACCATCGTCGTGCCGGCATCGCCCGGCGGCGCCATCGACCTTGTCGCGCGCCTGGTCGGCCAGAAGCTGACCGAGGCCTGGGGCCAGTCGGTCGTGGTCGACAACCGCAGCGGCGCCACCGGCATCGTCGGCACCGACCTGGTGGCAAAGGCCGCCCCGGACGGCTACACGCTGGCATTGGTGGCAAGCAGCCACGCCATCAATCCAAGCATGGTGCGCAAGCTGCCGTTCGACACCGTCAAGAGCTTCGAGCCGGTCGCGCTGACGCATGTGGTGCCGCTGATGCTGGTGGTGTCGCCCTCGATCCCGGCGAAGTCGGTCAAGGAACTGATCGCCTACGGCAAGGCGCATCCCGGCCAGCTGTCGTTTGCATCGAGCGGCTCGGGCGGCGCCCCGCATTTTTCCGGCGAACTGTTCAAGAGCATGGCTGGCCTCGACATGGTCCACATCCCGTACAAGGGCAGCACGCTGGCGCATCCCGACCTGACCAGCGGGCGCGTCTCGCTGATGTTTGACACCGTGGCCGCGATCAACCCGCAGGTCAAGGCCGGCAAGGTGAGGGCGCTGGCAGTCACCACCACCAAGCACGCGGCCATCGCGCCGCAACTGCCGACCATGGCCGAAGCCGGCTTGCCGGGCTACGACACCAGCACCTGGGGCGGCGTGCTCGCGCCCGCCGGCACGCCCAAGGCGGTGATCGACAAGCTCAACGCCGGCATCAACCAGGCGCTGGCCGCGCCGGACGTGCGCGAACGCCTGCTCGCGGCAGGCATCGAGCCCGCCGGCGGCAGCCCCGCGCAGTTCTCGGGCTTTATCCAGACCGAGATGGTCAAGTGGGCCAAGGTGGCCAGGAACGCCGGCATCCAGCCGGAATGACACGACGCGCACGACGACGCGCATCCCGACAACGCTCATCCCGACAACGCTCATCCCGACCACGCCAATCGAACGAGACAGCCATGCCTGACCGCACTCCCTCCACCGGCCGGCGCCGCGCGCTGCTGGCCCTGTGCCTCGCCGCCGCACCGCTGCTGGCACCGGCCGCCCATGCGCAAGCCAACTGGCCGACACGGCCGGTCACGATCATCCTGCCGTTCACGCCCGGCGGCGGCACCGACATTGCCACGCGGCTGGTAGCACAGCGCCTGTCGCAGCTGTGGGGCCAGTCGGTGCTGGTGGACAACCGGCCCGGCGCCGCTGGCAACGTCGGCCTGGAACTGGCGTCGCGCGCCAAGCCGGACGGCTATACGCTGGTGGCGGGCAATGTCGGTACGCAGTCGATCAATCCCACGCTGTACAACAAGCTGTCTTACGATCCCAACCGCCTGGTCCCCATCACCGAGATGGCCGAACTGCCGTTCGTGCTGGTGGTGACGCCCAAGCTGTCCGCCAGGACTGCAAAGGATCTGGTCGCGCTGGCCAAGGCACAGCCGGGCAAGCTGTCGTTCGCCAGTTCCGGCACGGGCGGCTCGCCGCACCTGTCCGGCGAGATCTTCAAGGCCGCTACCGGCACCGACATGCTGCACGTGCCCTACAAGGGCGGCGGCGCTGCCATGAGCGACCTGATGGCGGGCAACGTCGACATGCTGTTTGCTTCGGTGCTGGAGACTGCCTCGCACGTCAAGGCGGGCAAGCTGCGCGCGCTGGCGGTCACCGGCAC
Organism: Cupriavidus sp. P-10; assembly: GCF_003402535.2. Taxonomy (NCBI): domain Bacteria; kingdom Pseudomonadati; phylum Pseudomonadota; class Betaproteobacteria; order Burkholderiales; family Burkholderiaceae; genus Cupriavidus; species Cupriavidus sp. P-10. Next base: position 1,593,041 of record NZ_AP025170.1, read on the forward strand.
GGTGCGCTCGCCCGCGCTGCCGGATGTGCCCACGCTGGCGCAGGCCGGCATCGCCGGCGCCGAGTCCGGCTCATGGGTGGGCTTGCTGGCGCCGGCCGGCACGCCCAAGGACATCGTCGACAAGATCGCCGCCGGCGTGAAGCAGGTGGTGGCGCTGCCCGAAGTGCGCCAGCAGCTGGTGGAGCAGGGCGCGATTCCCGTCGGCAGCACGCCGCAGCAGTTCAGCGAGCTGATCGCCACCGACCGCAAGCGCTACGCCAAGGTCATCGTCGACAACAAACTGCGCGCCGACTGACGCGCGCGCCTCTCCTCAAAGGACCCCTTGCGCATGAAACCCCGCCTGTTGCAGCACGGCCGCCTGCCTGAAGCCACCGAAGCACGCCTGGCCGAGCACTTCGATGTCCACCCGTTCTGGACCGAAACCGATCCCGCCGCCTTCCTGGCCCGCCACGGCAGCGAGTTCGTCGCGCTGACAACGCGCGCCGCGATCGGCGCAGATGCCGCGCTGCTGGCCGCGTTGCCGTCCCTGCGCGTGATCTCCAGCTTCGGCGTCGGCCTGGACAAGCTCGATCTCGACAGCGCGCGCCGCCGCGGCATCGCCGTGGGCTATACGCCGGACGTGCTCAACGACTGCGTGGCCGATACCGCGTTCGCGCTGCTGCTGGACGTCTCGCGCAAGGTCAGCGCCGCGGACCGCTTCGTGCGCCGCGGCGAATGGCCGAAGGGGCAGCCGTTCCCGCTGGCGACGCGCGTCAGCGGCAAGCGGCTCGGCATCATCGGCATGGGCCGCATCGGCCGCGTCATAGCGCACCGCTCCGTGGGTTTCGACATGGAAGTGCGTTATCACAGCCGCAACCCGGCCGATGACGCGCCTTATCCTTACGAAGCGTCGCTGGAAGCGCTGGCGCGCTGGGCGGACTACCTTGTCGTCGCCACCGCCGGCGGACCCTCCACGCGTCACCTGGTATCGGCGGCCGTGCTTGATGCACTGGGTCCCCAAGGCTTCCTGATCAATATCGCGCGCGGTACGGTGGTGGACGAGGCGGCGCTGGTCGATGCGCTGGCGCAGCAGCGCATCGCAGGTGCCGGCCTTGACGTGTTCGAGGACGAGCCGAACGTGCCCGAGGCGCTGTTCGGGCTGGACAACGTCGTGGTGCTGCCGCATATCGCCAGCGCCACCCATGAAACGCGCCAGGCGATGGCGGAACTGGTGTTCGAGAACCTGCAGCGGTTCTTTGCAACCGGCGCGGTGAAGAAGTCGGCGATCTGATGCATGGCCACGGGCCGATGATGATGGCTATCAACCCGGACCACTGTTGCATTGCCCCGATTGGGATCACACTAGCTGCCTTGGCCTCGCGCCGCCATCAGGCGGACGCCAGAGAGGTACATCAACCAACAAGGAGAACAAAGTGATTACTAGTGCGCGCAACCAGTTTTCGGGTGAGGTTTCGTCGGCCGCGCATGGTGCCGTCAACGACGAAGTCATCCTGCGCCTCTCAGGCGGCCAGGAAATCGTTGCCACCGTTACCAGCGAAAGCGCCGCGCGCCTCGGGCTTGCCCAGGGCAAGAAGGCCGTCGCCATGATCAAGGCGACTTCGGTGATCGTCATGGTCGACGTCGACGCAAGCAAGGTGTCGGCGCGCAATGCGATCAGCGGCAAGGTGACCGACCTGAAGAAGGGCGCTGTCAACACCGACGTCACCATTACCGATGATGCCGGCCTGGCGATCGCGGCCATCATCACCAACAGCAGCGCCGACCGCCTCGGCCTTGCCGTCGGCAAGCCGGCTGCGGCGGTCTTCAAGGCATCGAGCGTGATCGTGGGCGTGGAGAGCTGAGGCAGCGGCGGCCGGCATCAGGCCCGCTGCTTCACCTCGGCGTTCGGTGCGCCGCCTGCGCCGCCCTCGGCAGCGCGACCCGCGCGGCAGCAGGCGCTATCCAACCGAGGTATTGCGGGCTTTTTCAGAAATCCCCGGCTGTTCGGCCGGCAGCACCGGTTTGTCGACGCATCCAACCGGAGCGACCGGCGCAATCGGCGCAATCGGCGAGATGGCGTCGGTGGATGGCATGGCACGGGAGCAATCAATACGCTGGATGATGTCGCCGTTCTTGTCATGCACATAGAGCATCGCCTGTCGCTCCACGGCGAGCGATGTGGCGAGGGCAATGGCGCTGGTCATGTCGAGGCCGACCTGGAGGCGTCCTTCCCCCTCGGCCGCGATTGCCCAGTGCCCATCGAAAACAACATGCACATTGCAGTTCTGAACAGGCATTGGCTGCTTCCTCCGTGGCGGGCCCAATGGACCCTTCGAGACATTGTAAACACAAGCTACCATGGGATTGCCCCGAACGGGTGCGCCCGGAACTCGCGGGATTCGGACGCATTGGGTCTGGTGATTTGACTTACTGGCGCCCGGAACATTCCTTGCAAGTGCCGTACCGGGGCGCGATTGCCGCGCCATCCTGCAGGCAGGCAAGGCCCCGCCACGCATACAGCGACGGGCGCAATACCCGAGGGCGGACGCTTTTGAAAAACATGCATGGATTGCCCTGGCGCGTGTAGATTTCGCTGCGAGCGATTCCGCTCCGGGCTAACGCGTGTGTGCGGCAGAAAGCATACTGAAACCACCGCCGGCACCACTTCTGCGCAATCCGCAGCATGCACTTTGCCGTTCCGCCGTTGTCGTTCTACAACTGGAGAATGGCCCGGAAAGGCACCGCGCCGCACTTGTCGAGGAGACACATCATGTGCCGCTGGCTGGCGTACTCGGGCAGGTCCGTTCCGCTGGAAGCGGTGCTGTTCCAGCCGGAACACTCGTTGATCGACCAGAGCCTGAATTCCAGGCTCGGCCATACCACCACCAATGGCGACGGCTTTGGCGTCGGCTGGTACGGACGCCACTCCGAGGTGCCGTTCCGCTACCGCTGCCTGCATCCGGCCTGGAGCGATACCAACCTGCGCGAGACGGCGCGCGCGGTGCGGGCGCCGCTGTTCGTGGCCCATGTGCGCGCTGCCACCGGCACGCCCACGCAGGAGACAAACTGCCATCCGTTCCGGTTCGGCCGCTGGCTGTTTGTCCACAACGGCCTGATACGCGAATACCCGCTGCTGCGGCGCGACCTGATGATGGCCGTGGCACCGCACCTGTTCCGCTGGATCGAGGGATCGACGGACTCCGAGGTGATGTTCTTCCTGGCGCTGACCTTCGGCCTGGAGCGCGATCCGCGTGGCGCGCTGGAGCAGATGGCGGGGCTGATCGAGGAGGTCGGCCACCGCAATGACGTGCAGTTCCCGCTCAACATGACGGTGTGCGTGACCGATGGCCAGCAGGTCGTGGCGGCGCGCTATTCCAGCGAGACCGACTCGCGCTCGCTGTTCCACAGCACCTCGTTCCGGCAACTGCGCGAGCTCTATCCGGACGACCCGCGCATCATCGCCGCAGGCGACGATGCCTTCCTGGTGTTGTCAGAGCCGCTGATCGACGTGCAGGGGGTCTGGGAGGAAATCCAGGAGGCGACCATCCTGGTGGCCAAGAGCGGCCAGATCGAGTACAAGCGCTTCGTGCCGCGGCTGCCGGAGCCCGCAGCCTAGGCGCTTGCGTGCCTGAACTGGGAATAATCAGGCGGGGTTTCCGGGCGTCGACGGTTCCGCGGATTGTGCCGGCTGTGCCTGTGCCAGTTCTGCCGATTGCGTCGGTTCTGCCGATTGCACCGTTTGCGCCGTCTGCTTGGGTTGCGGGCGTCCCGTGGCGGGGCGGCTGCGCTGCAGGTGTCGCGCGCGCCGGGCATCGGCTTCGGTGACCTGTCCGACGGCCTCGCCGGCAAGGTCCAGGCGCGCCGCGCCTTCCACCATGCAGTTCCAGTAGCGTGCGCCGCGGCACCAGGTCCGGATCGCGTCGCGCAGCTCGGCCTCGGTCAGCTTGAGTTCCTGCGCGTGCTGGACCATGTCCTGGAAAATACCGACCTTGAGCGGCACCTTCGGAGCCGGGCTCTTCGGGAAGACGGTGGGGAAGCGCTTTTGCAGCCTGGCGATGGCGAGGACCACCGGATCGACCGGTTTTTCCGGTGCGGCCGGGGCGGCATTGCGTGCGCGCGGCGGCTTGCTGCCCCTGTTGCCCTTGGTGCCCTTGGTGGCGTTAGTACCCTTGGCACCCTTGGTGCCGTTGGCGCCGTTAGTATCCTTGGTGCCGTTGGTGCTCTTGGTTCGTTTTGCAGACTCGGCCGCCTTTTCGGCCTTTGCCTGTTCCACGAGTTTTGCCTTCAGCGCCGCCAGTTGTTCGAAGCCCATTGTGTCAACACATGTAAACGTGGCGGCATTGTATCAGGGTGCCGTCATACTCACCGATCAGCGCTCGCGCGACAGGTTTTCAAGCCACAGGCTCATCAACCCGGCCCGGCCCCTGACGCCGAATTTGCGGAAGATCGTGGTGACGTAGGAATGGGTGGTGGAGACGGCGAGGCCCAGGCGCTGGGCAATCTGCTTCTCCGAAGCGTCGGTCAGCAGCAACTGCAGGACCTTCTGCTCATGGGGCGCGAGCGGCACCGGGGAAAACGCCAGGCCCAGCTCGACCACGCTTTTCTTCCTCAACGCCGTGACATCGCGCGCGACCCCGACGCGCATCCGTTCCGACTGCAGCCATCCGGCCGACCACATGATATGGACCGCGTTGCCGTCCTTGTGCCGGTAGCGGTTCTCGAAGCCGATCCGCTTCTTGCCGGCCATGACTTCCTTGGCCTCGATGATGGTGCGGTCGCGGTCGTCCTGCACCACCAGGTCGATGATGGACTGGCCGGTGATTTCCCTTGGCGTGTAGCCGAAGATGCCCTCGCAGGCCGCGCTGACGTACTGGATGCGGCCGCTGGTGTCGACCAGGAACATGGCATCCAGCATATGATCCGCGACTTCGCTGCGGTCCTTCCCGATCTCGTTCCCCATGGCAGTCTGGAAAAAATACCGCAGCTGGTGCGCTGCGCCGACCCGCGTGCCGCCGGGTTCCCATGCAGGTGAAGACTAGTCGACGCTATCGCACCTGTAAATAACGCCAAGGGGGGTGCGCCAGATCCCTTCAGATCCCACCAGATCACTTCACATCGCTTCAGCGGCCCTTGAATACCGGGTGCCGTGCGCACACCGACAGCACGATGCGCTCGGATTGTGTCAGGTAATCGTTCAGCGCCGCCGCGCATTCAGCCAGCTTGCCGGCCTCGAACAACTGCAGGATGTGCTGGTTCATTTCGACGTATGGACCATGCAGGAATTCCGGATCCTGCAGCATGCCGAACGCCAGGCGCAGTTCCGCGAGCAGGTGGGAGAACATCACGTTCAGGCGCTCGCTGTCGGCCAGTTCAACGATCGCCATGTGGAATTCCATGTTGGCGGTGCCCGCACCCTGCCAGTCGCCGCTGTCGCGGCAGCGCAGGCCCATCTGCACCGCTGCGCGCAGGTGCTTTCGTGAAGGATGGCTTGGGTAGGCCTGGGCAATGGCCTGGCATTCGATCAGCCGGCGCACGCGATAGATGTCGATGATCGACGCGATGCTGGGGATCGCCACCGACACGCCGCGGTTAGGCTCATGCTTGAGCAGGCCCTCCTTGGTCAGCACGCGGAAGGTCTCGCGCAGGGTGTTGCGGGAAATCTGCAGGCTCTCGCTCAGCGCCGCTTCCGACAGGCGCTGCCCGGGCTCGAACTCGCCATGCACGATGCGCTGGCGGATCTGTTCCGTGACCCGCTCGGCCAAATTCTTGACGTCAGGTGTGGAGGACATGGTGGCTGATTCGGGCACCGGTTCATTCCGGTGGCGCCCGTGACCGGATGTTAGCGCACTTTGTTCAACAATAAGCACTGGATTGGTGCTGGTGACGGGCCATTACAGTGCTTTAGGTGTATACCATGATCGATCAACGCCAAAGATTGTTCAACAATATCAGTGCGGTGGTTGAGTGATACGTGCCGATAGGTCAACATGGCATGCGATTTGCTAAACAACGCCGGTGAAACCGAACATCGTCGTGAGATAACGCGACGAGCTTTCTCCCACGCTTTGTCCATCTCTTAGTGAGCGCAACCATGTGGCTTAAAGAAACTACCGGAGAAGAGCGCAAGACGCTCTTTGCCGCTTTTGTCGGCTATGGCGTCGATGCCTTCGACTACATGATCTACACCTTCATGATCCCCACGTTCATTCTCGTGTGGGGCATGACCAAGGCCGAAGCCGGCTATATCGCGACCGGCGCGCTGATCAGCTCGGCCGTCGGCGGCTGGCTGGCCGGCATCCTGGCCGACAAGTACGGCCGCGTGCGGATCCTGCAGCTGACCGTGCTCTGGTTCAGCTTCTTCACCTTCCTGAGCGGCTTCACCAATTCACCCGAGCAGTTGTTCGTCACGCGCATGCTGCAAGGCCTGGGCTTCGGCGGCGAATGGTCGGTCGGCTCCTTGCTGATCGCCGAGATGATCCGCGCCCGCCACCGCGGCAAGGCCGTCGGCCTGGTGCAGAGCAGCTGGGCGGTCGGCTGGGGGCTTTCGGCGGTCGCGTTCTGGGCGGTCTATGCCCTGGTCGATCAGCAATACGCCTGGCGCGTGCTGTTCTGGACCGGCGTGCTGCCCGCGGTCTTTATCCTCTACATCCGCCGCAATATCAGCGAGCCCAAGGTGTACCGCGAAACCCAGGCAAAGCTGGCCCGCACCGGCGAAAGCAACAACTTCATGCTGATCTTCAAGCCCGGCGTGCTGCGCGTCACGGTGCTGGCCAGCCTGCTCGCGACCGGCATGCAGGGTGCCTACTATTCGGTGACCACGTGGCTGCCCACCTACCTGAAGATGGAGCGCAACCTGTCGGTGCTCAACACCAGCGGCTACCTGATGGTGCTGATCGCAGGCTCATTCGCCGGCTACCTGACCAGCGCCTGGCTGTCCGACCACCTGGGACGCCGCCGTTGCTTCATGCTGTTCGCGGTAAGCGCGGCCATCCTCGTGGTCTGCTACACGCAGCTGCCCATCACCGACGCGGCGATGCTGGTGCTGGGCTTCCCGTTGGGCTTCTTCCTGTCGGGCATCTTCTCGGGCATGGGGGCTTACCTGACCGAGCTGTACCCCAGCCATATCCGCGGTTCGGGGCAGGGCTTCTGCTACAACTTCGGCCGCGCGGTCGGTTCGATCTTCCCGGCCATGATCGGGCACATGAGCGCATCGATGTCGCTGGGCGTGGCGATCGGCTACCTGGCCGCCGGCGCCTATGCGCTGGTGGTGGTCGCCTGCCTGATGCTGCCGGAAACCCGTGGGCGCGAACTGCTCGGCGAGGCCGAGGCAGCGCACTGAAGTACTAAAGCACCGAAGCCCTGAAGCACCGAACCACACTATGCATATCGATCTGAACAGCGACCTCGGCGAGAGCTTCGGCGCCTGGAGCATGGGCAACGATGCCGCCATGCTGGATATCGTCAGCAGCGCCAACGTGGCCTGCGGCTTCCATGCCGGCGATCCGGCAGGCATCCTGCAGACGCTGAAGGCCGCGGCGGAGCGCGGCGTCGTCGTGGGCGCGCACGTTTCGTATCCTGACCTGCAGGGCTTTGGCCGCCGCAACATGGACGTGGCCAGCGCCGACCTGGTGGCTGACGTGATCTACCAGATCAGCGCACTGTCGGGCATGGCCGCCACCGTCGGCACCTCCGTGCGCTATGTGAAGCCGCACGGCGCGCTCTACAACACCATCGCCAGCGACGAACGCCAGGCGCGCGACGTGATCGCCGCCATCCGCGCGGTGAACCCGGAACTGGCGCTGGTGGCGCTGGCCGGCTCGCCGCTGGTGGGCTGGGCGCGCGAGGCCGGCCTGCGCGTGATCGCCGAAGCGTTCGCCGACCGCGCCTACACGCCGCAGGGCACGCTGGTGTCCCGCCGCGAGAAGGGCGCGGTGCTGCACGATGCCGCCGACGTGGCGCAGCGCATGCTGCGCCTGGTGCGCGAAGGCACGGTGCTCGCCATCGACGGCAGCGTGGCGCGCGTGGAAGCGCAATCGATCTGCGTGCACGGCGACAGCGACGGCGCGCTCGAGATGGCGCGCGCCGTGCGCGCCGCGCTGGAGCGCGACGGTATCGCGATTCGTGCCTTCGCCTGAGCCCCCTGGCCCTGAACACACTGGAGAAACACCCATGCAAGCATCCGCACTGGAACGCGCCCGCATTGCCGCGGTGAACGCCGCCCGCGAAGCGCGCGCGAGCTATCGTGCCGGCACCGTGCAGCCGACCGCCGGCATTGCGCCGGGCATGACGCAGGCCAACATGATCGCCTTGCCGCGCGACTGGGCCTGGGATTTCCTGCTGTACGCGCAGCGCAATCCCAAGGCCTGTCCCGTGCTCGACGTGATCGAGGCGGGCGCGCACCAGACCACGCTGGCCGAAGGCGCGGACGTGCGCACCGACATTCCGTTGTACCGCGTCTGGCGCGACGGCAAGCTGGTGGAAGAGGTGGCCGATGCCACGCCGCTGTGGGCCGAGCATCCGGACCTGGTCACCTTCCTGATCGGCTGCAGCTTCACCTTCGAAACGCCGCTGCAAGAGGCCGGCATCGAGGTGCGCCATATCGCCGACGGCTCCAACGTGCCGATGTACCGCACCAGCCGCCAGTGCCGTCCCGCCGGCCGCCTGCATGGCGAGTTGGTGGTGTCGATGCGGCCCATCCCCGCGCACCGCGTTGCCGATGCCGTCTCCATCAGCGGGCGTTTCCCGTCGGTGCATGGCGCGCCGGTCCACGTGGGCGACCCGGCCGCGCTGGGCATCGCCGATATCGGCAAGCCTGACTTCGGCGACGCCGTGCGCATCGAACCGGGCGAGATCCCCGTGTTCTGGGCCTGCGGCGTCACGCCCCAGGCGGCCGTGATGGCGTCCGGCGTGCCGTTCGCCGTGACCCACGCGCCGGGCCATATGTTCATTACCGACGTGCCGGACAGCACGTACCACGTCTGAGACCGCCGGGTCCATTGCGGAGCTAGTCTTGCGTTTCCTGCCCGTCACCTCGAATGCCCTGCTGGTAGAGCTGGCCGACCTCGGCCAGACACTGGCCCTGCTGGCCTCGCTGCAGCGCGATCCGCTGCATGGCGTGGTCGAGCTGGTGCCCGCCGCGCGCACCATCCTCGTTCACTTCCGCCCCGCGGCCACCAGCGCCGCGGCGCTGGTGCGGGCCATCGCCGCGCGCGACCTGTCGCAGCGCGTCGAGCGCAGCGACATCCTGGTCGAAATCCCCGTGCGCTATGACGGCGAGGACCTGGCCGAGGTCGCCGGGCTGCTCGGCATCACGCCGGAGGAAGTCGTGCGCCGCCACACCGGCAGCGAATACACCGTGGCCTTTACCGGCTTTGCCCCGGGCTTTGCCTACCTGAGCGGCGGCCATCCCAGCTTAGACGTGCCGCGCCGCAGCACGCCGCGCACGCGCATTCCCGCCGGCGCCGTCGGCCTGGCGGGTACCTTCAGCGGCGTGTATCCGCAAGCCAGCCCCGGCGGCTGGCAGATCCTCGGCGTGACGCCGGTGGCGATGTGGGACCTGGATCGCGACCAGCCCGCGCTGCTGCAGCCTGGCTATCGCGTGCGCTTTGTCGATATCGCGACACTCAATGGCATGGCGGATCCCACCGGCGCCATTGCCTCCGTCGCGCCGGTGCGCGCGGCATTGCCGGCGGACAAGGCACCTGCCGCCGCGGCGCTGAAGGTGAAGGGCACCGGCCTGCAGACCGTGTTCCAGGACCTGGGCCGGCACGGCCAGGCGGGGCAGGGCGTGTCCGCCTCGGGCGCGATGGACCAGGCGGCGCTCAAGGCCGCCAACCGGCTGGTGGGCAATGGCAGCGATGCCGCGGCGCTCGAGACCATCGGCGGCGGCCTGCAGCTGCAGAGCGTCGGCGAGAGCGTGCTGGCAGTCACCGGCGCCGATGCGCCGCTGACGGTGCGCACCGTCGATGGACGGCAATGGGAAGTCCCGAACCACCAGGCCGTGGCGCTCGCCGATGGCGACACGCTGGCCATTGGCCAGCCGCTGGCCGGCGCGCGCTGCTACGTGGCCGCGCGCGGCGGGTTTGCGGTGGCACCGGTGCTGGGCAGCTGCGCCACCGACACGCTGGCCAGGGTCGGCCCCGCGCCGCTGGCGGTGGGCGATGTGATCGACCTGCGGCCGGCTCCGGCCGGCGCCATCGTGGGCACCCCCGAAATGCCTGCCGAGAACCTGCCCACGGTGGAGCAGGAGGTCGTGCTGGACGTGGTGCTTGGCCCCCGCACCGACTGGTTCACCGCCGAATCCGCAGAGCGTCTGGCCGCGCAGCGCTGGCAGGTTACGCCGCAATCCAACCGCGTGGGCCTGCGCCTGGCCGGCGAAGTGCCGCTGGCGCGCGCCATCTCCGGCGAGCTGCCCAGCGAAGGCACCGCGCTCGGGGCGCTGCAAGTGCCGCCGAGCGGCCAACCCGTATTGTTCCTGGCCGACCATCCGCTGACTGGCGGCTATCCCGTGATCGGTGCCGTGGCGCCTTATCACCTCGACCGCGCCGGACAAATCCCGGTCGGTGCCTGGCTGCGCTTCAATCCCGTCGGCGCCTTCGAAGAACTGCAACCGTAACTGCCATGAAGAAAGTCCTGATTGCCAACCGTGGCGAGATCGCCGTTCGCATCATCCGCGCCTGCGCCGACTATGGCGTGGCCTCCGTCGCCGTCTATGCCAACGCCGATATCGACGCGATCCACGCGCGCCTGGCCGACGAAGCCTACGGCCTCGACGGCGACCGCCCGGCGGACACCTACCTGAATATCCCCAAGCTGCTGGAGATCGCGCGCCGCAGCGGTGCCGACGCGGTGCACCCGGGTTATGGCTTCCTGTCGGAAAGCGAAGCCTTCGCCCGCGCGGTGATCGATGCCGGGCTGACCTGGATCGGACCGTCGCCGGAAACCATCGCCCGGCTGGGCGACAAGGTGGAAGCGCGCAAGATCGCGCTGCAGGTGGGCGCGCCGCTGGTGGCCGGCACTGCTGATCCGGTGACCGACGCCAACGAAGTGCTGGCCTTTGCCGAGCGCCACGGCCTGCCCATCATCATCAAGGCGGCGTTCGGCGGCGGCGGCCGCGGCATGAAGATCGCCTGGCGCATGGATGAGGTCGAAGAGCTGTACGCGTCGGCCGTGCGCGAGGCGGTCACCGCCTTTGGCCGGGGCGAATGCTTCGTCGAGCAGTTCCTCGACAAGCCGCGCCATATCGAAGCCCAGGTGCTCGCTGACCAGCATGGCAACGTGGTGGTGCTCGGCACGCGCGACTGCTCGCTGCAGCGGCGCAACCAGAAGCTGGTGGAAGAGGCCCCGGCGCCGTTCCTGAGCGACGAACAGCGTGCCCGCATCCACGCCGCCGCGCGCGATATCTGCGCCGCCGCGGGCTACACCAGCGCCGGCACCGTCGAATTCCTGCTCAGCACCGGCGGCGCGATCTCGTTCCTGGAGGTCAACACCCGCCTGCAGGTCGAGCACCCGGTGACCGAGCAGACCACCGGCGTCGACCTGGTCGTCGAGCAGCTGCGCGTGGCCGACGGCCTGCCGCTGTCGATCACCGAAACGCCGGCGCCGCTGGGCCATTCGATCGAGTTCCGCATCAACGCCGAAGATGTCGGCCGCGGCTTCCTGCCCACGCCGGGCCCGGTGCAGCGCTTCGAGGCCCCGTCGGGCCCGGGTGTGCGCGTCGATTCGGGCGTGCAGACCGGCTCGGTGGTGCCCGGCACCTTCGACTCGCTGATGGCCAAGCTGATCGTGACCGGCGCCACGCGCGAGCAGGCGCTGGCGCGGGCGCGCCGCGCGCTGCGCGAGTTCAGGATCGAGGGCGTGGCCTCGGTGCTGCCGTTCCACCGCGCCGTGATCGACCACGCCGATTTCCTTGGCGCCGACGGCTTCAGGGTCCATACGCGCTGGATCGAGTCCGACTTCACCGAGCCGCTGGCCGCCGCCGTACGCGCCGAGCCGCAGCCGGATGGCAGCCTGCTGCGCACCGCGATCGAGATCGACGGCCGCCGCATGGTGCTGGGCCTGCCGGCGCAGCTGCTGCGCGGCCTGGCCGACGCGCCGGTGCAGGGCGGTGCCGCTGTTCCCGCGCCGGCTGCCACCACCAATGCCGCCGACCTGCCTTCGCCGATTGCCGGCACGGTGCAGGCCTGGAAGGTCAACGTGGGGGATGAGGTCAAGGAAGGCGACCTGATCGCCGTGATGGAAGCGATGAAGATGGAGATGCAGGTCCATGCCCATCGCAACGGCCGCGTCACGTGGCAGTCGGAAACGGGCGTGTTCCTCGCGGCAGGGGCACGGCTGGCCAGCGTGGAGTAAGCCGCAAGGGCGGCAGGCAGCGGACGCGCATTGCCGCCCATGCCGCAGCGCCGTGACGGACGTCGCGGCGCCATGCCTCAGCTGTCGGGCGAGATCCTGGCGTCCTCGACGATGCGCCCGAACTTCACCGACTCCTGCTGGATAAACGCCCTGAACTGCCCCGGCGACGTCGGGGCGGGGTTGCCGCCCAGTTCCCGGAGCCTGGCGATCTTTTGCCAGGGGACTTGCCAGCGCTTATTCGTCGGCACCGCCCATCTTGCGCAGGCCTTTGAATACGAAGGGTGCCGCCAGCGCGGCGGCGGCCAGTGCCAGCAGCGTCGCCGAGCCGGGATGCGATACGAACACCAGCGGGTCGCCCAGGCTCATCTGCATCGCGCGGCGGAACTGGCTTTCGGCCATCGGCCCCAGGATCAGCCCGACGATCATCGGCGCGACCGGGTAGTCGTGGCAGCGCATGGCAAAGCCGACCAGCCCGAACACGACCAGCATGCCCAGCTCGACGATGGACGGGTTGGCCGCCAGCGTGCCCATCGCGGCGAACACCAGGATGCCGGCGTACAGCCAGGGCTGCGGCAGCTTGAGCAGGCGCACCCAGATGCCGATCAGCGGCAGGTTCAGCACCAGCAGCATCACGTTGCCGATAAACAGGCTGGCCACCAGCCCCCAGACCAGATCGGGCTTGTCGGCGAACAGCAGCGGCCCCGGCACCAGCCCGTATTGCTGGAAGCCGGCCAGCATCATCGCGGCGGTGGCGGAGGTGGGCAGGCCCAGCGTCAGCAGCGGCACCAGCGTGCCGGTGGCGGCGGCGTTGTTGGCCGCCTCCGGGCCCGCCACGCCTTCGATCGCGCCGCGGCCAAACTCGTCCTGGTGGTCGGTCAGCTTGCGCTCGAGGGTGTACGACAGCAGCGTCGGCACCTCGGCGCCGCCGGCCGGCAGCGCACCGATCGGGAAGCCGAGGGCGGTGCCGCGCAGCCAGGCTTTCCACGAGCGCTTCCAGTCCATGGCGGTCATGCGCAGGCCGCCTTTGACGGCCTCGATGGTGTCGTGCACGCCCTTGAACTTCGCCGCGGAAAAGAACGTCTCGCCCATCGCGAACAGGCCCACCGCCAGCGTCGTGACCTGGATGCCGTCGAGCATCTCCGGCACGCCGAAGGTCAGCCGCGCCTGCCCGGTGAGCTTGTCGATGCCGATCAGCCCCAGGCCGATGCCCAGCGCCAGGCTGGTCAGCCCGCGCAGCGTGGAATCGCCGAAGGTGGCCGACACCGTGACAAAGGCCAGCACCATCAGCGCAAAGTAATCCCACGGCCCGAACTTCACCGCCAGGTCGACCAGCACCGGCGCCAGCAGCGCCAGGCCCACGGTGGCCAGCGTGCCGGCCACGAAGGAGCCTATCGCCGCGGTGGCAAGCGCCTGGCCGGCACGGCCGGCGCGGGCCATGCGGTGGCCTTCGATGGCGGTGGCGATCGAGGCCACTTCGCCCGGCGTGTTGATCAGGATCGCCGTGGTCGAACTGCCGTACATGCCGCCGAAGTAGATGCCGGCGAACATGATCAGCGAGCCGGTCGGGTCGAGCTTGAACGTGACCGGCAGCAGCAGCGCCACGGTCAGCGACGGGCTGATGCCCGGCAGGATCCCGACCAGCGTGCCGAGCAGCACGCCGATGCCGGCAAAGAGCAGGTTGCCCGGCTGCGCCGCAACGGCGAGGCCCTGGGCAAGGTAGGTAAAGACATCCATTTGCAACTCCCTTCTTTGCCGGCTTAACCGAATACCAGGCGTTCCAGCGGCCCGGCGGGCAGCGCCAGCGACAAGGCCTTGGCAAAGAACGCATACACCACCAGGTTCAGCACCACGCCGATCGCGGCCGACCGGATCACGCGGCGCTCGCCGAAGCCCAGCGCGGTGGCGATGAACAGCAGCGTGGCGCCGGCGATAAAGCCGGACTGCAGTTGCAGCACCGCCATCAGCGCCAGCAGCCCGGCCAGCACCCAGCCGACCGCCTTCCAGTTCATCGGCTCGCGCGCCGGCGTTTCCGTTGTTTCCGTTGTTTCCGTTGCTTCCGTTACGCCGGCGCGGCGCGCCGCGGTGACCAGGTGCAAGGCGCCGAGCACGCCGAGCAGCCCGGCCACGAACAGCATGCCGACGGCGGGGCCGATGCCTGCGGCGGGCGCCGGCGGCAGCTGGCTGGCATCGGCGAATACCACTAGCGCCAGCAGCAACAGCCCGGCGCCGACGATGGCCCTGGGTTTATCGAAGCGCGCCGCGGCGCTGCGTGGTGTGGGTTGGGCGTGGGTCGTCATCGCTTTCATTTCGCCAGTCCGATCGATGCCAGGATGTCGCGCACGCGCGCCTGTTCAGACTTCAGGTAGGCGCCGAACTTGTCGGCGGGCAGGTAGGCATCGTCCCAGCCGCGGGCCTTCAGGATCTTCTGCCATTCCGGCGACTTGACCGCCTTGTCGACCGCGGCGGCCAGCGCCGCGGCCTGTTGCGGTGAAACATTGGGCGGCGCCACGATGCCGCGCCAGTTCAGCAGCTCGACGTCCAGCCCTTGCTCCTTCAGCGTCGGCACCGCGATGCCGGGCATGCGCTGCGCCGACGACATCGCCAGCGCGCGCAGCTTGCCGGTCTTGATCTGGCTTTCGAATTCGTTGTAGCCCGAGACCCCGGCGGTGACGCGGCCGCCCAGCATTTCCGCCAGCGCCTCGCCGCCGCCGGAGAACGGCACGTAGTTCAGCCGCGCGGTGTTGCCGCCCGCGGCCTTGACCACCAGCGCCGCCAGCATGTGGTCGGCGCCGCCGGCGGAGCCGCCGGCCCACACCACCTTGCCGGCATCGGCCTTGATCGCTGCCGCCAGGTCCTGGATGCTCTTGTGCGGCGAGTTCGCCGGCACCACCACGACCAGCGCATCGGCGGTCAGGCGCGCGATCGGCGTGACCTTGTCGAGGCTGACCGGCGCCTTGTTGGTGACCACCGCGCCGAGCATGGTGATGCCCATGGTCATCAGCTGGTTGCCGTCGCCCTTGGCGTTGTTGACGAACTGCGCCAGGCCCACGGTGCCGCCGGCGCCGGGGATGTTGTTGACCTGCACGCTTTTGGCCGCGCCGCTGGCGACCATGGCCTGCTGCAGCGAGCGCGAAGCGCCGTCCCAGCCGCCGCCGGGTGCGGCGGGGGCGGTGATCTTCAGTTCCAGTGGCGCGGCCTGCGCGTGGGCGTGGTGCAGCGGCACGGCGGTGCCCAGCAGGGCCAGCGCGGTGGTGGCGGCGAACCGGTTCAGTTTGGCAAGCATGGTGTCTCCTGTTGTCATGTCCTGGCGGCCTGCGCGGTGAGGTGCGATGGCGGCGGCGCAGGCGGGGGTAAAACGTAAGGGAATTGAAGAAATCAGGCGGCAGCCTCGGCGGGCGCGACCGATGCCCCCGCGATCTGGTGCCGGGCCAGCGCCTGCGCGACCAGGCCGCTCGCCTTCATCTCCTCAACAAAGGCATGCAGGTACGCTGCGGCGGCGCTGCCGCGGCTTTGCGGCAGGCCCATGGCCTGGCGGATCACCATGAAGCGCTCGTCCAGCAGGCGCAGGCCGGGGTGCTTCGCGGCATCGGCTTCCAGTTGCTGGCGCACGCCGGCGGCCACTTCCAGTCCTTGCTCCAGGAAGGCCTGGACCACCGTGGGCGAAGTCGGCGCGCGCACGATCTGCGCCGCCTTCAGTTCGCGCGTCAGGAACAGGTCATAGGCGCTGCCCTTGCCGACCGCCACGCGGTTGCCGGCGATGTCGACCTCGGCGTTGGAGCGGACCGGCGAGGCATCGCGCACCAGGTACCAGCCTTCGATCAGCACGTACGGCGCGGTGAAATGGATGGTCGCGGCACGCTTGGGATCGATGGCGAAGAAGCCGACGTCGGCCTCCTCGCTGGAAACCACTTCAACCGATTTGCCGGCGGCGTCGACCACCACCAGCTGCAGCGGCAGGTCCAGCCGCTGAGCCAGCGCGTTGGCAAGGTCGACGGACACGCCGAAAGGCTGGCCATCCTCGCCGCGGTTGGCGAGGATCGGATTGCCGAGGTTGATCGACGCACGCAGCACGCCGGTCGGGGCGAAGGCTGCAATCAGGTCTGGGTCAGGGCGCATGGCGAAATCAGGGCTTGGGGGCAGGCCGGGCAAGTGCAGGCCCGCGAGTTCGGGAAAGCTCGCGACAGCGCATGGCGAGCGGCGGGACAGCACGCGTCAGGCGGCGGGCTGCGACAGCGTCTTGTGCAGGATCAGCGGGATGACGCCGCCGCGCCGCAGCAGTTCGACTTCGAGCTGCGTCTCGACCGCGGCGGTGGCATCGATCACATCGACAGCGCCGCTGGCGCGCTCGATGCGGATTGGGACGCGGCAGCGTGGCGCGATGGCATGCGCGGGCGCCTCCACGTGGATCTTGTCTCCCGGCCTGATGTCGAGTGTGTGCGGCCCGGTGCCGCGCGGCAGCCGGACCGGCAGGATGCCCATGCCGATCAGGTTGGAACGATGAATGCGCTCGAAGCTCGGTGCGATCACCGCGCGGATGCCGAGCAGCCGCTGGCCCTTGGCGGCCCAGTCGCGCGACGAGCCGGTGCCGTAGCGTTCGCCGGCAACCAGCACCACCGGATCGCCGGCGGCACGGTAGCGCTCGGCGACTTCGAAGATCGGCTGCACTGCATTGCTGGGCACGTGCAGCGTATGGCCCACCGGCGCGGCCGGATGCAGCAGGTTGGCCAGCGTCTTGTTGTAGAACGCGGCGCGCATCATCACTTCCCAGTTGCCGCGGCGCGAGGCGAACACGTTCAGGTCGTTGCGGTCCTCGCCGCGCGCGACCAGGAAGTCGGCAATGAAACTGTCCTTCGGGATCGCGCTGGCAGGCGAGATATGGTCGGTGGTGATGTCGTCGCCCAGCACCAGCAGCGGATAAGCCGTGTAGCTGCCAAGCTGGCTGCCCTGGTCGGCCGAGGCAAACGGCGGGCGGCGAAGCGCGGTCGAGGCCGGGCTCCACGGGTAGCGCGGCGTGTCGGCCGAGGGCAGGGCGTGCCACAGCGGGTTGGCGGTGGCGACGCGGAAGGCCTCGCGGTAGTCGGCGGGCGCGGCGCCGCGCGCCACCAGTGCGTCGATCTCTTCGCGGGTCGGCCACAGGTCCTTCAAATAAACCCGCGTGCCGTCCGCGGCGGTCTGCACCGGGTCGCGGCTCAGGTCGGCCTCGGCATTGCCGGCCAGCGCAAACGCGACCACCAGCGGCGGCGACATGATGAAGCCCAGGCTCAGGTCCGGGTGGACGCGCCCCGGGAAATTGCGGTTGCCCGACAGGATCGCCACCGGCTGCGCGCTGCCATCGGCGATGGCCTCGGCAATCGGCTGCGTCAGCGGGCCGGGGTTGCCGATGCAGGTGGTGCAGCCGTAGCCGACGATATCGAAACCGACCGCGGCGAGATCATCGATCAGGCCCGCGCGCTCCAGGTAGCGCGCCGCCGCCGGCGATCCCGGCGCCAGCGATGTCTTGATCCACGCCGGCACCCGCAGGCCGAGCGAGCGCGCCTTGCGCGCGACCAGTGCGGCAGCGACCAGCAGCGCCGGATCGGTGGTATTGGTGCAGCTGGTGATCGCCGCCAGCGCGACCGGATGCCTGGGCATGCCGGGATGCGCATGCGACGGCGTGAAGCCGAACTTTTCCAGCGCGCGCGCCGTTTCGGCATAGCCAAGCAGGTCCTGCGGACGGCGCGGGCCGGCCACGTGCATGCCCACGGTTTCGAGATCCAGTTCCAGCACGGTGGTGTAGCGCGGCCGCGCGGCGCCGTCGAACCACAGGCCGACGCGGCGCGTATATGCCTCGACCAGCGCGATCGCGGTCTCGTCGCGGCCGGTGCTGCGCAGGTATTGCAGCGTGCGGTCGTCGACCGGGAAGAACCCCGTGGTGGCGCCGTACTCGGGCGCCATGTTGGCGACCACGGCGCGCTCGTTCGCCGACAGCGTCGACACGCCCGGCCCGAAGAACTCCACGAATTCGCCGGAAACGCCCAGGTCGCGCAGCCGCTTGGTCACCGTCAGCGCAAGGTCCGTGGCCAGCACGCCCGCGCGCAGCGCGCCGGTCAGGCGCACGCCGATGACGTCGGGAATGCGCTGCATCACCGGCATGCCGAACATCACCGTCTGCGCCTCCAGCCCGCCCACGCCCCAGCCCAGCACGCCGATGCCGTTGACCATGGGTGTATGGCTGTCGGTGCCGATCATCATGTCCGGCACGGCCCAGGCTTCGCCGCCGCGCTGTTCGCACGTGACCACGGTGGCGAGCTGCTCGAGGTTGATGGTGTGCATGATGCCGGTGCCCGGCGGATGGATGCGCACGCCGTGCAGCGCCTTCGAGGCCCAGCGCAGGAAGCCGTAGCGCTCGGCATTGCGGCGCGTTTCGGTTTCCAGGTTGAGCGGCACGGCGTCGGGGCGGGCGTAGTACTCGACCGCCAGCGAGTGGTCCACCGACGAATCCACCGGCAGCACCGGATTGAGCAGGTCGGGATCGCGGCCGGCCTCGGCCACGGCATCGCGCATCGCGGCCACGTCGACCAGCGCGGGGGTGCTGGTGGTGTCGTGCATCAGCACGCGGCCGGGCTGGTAGGCGATCTCGGCTTCGCTGGTGGCGTGCTCCAGCCACGCCAGGATGCCGCCGACGGCGTCGTCGCGCTCGGCGCCTTCGGCATTGCGGATCACATTCTCCAGCAGCAGGCGGAGGACGACAGGCAGGCGCCAGAGCTTGTCGCCGGCGACGGCAGGCAGGTCGACGATGCGGTAAGTGGCGTTACCGACGCTCAACGCTGCCGTTGGGGTGGGGTTGGTGTTTTTCATGACTGTATATTTGCATGTTTATGCGTAAAAATGCAATCAAGTGAAAACCCGAAGACAGCCAGATGCAATCCCCGAAAGTGTCAGATCCCTCTCATTGGCCGAACGCCACGCGCCGGCACCTGCTGCAAGGCGCCGCTTCCGCCGTTGTGCTGGCGGGGCTGGGCGCCATCGCCGACCCCGCCCACGCTGCCCGGAGCGCTAGCCCGAGCCACCAATCCAGACCATCGAAAGGAAAGTTCATGTACGCCTATGTCGGCTCCCGGACCACCCGTGAGCGCAACGCCCGCGGTGAGGGCATCAGCGTGTTTCGCGTGGAGGCCGGCAGTGGCGCACTGGAACCGGTGCAAGTCGTCGGCGATCTCGTCAACCCGTCGTTCCTGGCGCTGAACCGCCGCGGCGACCGCCTGTACAGCGTGCATGGCGACGTGAGCGACATCAGCGCCTTCGCGGTCGACCGTGCCAGCGGGCGGCTGGAATTCATCAACCGCCAGAGCACCCACGGCAAGAACCCCGTTCACCTGGCGCTGGACCCGAGCGAGCGGTTTGTGGTGGTGTCCAATCACATTGGCGCCAGCCTCGCGGTATTGCCGCTGGACGGCGAGGGCGCGCTGGGCGAGATGACGCAGCTGGTCAAGCTGGATGGCCCAGTCGGCCCGCACCGGATCGAGCAGAAGCAGGCCAAGCCCCATTTCAACCCGTTCGATCCGTCCGGCAACTTCGTCATCGTTCCGGACAAGGGACTGGACCGCACCTTCGCCTTCCGCTTTGCCGACGGCAGGCTGGCGCCGGCGTCGCCCGGCTTTGTCGAGTCGCGCGAGTCGTCCGGGCCGCGGCATGTTGCCTTCCATCCCAACGGCCGCTATGCGTATGTCGTCAACGAGCTGGACTCGACCGTGACGACGTATTCGTACAACCGCAACACGGCGCAGCTCACACCGCTGCAGATCCTGTCGACGCTGCCCGAAACCCTCACCGGCAACAGCCGCGCGGCCGGGATCGAAGTGGACCACGGCGGGCGCTTCGTCTATGCGTCCAACCGCGGCCACGACAGCATCGCGGTGTTTGTGGTGGACCCGCGCACCAGCCTGCTGCGCTTTGCCGGCGCCGACCTGTCGCTCGGGCGCACGCCGCGCTTCTTCACCACGGACCCCACGGGGCGCCTCCTGTACGCGCTCAACGAAGACAGCGACACCATCGTCGCCTTCCACATCAATCCCGACTCAGGCCGGCTCTATCCCACCGGCTTCAGCGCGCGCACCGGCAGCCCCGTGTGCATGGTGTTCTCGCCGCCGCAGGCCTCACCCGCTTTTATGAAATCCGCCGAGGAACCCGGCGTCGCCGACGCCGGGCAGACAGCATGCAATCTAGCCAGCCCCGGCCCGCTGCACGCCCGGGCGCCGGTTCTCCACCACAAACGCCGCCTGCGTGCCGACCGGGCTGTCCACGCGGGCCACGTCTTCCACCGCGCGCAGCGTGGCGGCCCACCGTGCGGGCGTGGCCTCCACCACGGTGTAGCCGCGCTGGTCCGGCCGCGCCTGCACGATATGCGGATTCTGGGCCACGATTTTTGCGACGCTCTGCACGCTGCTGCCCGAGGCCGAGGCGATGGAGGTCGTGCAGAACTCGCTGGCGATCACGCGGGATGACGGGTCGCTGAAGTCCGCCAGCACATTGCAGGCGTAGTTCTGGTGGATATCGCCGCCGATGAACACGGTGTTGCGTGGCGCCGCCGCCGCGATGCTGTCGAGCAGGCGCTGGCGCGCGGCGGGATAGCCGTCCCAGGTGTCGCTGTGGAAGGCTTCCTCCGGCGGCGCCTTGTAGTTGCGCCGCGAGAAGATGGTCTGCTGGGCGATCGCGCTCCAGCGCGTCTGGTCGCGCCGGTCCTGCGCCAGGCCCTGTGCCAGCCATTGCTCCTGCGCGCCGCCCAGCATGGTGCGGCGTGGGTCATAGAGCGCGCTGCATTCGCCGGGGGACACCGAGCCCTTGCGGGGCGGGCCAGGTTCGCGGCAGGGCTGGATATCGCGGTACTGGCGGTCGTCCAGCACATGGAAATCGACCAGCCGGCCCCAGCGGTGGCGTGCCTGGATGCTCAGCGCATCCGGCGAGCCAAGGCCCGCCGTGCCCCGCACCAGCGTGCTCGCGCGGATCGGCATGTTTTCGTAGAACGCCTGGTAGCCGGCTGTGCGCCGGGCGAGAAACGCTGCCGCGGGCTCGCTGCCCGCGCGTCCCGCGTAGTCGTTCTGGACTTCATGGTCGTCCCAGGTGACCAGCCACGGGCACGCGGCATGCATGGCCTGCAGCAGCGGGTCGCTCTTGTACAGCGCGTAGCGGTCGCGGAAGTCCTGCAGGCTGGTCGCGGTGGGCAGGCTGTGCGTGCGCGGCAGGTGCGCGCGCGCGTTGGCGGGCACCGCGGTCTCGTAGATGTAATCGCCCAGGAACACCACCAGGTCCAGGTCTTCCTGCCGCATCTGCCGGTACGCGGCGTAGTGGCCCTGTTCCCAGCGCTGGCAGGAGGCAAAGGCAAAGCGCACGCGCGGGGCCAGCGTGTCGGCCGCCGGCGCGGTGCGGGTGCGGGCAGGGGCGGTGGCTGCGTCGCCGTGCATGAACCTGTAGAAGTACCAGCGGTCCGGGCGCAGCCCGTCGACTTCCACATGAACCGAATGGCCCAGTTCGGGCCGCGCCTGCGCCTGGCCGCGGCGGACGATGCGACGGAACGCTTCATCCTCGGCGACTTCCCACTGGACGGTCAGCGGACCTTGCAGCGGCGTGATGCCCTGGGCATCGGCCTGGGGCGTACCCGGGACGGCGCCGTCGAGCAGGCGCGTCCACAGCACGAATCCGTCCGGCGTGGGGGCGCCGCTCGCCACGCCCAGTTTGAACAGGTCGCGCCCGCGCAGCGTGGCGGAGAGGGCCCAGCGGGGCAGCTGGGTGGCAAGGGCGGAGGCCGCCGCCAGCTTCAGGAAAGTTCTCTTTTGCATGCCGGTTCCGGGAGGTCGGTGGTTCGTCCAGCGCTGTCGATGTGCAGAACTATAGCGAAACGGGTTTACCGGTTCGGGAGATCCGAAAGTCGTCCCGGATGCACCTCGCTGGCCGCGGGCCGGAGATATCCGGCGTGCCGTCAAAGGCCTTCCATGGCAATGCAGCCGCCTTTCTGGCGACCGCCCAGCGTTTCGTGAGCGCCTGTTTTCCGCTTTCCGTAAGGATCGGCCCGACCGCTTAATTGATGGCCGCGCCCCGGCGCCATATCGTTCAGCCAAACCAACAAGACGACACGGGCGCAGCCTCGGGCCCGTTCGGTGCCGTTCCAGGCGGCCTCACAAACAAGGAGACAAGACATCATGGCCTATCCCTTCCATACGTTGCCGTAGCGGCAGATCCGAATCTCCGGCCGGGCACCCGCGCTGCCGGATTCCCCTGACTTCCTTGCCAGGCGGTGTGCGCAGACGCGCGCACGCCGCCACGGAGCCGTTATGTCCCCTCACGTCATTTCCATCTCGGTGCTCGGGCTGATGTTCGTCATCGCCACGGTCCTGCCGATCAACATGGGCGCACTAGCCTTTGTCGGCGCCTTCCTGGTCGGTACGCTGGTCGCGGCCATGCCGGCCAAGGCGATCCTTGCCGGCTTTCCTGCCGACCTGTTCCTCACGCTGGTCGGCATCACCTACCTGTTCGCCGTGGCGCAGAACAACGGCACCATCGACTGGCTGGTGCGGCTCGCGGTGCGCGCCGTGGGCGGCAGGATCGCCGCCATTCCGTGGATCATGTTCATGATCGCGGCGCTGCTGACGTCGGTCGGCGCGGTCAGTCCGGCGGCGGTGGCCATCATCGCGCCGATTGCGCTGGGCTTTGCCGCGCGCTACGGCATCAATCCGCTGCTGATGGGCCTGATGGTGATCCACGGCGCGCAGGGTGGGGGCTTCTCGCCGATCAGCATCTATGGCGGCATCACCAACAAGATCGTGCAGAAGGCCGGGCTGCCGCTCAACGAGATGGCAACCGCATTCGCCAGCCTGGGCGTGAACCTGGCCGTGGCCGCCGGCCTCTTCGTTGCGCTGGGCGGGCTGCGCCTGATGCGCCAATCGGCGCCGGCGGCGCCCGCACCGCAACCGGTCGCCGGCGGCGTGCTGGCCATGGGTGCGCCGTTTGGCGCGCGCACCGTGCCGGCACAGGGGGCGCAGATCTATGGCGATGCGGAGGCCGAGGCCGGCATGGAAGAGCAGAAGACGATGGCGCGCGACCCCGCTTCGGTGCTCGGCGGCGAAGCCGAAGGCACCAGCCAGGCGCCGGCCGGCCTTTACCAGTACCTGACCGTGGCGGGCCTGGTCGCGCTGGCGGTGCTGACGCTCTATTTCAAGCTCGATATCGGCTTTGTCTCGCTGACCATCGCGCTGCTGCTCACGCTGATGGCGCCGGAGCTGCAAAAGCGCGCGCTGAGCCAGGTGTCGTGGCCCGAGATCATGCTGATCGTCGGCGTCAGCACCTTCGTCGGGGTGATGGACAAGATGGGCACCATCGACTTTGTCGGCCACAGCGTGGCCGGCCTGACGTCCCCGCTGATGGCCGCGCTGCTGCTGTGCGTGGTCGGCGCGGTGGTGTCGGCGTTCGCTTCGTCGACCGCCGTGCTGGGTTCGCTGATCCCGCTGGCCGTGCCGTTCCTGCAGCAGGGCTCGGACGTGAGCGCGATCGGCTTTATCGCCGCGATGGCCGTGTCCTCCACCATCGTCGACGTCAGCCCGTTCTCGACCAACGGCGCGCTGGTGCTCGCCAACGCGCAGGGCGTGGACCGGCAGGCCTTCTTCCGCACGCTGCTGATCTATGGCGCGCTGGTCACCGTGATCGCTCCAGTCGTGCTGTGGTTCGTCTTCGTCGTGCTCTGATTCCTGTTGCCGCTACCTGACTCCTGACCATGAAACTGCTTGAATCCGTCATGCACGCCCAGCAGGCCATCCGGCCCGCGCGGGCCCCGGCCCGGCCGGCCGCCATTCCCGACCTCGCCGCCTACCAGGCGCTGTGCGAGGAAGCCGAACGCGACTACGAAGGCTTCTGGGCGCGCCACGCCCGCGAGCTGCTGCACTGGAACAAGCCCTTCACCAAGGTGCTGGACGAGAGCAACGCGCCGTTTTACAAGTGGTTCGAGGACGGCCAGCTCAACGCGTCCTACAACTGCCTGGACCGCAACCTTGAAAACGGCAACGCCGACAAGGTCGCGATCGTGTTCGAGGCCGACGATGGCACCGTGACGCGCGTCACCTACCGCGAACTGCATGCGAAGGTGTGCCGCCTGGCCAATGGCCTGAAGACGCTCGGCATCAGGAAGGGCGACCGCGTCGTGATCTACATGCCGATGTCGGTCGAAGGCGTGGCCGCGATGCAGGCCTGCGCGCGCCTGGGTGCCACGCATTCGGTGGTGTTCGGCGGCTTCTCCGCCAAGTCGCTGCAGGAGCGGCTGGTCGACGTGGGCGCGGTGGCGCTGATCACTGCCGACGAGCAGATGCGCGGCGGCAAGGCGCTGCCGCTGAAGGCCATCGCCGACGACGCGCTGGCGCTGGGCGGCTGCGAGGCGGTCAAGAGCGTGATCGTCTACCGCCGCACCGGCGGCAACGTCGGCTGGACCGAGGGCCGCGACCGCTGGCTCGACGACGTCTGCGCCAACCAGCCCGATACCTGCGAGGCCGAGCCCGTCGGCGCCGAGCACCCGCTGTTCGTGCTCTATACCTCGGGCTCCACCGGCAAGCCCAAGGGCGTGCAGCACAGCACCGGCGGCTACCTGCTGTGGGCGCTGATGACGATGAAGTGGACCTTCGACCTCAAGCCCGACGACCTGTTCTGGTGTACCGCCGACATCGGCTGGGTCACCGGCCATACCTACATCGCCTACGGCCCGCTGGCCGCCGGCGCCACGCAGGTAGTGTTCGAAGGCGTGCCCACGTACCCGAACGCCGGCCGCTTCTGGGACATGATTGCGCGCCACAAGGTCAGCATCTTCTACACCGCGCCGACCGCGATCCGCTCGCTGATCAAGGCCGCCGAGGCCGACGAGAAAATCCATCCGAAGCAATACGACCTGTCGAGCCTGCGCCTGCTTGGCACCGTGGGCGAGCCGATCAACCCGGAAGCGTGGATGTGGTACTACAAGAACATCGGCAACGAGAACTGCCCGGTGGTCGATACCTTCTGGCAGACCGAGACCGGCGGCCACATGATCACGCCGCTGCCGGGCGCGACGCCGCTGGTGCCGGGTTCGTGCACGCTGCCGCTGCCGGGCATCATGGCCGCCATCGTCGACGAGACCGGCCATGACGTGCCTGACGGCAATGGCGGCATCCTGGTGGTCAAGCGCCCGTGGCCGTCGATGATCCGCACCATCTGGGGCGACCCGGAGCGCTTCAGGAAGAGCTATTTCCCGGAAGAACTGGGCGGCAAGCTCTACCTGGCCGGCGACGGTTCGATCCGCGACAAGGACACCGGCTACTTCACCATCATGGGCCGCATCGACGACGTGCTGAACGTGTCGGGCCACCGCATGGGCACGATGGAGATCGAGTCGGCGCTGGTGTCCAATCCGCTGGTGGCCGAGGCCGCGGTGGTCGGCCGTCCCGACGACATGACCGGCGAGGCGATCTGCGCCTTCGTCGTGCTCAAGCGCTCGCGGCCGAGCGGAGACGAGGCGGCCAAGCTTGCTGCCGAGCTGCGCAACTGGGTCGGCAAGGAAATCGGCCCGATCGCCAAGCCCAGGGACATCCGCTTCGGCGACAACCTGCCCAAGACGCGCTCGGGCAAGATCATGCGCCGGCTGCTGCGATCGCTGGCCAAGGGCGAGGAGATTACGCAGGACACCTCGACGCTGGAGAACCCTGCGATCCTCACGCAACTCGGCCAGTCCAGTTAGCGGTGCGCATTGCCCGCCACGCGGCTAAGATAGGAGCCTGCCCCCAACCTGCACCCGAGCACCCCCGACCCCATGAGAATCCGCATTGGCGAAGAGATCACCTTCCGCAAGCTCGAAGCGTTGCTGGCGTTCATGGAATCGGGCAACCTGGCCAAGGCGGCCGAGATCCTGGATACCAGCACGGTCAGCGTGCACCGTGCGCTGCACTCGCTGGAAGAGGGCACCAGCTGCGCGCTGTTCCGCCACGAGGGCCGCAACCTGATCCCGACCGACGCCGCCCATGTGCTGGCGGATACGGCAAGGGAAGTGCTCAAGGCCATGGCCGACGGCATCCGCGCCACGCGCGAGGCCGCCGGCTTTTCGGCCGACCACCTCAAGATCGGGTCGCTCTATTCGCTGACGGTCCAGACCGTGCCGAAGATCGTGATCGGCCTGAAGCTGCGGCGCCCGGAACTGCAGACCGAACTGGTGCTGGGATCGAATGCGGACCTCCTGCAGAAGCTAAAGCAAGGCTCGATCGACGCTGCGCTGATGGCGGTGCCCGACCCCGACCCGGAGATCGAGTCGATCCCGCTGTTCGAGGACGATATCTTCTTTGCGGCGCCGGCCGATTCGCCCTATGCCTCGATGCCCGCGGTGGACCTGCGCGCCTGCCGGGACGAGCCCTTCGTCACCCTGAGCGAAGGTTTCGTCACGTACAGCGGCTTTGTCGAGGCGTTCCGCATCGCCGAATTCACGCCTAATGTGGTGATGAAGGTCGGCGATATCTTTTCGCTGATGAACCTGGTGGGCGGCGGCATCGGCTACACGTTGCTGCCGGGCCGGGTGAAAGGCGTGTATTCGCGCAATGTGGCGTTCGTGCCGCTGGCCGGCGAATACGACATCAAGCAGACCATCGCCCTGAACTTCCAGCGCCGCCGCGAACGGGACCCCAACCTGCTGGCGCTGGCCGCGGTTTGTCGCATGGCGATGCGCGAGGCTGACCAGTAGGGCAGGGGGCGGTTTTTCGCCCACACCCTGGTCTCGCTTCCGGCCAGCGTAACGGTTCATTTCCTGGCGTGATTGTTTGCTGGACGCCGCCTGTTTAAGGTGTAGCCATCAGACAGACGCCAGCCGGAGACGCGATGACCAACACCAGCACGGGCCGCCAGTGGAATACCCGCAGGGAAGCCAAGGCGCGCCGCAAGCAGAACGCCGCCGCCATTGCCGACGGCAAGGTGGTGCCGACCAGCGACATCGTCGCGTTCCTGGAGGCCGTGCTGGCCTGCGGCGACCGCGTCGTGCTGGAGGGCAACAACCAGAAGCAGGCTGACTTCCTGTCGCGCTCGCTGGCGCAGGTCGATCCCGGGCGCGTGAATGCGCTCCACATGATCATTCCCAGCGTCAGCCGGGTCGAGCACCTTGACCTGTTCGAACGCGGCATCGCGCGCAAGCTGGATTTCTCGTACGCGGGGGCGCAGAGCATCCGCATCTCGCAGTTCCTGGAGGATGGGCAGCTCGAAGTGGGCGCGATCCATACCTATATCGAGCTGTATTCGCGGCTGTACGTGGACCTGGTGCCCAATGTGGTGCTGATCGCCGGCTTTAAGGCGGATCGCCAGGGCAACCTCTACACCGGCCCGAGCACTGAAGATACGCCGGCGCTGGTCGAGGCCGCGGCATTCCGCGACGGGCTGGTGATCGCGCAGGTCAACGAGATCGTCGACGATCCCGCGGGCCTGCCGCGCGTCGACGTGCCGGGTTCCTGGATCGACTACGTGGTGCAGGCAGACAAGCCATTCTTCTGCGAACCGCTGTTCACGCGCGACCCGCGGCTGATCAAGCCGGTCCACGTGCTGATGGCGATGATGGCGATCCGTGGCATCTACGAGCGCCACCAGGTGCAGTCGCTCAACCATGGCATCGGCTTCAATACCGCGGCGATCGAGCTGATCCTGCCGACCTACGGCGAGTCGCTCGGGCTGAAAGGCAAGATCTGCAAGTACTGGACGCTCAACCCGCACCCGACGCTGATCCCCGCGATCGAAACCGGCTGGGTCGAGAGCGTGCACAGCTTCGGCAGCGAACTGGGCATGGAAAGCTACGTCGCCGCGCGGCCGGACGTCTTCTTTACCGGTGCGGACGGCTCGATGCGCTCGAACCGGGCCTTCTGCCAGCTCGCCGGCCAATATGCGGTGGACCTGTTTATCGGCTCGACGCTGCAGATCGACGGCGACGGCCATTCGTCCACGGTGACGCGCGGGCGCCTGTCCGGCTTTGGCGGCGCGCCCAACATGGGGCACCAGCCAGGCGGGCGCCGGCACCCGACGCCGGCCTGGCTCGACCTGATCGAGACCGACGATCCGCTCGCGCGCGGCCGCAAGCTGGTGGTGCAGATGGTCGAGACCTTCCAGGCGGGCGGCAAGCCGACCTTCGTTGAATCGATGGATGCGGTCGAGGTGGCGCGCGAAAGCGGCATGCCGCTGGCTCCGGTGATGATCTACGGCGACGATGTCACGCACGTGCTGACGGAAGAGGGCATCGCCTACCTGTACAAGGCGCAATCGCTGGAAGAGCGGCGGCGGATGATTGCCGCCGTGGCCGGCGTCACGCCCATCGGCATGAAGCACGATCCCGCCACCACGCGCCGCATGCGCAGCGACGGCCTGATCGCATTGCCGGAAGACCTGGGCGTGCAGCGCAGCCAGGCCACGCGCAGCCTGCTGGCGGCCAAGAGCATGGCCGACCTGGTGGACTGGTCCGGCGGGCTGTATGAGCCTCCGGCACGCTTCCGGAGCTGGTGATGGCAGGCGCCGCAGCAAGGATCCTGCACGCCCGGCCAGCGGCCTCCGCCCATGCCGAGGCGCTGGCGGGACTGGCCGTCAGCGCCATCGCCGAAGAGGCGCGGCTCTCGCCCAAGCCCGGCCTGGTCGACAGCCGCGGCAGCGGGGCGCATGCCGACCTGACCTTGCCGTTGATGCTGCGCTCGGCGCACGCGCTGGGGCCGTCGTTCGCGGCCATGGCCGATGCCGGCCTGCAGGCGCCGCGCCTCGGCTATGGCCTGCGCGAACAACTGGGCGCGCTCGGGCGCGAGGCCGAGGCCGTGATGCTGGCCGCCACCGGTGGCGTCAACACGCACCGCGGCGCGATCTGGTGCATCGGCCTGCTGGTAGGAGCCGCCGCGAACGCCAGCGCGGCGGGGCTGGCCGCCAGTGCCGGAGCGATCAGCGCCAGGGCCGGCGCCATTGCCTCGCTGGCAGACCGGCACCGGCCGGTTCTTACCGGCAACAAGGGCGAACTCGCCTGCCTGGCCTACGGCGTTGGTGGCGCGCGCGCGCAGGCGCGCGCGGGCTTCCCGCACGTGACGCGGCTGGCGCTGCCGGCGCTGCAGCGCAGCCGCGCGCGCGGCGATACCGAATCGACGGCACGGCTGAACGCGCTGCTCGCGCTGATGAGCGAGCTGGACGATACCTGCGTGCTGGCCAGGTCGGGACGGCCCGGGCTGGACTACATGCAGGCGGGCGCCAGGGCGGTGCTGTTGGCAGGCGGCGCGGGCACGGTGGCCGGGCGGCGCCAGCTGCGCAGCCTCGATGCGGGCATGCTGGCCCGGCGGGCCTCGCCGGGCGGCGCGGCGGACCTGCTGGCTGCGACGATCTTCCTCGACGGGCTGTCACGAGACGGGACTGCCGATGTGACGGCCGCGAGAACGGCCGCTAGAACTGCCGCGAATAACGACTTCAGGGGGCTTTGATGGAACAACTGCGATTTGAATTCCCGGCGGGACAGCCGGCCACCGGGCGCGTACTGGTAGGCGTGGTGGGATCGGGCGACCTGGAGGTGGTGGTCGAACCCGGCCAGGGCGGCAAGACCACGGTGGAGGTCACCACCTCGGTCAATGGCTACGGCCGCGTCTGGGATGCGCAGCTCTCGCGTGTCTTTGCCGCCGAGCCGCGCGCCTCGATGCAGATCCGCATCCACGATTTCGGCGCGACGCCGGGCGTGGTCGGCATGCGCCTGGCGGAAGCCTTTGAAGCGCTGGGCGACCCGCAACAAGGAGACGGTGCATGAACACGGCAGAACTGCTGGCGCGCAACAGCTTTATCGAACTGGGCGCACGCGAGCGCGCGCGTGCATTGCTGGACCCGGGCACCTTCCGCGAACTGGCGGGCCCGTTCGATGGCCTGCAGTCGCCATGGCTGCCGCCGCAGGGCGTGGTGCCACAGAGCGATGACGGCGTGGTGGTGGCCAAGGGCCGCATCGACCAGATGCCGGTGGTGGTGCTGGCCATCGAAGGCGCCTTCCAGGGCGGCAGCATGGGCGAGGTCGGCGGCGCCAAGATCGCGGGGGCGCTGGAACTCGCCGCAGAAGACAACCGCCGTGGCGAACCGACGCGCGCGGTGCTGCTGCTGGAGACCGGCGGCGTGCGCCTGCAGGAGGCCAACCTTGGTTTGGCCGCGATTGCCGAGATCCATGCCGCGATCGTTGATCTGCGCCGGTACCAGCCGGTGGTCGGCGTGATCGCGGGACAGGTGGGCTGCTTTGGCGGCATGTCGATCGCAGCCGGCCTGTGCAGCGCGCTGGTGATGACGCAGGAAGGCCGCCTGGGGCTGAATGGCCCGGCCGTGATCGAGCAAGAGGCGGGCATCGCCGAGTACGACTCGCGCGACCGGCCCTTTATCTGGAGCTTTACCGGCGGTACGCAGCGCGTCGCCACCGGTTTCGCCGATGCGTATGTCGACGATGACAGCGACGCGATGCGCGCGCAGGTCGCCGCGCTGTTGCGCGAGCCGGGCGCCGCCAGCCATCGCAGCGAGCAGTACACGCAATACCTGGCCGCGCTGCAGGCGTACGACGCCAGTGCCCAACCCACGCCCGCGCAGGTGCAGGCGCTGTTTCAACGGGGGACCGACGCATGAACGCACCACTTCATCCCGCTGCCGCGCGCGAAGCCAGCCGCGGCGAACGCTGGCTGCAGGCGCTGGCGCCAACGGCGTCGCGCCAGCCGGGCTACCCGGACTCCGTGCAGGTGGCCGACGGCGAACTGGCCGGCACCGCGGTGCGCTGGATCGCGCTCGTGCCCGATGCCGGCAGCCGCTTCCCGCGCGCGCGCAATGGCGAGGCCGGGCTGCTGGAGGGCTGGTCGCTGGCGCGCGCGGTGCGCGAAGCGATCGAGGCGGATCGTGCCGCGCCGGCCAGGCGCGCCATCGTGGCGATTGTCGATACACCAAGCCAGGCGTACGGCCGGCGTGAAGAGGCCCTTGGCATCCACCAGTCGCTGGCGGGGGCGGTGGCCGCCTATGCCGAGGCACGCCTCGCCGGACACCCGGTGGTCGCGCTGATCGTCGGGCGCGCCATGTCGGGCGCCTTCCTCGCGCACGGCTACCAGGCCAATCGCATCATCGCGCTCAATGACCGTGGCGTGCTGGTGCATGCGATGGGCAAGGAAGCCGCCGCCCGCATCACCATGCGCACGGTCGAGGACCTGGAAGCGCTGGCGTCGACGGTGCCGCCGATGGCCTACGACATCGAGAACTTCGCCACGCTGGGCATCCTGTGGCGGCTGATCGATGTCGAGTCGGCCAGCGCACCGGAGGCGGCCGACGCGCACCTGGCCCGCGACACCATCCTGTCCGCGCTGGCCGACATCCGCCGCGACCCGACGCAGGGCCTGCAAGGCCGTCTCGGCGGGGCCAACCGGCAAGCGTCGGCCGCGGTCCGCGCGTGCCTGTCGCGGCAATGGCAAGCCTGAGCCCCCTTATGCCTGCCACGCCCGCGCCGCACGACCTGGTCTGGCTGGACGACCCGGCCAGTGCCCTGGAGCGCGATGCGCTGCCGGCGTGGGTCTCGCTGCCGGCACTGCACGACACCCCGCTAGTCGTGCGGCGCGACGGCCGCCGGCCGGGTGAGATCCCGGTCGGCCTGCGCGGCAGCACGCGCGCCGAGCGCTTCGGCACCTGGATCGCGCCATCGGCGATCCGCAAGCTCGTCACGCCGATGGACCTCGCCGCCCAACGCGCCTGGCGCCTGCGCCCGGCGCTGGCGGCCTTGGCCCCCATCCGCGCGCTGGAGGCCATCGCCGACCCGCTCGATGCCGCCGGCATCCGCTGGGGCGTGACCGGCAGCGCCGGCTTCTCGCTCGCCTGCGCGCACAACGTGCTGCATGCCGACAGCGACCTCGACCTGGTCGTGCAGGCAGAGCAGCCGCTGCCGCCCGGCCATCTCCAACTGCTTGCCGAATTGCTGCGCGCCGCACCGGCCCGCGTCGACATCCAGGTCGCGACCCCGCACGGCGGGTTCGCGCTGCTGGAACGCCTGCGCGGCGGCGGCAGGGTGCTGCTGAAGACCGGCCAAGGCCCGCGCCTGTGCGACGATCCCTGGCAACCGGCGCCATGCAAGTCCTGATCACCTTTCCCGGCCAGGGGACGCAACGCCCCGGCATGCTGAAGGACCTGCCGTCGGACCCGGCAGTAACGGCGGTGCTGGCCGAGGCCGAGGAGATCCTGCAGGTGCCGGTGGCAGGGATGGATACGCCCGAGCGCCTGCAATCCACGGTTTGGACGCAGCTGTGCCTGCTGACGTCAGGCGTGGCGATGGCACGGTGCCTGGCCGCGCACGACGCCCGCGCCGACGCCGTGGCCGGGCTGTCCATCGGCGCGTATGCCGCCGCGGTGACTGCTGGTGTGCTTGCCTTTGCCGATGCCCTGCGCCTGGTGCGCCTGCGCGGGGAGCTGATGGCGCAGGCCTATCCCGGCGGCTACGGCATGACCGCCATCCTGGGGCTCGACCAGAACCGGCTCGCACCGCTGGTGGCACAGGTCTGCTTGCCGCAACGGCCGGTGTACCTGGCAAACTTCAACGCCCCCACGCAGATCGTGATCGCCGGCAGCGAGGCTGCGATGGCCGAGGTGTCAGCGCTGGCATTGGCCGCCGGCGCGCAGGCGGCAAAACCGGTCGCCATCCATGTGCCATCGCATTGCCCGCTGCTCGATGCCGCGTCGCTTGCACTGCAAGAGGCCATGCAGGCCGTGGTGCTGTCCGCACCTTCGCTGCGCTATTTCAGCGCCAGCAAGGCGCGCGAACTGCGCGACCCACGCAAGATCGCCGACGACCTGGCGCTGAACATGGCCACGCCGGTGCGCTGGCACGACACCATGGTGCTGGCCCATGCCAACGGCGCAAGGCTGGTGGTGGAAGCACCGCCGGGCGATGTGCTGACGCGCCTGGCGCAGCCCGTCTTCGCCGACGGCATGCCGTTGGCGTGCGACAGGACGCGGCTGGACTCGATCGTGGCGATGATGCGGCGCCGGTAGGGTGCCGGTAGGGCGCCGCCGCAGCAAGCCGGCCAGCTTCGCCGCGGATGGACGGCACAAGGCACGAACCGCAGCGGCATCGCGATCACTGACAGGGCGTGTCAGATTTTTCTCTATTTGCTTCGACATCGCTTCCCGGCATATCCCATCGCTATAGTCGGTCCTGCTGCGCCTTCGCGGCGTCACTGACAAGGCAGGAGGAAGAGATGGTTGTCACGCCGACCGCTTCGCGCGCGGAAGCTTCACGGAAAGCACAGCAGGAACAGGCGCCACGCGAGACCATCGGCCGCGGTATTGCCGAGTTGTTGCTGGGCGTCGTGCTGGACACAACATGCGGTGTCGCCAGCCCGGTCATGCTGACCGTGCATACCGGCGGGCCATTGCGAGATGGCCCATTCGGCCTCGATGCGCGCCTGTCGCATGCGCAGGGCCACCAGCAACGATGGTTGGCAGAGCTCACGCAAGCGGGGCTTCCCGTGAGCCGCGCGCACGTTGTCGTGGCAGCCGAACTGCCTTCCTCCAGTTATGTGCCCTGGCATGGCGCGACCCGGCCCGCAGCGTACCGCCATGACGACGGCATTGCGCATTGCCTGCGAGTGGCACGGCTGCTCGATACGGCGATCCGGTTGCGTGCTGACGCAAACGCGCAGTTTCCGCTGTGGTTCACCGTCCGTTATTTCGGCGACGCCGCGCAGTTCGCACGCTTGCGGGAACCGTTGACGGTGTCGGCGATGGGCGAGCAGCTTCTTGGCACGCTCCAGCAATACGAAGTGAAAGTGTGCCAGGGGAGCGAACGGGTCGCGACGCTGACCGCCGTCTGTCAACACAACCATGCCTAGACGAGAGAGCCGCTCGGCGCGTCCCGCCGTCGTCGCCGCAGTGATCGGGCTGGCTCGCCGTGGCGGGCTCCACAGCTCATTCCCGTTCGCGCAATGCCAGCAACTCGCGCCTGGCCGCGGCCAGCACCGCATCGGACCGCTTGCCATCGGCAAGCACCCGTGACACCACCAGCGCGCCGATCATCGCGCTGACGGCGAACATGGCCTTGTCGGGATCGTCACCGCCCAGTGTCTCGTCCATCCGCGCGATAAACCGTTCGATATGGGCCGACATGGCTTCGCGCGCGGGCTCGTCGGCACGCGCCACGTCGCCCGCCAGCGCGGCGATCGCGCAACCGGTGGTGCGCGCCTCCCGATGCGTGCGGCTCAGGTAGCCGCGCACCGTGGCGCCATAGTCAGGCGTCCCTTTGCCGCTCTTGGCCTCGAATGCGGCCTTGCCGTCATCCAGCGCGCGTTCCAGCGCGTGCACCAGCAATTCCGAGCGCGAGGCGAAGTGACCATAGAAGCCGCCATGGGTCAGGTTGGCGCTGCGCATCAGCTTGCCGACGCTGACGGATTCCAGCCCGCCATCCCGGATCTGTTCCGCTGCCTGCTCCAGAATGCGCTCCCTGCTGCGCGCCTTGTCCGCCTGAGAGTGGCCCATCTGTCATTCCCATCATGTCACCTTGACATTCTGCATTGTGATCGTCATTCTCCTGAATGACAACCATCATGCAGATTGCGGACCGCTGCCATGGCCGAAACGGACGAACTCGACGTTGACCTGGATGATTACGAGGTGCCCTTCAAGGGCATCGTCGAACAATCCATCGCCGGCATCTACATCCTGCAGGATGGCCGTTTCCGCTACGTCAACGAGACTTTCGCGCGCATGTGCGGGCTAAGGCGCGAGCAACTGCTCGGCGCCCGCCTGCGCGACGTGGCCCACCCATCGCAACGCGCCGAGCTGATGGACCAGTACGCGCGCAGGATCAAGGGCGCCGCGCCCGCCGACCTGTTCGTCATTCGCCGGACATCGTCCCACAACCCGGGTTGCTTCGAGATCCATGGCACGCGCGTGATCATTCACGGGCGCCCGGCGATCGTTGGCGTCGGCATCGACATTACCGAGCGCGAGCGGCAGCGTGACCGGCTGGTCGAGGCCAGCGAGCGCCTGCAGGAACTGGTGGCAAGCGCCAACAGCGTGCGCGAGAACGAGCGCAACCGCGTGGCGCGCGAGCTGCACGACGTCATCGGCGGCATGCTGACGGCGATCAAGTTCGACCTGTCGCGGCTGTCGCGCGGCATCGAGGCGCTGGACCGCGCCCGCGCGCCGCGCGCCAGGCGCAGCCAGACGGAGGCGCCGGCCCTTGCGTCCCTGGCGCTGACCGCGGCCCAGACCCTGCAGCTCACGCAGGAGACCATCGAGGCCGTGCGCACCATTTCCGAAGGGCTGCGGCCGGGCGCCCTCGATCACCTGGGCTTGTGCGACACGTTGTGCCTGGACCTCGGCCGTTTCGAGAGACGCTACGGCATTGCCACCCGCATGCGCACTGCCGGCGACGCGCGCGCCATGGACCGCTGCCGGGAAATGGGCATCTACCGGATCTTCCAGGAAGCGCTGACCAACGTCGCGCGTCATTCGATGGCCACGGAAGTCATGGTCAGCCTCGACTGGGCAGAGGACCGGCTGGACGTGGAAATCTCGGACAACGGCCTCGGATTTGATTTCGGCTCTGCTACGGCCGAAGGGCACCTAGGCTTGCTCGGCATGCAGGAACGGGCGCGCGAACTCGACGGCATGCTGGCCCTGGACACCGGACCGCGCTCCGGCGCGCGCGTGCGCCTGAGCGTGCCGGTCCCATCCTGCACCCGTCGGCAAGCCAATGCACAAGCGACCGGATGCACCAGCACCGGCGCGGATGAAGACGGAGAGAGACATGATTCGCCTGCTGCTGATCGACGATCACACCATATTCCGCCAGGGGCTAAAGCGCCTGCTGGCCGAGCACGATGAATTCGACGTCGTAGCCGAAGCCGGCGACGCCTCCGAGGCGCTGGGCCGCCTGCGCGAGCAGCCGTTCGACGTGGCGCTGCTCGACGTCAACCTGCCGGGCCGCAGCGGCCTGGAGATGCTGCCTTCGCTGCGCGCCGAGCGGCCCGCGATGCCGGTGGTCGTGCTGAGCATGTACCCGGCCGAGCAGTATGCGCTGCGG
This sequence comes from Cupriavidus sp. P-10, assembly GCF_003402535.2. NCBI lineage: Bacteria > Pseudomonadati > Pseudomonadota > Betaproteobacteria > Burkholderiales > Burkholderiaceae > Cupriavidus > Cupriavidus sp. P-10. The sequence goes on from NZ_AP025170.1 coordinate 1,629,420, forward strand.
GCCTTCCAGGCGGGCGCATCCGGCTATGTCACCAAGGACATGGACGCGATGGAGCTGGTCGATTCCATCCGCAACGTGGCGAAGGGCAAGCGCTATATGACGCCCGCGGTGGCCAACTGCCTGCTGGATGGCTTCGACCGTGTCGCCGACAGTGCGCCGCACCGGCAACTGTCGTCGCGGGAGTACGAGATCATGCTGCTGATCGTGCGCGGCATCCGCCTGACCGAGATCGGCCGCCAGATGTTCCTCAGCGTGAAGACCGTGAGCACCTATCGCTCGCGCATCCTGAAGAAGCTCGGTGTCGCCAGCAACGCCGAACTCGCACGCTATGCCGTCGAGCATCGCCTGATCGACTGAAGTCCGGACCGCTACCTGCGCCGGCGGCAGCTTCAGAAAACGCTGACACGGCGCAGAGTGAGTTCCGACAGCGAGATTCGCGCCCGGCATCCAAACTCTCCTCAACGACACGACTCCACCGGAGTCGGAACCGAAGGAGAGAAAGATGACCACGGACGTGCTGCTGCACCTGGACGACGGCGTGCTGGTCGTGACGATCAACCGGCCGGCAAAGAAGAACGCGATCACCGCGCAGATGTATCAGGCGCTCGCCGACGCCGTCGTGGCAGCCGATCGCCGCGACGACGTCCGCGCCGTGCTGCTGCAGGGCGAGGGCGGCAACTTCAGCAGCGGCAATGACATCGGGCTGTTCGTGAATGGGCAGGCCGCCGAACACAAGACGTCGCCCGCCGCGCCGTTCCTGCGCGCAGTCATCGCGCTGCGCAAGCCGATGGTGGCCTGCGTGTGCGGACATGCGGTAGGCATTGGCGCCACCGTCCTGCTGCATTGCGACTATGTCGTCGCCTCCGACGACGCGCGCATCCGCTTCCCGTTTGTCGATCTCGGCCTGTGCCCCGAATTTGCATCCACGCTGCTGCTGCAGCATGTGGTCGGCCGCAACAAGGCGGCTGAATGGCTGCTGCTCGGCGCCACCATTCCCGCCGCCGAGGCGCATCGGGCGGGGTTGGTCAATCGCGTCATGCCCCAGCACGCCGTCAGCGATGAGGCTTTGTCGGTCGCGAAGTGCCTTGCCGCCAAGCCGCGCCAGGCCCTGATGGCAACGCGCGGACTGGTGCGCGACGCCACCCGTGCGCTGGTCGAGAGCAGTCTCGAGCGCGAGACCGTCGTCTTCGACACCCTGCGCCAGTCACCGGAGGCACAGGAGATCTTCAGCCGCTTCCTGCAGCGCACGCAGGCCCCGGCGCCGGTCGGCGCCTGAGCGGCGGCCGCACTCAGCGCAGTTCCCCCAACCTGAGCCGGGCAGAAATCCCCCGATACGCAAAAGACGCAATAGACGCGAAAGACGCGAAAGACGCAAAGGACCTCCCATGAGCACCGAGTACACAGTCATCGACGACATCGCGGTCATCACGATCGCCAATCCGCCGGTCAACGGCCTGGGCCATGCCGTGCGCGTCGGCATTGTCGACGGCATCGACCGCGCCGCGGCCGATGCAAGCGTCAAGGCCATTGTGCTGAGCGGCGCCGGCAAGGCCTTTTCCGGCGGCGCCGACATGCGCGAATTCAATTCGCCGAAGACCGGCCGCGAGCCGGGCCTCAACACCGTGCTCGCGGCCATCGAAGACAGCGCCAAGCCGGTGGTTGCCGCCGTGCACTCGGTGGCAATGGGCGGTGGCCTGGAACTGGCGCTGGCGTGCCATTACCGCGTGGCCGTGCCCAGGGCGCGCATCGCCTTGTCCGAAGTAACGATGGGACTGCTGCCCGGTGCCGGCGGCACCCAGCGGCTGCCGCGCCTGATCGGCCTGGAGGCGGCCACCAACATGATCGTCCACGGCACTTCGATCCCGTCCGAGGCGCTGGCCGGGTCCGGGCTGTTCGACCGGCTGGTGGACGGCGACATCCTGCCCGCCGCGCTCGCCTTTGCGCGCGAGGTCTCCGCGCGTCCCGGGCCGCATCCGCGCGTGCGCGACCTGTCGGTCAGCCATCCGAATCCCGAGGGCTACCTGGCGGTGGCGCGTCCCGCCATTGCCGCGCGCTACCAGAACCTGCCAGCGCCGCGGCGTTGCCTGGACGCCATCGAGGCCAGCTTCAAGCTGCCTTTCGATGAGGGCCTGGCGCTCGAACGCCGCTTCTTCCTCGAACTGATGAACGGTCCTGTGTCGAAGTCGCTGCGCCATGCGTTCTTTGCGGAAAGGGCGGCGGCCAAGCTGGCGGACGTGCCCGAATCGGTGGCGGAACGGACCATCGACAAGGTGGCCGTCGTTGGCGCGGGGCTGATGGGCAGCGGCATCGCAATGAATTTCCTCAGCGCCGGCATGCACGTGGTGCTGCTGGACGTCTCGGAAGCCGCGGTGCAGAAGGGGGTTGCCGCCATCCGGCGCAACTACGAGGCCAGCGTGAAGAAGGGCAAATTGTCCGTCGAAGGCGTCGAGACGCGGATGGCGCTGCTGCAGCCGACCGTGGAACTCGGCCGCGTTGCCGATTGCGACCTCGTGATCGAGGCGGTCTATGAAGACATGGACGTCAAGCTGCGCACCTTCCGGGCGCTCGACGAGGTGGCGCGCCCCGGTGCGATCCTGGCCACCAATACCTCGACGCTCGACGTCGACCGCATCGCCGCAGAGACCGGGCGCCCGCAGGATGTGGTGGGCCTGCATTTCTTCAGTCCCGCCAACGTGATGCGCCTGCTGGAAGTGGTGCGAGGCGCGCAGACCGCGCCCGACGTGCTGCAAACCGCGATGCGGCTGGCGCGCCGGATCGGCAAGGTGGCGGTGGTGTCCGGCGTCTGCGACGGCTTTATCGGCAACCGCATGCTGGCCAGATACACCCGGCGCGCCGGCGAACTGCTGGAGCAGGGCGCCCTGCCGGAACAGGTCGACCGCGCCATCGAGGCCTTCGGCTTCGCGATGGGGCCGTTCCGCATGGCCGACCTGGCCGGCAATGATATCGGCTGGGCCATCCGCAAGCGCCGCTATGCCGAGGATCCGGCCTTGCCCCGCTTCGAACTGGGCGACCGCCTGTGCGAAGCCGGCCACTTCGGCCAGAAGACCGGCGCAGGCTGGTACGACTACGCGGCCGGCCAACGCAAGGCGTTGCCGTCGGCACGCACGCGCGCCATGCTGGAAGGGTACTGGCAGCAGCACGGCGTGACGCCCCGGCGCTTCCGCGACGAGGAGATCGTCGAGCGGCTGGTCTACGCGCTGGTGAACGAAGGCGCCGCCATCCTGCAGGAAGGCATAGCCGCCCGCGGCTCCGATATCGATGCGGTCTACCTGCACGGGTATGGCTTCCCGAGCTGGCGGGGCGGACCCATGTTCTACGCCGATACGGTTGGCGTGACCAACGTCCGGCGCACGCTGCGCGCGCTGTCCGCCGAGGATCCCGGCTGGATCCCGGTAGCGCTCATCGAACAGCTTGCCGACGAAGGCAACGCCTTCAACGCCTGAATTCCCCAACCCAACGGAAAACCATCATGAATGAGGCCGTCATCGTATCGACCGCCCGTACCGGCCTGGCCAGGAGCTGGAAGGGCGCCTTCAACATGACCCATGGCGCCACGCTCGGCGCGCATGCGGTGCAGCATGCCGTGGCTCGCTCGGGTCTCGACCCGGCCGAGATCGAGGACTGCATCATCGGCGGGACCTTTGGCGAAGGCACCACGGGCGGCAATATCGCCCGAGCCATCGCGCTGCGCGCTGGCCTGCCGGTCACCACGGGCGGCGTCAGCGTCAACCGCTTCTGTTCGTCCGGCCTGCAGACCATTGCCATGGCGGCGCAGCGCGTGATGCTGGAGGGCGCGCCGGCCATTGTCGCCGGTGGCGTCGAGTCGATCTCGTGCGTCCAGAACCAGGCGAACACGCACATGCGGCGCGATCCGTGGCTGGCCGAGCACAAGCCGGAGCTGTACTGGAACATGCTGCAGACCGCCGAGCAGGTTGCCAGGCGCTATGGCATCGGCAAGGACGTTCAGGATGCCTATGGCGTGCGCAGCCAGCAGCGCGCCGCCGCGGCACAGGCCGCCGGCAAGTTCGACGACGAAATCGTACCGATGACCACCACCATGGGCGTGGTAGAGGCTGACGGTCGCGTCATCACCCGTGAAGTCACGATCTCGCACGACGAAGGCATCCGCGCCGACACCACGCTGGAGGCGGTCTCGCGCATTCGTCCCGCGCTGCCGGGCGGCGTGGTCACCGCCGGCAACGCGAGCCAGTTCTCCGATGGCTCGTCGGCCTGCGTGGTGATGAGCGCGAAGCTCGCGGAGCAGCGGGGCATCGAGCCGATGGGGCTGTTCCGCGGCTTCGCCATTGCCGGCTGCGAGCCGGACGAAATGGGCATCGGTCCGGTCTTTGCCGTGCCGCGCCTGCTGGAGCGCGCCGGCGTCCGGCTGGAAGACATTGGCCTGTGGGAGCTGAACGAGGCGTTCGCCTGCCAGGTGCTCTATTGCCGCGACCGGCTCGGCATTCCCGACGACCGGCTCAACGTCAACGGCGGCGCGATCGCGGTCGGCCATCCCTACGGCGTCAGCGGCTCGCGGCTCACCGGCCATGCGCTGATCGAAGGCAAGCGCCGCGGCGCGAAGTATGTCGTGGTGACCATGTGCATCGGCGGCGGCCAGGGCGCCGCCGGCCTGTTTGAAGTGCTTTGACAGTGCTTTGACAGCATCCATCCCTCAGCAAGGAGACAGCAATGACAGTAGTGGCAAATCTTTTCGACCTGAAGGGCCGCACGGCCCTCGTCACCGGCGGATCCAGCGGCCTGGGGCTGCAGATTGCCGAAGCGCTCGGCACGCAGGGCGCGCGCGTGGTGATCTCGGCGCGCAAGGCGGACGCGCTGCAATCGGCGCAGGCGCACCTGGCCAGCCTGGGTGTTGACGCGAGCTGGATCGCCGCCGACAACGCGGCCGAGGACGATGTCGAGCGGCTCGCCAATGAAGCGATGGAACGCCTTGGCAAGGTCGACATCCTGGTCAACAACGCGGGCGCAACGTGGGGCGCGGCCACGGCCGACCATCCGCTGGCCGCCTGGGACAAGGTCATGAACCTGAACGTGCGCGCGATCTTCCTGCTGACGCAGAAGATCGGGAAGCTGTCGATGCTCCCGAACCGCTACGGCCGCGTGATCAACCTGGCCTCGATTGCCGGCCTGAAGGGCAATGGTCCCAAGGGCCAGCCGACGCTTGCCTACAACACCAGCAAGGGCGCGGTCGTGAACCTCACGCGCGCGCTCGCCGGCGAATGGGGGCCGTACGGCATCACCGTCAACGCGCTCGCACCGGGCTTCTTCCCATCGAAGATGACCAGGGGAACGATCGAGAAGGTCGGCGTCGAGAAGCTGTCGGAACGCGCGCCGCTGCAGCGCATCGGCGACGACGACGACCTGAAGGGCGCTGCGTTGCTGTTTGCCAGCGACGCGGGCAAGCACATCACCGGCCAGATCCTCGCCGTCGACGGCGGCCTGACCGCGGTCTGAGTCCATCCACCCCATCCACCCTTGTCCCTTGTCTCTTATCCCGATCCACCTCAAGCACAGGAAGCCATCATGAGCACCGCAGCAGGAACGCCCGAAGTCCGCATGACGATCGAGGACCATATCGCCATCATCTCGCTCGACAACGCAGCCAAGAAGAACGCCATCACCCCGGAACTGATGCAGCAGCTGTCACAGCGGCTGACCGAGTTCGACAACGACGACAACCTGTGGGTGGCAGTGCTGGACCCGGCCGGCGAGCACACCACGGCGGGCCTCGACATGCCGAAGTTCTTCGGCCCGACCGCCACGGCAAAGCCGATTCCCGACGACCAGGTCGATCCGTTCGGCCTGCGCAAGCGCTGCCGCAAGCCCGTGATCTCGGTGGTGCACGGCATCACCTACACCATCGGCATCGAGCAGATGCTGGCTTCGGACATCGTGATCGCGGCCGATACCGCGCGCTTCTGCCAGCTGGAATCGAAGCGCGGGATTGCCCCGCTTGGTGGCGCGCATTTCCGCTACCTGACGCGCACGGGCTGGGGCAATGCCATGTATCACCTGTTCCTGTGCGACGAATTCTCCGCGCAAGAGGCATACCGCTGCGGCTTTGTGCAGGAGGTCCATCCGTACGGGCGCCACCGCGAGCGCGCGATGGAAATTGCCCGCGCGATCGCCAGGGTGGCGCCGATCGGCCTGCGCGCCACCAAGGCGGCGGCGCTGACCTATATCGAGCATGGCGAGCAGGCGGCCATCGCGGTGATCCCGCAGGTGCGCGAAGAGGTCTTTGCGTCGGAGGATTTCAAGGAAGGCATCCAGTCCTTCGTTGAACGTCGCGAAGCCCGGTTCACGGGGCGTTGAGAATCGGCTGGCCCAGGGGAGCACCCATGCAGACCTTCACGTCAATCGAAGCCCTGAAGGCATTCCAGGGCAAGGAGGCCGGGCCCGGCGACTGGCATCAGGTCACGCAGCAGGCGGTCGACCTGTTTGCGCAAGCCACGGGCGACGACCAGTGGATCCACGTCGATCCGGAGCGCGCCAGGCGCGAGTCGCCGTTCGGCGGGCCGGTCGCGCATGGGTTGCTGACACTGTCGCTGCTGCCGATGCTGATGGCGCAAGTGACGCAGTTCGAGGGCGTGCGGGCGCGGATCAACTACGGCCTGAACCGCGTTCGCTTTACCGCACCAGTACATGTCGGCGCAAGGGTGCGCGTCCGCGCTGTCCTGCAAGACGTGGATGACGCAGGCGAGGGCGGCGTGAAGGTGACCTGGGCCGTCACGTTCGAGCTGGAAGGCGCGCCCAAGCCCGTCTGCGTCGCGGAATCGCTGGCCAGGCTGCATTTCTAGGCCAGCGCCCTCGTCGGGAACCCGGATATCAGGCGGTGCCGCGCGATGCCTTGCGTCGCGCGGAAGGCGACCTGCGCCCTGCGCATGGCGCCGGGCCCGGGAATGATAAAGAAAACTGGAGACAACAAGATGGCATTTCTCGCATGGAGGTGTCGCTGCGCGAGGCTCGCGGCGGCGTCGCTGCTGATCCTCGGCACGGGAGCCGGCAACTGCGCGCTGGCGCAGTCGCCGGGCCGCACGCCCGCCTCACTGATCGTTCCTTACCCGGCCGGCAGTTCGTTCGACATTGTCGCGCGGCGGATCCAGGCCGACCTTGGTACGCGCCTGAACCGTGTGGTCGTGGTCGAGAATCTCGGCGGCGCATCGGGATCGCTGGGCGCGCAGCGCCTGCTCAAGGCCGACGGCGAGACGCTGGCGATGCTGGTGGCCTCGCCGAACGAACTGACGCTGCCGCCGCTGGCCATGAAGAGCGTTCGCTACAAGCCGGAGGACTTCCGCATGGTCGCGCAACTGACCTCGGGCGTGCTGGCGGTGATGGCACGGCCCACCTACCCGGCGAACAGCCTCAGGGAGTTGATCGACAAGGCAAGGCAGCCCGGCGCGCAGCCGCTGTCGTTTGCCAGCACGGGTGTCGGTTCCATCTTCCACATGGTGGGCGTCGACTTTGGCCGGCGCCTCAGCCTTCCGGTCAATCACGTGCCCTACAAGGGCGGCGCGCCCGTCATGCAGGACCTGATGGGCGGCCAGGTGGATATCACGTTCCTGCCGCTGATTCCCGGCTACATCGAGGCGGCGAAGGCCGGCAAGATCAAGGTGCTGGGGATCCTGTCAGCGGAGCGGCATGCCGCCTTGCCGGAGGTCCCGTCCGTTGACGACATTGCCGCATTGCGTGGCTTCCACTACGCGATGTGGACCGGCCTGTTCGTGCCTTCCAGGCTGCCGAAGGCGACTGCCGAGGCCGTCGGCAAGGCCGCCAGCGCGATCGTCGCCGCCCCGGCTTTCCGGGATTGGGTCGCCGAGCGCGGCAATTCGGCCGGCACTCCCATGGATCTGGAGCAGGCCGCCACGTACTACCGCCAGGAGTCCGACCGCTTTTCGCGGCTGGCACGCGACATCCAACTTGAACGCGAATGAGCCTTGCAATGGAGCGCTCCATGACTGCCCAGATGCCTGATTACTGGACCGACGAAGTCCTCTTGAACGAATCCGAGGTGGCGCGATTCGAGCAGGTGCCGCTTGCGGCCCGCAAGCTGCCGGCCTCGACCTACGAGATGCTGATGGACGGTTGTGCCATCGCACCGTCCAAAGTCGCCATCCACTATTTCACCGACGGCGCCCGTCCGCTGGAGACTGCCCGCCAGGTCACCTATGCCGAACTGCGGGCAAAGGTCCACCAGACGGCCAACCTGCTTGGCGACCTTGGCGTCGGCAAGGACGACGTGGTGTCGGTGCTGCTGCCGGCGATTCCCGAGTCGCAGTTGGTGCTGTGGGGCGCGCAGGCGGCCGGCATCGTGAATCCGGCGAACTGGATGCTCGAGCCGGACATCCTGGTGCAGATGTTCCGCGCGGCCGGCACCAGGGTATTGGTGGCGTATGCCGGCGACGGGAACACCGGGATCTGGGCCAAGGCCGAGGCCGTCGCGCGTGGGCTGCCGTCGCTGGCGGCCGTGATCCGCGTGGGCGGTACCGGACCGGCACCCGCCGCGGTGAACGGCGTGCCCGTGATCGACTTCGCGGCAGCGGTGGAGCGCTATCCCGCGGACCGGTTGCTGTCCGGGCGCGTCTTTTCGGCCGACGACACGGCATCCCTCTTTCATACCGGCGGCACGACGGGCGCGCCGAAGCTGGCGCGCCACCTGCACCGCAACCAGGTGTTCTGGGTGTGGGCGTCGAAATACCTGTCGGGTTTCGACTCGACGGAGGTGAGGCTGGTCGGCGTGCCGGTCTTCCACGTCGCGGGTGCCGTGGTCGGCTGCTTCGGCCCGCTGGCGAAGGGTGCGACGGTCATCCTGATGACCGCCGCCGGCTTCCGGCATCCGTCAGTGCTGCCGAATATCTGGCGGATCGTTGATGTCACGCGGGCCAACATGCTGACGCTGGTGCCGACGCTGGTCAACCAGGTGCTTTCGGTCCCGATGGACGGCGCTGACATCTCGACGCTGAGCTACGTCGCTTCCTCGACGGCGCCGTTGTCGACCACCGTCGCGCAGGCGTTCCATCGGATGACCGGGCTGCGGATCCGGGAAAGCTGGGGCATGACCGAGACGACCGCCGTGACGTGCATCACGCCGCCGATCGAGCAGGTCAAGGTGGGCAGTTCGGGCGTGCGCCTGCCGTACACCCAGGTGCGGATCGTGCACCCGGACGGCGAGGGGGCGAGCGACTGCGCGCCGGGCGAGTCCGGGCTCGTCATCGTGCGCGGGCCCTCTGTCTTCCCCGGCTACCTGGGGCAGGAGTCGGCCGCGCGCTGGTTCGACGGCGAGTGGCTGGATACCGGAGACCTCGGCTACCTCGACACCGATGGCTGGCTATGGATCACCGGGCGCGCCAAGGACCTGATTATCCGCGGCGGCCACAACATCGACCCGAAGATGGTGGAGGAAGTCCTGTTTGGCCATCCGGCGATCCAGGATGCCGCCGTGGTCGGGGCGCCGGATGCGCATGCCGGGGAGGTGCCGGTCGCCTACGTGGTGCTGAAGCCGCAGGCGACGGCTTCCGCGCAGGCCGTGCTGCAGTACGCGGCCGAGCACGTGCCCGAGCGCGCCGCGATTCCCCGGCATTGCTTCGTGCTGCCGGAGATGCCGAAGACGTCGGTCGGGAAGATCCAGAAGAACCTGCTGCGTGTCGACGCCATCGAGCGGATGTTCCGCGCCGCGCTCGACGGTATCGGCCGCGGTTCGGACACCATTGTGCAAGCCACCGACCGGGGCAGCCGCGGCTTCTTCGTCGAGGTCCGCGTGCCGGCGCGCGATGCGGACGATGCCGCCCTGGCCGACGCGCTGCGCAGCTTTACCGTCCCCTATGCAGTCCGAACCGCCGAAGGAGCCTGACCATGACCCGACCCATTGACCGACGAACGGCAGGCAAGTGGCTGTTTGCCGGCGCCGCCACGGCAGCCACCGCCGGCCTGCCGCGCGCGCTGCTGGCGCAGCCGGCCTTTCCGTCAAAGACGCTGCAGCTCGTCGTGCCCTATCCGGCAGGCGGCACGACCGATGTGGTGGCCCGTACGCTGGCGCACGGCTTGTCGGCTCGCGCTCCTGCGCCGGTGATCGTAGAGAACCGGCCCGGCGGCTCCAGTTCCATCGGCACCGGCTTCGTCGCCCGCGCTGCGGCGGACGGCCACACGCTGCTGGTAACCACGGGCAGCACCGTGACGCTGCTGCCGCATACGCAGGGGCTGCCGTTCGATCCGCTGAAGGCGTTGGCGCCGGTGGCGGAGCTGGGCCGCACGCCGCTGTTCCTGTATGCCAATCCCCGCATCCCTGCGAAGGACCTGAAGGGGCTGGTCGCGTGGATGAAGGCCAATCCCGGGAAGATCACCTACGGGTCGTACGGGCAAGGCACGCAAGGGCACTTCGGTGGCGTGATCCTGGGCAAGGCGGCGGGGGTGGACATGCTGCACGTCCCGTTCCAGGGCGGCGCGCCTGCGCTGCAGGCCCTGGTTGGCGGCCATGTGCAACTGCTGATCGACGCGTACCAGCCGGCGATGGAGCAGGTAAAGGCAGGCAGGGTGCTTGCGCTGGCGGTGTCGAGCCCGGAACGCAGCCCGTACGCCCCTGCCGTGCCGACCTTCCGCGAGCTGGGCCTGCCGCAGGTCGAGTCCATCAGCGGGTTCTTCGGCATGTTCGCGCCCGCGGCGACAAAGCCCGAGACCGTTGCCGCGCTGAGCCGGCTGGTCTCCGGCATCACTGCCTCCGATGCCTATCGGCAGAGCCTGGCGAAGCTGGGCGTCCTGCCGCCGCAGGCCCTGGGCCCGGCGCAGATGGGCCAGTCGATCCGGCAGACCCATGCGGCCTGGGCGAAGTTTGTCCGCGACATCGGCTATCGGCACGGCGACACCTGACCGCAGCGGGTTGCCCCATCCATCGCATTCACCAACAAGGAATTGCTGTGTCTACACAATACAAGGCTCCCGTCGACGACTATGTGTTCTTGCTGCATGACGTGATCGCGCCGGTCGCGCCGCATGCGCTGGGCGATATGGCGCGCGACGATACGCGCCAGGTGCTCGAACAGGCCGCCCGGTTCTTCGAAGAAGTCTGGGCGCCGCTGGACGGGCCGGCCGACGCAGAAGGCTGCCGTTTCGAAGACGGCGTGGTGCGGACGCCAGCCGGCTACCAGGCAGGCTACGCCGCGCTGTGCGAGGCCGGCTGGAACCGCGTGTCGGCTCCGCAGGCATGCGGCGGCGCCGGACTGCCGGAAGCTATCGGGCAGGCGGTGCGCGAGTTCTCTGCATCGGCCTGCAATTCGCTCGGTCTCTATGCAGGGCTGACCGCCGGCGCGCATGCCACCATCCGCCGCACCGGCGAGCCATGGATGTTGAGACACGTCGTGCCGCCGATGGTGGACGGGCGCTGGGCCGGCACCATGTGCCTGACCGAGCCGCATTGCGGCACCGACCTGCGGCTGATGAAGACCCGCGCGGTGCCGCAGCCGGACGGCAGCTGGCGGCTGAGCGGCACCAAGATCTTTATCTCCGGCGGCGACCAGGACCTGACCGAGAACGTCATCCACCTGGTGCTGGCCAAGGTGCCGGACGAGAGCGGCCGCATCCACGACGACCTGTCGACGGTCCGGCTGTTCCTGGTGCCCAAGCGCGTCGTGGATGCGGATACGGGCACGCTGGGCGGCCCCAACGGCGTCGTCGTGGCCGGCATCGAGCACAAGATGGGTTTGAAGGGCAGCGCCACCTGCACGATGTCGTTCGAGCATGCGCTGGCGTATCCGCTGCGCGAGTCGAGCCAGCCGGCCGGCTCGCAGCGCAAGTCGTCCGCCGGCATGAGCGGCATGTTCGACATGATGAATTCCGCGCGCCTCGGCACCGGGCTGCAGGCCCTGTCGTCGGCGACACGCGCCTATGGGCATGCGGCCGGCTACGCCCGTGAACGGCTGGCAGGCCGTGCGGCGAAGGCTGAGGACCGCACCGGCGGCGCGGCGGATCCCATCGTGGTCCACCCGGACGTGCGCCGGCTGCTGCTGAAGCAGGCGTCCTTCCTGGAAGCGGCCCGCGCGCTGGCATTGCAGGTCAGAACGCTGCTCGACGAGCCGGACGACGCGCTGCACGGCGAACGCAGCGCCATCGGCAGCCTGCTGACCCCGGTGGTCAAGGCGTTCTTCAGCGACCGTTCGTTCGAGTCCGCCAATGACGCCATGCAACTGATGGGCGGGCACGGCTATATCCGCGACAACGGCGTCGAGCAGCTCGTGCGCGACAGCCGCATCTTCCAGCTCTACGAAGGGGCCAACGGCGTGCAGGCGCTGGACCTGGCGCTGCGCAAGCTGCCCGCCGGTGGTGGCCGCGCCCTGGCCGGCTTCCTCGATCTGGTCGAGGCCACGGCGTCGGAGGCGGGGCAGCACGAATCGCTTCGCCAGCATGCCGACGCACTACGGCAAGCCGCGCAACAGGTCCGTGCCTGCGGCAAGTGGTTCGCCGACCCGGCGCGGGACCCGCACGACGCCGGGGCGTCGTCCAGCGACTTCCTGGCCATGATGGGCATCGTTGCCTGCGCATGGATGTGGCTGCGGATGTCACAGGTGGCGCTGGATCTGCTGCCTGCCGCGGAAAACAAGCCATTCCTCGAACGCAAGCTGGAACTCGCCCGCTACTGGTTCGCGCGGGAACTGCCGCTGGTGCCGGCGTTGCGCCAGCGCGTCGAAACGGGCGCAGCCTGCCTGATGGCAATGCCGGCCGAACGGTTCTGAGCGGCATTCCGATTCAGTCCATTCATTCCTGAGGAGATTTGCCGATGAAGACACAGATCACGGAGATGTTCGGCATCGAGCATCCGATTATCCAGGGCGGCATGCACTACGTCGGCTTCGCCGAACTGGCCGCCGCGGTATCCAATGCGGGCGGCCTGGGGATCATTACGGCGCTGACGCAGCCGGACCCCCAGTCGCTGGCGCGCGAGATCCGCCGCTGCCGGGAAATGACCGACAAGCCTTTCGGCGTCAACCTGACGTTTCTTCCCGCACGCAATCCGCCGGATTACCCCGGCTACGTGCGGGCCATCATCGATGGCGGTGTCAGGGTCGTCGAGACCGCCGGCAACAATCCGCAGAAGTGGCTGCCGATGCTGCACGAAGCCGGGATCAAGGTGATCCACAAATGCACATCGGTCAGGCATGCACTGAAGGCCGAGAGCATTGGCTGTGATGCGGTCAGCGTGGACGGTTTTGAATGCGGCGGCCATCCCGGCGAGGATGACGTGCCCAACTTTATCCTGCTGCCCCGCGCCGCGGATGAACTGCGGGTGCCGTTCGTCGCCTCGGGCGGCATGGCCGACGGCCGCTCGCTGGTGGCGGCGCTGGCGATGGGCGCCAGCGGCATCAACATGGGAACGCGCTTCGTGGCGACACACGAAGCCCCGGTACACCAGAAGGTGAAGCAGGCAATCGTCGCGGCCACCGAGCTGGATACGCGGCTTGTGATGCGCCCGCTGCGCAATACCGAGCGCGTGCTGAACAACGCCGGGGTCGAGCGATTGCTGGAGAAGGAACGGCGGCTCGGGAGCGAGATCGCGTTCTCGGACATCGCCGAAGAGGTGGGCGGCGTCTATCCGCGCGTCATGAAAGACGGCGACCTGGACGCGGGCGCGTGGTCATGCGGCATGGTCGCCGGACTGATCCACGACATTCCCGGGGTCGGGGAACTGGTTGAGCGGATCATGCGCCAGGCGGAGGAGATTGTCGCGCAGCGGCTTCAGGGGATGCTGGCGCGCGGCTGAACACAGCGGATACCAGAGGAGGAAACAGCAATGCGTGGAATTATTGCGAAGATCAGGATCAAGGAAGGCCGGGGCGGCTGAGTTCGAAGCACTGGCGGATGGACTGGTGACCGAGTCGCGCCGTGAAGAAGGCTGCCTGTCATACGACCTGTGGCGCTCGGACGAAGCGGGTGAATACGTCTTCATCGAGCGTTATGCGGACGAGGCGGCAGCGCAGGCCCACGTCAAATCCGATCACTATCGCCGGATCGGTCGCCAGATGGGAGCGCTGATGGACGGTGCGCCGACCGTGTTCAGGCTTGCGGCACCGGCATCCGGTGCCGGCGTGGCTCCGGACAAATAGGCCGCCTTGTACGGCCTGCAAGGGGGTACGGTCGCAGGCAGCGTTACAGCAAAGCGTCGTCTCTCCCGGGCCCACCTGGGGCGCCGGGATTTGTCCCGCGGTCAATCCGCGGGTTCTTTTTTCCTGCTGCGCGCAGGTCACGATGCCGCCGCCTCACGCAACGCGCGCTCCACCGCCCGCACGGCGATCGCACGCTTGGTCGCATCCGCGCTCTTGGGTGGAATTGCCTGCATGGCGGTCACCAGCGCGTCATGGAATTCCGGCTTGTCATGGCGCTTGCCCTGGATCGCGGCTTCCACCGACGCCAGCCGCCACGGCCGGTGCGCCACGCCGCCCAGCGCAATGGCGGCGCGCTTGACGGTCTTGCCTTGCAGCGTCACCGCCGCCGCCACGGATACCAGCGCTGACTGGTAGGCGGCGCGGTCACGCACCTTCAGGTAGACGCTGCGGCGCGCCAGCGCGCCACGCGGCACGATGATCCGCACCAGCAGTTCGTGCGCCTTCATGTTGTGGTCGCGTTGGGGCGTGGTGCCGGGCGTGCGCAGGAAATCCTGCGCCGCCAGAACGCGCTCGCCGCTCGGGCCGCGCACCACGATCTGTGCGTCCAGGGCGGCCAGTGCGACCGCGAGGTCGGACGGATGGGTGGCGATGCAGGCGCCGCTGCGGCCGAACAGTGCGAAGGCACGCGTGGCACCGGCAAGCAGCGCGGCGCAGCCGGAACCGGGCGTGCGCTTGTTGCAGGGAACGTCGGTGGTGCCGTTGCGGAAGTAGGGGCAACGGGTGCGTTGCAACAGGTTGCCGCCCACGGTGCCGGCGTTACGGATCTGCGGAGAGCCGATCTGTTCGAGTGCCTGGGCCATGGCCGGGCATTCGCGCACGACATCGGCGTCGGCGGCCACGTCGCTGAGGCGCGCGAGCGCGCCGATGACCAGTGCCGAGCCGGTCATCGAGATCTGGCTCAGTTCGGCGATGCCGCTCAGGTCGACCAGCGTGCCGGGCGCACAGATGCCTTCGCGCATCAGGTTGAGCAGTTCGACGCCGCCGGCGATGCACATCGTGTCTGCTGCGCCGATGGCTGCCAGGGCATCGGCGACGCTGGTGGCGCGCACGAAGGCGAATTCGCGCACGTCAGCCGCCTCCGCCCGGATGCTCGCGGGCGTAGTCGAGCACGGCTTCGACAATGTTGGGATAGGCGCCGCAGCGGCACAGGTTGCCGCTCATCCAGGTGCGTACCTCGTCCGCCGAGCCGGCATGGCCCTCGGTCACGCAGGCCAGCGCGGACATGACCTGGCCGGCGGTGCAATAGCCGCACTGCAGGGCGTCGTGGTCGACAAAGGCGCGCTGCAGGGCATGCAGCTTTTTGGCCGAGGGCGCCAGGTCCTCGATGGTGCGGACGGTATGGCCGTGCGCCATCACGGCCAGCATCATGCAGCCGAGCACGCGCCGGCCGTCGACGTGGAGGGTGCAGGTGCCGCACTCGCCCCGGTTGCAGCCGAGCTTGGTGCCGGTCAGGCCGAGCGCGTCGCGCAGGACATCGGCCAGCGTGGCGCGGGTATCGACGGTCAGGTCGCGGGGGATGCCGTTGACGGTCAGGTGGATGGCGGTGGTTGGCATGCCGGGCTTCGTCAGTGCAAGAGGGTATCGAGCCGGATCGGCAACCGGCGCACGCGCACGCCGGTGGCGTGGTACACGGCGTTGGCGATGGCCGCGGCAATGCCGACGATGCCCAGCTCGCCTACGCCTTTGCTGCCGAGCGGGTTGGCCTTGTCGTCCAACTCTTTCACCAGGATCACGTCGATGGCCGGCACGTCCGCGCAGGTCGGCACCAGGTACGACAGCAGGCTGGCGTTGACAAAGCCGCCCGCCACCGGATCGGAGACCGACTCTTCCAGCAGCGCCATGCCGATGCCACCGACGATGCCACCGGCCAGCTGGCTGCGCACCAGCAGCGGGTTCACAACTTGCCCGACGCCGAAGGCGCTGACCACGCGGCTGACGCGCGGGACCGGTATGTCGATGTCGACCACCACTTCGACGAAATGCGCGCCAAAGGACAGCATCGGCCCCGGCGCAGTGGCGGGTGGGGCCGTATTGGCACTGGCATCGAGCGACGCGCCGCCGGCGGCAACGATGCTGTCAAAGCCGACGCCCTGTGCCGGCGATGCCGTCAGGAAGACGCGGCCGCCGCCGGTAGCCATCGCATCGACCGGCTTGCCCGTGAGCGCGGTGCCCGGCTGCGCCGCGGCGGCGGCGAGCAGCTTGCCGCGCAGGTCGTGGCTGGCCGCGAGCACCGCGGAACCGACGCTGGCGAGCGTGCGCGAGCCGCCCGACACGGTGGTGCGGGGCAGGGCGGTGTCGCCGATCTCGACCTTGACGCGGGCCAGCTCGGTGCCGACTGCATCCGCGGCGATCTGGGCCAGGGCGGTGCAGATGCCCCCGCCCATCTCGTGCGTGCCGCTCCTGACGGTAAGCACGCCGGCCGCGTCCATCGATACGCTGGCGGACGCGGGCGAACGGTTGACGGGATACGCCGCGCTGGCCATGCCCCAGCCGATGCGCTGGCCCTGCGCGTTGCGCATTGAACCGGGCACGGGCTGGCGCGCGGACCAGCCGAATTTCCGCGCGGCACGCTCGTAGCACTTGCGCAGGCTGTTCGAGGTCCATGCCACGCCTGACACCGGGTCGGTGCCGGCGAAGTTCTTGAGCCGCAGCGCGACCGGGTCCAGGCCGAGCGCCACGGCCAGCTCGTCCATCGCGCTTTCCAGCGCGAAGAAGCCGGTGGCTTCGCCGGGCGCGCGCATGGTGGTGGGCGTGGGCAAGTCGAGCCGCACCAGCGAGCGGCTGACTTGGCCCGACGGGCAGGCGTAGATCATGCGCGTGCGCGACGTGGCCGGCTCGAAGAAGCTGTCGTTCATCGAAGTCGTGGTTTTTGCGCTGTGCGTCAGCGCCTTGAGCGTGCCATCGCTGCCGGCGCGCAGCGTCAGCTGCTGCTCGGTGTGCGGACGGTGGCCGACCATCGAGAACATCTGCGCGCGGGTAAGCGCCAGCGCCACCGGCCGCCCGACCCGCTCCGCGGCCACGGCCGCCAGCAGCACGTGCGGCCAGGTCAGCCGCTTGGCACCGAACGAGCCGCCGACAAACTTCGACACCACGCGCACCTTCGCCACGGGCAGGCCAAAGCAGGCGGCCACCATCGCCTGCTCGCCGCGCATCCATTGCGAACCGTCGTGCAGCGTGAGCGTGCCGCCCTGCCAGGCGGCAACGACGGCGGTGCGCTCCATCGGATTGTGGTGCTCGAACGGTGTGAGGTAGGTCTGGTCGACCAGCACATCTGCTGCGGCGGGCGCGACGGCGGCGGGCGTTGCCGCGGCCCAGCGGAAGTTATGCATCGGCGAGGCGGCGGGGCGCGCGACCAGGTGCGCGGCGGGAATGACCGTGGCCGGCTTGGGCGAGTAGCGCACGACCAGGCTGTCGGCGGCAAACTCCGCGGCCTCGCGGTTGTCCGCGACAACCACGGCGATCGCCTGGCCAAGATGGACGACCTTGTCGTCCTGCAGCGGCAGGCGTCGCTGGCCGGCCGCGGTGGGGAAGGGGTCGGTGACCTGGAAGCGGCGGCAGTCGGCGGCGGTGATGATGTCGAGCACGCCAGGCACGGCGCGGGCAGCGCTGTCGTCGATGGACAGGACGCGCCCCTTCGCGATCGCACTGGCGCGGATAACGGCATGCGCCGCATTGGCTGGGGCGGCATCGGCGGCGTACTGCGCGCGCCCGGTGACCTTGGCATGGCCGTCGATGCGCGGTACGGATTTCCCGACTGACGGCATGGTCGGCCCTCCTCCCACATCGCAAGAACTCTAGTACATGAAATCCGGCCCTTCAATGACATGTGGTTGATGTCTGACCTGCAGCGAACTAGGCTAGGTACGCAAAGAAGCGCGTGGCACGCAAGAAGGGGGGACCATGAGCGAGGCACTCGATTTCAGGAAGTCGCTGGCGCGCCAGCTGCTTTCAGCCGGCATGACCGAAGCCGATTTCGACAACCATCCCACCGTGGCGACCACCCTTGCCGCCGCGCCCGGGCTGGCGGCGCACCCCACCATCGCGTTCCCGGCCACGCTGCGGCCCATCCCGGTGCCGATCGATCCCATGCCCGCGCTGGACGCCGCGCTGCCGCGCGCCGATGTGGTGGTCATTACCTGGACCGTGGATGAGACCATGGCGTTGTGCGATGTCATGACGCCGGGATTTTCGCGCGACCACTGGTATCGCTATGCCCGCAACTTCGACCAGTACCTGCCGAAGATCCGCGCCGGCGCGCCCGCGCGCGGCGTGATGCGGCTGGCCAGCTATTTCCCGGTGCGGATCGGTGCGAAGAAGGTGCTGTGCATGAAGTCGGAGCTGCACCTGAACCAGGATGGCATCACCAGGCCGCCGGCGGGCAGCGCGCACAAGGCGTCGCTGCCGGTGCGCGACCTGTTCCACCAGATCCTGGACGAGACGCGGGCCAGGCTGATCATCACCACCGGCACGGCCGGGGCGGTCTTTGCCGGGCATGACCTTGGCGACGTGGTGGTCACGCGCGGCGCCAAGTTCCGCTGCAAGCGGGAGTTCCGCGACAGCCCGTTCAACGACAAGACCTACAGGTCGGAATGGACCGTCAAGACCAAGCACTTCGCCAAGGCCAAGACGCTGATGGGCGCGTTCAGGCATGAGCTGGCCGAGCCAGAGTTCCTGCCGCCCACGGTCAACTACGCGCCGCTGAACAACATCCCCAAGCCGATCCGCGAGAATGATCCGGATATCAAGCTGGACGGGCGCGACATGCCCGCGTTCCACCCGATCCTGACCACCGATTTCTTCGAGTTCGGCACTTCGCTCAACCACCTCGAGGAGATCGGCTCCGCCGTCGAAATGGGCGATGCGGTACTGGGGCTGGTGGTGGAAGAACGCGCCGCCGCGGGCAAGCCCACGCCGCGCTGGCTGGTGGTGCGCAATTGCTCCGACCCGCAGATCAACGGCAAGCTGCGCAGCAAGCCTGCGCGGCAGAGCCTGCAGGCGATGTGGGCCGTCTACTACTACCAGGGCTTCGGCTACTGGACCAGCATGAACAGCGCATTGGCCTGCTGGGCGATCATCGCGGCGAACTGACCGAATTGACAGTAGCGCCGGCCCTAGCCGCCGACACGGATCACCAGCGCGTAACTCTGCGGATCCAGCGCTACCGAGTGCGCCACCACCGCAACCGTAGCTGTGCCCGCCGGGATCTGGTTCCAGTCCACCTGCTCGACGTTGTTGACGCGGTCGAACCCGGCCGCGCCGCGCGTCATGTTGCCGTGCCATTCACGCGTGCCGGCCTTGACGATCAGGTCCAGGTCGCTCTGCAGCCCTTCGCCCGGCGGGTCGGTCCACACCAGTGTCACCTTCAACCGGCGCGCGTCGGTCGGGATCGCAACCAGGTACTCCTCACGCTCGCCGGTATCGAGGCTGGCGTCTTCATCGAAGAACTGCAGCGTTTCATTCTCGGCATAGGGGCCGACCACGGCCTGCAGGTCCACGCGGCCGAAACCCTGGGCGTTGTTGGGCACCACACCGGCCTCTGACGGGGTGTACTGGCCCGCCAGCGAGCGCGCGCCGTTGATCAGCAGCGCCTTGAGCAGCGCGGCGCTGGGCTTGCGCAGCTGGTGCTGCACGCGCAGGAACTGCCGCGTGACGGCGACGCAGCCGGCCACCAGCGGCGTTGCCATGCTGGTGCCGCCGTCGAACATGTAGAGCGGATCGCCGGACAGGCCCCAGCCTTCGGAGCGCGTTGCGCGCGAGCGCGCGGACAGGATGTAGGTGCCAGGCGCCACCACGTCCGGCTTCAGGCGCAGGTCGAGCGTGGGCCCGCGGCTGCTGAAGGCGACCATCCCGTCCGGATTGCTGGCGAGCCGGTCCGAGCGGATCGGGCTGGCGCGGAAATCCGCGGGCCAGCCCCGGCCGTAGGTCATCCGCATGGCAGGACGCAGGCTTTCGCTGGCGCCGATGGTCAGGCAGTTCTTGGCGGTGCCTGGAGGCGGCAGCGAGGAGGGATCGACCTGCCCGTTGGCGTCACGGTCCTTGCCAGCGTTGCCCGCGGCAAAGCAGATCAGCATGTCACGGTGCCGGTAGACAAATTCATCCACCTCCTGCGCCTGCTGGTCATAGACGCCGAAGTTGCCCTGGCTGCACCATGAATTGGAGTGCACGCGCGCCTTGTGGGTCTTGTAGGGCGGCTCGAACAGGTCGTTGAGGTTGTCGGGCAGCCCGCCAAGGCCGGCGTTGCGGTCCAGCACGGATTGCAGCACCAGCCTGGCGCCGGGCGCGGCGCCGCAGACCACGCCGTCGGACGCGGACACGCCGTCGCCCAGGACCGAGCCGGCGACATGCGTGCCGTGGCCGTCGGGGTCGTCCTTGCGCCCCGGCCGGCCCAGCGCGTAGAGCGCCTTGACGCGGCCCTTGAAAGCGGGATGGACGTCGGTGGTCGAGCCTTTGTCGAAGCCGGTATCGGCCACCGCGACCACTTCGCCATCGCCGCGCAGGGCGTGGCGGTCGGCAGACGCGGGCGCGCGCAGGATGGCGCGGGCAACGTTGTTGGCCAGGCGGCGGGAGAAGACCTCCTCGATATGGCGCACGGCGTCGAGCGCGGCCACGTCGGCCAGGCGGCGGCGCTTCAGCGTCAGGCGCAGCTTCTGGCCGGTGGTAACCACGTCCGCCGGCTCCACGTGCGCCGCGGCGGCGACGTCCTTGGTCGCCTGCGCTGGCCTGGCGTTCCGGTGCAGCACCACGTCCACGGTTACGCGTGAACTGTCCAGCGCGGGGGGCTGCACCAGCGCGGCCGCCGCAACGGCCACGCCGCCAGGCTGGGGCGCGAGACGCCGCAGCGACGGCGACAGCTTGACCACCTGCGGATACAGCTCGGCCCAGTCCACGAACGGCAGCGCCCGCACCTTGGCCAGGCTGGTCTTGGGGTAATAGCACACCAGGCCGCCACCCGGCACGGCCTCGAGGATGCTGGCCCCCGTGCGCGCGAGCTGCTGCTTCTGCCTGGCGTCGAGCGGCGCGGTCGGTACCACGATGATGTAGTTCGTGGCTGCGGCGTCTGCGTTGTCCAGCGAGACCGCAGCCAGCGCCGCGCGCGGCGCGGACGTGTCGATGGCGATGCCGTTGATCGTGATCGAAGCCATGGCGGAGTCCTCCAAGGGGGCAGCACCTTGCCGCCGCCTTCTTTCGGTTCTCAGCCTGTTCTAGACGGAAAGCCCGCGCACCGTGATGAAAATTTTCTCGGGCCGGTTGAAATGACAGTGGGTTGTGGCGCAGGCGGCGCAAAGGCGGGCACGGGAAAGCACCGGGCTTTCACCGGGAAATCAGCCCATGGGCCTCGCTCAGCCCTGCACGCTGCGCCAGGTCCGGTCCAGCACCATGCGATAGGAGAAACGGTCCGCCGGATGCACCGACAGCGCCATCTCGATCAGCCTGCCGCCCGCATCCCGATACTGGCGGTTGATCCACAGCCCCGCCGTGCCAGGCGGGACCTGCAGCAGTTGCGCGATGTCCGGGGGCAGCGCGCCCGCGTGGATGACCTGTTCGATGCGCGATACCGCGACATTGAACTGCTGCTCGATCAGGTGGAACACCGAGGCTTCGATATCCCGTTCCGTCCCGCTGACGCCACGGAAGTCAGGGTGGACCCAGACCTCGTTGTAGCAGATCGGTGCGGGGCCGGCGTCGCCGGTGCGAACGCCGCGGATCACCAGCCAGTGCTGGCCAATGTAGGGGTTGAGCACCGGATCGGCATCTTCGTCGACTTCGCGCAGTTCGCGCGAGACCACGCGCATGCGGGTGCTGGCGGCGTACTGCAGCAGGTCCCCGACCTGCCCGACGGCCAGTTCGTAGCCGCCCTTGGCGCGCGATGCGGTGACGACCGTGCCGATGCGCGGCGTGCGCGTAATCAGCTCGAGCCTGACCAGCCGCTCGATGGCGGCGCGCACGGTATGGCGGCTGGCGCCGAACTGCTTGCACAGTTCCATTTCCGTGGGCAACTTGCTGCCGACGGGGTAGGTGCCGTTCTCGATTTCCGAGCGCAGTGTCCGTGCCAGCGCCAGGTAGCGCGGGCCGGCACCGTTGCGCACATCGGCGCCCGGGCCAACAGCGTCGTCGTCGAGATTGCCAGCTTGTTCCATGGTTCCGCTGCATCGGTGTTGGTGAATGACGCTCGCAGCATAGCCGCGACCCGTCCCACGGGCAAGCGAGGCGCCCGCGTCACGGGTTGAGCGGTGTTTGCGGCGGATTATCGCTCTTGCCGGGCTTGGCGGGCTTGGCGGACTTGCAGGCAGGTGCCACCGCAGCCGCGCGGCGTCTGGCACGCCCGCCCCACAGCAACAACGCCACGCTGAGTGCCGGCACGACCGCCAGCGCAAGATAGGCCACGCCCAGGCTGTGGCTGCGCTCGGCGAGATAGCCGAACGCCGGCGGCCCCGACACCACGCCAAAGTAAGTGAAAAACAGCGCGCCACCGGTCACCGACGCCACGCGGCCCGGCGGCGCCAGCCGCGCGACTTCGCCCAGATAGACGCCATTCCAGCCGATTGCGGTCGCGCCCAGCAGCGACGACACCAGGCACAGCGGCACCAGCGTCCACTGCGCAGTGAACAAGCCGGTGGCCACCGCGCTCGCGCTCATCAGCACCGACAGGAAAATCAGCACGCCGCGCGGCGATCCGGTCAGGTCAGCCAGGTGGCCCCACAGGATGCGTCCGACAATGCCGGCGCCTTGCGTGACGGCATACACCATGCCGGCCTGCGCGAGACCGATGCCGACCTCGGTGGTCAGATACACCATCAGGTAGCCGCTGACCGACAACTGGCACGCCGAAAACAGCAGCGAGACCGCCGCCATCGAGCGCAGGCGGCTATCGGCCAGAACGTCGCTGAACAGCCGCCCCAGATTGCCGGCGAACGTCATGCGGCCAGTCGCCCCGACGTCAAACTCGCGCCGCTGGCCGTTGCTGATCGCGGCCACAAGCAGCGCCAGTAGCGCCAGCGCGCCCAACGCCGCCTGCCACGACCACAGCGTGGCCAGCAGCGGCAGCGCCGCGCCGGCCAGCAGGCCGCCGAGCGGCACGCCGGTCTGTTTCAGCGAGAACACGAAGCCCATCCGCTCAGGCGTGGTGCTGCGCGCCAGGATCTGCGAGCTTGCCGGCGTGATCGGGCCGTAGCCCAGGCCGCTGACGAGCGCGGCCAGCAGCCTTGCCTGCGGCTCGCCGGTGGCCAGCAGGCCCAGCGCCACGGCTTGTGCAAGCAACCCCAGCTGGGACGCGCGTACCGGGCCCACTCCCGCCACCAGCCCGGCCCCGGCCAGGCTGCCGAGCATGCCGCCGACATAGACCATGGCCAGGTAGATGCCGACGCTGGCCAGCTCGACACCGGGGATCACCGGTGCCAGCACCGCAAAGGCCAGCGTGCTGGCGGTCGCGACCATCTGTATCGCCAGCGAGCAGGAGAGGGTGGCGGCAGCGCGCCACCGGCCGGCGGCCGCTTCAATCATGACGCGTGGCGCTTGTCGAAGTCCCACACCGATTCGAAATCCATCAGCGTGTTGAAGCGCGGGAAGTCATAGAGGCGGTCGCCGATGCCGAGCGAAGTGCGGTTGGCCTTGACGTGGCCGTAGACGTCTTCGAGCGCCTTGCCCGCGGCAAGGAAGCCCACCGCGGGATAGATGGCGATGGCAAAGCCCATCTGCTCCAGCGTCTCGGCAGGCAACACCGGCGTGCGGCCGGTCTCCACCACGTTGACCAGCAGAGGCAGGTCGAAGGTCTTGCCGATGATCTCCAGCTCCTTCTCCGACTCCGGCGACTCGACGAACAGGATGTCCGCACCGGCGCGCGCGTAGGCTTCGGCGCGGCGCAGCGCCTCATCCAGGCCGAGCGAGGTGCGTGCATCGGTGCGGGCGAGGATCAGGAAATCCTTGCTCTCGCGCGCCTCCACCGCGACCTGGATCTTCTTCACCATGTCCTCGGCCGGAATCACCCGCCGGCCCGGCGTGTGGCCGCATTTCTTGGGGAATTCCTGGTCCTCGAGCTGGATCACGCTGGCGCCCGCGCGCTCGTAGCCGCGCACCGTATGCGCGACGTTGAGCAGGCCGCCATAGCCGGTATCGCCGTCACAGATCACCGGCATGGTGGCCGCGGAACAGAAGGCGCCGACGCGGTTGACCATGTCGGTATAGGTCGCCAGCCCGGCATCGGGCAGGCCGAGATAGGAGGCCACCGTGCCATAGCCGGTCATGTACAGGCAGTCGAAGCCCATGCGGCTGGCGATGCGTACCGAGATCATGTCGAACACGCCGGGCGCGGCGATCAGGCGCTTGCGCGCCAGCAGTTCGCGCATGGTCGGGCGGGTGGTCGTTTGCGGGTGGGTCGA
This sequence comes from Cupriavidus sp. P-10, assembly GCF_003402535.2. Classification (NCBI taxonomy): domain Bacteria; kingdom Pseudomonadati; phylum Pseudomonadota; class Betaproteobacteria; order Burkholderiales; family Burkholderiaceae; genus Cupriavidus; species Cupriavidus sp. P-10. Next base: position 1,653,979 of record NZ_AP025170.1, read on the forward strand.
TGTCATCAGGCAGCTTCCTTGTTTTCGGGGTAGATGCGCAGCTTCATGCCGTGCGCGCTGGCGATGCGGGCCTCGAACGCGCGGATCTGCGGCGTGATGCCGATGCCGCGGAAACCGCCGCGCACGCAGGCGGCATCGACATCCTTGTAGGCGTCGAGCCAGCCGTGCGGCAGCGGCTGCGCCTGCGGCAGCGACAGCCACAGCCGGAACAGGTGGCGCTTGCGCTCGGGTTCGGGATGGTCCTCGTACTCGGTGCGCGAGTGCAGCACGATATGGTTGTTCAGCAGCTGGATATCGCCCGGCTGCAGGTCCATGTGGTAGCACAGGTCCTCGCGCGCGAGCAGTTCGTCGAACAGGTCCAGCGCCTCGGTCTGCTGTGGCGTCAGGCGCGGCACGTCGGGGAAGGACTGCTGCGCGCCCTTGATATGGTTGCGGATATGGCGGCAGGCAAAGTGCCCGTCGCGGATGCCGAACACCGGCGCGGTGTAATAGGGCGCTTCTTCCGGGGCGTGCTCGCCCTGGCGGCCGAAGACCAGCGGCGCATAGAGTTCGGCGGCCAGATCCGGGCGCAGTCGCAGCATTTCGTTATGCGCGGCGATCGAGCTGGAGATCAGGCTGGAGCCACCGCTCTTCGCGGTACGCACGCAGAAGAGGCCAACCATGTCGCTGCCATCCGCATGGAAATCCAGCCCCGAACGCGTGTTGTAGCCACGGCCGGTGTTGGAGCGGTAGGTGCCGCCCGCGTCGCGGACGTCGGACACGAACTGGCTCAGCTTGCCCTGCGGGCGCGGCACGCCCAGCACCAGGCCAATGCCCCAGAACAGCAGCCGCAGCGCGTCCTCGTCCCAGCGCTGCACCGGGAAACCGCGCAGCAGCTTGAAGCCGAAGCCGCCCTGGGTCTCGTCGATCAGCCCCACCAGGCGCTGCCGCACGCCGGCGTCCAGCGGGAAATCCTCCACCGACATGTCGAAGCGGTCCTTGCCGGTCTGTTGCGCGTGGCGCAGCGCCTGCTCCAGCGCGTCGATCTCCACCTCGCTCAGCACATGGATCCAGCTGTGGTCCTGCTCCACGTCACGGCGCGTCCAGCCGCCTGCCACCGGGCCGATCGATTGGGTGTTCGTGTTGGTTGCTTGCATGTTGACTTGTTTCACTCCGCTTGCAGGTTGACCTCTTTAGCCAGGCGTTGCCAGACCGCGAAGTCTTTCTTCACCTCGGCATTGAATTCATCGACCGACTGCGCCACAGGCGTGGCCGCCTGCTCTGCCAGGATTTCCTTCATATCGGGCGCCATCACCACCGCATGGACCTCCTTCTGCATGCGCTCCAGCGCTGCCTTCGGGGTCTTGGCCGGCGCGTACAGGCTGTACGAGGTGTAGACCTCGAAGTCCTTCATGCCGGACTCGATCATGGTCGGCACGTTGGGCAGGGCCGGCGTGCGCTGGGCGCCGGTGACCGCAAGGGGACGCAGCTTGCCGGCGGTGATGAACGGCTTGGCGGTCAGCACGCTGGTAACGCCCACCGTGGTGACACCGCCGATCACGTCGGTCATCAATGGCGCACCGCCCTTGTAGGCCACGTTGACCATGTCCAGGTTCTGCGCCTTGTTGTACATCGCGCCGACCAGCCGGGTCATGTTCTCCGAGCTGCCATAGGAGTACTTGTCCGGCTTCGCCTTGACGTAGCGCGCGAAGTCGACCGCGTTGCTGGCCGGGAATTCTGTCTGCGTGACGAACACCAGCGGCGACTTGGCCACCATCGTGACCCCGATCAGGTCGTTGAAGGTGTCGTACGGCATCTTCTTGTAGAGGATCGGGTTCAGCAGGTGCGTGTTGACCACCAGCACGTAGGTATGGCCGTCCGGGGCCGACTTGGCGACGGCATCGGTACCGATGATGCCGTTGGCGCCAGGCTTGTTCTCGACCACCACGGTCTGCTTCAGGCGCGGGGTGAGCCGCTCCGCCAGCCGGCGCGCGACGATGTCGGTGCCTCCGCCAGGCGAGTAGGGCACGACGATACGGACGGTCTTGTCCGGGAATTCCGCGTGTGCCGTGCCGGGCAATGCCAGCACGGCAAAGGTCAGCGATAGGCTGATCGCCGCGAGTTGAAGTGGGGCGGGCATGCTTTGTCTCCTCTTTCCTGTCGAGGGGTGGGTAGTCCGGTTGGGCCGGATCGAGAACCGTAAATTGTCCGTATTTATTTTTTTGTCCGGACAATTTGTTGATTCAGGATAGACAGGCTGGGGCGAACTTGCAAGGAAGGAGGTTTCGGGGCTTACCCTAGGGCGGGGACGGGGGTGGACAGAAGGGCGCAATGCCGCGCCAGGACTGGCGCGGACCCCTTTTTACTGCTTACGGCGCAAGCAGAGGAGTTTCAGGCACGAGGCTCGCGCGTCACAGCGCGATCTGCATCAGCGTTCCGATTTCGGCCTGGTCGCCACGCATTGCCGGGGAGGCAAGCACCGCCGGAGCGAGATCCGCGTAGCTGATGGGCGTAAAGCCGAGGCGGGCGAAGTAGCCGGACGCATGCCTTGTCTGCAGCACGATTGACTCGACACCCTCGAGACGGACGTCCGCCACGATGGCGGAAATGAGAAGTTCGCCAAGACCGGATGACCGGGCGCGCTGCGCCACGGCAAGGCCTCGCAGGACACCTGTGCTCTCATAGCGTTCCAGGCCTGCGCAGCCGAGCAGGCCGGCGTTATCCCGGACGACCATGTATTCGCTGATGCGGTCCTGAACCCCCGCCACGGATAATGAGGATGCGTTCAGGAGCGCATGAATGTCCGGCCAGTCCGCCTCGGTCGCATAGTGAGGGCGCATAGCGAAAACCCCGCATAGTTCGTCCTTCTATCCTACTTTCGAGGGGGCATGCTGCCTGTAGGGATTGTTCCTTAGGTGAAAATGCTATTTGGCTGCGATGGCCCGACTGCCGGGGCAGTTTTTTGGTGGGAATCGCTAACGCCAGACGAGGGTGGTTTCCTCTAGCAAATGGCCCGGCAGGATGTAGTCGCCATGCTCGATGGCGAGTGACTCGAGTTCGCACAGCATTGCCTCGGGCAAGGCAACCATGTCGAACTGGCAGTAAAGGTATCGCTGCCTGAAGGTCAGCTTTTCTTCGCGAAGCCCGCGTGTCAATGCGTCGGCAGATTCGACACAAATATGCTCGACAGTCCGGTACTGGACATCGACGCCCAGCTTCTGTCCGAGTCGACCAAGCTCGATCGCATCTTCCCACGCTGTTTCATAGTCCAACTCGACCGTACCTTTCGCGCAGGCGTTGATGTATGCCACGGCGCTGGCCCGGTTGCGTGCAATAAAGGCGCTCATTGGGAAGTCTCCGCGATGGCGTCATCGCGGATGACTATACCTGCCAGGGGGGGCATGACACAAGCAAGTTAGTGTCACCTGAAGAGGAGCGCGCTACCGACGATCAATACCATCAACAGCGCCCCGAGCCACACCGTGTCCGAGGCCCTGGCGCGCCTTGAGGCTCGCAAGGCTACCGATTCGGACTTGTGGAATTCGGCCAATCCGCCAGAGTAGAGCTTTTCCCATCGCATTTCCATAGCAGCCTCCCTTCATCCATGAGTGCATTCTTCAGCGCACGCCAGAACTTTGCAACGGGCAGGAGGGTGGAAATGCGGTAGTCCTTTTGGCTGATAGCAGGAAAGGGGATTGGGGGTATGCTGTTTCTCGCGGATTTCTCTCGTGCCTTCAATCCACCCGGAGAAACTGAAGGTCATGGACCGTCTTGTCTCCGCTTCGAGGCGCCCTGGCGCGCTTGCGGCAAGCTTCGACTGCCTCGCGTATCCGTAGCGCTTCGCGTCGCGATACCGCCCCTGACCATATCGTCTCGCCCCGGCAGAACACCTGTACTGAATACTTTGGCAGTTCCCATGCGAGCACGGTCGGAGCATCGCCCTGGGCTATCTCCGCGTAAACGAGTTTCTTTTTCAACGGCGACTCGATCTTGTAGAGGATGGATTCCGCCGGCACCACGCCACTGATGTCCCGGCCGTCATGGTGGCCGACCAGAGAGATCTCGCGACCATTGACCGGCGCCATTACCAGGCCGTTGAGCAGAAGATAGGACTTGCAGTACAGCAGAAACCGGTTCCGCAACTGCCATACGAAACAAGCCACCGCCGCCGCCACCAGGATGGCGGGAAAGAAGGTTGCTTCCATGTCTCCTCCCATACCGCGCGCTATGTTTGCCGCTGCTAAGTAGTCTAGGCGAACAAATCAGGCTGGTAAGGGCCTGTGGCTTGCCGCCTACAGATCCCATTTTGGAAATCTGCCGGGCCCGTCGGCACCTATGGTGCCGGCAAGGCCACGGGTTCAACTGCGTCGGCGGCTTCTGCAAGTCGATCCCTGCTATCTCCTCCCTGGCTGGCGCAGCACCCCGTCCCCGGGGTTTCTTGTATTCGAATGTATCGATTCAAGTTCTGAACACGTGGTGATACGTTCGCGCGCGTCGATCGACATAGCCGGGATACATGCCATTTCTTCAATGGTCCTTACGCGATGGACATTTCTCTCGACGCTACACGGCGTCCATGCGTTCTTCCCATTTTTGTCAAACGAGACAGAGGAGTCAGCAAATGAAATCGACCCGAACGATGGCTGCGGCCATGCTTTTCGTCGGCAGCGGCCTGGTGATGCAGGCGGCTCAGGCCCACACGCCAGGCGTCCATCGAACGGATCTCGTCCGGCACGACCTGGTCGTGCCAGATCGCGAGGGCATCCAGGTCAGGGTTGACTTCGAACCTGGCGCGTTCGCGCCGATGCATTCGCATCCGGGCGAGGAGATCGCCTATGTCCTGCAGGGGACGCTGGAGTACCAGCTCGGCAATAGCCCGCCCGTCACACTCAAGGCGGGGGAATCCCTGTTTATCCCGGCTGGGACCGCCCACTCGGCGCGCAATGTCGGCAGCGGCACGGCATCTGAACTGGCAACGTACATCGTGAAAAAGGGCGCACCGCTGGTGGTGCCGGCCAAATGAGAGATCGGCATCAGTCGGTGCATCAGTCAGCGCATCAGTCAGCATGACGCGTTGCGCGCAAGCCATATCGGACCTCCGTTTTTGTATGCGTCTGTATTGCGCGGCCGGATCGATACGCTGCCAGACAGGAGCTGCCTTCCTGCACTACATGGGTGATACATCGGTCTTCTCTAATACGTTCCGTGGCCCGGCGCAGAACACCAGCGAAAGCGAGCACCGGGTGCTCAACATTCAACGCCAACTCTTGAGGAAACCGATCATGACTTCCAACATCGCCCGCCGTCTTGTAATGGCCATCGCTCTGACCGCCGCCGCGGCAGGCGCACAAGCCGCGAGTCTGTCCCATGTGGGCGCGCGCGATCCGTACACCGATGGCGCCCGCTCCGTGCTGGATGCGCGTGACCCGTACAGCGAGGGGGCGCGTTCGGTACAGGAGCCTCGCAGCCCTTACAGCGATGGCGCTCGCGGCTTTGACCCCTATCTAGACGGCGCTCACGCCTGACCCACACCCTCACCGTAAATCAAGGAGCAAAACATGACCCAAATCGAAAATGTGCTGTACACCGGCAAGGTCCATATCACCGCGGGTGGCCGCGACGGCGAAGCCCGTAGCGACGATGGCCGACTCAACCTGAAGTTGTCGTCACCGGGATCCAAAGGACCTGGCACGAACCCGGAGCAATTGCTGGCGACGGGATGGTCGGCTTGCTTTATCGGCGCGATCGGGCTGGCCGCGGGCAAGATGAAGATCAAGCTGCCGTCCGACTTGTCCGTCGACGCGGAAGTCGACCTCGGCACGGCCGGCGAAGCCTACCTGCTGCAGGCCCGCCTCAATGTCCGGATCCCCGGCGTCGAGCGCGAAGTGGCCCAGGCACTGGTGGATACCGCGCACCGGACTTGCCCGTACTCGAAAGCCCTGCACGGCAACGTTCATGTTGAAACCAACCTGATCTGAGGACCCGGGAACTGCCTGCGCTCGCCAGGCAGTCCCTCAACTGAAGGAGAACTCCATGTCGAACACCAGCACTCCTGCTGCCATGGCGATTTCACCGGGCACGTTCCATGGCATTACGCTGGTTGGGGCTGTGGTGGCCGCCGTGACAACGTTCGTGACGCTTGCCGCGGCGTTGCCGGCCTGGGCCATGTTCCTGGGCTGGGTCGGATACAACTCTCGCGGGCAGACGGTGCGCGAAGGCCTGGCGAATCTTGTGGCGCTCTTGCTCGGCATCGTGTTTGGCGCAGGGACAGCACTGCTGATCGGATGGCTGACCCCGCACGTCGGGAATCTTGCCACGCCGCTTGCGGTATTCGCCGACGTCGTGCTGGTGCTCAGCCTGCGGGCATTGCCTGGCATCAACAACCCGCTTGCCTATTTTCTTGGCCTGATCAGCTTCTTTGCCGCGGGCCAGCCGCCGTCGCCCCTGCTGCTGGGGGGGCTGGTCGCGGCTGGGGTGCTTGGCGCGATTGGCGGCGGCATCAGCAACGTGCTGCAAGGGCGCCTGGCGCGGTAGGCCAACAGGCCGCATCCCGGGCCCTTGGCGGCCCATCCACGACTAATTTCACCTAAAGTTGTTTGTGGCCAGGCGAGCATGGGTCTGGCACGGGATGCCGCAGGCCACCGCGGTGCTGCCATCCTCACTGCAGTTGGTGCGGGACGAGTGAAGGAGAATCGTGATGGCTCAAGGATTCGACGCGATCATCATCGGCACCGGACAAGCCGGTCCCGCACTTGCCGCGCGGCTGTCAGGCGCCGGCATGAACGTGGCGGTCATCGAGCGCGCGCGCTTTGGCGGCACCTGCGTCAACACCGGCTGCATACCGACCAAGACCTTGATCGCAAGTGCGTATGCGGCGCACCTGGCGCGGCGCGCGGCCGAGTATGGCGTGACGATCGGCGGGCCGGTGGCGGTCGACATGAAGCAGGTAAAGCAACGCAAGGATGAAATTTCCGGCCGGTCCGCCAACGGCATCGAAACGTGGATGCGTGGCCTGGCGAAGGGCTCGGTCTACCACGGGCATGCGGTGTTCGAGACCGCGCACAGTGTGCGGGTCAACGGCGAATTGCTGGAAGCCGACCGGATCTTCATCAACGTCGGCGGCCGGGCCCTGGTGCCACCCATGCCCGGGCTTGACCAGGTTCCGTACCTGACCAATTCGGGCATGATGGATGTCGATTACCTGCCGGAGCACCTGGTCGTCATTGGCGGCAGCTACATCGGACTCGAATTTGCCCAGATGTACCGGCGCTTCGGCGCAAAGGTGACCGTTGTCGAAAAGGGCCCGCGACTGATCCAGCGCGAAGACGAGGACGTGTCGCAGGCGGTGCACGAGATCCTGGCGGGCGAGGGTGTCGAGATCCGGCTCAATGCCAACTGCCTGAGCGCGCGCAGGGAGGGCAATGGCATTGCCGTCGGACTGGATTGCACGGATGGATCGCGCAACGTCCAGGGCTCGCACCTGCTGCTGGCAGTCGGGCGCGTGCCAAACACGGATGACCTGCAACTCGACAAGGCCGGCATCGAGGCCGACGACCGCGGCTATATCAAGGTGGACGAACAGTTGCAGACCAACGTTCCTGGCATCTGGGCGCTGGGTGATTGCAACGGCCGCGGCGCCTTCACGCATACGTCGTATCACGATTATGAAATCGTCGCCGCCAATCTTCTCGACAAGGACCCCCGCAAGCTTTCGGATCGCATCACGGCCTATGCCTTGTTCACCGATCCCCCGCTTGGCCGCGCCGGCATGACCGAGACGGAAGCCCGGCAGTCCGGGCGCAGGGTGCTGGTTGGCAGGCGCCCCATGAGCCGCGTCGGGCGAGCAGTGGAGAAGGGCGAGAGCCAGGGCTTCATGAAGGTGGTGGTCGATGCGGATAGCAAGCTCATCCTGGGTGCCGCGATCCTGGGCCTGGGTGGCGACGAGGTGATTCACACGCTGCTCGACGTGATGTATGCCAGGGCACCCTACACCACGGTCAGCCGCGCCATGCACATCCATCCGACCGTGTCGGAGCTGGTGCCGACGCTGCTCCAGGAACTGGCCTGAATCCGGCAAGGCAGGACGCGCGCCGCGGTTGCCTTGCCTGGGATGCAGGGCGATACTCCCGGGCAGTTGGTGCCCCTGTACCACGACAGGAAGGGGATGCGATGGGCGAGACAGCAAAAGTACCCGCCTCCGCGCAAGCGGAAGCGCACGCGGAACTGCCCGGGCAGGTCGTGCTGGTCCTGCAAGGCGGGGGAGCGCTTGGTGCCTACCAGGTCGGCGTCTATCAGGCCATGCATGAGGCCGGCTTCGAGCCGCGGTGGGTGATCGGTACGTCGATCGGGGCGATCAACGGGGCCATCATCGCCGGCAACCCGCCAGCCGAGCGGCTCTCCCGGCTCAAGCGGTTCTGGGATGGCGTCGCATACCGCCGCGACGGCGCGGGAAGTGGCCACTACGGCGAATGGGAGAACTGGGCGCGGGTGCTGTCGATCACCACGCATGGCATTCCGTCGTTCTTCACGCCAAGTCTTGCCGCCTGGTGGCTGGGATTGCGCGCCACGGTGGGTCTTGCCCAGTCGGCGTTCTACTCCACCGCGCCGTTGCGCGCGACCCTGAGCAACCTGGTCGACTTCGATTACCTGAACGCCGGGAACACGCGGCTGACCGTCGGTACCGTCAGCGTGCGCAATGGCCGCATGCGCTACTTCACCAACCGCGACACGCCGCTGAACGTCGCTCACGTGATGGCCTCGGCGGCATTTCCGCCTGGCTTTCCCGCGGTTCAGCTGGACGGCGAGCCGTACTGGGACGGCGGTATCTATTCGAACACCCCGCTGGAAGCCGTCCTGGACGACCGTCCTCGCCGCAGTTCGCTGATCTTCGCCGTACAGTTGTGGCCGGCCAGCGGCCCCGAACCTGACTCCATCTGGCAGGTCATGAGCCGGCTGCGCGACATCCAGTATTCCAGCCGCGCGGAATGCCATCTCGAGCGGCAGCGGCAGATGCACCGCCTGCGGCATGTGATCCGCGAACTGGGCAAGCACATCCCGGAACGCGAGCGCGCGCAGGCCGCCGTGCAGGAGTTGCTCGAGTGGGGCTGCGGCACCACCATGCATGTGGTCGAGCTGGATGCGCCGCAGTTGGACAACAACGATATGAACCGCGATATCGATTTCTCCGCGCGCGGGATCGAACGCCGCTGGGCAGCCGGATACCAGGACACGCGAGATGCAATTTGCCGAGCGCCCTGGCGCGAGCCACTGGACCCGATCGAGGGAATCGCCGTGCATCGGATTCAGGCGGGCATCCCGGATGCCGCACGTGCCCCGAGATAGTCGTCCTTTGCTTACGGCTGCGCCGGGACGTTGCAGCGATGCGCTGCTGTTCCGCGCTGGCGCTTTCTGGCCGGTATCGGCATTGGGTCTGTGCACGCGGTGGGCCGTGATATATTCGCATGCGAACAAAATCCCCTCTCATATTCCGTCGTACACATGGAACATCGCCTCGTCTATCTGTTGAATGTGGGCCAGCGGCGCCTGCAGCGGTGGTCACAAGGACGCAATGCCGCGGGTGGCGTGACATCCGCCCAGGCCGGGCTGCTGTTCTTTCTGGGCAGGAACGATGGCGCCCTGATAAGCGAGGCCGCCGCGGCGCTGGACCTGGGCGCGCCCGGGATGAGCGGCCTGGCCGACCGGACCGAACGGGCCGGCCTGATCGAGCGCCGGCCGGACGACACCGATCGCCGTGCATCGCGCCTGTGGCTGACGGCGGCGGGGCGCACGGCGCGCCAGCGTTCCAAGGCGAGCATGAAGGTATTGAATACCAAACTGATCGAGGGCTTCACCCCTGCCGAGATCGAGGTAGTGGCGCGCTGGCTGGGCAGCCTGCAGACGAAGTTCCCGGCCGCCGACGAGGGTGAGGTATAACCCGGGCAGCGGCGCGGAAGCGAGGCAGTCGGCTTACTGCCCGTCAATCCTGGTGAAGTCCGGTTTCCGCTTTTCGGCGAAAGCCAGGAAGGCTTCCCTGGCTTCGGCACTGGCCAGCCGCTCCTCGAACCTGGCGCTTTCACTGTGCATCTGCGACACCAGCTTTTCCGCATCGCGCATCAGCTTTTTCATTGCGCTGAGTGAGCCGGGCGGCCTGGTGGCCAGCTTCTCGGCCATCCGGCGCGCCTCCTGGCGCAACTCGTCATTGCTGCATACCTTGTTCGCGATGCCCCAGGCCACCGCGGTTTGCGCGTCGAGCGGTTCACCCAGCGCAAACATTTCGAAGGCCCTGGCGTGGCCGATCCGCAGCGGGAGCAGGTAGCTAGAAGCCGCTTCGGGAACCAGGGCGAGGTTGACGAAAGGCGTGATCAACTGCGCATCCTGGCCGAGCACGACGTAATCGCAATGCAGCAGCATGGTGGTCCCGACGCCGACGGCCTTGCCGTTGACCGCGGCGACAATCGGTACGGTCGAGTTGGCAAGGGCGTGCAGGAAGCGGTGCACGTGGCGTTCGCCGGGGCGCTTTCCCGCAGCGATCGCGGCGAACTCGCCGATGTCGTTCCCGGCCGTAAACATGTCCCCATCTCCCTGGACCAGCACGACCCGGACACTCCGGTCCTGCTGCGCCTGCTCGATCGTGTCGGCGAGTACGCCATACATCTCGTTCGTCAACGCGTTCTTCTTGTCCGGCCGGGCAAGCGTCATGGTCAGCACGCCGCCGTTCAGTTCAATGCGGATTTCCGGGGTCATGGTTCGGTCTCCAGGTGGTTTGCATGATGCCTTGCAGGCATCGCGATAGGTTCGCATGCGAAGTATATAGATAATTCGCATGCGAAGTAAACCGCCGAGGGAACAGGGTAGTGCGCGGGTTCCGGAATTGCGAGCCCCGACGGCCGCGTCGACGGTCAGAACCGGTGGCGCACACCCATCACTGCACCGAGCTGGCTCTTGCCTGGCTCCACGTTATAGACGGCCGTCGCGCCCGTGCCGCTGTTGTATCCGCTGACGCCCAGGTATGACTGCTCTTTGTTGAGCGCATAGGCCACCGATGCATAGAGGTCGGTACGCTTGGAGAAGGCGTAGTCCGCCGTGACCACGAACTGCCAGGGGTCCGATCCGGTCTGGCGGAAGTCCTGGTAGTAGGCTGCGCCCGTCAGCGCAACGGCAGGTGTCAGCTTGTAGTTCACCCCAAGCCAGTAGAGGTTGGCGCCGGCGTTCGCAGCCTGCGCACCGGGCAGCCGGGCGCCGTCGATGGCCTTGGCCAGGCGGTATCCGGCGAATACCTTGGCCGGGCCCGCCGCGTACGTGCCGGCTACCGCATAGCGCCGCAGCACCGGTGCCTTGTTGGCCGGCGTGCCGGTGTGCTGGTCGTCATAGGCCAGCCCCAATGACACCGGGCCGCTGGCGTAGCTGAGGTAGGCGCCGTACTCGCGCCCGAACACATCGCTGCCTGCCACCTCGTTGCCATTGGTCTGGAACGAGTAGAAAACCGCGCCGGTCAGTCCGCCGAACTTGCCGACATACTTCACGGCGTTGTCCGCCCGCGCGCCGAACTCGGGCGCGATGCCCAGGATGCCGTAGCGGTCCGCCGTGGAAGCCGGGTCATAGAGGCCATTGAAGTCCCGCAGGGCAGTGTGCTGCCGCCCGAGCAGCACACTGCCATACGGACTCTCCAATCCAACGTAAGCATTGCGGCCAAACAGGCGTCCGCCCTGGGCTGAATTGCCGGTATCCAGGTCAAAGCCGCTTTCCAGCTGGAACACGGCTTTGAGCCCGGCGCCCAGGTCTTCGGTTCCGCGCACGCCCCAGCGCGAGCCTGACTGATTGCCGGAACTCAGCCTGAACAGATTGTCGCCGTTGCGGCCGGCGTTGCTGTTGTACTCGATACCGATATCGGCAACGCCGAACAGCGTGACGCCGGATTCGGCGCAGGCAGCATTTGCCGCCACGGATGCGGCAAACACCGCGAACATCTTCTTCATGATTCTCCAGTTTCCTTTTGTTGCGTTTCCATGTGCGAGACGCATTAGAGGGAACCGGTGTATCTGTCCTGTAGCGCCGGGACACTACTTCTGTCAGCGCGTGTATCGTTCCCCGCGCCGGATACAAAGCGGTACAAAGCGATGCGCAACAGCGCGGGGCGCTTGCACGGAATCCGGCGCGGCGAACCGCCACGGAACTACCGCGCCACGCGATACCGGGCCGCGGGCTGGTCACGTGACAGATTGGGGCCAAGCGCGGCACGTGCAGCCTCGAACGCCGTCCAGTCGGCTTCATCAGGCAACGATGGCACGGTAATCACTTCGCCCAGGTCAAGCCCGGCCAGCGCGGCATCGACCAGGTCGTCGCCGCTCATGACAATGCCTTGCGGCAGGTTCTCGACCGGCTGGCCGGCGGTGTCCCAGAACTCGGTTCGCGTCGCGCCGGGAAGCACGGCCTGCACGCGCACGCCCTTGCCGGCGAGCTCATGCTGCAGCGACTGGGTAAAGGCCAGCACGAACGCCTTCGAGCCGCCATAGACGCCGTTCAGGACCTCAGGCGCCACCGCGACGATCGAGGCGATGTTGATGATGGTGCCTTCGCCGCGCGCCACGAATGCCGGCGCAGCAGCATAGGTCAGGCGAGTCAGGGCCGTGACGTTGAGCTCGATCATCGCCTGCATCTTGTCGATATCCGACACCAGCAACGGTGCCGCGGCGCCAACGCCGGCATTGTTCACCAGCGTGGTAATGCTGGCATCGGTGCGCAACAGGTCTTCGATGCGCCGGACATCGGCAGCCTGTCCCAGGTCCGCCGTCACGATCTCGACCGAGCGGCCGGTTTCATCGGTGATGCGGCGGGCCAACGCTTCGAGCCGGGAGCGGCTGCGAGCCACCAGGATGAGATCGTGGCCCCGGCGCGCGAGGCGGTCTGCGTAGATGGCGCCGATGCCGGAAGATGCGCCGGTGATGAGGGCGGTGCCGGCGTGGGTGGGCGTAGTCATGGTCAAAGCTCCGGAGTTCAGTGGGGAGGGAAGCCGTCGCCGGACTGGCCGGCTGCGTGAACTCAAGATTAGGTGCACAAGGGCATGGCGCCAATGTCATAGATGCAACGTTTTCTGCCATCCCCTTTTGGGCATCCCCCTTTTCTGCCGGTACCATCGCCGGTGCCGGGGCAGCAAGCGGATATGTAATGGATTGTGGCGCCTCCTGCGCCAGATACAGTGCGATACACGGAGAATCGCCGGCACCCATACAATGGCGTCGAAGCGGTTTGCCGTTCACCTTACTTTTCTCAGGGGACAGAGATGGATGCACACGTCGACCATATCCTGGTTGTCGATGACGACCGGGAAATCCGGGAGCTGGTATCGACCTACCTGACCAAGAATGGCCTGCGCGTGACCGTGGCGCAGGACGGCAGGCAAATGCGATCGTTCCTGGATGCCAATGCCGTGGACCTGATCGTGCTGGACGTGATGATGCCGGGCGACGATGGCCTGGTGCTGTGTCGTGAACTGCGAGCGGGCAAGCACAAGACCACGCCGGTGCTGATGCTGACCGCGCGCAGCGACGAGACCGATCGCATCCTCGGCCTCGAAATGGGTGCGGACGACTATCTGCCCAAGCCTTTCGCGGCGCGCGAGCTGCTGGCTCGCATCAAGGCGGTGCTGCGCCGGACGCGCATGCTGCCGCCCAACCTGCAGATCACGGAAGCAGGCCAGTTGCTGGAATTCGGCGACTGGCAACTGGACACCACGGCCCGGCACCTGATTGACCGCGATGGCATCATCGTCGCGCTGAGTGGCGCGGAGTACCGCTTGCTGCGCGTGTTTGTCGACCACCCGCAGCGCGTGCTCAACCGCGACCAGCTGCTCAGCCTCACGCAAGGCCGTGAGGCGGAGATGTTCGAGCGCTCGGTCGACTTGCTGGTCAGCCGCTTGCGCCAGCACCTCAAGGACGATGCGCGCGAACCCCGCTACATCAAGACCGTGCGCAGCGAGGGCTACGTGTTCTCGATGCCGGTTGCGATCCGGGAGGCCCGGCAGTGAATCTCCGAGGCTTGCCATGGCCCCGCACGCTGGGCTCGCGCCTGTTCCTGATCTTGCTGACCGGGCTCGTGGTGGCGCATGGCCTGTCGTTCGGCGTGCTGTTTGCGGAGCGCTACATCACCGCGCGCCAGGTGATGCTCGGCACGCTGGAAACCGACGTGTCCACGTCGATTGCCATCCTCGACCGGGTGCCCGCGGCGGAGCGGCCGCAGTGGCTGCCGCACGTCAATCGCGGCAACTACCAATATATGCTGGGGCCGGGCCTGCCGGGGGTGCCGGAGATGAGCGAGCAGGCGCAGGAGATCGCTGACCGCATTACCGAAGCGAGCGGCGGCCGCTTCCCGGTCAGGGTCGAATCCATCCCGGGGCAGGGCAAACGCATGCAGGCGCACCTCACCCTCAGCGACGGCAGCCCGCTGACCATCGACGTGCATCCGAAACCGACCCCGGTCGCGCAATGGCTGCCTTATGTGCTGGTGCTGCAGTTGCTGCTGCTGGTGCTGTGCTGCTGGCTGGCCGTACGGCTGTCGCTGCGCCCGGTGGTGGCGCTGGCCAATGCCGCCGACGCGCTCGACCCGAACGCAGCGGGCGAGCCGCTGGCCGAGGCAGGTTCGACCGAACTGGTGCGTGCCGCGCGCGCGTTCAACGCCATGCGCGAACGCATCGCGCGCTTTGTCGAGGAACGCGTGCAGATCCTGGCGGCGATCTCGCACGATCTGCAGACCCCGATCACGCGCATGAAGCTGCGCGCCGAGATGGCGGAAGACTCCGAGGACAAGCGCAAGCTGGTGCACGACCTCGACGAGATCGAGACGCTGGTGAAAGAAGGGCTGGCCTATGCGCGCGCCATGCATGGGGATGGCGAGAAGGCATCGCGGATCGACGTCGGGTCCTTCGTCGAGAGCCTGGTCTACGACTACCAGGACACCGGCAAGGCCGTCACCATCCAGCAGAATATCGCCGGCGCCATCATGACGCGCCCGCACGCGCTGCGCCGCATCCTGACCAACCTGACCGACAACGCCATCAAGTTCGGCGGGGCGGCGGAGCTGAGCGTGCGGCGCGACGGCGGCGCGGTGGTGATCGGCGTGCTCGATCGCGGCCCGGGTATCCCGGCAGAGAAGCTCGAATCCGTGATGCAGCCGTTTGTCCGGCTGGAGGAATCGCGCAACCGGGAAACCGGCGGCACCGGCCTGGGCCTGGCCATCGCGCACCAGCTGGCGCTGGCGATCGGCGGTTCGCTGACGCTGCGCAACCGGGAGGGCGGCGGGCTGGAGGCGCAGCTCAGGCTTGGCTGAGGCAAGGCAGGAGAGCGCAAGCCTGTGTTCCTCGGCGACCTGCCGCCGCTTGACCTTAAGATCGATCCCTCCTTCGCGCCGTACTACCAGCCGCCGCCCAGCGCACGGAACGTTGCCACCGCCGCGCGGGCATTGTCGGCGCGCACGCGCGCCTGCTGGTCGCGCGCGGACAGCAGCAGGCGGTCTTCCTCGAGCACTTCGAACAGGCTGACGGCGCCGCCCTTGTAGGCGTCCTCGGCCGCGCCGCGTGCGCGCGCATGCGCGGCCACTTCAACAGCCAGGTCCTTGCTCTGCAGTTCCAGCTGGGTCAGGGCGATGATCGCGTTCTCCACGTCCTCGGTGGCGCGCAGCATTGCCTTGCGGTAGTTCGCCAGGGCTTCGGCATTGGCGCCTTTGGCTTGCGCCACTTCGGCGTCCACCCTGCCGAAGTCGAACAGCCGCCAGCGCAGCCCGGCCGCGGCGGCGGGCTGGAACGCGGCGGCGGTGAACAGCTTGCCGGCGGAGAGGCTTTCGAACCCTAGCAGCGCCGACAGCGACAGCTTCGGGTAGTACTCGGCAGTGGCCACGCCGATGCGGGCGCTCGATGCCGCCAGCCGGCGTTCGGCAGCGATCACGTCGGGCCGGCGCTGCAGCAGGCTGGCGGGGCCTTGCGCCACGGAAACCTGCGGGACGGTGGTGCGCTCGGCCGGCGCCAGCAGTTCGGCGGCATACGTGCCCGGATGCGAGCCCATCAATACGTCGAGGCGGTTCAACTGCGTCTCCAGCTCGATCTGCAGCGGCGGGATGGTCACGCGCGTCTGTGCGAGCTGCGCTTCCGCCTGGGCCCGTTCGCGTTCCGCGCCGACGCCGTCGGCCAGCCGGAACTGCACCAGTTCCAGCAGCCTTGCATTGGTCCGCACCTGCTGCTGCGCGATCGCGATGCGCTGCTGCGCGCCGCGCACGCGGAAGTACGCATCGGCGGCTTCCGCGGCCACCAGCACGCGCACGCCCATGTGCTCGGCTTCGGCGGCCTGGGCTTCCGCGCTGGCGGCCTCGGCGCCGCGTCGCAGCCCGCCTGCCACATCGATCTCCCAGCTGGCGCCGGCGCCCACGCTGTACACCGTGCTGTTGCGGTCGAAGCCCGGGCGGTTTTTGGCAAGACTGCCCAGCGGCCCCTCCAGGGATTGGTGCTGCCTGGTGACGCCGCCCGACAGCGACCCCTCGGGCAGCAGCGCGGCGCCGGCGTACTGCGCCGCCGCGCGGGCCTGGTCGACGCGCGCGATGGCAGCCGCCAGGTCGAGGTTCTGTTCCAGCGCGCGCTGGATCACCCGGGTCAGTGCGGGGTCGTCAAAGCCCTGCCACCAGCTGTCCAGCGCCGGCGCTTCGCGGGTAGCTGCGCGGGCTTCCAATGCCGCGGCGTGCGGGTAGGCGGCGGGCATCTCCGGCACCGGGGTCTTGTAATCGGGCCCTGCCGCGCAGGCGGCGAGCGCGGCCGCCAGCAGGAGGGGCACGACGCGGATGACGCCGGAGGGGCGGGCCGGGCGGGAGGGGCGGGAGGGGCGGGAGGGGGAACTTGAGGGATTTTGCGGCATTGCTTACACCTTTCAACGACGACCTTCAACAACTCGACAACGACTCATCAGCGACGAATACAGCACAAGCCAAAAACTAACTTGCAAGATGATAGTGACTACTCTAGACTAACTTTCAAATTGATAGCAACTAGATTTTCCAAGGACGCTGATCATGCCGAAAAAGCCACTTGTTGAAATGCCGTGTCCCATCGCACGCACCGCCGCCCGCGTTGCCGACAGCTGGAGCGTGTTGATCCTGCGCGAATCCTTCTACGGCGTGACCCGCTTCGATGAGTTCCAGCAGAACCTGGCGATCGCTCCCAACATGCTCACGCGGCGCCTGAACTCGCTGGTCGAGGAAGGCATGCTGGAACGTCGCCAGTACTGCGACCGACCACCGCGCTCCGAATACATCCTGACCGAGCGCGGGCGCGATTTCCGCCAGGTACTGCTGGCCATGCTGGCCTGGGGCAACAAGCATCTCGCGCCCGAAGGCGAGAGCGTGCAGCTGGCGAGCCGGCGCACCGGCGCGCGCGTGGAACCCGTCCTGGTCGACGCCGCCACGGGCCGCCCGGTCACTGATGCCGACTACCACATTGCACCCGGGCCCGCCGCCAGCGATCGCGTGCGCCAGCGGCTGTCCCGCTCGGCCGAAGCCTGACCTCATATTCCGATTTCCCGACCCTGCCGCACCACAGGCGGCGCAGCCCCCCCCCCAAAGCAAAGAGCAGCAAGCAGAAAGGAAGTGCCATGAGTAGCAATACGCTGACTGAACGGACAGGTACCGAACCCGTTCCCGCGTCGAAATCCAGGACCAGCCCCAAACGACTGCTGGTGGCTGGCGCGCTGGTTGTCGCGGGGCTGGCGGGCATCGGCTACGGTCACCACTGGTGGGCATCGGGCCGTTACCTGCAAAGTACCGACGATGCCTATGTCGGCGGCGATGTCACGGTGATCGGTGCCAAGGTCGGGGGCTATATTGCCGAAGTCGCGGTGACCGACAACCAGTCGGTCCGCGCCGGCGACGTGCTGGTGCGCATCGACGACCGGGACTATCGCGCCGCACTGGCCAAGGCAGAGGGCGCCGTGGCAGCACAGAAGGCACTCCTGGCCAACCTGGATGCCACCGCACGGCTGCAGGAAGCGGTCATCGCGCAGGCCAGGGCGGGCATCGCGGCGACCAATGCCGACACGGTGCGGGCGCGCGACGACCAGGTCCGCTACGCCAGCCTGGTGGCCAAGGCGGCCGTCTCGATCCAGAGCTCGCAGAAAGCCGACTCGGACTACAAGCAGGCGCAGGCCAATGGCGACAAGGCCCGTGCCTCGCTGCTGGCGGCGCAGCGCCAACTGGACGTGATCGGCACGCAGAAGCAGCAGGCCGAGGCGGCGCTGGCGCAGGCGAGCGCCGAGCGCGACATCGCCAGACTGAATCTCAGCTATACAGAGCTGCGCGCCCCCGTGGACGGCACCGTGGGCAACCGCCGCGCACGCGTCGGCGCCTTTGCCGGTGCGGGCAGCCAGCTACTGTCGATCGTTCCGGCCAGCGGGCTTTGGGTGGACGCGAACTTCAAGGAAGGGCAGCTCGCTCACATGCGCCCCGGCATGCCGGTCGAAGTAGAGGCAGATATCCTGCCCGGACGGGTCTTCCATGGCCGGGTCGCGAGCCTGGCGCCCGCCACCGGTGCGCAGTTCAGCGTGCTGCCGGCGGAAAACGCTACCGGCAACTTCACCAAGATCGTCCAGCGCGTACCGGTGCGCATCCGCCTCGACGACGAGGACGCCCGGCTGGGAGTCCTGCGTCCGGGCCTGTCCGTGATCGCGCAGGTCAATACCCACCCCGCGACGCCGTCGACCTCGCAGGTGCAGTGATGACGACGGCCAGCGTGACTACTACAGCGGCCGCCG
Source organism: Cupriavidus sp. P-10 (assembly GCF_003402535.2). NCBI lineage: Bacteria > Pseudomonadati > Pseudomonadota > Betaproteobacteria > Burkholderiales > Burkholderiaceae > Cupriavidus > Cupriavidus sp. P-10. Next base: position 1,672,737 of record NZ_AP025170.1, read on the forward strand.
TAGAATCAACGCCGGACGCGATGTCCACCGGCGCCAAGGTATTCGCCTTCGGCACCATGTGCGTCGGCATGTTCATCGCCTTGCTGGATATCCAGATCGTTTCCGCCTCTTTGCGCGATATCGGCGGTGCGCTGTCGGCCGGCGCCGATGAAACCGTATGGGTGCAGACCAGCTACCTGATCGCCGAGATCATCGTCATCCCGCTGTCCGGCTGGCTGTCGCGCGTCATGTCGACGCGCTGGCTGTTCGCGGCCTCGGCGGCCGGCTTTACCGTGACCAGCCTGCTGTGCGGGTTGGCGTGGGATATCCACAGCATGATCGTGTTCCGCGCGTTGCAGGGGTTCCTGGGCGGCTCGATGATCCCGATGGTGTTCACCACGGCATTCGCGTTCTTCAGCGGCCCGCAACGTGTGATCGCCGCGGCCACCGTCGGCGGGCTGGCCTCGCTGGCGCCGACGCTCGGGCCCACGGTGGGCGGCTGGATCACCGATCATTTCTCGTGGCACTGGCTGTTCTTCATCAACCTGGTGCCGGGCATCTTCGTCACCGTCGCGGTGCCGCTGCTGGTCAAGGTCGACCGGCCGAACTGGTCGCTGGTGCGCGGTGCCGACTACCTTGGCATCGTGCTGATGGCGCTGTTCCTGGGCTGCCTCGAATACACGCTGGAAGAAGGGCCGCGCTGGGACTGGTTCGATGATGACGTGATCCTGGCGACCGCCTGGATCTCCGGCCTGTCGGGCGTGGCCTTTCTGTGGCGCACGCTGACCTACGCCAACCCTATCGTCGACCTGCGGGCGCTCAGGGAACGCAATTTCGCGCTTGGCTGCTTCTTTTCCTTTGTTACCGGCATCGGCATCTTCGCCACCATCTACCTGACACCATTGTTCCTGGGGCGGGTACGCGGCTTCAGCGCGCTGGACATCGGGCTGGCGGTGTTTTCCACCGGCGTGTTCCAGATGGCTTCCATCCCGCTCTATGCCTTCCTGGCGAACCGCGTCGACCTGCGCTGGCTGATGATGGCCGGGCTGGCGATGTTCGCGGTATCGATGTGGTTCTTCGCGCCCATCACCCACGACTGGGGCGCGGCGCAACTGATGCTGCCGCAGGCGCTGCGCGGCATGGCACAGCAGTTCGCGGTGGCGCCCACCGTGACCCTGACGCTGGGCAGCTTGCCGCCAGAGCGGCTCAAGCTGGCGTCCGGCCTGTTCAACCTGATGCGCAACCTGGGCGGCGCCATGGGCATCGCGGCCTGCGCCACCGTGCTCAACGACCGCGGCAACCTGCATTTCCTGCGCGAGGCGGAGCACCTGACTATCCGCAATGAAGCCATGGGAAGCGTGCTGCAAGGGCTGACCGACCAGTTCGTGGCCGCCGGGCACGATGCCCTCGATGCGCATACCGCAGCGCTCAGGCAACTGTGGGGGCTGGCCTGGCGCGAAGCGCAGACGCAGACGTTCGGCGATGCGTTCCTGGTGATCCTGGTCTGCTTTGTCATCGCCACGGCCATGGTGCCGCTGATGCGCAAGGTCGCGGCGCCGAAGGGCCCGTCGGCGGATGCGCACTGATCGGGAGCAGGGAATGAAAACCGATCTGTTCAAGAGATTGCTGTGTGCCGCGCTGATCGCGTGCGGGGCGACGCTGGCACACGCTGGCAATGAGCGTCCGCGTGATACGGGCGTAGCCTGTGCTCGTGCAGGCAATACATATTGCAACCTTCAGGAGCCGGCCGCCGGGCGCTTGCCGCATGGCGCCGCGACTGAAGGGCGTGCGACCGATTGATCTTTGATCTTTGGTGTTGGGCAGGGAGAAAGCGATGAATGCAAGAGATGTCGTGCTGTGTCAGCCGGTGCGGACCGCCATTGGCGCCTACAACGGTTCATTGAAGTCGATTGCGGCAACCGATCTCGGCGCCGCGGCAATACGGGCCAGCGTGGCCGATCGGCGCGACCGGCGCGGTGCTGACGACGCGGCTGCTGCATGCCATGCGCGCGGATGGCATCTGCCGTGGCATCGTCACGCTGTGCATCGGCGGGGGACAAGGGATTGCGCTGGCGCTTGAGGCGTCGGCCTGATTCGCCGGTTCTTGATCCGCGCGCCGGTCGTCGGGATCGGCGCACAACCTACTGAACAATGGAGGAGCAAACAATGAACATCCAATACATCGAGGATCTGGCGCCGGGCCAGAAATATGGTTCCGGGCGGCTGACCGTCGAGACTGAGCGGATCAAGTCCTTCGCCGCTGAATTCGACCCACAGCCTTTCCATCTCGATGAAGCCACTGCCCGCGACACGCTGTTCCGCGGCCTGGCCGCGAGCGGCTGGCACACGGCGGCTCTGACCATGCGCCTATTGGTCGACGGCGAGCTCCGGCCCGCGGGCGGCATCATCGGTGCCGGCTTCGAGGAGCTGCGCTGGCCCAAGCCGGTGCGGCCCGGTGATGCCTTGCATGTCGAGAGCGAGATCCTGGAGGTGCGGACGTCCAGGTCGCGTCCTGACCAGGGCATCGTGAAGGTGCGCATCACGACCTTCAACCAGCATGACGAACCGGTGCAGACCGGCGTGGTCAACCTGGTCGTGCAGTGCCGTCCCGCCGCCAAAGCGTAGACGGGAGGCGCCATGAAAATCCTTGTACTCGGCGCTGGCGCCATGGGCGGCTACTACGGTGCGCGGCTGATCGAGGCGGGCGCGGACGTCACCTTCCTGGTGCGGCCCGGCCGCGCGCAGGCCCTGGAACGCCACGGCCTTGCCGTACGCAGCGAGCTCGGCGCCTTCCATCGTCCGGTCAGGACTGCCCTGGCGGGACAGGTAGACGCGCAGTTCGACCTTGTCCTGCTGGCATGCAAGACCTATGACCTTGCCGACGCGATCCGGGCGATCAGCCCCGCCGTGGGCCGTGACACCGCGGTGCTGCCCTTGCTCAACGGACTCGGTGCCTATGATGGTCTCGATCAGTGCTTTGGCAGGCAACGCGTGATGGGCGGGGTTGCCTACATCGCGACCACGCTGGCGGCGGACGGCACCGTCATGCACGCCGGCCGCCTGGACCGGCTCGTCGTCGGCCCCCGCGCCGCGCAGACCTCCACCCTGGCCGCGGATTTCCACGCGCTGCTGTCACGGGCGGCGGGTACGCGAGAAGTATCGGGCGCCATCGGGCAGGAGCTCTGGAACAAGTGGGCCATGATCGCCGCGGGCGCCGTCATGACATGCCTGATGCGCGGCTCGGTGGCGGACATCATGAAGACGCAGGATGGCCGCCGGCTGATGCTTGACGCGATGGCCGAGTGCCGCACGGTGGCGCAACTGTGCGGCCATGCCATTCCCGAACCCGTCGTTGCTGCCATGCAGGCCCGGCTGCTGGACGAAACCTCCAACTGGGCTGCATCGATGATGCGGGATATCGCGCAGGGCGCGCCACGCATCGAAGCCGACGCCATCGTCGGCGACCTGATCAAGCGCGCCGGCGAGCACGGGCACGAGCTTCCGTTGAGCCGCACGGCCTATTGCCACCTGCAGGTCTATGAGCGCCAGCGCGCTGCCGAACAGGCTGCGGCCTGAGACGCGCCCGCTCACCTGAAACAACCACGACTCACGACATGACGACCTTTTCCTCCCTGTTGCAGCACACGGAAGGCAGCGTGCTGGTGCTCACCATCAACAACCCGGGCAAGCGCAACGCCATCGCGGCGGATCTCTATGACAACATCCGCGCCGCACTGGCGGCCGCCGCGGACGATCCGGCGGTCGGCGCCATCGTGCTGACCGGCGCCGGCAACTACTTCTGTGCGGGCGGCGACCTGGCATTGATCCGCCAGCGGCGCGAACTGACTTACGACGAGCGCATCGAGAAGCTGGGGCATCTGCACGATGTGGTGTGCAAGCTGCGCGATTTCCCCAAGCCGATTGTTGCAGCGGTGGAAGGCGGTGCGGCAGGCGCCGGCTTCTCGCTGGCACTGGCCTGTGACCTGCTGGTGGCATCCTCCGGCGCGGCTTTTTCGATTGCCTATGTGAAGGTAGGCCTGACACCGGATGGCGGCATCACGGGCCTGCTGGCGCAGAGCCTGTCGCGGCAGGTGCTGACGCAGCTCGCGTTGACCGGCGATCGCATCACGGCCGAGCAACTGCAGCATTTCGGCGTCGTCAACCAACTGGTGGAGGCGGGGCAAGCCGGCGTGGCGGCGATCGCGCTGGCGGCGCGGCTTGCCCAGGGCCCCCAGCAGGCGCTGGGTGCGATCAAGGCGCTGTGCCGTCATGCGCATGAACGCACGCTCGATGACCAGCTGGAAGCGGAGCGGGTCGCGATGGCCGTGGCCCAGGGTGGCGCCGAAGCCGCGGAGGGCATCGCCGCCTTCCTGGAAAAACGCCCCACGAACTTTGCAGGGTTGCGCCGCGGCGATCCGGCATAGCCGCGGCTGCCCGCCTTGCCGCCGGGCGCTACGCCGGGCGCTATTGCCCGGCGAGTTTCAGGCTTTTGGCGATGCGGGTCAGCTTCGCATGCTCGTTGGCCAGGAATGCTTGCGCCTGGGCCATCGTCATCGGCTCGATCGCGCGCTGCAGATTGACGGAACGCCTGGTACGGTTCTCCGGGCTGCCCACCCAGGCATTCATGGCGTCCACCACCCGTGCCGTCACGGCGTCCGGGGTATTTGGCGGCGCCAGCACGCCCGCCCACTGGCTGTACTCGAAGTCGGCAAGTTCCCTGGTTTCCGACAGCGCGGGCACATCGGGCAACGACGGATGCCGGGCCTTGCTGGCGACGCCGATCGGCCGGAAGCGGCCGGCCTTGATCATCCCGTAGGTCGGGCCGCCCATCGGAATGAAAGTCAGGTCGACCTGCGCACCCGCGATATCGCTTGTGACCGGCGCCGCGCCTTTGTAAGGGACTTCCAGGAAGCGCACGCCGGTACGGGCCTGGAAGTCGGCGCCGACCAGGTGGGGTGCCGAGCCGGGCCCCCAGTGCGCCAGTGACAGCGGGCGGTTCCTGGGGTTCTTCGCATACGCGATGACCTCGTCGACGTTCTTGAACGACAACGAGGGATTCGACACCAGGATGAAGTCCGAAATCCCGCTGAAGCCCGCCAGCTTGAATTTCTCCGGCGAATACCTGGCCGATGCGATGGTCAGCGGCGCGACCAGGAAATCGATGCCGGTCGTTCCCAGCAGGGTGTAGCCATCGTTGGCGGCGCGCAGCACGTTCATTGCACAGATCGAGCCGCTCGCGCCGGGGAGGTTGTCGGCAAGGACGTTCTGCCCGAGGCTTCTCTTCATCACGACGGCTGCCGCGCGGATCGATTCATCCGCCGGCCCACCGGCGGGAAATGCGACCTTGACGACAACCGGCTTGCTCGGATAGGTGCCTTCGGCCCGCAGCCAAGATGGCGCAAGCATCGCAGGCACGGCGCCGCAGGCCGCCTGCAGCAGGCGCCGCCGTGAAAGCTGGATAGTCATGATTGTCTCCTCTGATAGTTCTGCATGCCGGCAGCGCATCCCCGTTGGGGCGCTGCCGGCATGCACTGCTTCTGTGAGGCCTGCTCAGGCGAACGGGCTATTCGTAGACCACCGCGTACTTGATCGTCAGCGTCGAGAACGCCTTGCCGATGGTTGCGGCCGCGATTTCCCGATCTTCAGGGCTCAGCGCGGCAGGCAGCACCAGCGTGGACAGGATGCCCTGGTCGCCCCGGTCCTCGATGCGGATATCGACAAGCGGCACGGGCGTCTGCGCATTGACCTCGGCAAGCATCTGCCGTTGCGCACGCAGGACGGCATCGCTGCGCAGCGCGTTCTTCTGGATCTTGCCGACGGCCGTCTTGGGAATGGCATCGACCAGGTAGAACTGCTTGGGCACGGCGGCGCGTTCCGGAATCACCTCATAGGCGTAGTGCTTGATGCGGCCAAGCGGGAAGGTGCTGCCCGGCTTGAGCGCGATGTACGCCACCGGCAGTTCCCCGGCATGCGCGTCAGGCAGCCCGACCGCCGCGGCGTCGAAGACCTCGGGGTGGCGATACAGCGCCTCTTCGATCATGCGCGGGTCGATATTGTTGCCGCCGCGGATGATCAGATCCTTGGCCCGCCCGGTCAGCCAGAAGTAGCCATCTTCGTCCGCATAGCCCAGGTCGCCGGTATTGAACCAGCCGCCTTCGAACCAGATGCCCTTGTTCTGTTCCGGGTTCAGGTAGCCCGCGAAGATGTTGGGGCCGCGCACCACCACGATGCCAGGTTCCCCCGGCTCGCAGTCGCGCTGGATGCGCCCGCCGGCGACCTTGACGACCTTCATCTCCTGGTAGGCCATGGGCAGGCCAATGGAGCCGATGCGGCGCTGGCCATAGCGCGGGTTGGTGGCGCTGAGCGCGGTGCCTTCGGTCAGCCCGTAGCCCTCGAAGATCATCGCGCCGGTCAACCGCTCGAAGGCTTCGGCTACGGCCACCGACAGCGGCGCGGTACCGCAGCTGGCTGCCTTGAGGGAGCTGATGTCGGCGTCGCCAATCGGGATATTGAGCGCCATGTTGACCACGCTCGGGACCATTCCGAGCGCCGTGACGCCGAAGTGCCCGACGATCTGCCAGAGATTGCGGATGACCGAGGGATCGCGCCAGCCGCTGGAGGTCAGCAGCACGACCGAGGCGCCGCGGGCCAGCGGCATCAGGCAATTGGTCAGCACGCCGGTGACATGGAACATCGGCACGCCGCAGACGCGGACATCCTCGGGCTGCACGTCGATCTGCATCGCGCTGACCCATGCCATGGCCACTTCGTTGCCGTGGGTGTGCAGCGCCAGCTTGGGCGTGCCGGTCGTGCCCCCGGTATGGAACATCGAAGCGGTATCGCCCGGCGAAAACACCCGCTGGCTGTCCAGCGAATCGTCGTCGAAGCGCTCAAGCCCGGCATCGAGATCGACGATGCCCGCCTCGCTGGCCTTGCCGCCGCCGGCCTTGATCCAGTGCTGCACGCCCGGCAACTCGCGGCGCACCAGCATGGCCTTGTTCCAGGCTTCGATATCGGGGTCGGGGCCGTAGGCAATCACCGCCTTGGCGCCGGCATTGCGCAGCAGCGCCGCGATAATCTCGGGCTCCAGCATCCAGTTGACCGGGCAGGCAATGCCGGTCGCCTCGCTGCCCCAGATCGCGTATTGCGATTCCGGTGTCACCGGCATCAGCACCCCGATCACGTCATCGGCGCCCAGGCCGAGCGAGTGCAGCAGGTTGGCGGTCTGCGTGATGCGCCCGAACATTTGCGCATGGGTGATGGTGACCGACTTCGCCAGCTCGTCGCCGGAGGTGAAATAGTGCAGGGCAGGCGCCTCCGGCGCACGATCGCGGGCCAGGCGCAGCAACTCGTAGGTGCTGTCGGGCAGGCGGCGGTCGGCAAGGGGCGTCTGCTCGAAGCGGCGGATATCGGCAAGCGCCGTCACGGTCAGCCTGGGGCGGTAGGGGTCCGGTTGCGCCAGGTTGGTGGCCGCCTGCACGTGGGTGGTGAGCTGCGTCATGTTCAGACCCCCCGGTACACCGGACGGCGCTTGTCGAGGAACGCTGCGCCGCCTTCGTGCATGTCTTCGGTGCTGAACAGCGTGGCAAAGGCCAGTTGCTCCAGCATCAGCGCGGTATCCAGCGTGGCGTCCTGGCCGTTGTTGATCATCAGCTTGGCCATGGCGATCGAGTGGGGCGATTTTTCGGCAATGCGGTGCACGTAGGCTTTCGCCTCGGCCAGCAGTTCGTCCGCGGGCACCACCTTGTTGACCAGGCCGATGCGGTAGGCCTCGTCGGGCTTGATGATTTCGCCGGTAAAGATCATTTCCTTGGCGCGAGTCGCGCCGACCAGCCGGGTCAGCCGCTGCGTGCCCCCACGCCCCGGGATCAGGCCAACGTTGGTTTCGGTTTGTCCCATCAGGGCATTTTCCGCGGCGACGCGCAGGTCGCACGCCATCGCGAGTTCCAAACCACCGCCAAAGCACGGCCCGGCGATGGCCGCGATCACGGGGATGGTGCTGTGATGGATCAGCGCCCACAGGTCGGGCGCGCCGCTGGTCGGGACGAAGGCTTCGATCGGGCGGCGCGCGAGCATTTCAGGGATGTCGCCGCCTGCCACGAAGGCCTTGGTCCCGCCCCAGAGGACAATGCCGCGAACCGTCCGGTCCGCCATCAGCGACGACAGCGCCGCGTAAAGGTCAGTGCGCAGCCCCGTGTTCAGCGCGTTGTACTTCTCCAGCCGGTTCATGGTGACGACGGCGCAGGGGCCGTCGCGGTCGATAAAGACGGTGTCGTACTCGGTGATGCCGGTCATCGGTGTCTCCGTTGTCTCTGTGGGATGCTCAGTGGATGAACTCGAACAGGCCGGCCGCGCCCATGCCGCCAGCGGCGCACATGGTCACGACGCCATACCTGGCCTTGCGGCGGCGGCCTTCCAGCAGGATGTGGCCGGCCTGGCGCGCGCCGGTCATGCCATACGGGTGGCCGATGGCAATGGCGCCGCCATTGACGTTGACGCGCTCCAGCGGCAGGCCGAGCTTGTCGATGCAATACAGCGCCTGGCAGGCAAAGGCTTCATTGAGTTCCCACAGGTCGATGTCGTCGATGGAAAGCTCGTTGCGTTCCAGCAGCCGCGGCACCGCGCGCACCGGGCCGACGCCCATCTCGTCCGGTTCCACGCCGGCAGTGGCCAGGCTGACAAAGTAGCCGAGCGGTTCGAGGCCGCGCCGTTCGGCTTCACGCTCGGACATCACCACCAGCGCCGCGGCGCCGTCGGACAACTGGCTGGAGTTGCCGGCCGTCACCTGGTAACCCTCGCCCTTCACGGCGGGCAGCGCACTCAGGCCTGCCACCGTGGTGTCGGCACGGACACCTTCGTCCGCCTCGAGCAGGAACTCCACCGTCGACGTCTCGCCGGTCACTTTGTCCTTCACCGACTTCACGGTTGCCAGCGGGACGATCTCGTCAGCGTAGCGGCCTGCCTTCTGGGCTTCCACGGTGAGTTGCTGGCTGCGCAGCGCGAACTCGTCGGAGCGCTGCCGCGACATGCCGTAGCGCTCGGCCAGGATTTCGGCCGTATCGATCATATGCAGGTAGACGTCGGGGCGGTTCTTCGCCAGCCACGCTTCCTGCTGGGCGACCTTCAGCGTGACGGGTTGCGACAGGCTGATGGATTCGACACCACCCGCCACCATCACCGGCACCTTGTCGATCAGCACGCGCTGGGCGGCAAACGCGACCGCCTGCAGGCCGGACGCGCAGAACCGGGTCAGTGTCGTGCCGCTGACGGACACCGGCAGGCCCGCGCGGATGCCGCCTTGCCGGGCGACATTACCGCCGGTGGCTGCGATGGGCTGGCCGCAGCCGAAAATGATGTCCTCGACTTCCGCGCCGTCAATCCCCGCGCGCTGGACGGCATGCTGGATGGCATGGCCCGCCATGGTCGCGCCATGGGTCATGTTGAATGCGCCTCGGGTGGCTTTTCCGATCGGGGTGCGGGCAAACGAAACGATCACTGCACGCGACATGGGTTCTCCTTTGATGTAGATGCGGGCGGTAGTCCGCCGAATATAGACAGTGGATACATTGGTGTGTGTGTTGTTGCGTTGGAACGGGAAGCCAGACGCCGGCACTCAGTGTATCCACTGTCTACATACTAGGATCGCGATTGCGAAGGCGTCAAGAAGTCGTTGTGCAAGGTCGGGTTTACCAGCCTGCCAACGCTGCTGGCATCGCAGCGTCAGCCAGATTGGTGAAGGTGCATCGTTGCTAGGGTTAGCACTAGGGGCAAATGGCTTCCCGTTCCTTGACGCTGGCCGACGCGCTCCCTACGATATAGACGCTGGATACATTGATGTTCAGACATGCGGTGACGGGATAACAGAAGCCGATAGGAGGAAGTATTGGAATTCACTGGCAAACAGGTAATCAAGGCTCCCAGGGCAGAGGTCTGGAAGCGCTTGAACGATCCGGCGACTTTGCAGCAGTGCTTGCCGGGATGTGAACAGTACGGGCAAGGGGAAGACGGCGGGTATGACGCGGTCATCGTCGCGGCCGTCGGGCCGATCAAGGCTCGCTTCAAGGGAACAGTCCGCTTTTCCGACCACCTCGAAGGCGTCGGCTACCACATCGAAGGCAGCGGGAGCGGTGGCGTCGCGGGATATGGCAAGCTGGGTGCCGACGTCCGGCTGGAAGACGTCGATGGTGGTACCACGCTGCACTATGTGGCCGCAGCCCAGATCGGCGGAAAGCTCGCACAGATCGGATCCCGTCTGGTGGGCTCCGTCGCGAACAAGTTCCTGGCGGAGTTCTTTTCCCGCTTCGAACAGCTGGTCACGCAAGAGATGGAGCAAAGTGCCGCCCTGGAAACTTCCCCTGAATGAGCGTCGGACGGAAGGGAAGTGCATCCAAAAATTTTTTGGCCTTTAGTATGATGTTCGTAATACTATACGCATCGCGTGTGCTGATGCTGAAGGTGCTAACGGAACACAGAGGTGACCGTGAAAATTGAAAACACCATCAATGGCGTGACGGGGACGACCGAGATCGAGCCAAGGCGGCTGCTGGTGCATATGCTGCGGGACCAGAAGCGCCTGACCGGCGTTCACATCGGCTGCGATACCTCCCAGTGCGGCGCTTGCACGGTGCTTGTGGACGGGGCGACCGTGAAGTCTTGCACGGTACTTGCCGCACAGACGGACGGATGCGACCTTCGCACGATCGAAGGGATGGAGCACGACCACACCACATCGGCGCTCAAGCAAGCCTTTAACGAGTTGCATGGCTTGCAATGCGGATTCTGCACCCCGGGGATGCTGCTGGCGGCGCGCGCGCTGCTGGAGCATCACCCCGCGCCGGCCGAAATCGACGTCAGGGAAGCGCTGCACGGCAACCTGTGCCGCTGCACCGGGTATCAGAACATCGTCGATGCGGTGCTGCTTGCCGCCACCAGGCTGCAGCAAGCGCCAGCCGCCATGCAAGGGGAGGCCTGAGATGAGCGAAGCACTGAACGGCAGCGCAACCCGGTACATCGGCAAATCGGTCAGGCGACGGGAGGACAAGCGCCTGATGAGTGGCCAGGGCAGGTTCACTGATGACCATCAGTTCCCTGGCATGGTCTACGCGGCCTTTGTCAGGTCGCCATATGCCCACGCCAGCGTCACCGGAGTCGACACGTCAGCCGCGCGCGCGCTTCCCGGCGTGATCGGCGTGCTGACCTATGCGGATATCCACGGCAAGGTCGGCGACATCCGGCCGAACTGGGTGGTGGGCAATTCCAGGGTGCCACCGCATCCTCCGCTTGCGGCGGAGCGCGTGCGGTACGTCGGGGAGGCCGTGGCGATGGTGGTGGCCGAGAGTCGGGAAATCGCGGCGGATGCCGCCGAACTCGTCGCGGTAGGCTATGAAGAATTGCCGCCGGTCGTCGATGCGGAAGCCGCGCTGTCTGACACGGCGCCCCAGCTTCACGATAACGTGCCGGGCAATCACATCGGCACGTTCCGACTCAAGGGCGGCAGCTACGAGGATGCATTGAAACGCGCCGATCGCGTGATATCGATCCGGCTGGTGAACCAGAGGCTGATACCCAGCCCGCTTGAACCGCGCGCCTTGTGCGCGAATTTCGACCCGGTTGACGAGCGTCTCACGTTTATCGTCCCGACCCAGGTTCCGCATATGTCGAGACGCTGGCTGGCGGAAACCCTGCGCTGGCCCGAGCACCGGGTCCGGATCGTGGCGCCCGATATCGGCGGCGGATTCGGCGCGAAGATGCATTTCTACGCGGAAGAGGTGCTGGTGGCGTTCGCTTCCAGGCATTTCGGGCTCCCGGTAAGCTGGACCGAGACGCGCAGCGAGAATTTCGTCGCGACTACGCATGGCCGTGCGCATACCGAGTATGTGGAAGCGCCTGTCACGACCGACGGCAAGGTGCTGGGGATCCGGGTGCGCTCGTTCGCCAACCTTGGCGCCTACCTGTCGAACATGGCGACGGGTATTCCCACCGTCAACACGGCCAACTACATCACGGGCAACTACCAGATTTCCTCGGTCGACGTGGAGGTGAACCTGGTAACGACCAATACCACGCCGGTCGACGCGTACCGCGGTGCCGGACGCCCGGAAGCCGCTTACATCATCGAGCGGCTGATGGACGCCGTGGCAGGAGAACTGGACCTGGATCCGGTGGAGCTGCGGCGCCGCAACCTGGTGCAGCCCGATCAGTTTCCCTATCTGCCGCATGACGGCGCGCGCGGCAGGTGGGATTCCGGCGACTACGAAGCCTGCCTGAACAAGGCGACCGAACTGATCGGCTACCGGCGCTGGCGGACGGAGCAGGCGGCGCTGCGCGAGCAGGGCAGATACATCGGCATCGGCGTGATCTGCTATCTGGAACTGGTCGGCATGGGCATTTCGCCGATGCTGGAGAAGGTCGGGTTCAACCGCGGCGGCTGGGAAAGCGCGCATATCCGCGTGCATTCGGACGGCAAGGTGACGCTGTTCAGCGGGTCGATGCCGCAGGGCCACGGCCATGCCACCAGCTTCGCGCAGATCGTCGCGGAAGCCCTGCAACTGCCGATGGAAGATATCGATGTCGTGCAGGGCGACACCGACCGCGTGCTGGCTGGCCACGGCACGTTCAATTCACGCTCGATGCCGGTGGGCGGCAGTGCTGCCTACGTGGCAGCGGGCAAGATCCTCGCCAGGGCCAGGCGCATCGCCGCCTTCATGCTGGAAGTCCCGGAAGCGGAGGTGGACTATGCAGATGGCCAGTTCTCGAGCGCAGCCAATCCCACCGTTATCCCGTTCTCGCAGGTGGCAAGGATGGCATACCTTGCGCACAAGCTGCCCCGGGATTTTGAAGCAGGGCTGGATGAGCGCGTCTTCTATGAGCCGGTCGCCCTGGGAGCACCGAATGGCTGCCATGCCGTGGTCGTGGAGGTCGATGCGGAGACAGGCGTGGTGACGATCCTGGACTATGTCGCGGTCGACGACGTGGGGGTCATGATCAACCCGATGCTTTGCCACGGCCAGATGCACGGTGGCATCGCGCAGGGTATTGGCCAGGCGCTGTTCGAAGAAGCCAGCTACGACGATGCTGGGCAACTGCTGTCCGGATCGCTGCTCGACTACGGCTTTCCGCGCATCGAGCAGGTTCCCCGCATGCGCACCGGTTTCCATGTCTCGCCGGCGCCGTCGAACCCGATTGGCGTCAAGGGCATCGGGGAGGCGGGCTGCGTCGGTGCGCCGCCCGCGGTGGTCGCGGCGGTATGCGATGCACTGAAGCCATTCGGCATATCCCATCTCGATATGCCGCTGACGCCGCCGAAGGTCTGGCGTGCCATCCAACAGAGCCGGAGCGCGACATGATTCCATACGAAGTCGAGTACCTCAGGGCCGGCAGCGTGCAACAGGCACTCGCCGCCCTTGCCCAACACCCCGAGGCGAAGATCCTGGCCGGCGGCCATACGCTGCTACCGATGATGAAGCTCAGGCTCGCGCGGCCCGGACTGCTGGTGGACATCGGCCGCCTGCCCGAACTTCGCGGGATCGTGGTCCACGAGGATTCCGTTTCCATCGGCAGCGCCACGACCCACGCCGAACTCGAGGCGAGCGCGGCACTGAAGCAACTGGCCCCGCTGTTCCCGCTCGCCGCGACGGTGATTGCCGATCCTACCGTCAGGAACCGTGGCACGATCGGCGGCGCGCTGGTGCACGCGGATCCGTCGGCCGACTGGCCGGCTGTCGCGCTTGCCATGGACGCGGAGATGGAAGTCGTAGGCGCACACGGAAGCACGCGCATTCCCGCGCACGAGTTCTTTGCCGGCTTCATGGCGACAGCCGTCGAGCCGGACGAGATCCTGACGCGCATCCACGTGCCATTGCCGGCGCCGGGCAGGGTTGCCTACCGCAAGTTCCGCCATCCGTCGTCCGGCTACGCGGTCGCTGCGGCGGCCGTTGCGATCAGCGTCGGCAAAGACGGCTACGCATGGGGAAGGATCGCCATCACCGGCGTTGCCGACACGGCATTCCGCGCATGGGAGGCCGGGGCGTTGCTGGAAGGCAGCTTCTCAGACCTGCCGGGCAAGGTCGATGCCATCGTCGAAGCGGCGTTCGCCAACGTGACCCCGCTGGCGGACAACTTTGCCGATGGGGCATACCGGCTGCAGCTTGGCCGGGTGATGCTGAAGCGCGCGCTTGCCGATGCGCTGGAGCCGCCCGGCGCAAGCTGAAGGACCTGGGGGAGGGTTACGCCTGCGCGGCGCTGCGTGGCCTTGCCTTCGGTTTGCCTGCGGCGGCCTCGTTGGCCGCCGCGGCCTTTTTCTGGCCCGCAGCCAGCAGGCCGGTCAGCACGAACTGCTGTACGCTCTGCCGCCATTGGGCCAGCGCCACGCGCGGGCGCGGGCTGGGCCCCGCCGGCCTGGCACTGAAGAACATGCTGACACCGTGCATGGCCGACCACGCGCAGCGCACCATCATGTCGTCGAACTGCTCGGCAAGACCGTTCTCGCGGAAGTAATCATGGACCCCGCCAGACAACAGCTGGTAAGACGCGCTGCCGGCTTCCAGCAACTCCGGATACCGTTCCTTATCCTCGATCTGCGGCCCGAACATCAGGTAGAACAGCGCGGGATGCTTGACGGCGAACTCGATGTAGCCATCCATGATCGTGAGCAGCCGCGCCTCGGCGCTCATCTCCGGCGCGAGGCGGGCCCGCCGCACCGCAACCAGTTCGCGGAACCCTTCGGCGGCGATGGCGGCCAGCAGGCCTTCCTTGTCGGAAAACTGGTTGCGCGGCGCGCCGTGTGACACTCCGGCGAGCTTGGCCGCGGAGCGCAGGGTCAGTCCATGGACGCCCTGGCTGGCGAGGATTTCGCGGCCGCAGCGGATCATTTCTTCCCGCAGGTTGCCATGGTGATAGCTTTGGCGGGCCGGGCGCTTGGTGGTGGTCGTCATGAAAATGCGGGTCGCGATGTCGTCAGGCCTCCATATTAGCGCTAACGCACCGCCTGCCCCCGCGTCGCAGCGGGATGGCGCGGGCCGCAATGGGGAGCTACCGTACCTGGGCGTCGACAACCTCGATGTCGTCGAAGGCGATCGGCGAACCATCGGCGCGTGCCAGCGGTGGCGCTGCGATCTCAACGCCTGTTTGCTTGTCCACGAAGCGCTTGGCGCGCCGCTTCGGTTCCGCTACCCATCGTTCCGCCCACGCCTTGAGGCTCAGGTACGTCGGCAGGAAATCGCGTGCGCTCTCGGTCAGGAAGTACGCGCAACGTGTGCTGCCTTCAGGCTTCCTGCGTGCCAGCAGGCCATGATCGGTCATTGTCTGGAGCCTGGCGCTCAGGATGTTGGAAGCGATGCCGAGCCGGCGCTGGAACTCCTCGAATCGTGTCGACCCGTAATACGCCTCGCGCAGGATCAGGATGACCCAGCGTTCGCCCAGTACTGCCGATGCCTGTGCGACAGGACATGGCATCGGGAGGAATCCGGATTGGCTCATATCGGCGCAGGGGCTGGTGCAGGGGCCGGTGCAGGGGCGAGCGCCCTACAGGGAGGTCTGGAGTGCATCCAGGATTTCGCTGGACAGCGCTTCCGACCTGACGGAACGCGCCAGCACCATCCCGCCGACCATGGCCGACAGCGTGACGATGGCGTCCTTGCGCGCGGCCTCGTCATCGCCCCCTGCAATGGCTTCGATCAGTGCGGTCACGCGCGCCTCGAAGCGCTTGCGCGTCTTGGCGTCAAGGCGCGACACATCGGCGCCGAGTGCCGCGATGGCGCAACCCGATCCGGGATTGTCGCGGTGCTTCTTGTTCACATACGCCTGGACCACGGCTTGCTTGCGCTGCCGGGAAGAGGTTACCGACGTCGCCTCTTGCAGGAAATCCATGGTCTGGTCAAAGGCCGCGTCGACGGCCTCGGCAACCAGCGCATCCTTGGATTCGAAATGTGCGTAGAAGCCACCATGGGTGAGGCCGGCGCTTTTCATCAGCTGCGCAACGCCGATGCCGTTGACGCCGTGCTTGCGGAATTGCGTCGAGGCGGCCTTGACGATGTGCTTGTGGGTTTCAGCCTTCTGGTCGAGCGAGTAGCGCATGATCTGGAGCGAAGAATGACAGGGCGTGAGTGTCTGCAATATATAGCATTACGGTCATCATTGCATCGGGCGATTCCCGCAGGCTGCCGATTGCGCCAGGAAATGTGGCTGCCAATGGATGCGGGCCACCCCCTTCACTAGGGATAGCACCAAGGCAGCGGCAGGATGTTCGTCCTTGACCATGCCGGTCCGCCTGACTAGCATGTAGACGCTGGATACATCAGCGGGGCATTGCAGGAATCTGACGACGCGCGGCATGTGGAACGACATGGCCGCCGCGATCGTACGCCCATCTATATGACGATCATCATGGCATGACGGATAACGGAGACAAAGCACATGAAACCACAGCAATCCAGCTCGCCGGGGACGGTTGACGTCCAGGCGTTTATCGACAGCCAGAGATTCTCGCCTTACCAATGGATGGTCCTCATCGTCTGCTTCCTGGTGGTGGTGGCGGATGGCTTCGACACGGCCGCGATCGGCTATGTCGCGCCATCCCTGACCAGGGAGTGGGGCGTTTCCAAGCTGGCGATGGGCAATGTGCTGAGCGCTTCGCTGGTTGGCCTTGCACTCGGCGCGCTGATCGCCGGCCCCTTTGCGGACCGGTTCGGGCGCAAGCCCGTGCTGGTTGTATCGGTGGCCGTCTTCGGCCTGTTCAGCCTTGCCACCGCGTCGGCGGCGTCCGCCGTCGAGCTGTCCGGCTGGCGCTTCCTGACGGGCATGGGGCTGGGTGCCGCCATTCCCAACGCGACCACGCTGCTGGCCGAGTATGCGCCCGCCAGGCGCCGCGCGTTCCTGGTGAACAGCATGTTCTGCGGCTTTACGCTGGGTGCCGCCGGCGGTGGCTTCCTTGCCGCGGTCATGATTCCCGAGCTTGGCTGGCGCAGCGTCTTTATCGTCGGCGGCGTGGTGCCGCTGGTCCTTGCCGTCATGGTGCTTGCGCTGCCGGAATCGATCCGGTTCATGGTCCTGCGCGACTGGCCGGCGGAACGGATCAGGACGGTGCTGGGACGCATCGCAGGTTCCGCGCAGTTCCAGGCGTCCCGCTTTACCTTGCCCGATGACCAGGCCGACAGGCTGCGCTCGCCGCTCTGGCTGATCCTGTCGCAAAAGTATCGGATGGGAACGTTCATGCTCTGGACGACCTATTTCATGGGTGTCCTTGTCTTCTACCTGGTGACGAGCTGGATGCCGACCCTGGTCAACGAAACCGGCGCGACACCGGCTGAAGCCTCCCTGATCGCAGCCCTGTTCCCGCTGGGCGGCACGCTGGGCGCCATGGCGTGCGGCTGGCTGATGGACCGCATCAATCCGCATCGCGTCATCGGCCTGGCCTATTTCTTTGCGGCCGTATTCACGCTGGCAATGGGGCACGCGAGCAATGGGTCATACCTGACGATGCTGACGCCGGTCGCCGGGCTGTTCATGGGGGCGGGCCTGGTCTCGATGCCCGCGCTGGCCGCCTCGTTCTATCCAACGCAGGGCCGCGCCTGCGGCGTCGGCTGGATGCTCGGCATCGGGCGCTTTGGCGGCATCCTCGGCGCTGTCGCCGGTGGCACGCTGTTGCAGCTGGGCCTCGACATGAGCGCGATCCTGAGCATCCTCGCCGTGCCATCTCTTTTCGCAGCCATTGCTGTCGCCGCAAAGGGAATGGCGGCGGACGGGAAACCGTCGCAGCAAACGGCTGTTGCGAAAGAGGCATGACCCACCTGTTGGCCCCGGGGTGTTGACCCGGACATGAGCCTGCTCCGCCTGCCAGGGGGCAGCGGACGCGGGCTGCAGGACAGGCAAAATCCCGCCGGGAGATGCCGACGGATAGCATCGGCGCACGCGGGGTATCGTCACGCCGTAACGGCGTTGCGGCTTGACATGCAGGTTGGCCGCGGCCTCGCAAGGACGGTCGCGGCCACTCGCGTCATGTGGTGCTTGCAGGAGCGCCCGCGCCACTGTCGTTCAGATCCGTGGGGTGCTGCGTCACTGCAGGCTTGCCCGGATTGATCTCGTTCGCATCGGCAGGCACCCTGATCCGGTACCAGATCGCATACATCGCTGGCAGGAACACCAGGGTCAGCACCGTGCCGGCAAAGGTGCCGCCGATCAGCGTGTAGGCCAGCGTTCCCCAGAACACCGAATGCGTCAGCGGAATGAAGGCCAGGATCGCCGCCAGCGCGGTCAGGAGCACCGGCCGGGTACGTTGCACCGTCGCCTCGACGACCGCATCGAACGGCGCCATGCCGGCTTGCTTGTTCTGGTGGATCTGCCCGATCAGGATCAATGTGTTGCGCATCAGGATGCCGGACAGCGCGATCAGCCCGACCAGGGCGTTGATCCCGAACGGCTGCTGGAACAGCAGCAAGGTAGGGACCACACCGATCAAGCCCAGCGGGCTGGTGGCAAGCACCATCACCATGGCGGAGATCGAACGCACTTGCAGGATGACGATCAGCAAGGTCAGGGCCAGCATGATCGGGAACAGCGGCAGCAACGCCTTGGTGGCCTTGTCGGACTCCTCGATGGCGCCTGCCTGTTCGATCCGGTAGCTTGCCGGCAACCTGGCGACGATCGGCTGCAGTTGCTGCTGGATAGCCGCGGATACATCGGGCGGCTGCAGCCCCTCGGCGATATCGCCGCGTACCGTGATCGTCGGCGTACGGTCGCGGCGGCGCAGGATCGGATCTTCCATGCGCACATCGACGGTGCCTACCTGGGAGAGCGGAATCCGCTGTCCCGCCGCCCCGGTCAACGTGAAGCCGGAGATCTTTGCGGGATCCAGTCGGATGTCGCCGGCGGCGCGGGCAAGGACCTGTACCGAGCGGATGTCCTCCCGGACTTCGGTGACCGGCACGCCGTTAAGGAGCAGCTGCAATTGCTGCGCGACGCCGCTGGAAGTCAGGCCGACGGCCTGCAGACGATCCTGCTGCAGCGTGAAGTGCAGGGCGGGTGCTCGCGACCCCCAATCGGTATTGACGGTTCTCATCAGCGGGCTGGCGTCCATTACCTGGCGCACGTCCGCGGCAATGGCACGCAGCTTGTCCGGATCCGGCCCGGCGACGCGGAATGCGACCGGGAAGGGCGAGTAGGGACCGAACACCAGCTGGCTGACGCGCACGCGGGCCTCCGGCGCCAGCCCGTCGGCAATTGCCTGGCGCAAGCGGACCTTCAGCGCTTCACGTTCGTCCTGGCTCTCGGTCCGCACCACGATCTTCGCAAAGGAGGGGTCCGGCAACTCCGGCGCCATGGCGAGATAGAAGCGGGGCGCGCCCTGGCCGACGTAGGCCGTCACGATCTTCGCTTCCGGCTGCCTGGCGAGCCAGGCTTCGACCTTTGACGTGGCCGCGCTGGTCCCGCCGATGGCAGTGCCATAGGGCATCTGCACTTCGACCAGCACCTCGGGGCGATCGGAAGTCGGGAAGAATTGCTTCTTCACAATGCCCATGCCCAGCACCGACACCGCGAAGCCGCCCACCACGACCGCGGCCACGATCCACTTGCGCCGGATCACAAGCCCCAGCAGACGACGGAAGCGGTTGTAGTTGGGCGTGCCATAGATGGCGTCGTGACCACCTTTCGCCTTGCCGATCTCGGGCAGCAGCTTGACGCCAAGGTAAGGCGTAAAGGCAACGGCGACGATCCAGGACACGATCAGCGCAATGCCCACGATCCAGAACATGTTGCTGGTGTATTCGCCGGCCGTGGAGCGGGCAAAGCCGTTAGGCATGAAGCCCACCGCAGTGACCAGGGTGCCGGACAGCATCGGCGCGGCAGTATGGCTCCAGGCATAGGCCGAGGCGGCAATGCGGCTGTAGCCTTCCTCCATCCTGACCACCATCATTTCGATCGCGATGATGGCGTCGTCCACCAGCAGGCCCAGCGCCAGGATCAGCGCGCCCAGGGTAATGCGGTCGAAGCTCTTGCCTGTGGCCGCCATCACGACGAACACCGCGGCCAGCGTCAGCGGGACAGCCGCAGCCACGACGATGCCGACGCGCCAGCCCATGCTCAGGAAGCACACCACCAGCACCACCAGCAGCGCGACAAAGAACTTGACCATGAACTCATCGACCGATGCGCTGATGTTGACGGACTGGTCGGTCACCTTGGTGAGGCTTATGCCGAGCGGCAATGCTTCATTGATCGCCGACACCTCCGCATCCAGCGCCTTGCCCAGGTCCAGGCCGTTCCAGCCGTCTCGCATCACGACGCCCAGCAGCAACGCGGGTTCGCCGTTGTTGCGGACGAGGAAGGTCGCCGGATCTTCATAGCCACGTTCCACCGTGGCGACATCCGAAAGCTTGAGTGTGCGGCCCTGTGCCACCACCGGCGTGTCGCGGATCTTCTGCAGCTTGTCGAAGGCGCCGTCGAGGCGGATGAACACCTGGGGACCCGCGGTGTCGATCGAACCGGCGGGCGTGAGTGTGTTCTGGCTGTTCAGCGCCGCCAGGATGGCCTGCGGCGAGATGCCCAACGTCGCCAGGCGGTCATGGGAAAAGCTCACGAAAATGCGTTCGGACTGTTCCCCGATGATGTTCACCTTCTTCACGCCGGCGACGTGCAGGAGGCGCTGCCGCAGTGCTTCGGCATCGCGGACGAGCGCCCGCTGCGACTCGCCCCTGGCCTTCAACGCGAACAGCGCGAAGGTCACGTCCGAATATTCGTCGTTGACAATGGGGCCGATGACGCCGGCGGGCAGGGCGGCGGACTCATCCCGGATCTTCTTGCGGGCCTGGTAAAACTCTTCCTGGACCTCCGAAGGGGGGGTGCTGTCGAGCAGGGTTACTGTGGTGAATGCCAGGCCGGGGCGCGTGTAGGTCTCCGTGCGGTCGTACCAGCGCAATTCCTGCATGCGCTTTTCCACCCGTTCGGCCACCTGGTCCTGCATCTCCTGCGCCGTCGCGCCCGGCCAGGCCGTGATGACAGTCATGGTTTTCACCGTGAAGGCGGGATCTTCCGCGCGGCCCAGCTGGAAGAAGGCGATGACGCCTGCCACCGACACCAGGATGATCAGGAACAGCGTGACGGACCGCTCGCGGACCGCGAGTGCCGAAAGGTTGAAACCACTCATTGCAGCGCTCCTTCCCCGGAAGCCTGGGTAGCCTTGGTGCCAATGGCTGCGATCCGAACCTGGTCGCCTTCCCGCAGCAAGTGCGCGCCAAGCGCCACGATCCGGTCGCCGGCCCTGAGCTCACCCGCCACGCGCGCGGCATCGTCGTCCAGGCTGCGGACCTTCACCGGGCGCCAGGTGACGCGGTTGGATTTTCCGTTCAGCATCCACACACCCGGGCCTTTGCCCGGATCGAAGAGGGCGCCGATCGGCACCTGCAGGTCGGGTTGCGTGGCGGTGCGGCTGACTTCCGGGATCTGGACGATAACGGTGGCGCCGAGCGGGGCCTCGGCCAGCGCGCCTTCGAGCACGTACCTCGCTTCGTAGGTGCGGGTCTGCCGGTCCGCCGCGCTGGAAAGCTGCCTGAGTTTCGCCGGTACGGTCAGCGTGTCATTGCCGTAGAGCGTTGCCTCGCCAACGGAACCCACCGGCGGCAGCAGCGTTTCGGGCAGGTGGACGACGGCTTCGCGCCGGCCGGCATGCGCCACGCGCACCACCACCTGGCCGGCACTGACGACCTGCCCGGCATCGGCCAGTGTTTCCACGACAACGCCGTCGGCGTCGGCGACCAGGACCGCGTAGCCGGTTGCATTCCTCGCCACGTCGGCCTGGGCTTCCGCTGCTTTGAGCTGGGCCCTGGCCGACTCCGCCGCTGCCTTGATCTGGTCATAGGCCGAGGCCGATACCGCGCCGGTCCCGACCAGGTCGCGATACCGGGCTTCGTCCTCCGCCGTTTGCCTGGCCCGTGCCCGCGCGGCAACAACCGTCTCCTGCTGCGCATGCGCTGCCAGCTTCAGGTCGTTCGGATCGATGCGCATCAGCGGCTGGCCGCGCTTGACGGCCTGGCCCGTATCGACGAGCCGCTCAACGACTTTGCCCGCCACACGAAAGCCCAGATCGCCCTGGATTCTGGTGGCCACGATTCCCGTGAATGCACGAGTCGGGGTGGCCGGATCCTGGACGATTCCGACCCTGACCAGCGGAGGCTGGCTGCGGGGATCGGGTGCCGCGGGCTCGCCGCAAGCGGCTAGTACAAGTGGCAACACGCACGCGGCGGCGGATAAGGCGATTCGGTGCTGAAGCATAAGATCCTCTCGAGCGAGACTGAACCTGGATTATTGTTCTGGTGACTAATTTAGTCAATGGTCACAATGGCGCAAAACAAAAGCGGCGTCTGATGCGCCGCTTCCGGCAATGTTCAGTTCCTTCCTATGGAGCCAGGCTGCGCAGGATCAGGCTGGAAAGCTGGGCGTGAGCCTCCGCGGCGACATCGAGGTTGTGCTGCAGCAGCAACGGATCGATGTAGGGACGCATGACGAGGTAGATGCCGTTGGCGGTCTCGTCCAGCGGTGTCTTGCGCTCGAATTCCCCGGATTTGCGACCCTCCAGCACGATCCGCATGACGAGATTCCGAATGTGGTCCTCATAGGCGAGTACCGGCTGCCACCGCTCCTGCGCCGCCGCCGAGGCAATGGCGTAGAGCTTGCGGTCCTGGAAGAACAGGCGCACCCCGGCCTCGACGAGCGTCTTGAAAAGGCGCCGCAAGCGCTCGGAAGCGGTCGGGACCGCTGCAAGGGCCTCGTCGACCTCGCTTGTGATCGCGCCCAGGCAGTTGGCGCATATCACTTCACCGATCGCCTGCTTGGAATCGAAGAACTTGTAGATGTATGCCTTGGAGAAGCCGATTGCCTTGGCGAGGTCGGAAACCGTTGTCTTCTCGTAGCCGTAGAGGCTGAAGTGCTCGGTGGCAGCCTCAACGATCTGCGAGCGGACGTTGTGGTCCGCGGGGCCTCGGGACGGCAGGACAGGGGGTGTGGTTTCGATCATTCGGCCAGCTTACCGTGGCAGACGGTCATTGACAACTAGTGACCGTTTTATAATATAGTCACAGTTCCGATCGATCTTGAGTACCGCACATCCATGCCTTTTCCTCGCTATCTAACCCTGTTGCTGAGTGCCGGCGTCATGGCGGGTTGCGCAGTCGGCCCTGACTACAGAAAGCCGGATGCCCCGGTTTCGCAAAGCTACCTGGGACAGTCCGGTGTTGAACAAAGGCAGGCGCCGACGCCGGCGGAGCTGACGACGTGGTGGGAAGGATTCGGTGACCCGATGCTGACCCGCCTGGTGTCTGTGGCGTTGGCGCAGAACCTGGACCTGGCGCAGGCCTCAGCGCGCGTCACCCAGGCACGCGCGGGCCTCGGCGCGGCCAACGCGGCCTTGCTGCCTTCAGGCAGCGCCAGCGCGCAGGCGGCCAGGAGCTACCAGTCGATCGAGACGCCCGTCGGCAAGTTGCTGAATGCCACGCCGGGCTTTGACAGGTATGGCAACGCCTACGAGGCAAACCTCGGCGCCGGCTGGGAGCTGGACGTATTCGGCGGACTGCGCCGCGGGCGGGAAGCCGCCCTGGCGGAGTACCAGGCCTCCACAGCGGGTGCCTCCGCGACGCGCCTCGCCGTGGCCGCGCAAACGGCCGATCTCTACATCACCGTGCGTGGGTTGCAGGCCCGTCTCGGCATCGCCAGGCGGCAGATGGAGACCCAGCAGAAGCTGCTCTCGACGGTTCGCCTGCTGTTCAGCAAGGGGCTTGCAGCCGAACTGGAAGTCCGACAGGCCGAGGGGGCGCTGGCTCAGGTCAGCGCCACCATCCCGGTGCTGGAGACCGGGCTCGATGCCGCGTTGAACGCGCTGGACGTGATGCTCGCTGTCCCGCCGGGCACGTATCGCGCCGAACTGGCCGGTCCCGGTACGATTCCCGCCGCACCGCAACTCGCCGGCACGGGTTCGCCGGCGGACCTGCTGCGACGCAGGCCCGACCTCATCGTCGCGGAGCGCCGGCTGGCGGCGGCCAACGCACGCATCGGCGTAGCGATGGCGGAGTATTACCCCAAGTTCTCGATCAGTGCCCTGTTGGGCAGCGCCACGACCGTAGCCAGCGGCAACCTGTTTTCAGCGGGCGCGAGCCAGGCAGCGGGCGTGCTGGGCTTGCGCTGGCGCTTGTTTGATTTCGGCCGCATCAATGCACAGATCGAGCTGGCCCGAGGCCAGGAGGCTGAAGCTTTGGCGGCGTACCGGCAGGCCGTGCTGCGCGCGACCGAAGATGTCGAAAACGCCTTCTCCGCGCTGATCAATCGTGAAAGCCAGGCCGGCACACTGGCACAAGGCGAAGCCTCGCTCACGCAGGCGCGAAACGCCTCGCTAGCCGCCTACCAGAAGGGCGTCGTTCGCCTGATCGAAGTGCTGCTTGCTGACGAGAGCCTGCTGCGCACGTCTGATGCCAGGGCGCACGCACAGGCCGAATCGGCCCGCGCCGCGGTGGCGGCGTTCAAGGCGCTCGGCGGCGGGTGGGAGCCGGCAACGGGTGTGGCTGCGCTGGTCCCGGCGGGAAGCCAGATGAATTAACGACGTATGAACAAGCCATGGCATTACGGTCATCAGGGCGACCACGCGCGCTGGCTTTATACGGAATCGCCCACAAGGAACGCCATGGGCGACAGGAAGGGCGCGCCAGCGCATGGCTGGCGCCGCTTACTACAGTGACAGCCGCAGGATCAGACAGCGCGGCGGACCATCAGCTCCTTGATCTTGCCGATGGCCTTGGTCGGGTTCAGACCCTTGGGGCACACGTCGACGCAGTTCATGATGCTGTGGCAGCGGAACAGGCGGTACGGGTCGTTCAGGTTGTCCAGGCGCTCGCTGGTGGCCTGGTCACGGCTGTCCGCGATGAAGCGGTAAGCCTGCAGCAGGCCGGCGGGGCCGACGAACTTGTCCGGGTTCCACCAGAACGAGGGGCACGACGTCGAGCAGCTGGCGCAGAGAATGCACTCGTACAGGCCATCCAGCTCGTCGCGCTCTTCCGGCGACTGCAGGCGCTCTTTCTCGGGCGGCGGCTCGTCGTTGATCAGGAACGGCTTGATCGAGTTGTACTGCTTGAAGAAGTTCGTCATGTCGACGATCAGGTCGCGCACCACCGGCAGCCCGGGCAGCGGACGCAGCACGATGCGGTCCGGCAGCTCGCGCATGTTGGTCAGGCAGGCCAGGCCGTTCTTGCCGTTGATGTTCATCGCGTCCGAGCCGCACACGCCTTCGCGGCACGAGCGGCGGAACGAGATGGTCTCGTCCAGCTTCTTGAGCTTGACCAGCGCGTCCAGCAGCATGCGCTCGTGACCGTCCAGCTCGACCTCGTAGGTCTGCATGCGCGGTGCCGCATCCTTGTCCGGATCGTAGCGGTAGACTTCGAAAATACGCTTCATTTCTGTGGGTCCTGTTTTCTCTACGACGCGGTGCTCAGAAGGTACGGGCCTTCGGCGGCACGCTTTCCACCGTCAGCGGTTCCATCTTCACCGGCTTGTAGTCGAGGCGGTTGCCTTCGCTGTAGAACAGCGTGTGCTTGAGCCAGTTCTGGTCGTCGCGGTTCGGGAAGTCGCTGTGCGCGTGGGCACCGCGCGATTCCTTGCGGGCCGCCGCCGAGATCATGGTGGCCTTGGCCACTTCCACCAGGTTGGCCACTTCCAGGGCTTCCACCAGCGCGGTGTTGAAGACCTTGGACTTGTCCTTCAGGTGGATGTTGTTGGCGCGCTCGGACACTTCCAGGATGCGCTCGACGCCTTCGTCCATCAGCTTCTGCGTACGGAACACGCCGGCATGCGACTGCATGTTCTTGCGGATGTCGTTGGCGACGTCCTGCGTGTACTCGCCCGACGACGTGGCCTGCAGCTTGGCCAGGCGCGACAGCGCGAGGTCGGCGGCATCGGCCGGCAGCGGCTTGTGTTCCTTCTGCTTCAGGTTCTGCGCGATGATGTGGTTGCCGGCGGCACGGCCGAACACCACCAGGTCGAGCAGCGAGTTGGTGCCCAGGCGGTTGGCGCCGTGCACCGACACGCACGAGCATTCGCCGATCGCATAGAAACCGTTCAGGACTTCGTTCGGGTTGCCGTTCTTCGGCACCACGACCTGGCCGTGATAGTTCGTCGGGATACCGCCCATCTGGTAGTGGATGGTCGGGACCACGGGGATCGGTTCCTTGATCGCGTCGACGTTGGCGAACTTCATGCCGATTTCGCGGATCGACGGCAGTCGCTTCATGATGGTCTCGGCACCGACGTGGGTCAGGTCGAGCAGCACGTAGTCGCCGTTCGGGCCGCAGCCGCGGCCTTCCTTGATTTCCTGGTCCATCGAGCGCGAGACGAAGTCACGCGGCGCCAGGTCCTTCAGCGTCGGGGCATAGCGCTCCATGAAGCGTTCGCCGTCCTTGTTGCGCAGGATACCGCCTTCGCCGCGCACGCCTTCGGTGATCAGCACGCCCGCGCCGGCCACGCCGGTCGGGTGGAACTGCCAGAACTCCATGTCTTCCAGCGGCACGCCAGCGCGTGCGGCCATGCCCAGGCCATCACCGGTGTTGATGAAGGCGTTGGTGGAAGCGGCGTAGATACGGCCGGCACCGCCGGTCGCGAACAGCGTGGTCTTGGCTTCGAGGATGTAGACCTCGCCGGTTTCCATTTCCAGCGCGGTCACGCCCAGCACGTCGCCGTCCTGGTCGCGGATCAGGTCCAGCGCCATCCACTCGACGAAGAAGTGGGTCTTGGCGCGCACGTTGCGCTGGTACAGCGTGTGCAGCAGCGCGTGGCCGGTCCGGTCAGCCGCGGCGCAGGCGCGCTGCACCGGCTTCTCGCCGTAATTGGCGGTGTGGCCGCCGAACGGGCGCTGGTAGATGGTGCCGTCGGGGTTGCGGTCGAACGGCATGCCGAAGTGTTCGAGCTCGTACACGACCTTCGGGGCTTCACGGCACATGAACTCGATGGCGTCCTGGTCACCCAGCCAGTCCGAGCCCTTGATGGTGTCGTAGAAGTGATAGTGCCAGTTGTCTTCGCTCATGTTGCCCAGCGAGGCACCGATGCCGCCCTGCGCCGCCACGGTGTGCGAGCGGGTCGGAAACACCTTGGACAGCACGGCCACGTTCAGGCCGGCTTCCGCGAGCTGGAGGGATGCGCGCATCCCGGCGCCGCCAGCACCGACGATGACCACGTCAAAGCGGCGACGCGGCAATCCAGTCTTGACTGCGACCATTTATTACACCCTCCAGAGAATCTGAGCAGCGTAGCCCGCGCAACCGACGAGCCACAGAATCGTAAGTACTTGCAGCACGAGGCGCACCGCCATCGGCCTCACATAGTCCATCCAGATGTCGCGCACGCCGATCCAGGCGTGGTAGAGCAGCGACAGGATGGTCAGGAACGTGATGATCTTCATCCACTGGTTGGCGAAGAGCCCTGCCCACGCTTCGTACGAAGCGCCGTTCGACAGCAGGAAGGCAATGGCCAGGACCACGGTGAACACCACCATGATCACGGCCGTGACGCGTTGCGCGAGCCAGTCTTTCAGGCCGTAATGGGCACCGACGACCAGACGCTTGGGACCGATATTGTTATTTGCCACCTTGATTCTCCTCAGAACAGGCCGAACAGCTTCAGGCCGAAAATCAGGGTAAGCAGCAGGCTGACAACCAGCACGCTGATGGCAGACTTAGCCGAAGCGGGCTTGGACACACCAACGTGCACATCCAGCAGCAGGAAGCGGATACCCGCGCAGAAATGATGCAGATACCCCCAGATCAGGGCCAGCACAACCAGCTTGACAAAGCCACCGGACAGCAGGGCCGAAAACTTTGCGAAGCTCAGTTCGGAGGTGATGCTCTGCTCGAACAGATACAGGACGAAGGGAAGGAGGAGGAACATCAAGGCACCGCTCACGCGATGCAGGATGGATACCTTGCCGGCCCAGGGCAACCGGTATTTCGCGATCTGCGAAATACCGATATTCCGGTATTCGGGCCTGGTGGATAGTTGCTTTTCCATGGGGCGCTGATTTCTTGTAGTGGGATGATTCGCCGCCTTTGCCTTGAACAACACGATTCGAACGCGGTCTTCGACACCGTGAAGCCCCGGCAAGGGGTGATACGCGCGTATTTTGGCCTTCCGCTGATATACTGTCCAATATCTATCGCATCTTTCTGATATATAGGACGGCAGATATCGCATGGAGCTGCGGCATATTCGCTACTTTCTCGCCGTCGCTGACGAGCGCAACGTAACGCGGGCAGCGGAAAAGCTCGGCATTGGCCAGCCGCCGCTCAGCCAGCAGATTCACGCGCTGGAGGAGGAGCTCGGTGTAAAGCTGTTTCGCCGGACCGGGCATGGCGTGGTCCTGACCGAAGCGGGCGAGGCGTTCGCAGCGGATGCCCGGCGAATACTCCATGACACGCGCGCGGCCGTAGAAAAGGCACAAAGCGCCGGACGGGGCGAGATCGGGCGCCTCAACATCGGATTTACCGGTTCTGCCGCGTTCAACCCCGTGGTCTCCAGGCTGATCCGCGCATATCGGCAGGATTACCCCAATGTTGTCCTGACCCTGGCGGAAGGCAACACCTCGCAACTCCTCTCCTATCTCAACGATGGCCGTGTCGATGTGGCGTTTGTCCGATTGAGCGGGCAGTCGCCGGCGGGGGTTCAACTGCAGCACATTGCCGTGGAGCCAATGAAGGTCGTGCTTCCCGCAACCCATCCTCTTGCGAAGCGGCGCCGGATATCCCTCGAAGCATTGGCGGAAGACCATTTTGTCCTGCTACCCCGCGAGGCGAGTCCGACCTTGCATGACGTCATTGTCGGCGCCTGCAAGCAGGCCGGTTTTGATCTCATCGCCGGGCAGGAAGCGCCGCAACTCTCTTCGGTTGTGAATCTCGTTGCAGCGGAGTTCGGCGTGTCCATCGTCCCTGCGTCTGTTTGCCAGATTCAGGTCGAGGGCGTTGTCTATAAGGACATCGTCGGCAGCCCGGTTTCCATCCGCCTGGCACTCGCGTCACGGATTGAGTCGACCCCTGCGAAAACGGCTAACTTCCTCGAAAAGGCTCAGGGATTCGGCGTCGGCGCCAACGCAGGCTGACCTGCATGATGTGGCTGGGACGTGAAGACACGCCTTACCATCGGCGCAAAGACTTCCAGCGGCAGGGTGTCATAGTGGGGATCGAACGAGTTTTGATCCCACTGTTCGCAGAAGCGTTCGGCCGATGCAAAGTACGGGTGCCCGCGAAACGCCTCGCGTGCGTGCCTGTCGCGACCAATATGGTGCCAGTAGTAGACCCCCTGGAAGACGCCATGGTGCCGGATGACCCAGTAAATCTCGTCCGAGACAAACGGCCGCAGAATCTCCGCCGCGACGGCTGAATGATTGTCCGGAGCCAGGACGTCACCGACATCATGCAGCAGCGCAGCAACGATCCATGCCTCGGATGCCCCATCACGACAGGCACGCGTCGCGGTCTGCAGGACATGCTCCAGGCGATTGACCTGGTAGCCGCCATCGTCGCTCGCCTGTGTTGACAAGATCTCCAGGATCCGATCGGGTAGCGCATGGCTGTATGCCTCGTCCCGGGCGGCCAGCATCTGGAACTCTTCGGCCGTGCCGGCCTTCATCTCGATGAAATTGACTTTTTCCACGTTTAACCAGAAATAGTAGAGGGTGCGTCAGTTCGGCACGGCCACGGGCAGTTGTCGGCAGCCGTGCCACTGGTCGGCAATGCGGATCAGTCCAGCTTGATGCCGACCTCGTCGACGACTTTCTTCCACTTGCCGGTTTCGCTCTTGATCAGCGCACTGAGCTGCTCGGGCGATCCGCCAGCCGGAACGAGGCCCATTTCGGTCAGCTTTGCCTTGGTCTCCTTCTCTTGCAGGATGGCGTCGATCGCTTGATTCAACCGGGTGACGATCTCTTTCGGCGTTCCTGCCGGCGCCACGAAGGCGGACCAGAAGATCAGCTCGAACCCGGGCACCCCGGACTCTGCCACCGTGGGCAGGTCCGGATAGTCGGGAGAGCGCTTTGTCGTGGTCACCGCCAGGGCCTTCAGCTTGCCCGCCTTGACCAGGGGCATGGCTTCAGGCACGAGCGCCATCATGACTTCTACCTGCCCGGCCATCAGGTCCTGGAGCGCGGGCGCCCCGCCTTTGTAAGGCACATGCATCGGCTTGACGCTGGTCGCCTTCTTGTAGAGCTCCATGCCCAGATGGTTTGGCGTACCGTTTCCGCCGGATGCGTAGGCGATGCCGGGCCGCGCCTTCAGGTACTCCAGCAACTGCGGCATGGACTGCACCGGTACGCCGGGATTCACGACCACTACGCAGGGAATCGTTGCGGCGAGGGCAATTGGCGCGAAATCTTTCTGCGGCGCATACGGCAGCTTGCTGAACAAGCTCGGGTTGACCGTCAAGCCGCTCATGGTGGAAAGAAAGATCGTGTAGCCATCGGCCGGCGACTTGGCAACGAAGCTTGCCGCGATGGCCTCGCTTGCACCGGGCCGGTTCTCGACGACAACAGGCTGGCCGAATTTCGCGGAGAGCTTCTGGCCGACCAGCCGCGCGACGGCATCCGTCGATCCGCCTGCCGGATACGGGACGACCAGACGGATCGGCTTGGTGGGGTAATCGCCCGGCTGCGCCATCGACTGCATCGGGCTCAGCGTCAGGCAGGCGGCGAAGAAGGGAATAGCGAACTTCATGGCAGTCATCCTCTGGATGGAAAGATAGCGCATGCGGGCTCTGGCCCGTACGCGGGGTGAGCTGACATTCAGCCGCTGCTCGAGCGCACGGAAGGGGTTGGCTTCCGGCTCTATCGCATTGCGTCGCGCCGATGTCGTCATGTCGGCATCATCGGCGACGGATGCGGCGCGAGACAAACAAGAATTTGATGGCGCCAGGGCAAGCTTCGCTGGTTCGGTAATAACCCTGAGCCGGTGATGGTGCATCGCGACGCTGCTGCGACACGCGTATGGTGCACCCCGACATCCGACGCACCATACCCATGGCATGCGCACCAGAATGCGCATACCTGACAGGCTTGTGCGCCCGATGATGGCGCAATGTCCTGCTTGCATGCGCAGGACTAGGGTTAGTACGGAATCAGAACGGCTTGCCCTGGTGCCATCAAATTCTTGTTTGTCAGCCGCCACATCGTTCGCCCATGATGATCTCAACGCGGCGTCGGGGGCTTCGGTGTGACAGCCTCCACGCGCTAATCCTCCGAGGCAAGGCATCGAGAAAATGGGCAAAGATACACAACAGATCAGGGCAGGCGTCGATATCGGCGGCACCTTCACGGATGTTGCACTGGAGTGCAACGGCCGCATCCATACGGCAAAGATACTGACTGACTACGAGAAGCCCGAGCGTGCCATCGTCGCCGGGCTGAAGGCCGCGGCGCGCGAGGCATCGATACCAGTGGGATCGATCGGCGCGATTATCCACGGCACCACGCTGGCCACCAACGCACTGATCGAGCGGCGCGGTGCGCGCACCGCATTCATCACGTCGGAGGGATTTCGCGACGTGATTGAAATGCGCACCGAAGGGCGTTTCGAGCAGTATGACCTGGGCATTACGTTGCCGGCGCCGCTGGTCCCGCGCAATGACCGGTTTACCGTCGCAGGGCGTCTGGATGCAACGGGCCAGGAACTTGTGCCGCTGGACCTGGCCGGGGTGGAGGCCGTGACCCGAAAACTGCGCGCTGGCGAGTATGAAAGCGTTGCGATCGGCCTG
This sequence comes from Cupriavidus sp. P-10, assembly GCF_003402535.2. NCBI lineage: Bacteria > Pseudomonadati > Pseudomonadota > Betaproteobacteria > Burkholderiales > Burkholderiaceae > Cupriavidus > Cupriavidus sp. P-10. The sequence goes on from NZ_AP025170.1 coordinate 1,704,474, forward strand.
ATGCACAGCTATCGGAATGGCGCACACGAACGCGCGGTGCGCGACCTGGTGGCAAAGGCGCTGCCGGACATCGCCATCTCCATCTCGAGTGAAGTGTCGCCCCAGATCCGTGAATTCGAGCGGTTCAACACGGTTTGCGCCAATGCCTATGTCAAGCCGCTGATTTCTTCGTATCTGAACCGGCTTGCCGGTGCGCTGGCCGAGGACGGGATGCGCTGCCCCTTGTATCTGATCCACTCCGGCGGGGGGCTGATGTCGCTGGGAAGCGCCGCCGAGTTTCCGGTGCGGCTGCTGGAATCCGGGCCGGCAGGCGGGGCGATCTTCGCCAGCGACATTGCCGCGCGCTACGCGTTGCCGGAGGTGGTTTCGTTCGATATGGGCGGGACGACGGCAAAGATCTGCCTGATCGAGAACCAGGTGCCAAAGACAGGGCGCGTGTTCGAGGTGGCGCGGACCTATCGCTTCAAGAAGGGCAGTGGCATGCCGATCTCGATCCCCGTCATCGAAATGATCGAAATCGGCGCTGGTGGCGGCTCGATCGCCCACGTCGATGAGATGAAGCAGGTGCGGGTCGGACCGGAAAGCGCGGGTTCCGAGCCGGGGCCGGCATGTTATGGCCGCGGCGGCAGGCGCCCCACGGTGACCGATGCGGACCTGGTGCTGGGCAAGCTCGATCCTGAACGCTTTGCCGGCGGCAGCATCAGGCTGGACCGCCTGGCATCGGAGACGGCGCTGGCCAACGATATCGGCAAGCCGCTGCAGGGCGAGACCATCCAGGCCGCCCACGCCGTGGCGGAAGTGGTCGATGAGAGCATGGCCAATGCGGCGCGCATGCATGCGGTAGAAAACGGCCGCGCCCTGGAGCAGTACACCATGATCGCCTACGGGGGCGCGGCGCCGCTGCATGCCGTGCGCTTGTGCGAAAAGCTTGGCATCCGCAGGCTGCTGGTCCCCGCCGGGGCAGGCGTAGGCTCGGCCATCGGTTTCCTGCGCGCGCCGTTTTCTTATGAGTCGTTGCGCAGCGCCGTGATGCGACTGGCAGATTTCGATGCCGGGGTGGTGAACCATCTTCTTGAGCAGATGGAGGCTGAGGTTTCGTCCTTCCTGGCGGATGCCGGCTACGAAGGCGAAACCATACGCGAACTCCGCGCCTACATGCGCTATGCGGGGCAGGGCTGGGAGATCCCCATTCCCGTGGAAATCCACCGCTTCGATGCGGCCAGCACCGGGACGTTGCGCGAGCGTTTCACCGCGTCCTATGTCGAACTGTTCGGACATGCCGTCGATGGGCTCGATGTCGAGGTTGTCAGCTGGGCGCTTTCGCTGCGCACCGAACTGGCCCCTCCGCAACGTGTACAGGCATGCAGCGGCCAGGTGCCGCCTGCCGGGGCCGCCACGGCACCGATGGCATGGCGCGATGTCCTCGACGCAAAGACCGGGCAGCAGCACCGCTGCGCAATCTATGACCGCGGACAACTCGTGCAGGGGGAGGGCATCGACGGGCCCCTGATCGTTGTAGAGCGGGAGACCTCTACCTACGTCAGCCCGGACTACCGGGTCACCCGCCAGCAGGACGACTGCCTGCTCATCGAACGCCGCAATTGAGGATGAAAGCAATGAGCCATCAAATCGCAGTACACCAGCAGATCATGTGGAACCGCCTGATTTCCGTGGTGGAGGAACAGGCGATCACGCTGATGCGCACCGCGTTCTGCACCAGCGTGAGAGAGGCGGGAGACCTGTCCGCCGGGGTTTTCGATGCGCAAGGCCGCATGATTGCGCAGGCCGTCACCGGAACGCCTGGCCATGTGAACTCCATGGCGGAGTCGGTGGCGCATTTTGCGCGCTTGTTCGACCCGCAACGCCTGGCACCCGGCGATGTGCTGGTCACCAATGACCCCTGGATGGGTACCGGCCATCTGCACGACATCACCGTGGTGACGCCAGTCTTCCGCAAGCAGGGCGACGCGCCACGGCTGATCGGCTATTTCGCGTCGACGGCGCATGTGGTGGATATTGGCGGCCGCGGCTTCGGGCCCGACGCAGGGGATGTGTTCGAGGAGGGAATCTGTATCCCGCCGATGAAGCTGTACAAACGCGGCGAGCTTAACGAAGACCTCATCGCCATCCTGCGCTGCAATGTACGAGAGCAAGACCAGGTCGTTGGCGACTTCCAGTCGCTCGCCGCCTGCAACGAGACCGGCAGGCGCCGCCTGGACGCGATGCTTGATGAGTTTGCCTTGACGGATCTCGCTTCGCTGGCCGAATTTATCTTTGCGCACAGCGAGCAAGCCACCCGCGCGCGCATCCAGGGACTGCAAGGCGGACAGCACAGGTATGCCATGACCGTCGATGGCTATGAGCGGCCGATTGAACTGAAGGTTGCCGTCGAGGCCAGGGCGGGGGCGCTGCACGCCGACTTTGCCGGCACCTCAGGCACTAGCCGCTATGGCATCAACGTACCGCTGACCTATACCAAGGCTTACACGTGCTATGCGCTCAAGTGCGCCATCGCGCCTGATATCCCCAATAACTGGGGTTCCCTGCTGCCGTTCGAGATCTCGGCCCCGGCAGGCTGCATTCTCAATGCACCGCGGCCATGCCCGGTATCGGTACGGCACGTCATCGGGCATCTGATTCCCGATGTCATCCTCGGCGCGCTGCAGCCGCTTTGCCCGGAAGTCGTTCCCGCTGAAGGGGCGAGCGCGCTGTGGAACCTGCAGATGCGCTTCCAGGGCGTCACCGACGAGACGAACGGGCTCCAGCACGAAGTGCTGATGTTCAACACTGGCGGCACCGGCGGCCGCCCGTCGAGCGACGGACTCAGCGCCACGGCATTTCCAAGCGGTGTCCAGGTCATGTCGGTCGAAGTGACGGAGAGCGTGGGCCCGATCGTCATCTGGCGCAAGGAGCTGCGGCCGGATTCGGCGGGCGCAGGGCGGTGGCGGGGTGGCCTGGGCCAGCATATTGAAATCAGTGCCCGCGCCGGCTACGAGTTCAGCCTGAATGCCATGTTCGATCGTGTTGCGTTCCCCGCGCGAGGCCATCACGGCGGTGGCAACGGTGCCGCCGGCAGGGTGGCCCTGGACGACGGCACCGTCCTGAGAACCAAGGGCAAGCAGACCATTCCGGCCGGCCGCAGGCTGGTGCTCGCCCTTCCGGGCGGTGGCGGCAACGGGCCGGCCGGCGAGCGCGCGGCAGACCTTGTCAGGCGCGACGTCGCCTTCGGCTACCTCAGCCGAGAGCAGGCAGAGCGCGACTATCCGCACGTCTTTGCCGCTGCTGCCGCGGCCGTAAGCAGCGTCTAAGCAGCGTCTAAGCAGCGGCTCGCCAACGCCAAAGTCCTGGCGTTGTCATCCAGGGCCTGCGCCATGCCCGGCTGCAGGCCTTTCTGCTTGCTAGCCTGCTTTCCACTTGCAACGCGATTCGTAGCCGATGACCTCGGGCTGGCAGACATACTCGAGCAACCACTCGATAAACCGCTTGAGCACGGGAGACTGCGCGCGTTCCTGCTTGAAGCAGAGGAAGAATTGAGGCGTTTTCTCCAGAGGCAACTGGCGCAACAGATCTACGCCGAACGGCGCAACCAGTTCCCCGGCTTCGATGTGCCTGAGCGCGTCCAGGTAGGAGATAAAGCCGATACCTAGCCCGGCCAGCGTGGCCTCCAGCATGGCGTCGTGCGTGTGCAGCTGGAGCACGGACTGTCCCGCTTTCGGTTCGAGCCCCAGCATCTCGAGCGTGTCAGGCCAGAGCGAATTCTTTGCCAGCGGCAGCACCAGGTTATGGCGCAGCAAGTCTTCCGGTGCGTTGATCGGCTGCCGTGCAAGCAGGGGCGGGGCGGCAACCAGTACCTTCAGGTCTTCGATCAGCGGTATCTCGGTCAGCGTGCTGCTGCCCCCGTAGCCCCAATGGATCGCGGCATCGATGCCCTGGTGGTCAAGATCGACCATCTCCACGCCGACCGACATGCGGAACTCCAGTTCAGGGAGGTCGGCGGTGAAGTTTCCCAGGTTGCGCACCAGGTAATGCGTGGAGAAATAAGGGCTGACATGGAGATACAGGCTCTTCTTCGCCGTGTCACCGCTTACGGCACTGACGCCCTGTGCGAACTGGTCCAGACCCTCCTTGACCGGGCCATAAAGCCGCCTGGCTGCCTCGGTCGGCGTCAGGCTGCGGATGCTGCGCTCGAAGAGGCTTTGTCCCAGCGAGGACTCCAGGATCTTGAGTTGCTGGCTGATCGCCTGTGGCGTCAGGCAAAGCTCGGCCGCCGCCTGGCGAATGGAGCCCCGGCGATAGATGGCCTCGAAGATGCGGAGCGTGTTCAGAGGTGGCAGTCTGTATTGCATGGATCTCATCACGTTGCGCAATTGGATAGGGACGGTCGTTCCTACGGCGTCCAGGGCGCGCGAGCACCGGCGTCGATTCCGCAAGCCGTTATAGCACCGGGCATGCGCCCCGTAAATCTAGGCTTGCCCTCGGCCGAGGAATTTCTTGTTTGTCAGTGCCTGCCGCCGCGGAAAAGAATGGGAGGCAGCGAGATGCGCCTTGCCTGCGCTGTCTTCCGTGAAACCAGAGACCTGAAGAGACGACACCATGATCTCCACCACCGACCCGCATATCAATCGCGTACCCAGAAACATGTCCCGGGAAGAATGGGAGACGCGAGTCCAGCTGGCGGCCGCCTACCGTCTTGCCGCGAAGTTCGGGATGACGGACCTCATCTATACCCACATCTCCGCCCGCGTGCCCGGTACCCCGGACCAGTTCCTCATCAATCCGCATGGTTGGTTCTTCGACGAGATCACCGCCTCGTCACTGGTCAGGATCGACGTGAACGGTCAGCCGATCGGGGACGAGCGCTTTGAAGTCAATGCAGCCGGCTTCACCATTCACAGCGCGTTGCATATGGCACGCCATGACGTGGAATGCGTGGTGCATCTGCACACCACCGCGGGAATGGCCGTCGCGGCGATGAAATGTGGCCTGCTTCCCATCAACCAGATCAGCATGCAGTTCTACAAGCGCGTGGCCTATCACGACTACGAAGGCATCTCCCTGGAGCTGGATGAGCGCGAACGCATCGTCCAGTCGCTGAAGGACAAGGATTACCTGATCCTGCGCAACCATGGCCTGCTTACCACCGGCAGGTCGGTGGCCGAGGCGTTCACCCGCATGTTCTACCTGAATCGCGCCTGCGAGATCCAGGTGACGACGCTGTCGGCTGGGCAGGAGCTGGTAATTCCTTCGCCCGAGGTTTGCGAGCACGCGGCCAGGCAGCACGATAACTACGCCTGTCTCGACACTGTGCATCTCGATCGCGAGTGGACGGCGCTGCTGCGGCTGCTGGAGCCGGATGCCGCGGGGTATCGTTGCTGAATCTGGATTTGACAGCGGGGTCCTTGAATGGTGCCGACGAACGCATCCTGCAAGTTGCCGGGGCGATTGAGAAGGGCCTTCGCTGAAGGGCAGTGCGCTTGGACGCTCTAGATACCCGGCTGTCCTACGATCTTGGCTTCCACCACAGGGCCAGCCCGGGCTACCTCCTGGTCCAGCAAGTCAATGATGCCGGCGACGACGCGCAGTTCGCCCATCCGCACGCCTGCCAGCGCAAGCGACAGCGGCAGGGCGGGCGCGGCGATGTGTTGGCCGATTGCTGCCACGTGGCGGTCCTGCCGTTCGATCAAGCCACTTTCGCCGCCGCCGCTGGCGTGCAATGCCTGGCCGAAATCCCATGCCGCGGCGCGCGTCTGCACAAGCGCCGCGCCGATCAGCGTTTCGTCCAGGCGGCCGGCCACGTTGTCTGCCAGCCGCAGCAGCGGCCAGACCGCGGCGAGCCGGTCCTGAACCTCATCGACCATCAGCAACAGGAGATCGTTGACGCGCTCGAAATCCGCCCGTGGCAGCGGGTAGTCGGCCAGCGTCCGGGCCGCGGCGATACCCAGGTCCAGGTTGATATGCGCATTGATGCCGAGCAGCAGATGTTGCGATACCGTAGGCCGCCAGCGCCCTGCGGCATCGAAGGCGACCTGCCATGAACGGGTCACCGGGGCGCCGCCGAGGTGCGCCGCCAGCGCTTCGAAGTACCGGGTGGCGAACAGCACCACCAGGCGTTCGGCTGCCTGGGGTTGCTCGAAGGCGCCGGCCGCGAGGGCACTGCGGGCACGCAGCGTGACGCCGCGGTAGAGCGCGGCAAAATAGCCGAGCCGGCTTGCATGCTGGCGCGACCAGGCAAGGACCGCATCGAAGCGCGCGAGGACTGCCGCGCCGTCAGGCGGCGGCAGCGGATCGAGCAGGAGGCTCATTCGCCTATCGTGACGTGTTCGATCCCGCCATCGTCGTCGAGCGCAATCGAGACGCACAGGTTTTCGTCCCGCGCCTTCTCCAGCAGGCGTCGCAGGCGCTCGTCGTGGCGCTTCACGGCAACCTCGCGCTGTCCGTCCAGCAGGGCAGCGAGCAGCCGCCCGCGGGCATCGAAGCGCAGGGCGGTGACGAAGCCCTTCAGCAGGCGGTGCCCGCTTCCCGGCAGTTTCTCCACCACGATTCCGCCAAGGGTTTCGGCATCGGGCTGGTAGGTCAGCACCTCGCGCGCACCGGGGAAGGCGTCGCCGGCGACCGCGATTTCCGCGATGGCTTCGAGCGGGCTCAGCACCGTGAAGCGCACGACTTCGATACCCGCCCCGAAAGCGATCTGGGTTGCGGCGGTGAAGGCCGCATCGTGGATCGTTACCGCTACCCTGTAGCGGCGGCCCGGCCGGAAGCGGGCGGGCTCGACCGTGAGGCGTGGATCGCGCGGGCGTCCGACCTGCACCGAGGTGAACTCCATGCGCGCGACCTTGTGCTTGCCTTCCAGCAGGCCCTTCAGTTCGACGCGCAGCGGGGCGATACCAGGTTGCGGGAAGTCTGCCTTGGCAACGAGGGTGCCATCCTGCTGCGGATGCATCGGCCAGGTGCGGCCGGTGAAGTCGCTCAGGACCGCTTCGAACTTGCCGGCGGCGGGCTTGCCCTGGAACATCGGCGTCGCGGTGACGACGCTGGTGTCCTGCGGATTGAGCTGGAAGGGATCGACATGCAGCAGGATATCGAACTCCGGGCTGACCGAGCGCGCCATCAGGTTCATGCGCAGCGGCCGGAACTGCGGGTCGCCGGCCACGCGCACACGCCAGGTACCGGCTTCGGGCGAGGGGACGTGCAGCGCGGTCATCCATCCCACGCCGATCTCGAAGGCACCGTTGATCCCGTGGCGGAACAACGTGCCCGACGGCGAGGTGGCTTCGATCGAAGGGCGGCCGGGGTGATGCCACGTCAGTCCCAGCAGGAGTTCCTGCGAGATGTCGTCGACATCGACTTCGAACTGCGCCTCGTTGATGCGGCGTCGCGATCTTTCGTCGCTGCCTTCCGTCGTCAGGCCCGGCAGGCTGAACTGCTCCCACAGCAGCCTGGAGGCTGGCCATGCCAGCGGCCGCAATGGCAGGATGCCGTTGTTGTTGACGACCTTCATCGAGTTCGTCATCAGCGCTGCCGAGGTGTCTGCCGCATACGACGGCGTGGTGCTGATCGTCTTTGCGGTGCTGCCGAAGGGCTCGGCTTCGGCGACCAGGTCCGTCAGCGTCGCGTTGAGCAGATCCGAGCCGATCCCCTGCGCATTGAGCGCGATGCCGTTGCCTGCCAGCAGCACGGCAAAGTCGATGCCCTGCTCGAATTCATAGCCGCCCTTGGTCAGCCGGTTGTCATGCTGGATGGTCTGGTTGCCGTCGGTGAACAGCACGATTTTCTTCTTGTACACCGCGGGGAACAGCGGCGGAGGGTTGGCGACCATGAAGTCGGCGACGGTCCGCACCGCATGGAAGATATCGGTCATGCTGCCAACCGCTGCCTGCACGGAGGGCTGGTTTTCGATGGCGCTGACCACGTCTTTCCAGGTCGTGGTGTCTCCCACCGGAAAATTGCCCTGGCCGATCAGTCCGTTGGTCTGCGTGGCGAAGTACCAGAACGAAACCGCCCAGGTTTCACCGGATGACGATGTCTTGTTCTGGATCTCATCGATGATGTACTGCACCGACTCCGAGGCTTCGACGATCTTGTCCTTGGACGAGCCGTTGCCGGCGGCGTGGAACATCGAGCCCGAGGCATCGATCAGGATAGCGAGTTGCTTGTCCATGCAGTGCTCCTGTTCGGACGAATAGCGCTTGCGCGACGGACAGGGGCAAGTTCGAACCCCAGTTAGTTATAGTGCGTCGGGCAATGACCGCGGGGCCGGTTGTTGCTTTTCTGTCTATCCCTCTGGTGCAAGTGAAAATCGTGCAGATCTCATCTGCAGACGGTTTGAAGCCTGCCTTGGGTTTCAGTTTCCCGGTCAACCAATCCCCTGCACGTCGAAGACGTGATAACCCCACGGGGGCAGGTCCAGGAAAAGTCCGCGGGCGCGCAGGTCATTGCCAGGTCGATCATAGGCAGCCGGGCTGAGCCGGTCCTGCAGCCGCACGGTCCGCTCGCCCAGTTCCGTGAGTTCCGGGAAGGGCGTTTGCATGAAGCATTGGCTTTGCTGCGGCGAGTAGTTCACGGCAACGAACATCCACTCGTGGGGATCGCCCACCCAACGGTATGCAATGAAATTATCCGACGACTTGTTGTCGGCCCAGGCGGGAACGCATTCCAGCAAGGACCAATTACCATCGCGAAGCAGCGGTTGGTGTAACACGGCGAGGAGCCGGGCATAGAACTGGGCGAGGGCGCGGTCCTCCGCTTCCTCCGGCGCGCGGACCAGATGTGGCGAAATACGCGTGCGCCAGCCCGCGAACTGCCCTTGGTGGAAAAAGCGCAAGCCTGGCGAGAGGAATGTCAGCACTGCCGCGGCGGGATGGGCTTCGGGCGCAAAGGTCGATGCGGCGCGCGGCTCGTCGTGATTCTCCAGAAAGCGCGCCAGCTTGTCCTGATAGGCCATGTCCGCGTGCAGGTGCTCGCGCACGGGGCGGGCGCGCTGTTCGCGCAAGCGGTCGTACAAGCGCTTGTCATAGGTGTAGTCGAAGCCCTGCTGCTGCAGCGTCCATTCCAGATCCCAGTAAACCTCGGCCATGAACAGGAAGCCGGGATGCTGGCGCCGCACCGCCTCAATCGCCTTCGGCCAGAACAAGTCGGGCCGGATGCCCCAGGTGCGCTCGAACACCTCGGGCAAGACGAGCATGGCCATGTCGCAGCGCACGCCGTCGCACTGGCCGGCGATGCGCTCCAGTTCGGCAATCATCGCTTGCTGCAGTTGCGGATTGCCATAGTCAAGCTGCAGCGTGTCGGGCCAGCCGTCAAAGTAAGGGTCCCTGCCGTAGGCGAGGCGAAGCGGTCCGTTCTTCGTCGCCATGCGGCAATAATTGCGGGGCGAACGCACCAGATCTTCCTCGGTGCCATGGACGAAATAATCTGGGTGCTCGTCGACCCACGCGTGATCCGGGGCCATGTGGTTCGGCACGAAATCGAGCATCAGGCGCAGCCCGCGCTGTCGCGCGCGCAGGCGCAGGCGGGCCAGCGCATCGTCGCCGCCGAGGTCGCGGTGCACGGTGTAGCTTTGGATCGCAAAGCCGGAGCCGGCGATATCCGCCTCGCGCAGGTCGGGCAGCGTTTGCTCGAACTCGTGCCGCCACCCTGCGTTGGTGCGCGAGATGCGCTGCGCGGCAGGCCCGGTCTGCCAGACACTCAGCAACCAGAGCCAGTCGAAGCCCATCTCCGCCAGGCGGTCCAGTTCGGTGTCAGTGATGTCGTCCAGCGTGGCCGCATGGCCCAGCGACTGCGACAGTTCGGTTAGCCGGACCCTGGTGTTGAGCTGGTAAAGCGCTGGATAGCGAGGTGTCAGCATGGCAGCCCCTAACTGTGCGCGGCTCTCAGCGCTCGCAAGAGCGCCACTTCGGCGCCCGGTGTGAGCAGCATGTCCTTCGACAGCACGGAGTTCGCCTGGATGATGCGCGCGACGCAGCCGGTCCAGCCGGTCTGGTGGCTGGCGCCGATCCCGGCACCGGTGTCGCCGTGGAAATATTCGTAGAACAGCACCAGGTCACGCCAGTGCGGGTCGTCGCGGAACTTGTGCGCCCCGCCGTAGATGGGCCTGCCTTTGTCGCCGTCGCGCAGGAAGATCCGGCTCAGGCGTTCGCCCAGTTCCTTCGCCACTTCTAGCAGCGTCATCATCCGTCCAGACCCGGTCGGGCACTCGACCTTGAAGTCCTCGCCGAAGTAGGCATACAGGCGTATCAGCGACGTGTAGAGCAGGTAGTTGATCGGCATCCACACCGGCCCGCGCCAGTTGGAGTTGCCGCCGAACATGCCGGTGTCCGAATCGCCCGGCACATAGGCCACGCGATACTCCTGGCCTGCGTGGCGGAAGACATAAGGGTGCTCGAGGTGGAAGCGTGACAGCGCGCGGATGCCGTGGGGGCTGAAGAATTCGCTTTCGTCCAGCATGCGCGCCAGGATCCGGCGCAGCTTCTGCTCGCCAACGATTGCCAGCATGCGACGGTTGGCGACGCCGGGCTGATCGGGAAGATGCATGTTGGCGGCGAGCTCAGGGTGCCGTTCCAGGAACAGCCTCCCGCGCTCGGGGAACTTCTGCAGCCTCGCGAGGATGTCTTCTTCGAACACGGCCACGGCAGCCAGTGGCAGCAGCCCGACGATGGAGCGCACCTTGAGGCGCGTGGCGCTGCCGTCCGGGAAACGCAGCACATCGTAGAAGAAGCCATCCTCTTCATCCCACATTTCGTCGTTCCGCTCGCCAACGCAGTCCAGCGCGCCGGCAATGAACACCGTGTGCTGGAAGAATTTCTCGACGAACTCTTCGTAGACCGGCTCCTGCAACGCAAGCTCGACCGCGATGCGCAGCATCTGCTGGCTGAAGAACACCATCCACGCGGTACCGTCGGCCTGGTCCAGGTAGCCGCCAGTGGGCAGGGGGGACGAGCGGTCAAACACGCCGATATTGTCGAGTCCGAGGAAGCCGCCCTCGAACACATTGGCACCCGTGCGGTCCTTGCGATTGACCCACCAGGTGAAGTTGACCAGCAGCTTGGAGAAGGCGTACTTGAGGAACTCGACATCGCCCCGGCCGCCGTGACGCTCCTTGTCGAGGACGTAGAGTTGCATCGTTGCCCAGGCATGCACGGGTGGGTTGACATCGCCGAAGTTCCATTCGTAGGCGGGGAGCTGGCCGTTCGGATGCAGGTAGTCGTTGCGCAGCATCAGGTCTAGCTGTTGCTTGGCGAAGTCGGGATCGACCATGCTCAGCGGAATCATGTGAAACGCCAGGTCCCACGCGGCGAACCAGGGATACTCCCATTTGTCCGGCATCGAGATGATGTCGTCATTGAACATATGGGCCCAGTCGCTGTTGCGTACCCGCCTGCGCTCCGGCTTCGGCAACCGGGCACCCGCGCCGTGCTGTTCGAGCCAGAGGCCGAGGTCATAGTTGAAGTACTGCTTGGTCCAGAGCATGCCGGCAAGCGCCTGGCGCATGACGTTCCCCCGGTCTGGGTCGTCGCGAATGGCGGGCGGTGTGATCGATGCGTAGAAGGCATCGGCTTCCACCAGCCTGGCGGCGAACACCGTGTCGAAGTCATGGAAGGGCGCGGATGCCGCGGCTGGCGTCCGGGTCGTCAGCCGCAACCGCACGACTTGCGACTCACCCCCGCCGATGTTGAGCTGATAGCAGGGCGCCGCCTTGGTTCCCTGCTGTGCGGGATTTACCGCTGCGGCATCGCCGTGCACGATGAAATTGTGGATACCGTCCTTTACGTAGGGCGACGTGTTGGCCGTGCCGAATACCCGGGTGTTGTTGGTCTCGTTCTCGGTGAAGAGCAACGGCACGTCGGCGTCGCAGCAGAGGTAATAATCGCCCAGCGAGTCCTTGAACATCGGATCGCTGTGACGGGCGCGGACCGTTGCCCGGCCAGGGGAATCGACGCGCTCGAGGATCGGCTTCAAGCCGCCCGCCGGCTGCGACCATGTGTTGCGGAACCACAGGGTCGGCACGAGGTGCAGCGGCGCCGCGTCCGGACCGCGGTTGAAAACGCTGATGCGCACCAGCACGTCCTCGGGCGCCGCCTTCGCGTACTCGACAAAGACGTCAAAATACCGGTTGTCGTCAAACACGCCGGTGTCCAGCAACTCGTACTCGGCCTCATGCTTGCCGCGCCTGCGGTTGGTCTCGACGAGGTCGGTGTATGGATAGGCCTTCTGCGGATACTTGTACAGATACTTCATGTACGAGTGCGTCGGCGTGGAATCGAGATAGAAGTAGGCTTCTTTCACATCCTCGCCATGATTGCCCTCGCCGTTGGCCAGGCCGAAGGCGCGCTCCTTCAGGATAGGATCGCGCCCGTTCCACAGGGCTAGCGCGAAGCACAACACCTGGTGGTCGTCGCAGATACCGCCAAGGCCGTCTTCGCCCCATCGGTACGCGCGCGACCGCGCCTGGTCATGGGTAAAGTAATTCCAGGCGTCGCCGTTCTCGCTGTAGTCCTCGCGCACCGTTCCCCATTGCCGCTCGCTGAGGTAGGGGCCCCATTTTTTCCAGGCCGCGCGGCCCGCCTGCGCTTCGTCGAGCCGGTCCCTCTCTGCATCGTTGCTCATCGCGCTCTCCCTTTGGCCAGCGAAGCTGGGCATCCGGATTGGAACGGCCTGACGTGGAGCACGAAACACGTGCGGTCCCGTCAGGTATCAAGCTGGCTAAATAGTGAGAATCCGCCCCCGGGGCCGCTGAACGAAATGCCGTTATCCCAGGGCAGGGCGGCAAATCGTGGGCAACAAAAAAGCACCCTGTCTAAGGGTGCTTGGGTACGTCCGAACCGGGTCAGCAACTTATGATCCGGTTCGGACTCGCAGGCACTCCGGCCTGCGCGACCACGCTCTCAATCAGGGAAACATGATCGCTTTTTCTGACCTACCTCCGCTTGTCACGGCGTGTCTCAGTCAGCGTTGAAAGTATAGGTCAGCCCGTGCGCACGTCAACCACGGTCGCAATGGTGTGCGGACATATGCACGTACTGCTGAGTGGGAGTCCTGCTTGCGCGACGGCTGGGCTACCGGGGGTCCCCGCCGGAGTCGTGCCGCGAAAACATCGACATGTGCCGGGTGATGTGATCCAGCAGCTCGAGCGCCGCCGCCGGCAACGGCCTGCCGGCCTTCACCAGCAGCCGGGCCTGGGTGCCCAGGAACAAAGGGTGATCGATCGGCACGACGGCCAGCGTTCCCGCCGCGATCTCGCGGTAGGCAGCGAACTCACCGATCAGCGTCATGTAGTCGCCGTAGGCGACGAACTGCTTGAGCGCTGTCAGCGAGTTGCTGACCAGCGTCGCGCGGATCGAGAGGTTCTCGGCGAACTCGACCATGCTGAGTGCATGCCCGACGCCGAACGATGCCGGCATCATCGCAAGCGGGTAGGCGAGCAGGTCCTCTACGGTGGCCGCGCCGCCGCGCAGGGCCAGCGGGTGGCCGGGGCGGACCAGCAGCACCACCGGCTGCGGCGCGCTCGCGCGGTATTCGATGCGCGCGTGCGGCGGCGGGTTGTAGGCCAGGCCGATGTGGGCGCGGCTCTCCGCGACTTCCTCCAGCACGCCATCCACCGCCAGGATGTCCATGCGGATATCGAGCCTGGGGTAACGCGCGCAGAACTGCGCCAGGACTTCGTTGACCAGGAGATCCACATAGCCCTCGCTCAGCACCAGGCTGATCTCGCCTTGCTGCAGTCCCTTGAGCGAGTGCAGCTGGTCCTCGAGCTTCTCCTGGTGCGAGCGATAGCCCCGCCAGAACTCCAGCAGGTGCGTGGCGGCCGCAGTCGGCTTGAGGCCTCGTGCTTCGCGCTCGAACAGCGTTGCGCCGAGTTCTTCCTCCAGCAGCCGGATCTGCCGGGTGATCACTGACGGCGACGTATTGAGGTTTTCCGCGGCGCCGCGGATGGTTCCGCGCGCCAGCACCTCACGGAAATACCGCAGCCGCTGCTGATTGATCTCTCGCATGTCGAACCGCCCGCTCAAGGTGTTTTTGCCGAGCGATAACGATACCTGAACCCCGTTCGTGTTGTCTGTCACGTGCGCCGTGAAGCACCGCATGCCCGCGAAAGTGGTGTTCGCACCTCTCTCAGCAAGCGTGTTGCTCAAAAGGGAACGGATCGTGGACTTTGTTGCTCTTTGCCCCCATCGCCGCGACTGCCAATATCAAGGCCACAAAAGAGCCATCGAAACACAAACCACCCGGAGACATGCAGCATGCTGGCAATCCCTACCCCGAGCACCGTCGACGACGCCTCGGCGCTCTACAGCAAGATCAACTGGCGGTTGCTGCCGTTCCTGCTGATCTGTTATCTGTTCGCCTACCTGGACCGCGTCAACATCGGCTTTGCCAAGCTGCAGATGCAGAGCGACCTGGGGTTTTCCGATGCGGCATATGGCGTGGGAGCCGGCATCTTCTTCCTGGGCTATGTGCTGTTTGAAATTCCGAGCAACCTGCTGCTGCCGCGGGTTGGGGCACGCAAGACGTTCAGCCGCATCCTCGTGCTGTGGGGCATCACGTCCGCGTGCATGCTGTTCGTGCGCAATGTGCCGATGTTCTATGCCATGCGCTTCCTGCTCGGCATCTTCGAGGCCGGCTTCGCGCCGGGCATGATCTATTACCTGTCGTGCTGGTACGGGCCGCAGCGCATGGCCCGTGCCATTGCCATCGTGTTCCTGGCGGGGCCGATCGGCGGCATTGTCGGTGGCCCGGTCTCGGCGTGGCTGATGACCGCGCTCGCCGGCCATGCCGGCCTGGCCGGCTGGCAGTGGATGTTCCTGGTCGAGGGCCTGCCCTGTGTCCTGTTGGGCATCCTCGCGCTGCGGCTGGTGCCGGACCGCCCGGCGCAGGCGGCATGGCTCAGCGATCAGGAGCGGCGGCTGCTCGAGGCGGAACTCGGGCATGCGGCGGCGCACAAGCACTCGTTCAGGGCGGTCGCGAAGGATGCCAGGGTCTACGTCCTCGCACTGGCCTACTTCTGCATCATCGCCACCATCTACGCCATCAGCTTCTGGCTGCCGACCATCATCAAGGCGCAGGGCGTGGCGGATACGGTGACGCTGGGCTGGTATTCGGCGGTGCCCTACATGGCTGCGGCAATCGGCATGTACTACATGGGCCGCAAGTCCGATCGCTCGGGCGAACGGCGCTATCACTGCGCGCTGCCGGCGTTGGCAGCCGGCGCGCTGCTGGCCGCATCGATCCTGGCCGATGGCAACCTGACCGTGTCGCTGGTGCTCCTCACTCTCGCCACGATGGGGCTGTGGATGGCCTATACGGTGTTCTGGGCCATGCCCGCCGAATACATCAAGGGCCCCGCGGCGGCCGGCGGCATTGCGCTCATCAACACCATCGGGCTGTCGGGCGGCTTCTGGGGCCCCGCCATCATCGGCTGGGCCAAGACGGCAACCGGCAACCTCCATCTCGGCGTGCTGCTGATGGCCTGCCTGCCGTTGCTGGCAGCCATGATCATCCTCGCCAACAAGCTTCCCGCGAAACAGTGATCCCACGCCGCGGGATACAACGCCATCCATGACGTCCGGCACACGGACCAAGACAGGAGTAACCATGCGACTACATCTTTCAACCTGGGCGGAGATCGAGCAATACCTGGCGCGCAGCCGCACCATCGTGGTCCCGATCGGCTCGAACGAGCAACACGGTCCGACCGGGCTGCTGGGTACCGACTGGCTGTGCCCGGAAATCATTGCGCATGAAGCAGAGAAGCGTGCAGACATCCTGGTGGCGCCGACATTCAATATCGGCATGGCGCAGCATCACCTCGCGTTCCCGGGCACCATCTCGCTGCGTCCCTCGACCTTTATCGCGGCAATCGGGGACTGGGTCCGTTCGCTGGCGGGGCACGGGTTCGAGAAGATCCTGTTCCTGAACGGCCACGGCGGCAATGTGGCTTCGATCGATGCCGCGTTCTCCGAACTCTATGCCGAAGCCAGCTTCGGCAGGCGCCGCGCGGGATTCGCGCTGAAGCTCTGCAACTGGTGGGACCTGGAGGGCGTCGGCGAACTGGCGCGCGGCCAGTTCCCGCAGGGCCATGGCGCGCACGCCACGCCGTCCGAGATTGCGATCACCCAGTGGGCCTTTCCCGATGCCGTGAAGCATGCGGACTATGCGCCGAAGATCGCGCCCTCGGGCCCGATTCGCGAAGCGCTGGATTTCCGTGCGCGCTATCCCGACGGCCGCATCGGCTCCGACCCGGGACTGGCGACACCGGAGAAGGGTGCCGCGCTGGTCAGGCTGGCGGCGCAGAGCCTTGCCAGCGAGCTGGATGCATTCAGCCGCGAGCCGCTGCCCTGAGTAATTCCCGTCAGGCGTCGATCATCGGCAGCGTGGTCAACCGCTTGCCGGCATGGCTAACCGCCAACGCCGGCAGCCTCTTTCCCACGCTGCCTGCCCTGCAAGCAAAACACCTTGTGTGTAGCGGCAACCAGCCGCTGCCAATGGCACCGCCAGGATGGTCGCTTCGCGACACTCGCCGGCCGGGCCGGCTCCAGGTCCGCTTGCGTTTCTGTTTGCGTTTCTGTCTGCATTAAAGGCTGCACCAGTATCGCGAAGTGGCTGTACTCGGACAGCAACTCTTCCCGACTGACATCCTGCGCTCCGCCGCCCCAGCCCGGCAGCGCGACCAGAAGACGTCCATAGTTGCGGCGCTCCAGCAACACGCACGGTCTGCGCCCGCGCAGGAGCAGGATTGCCGGCAGTTCGCAGTCCGGGATCTCGTCAAGATTCCTCTGCACGAGGCGGGTCGACCAGCCGGCGTGTGCCGCTGCGGCGCCCAGCAGAGGCAAGGTGAGGCGCTGGCCTTCCAGCGGCAGCCCTTTCAGCATGAGGGCAGACGGCACTGGCCGCTGCCGCGCGCGGTTGATCAACATCAGGCAGCCAAGCAGCGGATCATCCGCGGGTGTTGTCTCGGGCGGCACGACCAGTGGTGGCGCCTTGGGCCGCTTCTCTGTCGGTCTTTGCGCCGGTGTTCCGGCTACGCCTGGCTCAGGCATCTCGCACAATGACAGCTCAGCTGGCGCGTACTGCTCGTACGGCCCGCGCGGGTTCCACTCGCCCATGATTCCCCCCGGTTCAGTGGTGTCGTATTTTTTTGCAAGCGTAATGTAGCGGGGCACCCGTTCCCATCCTTCAAACAGGCGAATGCAGGCTGATTCGACTTTGAAACAACTGCTCGGGTCGCGTGCGTCGGCTGGCCTTCACTGCGAGCGGCCCTTTGGACGCGTGCATGGCGGTTGCGGGCAGTTGACATCTCTGCCGGAGTCAATGCGTGGCCAGAGCGGCACGCTTTGATGGCCACGACGTTTCATTTCTTAAGCATCCTTTCGGCGTCCGGTCGCGCTTGCCGCAAACCCGGCGCTCGTCCATAGAGGCGATTTTTCTTTCCAATCCCGCCACCTAGATTGAACGCATCGTTGGCGCAAGCGCAAGCCATCAAATTTCAAAGTGGCTAAGAAAAGCCGGGAAAAGGGGGGATATCCATGAAACGCATCCACGTGAGGCTGGCTGCCGTGCCGCTTGCCTGCCTGATCGCCACAGTCGCCGGCTGCGGGGGAGGCGGGGGCGACTCGGCGCCTGCCAGCGCCACGTCAGCCGCGACCACGACAGGCAACCCGGGATCGTCCACGACAGCGCCAGCTGCCGCCACCGCTGGCAGCGCCATGCTGTCCGGTACCAGTGATCCGGGGCCCGATATCGGCAAGGACGGGGACTTCTATCTCAATACCGCGACGTGGATGCTCTTCGGCCCCAAGGCCAACGGCGTATGGCCGGCAGGGGTGTCCGTAGCAGGGCCGGCGGGCGGCACCGGCGCGCAGGGCAACACCGGGGCCGGGGGCAATACGGGCCTGGCCGGTAATACCATCCTGTCCGGCTCGACCGATCCGACCAGTGGTGTCGGCAACAATGGCGACTACTACATAAACACCTCCACCTCGACACTGTTCGGGCCCAAGGCGGATGGCACCTGGCCGCCCGGCGTCCCGCTGGGTGGCGGCACCGGTTCGTCGGGCCCCGGCGGCGGCACTGTTCTGACGGGCGCGGGCGCTCCGGACAACAGCGTCGGAAACAATGGCGATTACTACCTGGATACCAACACCTGGACGCTGTACGGGCCCAAGGCCAACGATGAGTGGCCGCAAGGAGTCTCGCTGGCCGGCCAGTCCGGCACTGGCTCAGCCGGCGGCACGGGTGGCACGGGTGGCACGGGTGGTACCGGCGGTACCGGTGGGAGCACGGCCGGCAATGGCGGCCATATCCTGTACGGCAGCGGTGCCCCGACCGACAGCATCGGCGTCGATGGCGATTTCTATTTCGATACCTCGACCTCGACGCTGTACGGGCCGAAGCAGGACGGCAAGTGGCCAACCACCGGCGCGACGATGACGACAGCGACCGTCTACAACGGCAACTTCAACGTGCCGGATACGCTCAGCCGCGGCCACTATGCCATGACCGGCGCGGGTGGCGCGGTGGCTCTGCCGTCGGATTTCGGTGTCGTGATTCCCTATGACTGCAGCAGCGTCAAGCTCACCGCCAGCACGCTCGGCAAGGTGCACGGATCGCTGGACATTTCGGTGTACAAGGTGACAGGGGCGGGCGCTGCAGTGCAGCTGGCGGAGGTGGGCAGCCTGAGCTGCAAGGTGACCAACGGCCTGCAGAACTGCACCCGTGAGGTGCCTTCCGGAACCATCCTTCACAACGACAAGCTGCAGGTCCAGGTGGACAACAACCAGGCCACCGAATGGGGCGGACTGGCCGTCAACCTCGCGTGCGTCAAGTAGGCTGGCTGGACAAGGCGCGTCACGAGGCCGGGCAAACGGGTTTGCCCGGCCTCGTGGAGGTGCAGCGCCCTGGTTGTCTTAATCAGCGGTGATGTTGTTTGCCTTCACCACATCGCCCCACATCTTGTAGTGGGTGCGGGTCAGCGTTGCGAGCTGTTCAGGTGTGCCGCCACCGGGCTCGTCGCCGCGGTCGACGATGCTCTTGACGACAGCCGGGTCCTTCAGCGCCGTATTCAGGGCGCCGTTGGCTTTCTTGACGATGTCAGGGCTCAGGCCCGGCGGCCCGTACAGTCCGATGAACGAGATGATGGTGAAGTCCTTGATGCCGCTCTCGGTGGCCGTCGGCACATCCGGGATCATTGCCACGCGCTTGGGGCCGGTGACCATCAGCGGCCGCAGCTGGCCCGACTTGATAAAGGGCGCGACCACCGAGGTTGCATCGAACATTGCATCCAGGCGTCCGGCCATCAGGTCGACCATCGCCGGGCTGCTGCCCTTGTAAGGCACATGGTTCATCTTCGGCCCGCCCATGCGCTCGCGCAGCAGTTCCATCGTGACATGCGGCAGGGCGCCGGTGCCGCCCGAGCCATAGTCGACGGTCTTGCCCGACTTGTCCCGCGCCTTCACTTCCTCGACGAACTGCGCGTAGGTCTTGATGGGCGAGCTGGCGGGCACGACGAGGACCAGCGGAGATTGCAGCATGACGCCGATCGGCGTCAGCTTCTGCGGATCGACGATGCCGAGCTTGGTGTAGACGTGAGGCATGATCGTCATCGAGCCGTTGCCTACCAGCAGCTTGTTGCCGTCCGGCGCCGCGCGCATTACCTCTATGGATGCGATATTGCCGTTCACGCCGGCCTTGTTGTCGATGACGAACGACTGGCCGAGCGAACTCTGCAGGCCGCCAAGCAGCGCACGTCCCGCGAAGTCGGTCTGGCCGCCGGGCGGGAAGCCGACCAGCAGGGTCACCGGCTTGGTCGGCCAGGTGGTCTGTGCCCAGGCGGCCGTCGTCGCCAGCGTGCCAAGGCCGAGCGCAGCGAGGCCCAGGATCAACGCCGAACGGCGCGATTGCACCGATTGCACCGATTGCACGGGCGATTTCTTGATGATTGTCATGCCAGGTCTCCCATTATGTTTTGACAGGGCAGCAGCCCCGCGGCGCTTCAGGCCGTCTTTTCCATCGCTTCCCACATCCCGTTGATATAGACGGCGCCCAGTGCCCGGTCATAGAGCCCGTATCCCGGCTTGCCCGTCTCTCCCCAGATCATGCGGCCGTGGTCGGGGCGGAAATAGCCCTGGAAGCCGACGTCATGGTACGCCTTGACGATCGCGGCGATATCCAGCGATCCGCAGCTCGACAGGTGGGCGGTTTCCTCGAAGTCGCCGTCCGGGGTGATCTTGACGTTGCGGATATGGGCGAAGTGGATGCGTCCCATGCCGCCGAACTCGCGCACCAGCGCCTCGACGTTGTTCTGCGGGCCGGCGCCAAGCGAGCCCGAGCACAGCGTCAGGCCGTTTGCCGGCGTGTCGACAATCCCGAGGATGCGTGCCAGGTCGTCGCGGTTCTTGACGATGCGCGGCAGTCCGAAGATGGGGCGCGGCGGATCGTCCGGATGGATGGCCATCTTGATCCCGCACTCCTGCGCCACGGGAATGATCGCGCGCAGGAAATACTCCAGGTGCTCCCAGAGCCGGGCTTCGTCGATGCCGCGGTATTCGGCCAGCAGCGCCTGCAGCTCCCCTGGCTGGTAGCTGGAATCCCAGCCGGGCAGGGCGATGCCCTGGCTGACGTCGATCTGTTCGACCTCCCGGGTGCTGAAGGCAAGGCAGGTCGAGCCGTCATCGAGCTTTTTCGCCAGTTCTGTACGGGTCCAGTCGAACACCGGCATGAAGTTGTAGCAGATGACTTCGACGCCCGCGGCGGCCAGGTTCCTGATGTTCTGCTGGTAGTTGGCGATCAGCTGGTCGCGCGTCGGCTTGCCCAGCTTGATGTCCTCGTGGACCGGGACCGACTCCACCACCTTGAACTGCAGGCCCGCCGCCTCGATGGTGGACTTGAGCGCCAGGATCTTGTCCAGCGGCCATACCTCGCCGACGGGTTCATCGTAGATGGCCGAGACGATATGGGTCATGCCCGGGATCTGCCGGATGTATTCGAGAGGGATCGGGTCGGACGTGCCAAACCAGCGGAACGACATCTTCATGTGAGGGGCTTCCTTGGGGCGACTCTGTTGAGGCAGGAGGAGGGAGCGGCGATCCGTCCTGCCATCCAAAGCGGCGCGCGGCATGGGCCAGACGCCTGACAGCATTGGTCTACCAAATTTATTTAAGTGGTTCACCAATTATGAAGCGGTTGCCCAATTTTGCCGTCATGGTTTACCATGGGATGCATCAGGCACTGCCCGGCCGTTCCACGCGCGAACCCTCCCTATGATGCGAAATTCCACCAGCGATCTTGCAACCACTCCGACAGTCGAGAGCCCGCCCGCTGCCGGCGACCGGTCCTACCTGAGCCTGGCCAGCCAGGTGCAGGCACTGATCGCATCCGGAGAGTTCTCCGCCGGCATGCGGCTGCCGTCCGAACGCACCCTGGCCGAGCGGTTCAGCGTCAGCCGTACCCTGGTGCGTGAGGCGATCATCGCGCTGGAGGTCCAGGGGCTGGTCGAAGTGCGCGGCGGCTCGGGTATCTACGTCTGCGCGGCGGCGCCCGCGCCCGGTCCCGAGCCGTTCGAACTGCCGTGGCGGCCGGGGCCAATCGAATCGCTGCGCGCCCGGGTGCTGATCGAATCGGAAGTCGCCGGCCTGGCGGCCAGCGAGCGCAAGGACAGCGACCTTGACCGCATGTTCTCGGCCCTGAGCCTGATGCGCGAGCACATGGACGACAAGCAAGCCAACGAGGCGGCGGACCGCCAGTTCCACCTGTGCCTGGCCGAATCGACCGGCAACAGGGTCCTGCTGCATATGGTCACCGCACTGTGGGACAGCGGGCGCAGCGACCCGCTGTGGGGCAAGATCGAGGAACACTTCCATACCACCGGACTGCGCGAGGCATCGCAGGAAGACCATCAGCGGATCTTCGCGGCCGTGATGGCCCGCGACGCCACGGCGGCGCGGGCGGCAATGCGCAACCACCTGGAAAGGGTCATCGGCGAGTTCACGCAGGCGTGGCGCTGAAGGCCCGGAATCCTGCCTTGCCAAATTCTGCTTAGGCAGCTATATTTCGTCTGACTGAATCTGGATGAGCCCATGAACGCAAGGAAACCCTCGGTGATCGCAGAGTTGAGTTCAGGCGAACTTGGCTTTCTCGTCACAGACGTGCGCAACCAATTGCTTGCCGGTGTGGAGCGCGAGCTGGAACCGTTGCAGATCACCGCAGCGCAGTTCGTCGTCCTGAACAGCATCATGTCGGGCAAGGGCCGCACGCTCAGCGAATTCTGCCGGCTGCTCGGCTACGATTCGGGCGCAATGACGCGGCTGCTGGACCGAATCGAAGCCAAGGGCATCATCCGCCGCGTTGTGAATCCGACCGACCGGCGCAGCTTCATCGTGGAACTGACGGAGCAGGGCCAGGCGGTGTTCCCGCAGGCACGGAAGGGTACCGAGGTGGCGATTCGTCGCCTGCTTGCCGGCTTCAGTGAAGCCGATGCCCAGACGCTGCGCGGCATGCTCAGGCGCATCCTGGCCAACGCAGCGGAAGTTTGAGTCTGGCCATTTTTTTTGGATATTTATCTGCCTAGGCACATTCAGCCTGGGCAATGGTTGCGGAGAAGGTCGATGACCTTGATGACTACCTCAAAGACTGACTCACTAAAGGCGCGCACCGTCCCGGCCCGGTGGCGCCTCGCCGTACTGGGCGCCGCGGTGTTCCTGGCGAGCTGCGCCAGCATGACGGGGCTGGAGACGCAGGCCACGGTCGACGATGCCAACCACCTTGCCGCGGCCGCATCGATCGGCGCTACGCCGGTATCACCGGCGGCATGGCCGGAGCGAGCATGGTGGCAGGGCTTTGGCGACCCGCAGCTGAATGCGCTGGTCGAGGCGGCCCTGGCCGGACAGCCGACGCTGCGCATCGCCGCGGCGCGTGTGCGCCAGGCGGATGCGCTGGCGGGCGGTGCCGAAGCCGCGCTGTTTCCGCAAGCCAGCCTGAACGCGAGAAGCACGCGCCAGCGCTTCAGCGAGAACAGTGTCGCGCCGCGGCCGCTGGCAGGCAGCTGGAAATGGGCCAGCGACGTGCAGCTCGGCCTCGGCTATGAACTGGACTTCTGGGGCAAGAACCAGGCGACCTTCGATGCCGCGCTTGACCGCGCCCGCGCCGTGGAAGTCGATTACCACGCGGCGGAGCTGATGCTGACGACGTCCGTGGTGCGCACCTACCTGAAGCTCGACGCCGCCTATGCGCAGCGCGCGCTGACCGAACAAACCTATCGCCAGCGCCAGAACACGCTGGACCTGACGCGCCGGCGCGTCGACGCGCAACTCGACTCGCGGCTCGACATGAAGCAGGCCGAAGCGGCACTGCCGGCCACGCGCGAGCGCCTTGCCGCGATCAACGAGATCATTGCACTGACCCAGAATCAGCTCGCCGCGCTGGCGGGCAACGGCCCGGACGCCGGCGCCAACATACGCCGCCCGCAGCTTCGCGATGGCTACGCGGCGGCGGTGCCGGCATCGCTGCCAGCCGAGCTGATCGGCCGCCGGCCGGACGTGGTCGCGCAGCGCTGGCGCGTGGAAGCCGCCAGCCATGACATCAAGGCGGCCAGGGCGCAGTTCTATCCCAACATCAGCCTGACCGCCTTTGCCGGCCTGCAAAGCCTGAGCCTGTCAGACCTGCTGATGGCGGGCAGCCGCACCTTCGGCATCGGCCCGGCGATCTCGCTGCCCATCTTCGACGGCGGCCGGCTACGCGCCAACCTTGGCGCCAGGCAGGCGGAGTACGACGCTGCCGCGGAGCAATACAACGCCACGCTGGTCACGGCGCTGCACGACGTGGTCAACCAGCTGGTGTCGCTGCGCTGGCTGTCCGAGCGCGCCGGTGAACAGCAGCAGGCGCTGCAGCTGACGCAGGAAGCCTACGACATGGCCGTGTCGCGCTATCGCAGCGGCGTCGGCAACTACCTGCAGGTGCTGTCGGCCGAAGGCCAGGTGCTGCAGCAGAAGCAATTGCTGATCGATATCGAAACCCAGGAACGCACCCTGCACCTGGAACTGATCCGCGCCCTCGGGGGCGGATACGAAACGGCTGCCGCGACCGCCAATGACGCGGGCGCTGCCAGATCCCCCGCAACAAGGAACCCATCATGACCCCCGCCAACCAACCCAACTCCGCCGGTGCCACACCCGCGGAACCGGCCGGGGTCCGCCCGGCACGGCGCCGGCGCATCGCAGCAGCAGCCTCGGTCGCCGTCGCTCTCGCCGCTGCATCCGTCTACTGGCTGCAATACGGTCGCCATTGGGTTTCGACGGAAGACGCGTATGTCGAAGGCAATGTGGTGCAGGTGACGCCGCAGGTAAGCGGTGTGGTCACCGCGATCCTTGCGGACAACACTGACCTCGTTGGATCCGGCAAGACGCTGGTCGAACTCAACGGCGTCGATGCACAGCTCGCCCTGGCCGCGGCACAGGCCCAGCTTGCCCGCACGGTGCGCCAGGTGCGCGGCCAGTTTGCCGCCGCCGGCCAGGACCGTGCCAACGTGGAACTGCGCTCGGTTGACCTGGCGCGCGCCCAGGAAGATATGGCGCGCCGCTCGGCGCTGGCCGCCAGCGGCGCGATCTCGGGCGAGGAACTCGTCCATTCGACACAGGCGGTGCGCACCGCCAAGGCGTCGCTGGCCGTGGCCACCCAGCAACTCAAGCGCAACCAGGCACTGGTCGAACGCACCTCGGTGGACTCCCACCCTGATGTGCAGGCGGCCGCAGTGCAAGTGCGCAACGCCAGCATCGCGCTGTCGCGCACGCGCATTCCCGCGCCGGTCGGCGGCGTGGTGACCAAGCGCTCGGTGCAGGTGGGGCAGCGCGTCAGTGCCGGCGTGCCAATGATGTCGGTGGTGCCGCTGGACCACCTGTGGGTCACGGCCAACCTGAAGGAGTCGCAACTCCGCGATATCCGCCTGGGCCAGCCGGTGACGCTGACCACCGACCTGTACGGCGACGGGGTGGTGTACCACGGCCGTGTCATCGGGCAGGACGCCGGCACCGGCAGTGCCTTTGCGCTGCTGCCAGCGCAGAACGCCACCGGCAACTGGATCAAGGTGGTGCAGCGCGTGCCGGTGCGCATCGCCCTGACGCCTGCGGAAGTGATGGCCCATCCGCTGCAGATCGGACTGTCGATGAAGATCTCGGTCGATACGCGCTCGCGCGACGGCAAGCGGCTGGTCGCCGTCGATGCGTCGGGCCAGAACTACCGTACCACCGTGTTTGCCGACGAACTGGCGCGCGCCGACGAACTGGTGCGCCGCATTGTCGAAGAGAACCTGTAGGCACCGCCACACAACGGAGACGCCGGCATGAAACCCGCCGCTAAACCCAAAGCCTTGCTGATGCTGACGATCGGCGCGCTGACCTCGATCGACTTCCTGCAGAACGGCATGGTGGCCTTTGCCACCGCCCCGATCATGGGAGAAATCGGCGCCAGCCCCGAGGAGTACAGCACCATCGCCGCGGCCTACGCCAGCGTGGCCGTGGTCGTGATCGCGCTGCAGCGCTGGATGGTGGAGCGCATGGGCTGGCGCCGCTATGTCCAGGGCGCGCTTGGCGCGGCTGCCATCGGTGCGATCCTGTGTGCCACGGCCGAGAGCTATCCCGGCTTCCTGGCCGGCCGCATGGTGATGGCGCTCGGATGCGCGGGCATGCTGACCTCGTCGCGGCTGGCGATCAACCTGATTCCGCCGAGCCCGGCGAGGTTTCTTGGCATCAAGGCGCTGGCCACGGGCATTTGCTGCGGCACGGCGATCGCGCCCTGGCTGGCCGCCGTCATTGTCACCGCGGACCGGTGGCCCCTGATTTTCTGGCTGGTGGCTGCCGCCGCCCTGGCGTTGCTCCCGGCCACCGGTGTTCTGCCCACGGCAGTGGTGGCGCCTGCGCAACGCTCGGACGCGCATCCGGTGCGGCTTGTCGCGCTGTCGGTGGGCAGCTTCCTGGTGCTGTTCGTGCTGCAGCGTTCCTACTATGACTTCTACGCCGACCGGCTGTGGCTGGTGATCGGCGCGGTCGCGGGCGCCGGCGCGCTGCTCGCCTTCGTCTGGACGGAATCCAGGAGCGCGCGGCCGCTGCTCAGGCTGCGCAGCCTGGTCGAGCCGCGCTATCTGAGCGGCCTGGCGCTCTTTACCTTCTGCTACGTCACGCTCGGTTCGAACGGCTACCTGCTGCCGATCGTGCTGCAGCGCTCGCTGGGCCATTCATGGGCCACCGCCGGACAGTTCTATGCGCTCGGGCTTGCCGCCGGCGTCGCGACCTGGCTGACAATCTCGCGCCTGCTGCCGCGCTGGCCCAGCCCGCGCAAGTACTTTGTCGCGGGCTTCCTCGCCCTGGCGGCCTCCGCGTGGTTGCTGAGCCGGACCACGCCCGCGCCCGACCTGTGGGGACATATCCTGCCCGCGCTCGCGCTCTATGGGGTGTTCATCATGACGCTGATGCCGGTCACGGCCATGCAGACCTTCAACGGCGTGATGCACGACGAGTCGGTGTTCTCGCATGCGCAGCAGACCAAGAACATGCTGGGGCAGTTGGGCCAGGCGCTGGGCGTGACCATTGCCACGGTCGGGCAGCAGTGGCTGACGACGCTGCACTACAGCACGCTGCATGGCGCCATCAATCCTGCCAGCCCGCAATTCCAGGAGACCCACGCGCGCTTCACGGCCGCGTTCTCTAACTCGATGGATCCGGTCCGCGCCGCGGAGTCCGCCACGGCGCAGATCGCGCAAGTGCTGGCGCAGCAGTCCGCGCTGCTGGCCAATATCGACTATTTCCGCGCGCTGGCGGTGGTGGGGGTGCTGGCGATCGGCGTCAGCAAGTTCCAGAAGGTGCTGCGATGAGCGCCGGCCTGGTTACGGCATTGGCGACTGAGGGCGCCGCGCTGTCCGCTGTGCTGGTTGCGGCCAGCCGCCTGCGGCGCGCGACCCAGCAAGGCGCCACGCAGGCCTTGCGTGCGGCGGACCTGACCGTGCCGCAGTGGCTGATGCTGTGCCACCTGCGCGGTGCCGGCGGCAGCACCCTCACCGAGACCGCCGCAGCTATCGACCATGATGCCGGCGCGCTGTCGCGCGCGGTGCACTTGCTGCGCGAGCGCGACCTGGTCGTGGCGCTGAAGGTGCCAGGAGACCGGCGCAGCGTCAGCTTGCGCATCAGCCGCTCGGGGGAGGCGCTGTGCGATCGGATCGATGCGCACCTGAAAAGGCAGGTGGCCGATGCACCCGATGGCGGGATGGGGCCGCAGGAACTGCACCGATTGCTGGACCTGATGGAAAAGGCCGTGACGGCACTGTTGGGGCGCACGGAGCAGGGCTGACCTTTTTGCCTGCAGGAGCCATACAGCACCGAAGACAAAGCCAATTGCCGAACCCGTGCTTTTCGTGACCCGTGCTTTTCGTGCCAGCGCCAGCGCGTGGCGGTCCCGCGGGCCCTTGCCGTGCCGGCACTTCCCTCTGCGGCGAGTCCATCAGATTGGAAACTGCGTCGTCGATAGCACCTGCTTGAGCACCATGAACGACCGGATCTGCCTGACACCCGGCAGGTAGAGCAATTGTTCCGCGTGGAGGCGGTTGAAGCTCTCGCTATCTCTTGTGCGCACCAGCATGAAGTAATCGAATTCGCCGGTCACGACATGGCACTCCATGCAGCCGGACACCTTTTGCGCGGCAGACTCGAACAGCGCGAAGGATTCTGGCG
The DNA here is from genome assembly GCF_003402535.2 of Cupriavidus sp. P-10. Lineage (NCBI taxonomy): Bacteria > Pseudomonadati > Pseudomonadota > Betaproteobacteria > Burkholderiales > Burkholderiaceae > Cupriavidus > Cupriavidus sp. P-10. The sequence continues at coordinate 1,732,178 of NZ_AP025170.1, forward strand.
TGGAGCGATCCAGCACCACGCCGATCATCACAAGCATTCCCGCATCCAGTGCAGCAGGGTTGAGCAGCGCCACGATGCCGCGGATCAGCCCCAGCTCCTTGAGCCGTTCCACGCGCCGCAGACAGGCGGGCGGGCTCAGGTTGACCTTTGCGGCCAAGGCCACGTTGGAGATCGATGCGTCCTGCTGCAGGGCTCGCAGGATCGCCTTGTCGGCGCGATCGAGCGAGTCCACGTGGGGTGTGGGTGGCAGCGTTTGCGACGCGGCCTGAACTGGTGCATCGCGGGCGGATTTGGTGCGAAATTTTGTTTCTTTCATTTGGTCTGAAAAAGAATTTACAACTGCTTTCGCGTGATATCACTTATTAATAGTGTTCAAAATAACGCTTCTTTGCAAGCACGTTTCGTGACTTTTTTCCTAGGATAGAGTCCGTCGCCGCATCGTCTGGCCTTGCTGAGAGGCACACCGATGACGGGATAACACCCTAACCCTGGAGTTGCCACCATGAATCTCAAGCGCTTTGCCCGTTACCCGCTGACGTTCGGCCCCACGCCCATCCAGCCGCTCAAGCGCCTATCTGCCCACCTTGGCGGCAAGGTCGAGCTGTACGCCAAGCGTGAGGACTGCAACAGTGGCCTGGCCTTCGGGGGCAACAAGACCCGCAAGCTCGAATACCTGATCCCGGACGCGCTCGCGCAAGGCTGCGACACGCTGGTCTCGATCGGCGGCATCCAGTCGAACCAGACGCGTCAGGTGGCTGCCGTGGCCGCGCACCTGGGACTCAAGTGCGTGCTCGTCCAGGAAAACTGGGTCAATTACTCCGATGCGGTATATGACCGGGTCGGCAACATCCAGATGTCCCGGATGATGGGCGCCGACGTGCGCCTGGTGGCCGACGGCTTCGACATCGGCATCCGCAAGAGCTGGGAAGAGGCCATGGAGAGCGTGCGCAAGGAGGGTGGCAAGCCGTATCCGATTCCGGCCGGCTGCTCGGAGCATCCGCTGGGTGGCCTGGGCTTCGTCGGCTTTGCCGAGGAAGTGCGCGCGCAGGAGGCTGAACTGGGTTTCAAGTTCGACTACGTCGTTGTGTGTTCAGTCACCGGCAGCACGCAGGCGGGCATGGTGGTGGGGTTTGCCGCCGACGGCCGGGCTGATCGCGTGATCGGCATCGATGCCTCCGCCAAGCCCGCCCAGACCCGCGCGCAGATCCTGCGCATCGCCAGGCACACGGCGGGGCTGGTGGAACTGGAGCGCGACATCGTCGACGCCGACGTAGTACTCGACGAGCGCTATGGCGGCCCCGAATATGGCCTGCCGTCCGAAGGCACGCTAGAGGCCATCCGCCTGAGCGCCAGGTACGAAGGCATGATGACCGACCCGGTCTACGAGGGGAAATCGATGCAGGGCATGATCGACATGGTCCGGCGCGGCGAATTCCCCGAAGGCTCGCGCGTGCTGTATGCCCATCTCGGCGGCGCACCGGCGCTGAACGCCTACAGCTTCCTGTTCCGCAACGGCTGACCGACGCACGGAGGTGCTGCGATGAATCCCACTCTACATTCGTCCCTGCGCAGAGCCTTCGTGGCGGCCCGGGCGCTGGCGCTGCCAGCGCTGGCGGTTGCCGCCGTCGGGGCCCACGCGGCATCGGCGTATCCGGTCCGGCCCGTCACGCTCGTGGTGCCGTTCCCGGCCGGCGGGGCGGTCGACATGATCGGCCGCCTCGTCGGCAAGAGCCTCGGCGATGCGCTGGGCCAGCCGGTGGTGATCGAGAACCGCGCCGGTGCCGGCACCATCGTAGGTGCCGGCTACGTGGCCAAGGCCGCGGCCGATGGCTACACGCTGCTTATCAGTTCGGGCTCGACATTCACCGTCAATCCGGCCATCAACGCGAGCCTGCCGTATGACCCCGTGAAGAGCTTCGAGCCTGTCGGGCTGGTGGCGCGCGTACCGCTGATTGTGCTGGCGAACAAGGCGGTGCCGGTGGATACGCTGCCGCAGATGGTTGCAGCGGTCAACGCCGCGCCGGGCAAGTATGTCTATGGGTCTTTCGGTACCGGCACCACCGGGCATTTCGCAGGCGAGATGCTGCTGGGTGCCACGGGCATGAAGCTGCAGCATATCCCGTACAAGGGCAGTGCGCCGGCCGTGGCCGACCTGATCGGCGGGCAGATTCCATTCTCGGTCGATACGGTCGCCGCGTCGTTGCCCCATATCCGCAGCGGCAAGATCAAGCCGATCGCGGTCACGGGCGCGCGCCGCGCCACGCTGCTGCCTGACGTGCCCACCGTGGCGGAAGCTGGCTATCCCGGTTTCGACGCCGACTCGTGGGTAGCCATCGCGGCGCCGCGCGGCTTGCCGGCCGACGTCAAGGCCCGGCTGGAAAAAGCGGTAGCGCAGGCGATGAAAGACCACGAGGTCCAGCAAAAGCTGCTGGCTAACGGGCTGGAGCCGAACTACGCGGGCCCGGGGCAGGTCAGCGCGATGATCAGCAAGGAACTGCCGCTGATGCGCGCCACCGCACAGCGTGCGAGCATCACGGCGAATTAATGGTTTCCATCGTCTTACCTGGAGACGGCGGCATGGAAGAACAAAGGAAGCTGGTAGCGCGTCCGGCCACCGAACTGCGGTGTATGCCTTCTGTCGTGCCTACGACTTACCGGTCCAGCTAATCCGGTGCCGCTCCTGCGTGGCCTCATGGCGTGCATCCTCCTCGCTGTGCAGGTAACCGCTCGTCGTCGACAGCGAACTGTGCCCGAAGTTGTCGCGCACAAAGCGCAGGTCGATCTGTCGGTCGGTCATGTGCGAGCCAGCGGTGTGGCGCAGCCAGTGCGCCGAGGCGCTGGCCAGCACCGCGGCTTGCGCCTCCCATTCCGGCCCGCGCTCCCGCAGGCGCGCCGCGGCCATGCTGAACACCTCTTTCAGGATCAGGTGCAGCGCGCCGCGTGACAGCGGTTTCTCGCTGCCCGTTCTTCCGATCACCGGCAGCACCAACGGACGCGTCTCCCCGAACTGCGGGGCAGGCGGCAACGCGTGGGCGCGGCGGTATCGCGCCAGTTCGGCAACCAGCTCGTCGGTTGCAGGCACCAGCCGGGTCTTGTTGCCTTTGCCGGTCACCTCCAGCCACCAGCGCTCGATACCCTGGGCATCGCGCCGGCAGAAGAACGCGCCCATGGTGGTGGCCGTCAGTTCGGCGGCACGCAAGCCGCCCAGATACAGCACGGTCAGCACCCAGCGGCAGCGCGCGGCGTGCAGGCGTTCCCGCGCCGTCTCGGTCGGCATTGCCGCGACGGTCTCCTTGACCGTCTCCCACAGGTCGTGGCTCAGATAGCGGGTGATGCGCGCCTGGGCAGGGGCGCGCCGGCGGCGGGCGAGGGCGAGCGGGTTGCCGGCCAGGTAGCCCGCCTCGGTCAGCCAGGCGAACAGGGCGTTCAGGATCACCATCGCCTGGCGCACGCTGCCGGGCGACAGCGGTCCGGCAAACGGGCGCCAGTCCGGATGGCCGCGCGCGAGCTTCTTGCTGCCGGCCAGCACCCAGCGCTCGGCCGGTTGCGGATCGGCGAGGAAGCGCTCGTAAGCGAGCAGGTCTTCGTGGGTCAGCGAGGACAGGGGCTTGGCCCATTGAAGCGCCGCCCACAGGATCAGCCGCTCAACCTCGCGGCGATAGGTGGCCAGCGTCGCGGCGCTGTCGGCATAGCGCGCGAGCCAGGCGGTCACGGCGGCCAGGTCGTCGCCCGCGGCGATGCGGGCGACGGTGGCCGGCGCGCGGTTGGTGCCGGCGACGCCGGACAGTGCCGGTGGCAGGCGCAAGCGCTCGAGTGGGGCAGGACGGCTCTCGGATGGGGAAAGGGGGAGCAGTTCCATGGTGCAAGGCAATGCATTCGGGATCGGAGCGAAGATTATAGACATAAGCAAACTTATGTCTAAGGATTTCCGAGAGATGTTTAATTTATTACGTATTACGTAGCATTATTTTCTATTCCTTTTTCGGTGCTCAGCCCGGCAGCGGATGCGCGAGGAAGAAACGCAGCATTTCCGCACTCGCATCCGGCCCCTTCGGATCGGTATAGCTGCCCTGGCGGCTTCCGCCCGCCCAGGCGTGCCCGGCGCCGTGGACGATCCAGTATTCGGCATCGACGCCGGCGGGCGTGGTGATCCTGTGCCGCGTGTAGTCATGCCCACCGGCAACGTTCCTGCGTTCCGTCTGCTGGCGCGGGCGGTCCTGCTCAAACGGCGCGACAAGACGGTCGCCGTTCGACGGATGCACCGTGTGGTCCGCATCGCCGTGGAACACAATCATGGGCCGCCCGGTCGAGGCGGGCGGCACCGCGCCTGACCTGGACCGGCCAATCCCTTTGCCGCCCTTCATCGCGCCCAGCGCCGACGGCAGATCGTGCGCTGACCCCGCCGGCAGGCCGGAATGCACGCCGGCCGCCGCGAACAGTTCCGGATAGCGCTGGATCAGCACCGCCGCCATCGCGCCGCCGGCGGACAGGCCAGCAATGTAGACGCGCCTCGCGTCGATGCTGTGGCTGGCAATCACCTCTCGCGCCATGCCGGCAATGATCGACGGTTCTCCCTTGCCGGCTTGCTGGTCACCGGGCCGGAACCAGTTCCAGCATTTGGACGGATTGTTCTCGGTGGCCTGGATCGGGTACAGCACCATGAAGCCAAGCTTGTCGGCGAGGGCATTCATCTGCGTGCCGGCCGCGAAATCATCGGCATCCTGCGTGCATCCATGCAGCATCACGACCAACGGCATCGGCTCGGCCCGCCGGCCGGCGGGCACGTAAAGCTTGTACGTGCGGGATCCCGCCTGGTTCACGAACGTGCGTTGGCTGAAATGGCCGACATCGTGCGGGGCCGCGTGTTTGCTGTCGGGGCGCAGCGCGTGGGTGGCGCGCGAAGATGCCGGGGGCGCTGCGTTGGCGGCGTTGCTGGCAACATCGGCCGGGCGGGCCGGCGCGCGGTCATCGGTGAGCAGGCGTTCGACCACCTGTGCGGGCATTGGCGCGGCGCGGGAGGCCGGAGCGACTACGGCGCCCATCGACGCTTGCTCGCGCAGTGCGCGCTGGATAGCCTCGGTGGCTTCCATCGGGCCCGCGGTCTGCAGCAAGTGCATGGCTTCTCGCATCGAAGCGAGGAAGGCGTCATTCATTTTCATACTTGTTTCCAGGAAAACCTGGCGAACCAGGGCGCGGCGACATTGCCGCGGTACTACCGTATGCGCCCGGCAAGCGCGGCCTTGACTGCCGCGGGGGCGTGAAAGGCGCCCAGCACCACGATCGATTCAATGGTTGCCAGCGCCAGTTCCGGGCTGACATCCGAGTCGATGCTTGCCAGGCCGAGGACATGGATGTCCAGCTTCTCGTTGGCCGCGCGCGCTGCCTCCAGGTCCCGACGGCTGAAATGCTGGAGCCCGAGGACCAGCGCCCGGCGCGTCACCGTTTCCTGTATGGCCAGCGCGTGCGTGGCCAACTGGTTGCGGATGGCGGTCCGGATCAGGTCAGTGCGATTCGAGTAAAAGCCTTCTTCGACCAGCAGATCGATCTGCCCAAGGTCCACCGGGCCGAGGTTGATCGTGATTTTTTCCGTGTCACCGGTTTTTGGTTTGTTCATGTGTTTGCGTGCGTTGCCAGCAGGCTGGCTAAAAGTGCCTTTTAATTATCACGCCATCCGGATACCATCTGTAAACCATCCAAATACCATCCATATGGATGGTAAATGTATATACGTCTGGAGATGCCGGGTCAAGGGGAAACCGCTTTTCCCAAGACTCACGGGCAGGAGTCGTCTAAGCGAGGGGGCGCAAAAGGCGGAGGTGAGAATTAACCCGGTGCGTCGGGGGCCGGGAAAGAACTGGTCGCCAAGTCGGCTGATGTCGCCAGGCGTGTCACAGGACGCGTCAAGTCCGAGTGGGAAAACGGCGCGAGCGTGCCGAATCGCTTGTCCATGCCAATCCGGTGCGCGCGCTTGGCGTCGCCTTGGGCATCGGCGTTGTTGCCTGGCGGGAAATTACTCGGATCGCATCGGCGAGGCGGCTCTCTGCAAACGCTCGCCGCTCAGTGAAGCGCGGGGCGTGGAATGCAGCGCCCTCGAGTTTGCGGGTCTTGCCAGTAGGTCGCGTATGCCCTCGCCACAGAGAGAGCGGCCGGCCCGGTAAGCGGCCCGGCCCGCTCGCGACTATCGGCTCGCAGTTGGCAATGGAGCTGGCGCCGCCGCTGCCTGCGGTTGCGCCTCAGAGCATCGACGCTGGTAGCTGAGGGTCTGCAACTGACGCGCCCGTTGGTCGGCGCTTTCCATGGCACTATTCTTCTCGATCATGTTCCCAATGCCGAAGTCTCCCAGGAACGACAGGATTGAACGGCCGCTGAACTCGCTCTCCTTCTCAACGGCCTGGGTAAAGCCATTTACCTTTGCCTGCTCGAGCTGAATTTCACGACAGGACATCGTCTGCCGCTCGAAGTCTGTCACGGTCCCGACCCGCCCATAGTTCTTTGTCGCGCAGCCCTGCGCTGCCAGCAGGCAAAGACCAATCACCAGAATTGACCGATTCATGAGGAACTTCCTCCGCTGTTGTCCTGACAGAGTAGTCCCCTGAGGGGTTTGCCCCATATCGTGCAGAAGGATGTTTCAGGCGTGAACATGTGTGAAGCCCCACCAATTCAGGGGCGCATGGTCCCTGAGGCATAGAATATTGTCCCCGCGATTAGTACAACGAACTATGCATCACACCGACGAATCACTTTCGGAGCAACAATCGGCCGCCATCCACGAACCCCGACTTTGGCGAGACAAGGGCTGGACTGCCCGGGTGATCAAGAACGAGGATGGCGACGGCTGGGCGGTCGAAATGATCCGGGATGGCAGCGCAGAACCGGCGCTTGTCGGTCCCTGGACCATGGGGCGCAACAAGGTCGATCCGAAGCCGCTCGATGCCACGGCTCACCAGACGCTGGTCAAGACCGCCGCAGAAGTCATCCGGCGGCATGAGCAGCAACTGCACGCTCAACTCAACAAGCAGACCAGCTTCGAGACCGAATCCGGAACCGTGACGGTCAAGCTTGTCGTTACGCCAGATGAGTTCGAGCCTTTCGGAACGCTTACGGCAGTGGATCCCTTCGGGGATGTGATTGCGGCCGTCAAGGTACCACCGGATTTTCGCCTGACGCGCGATAGCGCCGCACGCTGGGCGGCGGATGGCTTTTGCAAGATCCGCTAACGTCGCACACGGTGGAGACAGCAGGCGGTTCGCACCCCGTTACTGCGACTTGCGTCGCAGCGCCTGGCACCCGGATGCCTGCGCCAACCGAGCCAAAACCGAGCCAACATAGGCATTCCGGCGCGCTTCCACGGAATCCAGGTTCCGGATTACACCGCGGAGACGCCGCCGCTTTGATGCGCAGCGCCGGCTGACGGCGGCGCGGTGACGATCGAGCGCAGCGCCGGGTCGGCGGGCCTGAGCGCTGCCAGGTCGGGCACCGGGCGGCGCAATGCCGGCGACGCGGCGAACGCCGTTTCCATGGCCCGCGCGGCGGCCAGCGTTTGCAGGTCGCCGCGGAAGCGGCCGGTGACCTGCAGGCCGAACGGCATGCCGGCTTCGTCGGTGCCGCAGGGGAGCGCGATGGCCGGGTGCGTGGTCAGCGTCACGACATAGGTCAGCGCCAGCCAGCGGTAGTAGTTCTCCTGCTTCTCGCCATTGATGGTGTCGGCGTACAGCCTGGTCCATGCGAACGGCGACACCGGGGTGGTCGGCGACAGGATCAGGTCGTATTCCTGGTAGGCCCGCTGGAAGCGCTGCAGGATGCGGTTCTGCTCGGCCTGCGCCCATGCGCTGTCGGCCAGCGACATCTTCGCGCCCATTTCATAGTTGGCGCGGGTGTTGGGCCCGAGCGCTGCGGGGTCGCGCTGGTAAGCGTCGTGCAGGCCGGCGACAAAGCTTTCGGCACGCAGCACGTCGAAGCAACGATGCACATCGCCAAGGTCGAAGCTGACTTCGTCGCAACGCCCGAACAGGTGGCGCATCGCCGCGATCTTCGCGCGAAACACGCGGCGGATGCCGTCATCGACCGCACAGCTGCCGAAGTCTTCGGTCCAGCCCACGCGCAACGTCGACAGGTCGACCGGCGCCGGCGACAGGTAGGCATTCGCGTCCAGCGCGTAGCTCAGCGGATCGGTGACCGACACACCGGCCGAGGCCGCCAGCTGCAAGCAGGTGTCGTCGACGGTCCGCCCCATCGGTCCCACCACCGAGATCGGCGTCCAGCCCAGCAGCTTGCGCGAGTTGGGCACGATGCCGGGCGACGGGCGGAACCCGACCACGCCGCACTTGGCCGCGGGAATGCGCAGCGAGCCGCCGGTGTCGGAGCCGGTGCAGACCGGCAGCAGGTCCGCGGCCAGCGCAGCGGCCGAACCGCCGGACGATCCGCCTGCATTGAGGTTCGGATTGAACGGATTGCCGGTCGCGCCCCAGACCGCGTTGCGCGAATTCGCGCCGGCGCCCATCTCCGGGATGTTGGTCTTGCCGACCACGATGGCGCCCGCCGCGCGCAGGCGCGCCACCAGCACGTTGTCCTCGGCCGGCACATGGTTGCGGAACAGCGGCGAGCCATAGGTGGTCAGCAGCCCCTGCGTCGCTTCCAGGTCCTTGACCCCCAGAGGCAGCCCGTGCAGCAGGCCCAGCGGTTCATTGCGCAGTACCGCCTGCTCGGCGGCGCGCGCTTCCTGGCGGGCGCGCGCGAAGCAGGTGGCCGTGATGGCATTGATCAGCGGGTTGTAGGCCTCGATGCGCGCGATGCACGCTTCGAGCAGTTCTACCGGCGAGATTTCCCGGGTGCCGATCAGGCGGCGCAATTCGACCGCGGTCAGGGAGGTCAGCGATGTTTGCATCGGTTGCTTAGGGTGGAATGTCAGTCTGTGGCGCGGTACCTCTCTACCGGCATCAGCCGGCACCGGCCCGTGCCAGGAAGGTCAGTCGAGCTTGATGCTGGCGCGTTGCGCGATCGCGCGCATCTGCGGGATTTCCTTGTCGATCATGGCGGCGACCTGCTTGCCGGGCGCGAACGAAGGCTCGATGCCGCTGTCCGCCAGTTGGCTGCGCGTGGCCGGATCGGCGATGGTGTCGGCCAGCGCCTTCTCCAGCTTCGCCCGGACCTCGGGGGGCAGGCCGTGCGGCCCGACCAGCGCGATCCAGGTGCTGGCATCCATGCCGGGATAACCGCTTTCCGCCACCGTCGGCACATTGGGCAGCAGGGTCGAGCGCTTTGCCGTGGTGACCGCGATGGCCTTGATCTTGCCGGACTTCAGCTGGGGGATCGCCGCCGCGACGGTATCCACGCTGAACGGGATCTGGCCACCGATCAGGTCGGTCATGGCCGGCGCGCTGCCCTTGTATGGCACGTGCAGCAGCTTCGTGCCGGTGAGATTCAGCAGTTCCTCGCCGGCGAAGTGCGCAGTGGTGCCGGCGCCGAACGAGCCGTAGGAATACTTGCCCGGCTGTGCCTTGACCGCGCTGACGAACTCCCTGAGATTGTTGACCGGCACGTCGCGGTTCGCCAGCAGTACCAGCCCGGTCGAGCCGATCAGGCCGATCGGCTCGAAGTTCTTCTGCGGGTCATACGGCAGCCTGGCGTAGACCGCGGGATTGACAGTGAAGGTGGTGCCCGAGGTGGCCATCAGCGTATAGCCGTCCGGTGCCGACTTGGCCACATAGCTCGCCGCGACTACGGTGCCGGCGCCGGGCCGGTTCTCGACCACCACGGTCTGGCCGAGCCGTTCGCCGAGCTTGCGCGCGATCGTGCGGCCGACCAGGTCGGTGGCGCCACCCGGCGGGAACGGCAAGACGAGCTGGATCGGCTTCGACGGGTAACCGCCGCCCTGCGCCGCGGCCGGGTGGGGCGCCAGCACGGCGGCGGCGGCCAGGCTGCAGGCGGAGAGGAAGAGCGGGGGGCGGTGAGCGGTGGATCGCATGGAGAAGCTCCGGCAGTTAGGACTCGACGCAGCGCGGTGGGGGGGCGGTGACCGCGTTGAGTCCATCGTACGACCGATCCGGAATGGAATCGTGGCAATGTTTCGAAGGCTTGATTGCCAAAACGGCAATCCATAGAATGGACTTCGTCGATGCAGTGATCTCATCCCAAGAAAGCCGCCCATGTCGTACCGCATCCTGCAGGAAACCGCCGTCCGCTACTTCCTGGAGGTCGTGCGCACCGGCTCGGTCAAGGACGCCGCGATCAAGCTCAACGTGGCGCCGTCGGCGGTAAGCCGGCAGATCGCCAAGCTGGAGTGCGAACTCGATACGCTGCTGTTCGACAGGCGCGCCCGCGGCCTTGTCCCCAACGCGGCGGGAGAGCTGCTCGCCGCACACGCCAAGCGTGCCCAGCAGGAGATCGATCGCGTCACCGGTGATATCCAGGCACTGCGCGGCCTGCGCGTCGGGCAGGTGCGCCTGGCAAGCGTGGAGGGTATTGCGCACGATTTCATCCCGGAGCTGGCCGCCAGCTTCCGCGAAAAGTACGGTGGGATCCGCTTCGATCTCGACGTCTGCCCGCAAGGCGACATCGCGCGCCGCATCCGCGATGGCGAGGCGGATATCGGCATCACGCTGAGTGGCCTGCCCGAGCTCGATATCGAAGTGGAACTGCGCCATCCGGCGCCGGTGCTCGCCATCATGGCGCCGGACCATCCGCTTGCCGGCCAGCGCCAGGTGTCGCTGTCCCAGGTCATCGGCTACCCGCTGGCGCTGCCGCCAAAGGAAAGCTCGCTGCGGCAGCTGCTGGACACCAGCTGCAGCCGGCAAGGGCTGAGCTACCAGACCGTCTTTTCCAGCAACAACCTGGATTCGCTGGTCGGCTTCACCGTGGCAGGCGGCGGCGTGGTCGCTTTCTATGGCGAGCTGTCGGTGCGGCGACGCCTGGTGGAAGGCAGCATTGCCGCAGTACCGTTGCGCGACCGAGAAATGAACGAGCGCTATATCGAGATCCAGACACTTGCCCGCCGCAACCTGCCGCCGGCGGGGCGCGCCTTTGTGCAGCACCTGGCCGAGGCGATCACCCACATCGCCAAAGCGTGATTGCCGATCCGGCAATCACGGATTCCAATAATTGCTTGCGACCGATATTACGCGGGGCCCCGCCACCGATGCAGAATCAGGTTTCGGATACTCGGATCTCAGGCACCGCATCAGACATCATGACTAAGGACATCGTTGTACTCGGCGCCGGCATGGTCGGCGTCTGCACTGCGTTGGCGCTGCGCCAGCGCGGCCATGCGGTCGTGCTGGTCGACCGGCGGGAGCCGGGCAGGGAGACGTCGTATGGCAACGCCGGCATCATCCAGCGTGAAGCGGTGCAGCCCTATGCCTTTCCTCGCGAATGGATGGCGGTGCTGCGCGTGATGGCCCGGCAGGGCAACGATGTCCATTACCACCCGGGCGCACTCGCCAGCCTGCTGCCACCGCTGGCGCGCTACTGGCGTGAATCGGCGCCCGACCGCTATGCCGGCACCGTCACGGCCTACAGCGCGCTGATCCGCCATTGCCTGACCGAGCACGAGCGCCTCATTGCGCTGGCCGGCGCCGACGACCTGGTGCGCAAGTCGGGATGGCTGCAGGCCTATCGCAGTGCCGCCGCGTTCGACGACGCCGCGCGCGCCGCGACCGAAATCGGGCAGCAGCACGGGCTTGACTACCGGGTCCTGGACAATGCCGGCATCAGCGCAACGGACCCGGCGTGGCGCGGTCCGATGGCCGGTGCGGTCCACTGGCGCGATCCGTGGACGGTCGCCGATCCCGGCGAGCTGGTCAGCCGCTATGCCGCGCTGTATACGCAGGCGGGCGGCATCGTGCGCCGCGGCGACGCGACGACGCTGAAGCAGGCGGGAAGCGGCTGGACCGTGACGACGGACGACGGCCCCGTCAACGCTGCCCACGCCGTCGTTGCCTTGGGGCCGTGGGCCTCGACGCTGATCCGGCCGCTCGGCTACCGCTTCCCACTGTTCGTCAAGCGCGGCTACCACCGCCACTATGCAGTCGAAGCAATGCCGACGCTGCCGCTGCTGGATGTCGAGAACGGCTTTCTCCTGGCGCCGATGAAGCGCGGCCTGCGCCTGACCACGGGCGCCGAGTTCGCCCACCAGGATGCGGCGCCGACGCCAGTCCAGTTGCGCAATGCCGAGCGCCACGCGCGCGAGCTGTTGCCAATGGGCGCGCCGGTCGAAGACAGGCCCTGGCTGGGCGCCCGGCCTTGTGTCGCGGACATGAGGCCGATCGTCGGGCAGGCGCCGCGCCATCGCGGCCTGTGGTTCAACTTCGGGCATGGGCACCAGGGTTTCACGCTCGGGCCGGTCACCGCCCGGCTGCTGGCCGAGTTGATGGACGGCGAGCAGCCGTGGGTCGACGCCAGGCCGTATGACCCTGTGCGCTTCGGCTGATCTCGCGACGTATCCGGCCGCCTGGGTAGGCGTAGATTGACTGCCAAGTGCCGAAGAGGGCTCTTTGCGGTTATTTTCGAAAAAGGGCTTGCAAGCCTGGTATGGAGACATTAATATTCGCCCCCCGTTCGCAAGGCACCGCGTAACGGGGAGGGAAACGATCTGCAAGGCTTCACTCGAAAGAGCGTGTTTTCCAGAATAAAGAATTTTTCGAAAATGATTGATTAATCGAAAAAAATTCTTTAATATCTCGTTTCTTCGCTGCTAACCAAACAGCGACGCGACCAGCAAAGCGAATCGCGGAAGTTCTTTAACAAACAAACACCGATAAGTGTGGGCGCTTGATTAACGGATGCGAAAGACCTCGGTCTTTCAGCTTACAAGTTATACAGTGCTCGCACAGCAAAACGTGACTGGGTCTTTGGATCTGGTCAGTCAGTTTTCTGAGAGTGAGCGACCGCTCGAAAGAGCGAGGGAGCCGCGAGGCTTCCACACAGAGATTGAACTGAAGAGTTTGATCCTGGCTCAGATTGAACGCTGGCGGCATGCCTTACACATGCAAGTCGAACGGCAGCACGGGCTTCGGCCTGGTGGCGAGTGGCGAACGGGTGAGTAATACATCGGAACGTGCCCTGTCGTGGGGGATAACTAGTCGAAAGATTAGCTAATACCGCATACGACCTGAGGGTGAAAGCGGGGGACCGGTAACGGCCTCGCGCGACAGGAGCGGCCGATGTCTGATTAGCTAGTTGGTGGGGTAAGAGCCTACCAAGGCGACGATCAGTAGCTGGTCTGAGAGGACGATCAGCCACACTGGGACTGAGACACGGCCCAGACTCCTACGGGAGGCAGCAGTGGGGAATTTTGGACAATGGGGGCAACCCTGATCCAGCAATGCCGCGTGTGTGAAGAAGGCCTTCGGGTTGTAAAGCACTTTTGTCCGGAAAGAAATGGCTCTGGTTAATACCCGGGGTCGATGACGGTACCGGAAGAATAAGCACCGGCTAACTACGTGCCAGCAGCCGCGGTAATACGTAGGGTGCGAGCGTTAATCGGAATTACTGGGCGTAAAGCGTGCGCAGGCGGTTTGATAAGACAGGCGTGAAATCCCCGAGCTTAACTTGGGAATGGCGCTTGTGACTGTCAGGCTAGAGTATGTCAGAGGGGGGTAGAATTCCACGTGTAGCAGTGAAATGCGTAGAGATGTGGAGGAATACCGATGGCGAAGGCAGCCCCCTGGGACGTCACTGACGCTCATGCACGAAAGCGTGGGGAGCAAACAGGATTAGATACCCTGGTAGTCCACGCCCTAAACGATGTCAACTAGTTGTTGGGGATTCATTTCTTCAGTAACGTAGCTAACGCGTGAAGTTGACCGCCTGGGGAGTACGGTCGCAAGATTAAAACTCAAAGGAATTGACGGGGACCCGCACAAGCGGTGGATGATGTGGATTAATTCGATGCAACGCGAAAAACCTTACCTACCCTTGACATGCCACTAACGAAGCAGAGATGCATCAGGTGCCCGAAAGGGAAAGTGGACACAGGTGCTGCATGGCTGTCGTCAGCTCGTGTCGTGAGATGTTGGGTTAAGTCCCGCAACGAGCGCAACCCTTGTCTCTAGTTGCTACGCAAGAGCACTCTAGAGAGACTGCCGGTGACAAACCGGAGGAAGGTGGGGATGACGTCAAGTCCTCATGGCCCTTATGGGTAGGGCTTCACACGTCATACAATGGTGCGTACAGAGGGTTGCCAACCCGCGAGGGGGAGCTAATCCCAGAAAACGCATCGTAGTCCGGATCGTAGTCTGCAACTCGACTACGTGAAGCTGGAATCGCTAGTAATCGCGGATCAGCATGCCGCGGTGAATACGTTCCCGGGTCTTGTACACACCGCCCGTCACACCATGGGAGTGGGTTTTGCCAGAAGTAGTTAGCCTAACCGCAAGGAGGGCGATTACCACGGCAGGGTTCATGACTGGGGTGAAGTCGTAACAAGGTAGCCGTATCGGAAGGTGCGGCTGGATCACCTCCTTTCAGAGCGTGCATCCCAGGTTGAGCGTCCACACTTATCGGTAGTTTGTTGGTTAAGGCCAGGTGGCCAAATGCAAGCGCTTAAGGCTTTGAGCGTTTGCATTTGGCATTGCCAAGCGATCGAAGGATCGGCTGTTCTTTAACAATATGGGATGTAGTAAAGGTGTCGCGCGAGCGTTGATGAGACGCTGTAGTACCCAACGCGATACCGGGTTGTGATTGTATCAACCAAAATGTATTTAAGTGATCGAAAGATGACTTGGAATACGGCACAAATGCGAGAACTCAACCTGTAGTGAGCGGTGTCATGGAGCGCAAGCTTGAGACACACTTGTTATAGGGTCAAGCGAACAAGTGCATGTGGTGGATGCCTTGGCGATCACAGGCGATGAAGGACGCGGTAGCCTGCGAAAAGCTTCGGGGAGCTGGCAAACAAGCTTTGATCCGGAGATGTCCGAATGGGGAAACCCGGCCCGAATGGGTCATCCCACACTGAATTCATAGGTGTGGGAAGCGAACGCGGCGAACTGAAACATCTAAGTAGCTGCAGGAACAGAAATCAACCGAGATTCCCAGAGTAGTGGCGAACGAAATGGGAACAGCCTTGTACTCTTTAGCAGCATTGTTAGCAGAACGGGATGGAAAGCCCGGCCGTAGCAGGTGATAGCCCTGTATGCGAAAACAGCGTTGTGGAACTAGGTGTACGACAAGTAGGGCGGGACACGTGAAATCCTGTCTGAAGATGGGGGGACCATCCTCCAAGGCTAAATACTCGTGATCGACCGATAGTGAACCAGTACCGTGAGGGAAAGGCGAAAAGAACCCCGGGAGGGGAGTGAAATAGATCCTGAAACCGCATGCATACAAACAGTCGGAGCCCCGCTTTAAGCGCTTTCGGCGATTTTTACGACAGTAAAAATCGTCAAAAGACACCAGTGTGAAATAGCACTGCTGGCGCGTAAAGCGGTTTAAGCGCGAGAGCGCTTAAAGCGGGGTGACGGCGTACCTTTTGTATAATGGGTCAGCGACTTACATTCAGTGGCAAGCTTAACCGATTAGGGCAGGCGTAGCGAAAGCGAGTCCGAACAGGGCGTTGAGTCGCTGGGTGTAGACCCGAAACCAGATGATCTATCCATGGCCAGGTTGAAGGTGCGGTAACACGTACTGGAGGACCGAACCCACTAACGTTGAAAAGTTAGGGGATGAGCTGTGGATAGGGGTGAAAGGCTAAACAAATCTGGAAATAGCTGGTTCTCTCCGAAAACTATTTAGGTAGTGCCTCGTGTGTCACCTTCGGGGGTAGAGCACTGTCATGGTTGGGGGGTCTATTGCTGATTACCCCGCCATAGCAAACTCCGAATACCGAAGAGTGCAATCACGGGAGACAGACATCGGGTGCTAACGTCCGGTGTCAAGAGGGAAACAACCCAGACCGCCAGCTAAGGTCCCCAAGATTGGCTAAGTGGGAAACGAAGTGGGAAGGCTAAAACAGTCAGGAGGTTGGCTTAGAAGCAGCCACCCTTTAAAGAAAGCGTAATAGCTCACTGATCGAGTCGTCCTGCGCGGAAGATGTAACGGGGCTAAGCCAGTCACCGAAGCTGCGGACGCGTGCGTTCCTTTAAGTGCACCAAGCTTGTCGATGCGCCGCATCGACAAAGCCCCCACCAATGATTGTGGTGGTGAAAATGCTAGTGGATTTAAAGGAGCGCACGCGTGGTAGGAGAGCGTTCTGTAAGCCTGTGAAGGTGTCTTGTAAAGGATGCTGGAGGTATCAGAAGTGCGAATGCTGACATGAGTAGCGATAAAGGGGGTGAAAGGCCCCCTCGCCGTAAGCCCAAGGTTTCCTACGCAACGTTCATCGGCGTAGGGTGAGTCGGCCCCTAAGGCGAGGCAGAGATGCGTAGCTGATGGGAAGCAGGTTAATATTCCTGCACCGTCGTATGATGCGATGGGGGGACGGATCGCGGAAGGTTGTCCGGGTGTTGGAAGTCCCGGTCCCTGCATTGGAGAAGGCGCTTAGGCAAATCCGGGCGCGGAATTCAAGGATGTGGGGCGAGCGGCCTAGTGCTGCGAAGCAATTGGAAGTGGTTCCAAGAAAAGCCTCTAAGCTTCAGTCATACGAGACCGTACCGCAAACCGACACAGGTGGGCGAGATGAGTATTCTAAGGCGCTTGAGAGAACTCGGGAGAAGGAACTCGGCAAATTGGTACCGTAACTTCGGGATAAGGTACGCCCTGGTAGCTTGACTGGCCTGCGCCAGAAGGGTGAAGGGGTTGCAATAAAATGGTGGCTGCGACTGTTTAATAAAAACACAGCACTCTGCAAACACGAAAGTGGACGTATAGGGTGTGACGCCTGCCCGGTGCCGGAAGATTAAATGATGGGGTGCAAGCTCTTGATTGAAGTCCCGGTAAACGGCGGCCGTAACTATAACGGTCCTAAGGTAGCGAAATTCCTTGTCGGGTAAGTTCCGACCTGCACGAATGGCGTAACGATGGCCACACTGTCTCCTCCCGAGACTCAGCGAAGTTGAAGTGTTTGTGATGATGCAATCTCCCCGCGGCTAGACGGAAAGACCCCATGAACCTTTACTGTAGCTTTGCATTGGACTTTGAACCGATCTGTGTAGGATAGGTGGGAGGCTTTGAAGCGTGGACGCTAGTTCACGTGGAGCCGTCCTTGAAATACCACCCTGGTTTGTTTGAGGTTCTAACCTTGGCCCGTGAATCCGGGTCGGGGACAGTGCATGGTAGGCAGTTTGACTGGGGCGGTCTCCTCCCAAAGTGTAACGGAGGAGTTCGAAGGTACGCTTGGTACGGTCGGACATCGTACCTAAAGTGCAATGGCAAAAGCGTGCTTAACTGCGAGACCGACAAGTCGAGCAGGTGCGAAAGCAGGACATAGTGATCCGGTGGTTCTGAATGGAAGGGCCATCGCTCAACGGATAAAAGGTACTCTGGGGATAACAGGCTGATACCGCCCAAGAGTTCATATCGACGGCGGTGTTTGGCACCTCGATGTCGGCTCATCTCATCCTGGGGCTGTAGCCGGTCCCAAGGGTATGGCTGTTCGCCATTTAAAGAGGTACGTGAGCTGGGTTTAAAACGTCGTGAGACAGTTTGGTCCCTATCTGCCGTGGGCGTTGGAATCTTGACGGGGGCTGCTCCTAGTACGAGAGGACCGGAGTGGACGTACCGCTGGTGTACCTGTTGTCTCGCCAGAGGCATCGCAGGGTAGCTATGTACGGAAGAGATAACCGCTGAAAGCATCTAAGCGGGAAACTCGCCTGAAGATGAGGATTCCCTGGAGGCTTGACCTCCTTGAAGGGTCGTTCGAGACCAGGACGTTGATAGGCTGGGTGTGGAAGCGCAGTAATGCGTTAAGCTAACCAGTACTAATTGCCCGTAAGGCTTGATCCTATAACCAGTGTGTTTCACCTGGTGTGTGTGATCGTGTCTGTGCCCTCGGTTGGCACAATACGCACAACCCAAGACTACATCCCGATTCGCAGCGTTGGCCTCAACCTCAACGCTGCACCCCCTTATGCCTGGTGACCATAGCGAGTTGGAACCACCCCTTCCCATCCCGAACAGGACCGTGAAACAGCTCCGCGCCGATGATAGTGCGGATTACCCGTGTGAAAGTAGGTCATCGCCAGGCTCTTATTGTGCAAAACCCCTCGACAGCGTGTGCTGCGAGGGGTTTTTGCTTTGGAGGTTTTGCTCCTGCCCAGCTGGTGATCGTGCCTTGTAGACGGCGACAATTATCTTGGCCGGTCAAGATAATTGTCGTTTGACCGGCCAAAGTAGTTGACGCTCTACAGCCTTGCTTATTTCTGCAAGTAATTATCGCGATCATCTATATAACCACAAGGCTTATGAGAGGGAAACGGTAGGCCAGGGTGGCACTCAACGCGCGCGCATTCCATACTGGAAATGGTGCCCCGCTCGGTAGGACGACGGGCTCGGGGCTGGCGCATGAGCGCCCGTCCTGAGGGAAGCGCGAAGGGCGCCAAAATGGCTAGGAGCCAAGGCTAGATATGAAAACGCTAGGCGTGCTTCTCGGCATAACCATGGCGGCTGGCTTTGCGGCTCACGCCGGGGCCGCCGGATGCCAATATGATATGCAGTGCAAAGGCGAGCGAATCTGCGAGAACAGTCAGTGCGTCTCTGCTGGCACACAGGACCGGACCGTCGAGCAAGCTCCCAAGGCTCCCACGACCCCAAAAAGCGTTCCAAAACTTGAGCAACCCGCCAAGGTTCCCCCGGCAACGAGGAATGTTCCGCCGCCTGCGCCATCCCCCAGGGCTGCGCAAGTGACGAAGAACATTCCGCCCCCTGAGCAACCCGCGCCGGCCGAGCGACCCGCCATGACTTCCCCGGCAGCGGCGAATTCACCAGCGCCTTCGACGGGATTTCGCTTCTGCTGCACCAAGGTCGGAAAATTTCCCCTCGACCCGGAGGCGAACGACGAGGGCGTTGCGCTCAAGTCTGGCGATACCTGCTACGGGGTAACCAGTTATGGGACGCCGCTCCCTGGTACGCCCTGCAATTGAAATGCCCGCGCGCCGGGAATCCCTCAGCCAGAAAGGCTCCGGCGGCTAGGCACGCCCGCTCCTTGCGACTTCAGGCACCAAGGCATGAAGCCTGGAAAGAACGAGTCGCGCCGCCCGGGACAACGGATGATGTCGCGTGACGCCCATCGCAATGGTCCGTGTCAGGCGCGGCTCGACAATCTCGACTGCTGACAAGCGACCGGCGGCAACCTCGTTATCCACTGCCAGGACCGGGAGTATCGTCAAGGCGCCACCAGCGAGCGCAACCTCCTTCATCGTATTCAGCGATTCCACTTCCAGTGCCACATCCAGCGAGATGCCGAGCTGGCGCGCGTGCTGATCGAGAATGGATCGCAGGCCGTTGGGCGCCGGCGGCAGGACGAGCGGGAGGCCGTCGAGCTTGCGGAACGCCACCGTTGGCATCCCGGCGAGCGGATGCCCGGGCGCGCAGATCAGGTAGGTGGCGACCTGGGCGAGCACATCTTCGTTCTGTCGCGGCCCGGGGCCATAGCGGTTGATGACTGCAAGATCGAGATGGCCCGACTCCAGCTCCTCATCGAGTTGTCCGCTGAACCCTTCGGCCACGCGCAGCCGGACGCCCGGCGCCTTGGTGCGCAGGTCCTCGAACAGCGACGGAATCAGGCGTGGCGCCATTGACGGCAGCACGCCGATCCTCACCTGACCGACCGGCACGCCCGCCGCGTCCTTGACCTCGTCGCGCAGCCGTACCGACTGGGCCAGCAGCAACTGGACATGGGGGAAGATCCGCTGGCCAAACTCCGACAGCACCACACCCCGGCCGGTCCGTTCGAACAGCCGGTCGCCCCATTCGGCTTCGACCTGGGCAATGGCGCGGCTCACCAGCGACTGGGCGATTCCCAGCGAACGGGCTGCACGTGACAGGGACCCCACTTCGGCCACCAGCGCCACGGTTTCAAGCTGTTTCAGGTTCACGGCCTCATCCCATCCAAAAACTAGATATCAGATATCGACGATTCTACTCTTTTGCGTTAGCTCGGTACTCCATACACTAAGTTCATCCCTCCTGGCAGAGAGAGGGCTTATGAACATCTGGAGACAACATGCCGCGCTTTTCCGCCGTGCTTCGCGCATTCCGGCGACCGCTTTGCGCCTTGCTGGTCGCTGCCGCCCCGGCCGCCTTCAGCGCCGCCGCTGCCGCCGCTACCGGCTATCCCGCCAAACCAATCCGCCTGGTCGTGCCGTTTCCGGCCGGCGGGCCCACTGATGCGATGGCGCGGCTGATCGGCCAGCACCTGTCGCAGAAACTCGGCCAGGCCGTGGTGATCGACAACCGCGGCGGCGCCGGCGGCACCATCGCCACCGAGGCCGCCGCGCAGGCGGCACCCGATGGCTACACGCTGTTCTTTGCCACCACCGGCACCATGGCCATCAACCCGTGGCTCTACCGCTCGCTCAAGGTGGACCCGGTCAAGTCGTTCGATGCCGTGGGCTCGGTGGCCGCCACGGTCAACGTGCTGGTGGTTCCGAGCAACCTGCCGGTCAGCAACGTCAGGGAACTGCTGGCGCTGGCAAGACAGAAGCCGGGCACGCTGACCTTCGGCTCGGCCGGTAACGGCAGCTCTAACCACCTGTCCGGCGAACTGTTCAAGTCGATGGCGGGCATCGACATCGTTCATGTGCCGTACAAGGGCTCGGCGGCGGCGTTCACCGACCTGCTTGGCGGACGCATCTCGATGATGTTCGACACGGTATCGAGCCAGGTGCAGTACATCAGCACAGGCAAGGTCAAGGCGCTCGGCGTGACCGGGGCGACGCGTTCGGAAGCGCTGCCCAAGGTGCCGACGATTGCCGAGGCTGGCCTGCCGGGCTTCGACGTGACGATCTGGTTCGGCCTGTCTGCACCGAAGGGGACCACGCCAGACGTGATCCGCCGCCTGAACAGCGAACTGCAGGCCGTGCTTGCGCAGGCAGACGTGCAGAAACAGCTTGCCGCGCTGGGTGCCCGGCCGCTGCCGGGCACGCCGGCCGACTTCACCAGGCTGATCCAGCATGACGCGGGCAAGTGGTCGCCGGTGGTCAAGGCATCGGGAGCGAGCCTTGACTAAGACCGCCGCAACCTTCGACGCCCTGTTCTCGCCAGCCTCGGTGGCCGTGATCGGCGCCTCGGACAACCCCAACAAGGTGGGCGGACGCCCGATCCACTACCTGCGCACCTTCGGCTACACGGGCGAGGTGTTTCCGGTCAACCCGGCGCGCGAGGTCATCCAGGGCTATCGTGCGTACCCCGATCTCGGTGCGATCGGCAAGGCGCCAGACGCCGTGGTGATTGCCGTGTCCGGCGATGCCACGCTCGAGCAGGTGCGCCAGTGCGGCGCCGCCGGGGTCAAGGCTGCCGTCATCATGGCGTCGGGTTTCGCCGAGACGGGCGAGGCGGGACGCCTGCGGCAGCAGGAACTGGTGGCGGTGGCCAATGACAGCGGCATGCGGCTGGTGGGGCCGAACGCGCAAGGCACGGCCAACTTTGCCAGCGGCGCGGTGCTCAATTTTTCGACCATGTTCATGGAGGTGGCGCCCCAGGACGGCCCGATCGCGATCATCAGCCAGAGCGGCGCGGCGAGCGTCATGCCCTATGCGTTGCTGCGCCAGGCCGGCTACGGCGTGCGCTACCTGGTAGCGACGGGCAACGACGCCGACCTCGACGCCTGCGCGATGACCGCGGCCGTGGCGGCGGACCCCGAGGTGCGGCTGATCCTGGTCTACCTCGAATCGGTCTCCGATCCGGCACAGCTTGCCCGCGCGGCGGCAGTAGCCCGGGCGCGTGGCGCCAGCATCGTGGCGATCAAGGCTGGCAACAGCCAGCGCGGCGCAATGGCGGCGGCCTCGCATACCGGTGCATTGGTCGGCAACGACGCGGCGATCGATGCTTTCCTGGCCCGTCACGGCATCTGGCGTGCGCGCGATATCGGCGAGCTGGTTCGCGCCGTGCCGCTGTATTTGCAGCAGCGACCGCCGGGGCAGGGCCGCACGGTGGTGATGAGCCATAGCGGCGCGGTGGGCGTCATGGCGGCCGACCTGGCCGAACGGCACGACCTCCCGCTGACCGGGTTGCAGCCTGCAACGCTGCGCGAACTGGGCGCGATCCTGCCCGCGTTCGGCACGGCCAGCAATCCGCTCGACATGACCGCGGCGCTGCTGGGCAAGGGCGACATGTTTCCGCGCGTGCTCCAGGCGCTGGGCGCCGATACGCAGGCCGATATGGTGATGGTCGGCATTCCGGTGGCCGGTCCCGGCTACGACGTCGAGGCGCTGGCGCGCGATGCCGCCGCCTTCAGCGCGGGGCATGCCAAGCCGCTGGTGGCGAGCGCGCCGCAACAATCGGTGCGCGAGGTCTTCGTGCGACACGGCGTGCCGGCCTTTGTCACCGAAGCAGATGCCATTGCAGCGCTGGCGCAATACGCCGCGCATCACCGGCTGGCCGATGCGGCAACGGCAATGGCAACGGCAGCGGCCTGGCCTGAGGCACAGCAGCTCGACGGCGGCGGCCTGCAGGACGAAGCCCATAGCCTGGCCCTGCTCGCCGAAGCCGGCGTACCGGCCGTGCCCCACCGGTTGTGCGACAGCATGGATGCGGCGGTGAGAGCGTTTGACGCGCTCGGCGGGGTGCCGGTGGTGGTCAAGGGCTGTGCGGCCGAGATCCCGCACAAAAGCGAGCATGGCCTGGTGCATCTCCGGCTGACCGATGCGGCGAGCGTGGCCCGCGCGACGCAGGACTGCCTCGACACGCTGCAGCGGCTGGGCGTGGCAGCGCCACGGGTGGTGGTGGCGGCGATGGTCAAGGGCCGCCATGAGTTTGCGCTGGGCGTCTCGGTCGATCCCGTGTTCGGGCCGATGGTGATGATCGGGGAGGGCGGCACGCTGCTCGAACTGCGCAAGGACGTCGTTACCCTGCTGGCGCCGTTCACGGCCGAAGATGTCAAGGTGGCCTGCGCACGGCTGCGCCTGGCGCCGCTGTTCGATGGCTATCGCGACATCCCGGCGCTCGACCTGGAGGCGCTGGCGTCGTCGGCGGTCGCGCTCGGCGACTGGGCATTGCGTCACCGCACCGTGCTGGCATCGGTCGACATCAATCCACTGATGGTGATGGCTGCCGGCGAAGGTGTCATGGCAGTCGATGCCGTGGTGGAACTCAAAGGGAATTGAAACATGGAAGCCATACGTGTCGAACAGGATGGCGAGATCGCCATCGTCACGCTGAACCGTCCGGCCCGCATGAACGCCGTCAACGACGTCCTGCGCGGCGAGCTGATCGAAGCGCTGGGCCGGCTCAACGCCGAACCGTCGGTGCGCGCCATCGTGCTGACCGGCGCCGGCGAGCGGGCCTTCTGCGCCGGGCAAGACCTCGATGAGGCGGCCGCCGTGACATGGCAGCAGCTCGTGCCCTGGCTGAACCGGCAGCGGGCGATGTACCAGGCCGTCCGCGACCTGGACAAGCCCTGCGTGGCCGCCGTGCGGGGCGTAGCGGCAGGCGCGGGTTTCCAGCTGGCGCTGTGCGCGGACTGGCGCCTGACTACGGCAGACAGCCGCTGGGGACAGCCGGAGGTCAAGGCCGGCCTGGCGAGCATAGTCGGGTCCTATCTGATGACGCTGCACGTGGGGCACACGCATAACGTGCAGATGTCGCTGTCCGGCGAACTGGTCAGTGGCCAGCGCGCCTTCGACATCGGCCTGGTGACGGCACTGTGCGGCAAGGCCGAACTGATGACACAGGCGCTCGCGCAGGCCAGGTTGCTCGCGGCGCTGCCGCCGACTGCCGTGCGCCTGTCCAGGCAGCGCTTTCGCGCCATGACGCAGCCGGGCTTCGACGAGGCCTGTGTCGCCGGCATCCGGGCACAACTCGAATGCTATGCCGATGGCGAACCGCAGCGCGTGATGGCTGCGTTTCTCGAACACCGCAAGACGAAGGAGTCGCAGTGAAGCAGTTGACCCAACACTATATCGACGGCGCACGTCGCCCGATGCGAGGCAGCGAATCGATC
Source organism: Cupriavidus sp. P-10 (assembly GCF_003402535.2). Classification (NCBI taxonomy): domain Bacteria; kingdom Pseudomonadati; phylum Pseudomonadota; class Betaproteobacteria; order Burkholderiales; family Burkholderiaceae; genus Cupriavidus; species Cupriavidus sp. P-10. The sequence goes on from NZ_AP025170.1 coordinate 1,756,209, forward strand.
CGCGTCTACGATTCAGCGACCGAAGCCCCATTGGCCGAGGTCCGCCTGGGCACCGCGGACGATGTGGCCGAAGCCGTGGCGGCGGCAGCGCGGGCCCAGCCTGGCTGGCACGCGCTGGGCGCAGCCGGGCGGGCGCCGTATCTGAATGGGCTGGCCGACGCGCTGGAAGGCTGCGCGGCGGAGCTCGCCCATGAGATCTCGCGCGAAGTCGGCATGCCACTGAAGCTGTCGCGCCGCATCCAGGTCGATGCGCCGATCGCGGCCTGGCGCGCCGCGGCGGCGCTGGCCGACACGTTCGATTTCGTCCGCACGATCGGCAATTCCCGCGTGACGCTGGCACCAGTCGGTGTGGTGGCCGCCATTACGCCGTGGAACTACCCGTTGCACCAGATCACGGCCAAGCTGGCGCCCGCGCTGCTGGCCGGCTGCACGGTGGTGCTGAAGCCGTCAGAGCTGGCCCCTGCCGTCACGGAACGGCTGATGGCCGCGTGCGAACAGGCGAAGCTGCCGCCGGGCGTCCTCAATCTTGTGCTGGGCGGTGCGGCGGTCGGCGAGGCGCTGGTCTTGCATCCCGGCGTCCAGATGGTCTCGTTCACTGGTTCCACGGCGGTCGGCCGCAAGGTCGCCGCGCAGGCCGCCGGCGACATGAAGCGTGTGTCGATGGAACTGGGCGGCAAGTCGGCGGCCGTGGTGTTGCCCGGCGCAGATCTGGCCAGGGCGGTCAAGGCGACGATCAGTTCCTGTTTCCTCAATTCGGGGCAGACCTGCAGCGCGACCACCCGGCTGATCGTTGCACGCGAGGACTACCCGCGCTGCCGGCAACTGCTGGCGGAGGCGGCGGCAGCGATGAAGCTCGGCGATCCCGCCGATGGCGAAACCCGGGTCGGCCCCTTGTTGTCGGCGCTGCAGCGCCAGCGCGTGCAGGCGCATATCGCTGCGGCGGAGCAGGCAGGCTTTGACCGGATCGCCGGCGGTGCCGATGCACCCGTGCCAGCGACCGGCTATTTTGTCGCGCCGACCATCTACGGCAATGTCGCACCGGACAGCCGGCTGGCGCAGGAGGAGGTCTTCGGGCCGGTGCTGGCGGTGCTGTGCTACGACAGTGTCGACGAGGCGATAGCCCTGGCCAATGGCACGCGCTACGGACTGGCTGCCACGGTCTGGGCTGCCGATGACAGCGCCGGCGAAGCGGTCGCCAACGCGCTGCGGGCAGGGCAGGTGGACGTCAATGGCGCCCGCTTCAACCCCGCGGCACCGTTCGGCGGCTTCGGCCTGTCCGGCGTCGGGCGCGAAGGCGGCGTCCATGGCCTGGAAGAGTTCCTGGAGCCGAGATCCGTTCAGCTTCCCTAATCACGACTCCGAAAACACGACTCCGAAAACACGACACCGAAAATCACGACATCGAAAGGCATCGCACTATGTACAGTCAGGTTACCGTTGCTCGCGCAGGAAAAAGCGAGCGGATCGCCGTGGTCACCTTGAACCGGCCAGACAAGCTCAACGCGCTGACCAAGGTCATGGAGGCCGAATTGCGCGACGCCATGGAGGCAGTCGATCGCGACGACAACGTCCGCGTGGTGGTGCTGACCGGCGCGGGCAAGGGCTTCTGCGCCGGCATGGACATCAACGAACTCGAAGTGCTGCCGCCGGGCGATATCCGCGCCGCCCAGTGGATGCGCCCGTTCGACATGAACCGGCGCGCCGACTACCAGACCCGCTATGGCTACTTCCCGGCCATGCGCAAGCCCGTGATCGCGGCGATCAATGGCGCCGCAGCGGGGTTGGGCCTCGTCTTCGCGCTGTACAGCGACATGCGCTTCGCCAGCGCCAATGCCGCGTTCAGCACCGCGTTCGCGCGTCGGGGCCTGATTGCCGAGCACGGCATTTCCTGGCTGCTGCCGCGCGTGGTCGGCCCCGGCCATGCGGCCGACCTGCTGTACTCGGCGCGCAAGGTCCTGGCTGACGAGGCGCTGCGGATGGGCCTGGTCGACCGTGTGGTCGATGCGGACGCGCTCATGAAGACGACGCTTGACTATGCCGACGACCTGGCCGAGAACGTTTCACCCCGGTCCATCCGCGTGATGAAGCGGCAACTGTGGGAGCAACCGTTCCAGTCATTGGCCGAAGCCACGCGGGTCGCCAATGCCGAGATGTTCGAAAGCATCCAGAGCGAGGACTTCACCGAGGGGGTTGCGCATTTCATCGAGCGCAGGCCAGCCCGATTCTCCGGCCAGTGACCGATAACCTGTCCGCAATGGATGCAGCGTAGGAGATGGCAGTCAAAGTGCAACTGCGCGCCGTTTAATTCTGATCTGCACGTTTTTCGGGCCCCGGCCCCGCCGGGATCCCTTTGATCTCCTTGAAATCCGCAACGGCACGCAGGCTCACCGCTGGGCGTGCTTCTCCCTCGGGGCAGACCCGCGATGAGGCACGCGCAGCGCAATCCTGCCGCGCCGCCTCTACCTTCGACGCGGCAAGATATTAGCCCCCCTAACATCTGGCTTTAAACAATGAAAATTATCACGGCATGCCACGCTGCTAAGATAGTAGCAATGCAATAAATCAATGTGGTCAATGTCAGATAAAGCAGAACCACGATAATAAATATTGGACGGGAACGCCATCGGCAATCTTCAGCGCCGGTATAAAGCAATCAACATCTTTCAAGTCATCCGACTTCGCCACGGGGGTGGCCAGGCTCGTCTCTAGATCAGGAGGCGGCATATGCCTTCCGTGACCGCCGCCCTTCCTGGCGATGCCGCAGGGCCCGCCTGCGGCAGACGGAATGGCTGTTCACGAACCTCCACCAGCGTTCCGCTTCACGCCCATAGGGCCATCCTCGACGGCAGCAGGGTGCGTTGTCCCCGCCAAAGCTGACCGCACGAGAGTCGGAAGTTCTTTCATTGATCGCCAAAGGCATGAGCACCAATGAAATTGCGACAAATCTCGGCGTTACCTTGTTCACCGTGAGGAAGCACAGAAACAACATATCCAGGAAATTGGATATCCACACCACGTCCAGGCTCGTTTCCTTCGCGATACACCGTGGCAATGTCGTTGACAACCATCATCCATTAGAGAATTCAGGGCACGAAATCCTGAGCGATCGTGAAAAAGAGATCCTGCGAAAGCTGGAACTTGGCCTGACAGCCAAGGAAATAGCCAGGGATCTTCGCATCAGTCCACGGACCGTCAGCAAGCATATCGAGAATATCCGCGCCAAGACGGGGCTCAAGGCACTGGCGGATCTCATGCTGGTTGCCAGGCAGCTGCAAAGCGCTGAAAGACACCGCTCGGAGTGCTAGGCACGGACGTCCTTTCCTCATCGCTGGCAAGCGCAGGCGTCAGGAATACGCATTCGGAGTAATTGTTTGCCCCCCCTGCAACGCCAACACTGACTGTGCGGCAGGCACCAATTCCGCACAGTCCTTCCGATCCCAATCGCTTGCAAGGGAGTAGAACCATGAACTGGAATCGTTCCTTCACTGACCTGATACGAAACGGCCGTCCGGCCTACTGGGGCAACTGGACGCTGGCCCCGAACATCAAGCCAGGCGCCGTCGGCTTCGTCTCTCCGGACAGCGGCGACTTCACGCTGGTCCGGGAAGAGACGCCCGGGCTTGCGCTGAGCACGCGCGGCATCCCCAATCAATGGAAGCTGTCGTCCAGCAATGTCCAGCGCACCGAATCCAACGTGAACCTGGACGGTTCCGGGACCGACCCGGATACCGGCACCAAGGTCACGGCGGGCGTGGAGGTGAAGTGGGATTTCGCATCGGTGGGGTCGGTGGCATCCGAGTTCAGCATCGCGTCGGAAACTTTCATCAGCGACCTGACATTGCTCAGCAAGCCCGATACGCTCAAGTGGCTTTCCGACCAGGCGCAGTCCGTCAGCATGGGTTCGAACGGACAGATGGCGCAAGGGTTCGGGGTGGTGACCAGCGCGGTCTATGCGCATAGCGGGCTGAATGTAGGTTCGCAGGACAACAGCTCGTCCTTTTCCATTGCCGGGTCGGCCAGTGCCGTCCATGACATGCTCGGCGGCGCCAACGGCAAAGGCTCGTTTGTTTCCACCAGCCAGAACAAGAGCGTGGATCAGCATCTCTGGCCGTACCAGGCGGAGCAACTCGCAACGGCTCCCATTCCGATCGCCTATACCTTTGCCTCGTTTGACGGGACGCTGTTGATTCCGAACTGGATCACCCGGCTTGGCGCGTTCGAGATCTTCTTCGACAACAAGCCGGGATGCACCTACATCACGCACATCCAGATGAGCTACGACACCCCGAAAGGTCCGCAGAAGGACGAGTTTTCCCTGACCGGCGGCATTTCAAAAACGGTTGGCAACATTCCGCTCAGCGCCACCAACATCAAGGTGGACGTGAAGTTCCAGGGAATGATCAACAGTGATCACTACGGCTTCAGTTGGCCCAACCCGCTTGGGCAATGGCTGACGGGCCGTCGTGTGATCGAGATGACCGGGGTCTGGCCCGGCCAGACCCACGCCCGCGAACTGTAGCGCCCCCGCCAGCGCCGGATGTCGAACACGCTGCTGCGCGAACGTTCTCGCTCACGGACGCGCCTGCGCGCGACATCGGGCCCTGGTCCTTTGCCGTTGTCAAAGCTCTCAAGGAGATCAAGCCATGGCCACCCTGGTTAATATCACCCAGAAAACCCCCAACGCCGTACAGATCTGGGGCTTCCATGATCCCTGCACAGTGAGGGATGTTGCAGGCGCACTGAACACCATCGCCGCCGGACTGAGCGGCGATGGCAACACGATCCACATCATGTCGGGAACCCACGGATACTGCGGCGGGCAGGTCGGCGCCGTTGCCACGCGCGACCAGCGGTTCGCGCAGGAAGACCGAAGCCTCGCTTCCCCGAAGACCAGGGACAACAAGCCGGTCGCAGTCGCCGTGCACGATTTCAACAATGGCAAGCTGCCTGCGCCCGACTATGTGACCGCCGCGATGGCGAAGCTGAATACGGACATGCGGGCGATCGTGACGAACAGCCCGGGAACCCATACGTTCCTGCTGGCCTATTGCTGCAGCGCCGGCACGCGGTAAGGTCTGGCCAGAGGTAAGCCTGGCGGCCAGGATGGGGCCGCCGGGCACATTCCACGGCGTCAGGGCGACGACACGCCTTCCGCCTACCGGGTCGCCGTGGGGTCGGCGACGGGCATATGGGTCGCGACCTGGTCGAGCACAACTTCCGGTTCATCCGCCTCAACGTCGGACTCGTCATCAAGCCGGCGGCGCATCCGCTCGACGTCGAGGTCGCCGGTCCATTTCGCCACCACCACCGTGGCCACGCCGTTGCCAATCAGGTTGGTCAGGGCGCGCGCCTCTGACATAAAGCGGTCAATGCCGAGGATCAGGGCGAGCCCTGCCACCGGAACATGCCCCACCGCCGAAAGCGTAGCCGCAAGCACAATGAAGCCACTCCCGGTTACGCCGGCAGCGCCCTTTGAGGTCAGCAGCAGCACGGCGAGCAGGGTGAGTTGCTGCGTCAGGCTCATGTCGGTGTTGGTTGCCTGGGCGATAAACACCGCCGCCATGGTCAGGTAGATGGATGTGCCATCCAGGTTGAAGGAGTAGCCGGTCGGGATCACCAGTCCGACGACGGACTTTCTGGCACCCAGGTTTTCCAGCTTGGCCATCATCCGTGGCAACACCGATTCGGATGACGACGTGCCCAGTACGATCAGCAGTTCCTCCTTGATGTACTTGATGAACTTCCAGATCGAGAAGCCATGCAGCCGCGCGATCGTGCCCAGCACGACGAAGATGAAAAGCAGGCAAGTGGCGTAGAAGGTCGCCATCAGCTGGCCAAGCTGCAGCAGCGAGCTCACGCCGTACTTGCCGATCGTGAAGGCCATGGCGCCGAAGGCGCCGATCGGCGCGACCTTCATGATGTACCCGACGATGGTGAACAGCACGTGGGAAAACTTCTCGATGAAGTCGAACACCAGCGTGCCGCGGCCGCCAAACCTGTGTAGCGCGAAGCCGAACATGACTGCAAACAGCAGCACCTGGAGGATCTCGCCCTTGGCAAAGGCATCCACCACCGTGTTCGGGATCACGTGCAGCAGGAAGTCGACCGTGCCTTGCATCTTGCCGGGCTCGGTATAGGCGGCGATGCCTTTCGTATCGAGGGTGGATACATCGACGTTCATGCCCGCGCCGGGCTTGACGATGTTGATGATCAACAGGCCAACCAACAGCGCAATGCTGCTCACGACCTCAAAGTACAGCAGTGCCAGCCCGCCGGTCTTGCCGACTTTTTTCATGTCTTCCATGCCGGCGATGCCCACCACGACCGTGCAGAAGATGATCGGCGCAATGATCATCTTGATCAGCTTGATGAAGCCATCTCCCAACGGTTTCATCGCCTCGCCGGCCTGCGGGTAGAAATGGCCAAGGATGACACCGAGGACAATGGCGGTGATGACCTGCACGTAGAGGGATTTATAAAACGGCTTCGGATGATCGCCTGTTTCCATCATCTTCTCCATTGATGATTCACTGCTGGCGACCGGAGTTCCGGTCGGGTCACCCGTATGTGTATGCCTGAGCATGCTGCGCGCTGGCATCAGCGCTCGCGACCGTCATCATGCTGGCGCTGCGACGAACGTTCGACGACGCTGTTCAGTATATGCACGGGGTGCACGGCGCCAAGAGGGATGCTGCTCAAACGTGACGCGGCGGAAGGAGATACGCCATAACGGAAAAATTCGACATTCGGTTAACTGGCTGAAACACTTCGATACGGAAAGTGCACTCCGCAGCCCCTCAGGGTCACGGCTTGACCGACGTTTTACAGCCCGCGATACAGTGCCCCATCCGCAGTAGCAGGGAGGTACGAAGCGGGGCCAGGCCCCGAGCGTCCTGGCTTGCTTGCGTGGAACCACATCCTGGTATTAGTTGGTCTTGTGACATGCCGATCCCGGGTCAGGCACCGTCGGGAAGCGCCATGTCGGATCGAGGCCTGTGCCACTGCCGCCTCGACTCGCAATTTCCCTCCGGGAGACGGGCATGCGCGGGATTTTCATCAGCTACCGCCGTGATGATGCCGAGGGGCAGGCTGGACGCCTGTTTGACGACCTCACCGAGCATTTTGGCAACGACGCGGTGTTCATGGACGTCGCTGATATCGAGCCGGGCCGGGACTTTCGCCGCGTGATTGACGAACATGTCGCCTCTTGCGCAGTCCTGCTTACCATTATCGGCAAGAGCTGGCTTACGATTTGCGACGCGTCGGGTGCGCGAAGACTTGATGATTCGGCGGATTTCGTTCGCCTTGAAACGGCATCGGCGCTTCGGCGCGACATTCCGGTCATACCCGTTCTGGTGCATGGCGCCAGGATGCCCCGTGCAGAGGATCTGCCCGACGACATCCAGGAGTTGGCATTTCGCAACGGCGTCGAGCTCTCGCACGCGCGTTGGGAATCTGACGTTCGCCTGCTCATCAATGCCCTGCGCCCCTACGTCCAGTCGAAGCACGTGCCGACAAGCCAGGAGCGCGAAACCGGGCGCAGGGCCGCGCCGGCGCCCGGTACGCGCATGGCCCTGGCAGGCGTCGCGGCAGTTTTGGTTTGCGCGGCTGGCGCCTATGTCTGGTACGACCGCTCCGCCAACAAGGCATCGGCTCCTGAGCCAGGGAACGGCGAGCGCGTCAGCAAGTCTGTTCCCAATCCTGCCGGGCCGGATACTGCTACCGCGCCGGCGGCCCCCCCTGTCTCAATGGATCCGCCTGTCCCCCAGAATCCGGGTGAGCCGCGCTTCGCCACCATCTGGGAAATGAGGCAGGGACCGGCCTGGCAGGCCCGGCACGCGCTGACCGCTGAAGAGCTGCAACACGCGGAGGACACGCTTGCCGGCCAGGGATACCGGCTCGTGGATCTCAGCGGCTATGCGGTCGGCGGACAAGCGCGCTACGCCGCAATCTGGCAAAAGACCGCGGGTCCTGACCAGAAGACGCGTCATGGCCTGACTGCTGACCAGTATCAGCAAGAGTTCAACCGCCTGGTCGATCAAGGATATCGCCCGGTCCATGTGGTTGGGTACGCCGTCGGCGACCAGGTTCGCTTTGCCGCCATCTGGGAAAAAGGCGGGAGCATCGCATGGGTGGCGCGGCACGACATGACGCCAGGCCAGTATCAACGGCAGTTCGAGCGCTTCACCACAGATGGCTATCGGCTTGTCGATGTCAGTGGGTACGTGCGTGAGGGGCAGGACCGCTACGCCGCCATCTGGGAGAAGAAAACTGGCGCAGCCTGGGAAACGCATCACGGGATGTCGGCAAAGGTTTACAAGCAGGAATATGACCGGCTGTCCCGGCAAGGCTATCGTCCCGTACGAATCAGCGCATGGAGTGCCGGAAATGCGACGCACTACGCCGCGATCTGGGAGAAGGGGGAAGGATCTACATGGACCGTGCAACACGGCGTACCGTCGGGGCAATATCAGGCGGCATTCAATGCAATGAAGAGCGCGGGCTATCGACTCGTGGGTGTCACCGGCTATCAGCCGGGCATCGAGTAGTAGTTGCGTAGGCCAGGCCGCATAGCATTCCCTTTCGCTACCGACACGCGATGAAAAATATAGAAAAGGGAGATTTAAATTAATTTCACAGTGTTACATAAATGAAATCAAGAGAAGCATTCTTCATTCGCATATTTTCGTTTCCTTTATCCCAATAAAGCAAATAGATCTGCAGTTTCATTAGCGGCGCAGCCCTGCGTCGCTATCTACTTGTGGCCGATCTGGCAATCAACTAAATTACATCCAATCAGCCTGTATCCAGCGCATACGAGAGCGCTTCCTCGCGATTCCATCGCTGCGACTGCCGTCTTGTGGCAGAAGCCAATCGTAGAAAATTTGCATGGCCAATATGTGAAGGGATAAGAACCCGGTGGGTTTATAGACGCATCCTCATCAAGCCTACCTCCCGGTGGCCAATCAGCGGGTTTCACGATTTTCCCTGCATCGGCAGAGACTTCTTGATAAGGCAACGCAAGCCGGGATTCCGGCCATGTCCTGGATGGATCCTGGCAGGCCGTGAAGTCTCTTATGAGGTGCCTGGAGAACGAATCTCTGGTCGTGTCCACTGTCTTGGGGGATCGGTGGGCATGGCGCCACGCAGCAGGCCGCCAATGGCCTGCTCACGACTGTCCGGTCGCGGCCTGATGTCATTCCCCAGCACCGGCTGCCCGTCCGCACGGCTACGTTGACCGCCCCGGCGCCAGCGAAGCTGGATGGACAGCCCACAAGGGGATCGCACATGTCTTCCTTCGATGAACTGCTCGCCGAGACGATCAGCACGCCAGGGCTTCTGGATGCCTCGGACACTTCGCCAGATGAGGAACGCAAGCTCTTCGAACATGAGAATCCGCCCCCGGAAAGCACCATGCTGCTGGGAACGGCGACGGTTTCCACACGTGCGATGGACATGATTGTTGCGTTCGAGGTGAGCAGCGAAGCCGCCTACAACCGTTTGTATCGCCATCCGGTCTGGCCCCACGGCAAATCGGGCGTCACGATTGGTATCGGATACGACATCGGCTACGTCACGGCGGAGGTTCTCGCGACTGACTGGGACGAGGCCATCGGCGGTCCTGCTGTCGGTACGCTAAAGCCCGCTTGCGGCAAGACGGGCGAGACTGCCAAGCAGATCCTGCCGCAGGTAAAGTCGGTCGACGTGCCATTTACCGCTGCGGACGCGGTGTTCAAGAAGACCGTGATGCCGCGCTTTATCGGCCGCACGCTCGCGGCGCTGCCACCCGCCGCGGAGAGCCTGACGCCCGATTGCCTGGGCGCGCTGGTTTCGCTTGCCTACAACCGTGGGGCCTCCTTCAATGCAGCCGGTGATCGCTACCAGGAGATGCGCGCCATCCGCGATGCGATTCAGGCAGGGCGCCTCGCCGACATCCCGGCGCAGATCCGGGCGATGAAGCGCCTTTGGGCAGGCAAGCCGGAAATGGCGGGCCTGTTGCGGCGGCGTGACCTGGAGGCCCTGTTATTCGAGCAGGGCCTGGCAGCGGCCTGAACCACCGCCGCAGGCGCGCGCCTGCGAGACGCGTTGAGACAGCGCGCGCGCCGGGACGCTGTGCCACCCGGCAGAAGAGAGGGGAGACTGCCATGCCGATTCGACAGATTGCCGGAACCGATGTCGAATACTTCCTCGTGCTGTTTGACGAGGAAGGACGCGAACGAACGGAGCCTGACGGCTCGCTGCTCAGCGCCGCCATCTGCCAGCGCCTCGCCGACCCCGGCGCGGCGGTTACCGACGTCTTTGTCTGCAGTCACGGCTGGCAGGGCGACGTGCCGGCCGCCATCTTCCAGTATGACAACTGGATCCGTGCCATGGCCGCCTGCGAAGCCGACCTGGCGCTGATGCAAAGCAACCACGCGGGCTTCAATCCGTTGGTGATCGGCATGCACTGGCCGAGCCTGCCGTGGGGGATGGAGGAGGTGCCGGCTGAAAGGGCGGCCGTCCTGGCCGCTGGCCATGACGCTGACATCAACGCGGTTGTCGCGCAACTGGGCGAGGAGGCGCGCGGCACCATTGCGCACATTTTTGCCTATGCGGACACGGCAAGCAGTGCCGAACTGACACCAGCCATCGAGGACGATTTCGCGGCATTGTTCCAGCTCTCGGGATTGCGTACCGGCAGCACAACCGGGCGACCGGGTGCGGACCAGGACGGCTTTGATCCGCAGGCGATCGTTTCCGAGGCGGCAGCAGGCGAGGGTGGCGCAGCAAGGGATACGCAAGTCCTGGGCTTTGGCAGCAAGGTAAAGGACGCCATCCTGGCGCCGGTACGCCAGCTGTCTTTCTGGAAGATGAAGGACCGGGCGCGCCGCTTCGGCGAAACGGGCGCGCATCAGCTCCTGATCGGCATGCAGGCAAACGGGCCCAAGGTTCGTATCCACCTGATGGGCCACAGTTTCGGTTGTATCGTCGTGTCTGGCATGGTGGCAGGCGAAGCGGGCGGTCCGGCATTGCGGCGGCCGATCGAATCGCTGTTCCTTGTCCAGGGCGCGCTGTCGTTATGGTCCTATGCCGACGATGTCCCTTATGCGCCCGGTTCGCCCGGCTACTTCCGGCGTATCGTTGCCAATGGCATGGTGAGAGGGCCGATCCTGACCACACGTTCAAGGCACGACACGGCAGTCGCCAGGTTTTATCCGCTGGGTGCCGGCGCCAAGGGACAATTCCTGCTTGGCGAAGATTTGCCCAAGTATGGCGGCATCGGGGCATTCGGCATCCAGGGCAGTACCGGCATGGTTGACATGCCGATGGCGGCCAGCGATCTGCCCTATGACTTCAGTGAAGGCAGCATCTTCAACCTTGAGGCAAGCAACGTCATCTGCAACGGCGGCGGCGCTGCCGGCGCGCACAACGACATTGTCCATCCTGCTGTCGCGCACGCCTTCTGGGCCGCTGCGATCCAGGGATCAGCCCGACCTTCCATGCTGTCACCAGACTGGGGAATAGCGGCCGATCCTGAACCGCCGACAGGATTCGGCGCCGGCGCGTGGAGGGGGACAGGGAGAGGGACAGGGACAGGGACAGGGACGGTGGTCCGTGGTGGTACGGGAACCGGCACGGGCACTTCCCGTGGCGCCACGCCGGCACCTTCGGTTTCGCCGTCTGTTCCGCCCTGCAACGGTGGCGGACTTCTGGGCATCGATGAGATGCCGCCCGCCCCGCCGCCCCAGGAGCCGCGGCAAACACCCTCCCCAGGCGGAGAGCCCGGGTCGCCACGCTGGATTCACGCCGATTTCGAGGGACTGGATCCGGACGCACCGGTGGTGCAAGGCGAGTGGTACACCTTGGCTTTCGACCTGGATGTCGCGCAACGTGGGGAGGCACTGGCTACCGCAGAGGCGCCCCTGCCGACAAGTGACCTCTTCGCGCCGGACGACAAGGCTGTCGTGCTGACGGTTCAGCTGGACACCGATGACTTCGAAACGTCCGGACACACCAGCCTGATGCGCATCCCCCGCACGGGCAAGGGACTCACCAAGGCGCGTTTCGACGTGTCGCCACTGAAAAGCGGGGCGTGCAAGCTCAAGGCAACCATCCTGAAGGACGGCCAGTTCATTCAGCAGATGGACCTGACGATCCAGGTTGGCGTGCCGGGTGCGCCCGCGCAAGTCACAACGCGCGGACGGGCAATGAGCGGGGTCGCCGTGCTGCAGCCACGCGACCTGAGCATGCAGATCTACCCGGGCGCCGCCGGTGGCTATGAATGTGTGGTATGCGGCCCGGTGGCCACGCGAGTGCGGCTGCCCGTCAATGCAGGCCTCATCGACAGCTACATCAACGGCGCCCGCGCGGATCTGATGAAGGTCGTCATGCACGAGGATCCCACCGGCCGCTACGTGTTCCAGCGCGACATCGACATCCCCCCTGAGGCCCAGCAGAAGGCCCTGCAGATCATGGCCCGGGCTGGCGCGCTACTGATGCTTCGGCTCTTCGAGGGCGCCGGCGCCGGAGAAGATACCAGGGCGGTCGGCAGGGCGCTGCGGCGGTTGAGTACCAATCCCGACATCCGCCTCAAGATACAGGTCGTCGCCGAGACGTTGCCGATGCCTTGGCCGCTGCTGTACATGGGCGATGTCAGCGGGGCCGAGCCACTGGACTGGAACAACTTCCTCGGCATGCGCCACATCATCGAGCAGATTCCCTTGCAGAACCCGATGGCTGTGATGGCTCCGGAAATCCCCAGTGCGCCAAACCTGCAAGTCAGCCTGAACTTCAACGCGGGCATCGATGCCGCGATGGGGGTGGACTTCGTCAAGTCTCAGCGCGGCTTCTGGAAGGACAGGCCGGGCGTGGCCGTGACTGACCGCGCTACGCCCGCCGATTTCATCAGCGCGCTCAACAATCGGGATACGCCGGACCAGATCCTTTACCTGTATTGCCACGCGGTATCGCGCGGCCTGACAGAGGCTGGCGGACCCGGCGCCTCGAGCCTGGCGCTGACCGACGAACTGATCAGCCTGAATGACCTCGATCTCAGCGCACCGCGTGCCGTGCGGCTGAGCGGCCAGCCGCTGGTCTTCATCAACGCGTGCGAATCTGCCGAAATGTCGCCGACCTTCTACGACGGCTTCGCCCCATACTTCATGGATAAGGGCGCGCGCGGCGTCATCGGCACGGAATGCAAGACACCAGCCCTGTTCGCCAGGGCGTGGGCGGACCGGTTTTTCGAACGCTTCCTGCACGGCGAGCCCCTGGGCGAGGTTGTGCTCGGCCTGCGACAGGAGTTTCTCAAGCAGCATGGCAATCCGCTGGGGTTGCTTTACGCCGTGCACTGTGATGCCGACACGGTCATCCGGCCAGCGCTGAACTGAACCCCTCATGAAGCCACAAGATGGCGGCACGGGTGCCGTTCCTGCCCGGTCCGCCGACACAGGCAAAGCCGAGCCAAAGCCCGAGAGCGCGGGAACCCGGAGGACGACGCTCGGGCAAAAGCGCGCCGCGGGCGCGGCCGCCTTGCGCGTGGAAGTTGTCAACGGCAACCTCAAGTTCTTCGACGCCCCCGTGCTGGTGGGCCACTACCGCGGCAGCGCGCTGACGGGTACCGAGGCCGCGATGGACTGGCTCATCGGCAACGCCATGTCGACCTCGATGCGACTGGGTCGCTATCCACAGGAACTGAAGACGCAGCAGGTCTTCGTCAATACCAGCTCGGACAGGATCAATCCCTTGCGCGATGTACCCCGGCCCAAGGGCATTGTCGTGGTTGGCCTCGGCGACGAGGGGCATCTGCGCGCCAGCGGACTGGACGAGACGGTCCGGCTCGGCGTCATCGCCTGGGCCCAGCATCTGACCGAAGCCGAACGCCCTCCGGGCGAGTCGTCGCCTTGGCCTGCTTCCTTCTCGCTCGCCGCGGCGCTGGCGGGCAGCGGCGGCACCGGGATGTCGGCCGGCCAGGCCGCGCGCTCGGTGGCAGAAGGCGTGTGTGAGGCGAATCGCCAGCTTGCTGCGGCTGGCTGGCCTGTTGCGGCGTGCCTGAGCCTGGTCGAACTGTATTTGGACAGGGCTTCCGAGGCATGGCGGGCATTGCAGCTGATCGTCCAGGCCTGCCCCGGGCGTTTTGTCCTCAAGCCATACATTCGCAGCAGCCCAGGGGCACTGCTGCGGCCACTGGACTCCAACTATCGTGGCGCGAACTTTGACCTCATCACGGCGACGACGCAGGTCGACGCCCGGGGCGCCTCCTCGATCGTCTACACGCTCGATACCCGGCGCGCACGCACCGAGGTGCGCGCGGTTGCCGCGCAGGGCCGCCTTCTGCGTGAACTGGTCAGCGTGGCGTCGTCGAGTTCCTGCAACGATGACAGTATCGGGCGGACGCTGTTCAAGCTGCTGGTTCCGGTGGAGGTGCGGCCGTTTCTGGCCAGTGCCACGGAAATGCAGATCGAGCTGGATCCCGGGACCGCCGGCATTCCCTGGGAGATGCTCGACAGCGGGCGGGATGCCGGCGCAGGCGAGAACGTCGACTACAAGCCGTGGGCGATCCGCGCCAAGCTGCTGCGCAAGCTGCGCACGCAAGAGTTCCGCCGCCAGGTGGAAGACGCCGGACGGCGCGCCCCAATCCTTGTGATCGGTGATCCCTGCGCGGACGACAGGCGCTATCCGCTGCTGCCCGGCGCCAGGCGAGAGGCCCGTGCGGTGTCGGCGCTGTTGTCGAAGCGACTCGGCATGGACCGCCAGGTGAAGATCCTTGCCGCGGCCAACGACGTCGACCGGGGCCCGGACAGCCGGCAGGTCGTGGCAACACTGCTGGACGGCGACTGGGGCATTGTCCATATCGCGGGTCACGGCCAGGCGGCCACTGATAGCGACGACACTGCGGCCGACAGTGGCGCGGCGCGGACGGGAGGGATCGTGTTGTCCAACGATACGTTCCTCGGACCAGAAGAATTCGCCCGGATGGAGCGCGTGCCGGACCTGGTGTTTATCAATTGCTGCCATCTTGCGAAGACGGATACGGCAAACCTGCTGGGCAGCTGCGCCACGCCGTCCTTTCATCGGCCGGATTTTGCCGCCAGCGTGGCCGAAGCGCTGATCAAGCTTGGCGTGCGCTGCGTGGTGGCCGCCGGATGGGCGGTCGACGATGCGGCGGCCGAGATATTTGCCACTACTTTCTATCGGGCCCTGCTGGATGGCCAGCGCTTCCTTGACGCCGTCGGCACGGCCAGGGAGGCGGCGTACAAGGTGCCTGGCAATACCTGGGCCGCCTATCAATGCTACGGCGACCCGGACTGGTGCCTGCCGGGCTGGCTTGACATAGGCTGCCGCGGCGGCACCCGGGCGGCTGGCCAGTCGCCGGAGGAAGAGAAGCAACGCTTTGCCATGGCCTATGGCGGTATCGGGTCACCGCAGGGATTGCTGCTTGCCCTCGACATGATCCAGATGGAGTTGCGCGTGAGCAGTCCCGATGTGGAGGAGTCCGCCAGGCGCTTGCGCTATTTGCTCGATACCTTCGGCGACCCGGAGCGTAACTGGACACGCATGGGCGCAGTGGCCGAAGCGTTTGCTACGGCGTGGCGCGAGGCAGGCCTGCTGGAGGAAGCCGCGGTCTGGTATCAGGCCGCCTTCAACGCGGCCGACGGCAAGGCGAGCCTGCAGTCCGCCGAGCAACTCGCGAACGTGCGGGTGCGGCTGGCATGGCAGCGCTTGCGCGCCGCCGCCGGTGCAAACGCAGGCGTGCCGCAGCCGGCAATCGACGCTTCCAGGGAACTTCTTCTTGCCACCATGGAGCAGTTGGCACAACTGCTGGCACTGCACCGTTCCATGGAGCGGCTTGCATTGTGCGGTTCTGCCAGCAAGCGGCTGGCAATGGTCGAGCGCGTGGCTGGCCGCCGCGATGCCGAGGTCACTGCCATCGGTGAAACCGTGCGGTGGTACCAGGAGGCCGAGGCGCTCGCCAGGGCACAGGGCGCTCGCAATGCTTACTACCCGGCCATCAATCGCTGCGCGGCGGAGCTTGTCGCGCACTGGACGGCTGGGAAAGAGGGCAGTTACGAGGCCGACTGGGAAGCGTTGGCGACGGCATCGCCGGAGCGGAACAATGCCGAGCCGGACTTCTGGAGCCGATCGGCCCTCAGCGAGATGTGGATCTACCAATGCGCGGCGCGCGGCAACCTGGCACATGACCTGCCCTGCATCCTCGCCGATCTGGGCAAGCTTCACCGGAGCCTGCCGGCTATCAACAACTGGCGTACCGTGCGCGACCAGGCAGACTTCGTCCTGCCGGTCTACGCCCGGCAAGCCGACACGGCGGAGCGGACGGCTGCCGAATCGCTGTTGCAACGCCTGGAGCGCTGGGCGGGCACCGCCCCGGCGGTCACTGGATGAGCGCCATGCTCCCTGCAACCCCTGCAGTGGTAGCCCTGGCGGGCCGTCGCATCGATGCCGCGGACGCGCAGCCGGCGCGCTTTCCGCTGGTGAATACGGACCGCGTCGCGGCGCGCATCGCCGCCGGGTTCCGGCTTGTCGGAGCGGCGGCGCTGGTGTGTTCGGCCGCCTGCGGCGCGGATCTCATTGCGCTCGACGTTGCCGCGAAGCAGAGGCTGCGCCGGCGCATTGTATTGCCGTTCGAGCCGAGCCGCTTTGTCGAGACCTCGGTACAGGACCGCCCTGGCGACTGGACCGAGGCATTCTGGAAGCAGGTGGGCGCCGCCGAGCTCGAAGGCAATCTGGTCGTCCTGCAACCGTCCGGCAACAGCATCGAGGACTACCGCAGGGCAAACACAAGGATTCTTGAAGAGGCCCGTGCCGTCGCACGAGCATTCGCACCAGCCACGCCATCGCTGCACGCGTTCACTGTCTGGGATGAAGCGTTACGCCCTGGCGTTGATGCGACTGCGGAATTCCGGGAACTGGCCACGATGTCACATTTCCACATCGTGACCATTCCAACGCTTTAGGAGTAGGGCGGCAACCTGCAATGGCTACAGATCAGGGAGCTGGCTGATGAACGACTTGCTGTGCTGCGCGACGCGCTTGCCAAGCTCCGGCTCCAGCTCGTCGAGGATGCCGACATTGATCTCGGCCTTGGAGTCGAAATGCGTGAACTCCGCATCATTGCTGCTCGCCTTGAAGAAGAGCACCTGCGTGACTGCCGAGTCCGCCTTCAGCGTGAACGCCATCATGGATACGACAAAGCGTCCATCGGCGGCCTCTTCGGCCAGCGCGACCTGGAAGTTCGATACGCTGGAGGAAGTGGTTTCGCGGCTGAAGATGGTGATCCACGGCTTGCTCTTGTCCATGCTGGCCAGCCCGTCGAGCGTGGTCTGGACCAGCGCGAGCGCGCCGGGAGAACCCGGGCCAAGCAGCAATGCCGCCACCGACATGACGGCCTTGTGCGTTTCGAACTTGTCGCTGCCTTCGACATAGCGGGTGGCCGTCGTGCTCTCGATCAGCCAGCCGATGTTGGCCAGCACCCGCACATATTCCTTGTGCCACGCTTCAACGTTTTCCGGATCGCCAGCGGTGCGCCGCGCAACCAGCTGCGCCAGCAGCAGCGAGTTGGTCACCGCGGTACGGCGCGCTGCAGGTACGCCTTTGGCGAAGGTCAGGACACCGGATCCCACGACGACGGCCTGGTCCTTGTTCTCATCGAACTGTGGCGTCTCGCCGTCCAGCAACATCGGACCGCGCGTGTGGTCCACCGGGGGCAGTTCCGCGCCAAGCAAGAACGTCTTGGCGCTTTCGATGGTGACGTCTGGCATGGGGATCTCCGGCAGGTTGAAGGGTTCGTTCATTCTAGGTCGGCAACGACGATTCGCCATGGCGAGAACACAGCAACTTCGGGCACGCACGCCCTGAATGGACGCCCGGAAAGAACGACTGATATCGGGAACGCGACATGACCTCAATATTCATCAGCCACAGTAGCGCCGACAACAACGCGGCGGCTGAAATGAAAGCGTGGCTGGAAGCGCAGGGCCACGCTTCGCTGTTCCTGGATTTCGACCCCGAGGCAGGCATCAAGGGCGGCGCCGGATGGGAGCAGACGCTTTATCAGAAGCTGCGCCAATGCCAGGCGGTGATTGCGCTGCTGACGCCAAGCTGGCTGGCCTCCAAATGGTGTTTTGCGGAGCTGGTGCAGGCACGGGAGCGCGGCAAGGCGATCTTTCCGGTCAAGGTGCAACCGTGCGACGCAAGCGGGATCTTCAGCGACATCCAGCATATCGATCTCACAAGCGAGCCGGAGGAAGGCTATCGGCGGCTCAGGGCCGGCCTTCTGGAGCGGGGGCTCGACCCGTTGGATGTTTTCGCCTGGGATCCCAGGCGGCCCCCGTATCCCGGGCTGCTGGCATTCGAGGAGCAGGATGCGGCCATCTTTTTCGGGCGCGGCGAAGACATTCTCAAGACGCTTGAAACCCTCGATGCGCTACGCCGCCAGGGTAGCGACGCGGCGCGTTTCGTGCTCCTGCTCGGCGCCTCCGGCAGCGGCAAATCGTCGCTGGCAAGGGCCGGAGTCATCCCTCGGCTCAAGAAGAAGCCTGCGGAATGGCTGCCGGCGCCGCCTTTCCGGCCCCAGGTCGAACCACTCGACGAACTGGCCATCGCGCTGGCCGCAAGCTTTGATGACCAGGGGGCGCCACGCGACTGGAAAGCGATCCGAACCGAACTGCAACAGGCGGCAATGCAAACGCCTCCGGATGGCCAGGTGTTGCTTGCCGTGGCCCGGGATCTGGCGGTTGCGGCCAGGCGTCAGGAAGCGACGGTATTGCTGACGGTCGACCAGGCCGAAGAACTGTTCGGCTACACGCCTCCGGAAGCCGCCACGCGCTTCCTGCGGCTGTTGCGTGCCGGGCTGGAACTCGGCGACCGCCGCCTGATGGTGATCGCCACGCTGCGCTCGGACTTTCTCGGCGATTTCCAGAACCATCCGGTTCTGCAGGACAACGACTATCCCCATCATTTCCACTACCGGGCTGTGCCGATTGACCCGATGCCGCTGCGAAGCTTCCCGGAGATCATCCGGGGGCCGGCCCGGCTGGCGGGGCTGCAGCTTGCCGATGGCCTGGTCGAGGCCATGGTCAGTGATACCGGTACCCGCGATGCACTGCCCCTGCTGGCATTCACGCTGAGGCGACTCTACGAACGCAGCGGCGGCAGCGGCCAGCTGGCGCTGGACCAGTATGAACGTCTCGGCCGGCTGGAAGGCGCAGTCCGCGAAGAAGCGGAGCGAATCATCGTGGAGGCGAACCCCGCGCCGGATGAACTCGACGCGCTGCACGCCGCCTTTGTGCCGACGATGGTGCGAATCAACGCCGAAGGCGCCTATTCGCGCCGGCGTGCCCTGGTTGACGACTTGCCGCGTCGCGTCCTGGCGCTGCTGCGCCGGTTCATTGACGCGCGGCTGCTGGTCACCGACCGTGATTCCCAGGGGCGGGAAACCAGCGAGGTTGCACACGAGGCGCTATTGCGGACCTGGCCGCAACTGAGCAACTGGCTGATGGAGGATCGGGACAAGCTGCGTCTGCTCGAAGGCTTGCAGCGTGCCGCGGAGGAATGGAACCAGGGCGGGCGGGCTGACGATCTTCTGGTACACCGCGACGGTCGCCTGAGCGATGCCGAGGCACTTCTGGGCAACCCGCGTTTCACCATGCCCGAAGCCTCCGTGGAGCGGGCTTACCTCAATGCCTGCAGCGTGGCGCAGCGTGCCCGCGAGGCGGCCGAGAAGGCGGAGCAGGAGCGACGGATCCGCGATGCCGAGCGGATCGCCGCAGAGCAGACCAAGGCCGCGCAGGCGCAAAAACGGGCGGCACGGATTTCCCGCATGTTCACCTTCGTAGCATTGGGCTTGTTCCTGGTCACTGCTGTCGCCGCTGTGATGGCCACCTGGCAATATCGCGAGGCAACCGCCGCCAACAAAAGAGTGGGCGAAGTGCAACAACTCGCACGGCACACCAGCGATATCGGGACCAACGCGCCGCGCAGCCTTCTGTTGAGCGTGCAGGCCGCCTCCCTGAGCATGGATGGCCGGGACGGCACATTGCTTGGCATCGACGGCCTGCGCCGGCAACTGCGGGTGATCGGCGGCAAGCCCCTGGGCGGGCACGAGAAGGCCGTGCGCATTGCCGCGTTTTCAAAGGACCGGCGCTGGCTTGCCACGGGAAGCGACGACGGTGCGGTTCGGCTCTGGGATCTCAATACCGTGAATCCGGCGGGCCACTCCCTCGGGGGACATAACGGCGCCATTCACGGCCTGTCATTCAGCCCCGATGGCCAGTGGCTCGTCAGCGGGGCAGCCGATGGCGCGATCCGGCTCTGGCGCCTGACATCCGATGGTGCAAAGCCAGGGCCGACCTATGGTGGCGGCCAGTACGGTGCCATTCGCGCCGTGGCGATCAGCCCCAACGGGGCGTGGCTGGTCGTCGGAACCCAGAGCGGCAAGATGTGCATCTGGAAGATGACCGGGGAAGGGCCGGTGGAAGCGCCTTGCGAGACGTGGAAAGACGATCTGCCCGTCATGAATGTCGTGTTCAGTCCCAAGGGGCGCTGGCTTGCGACCAGCTGCACCGGTGGCTGCAAAGAGTTCGGCGCCCCGGTTCGCCTGTGGGACCTGTCGGCTGACTTTCCGAATCAGGAACCCAGGCGGCTTACCCACGCGACGGAACTCAATGAGGACTCCCTGCTGGCTTTTGCCTTCAATGGAGACGAGACACGCCTGGCGGTTGCGTATGGCTACGCCGTCGAGGTCTGGGACCTGACGCAGGAGAACCCGCCACAAAGCGTCGTGGGACGCTACGCCAGCAGTGGCGGCTGGGTCGGCGCTGTCGGCCTGAGCCCTGACAACAAATGGCTGGCGGTAGGGAGCGGCAGCGGGGCGGCCGTCATGCTGTGGGACCTGACCGGAACGCGCAAGGATCCGGTCGCGCTGAAGGGGCATCGTGCCGCGGTCAATTCCGTCGTATTCAGCGATGACGGGCGGTGGCTTGCGACGGGCGGCCAGGATGCAACGGCACGCCTTTGGGACCTGGATGAGCCGACGATACCGTCCACGGTCCTGCGCGGCCAGGAATTGCCCATCAGGCAAGTCCTGTTCAGCGCTGGCGCGGAGCCGCGCCACCTCGTTACGCTAGGGGAAGATGCCCATGCGCGGCTCTGGACCGTGCCCGACCCGGTTGCGGACCCCCTCGTGCTGCGCGCAAGGGTCAAGCCTGCCATTGTCGGGATGGCGGTCAGCCCGGACGGGAACTGGATTGCTACGTCGAGCCAGGAGGACAAGAAGCTTGTGCTGTGGTCTACCAAAGATCCTCGTCAACCGGCCCGGGAACTGCCGCTGCCCGGTGCCTCGCATGCCATCGCATTCAGTCCGGACGGGCGCTGGCTGGCCGCCAAGAGCCAGGACCAGCACGTCATCAGCCTCTGGCACATGCAGGATCTCTCCAGGAAGCCGCTCGAGCTGTTCGAGCAAAGGTGGGGAGACGTGCGGACCCTCGTGTTCAGCCCGGACAACCGGTGGCTGGTGAGCGGGACGTGGGAGGGTGGCATGGTCAATATCTGGGACGTCTCCAGCGATAGTCCCTCCCTGGAGCCACGGCACCGCTGCATCCAGGGAGACCCGGTGCGTGAGCCTGCGT
This sequence comes from Cupriavidus sp. P-10, assembly GCF_003402535.2. Lineage (NCBI taxonomy): Bacteria > Pseudomonadati > Pseudomonadota > Betaproteobacteria > Burkholderiales > Burkholderiaceae > Cupriavidus > Cupriavidus sp. P-10. The sequence goes on from NZ_AP025170.1 coordinate 1,777,835, forward strand.
TCAGCGCGGACGGACGCTATCTGGCAACGGCGGCACACGGCCTCAACGCGCGCATCTGGGACCTGCGCGCCAGCAATCCTTGCACAAGCCCGCGTCTGCTTGCGCATGGAGACGTGGTGTACCAGGTTGTGTTCAGCCCCGACGCGCGCTGGGCTGCGACTGCCAGCATGGATACCAAGGGGCGGCTTTGGGATCTTGGCGCCGACGCCGGGGCCGAACCGAAACTGGTTGCAGAACTGGCGTTCTCGGATCGGGTCCTGGAGGCGGCCTTTAGTCCCGATGGCCGTTGGGTAGCCTTCGGCTCCTGGGACACGACGGTCAAGCTGCTCAACCTTGCGGAAACCGGTACCAGGAAGCCGATCGAACTGACCGGGAACACAGGCCGGATCTTGTCGGCATCGTTCAGTCCGGACAGCAAATGGCTGGCCGCGGGTGGCGAAGATCGGACAGTCCGCCTCTGGGATCCAACGAATCCGGGTGCCGCGCCCGTCGTCCTGCGCGGGCACGAAGCGACGGTTGCCCATATTGGATTCACAAAGGATAGCCGTTGGATCATTACGGGTGCTTACGATGGGACAGTAAGGCTGTGGCGGCTGACGTTAGCCGACCTGCAGGACATCGCCTGTCAAACCGCAGGGAGAAGCCTCACAACCGAGGAAGCCAATGCATTCCTGTCAGAACCTGCCCACCAGCCCTGTACCGGTAAAGCCATGCCGCAGCTAAGCGCAAAGCAATGAAACCCAGCAGCCTGGTCCAATGTGTAGCAAGAGCCGTACCCGAGCGGCCTTGCCCGGGACGGCAGGTGGCCTGGCGCCGCCCGCCTGGAAGCCGCCGGCCCAAATGAGAAAAGCCCTTCACGATCGGAAGGGCTTCTATTGCAATGCTTCATGCCTGAACGGCTAGAGCTTGCGAATGTTTGATGCTTGCAAGCCTTTTTGGCCTTGCGTCACTTCGAACTCGACTTTCGCGCCTTCCTCCAACGACTTGTACCCGGTACCCTGGATTTCGGAGTGATGCGCAAAGAGGTCTTTGCCACCGTCATCGGGCGTGATGAAGCCATAGCCCTTCTCGCTGTTGAACCACTTCACAATGCCTGTCGCCATCTCATCCTCAATGCCAAAAGCCTGCAGGTTGCACTCGTTGCCAAGATGCTGCGCGCCACCGAGATCGGCTGTGCGCAGTAGTAGGCGCCGTCAGCATATCGTGACGTTTCCCTTGCGCCAAGTCATCCGGCGCTAGGGTTTACCTGTGTCGATGAGCCGCCGAGGAGGATTGGTAGGCAAGCGGGTGGGTTTGGGTCATCGGAGTGTGAGCGTCAGGAGGCAAGGGGCGGCAGGGGGGGGCTTAGGACAGGCGGGCGATCTCGTCAAGCAGCGCCGCCTCCATTGCCTCGATCGGCGCGCGTGCGCAGCCGGTGTAGAACTCGACCTGGGCGCACGCCTGGTGCAGCATCATGCGCGTGCCATCGATGGTGCGGCAGCCGAGCGCGGCGGCATCGCGGATCAGCTTGCTCCTGACCGGGATGAAGGCAGCGTCCATGACGATCAGGTGCGCGGCAAGCTGCCCGGCCACCGGGTTGACATCGGGGGCGCGAAAGCCCGCGGCGGTCGCGTTGGCGAGCATGTCGAAGTCCGCCGCGCGGAAGTCGGATAACCCGCCGCCAAAGCGCAGGCCAAGCGAGCCGGCCAGCTCCTCGCCGCGCGCCGCGGTGCGGTTGAACACGGTCACGCTGGCGCCGGCCTCGCGCAAGCCATAGGCCATCGCGCGCGCCGCGCCGCCCGCGCCCAGCAGCGCAATGCGCTTGCCGGCGACTTCCGTCACCTCCTGGAACGCCCGGACGGCGCCGATGCAGTCGGTGTTGTAGCCGGTCAGCACGCCATCGATATTGTTGATGGTGTTGACCGCGCCAATCGCGCGAGCGGTCTCGTCAAGATGGTCGAGGTGCGGGATCACGGCCTGCTTGTGGGGCATCGAGACATTCATGCCGCGCACGCCGAGCGCGCGGATCGACTGCACGGCGCCGGGCACGTCCTGCACCCCGAAGCACACAAAGGTGTAGTCGATCCCCAGCGCCCGATAGGCGGCGTTGTGGATGCGCACATTGAAGGTGAAGGGCTCGCCCATGATCGAGCCGCACAGCGTGGGTATGGAGCTGGGCATTGCGGGGTGTCCTTGCGGGGTGTCCTTGCGGGATGTCCTTGCGGGAAAAATCAGGCGGCTGCCTGGGCGGCAAAGGCCGCCAGGTCGAAACGCGCGGCGGGTTGCCGTCCGGCGAGCGCGTCCAGCAGGTTGCGCGTGGCCAGTTCGGCCATGGCGCGCCGGGTCTCATGCGTGGCCGAGCCGATATGGGGCAGGGCGGTCACCCTGGGATGGCAGCGTAGCGGCGAGTCCTGCGGCAGCGGCTCGGTGGCGAAGACGTCCAGCCCGGCCGCGCGCAGGTGGCCGCTTTCGAGGGCCGCGAGCAGCGCGTCTTCCTGCACGATCTGGCCGCGGGCGCCGTTGACGAAGATGGCGCCCGGCTTCATCAGCGCGAACTCGCGCAGGCCCATCAGGCCGCGCGTGCTGTCGGTCAGGGGCAGCGTGACGGCGACGATATCGGCGCGCCGCAAGGCATCGTCAAGTTCCGTCCGGGTGGCGCGTCCCACCAGATCGGGCGGCTCCGCGGCAGCCTCGTTGACGTAGAGCACCTCCATGCCGAAGCCGAGCGCCGCGCGGCGCGCCACGGCCTGGCCGATGCGCCCGAAGCCCAGGATCGCCAGGGTCTTGCCATGCACGTCCCAGCCGAACAGGCTTTCGCCGATATTGGCGGTCCAGCGGCCTCCGCTGACGTGGGCCGCCAGCTCGACCAGGCGCCGGCTCGTGGCCATGATGAGGGCGAAGACCGTGTCGGCAGTGGTCTCGGTGAGTACGCCGGGCGTGTGGCACAGGGTGATGCCGCGCCGGTGCAGGCAGGGGAGGTCGTAGTTGTCGACCCCCACCGAGATACTCGAAATCACTTCCAAGCGGCCGGCTTCGGCCAGTTCCGCCGCGCCCAGCTTCACGCTGGAGCCGATCAGGCCATGGGCGCTTGCCAGCGCGGCGCGGAAAGCCGGCCGTTGTGCCGGCTGGCGCGGGTCGGCCACGATCACGTCATGCTCCGACTCGATCCTGGCGAGCAGGTCATCCGGAATCGGGCGGAACACCAGTACATTCTTGCGCATGGGTCATCCTTGCCGTGGGCTTTACAAACTGGCGGCCGCCAGCTGGGCATGGGTGGGCAGGCCTTCGGTATCGCCCCGCACCTGAACCGCCCGCGCGCCGATCCAGGCGCCGCGCCGGACGGCTTCACCAACCGGGCGGCCCTCCAGCAGCGCGCTGATCACGCCCACGGCAAAGCCATCGCCGGCGCCCACGGTGTCGACGACGCGCTCGACGCTGAACGCCTCGACATGGCCGCTGCCGGCCTCGCCATCGAACCAGGCGCCGTCGGCGCCCAGCTTCACCACCACCAGCTTCGCGCCGCGGGCACGATAGAAGGCGGCAATGCGTTCCGGCTCGGCGTGGCCGGTGAGGAAGCGGCCTTCCTCGATGCCGGGCAGCACCCAGTCGCACTGCCGCGCGAGGTCGTTCAGCGTCTCCCGCATCAGCTCGGGCGTGGCCCACAGCGTGGGCCGCAGGTTGGGATCGAACGAGATCGTGCGGCCGGCGGCGCGCATGGTGGCAATGGCCTGGCGCGTGGCGGCCTGCGTGCCTGCGGCTAGCGCGGGAAACACGCCGGTGACGTGCAGGTGCCGCGAGCGCCGCAGCCACCTGTCGTCCAGGTGCTCCGGGTTCATGCGGCTCGCCGCCGAGCCGCGGCGATGGTATTCGACGGGCGGATCGCTGCCGTCGTCGACCCGGCCCTTGAACTGGAAGCCGGTGCGCTCGCCGCGCTCGCACACCACCTGGCTGCAATCCACGCCTTCGCGCTGCATTTCACCGAGCAGGTAGCGGGCCATCGAGTCATCGCCCAGCCGGCTGGCCCAGCCGACCTTCAGGCCCAGGCGCGACAGGCCGATGGCCACGTTGGTCTCGGCACCGGCGGTGCGCTTGTGGAAGGTCTGCGCGCCTTCCAGCGGCCCGGCTTCGCCGGCGACCAGCATCAGCATCGCCTCGCCCAGCGTGACCACGTCAAGATCGGTGCTCATGCGGAGACCTCCACCGAACGCAGCAGTTCGACATGACGGCGCGTGACCTGCACCAGGTCGTCGCCTTGCAGCGGGAATTCGATCGCACGGGCAACGTGCGCGGGCAGGCGGCGCAGGATGCCGCGCCACGGTGCCGTCGACTGGTCCAGCGGCACCGCGATCCATTTGGCGGGCGTGCGCTGCACGCCCTTGCAATGCACGTAGCCGACGCCCGCGCCGAAGACCTGCGCGGCATCGAGCGGGTCTTCGCCGGTCCAGTGCCAGTTGCCCATGTCGAAGGTCATCGGCACGGTCTCGCCGAGCGCCGCGAGACGCGCGAAGAAGTCGCGCAGCGGCGGTACGGTGCCGGCCTGGGCGGTCTGGTCGTTTTCCACGACGAGTTCGATGCCATCGTGCCGCAGCCAGGGAAGCAGTGCTTCCAGCGCCGTGCCTGCCCGATAGCCGCCAAGCGACATCTTGACCCGGGCCGCACCGAGCGCCAGCGCGGTCGTGAAGGCACGGTCGACCGCGGCGGCATCGAGGCTGCCTGCGTCATTCCAGAGGCCTTCCGGGCTGGACCAGACCACGCTCAGTCCATGCTCGCCGGCGGCCTCGCGCTGCTCCCTGACTTCCTCCTTGTACCCGCGCTGGAGTTCGCCGCGGAATTCCACGCCGTCCGCACCCGCTGCCGCGGCAATCCGCGCCAATGCGGCCTGGCCGTCGCGCAGGGCGAGGTCGGCGCCATAGGCGGTCAGCGAGATCAGCACCGGCGGACGTGAAACACCTCCTGCTTGCCACTGGCTCATTTCAATGCTCCCGCGCTGAGGAATTGCTGCAGTTCCGGCGTCCGCGGCTGCGCGAACAGCGCCTTCGACGGCCCCGCCTCGTGCACCTTGCCCTGGTGCATGAAGATGGTGGTATGCGCCATGCGGCGCGCGAACTCCATCTCATGCGTGACCAGCACCATGGTCATGCCGGAGGCGGCCAGGTTCTCCATGACCCGAAGCACTTCCGCCGTCAGCTCGGGGTCGAGCGCGGAGGTGACCTCGTCGAACAGCATCACCTTGGGTTCCATCGCCAGCGAACGGGCGATGGCCACGCGCTGCTGCTGGCCGCCCGAGAGCTGCTCGGGGTAGCAATCCTTCTTGTCGAGCAGGCCGACCTGGGTCAGCACCTGGGCGACGATGCCGTCGATCCTGCCTGCGGCCATCTTCTTCACGATGGCCGGCGCCAGCGCGATGTTCTGGCCCACGGTCAGGTGCGGAAACAGGTTGTAGCTCTGGAACACCATGCCCACGTCGCGGCGCAGGTCGAGCAAGCGCTTGCGGTCGTGATCCAGCTTGTGCCCGGCGACGGTGATATTGCCGGCGTTGATCGTCTCCAGGCCGTTCAGGCAACGCAGCATGGTGCTCTTGCCGGAGCCGCTGCGGCCGATGATGGCAACCACCTGGCCCGGCTCGATCGCAAACGACACGCCTTTCAGGACTTCGACTGCGCCATAAGACTTGTGCACGCCTTGTGCTTCAACGATTGACATGGAGCCTCCTTTCCATGCGCCGGGCTGCCGCGGACAGCGGGAAGCAGAGCGCGAAATAGATAAGTGCGACGACGACAAAGACCGCGAAGGGCTGGAAGGTCGCGTTGTTGATCAGCTGGCCGGCGCGGGTCAGTTCGATGACGCCGATGATGGAAGTGATCGAAGTGTTCTTGACCAGCTGGACCGAGAACCCCACCGTGGGCGGCAAGGCCAGCCGCACCGCCTGCGGCAGCACCACGTGACGCAGCTGCTGCCAGCGGGTAAGGGCGAGCGCTTCGCTGGCCTCCCACTGTCCTTGCGGCACGGCCTCGATGCAGCCGCGCCAGATCTCGCCAAGATAGGCGCTGGCGTAGATCGACATCGCCAGCATGGCCGCGACCATCGGCGACAGCTTGAGCCCGAGCACGGAGAGTCCGTAATAGCTCAGGAACAGCACGATCAGCACCGGCGTTCCTTGCACGACCTGGATATAGACCGTGCTGGCCAGGCGCAGCAGCGGGCTTCCGGAGGTACGCGCCAGCGCCACGATGAAGCCGGCCAGCGTACCCCCGACGAAGGCGAGCAAGGTCACCCACAGCGTCCAGCGTGCCGCCAGCAGCAGGATCTCAAGATGATTCCAGGAGAACTCGGTGATCATTTCGCGCTCCCTGCAACCGCTGCCGTCAGTTCCGCCGGCGCCAGCGGCACGACCGGGGCTGTGCGGGCCAGCTTGCGTGCGCGCGCCACCACGCGGCGCCGCCTGAACACCAGGTTGCCGATCACGGCGAACATGGCGCGCAGCAGCAGGGCCAGCGCGATATACATGAACATGACCAGGATGTAGCTCTCGAAGGTGCGGAAGGTCTGCGAATCGATGTGGCTGGCGACCGCCGTCAGCTCTTCCACCGAGATCGCCGACACCACGCTCGAGGTCAGCATCATCAGCGTGAACTGGCTGGTCAGGGCGGGATAGACCTTCTCGAAGGCCGGCACCAGCGCGACGTGGCGGATCAGCTGCCAGCGCGTCATGCCCAGCGCTGCGGCGGCTTCAAGCTGCGAGCGGTGCACTGCCTGCAGGCCGGCGCGGATGATTTCCGTCGAGTAGGCACCGAGATTGACGGTCATCGCAATCACCGCGGCGGTGACGGCATCGATCTGCAGGCCCACCGTCGGCAAGCCGAAGAAGATGATGAAGAGCTGGATCAGGAAGGGCGTGTTGCGGATCGCCTCGACATAGGCCCGGGTGGCGCGCTGCAGCCAAGGGCCGCCAAAAGCGGCGGCAATGGCGCCGGCGGTGCCGACCAGGGTGCCAAGCAGGATCGAGCCGAAGCTGAGCGCCAGCGTCATCGCCGCGCCTTCCGCGAAGCGATCCAGTTGCGACAGCACCGGGGTCCATTCGAATTGGTAGTTCATGCGGGTCTCCTGGCACGCCGGCTGGCGCCGGCGCGCAGCGTCGGACTGCCTGGTTCAGAACGTTTGCAGCGCGGGCAGCGCCTTGCCGGTCCACTTCTGCGCAATGGCGTCGAGTTCGCCGTTGAGCTTGACGTAGGAGATGGTGGTGTTGAGCCACTGGCGCAGCTCGAAGGCGTCGCGGCGCACGGCCATCGAATTGGGCTGCACCGAGAACGCGAACTTGGCGTCGAACTTGCCGGCACCGCGCGCCTTCATGATCTCGTTGCCGGTGGTGTTAGGCAGCGCAATGGCATCGACCTGATTGCTGATCAGCGCCTGCGCGCAGGTGGCATCGTCCTCGAAGCGGACGATATTCATGCCGGGCACGGCCAGCCGGGTCAGCGCGGTGTCCTGCGTGGTGCCGCGCGTCACGCCAACCTTCTTCTTGCCGAGCTCGGTCAGCTTGGCGTATTTAGCTGCGGCGGGCGCAAAGATGGTCAGCTCGAACGCGCTGTAGGGCGCGCTGAACATGATGGCCCGCGCCCGCTCGGGCGTCGGCGCCAGCGTTGCCACCAGGAAATCGACCTTGCCGGCCTCCAGCGCAGGAATCCGGCTGGGCGAGGTGAGCGGAACGATATCGACCGGCACGCCCAGGTACTTGCCAAGCAGGTTGGCCACGTCGACGTCATAGCCGGCGGGTTTGCCGGTGGCGTCCGTGGTGCCGAAGGGCGGGGCGCCGGTCACCACGCCGATGGTGACCTTGCCCTTCTTGACGATCTCGGCAACCGTCTGCGCCTGGGCGGTGAAAGCGGCGCTGGCCAGGACCAGCAGAGTCAGCACGGGCGCGGCTACGCGGCGCAACAAGCGTTGGACGTTCATCTATGTCTCCTGCACGTATAGGGGTGTCGCTGGCGTCGCAGCGGTGGCAAGTACCGTCTTGAAACCGGTTTCAGGATTATAGGAAACCGGTTTCAGAGATCCAGCAGTGGAAACCCTTACGGGCAGGGCCGTGTTTGGCCTGTGGGGGAAATGGGCGCGTTGCTGCACCCCCTACGCTGACGCAGCGGGTCTATGCGTGGCTTACATGCGCGCGCCAGACGGCGGCGGGGGAGGGATCAGCCGCGGCGGGTGGAGCCGCGCGTGACCAGCGTGCCGGGCAGCAGTACCCGGCGTGGCGGCAGCTGGGTGCCTTGCAGGCGCTCGATCAGGCAATTGGTGGCGACGCGCCCGATATCGTCGGTGGGCTGGGAAATCGCGCTGAGGCCAGGACCGACCAACGCAGCCCATTCCGGATCATCGAAACCAATCAGTCCAAGGTCGGTACCGAGCTGCCAGCCCAGCCGGGCGGCCGATGCGGCCACGCGCAGCGAGATCACCGCGTTGGCCGCCAGCACGGCAGCGGGTGCCTCGCCAGCACGGCGTCGCAGGTCGCGCAGCGCTGCATCCAGGGCATCGTCTTCACCCCTGTGGGCTTCAAATGCGGTCCCGCTGACAGAGTCCGCGTGCTCGGCGACAAAAGCCTGGAAGGCGCGGGCCCGCTCGTTGCGCGAGCTGATGGCCTTGATCGGCTCGCTGATAAAGAGCACGTGCCGATAACCGGCTTCGACCAGGTGGCCGGCAGCTTCATGGACGGCGGTCAGGTTGTCGAGCGCCACCAGGTCCACCTCCGCATCGCCGACCTTGCGGTCGACCAGTACGACTGGTTTGCCCAATTGCGCCGCATCGGCCAGGGCGCCGGCATCATGCCCCAGCGTGTGCAGGATAAAACCCTCTACCCGGTACGCCGACAGCGAGCGAATCGCCTCGCGCTCCAGCTCCTCGTCATTGCCGAGATTGAACAGCATCACCATGTAGCCCGCGTCGCGGCAAGCCTTCTCCACGCCACGCAGCACGGCCACCGAGAAGGAATTGGAAACATCCGCCACCACCAGCCCGATCAGGCGCGACTTGCCGCGCTTGAGCCCCTGCGCCATGGGACTGGGGCTATAGCCAAGCGCGCGGATGGCAGCGGCCACGCGCGCCTCCACGTCCGCGGACAACTGCTCGCCGCCCCGGTTCAGGTAGCGCGAAACGGTGGCCTTCGAGACGCCGGCATAGTCGGCAACGTCCTGGATGGTGAGCTTCTCTGCGGGTTTCAGGTCGGAAATCGGTCGGGTCACGGGACGCGGGGGCATTGGATTCGGGTCTTGGTGAAACCAGTTTCACAATTATGCCTCGGCATGCCGGGATTTGGCAGCACCCGGAACCCCTGCTGCACTTCACAGGATGTGAAGACCCGACCAGGCCAGATAGACAAGCCCTGCCGCCACCACGAAAACCGACAGCAACGCATAGTAGCGAGCCCCGTGACATGGCTGTTCTGGATGCCCTGGCTGGTGAAAAATCACGTTTCGCATGCTGCTCTCCCGTTTAAGAGGAGTCTGATGCAGTTTACGCGCTACCGACCCAGTCGGCGTATCGGCCCCGAGAAGCACGTTGCCGGCCACGCGTTGGCGACGTTGAATGGGCAACGCGTGGCAAGCAGGTCGACTGAACGACCACTATTCCGGCTGGATTCCCGCTTCCTTGACGACTTTCCCCCACTTTGCCAGGTCAGACTTGATCAACGCCGCGTATTCCTGTGACGTGCCGCCCTTGACCTCGATCCCCGCCGCTTCCAGCTTGGCGCGCACCTCGGGCAATTTCAGCGCGGCATTGATCTCGGCATTCAGCCTGGCAATGATCTCTTTCGGCGTTCCCGCTGGGGCCAGGAAGCCGCCATTGGTATTGGCGTCATAGCCCTTGAGGCCTTGCTCTTCAGCAGTTGGCACATTGGGCAACGCCTTGGATCGGTGGTGGGTGGAGACTGCGACGGCGCGGACGTTGCCCGATCTGACCTGCTCCTGGATGGCGCTAATGGTGTCGATGTACAGCGTGGTCCGTCCGGCGATCAGGTCGGGATGGGCGGCGGACGACCCCTTGTAGGGCACCAGCAGTACGGGGGCCCCGCTTACCATGCGGAACATTTCGGCGGCCATTTCCTGCGCGCTGCCACGGCCGGAGGTGGCAACCTTGGCCTCGCCGGGATTGGCCTTCATCCAGGTGACGAGCTCAGGCACCGTCTTGACCGGGAGTTTCGGGTAGACCGCGAACACCAGCGGGATTTCATGCGTGTAGACGATGGGCTCGAAGCTCTTTTGCGGATCCCATCCCAGGTTTTTGAAGAGGAATTTGTTGATGTTGTGGCTGCCGCCCACGATGCCGATCGTGTATCCGTCGGGCCTGGCGTTGGCCAGCACCGCAGTGCCCAGGTTGTTGGACGCGCCCGGACGGTTCTCGACGATGAACGGTTGGCCAAGCTTGACTGAAAGCTTTTCGCCGACGACCCGGGCGATCAGGTCGATGCCACCCCCCGCTGGCGCCGGGACGATGATGGTGACAGGCCGTGCCGGGTAATTCTGGGCCGATGCCAGGCCGGGTGCGATGAGCAGCGCGGCGGGTACGACCAATGTCTTGATCAGGGTAGTGAACTGCATCGTTGTCTCCGTTTGTTTCTGGTTAACTCATGTCAACTCTGGTGACGCACCCTTCGCCATGAGGGCTGGCGGGGGGCATTCAGCCGCGCCCGACGAATGGCATGGCACTGGCCATGACGGTCATGGTCAGCACGTTGGCGTCGAGTGGCAACGACGCCATATGACGCACGGCATTGGCGACGTGGCTGGCGTCCATCATGGGCTCGGGTGCGGTCGTTCCGTTGGCCTGCAAGACGCCGCGCGTCATGCGCTCGGACAGGTCGGTCAACGCGTTGCCGATGTCGATCTGGCTCGCAACGATGTTGAAGGCGCGCCCGTCCAGCGCCAGTGCCTTGGTGAGGCCAGTGACGGCGTGCTTGCTGGCGGTGTACGGCGCCGTGTAGGGACGCGGCGTATGCGCCGAGATGGAACCGTTGTTGATGATGCGCCCGCCCTGCGGCGATTGACGGCGCATGAGTCCGAAGGCCGCGCGCGCACAGAGATAGACGCCGGTGACGTTGGTGTTGATGACGTTGAACCAGTTGTCCAGCGGCAGCTCGTCCATCGGCACGGCCGGTGCGTTGACACCCGCGTTATTGAAAAGCAGGTCCAGCCGCCCGAACTCGCGTTCGATCGCGTCAAACAAGGCCTGCACGCGTTCGGGGTCGGTAACGTCGGCAGGCATGGCCACCGCGGCCTGTCCGCGCGCGGCAGCTTCGGCGGCCAGCGCTTGCAAGGGAGCGGGGCGACGGCCGGCCAGCACGACCGTCCAGCCGTCGTCGAGCAAGCCAATCGCGGTAAGGCGGCCAACGCCGCTACCAGCACCCGTAACAAGGGCAATCTTTCGGGAAGCGTTCAAGGACGGTCTCCAGCAATGAGGTGGGAACGAAAATCAGGAATGAGGGGGCCTTGCGCCATCAGTGGGTGACGGTCAGTGAGAATTCGCCAATGCCGGCCACGCTGGCGCTGACGACGTCGCCGGGATGCAAAGGCCCCACGCCTGCTGGCGTGCCGGTAAAGATGAGGTCGCCGGCCATCAGCGTCACGGAGCGCGACAGCATGGCAACGAGTTCGTGAACCGGCCACAGCAACCCGGACAGGTCGGCATGCTGCCGTTCGACGCCGTTGACCTCCAGCGCTATCGCCCCTTCCCGGAGATGCCCGCAGTCGGCCGCGGGCACGATCGGGCTGCAGGGCGCCGAGTGGTCAAAGGCCTTGGCTGGTTCCCAGGGTCCGCCCACGCGTTTGGCCTGCTGCTGCAGGTCGCGGCGCGTCAGGTCGAGCCCGACGGCATAGCCCCAGATATGGCGGTCCTCGGCCTGCGCCGGCTCGATGTCGCGGCCGCCACGCCCGATGGCGACCACCAGTTCGACCTCGTGGCAAAAGTCTCCCGTTCCCGGCGGATAGGGCAGCCGGTCCTGCGCGGGCACCACGGCGGTGGCGGGCTTCATGAACCATGCGGGCATTTTCCGTGGCGCCGGTTCGTCAGGAGACCACCGGTAGTTGCGCCCGATGCAGAAGACCCTCGCGACGGGAAACAGCGCCGCGCGGCCGCTGACGGGCAGGGCGGGCGTGGCCGCGGGTGGGAAAACGAAATCGGTCATCTTGGGTGTCCGTGATTGAACCCGCGCTCAGGTGGTCAGGCTCATGGTGGGACGGCTGCCGGCCAGCGCCTGGGCGACGCTGTCGAGCACCATCTGCGCCATGGCGGCGCGGGTTTCCCAGGTGGCGCTGGCGCGGTGGGCCTGCAGCGTCGTGCGGTCGGACTGGCGTAGCGCCAGGGGAACGCGAGGCTCGTCCACGAATACGTCCAGCGCGGCGCCCGCGATGCGGCCCGCGGCAATGGCTTCGGCGAGATCAACCTCGTTGACCAGTCGGCCACGTGCCACGTTGACGAGGAAGCCGCGGGCGCCGAGCGCATCCAGCACGGCGGCATCGACGAGGCCTTCGGCCTTGTCGGCAGCCGCGCACAGCACCAGCGCATCGCTGTCGTGCGCAAGCTGGCGCAGATCTGCCACAAACTCATGCGGCATGTCGTCCATGCGGTGCAGGTCGGTATAGCGGATGGGGCAGCCAAAGGCGGCGGCCCGCGTCGCGACCGCGCGGCCGACTCGCCCCATGCCCACGATGCCGACGCGCATGCCGCTGAAGCGCCGGGCAAGCGGGATGGCGCTGGGCTGAGGATGCAACTCCCATTGGCCGTCGCGCACAAAGCGGTCGCCGGCGCAGATATTGCGGCAGGCTGCGATCAGCAAGCCGATGGCCAGGTCTGCCACGTCTTCGGTCAGTGCGCCCAGGGTGGCGGTGACGGGCAGGCCGCGTTCACGGCAGTAGGCCAGATCCACCGCATCCGTCCCGACGCCATTGACGGCTACCACCTTCAGGCCAGGCAACTGTTCCAGCATCGCCCGGGAGATTCCGGTGTGCCCACCGGTAATGACGGCCTCAATGGCGGCGCCATGCTCCCGCAGCCAGGCGTGCTGGTCCGCGATCTCGAAGAGTTTGTGAACCTGATAGCGGGTGGCGAGTTCGTCATTGGCCGCCGGGATCAGGATGGGATTGAGTTGCAGGATCTGTGGCTTCATGTCCGGATGCAGTCAGGTTGTTGAAGGTTGACTGCATGGTGTGATAAGTTGATTTGATAGGCAATCTTGATATATAAAATCAACATAAAATTACTCAACCACAAGTCATCATGGGTTCCTGGATATCGATGGAGGAGGCGTGCAAGCGCCTTGGCGTCCGGCCGCAGACGATCTATGCCTATGTCAGCCGAGGCAAGCTGGAAGTCACTTCAGACCCCACGGACACACGCCGCAGCCTGTACCGCGCCGAAGATGTGGCAAACCTGGCCAGGCGCAAGCAGGCCGGGCGCAAGTTCGAGACGCTCGCAACCAATACGCTGTTTGGCGCGGAGCCCAGCATCCCCACCGCGCTCTCCACGTTTGTGCGGGAGCGGCTGTACTACCGCGGCCAGGACGCGGTGATGCTGGCGGGCTCGGCGAGCCTGGAAGACGTTGCGCGCTTGCTCTGGAATGCCGACCAACCCGTCGACTTTTCAGCGACCGCCCGCTGCGGCAAGCCGGGGCGTGTTGCCGCGTTCAGGGCCCTGGCCGAGCTGGCCGCCACGGGCCACTCCACCCATGGGCGCATGACCCGCGTCTTGCATTACGAATGCCAGAGCCTGGTGGGCCAGTTGGCCAACAGCTTTGGCGCGCATGCGGGACAACAGCCGTTGCACTTGCGCTTTGCGCAAGGGTGGAAGCAATCCCCGCAAGTGGCAGATCTCCTGCGGACCGCAATGGTGCTTCTGGTCGACCACGAGCTGACCAGCTCGGCCTTTGCCGCGCGCATTGCCGCGTCCACTGGGGCATCCCTGCCGGCCTGCCTCCTGTCCGGCCTGACCACACTGTCCGGTCCGCTGCATGGCGACGCCTCGGGCCGCGTGAAGGCGCTATTCAATGAACTGGACCGACAGGGCGAAGATCAGGTGATCGCCCACCACCTGTCCGCTGGCTTGCCGTTGGCTGGCTTCGGGCATCATCTCTACCCCGAAGGCGATCCGCGCGCGGCTGCGCTGCTGGCCCTGTTCGATCCGCCCGAAGTCATCGCCCGTTTTATCGAGAAGGCGACTCGCCTGACCGGCCTGCAACCCAATATCGATGTTGCCCTGGCGGCCCTGGTTACCCACTACGGGCTGCCTGACGACGCAGCGTTTGGCATGTTCGCCACGGCACGGAGCATCGGACTGTTGGCGCATAGCCTGGAACAACTCGGTGTGGGGCAAGTGATACGCCCGAGAGGGCGTTATGTCGGGAAGCCGCCTGAAAGAGCGGCCGAGGGTTGAGGCGCGACAGGGCTAGCCGCGTTCGACGCTGTCGGCGAGCGCGCGCAACAAGGCCGCGCCATCGCCGCGCCAGGCGCTGCCGTGCATGCAGGCAAGCGTCGTCGGCTGCAAGGCAGCGAGGCGTTCCAGCATGGCGCGGGCGTTCCTGGTGTGCGAGAAGTAGTCCATCTTGCGACGAAACGCCTCGCTCGGCTCGAGGATGTCACCTTCGGTCAGCAGCGGGAGCTGCGAGCCGCCCTGGGTAAACAAGTCCCCACAGAGCAGCGTTGCCGACGTGGTCTCCATGAGGAACCCGCACTCCCATGCATGCGGCAGATGCGGTGTGTCCAGCCAGCGCACGCTGTGCTGCCCGAGCGAGATTGTCTCGCCATCATCCAGCGCGCGTGGCGGCCGGTCGGCATAGTCACTCACCGAGACCATGGCCGCGATCTGGCCACACAGTGGCTCCGCACGCGGCGCGGCAGCGAGAAACGCATTGAGCGCGCCGCATTCGTCAGACTCGAAATGCGAGAAACCGACATAGCGCAAACGATCGATTGGCATGATCCGCTCGACGGCCTCGCTGACAACCGGAAACAGCCTGCGCAAGCCGGTATGAAACAGCAGCGGCTCTTCGTCGTCGATCAGGTACTGGTTAAACGAGAAGCCGACACCGCCAGGGATCTCGACCGGCGTGGAGATGCGATAGATGCGGTCCGCAATCTCGCCGATCGTTGTCCCGCTTGAAAGGGCTAGGGTCGCCATGGCGCGCTCCTTCTGAAGGCGCAAGGGAAGGGTCAATGCGGGCGGAGCGGTGGCGCTTTGGCACCGGATTTTGCCGCTGAGGCGGCGGGCATTGCAGGTAATTCGGCCGCGGTTGCTGATTCAGCATCCGTCGGCGGGCCGTCTCCCTCTTGTGCCGGTTTCCTGCCGGTGACCATGGCCAGCATCAGGTTCTCTTTGTGCAGCCAACTCATGAAGCATGCAGCGGCGATATGGATGCCGACCAGCGCCATCAACACGTAGGCCAGGATGGCGTGGAAATCCTTGGGGCCGTCTTCCCCCCAGAACCGGTCCAGCCGCGATAGCCAACCGGTAAATGCCAGTGCAAGGATGAAGATCCACAGCGTCAGCATCATCATGGCGCCAAGCGGACTGTGGCTCAGATAGCGGGGCGGGCGCCCGGCGGCGGCGGACTTGAGATAGGCCAGTACCCCGTGATGGGTGGGCATCCACGCGCGGAAATTCCCTGCGCCCGACCCTGCGACACCCCACGCCACGCGGATCAGCACCAGGCACGCGGCGGCATAGCCGAGATTGCGGTGCAGCGGCCCGCCGGAATCCTCGTACAGGTCCCACAGCACCAGTGCCGCCACGCTCCAGTGCGTCATTCGGACAATGGGGTCCCAGACCAGAATGGACGGGCGCGAAGGCTGCATGGTACGGCAGGGCAGGGACGACGGAATCCCGTGTCGTTACTTCTCGATTTCTGACTTGACCACGTCCAGCGTCTTGGTATCGAAATAGATCTCAGCCTTTTTCCCATCCTTGGTGGTGCCGTAGATCTCGTAGCAATTTCCGTCAACCTTGAATTTCTTGATGTTGTAGCCCTGCGCCTCGATTTTGGCGCGGGCGTCGCTTTCCTTCATCCATTCGCTCTTGGGGTGCGCGGGACATTTCGCGCTAGCCAGTGCTGAACCGGACACCAGGATCATTGCCATCAGCGCACCAAGCTTCAGCATGGGAGTCTCCGTTTCGAGGGAGTCTTGAGCATAGTGCACGCGAGAATCATTCGCAATCCGCGGCGGGCCCGCAGAGGGACTGGCCAAATCAGCCCGCGACTTCGCCCGGATCGCCAAACGAGCTTCGCTCCACGATCTGGCGGTCACGGCCGTGGACAAGCAGTTCCACCTTTGCACGCCTGGCCTTTTCCCTGCCGGTGGCAATCGCGTGATCCATGGAAGTGAATCGCTGCTGCCTGCCGGCGCCACCTTCCGCTTCAACGGCCCAACCGTTATGGGTAGGCACGACGTGGATGTTCTTGCTGGCCATGGTCGTCTCCGGAGGTTGTGCCCTCAGTGTCTGCCCAACGTCACCGCGCCGCTATCAGGCGTTGTCCGACAAGCGCGTGGCAGCCGTAGCAGTCTTCCGCCCGTCTTTCATGGAAGCTCTGGTCGCACCTAAACTGGTGCCATCACATCCTTCTTTGCGCGACTTCGCGAAATCCGGGGTCATTCGATGGAGGGACGAATCATGCACACTGTTATCAGGACTTATGCCGGAAGCGGGGCCAGGGCGCTATTTGATCTGCTGGAAAAGCGGACACCGGAAGTCGAATCCCTGATGCGCTCGGTCCAGGGCTTGGTGAGCTATACGCTCGTGCGGACCACCGATGGCGGATTCTCCGTGACGACCTGCAATGACAAAGCGGGCGTGGATGAGAGCGTCAAGAAAGCCAGGGAATGGATTGCCGAGAACGCGACCGGTACCGGTGCCAGCGCGCCGACGATTGCCGAGGGGACCGTCATCCTGCACGTGAAATAGCCGCTGTACGCAAGCAGGGCAGATCGCAAGTGCGCCGCGTGCCTTGGCGCGCCATTTCGATCCGCCCCAGGCTTGCCCAACCGGAAGATCAACATGGCAAAGCTTGTCGCACTGTACAAGATGCCCGCCGACAAGGCGGCGTTCGACGCGCACTACTTCTCGAAGCACGTTCCGATTGCCAGGAAGATGCCCGGCTTGCAGGCTTACGAGGTAAGCAGCAGTCCGGTGGAGACGCCAGCCGGGCAATCACCTTTCCATCTGGTAGCGTTGCTTACCTTCGATTCCCTGGAGGCAATGCAGCAGGCTCTCGCTTCGCCAGAGGGCGCCGCGGCCGCGGCCGACCTGGCGAATTTTGCACAGGCAGGCGTGGATCTTCTGGTCTTCGACACCAAAGAGGTGTAGCCCTGTCAGGCAGCTTCGATCTGTTTGCGCAACGCCGCGAAACGCGCTTGTACCCTGTCTCCAAACAGGGGATCGGCGCCATCCGGAACGGTCTCCGCGACTTCGGTCCAATCCCTTTCGGTCAGTCGCTGCGCGGCACGCGGCATGACCTGTTTTTCCTCAGTGGAGAGATGGTTGCGATAGTAGGCAAGGTACATGGCGGCGGCGGCTTCGAGCGCCGTCCGCGACGTGATGACGTCGCTTTCAGCTTCATGCAGCCGGCTGAGCAGCTCCTCGCCCACCGCGGCAATGACACGATGCTCTTGCAGGAGCCGACTGACCACAATTTGCATGTCCGGGGATCGCTCAACGAGCAGGGCGTATGCCACATCCTCGCGAGGGTGGTGAACGCGATCGCCATAGTTGCGCAGGTAATCGATGATCGTGCCCATCAGGCCGTAGTCTGGCGGCTCCTCCCGGTAAAAGGCGTTCACCTGTTCTTCCAGCAGGTCAAGCAGTGCGGCGAAATGGATATGGTCGGAATGCCAGACGGCAAGCTGGTTGGCCATGGCGCCCTCCAGGGAAAACTGGTTACGGAAACCGCTGCGTCCAAATTCATCGGAACTGCAACATTTCAGTAACAATAGTCTTCCCTCGCGACGTGGGTCTGATCCAGATCAAAGAGGCGCATGTCCTGACCCGCGTGCTACCAACAGCGGAAGGCCGTGCTCACTGTTCGTGCCTGGCGATAAAGGCCTCAATCGTGGCGTTCACGAGATCGGGCTTTTCCAGGAAGATGAAGTGACCACCGTCCAGGGTGGCAAGCTCGGCTCCCGGAATCCGCTCGGCAATCTCCGCGGAGAAGTAGGGCGGGGCGCAGAAATCGCGCTCGCCGACCATCACCAGGGTCGGCGTCGTGATCGACGGAAGAGCGTCGAAGGCGTCGTGCGACACGATCATGTCGATCCGGGCGAAGCCGATCTCCGGTTCAAATGTGCCGGCCGCTGTCGCGTTCACCCACGCCTGCACCTGCTCCGGGTGTTCGCGCATGAATCTCGCATCGAAAAGGAACAGTGCGTTGGCCTCGGTGGATGCGCGCATCCCGGAATCGGTCAGCATCCGTCGCCGCATCTCGAACTGGCGACGGTAGAACGCATCCGCGCGTGCAATGGAAGAGACGATGGTCGCGCTGCGCAGCAGCTCGCGGTGACGGATCGCCAGCCATTGCGCGATGGCGCCCCCCGTTGAGGAACCGACCGCGTGGACCGGCCCGCATCCTACCGCCTCGACAACCCGCGCCATGTCCCGTGCGTGTTGTGTAATCGTCATATCGCGGGCGGTATGCCCGGACGCGCCGGTTCCGCGGTGGTCGGGCACGATTACCTGGTGATGCGCGGCGAACAGCTCGATCTGTGGCCCCCACGATGTGCCCACTCCCGCCAGCCCCGCCAGCAAGAGCACAGGCGAACCCTGGCCCTTCACCTCGTAGTGGATGGAAACACCGTCGGACATTACGTTTGGCACGTTTCCCCTCCGATGCAGAAAGACGCGAAGGACGGGCCGAACGCGTCAAGAGTCAGGTTATTGCATTTGATAATAGCGCCGCCCTGGGTACCTGACGAGCGCTGGAGCCCACGATCGCCATCGCTCTTTTTCTTATATCGGCCAGTGCGCAAGCGCACAGTGGCCGTATGTCGAAAGTCGCACAATTGCTCTCATTGCGGCATAGCGCAGTGGAAGCGCGCGGGTCTTATTCTCCCCGAGGCCGGTGGTTCGATTCCACCTGCCGCAACCCCATTCAATGGCAGACCGACGCGAACCCGGGCGGTCGTCAGGCAGGGCTGTCAGCCGAACCAGGGTCTCCGTCGATTCTCGTCGCCAGACTGCATCGATTACTTGCTTCGCCGGCTTTTGTGACCGGGGAAGAGGAGGGCAGCGAGCAACAGACCTCCGACGGTCAGAATAAGAATGTCCTGCATGTTTTCGCCTCCCATGAAGATGCCAGATCGAGCGGGTCAATCTAGTCGCTGCCTGTTTGTAGTGCTATCGGTCTTTGTCCGACAAGTTTTCGTGGGAAAGCCCAAGACCCATGCTCAGCCTGCCACGAATGACTCTGTCCAAATGAAACAGATGTAATCGATTGTTAGCGCGGTGCCGCGCATCCACGTTTGGCACCAGACGCGTTCCCGCGCTTTGGTACGATCCCGCTCTTTCCGCCAAACGTCCCGCCACCGTGATTCGCCGCCCTGTATTGTTGTTTCGAGAGTATTGCGCGCGGTGGCTCATCCGTATCCGACCGCTGGTCGTTGCCAACGTCACGGCGGCAGGGCGCGCCTTCAAGGGCGCGCTGGAACGCATGCGCCGGCCGACGCGACGCGGCGTCATCCTGACCCTCGCCGCGGTGCCCGTGCTGTTCCTGCTGTACGTGCTGGCGCTCGTGCCTTTTACACCTGGCATCAGCGATATTCGGAAAGCTCGCATCGACCGCCCGGCGCTCATCGTGTCGGTCGACGGCAGAGTGCTCGACGAATTCAAACCGGTCAATCGCGAGTGGGTATCGCTCAGGCAGATCTCGCCGTACATGCTGGATGCATTGATCGCAACCGAGGATCACCGCTTCTACGAGCATCACGGCATCGACTGGCTGCGCATGGCGGCGGCTGCGCTGCATACGTTCTCCGGCGATCGCCAGGGCGGTTCGACCATCACGCAGCAGCTCGCGCGCAACCTGTATCCCGACAAAGTCGGCCGCGCCCCGACCCTGGCACGCAAGATCAGGGAAGCGATCACGGCGCTCAAGATCGAAGCCGTGTACAGCAAGGACCAGATCCTTGAGACGTACCTGAACAATGTGCCGTTCCTGTACAACGCCTACGGCGTGGAAATGGCGGCGCGCACCTACTTCGGCAAATCGGCCCATCAGCTCGATATTCTCGAAAGCGCGACACTGGTCGGCATGCTCAAGGCCAACAGCACTTACAACCCCGTTCTCAATCCGGCGCGCGCCATGCAGCGGCGGAACACGGTGCTAGGGCAGATGAACAAGCACGGGAAGCTCAGGCCCAATGCCTACATCTGGTTGAGCCGACAGCCCCTCAGGGTCAATTTCGAGGTGCAGGCCGCGCCGCGAAGCGCCGCGCCGCATTTTTCAGTGCAACTGCGCAAGTGGCTGATCGCATGGGCCGAGCGCAACGGCTACAACATCTACGCCGACGGGCTTGTCGTGCGCACGACCATAGATTTTCGCCTGCAGGCCATGGCGTTGCAGGCGGTGAACTGGCAGGCGAGCCAGCTGCAATGGATCGCGAACGGGGCATGGAACGAACGCCGGGGCTGTCACCCAGGCAACGACCTGTTCCGGACGTTCATGCGGCAAACGCCCGAATATCGCGCCGCACGCGATGCTGGCAAATCGGATCAGACGGCGCTCAGGAACCTCGGCCGGAACCTGACCTTCGTCCGTGACCTCTGCCGAAGCAAGACGCAGGTCCAGGCGGGTTTTATCGCGATCGATCCGCGCAACGGCGATATCAGGGCATGGGTCGGTAGTCGCGATTTCACGGACGCACCGTTCGATCACGTGCAGCAGGCCCGGCGTCAGCCGGGTTCGACATTCAAGCCGTTTGTCTACGGGGCGGCGTTCGCAGATGGCGCCCGGCCGGGCGACACGATCGTAGACCGCAGCGTTGCCATTCCACTGAAAGGGCAGGCCATGTGGCGGCCCACCGACGCGGAGCCGCCTACCGGCCGGCCGATGACGCTGCGCGACGCGCTGGTGTACTCCCGCAACCGCGTTACCGCCCAGCTCATGCAAAAGACACGCCCCGAAAAAGTCGCACGGCTTGCGCGCGCGATGGGCGTGCGCGAGAGTGCGCTTGAACCGGTGCCGTCGCTAGCGCTCGGCACGAGCCCGGTCACGCTCAAGGAAATGGTCTCGGCTTACAGCACGATTGCAAACCGCGGCGCCTATGTCGAGCCGCGCATGGTCACCCGCATCGAGGATCACGAGGGCAAGGTCCTTGCCGAATTTGGGAGCGCATCGCCGGAACAGGCACTGCCCTCAGCTGCGGCGCAAACGCTCGTCGATGTGATGCGCGACGTCGTGGCCCGAGGCACCGGGGCGGACATCCGGACGCGCTTCGGAATTCGCGCCGACGTGGCGGGCAAGACGGGCACGACGCAGGACAATGCCGATGGCTGGTTCATCCTGATGCATCCCCAACTGGTCGCGGGCGCGTGGGCGGGCTTTGATGATGGGCGCGTGACGCTCGGCGACTACTGGGGGCAGGGCGCGCGCAGCGCCCTGCCGATGGTAGGCGCGTTCTACGATATGGCACTGCGGGCACGGGTTGTCGACCCGGAGGCGCGGTTCAGCCCTGAGGCCCGGTCGCCTCGCGAAGCCCAGGCACGGCAGCATCGGCACTTCCTGTTCTGGTAGTACTGACACCACCGCCAGCGCCTGGTACGCGTCCGCGAAGCAGGGGGGCTGCCTGACCCGGGCGCACGTGCAGTTTTCAGCCAGCCAACTCCCGGTGCAACGCCACGTATTCCTGCGCGAGCTTATGGCGCGGATCCAGGTGAATCATGGGAGTAGCGTGCTGGTGCGATTCCCGGATCTTTACCGAGGAAGACAGCCGCGACGCAAGTACCGGCAGCCCCTCGCTGATCAGTTCTTCGACCAGCTTTATCGGCAAGCTGGCGCGCGGCTGGAACTGGTTGATGACGATGCCCTCGACCTGCAGCGCGTCGTTGTGGTCTTGCTGGATTTCCTTCACGTTATCGAGCAGCGTGTAAAGGGCACGGCGCGAGAAGTCATCGCAGTCGAACGGGATCAGGCAGCGCTCCACGGCAATCAGTGCAGAGCGCGTATAGAAATTCAGGGCTGGCGGTGTGTCGATGTAAATGGCGTCGTAGACCGACTCCAGTTCGAGCAGGGCGTCGCGCAGCTTGTAGATCTTGTAGCGGGACTCAAGCTTGCCATGCAGGGCGTCAAGGTCGGCATGCGCTGGCATCACGTCGAGGTTCTCGAAGGGCGTCGAATGGATATACGACGTCAGGTCCACCGGCTTGAAGCTGTAGGTCAGGGACGCTTCGAAGAAGTTTGCCGCGCTCGGACTCGCCTCGCTGGCGCGCGCGCCCATCAGGTATTGGGTCGAGTTGCCTTGCGCATCCAGGTCGACGACCAAAGTGCGCAAGCCTTCGCTGGCGCTGATTGCCGCAAGATTGCATACAATTGTTGACTTGCCAACACCGCCCTTCTGATTGAATACGACGCGCCGCATTTCTTCCTCTGAGAAGACCGTTTCGAAGGCGAAAGCATACCTTAGCGAGGCGGCGCGTGGTCATGGAAAGCGGGCATCTGGCGCCCGCCCGCCACAGGTGACAGCCCCTATGCCGCCTTCGCCGCTGCCGCGTCCTGCCGGCCGTCCGTCGCCTCGCGCTGTAGCGCGGACGCGCGTTGCACCAGCTTGCTGAGGCTCGGGTTCATCGGCTTGAGCTCCATGCGCTCGGCCGCCAGCGCGCAGGCCAGGTTGGCGTGTTCACCGCGCAGCGCCGCCTCGATCAGGGTCAGGTTGATCAGGTCGCGCTGGGCATGGCTGCCGCCGAAGCGATGCGCGATCTGGCGTACCGGCATCAGCAACCCGATAGCACGGCCATAGTTGCCCCGGGAGAAGGCGACCAGGGCCTCGGTCACCGGCAGGCCGACCTCGCGCGTCATCATGGCGTTGCAGCCGCCTCCGGCTGCAGCGGCGCGCATGCCGGCGAGCAGGGCGGTGAGTGCGTCATCGCGCCCCGCGCACAGGAAGGCCATCGCCGCATGGGTGTCGTTGAAAGCGTAGTACCCTTGCGCACCGCGGGCCTGCCAGGTGTCGGCCAGTTCATTCCAGCGCGAGCCCACGTCGATGCCGCGCAAGTGCAGACGCCACAGCATGGCGCAGGCATCGATCAGTTCCAGCGCGACTGAAGACTGGTTTTCGCGGATATGCGCGTCGTAGATGTCCAGCACCTGCCTGGCATGGCCGAGCTCCAGGTGGAACAGGGCCAGGTGCCACCAGTTGTGCACGGCCATCATGTTGTCCTGCGACCAGTCGCCGGCACGCCCGCTCAGCCAGTCGATGCCTTCGTCCTGGCGGCCTTGCATTTCCATCACGTGGGCCACCGCATGGATCGCCCAGGGATCGCGCGGGTTCAGCTCCAGCGCGAAGCGGCCGCGCTCCTCGGCCTGCTCGTACCGGTGCGTTTCCTCCAGGCCGAAGGCATGCATGCCCAGCACATAGCCGAAGCCCGGCACGCGGGTATTCCAGTGGGGCAGCACCTGGGCGATGCGGTCACGCAGCAGGGTGGACTGCCCAAGCAGGAAGTCGCCGATATGGGCAACCTGCAGCGCCAGGCTGTCGCGCGGATAGTCGATCACGATGTCGCCGTAGAGCTGGATCGAGCATGTGAAGTGGCCATCCAGCCACGCACGCGCCGCGGCGATATGCCGGCGTTCGCGCTCGTTCGCGCCGGCGGACAGCGCCTCGCCGGCTTCGACGCTTTCCCGCAGCAGCGGCGCTACGGTGCCGTCGCCGGCGGTGATCATCATCCCGGCGCGCAGCGCATGCCCCATCACGAAGCCGGGATCTTCCGCCAGCGCATGGTCGATCACGGTGAGCGGGTCGCCGTAGTAGCCGTGCAGCAGTTCCAGGGCCGCCTCGAAGCGCTCGATCGAGCTGGCGTTGGTGCTTGAGACCGAAACACTCCGCGAATCAGTATGTGCCATGACGCAATCCTTCCAGTGTGATGGAGACAGCCCTTGTCCCGATGAAATTGACCGTTCGCGCGCGCCGCGGTGGTGCCTCGCGCCCGAGGTTGTGCTGATACTAGGCAGGGGCCGTGAAGGGGTCCGGCAGTCCGGCGTGAAAGAAGCGTGAAAGTTGCCGCGGGCGTGAAAGTAGCGATTGATTCTCTTTGCGGCGGGGCTACGCAGCGTAGTCCTTTGGCGTCGCCTATAAATGATGGGCTTGCCAGCCTCCATCCCATGACCCGCGCCCGTCTTGAACTGTTCGGCGGTTTCCACCTCAGTTCCGCCGACGGCACGCCGATTCCGCTGACGGCGCGCAAGGCGCGCGCCGTGCTGGCCTATCTCGCGCTGGCCCAGGGGCGGGCCCAGCCGCGCGACAAGCTGGCCGCGCTGTGCTGGGCGGAGAGCAATGCCGAGCAGGCGCGCAGCAGCCTGCGCCAGGCGCTGAGCGCTGCACGCCGCGCGCTGGACGATGCCGGCACGCAGGGCCAGCACGTGGTACTGGCGGAAGGCGACTGCGTGATGCTGGGCGAGATCTCGGTGGACGTGTGCGAGTTCGAGCAGTGTGCCCGTGAAGCCACGCCGGCATCGCTGGCCCGCGCCGCGGACCTGTACCGGGACGACTTGCTGGAGGGCTTCCACGCCGCCGCGCCGGCCTTCGACCACTGGCTGGCAATCGAGCGCGAGCGCCTGCGCGGCGTGGCGCTGGGCGTCCTGGCGAAGTTGCTGGCGCATCACGAGCAGGCCGGCGCGACAGACCTTGCCATCGCCAGCGCCACGCGCCTGCTTGCGCTCGACCCGCTGCAGGAAGCCGTGCACCGGGCGCTGATCCGGCTGTATGAGCGGCAGGGCAGGCAGGCGCTGGCGCTCAAGCAATACCGGCTGTGCCGGGCGGCACTCCAACGCGAGCTCGGCGTGTCGCCCGAGCCCGAGACCGACGCGCTGTACCAGGCCATCCTGCGCGCGCGGCGCGAGCCGGCAGCGGGCAGCCCGGGCGGTGACGACGCCGCCGTGCAAACGGCCGGTTCGGACATGGCCCCATCCGCCGCCACGCTGGCGGCCGCCCTGACACCCGAGCCGCAACTGCGCCATGCGGTGGTGCTGGTGGCCAGCCTGGACGAGGGCGCTGCCGGCGCGCTGGAACCCGAGCAACTGCACCAGGCCCTGGCCTGCTGGCGCCAGCAGGCCCGCGCCCTGGCGGGCACCTGCGGCGGCCACATTACTGATGAAATCGGCACCCGGCTGACCATCGTGTTTGGGGTTCCGGTGGCGCACGGCAACGACGCCGAGCGCGCGCTGCACACCGCGGGGGCGCTGCATGCCGGGCTGGCGCGGTTGGCCGGTGCCGCCGAGGCTCGGCTGCAGGCCCGGGTGGGCCTGGCAAGCGGGCAGGTGCTGGCGGCCTATGGTGACAGCGGCATGATGCTGACCGGCGGCCCGGTCGGCGTGGCCTTGCAGGCGATGGAAGCTGCCGGGGCCGGCGCCACCATGGTGTCCAACCGGGTCTACCAGGCGCTGCCCGGACGCCTGGAAGCCGATTGCGCGGCCCGGGCCGCGTTGCCCGGCGTGGCCGAGCCGATCCCGCTGTGGCACGTACGGCGATTCCTAGGGGTGGAGCAGGCGCCGGCCGAGCACGCCTTTATCGGGCGGCACGCGGAACTGGCCCAACTGGCCGGCGTGGCCGACAGCTGCCTGCGCTCGGGCCATGGCCGCGTCGTATTGATCCGCGGCGAGGCCGGCATCGGCAAGAGCCGGCTGGCCGGACGCTTCGTCGCGCTGGCGCGCGAACGCGGGATGGAAGCGCACCGGGCCCTGGTGCTTGACTTCGGCGCCGGCAGCGGCGGCGATCCCATGCGCATGCTCGCGCGCAGCCTGCTGGGCGCCGCGCCGCGTTCCGATGCGGAGGGCGGCAACGGGGCGGCCCTCGAAGGCAGGCTCACCGCCTGGCAACTTGCGGAGCAAGACCTCATGTTTGCGCACGACATGCTGGAGCTGCCCCAGTCCCCCGAGCATGCCGCCGCACTGGCCGCGATGGATGCCGCCAGCCGGCAGCGCGGCGCGCAGCGCCTGATGGTAGCGCTGGCTATCCGGCGCAGTGCCGCCCGGGCGCAGCTGATCGTGGTCGAAGACGTGCACTGGGCGGAGCGTACGGTGCTCGACTGCCTCGCGCAGCTGGCCGCGGCAACGCGCAACCATGCGCTGCTGCTCGTGCTGACCGTGCGCCCGGAGCACGACCCGGTCGATGCGGCGTGGCGCGCGACCAGCCAGGGCGCGCCGCTGACCACCATCGATCTCGGGCCGCTGGACGATACCGAAGCGCACGAACTGGCGGCCTGCTACCGGCAGGTCGATCCCGCCATGGCCGCGTCCTGCATCCGCCGGGCGGAAGGGAATCCGCTGTTCCTCGACCAATTGCTGCGCGGCGCCGAGGCGGGCGCGGAAACCGGCGGGGACGAACTGCCCGGGACGCTGCAGAGCATCGTGCTGGCGCGGCTGGACCGCTTCTCCACCGCCGACCGGCAGGCGCTGCAAGCCGCTGCCGTGCTGGGCCAGCGCTTCAGCCCCGCCGCGCTGCGGCACCTGATCCAGGATCCCGCCTATGCGTGCGAGCACCTGGTCATGGCCGCCATGACGCGGCCGGAAGGCGAGGATTACCTGTTCATGCACGCACTGATCCATGAGTCGGTGTACGCCTCGCTGCTCAAGTCGCGCCGACAGAACCTGCACCGGCGCGCGGCCGCCTGGTACGAGGGCAGGGACCCGGCACTGAAGGCCGAGCACCTCGACGCCGCGGGCGATCCCGGCGCGCCCGAGGCCTATGCCGCCGCGGCACGGTACGAGGCGGCGCACTTCCGCGGCGAGCGCGCGCTGCGCCTGGTCGAACGCGCGCGGCGGCTCGACAGCGACGACGCTTGCCGGCATGCGCTTGCCTGCCTGCATGGCGAGCTGGCGCTGGATCTGGGTTTAGCCGCGCAATCCCTGCAGGCGTTCCGGCAGGCCCAGCCGCTTGCGAGCGGGGCGGCGCAGCAGGCGCGGGCATGGCAGGGCACGGCGGCGGCCCTGCGCCTGCTCGACCGGCATGACGAAGCCCTGTCAGCGCTGCGCGAGGCCGAGCAGGCCGCCGCCGCGCTGGGCCAGTCCGAGCGGCTGGCCGAGATCGAATCGCTGCGCGGCAACCTCTATTTCCCGATGGGCGACATGGACCAGTGCCTCGCCGCCCACCAGCGCGCCCTCGGCCACGCACGCGCAGCCGGATCGGTGCTGGGCGAGGCGCGTGCGCTTGGCGGCCTCGGCGATGCCTACTACCAGCAAGGCCGCATGATTACCGCCCATGCGCACTTTGCCCGCTGCGTCGAACTGGCGCGGGCACACGGCTTTGTCCGCATCGAATGCGCCAACCTGCCGATGGTGGGCGCGGTGGAGCTGTTCCGCAACCAGCTCGATGCGGCGCGTGCCGGTTGCGAGGAAGGGCTGCGGCTGGCCCAGCGCATCGGCGATGCGCGCAGCGAAATGCTGGCCTACGACGTCATGACTTCGACCGCGCAGCTGGCCGGCGACTGGCCGCGCGCTGAAGCGCAAGCGCGGCTGGCCCTGGCGCTGACGCGCCGGCTGGGCGCGCGCCGCTTCGAGGCCGAGGTGCTGGCGCGGCTTGGCCTCGCCCTCGGCGCGCTCGGCCAGATGCAGGAAGCCGAGGCACTGCTCGATGAGGCGCTGCAACTGAGCCACGCCAGCGGGCTGCGCTACTCGGGCCCCACCGTGCTGGGTTTCCTGGCACGCACCACGCGCGATCCCGGCCGGCAACTCGACGCCTTGCGGCAGGCCGAAGCGATCCTGGCGCAGGGCTGCGTGAGCCATTGCCACGTCGACCTGCTGGAAGCCGCGATCGACGTTTCCGTGTCGTTGCGGCGCTGGCAGGAAGCGGATCGCTACCTGGCGGCGCTACAGGACTACATGCGGCCTGAGCCGTTCCCCTGGGGCGACTTCCTGATCCGCAGGGGCCGCGCCCTGGTCGACGCCGGGCAGGAAGAGGAGGGCGGCGGCACGCCGGCGCTTCGCGAGAACCTGCGCCAGCTCAGGGACGAGGCGCATGCGGCCGGCCTGCACGCGTCGCTGGATGCCATCGATGCCGCACTGATGCGGCTGGCGGCAGGGAGTAATTAGTGAGACGCATGCACCATGCACCTTGGAAAATCGTACTCAATATCCGAGTTCACGTTCTGGTCGAGACGGCAACTCTATGCCTCGGTAGCATGCGCATCGCTGCCAGTCATGCTCTACCAGTTCCTGGGACTGAAATGGCTGTCAATCCCGGTTTCGGTTGTGGTGCTTCTGGGAACGGCCACTTCGTTTATCGTGGGTTTCAGGAACGTGCAGACTTACAGCAGGGCGCTGGAGGCCCACCAGATCTGGACCGAAATTCTGAATGGCAGCCGGTGCCTGGGCGTGATGAGCCGGGATTTCCTGGCAGGGCAGCCGGGCGCGCGCGAACTGATCCTCAGGCATTGCGCCTGGCTGACGGCGCTGCGTTACCAGCTGAGGACCCCAAGGGTGTGGGAAAACGCGGGCAAGGCATCCATCGTGGAGTACCGCAAGTACTACCGGATCCCGGAGTGGGAAACGCCATTGGAAAAGGCGCTCGCGCGATACCTGCCAAAGGCCGAGCTCGACTCGCTTGCGCACGCCGAGAGCAAGACCAGCCGGTTACTGGGAATGCAGTCAGCGACGATCAAGCGGTTCCTTGACGCGGGCGAGATCAGCAATGCCTTCTACCTGGAGTTGGGAGGATTGCTCAGGGGCTTCATCGCGCAGCAAGGGCGAGCGGAGCGCATCAAGGACTATCCGTACCCCAGGCAATATGCGGTCATCAACAAGCTGTTCGTCCGTACCTTTTGTGTGCTGCTGCCCTTTGGGCTGCTTACAGAGTTCGAAAAGCTCAATGCCGGCGTTTCAGGCTTCATGCATGGCAACATGATCTGGCTGGTCATTCCATTCGGCACGATGATCTCGTGGATGTACCTAGCGCTGGAGCAGGTGGGCGAAAGTACCGAGAACCCGTTCGAAGGCAACGCCAATGACGTACCCATGGCACAGATCTCACACAAAATCGAACGCGAGCTCATGGACATGCTTGGCGAGAAAAGCGACGTCCCCGAGCTAAAGGCAGAGCGCGGTATCGTCCTCTGACCGATTCAGCGGCTGGCGCCTGCGCGCCACCTTGGTACGCGCGCCGTCCCGGTCCGCGCTGTTACGGGGATGAGACGGTGTCTTGACCTGCGTGCGCCATCAACTTGATTTAACATAACATACATTATGCGAAACAAAAATGTTAGGCCCAAATAGTAATGTCGTACTTGAGCCAAATAGAAATGTCGTACCCCCTTGCCAAGGCTGGCATGCTGGCGGCTTTCCGTCTGTCCGAGACCGGAGGCCGCGATGCGCAAGCCCGAGACCATCACGATGACTATGCGCGAACTCGATCGGCTCAAGGTGATTCAGGCCGTGGTCGATCATGGCCTGTCGGTATGGCGCGCGGCCGAGAAGCTCGGCTTATCACGGCGTCAGGTGGAACGTCTGGTACTACGCTACCGTGAGGACGGTCCCGTCGGCTTGGGCTCGCGCAAGCGTGGTCGTGACAGCAACCGCCAGCTCCCGCCCGGGCTGGAATCCCGTGTCCGGGGCCTGATCCGCGACAGCTACGCCGACTTCGGCCCCACGCTGGCGGCCGAGAAGCTGCGCGAGCGCCATGGCATCAACCTGGCCACGGAAACGGTGCGCCGGATCATGATCGACGCCGGTTTTTGGATCCCCAGGAAGCTGCGCCCGCCCAAGGTGCACCAGCCGCGCAACCGCCGCGCCTGCCTGGGCGAGCTGGTGCAGATCGACGGCAGCGACCACGCCTGGTTCGAGGACCGGGCCCCGGCCTGCACGCTACTGGTGTTTGTCGACGATGCCACCAGTCGGCTGATGCAGTTGCTGTTCGTCCCATCGGAATCCACACCAGCGTACTTCACCGCCACACGCGCCTACATTGAGCGCCACGGCAAGCCGATGGCGTTCTACAGCGACAAGTTCAGTGTCTTCCGGGTCAATGCCCGGGACAGCGCCGAGGGGCGCGGCTACACCCAGTTCGGGCGCGCGCTGTTCGAGT
Source organism: Cupriavidus sp. P-10 (assembly GCF_003402535.2). Lineage (NCBI taxonomy): Bacteria > Pseudomonadati > Pseudomonadota > Betaproteobacteria > Burkholderiales > Burkholderiaceae > Cupriavidus > Cupriavidus sp. P-10. The sequence continues at coordinate 1,808,065 of NZ_AP025170.1, forward strand.
TGAATATCGACATCCTGTGCGCCAATTCGAGCCCGGCCAAGGGCCGCGTCGAGCGCATGAACGGCACACTGCAGGACCGGCTGGTCAAGGAGCTGCGGCTGCGCGGCATCAGCACGATGGATGCGGCCAATGCCTTTGCCGCGCATTTCATCGCCGACTTCAACGCGCGCTTTGCCAAGGTGCCGCGCAGCGACTTTGATGCGCACCGGCCGCTGCGCGGCGATGAGGATCTGGAGCGGATCTTCAGCTGGCGCGAGTGGCGCAAGGTGTCGGCCAGCCTCACGCTGCAGTATGACAAGGTGCTGTACCTGCTCGAGGACCGGCCCGAGCACCGGCGCCTGGTCCACCGCTACCTCGAGGTCGCCGAGTATCCGGACGGGCGGATCGAGCTGTGGGCCGACGGCGCGTCCCTGCCCTACACCACCTTTGACAAGCTCGCCGAGGTCGACCAGGGCGCGATCGTCGAGAACAAGCGGCTCGGGCACGTGCTGGCCATTGCCGCGCAGGTGCAGGCGCGGCGCGACAGCCGGCAAACCATCGGGCCGTCGCGCACGCTGGCCGGCGAGCCGCCGCGCCCACACCGGCCGGCGCCCAACACCAAGCGGCAGCGGCTGATCAACCGGCTCGATCTGGAGCGCGCGATGGCGGCGCCGCCGCGCAATGAGAAGGCGGACATTTTAACTTTGCCCACCGTGAATCCATTGCCCCACCCTGGGCTAAATTCTGTCACGTCAGGCCAGCACCACCGCCCCACCACCACCCCGCAAAAGACGCCAACCCCGCACAAAAAGCACGCTCGCTCCGACATTTGAATTCAGCGGAAGGGACGACCTTTCAAAACCGGCTGGACAAAAAAAATCGAATTTTGGGCGGCCCAGAATTATTCCAGCGGCGAAATCGTCGTGCTGCCCGCCGCGCCCGCGTCCGACGAATCGGCGTCGATCCAGACCCGCGTAGCCCCGCCCACGCGCGACAGGCGCATCTGGTAGGTGTAGCGCTCCGGGTGATACAAGCCCACCAGGTATTGCACACGCCGGCCTTGCCGATCCGTGGCGATGCGCGAAACGCGCAACAGCGGCACGCCGGGACTAAGGCGCAGGATGCGGGCAACCTGAAGGTCCGCCACGGCAGCCCCAAGGGTCTGGTCGGCGGAAACGACATGCACGCCGTGCTGTTCCAGCGCCACCAGCATCGGCGTGTCCTGCAACGTATGCCGGTCGAGCGCGGTGGCCAGGTCGTCGGGCACGAAGACCTCGGTATAGGCGATCGGCTGCGCCTTGAACTTGCGCACGCGCACCACCTTGAGCACCGCGGCGCCGGGCGGCAGGTCCAGCGCCGTGCTGACCGCTGGCGGAGCCGGCATGCGCTTCCATTCCAGGACCGTGACGCGCGTTCGCTTGCTGACGCTGACGATGTTGTCCAGCAACCCGCCGCGCACCGCCGTGGCGGTGACTGCCGCATGCCGGAAGGTCGGCACGGTGCCCTTTCCGCGCAGACGCGCGACCATCCCCTCCTCTTCCAGCCGCGCCAGTGCCGAGCGCACGGTGACGCGTGCCACGCCGAATTCTTCGGCGAGCTGGCGCTCGCCGGGCAGCGGCATCCCGGTCTCGTAGTAGCCGCCGCGGATACGGTCGCGCAGGATCAGCCGGACTTGCTGGAAGCGGGGAAGATCGGGATTGGCATCCAAAGACATGGGCAACAGGCTGACGGGCGTACCGTGGCATTGCCGCCACGGTACGCCCGTCGCGCCGCCTGGACAAGCGCTGCTGCCCTATTCGTAGCGCTTGCCCAGCGCCAGCATTTCAGGCGTGCCGATCGTCTCGTTGAGCGCCTGGAACGAGAGCATCCGGTCCAGGTACGGCGTGGTGGTCTGGTGCGCGCCCAGGCTCTGCAGGTAGTCGCGCAGCGCAAAGGCCAGCGCCCGCACGGTACCGCCGGGGAAAATCACGACGCGAAAGCCGATCTGTTCCAGTTCCGGCGCGGGCAGCACTGGCGTCTTGCCGCCTTCGACCATATTGGCCAGCAGCGGCGCGCGTGCCCCGAGCCTGGCGATGGCTGCCGACATGTCTTCGCGGCTGCGCAGCGCTTCCACGAACAGCAGGTCGGCACCGGCCTCGGCATAGCGCTCGGCGCGTTCCAGTGCCGCTTCCATGCCCTCCACCGCCACCGCATCGGTGCGGGCAATGATCAGCGTGCCCGCATCGCGGCGCGCATCGCAGGCGGCGCGGATCTTGCCCGCCATCTCGGCGGCCGGGATCACCGACTTGCCGTCGAGATGCCCGCAGCGCTTGGGCATTGCCTGGTCTTCCAGCTGGATCGCCGATGCGCCGGCACGCTCGAGCACGCGGACGGTCTGCACTACGTTAAGTGCATTGCCGAAGCCGGTGTCGGCATCGACGATCAGCGGCAGCGCCACGCGCTCGCGGATATTGCGGGTGACCGAGGCCACGTCGTCGAGCGACAGGAAGCCGATATCCGGCCGGCCGAATCGCGTATAGGCGATGCTGGCGCCGGACAGGTAGGCGGCCTGGAAGCCGGCCTGTTCGACCAGCAGCGCGGAAAATGCATCGTAGACACCCGGTGCGGTGACGATGCCGGGTTGTTGCAGGCGTTGCTTCAGTGTCATGCTGGAATCCCGGTCACGGAGAGTTGGCCCGCCGCAATCTTGCGTGCGAGGTGTGGCACGAGGCCGCCGTCGTGGATCATGTCCACCAGGTGCGGCGGAATCGGTTCGCATTGTAGCGGCGTGACGCCTTCGACAAAGACCTGCGCACGCGCAAGATCGCAACCGGCGCGCTGGCCCGCCGCGATCCGGGGCAGCGCCGGGCAGGTGAACAGCGGCAGGCCCAGGTTGAAGCCGTTGCGATAGAACAGGCCGGCGAACGACGGCGCGACCACGGCTGCTATGCCAAGGTGGCGCAGCACTTCCACCGCCTGTTCGCGGGACGATCCCGCGCCGAAATTGCGCCCGCCGAACACGATGTCTCCGGGCCGCACCGCGCCGGCAAACTCGGGATCGACATGCTCCATGCAATGGCGCGCGAGTTCTTCGATGCCGTACTTCATGTAGGCGCCGGGCGCGAGCAAGTCCGTATTGATATCGTCGCCGAACACCCAGGCGCGACCGGTGAAAGGACCAATGTCTGGCGTCATCGTTTTGTTCACGACAGCATCTCCCGTGGATCGGCGATTCGGCCCGCGATCGCCGACGCGGCTACCGTGTACGGCGAACCGAGATATACCTGCGACGATGCGGCGCCCATGCGCCCCTTGAAATTGCGTGCGGTGGCGCTGATCACCACGGTGTCCTCGCCAAAGCGGTGCTCGCCGTAGCCGGCGCACGCGCCGCACGCGTTCGGCAGCAGTTCGGCACCGGCAGCCACCAGCGCGCCCAGCGTACCCTCCCGCTCGGCCTGCGCCTGGTCGGCGGCGCTGGCCGGTGCCACCAGCAGCCGGATATTGCGCGCCACGCGCTGCCCGCGCAGCACCTGCGCCGCCATGCGCAGGTCGTCGAGCTTGGCGCCGGTGCAGGCGCCGATATACGCGATGTCGATTGCCACATTGCCAAGGCTGTCGACATCGCCCGCATCCGCCGGGGTATGCGGCCGCGAAACCTGCGGCGCCAGCGACGCGGCGTCGAAGTCGTGGGTAGCCAGGCAGGCGGCGCCGGCATCCGACTGCCAGCGGTCGACGTCGATGTCCGAAGCCTCCACGCCGGCGCCGAGCAGCCAGTCACGCGTGACCGCGTCGGGCGCCACCAGGCCGGCTTGGGCGCCGAGCTCGGCGGTCATGTTCGACAGCGTCATCCGCTCCTGCATCGACAACGCCGACACGGCCGCGCCGGCATATTCGACCGCCTGGTACTGGCCGCCGTCCATCCCGAACTGCGTGCACATGCGCAGCATCATGTCCTTAGCGGACACGCCGGCGCGCAGTTGGCCATGCCATTGCATGCGGATGGTCTGCGGCACGCGTACCCAGATCTCCCCGGTCACCAGCACGCCAAGCATCTCCGTCGCGCCGATGCCGAACATGTAGGCGCCGAAAGCACCGCCGGTCGACGAGTGGCTGTCGCCGCCGACCGCCATCATGCCGGGACGCAGGTAGCCCTTCTGCGGCACCACCACATGGCAGATGCCCTCCATGTCGTGGAAACGCGCCACGCCCTCCTCCCTGACCCAGTCGCGTGCGATCTGCACGATCCTGCGGCTGTCGGCGTCATGGGCGGGCACGTAGTGGTCGGTGACCACCACCACCCTGGACGGGTCCCAGACCCGGGCGCCGATTTTCTCCAGCAGCGGCTTCACGCGGCGCGGGCCGCCCGAGTCATGCATCATGGCCAGGTCGACGCGGCAGGTGACGATTTCTCCTGGCGTGACATGCGCGCGGCCGGCCGCGCGGGCCAGCAGTTTCTGGGCGAGCGTCTGGGGCATGGCCTGCGGCGCTGCCTGTGCGGACACCTGCGCCATCATTCCACCCGCGTGCCGGATGCCTGGATCACCTTGGCCCAGTGCTGGATATCACCGCGGACAAACTGCGCGAACGCCTGCGGCGTCATGCTGACCGCGCTGGCGGCCTCGGTTTCCATCCGCTGCTGGTACGCGGGATCCTCCACCGCGAGCTTCACCGCCCGATACAGCTGGTCGGTGGTTGCCTGCGGCAGCTTTGCCGGCCCGAACAACCCGAACCACGCCGATGACTCGAAGCCCTTCACGGTACTGCCGATGGTGGGCACGCCCTGGAACTGCGCCAGCGGCTGCTTGCTGCTGACGCCCAGGATCTTGAGCGCGCCGGACTTCGCATGCGGCAGCACGTTGACGGTACTGGCGAACATCAGGTCCACGGTGCCGGCCAGCAAGTCGGTCAGTGCGGGATTGGTGCCCTTGTAGGGAATGTTCAGGATATCGGTGCCGGTCTGCAGCTTGAACTGCTCGCTCGCCAGGTGCAGCGACGATCCTTGCGCGCCGATGGCAAAGCTCAGCTTGCCAGGATTGCGCTTCGCATAATCGATCAGGCCGGCGGTATTGTTGAACGGCGCGTTCTTGCGCGCCACCAGCACGCTCGGCACGCGCGCGACCATCGATATCGGCGTGAAGTCCTTGACCGCGTCGAACGGCAGGTTCTTGTAGAGCGAGGCGTTGATGGTATGGCCGGTAAAGCTCATCAGCAGCGTGGTGCCGTCCGGCGTGCTGCGCGCAACGTATTGCGCGGCGATATTGCCGCCGGCGCCGGGCTTGTTGTCCACCACTACGCTGCGCCGCAGCGTCTCGCCCATCGAACGGGCGATCAGGCGCGCCAGTGCGTCGGTGGTGCCGCCGGCCGGGCTGCCCACCACGATCGTGATCGGCTTGTCGGTTGCGGCCTGCACTGCCGGGGCCATCGAGGCCAGGGCGGCCAGCGCGGCACTGGCCAGGAACTGTCTTCTGCTGAAAGGCATGTCGGTCTCCACCACTGTTCTGGCTACTTCGGGTGAAGTGGACTCTATGCCCGGGGCCAAGCGCGTTCAATGGAACCGGGTGGTCCTATCTACGGGACCACCTGTGGACCTCGGTCAGATTACAGGTGTTGGCCTGTTTTCTTGCTGTACAGGTTTTATCCTGTATTCTTCAGATACAGGCCATAGCTTGTAAAACACTAAAACAGGTTATATCCTGTACATTGTCAGCAACCCATGGCCAGCCATCCCGGGCCGGCACGCGGCACCATGCAATATCCCATCCATACCCTCAGCCAGTTGCGCCCGATCCTGCAGGGCTTCAGGAAGTCCAGGGGCCTGACGCAGGCAAATATGGCGGCTTACCTGGGCGTCAGGCAACAGACCTACGCCGAACTGGAAGCCAATCCCGCCGCGGCCAGCGTCGAGCGGCTGTTCAAGGCGCTGCGCGTGCTCGGCGTGGATATGGTGCTCTTCCCTGCCCCTGATACCCATGCGCAGCCGGAGCCTGCGCAAGAGACAAGTCCCGCCGCCCTGCCGACAGGCAAGGTTGCTCGCAAGGCAGCGCCGGCAGACAAGCCGAAAAAGCCCGCCGGGGCCAAGGCAAGCCGTCCCGTCCGCACGACCACCGAACCACAGCGGGAGGACTGGTAGCCATGGCACGCGGCACGCAGGGGAAGCGGCTTGATCTGTGGATGAACGGGTTGCCGGTGGGCCACTGGGAAACCACGCCCGCCGGCGACCGGCTGGCCTATCGCGAAGACTGGATTGCCGACCCGCAAGGCCGGCCGTTGTCGTTGTCATTGCCCTTCACGCCGGGCAACCAGCCACACCGTGGACCGGTGGTCGCCAATTATTTCGACAACCTGCTGCCTGACAGCGATGCCATCAGGCGGCGCATCGCTGCCCGGTACCAGACCGGCGGGATCGACGCCTTCGCGCTGCTGGCCACGGTCGGCCGCGACTGCGCCGGCGCCATCCAGATGTTGCCACCGGGAGAAACGCCGACGGCGTTGAACCGCATCCAGGGGCGGCCGCTGTCGGATCCCGAGATTGCCACCCTGCTGCACGAGGCCACGACCGAGCCCGTGCTCGGGCTGCGCGAGCCCATCGACGACCTGCGCCTGTCCATCGCCGGCGCGCAGGAAAAGACCGCGTTGCTGTCCTGGGGCGGGCAATGGCTGTTGCCGCAAGGCAGTACGCCTACCACGCATATCTTCAAGCTGCCAATGGGGCTGGTCGGCAATATGCGCGCCGACATGCGGACCTCGGTGGAAAACGAATGGCTCTGCGCCAGGATCGTCGCCGCCTTTGGCCTGCCGGTCGCCGCCTGCGAGATTGCACGCTTCGGGGAAATCAAGGCCCTGGTAGTCGAACGCTTCGACCGCAGGCCTTCTGCAGACGGTTCCTGGCTGCTGCGCCTGCCGCAGGAGGACATGTGCCAGGCCACCGGGACCTCGGCATTCCAGAAGTACGAATCGGACGGCGGGCCTGGCATCCAGCAGATCGCCGACATCCTGTCGGGCTCACGCTCGGCGCTGTCCGATCGCCGCAACTTCTTCCTCACGCAGATCGTCTTCTGGCTGCTCGCGGCCACGGATGGCCATGGCAAGAACTTCAGCCTCAGCCATCTGCCGGGCAGCCGGTATGAAGCCACGCCGCTGTACGACATCCTGTCGGCGCATCCGATCATCGGCAAAGGCAAGAACCAGCTGGCGCCGCAACGGGCACGGCTGGCGATGGCGCTGCACGGCAAGAATTCGCACTACGCCATCCAGGAGATCCAGCGGCGGCACTGGTTTGCCCAGGGACAGCGCATCGGGTTCTCGCCCGATGACGTCGGATCGATGCTCGACCAGGTCGTCTCGCAGACCAGCCTGGCCATCGATACCGCCGGCTCGGCACTGCCGCCGGAATTTCCCATGGACCTGGCCAACGCCATCTTCGATGGCATGCGCCGGCAGCAGCGGCGCCTCGCCGCCTGAGGCTAGCGCCGGCCCTTGGACTGGTTCAGCGCCACGGCGGCGCGGATCAGTGTCTTCAACGCCTTTTCGTCGATCTTGTCGCCTTCATGGAAGTCGATGGCGCGGCGGGTGTTGCCCTCCAGGCTGGCGTTGAACAGGCCGGCAGGATCGTCCAGCGCCGCGCCCTTGGCGAAGGTCATCTTCACAGCGTTCTTGTAGGTCTCGCCGGTGCAGAGGATGCCGTCGTGCGACCAGACCGGGACGCCGCGCCATTTCCATTCCTCGACGACTTCCGGATCGGCTTCCCTGACCAGCGTGCGCAGCCGGCCGAGCATCTGGCCGCGCCAGTCGTCCAGCTCCCGGATCCTGGCATCGATCAGCTCCGGAGCCGGAATGCTGTCTTGCTCGCTGTTCTGCTTGCTGTCTTGCGTGTCGCTCTTTTTCATGGCGGTTGCTCCTCAAGCGGATGCCGTGCCGGAGGCACTTGGCTGGCCCTGCATTGTGCCCAAGCCGGCGCTGCATTGCCACCACCGCGCCACCACGGCGTCAACGACGCCCTCACCTTGCCACGCCGCCCAAATCTGCCTCTAATAGTCTGAACAGGCGGGTCGGCATGACCCGGTCCGGTCAGGAGGCGAAATGCGCTGCACGCATTGCGGCTTCGCGAACCTTGCGGGCGCCAACTTCTGCGAGGAGTGCGGGGCGAGGCTTGCCCGCGTTTGTCCGCAATGTGGCGCAGAGGCCACGCCTGCCGCCAAGTTCTGCCGGGCCTGCGGCGTTTCCCTGACTGACACACCCGCGCCGGCACCCGCGCCTCAACTGGCGCCGCAACCAGCCAGGCCACCGGCGACCGCCCCCGTCCACTACACCCCGCCCCATCTCGCCGAACGCATCCTGGCCGAACAGGCAGCCATGGAAGCCCGCGGCGAGGCCGCCGGCGAGCGCAAGACCATCACCGCCCTGTTCGCCGACATGGCCGGCTCGACCGCGCTGACGCAGGACCTGGACCCGGAAGACGCGCGCCGGCTGATCGACCCGGTGGTGACGCTGATGATGGAGGCGGTCCACCACTACGAAGGCTATGTCGCCAAGTTCCTCGGCGACGGCATCCTGGCGCTGTTCGGCGCGCCGATCGCGCACGAGGACCATGCCCTGCGCGCGTTGTACGCGGCGCTGCGGATGCAGGGCGCGATGCATCGCCACAGCGACCGGGTGCGGCTGGAGCAAGGCATCCCGCTGCAGATCCGCATCGGCATCCATACCGGCGAGGTGGTGGTGCGATCGATCCGCAAGGACGACCTGCATACCGACTATGACCCGGTCGGGCACACCATCCACATTGCCTCGCGCATGGAAGGGATTGCCACGCCGGCATCGATCCTGGTCAGCGAATCCACGCACAAGCTCGCCGAAGGCTATTTCGAGTTCACGGCGCTGGGCACCACGCATGTCAAGGGCGTGCGCGAACCGCTGGCGGTATATGAGGTGGTCGGCCTGGGTGCGTTGCGCACGCGCCTGCAGGTGGCGGCGCATCGCGGGCTGGCCCGTTTCGTCGGACGCCAGCAGGAACTGGAAGACTTGCATGAGGCGCTGGAGCATGCCAAGGCGGGCGACGGCCGCATCGTCGCCGTGGTAGGCGAGGCCGGCGTCGGCAAGTCACGGCTGTTCCATGAATTCAAGACCCGCTCGCAACAGGGATGCCTGGCACTGGAGACGTTCTCGGTCTCGCACGGCAAGGCCTTCGCCTACCTGCCGCTGATCGAATTGCTGAAGAACTACTTCCAGATCACCGCGCAGGACGGCGACCGCGCTTGCCGCGAGAAGGTGACGGGCCGGCTGCTGACGCTCGACCGTTCGCTGGAAGACCACCTGCCCTACCTGCTCTACCTGCTGGGCACCACCGAACCGGGTTCGCCGCTGCCGACCATGGATCCGTCGATCCGGCGCCAGCGCACCTTTGACGCGATCGCCCGGCTGCTGGTGCGCGAGAGCGCCAACCAGCCGCTGATGCTGATCTTCGAAGACCTGCAATGGCTTGACGGAGAAACCGAGGCCTTCCTCAACATGATGGTCGACCATGTGCCCGGCGCGCGCATGGTACTGCTGGTCAACTACCGGCCCGAATACACCCATCGCTGGGAAGCCGGCGCACATTACTCGCAGCTGCGGCTGCAGCCGCTGGGCCCGGCCGAGGCGCAGGGCCTGCTGACCGCGCTGCTTGGCGACGACCAGAGCCTGGTGCCGCTGAAGCGGCTGATCCTCGGCAAGACCGAAGGCAACCCGTTCTTCATGGAGGAAGTGGTCCAGACCCTTTCCGAGGAAGGCGCGCTGCTGGGCCAGCCCGGCTGCTACCGCATCGAGCAGGCGCCGGCGCTGCTCCACATCCCGACCACGGTCCAGGGCGTGCTGGCCGCGCGTATCGACCGGCTGCCGCTGGCGCAGAAAGAGCTGCTGCAGACGCTGGCGGTGATCGGCAAGGAATTCCCGCAAAGCCTGGTGCTGCGCGTGGCCGGGCTCGACGACGACAAGCTGCATCCGTTGCTGGCCGACCTGCAGGCCGCCGACTTCATCCACGAACGCCCGGCGTTCCCGGAAGTCGAGTACGCGTTCAAGCACGCGCTGACCCAGGAGGTCGCCGGCAATTCGCTGCTGACCGAACGCCGCAGCGCATTGCATGAATGCACGGCACGGGCAATCGAAGACTTGTTCCAAGGCCGGCTCAAGGACTATTGCAGCGAGCTGGCCCACCATTACAGCCTCAGTGGCAACGTGCCCAAGGCGGTCGAATACCTGCACTGCGCCGGCCAGCAGGCGCTGCAGCGCTCGGCGCAGGCCGAGGCGATCCGGCACCTGAGCACCGCCATCGAGCTGCTCAAGCGCCAGCCCGACACGGCCGAGCGCGCGCGCCAGGAACTGACGCTGCTGCTGACGCTGGGACCGGCGCTGATGGCCGCGCGTGGGCAGGCGTCGCAGGAAGTCGAGGCCAATTACCAGCGCGCGCTGGCGCTGTGCGAGCAGGGACGGCAGACGCCTTATGTCTTTTCCGCGCAGCTCGGCCTGTGGGCCTTCTACCAGTTGCGCGCGCAATACCAGGTGTCGCTGCCGCTGGGCAAGCGGCTGCTCGGCCTGGCGCTGCAGTCGCAGCGGCCCAAGCAGCTGGCCGAAGGCCACCGCGTGCTGGGCGCCACGCTGTTCCGGCTGGGCAAGCTCGACGCCGCGCGCACGCATATGGAGACGGTGCTCGCCCTGCCCCACCCCGATTCGCAGGCCTATGACTTCCTGATGGGCTACGGGCGCGATCCGGTGGTGCACGCGACCAGCACGCTGGGCTGGATCATGTGGTACCTCGGCTTCCCCGACCATTCCCGCGCACTATGCCAGGAAGCGCTGGTGATGGCGCGCACGCGCCCCGACGCCTACAACCTGGCGCTGTGCCTGGTATTTGCCGCGGAAGTGCACCAGTGCCGGCGCGAGGCGCAGCTGGCACGCGAGTATGCCGAGGCCGCGATCGCCATCTCCGGCGAGCAGGGCTTCCCGATCTACCTGGCGTGGGGCACGGTGGTGCAAGGCTGGGCGATGGCCGAACTGGGCGAGGCCGAGGAAGGGATCGCCCGGATCCGCCATGGCCTGGCCGCCTACGAGGGCACCGGCGCAGTGCTTGGCATCCCCAACCTGCTGTCGCTGCTGGCCGATGCCTGCGGCAAGGCCGGGCGGGCGGACGCCGCGCAGGAAGCGCTGGCGCGTGGGCTGGCACTGGCTGAGGAGACCGGCGAGCGGCTCGACGAAGCCACGCTGTGGCGGCTGCGCGGCGACATGCTGTGCCGGCTGCAGCCGTCCGGACACGAGGAAGCAGAAGCCTGCTTCCGGCAGGCGCTCGACATCGCCACCGGGCAAGGTGCGAGGCTGCTGGCGCTGCGCGCCGCGCAAAGCCTGGCCAGGCTGTTGCGCACCCAGCGCAAGGCCGATGTGGCGCGCGAGATGCTGGCCCGGCACCTTGCGCCGCTGACCGAAGGCGGCGACACCGCCGACCAGCAGGAGGCCGCCGCGCTGCTGGCCGCGCTGGGAGGCGAGGTATCCGCCACGCATCCGGCACCATAACCCTTCGCGCCCATGACCCCGCTACAGGCCAGCCAGCTCCAGGACCGCTTCGCAGCCGTGTGGGCGCGCGCTGGGGGCACGCATGCGCGCGACGCCTTTGCCGACCTTGCCGGCCGCTATGGCGAGCCGGGCCGCCATTACCACACGCTCGACCACATCCGCCGCTGCCTGCGCGACCTGGACTGGGCGCGCGACGCCATCGCCCCGGACGATACCGACGCGGTGGAACTGGCGCTTTGGTGCCATGACGTGATCTACGTGCCCGGCGCGACCGACAACGAAGCGCGCAGCGCCGGCTGGATCCTGCAGTGGGGGACCGGCATTGCCGCCGCCAACCGGATCGCCGCACTGGTGCTGGAAACGGTCCACGACGGGATGCCGGCAAGCCCCGCGGGCCGCTTCACCGCCGATATCGACCTGGCGGCGCTCGGCTGCAGCCGGATGCGCTTCCGCCACAATGGCGCCTGCCTGCGCGCCGAGCGCACCGACCTGGACGACCAGGCCTACGATGCCGCCGAGCGCGCCTTCCTGCGTGCCTTGCTGGACAGCCCGCGCATCTACTACACCGAGCTGTTCCACGCGCGCTACGAGGCCCGCGCTCGCAGCAACCTGGCGTGGCGGCTGGCGCAGCCGGGCCCCGCCGGCGTCACAGGAATTCGCCGCTGATGTCGATGCTGGAGCGCTGGCCGATGCTGTCGTAGTGCTGCGCCAGCCAGGCCGTGGCCTGCTCCCTGCCCCGGTCGCGCAGCGCGCACAGGAAGCCCCAGTCGGCGTTGTACTTGGTCGACACGCCGAGCGCCGCCATGGTCTCGTCGGAGCGGATCGAGTGGATCCACATCTCCTTCATCTCGCGACCGTCGACCTTGCCCTGCTGGATCAGCGCGGTGACGAAGGCAATGGCGCGCATCTCGCGCATCAGCGATGAGTTGAAGCTGAGTTCATTGACGCGGTTGAGGATATCCGCCGCCGAGGTGGGCACGCCGTGGCGCACGATCGGGTTGATATGGACGATGACCACGTCGTGGGTCCGGCAGTGGTAGATCAGCGGGAAGATCGCCGGGTTGCCGACATAGCCGCCGTCCCAGTAATACTGGCCATCGATGCACACCGCCTGGAACAGCGTGGGAACGCAGGCCGATGCCAGCACGGCATCGATGCTCAGTTCCTCCGGCGGAAAGATGCGTATGCGGCCGGTCTCGATATTGGTCGCGCACAGGTAGAGCTGGATCGGGCAATGCTGGCGCAGCACGGCGAAGTCCACCTGCGAGCCGAGCACTTCGCGCAGCGGGTTCAGGTTGTTGGGGTTGAACTGGTATGGCGACAGGAGGCGCAGCGCAATGTCGGCCATGGCATACAGCGGGGAATGGTTCAGCCCCAGGGTATGGCCGGTCTTGAACCAGGGCATCCAGCGGAACGGGCTGTAGCGCTGCGCCGAGTGCGAGATCGCCAGCCAGAATGCGTGCAGGGCCTCGCGTGCGCCGGCGCTGCCGCCTTGCAGCAGCCCGTAGGCCAGCACCGCGCCGTTCATGGCGCCGGCGCTGGTGGCGCTGACGCCTTCGATCGCCAGCCTGCCGTCCTCAAGCAAGCGGTCGAGCACGCCCCAGGTGAATGCCCCGTGCATGCCCCCACCCTGCAGGGCAAGCGCCACGGGTTTGGGGTCTGGCTGGTCTGGCTGGTCCGGCTGCATGCGAGGCTCCCTTCCTGGCGCAGCTTGCGTGCGCCAGGCTCCGTGCCGCGGGCGGCTGTCCGTATGCATCCAGTGTAGGGAATAAGCCGTTTGGTAACAGCCTGGCGCGTGGTGCGGCGACCGGACGGATGGCCGGCTTGCCGCTTGCGCCATGCCGGGGCATGCCTCAGCCGCTGGCGACGGCCATCACGACATGCGCCTGCATCGGGCCGGCGACGGGTCCGTCTCCAAATGCCGCCAGGAGCGCCTGTGCGCAAGCGTCAGTCGCCCGCGCCAGCGCATCGGGGCCGCGCCGCTCCAGGTCCGCGCGCAGCGGCGTGCCCTGGCAGTACGCCACTGCCGGGACGCGGGCGGCATCGGCGCGACTGGTGGCGGTGACGGTCTCGAACAGCGGCGGCGCGGTAAAGCCGCCCTGGCGCAAGTCCTGCTCGATCGCCGCCTGGCTGTGATAGCCGTGCGGCGTGCGCGTCATGAAGTCCGGCGGGGCCTCGGGGAACAGGCGGGCCAGCGCCGCCGAGACATCGCGGGCAAAGGCGTTGAACTCGATCCGGTCCCAGACGTTGAACACCAGCGTCCCGCCCGGCACCAGCACGCGGCGCGCTTCGGCGAAGGCCTTGGCCTTGTCGGGGAAGAACATCACGCCGAACTGGCAGGCCACCAGGTCGAAACTGGCATCGCCGAACGGCAGCGCCATGGCGTCGGCCTCGCGCCAGGTCACCGGGCGCTCCGTGCCCTCGGCCTGGGCCCGCGCCAGCATCGGCGCATTGAGGTCAGTGGCAACGATGATCGCGCCGGGCGCGAGCCGGCGCGCCAGCTCGCGCGTGAGCACGCCGGTACCGGCGGCCAGCTCCAGCACCCGGCGCGGTTGCAGCGCTGCGATGCGTTCGGCCAGTTCGGCGGCATAGGGCGCAAAGATCATGGGCACCATCAGCGACGCATACACGTCAGGGATCGCACCCGCGAAAATGTGGTCGGAATCCGGGTGGTCGGCATTCGGCTGGTCGGCATTCGGCAAAACCATGGAAGTCCCCTTGCCCGGCACGCTGGAAGCCGGGATCGCCTCAGTGGGTGTAGGACACCTGGCCGCGAAAGTAAACCAGGCGGGGCTGCGTGGAGCGATGGCGTCAGGGCCGCCCCAGCGCCTGCGCTTCCTTCATCTGCACGTTGGCAAATTCGAGCATGCGCAGCGCTTCGTCGAATACCGGCAGCGCCTGTTCCCGCTCCGGCACGTCAGGCATGCCGGCGCGGTCGGCGGCAACACCACGGATCAGGTCGTCCAGGAACCCGGGCTGGCTGGCCTCGGCGCGCTGCAGCAGCAGGTGCAGCAGGTAGGCGCAGGCGCCGAGGCGCGGATCTTGCATGGCGGTCATGGAACTTTCCCCCTGTAACGTTGGCAAGGCTGCGCGCCGCGCATGGCGCGTCATTGCAAAAAATATAGGGCACGCGGGGGTAAGGCAATGATCCGGATCGGCATCGCGCCTGCAGAAAAAATGTAAGCGGCCTTAGTCGCGGATGCGCGGCATCCAGCCGCTGCCGCGCGTGCGCGGATCCACCGGCAGCTGGCGCTGCAACGCGGCCTTGGACAGCATGTGCGCACTGATCGGCGCGGTCAGGAACAGGAACGCGGTCACCAGCAGCTCATGCACGCTGGCGTCGCCGCGAAAGCTGAAATACGCCACCGACGCCAGCACCACGCCGCCCACGCCCAGCGTGGTCGACTTGGTCGGCCCGTGCAGCCGCATGAAGAAGTCCGGCAGGCGGAACAGCCCGATCGCGCCCACCAGCATGAATACGCTGCCGATCACAAGCAGCGCGCAAACAATGAATTCCGCGACGGGATGCAGCATGGCGGTCTCCTAGTATTCGATGATGTCGCCGCGTTGCAGGTACTTGGACAGCGCTACCGTGCCGACGAAGCCCATCACCGCGATCAGCAGCGCGGCCTCGAAGAACATGGCCGAATCCAGGCTGATGCCCAGCAGCACGATCAACGCGATGGCGTTGATATTGAGCGTGTCCAGCGCCACGATGCGGTCCGGCAGGCTGGGCCCGCGCAGCAGCCGCGCAAAGGTCAGCAGGAAGGCCAGCCCGAGGATGACCAGGCACACCGGTATCACGATGGCAAGCATTGGAAAATCTCCTTCAGCGGGATTTCATAGCGCGACTTGATGCGTTCGACCAGGGCCGCTTCTTCTTCCAGGTCGAGCACGTGGACCAGCAGCGCGCGCCGGTCGTCGCTGAGTTCGGCGCACAGCGTGCCCGGGCTCAGGGAAACGATGCTGATCAGCGCGGTGGTGGCCAGTTCATGCTCCACGTCCAGCGGCACCACGATGAAGGCCGGCCGCAGCCGTGCGGTGCGGCCCAGCACCAGGATGGCCACTTCGATATTGGCCATGACGATATCGATCAGCACATGGATGCTCAGGCGCAGGATCAGGTCGGGACGTGACAGCCGGAATGCGCCCAGCACCAGCCAGCGGTCGGCCAGGCGGCCGATGGCCCAGCCGAGCAATGCGCCCAGCAGCCAGTGGCCGGGGGCGATGCTGTTGGACAGCATCAGCCATATCAGCAACAGGATCAGGCTGAGCCAGGGATGGGGCAGCAGGTGGCGCATCAAGCGGCGCAGCATGGCTACTCCCCTTGCGCGGGCAACACGGCCCGCAGGTAAGCCGCGCGGTCCAGCAACTGCGCGGCGGCGTCCGCCATGTATTCGGTGGCCGGCCGCGCATAGACGGTCAGCGTGACGTTGCCCGCCAGCAGCAGCGCGCAGCAGGCCAGCTTGCGCGGATCCGGCCGCACGCGGGCGCGCGCCGCGGAAGGATGGTCCTCGTCGAGATACTCCGCGCCTTCCGGCACCTGCGCCGCTTCATGCGGCAGGCGCCACAGCAGCCGCGTACCGGTGCGCGACACCGCGATCAACAGCAGCAGGCTCGATCCCAGTACCACCGGCCACAGCGCCGGCATCCATGGCGCGGGGGTCGCGCGCAGGATCATGGCCTTGCCGAGGAAGCCCGACAGCGGCGGCAGGCCCACCGCCGCGAGCACGCCGACCAGGTACAGTACCCCGGCCAGTCGCGAGGCCACCGGCGGCGCGCCGTCGCGCGCGGGATCCGGCTCCAGCGCATCGGCCAGCAGGAACAGGCCCGCTGTGCACAGCGTGGTGCTGGGCAGGTAGTACAGCGCTGCGGCCCAGCCGGCCTGCGTCTGCATCGCCACGCTGGCCGACAGCAGACCCACCGACGCTACCACCAGGTAGCTCGTCATCGCGCGCAGCGTGCGGGCGGCCACCGCGCCGATGCCGCCGATCGCCAGCGTCACCAGCGCCAGCGGAAACACCCAGTCATGCAGGAACGGCCCCAGCAGCCCCTGCGCGCCGCCGAACAGCAACGCGGCACAGCGCAGCATGGCGTAGATGCCGACCTTCGTCATGATGGCGAACAGCGCGGCGACCGGGCCGGTGGCACTGGCATAGGCACGTGGCAGCCAGAAGTACAGCGGGAACAGCGCCGCCTTGAGCGCGAACACCAGCATCAGCATGACGCCGGCGGCCACTGCCAGCGGCAGATCCTGCGCCGGCAGGCCGGCCAGCCGCAAGCCCAGGTGCGCCATGTTGAGCGTGCCGCTGAGCCCGTACAGCACGCCGATCGCCACCAGGAAGAACGACGAGGCCACCAGGTTCAGGATGACGTAGTGGAGCCCGGCGCCGATGCGCGCGCGGCCCGCGCCATGCACCAGCAGCGCGTAGGAGGCGATCAGCAGGATCTCGAAGAAGACGAACAGGTTGAACAGGTCGCCGGCCAGGAACGCGCCGTTCAGGCCCATCAGCTGGAACTGGAACAGCGCGTGGAAATGCCGGCCCTGGCGCGCGGTGCCCTCGCCTGCCGCGGCTAGCGCCGCAATAGCCAGCACCGACGTCAGCACCAGCATCATGGCGCCGGTACGGTCCAGCTGCAGCACGATGCCGAACGGGGCGGCCCAGTTGCCCATCGCATAGACGTCGATGGCGCCCGTGGCCGCATGCTGCATCAGCATGATGGCCACCGGCAGCAGCAACAGCGCGGCTACCGTGCACACGGCACGCTGCGCACGCAAGGCCTGCGCTGGCATCGCTGTCAGCAGCGCGCCGGCGAACATCGGCAGCAGGATGGGAAGCAGTACGGCGTGGTTCATGGCCGCGGCTCCGGCTTGCTCCCTGCATCATCACCATCGGGGTCTGGCGCCGCGGCGTTTTCAGGCTCGCCGGCCGCGTCGACATGATCGCTGCCGGTCAGCCCCAGCGAACGCAGCGCCAGCACCACGGCAAACGCCGTCATGCCGAACGCGATCACGATGGCGGTCAGCACCAGCGCCTGCGGCAGCGGGTCGGCATAGCTGGCGCCGGGCACGATCACCGGCGGCTGGCCGATCGACAGCCGGCCCATGCCGAGCAGGAACAGGCTGACCGCATACGACAGCAGCGTCAGGCCCAGCACCACGGTGAAGACCCGCTCGCGCAGCAGCAGGTAGATGCCGCAGGCGGTCAGGATGCCGATGGTCACGGCGTAGAGGGCGGCCATCAGTCGTCCTCCGTGGCGCGCGCAGGCGGCAGGTTGCGCACGCCCAGGTGCGAGATGATGACCAGCGTGGTCCCGGTCACGGTGCAGAACACACCTACGTCAAAGATCATGGCCGTAGCCAGCTCGATTTCGCCGATGCCCGGCAGGTGGAAATGCCCGAACGCGGTTGTCAGGAAGGGATAGCCGAAGGCCAGGCTGCCGAGACCGGTCAGCCCCGCCAGCAGGATGCCGGCGCCGGCGATGGCGCGATAGTCCGGCGCGATGCGCGATTCGGTCCAGCGCACGCCGTTGGCCACGTACTGCAGCAGCAGCGCCACCGACGTGATCAGCGCCGCGATAAAGCCACCGCCCGGCAGGTTGTGCCCGCGCAGCAGGATAAACACCGCCACCAGCAGCGTGAGCGGCAGCATCAGCCGCGCCAGCATCGACAGCAACAGCGGATGCGCCTGGCTGGTCCACGGCAGCCCGTCAGGCGCGGCCGACGGCGTTGGCAGGCGCATGCCCTTGAGCAGCGCCTGCACCGCCAGGCCGGCGATCAGCAGCACGCAGATCTCGCCCATGGTGTCGAAGCCGCGGAAGTCCACCAGCAGCACGTTGACCACGTTGTGGCCACCGCCGCCCGGCACCGCCTGCTCGACATAGAAGGCCGACACCGGGTCGTACGGACGCGTCATCACCGCATAGGCGGCCACCGCCAGCAGCGTACCGCCGCCCAGCGAGAGCACCACGTCGCGGGTGCGGCGCGCCGGGCCGCCCTGCTCGGCCGTCTCGCGCGGCAGGTAGAACAGCGCCAGCACCAGCAGCACGACCGTCACCACCTCTACCGAAAGCTGCGTCAGCGCCAGGTCCGGTGCCGAGAAACGCAGGAACACCAGCGACACCATCAGGCCGCAGCCGCTGAGCAGCACCAGCGCCGCCAGTCGCTGCCCGCGCGCGACCACCACCGCCAGCGCCAGCACCGCCAGCAGCGCCAGCGCCGCGCTGCCCATCGGGTCGAGCGCGCCGGCCGGGATGGTGCCGGCAAGCGCGTCGAGATCGGCCAGGTACCAGGCCGGCAGCGCCAGCATTGCCAGCAGCATCCAGGCGATATAGCCCGGCAACGAACCGCGCTCCAGCGTGCGCGTGATGGCGGTGGCTACGCCCTCGAGCGCGCGCATGCCGCTCTCGAACGAACGGCGCGCATTCAGGTGCTCGAGCGACTGTTGCCAGCGCCGCAGCGCATCGCGGCGCAGGAAGAACAGCGCCGCGCCGCCCGTCATCGACAGCAGGCTCATCACCAGCGGCAGGTTGACGCCGTGCCACAGGTTCAGGCTGTACGGCGGCAGCGGCGCGCGCAGCGTGGCCAGCGACGCCGCCGCCAGCAGGGTGCCCACCGTGTAAGCGGGCACCAGCCCGACCACCAGGCAGATCACGACCAGGAATTCCACCGGCACCTTCATGAAGCGCGGCGGCTCGTGCGGCGGGTAGTTGGGAATGTCTGGCTGCCTGGCGCCAAAGAACACGCCGTAGATAAAGCGCAGCGAATACGCCATCGTCAGCGCGCCGGCCATCGTCGCCGCCGCCGGGATGACCCAGTTGAATTCGCCCAGCAGGCCCTGCGCCAGGGTCTCGCCAAAGAACATTTCCTTGCTGAGGAAGCCGTTGAACAGCGGCACGCCCGCCATCGACAACGACGCCACGATCGCCAGCACTGCCGTATGCGGCATGTAGCGGGCCAGCCCGTGCAGCCGGTCCAGGTCGCGCGTGCCGGTCTCGTGGTCGATGATGCCTGCGGCCATGAACAGCGACGCCTTGAACACGGCGTGGTTGATGATGTGGAAGATCGCCGCCACCGTGCTGAGCTGGGTATCGAGCCCGAACAGCAGCGTGATCAGCCCCAGGTGGCTGATGGTGGAATACGCCAGCAGCCCCTTGAGGTCGCGCTGCAGCAGCGCCATCGCGGCGCCGAAGATCAGCGTTGCCAGCCCGGTCATGCTGACCAGGTAGAACCAGCCGTTGGTGCCGTCCAGCACCGGGTACAGGCGCGCCAGCAGGAACACGCCGGCCTTGACCATGGTGGCCGAGTGCAGGTACGCGGACACCGGCGTGGGCGCGGCCATCGCCTGCGGCAGCCAGAAGCTGAACGGGAACTGCGCCGACTTGGTAAAGACCGCCAGCAGGATCAGCACCAGCATCGGCATGTAGAGCGGGTGGCGCTGCACGTTGCCGGCCTGCGCCAGCACCGCCGACAGCTCGAAGCTGCCGCAGATATGGCCCAGCAGCAGCACCCCGGCCAGCAGCGCCAGCCCGCCGCCGCCGGTGACGGTCAGTGCCATGCGCGCGCCCTGGCGGGCGTCGCCGCGCCATGACCAGAAGCCGATCAGCAGGAACGACAGGATGCTGGTCAGCTCCCAGAACACCGCCAGCAACAGCAGGTTGCCGGCCAGCACCACGCCCAGCATCGCCGCCATGAACAGGAGCAGCAGGCAGAAGAAGCGCACCGCCGATTCATTGCGCGCGAGGTAGTAGCGCGCATACAGGATCACCAGCAGGCCGACACCGACCACCAGCAGCGCAAACAGGTAGGCCAGCCCGTCCAGGCGCAGCGACAGGTCGAGTCCCAGCGCCGGCAGCCAGCTCACGCGCCAGGCCAACCCATCCCCGGGCTGGTCGAAGACCGCGCCGCGCAGCTGCAGCAGCAACACCAGCCCGACCAGCGGCAGGCCGACGATGATCGGCGCCACCAGCCGCGGCACGCGCATGCCGATCACCCAGGTCAGCGCCGCGGCCAGCAGCGGCAGCGCGATCAGCAGCGGTAGTTCCATGGGCGCCGCCTCAGGCCTGGGCAGGCGCACGCGCCTGCGCGGCGCGCGGATTGACGACGATCACCGGCACCGTGGCTTGCGCCAGTACCGCGGACACCACCGATCCCAGCAGCGCCGACACGAAAGGGCCGCGTCCCTTGGCGCCGAGCACGATGGCATCGGCATCCAGCGTGTCCGCCAGCTGCGCCAGCTCGGCCGCGGGATCGCCATGCAGCCAGTGCCGCACCAGCGGCATGCCGGGCAGCACGGCTTCGGCGGCGGCAAAGGCGCTGTCGGCCTGGCTGCGGTTCTCGGCGTCGAGCGCGGACCGGGACAGGCCGGGGCTGCCGAGCACCGGCGAGACATGGGCAACATGCACGGACAAAGGCTCGGCCAGCAGCGGGCGGCTGGCCAGGCGGCGGGCGGCGGCAACGCTGTCGGGCGATCCGTCCATCGCGAGTACGACGACTGTCATGGGCAAAGTCCAGGCTTAACGATACAGCGGGCAGGCGTGCCCCCTACTTTCCGGATTCTGGGGGTATTGCGCAAGTCATGCATGGCCTGTTAGGGGATGCACGAAAAAATTCATGGTCCTGCATAACATACTGAATACACACGCGCCAGCGCATGCATCGCGGCAACATGGTGGCGCGCGGCAAACGATATATGCCCGCTATCGCCCGCCAACAAATGAATATTGGACGCGGCCGGCCCGGCTGCCTTAGCCTTGGCGCCAGCAACTGAACCCGATGCACCCGGAGACACCCACCATGAGCGACTTCCTCCTCTACGAACAGGACGGCCACATCGTCACGCTGACGATGAACGAGCCCGAGCGCCGCAACCCGCTGACCGGCAATACCGCGGTGGCGGAGTTCCTGGCCGCGATCGAGCGCATCCATGCCGACCGCAGCGTGCGCGCCGTGGTCATCACCGGCGCCGGCACGGCGTTCTCCTCCGGCGGCAATATCAAGGACATGGAACGCCAGGCTTCCGGCCAGGTGCCGGGCATGGAGATCCGGCAGGACTACCGCTGCGGCATCCAGCGGCTGCCGCTGGCACTGTTCAACCTGGAAGTGCCGGTCATTGCCGCCGTCAACGGCGCGGCCATGGGCGCGGGGCTGGACCTGACCTGCATGTGCGATATCCGCATCGCCTCCGAGCGCGCGCAGTTTGCCGAATCGTTCGTCAAGCTGGGCATCATCCCCGGCGACGGCGGCGCATGGCTGCTGCCGCGCGTGATCGGGCTGTCGCGCGCCGCCGAGATGACCTTTACCGGCCAGGCGATCGATGCGAAGACCGCGCTGGAATGGAACCTGGTCTCGCGCGTGGTGGCCCCCGAGGCGCTGCTGCCGACCGCGTACGAGCTGGCCGGTCGCATCGCCGCCAACCCGCCGCACGCGGTGCGCCTGGCCAAGCGGCTGATGCGCGAAGCCATTCACACCCGCCTCGACACGCTGCTGGAACTGTCCGCCGGCTTCCAGGCGCTGTCGCACCAGACCGCCGACCATCGCGAGGCGGTGCAGGCATTCCTGGACAAGCGCACGCCGGTGTTCAGCGGCAACTGACCAAGCGGATCGAGCGGATCGAGCGGATCGAGCGCATGAGCACCCGGCTTCAGGCGGATTGGGTTTCCGCCGCCTTGAGCTGGTTGACCAGCGCCACGTAGTCACGCATGGCCTGATCGCGCGGCAGGCCGCGCCGCGCGGCCCAGGCGTCGAACTTGGCGCGCCCGACCATGTCCATCATGCCCGGACGGTCGCCGCTGACGTCGCCAACGCTGCCTTGCTTGTAGAGCGCATAGAGCGACAGCAAGGTGTCGTTGTCGGGCGCCTGGCGCAGCGTCTTCGACAGCGCCGCCGCGGCCTCGAAGGCCTTTTCGGCGGGGCCTGGCCCCTGCACCGCCGGCGTGCCGCCGAAGTGCGCGTCTTCCAGCGCCACCTCGTCCGGGAACCACCGTCCCTCCAGCAGCCTGCCCTCGCGCAGTGCAAACGCCAGCACCCCCTGCGAAGCCAGCGTGCCACTGCGCAAGGTCGCCGGCACCACCGCCATGCCGGTATTGAGCACCGGCGCGCCGAACGCAGCGAACGACAGCCCCGCATCCGCCCACGCCCGCATCCGCGCGAGGCCGCGGTCGCCTCGATAGACTCCGCTGGTCCGGTTGGCCCCCGGCTGGAACCACGCAAAATCGCCCTTGCCGCGCGCATAGAGCGCGGCCAGATCGCCCTGCTCCAGGTCCGCGCGCGCCGCCGCCAGCAACTCGGCCATCTGCTCCGGCGTCATGCGCGCGCCATCGCGCTCCGCACCCGCCATGCCGAGCGAAGTGCCGACACTGGCCTCGAAGAACTCCAGCACGTTGCGCGCCACCAGCTCGCGGTCATTGTCGACGCAGACCATGTGGTAGCTGTCTTCCAGCACCACCATGCGCGCCTGCCCGGCACGCTTGCCCTGCCCGATCTGCTCGACCAGGTAGTTGGCCGAGCGCAGGCTGGTCAGTTCGTCCAGCCGCGCGTGGACCACCAGCGTGGGACAGGCAATGCGCTGCAGTCCCTTGCGCACGAAGGCGCGCAGCCGGTCGACCTCGCGGATGCAGGCCAGCGGCACCCACTGGTAGTGGAAGTTCTCGCCGCGCGCGAACTTGGCCTTGACGATCTCGCGCAGCTGCTCGTTCTTGATGCCGAACGGCTCTTCCTCTTCCACCTTCATCCGGTTGGGAACGCCTGGAATCTGGTACAGCAGCGGGCGCAGGCCGCGATACCACGGCGTGGCCCAGCCGTCGATATAGACCGGCGGCGCCAGCGCGACCAGCCGGCCCTTGGCGTGCTGCTCGCGCTTGACCGTCTCCACGGCGAGCAGTGCCCCCATGCACATGCCCATCACGTGCAGCGTTTCATGCTGGTCGATGATCTCGCGGTACTTGACGCGCACTGCCTCGAGCCAATCCTCGGCGCGCACGCCGCACAGGTCTTCGGGCCGCGTGCCGTGCCCCGGCAGCGTCAGCGAGTGCGTGACGAAGCCGGCGCGCTTGAGGCGCTTGTGCATCGAGCCCAGGTCATATTGCGTGCCGCCCAGGCCGTGGATCAGGAACACGCCGGGCTCAGACATGCGCCGGCTCCGCGCCAGCGCGGCGCAGCAGCGCGGCGACCTGCTCGACCTGGCCATCGGCACCGCGGATGCCGGCCAGCCGCTCGTGCACCCGCAGGCGGCCGCTGCCCGGCAGCGTCACGGCGTATTCCTGCACGCTGTCGGGCGCATCGCCGCGCGCCACGGCGGACCAGGTGGCCTGCACCAGCCCGCGGTCGGCGGCATCGATATGGTCCAGCCATTCGTCGACGCTGTTGACGTCGCGGATCGTGTCGCCGAGCAGTTCCGCCGCGCCCTCGCTCCATGTAGCGCGGCCGGTGACCGCGTCATACTCGACGCTGGCCACGCCCACCGCCTGCAGCGTGCGCGCATAGCGCAGGCGCCAGGCCCGCGCTTCCTCCAGCGCGGTGCGGCGGCCCTCCGACAAGGCGCGGCCGAGCAGCATCACCAGCGCCCAGACAATGACAAAGCCTTGCACCTCGACCACGGCCTCGCCCGGAAAACCTTCGATGACGTTGAACGGGCCGGCGCCGGCCGCGGTGCGGTGGATGATCAGCAGGCAGCCCAGCAGCGTGGCAACCGCGCCGCCACGCGGCCCCCACAGCAGCGCGGTGGCCAGCAGCAGCGGCATCGGCACATAGGCCAGCGTCGGCGCTAGGCCGCCGAAGCGCTGCGCGGCGTTGTCCGAGAACACCGCCAGCACCGCCACGATAAAGATCACGAAGGCCAGCCCGCCGGCGGCGAACTGCTGCATCGGCATGCCGCCCGAGCGCCGCACGCGGAAGCCGCGGAACGCCACCGCCAGCGGCCCCACCAGCAGCAGCCCGGCAGCGGTGGAGAAGGCCCAGGCGCGCCATTCGACCGGCAGGTCCAGTCCCGGCCGCTGCCAGCGCCAGAGTTCGACCGCCAGCGATGCGCCCAGTGCCGCGCCGACCAGGGCGCCCGCGATCAGCAGGGTGGCGCCCGGCGGGCTTTGCGGGTCGCGGCGGCCGTAGGTGGCAATCCAGCCGGCGGTGCCCAGGCTGATGACCTCGATCAGGCCGAACGCCACGGCACCGCGCAGCGGCAGGCCGTGGGTGGCCATGCCCCACCCTGCCAGCGCCAGCCCCGCGCCGGCCAGCACCGCCGGCCACGACCAGCGCGCGCACACCAGCAGCGCGGCAAACGTGACGCCGCTGCCAAGCCAGACCGGCACTGCTTCGGTCGACGCATGCGCCAGCGAGCGCGACACCACGCCGGCGACAAGTACCAGCACGGCGACGATTGCCGCCAGGCGGATCTGTTGCATTGGCCTACCCCCAAGAAAGCTGTTCCTGGCGTGTTCCCGACGTCCTGTTTGTGACTCAGGATAGCCGCCAGCCTGCTGGTGGGGCAAGGTACGTCACTCGACCAGGCAGGCCCCCCGGCGGCGTCAGCCGGACACCCCCAGTGCGCCTTCCACGTTGCGCACCAGGCTGACCAGCCGCGGGCCGATGTCTTCTTCGATCTGCTTGCTCTGCGGGCTGAACACCGGCACCGACGCGGCAAAGATCCACGCTTCGCCGTCGCGCCGCGCGCGCATCGGCACGGCAACCGATTCGACCTCGCGATGCAGGTCGCGATGGCCACGGCAGAAGCCGTGCTCCTGCAGGTCGCGCGTGGCGTCGGCCAGGCGCTGCTGCAGCCAGTCGGCGCGCGTCGGGTCGGCCGCGCGCAGTTGGGCGAGCCAGGCCTCGCGCTCGGCCTCCGGCATCCGCAGCAGGTAGCCGCGGCCGGACCCCGTGCGGGAGATCGATACCCGGGTGCCGACCTCGGGCCGGAACACATGGCTGCCCACGCCCTGGGCGATTTCGACATAGGTCAGCGCGTTGCCGTTGCCGACGATCAGCTCGACCTGCCCGGCGATATGGTCGGCCAGTTCCTGCATGGCCGGCCGCGCCAGCTGGCGCACCGTCATCCGCGCCAGTGCCGGCGCCGCCAGGTTCACCAGCCCGATCCCCGGCACATAGCGCGACAGGCGCTCCGAATAGTGCAGCAGGCCCAACTCGCACAAGGTGTCGAGCAAGCGGAACAGCGTCGGTTTGGCCAGCCCGGTGCGCTCCATCAGCTCGCGGCTGCTCAGCTCCTGCACCGTCGGCGAGAAGCAGTTGAGGATCGAAACGCCCCGGGCCAGCGCGCTGACCAGGCGCGCCTCGCCGTCGGCATCGGCAGGCGGCGGGGTCAGGGAGGGGTGTGCTGAATTCGTCATACAAGGGCCTTCGTCTGGATTTTTTTGATACCAGCGTCTCAAAACCCGGATGTTGCCCTTCGTTGATTCCGAAGTCAAACGTGGGATTTTGAGTTTACAGAGTGAAATTCCAACGCGAGAATCCCAATTCATCGTATTGGACGATCACTTTTTGAAACTGACGTCTCAATATCCCGAATCAACGATTCATCCACGACTTGCAACCGCTCTGCATCAGGAGACACCCCATGCAACAAGCCGTCATCGTCGACGCCATTCGCAGCCCGATGGGCCGCTCCAAGCCGGGATCGGCCTTTACCGAGCTGCATGCCACCGAGCTGCTGGCGCAGGTGCTCAAGGGCCTGGTCGAACGCAACAAGCTCGACCCCGGCCTGGTCGACGACGTCATCACCGGTTGCGTGACGCAGGCCGGCGAGCAGTCCGCCGGCCCGGGCCGCGTGGCCTGGCTGGCCGCCGGCTTCCCTGACCATGTGCCCGCCACCACCATCGACCGCAAGTGCGGCTCGAGCCAGCAGGCCGTGCACTTTGCCGCACAGGGCATCATGGCCGGTGCCTATGACATCGTCATCGCCTGCGGCATCGAGTCGATGAGCCGCGTGCCGATGGGCTCGGCCCGCATCGGCCAGAACCCGTACGGCCCGTCGATGGAAGCGCGCTACGCGCCGGGGCTGGTGTCGCAGGGCGTGGCGGCCGAACTGGTGGCGGCCAGGTACGAACTGTCGCGCCAGGACATGGACAGCTACTCGGCCCGTTCGCACGAACTGGCCGCCGCTGCGCGCGAAAGCGGTGCCTTCCGCCGCGAGATCCTGCCGATCAGCACGCCCAATGGCGTGGTGGAGCATGACGAAACGATCCGCCCCGGCACCTCGGTGGAAAAGCTGGGCACGCTGCAGGCCTCGTTCCGCAACGATGAGCTGAGCGGGCGGTTCCCGCAGATCGGCTGGAATGTCACCGCCGGCAACGCCTCGCAGATCAGTGACGGCGCCTCGGCCATGCTGCTGATGAGCGAATCCATGGCGCAACGCCTGGGCCTGAAGCCCCGCGCGCGCTTTGTCGCCTTCGATGTCTGCGGCGACGATCCGGTGATGATGCTGACCGCCCCGATCGCGGCCAGCCAGCGCGCCATCAAGAAGAGCGGTCTGCAGCTGGACCAGATCGACCACTACGAAATCAACGAAGCCTTCGCCTGCGTGCCGCTGGCCTGGCAGAAGGCGCTGGGCGCCGATCCGGCGCGCCTGAACCCGCGGGGCGGCGCGATCGCGCTGGGCCACCCGCTGGGTGCGTCGGGCGTGCGCCTGATGACCACCATGCTGCATGCGCTGGAAGACAGCGGCCAGCGCTACGGCCTGCAGTCGATGTGCGAGGCCGGCGGCATGGCCAACGCCACCATCATCGAGCGCCTGTAAGACGCCTGCAAACAACCCTGCCGTTCCCGCCAACGCGGGAACGCAGCGAATCTTTTCTTCTAGGAGACACCCATGAAACTCGAAAACATGTCCGCCGTCGTCACCGGCGGTGCTTCCGGCCTGGGCCTGGCCTGCACGCGCCGCCTGGTGGAGCGCGGCGTCGGCGTGGTCATCGCCGACCTGAATGAAGAACGCGGCAACGCCGTGGTGGACGAGTTCGGCGGCAAGGTCCGCTTCGTCAAGGCCGACGTCACCGACACCGACCAGATGAACGCCGTCTACGACGCCGCCGAGGCCATCGCCCCGCTGCGCGCGCTGATCCACTGCGCCGGGCTGGGCGCGCCGGTGCGCGTGGTCGAGAAGGACGGCTCGCCGGGCTCGCTGGAGAAGTACGAGTCGGTGGTGCGCATCAACCTGATCGGCACCTTCAACGCGCTGCGCCTGGGTGCCGCGCGCATGGCAAAGAATGAAATGGTCGACGGCGAGCGCGGCGCCTGCGTGCTGACGGCCTCGGTGGCCGCCTACGAAGGCCAGATCGGCCAGATCCCGTACAGCTCGGCCAAGGCCGGCATCGTCGGCATGACGCTGGTGGCCGCTCGTGACCTGGCGCAGCGCGCCATCCGCGTGTGCACCATCGCCCCGGGCCTGTTCGACACGCCGCTGCTGGCCAGGCTGCCGGAGAACGTGCGCACCTCGCTGGGCGCCATGGTGCCGCACCCGGCACGCCTGGGCGCGCCGGACGAGTACGCCTCGACTGCGCTGCACATCCTGGAGAACCCGATGCTCAACGGCGAGACCATCCGCCTGGACGGCGCCATCCGCATGGCCCCGCGCTGAGCCGCCCTCGATCAACCTCCAGCACTCCCCAATGGCCTTCTTTACCAGGACATCTGCATGAGCGACACGCTGCAACTAGAGACCCGCGGCAATACGCTGCTGATCACCATGAACCGGCCCCAGGCGCGCAACGCCATGGACTTCGAGACCGCGACCGCGCTGGCCGCGGCCATCGACCAGCTGGAAAGCCGTGACGACCTCGCGGTCGCCATCCTGACCGGCGCCGGTGGCACCTTCTGCTCCGGCATGGACCTGAAGGGCTTCCTGGAGGGCAAGCGCCCCAGCCTCCCCGGCCGTGGCTTCGGCGGGCTGACCGAGAAGCTGCCGCGCAAGGTGCTGATCGCCGCGGTGGAAGGCTATGCGCTGGCAGGCGGCTTCGAACTGGCGCTGGCCTGCGACCTGATCGTCTCGTCGAAGGCGGCCAGGTTCGGCCTTCCGGAAGTCAAGCGCGGGCTGGTCGCCGGTGCCGGCGGCCTGATGCGCCTGCCGCGCCGCGTGCCGTACCACATCGCCATGGAATACGCGCTGACCGGCAATATGCTGGGTGCCGAGCAGGCCCATGCCTACGGCCTGATCAACCGCCTGACCGAACCGGGCGAAGCGCTGCAGGGCGCGCTGGCGCTGGCCGGGGAAATCGTCGCCAACGGCCCGCTGGCGGTGGCGGTGAGCAAGCAGATCGTGGCCGAATCGGCGGACTGGAGCAACGAGGAGATGTTCGAGCGTCAGCGACCGTTGCTGGCGCCGGTGTTCACCTCGGCCGATGCGCGCGAAGGCGCCGCGGCATTTGCGGAGAAGCGCAAGCCCGTGTGGACCGGCAAGTAATGCCGTAGTCGCGCTTTTTTGCCTGGACGGCCGGCCGCAAGCCGGCCGTTTGCACATGGCACCGCAGCACAGACATCACAACATGGAGGAGACCCATGAACACCACGCTGCCGCAATCGCTGTGCCCTTCGCCTTCCCGATCGTATTCCCGTTGCGCCAGCCTGCTGGCCGTCACCGCCATCACCACGCTGCCGACGTTCGCACACGCCGCGCCCGCATGGCCCGACAAGCCGATCACCATCATCGTCCCCGGCGCGCCCGGCGGCACCACCGACATCCCCACCCGCCTGGTCGCGCAGAAGCTGTCGGCCATTCTCGGCCAGCCCGTGGTGGTCGACAACAAGCCCGGCAGCGGTGGCATCATCGGCACGCAGGCCCTGCTGCGCGCCGCGCCTGACGGCTACACGCTGGTGGTCGGCAACACCGGCTCGCATGCCATCAACTACAGCGCCTACAGGCAGCTGGCCTACCATCCGCAGGACTTCATGCCGCTGACCGACATGATTTCCTTTCCCAACGTGCTGGTGGTCAACGCACAGGCACCCGTGCGCAACGTGGCCGAGTTGGTGGCCCAGCTCAAGCAATCGCCGGGCAAGTATTCGTATGCCTCGGCGGGCATCGGCCAGACCACGCACCTGACCGCCGAGCTGTTCCGGCTGCGCACCGCCACCGAGGTGCTGCACGTGCCGTACAAGGGCTCGACGCCGGCCACCACCTCGGTGCTGGCCGGTGAAACCAGCTTCATGTTCGACAACCTGACGCAGGCGCTGCCACATATCCGCGCAGGCAAGCTGCGCGCGCTCGCCGTGACCAGTGCCGAGCGTCTGCCGTCATTGCCGGACGTGCCGACCATGGAGCAGGCTGGCGTGAAGGATTTCGTTGTGATGGGATGGCTCGGGGTGTTCGCCCCCGCGAAAACGCCGCCCGCAGTCGCCGCCATCCTGCAGGATGCGCTGTCCCGGGCCATGCGCGATCCCGACGTGGTGGCGAAATTCCGCGACATGGGCGGCATCCCCGGCGGCGAACCGCAGCCCCGCTTCGCCGCGCTGGTCAACGGCGACATCAAGCGCTGGGGCGAGACGATCCGAGCGTCCAGGGTCAGCCTGGACTAGCGCCGCGCCGGCCCGCCTTCGGCAAAGCGGAAGGCGGCCCGGCCCAAAGCCAAATTGACACGGTGCCGGCTGCGGCTTAGGCTCGGCCTACCCTGCGGTATATTCAGCGCGTGCTTAACACGCCAGGCGCCGCCGCGGGCACATAACGACAACGACATCCCGCGAGACGAACACCGTGCCTACCCCCAACGCGCCTTCCCGCCTGGAAAGCCTGCGCCCCGCCCTGCCGATCCTGCTCGGTGCCTCGCTGATGCTCAGTCTCGCCATGGGCCTGCGCCAGAGCCTGGGCATCTTCATGCCGCCGCTGACGCGTGACATCGGCATCTCGGTTTCCGATTTCACCGTGGCCATCGCCGTGCAGAACCTAGTCTGGGGCCTGCTGCAGCCGCTTGCGGGCGCGTGGGCAACGCGGATCGGCTTCCGGCCGCTGATGCTGGCCGGCTCGCTGTCGTATGTGGCCGGGCTGGTGCTGCTGGCGACCGCGCAAGGGATGATCGGCGTCACACTCGGCGCAGGCGTGGCGATCGGCGCTTCCATGGCCTGCACCGGCAGCGCGCTGGCCATGGCGGTGGCGGCACGGCCAGTGCCTGCAGCGCTGCGCAGTACGGTGCTTGGGCTGGTGTCGGGGGCCGGCTCGCTCGGGGCGCTGCTGGCGGCGCCGATCGGGCAGATGGTGACGCAGACCTATGGCTGGCGCGCCGGGCTGGCCGCGTTCGTGCTGCTGGCGCTGGTGATGCTGCCGGCGGCGTGGATGGCCGGGCGCGTGGACAAGCTGCCGCTGCCTACGTTCTCCGGCGCCGACCAGAACAATGCGCGGCAGGCGCTGGGCACGGCGCTGCGGCACGCGCCGTTCATCGTCATGGCGCTGGCGTATTTCGTCTGCGGCATGCAACTGGTCTTCCTGACCACGCACCTGCCGTCGTACCTGGATATCTGCGGCATGGACCCGATGCTCAGCGCGCAGGCGCTGGGCGTGATCGGCGGCTTCAATGTGCTTGGCAGCATCTTCTTCGGCTGGGCCGGCGGGCGCTTCAACAAGCTGATGCTGCTCGGCGGCATCTATACCGTGCGCTCGCTGGCGCTGACCTGGTATTTCTCGTCGGCGCCCACGCCGGGCAGCACGCTGGTGTTCGCTGCGGTGATGGGCTTCCTGTGGCTGGGCGTGGCGCCGCTGGTCTCGGGCTGGATCGCCGAAACCTTCGGCCTGCGCTGGCAGGCCATGCTGGGCGGCGTGGCCTTCTTCAGCCACCAGATCGGCAGCTTTACCGGTGCCTTTGGCGGCGGCGTGGTCTATGACGCGCTGGGGTCGTACACCGTCGCCTGGCAGGCCGGCGTGGCAATGGGGCTGGCGGCTGGACTCGCGCAGATCGCGTTCGCGGTGGCAACGCAGCGCCGGCCGCCGCTGATGGCGACGTCCTGACGGCATCGCGCCGTGTCAGAATCCGGGGTTCCTTCCGGGAACCCCTTTTTCATTTCCGCTGCTGCCAACCTTGGATCTCTTCCGCATCGCCCTGCTGTTTGCCGTGACCGCGCTGGCCGAAATCATCGGCTGCTACCTTCCCTGGCTGGTGCTGCGCCAGGGCAAGAGCGCGCTGTTGCTGCTGCCCGCCGCCGTCTCGCTGGGCCTGTTCGCCTGGCTGCTGACGCTGCATCCCGCCGCCGCCGGGCGCACCTACGCCGCTTACGGCGGCATGTACATCGCGGTGGCGCTGCTGTGGCTGCGCTTCGTCGATGGCCTGGCGCTGACGCGCTGGGATGTGGCCGGCGCTGCCATCGCACTGGCCGGCATGGCCGTGATCGCACTGCAGCCTGCGGCGCAATGATGCCGCGCCTTCAGTGCCAGGCGCTGCCGACCTGGATGTAGAACGCGTTCTGTCCCTTGCTGTGGGCCACGTCGATGCCCATCGACAGGCCCAGCTTGCGCGCGATCATGTAGCGGAAGCCGGCTCCCACGCTGTACACGTTGGCCGCGTCGGAGAAGTCATGCCAGCGCCCATATGCCTTGCCCGCGCCGGTGAAGCCCAGCACTGCCCAGCGCGGCGTGACGTCCCAGCGTAGCTCCACCTCCGCCATGACCGCGTTGCGGTCCTGGTAGCGCCCTTTCTGCACGCCGCGCAGGTCGATGTAGGGCTGGGCGTAGAACGGCACGTCGCCGCTGGAAAAGCGCGTATCGCCCCGCAGCCCCAGGATCAGCGTGCGCGCCAGCGGCAGCCAGGTGAACGCGCGCGCGTTGTACATGTTGAAGGACTGCGTACTGCCAAAGCCGCTGCGCGCGAACTGCGCTTCCAGCTCGGCGTAGATGCCGCGGTTCGGGTAGAAGATGTTGTCGCGCGAGTCGTAGTCGATTACCAGCCCGGCCTTGCCGATGCGCTGGTCGCTCTCCGCGCTGCCCAGCTCGGCGGCATTGCCGAATCTGAAGCTGGTTTGAGAATCGAAATACATGTAGCGCGGGCCGATGTACCAGCGCGTGTCGGCAAGCCGGACCAGCAACTGCTGCACCAGGAAAAAGCCCTGCAGCTGGTAGGCGCGCGGCTGGTTCTGCAGCCCGTAGTAATCCAGATTGGCATTGACCTTGGCCACCGCGCCCAGGTAGCGGTAGCGATCGCCGTCCCAGGTGTGGAAATGCGCCAGCCCAGCGCCCCAGGTGCCGTTCTCCGTGTAGACGCCACCGACGCCGGTGATATTGGGCGGCGCCGGCCCCTTGCCGCTGGCGCGCGCGCTGGCCGCGGCTTCGGGCATCGGCTCCGACAGGAACAGCAACCCCAGGCCCGCGCCATAGCCCACGGCCGGCTCGGTGATGATGGTCGGCACCGGCAGAGCGCCCTTGTGGTGGAGCATGAAATCGCTCAGGTCGAGCTTGCCGTCTTCCGGATCGAAGAACGACAGTTTCCTGGGCGCGGCGGCGTCAGGCGACGGCTCGGCCTGTGCGAGCGCCGCCGGGCACCATGGCAGAACCATCGCGGCGATGACGCCGGCGCATGCCGTGCGTGTGCTGGGCCCTGCCATCAGTGCGGCGTAGCGACGGCGAACGAGACGTGAACTTGCATGGCTTCGGTCATTGTGTTCCATGGATACAGGCCCGCTGCCTGGCCGTTCTGGCTGAATTTAGCGGCATCGGAGCATCCATGGCGCATGGCCGCGCCATGAAGATTTTTTGGTGGCGTATTAAGCAGATTGGCGGCTGGCGTATCGAGGCGGGATCACGTACCAATGCGGTCTTCACCCCGAACGGGGGATGTGCTGGCAATGCCGGCCAATTAGGATAAATACCGAGCGGTCCTCTAGCGGATCCTCAGGCCTTTGCGGCCCGCGTTCGCGCGGGCCTTTTTCTTGCGGCCGGCAGCCGCGCGCGGCGCGGGCAGGTAAGAATCGCCCGCTGTTGTAAATCTGCCCCGGCGCTACTAGCCCTCAGCGCACGTGACGGCGCCAATGCCAGAGCGCCAGGCCGACCAGCCCCGCCGCCACTGCCGCACCGGCAATCTGGATCTGGCGCATCCGTTCCGGCGAACTCCAGCCACCCTCGACCTCCATATGCCCCAGCGAGGCATGGAACAGGTTGCCATCGGAGACCGGTATCTCGTGGGCGCCGCTGAAATGCCGATGCAGGATACGTCCGTACGCCTGCTGCAGCAGGCCTGGCGCCAGCAGGTTGGCCACGCGCGCCAGCCTTGCGACGACGCCTACCGTCACCGCTTGCGAGGTTGGCGCCGCCGCCGCGCGCAGCACGGCACGCGCGACCGCGCTGGCGTCGACCAGCGGCCGCGGCGGACGCAGTACCTTCCCGGTGTAGTTGGCACTGTGGCGCATGCCGGGCGTGTCGGCGGTGGCCGGGAAGATGTCGCAGATGCGGATCTGCGGATAGTCGACCAGCTCGGCGCGCAACGCCTCCGAAAAGCCGCGCAGCCCGAACTTGCTTGCTGTATACGACACGCCATAAGGCGACGGTGCCCACGCCCCCAGCGACACGATGTTGACCAGCACGCCCTTTCGCGCCGCCTTGAAGAAGGGCAGCACCGCATGCGCGCCGTGCAGGTAGCCCAGCAGGTTGATGCGGACTACCTGCTCGTGCGCGGCCACCGGCGTCTCGTCGAACAGGCCCACCGCGCCGACACCGGCATTGTTGACCCAGACATCGATGCCGCCATCGCCGAACTCCGCCGCGCGCTCGGCCAACCGGTGCATCGCCGCCGGCTGCGTGACATCGCCCGGCACGGCCAGCGCCCGTGCGCCCAGCTCGCGGCAGGCCGCGGCGGCGCGTGCCAGCGGCGCCTCGCCGCGCGCGCACAGCACCACGCGCGCCTGGGCGCGCGCGAAGGCCAGCGCGGTGGCCAGCCCGATGCCGCTCGAAGCGCCGGTGATGACAACGGTAAGGGGTCGGGTCGGGGGCATGGCGGACCTCTTCTGGAGTTAACGGCGTATTCCCCCCGGAGCAGCAGGTTCCGTTCCAGCGCCGGGTAGCTGGAATGCAACTTGCCTGTCAGGCAGGCAAGCGGCCGGCGCAGCGGTATGCCGCACCGGTCCCCTGGAACCTGCACAAGGAGCCCGCCATGACCTCGACCGAACAGGAAATCCTGGTGTGCGGCCCGGAAAACGGCCGCTGGCACCTGGAAATGCGCATAGGCAACGGTGCACCGGAGCGGCTCGACGGTGAATTCGATTCGCCCGACATGGCCATCGCCGGCGCCCAGCAGGTCTATCCGTCGATCCCGCTCCGCGTGACCGATATCTCCGGCGCGCCGGTACCCTCGGCCCCCGCGCATGAAGGATCGCTGACCGACTACCACTATGGCGGCCACAGCGTGACCCAGGACGAAAAGCTGACTGGGCGCGCGCATCCGTCCAGCGACACCTCGCAGCCGCCGCCGGGCCCGCATCCCTACCAGGCCACCGATCTTGGCAACCTGCCGGCGGGCACGCCGCGCCACGGCATGTATGGGGTCGCGTCCACACCGGAGGAGGCCGAGGCGGCCGACCGCAAGGACGAGGCGGCGCGGCGCCACACCGGCTCGCGCGACGCCGAAGACTAGGCCGGGCGGCGCCACGGCGGGCGGCAGCACGTACAATCCCGGTTTTACCCTTCGCCCCGCCGCCTTGCTGCCATGACCACCCTCGGAACGCCCCTTTCCCCCTCTGCTACCAAAGTGATGCTGCTCGGCTCCGGCGAGCTGGGCAAGGAAGTGCTGATCGCGCTGCAGCGCCTGGGCGTTGAGACCATCGCCGTCGACCGCTATGACAACGCGCCGGGCCAGCAGGTGGCCCACCACGCGCGCACCATCGCCATGAGCGACCCGGAACAGCTCAAGGCACTGATCGAGGCCGAGAAGCCCCACCTGGTGGTGCCCGAGATCGAAGCCATCGCCACTCCCATGCTGGAAACCCTGGAAGCCGCCGGCACCGTGCGCGTGATTCCCACCGCCCGCGCCGCGCGCCTGACCATGGACCGCGAAGGCATCCGCCGCCTGGCCGCCGAGTCGCTCGGCCTGCCCACCAGCCCGTACAAGTTCTGCGACTCCCTCGACGAACTGCAGGCCGCCATCGACGGCGGCATCGGCTATCCGTGCGTGGTCAAGCCGGTGATGAGCAGCTCTGGCAAGGGCCAGAGCAAGATCGACGGCCCCGAAGGCGTGCAGGCCGCCTGGGACTACGCCATGGCCGGCGGCCGCGTCAGCCACGGCCGCATCATCGTGGAAGGCTTTATCGACTTCGACTACGAGATCACGCTGCTGACCGTGCGCGCCATGGGCGCCAGCGGCCAGGTCGAGACGCAGTTCTGCGCGCCGATCGGCCACGTGCAGGTGAGCGGCGACTATGTCGAAAGCTGGCAGCCGCAGCCGATGCACCCGGCCGCGCTGCAGCAGGCCCAGCAGATCGCGCAGGCCGTCACCGCCGACCTGGGCGGCATGGGCCTCTTCGGCGTGGAACTGTTCGTCAAGGGCGAGCAGGTCTGGTTCAGCGAAGTCAGCCCGCGCCCGCACGACACTGGCATGGTGACCATGGCCACGCAGCACCAGAACGAATTCGAGCTGCATGCGCGCGCCATCCTCGGCCTGCCGGTCGACACCTCGCTGCGCAGCCCCGGCGCCAGCGCGGTGATCTACGGCGGCGTGGACGCGCAGGGCGTGGTGTTCGACGGTGTCGACCAGGCGCTGAGCGTGCCGCAGACCGAGGTGCGGCTGTTCGGCAAGCCCGAGAGCTTCACCAAGCGCCGCATGGGCGTGGCGCTGGCCTATGCGGAGGACGTCGACACCGCCCGCACCCGCGCCAAGGAAGCCGCCAGCCGCGTGCGTCCGCGCGCGGTGGGCTGATAGCTGAAGGAGCGGAAGGCCTCAGAGTACGTGGCTGCCCGCCGTGGCGTGGCCGGGCGGGTGCGGTGCGGCAACCTGCGCGGCGGCCTGCGCAGCGGCCAGCACCGGCGCCATGCGCACGCCGCTGAGGTCGGCTCCGGACGGGGCCTGGTACAGCCGCAGGCCCAGTTCGGGCAGGATCGCCAGCAGGTGGTCGAACACGTCGCCCTGGATGCGCTCGTAGTCCATCCACGCGGTCAGCGCGGTAAAGCAATAGATCTCCACCGGGATGCCCTGCGAATCGGGCTCCATCATGCGCACGTTGAGCAGCAGGTCGTGGTGGATCTCGGGATGCGCCTTCAGGTAGGCAATGCCATACGCGCGGAAGGTGCCGATATTGGTCAGCCGCCGCCGGTTCACTGGGTCATTGCCCGCGGCGATCAGCAGCCGGTTGGCCTCGTCGACCTTGGCCTGCTTCTCCGCCAGGTAGTTGTGCAGCAACTGGTAGCGCATCAGCGCATGCACCTCGTCGTCTTCCAGGAAGCGCACGCTGCTGGCGTCGATGCGCAACGTCCGCTTGATCCGGCGCGCGCCTGACTCGAACATCTGCCGGTAATTGCGGTAGCTCTCCGAGAACAGCTTGTAGGTCGGCACCGTGGTCACGGTGTTGTCCCAGTTCTGCACCTTGACCGTATGCAGCGCGATGTCCTTGACGTAGCCATCGGCATTGCATTGCGGCATCTCGATCCAGTCGCCGATGCGCAGCATGTCGTTCGAGGTCAGCTGCGTGCTGGCCACCAGCGACAGCAGCGTGTCCTTGAACACCAGCAGCAGCACCGCCGACAACGCGCCCAGGCCCGACAGCATCCACAGCGGCGAGCGGTTGATCAGGATCGACAGCACCAGCACCGCGCACACCAGCCCCAGCCCGAGCCGCCCCACCTGGATATAGCCCTTGATCGAGCGCGTCTGCGCGCGCCGGCTGCTGGCATAAACATCCTGCCACGCGCCCAGCACCCCGCCCAGCATCAGGAAGAAGCAGATCCACAGGCTGGAATGGGCCAGGCGCTCCACCAGCAGCGCGTAGCGGCCCATGTGCGGCACCTCGCCGATGCCGGCGGTGATCACGGCGAAGCCCACCGCGTAGCCGAAGCGCCGGTACGCGCGATGGCGCGTCAGCGCCTTGCTCCAGGGCGCCTTGCCCCAGACCGTCAGCACGCGATGGGCGATGCGCGACATCACATGGCCGAACAGCCATTGCGCGAGCGCGGCGATCAGCACCAGCACCACCACGTACAGCGTGATCTGCGCCCAGGGATGGGCCGGAATACGTTGCTGGAACAGCTCCAGCAGGGCATCGAAACTCATAAGGGGGCGACGTCAAGCCAGTGATTCGGCCAGATAGTGTACAAAACGTGCACGCCCCTCTCGTAAAACTGCGATCTCTGACTCGTGTGTGTTGGCCCTTCCCTCGCTCAGGCAGGCAGCAGCTTCAGCCCTCCGATCCCGACAAAAATCAGCGCGATCAGCGCCAGCCGCATCGGTGCCGCGCTCTCCCCAAGGAACAGGATCCCGATCACGGTGACGCCGATCGCCCCGATCCCGGTCCATACCGCGTACGCCGTCCCGACTGGCAGGTGCCGCAAGGCCGCACTGAGCAGGAAGATGCTGGCCAATGCGGCCCCGATCCCCAGCACCGTCGGCCCCGGCCGCGTCCAGCCATCCGTGTATTTCAGCGCAAGCGCCATCACGATCTCGATCAGCCCCGCCAGCACCAGCAGCATCCACGCCATTGCTTCTTCCTTTTCTGGTTTGCGCCCCGACCACCATTGCCGGGCTTGCCAGGCCAATGTAGGCTGTGCGAATCAGCACGGAAACTGGCAATTTTTGCAAAGGGGCTATGCAAACATGCAGGACGCAGACTGGGATGACCTGAAGCACTTCCTTGCCGTCAGCCAGTCCGGCTCACTGGCGGGCGCCGCGCGGACGCTGCACGTCAACCACTCCACCGTGCTGCGCCGGCTCGCCCGGCTGGAAGAGGTGCTGGGTACCCTGCTCTTCGAGCGCCATCCGACAGGCTACGCCCTTACGGCAGCGGGCGAAGCGCTGTCACAGCGGCTTGCCGGCGTGGGCGAACAGATCAATACCGCGCAACGGCAGTTGTCTGGCCTGGACAGCCAGCTGAGCGGACCGCTGCGGGTCACCACCACCGACACGCTGCTGACCGGACTGCTGATGCCGCTGTTCGCCGAATTTCGCGCGATGCATCCGCGGATCCAGTTGCAGATTGTGGTCAACAACAGTTTCCTGAGCCTGAGCCGGCGCGAGGCGGATGTGGCGATACGGCCGGCCAGTGCGCCGCCGGAATACCTGGTGGGGCGACAGGTCGGGATGCTGGAAACGGCGCCGTACGCATCGCATGATTACCTGGCGCGGACCGGCAAGAACCCGGCCCGTGGAACCACAGCGCCGGTCTGGGCCGACCACGACTGGGTGGTCCCGGACGACGCGCTTGCGCATCTCGCGCAGGCTCGCTGGGTGGCCGAGCACGTGCCGCCGGCGCAACGGCTGGTGAGCGTCGACAGCCTGGTGGCCATGGTCGATGCCGTCAGGCATGGCATGGGTGTCGGCATGCTGTTGTGCCTGCTGGCCGAGCACGACGCCAGGCTGGTCCGGCTCGCCCCGCCCGACCCTGCGCTCGGCACGCCGCTGTGGATCCTGACCCATCCCGATCTTCGCCATAGCGCGCGGGTCCGTGCGTTCAACGATTTTCTTTACGCGCAGCTCGGCGCATCGCCGTGGTTGAAGCCGGCGCCGGCACTATGACGCGTTGGTGGTCGTGTACATCGCCATCAATTGCTCGTCCGTATAACCCCAGTCGGCGGCATTCTCGAATGCCACCACCGTCTCCTCGCTATGCCGCAGGTCGACCAGCTCCGTCGGCACCGGGCGCGACTGCGGCACGGAATAGAACACCATCACCAGCGGCCGCAGCGGGTCCGTTTCGTTCTGCCCGCATACCACCGCCAGGCGGTTGGAACGCAGCCGCAGCACGGTGCCCAGCGGGTAGATGCCGACGGTGCGGGTGAAGGCCTTGAACACCCGCCGGTCAAACAGCGTGTCGACGCGCACGGCCATGTATTCCATGGCGCGCGCCGGCGACCATTGCTGGTGGCCGGGGCGATCTGAAGTCAAGGCATCGTAGGCATCGCAGATCGCCGCAATCCTGGCGTGGATGCTGAGCTCGCGGCCGACCAGGCCGAAGGGGTAGCCGCGCCCGTCCACGCGCTCGTGGTGGTGGACGCAGACATCGAGCGGAATGTTGGAAACCAGCCGCGCCTCGTTGAGGATGCGGTAGCCCGCCGACGGATGGCGGCGGTAGCGTTCTTCTTCGTCGGGCGTGCGTGCGGAGGCCTTGTGCTGCAAGGACTCGGGCAGCGTCAGCTTGCCGATGTCGTGCACCAGGCCGGCGAGGCCGAGTTCGCGCACCTCATCGTCCGGCAGGCTCAGCGTGCGCCCGACGGCGATCATCAGCGCGCAGACGGCAAAGGCATGCAGGTAGTTGTAGTCGTCGCGCGCCTTGAGCCGCGCCAGCGCCAGCAGCGCCTGCCCGTGGCGCGACAGCGAGCGCGAGGCGGCATCGACCAGCGGCAGCGCGCGCTCGACCTCCAGCGCGCGGCCCATGCGGATGTCGGCGAACATCGAACCGATCACGGCCTTGCCGGACTGCAGCAACTCGCGCGCGCGGCCGAGCTCGGCTTCGAGCGAAGCGACTGGCTGCGAGGCCGCAGGCTCCCACGCCTGCGGCGCGGGTTCCTCGACGGGCGCCGGCTGCGCCTCGGCCACGGCTGCTGCCGGCAGGTTGCGGCCCTTGAGGATATCGATCCAGACCTCGCGCACGCCCGCGGACTGGATCTGCCGGACCTGGTCCTCGTGGCTGACCAGAAACTTCGCCCGCCAGAACGGGTGGTTGATCCACGGCCCGCCCAGCCTGGCGACAAACATCCCGACCTGCAATTGTTCCGACCCGATCCGTCTCAGCATGAGATGTCCCCCGGACGTTGGTTTTCTCGTTGTCGA
This sequence comes from Cupriavidus sp. P-10, assembly GCF_003402535.2. Taxonomy (NCBI): domain Bacteria; kingdom Pseudomonadati; phylum Pseudomonadota; class Betaproteobacteria; order Burkholderiales; family Burkholderiaceae; genus Cupriavidus; species Cupriavidus sp. P-10. Next base: position 1,848,439 of record NZ_AP025170.1, read on the forward strand.
GATGGCTATCGGCATGCTGGCGCCAGACTTGAGGCCTGGTTTTTCCTGCCGGAACCGGGCCGGCCGGCCTTGTCAAGGGGCGGCCAAATGCCCGGACGGCGCCGTCAGGCATTCCAGGCGACCCCGGTGCCGGCGCTACAATGGCGCGCCCAGTGCTCACAGACGCCAGCCAGTCGCCCCCGTTCAACCATGTCCGGAACGTACACGCTAGTCGGCATCGCCCGTGCCAAGTCCCATCGCCGCGAGGCGCTGGTGTCCCAGCTCACCACCCTGCAAACGCGCGGGCTGAAGGAGCCCGGCTGCCTGGACTACCACGTCGGGCAGGACGCCGAGGATGCGCGGGTCTTTGTGATCTACATGGTCTGGGACTCGAAAGGCGCGCTGGAATCCCACCTGAACCGGCCGTACATGCGCGATTTCCACGCGTCGCGGCAGGAATTCGTCGAGGGCGACTTCAGCTTCCGCTGGCTGAACGCGGCCTGACGCCGCCTCGCCGCCTCCTGCGTCCCAACCGCCTCCTTACGCGCCAAGGGCGCCAGGCGTCAGGCGTCAGGCACGCCACTTCCACGCCGCCCGTCCGGCCGCCTCCCCCGCTTGTCATTCCCGCCGCCCCGGTCTATCAATCAGATTGACCCTCATCTAGGGCCGCCGCGGCCCGGCAGGAGTGCATCATGGACGTCAGGGACGGATTTGCCGGCACCATTGGCCACACCCCGCTGATCCGGCTGGCGGGGCTGAGCGCCGAGACCGGCTGCGATATCTACGGCAAGGCCGAATTCCTGAACCCGGGCGGCTCGGTCAAGGACCGCGCCGCGCTCTACATCATCCGCGACGCCGAGCGCCGCGGGCTGCTGAAGCCCGGCGGCACCGTGATCGAAGGCACGGCAGGCAATACCGGCATCGGGCTGGCGCACCTGTGCGCGGCGCGCGGCTACCGCTGCATCGTGGTGATCCCGGACACGCAGTCGCCGGAGAAGATGGAGCGGCTGCGCATGCTGGGCGCCGAGGTGCGGCCGGTTCCCGCCAAGCCCTATGCGGATCCGGGCAACTACCAGAAGATCGCCGGCAGGCTGGCCGAGGAAACCGACAATGCGATCTGGGCGAACCAGTTCGACAACCTCGCAAACCGGCAGGCCCACTACGAAACCACCGGCCCCGAGATCTGGCACGCCACGGCTGGCCGCATCGATGCCTTCACTTGCTCCACCGGTACCGGCGGGTCGCTGGCGGGGATTGCGCGCTGCCTGAAGGAGCACAAGGCGGCCGTGCGCATCGTGCTGGCCGACCCGCATGGCAGCGGACTGTACCACTACGTGAAGCACCGCGAGGTGAAGGCCGAGGGCAGCTCGATCACCGAGGGCATTGGCTCCAGCCGCGTCACCGCCAACCTGCAGGACACGCCGATCGACGATGCGGTGCGGATCGACGACCAGACCTGCGTCGACATGGTCTACCGGATGCTGCGCGAGGAAGGGCTGTTCCTGGGGGGCTCTTCAGGAATCAATGTTGGCGCCGCCGTCGCGCTGGCGCGCGAGATGGGGCCGGGCCATACCATCGTGACGCTGCTGTGCGATCGCGGCGACCTGTACATGGGCCGGCTGTTCAACGAGGCGTGGCTGGCCGGCAAGGGCTTGCAGCCGATTCCGTTCCGGCGCGTCGGGCCCGGAGTGTAGGCACGACCAGCGGCTACGCCGCCTTCAGCCGCCGCCACAGCGTGGTCGGGCTGATGCCCAGGACATGGCACGCGGCGGTCCGGTCGCCGCCGCATTCGGCCAGCACGCGCCGGATATGCTCGACTTCGCTGGATTGCTTGACGCGCGCCAGCGAATGGCCGGGCTTGCCGGCCTGCGCGTTGCGTGCCGCGGCTGCCGTGGGTTGGGCCGGCGCTTCCGCCATGACCATGGCACCGTCGCCACCGAACAGCTCCGGCACGGCAGCCTGCAGCTCGCGCAGCAGCGCATCGGGTTCCAGCTTGCGGCCGGCCACCAGCACCGCGATGCGCTCGGTGACATTTTCCAGTTCGCGGATATTGCCCGGCCACGCATAGCGCGCCAGCCGCGAGCGCGCCACCGCCGGCAGGCGCTGCGGGCGCTCGGTGCCCAGGCGTTCCTGCGCGCGGCGATACAGCAGTTCGGCGAGTTCGGCCAGGTCTTCGGCGCGCTCGCGCAGCGGCGGCATTTCTATGCGCAGGATATTGAGGCGGTAGTACAAGTCCTGGCGGAAACTGGCGTCGCGCACCATCGCGGTCAGGTCGCGGTGGGTGGCGGCGATCACGCGCACGTTGACTGGCACGGCATCGAGGCCGCCGATCGGCAGTACCTGTTTTTCCTGCAGCACGCGCAGCAGGCGGGTCTGCAGCGTGGGCGGCATGTCACCCACTTCATCGAGGAACAGCGTGCCGTTGTGCGCCGACTCGAACAGGCCGGCCTTGCCGCCGCGGCGCGCGCCGGTGAAGGCACCCTCTTCGTAGCCGAACAGCTCGCTCTCCAGCAACGCTTCCGGAAATGCGGCACAGTTGACCGCCACGAACGGGAACGCGCGGCGCGGGCTGGCGTCGTGCATGCCCTGCGCCAGGACTTCCTTGCCGGTGCCGCTCTCGCCGCCGATCAGCACGGTGGAATCGACCACGGCGTAGCGCCGCGCCAGCGTGCGCAATTCGGTCATCACCTCGGAGGTGCCGGCCAGGTCGTCGAGGCTGTAGCGCACGCCCGCGGGCCGGGCCCGGCTGCGCGAGCGCAGGTTGCGGTCGACGCGCTGGATCGCGCTGGCGTCCTGGATGGTGAGCACGGCGCCGAGGGTGCCGGCTTCGCTGGCGATCGGGATGCGGTTGACCACGACCATCTTGTCGCCGAGCTTGTGGATCGCTTCCAGTTCCTTGTCGCCGCTTTGCATCACGCCTTCGAGCGACAGGTTGGGCGCCAGCGTCTGCAGCTTGCGGCCCACCGCGGCCGCGACCGAGGTGCCGAGAAATCGCTCCATGGCAGGATTGAACGACTGGATCCGCCCTTCCGCGTCGACGGCGGCCACGCCCTCGTTCAAATGCGCCAGGATGGTGTTGACATAGTCGCGCCGGGTGGATTCAATGCGGCGCAGCCGTGCGGCCTCGATCGCGTCTTCCAGCGCCATGCGCACCGAATTGCCGGAATACAGGAACACGCCGGTCAGCCCGTAGCGGTCGGCCAGGTCCGTGACCAGCCCGGGGCCGACCACGACCTGGATGCCTTCCTGCTTGAGCGCCTTGACCCGGGCCACGGCATCGTCCTCGGTCAGGTAGGTATAGGCCGGGATCGCCAGCGAGAACGCGCGCACGAATTCATCGACCTCGGCATAAGTGGAGGCATGCGTGACCAGCGCCACCTTGGGCGAGATGCGGCGCGCGGTGGCGAGTGCGCTCATGACGTCGAAGCCAGTCACCTTGACCAATACGACCGGCACGTCCACGTGCTGCCGCAGGTAGGCGCCATTGGAGCCGCCGGCGACCACCACATCGAGCCGGCCTTCGCGCACTTCACGCGATACCGCGCTGGCCGCGGCCTCGAAGCCCTTGCCGACGATGCGGAATTCCGCGCGCGCGGCATAGGACGGAATCAGGTCGGCAAAGGCACGCGCAAGGCGGCTGATACCGATGGCCCAGATGCGCGGACGGGCAGGCGTGGAGGGGGGAGGACTCATGGTGCGGTGCGGCGTGGGGAGCGGGTGAAACCCTGTCGGAACAGGCGTACAGTGCTGGCACATTGTCCGTCATGCCAGGCCCGATTTCAACTTTGAATTCACGCTTTGCGAATGTGAAATGCAAATGTGCTGAAATGATGACATCCGGCCTTGGCGTGAATTACCCCTGCTGCCCGCCAGCCCAGTCCTGACAAGGTTTTCCGGGATTTCGCCGACGCTCGCGCAAGGGCTGGCACGGGCCTTGCGCTTATGGCTCCGTCTTGTTCACCTCAACGCAAACGCCGCAAACGCCATGACCTACTCTGATTCCGACCTCGCGCGCTCCGCTGGCGCCCGTTTCCGCCAGGCGCTTGCCGATGAGCATCCGCTTCAGGTGGTCGGCACCATCAACGCCAACCACGCCCTGCTGGCCAAGCGTGCCGGCTACCGGGCCATCTACCTGTCCGGCGGCGGTGTCGCGGCCGGCTCGCTGGGCCTGCCCGATCTGGGCATCTCCAGCCTGGACGACGTCCTGACCGACGTCCGCCGCATCACCGACGTGTGCGACACGCCGCTGCTGGTGGACGTCGACACCGGCTTCGGCGCTTCGGCCTTCAACGTGGCCCGCACCACCAAGTCGCTGATCAAGTTCGGCGCCGCGGCCATGCATATCGAGGACCAGGTCGGCGCCAAGCGCTGCGGCCACCGTCCCAACAAGGAAATCGTCACCCAGGGTGAAATGGTCGACCGCATCAAGGCCGCCGTCGACGCCCGTACCGACGAGAACTTCGTCATCATGGCCCGCACCGACGCGCTGGCCGTGGAAGGCCTGGACAGCGCCATCGAGCGCGCCGTGGCGTGCGCGGAAGCCGGCGCCGACGCCATCTTCCCGGAAGCCATGACCGACCTCGCCATGTATCGCAAGTTCGTTGACGCGGTGAAGGTGCCGGTGCTGGCCAACATCACCGAGTTCGGCGCCACGCCGCTGTTCACCACCGAAGAACTGGGCGGTGCCGGCGTGTCGATGGTGCTGTACCCGCTGTCGGCCTTCCGCGCCATGAACAAGGCCGCCGAGAATGTCTACTCGGCCATCCGCCGCGACGGCACGCAGAAGAACGTGGTCGATACCATGCAGACCCGCTCGGAGCTCTACGAGAGCATCGGCTACCATGACTTCGAGCAGAAGCTCGATGCCCTGTTCGCACAAGGCAAGGGCAAGTAAGACACCATAGAGGCAGGCGCGGCCGGGCCGGGGCATATCCCCTCCCGGCCGTTCGCCTGACAAAGACAGGCAACACCAGGCATCACACCAAGGAGACCCAGATGTCCGAAGCGCAACCGCTCGTCACTCCCAAGCCCAAGAAATCCGTCGCGCTGTCCGGCGTTGCCGCCGGCAATACCGCCCTGTGCACCGTCGGCCGTACCGGCAACGACCTGCACTACCGCGGCTATGACATTCTCGATATCGCCGAAGCCTGCGAGTTCGAGGAAATCGCCCACCTGCTGGTGCACGGCAAGCTGCCGACCAAATCCGAACTGGCCGCCTACAAGGCCAAGCTGAAGTCGCTGCGCGGCCTGCCCGCCAACGTCAAGGCCGCGCTCGAATGGGTTCCGGCCAGCGCCCACCCGATGGACGTGATGCGCACCGGCGTGTCGGTGCTGGGCACCGTGCTGCCGGAGAAGGAAGACCACAACACCCCGGGCGCGCGCGATATCGCCGACCGCCTGATGGCCAGCCTGGGCTCGATGCTGCTGTACTGGTACCACTACAGCCACAATGGCAAGCGTATCGAGGTGGAAACCGACGATGACTCCATCGGCGGCCACTTCCTGCACCTGCTGCATGGCAAGAAGCCGTCGGCGCTGTGGGAAAGCGCCATGAACACGTCGCTCAACCTGTACGCCGAGCACGAGTTCAACGCGTCGACCTTCACCGCCCGCGTGATCGCCGGCACGGGCTCGGACATGTACTCGTCGATCGCCGGCGCGATCGGCGCGCTGCGCGGCCCGAAGCATGGCGGCGCCAATGAAGTGGCCTTCGAGATCCAGAAGCGCTATGACAACGCCGACGAGGCGCAGGCCGACATCACCCGCCGCGTCGAGAACAAGGAAGTCGTGATCGGCTTTGGCCACCCGGTGTACACCATCAGCGACCCGCGCAACCAGGTGATCAAGGAAGTGGCGAAGAAGCTGTCGAAGGATGCCGGCTCGATGAAGATGTTCGACATCGCCGAGCGCCTGGAAACCGTGATGTGGGACATCAAGAAGATGTTCCCGAACCTGGACTGGTTCAGCGCGGTGAGCTACCACATGATGGGCGTGCCGACCGCGATGTTCACGCCGCTGTTCGTGATCGCGCGTACCTCCGGCTGGGCCGCGCACATCATCGAGCAACGCATCGACAACAAGATCATCCGCCCGAGCGCCAACTACACCGGTCCGGAGAACCTGACGTTCGTGCCGATCAAGGATCGCAAGTAAGACCGGCTGCCGGATTGCCCGTCGGGTTGCATTGATCCGAGCCTGCGGGCAAAGGGGTAGTTGGTCGCTGACACGGGGCCACTACCCCTTTTTCATACTTATATAGATTTCCCTACACCATGAATTCTGCAAACCGCAAACCGCTACCGGGCACCAAGCTGGATTACTTCGACGCGCGCGCCGCCGTTGAGGCCATCCAGCCGGGTGCCTACGACAAGCTGCCGTACACGTCGCGCGTGCTGGCAGAAAACCTGGTGCGCCGCTGCGATCCCGCCACGCTGACGGATTCGCTGAAGCAACTGATCGGGCGCAAGCGCGACCTCGACTTCCCGTGGTTCCCCGCGCGCGTGGTGTGCCACGACATCCTGGGCCAGACCGCGCTGGTGGACCTGGCCGGCCTGCGCGACGCCATTGCCGACCAGGGCGGCGACCCCGCCAAAGTCAACCCGGTGGTGCCGGTGCAGTTGATCGTCGACCACTCGCTGGCGGTGGAATGCGGTGGCTTCGACCCGCAGGCGTTCGAGAAGAACCGCGCCATCGAAGACCGCCGCAACGAAGACCGTTTCCATTTCATCGACTGGACCAAGAAGGCGTTCAAGAACGTCGACGTGATCCCGCCGGGCAACGGCATCATGCACCAGATCAACCTGGAGAAGATGTCGCCGGTGATCCACGCCGACAATGGCGTGGCCTATCCCGATACCTGCGTCGGCACCGACAGCCACACTCCGCACGTCGATGCGCTGGGCGTGATCGCCATCGGCGTGGGCGGCCTGGAAGCCGAGAACGTGATGCTCGGCCGCGCCTCGTGGATGCGCCTGCCGGATATCGTCGGCGTCGAGCTGACCGGCAAGCGCCAGCCCGGCATCACCGCCACCGACATCGTGCTGGCCCTGACCGAATTCCTGCGCAAGGAAAAGGTCGTTGGCGCGTACCTGGAGTTCCGCGGTGAAGGCGCGTCGAGCCTGACGCTCGGCGACCGCGCCACCATCTCCAACATGGCGCCGGAATATGGTGCCACCGCGGCGATGTTCTTCATCGACGAGCAGACCATCGAGTACCTGCGCCTGACCGGCCGCACCGACGAGCAGCTCAAGCTGGTCGAAACGTACGCCAAGGCCGCGGGCCTGTGGGCGGATTCGCTGCAGAACGCTGAGTACGAGCGCGTGCTGAAGTTCGACCTGTCGAGCGTGGTGCGCAACATGGCCGGCCCGTCGAACCCGCACAAGCGCCTGCCGACTTCCGCGCTGGCCGAGCGCGGCATCGCCGTGGACCTGGACAAGGCCCGCGCGCAGGAAGCCGAAGGCCTGATGCCGGATGGCGCGGTGATCATCGCCGCCATCACCAGCTGCACCAACACCAGCAACCCGCGCAACGTGATCGCCGCCGCGCTGCTGGCGCGCAACGCCAATGCGCGCGGCCTGGCGCGCAAGCCGTGGGTCAAGTCGTCGCTGGCGCCCGGCTCCAAGGCGGTCGAACTGTACCTGGAAGAAGCGAACCTGCTGCCTGACCTGGAAAAGCTCGGCTTCGGCATCGTCGCCTTTGCCTGCACCACCTGCAACGGCATGTCCGGCGCGCTCGATCCGAAGATCCAGCAGGAAATCATCGACCGCGACCTGTATGCCACCGCCGTGCTGTCGGGCAACCGCAACTTCGACGGCCGTATCCACCCCTACGCCAAGCAGGCCTTCCTGGCCTCGCCGCCGCTGGTGGTCGCCTATGCCATCGCCGGCACCATCCGCTTCGATATCGAGAAGGACGTGCTGGGCACCGACCAGGATGGCAAGCCGGTCTACCTGAAGGACATCTGGCCGACCGACGAAGAGATCGACGCGATCGTCAAGCAGAGCGTGAAGCCCGAGCAGTTCCGCAAGGTCTATGAGCCGATGTTTGCGCTGACCGCGGAAACCGGCGAAAGCGCAGAGCCGCTGTACGACTGGCGCCCGCAGAGCACCTACATCCGCCGCCCGCCGTACTGGGAAGGCGCGCTGGCCGGCGAGCGTACGCTCCAGGGCCTGCGTCCGCTGGCGGTGCTGGGCGACAACATCACCACCGACCACCTGTCGCCGTCGAACGCGATCATGCTCAACAGCGCCGCGGGTGAATACCTGGCCAAGATGGGGCTGCCGGAAGAGGACTTCAACTCGTACGCAACCCACCGCGGCGACCACCTGACCGCGCAGCGCGCCACCTTCGCCAACCCGACGCTGATCAATGAAATGGCCGTGGTCGACGGCCAGGTCAAGAAGGGTTCGCTGGCGCGCATCGAGCCGGAAGGCAAGGTCGTGCGCATGTGGGAAGCGATCGAGACCTACATGGACCGCAAGCAGCCGCTGATCATCATCGCCGGCGCGGACTATGGCCAGGGCTCGTCGCGCGACTGGGCCGCCAAGGGTGTGCGCCTGGCTGGTGTGGAGGTCATCGTCGCCGAGGGCTTCGAGCGCATCCACCGCACCAACCTGATCGGCATGGGCGTGCTGCCGCTGGAGTTCAAGCCGGGCGTGAACCGCCTGACGCTGGGGCTGGATGGCACCGAGACCTATGACGTGATCGGCGAACGCCAGCCGCGTGCGACGCTGACGCTGGTGGTGCAGCGCAAGAATGGCGAGCGGGTGGAAGTGCCGGTGACGTGCCGTCTCGACAGCGATGAGGAAGTGTCGATCTATGAAGCCGGCGGCGTGCTGCAGCGGTTTGCGCAGGACTTCCTGGAGTCGAGCAAGGCGGCGGCGTAAGCTGATGGTTCGCTCCCCTCTCCCGCAAGCGGGAGAGGGGAGAAAACAAGCGCTACGCTTTGCTTCCCCGCATTCAATTCGCAAGCTGTACAAAGGCCCCCGGCCTAACCAGGACTAAAGACTCCCATGGCCCACGTACCCCAGATCAAGATCCCCGCCACCTACATCCGTGGCGGCACCAGCAAGGGCGTGTTCTTCCGCCTGCAAGACCTGCCCGAGCGCGCGCAGGTCCCCGGCCCGGCCCGCGACGCGCTGCTGATGCGCGTGATCGGCAGCCCCGACCCGTACGGCAAGCAGATCGACGGCATGGGCGGTGCCACCTCCAGCACCAGCAAGACCGTGATCGTGTCGAAGAGCACGCGCCCGGACCACGATGTCGACTACCTGTTCGGCCAGGTCTCGATCGACCAGTCGTTCGTGGACTGGAGCGGCAACTGCGGCAACCTGTCGGCCGCGGTCGGCCCGTTCGCCATCAGCGCCGGCCTGGTCGACCCCAGCCGCGTGCCGCAGAACGGCATCGCTATCGTCCGCATCTGGCAGGCCAATATCGGCAAGACCATCATCGGCCACGTGCCCATCACCAACGGCGAAGTCCAGGAAACCGGTGACTTCGAGCTGGACGGCGTGACCTTCCCCGCCGCCGAAGTGCAGCTCGAATTCATGGACCCGGCCGCCGAGGAAGAAGGCGCCGGCGGCGCGATGTTCCCGACCGGCAACGTGGTCGACGACCTGGAAGTGCCGGGCGTCGGCACGCTCAAGGCGACCATGATCAACGCCGGCATCCCGACCATCTTCGTCAATGCCGAAAGCATCGGCTATACCGGCACCGAGCTGCAGGACGCCATCAACAGCGACACCAAGGCGCTGGCGATGTTCGAGACCATCCGCGCCTATGGCGCGCTGCGCATGGGCCTGATCAAGGATGTGGACGAGGCCGCCAAGCGCCAGCACACGCCCAAGGTTGCCTTCGTGGCCAAGCCGGTGGACTACGTTGCATCGAGCGGCAAGAAGGTGGCCGCTGCCGACGTGGACCTGCTGGTGCGCGCGCTCTCCATGGGCAAGCTGCACCACGCGATGATGGGCACGGCTGCCGTTGCCATCGGCACCGCGGCGGCCATCCCCGGCACGCTGGTCAATCTGGCCGCCGGCGGCGGCGAACGCAACGCGGTGCGTTTCGGGCACCCGTCCGGCACGCTGCGCGTGGGCGCCGAGGCGCAGCAGGTCGATGGCGAATGGGCGGTCAGGAAGGCCATCATGAGCCGCAGCGCGCGCGTACTGATGGAAGGCTGGGTACGCGTGCCGGGCGACGCGTTCTGATGCCAGCGTCGTTCCATGGGCACGGCTTGAAACCGTGCCCATGGGCGACCGCTCCGGAATGTATGCGCTTTAGGTTAACGCGCCGGCAACTTCATGCCGAATCGGCATAACCCGCCGAGAATCTCCTCACGTATAGTCACTGCCGCTACCCGCCTGCCGCCCCAGCGCGCGCGGCGGCAAGCCGTTGAAGGAAGACGGACCGCACCGCACCACCCACAAGGTCTGCCGTGCCGTTCCAGTCGTTCCTGTACGTGCCTACACGTCCGTATAACACCGAGGAGAACCATGAAGAACTTTGCCCGCGCCACTACGCTGGCCGCTGCCCTGCTTTCCGCCAGCCTGATCACCGCGGCTGCCCACGCACAGACGGCAACGGTCGCGCCGCCTGCCGCAGCGCCCACGGCGCCTGCCGCGGCCCAGGCGGAAGCCCGCAAGGCCAATATCGTCATCATCGGTACCGGCGGCACCATTGCCGGCGCTGGCGCATCGGCCATCAATACCGCGGCCTACCAGTCCGCCGTGGTGCCGGTCGACAAGATCATCGCCTCGGTCCCGGAAGTTTCCAAGGTCGCCAACGTCAAGGGCGAGCAGATCTTCCAGATCGGCTCGGAAAGCTTCAACAACGAACGCCTGCTGAAGCTGGCCAAGCGCGTGTCGGAACTGCTCAAGCAGCCGGACGTCGACGGCATCGTCATCACTCACGGCACCGACACCATCGAGGAAACCTCGTACTTTCTCAACCTGACGCTGAAGAGCGACAAGCCGGTGGTGGTGGTCGGCTCGATGCGCCCGGGTACGGCGCTGGGCGCGGACGGCGCGCTGAACCTGTATGACGCGGTACTGGTGGCCTCCAATCCGGCATCGAAGGGCAAGGGCACGCTGGTGGTGCTGAACGACGAGATCCACACCGGCCGCGACGTCACCAAGAGCAATACCTTCAAGGCCGAGACCTTCCGCTCGCAGTTCGGTCCGCTGGGCTACGTGGTGGAAGGCCGCTCGCTGTTCTACCGCCTGCCGGCGCGCCCGCACACGCTGCAGACCGAGTGGGATATCGACAAGATCGACAAGCTGCCTGAAGTGGCCGTGGTCTACGCCTATGGCAACGTCAACCCGGCCAGCATCGACGCCGCGGTGAAGAACGGCGCCAAGGCCATCGTCTATGCGGCCACCGGCAACGGCAGTGTCGGCGACTACATGGTCGAGCCGCTCAAGGCAGCGCGCGCCAAGGGTGTTCAGATCGTGCGTGCCTCGCGCACCGGCAGCGGCGTGGTGATCCGCAATGCGGAGCAGCCGGACGACAAGTACGACTGGATCGTCACCGACGACCAGCTGCCGCAGAAGGCGCGCATCCTGATGGCGCTGGCGCTGACCAAGACCAACGACCCGAAGGCGCTGCAGCAGATCTTCTGGAAATATTGATGGTGGCATGGGCGCGTCACTGCTAGACGCGCCCGCCCTCCCCGGCCCCTCCCCCGGCCCCTCTCCCGCTCGCGGCAGTGGGGTGCAAACCGGCGGTTGTCACGACTGACGACGGCCGCCCGGCCTGCTCTGCATCTCTCCCGGCTTCCTCCCGCTCCAGCCATTGCCGCGGCGATTCGCCCAGCCGCGCGCTGAATGCGCGTGACAGTGCCGACGCATTGGCATATCCCAGTTCCAGCGCCACGGACTTCACCGGCCGCCCAAGCCTGAGCTGCGCCTGCGCCAGCGACAGCCGCCAGTCGGTCAGGTAATCAGCCGGAGGCTGGCCCACGATGCGCCGGAATGCGGCGGCAAACGCACTGCGCGACATGCCCGCACGCTCGGCCATGCGCGGCAGGTCCCACGCCGCGCCCGGGTCCTCGTGCAGCGCCACCAGCACGCGCGCCAGGCGCGGGTCCGACAGCCCGGCGATCAGGCCGGCCTGGATGCCGGCCTCCTGGTGATGGTCGATGAGCCAGCGCAACAACTGGATCAGCACGACCTCGAACAGCCGGTCGGCCAGCAAGCGGTGGCCGCAGCGCACCTGCCCAGCCTCGGCGAACAACAGCGCCAGGGCCTGTTCCAGCCCCGCCACGCGCGCCAGCGGCAAGGCGATCAGCGGCGGCAGCGCGCGCACCACCGGATTGCGCGCGCCGCCGTCGAAATCCAGCGCCGCGCAGGTGAAATCCGATCCCTCGTCGGGTGGATTGTGGAACATGTGGTGGATCGGGCGCGGATAGAACAGCAGCGTGGGTTCCTCGAAGCGCAGCGTCCCCGGCAGTCCGGCGCCGGGTGGATGCCGCAGTTCCAGTTCTCCCCGCCGCAGCACATGCAGGAAGCCGCGGCCAGGCTGCGCGGCGAACTGCGTCAGCCCGCACAGCGGACCCTGGTGAAACAGGTGGGCGCGGGCGCGGAAGCGTTCCAGCAGCGCGGACAGGCGGTCGACCGGTGCATTCATGGCAAGCGTGGACGAATTGATATGTATGGAGGACGTTGCGTATCTCATAGTACGCGACGGCCGACCATAATGGGTTTCAAGGCGATCGCAACGCCTGTTCTCTTAAACCCGTACCAAGGAGTCCATCATGTCCCGCGTTCCTCTCGTCACCGCCGCCACCGCCTCGGGCGACGCCAAGACGCTCCTGAGCGAAATCCACGGTGCCTTTGGCGCCACTCCCAGCATGTTCCGCGCCGTTGCCAACTCCCCCGCTGCCCTGCGCAGCATGTGGGGCGCGTTTGGCGCGCTCGGCGGTGGCGTATTGGGGGCGGCCCTCGGCGAAAAGATCGCCGTCGCAGTGGCCGACCGCAACCAGTGCGAGTACTGCCTGGCAGCCCACACCGCGCTCGGCCGCAAGGCCGGCGCGACCGCCCAGGAAATGTCCGAAGCGCAGGCCGGGCGCGCGCAGGACCCGCAGACCGCCGCCGCGCTGTCGTTCGCGCTCAAGCTGGTCAACGACCGCGGCCAGGTCAGCGATGCCGATGTGGCGCAATTGCGCGAAGCCGGTTTCAACGATGAACAGATCGTCGAGATCGTGGCGCACGTGGCGCTGAACCTGTTCACCAATTACGTGAACGTCGCGTTCGCGGTGCCGGTCGATTTCCCGAAGATCAGCCTGCGCGCCGCTGCCTGAGCGGCTTCAGCCTTCGCGGCCTGACACGTCCAACGTTGGGCCGCGCGAAACGCCCGTCATCAACCGGGCTTCGATAAAGATCCGGCTGACCTGCGTTTTCGTTGAATGCGGATCGCGCCAGTGTACTGGCGCGCAAGGGTGTGGAGAAATGCTGATGGCGGTTAATTGCGTTTTAAAGACGGAGCCAGCGCCCCTGCGCTGGTAGCGTCGGCCATGCGCAGCATGGCCCATATCGAGCACGTCGCGTGGCAGCGAGGACCGGGCGGTCACCGCTGCCACGCGGGCCGCAAATGCATCGGCCATGAATTCACCTACACGGGGACAGGCCCCTATTCCCATGCCAGGGCACGAATGCTATCGTGCAGCGGCTTGCCGGTACCAAGGCACCCCACAGCCCCCCACAGCACCCCGCATGCCGGCAAGGCGTCTACAGGATTGCGTACCACCGATATGTCGAGACAGATTCCCCCACTCAACCCGCTCAGGGCGTTCGAAGTGGCTGCCCGGCATCTGAGCTTCACGCGGGCCGCGGAGGAATTGTTCGTCACGCCCTCGGCGGTCAGCCACCAGATCAAGGCACTGGAAGAAAGCCTGGGCGTGCAGCTGTTTATCCGCGAGGCAAAGGCCCTGGTCCTGACACCGGCCGGCACCGCCTACCTGCCCAGCGTGCAATTGGCCTTCAAGCAGCTCGCCGATGCCACGCACCGCCTGCACAGCAAGGACCGCCCCGCGCTGAAGGTCAACATGCCGCCCACCTTCGCGGTCAAATGGCTGATCCCGCGCATGGACCGCTTCATGAAGGCGCACCCGGATATCGACCTGAAAGTGTCCACCTCGAACCATCGCATCGACTTCGAGCGCGACGATTTCGACATGGCGATCCGCTATGGCCGCGGCGATTACCCCGGCCTGCACTGCGAGCTGTGCATGGCGGTCGAAGTCATCCCCGTGTGCAGCCCGGCGCTGCTGCAAGGTTCCCTGCCGCTCGAAACGCCGTCCGACCTGAAGCACCATACGCTGCTGCACGACGACAGCACGTATACGGACGTGAGCAACCCCGACTGGGCAATGTGGCTTGAGCACGCCGGCGTGACCGATGTCGACGCCAGCCGCGGGCCGTCGTTCTGGCCGAGCCACCTGGTCATCAACGCCGCGCTCAATGGCCTGGGCGTGGCGCTGGTCAAGAAGAACTGGATCGAGCAGGACCTGGCCGAAGGCCGGCTGGTGCGACTGTTCGAATCGATCCGGCTGCCGGTCGAATTCTCTTACTTCGTGGTGTTCCCGAAGGAGCGGCTGGAGGATCGCCGCATCCGCAGCTTCACTGACTGGATCCGCGCGGAGGTGTCGGCGGACCAGCAGCAGCCGGCCCCCGTCTGAGCGCAGCTTGCGGGGCGCGTCCCGCGAGCTGCCGTGCCTGCCGCACCGGACAGGCAAAATAGCGCGGCTTCAGGCCGCGGCAGGCATCGATGCCGTCTTCTTCTGCACGCGTGCGCGCAAGCGCCCGACATCGACAACGAAGCGGCGATGCGTGCCGCTGCAAACCCGCTCCACCGCATCGTCGGCAGTCACGCTGAACGTGACACTGCGGCCATCGATGACCGTGATCTCGGCGTAGATACGCACCTCGCCGCCCAGCGGCGTGGCACCAGTGTGTTGCACCGAGACCTCCGCCCCCACCGAGCTTTCGCCGTCATCGAGAAAGCCTTGCAGGAAGTCGAGGCAAGTCTGCTCGATATCGCGTACCAGCTCTGGCGTGGCGTAGATGCGCAGGCTCTCGCCAAGAAAATCGATGGTGCGCTGGCGGTCGACCGTCAGCGTGCGCGCGCAAGTAGCGCCCGGTTGCAATCCGTTTTTCATCAGGGGTTCCTTTCTGGTCTGGGGACGAGGCCGCCCGGCCCGCCACGGCGCGAGCCGGGCGGGTGGCAGATCCTTGCAATGCGCTGCTACAGGCGATAGAAGCGCGCGGCGTTGTCATGCCACAGCGCGCGCTGCTGTTCGGGCGAATAGACGGCGATGGCGGCGCGGAAGCCTGCCACGATGGTGTCGTAGCTCGCCACCAGGCTGTCCACCGGGTAGTTGCTGGCGAACATGCAGCGCTCCGCGCCGAAGATGGCGATGGCGTCGCGGATCACGGGCATGTTGCCGGCCTGCGTCCACGGCTTCCCCGGCAATCCCAGGCCAGAGATCTTCACGGCAACATTGGGTTGCCCGGCCAGCTCGGCCATCGCGGCGCGCCACCCGGCAAGGCCAGCTTCGCTGCGGTCAGCCGGCAGCCCGGTATGGTTCAGGATCAGCTGCGTGCCCGGAAAATCCCGCGCCAGCGCAGCCGCCTGATCCAGGTTCCACCACGGCGCCTGCAGGTCGAAGGACATGCCATGCCGGGCCAGCAAGGCATAGCCTCGCCGCCAGCGCTCATCGTCCATCGAGCCCGGCACGCCGCGCCGCGCGTCCTCGCGCCGCGCCGCGTTGACTGGCTTGTTGCGGATGCCGCGCATCATGGCGAAGGCGGCATGGCCTGCCAGCACTTCCTCGACATCGCCGCGGTCAAGCTGGGCATGGCCGACGATCACCGTGGGCCGCCCCGTCCGCGCGGCGAGCTGCGTCAGCCAGGCGGTCTCGTCGACGGGATTGGCGCGCGCCCATTCGGCTTCCACGTGCACCGTCTTCACCGGCACGCAGCCGGCCGTGTCGCGGGCCAGATCCTCGGGAAGATAGTTCCTGCGCAGCGCCGCGTAATCGCCATAGCGGAAGTTCGGCACCGTCTCGTCCTGCAGCCACGGGTATGGGTTGCGCTGCAGGTCCCAGAAATGCTGGTGCGCGTCGATAAAGGGCTCGACGGGCGCCGCGCCCTCCGCGTTTGTATCGCGCATCGACCTACTCCTTGACACTGATGCGGCTGGCGAGCTGCTTGAACTGCGCCGACTCCTTCACCATGGCGGCCTGCAGCGTCACGTCGTCGGCATAGGTGTCGGTGCTGAAATGCAGCTTCTCCAGCGTCTGGCGCATCACCGGCTCCTGCACGGATTTCGCAATCGCTGTCTTCAGTACCGCGATCACCTCGGGCGGCGTGCCCTTCGGTGCCGAGATGCCGCGCCAGATCCCCATCGACAGGTCGATATTGCGCTCCTTCAGCGTCGGCACGTTCTCGAAGCCGCTGACCCGCTTGTCGGCCATCACCGCCAGCACCTTGAGCTTGCCCGCCGCGACATGCGTGAAGACCTCCGCCGTACTGACCGTGACCGCATCGATATGCCCGCCGAGCAGAGCGAGCGTGGCGGGAGCGCCGCCGGCATAGGGGATATGGTTGAACTTCGCACCGGTCTTGTCGGCCAGCGCTGCAGCGGCCATATGCCACGCGGAGCCCTGCCCTGCGTTACCCACTCGGATATTGGCGTCCGGCTTGCGCCCATCGGCGACAAACTGCTCGATCGTGCTCCACGGCGCATCAGCCCGTACCGCCACGGCGGCCGGGTCCGCGTTCAGGCGTGCGATGGGGATCAGGTCCTGGTAGGTGAACTTGGCCAGCCCAAGGTAATTCAGGAAGGTCAGCTCGCTGGACGACAGCACCAGCTTGTAACCGTCCGGCTTCGCGTGGACCACTTCACCCAGGCCTACCGCGCCGGTGGCGCCCGGCTTGTTGATCACCACGATCGGCTGCGGCAGGTGTTTGGCAGCCGCGGCGGACAGCGCGCGCGCCACCACGTCCGCCCCGCCGCCCGCCTGCCACGGCACAATCAGTTCGATGCGCCGGCTAGGGTATGTTTCCGCATTCGCCGTGGCCGTACCGCCCAGCAGCCCCAGCACCACGGCCGCCGGCATCGCCCAGCGCCGCATTAGCGAACGTGACATCGTCATGGTTGTCTCCTGTCTTTTATCGGTATAGATGATGATCGCGGTGCGCTCAGGCGGCACCGCGTTCCAGTTCCTGTGCGCGGGCCGGTGCGCCGAACGCCCCCTGCGCACGCAGCCGCGTGACCGTGGCCGCGTCCAGGCCGAACTCGCCCAGCACCTCATCGGTATGCTGGCCCAGCAACGGCGCCGGATAGCGCACCTGCTGCGGCGTTCCGCTCAGCTTGACCGGAAAGCCCAGCGCCTTGACCCGCCCTTCGACCGGGTGATCGATCTCCAGCACCATGTCCCGCGCCACCGCCTGTTCGCTGGCCAGCGCTTCGTCGTAGGTGAAGATCGGGGCCGCCGGCACACCGGCCGCGAGCAGCGCGTCCACCCACTCCGCCGCCGGCTTGCGCGCGAATTCTGCCTCAATTTCAGGGATCAGCGCAGCGCGGTTGCGGATGCGGGCGGCGTTGTCGGTAAAGCGCGGATCGGCCAGCAGGTCGGGCCGTTTGATCACCTCGCACAGCGCGGCCCACAGCTTGGGGTTGGCCGCGCCGATGACAAAGTGCCGGTCGGCGGCCCGCACCGCCTGGTACGGCGCGCTCATGCGGTTGGCGCTGCCGATCGGCACCGGCACGTCGCCGGTGCCCCAGAACTCGGCCGACTCCCATACCGACAGGCCCAGCGCCGTTTCGAACAGCGACGCATCCACGTATTGCCCCTGCCCGGTATGTTCGCGCCCCATCAGCGCGCTGAGGACGCCATACGCGGTGAACAGCCCGGCCCCCAGGTCGGCGATCGGCACGCTGGCCTTGACCGGCGGCGCGTCCGGATGCCCCATCACGCTCATCACGCCCGACATGGCTTGCGCGATCAGGTCCAGCCCCGGGCGCCGCGACCACGGCCCGGTCTGGCCGAAGCCGGAGATGCTGGCATAGACCAGGCGCGGGTTGATCTCGCGCAGCACCGCATAGTCGATCTTCAGGCGAGCCGCCACGCCCGGACGGTTGTTTTCCACCAGCACGTCGGCACCGCGCACCAGTTCATAGAAGGCTTCCAGTCCGGCCGGGTTCTTCAGGTCGATCTCGACACTGCGCTTGTTGCGGTTCAGCGCCAGGAAGCCGCCGCTGTCATCGCCCTTGAGCCGGAAGCCCATCGACTTGCGGGTCTGGTCGCCGGCACCCGGCGCTTCGACCTTGATGACGTCGGCGCCCATGTCGCCCAGCAGCATGCAACAGAACGGACCCGCCATGATCTGGCTGACGTCCAGGACCTTGATTTTGGATAACGGCAAATTCATGGATACCACCTGAGGTTAGGGCAGCCGACATGTGAGTGACGGCGCCGCGATGTTTGCAGAGAAGGTGCTTTCAACGGCCTACGAACTGCGGCCGGGTCTTGTCGATAAAGGCGCGGTGGCCGATGCGGAAATCCTCGGTGTCGAAGCAGGCATAGGACTCGGCATGCTCTTCCGGACGCAGCGGCGTGGGATCGAGCAGCCTGCGCACGAACTGCTTGTGCCAGCGCGCCACCAGCGGCGCGCCGGCGGCGATGCGCCGTGCCGCCGCGTAGGCTTCGTCCGGCACGGCCTCGTCCGCCACCACGCGATTGACCAGGCGCTTGTGCAGGGCCTCGTCAGCATCGAACACGCGGCCTTCCAGGACGATCTCCAGCGCGGTCGCCGGCCCCGCCAGCGCCACCAGTCCGCCCAGTTCGCCATACGACATCACCAGCCCGAGCCGGTTGACCGGCACGCCGAACCGGCTCGACTTGCCGCAGATGCGCAGGTCGCACATCGACGCGATCTCCAGCCCGCCGCCGACGCAGGCGCCCTGGATCAGCGCGATGGTGGGGTGCCGGCATTCGGCGATGGCGCGCATGGTGGTGTTGGTGATCTCGCCATACTGCTGCGCCTGCGCGGCATTGGCGCGCATGGTGTCGAACTCGGCGATGTCGGCGCCGGCGGCGAAGGCCTTGTCGCCGGCGCCGCGCAGCACCACGCAGCGCAGCGTGTCGTCGGCCGACAGGCCGTGGATGGCTTCGGTCAGGTCCTGCCACATGGACAGATCCATCGCATTGAGCTTGTCCGGGTTGTTCAGCGTGATGGTGGCGACCTGCGCGTCGCGCTCGATCAGGATCGGTTGTCTCATGGTTGTCATTGGTGTGGAGGAGGCCCGGCAGGTGCGGGCGGTGGTCCGGAATCCGGCTGATCTGCGCCAGTCTAGGGCCCGCGCCGCGCGCCGCAAAACGAGAAAATCTCAGCGCCGTTTCAAGAAAAACTAGGCGTACGTTGCTGTGAGTTTTTCTTGGGGTGCCTTCAAGTAAATCCACGTTGTGACCCGCGGGGCTTGTTCCTAGACTTCGTCACCAATGCAGCCGGCCCGCCCACCCCGCGGCATCCGGCACACCAAACACAGCATGGAGACAAGATGGCCCTCATCAACTACATCACCCAGATCCAGATCGACTTCGGCGCGATCGGGCTGCTCGCCCAGGAATGCGAACGCATCGGCATCACGCGCCCGCTGGTGGTCACCGACGCCGGCGTCAAGGCCGCCGGCATCGTGCAGCGCGTGCTGGAGCAGCTGCGCCCCGGCTGCGAAGCGGTGATCTACGACGGCACGCCGTCCAACCCGACCGAAGCCGCCATGCGCGATGCCATGCGCCTCTATGGCGAGTACCGTTGCGACGGCATCATTGCGGTGGGTGGCGGCTCGCCGATCGACCTCGCCAAGGGGGTTGCGGTCTGCGCCACCCACGACGGGCCGCTGCGCCAGTTCGCCGCGATCGAGGGCGGCGTGGCCCGCATCACGGCGGCCACGGCACCGGTGATCGCGATCCCGACTACCGCCGGCACCGGCAGCGAAGTCGGCCGCGGCGCCGTGCTGATCCTCGACGACGGCCGCAAGGTCGGCGTGCTGTCGCCCTACCTGGTGCCGCGCGTGGCAATCTGCGATCCGGAGCTGACGCTGGGCCTGCCGCCGATGCTGACGGCGGCCACCGGCATGGATGCCATCGCGCATTGCCTGGAAACCTTCATGGCCCCGGCCTTCAACCCGCCCGCCGACGGCATCGCGCTGGATGGCCTGCGCCGCGCCTGGCTGCATATCGAGCGCGCGCGCCGGGATCCGCAGGACCGTGCCGCGCGCCTGGCCATGATGAGCGCATCGATGCAGGGCGCGCTCGCTTTCCAGAAGGGGCTGGGCTGCGTGCACAGCCTGAGCCATGCGCTCGGCGGGCTGATGCCGACCCTGCACCACGGCACCCTGAACGCCGTGCTCCTGCCTGCGGTGATCCGCTTCAACGCCGACGCGCCGTCGATGCGCGCCGACGACAAGCTGGCCCGCATCGCGCAGGCCATGGGACTGTCCGATGCCGGCGCCGTCGGCCCGGCCATCACCGACATGAACCGGCGCCTGGGCCTGCCCTCGGGCCTGCGCGAGATGGGCGTCGATCCGGCCCTGTTCCCGCGCGTCATCGACTACGCGCTGGCCGACCACTGCCACAAGACCAACCCGCGCGAAGCCAGCGCGCAGGACTACCTGGCGATGCTGCAGGCCTCCCTGTAAGGCCAACGCTTTCCCTACAGCAACAACAACATCAGGAGACAACGCATGCAACGTCGCACATTCCTGTCCGCGGGCGCGGCCGCATTGGCCACGCCGCTGGCAGCCTGGTCCCAGGCACTGCCGGCCGGCCCAATCCGCATCATCGTGGGGTTCCCCCCAGGCGGCGGTACCGATGTGATGGCGCGCGTGATCGCGCAGCAGCTCTCGGCGCTATGGCGGGTGCCGGTCATCATCGAGAACCGGCCTGGCGCCGCCGGCGTGGTCGCCGCCGAGTACACCGCGCGCCAGGCGCCGGACGGCACCACGCTGCTGATGACCAATATCAGCAACCATGCCATCGCCCCCAGCCTGTACCCGAAGCTGGGCTACTCGGTGGAAAAGGACTTCACGCCGGTCATGCTGGTCGGCGTCACGCCCAATCTGCTGATCTGCCATACCGGCGGGCGCGCGCGCTCGGTGGCCGACGTGGTCGCGCTGTGCCGCAGCCAGCCGGGCAAGGTCACCTTCGGCTCGTCCGGCGCCGGCGCGGCGCAGCACCTTGCGCTGGAGATGTTCAAGCTGCGTGCCGGCGTGGATGCGCTGCACGTGCCGTATCGCGGCTCGGCGCCGATGCTGACCGACCTGATCGGCGGCCAGATCGACTTCAGCTTCGAGACCATGACCTCCGCCACGCCGCAGATCCAGGGCGGCAAGGTGGTGGCGATCGCGCAAACGCGCCCGCGCCGCGCGGCCAGCTATCCCAACGTGCCGACGCTGGCCGAATCGGGCTTTCCCGGCTTCGATGCCGGCACCTGGTACGGGCTGGTCGGCCCCGCCGGGCTACCCACGCCCATGGTCCAGCGCATGAACGCGGACATGAACAAGGTGCTGGCGATGCCCGACGTGGCGGGCAAGCTAGCCGGCTTCGGTGCCGAGGACGGCGGCGGCACCGCGGCGCGCTTCGCGCAGTTCATCGCCACGGAGCGCGCCAAGTGGGCGCGCGTGGTCAAGGACGCCAACGTCAAGGTGTGACATGACACGACGCATCCCGGTTGAGGAAACCCTGCCGCGTGACGCGGACCGCGCCTTGCTGGTGGGACGCGCGTGGCTGCCCGGCCCGCACGGCGGCCCCGTGACGGTAGTCGTACGCGGCGCGGAGCTGTTCGATATCACGGCCACCGCGCCCACCATTGCCGGCCTGCTCGCACTCCCTGACTGCGCCGAACGCGTGCGGCAGGCCGTCGGGCCTTCGCTGGGGCCGCTGCAGGACTGGCTCGACGCGACCTGTGCGCACGGGCCGGACCCGGAGCATCGCCACCTGCTGGCGCCGAACGACCTGCAGGTGGTCAAGGCCGCCGGCGTGACCTTTGCCGCCAGCCTGGTCGAGCGCGTGATCGAGGAGCGGGCGCGCGGCGACGCGGCCAGCGCCGCCGCGGTGCGCGACAGCGTCAGCGCCATCGTCGGGACGGGCTTTGCCTCCATCCGCCCGGGCTCGCCCGAAGCCATGCGCATCAAGGATGTGCTGGTCGCGCAGGGGTTGTGGTCGCAATACCTGGAAGTCGGCATCGGACCGGACGCGGAGATCTTCACCAAGGCCGCGCCGCTATCGTCGGTCGGCACCGGCGTGGATGTCGGCCTGCATCCGGCATCGACCTGGAACAACCCCGAGCCGGAGGTGGTGCTGGCAGTATCGCCGCGCGGCGAGATCGTCGGCGCGGCGCTGGGCAACGATGTCAATTTGCGCGACTTCGAAGGGCGCAGCGCGCTGTTGCTGGGCAAGGCCAAGGACAACAACGCGTCCTGCGGCATCGGCCCGTGGATCCGGCTGTGCGATGCGCATTTCGGCATCGACGAGATCGCGCGTACCGAGATCGGCCTGACCATCGAGGGCGAGGATGGCTTCGTGCTGCATGGCGCCAGCGCGATGACGCAGATCAGCCGTTCGCCGCAGGAACTGGTGGCGCATGCAATGGGCGCGCACCACCAGTACCCCGACGGCATGATGCTGTTCTGCGGCACGCTGTTCGCGCCGGTGCAGGATCGCGACGCGCCTGGCGCCGGCTTTACCCATCATCCAGGCGACCGCGTCAGCATTTCGGCGGCGCGCCTCGGCGGGCTGGTGAACTGGGTCGGCACCAGCAGCGCGTTGCCGCCGTGGACCTTCGGCATCGGCGCGCTGATGGACAGCCTGGCCCGGCGTGGCCTGCTGCATCCGCCGCCCTGACCACAGCCGCCCCTGATCCGCCCCTGCATGGGGCAACCAGAGCCCGGCGCACAACGACCGGGCCGCATGACAAACCCAGGAGACACCATGAAACACGTTATCCCGCATATCGTGCTGGCAGCGCTATTGTCCGTTGCCGGC
The DNA here is from genome assembly GCF_003402535.2 of Cupriavidus sp. P-10. Taxonomy (NCBI): domain Bacteria; kingdom Pseudomonadati; phylum Pseudomonadota; class Betaproteobacteria; order Burkholderiales; family Burkholderiaceae; genus Cupriavidus; species Cupriavidus sp. P-10. Next base: position 1,871,456 of record NZ_AP025170.1, read on the forward strand.
GTGGCACAGGCAGAGGCACCGGTAAAGCTGCGCTTCGCCCATACCGTTCCGGAAAGCGATTCGCAGCACCTGGCCGCGCTCGCCTTCAGCAAGAAGGTCAAGGAGCGCACCCAGGGCGGCGTCGAGATCCAGGTCTTTGCCAACAGCCAGCTCGGCAACGACACCACGCTGGTCACCGGCGTGCGCAGTGGCACCATCGATATCGGCGCCACCGGCAATCCCTTCGTCACGGGCCTGGCGCCACGCCTGAACGTGCTCGACCTGCCCTACCAGTTCGAGGACGGGCCGTCTGCCTACAAGGTGCTGGACGGCCCGGTCGGCCGCTCGCTGCTGGAGGAGCTGGGCGCCCACCGCATCAAGGGCCTGGCCTTCTGGGAGATCGGCTTCCGCAGCCTTGGCAACAACAAGCGCCCGGTCAACAAGGCCGAGGACATCCGCGGCCTGAAGATCCGCACCACGCCCAACCCGTCGCATATCAAGGCCTTCCAGTTGCTGGGCGCGAGCCCGCAGCCGATGCCGTTCGCCGAGGTCTTCGGCGCGCTGGAATCCGGCGCGGTCGACGGCCAGGAGAATCCGCCCACGCTGATGGTCTCGGCCAAGATGTACGAGGTGCAAAAGTACGTGTCGATGACGCGCCACGCCTATACCGCGCTGGTGGTGTTGATGAACAAGACGAAGTTCGACGCGCTCAGGCCCGAGTACCAGAAGGTGCTGCTGGAAGAGGCCGCTGCCGCCGCCACCTACCAGCGCAAGCTCAATGCCGACAACGAGTCCGCGGCAATCGCCACGCTGCGCGCCAGGGGCGTGCAGGTCAACGAGCATCCCGACAATGCCGGCATCCGCAAGGTGGTGCGCGAGGAGACGCGCCAGCTGTTCGTGCAGAAGAACGGCGACGCCGTGCTGCGCGCCATGGACGCCCAGCGCTAGGAGAGCCCGCGATGCCTGCCATGCCCGCTGCCATCGTCGATGCCCACCACCACCTGTGGCGGCTCGGCTCCGCGCGTCATCCCTGGCTGCAGGGAGGGTACGACCCTGCCGCCTTCTTCCTCGGCGATTACGCCACGCTGCGGCAGGACTTCGATCCGGCCGACTACCTGCGCCAATGGGACGGCCTGCCCCTCATCGCCAGCGTCCACGTGGAAGCCGAGCGGCATGCCGAAGAGTCGGTGGCCGAGACCGCGTGGCTGCATCAGGTCCACGCGCGCCACGGCTTTCCCAATGCGGTGGTGGCGCATGCCGACTTCAACAGCGACACGCTGGCGGCACAGCTGCGCGCGCACCAGGCCTTCCCGCTGGTGCGGGGCGTGCGGTGCAAGCCGCGCACCAGCCGGACGGCGGATGGGGCGGATGGCAGCGTGCGTGGCCAGCCCGGCACGCTGCAGGACCCGCGCTGGCTGTCCGGGCTGCAGCGGCTGGCCGGGCATGGCCTGGCATGGGACCTGCGGGTGCCGTGGTGGCACCTGGAGGAAGCCGCCGAGGCGATCGCGGCGGTGCCGGGGCTTGCCGTGGTGGTGGAACACACCGGCCTGCCGTGGGACCGCACCGAGGCTGGCCTGTCCGGCTGGCGCCGCGGGCTGGCGGCCCTGGCCAGCCTGCCCGGGGTGCACCTGAAGCTGTCCGAGTTCGGCTTGCCGGGCGCGGCATGGGATCGCGCCGGCAACGTCGGCGTCATCCGCCAGGCGCTGGAGATCTTCGGCTGGCAGCGCTGCATGTTCGCCAGCAACCTGCCCGTGTCGGGGCTGCGCGCATCGCTGCATGAAATCGTCAATACCGTCGCCGCCGCGCTGGAAGGCCTGCCCTACACCGCCGCGCAGGCAGTGTGGCACGACAACGCCATGCGCTTTTACCGGATCGGGGCGCCTGTGGCGAGCCTGCGCTGAGTCCCGTCCACCCAGGAGTCCTCAATCATGAACCGTATTACGCTGCGCCTGATCCAGGGCGCGATGGTGGCCATGATGGCCACCATGATCGTGCTGGTCTTTGGCAACGTGGTCCTGCGCTACGTCTTCAATTCCGGCATTGCCTTCTCCGAGGAAGCCTCGCGCTTCGTCTTCATGTGGCTGACGCTGACCGGCGCCCTGCTGGTGATGCATGACAAGGCCCACCTTGGGATGTCCACCGTGGTATCGCGGCTGGGCGAGAACGGGCAGCGTGCCTGCCGCCTGCTCGCCGATGCGGGCGCCCTGGGCTGTTGCCTGCTGCTGGCCCACGGCGCCTGGCAACTGGTGGCGATCGGCATGGACGACCGCGCTCCCGTCACCGGCGTGCCGCTGGGCGTGGTCTATGCCTGCCTGATGGTATGCAGCGTCGGCATGGCGGCGATGCTGCTGCACGGGCTGTGGCGCCTGGTCAGCGGCCGCATGGCGCAGCATGAACTGGTGCCGCAGTCCGGCGCATCCGGCGAATAAGCGCAAGGAGCCTGTCATGACCATCTTTGTCTTTGTCGGCTCGCTGCTGGGCGCGATGTCGCTCGGCATGCCCATCGCCTTTGCGCTGCTGGCGTCCGGAGTCGCGCTGATGCTGCACCTGGGCAACTTCGATACGCAGATCCTCGCGCAGAACATGCTGGAGGGCGTCAACAACTATCCGCTGATGGCGGTGCCGTTTTTCATGCTGGCGGGCGAGCTGATGAACGCCGGCGGCCTGTCGCAGCGCATCGTGCGCGTCGCCGACGCAGCGGTCGGACACGTCCGCGGCGGGCTGGGCTACGTGGCGATCATCGCGGCGACTGTGGTGGCCAGCATCTCCGGCTCCGCCGTGGCCGATACCGCCGCGGTCGCCGCGCTGCTGATCCCGATGATGCGCAATGCCGGCTACAACGTGCCGCGCGCGGCGGGACTGATCGCGGCGGGCGGCATCATCGCGCCGGTGATCCCGCCGTCGATCGCCATCGTGGTGTTCGGCGTGGTCGCGCAGGTGTCGATCACCAAGCTGTTCCTCGCCGGCATCGCGCCCGGCGCGATGATGGCGCTGACGCTCGCCGTCACCTGGCACTTCTGCGCACGCAAGGAAAAGCTCGCGCCCACCGAACCCTTCAATGCGCGCCGCCTGGCCAGGGCCGCGCTAGACGGCATCTGGGCCCTGGTGCTGCCGGTGGTGATCATCGGCGGCATGAAGATCGGCGCATTCACGCCGACCGAGGCGGCGGTGGTGGCCGTGGTCTACGCCATGGTGGTCGGCCGCTTCGTCTACGGCGAACTGAAGCTGCGCGCGCTGCCGGAACTGATCGTCAGCGCGGCCAAGACCTCCAGCACGGTGCTGTTCCTGGTGGCCTGCGCGCTGGTGTCGGCATGGCTGATCACCATTGCCAATATCCCGGCGCAGGTGACTGACCTGCTCGAACCCTTCATCGACAACAAGATCCTGCTGATGTTCATCATCATGATCCTGGTGATCGCGGTGGGCACCGCGCTCGACCTGATGCCGACGGTGCTGATCATGACGCCGATCCTGATGCCGGTGATCACCAAGGCGGGCATCGACCCGGTGTATTTCGGCGTGATGTTCGTGCTCAACAATGCCATCGGCCTGCTGACGCCGCCGGTGGGCACGGTGCTCAACGTCGTCGCGGGCACTTCGCGCTGCAGCCTGGACAGCGTGATCGGCGGCGTCTGGCCGTTCCTGCTGAGCCTGACCGCGCTGATGTTCCTGTTCGTGCTGTTCCCGCAGCTGATCCTGGTGCCGGCCGCATGGCTGCATTGAGGCCGCCCGCGTTCCGTCTTTCTTCCTTGCAGGACACATGATGTCATCCATCAACGAGATCGAGGACCTGCGCCGCCTCGCCCGGCAGCGGGTGCCGCGCATGTTCTATGAATACGCCGACTCCGGTTCGTGGACCGAGTCCACGTACCGCGCCAACCAGCGCGAGTTCGGCCATATCCTGCTGCGCCAGCGCGTGGCCGTGGATATCGGCGAGCGCCGCGTCGCCACGCGGATGCTGGACCAGGACGTCGCCATGCCGGTGGCGATCGCCCCGACCGGGCTGGCCGGCATGCAGCACGCCGACGGCGAGATCCTGGCCGCCCGCGCCGCGCGCGATTCCGGCATACCGTTCACGCTGTCCACGGTCAGCATCTGTTCGATCGAGGACGTGGCCGAGGCCACCGGCGGGCATCCGTTCTGGTTCCAGCTCTATGTGATGCGTGACCGCGCCTTCGTCGAACGCCTGATGGACCGCGCCCGCGCCGCGGGCTGCCCCGCGCTGGTACTGACGCTGGACCTGCCGGTCAGTGCGCAACGCCACAAGGACCTGCGCAACGGCCTGTCGGCGCCGCCGCGCCTGACGCCGTGGAACCTGCTCAACATGATGGGCAAGCCGCGCTGGTGCCTGGGCATGCTGGGCACGCGCCGCCGCACCTTCGGCAACATCATCGGCCATGTGCAGGGGGTCGACGACATGACCTCGCTGGCCGACTGGTCGAGCCGCCAGTACGACCCGACGCTGGACTGGGACGACGTGGCGTGGATCCGCCGCCGCTGGCCCGGCAAGCTGGTGCTCAAGGGTATCCAGGATGTCGAGGATGCGCGGCTGGCCTGCCAGTCGGGCGCGGACGCGCTGATCGTGTCCAACCACGGCGGCCGCCAGCTCGACGGCGCGCCGGCATCGATCCGCGCCCTGCCCGCCATCGCCGAAGCCGTGGGCGACCGCATCGAAGTCCATATGGACGGCGGCATCCGCTCAGGGCAGGACGTGCTGAAGGCGGTCGCACTTGGCGCCCGGGGCGTCTATATCGGCCGCCCGATGCTGTACGGACTTGGCGCCATGGGACAGGCCGGCGTGACGCGCGCGCTGGAGATCATCCGCAAGGAACTCGACCTGACCATGGCCTTCTGCGGCCATACCGACATCCGCGCGGTCGGCAGGGACATCCTGCTGCCGCCGCATCCGCCCGCTTCGTAATGTTCTTGCCATAGCCATAAACCCAACCGCAAACAAACCAGTCAGGAGACCACAGATGATCCTTAGCAAATCCCTGCGCGCCCGCCAGGCGCTCGCCACCCTCGCAGCGGCCACCGCCGTCGGCGCCGTCGCCTTGATGCCCGCGCCAGCCACGGCGCAGCCGGCTCCCTCCGCCGAATGCAAGGCTGCACTGGACGCCCGTGCCCAGAACCCGAACTACCCGCGCGACAGCGTGCCGCGCTACATCAAGACACCCACCGGCTACCTGCTGGTGCTGCGCATGGGCGACAACGTCTTCGAGCAGATCGAAGCCTTTGCCATCTGCGAGAAGGTGCCCAGCGCGAGCCTGTCCGCGATCGGCTTCGCCAACGTCACGTTCGGCTTCTGGGATGCCGGGAAGAAGCAGTTCAACCCGCGCACCTTCCGCAACGTGGAGATGGCCAGCATCGTCGGTAGCCTGGCGTGGAAGGAAGGCAAGCCGTCGATCCATGCGCACGGGGTGGCCGGCGACAGCAGTTTCGACACGTACGGCGGCCATATCCTGTCGATGGAAGTCGGCACCGGATCGCTGGAAGTGACGGTGACGGGCTATCCGCAGCAACTGGAGCGCGGCATCGACCCGAAGATCGGCGCGAACGTGCTGGGACTGCGCGATAGCCACTGACAGGCCGCGGGATTGGGCGGTGGGACCGATGGCGGCCGGTCCCACCCCGTATAATGTGCCCCCGTTTCACCGCAACCACTCGTCAACATGCCGCAGTCTCCCGAATCCGCCCCGTTCCGCCCCCAACCGGACACCGGCGCCACGGATTCCACGTTGTCCGATCGTCCGGACAGCCCGTGCATCGGCATCTGCTCCACGCTGTTCGACGAAATCTGCCAGGGTTGCGGGCGCACCGCGGCCGAAGTGAGCAACTGGGTGTTCTTCAGCGACGAGGAAAAGCAGGTGGTGTGGGAGCGCATCACGCGCGAGGGCACGGCCCGCCGCTTCCGGCAGGCCTGATACGCGCCTTCCCGAATTTCCCCCCGGGAGGCCGCTCAGCCGCCCGCCAGGCGCCGCTCCATGTCTTCGACTTCCTGCCGCTCCAGGCGCTGCCGTGCGAGCTTGCGCCAGCTTTCCGCCAGCGGGGCCAGCCCGGCCATATCGCTGAGCGCGGCATAGTCGAGCCTGTCGACATACAGCACGTGCAGCAGCCGCTGCAGCGGCCATTGCGGGAACGGACGCGCCACCAGCGCCAGCGTATCGCCCGCTTCTACTTCGCCGTCTTCCAGCACGCGGTAGTACCAACCGGTGCGCAGGCTCTGCTGCACCGCGCGTGACATGCCGGGGTAGCCAAAGCGGTGATTGAGCTTGAAGCACGGCTGGCGTGCCTGCGAGACCTCGACCAGCGCCGTGCCGAGCCGGAAACGGTCGCCGATGCAGATATCGGCCTCGGTCAGCCCCTGCGTGCTCAGGTTCTCGCCGAATGCACCGGGTGCATCCAGCACGCCAATGCCGGCCGCGCCCTGTTCCGCCAGTTCGGCACGCCATTCGGGGTAGTGGTCGCGCGGATAGTGATGCAGGGCTTTTTCCGGGCCGCCATGATGGCGCGGATCGCCCTGCTGGTCGCCCTCCAGCCCGAGCGTACCGATGCGCACACGCCCGCTGGCCGCTGCTTTGGCGATGCCGCTGGCTACGCCCCTGGGTCCGAACGGCCGCACCCCGCCGACGAGAACGGCATCGATCACGGCCCGTACGGGCGGCACCGGCAATGCCGACGTGCTCATAGTCCTGCCTGCTCCAGCCAGCGGGCAAACATGCGTTCACCTGCCGCCGCCACGCCTGCGCCGACTTCGGCCGTGCGCGCACGGATGGTGCGCGGGTCGATGCCGGCCTTGCCGAGTTCGACGGTATGGCCGATCAGCCAGGCTTCGATGTCGCCGGGCAGCACTTCGGGGTGGAATTGCAGCGCCAGTACCTGGTTGCCGATGGCATACGCCTGGTTTGTCACCGCCGTCGTGGATGCCAGCAGTTCGGCACCGGGCGGCAGGTCGAAGGTATCGCCATGCCAGTGCAGCACCTCCCAGTTGGCTGCGGCGAGCTCGCCAAGCGCCGAATCCCGTCCGGCCGGCGTCGGCACGATCGGCGCCCAGCCGATCTCGCGCGTGCCGGGATACACGCGCGCACCGGTGGCACGCGCGATCAGCTGTGCGCCCAGGCAAACCCCGATGATCTTGCCGCCGGCGGCCAGCCGCTGGCGGATCAGTGCGATCTCGCCTTCCAGCCATGGGTAGGCATCGGTTTCATAAACCCCGATCGGGCCACCCAGGATCAGCAGCAGGTCGGCCGGATCATCAACGATGGGCCGCAGGTCGTCGACACCCGCCTGGAATACCCGCAGCGCATGCCCGCGTGCGCGCAGCGCATCGCCGATCACGCCCGCATGCTCGAATGCGAGGTGCTGGATCACATGGGTGGTGCGTGTGGCCATGGGCGACTCCTGCCGGTCAAGAAGGGTACCCATGGTAGCGCCAATGGCGACGCCGCGCGAAAACCACGGCAGGATATCGCCTGTTGGAGCGGTATCCCGGCACGGCATGCCGCCGCGGTGCGCTATTTTGTCGCAGCCGGGACCAGGATCAGGGCTTCGGCCTGCGCGGGTGCCAGCGGCATGGTCACGTATTCCACCGCCGCCCACTTGCCGGTCCATTCCCGATAGCGCGGCAGCAACGCGTTGCCGGACTGGCCCGTCGAATCCATGAAGCGCGCGCCCTGCAGGTCCGCCAGGTCGTACAGCGCGCGCACGCTGGCGGCATGGGTATTTTCGAACGGCGCCTTCTCGTCGCGCAGGTTGTGGCGGCCGACATTGACCGTGTACGTGTCGCCACCGGTCGGCACGCGCAGGTTGAACAGGGGCGACAGGTACGCGACCTTGCCGAACGGCTTGTGCTCGGAGCGGGCCGTATGCGCTTCGCCCCAGCGCCAGCGTTTCGGGTCATCGCCATAGCGGCGCGACAGGTCGGTCATCGACTGCGCCCAGGCATCGGCGATCGCGTCGTTGCAGCTTTCCGCGGGGCGCGTATGCGGGCGGTCGCACCAGAACGCGCCGAGCTTGCCGGGATCGCGCAGGATGTTCAGCATCGGCTGCTGCACGTTGCGCTGGTCCCACAGGCGGACAAAGATTGCCTCGCCGACCTTCTCCTCGAACAGCCGCCGCGACAGCTCGCGCAGCCAGGCGGTGACCACCAGCGGCTCGGCCCGATCGGCATCCATGGTGCCGTCCCACTTGCGCAGCGCATCGAGCAGCGCGCGCTCGCGCTCCGGCCGTGCGGCATCGCCGCTGACCGGTGCGGCCAGCAGCAGTGGCAGGGCATCGCGCACGGCCAGCGACAGCACGTCCTTCTGGATCCCGGCGAAGCTGTCCAGGGTGTGCTTTGGCGTCGCCGCCAGCAAGGCCTGGATGCGGTCATGGCGGTACGGCACCGTCCATTCGCTGGTGATGAAGTACGGATAGTCCGGCGGCACGATGCGCTGGTTGGCCGTCACGATCGCGCCTTCGGGCGGGTTGTAGCGCTGCGGCAGAGCCTCGAACGGGATAAAGCCGGTCCAGTCGTAGCGGGCATCCCATCCCGGCGCGGGCGCCAGGCCCTTGAGGTCATTGTCGGCGCGGCGCAGCGGCACCCGGCCCGGCGCGAAGAAGCCGATATTGCCGTCGACATCGGCGTACACGATGTTCTGCTGGGGCGAATGGAAGTCGCGCAGCGCGGCGGTGAAACTGGCCCAGTCGCGCGCGTCGTTCATCTTCAGGCCGGCCTGGAAGGTGCGGTCGTCCGGACGCAGCGCGGTCCACTGGAACGCGACGACGTAGCGCGCGCCGAGCGGGCCTGCCGCGGCGGCCAGGGGCTCGGCCACGTCGGAGATCACCGGCCCGTGACGCGTGCTGCGGACCTGCAGCGTCACGTCGGGCGCGCCCTTGACGCGGAATGTCTCGGTGCGGGTCTCGAAGGTGGCCCAGCCGTCCGGGGTCTGGTACTGGGTCTCGCTGCCGGGACGCAGCCGTTCGATAAACAGGTCCTGCACGTCCGGCGCGGTATTGGTCAGCCCCCAGGCGATGCGGTCGTTGTGCCCGAGCACCACCACCGGGATGCCGGGCAGCGTGGCGCCGGCCACGTCCAGTCCCGGCGCGGTCATGCGGGCGAAGTACCACAGCGCCGGCGCCTGCAAACCCAGGTGCGGGTCGTTGGCCAGCATTGGCTTGCCCGATTGCGTGCGCGCGCCGGAGACCACCCAGTTGTTCGAGCCCATGCCCTCGACATAGCCCGGCGGCGCCTTGTCGCTGACGCTCGCCATGGCGTTAGCCAGCGGCGCCAACTGCTTGTACAGGTGGCCGTAATCCATGGTGCGCACGGGCTGCTCGCCCGGATATGGCGCCAGCAGTTCGCTGATGCGCTCCACCGGCAGCACTTGCGCCAGGCGCATGCGCAGCGTTTCCTGGTTCCAGTTGCCGCCCAGGTCCCAGGCCATCATGGTCTGCCAGCCCAGCGTATCGGCCGGCTCCCAGCGCTCCGGCTGCGTGCGCAGGATCAGGAATTCAGGCGGCAGCGGTCCCTGGCGATGGTCGATCCACGCATTGACGCCGTCGGCGTATGCCTGCAGCGCAGCCCGCGTCTGCGGCGAAGACTGCGCCAGGATCGCTTCGGCGTTGCGCCGCACGCCCAGCGTGCGCAGGAACTTGTCGGTATCGAGCGCGGACGGGCCCAGGACCTCGGCGAGCCGGCCGGCCACCACGCGCTTGTTCATCTGCATCTGCCAGAGCCGGTCCTGCGCGTGGACATAGCCGAGCGCAAACCAGGCGTCGGCCTTGCTGGCGGCACGGATCTGCGGCACGCCATTGCCATCGCGCACGATGGTGACCTGGCCGTGCAGGCCCGGGAGCGCAACGGTGCCCGATGCGGGCGGCTGCGCCGCCTGCCGATACCAGATCAGGGCCCCTGCCGTGCCGGCTACCGCCAGTACCAGCAGCCATCCCACAAGCTTGGCCAGACGACCGAACCAGCGCATTGTTGCTCCCCTCTTGTCTTTGTCTTTGTCTTTGTCGTTGTGTGGTCCCGGTGACTGCCGCCGCTTCGTTGGCGGCGATGCAAAATGCCCGGACCAGCCGGGCATTTTCACATGTCGCGCAGGCCTCAGGCCGGCTTCTTCAACTGCAGGGCCTTGTATTCGAGGAATTCCTCCAGCCCGTACTTGCCGGCCTCGCGCCCGTTGCCGGACTGCTTGTAGCCGCCGAACGGCGCCTGCATGTTGAACGGCCCGCCGTTGATGTCCACCTGGCCGGTACGGATGCGCCGCGCCACGCGGATCGCACGGGCCTCGTCGCCCGACCACACGCCGCCGCCGAGTCCGTAGATGCTGTCGTTGGCGATGCGCACCGCCTCTTCCTCGGTGTCATAGCAGATGATCGACAGCACCGGCCCGAAGATCTCCTCCTGGGCCACAGTGGCGCGCGGCTCGACGTTGCCGAGCACGGTCGGCTTGACGAAGAAGCCCTGGTCCAGCCCTTCGGGCACTTCGGGGCCACCGGCCACCAGTTCGGCGCCTTCTTCCAGCCCGCGACGGATATAGCCGGTGACGCGCTCCTTCTGCACGGCGGAAATCAGCGGGCCGAGCCGGGTGGTTTCCTGCAGCGGATCGCCCACGGTAAAGCCGGCCACCACCTTCTGCGCGATCGCCTTGATCTCGTCATAGCGGGCACGCGGCACCAGCATGCGGGTATGCGCCGAACAGGTCTGTCCGGAATTCAGGAAGCAGGCGCTGATGGTGCCCTTGACCGCCGCCGGCAGGTCGGCATCGTCCAGGATCACCGAGGCGGACTTGCCGCCCAGCTCCAGCGCCACGCGCTTGACCGTCTGCGAGGCCAGTTCGGACACGCGCTTGCCGGCGCGGGTGGAACCGGTGAACGACACCATGTCGACCTCCCGATGGCTGGCCAGCACCTCGCCCACCACCGGGCCAAAGCCGGTCACCAGGTTGAACACGCCCGGCGGCAGGCCCGCGGCCTCGATCACCTCGGCCAGCACGAAGGCATTCAGCGGCGCCACTTCCGACGGCTTGAGCACGACAGTGCAGCCCGCGGCCAGTGCCGGCGCAACCTTCAGCGTGATCTGGTTGAGCGGGTAGTTCCACGGCGTGATCGCCGCCACCACGCCAACCGGTTCGCGCACCACCAGCGAATTGCCGACTTCTTCCTCGAAGTGGAAGGTATCCAGCAGCTTGGCGGCCTGTCCCCAGTTGTAGACCGGGCCGCCCACCTGGATCGCGCGCGCCAGCTTGATCGGCATGCCGACTTCGCCGGCGATCATCTGGGCCAGTTCTTCGCTGCGCGCCTTCAGTCCGTCGGCGATCTTGGCGATATAACCGGCTCGCACCGACGCGGGCGTGGCCGCCCAGCCGTCAAACGCGGCGCGCGCGGCCTGGATGGCGTCTTCGGCGTCGCGCGGCGAGCCTTCCGGGATCGTGCCCATTACCGCTTCGGTGCTGGAATGGATGACGTCGATGGTGCCGGTACCGTGGGGCGCGACCCACTTGCCGTTGATAAACAGTTTGTCTCGTTGTTGCATGGCCACAGTTCTCGGTTGGTGCGGAGTTTGACGGATGGGCAACTGGTTTTTTTTGTTACTTTTATGGTGCACGCACATTGTAGAGCGGTTTGGAGGCTATGTTTCCAGCCCTGGCAACCCCCGCGCCAGCCGCTCTTTTCAAATGGCGATAATCGGCCGCACCCGCAAACGGGATGCTCGCACGGACGGCCGGCATAACAAGGGAGCGAGACATGGTCGATCCGATCTACCGCAAGACCGACGCGGGACATGACGAGATCAGGACACGCGCGCGCAAGCTGGACCACAAGCTGCGCGCGTTGCTGTTGATGGTCAATGGCGAGCGCCGCGGGCAAGACCTGCTGGCGCAGGTGGCAGGCATGGGCGTGGGACCCGAGGCCATGGAGATGTTGGCCGCCGAAGGGCTGGTCGAGCCAGTGCCTGAGGCGGCACCGGCAGCGGCCGCTGTCGCTCCGGAAGCCCCGGCACGCACTTCGGCAACCACGGCGGATACCAACCTGTTCTCGGTGTACGCCATGCGGCACGCGCCGGCAGCCGAGCCAGCGGCGAACCCCGACCCGACGGCGCCGACGCAGCCGACGCACTCCGCCGCCGAGATCGATGCCTTCCAGCGCCTGTATCACTTCTACACCGAGGTCATCGGCCAGCACCTGGGCCTGCGCGGCTATATGTTGCAGGTCAAGGTGGAAAAGGCGCAGGACCTTCCAGCGCTGCTGGCCCTGCGAGAGTCACTGCATGCGGCGCTGCTCAGGGCCAAGGGCGAAATCACGGCGCATGCGATCTTGCGTGAACTGGAGACGATCGCACAAGACATCCCTGCCGCAGCCGGCTGAGCGTAAGCCGGCGCGCCAGACAGCAAAAAGGCCGCCTCGGAAGGCGGCCTTTTCCATGGGCATGCGTCAGACTCAGCCGACGATCCCCTGCGACTGCAGGTACTCGTCATACGTACCCAGGTAATCGGTCAGCGTGCCGTCGGTGCGCACTTCAATGACGCGCGTGGCCAGCCCGTTGATTAGCTCGCGGTCGTGCGAAACGAAGACCAGCGTGCCCGAGAACTTGTCCAGCGCGATCTGCAGCGATTCGATCGACTCCATGTCCATGTGGTTGGTCGGCTCGTCCAGCGCCAGCACGTTGTGGCGGCCCAGCATCAGCTTGCCCCAGATCATGCGGCCCTTCTCGCCACCGGACAGCACCTTGACGTTCTTCTTGATGTCGTCCGCCGAGAACAGCAGGCGGCCCAGCGTGCCGCGCAGCGAGGTCTCGTCGTCGCCGGCCTGCGTCCACTGGCTCATCCAGTCCATCACGTCGCGGTCAGCAGGGAACTCCTCGTAGGTGTCCTGCGGCATGTAGCCGACGTTGGCGTTCTCGGCCCACTTGACCTGGCCGCGGTCGACTTCCACGCCGCGCTGCACGCCGGTCTGCACCGCGCCGCTCAACAGGCTGCGCAGCAGCGTGGTCTTGCCCGCGCCGTTTTCGCCGATGATGGCGACGCGTTCGCCGGCCTGGATCGCCATCGACAGGCTGTTGATGATCTTGCGGTCGTAGCTCTTGGTGACGTTCTCCACCTCGACCGCCAGGTTGTGCAGCTTCTTCTCGAACTCGAAACGGATGAACGGGTTCTGGCGCGACGACGGCTTGATGTCCTCGACCTTGATCTTCTCGATCTGCTTGGCGCGCGAGGTGGCCTGGCGTGCCTTGGACTTGTTGGCCGAGAAGCGGCGCACGAAGTCCTGCAGTTCGCTGATGCGCTCCTTGGCGCGCGCGTTGGCGGCCATCTGGCGCTCGCGGGCCTGCATCGACGCTTCCATGTAGTCGTCGTAGTTGCCCGGGTAGACCTTGAGCGTGCCGTAGTCCATGTCGGCCATGTGCGTGCAGACCGAGTTCAGGAAGTGGCGATCGTGGGAAATGATGATCATGGTGGAGTTGCGCTCGTTGAGCACGGTTTCCAGCCAGCGGATCGTGTTGATGTCCAGGTTGTTGGTCGGTTCGTCCAGCAGCAGCACGTCCGGGTTCGAGAACAGTGCCTGCGCCAGCAGCACGCGCAGCTTCCACCCCGGCGCGACGTCGCTCATATTGCCCTGGTGCTGCGTGGTGGGGATGCCCACGCCCAGGAGCAGTTCACCGGCGCGCGCCTCGGCGGTGTAGCCGTCGTATTCGGCGTACTTGGCCTCCAGCTCGGCGGCCTTCATGTAGTCTTCGTCGGTCGCTTCCGGGTTGGCGTAGATGGCGTCGCGCTCCTGCGCGGCGGCCCACATCTCGGTGTGGCCCATCATCACCACGTCCAGCACGCGCATGTCTTCATAGGCGAACTGGTCCTGGCGCAGCTTGCCCAGGCGGATGCCCGGCTCCAGCATGACGTTGCCCGCCGACGACTCGAGGTCGCCGCCCAGGATCTTCATGAAGGTGGACTTGCCGCAGCCGTTCGCGCCGATCAGGCCGTAGCGGTTGCCCTCGCCGAACTTGACCGAGATATTCTCGAACAACGGCTTGGGGCCGAACTGCATGGTGATGTTTGCGGTAGAAAGCACGTCTGGAACCTTGTCTGGAGAATGTAGCGCCGCGGCACCGGCCGCGTTGCGCAGGTTGTTGCACCGGGGTGCACTTCATGCCGTTCAGGGGCCAGCCTTGCCAGGGAGGCATCGCGCCGGCCGGAGCATTCCGGGGCCATGGCTGGCGATGCGGCAGGGGCCGCGCCCGGTTCTTGCGAGAACCCGGCAGGAAGTCAGGAAATAACCGCATATTCTACCATCCAGATGCATTCCTTGCACCCGGATGCGGCTTGATGTGCGGTGTGGGGCGGTCGCGCCTGGCGTGCGGGGCTCAGGCCGCCGGCGGCAGCACCGGATAGCCGGAAAACGCCATCGAGAACCCATCGGCACGTGCGGCCAGCCGCACCTGTGCGCCCACCGGCAGCGTCAGCTTGCGCGCGCAGTGGCCGAACGGCAGGCCGGTCAGCACCGGCACTGGCAGCTGGTCGCGCAGGTAGGCCACCACGGCTGCCATGTCGTAGCCGTTGTCGTAGTCGGTGACGCGATAGTTGGAAAAGTCACCCAGCACGATGGCGCGCTGCGCGTCCAGCACGCCGGCCTGCTGCAGCTGGACGAGCATGCGCTCGACGCGGTACGGCGGCTCGTTGATGTCTTCCAGGAACAGCACCCCGCCCTCGACCCGCGGCATGAAAGGCGTGCCCAGCAGGCTGCACAGCATCGCCAGGTTGCCGCCCCACAGCGTGCCGGCCACCTCGCCGCTGAACGGCTGGCCACCGGACTGGGGGGCTGCCACATCGACCTGGTAGGCCGGATCGCGCAGGATGCCCTCGAAGTGCTCCCACATATACGGATCGACGCTGTCCGCGCCAAAGTCCGCCAGCAGCATCGGCCCGGAAAAGGTGATGCCGCCGGTCGCAGCCAGGTAAGCGAGCTGGAAGGCAGTGAAGTCGCTGTGGCCGACGATGGGCGTGGCGCTGGCACGCGCCTGTTCGGCAATGCGGGCAAAATCGACTTGCGCCAGCAGCCGCGCAATACCGTAGCCGCCACGCACTGCCAGCGTCAGCTCATGCGGCACGCCGGTGCCGATGGCATGCAGGTCGGCCAGCCGCTCCGTGTCGGTGCCGCCGAAGCGCAGGTAGCGCCGGGCCAGCACGTCCGGGTTGGTGGTGTGATAGCCGTGCTGCTTGAGCCAGGCAACGCCGCGCGCCGCGACGGCGACGTCGTGCGGATAGCCGGACGAGGCGATCAGTCGGACTTCGGTATGCGGCGGCCTGTTGTTCGGCGTACTCATGTGTCGGTGGTGTCGGTGGCGTTGTTCTGACCGGGAGGGGTTGGGCAGGTGCAGCCCGGTTCAGTTCCGCCAGCGTCGCGCGCGGCCTTCTGCGCGCGTCGGCGGGCAGCGAAGAAATCCTTCAGCATCTGGCCGCAGGTATCGGCCAGCACCCCGCCGGCGATGGTGGTCTGGTGGTTGAGTTGCGCATGCTCGAACAGGTTGAGCACGCTGCCGGCGGCGCCAGTCTTGGGATCGGTGGCGCCGAACACCACGTGGCGCAGCCGCGCATGCAGGATCGCGCCGCTGCACATCGCGCACGGTTCCAGTGTCACGTACAGCTCGCACTCGGGCATGCGGTAGTTGCCGATCACCTGCGCGGCGGCGCGCAGCGCCTGCATTTCGGCATGCGCGGAGGGATCGACCGAGCGGATCGGCAGGTTGTGGCCGCGCGCGATGATGGTGTCGTTCCAGACCACCACGGCGCCGACCGGCACTTCGCCGGCAGCCTCGGCCAGGCGCGCTTCGTCCAGCGCGGCGCGCATATAGTGCGCATCGCGCGCGGCGGCCTCGGCCGGATCGTCGGGCAGCGCGCGCGGGGCGCGCAGCGGCAGCGGCGGCGTCTCTGGCATCGGCTGGCTCAGTCTTGCGCCGGCAGCACCGCCGGGGCGCTGACTTCGGCCCAGCAATTGGGGGTCTCGAACAGCACCAGCCTGGTCAGTTGCAGGTGGTGGCCGAAACAGTCCTTGAACACCGGCGCCAGGATGTCGAAGGCGACCTGGGCCAGGTTCTCGACGGTGGGGATCGCATCCAGCACCACGGTCTTGTGCCCTTCCATCGATTGCAGGAAGTTCAGCAGCGCGGTGTCGCCACGGTAGATCAGGAAGGCGTGGTCCCACTTGTTGACCAGGTGCTCGTTGGCGAGCGCCTTGATGTCGCCGAAGTCCAGGATCATGCCGTCATCCGAGGCACCTTCGCGATGCAGCACCTCGCCCGACAGCGTCAGGTCAAGGCGATAGCGGTGGCCATGGATGTTGCGGCACTGGCCGCAGTGGTTCGGGATGCGGTGGCCGGAGTCGAACTCCAGCCGGCGGGTAATGGAAACTTGTTTGCTCATGTGTAGCCGCGCCGTGCCGGCCGCCTGCGTTGGACGGGCGCCGCGCGTGCGCCCGAAGCCTCTATTGTGTACGTTTGCCGCGGGTTGGGCAAAACCCGGGACAACACCCAGGGCAAAAGCCGCGCTCAGCGGATGCCCAGCAGCTTATGGGTCTGCAGCGACAGCCGCCAGCGCGGATGGCGCTGGCAGAAGTCCACCGCGGCGGCGGTATTTTCACGCTGCAGCGGGCCGTCCATGGGCTGCACCAGGAAATGCTGGAAATCAAGCTGCTCGTATGCGGCAAAATCCTGGTCCGCTTGCGGGATCACCACCTTGAGCTCGTCCCCGCGCCTGACCACCAGTTCGGAACCCATCTTGGGGCTCACGCAAACCCAGTCGATGCCGGGCGGCACGGCGATGGTGCCGTTGGTCTCGATGGCGATCTCGAAGCCCTGCGCATGCAGCGCATCGATCAGCGGTGCATCAAGCTGCAGCAGCGGCTCGCCACCGGTGCACACCACCAGCGGCTTGCCCAGCGGCTTGCCACCAGCGCCCTGCGGCCATTCCGAGGCGACCACCGCGGCCAGTTCCTCGGCAGTACGGTACTTGCCGCCGCGCGTGCCATCGGTGCCGACGAAGTCCGTGTCGCAGAACTGGCACACGGCGCTGGCCCGGTCCTCTTCGCGGCCGCTCCACAGGTTGCAGCCGGCAAAGCGGCAGAACACCGCGGCGCGGCCGGCGTTGGCGCCCTCGCCCTGCAGCGTATAGAAGATTTCCTTGACGGCGTATGTCATGCGTGGGGTCTCTCTGGGACCGTAAACGGATTTTCGGCAGCCTTCGGGCTGGCCGGGTGTCTTGGTATGGTTGGGCAAGGCCAGGGGCCAGTCATGGCGGATCGCTCGGATGCATTCGGCGGGACCGATGCCACCCCAGGCGGCGCACGATCGTGGCCATCGCTGGCAGCGCGGGCGGGGAGCACCGGGTTTCCCGTGCCGGGCTCCGGGCACTGCCGGAGGATCCGCCCTGTGGCCTGTCGCAGGCTGCGTCCGGCCGCTCCGGACGCGGTTCGGACAACGGACAAGTATACCAGAGGGCTAAGGGTTTTCGATTAGTGCCGGCATGGCGGCCGGCGTGAGGACCGGCGTGACGCGTGCGCCGCCCGCCGGCTTGCCGCGTCGCCTTACCTGAGCCCCAGGTAGTCGCGCTTGCCGATCTGCACGCCCTTGTGGCGCAGGATGTCGTAGGCCGTGGTCACGTGGAAATAGAAGTTGGGCAACGCAAACCCGAGCAGGTACGACTTGCCGTCGAACGTCACCGGCCCCTGCCGCAGTTTCAGCTCGATCACGCGCTTTTCGCTGCCCTCGAGCTGCGCCGGCGTGACCTGCTCCAGGAACACGATGGTGCGCGCGATCCGGTCCTGCAGTTCGGCGAAGGTGGTTTCGGTGTCGGCGAACGACGGCACCTCGATCCCCGCCAGCCGCGCCGCGCACCCCTTGGCCGCGTCGCTGGCGCGCTGGATCTGCGCCGACAATGGATCCATGTCGGCGATCAGCCGGGTCTGGATCAGGTCGGCCGGGTCCATGCCCTGCGCCTGCGCGTGCGCCGCGCCCTTGTCGAGGACCGCGGCAAGGTTGCCGAGCGCGCGGATAAACGGCGGGATCGATACGTCGTACATCGAGAGTGCCATGGAGTCTCCTGGTGAGGCTTGTGTTGTCGTGGTCGTTGAGGGTCGGCCTGGGCAGCCTGCCGCGAGCATAGAACGGATCGGCCTTTGCCGCAGAAAGCCTCCGCATTCTTGCAGCCAGTGCCGGCGTCCCTTGCCGCATCCGAGGGCAACACAACAGTGTCAGCGCCGCGGGCCGGCAACCTGATTTAACATATCCGGCCATCGCCCCGGATTCCGCCGGGGCCACCGCCGCGCCCCCACATGAATGCGCCGTTCCCCCTTCGCGAGGAGTGCCCGCCAGGCGCCTGCATCTGCGGGCGCGAAGCGCTTATGAGTGACCCCAACGCCGACCTGCGCGTGCTACGGCTCACCCGCCAGGAAGAAAAGCGCCTGGTCGAACGGCTCGAGAACCTCACCAGCCTGGCCGAGCTACGCCGCATGGAGGGCCTGATGCAGGCCCAGCTTGGCATCATGCTGACCATCACCCCCAGCGCGCGTGGCGTGAAGACGGTGCGCGGCATCAATATCCAGGTGCAGGAACAGCCGGGCCTGTGCCGCAAGATCCGCCAGTCCATTCCCGCGGCGATCCGGCGCAGCATGGAACAGCACCCCGAGATCGCCTATGCGATCGTCGACGCGCACGACCTGCTGGGCGGGATCTGAAGGGCCGCGACGCCCTACTCGTCAAACGGCCGCCTGCCCAGCGCCTCGACCACATGGTCGACAAAGCAGGTGATGCGCGAAGCGAGCGTAGTGTTCCGGTAGTAAACCGCGTTGATCGGCTGGCGCACATCCAGCGACTGCGCGCCAAACAGCGGCATCAGCCGCCCGCTGCGCCGATCGTCTCGCGTCATGAAATCCGACAGGCATACGATGCCGAGCCCCGCCAGCGCCAGATGGCGCAGGGTTTCGCCGCTGGACGAGGCGATCGTCGGCTTGATATGCACCGCGTCGCCGCGCTCGCCACGCTCGTCGCGCAGCGGCCAGTCGTTAAGCGACTCAGGCTGGGTGAAGCCGAGCAGCGCGTGCCCGGCCAGGTCGCCCGGCGTTGCCGGCGTGCCATGCCGCTGCACGTAAGCCGGGCTGGCCAGCACGCGCACGCGGCTGCTGCCGATCGGACGCGCATGCAGCGTCGAGTCCTTCAGCGCGCCAATGCGGAAGGCCACGTCGGTCCGCTTCTCGATCAGGTCGATGATGCCCTCGTTCGAATTCAGCTCCAGTTCCACCTGCGGATAGCGAGCACGGAAGCCATCCACCAGCGGCACGATCACATGCAGCATGAACGGCGTGGCGGCATCGACACGCAGACGCCCCACGGGCTGCATCCGGCGCGCCGCCATCTGCTCTTCCGCGGCGTCCACCGAGGCAAGGATGGCGCGGGCCTGCTCCAGGAACGCAGCGCCTTCCTCCGTCAGCTCCAGCCGGCGTGTGGTGCGCCTTAGCAGCGTGGTCTGCAGCTTTTCCTCCAGCCGGCCCAGGGTACGGCTGGCCGCCGAGATGGTCAGCCCGAGGTGGTCGGCTGCCGCCGTGATCGAGCCGGTGTCGACGACCGCGACGAACGCCTGCATTTCATCGAGGGTGGTCTTCATTGTTGATTTCAAATCAAATGTATTTGGCTTATACACGGCTTTTTCTGCAAATGTAAAGCCGTCACACTGCGATCCATTCCCTGTCCACCCGTTCAAACGCAACCCGGATCGCAGACATGCCCCTCGCACTGCTCGCCCTGACCCTGGCGGCCTTCGCCATCGGCACCACGGAATTCGTCATCGTCGGCCTGATTCCGACTATCGCGGCTGACCTTGGCGTCACGTTGCCGTCGGCCGGCCTGCTGGTCAGCCTGTATGCGCTGAGCGTCGCCATCGGCGCCCCGCTGCTGACCGCGCTCACCGGCCGGCTGCCGCGCAAGCCGCTGCTGGTCGGGCTGATGGCGCTGTTCACCGTCGGCAACCTGGTCGCCTGGCAGGCGCCCGGCTACGACACGCTGATCGTGGCGCGCATACTGACCGGGCTGGCACACGGCGTGTTCTTTTCGGTCGGTTCGATCATCGCCACCGGGCTGGTGCCGCGCGACAAGGCCGCCAGCGCCATCGCCACCATGTTCAGCGGCATGACGGTGGCCTTCGTCACCGGCATTCCTCTCGGCACCTTCATTGGCCAGCACTTCGGCTGGCATGCCACCTTCCTTGCCGTGTCGGCATTCGGCGTGGTGGCGCTGGTTGGTGCACTCGTGTTCGTGCCCAGCAAGATCCCGCACACCCCGCCGGCACCGCTGCTGCGGCAGGCCCGCGTGCTGCTGCAACCGCGCCTGCTGCTGGTCTACGCCATGACGGCGGTCGGCTATGGCGGCTCGCTGATCGCCTTCACGTTCCTGGCGCCGATCCTGCAGGACATCGCCGGCTTCCAGCCGGACATGGTCGGCCTGGTGTTGCTGGCCTACGGCATCTCGGTCGCGGCGGGCAATGTCTGGGGCGGGCGCCTGGCCGACCGCAAGGGCGCGGTCAGCGCGCTGAAGACGATCTTCCTGCTGCTGGCGGCGGTACTGCTGGTGCTGACCTTCACCGCGCCGAACAAATGGCTGGTGGTGTTGACCGTGCTGGCCTGGGGCGCCGTGGCCTTCGGCAACGTGCCCGGCCTGCAGGTGTACGTGGTGCAGCAGGCCGAGAAGGTCGCGCCCGACGCCATCGACGTCGCCGCCGGCTTCAACATCGCCGCGTTCAACCTCGGCGTGGCCGGCGGCGCCTGGGGCGGCGCGCTGGTGGTCGGCCACCTGGGCCTGTCGCATACGCCGTGGATCGCCGCGCTGGTGACACTGGCGGCGTTCGGCCTGACCGCGCTGTCAGGCTACCTGGACAAGCAGGCGCCGATGGCACAACCGGCCGCGGCCTGAGCCAATCCATCTGAATTCTGCATTGCCCCATCCACTGAACCAAGGAGTCATTCCATGAGCATCCCTTCCTTCGGCGTCGGCACGTTCCGCCTGACCGGCCAGACCGTGATCGATTCGGTGCGCACCGCGCTGGACCTCGGCTATCGTGCCATCGACACCGCGCAGATCTACGGCAATGAAGCCGACGTCGGCCAGGCCATCGCCGAGAGCGGCGTGCCGCGCGGCGATCTGTTCGTCACCACCAAGATCTGGGTGGAAAACTACGCCGCCGACAAGCTGGTGCCCAGCCTGCGCGACAGCCTGGCCAAGCTGCGCACCGACTATGTCGACCTGACGCTGATCCACTGGCCGGCGCCGGGCAACGGCGTCGCGCTGCCCGAGTACATGGCCGCGCTGGCCGAGGCCAAGGCACTGGGGCTGACGCGCCAGATCGGCATCTCGAACTTCAATATCGATTTGACGCGGCAGGCCATCGCCGCGGTCGGCAAGGATGCCATTGCCACCAACCAGATCGAACTCAGCCCGTATCTGCAGAACCGCAAGCTGACTGCGTTCCTGAAGGACCAGGGCATCGCCGTGACCTCGTACATGACGCTGGCTTACGGCAAGGTGCTGAACGACCCGGTCATCGCCGAGATCGCACGCAAGCACGACGCCACGCCGGCACAGGCGGTGCTGGCCTGGGCGCTGCAGCTTGGCTATGCGGTCATCCCGTCGTCAACGAAGCGAGAGAACCTCGCCAGCAACCTGCTGGCCCGCGACCTGCGCCTGGACGAAACCGACATGCTGAAGATCGCCGCGCTCGAACGCAACGGCCGTGAAGTGAGCCCCGAGGGCCTGGCCCCGGTGTGGGACTGACGGCGCCAACCCTTGATTCCGCCGGTGCCGCGGCACCGGCGATGGAGACCCATGATGACTGACCAAACCGCATTCGATCCCCTGTTCCAGCCGCTGCCCCTCGGCGGCCTGGGCCTGCCCAACCGTATCGTGATGCCACCGATGACGCGTTCGCGGGCCAGCCAGCCTGGCGACGTCCCGAACGCGCTGATGGCCGAGTACTATGCGCAACGCGCCGGCGCCGGCCTGATCGTCAGCGAAGGCACGTGGATCTCGCCGCTCGGCAAAGGCTATGCGTGGACACCCGGCATCCACACCGACGAACAGATCGAGGGGTGGCGCAAGGTCACCGGGGCCGTGCATGCCGCGGGCGGGCGCATCTTCGCGCAGTTGTGGCACGTGGGCCGCCTCAGCCACAGCAGCCTGCTTGGCGGGCAATCGCCAGTATCGTCGTCCGCGCTGCAAGCCGAAGGCGTCAACGTGTTTATCGCCGACAACGACGGCCGCCCCGGATTCGTCCAGGCATCGAAGCCGCGCGCGCTCAGCGTGGAAGAGATCCGGGAAATCGTCGGGCAATACCGGCAGGCGGCGCGCAATGCGATGGCGGCAGGTTTCGATGGCGTCGAACTGCACGCCGCCAACGGCTACCTGGTCAACCAGTTCATCGACTCCGGGGCCAATGACCGCACCGACGCCTATGGCGGCTCGCTGCCAAACCGCCTGCGCTTCCTCGACGAGGTGACGCGCGCGCTGATCGAGGGCACTGGCGACAGGCAGCGCGTGGGCATCAGGCTGGCACCGCTGACCACGCTCAATGGCTGCGTCGACGCGGATCCGGAGACCACCTACACCGCCGCCGCGAAACTGCTCGGCGAGATCGGCATCGGCTACCTGCACATCGCCGAAGCGGACTGGGACGACGCGCCGCACATGCCGGTCGCGTTCAAGCAGCAACTACGCGCGGCCTTTCCCGGCGTGCTGATCTACGCCGGCAAGTACACCGGCGAACGCGCGCGCACGGCTTTGGATGAAGGCTGGGCCGACATGGTCGCCTTCGGCAGGCCATTCGTCGCCAACCCCGACCTGCCTGAGCGCCTGCGGCACGGCGCACCGCTCAACATGCATGACCGCGACACGCTGTTCGGCGGCGATGCGCGCGGGTTGACCGACTATCCCACGCTGGCTGCGGCTGCCTGAGCGTCTCAGCACAGCAATCAAGTCATGACATGGGTTGACAGGTTCTGGTGGCGCCCCGGTGCGCCAATCGCCGCGCTGCAGCGGCGCCATGCTAGTCGAGGCGCTGGCGCTGGTCCTGGCTGAAATAGGCAAGCCGGTACAACCGCCATGGTGCCTGCGCACGGTCGCGGCAATAGCCATAGCGGAAGATGTCTTCCACCGCGGGCAGGTCATAGCGCAGGTCGGTGAACCAGACGCAGGCGGCCGTTTCGCCCGGCGGCGGTGTTGCCGGCATCGCGGTCATGGCGGAAATGGCCGGATAGACTGCAAACCGCCTGAAATCGGCAAAGTCCGGCCGCACCCAGAGCTGCCATGCAAGCGCCCGCTCAGCCCGCGCCTGCGGCAGCTGCGGCCGCTGCGTCCACGCGATGCGCGCGGGCGGCACATAGGCCCTGGCCATCGCGGGCAGGCGCCCCAGCACCCGCCATGGCGGCACCCATGCAGAATGCCCGGCCAGGTTGACGTGGGCAACATGGTAGTCCGTCCCTGCGCGGGCGATCAGCTTCCAGTTGAATGGAGAAAACGGCTGGGGGAGCGCGTTTACGCCCTGCGCCCGGATGCCGGCAGCATGCAAGGATTCGTTCGCCAGTTCCAGCGCACGTTGCCTGAGCACGCCCTGGACGCCGACATAGGCGCACAGCAGCACCATGCTCGCCAGCGCTGCCCGTGCACGCCGCTGCAGCGGCAGGCAAAGTGCCAGGCCCAGGCCAGACACCACGATACCGCTCAGCAGCGGATCGAACAGGAAGGTGGTGCCGAGGCTGAAGCGCCGTTCGGAGCCGGGATAGAAGATGCGGGTGCCATAGACGGTGATCAGGTCCAGCGCGATGTGGCTGGCCACGCCGAGGCAACTGACGGCGAGCGCTTCGCGCCAGGCCTGGCGCCGGCGCGTCACCAGGCAGAACAGTCCGGCAAGCAATGCGCCCCAGGCCGGAAGCAGCAGCAGCGAATGCGTCGGCCCCTGATGCCACTGGGCCAGGAAACGCAGCGGATGGACCAGGAAGCCCAGGAAATCAATATCCGGAAAGGCTCCGGCGGCAGCGCCAAGCAGCAGTCGTTCGCAAGTGCGGAGGCGCCGGCCGGGAGCCTCGTCCATGGGGACGGCCAGCGCAACCTGCGCGCCCATCAAGGCGTGGGTGATCGTGTCCATCCGGGCCGGGCTCCGGTGTCGCCAGGACGGCGCAAGGCCAGGCGCTCGGCGCAGCGCAGCTGCCGATCGAGCCAGGCCCGCGTGCGGCCGGCATCGGGTGAATGGTCGCGCAGCCAGCAGCCGAAAGTAGAGAGGAAGATGCCGGTCAGCACGACCTCCCCCACTTCGCGGCGCCAGCCGGATTCTGGCAGGCGGGCAGCTTCCCGCAGCCACTGCACGGTGCGGCTGATATGCAGCAGGCCCTGCACCTGCAGATGCACGTGCTCCGGCTGCAGCTTGTAGCACAGCATCTGGGCAGTGAGTCGCCGGTGCGGGGCCAGCGCCTCCAGCCAGGCGAGGATGGCCTGCTCCAGCCGCTCGCGGTGGGACAGGGCGCCCCAGCCTTCACGCGCGGACGCGCGCACCAGCGCAAGGTCCGCGCGCTCGAACCACGCTTCGGCCAGGTCGTCCTTCTGCCGGTAATGCCGATGGATCTCGTCCAGGCCGATGCCCATCTCGTCGGCGACATCATGCAGATGCAGGGCGTCCCAGCCGCTGCGCTCGCCGAGCATCACAGCGGCCTCCAGGATCCGGCCGGCCAGGGCTGCATTGTCGTTCATGGCGTTCATGGCTTTGCCGTCCTCGGGAATGCGTCTCCACGATACTTTCCAGCATAGAAAGGCAGCGCGCATCCGGGCGCCGATTTCTGCGCCATGTGCGCGATGCTGCCGAACCAGGCGCAGCGAGGAGCCTGCCCGCCTGCGCACGGTTCGGCACCTGCCACGCCAATTCGGCTGCGGCGCTATAGACACTGCAGGCGGCCGACGTACCGGGCTGATGCCTATGGCGTGACGACGACGGAGCGGAATTGCTTGCGGGCAGCCGGCACGTCCTTGCATATTCGCTCGCCGTACCGCACATCGCCGTCGTCACTGAGGACGCGGACAGCCGTCGTGCCCGGCAGCTCGAACAGGCCCTCGGGCTTCATGCCGGCGATAGCGTCCGTACTGAATGCCACGGGCGCATCCGAGCTGGCGCCAGACCACCGGTACAGCGCAAACGTCCCGTCGTCGGCCACCGGCCCGGCGGCGATCACGTATTCCTTGCCCACCCGCTCGATACCACGAATGCCTCGGCCGCCGAGGTCAATCAGGATCGGCGCGCCGAAGCGCGCGGCCTTCCCGTTGATCACGGCAGCGGGGTTGTCCAGCGGCACGAGGATCGCCTTGCCGCCGACCAGCGGATTGCGGAATCCGATCAGCAGGCCGCTATCCGCGGCGGCCAGCCCTTCGATATTGAAGCCATCACACTGCTCGGGCGGCAGCTTCGCGGCTGCCTTCAGCCGCAGATCGTCCAGCGCCGGTGTTGCCAGCAGATCTCGCTGCAGCTTTTTGTACGGCTTGCCCACCGGCGATACCGACAGCCGTGCCGGATCGATGTCCACCGCGAAGAATCGATGGCGCCTTCCCTTTTCCTTGCCCCCGGACGTCCGCCCGTGCGAGGAGACGATGTAGACGCGGTCACCCACCACCGCTGCGGCCTCGAGGTCGGAATCGTCATCCTCGTCGGTGCCGAGGAAGGCGTGCAGCGGCACGACCCGAACCGGCCGCGCCTGCCCGTTCTTGTACAGGGTCAGCACGTTGTGCTCGTTGTCCACCACCACGAAGTGACTGGCACCGAGCGCAAAGCCGGCCGACGCATCGCACAACCCGGCATAGGTTTCCACGCTCGCCGCGCCGGCGCTCCCCGCGCCCAGCAGCAGGCACAACATCAGACCCGCGATCTTGCGCGCACCACGCATGACGGTTCCTCCTTTACTTTGAATGTCCTATGCCCCGAGGGGCGGATGGGAAGCAATGGATGTCTTTGACAGACTAAGGATAGGAGCCTAGGCTATAGCTCAAATTACCAACTTCCCTCGTTTTAGGCCAGCATGAAACGCATCGGACTCGTGGTGTTCCCCGGCTTCCAGATCCTGGACATAGTGGCGGTCTCCGTGTTCGAGATGGCTAACCTGGCCGCACCCAAGGCGGCTTACGACATCCATGTCGTCTCCGAGTGTGGCGGTGCGGTGAAAAGCTCGATGGGCACGGCCGTTCAGACGGTTGCGCTCGATCCGAACATCTATGACACGCTCATCATGGCCGGCGCGACCACGCCGCAGCCGTCATCGCCCAGACTCCTGCGGCTGCTCGCGCGTGCGCTCGAGCCCACTCGCCGGATGGCCAGCATTTGCACCGGCGCTTTCGTCCTGGCCGAGGCCGGGATCCTGGAAGGCCGTCGCGTGACAACGCATTGGGCCCATGCGCGGGAGCTTCAGCGGCGCTATCCGTCGATCCGGGTCGAAGAAGACCGGATCTTCGTGCGCGATGGCACCGTCTGGACCTCGGCCGGGATGACCGCCTGCATCGACCTCGCGCTGGCGCTGGTGGAGGGCGACCTGGGCCATGATGTGTCGAGGGCGGTCGCAAGACAGCTGGTCGTTCACCATCGGCGCTCGGGTGGGCAGTCCCAGTTCTCGGCGCTGTCGGAGCTGGAATCCAAGTCCGATCGCATCCAGGCGGCACTGACCTACGCCAAGAACCACCTGCGCGAAGACCTGTCGGTGGAGCGGCTCGCCCATGCCGTCCACATGAGCCCGCGCCACTTCAGCCGCGAGTTCCGGTTGAACACCGGTCAACCTCCCGCGCGCGCCGTCGAGCGGTTGCGAGCGGAAACGGCTCGCATTCTTGTCGAGGCGGATCGACTCACGATCGAGCGCATCGCGAGTGAAACTGGCTTTTCCGACCCGGAACGAATGAGGCGGGCGTTCCTGCGCGTCTTTGGCCAACCGCCCCAGGCGTTGAAGCGAGCGGCCCGCTCGCGACATGCAGCAGATTCGTCTCTGACGTGAACGGCTGGCTGCTGGGAGATGTCGGTTGTGCGGATAGTTGCGGGTACCGTAGTGAGGACGCGGACGAGTGAAGCGCGCGCGTTCACGTCCTCGTGCCCAGCCTTAATGCGAGTGCGTTTTCGCGCCCTCAGGCACGGTGAACGCCAGTGTCACCACCTGTCCGGGAAACACGTTGTGATTGGCGTCAACCAGCGAGATCTTCACCTTGTGCTGGCCGGGCGGCAGCCCCGCTATGTCGACGGTGTTGTTGTCGCTCGGATCCGCCCACCACCATGGCAGGTCGTCGACCGTGATGTGCAGATGCCCGATGCGTGGAGATACCTTGGCGGCCTCCGGCCCGAACACGGGCGCGATGCGCAAGTTCTCCACTCGGTACTGCGCCCAGAAGATGCCGTGGGCCAGCCCCTCCGGAAGCGGGGGATCCACGATCAACTTCGGGGCGGGTTCATTCTCGACCGCGACGTATGGTGAAGCGCCGCGGATGTCCTTCGCGCTCTGGGCGAAGGCGCTCGTAGCGAGCACGGTGCCCGCCGCGACTACGGCAAGCGTCTTGATGAGCAGGGTCATTGCAGTTTCTCGTTCAAGCGTATGGATTGCGGTTGTGCGGGATGCGGGTCCAGGGGCGGTTCGCAATGAAGACGCGGACGCGGTACGGGTTGGCGCGAGGGACGTTCGCGTCCTGCGACTCATCTCGGCGTCCTGAACGCCGCACGCTGCTTACAGAATCTCGAACTGCACGTCGACGTTGCCGCGAAGCGAGCGCGAGTATGGGCAGGTCTGGTGGGCGGTTTCCACCAGTTGCCTCTTCACGGCCGCGTCCAGGCCCGGCAAGCTGACCTTCAGCGTCACTCCGAGGGCATAGTTGGCGCCGCCGTCAGTCTTGCCCAGCGACACCTCGGCGTCGATGGCCGCGTCCTTCGGCAGCCTGACACCCAGTTGCTTGCCGGCACTTTCGACGGCAACGATGAAGCAGGCTGAATATCCGATGCCGAACAGTTGTTCGGGGTTGGTACCGGGCCGGCCCGAACCGGGCGTGCTCAGCTTGACGTCGATGGCGCCGTCACTGGAACGGCCGGCGCCTTCGCGGCCGCCGGTAACGTGGGTGTGGGCCGTGTAGATTACTTGATCGAGTTGGTTAGCCATGATGATTTCCTCACATTGGTTGAGCAATGCCCCGTTTGCCGAGGCATATATATCGCTTACGTTTTAATCGCATGCGATGGATGTGATAATAGGAGATCGAACTTCGGCTTGAAGGACTAACTTCCCTCGTTTTACGCCAATGTGGAATGCACGGGTTGGACTCTATCTCTGGCGCGTGGCGCACAGTAGTCCGCGGGCTGGTTGCGCCCTTTCGACCGCTGCTTCGGGATCGTCCAGATCGCATGTCTCGCGCTGCTTCTCTTGCGCGGGGACTGGGACGGGACGACACCTTGCTGGCATCCAGCAGCATTTCGCGGGCCAGGGCCGGCGAAATGCCGGCCGGCCCATAGCGGCCAGTGGTGAGCCTCTCCCGATCGCCGGTGAGACGGTAGTCGCCACCAGCCTGTTCCGCTGGGCGGCGAAAGCCCGTCGCCCGCTACCGTGACGTATTTTCTTGAAACTCAATACGTTACGACAGCTTGTCGACGGCCGGTTTCCGAGGAACCCGGCTTCACTCCCACTCGATCGTCGCCGGCGGCTTGCCCGAGACGTCGTACACCACCCGGTTCAGGCCGCGCACTTCGTTGATGATGCGGTTCGAGCAGCGTCCCAGCAGCGCGTACGGCAGATGCGCCCAGTGCGCGGTCATGAAGTCAGTGGTCTGCACCGCGCGCAGCGCCACGACATAGTCGTAGGTGCGGCCATCGCCCATCACCCCCACCGACTTGACCGGCAGGAACACGGCAAACGCCTGGCTGGTCAGGTCGTACCAGCTCTTGCCGACCTGAGCCGGTTCGCACAGGCCCGCGGCGGCGTCCTGTTCGGTGGCGATGGTCTTGCGCAGCTCTTCGATGAAGATGGCATCGGCACGGCGCAGCAGGTCCGCGTAGTCGCGCTTGACTTCGCCGAGGATGCGCACGCCCAGGCCCGGGCCCGGGAACGGATGCCGATAGACCATTTCCGGCGGCAGGCCCAGTTCCACGCCCAGCTCGCGCACTTCGTCCTTGAACAGGTCGCGCAGCGGCTCCAGCAGCTTCAGGCCCAGCGTTTCCGGCAGGCCGCCGACGTTGTGGTGGCTCTTGATGGTGGTGGCCTTCTTGGTCTTGGTGCCGCCCGATTCCACCACGTCCGGGTAGATCGTGCCTTGCGCCAGCCACTTGGCGTTGGTCAGCTTCCTGGCCTCGGCCTGGAACACTTCGACGAACTCGCGGCCGATGATCTTGCGCTTCTGCTCGGGGTCGGTCACTCCGGCCAGGTGGCCGAGGAACTGTTCGGAGGCATCGATATGCACGACCTTGGCGTGCAGGCGGCCCGCGAACATCTCCATCACCATCTTGCCTTCGTCTTGGCGCAGCAGGCCGTGGTCGACGAAGACGCAGGTGAGCTGGTCGCCAATGGCGCGATGGATCAGCGCCGCGGCCACGGACGAATCGACGCCGCCCGACAGGCCCAGGATCACCTCTTCGTCGCCGACCTGTTCACGGATCTTGGAGACGGCTTCCTCGATGTGGTCGCGCATGACCCAGTCAGCCTTGCAGCCGGCGATCTCCAGCACGAAGCGCTCGAGCATCTGGCGGCCCTTGACGGTATGCGTGACCTCGGGGTGGAACTGCACGGCGTAGTAGCCGCGCGCTTCGTCGGCCATGCCGGCGATCGGGCAGCTGGGGGTCGACGCCATCAGCTTGAAGCCCGGCGGCAGGCCGGTAACCTTGTCGCCGTGGCTCATCCAGACCTTGAGCATGCCGTGGCCTTCCGGCGTGCGGAAGTCCTCGATGTCCTTGAGCAGATTGGTATGGCCGTGGGCGCGCATCTCGGCATAGCCGAACTCGCGCTGGTCGCTCCACTCGACCTTGCCGCCGAGCTGCACGGCCATGGTCTGCATGCCGTAGCAGATGCCCAGCACCGGCACGCCCAGGTCCCACACCGCCTGCGGCGCGCGCAGCTGGTGGTCTTCATAGGTGCTGGCGTGGCTGCCTGACAGGATGACGGCCTTGGGCGCGTACTCGCGCACGAAGTCGTCGGAGACGTCGTTCGGGTGGATTTCGCAGTAGACGTGCGCCTCGCGGACGCGGCGGGCGATCAGCTGCGTGACCTGCGAGCCGAAATCAAGAATGAGGATTTTGTCGTGCATGATGGGCCGATGGCGTGTCTTCCGTTGCGGGGTCGGTCACGACTTCCGTGCCGGGGCCATAGCCCGGCGGCGGCGTGATGACCGGCTCGCGCCGGTATTCTGGGGTATTCGTTGAGCGCGCCGCGGGGGCGACGCCGGGTTCCTTCGTGGTTTCCTGTTCCTTCAGCGCGCGTTCCATCTTCAGCTGGCGCTCGCGCACGCGCACGCGTTTCGCCGCGGGAATCTGCACCGCGGCAAAAAACAGCAGCACCACGGCCATGGTCGGCAGCCAGATCTTGCCGGCGCCTTCGAGCGGCAGCTCCAGGAACACCATCCAGGCAATGATCAGCATCGCGCTGGCCAGGTTCACATAGCCGGCCGTGCGCGCCACCGGCACCGTCAGCTGGCCGTTGAATGCGGCCTGCCACAGCAGCACCGACAGGCCGACCAGCGCCACGCCCAGCAGTTGCCCGAACAGCGCGGGTTGCGGCTGCGGCAGTTGCAGCGCCGCGTACAGCGTGGTGAACGGGGACATCAACAGCAGGACGCCCAGCAGCAGGTCCACCAGGGCATCCAGAAACAGCACGGCTCGCAGCAACACCTTCATTGGCGCTCCTCGTCTTGGGCCCCGCCGGTGATGCAGCCGGTGATGCAGCCATTGGTGCGGCCGTTGGTGCGGCTGCCAGCAAGGCTCACCGGGACAGGCAACGCCGGCGTGGCGCGCGGCCGGGGGCCAGGGTCGGGGCCGGATAGGATTCCGGTCAGGCCAGGGCGGCGCTGCGTGCATCGCACCGGACCTCGCACGCCCTGGTCTCGATAATCGCGGGTAGCGCACCGCCGCCGCGGCGGACGGCGGGCGCAACCGTTGCGCGTCAGTCGATATGGTAGTTCGGCGCTTCCTTGGTGATCTGCACGTCGTGCACGTGCGACTCACGCATGCCGGCTGCCGTGATCTGGACGAACTGGGCATTCTCGTGCCAGTCGGCGATCGACTTGCTGCCGCAGTAGCCCATCGAGGCACGCACGCCACCGGTCAGCTGGTGGATGATGGCCATCACCGAGCCCTTGTAGGGCACGCGGCCTTCAATCCCCTCGGGGACCAGCTTGTCGACGTTGGCGGTGTTGTCTTCCTGGAAGTAGCGGTCGGCAGCGCCGTCCTTCATCGCACCGACGGAGCCCATGCCGCGGTAGCTCTTGAACGAGCGCCCCTGGTACAGGAACACTTCGCCCGGCGCTTCTTCGGTGCCGGAGAACATGCCGCCCATCATCACGGTGTGGGCGCCGGCCGCCAGGGCCTTGGCCACATCGCCCGAGTAACGGATACCGCCGTCTGCGATCAGCGGCACGCCGGTGCCCTTAAGCGCCTCGGCCACGTTGGAGACGGCCGTGATCTGGGGCACGCCCACGCCTGCCACGATACGGGTGGTGCAGATCGAGCCCGGGCCGATGCCGACCTTGACGCCGTCGGCGCCATGCTCGACCAGCGCACGGGCGGCGTCGCCGGTGGCGATATTGCCGCCGATCACCTGCACTTGCGGGAAGTTCTGCTTGACCCAGCGCACGCGATCCAGCACGCCCTGGCTGTGGCCGTGCGCAGTATCCACCACAATCACGTCGACGCCGGCCTTCACCAGCAGTTCGACGCGCTCGTCGTTGTCCGGACCCACGCCGACTGCGGCGCCTACGCGCAGCTGGCCGTGGTCGTCCTTGCTCGCCAGCGGGTTATCGACCGCCTTCTGGATATCCTTCACCGTGATCAGGCCGCGCAGCTCGAAGGCCTGGTTGACCACCAGCACGCGCTCCAGGCGGTGGCGGTTCATCAGGCGCTTGGCTTCTTCCAGCGGTGCGCCTTCGGCCACGGTCACCAGCTTCTCGCGCGGGGTCATCTTGGCGCGCACCGGGGCGTCGAGTTCTTCCTCGAAACGCAGGTCACGGTTGGTGATGATGCCGACGACGGTCTTGCCTTCCAGCACCGGGAAGCCCGAAATGCCGTGTTGCTGCGACAGCGCGATCACATCGCGGATCTTCATGTCCGGCGAAATGGTGATCGGATCACGCAGCACGCCCGACTCGTAGCGCTTGACGCGCGACACTTCGCGGGCCTGGTCAGCGGGCTTCAGGTTCTTGTGGACGATACCGATGCCACCGGCTTGCGCCATGGAGATCGCCAGGCGTGCCTCCGTCACCGTGTCCATGGCAGCGGACACCAGCGGAATGTTCAGTTCGATCGAACGGGACAGGCGAGTGCGGAGGGAAACATCCCGGGGAAGAACGGCCGAATAGGCCGGGACGAGCAGCACGTCATCGAATGTGAGTGCTTTCTGGACAAGACGCATAGCAAATCCTCTAGGCGCAAAAGCGAATTATACAGGAATGCGCGCCACGCTGATGCACGGCAACGGTTTTCGGGAGTGCCGTCTGCTATGCTCGTCGTCTTTTTAGTCGGGCGTAGCGAAGTATGGGAATCGGCGTATTGTGCGGGCTGCTGGCGGGTGCGTTCTGGGGCATGGTCTTCATCGCGCCCAAGCTGCTGCCGGTGTTCTCGCCGTGGGAGCTGGCCATCGGGCGCTACTTGGCGTATGGCCTGGTAGCGCTTGTTGCCGCCCTGCCGCTGATGAAGCGCATCGCCCGCAAGCTGACCCGCGCCGACTGCGTGGCGCTGCTGCGCCAGGCCTTTACCGGAAACCTGCTCTACTACGTGCTGCTCGCCTTTGGCGTGCAACTGGCCGGGGTCGGACCGACTTCGCTGATCATCGGCATCCTGCCGATCACGGTCACCATCATGGGCCGGCGCGACCACGGCGCGGTGCCGCTGTCGCGGCTGCTGTGGCCGCTGCTGGTGGTGGCCGCGGGCATCGCCTGCATCAACATCGACCTGTTCGGCGGCGGCCAGAGCGCACATGCCGCCGCGGCCGGCGACGCCGTACGGCCAGTCTGGCAGAAGCTCGCCGGCGTCTGTTGCGCCGCCGGGGCACTGGTCTGCTGGACGCTCTACGCGGTCGACAACGCGCGCTACCTGCAGCGCAACCCGCACTACAGCGGCAATGAATGGTCGGCACTGTACGGGCTGTCGACCGGCGCGGTATCGGCCGTGCTGGCCGTTATCGGCTGGCTGGCAGCGGGCGACGCCCTCACTTCCGGCGACAGCGGCCGCGACTGGCGGTGGTTCTGGATGGTCAACGCCGCGGTGGCGCTGGGCGCGTCGCTGATCGGCAACAACCTGTGGAATATCGCCAGCCGGCGCCTGCCGCTGACGCTGTCGGGCCAGATGATTGTGTTCGAGACGCTGTTCGCGCTGGCCTACGGCTTTGTCTTCGATCACCGCTGGCCGCGGCCGCTGGAAATCGCCGCCATTGTGTTGCTGATGGTCGGCGTGGCCTGGTCGGTGCGCTTGCACGCCAGCGACAAGTCTGCGTAGACTAGCGGACGATGGCGCGGAGGTCACACGCGCCACATCAGAACAGAAATACCAGGGTCAACCCGGCGCCATGCTCAGGCGCCAAGCCATCGCCCGCGGCAGACGTGCCGCGGCATTGCCTCGCGCGCAGCCGGCGGCCCAGCAGTCTTCCAGCCGCATCCGTTCCTTACCAGCCACTTTGAGACGCCTCGCCATGACACGATCGTCCGTGCTGTGCCTGCTTGCCGCCGCCGTCACCGTTGCCGCCCCGGCCCCCGCCCATGCCTACTGGCAATGGCGCGATGCCAACGGCCGCATGGTCTACAGTGACGTGCCGCCGTCCGACGCGGCGGCCAGCGTGCTGCGCGCCCCTGGCCGCCCTGCCGGCGAGTACCGGCCGGCAGAGGCGGCCGGCGCGGAAAGCGCCAAGCCGCCCGTGGCCGCACCAGCCCCCACCAGGGCCTCCAGCAAGCCCAAGGATGCCCCGCCGCCGACGGCGGAAGAGGCGTTCCAGAAGCGCCGCGAATCCCGCCTGAAAGCCGCCGCGGAAGAGGCACGCAAGGAAGGCGAGACCGCCGAGCGCGACGCCCGCTGCGCCCAGTTGCGCAACTATGCCAACGGCCTGCAGCAAGGGATGCGCGCGGCGGTGGCGGGTCCGGACGGCTCGCTGCAGCACCTGAACAGCGAGCAGCGCCAGGCCGAACTGGTCAAGACCAGCGCCAGCCTCGAAAAGAACTGCACTTGAGTGGAAGCAAAAACGGGGCATCCAGCCCCGTTCTTGCCGTCAGGTCGCCGCCTGGGTGCAAGCGTGGCGGCTCAGCCGTTGCCGCGCAGCCATTTCTGGCCTTCACGCGCCCCGCCCTCGCGCAGCTTCTGCACGCGCTTGCGCCGCGCCTGCTTGGGGTCGGCCGTCAGCGTCCGGTACACCTCCACGCGATCACCCTCGCGCACCACCGTTTCGGGCGTCTTGAGCTTGCCGAAGATGCCCACCCGCATGGTCGACGGATCCACTTCCGGACATGCCTGCTGCAGCCCCGAGCCGACGATGGCCGCGGCGATCGTGGTGCCCGCGGGCACGTCGATCTCCTTCAGGAATACCGCATCGGGCCGCGCATAGCACACCGCGACATGCACGGTGCCCGCGCTCTCAGTTGGCGCCATATACCACCTCGGCGCGCTTGACGAAGGCATCGACGAACGTATTGGCGATCATGCTGAACACCGGGCCGATGAGCTTTTCGAGCAGCAGGCTCGAAAACTCATAATGCAGGTGGAATTCGATCTTGCAGGCGTCCTCGCGCAGTGGCGTAAAGCGCCACGCGCCATTGAAGGTCTTGAACGGCCCATCGGCAAAGGTCATGTCGATGCGGGTCGGGCGCTCCTGCGTATTGCGGGTGTGGAAAAACTGCTGGATGCCCTTGAAATGAATGTGGATCTTGGCGTCGAGCGTGGTTTCGGTCTGCTCGAACACCTCCACGCCACCGCACCATGGCAGGAACTTGGGATAGTCCTCCACGCGCGTGACCAGGTCGTACATCTGCGCGGCGGAATAGCCGAGCAGCACGGATTTATGGACGTCTGCCATGTATTAAGAAATCTGGCCCCCGGCCATGCCCCGCGCGTATCGTGCCAGGACATCGGCCGGTGCCGGGGCTGGTTTGCTAGAATCCCGATTTTAGCCGACGCCGGTCGCTGGCGGCACCTTGCCATGCGGCACTGCAGTGATCCGGCCCGCTTTCACCCATTGTTCCCCTACCCGCACGCATGACCATTGCAGACAACAAGAAGGCCTTTTTCGACTACTTCATCGAAGAGCGATATGAGGCCGGAATGGTGCTGGAAGGCTGGGAAGTCAAGGCGATCCGCGCCAACCGCGTCCAGATCAAGGAAGGCTACGTGGTGGTGCGCGACGCCGAGATGTTCCTGATCGGCGCCCATATCAGCCCGCTGCAGAGCGCCTCCACCCACGTCACGCCCGACCCGGTGCGCACGCGCAAGCTGCTGCTCAAGGCCGACGAGATCAAGAAGCTGATCGGCAAGGTCGAGCAACGCGGCTACACGCTGGTGCCACTAAACCTGCACTACACGCGCGGCCGCGTAAAGTGCGAGATCGGCCTGGCCAAAGGCAAGAAGCAGTTCGACAAGCGCGAGACCGAGAAGCAGCGCGACTGGCAGCGCGAGAAGGCGCGCATCATGAAGGGCGACACCAAGGAGTAACGCCGCCCCGCCCCGCGCGCCTGCCGGTCAGGCGCCGGCCTTCTGCCCCTTCACGATCTGCAGCGCGGACGCAATCATGCTGCTCATCTCGCCCATATTCCCGGGCACGATCAGCGTATTGCCCTGCTTGGCCAGGTTGCCGAACGCGGCGACGTACTCCTCGGCCACCTTCAGGTTGACCGCATCCATGCCGCCTTCGCTGCGGATGGCGTTGCCCACCTTCTGGATCGCCTGGGCATTGGCCTCTGCCACTGCCAGGATCGCCGCCGCCTCGCCCTGCGCCTTGTTGATCGCGGCTTGCCGCTCGCCTTCCGACTTCTGGATCGCCGCTTCACGCGCGCCCGTGGCCAGGTTGATCTGTTCCTGGCGCTTGCCCTCGGACGCGGCGATCAGCGCCCGCTTCTCGCGCTCGGCGGTGATCTGCGCCTGCATGGCGTGCAGGATCTCCTTGGGTGGCGTCAGGTCCTTGATCTCATAGCGCAACACCTTGACGCCCCAGTTGGCGGCGGCTTCATCGAGCGCGTTGACCACGCTGTGGTTGATGAACTCGCGCTCCTCGAAGGTCTTGTCCAGCTCCAGCTTGCCGATCACCGAGCGCAGCGTAGTCTGCGACAGCTGCGTGATCGCCACCACGAAATTGCTCGAGCCGTAGGATGCCTTCATCGGGTCGGTCACCTGGAAGTACAGCACGCCGTCCACCTGCAGCTGCGTATTGTCCTTGGTGATGCAGACCTGGCTGGGCACGTCCAGCGGGATTTCCTTGAGCACGTGCTTGTAAGCGACGCGGTCGACAAACGGCACCACGATCGACAGCCCCGGCGTCAGCGTCGCGTGGTAGCGCCCCAGGCGCTCGAGCACCCAGGCGTGCTGCTGCGGCACGATCTTGATGCCCTTGGCGATCAGCACGATCACGGCAATAAGGATGATCAGCGGCAACAGGCCAAGCTGAAAAGCGAGCATGTAACAACCCTCCGGTCAGGAAACAGCGGTACGGCGCCGCCGGAACGGCGGCAGGCGGATGGTTGCACGGCGGCCGCCGGGCAACCTTGGATACGGATCAGCGCGGCGAAACGACCAGCGTGCTGCCGCGTACTTCGACGATACGGTAGCGGCCCGGTGCCGCGGCGCAGTTCGGCGCGAGTTCGACGGTCCAGTCAGCGCCGCGGTACGGCACGCGAGCGCGGCCATTGGCATCCCAGGCGGAGACGTCGAGTTCCTGGCCGATGTCGAGATTGACGTTGGGATCGGCGGCGGCATTGCCGCGCCGCAGCTTGCCGAAACGGGTACGGCGCAGTCCGGCGATCAGCACCGCCGCGACCAGCGCCGCGGTCACGGTCTGCGCGGCGGGCGACAGGCCCAGCAAGGCGGCGACCCCGCCAGCGGCGAGACCCACGGCCACCATCAGCAGGTAAAACGTGCCGGTATTCAACTCGACGATCACCAGCACGACCGCCGCCACGAACCAGATGTAGTACGCCATCCGAACTCCCCGTCCAATCGATTTCCGGAAACGATTCCCGGAATCGATTCGATTCCCGAAAAACAAAAACCCCGCAGCGCCAGGGGCGCCTGCGGGGCCGATTCAACACCTGACGCAGGGGCCGGTGCCAGCCGGCTGCCCGAAGGCGTGCCGGCTAATTTCGTTATTGTGACGTCAAAAGCCTCAGGAAGCCAGCTTCTGCCAGGTGTCGACCACCGAATCAGGATTCAGCGAGATCGACTTGATGCCTTCCTTGGTCAGCCACTCGGCAAAATCCGGGTGGTCCGAAGGACCCTGGCCGCAAATGCCGACGTACTTGTCCAGGCGGATGCAGGCCGAAATGGCGCGCGACAGCATGAAGCACACCGCCGGATCGCGTTCGTCGAAGTCCTTGGCCAGCAACTCCATGCCCGAGTCGCGGTCCAGGCCCAGCGTCAGCTGCGTCAGGTCGTTCGAGCCGATCGAGAAGCCGTCGAAGAACTGCAGGAACTCTTCGGCCAGGATTGCGTTGGACGGCACTTCGCACATCATGATGATGCGCAGGCCATTCTCGCCGCGCTTCAGGCCGTGCTTGGCCAGCAGCTCGATGACCTTCTCGGCCTGGCCCAGCGTACGCACGAACGGCACCATGATCTCGACGTTGGTCAGGCCCATTTCATCGCGCACGCGCTTCATGGCCTTGCATTCCATCTCGAAGGCTTCGGCGAAGTCTTCGGCGATGTAGCGCGAGGCGCCGCGGAAGCCCAGCATCGGGTTTTCCTCGTCCGGCTCGTAGCGCGAACCGCCGATCAGCTTCTTGTACTCGTTGGACTTGAAGTCCGACAGGCGCACGATCACGGGCTTCGGGTAGAACGCCGCCCCGATGGTGGCGATGCCTTCGGCCAGCTTGTCGACGTAGAACGCACGCGGGCTGGCATGACCACGGGCCACGCTTTCCACGGCCTTCTTCAGGTCGGCATCGACTTGCGGGTAGTCGAGGATGGCCTTCGGGTGGACGCCGATGTTGTTGTTGATGATGAATTCCAGGCGCGCCAGGCCGACGCCGCAGTTCGGGATCTGCGCGAAGTCGAAGGCCAGTTGCGGGTTGCCCACGTTCATCATCAGCTTGACGTCGATTTCCGGCATCTCGCCACGCTGGACTTCGGTCACTTCGGTTTCCAGCAGGCCGTCGTAGATACGGCCTTCGTCGCCCTCGGCGCACGACACGGTTACCAGCGTGCCATCCTTCAGGATGTCGGTAGCGTCGCCGCAGCCCACCACGGCGGGAACGCCCAGCTCACGCGCGATAATGGCCGCGTGGCAGGTACGGCCGCCACGGTTGGTGACGATCGCCGAGGCACGCTTCATCACCGGCTCCCAGTTCGGGTCGGTCATGTCGGCCACCAGCACGTCGCCGGGCTGCACGCGCTCCATCTCGGACGGATCGTTGATCACGCGGACCGGGCCGGTGCCGATCTTCTGGCCGATGGCGCGGCCGCTGGTCAGCACGGGGGCGGTGCCCTTGAGCTTGAAGCGCTGCTCGGCCTTGCCGGCCGACTGGCTCTTCACCGTTTCCGGGCGGGCCTGCAGGATGTAGATCTTGCCGTCCTTGCCGTCCTTGCCCCATTCGATGTCCATCGGGCGGCCATAGTGCTTCTCGATGATCATCGCGTACTTGGCCAGCTCGGTCACGTCTTCGTCGGTGATCGAGTAGCGGTTGCGCAGTTCGCCCGGCACGTCGACGGTCTTCACCCGGCCGGCTTCGCCCGGCTTGGTGAATTCCATCTTGATCAGCTTGGAGCCGATCGAGCGGCGGATGATGGGGTACTGGCCGGCTTGCAGCGTCGGCTTGAAAACGTAGAACTCGTCCGGATTGACCGCGCCCTGCACCACCGTTTCACCCAGGCCGTAGCTGGAGGTGATGAAGACCACGTCAGGGAAGCCGGATTCGGTGTCGATGGTGAACATCACGCCCGACGAAGCCAGGTCCGAACGGACCATGCGCTGGATACCGGCGGACAGCGCCACCACGTCATGGGCGAAGCCCTTGTGCACGCGGTAGGAAATGGCGCGGTCGTTGTACAGCGAGGCGAACACGTGCTTGATCTTGTCCAGCACGTCGTCGATGCCGCTGACGTTCAGGTAGGACTCCTGCTGGCCGGCGAACGAGGCGTCGGGCAGGTCTTCGGCCGTGGCCGACGAACGAACCGCGAACGAGGCCTCGGCGCCTTCGCGCGCCGACACGCGGGCATAGAACTCACGGATTTCCTGTTCCAGGCGCGGCTGGAACGGAGCGGTGGCGACCCAGTCGCGAATCTCGGCACCGGCCTCGGCCAGGGCCTTGACGTCGTCGACGTCGAGCGCCTTCAGGCGCTGGGAGATACGCTCGGTCAGGTTGTTGTGGGCGAGGAAGTCGCGGAAGGCAAGCGCGGTGGTGGCAAAACCGCCCGGAACGCGCACGCCGGCTTCCGCCAGCTGGGAGATCATCTCGCCCAGCGACGAATTCTTGCCGCCGACGATTTCCACGTCAGCCATGCGCAACTGCTCGAACGGCAACACGTAGGCGCCGTTATCTGCCTGGTTAGTCATGAGAGCCTCAAAACAAAGTAGAAAACTTGTTGCGCATGCCCGGTATGTTGTTCGTGTTCTGTTCCCGGACTGATCGCTTGGCTAAGCAACCCCGAACTGGCGCTGCTGGACCCTGGCGCTACGGCTCTCATCGCGCAGCGCACATTGTCGACAATTCCGGACCCGATTGATTGCATGGCTTGTTGCACATGCGGGCCCCTCGCGGAATTGCTTAGCGAAAAGATCGCCGCTATTCTACCGTGCTGCGCCGCACTTTTCTGCGGAAGATTGAATCTATTTATTTGCGCAACCCCATGTCCCAGCCAGAAGCGCCCGGTACAGCGGATTCCGGGACCCAGCCTGGAACGCAGCCTGCCTCCCCGTCCACCCAAGCGACCGCGGCGACGCCCGCCGCAGCGGCCCAGACCGGCGATCGTCCGCCGGTGCGTACCGTCTTTATCGTCTCGGATGGCACCGGGATTACTGCGGAAACCTTCAGCCACTCGATCCTGGCCCAGTTCGAAATGCGCTTCCGCAAGGTGCGGATGCCGTTCGTCGATACCCCGGAAAAAGCACATATCGCGGTCGGCAAGATCAACGAGGCGTTCCATAACGAGGGTGTGCCGCCCATCGTGTTCACCACGCTGGTCAACCAGGAAGCGAACAAGGCACTGCGCCGCGCCAAGGCGATGATCCTGGACATGTTCCAGACCTTCATCGAGCCCCTCGAGAAGGAACTGGGACTGAAGTCCACCCACGCCATCGGCCGCTTCCACCAGAATGCCGATACCGAGGCGTACAAGAACCGGATCGAGGCGATCAACTTCTCGCTCGCACACGATGACGGCCAGTCGCACAAGAACCTCGAAGAAGCCGATGTGATCCTGGTCGGCGTGTCGCGCAGCGGCAAGACCCCGACCAGCCTTTACCTTGCGATGCAATACGGGCTGAAGGCGGCGAATTACCCGCTGATCCCGGACGATTTCGAGCGCGGCAAGCTGCCGTCGGCGCTGTATGCGTTCAAGAGCAAGATCTTCGGGCTGTCGATCGACCCGCAGCGCCTGACCGAGATCCGCAACGAGCGCCGGCCCGGCAGCAAGTACGCGGCGGTGGAAAACTGCCGCTACGAGGTCAATGAGGCCGAGGCGATGATGCGGCGCGAAGGCATCAAGTGGTTGTCTTCGACGCACAAATCGATCGAAGAAATCGCGACCACGATCCTGCAGGAGATCAAGGTCGATCGCGACAACTACTAAGAAAAAAGCGGCCACCTGGCCGCTTTTTTTATCGCCGCTGCCGCACCGCCTCGAACAGGCAGATCGCGGTGGCAGCCGCCACGTTTAGCGATTCCAGGCCGCCCGGCTGGGGAATGCCGACCTTGCGCTTCACGTGCTGCATCCACGCGTCGCTGACGCCGGCGCCTTCATTGCCGACTACCCATGCCACCGGCTCGCGCAGGTCGGTATCGAACACCGCGGCGTCGGCATGCGAGGACGTCGCCAGCAGCGGCAACGCCAGCCGTGGCGCCAGCGACTCCACGGTGCAGTGTTCGACGATGTTCAGGTGGAAATTGGCGCCCATGCTGGCGCGCAGCGTCTTCACCGACCAGGCGAACGCACACCCCGTTGCCAGGAACGCATGGCGGATACCCGCCGCGGCGGCGCTGCGCAGGATCGAGCCGACATTGCCCGCGTCCTGCACGCCGTCGAGGATGATGCAGTCCTCTTCGATGCGCGACGGCAGGTGGCCGGCAGGCGTCTCGATCACCAGCATCAGGTCGATGCCGTTGACCACGCCGGAAATCTGCGTGAACAGCGTATCGGCCAGCACAACCAGGCGCTCCGCGTCGACGCGCGCCAGCAATGGCGCGACCTCGGCATGGCCGTAGTGACGCTCGGATACCACGCAGGTGACTGGCTGGCCCAGTGCGTCCACATAGGCCTGGGCCAGGTGCACGCCGTCGAGCAACGACTGCCCGGCCTTGCGGCGCTGGTGGGTGGAGGTGGCCAGCGCCTTCAGGTGCTTGAACAGCGCGTTGTCGCGCGAGGTGACATGCTTCACGGTGCGTCGGTTTGCAGGGTGCCTGTCGGCGCGGCCTGGATGGGGGTGGTGAATTCGCTGACTTGGTCGCTGACTTCGATGACCTTGGCAACTGCCGTCACCGCGGTAAACATCGGACGCCGTGCCAGCGCCTCGCGCACCGGCGCGAACGTGCGGCGGTGATGCGGCGTGGCGCCGAACTCGGCCAGCGCGGCCAGATGCTGCGGCGTGCCATAGCCGACATGCGAATCGAAGCCGTACTGCGGATAGCGCTCGTGCAGCACCATCAGTTCGCGGTCGCGCGCCACCTTGGCCAGGATCGACGCGGCCGAGATCGCCCTGACCAGCGCGTCGCCCTTGACGATGGCTTCCACCGGGAACGGCACCTGCGGGCAGCGGTTGCCATCGACCTGCACCAGGTCCGGCACTACGCCGCTGGCGGCCAGTCCCTGCACCGCGCGCTGCATCGCCAGCATGCTGGCGTGCAGGATGTTGATCGTATCGATTTCCTCGACCGTGGCGAAGGCGATATGCCAGCCTAGCGCGCGTTCGCAGATCTTCTCGTACAGCGCCTCGCGCCTGGCGGCGGTCAGGATCTTGGAATCGGCCAGGCCGCGGATCGGGCGTTTCGGATCGAGCACCACGGCGGCGGCATACACCGGCCCTGCCAGCGGGCCCCTGCCCGCTTCATCGACGCCGCACAGCCGCTGGATCGCAGCGGCGGCCGGCGCCAGGTCCAGGCCCATCTGCGGCGAGGCCGCATTGCGACGCGCCATCAGACGGTCCCCCGGCTGTGCATCAGGTCCACCACTACATCGGCGGCCAGTTGCGCGGTATTGCACTTGAGGGTCTCGTGCATGCGGGTGAAATGCTCGTACAGGAAGGCGGTATTGCCCTCGTCGTTGAGCTGCAGCAGCGTTTCGCGGGCCAGCGCCTCGGGCGTGGCGTCGTCCTGCAGCAGTTCGGGCACGACAAAGCGTCCTGAAAGGATATTAGGCAATCCCACGTACGGCAGGTAACCCTGGCGCTTCATGATCTGCGCGGTCAGCCAGGGCACCTTGTACGAGATCACCATCGGCTTCTTGTAGAGCGCCGCCTCCAGCGTCGCGGTACCGCTGGCCAGCAGCACCACGTCAGCCGCCTCCATGGCCTGGTGCGACTTGCCGTCGACAATGGTCAGGCGCAGTTCCGGATACTGCTGGTGCAGTTCTTCGACAATGGCGCGCAACGGCGCGCTTGCCGCCGGCAGCACGAACGCCAGGTTCGGGTCCATGCGCTGCATCTGCGCCATCGCGGCAAAGAAGGTGGCGCCAAGATTGCGCACCTCTGACTGCCGGCTGCCAGGCAGCACCGCGACCACGCGGTGGCCGGCAGGCAGCCCCAGTTCGGCGCGCGCACCGGCGACGTCAGGCACCATCGGGATCACGTCGGCCAGCGGGTGTCCTACGTAAGTGGCGGGAATGCCGGCCTTGGCGTAGATCTCGGGCTCGAACGGGAACAGGCACAGGATGTGGTCCACCGCGCGCGCGATGGTGCGGATGCGCCCGCCACGCCAGGCCCAGATCGACGGGCTGACGAAATGCACCACCGGGATGCCGGCGCGGCGCAGCGGCACTTCCAGGCCGAAATTGAAATCCGGGGCATCGACCCCGATAAAGCACTGCGGCGGCTCGGCCAGCAGCCAGTCGCGCACCTCGCGCCGGGTGCGCAGGATCTCGCGCAGCGAGCCCAGCACCTCGACATAGCCATTGACCGACAGCGTTTCCATCGGCCAGCGCGAGACAAAGCCCTGCGCCATCATGCGCCTGCCGCCGATGCCGGCGAAGTCCACGGAATCACCCAGGCGGGCCTGCAGCCCGCCCATCATCAACGATGCCAGCAGGTCGCCGGAGGCCTCCCCGGCCACCATGGCGATGGTGCCGCGCCTGGCGGCGGCAGAACCGTTGCCCGTGGGCAAGCCACCCCGAATCGCGGCGTCGACCATGTGCGGACCGGTCTCAGCGCACGATGCCGCGCTGGGTGGCGGCAAGGAAGTCGGCGAACGCCTGCAGCGGCGCCGCGGTGCCGGCATCTGACTGGGCCAGCAAGGCGGCGATCTCGGTGCGGGCCTCGTCAAAGCTGAGGTCGGACTTGTAGAGCAGCTTGTAGGCCTGGCGCAGCGCGGCGATCTGGCCAGCGTCGAAGCCGCGGCGGCGCAGTCCCTCGACGTTGACGCCGTGCGGCGTCGCCTTGTTGCCGCCCTTGTCGCTGGCGGCGATCACGAATGGCGGCACGTCCTGCACCAGTGCCGAAGCGCCGCCCAGCATCGCGTGGGCGCCGATACGCACGAACTGGTGCACGCCGCTCATGCCACCCAGGATGGCCCAGTCGCCCACGTCG
Source organism: Cupriavidus sp. P-10 (assembly GCF_003402535.2). Taxonomy (NCBI): domain Bacteria; kingdom Pseudomonadati; phylum Pseudomonadota; class Betaproteobacteria; order Burkholderiales; family Burkholderiaceae; genus Cupriavidus; species Cupriavidus sp. P-10. The sequence continues at coordinate 1,915,772 of NZ_AP025170.1, forward strand.
ACGTGGCCGGCGATCTGCGCGTTGCTGGAGAACACGGTGTGGTTGCCGACCGAGCAGTCATGCGCGATATGCACGTAGGCCATGATCCAGTTGTCGCTGCCGATGCTGGTCACGCCGCGGTCCTGCACCGTGCCTGTGTGGATCGTGGTGAATTCGCGGATGGTGTTGCGGTCGCCGATATCGAGCCGGGTCGGCTCGTTGCGGTACTTCATGTCCTGGGGCACGCCGCCGACCGACGCATAGGGGCCGATATTGTTGCCCTCGCCGATCGTGGTATGGCCCTCGACCGTCGTATGCGAGCCGATCCGGGTACCGCTGCCGATCCGCACGTTGGGGCCGACGATGGAGAACGGGCCGACGGTCACGTCGGATGCCAGTTCGGCCTTCGGGTCAACCAGGGCGGTGGGGTGGATTTGCGTCATACGTCCTGTCCTGTCTGTGTCTGGTGAAGAATGGGGCCCGTGCGCAGGGCAAAGGTTCCCGTCGGTGCCGCGCGGCCGGACGGCACGCGGCGGCCGGCCTCACTCAGCCTGCTTCACGGTGCACATCAGCTCCGCCTCGCAGGCGACCTTGTCGTCCACGGTGGCGAAGGCCTTGAATTTCCAGATGCCGCGGATGTAGCGCTCGACCGTCACATTCATGTGCAGTTGGTCGCCGGGATACACCACCTGCTTGAAGCGGGCCCCGTCGATGCCGACGAAGTAGTACAGCGAGCCTTCCTTGCGCTCCATGTCGGCGCCGAAGGTCAGCAGGCCGGCCGACTGCGCGAGCGCCTCCAGGATCATCACACCCGGCATCACCGGCTGGTCCGGGAAATGGCCCTGGAAGTACGGCTCGTTGATGGTGACGTTCTTCAGCGTCTTGATCCGCTTCTGCGGTTCGAACTCCAGCACGCGGTCGACCAGCAGGATCGGGTAGCGGTGCGGCAGCAGCTTGAGGATCTTCCGAATGTCAATGTCGGCTGCGGTCATGATGATTTCTCTTAGTCTTGTGAGGTTTGGGAGCCGGCGGATTGTCCGCGCAGGCGACGTTCCAGCGCCACCACCCGTTCGCGCAGCTTGCTCAGGCCGCGCACGATGGCTGCGTTGCGCTCCCATTCGCCGTGCGGCAGGAACGGGAAGACGCTGGTGAAATGGCCCCCGGGCTTGGTAATGGATTTGGTGATCGAAGTACCGCCTGACACTGTGGTCCGGTCGGCAATGGTCAGGTGGCCGGCAAAATTGGCCGCGCCCCCGATCACGCAGAAACGGCCGATGCGCGTGCTGCCCGATACCGCGGCGCAGCCGGCTATGACCGTATGGGCCCCGACCCGCACGTTGTGCGCAATCTGGACCTGGTTGTCGATCTTGCAGCCGTCCTCGACCACGGTGTCGGCCATGGCGCCGCGGTCGATCGCCGTATTGGCGCCAACCTCGACGTCATTGCCCAGCACCGCGCGTCCAGTTTGCGGGATCTTTACGTATTCGACCCCGGTGGCGCTGATATCGGGCGCGAAACCGAAGCCATCTGCGCCGATCACCACGCCGCTGTGCAGGATGGCGCGCGCGCCGACCACGCATTGATGGTAGACCGAGACGTTGGCGTACAGCAGCGAATCGTCGCCGATCTCCGCGCCGGCACCGACGTAGCCGTTGGCCAGGATGCGGACGCGCTCACCCAGACGTGCGCCGCGCTCGATGACCACGTTCGGGCCGATGTAGCACGACGCCGGCACGACCGCGTCGGGCGACACGCTGGCGCGCGGATCGATGCCGACGCGGGGGTCGGCATTGGCCTCGCGGTCGAAGCGCTGCGCCACGCGGGCAAAGCAGACGTAGGGATTGCGCGCGACCAGCCAGTTGCGGCCGTCGGCACGGCCCTCGGCGCGAATACGCTCGAGGTCGGCCGTCGACACGATCACGGCGCCGGCCTTTGAATCCAGCGCCTGCTGCAGGTAGAGCGGATTGGACAGGAACGAGAGTTCGCCTGCCGCAGCCTGGTCGAGAGGAGCCAGGCCAACGATCGCCAGGTCGGGATCACCCACAACCTGCGCGCCGTTCTCGGTGGCGAGCTGACCCAGTGTGGGTGTCTTCATGGCAGTACTTCCTGAAAAAAACGGTACGAAAGAACAGCGGCGGCTTACTTGCTGCCGCTGTTCAGCGCCTTCATCACCTCATCGGTGATATCGATGCGCGGGTTGACGTACACCGCTTCCTGCACGATGAGGTCGTACTTGCGCTGCTCCGCCAGCTGGCGGATCACGCGGTTGGCGCGCTCGAGCACCTGCGCCAGTTCTTCATTGCGACGCTGGTTCAGGTCTTCGCGGAACTCGCGCTGCTTGCGCTGGAACTCGCGATCGAGGTCGGCCACCTCGCGCTGGCGGCGCTGGCGGTCGGAATCGGCCAGCACGGCGGTGTCCTTGTCGAGCTTGTCGGCCATGCCCTTGATCTTCTGGGCCATGTCCTGCAGCTCGCGGTCGCGCTTGGAGAATTCCTGCTCCAGCTTCACCTGGGCCAGCTTGGCCGGCTGCGAATCGCGCAGGATGCGCTCGGAATTGACGGCGGCAATGCGTGCCTCCTGGGCCATTGCCGGCATCGCGGCGCAGAGCGCGGCGGTGGCGAATGCAGCGGCGCCCAGGGATTTGACCAGTTTGGATGTTGTCATCATGAAAACAGATCCTTTTACAGAATCAGAATGCCGTCCCGATCTGGAACTGGAAGCGCTGGACCTTGTCGGTTTCCTCCCGGTTGAGCGGGAAGCCCATGCTGATCTTCAGCGGGCCGATCGGCGACAGCCACGACATGCCGAAGCCGGTCGAGTACTTGAGATCGCTGAACGAAATCGGTGCGCCTTCCTGGTAGACGTTACCGAAATCGAAGAACGTGAACAGGCGCAGCGTGCGGTCGACGCCCGAGCCCGGCAGCGGGAAGATGAATTCCACGTTACCGATCATCTTGGAGGCACCGCCCACCGGGTTGCCGTTCTGGTCCTTCGGACCCAGCGTGCTCGTCTGGTAGCCGCGCACCGAGCCGATACCACCGGCGTAGAAGTACTTGAACACCGGGAACGGCGTGTTGCCGTAGCCGTGGCCGTAGGCGACTTCACCGTTCAGCGCCAGCGTGAACGATTTCGAGATCGGGTAGAAGTACTGCTGCTGCACGCTGGCGCGGTAGTACTGCGTATCGCCGCCCGGCAGGCCGACTTCCAGGTTGGCCTGGGTGTACGGGCCCTTGGTCGGGACCAGCGCGCTGTCGCGGCGGTCACGTGCCCAGCCGATCGTGAACGGGAAGTTGTTGATCCCGTCGCCGCTGTTCTTGCCGATCGCGTTCAGCCACTGCGTGTACTGGCTCGGCGTGTTGACCGAGGTATAGACCTGGGTGCGCTCGTAGCCGATGCCGAAGAACACGGTATCGACTTCCGAGAACGGCACGCCGAACTTGAAGCCGCCGCCGGCGGACACGATCTTGTAGTCCTGGTCGCCCGTGTAGTACAGGGGACGCGAGGTACGGTAGTAGATATCGGTCGAGCGGCTGATGCCATCCACCGTGAAGTACGGGTCGTACTGCGTCAGCGCGATGGTACGGAACGACTTGGCGGTGTTCACGTCCACGCCCAGGCTGGTACCGGAACCGAACACGTTGTCCTGGCGCAGGCCGGCCTGCAGCACCAGCTTGTCGGTGGACGAGAAGCCCACGCCCAGGCTGATCTGGCCGGTCGGCTTCTCGGTCACGTTGACATTCACATCGACCTGGTCGGGCGCGCCGGCCACGTCCTCGGTGGTGATGTTGGTGTCGGTGAAGTAGCCGGTCCGGTTGATACGCGCCTGCGACTGCTGCAGCTTCTCGCTGTCGAACCACGAGCTTTCCATCTGGCGCATCTCGCGGCGCACCACTTCGTCGCGGGTCTTGCTGTTGCCCACCACGTTGACGCGGCGCACGTAGACGCGCCGTCCCGGGTCGACCATCAGCGTCAGCGCGACTTCACGCTTTTCCTGGTCGATGTTCGGCTGCGGGTTGATCGTGGTGAAGGCGTAGCCATAGGTGCCCAGCAGGTCGGTAATGGCCTTGGTGCTGGCGGTCAGCTTTTCGGACGAGAAGATGTCGCCCTTCTTCAGCTGCAGCAGCTTTTCCATTTCCTCCTGCTTGCCCAGCAGTTCGCCGGCCAGGCGGATGTCCGACACCTTGTACTGCTCGCCTTCCTTGATGTTCAGGGTCAGGAAGATGTCCTTCTTGTCCGGCGTGATCGACACCTGGGTCGATTCGATCGCGAACTCGAGGTAGCCGCGGTTCAGGTAGTAGGAACGCAGCGCCTCCAGGTCGGCCGTCAGCTTCTGCTTCGAGTACAGGTCATTCTTGGTGTACCACGACAGCCAGTTCGGCGTAGACAGCTGCATTTCGTCGCGCAGCGTGCCTTCCTTGAACGCCTTGTTGCCGACGATATTGATCTGGCGGATCTTGGCGACCGGGCCTTCCTCGACGTTGAACACGACCGAGACGCGGTTGCGGTCCACCGGCGTGACCGTGGTCTGTACGTCGGCAGCATAGTAGCCGCGCGCGACGTACTGGCGCTTGAGCTCCTGCTCCGCCTTGTCGATCAGCGCCTTGTCGTAGTAGCGGGCTTCGGCGACACCGACCGCGCGCAGCGAACGGCGCAGCGTGTCCTTGTCGAATTCCTTGATGCCGACGAATTCCAGCTGCGAGATCGCCGGGCGTTCTTCCACCTGCACGACCAGCACGCCATCTTCGGCGCGGATCTGCACGTCCTTGAAGAAGCCGGTATTGTAGAGGGCACGGATCGCATCGGCGCCCTTGTCGTCGGTAAAGGTTTCTCCGACGCGCACGGGGAGGTAGCCAAACACCGTACCCGGCTCGACGCGTTGCAGGCCCTCAACGCGGATGTCCCTGACGACGAACGGATCGGCAGCCCAGCCCGCCGGGCTCCAGGCTGCAATAACGGCACTCGCCAGCAAGCCTAGCGAAATGCGCTTATGTCTGATCAATGTTGATCCCCTCTTTGATTCCATCCAGGATTTTCCATGCCTCGTGGGACCGCGCATGGCAATGGCGCCCCCTGGCGACGGTGTCCGACGACACGACCGCCCCCTTGCCGACATGCGTTTCTAGCCGTTCGCCAGAAACATTCGGCTGACGTCATTGAACAAAGCGAGCGAGGTCAGGAGCAAGATGCAGGCGATGCCAACCTTTTGCAGCATTGCCTGCCAGTGGTCTGGGACGGGCCGGCCAGTCAAAAATTCCACGCAATAATACAGCAAATGCCCCCCATCCAGAACCGGAATAGGTAACAAATTCAGTACACCGAGGCTAACGCTGACCAGCGCCAGGAAGCTGACAAAGGCCTGCAGGCCGAGGTTTGCGGCACGCCCGGCGTAGTCGGCCACGGTCAGCGGACCGCTCAGGTTCTGCAGCGACGCCTGCCCCACCAGCATCTTGCCGAGCAGCTTCAGCGACAGCGCGCTGGTGTCCCACACCTGGCCGAAGGCGCGGGTCAGCGCCTCGTCCGGACGGTAGCGCACCGTCTCCATCTCTACGGCCTGGCTGAGGGCCGCGCCCAGTTTGCCCGCCGGCGGGGCCGGCGCGCCGCTGGCGTCTTTTTCGCCGTCGCGCGGGGCGGCAGCATCCAGTGTCACCGGCACGTCCAGGCGCTTGCCGTCGCGCTCGATGCCGAGCGTCACGGTCTGCCCGGGCTGGCTGCGCACCGCCTTGATCAGCGCGCTGGCCTGGGTCAGCGGGGTGCCCTGCCAGGCAACGACGCGGTCGCCCTTCTTCAGCCCGGCACGCTCGGCGGCCGAATCTGCCAATACCTCGGTGATGGTGACCGGCCCGCCCTTCAGATGCAGGCCGAGCGTGCTGAGCGGATCCTGCTCCGGGTTGCCGCCGGTATTGGGCAGGCGCGCCAGCGTGACGTCCCGCTCGGCGCCGTCGGCGGCGCGCACGCGCAGCACGGCACGTGTATCGCCGAAGCCCTCGGCGAAGACCGCCATGCGCAGGTCGTTCCAGGAACGCACCGCTTCGGTATGGCCGTTGGCGGTCAGCGACAGCACCCGGTCGCCTTCGCGCACGCCGGCCTGTTGCGCCATGGTACCGGCCGCCGGTGCGGCGACGATGGGGGCGGGTTCGCGCATGCCGCCGGTGAACAGCGCGAAGTACAGCACGATCGCCAGCAGGAAATTGGCCATCGGCCCTGCCGCGACAATGATGAAGCGCTTGCCGACCGGCTGGCGGTTGAACGCGCGCGGCAGGTCGGCCGGATCGATCGGGGTGTCACGCTCGGGATCGACCTCACGCTCGTCCAGCATCTTGACGTAGCCGCCCAGCGGGATGGCCGCCACCGTCCATTCGGTGCGGTCGCGGCTCTTCGAGATCCAGCGCAGCAGCGGCCGCCCGAAACCGATCGAAAAGCGCAACACCTTCACGCCGCAGGCGCGCGCGGCGAGGTAATGCCCCATCTCGTGCACGTAGATGAGCACGCACAGGGCAACGATGAAAGCGAGTACGGTTTGCATGGCGTTGGGACGTCAGTAACAGTGGCTGGACTGGCGCGCCGGATCCGGGTGTTCCGGCATGTCCGGGGCCGCCGCAGCCGCTATTGTCGCAGATGCGGCTGGCCGGCCCGTCGGATCAGCGGCGCAGCGCCAGTCCGGCAACGGCCGCGCGCGCTGCGTCGCGCGCCACGCGGTCGGCATCAAGGATGGCGTCGAGCGTGTCCGCCGGGCCGGCCGGTGCCGCCTGGAGCACTTGGGCCACCAACCGCGCGATGTCAGTGAAGCGCACTTTTCCGCTCAGGAATGCTTCGACCGCCACCTCGTTTGCCGCATTGAGCACGGTCGGCGCCACCCCACCGGCGCCCAGGGCGTCGAAGGCGAGACCCAGGCACGGGAAGCGCTGCAGGTCCGGCTTCTCGAAATGCAGCCCGCCTGCCAGCGTCAGGTCGAGCGGCGACACGCCGGCATCGATGCGCTCGGGATAGGCCAGGCCGTAGGCGATCGGCGTGCGCATGTCCGGATTGCCCAACTGCGCCAGCACCGAGCCGTCATGGTAGGCCACCATCGAATGTACGATGCTCTGCGGGTGGATCAGCACCTCGATGCGCTCGGCCGGCGCGCCGAACAGCCAGTGCGCCTCGATTACTTCGAGGCCCTTGTTCATCATGGTGGCAGAGTCGACCGAGATCTTGCGGCCCATGACCCAGTTCGGGTGGGCGCAGGCCTCATCGGGAGAAATGTCGTGCAGCGTGTCGGGATCGCGCGTGCGGAACGGCCCGCCCGACGCGGTCAGCAGCACCCTGGCCACGCCGCGGCCATAGCGCGGATCGTCGGCCGGCAGGCACTGGAAGATGGCGTTATGCTCGCTGTCGATCGGCAGCAGCGTGGCGCCATGCTCGCGCACCGCGTCCATGAAGATGCGGCCAGACATCACCAGCGCTTCCTTGTTGGCCAGCAGCACGCGCTTGCCGGCACAGGCAGCGGCCAGCGTCGGGCGCAGGCCGGCGGCGCCGACGATCGCGGCCATCACGGCGTCAGTCTGCGCATCGGCGGCGACCGATTCAAGCTCGGCCTCGCCGTAGCTGACTTCGGTATCGACGCCGGCATCGCGCAGCAGCGTCTGCAGTTCTCCCGCCGCCTCGGCGCTGCCCACCACGGCGCGAGCCGGGCGGAATGCCATGCATTGATCGGCCAGCTTGCGCACTTGCCGGTGCGCCGTCAGCGCATGCACGGTGTAGCGGTCAGGATGGCGGCGGACGACGTCAAGCGTGCTTTCGCCGATCGAGCCGGTGGCGCCCAGGATGGTAATGCGCTGCATATCAGACCGATTCAGAGAAGGCTTCAGAGAAAAATCAGCATCAGGGCCGCCAGCGGGAACACCGGCAGCAAGGCATCGATCCGGTCCAGCACGCCGCCATGGCCTGGCAGCAGCCGGCTGCTGTCCTTCATGCCGACCTGGCGCTTGAGCAGCGACTCGAACAGGTCGCCCACCACACTCGCCGCCACCAGCAGCGTGGTCAGCCCGGCCACATAGCCCAGGCCACCGCGATCGCCCAGCACCGAGAACCAGGTGGGCGCGAAGGCATGGGTGGCAGCCAGCACCAGGGCGATGACAAGCGCCAGCAGCCAGCCGCCAATGGCGCCTTCCCAGGACTTGCCCGGGCTGATGGACGGTGCCAGCTTGCGCCGGCCAATGGCCTTGCCGGTGAAATAAGCGCCGATATCGGCCGCCCACACCAGCACCGCCGCGGTCAGCAGCACGCCAATGCCGGCGCCGCGCAGGATCATGGTGGCATGGGCAAACGCGGGCAGCATGACCAGGCCCAGGACGGCCCCCAGCACGGCAAAGCCCGGCGTCGCGGTGCGCACACCGCGCGCCAGCAGCACCAGCGCCACGCCCCAGCACACCACCGCCGCTTCCAGCAGCCAGGTGGTGGCGTGCCGCAGCGGCATGTCATGCCAGGTGATGGTGGCGATCAGGCAGGCCAGCGCATAGACGTACGGCCAGGGCCCGCGCAGCCCGATCAGGCGACCGAATTCCCAGCCCGCCAGCAGCACGATCACGCCGAGCAGACCCGCCAGGCCGGCCGGTGGCGCCAGGAACAGGATCGGAAGGATCAGCAGCAGCAGGCACAGGGCGGTGATGACGCGGGTGAGGAGCATGCGCTGCGATCCCGTGGAAGTTGTTGGAGTAGCCTGGAAGGCCAGTGTGCTCAGGCCGTGTCAGGCCGTGCCAGATAGTCCCGGCGCAACCAGTTGCGCGCTGGTGCGGCCGAAACGGCGTTCGCGCTGGCGGTACGAAGCAAAGGCCTTGTCCAGTTGGGCGGCGTCAAAATCCGGCCAGTACACGTCGGTGAAATACAGCTCGGAATACGCGAGCTGCCACAACAGGAAATTGCTGATGCGCTGTTCGCCGCCGGTGCGGATAAACAGGTCGGGCTCCGGCGCATAGGCCATGGCCAGGTGCGGCGCCAGCATGGATTCGTCGATCGACTCCGGATCGAGCATCGGCGAGCGCGCCAGCATCTTGCGCATGGCCTGCAGCAGGTCCCAGCGGCCGCCGTAGTTGGCGGCGATGGTCACGGTCAGGCCAGTATTGCCGGCGGTACGCGCCTCGGCATCCTTGATCAGCTTCTGGATGCGCGGGCTGAAGCGAGCCAGGTCGCCAACCACCCGCAGGCGGATGTTGTTGGCGTGCATCTTCACCACTTCGCGCCGCAGCGACATCATGAACAGCCGCATCAGGAACGACACCTCGTCCGCCGGACGCCGCCAGTTCTCTGAACTGAATGCGAACAGCGTCAGGTACTGCACGCCCCGCGCGGCGCTGGCTTCCACCACCGCGCGCACGGCGTCCAGTCCCCGGGAGTGCCCGGCAACGCGCGGCAGGTGCCGCTGGGTCGCCCAGCGGCCGTTGCCGTCCATGATGATGGCAACGTGACGGGGCACGTAAGAGGTATCGGGTACGTCGAGCGTTGAACTGATGTGCTGCATGATGGCAGACGGTCGCTGACTGTCCCGGCAATTGCCGGGACGGCGTCAGACCGTCATGATCTCCTTCTCTTTTTCGGCGACCATCTTGTCGATCTCGGCCACGTACTTGTCGGTCAGCTTCTGCACGTCTTCCTGGCCGCGGCGATCGTCGTCCTCGGAGATGGTCTTGTCCTTGACCAGCTTCTTGAACTGCTCGTTGGCATCGCGGCGCAGGTTGCGCACCGCCACCTTGGCGCCTTCGGCCTCGCTCTTGACGACCTTGGTCAGCTCCTTGCGGCGCTCTTCGGTCAGCGCGGGCATCGGCACGCGGATCACGTCGCCCATGGTGGCCGGGTTCAGGCCCAGGTCGCAGTCGCGAATGGCCTTCTCGACCGTGCCAACCATCTTCTTTTCCCACGGCTGCACCGTGATGGTGCGAGCATCGGCCAGGCCGACGCTGGCAACCTGGCTGATCGGCACCATCGAGCCGTAGTAATCCACCTGAACGTGGTCGAGCAGGCCGGTGTGGGCACGGCCAGTGCGGATCTTCGCCAGATCGGCCTTGAAGGCTTCGATCGACTTCTGCATTTTCTGCTCGACGCTCTTCTTTGTGTCGGCGACGCTCATGTTAACCTCCGGAAATCAGCCAACCATGATCCCGCCAGGCGGGATCGAAAATGAATCATTCTACTCTTTGCCCGGCCAGACACCAGCGCCACGGCGCGGTATCCGGGGGCGCCTGCCTCAGACGTGGACCAGGGTGCCCTCGTCTTCGCCCAGGATCACGCGCTTGAGCGCGCCCGGCTTGACGATCGAGAACACCCGGATCGGCAGCTTCTGGTCTCGGCACAGGGCGAAGGCGGTGGCGTCCATCACCTGCAGGTTCTTCGAGATGGCCTCGTCGAAGCTGATGGTGGTGTAGCGCGTGGCGCTCGGGTCTTTCTTGGGGTCGGCAGTGTAGACGCCGTCCACCTTGGTCGCCTTGAGCACGACCTCGGCACCGATTTCCGAGCCGCGCAGCGCGGCGGCGGTGTCGGTGGTGAAGAACGGGTTGCCGGTGCCGGCGGCGAAGATCACCACCTTGCCCTCTTCCAGCTGGCGGATCGCGCGCGGGCGGATATACGGCTCGACCACCTGGTCCATGCGCAGCGCCGATTGCACGCGGCCTTCGATATTGGCGTGGCGCATCGCATCCTGCAGCGCCAGCGCGTTCATCATGGTGGCCAGCATGCCCATGTAGTCGGCCGTGGCGCGGTCCATGCCGGCCGCACCGCCCGCGACGCCGCGGAAGATATTGCCGCCGCCGATGACCACCGCGACCTGGACGCCGAGTTTCACGATCTCGGCAATGTCGTTCACCATCGCCTCGATGGTGGAGCGGTTGATGCCAAAGGCATCGTCGCCCATCAGGGCTTCACCGGACAGTTTCAGAAGGACGCGCTTGTAGGCTGGCATGTTCACCCTCGGACAGGAGCAAGTCGCTCGTTTGGGACTCAACACAAATGAGACGATTGATTTTTTGACACCGGCGGCTCGGATCGGCGCGCCACCGGAGGAAGAAAGCCGGTTTTCGGGGTCGCCCCACCCTGCTGGCAGGCGACGGGAAGACGACCGCGAAAACTGACTGCTGCAGTGCAACGTGCAATACGCCTCACTGCACTACTTATGCAGAGGGGCACCTTGCGGCGCCCCTGCGGCATTATAGGCGCCCGGACCCGCCCACAAGGGCCGGCCGGCACGCCCCGGACATCAGCCCTTCTGGGCAGCGGCCACCTGGGCGGCCACTTCAGCGGCGAAGTCGTCCTGCTTCTTCTCGATGCCTTCGCCCACGACGTACAGGGTGAAGCCCTTCACGGTCGTGTTGGCAGCCTTGAGCATCTGCTCGACAGTCTGCTTGTCGTTCTTCACGAACGGCTGGTTGAACAGCGACACTTCCTTCAGGTACTTCTGCACCGAACCCTCGACCATCTTGGCGACGATTTCGGCCGGCTTGCCCGACTCGGCAGCCTTCTGCTCGGCGATGCTGCGCTCCTTGGCGATCAGGTCTGCAGGGACCTGCTCGGCCGACAGCGACACCGGCTTCATGGCGGCCACGTGCATGGCCACGTCCTTGGCGGCGGCTTCGTCGCCGTCGAACTCGACCATCACGCCGATACGGGTGCCGTGCAGGTACGAAACCAGCTTGCCGCCGTTGGCGTAACGGACAAAGCGGCGGACCGTCAGGTTCTCGCCGATCTTGCCGATCAGGGCCGTGCGGGTGGCTTCAACGCTCACGCCGTCGATTTCCAGCGCCGACAGGGCTGCCACGTCGGCCGGGTTCTGCTTGGCGATCAGTTCGGCAACCTTGGCCGAGAAAGCCAGGAAGTCGTCGTTCTTGGAGACGAAATCGGTCTCGCAGTTCAGTTCGACCAGCACGCCGGTGGTGCCGTCGATGAACGAAGCGACCACGCCTTCGGCGGTCACGCGCGATGCGGCCTTGCTGGCCTTGTTGCCCAGCTTGACGCGCAGCAGTTCTTCGGCCTTGTTCAGGTCGCCGTCGGCCTCGGTCAGGGCCTTCTTGCATTCCATCATCGGCGCGTCGGTCTTCGCGCGCAGTTCTGCAACCATGCTTGCGGTAATTGCCGCCATTTGTCACTCCTTGAATGGTTCGCGCCGGGCCCCGGCAGTCTGCCCGCGGCACCCGGTCGGTGGGTCTACAGCGCACCCGCGGCAGATACTGCCTGCGGCGGATGACAACAATTCAAATTCGAAAAAAGGGGGCGCCAGAAGTGCCCCCTTTTTTGCCCTGCTGCCGACGTACCCCGGCTTGCGCCCTGCGCGCTGCCCGGCGTGCCGGGCGGCAAGCGATGCTTGCCTGTCGTGTGTTGACGTGCGCGCTATCGGGTTCCTTTCAGGCAGCGGGCCGGAGGCTATCAGCCTTCCTGCACTTCGACGAATTCGTCGTCGCCGCGGGCGGCTTCAACGACTTCCTGCACCGCGTTGGCACGGCCTTCCAGGATCGCGTCAGCCACGCCGCGCACGTACAGGGCCACGGCCTTGCTCGAGTCGTCGTTGCCCGGGATCACGTAGTCGATGCCTTCCGGCGAGTGGTTGGTATCAACCACGCCGATCACGGGCACGCCCAGCTTGTTGGCTTCGGTCACGGCAATCTTGTGGTAGCCGACGTCGACCACGAAGATGGCGTCAGGCACGCCGCCCATGTCCTTGATGCCGCCGATCGACTTTTCCAGCTTGAGCATCTCGCGCTCGAACATCAGCGCTTCCTTCTTGCTCATGGTTTCCAGCGCGCCGGCTTCCTTGGCGGCTTCCATGTCCTTCAGGCGCTTGATGGAGATCTTGACCGTCTTGAAGTTGGTCAGCATGCCGCCGAGCCAGCGGGCGTCGACGTAAGGCATGCCGGCGCGACCGGCCTCTTCAGCCAGGATTTCGCGCGACTGGCGCTTGGTGCCCACGAAAAGGATGGTGCCGCGATTGGCTGCCAGCTGACGCACGTACTTCATGGCGTCCTGGAACATCGGCAACGTCTTTTCGAGGTTGATGATGTGGATCTTGTTGCGATGGCCGAAGATGAAGGGGGCCATCTTCGGGTTCCAGAAGCGGGTCTGGTGGCCGAAGTGGCAACCGGCTTCCAGCATTTCGCGCATGGTAACGGACATGTGATTCTCCAAAGGGTTAGGTCTGAAGCCCGCCCCGACATTCCTGAAAAGGAACACCCCGGATAGGCGGGCCAGCGATTTCCAAAAAACATCGTCGCAGCTGGATGCTGCAAACTGTCGACCTGGCTGTGCGATGTTGCACCGCAACCAGGCGAGCCCGCTATTGTAGCAATAAAAGTGCGACGCGCTCAAGCCGCCCGTCGCCCACCGGCGTTCGGCTCCACGCCTCGCGCATGTCCGCTGGGCCACCCAAATCCGCGCCGCCACAAGCTGCGATCCCGCGCCGATGGTGCGATAATCCCACATTGATCTTTCGAATTCGGCGCGGCCAGTGGCCCCGCCATCACTTTTGGCGACGCAGCATGAGCATTTACCTGAACACCGCCGAAGACATCGCCCAGATGCGCGTGGCTTGCCGCCTTGCCTCCGAAGTCCTCGACTACATCACGCCCTTCGTCCAGCCGGGCGTCACCACAGGCGAGCTGGACCGCCTGTGCCACGCCTATATGCGCGACGTGCAAGGCACCGTGCCGGCGCCGCTGAACTACGCGCCCCCCGGTTACCCGCCCTTCCCCGGCGCGATCTGCACCTCGGTCAACGACGTGATCTGCCACGGCATCCCCGGCGAGCGCGTGCTCAAGAGCGGCGACGCGATCAACCTGGACATCACCGTCATCACCAAGGAAGGCTATTACGGCGACACCAGCCGCATGTTCATCGTCGGCGAAGGCTCGATCCTGGCCAAACGCCTGGCGCAGGTGACGTACGAATGCATGTGGAAGGGCATCTCGCAGGTGCGCAACGGCGCGCGCCTGGGCGATATCGGCCATGCCATCCAGGTGCACGCGGAAGCCGCCGGCTACAGCGTGGTGCGTGAATACTGCGGCCACGGCATCGGCAAGAACTTCCACGAAGACCCGCAGATCCTGCACTACGGCCGCGCCGGCACCGGTGCCGAGATCAAGGCCGGGATGATCTTCACCGTGGAACCGATGATCAACGCCGGCAAGCGCGATATCCGCACCATGCCCGACCAGTGGACGGTCAAGACCCGCGATCGCAGCCTGTCGGCGCAGTGGGAGCACACCGTGCTTGTCACCGAGACAGGCTTTGAGGTGCTGACGGTGTCGGCCGGCACCCCGGCGCCGCCAGCCTTCATTACGGAATCCGTCGCGGCCTGAAGTCGCACACCAGCCAGGGCGCCTGACCGGCGCCCTTATTTTTCCAGCCGTGCCCACGCACCATCCCGCCCTCTCCATGGACACCACGCCGGAACTGCTGCTTGCCGCGCGCGTGCGCGACCAGCTCAAGGCCGATAAGCAGGCGCTGTTTGCCGACTTCAACCTCAGCGCCAACGTCGGCACGTTGATCACGCGGCTGCGCCGTGCCGTCGACGCCGCGCTGGTGGAAGCGTGGCGCGGCCTGGAGATGCCTGCGGGCGCGGCGCTGGTGGCGGTGGGCGGCTACGGCCGCGGCGAGCTGCTGCCCTATTCGGACGTCGACGTGCTGCTGTTGCTGCCCGCCGAGCCCGACCAGGACACCACCGGTCGGCTGGAGCGCTTCATCGGCCTGTGCTGGGACCTGGGCCTGGAGATCGGGTCGTCGGTACGCACCGTGGACGATTGCATCCGCGAGTCGCGCCAGGACGTCACCATCCAGACCTCGCTGCTCGAAGCGCGGCTGGTGACCGGCAGCCGCAAGCTGTTCGAGTCGATGCGCACGCGCTACCAGGCCGACCTGGACCCGGCCGCGTTTTTCCAGGCCAAGCTGCTGGAAATGCGCCAGCGCCACGCCAAGTACCAGGACACGCCGTACGCGCTCGAGCCCAACTGCAAGGAAAGCCCGGGCGGCCTGCGCGACCTGCAGGTGATCCTGTGGATGACCAAGGCCGCTGGCCTGGGCGACAGCTGGAAAGAACTGTTCGAGCGCGGCCTGCTGACGCAGCGCGAAGCGCAGGAGCTGGCACGCAACGAGCGCCTGCTCAAGACCATCCGCGCGCGCCTGCACCTGGTGGCGGGCCGGCGCCAGGACGTGCTGGTGTTCGACCTGCAGACCGCCCTGGCGGAGTCCTTCGGCTACCGCCAGACCACCAACAAGCGCGCCAGCGAGCAGCTGATGCGGCGCTACTACTGGGCGGCCAAGGCGGTCACGCAGCTCAACATCGTGCTGCTGCTGAACATCGAGGCAATGCTGTTCCCCAGCGAGTCGCAGGTCACGCGCGTGCTCAACGAACGCTTCGTCGAGCGCCAGGGCATGCTGGAGATCACCAGCGACGACGTTTACGAGCGCGATCCTCACGCGATCCTGGAAACCTTCCTGCTGTACCAGCGCACGCCCGGCGTGAAGGGCCTGTCGCCGCGCACGCTGCGCGGGCTGTACAACGCGCGCACCGTGATGACCGCGGGCTGGCGCAACGATCCGGAAAACCGCCGCCTGTTCCTGGCCATCATGCAGGAACCGCAGGGCATCACCCATGCGCTGCGGCTGATGAACCAGACCAGCGTGCTGGGCCGCTACCTGATCAACTTCCGCCGCATCGTCGGGCAAATGCAGCACGACCTGTTCCACGTCTACACCGTGGACCAGCACATCCTCATGGTGGTGCGCAATATGCGCCGCTTCGCCATGTTCGAGCACACCCACGAGTTCCCGTTCTGCAGCCAGCTGATGGCGAGCTTCGACAAGCCGTGGGTGCTGTGGGTGGCGGCGCTGTTCCACGATATCGCCAAGGGCCGCGGCGGCGACCACTCCAGGCTCGGCACCGTGGACGCGCGGCGCTTCTGCAAGGCGCACGGCATTGCGCGCGACGATGCCGACCTGATCTGCTGGCTGGTCGAGCACCACCTGACCATGAGCCACGTGGCGCAGAAGCAGGACCTGACCGATCCGGACGTGGTGCATGCCTTCGCGCGCGTGGTCGGTAGCGAACGCCACCTGACTGCGCTGTACCTGCTGACCGTGGCCGATATCCGCGGCACCAGCCCCAAGGTCTGGAACGCGTGGAAGGGCAAGCTGCTGGAAGACCTGTACCGCATCACGTTGCGCGTGCTCGGCGGCGCGCGCGTGGATCCGCATTCGTTGTGGTCGCTGCGCAAGGAAGAGACCATCTCCGAGCTGCGCCTGAAAGCCTTCGACCCCGAGCTGGGCAAGCGCCTGTGGGCGCAACTGGACGTGGCGTTCTTCCTGCGGCACGATTCGCGCGACATCGCCTGGCTCACGCGCCACCTGTACGACAAGGTGGACAGCACGAACCCGGTGGTCAAGGCGCGCATCTCGCCGGCGGGCGAAGGTTTGCAGGTGGCCGTCTACGTGCAGGACCAGCCCGACCTGTTCGCGCGCATTTGCGGCTATTTCGAGCGCAAGGCGTTCTCGATCCAGGACGCCAAGATCCACACCACCCGCCACGGCTACGCGCTGGATACGTTCCAGGTCACCGATCCGGGCATGGCCAGCGACGGCAACTATCGCGGCAACTACCGCGACATCATCGCGCTGGTGGAGCACGAGCTGTGCGAAAGGCTGCGCCAGCAGGCCGCATTGCCCGAGCCCACGCAGGGACGCCTGTCGCGCCAGTCGCGCAGTTTCCCGATCAAGCCGCGCGTCGATTTGCGCCCGGATGAGCGCGGCCAGTATTACCTGCTGTCGCTGTCCGCCAACGACCGCACCGGCCTGCTGTACGCCATCGCCCGCGTACTGGCACGGCATCGCGTGTCCGTGCACACGGCACGCATCAACACCCTGGGCGAACGCGTCGAAGACGTGTTCCTGGTAGACGGCAGCCGCCTGGCCGCCGACAACCGATTGCAGATTCAGCTTGAACAGGACTTGCTCTCCGCCCTCGCGATCTGAGGCGGGCAGCATCAACGATATGACCGACAGCAATTCGCCGAAGCGCAAGACGCTAGGCATCAAGGCCGCAGGCGACACCGGCACCGCCGCGCGCAAGACCGGCAACCGTCCGGTTCGGGTTTCCGACCTGAACCGGAACCGCGTGCGGGCCGTGACCGAAGGCATCAAGCGTGCGCAGCAGAGCGACGGTGGCAAGAGTGCCGGCCGCCGCGCGCCAGGCGAAGCGCAAGCCGGCGGCGATGCCGGCCGCGGCGTGCGCAAGCCGCGTCCGCCCCGCCCCGCTGACGGCGAGCGGCAGGCACGGCCGCGCCGTGCCGAAGGCGAAGCACGGCCGCCTCGACGTTCTGGCGACGACGACAACCGTCCGCGCCGCTATGGCGACGACCGCGGCGAAGCGCGCCCGCGCCGTTTCGAGGGCAATGAATCGCGGCCGCCGCGGCGCGTTGGCGATGACGACAGCCGTCCGCGCCGCTATGGCGACGATCGCGGCGAAGCACGTCCGCGCCGTTTCGAAGGCAATGAATCGCGGCCGCCGCGACGCTTCGGCGACGACGAAAATCGTCCGCGCCGCTATGGCGACGATCGCGGCGAAGCACGTCCGCGCCGTTTCGAGGGCAATGAATCGCGGCCGCCGCGGCGCTTTGGCGACGACGACAACCGTCCGCGCCGCTATGGCGACGACCGTGGCGAAGCGCGTCCGCGCCGCTTCGAAGGCAATGAATCGCGGCCGCCGCGACGCGTTGGCGACGACGACAACCATCCGCGCCGCTATGGCGACGATCGCGGCGAAGCACGTCCGCGCCGTTTCGAGGGGAATGAGTCGCGGCCGCCGCGGCGCTTTGGCGATGACGAAAATCGTCCGCGCCGCTATGGCGACGATCGCGGCGAAGCTCGCCCGCGCCGCTTCGAAGGCAATGAATCACGGCCGCCGCGGCGCTTTGGCGATGACGACAACCGTCCGCGCCGCTATGGCGACGATCGCGGCGAAGCGCGTCCACGCCGTTTCGAGGGGAATGAATCGCGGCCGCCGCGGCGCTTTGGCGATGACGAAAATCGTCCGCGCCGCTTCGAAGGCAGCGAGTCGCGGCCGCCACGACGCTCCGGTGACGACGACAACCGTCCGCGGCGCTACGGTGACGACGACAACCGTCCGCGGCGCCCTGCCCCCACCGGCGACCGCCGCCGCGAAGGCTCCGCGCCGGCGCGCCGCTTCAGCGATGCCGCCGGCACGCCCCGGCCGCAGGCACCGGCCCCGCGCCCGCAGAAGCCGGCTCGCGACGATGCCGCGCCTGAAACCACCCATGACGACGGCCTGGTGCGCCTGTCCAAGCGCATGTCCGAACTCGGCCTGTGCTCGCGCCGCGAAGCCGATGAATGGATCCCGCGCGGCTGGGTGCTGGTCGACGGCAAGCCGGTGACCGAGCTGGGCAGCCGCATCCGCCCGGATGCCGAGATCGAGATCCTGCAGGAAGCGCGCTCCGAACAGGGCGAGCGCGTTACCGTGCTGCTGAATAAGCCGGTGGGATACGTATCCGGCCAGGCCGAAGACGGCTATGAGCCGGCCGCGGTGCTGTTCACCGCCGAGAACCAGTGGGAGGGCGACGCCACGCGCAAGCGCTTCGCGCCGTGGCAGCGCAAGAGCCTGGCGCCGGCCGGCCGCCTCGATATCGACTCCACCGGCCTGCTGGTGCTGACGCAGGATGGCCGCGTCGCGCGCGCGCTGATCGGCGAGGACTCGAACGTCGAGAAGGAGTACCTGGTACGGGTGGTCTGGCATGGCCCGCAAGGCGTGGTCGAGCGCAATGTCAGCGAGGCGTTCCCCGCCGACCAGCTCGAACTGCTGCGCCATGGCCTGTCCCTGGATGGCGTGCTGCTCAAGCCGGCCAAGGTCAGCTGGCAGAACGAAGAGCAGCTGCGCTTCGTGCTGCGCGAAGGCCGCAAGCGCCAGATCCGCCGGATGTGCGAACAGGTGGGGCTGGAAGTCGTTGGCCTGAAGCGCGTGCGCATGGGCCGCGTGGTGCTGGGCGACCTGCCGCCGGGCATGTGGCGGTTCCTGGGACAGTTCGAGAAGTTCTGACGACGAGTCTGGACTGACCATGGAAAAAGCGGCCGCAATGGCCGCTTTTTTTGTCTCGCCTGTAGCGCCTGATTCAATCGTCGCTATTGGCCGGCAGATCCGGGAACAGGATCTCGGTAAACCCGAACTTTGTAAAATCCTTGATCCGCATCGGATAAAGAATCCCCTGCAGGTGGTCGCACTCATGCTGCACCACGCGCGCATGGAAGCCATCGGCGATCCGCTCGATCCGATTGCCCATCAGGTCATGGCCGCTGTATTTCAGCCGCACATGCCGCGGCACCACCCCGCGCAGGCCGGGTACCGACAGGCACCCTTCCCAGCCGTCTTCCTGCTCATCCGACAGCATCTCCAGCACGGGGTTGATCAGCACCGTCTTGGGCACCATCGGCGCATCCGGATAGCGCGGATTGCGGTCGAAGCCGAAGATCACCACTTGCAGGTCGACGCCGATCTGCGGCGCGGCCAGGCCTGCGCCGTTGGCGTGGTCCATGGTGTCGAACATGTCTTCGATCAGCGTGCGCAACTCCGGCGTATTGAACCGCTCCACCTTGCGCGCCACCTGCAGCAGGCGCGGATCGCCCATCTTGAGAATCTCGCGGATCATGGCTGTTTCCCCGGTTTATTCCTGCGCGGGCGCAGCGCCCGCTTCAGCCAGCAATGCCAGCATGCCGCCCTCGTCCAGCACCGGCACGCCCAGCGCCTCGGCCTTGTCGAGCTTGCTGCCGGCTTCGGCCCCCGCCACCACGTAGTCGGTCTTCTTCGACACCGAGCCTGCCACCTTGGCGCCCGCGGCTTCGAGCAATTCCTTGGCGTCCTCGCGCGACATGGTCGGCAGCGTGCCGGTCAGCACAAAGGTCTTGCCCGACAGCGGCGCCGGTGCTGCCCTGGCCACCGGCTCGCTTTCCGGCCAGTGTACCCCTGCGGCGCGAAGTTGTTCGATGACCTCGACGTTATGCGGCTCGCCAAGGAAGTGCGCGATCGACTGCGCCACCACCGGGCCGACGTCATTGACCTCCAGCAGAGCGGCTTCGTCGGCGGCCATCAGTCCGTCGAGCTTGCCGAAATGCCTGGCGAGATCCTTGGCAGTGGCTTCGCCCACGTGGCGGATGCCGAGCGCGAAGATAAAGCGGTTCATGGTGGTCTCGCGCGACTTTTCGATCGCCGCGACGAGGTTGGTGGCCGACTTGTCGGCCATGCGCTCCAGCGCCGCCAGCTTGGCCACGCCCAGCTTGTACAGGTCCGCCGGCGTGCGCACGATGCCCTGGTCGACCAGTTGCTCCACCACCTTGTCGCCCAGCCCCTCGATATCCATGGCACGGCGCTGCGCGAAGTGCAGCAGCGCCTGCTTGCGCTGCGCCGCGCAGATCAGGCCGCCGGTGCAGCGCGCGATCGCCTCGTCTTCCAGGCGCTCGATATGCGAACCGCACACCGGGCAAGCGGTGGGCATCACAAAGGCGCGCGCATCCGCCGGCCGGCGCTCGGCCACCACCGCCACCACCTCCGGGATCACGTCGCCGGCGCGGCGCACGATCACGGTGTCGCCGATATGGACGTCCTTGCGGCGGATCTCGTCCTCGTTATGCAGTGTGGCATTGGTCACGGTCACGCCGCCGACGAACACCGGCTGCAGCCGCGCCACCGGCGTGATCGCGCCAGTGCGGCCGACCTGCACCTCGATATCCTCGACGATGGTGGTCATTTCCTGCGCCGGGAACTTGTGCGCCAGCGCAAAGCGCGGCGCGCGCGAGACAAAGCCCAGCCGTTCCTGCTCGGCCAGCGCATTGACCTTGTAGACCACGCCGTCGATGTCGTACGGCAGGTCGTCGCGGCGCTTGCCGATATCCGAGTAGAAATCCAGCAGCCCCTGCGCCCCCTTAACCACCGCGCGTTCCTTGCACACCGGCAGTCCCAACGCATCAAAGCCGTCGAGCATGGCGCTGTGCGTGGCCGGGCGATCCACGCCCTGCAGTTCGCCCAGGCCATAGGCGAAGAACGACAGCGGCCGCTTCGCGGTAATACGCGGATCGAGCTGGCGCAGGCTGCCGGCAGCGGCATTGCGCGGATTGACGAAGGTCTTTTCGCCGGCTTCCGCCTGGCGTGCGTTGAGCTTGTCGAAGTCGCGGCGATACATGAAGACTTCGCCGCGCACCTCCAGCACCGCTGGCGCCTGGCCGCGCAGCTTCAGGGGGATCGCCTTGATGGTGCGCACGTTGACGGTCACGTCCTCGCCGGTTTCGCCGTCACCGCGGGTGGCGGCCTGCACGAGCCGGCCGTCTTCATAGCGCAGCGACATGGCCAGCCCGTCGAACTTCAGCTCGCAGGAGTACTCGACCGCGTCCGCCGCGCTGAACAGGTCGGCCTCGCCCGCCGCGGGTGCGGTGCGGCCCAGCCCCTGCGCGCAGCGGCGGTCGAAGTTGAGCACGTCGTCGTCCTCAAAGCCGTTGTTCAGCGACAGCATCGGCACCCGGTGGCGCACCGTGTCGAACGCGGCCAGCGCCTCACCGCCGACGCGCTGCGTGGGCGAATCCGGCGACTGCAGCTCGGGATGCTCCAGCTCGAGCGCAACCAGCTCGCTGAACAGCGCGTCGTACTCGGCATCCGGGATGGTAGGCGCGTCCAGCACGTAGTACTGGTAGCTGTGGCGGTCGAGCTCATCGTGCAGCCAGGCGACACGCGTGGCTGCGGCTTCGGGCGGCAAGCCGCCGGCGGGCGCGGAGGCTTCTGCCTGCGCGCCGCGTGGTTTTGCGGTCATGGCAGGCTCCGGCTATACGCTGAACAGCCGCAATGCGACCGGCGAGCCGGCGGGCATGCCGCGCGCTTCCAGCTTCTGGTACAGCGTATCCAGCTGGGTGAAGATGGCGATGAACGAGGCTTCGGTCAGCGGGCGCATATTGTCGTCGACCAACTGCGCGCCCATGCGCTGGGCCAGCGTGTGGCCATATTCGCATACCGTCTTGAACGGCTTGGCGCCCTGGTCCGCCAGCGGCACGTCGAGCAGCAGCGTGATCTGGCGCCCGGACTTGACCGTCAGGTCATCGCGCAGGAAGTTGGTATCGCCGAACTGCAGCGTGAACAGCGGGCGCTGTACGCCTTCGGCGTTGGCCTGGTAGCGGATAAAGCGCGTGCCGTCGCGGGACAGCACCAGCCCGTCCTGCGTCGCCACGTTCTGCACGTAGGCGGCCGACCACGGCGCGCCGTCGGAGATCACGTTGACACCAAGCTGCACGTCGCTGCCCGCGGCAAAGCCATCGAGCTCGCGCGCATTGGCCACGGTCTCGCTCATGTCCGGCAGGTCGGCGGAGGCGTCGAGCGCTTCAGCGAGCGATTCCACCGCGGTGATGAACTCGGAGAACTCCAGCGCATTGAGCGGACCGCTGCGGTTGGCCAGTTGCACCCCGACCTGCAGGTTCTCGTACTGGTGGCCGGCCGTAACCGGCTCCCATGCATTGGCTTCGGCGCGCAAGCCCTCGATATGGACCTGCTTGGTGCCGGCGCGGCGCAGCCGACCGGTCAGCGGCAGGATGCGGTCGCCAGACGCCTTGCGCTCCAGGTGCAGCGGCACGATGCAGTCGATCAGCGGATCGACCACGGCCGGCGCGGGCTGGCCATCCGGAACGGCGGCGACCGGTGCAGGCGCGGGGGCGGCTGCGGGAGCCGGAGCGGCCTCGGCCTCGGCCTCGGCCTCGGGCAACTCGGCTTCCGCGCCTGCGTCCGCCTGTACCACGCCGGCGGCAACCGCGACTTCTTCCATCACGGCTTCGTCGGCATCGGCGGTGCTGGCCGCCGCAGCAGCCGCGGCGGCAACATGGTTGGGCTGCGTGGCGGCAGCCGGTGCGGGCTGTGCTGCGTTTGCCGCGCTTGCCGTGTTTGCCGCGTGTGCCGAAGCCAGCGTCGGCTCGCGCCGCTCAGCTTGCTCCGATGCCGTCTCGTGCAGCCGCGCCGCGGTTTCCGGCGCAGTGGCCTGGCCGACCACCGGTTCGCGCATCGGCGGCAGGTCGTCCTCCGGGCTCAGTTCGCGGGGACGGCGCGCCTTGCGGATCTGCCACTGGTTGTAGCCGAACAGCAGCGCCAGGAATACCAAACCCGCGACGATCAGCGCGGTCTGCAGGTCCATGTTCAGCTTCATGCTGCAATCTCCAAAGCGCCCATATTGGTCACAGCATTGTGGTGTCGGTTGCGCGCAGCATTCGCGAACGTGCGCCGCCCCGCTGCGCGGGGCCCCTGCTTACTGCTCATGCTGCCTCCGCCATCGAAACCGCCGCGTCCATATCCACGGCCACGATCCGCGAAACGCCCTGCTCCTGCATGGTCACGCCAATGAGTTGATGAGCCATTTCCATGGCGATCTTGTTATGTGAGATGAAAACGAATTGGGTCTTGCTCGACATGCGCGCCACCATGTTGGCGTAGCGTTCGGTGTTGGCGTCGTCCAGCGGCGCGTCCACCTCGTCCAGCAGGCAGAATGGTGCCGGGTTGAGCTGGAACATCGCAAACACCAGCGCGATCGCGGTCAGCGCCTTCTCGCCGCCCGACAGCAGGTGGATAGTCGAGTTCTTCTTGCCCGGGGGCTGTGCCATCACCTGCACGCCGGCGTCGAGGATTTCCTCGCCGGTCATGATCAGGCGCGCCTGGCCGCCGCCGAACAGCGACGGGAACAGTTCGCCGAAATGGTGGTTGACCTGGTCGAAGGTGCCCTGCAGCAGCGCACGGGTTTCCTGGTCGATCTTGGCGATCGCGTCTTCCAGCGTGCTGATGGCGTCGTTCAGGTCGGCCGACTGCGCGTCGAGGAAGGTCTTGCGCTCGCGTGCCGCCGCCAGTTCGTCGAGCGCGGCCATGTTGACCGGGCCCAGCGCGTTGATGGCGTTGTTGATGCGCGTGACTTCACCCTGCAGGTACGACGGCTTCAGGTCGCCGGTGAGCTTGTGCGCCAGCCCTTCTTCGTCAACCTTGGCTTCGGTCAGTTGCTCGCTGAACTGCTCCTGGTTCAGGCGCGCGGCCTGCTCCTTGAGTTGCAGTTCGGTGATGCGGTCGCGCAGCGGCTGCAGGCTGCGCTCGGCGGCGAGGCGCTGTTCGTCGAACTGGCGCAGTTGCGCCGACAGCGCATCGAGCTCGGTGCGCGCGACGGTGAGCTTTTCTTCTTTCTCGGCGCGCAGTTCCAGCGCATCCTGCAGGCCGGTATGCGCGGTCTGCTCGTTGATGGTTTCGAGCTCGGCGCGGGCGTTTTCCAGCGACTCGGCAATGCGCTCGGCCTGGTCGGCCGCCACCTGGATATTGCGGCGCAGCTCGTCGATGCGGCTCGACAGGTTGCGCTCGGCAAAGAGCGCTTCCTGTGCGGCGCGCTCGAAGTCGCGCAGCTGGTGGCGCGCTCCCGAGAGCTTGCTGTCCAGCGCCTCGAAGGCCATCTGCTGGTCTTCGTGCGAGGCCTGCATCTCGGCCAGCGCGGCATCGTGCTGTTCGAAGCTGGCTTCGGATTCGGCGCGGATCGCGCGCTGCTCTTCGATCTGCGCGTGGATTTCGTCCAGTTCTTCGCGGATCTGGCCGCTGCGGGCGGAGTAACGCTCCATCGCCTGCGACAGCTTGAGCACGTCCATCTGCAGCGCATGCACGCGGCGCGTGGCCTGCTCGGCGCGCGTGCGGGCTTCACCCAGCGCCTGGCTGGACTGGGTATAAGCGGCCTCGGCGCGCACTGCCTGGGTCCTGGCTTCGTCCGACAGCAGTGCCTGCGCGCGCGCCTGCTTCTGCAGGTTTTCGATTTCCTGCTCGCGCGCCAGCATGCCGGCCTGCTCGGAATCGGCGGCGTAGATCTGGATCGCGTTGCGGCCAACCAGGTGGCCCTCGGCGACCACGAACGAGGCGCCTTCGGGCAGTGTGCCGCGCGCGGCCAATGCCTGCGTCATGTCGGTGGCGACGAAGATGTCGGCCAGCCAGTCCTGCATCACCGCGCGGATGCCCGGCTCGGTGATCTGCACCAGCGACATCAGCGGACGCAGCCCCGCCGGCGTTTCCAGCGGACGGGCCGCAGCCGGCGGCGAGTAGAACGCCAGCTTGGCCGGCGGCGCATCCGTCAGGAAGGCCTTGACCCAGTCAAGGTTGGACACCTCCAGCGCGTTCAGCTTTTCGCGCAGCACGGATTCGAGCGCGTTTTCCCAGCCAGGCTCGATATGGACCTTCTTCCACAGGCGCGGCAGTTCGGCCAGCTCATGCTTGGCCAGCCAGGGCTGCACCTTGCCGTCGGTCTGCACGTTCTCCTGCAGCTGGCGCAGCGCATGCAGGCGTGCTTCCAGCGAGGCAATCGCGCCAGCTTCGCTATGCACGCGCGCCTGCGCGGCGCGGCGCTCTTCGTCCAGGCGCGGCACAGTCTCTTCGGCGTCGGCCAGCACGGCCTGCGCTTCCTCGACGACGGCTTCCTGCTCGGCCAGTTCGGCGCGGCCCTGTTCCAGCCGGGTTTCGTCCGGACGGTCCAGGCCCTTTTCCTCCGCGGACAGACGTTCGCGGCGCTGTTCCAGCTGCTGCAGCATCTGGTCGGCGCTGCGCTGCTGCGCGGCTTCGAGCTTGAGCGCCTGCTCCGCCTGCATGATGCCGGCGCGCTGCTCGTTGAGCAGTTGCTGGGCATCGCGCCACTGGCCTTCCAGCGTCGGCAGCTCGTCGTTCTTGTGCGCGACGGCCTCTTGCGCCTCGACCGTGCGGCCTTCGGCCACGGCGAGGTTTTCCTCGGCCTGCGCGAGTTCGTCGGTAGCCTGCTCGGCCTTGCCCTGCCACTGCTCGCGCTGCGTCGTCAGCGCGGCGATCTGGGCCTGCACGCGATTGCGCGACTCCACCACGTAGCGGATCTCGGCCTCGAGCTTGCTGACCTCGGCATTGGCTTCGTACAGCGCACCCTGCGCGGCGTGCATGCCATCCGATGCGGCGTAATGCGCGGCGCGCATGGTTTCCAGCTCGGCCTCGACATGGCGCAGCTGCGCGGTCTGCGCTTCCAGGTCGATCTGGGCCTGCTCGATGGCGCGCTGGTGGCGTTCCTGCTCGACCTGTGCCTCGCGCTTGCGCAGCAGCCACAGCAGGTGCTGCTTTTCTTCACCATCGGACTGCAGCGTCTTGAAGCGCTGCGCGACTTCGGCCTGGCCTTCGAGCTTTTCCAGGTTGCTGCCAAGCTCGCGCAGGATGTCTTCGACACGGGTCAGGTTCTCGCGCGTGTCGGACAGGCGGTTTTCGGTCTCGCGGCGGCGCTCCTTGTACTTGGACACGCCCGCGGCTTCTTCCAGGAAGATGCGCATGTCATCGGGCTTGGCCTCGATGATGCGCGAGATCATGCCCTGCCCGATGATGGCGTAGGCGCGCGGGCCCAGGCCCGTGCCCAGGAAGATGTCCTGGATATCGCGCCGGCGCACCGGCTGGTTGTTGATGTAGTAGGACGAGGTGCCGTCGCGGGTCAGCACCCGCTTGACCGCCACTTCGGCGTACTGGCTCCACTGGCCGGCGGCCCGGCCTTCGGCATTGTCGAACACCAGTTCGACGCTGGCCCGTCCGGCCTGCTTGCGCGCTGTGGAGCCGTTAAAGATCACGTCCTGCATCGACTCGCCGCGCAGCTCGGAAGCGCGTGACTCGCCCAGCACCCAGCGCACTGCGTCGATGATGTTGGATTTGCCGCAGCCGTTCGGACCGACGATGCCGACCAGTTGGCCAGGCACCTGGAAATTGGTGGGATCGACAAATGACTTGAAGCCCGCCAGCTTGATCGAGGATAGTCGCACGGTTTCTCGTGTGGTATCGGCCGCCGCCGGTACCGGTGTTGCGGTACCGCCCGCAGCCTGGTATCGGGGCTATAGCAATGTTCAGAAGCCGGGCTGCGCGGGAGCCGGCGCGGCGTGCCGCCTGCGCCTCAAAATCCCCCCCGGGCCCGAGAATTGGGGCTAATCATACCATCGCAGATGCCTTCGCCGGCCCGTTTGGAGGTTGCCCGGGCGCCATATGCCTCCGCCGTTTTCCTTTGCTTTTCCGTCCTTTACAGGCGATTCCGCAAGCACTTTGGCATCCGCGCCCTACGCGCTCAGCCGACTCCCATGTGAAGTCAGTGCGAAGCTAATCAGGGTAAATACCAAGCTCCAGGCGTGATCCCGGAAACGCTCCGGGCACCGCGCACCACGAAAGCGCCCCCGAAGCCCCCCGCCGATCGAAATAACAGTGGGTTGCTGATTCACCCACTCCCCTGCGGCGGTGCTGCGGGTGATGCTGCATTAAGCGCATTGCCGCTGCGAGCGTCCGCGGCATCACGCGCATCGCACAAAATGTCAGTTGCGCTTTGCTTCGACCTGCGTGCGTACTATGCTTCAGCGACAACCAATAGTGCCCTGCTGCACCTTGAAACTGTCCGGGGGGACTCAGAAGTTGAGCGCGCACGGTGCGCTCGGGAGCGGGAAACATCATGTGTTTCTTTCTTCGCAAAGCTTGCTGCATGCCACTGGCAGTGCTCAGCCTGTTCAGCGTTTCCGCCTTCGCCTATGAAGTCGCCCCGGTCAGCGGCGGCGGCAAGATCGAAGGCAAGGTCACCTTCCAGGGCACCGTCCCCATCCGCAAGATCATCCCCACCAAGGACCGTGAAGTCTGCGGCGGCCCGCGCGACGAGCCACAGATCCGCGTGGGCGCCGGCAAGGGCGTCCAGGATGCGGTCGTGTACCTGAAGGAAGTCCCTAAAGGCAAGGCCTGGGGCGCGCCCGACAAGGTCCCGGTGCTCGACCAGGAACACTGCATTTTCAAGCCTGCCGTGCAGGTGGTCCGCCCCGGCAAGCTTGAAGTGACCAGCTCCGATCCGGTGCTGCACAACACCCACGGCTTCTACGGACAGCGCACCGCATTCAACCTTGCGCTACCCGAGAAAGGGGTCAGGATCACGCGCGAACTGCCACGTCCCGGGCTGGTCCGGGTCGAGTGCGACGCGCACGGCTGGATGCTGGCCCACATCTATGTCGCCGATAGCCCGTACTACGCGCTGACCGCAGAAGACGGCAGTTTCCGCATCGACGACGTTCCACCCGGCAGTTACACCCTGGTCGCCACGCAGTACTACACCGGCGACACCGAGACGCCAGTCACGGTAACCGGAGGCCAGACCGCGAAACTCTCGATCGAACTCAAAAAGAAATAGAACGATCGGTTTTGCCGCTGCCTTTTCATCATCCCCCGGGGGGCGGAGGACCGCCAGATGAACGCATTCGAACTCGAACGACGCGAGCTGCACCGGACCCTGACCGGTTCGGACGATCGCCCGGAAGGCGCCGCAGTATGGACGCGCCGCACTTTCCTGCACCAGGCGCTGCTCAAAGGCGTTGCAGGTGCCGCCGCATGCGGGTTCTTCCCGCTTCTGAACACGCTTGACGTGGCCTACGGTCAAACCGGCCAGAACTTCCGCTTTGCCTGGGTCTCCGACACGCACCTCTACCCCAGGGAGCTCAACTCCCGCTTCGTGGAAAAGACGGTGCGCGCCTTCAAGGAAGTGCAGGCCATGAATCCGCCAGCCGACTTCATGATCTTCGGCGGCGACCTGGCGCAGCTGGGCGACCCCGTCGAGCTGCAGCTCGGCGCCGAACTGCTGAAGGAAGTGAAGATCCGCAAGGTCTTCATCCCGGGCGAGCACGACTGGTACCTCGACATGGGGTCGACGTGGAACAAGACCTTCGGCAACACGCCCTGGACCTTCGACCACAAGGGCGTGCGCGTGATCGGCCTGAACACGATCGCAGGCGCACCGGACTTCTGGACGGCACGCAAGATGACACCGAAAGACCGCATGGGACATATGGCCACGCTCGACGGCACGCTGGGCGGCGCCTGGTCCGTCATCGGTGAAAAGCAATTGCGCTGGCTCAACAGCACGCTGTCGAACTGGCCCAAGAGCAGCCCGGTCATCCTGTTCACGCATACGCCGCTGTACGAGTACTACCCGCCGTGGAATTTCTGGATCCGCGACTGGCGCGAGGCGCATGAAATCCTCAAGCCCTATGCCAACGTCACCAATGTCCACGGGCATACGCACCAGGTGCTCTACAACGAGATCGGCAAGTTGCGCTCGATCGGCATGCTGGCCACGTCGTGGCCATGGCCCTACGCGCCGGAAGGCGTGCCGCTTCTGACCAAGCCGATGATTCGCGCCGACCCGGGCGATCACTTCGACGGCGTTGGCTGGAGCACGCTGACCATGACCCCGCAGGGACGGGTGGAAAACGAATACAAGATGTGGCGCAAGACGGTCTTCGCAGACCAGCCGGCGGATTCCGGCACCGAGGACAACCGCAACCAGGTCCTCAGCCCGCGCATCGCCGACCGGATCTAGACCGGCCAGCACCCCTGATCCGGCGCAGCAATGCGTGAGGAGCGAATGATGAAGAACGACATATGGCACGCCCGTGCCCTGACGGCAGGGGTAGCCGTGTTGCTGCTGCTCGGCTACGACAGCGACCAGCCGATGGCACACAAGGAACCCCACACGGCAGACCAGCTGAAAGCGTTTGAAGACGTGTTCATGGAACAGGTGAAGGTCGGTGACCAGCTGTTCCACGGCGATCCCGGCGCGCAGAAGCAGCTGAACGTCAAGCTCTCGAACACCGGCGTGGCCTGCGCCATGTGCCACCCGTACGCATCCGACACTCACCCGCATGAATTTCCCAAGTTCCAGGAGCAGATGAACGAGTTCGCCACGCTGCGCGACATGATCAACTGGTGCATCGAGAAGCCCAATGAAGGCGAGAAGATCGACCCCAACGGGCCCGCCATGAAAGCGCTCGAGGCCTATATCTACTACTCGAACCGCAACAGCAAGCTCGATCCGGGCAGGCACTGAGCGATGGGCCGGCCGTGAACACCAACGGAGCTAGAAGCATATGACTGCCGCCCGCGCGACATCGGACCCATCCGAAGCATTTCCCGACCTGGATTCGCTGATCGACCGCGGGCTTATTCTCAAGTGGCTCTATTGGGGACTGTTCTGGCTGATGTTCACGCCCAGCATTGGCGTGACCATCTCCAGCCTGTTCAACTTCCCCGACTACCTGGGAACCTCGCAATACCTGACCTTCGGCCGCTTGCGGCCGATGCACGTCAATGGCGTGATCTTCGGCGCCTTCTCCACGCTGTTCATCGGCCTGTGCTACTACCTGCTGCCGCGCCTGTGCGGCGTGCCGGTCTGGAAAGGCCGGTGGGGACACTGGCTGGTATGGGTGTGGAACCTGGGCCTGGTTGCCGGCATGGCATCGCTGATGCTCGGCTACAACCAGGGCCTGGAGGCCGGCGAATTCCCGCTTGCGATCGACGCCATCATCTTCGTCGTGGTAACGGTCACCACCGTCCAGTTCCTGATGACGATCGCGCACCGGCGCGAGCCGCAGCTTTACGTGGCGGTGTGGTACCTGATCGGCGCCTTTGTCTGGACCGTGATGAACCTCGTGCTCGGCAGCTTTATCCTGCCGTACACCTTCACCGGCATCAACAGCGCCGCCTTCCACGGCCTGTTCATCCACTACATCGTGGGGCTGTGGATCACGCCTGCCGGCTACGTGCTGATCTACTACTTCCTGCCGGCGAGCGTGCAGAACCCGGTCTACAGCCACAAGCTGTCGCTGGTGGGGTTCTGGTCGCTGGCGCTGTTCTATCCCTTCGTCGGCATCCACCACTATCTGTACAGCCCCATCGCCGACTGGGCCGAGACGCTGGCGATCATCACCTCGATGCTGCTGATCGTGCCGGTCTGGACGGTATTGCAGAACTTCTTCGGCACCATGATGGGCCGCTGGCACACCTTCACCCAGAACCTGACCGCCAAATTCCTGATCATGGGTTCGCTGATGTACCTGGCGGGGTGCTTCCAGGGCTCGACCGAAGCCCTGCGCGCGATCCAGCAGCCGACGCACTTCAGCGATTTCGTCATCTCGCATTCGCACCTGACGGTGTTCGGCACCTTCGTGGTGTGGGCCATCGGCGGCACGGTCTATGTGATACCGCGGCTGGTGGCGCGCCCGCTGTGGTCGCCACGGCTCGGCAACTGGTCGTTCTGGCTGATCACCTTCGGCATCAGCCTGATGGGACTGGACCTGACCATGGCCGGCCTGCAGCAGGGCTACATGCTGATGGCGGGCGTGGAATGGCTGGACTCGCTGGTGGCCATCCGCCCCTACTGGCTGGTGCGCACGACCGCCGGCATCTCGATGGACATCGGCATGTCGCTGCTGGTCTATAACCTGATGCGCACCGTGCTGTCGGCCGAGCCCGCCACGGCACCCAGCGCCGCGGGCGCCGTACGCGGGGCGTCGACATGACCCCGCGCCGACCCGATGGCCGCTATGGCCTGCGTTTCTATGCGCTGGTCGCGGGGTTCGGCTGCCTCTCGCTGGCCGCCTTCGTGCAGGGCGTACTGCCGATGCTGGAGCCACAGTCGCGCACCGACAAGGTTACCCAGGTGGTGCGCACCGACCTGGGCGAACTCAAGTGGATGGAAGCACGCGCCACCGACTACACGCCGCTGCAGCTGCGCGGCCGCGAGGTGTATACGCGCGAAGGCTGCTGGTACTGCCACTCGCAGTTCGTGCGCCCGGTCACCGGTGAAACCCGCCGCTGGGGCCCGGTCTCCCAGGCCGGCGAATACGCGTTCGACCTGCCGCACCTGTTCTCGACTCGGCGCATCGGCCCCGATCTCTCGCGCGTTGGCCTGAAGTTCAGCGACGCCTGGCACCTGGCGCACTTCTGGGATCCGCGCATGTTGTCGCCCGACTCGATCATGCCGCGCTTCTCCGCGCTGTTTTCCGAGCCGCACACCGCAAGGCTGGTGACCGACCAGCAGGGCCGCCGCACCATCGAGAACACGCCCGCGACGCGGCAGCTGTTCGATTTCGGCAGCAGCGAGACCATCGCGCTGACGCCCAACCAGGCCGGCCTGCTGTATGTCCCGGAGCGCGGGAAGTACCCCGTGATCCTGACCCCCAACAAGGAATTCACCGGCGAGACCGTGATCCTGATCACCGATACGGAAGACCTGCGCGCACTGGTGGCCTACCTGCAGAAGCTCGGCACCAACCGAGGCAAGTGGCGCGACCGCTTTGAACCGCAGCAGATGGAGGCCTCGCAGACGAGCATCCCGCGCTCCGAGGAATGGATCGCGCACGGCAAGAACGTCTATGAGCGTCGCTGCCTTGGCTGCCATGGGGTCAAGGGCGACGGCAACGGACCGGCCGCCGCGTTCATGCAGAAAGACCGCCCGCGCAATTTCACGCTGGGGGTGTTCAAGTTCCGCCTTACGCCGTCGGGATCCATGCCGGATGACGGCGACCTGCTGCGAACCATCACGCGCGGCGTGCGCGGCACCGCGATGCCAAGCTGGCACGAACTGCCGGAAAAAGACCGGCTGGCCGTGATCCAGTACATCAAGTACGTGCTGGCGGCCGACCGCAGCAAGCCCGACAAGCCCTACTTCTACTTCCTCGAAGAACCGCCGCTCGCGCCGATCTTTATCGGCGTGCCGCCCAAGCCCTCGGCCGAACTCATCCTGCGCGGCAAGCAGGCGTGGGACCGCGCCAAATGCTGGGAATGCCACGGGCGCACCGGCAAGGGCGACGGCGAAAAAGCGGCCGGACTCGAGGACGATTTCGGCTTCCCGATCCCGCCGGCCAACCTGACCACCGGGCAGTTCAAGTCCGGGGCATCGGTGAAGGACATCTTCCGCACCGTGAGCACCGGGCTGTCCGGCACGCCGATGCCGTCGTTCAGCGACACGGTGTCCGAGGACGACCGCTGGGCGCTGGCCTACTTCGTCCTGTCGCTGTCCGCCTACACCGACCCGCTGACCGGCCAGCCGCTGCCGATTCCGCCCGAGCAGAAAGCCGCGCTGAACGACCCCGACCTGCGCGCCGACGAATCGCGCCACGCCTATCGTCCCCCGGCCGGCGAACCGGGACAGCCCGGCCAGCCAAGCACCTATGCCGGCGAGGCGTGGGCCAAACGGCACGGCTTCGCATTTGCTGACGAGCGCTAGGAGCGAGCATGGCTGAACTCACCTTCCTGCAATTCGTGGTGGCCTTCTTCATGAGCCTCGGCGCGGTCTGCGTGTTTATCTGGGCCGTGCTGTCGGGGCTGTTCGAAGACGTCGAGGCCATCAAGTACAAGGCCTACCGGGCCGAAGTCAAGGATGACGAAGCGGAGGCATCCGGCCATGAATGATGAACCCGACACTCCGCCCGCCGGACCCGAAACACCGCATCACCAGCAGACCGAAGACTACGGCGGCGGCCATATCCAGGCGCGCCATGGCCGCATCAATGTATGGCTGCTGGTCGTCTACCTGGTGTTGTTCATCTGGGCGTTGTACTACGGCTACGCCTACTGGGGCGGGCTCGGGCCAGGGCTGGACCTGACGCGCTGAGTGACCGCCCGCCGACCGCCCGCCGACCGTCCGCCACACCATCGGAGCCGACCATGATACCGAGACTGCTGCTGGCGCTGGCCCTGCTGAACCTGGCCTTCCTGTTCGGCGAACTCGCGCTGAACGTGCTCGGCCTGCAACTGTTATAGCGGAGCCGGTCATGACCCTTGCCGAAGCGATCGCCTTCTGGATCTTCGTCATCATGACGGTTGGCTTCTTTGCCTGGGTGGCCTACCTGGCGATACGCAAGTAGCGGGAGAGGCCATGAGCGACCTGTGGCTGGTCTTTCTGGCAGGCGTGGCCGGCAGCATGCACTGCGTGGGGATGTGCGGTGGCTTTGCCTGTGGCCTGGGCCCCGCGCCCGGCGGACGCCTTGCTACCATGCTGCGGCACCTGGGCTACAACCTGGGCCGCATCGCCAGCTATGCCTTCCTTGGCACGCTGGCCGGCTATCTCGGCATGCTGCTGGTCGGCCACGCTGGTGAAAGCACCACGGCCAGCATGGTGCAGCGCGGACTGGCCATTTTCTCCGGGCTGCTCATGCTGATGATCGGGCTGAACCTGGCCGGGTTCATTGGCCGAGGCGGCCATGCGCTGGGCGGCGTGGGCGCGCAATGGCTGGCGCAATCGCTGCGCACCTTGCTGCGCCAGCCCGGACCTGCCGCGCCGCTGGCATTTGGCGTACTGAACGGCTTCCTCCCCTGCCCGCTGGTCTATGCCTTCGCCGCCCAGGCGGCAGCCAGCGGCACCGCGCTGGGCGGGCTGCAGATCATGCTCGCGTTCGGGCTCGGCACCCTGCCGACCATGCTGGCAATGGGCGGATTCGGGCTCTGGTGGCGCGCGCGGCGTCGGCCTGCCGGCATCCCGGCGCAGCCGGTCGTGGCCAGCTTCCTGCCTGCGCCGGCGGCGCGCCTGGGCTGGCGCATGCAGGGCGTGCGTGCCGCCGGCGCGTTTATCGTCCTCCTCGGCCTGATCACACTCGCGCGCGGGGTGGTGCCGATGAGCGCTCACCTGCATTAGCGAGGCCGCATTAACCAGGCCATCCATGCCCATCGAAACCACACACGCCTGCAGTCACTGCCAGTTGCCGGTCGGACGGCTGGGCCAGCAGCGCGAACTGGACGGCGAAGCGCACTGGTTCTGCTGCTATGGCTGCTGCCTGGCGTATCAGGTGCACCATGGCGAGCACGAGGAACCGCAGGCCGCTGCCGCGCTGATACGGCTCGGCGTCGGCGGGTTTCTCGCGATGAACGTCATGCTGTTCAGCTGGCTGCTCTACGCCGATGCGTTTACCGGCGACGAAGCGTGGCTGCGGGGCCCGGTTCACTGGCTGCTGTGGGCGCTGGCGACGCCACTGGCATTGCTGCTGGGGCGGCCATTTGCCGAAGGCGCGTGGCAGGCCATGCAGCAGGGCCGGCTGTCGACCGATACCCTGGTCTGCATCGGCGTGCTCGCCGCCTACTGCTACTCAGGCTGGCAGGTATTGCTCGGCTCGAGCCTGGTCTATTTCGATACCGCCGCCATGGTGCTGCTGCTGTTTACGCTGGGCCGCCTGCTTGAGGCGCAGGTGCGCGTACGCACCGCGCGCCGCCTCGCGCCGATGCTGGCGGCTGAACGCGCCGAGGCGCGCGTGGTCGAGGGCGGCACCGAAGGCTGGCGCGCCGTCGTCGACATCCGGCCGGGCGAAATGGTGCGGATACTTCCCGGCGAACGCGTGCCAGTCGACGGCATTGTCGTCGATGGCCGCTCGGAGTGCGACGAAGCCGTCCTGACCGGGCAGGACGAGCCGCAGTTCAAGCCGCCGGGCGCATTGGTGCACGCCGGCAGCATCAACGGCAGCCGCCCGCTGCTGGTCCGCGCCACGGCGGCCGGCTCGCAGACCCGGTGGCAGCAGATCGGCCGGCAGGTGCGTGCAGCGCTGGCGCGCAAATCGCTGGCGGGCGACACCGTCGACCGGATCATTGCCGTGTTCATTCCCGGCGTGCTGGCGCTGGCCGCGGCCAGCGCATGGTTCTGGGGGAGCCGCGCAGGCGCGCCGGCGCAGGCGGCGGATGCCGCGATGCTGGCCGGACTGGCCGTGCTGGTGGTGGCGTGCCCGTGCTCGCTGGGCCTGGCTGCACCGCTTACGCATGCGTTGGCAATCGGGCTGGCGGCACAACGCGGCATTCTCGTGCGCGGCGGCGACGTGCTGGAAAGGCTGGCGCGGCTCAAGGGCATTGCCTTCGACAAGACCGGCACGCTGACGGCGGACACGCTGCACCCGGTCGGCATGCAGACCGAAGGCGCCAGCCATGCCGAAGTCCTGCGCGTGGCGGCTGCGCTGGCGCAGGCTTCGGACCATCCGGCAGCGCGCGCAATTGCCGCCATGGCCCGCGCCGCGGCGTCGCCGCCCGCAACCTCAAACGAAGTCGAGGCCAATGCCGGCGAGGGCCTGTGCGGTCGATTCGACGGGATGGAGTGCGCGCTGGGGTCGCCCGCCTTTCTCGGCACGCTCGGATGGCACGTGCCCCCGGGCCTGCTGGCTACGGCGCCACTGGGATGCACGCTGGTACTGGTCGGTTGGGAGGGACAGGCGCGCGGGCTGATCGCGCTGCGTACGCTGCCGATGCCGCATGTTGGCGACGTGATCGCCGAGATGCAGCGCCAGGGCCTGCGCACGCTGCTGCTGAGCGGCGACAATCCGCACGCGGTGGCGGCCATGGCCGGCACGCTGCATATCGCTGCGTGGCAAGCCAGGCTGCTGCCGCAGGACAAGGTGCTTGCCCTGCGCGACTGGGCCGCCGGCACAGGGCCGGTCGCCATGGTCGGCGATGGCCTCAACGACGGTCCGGTGCTGGCGGCTGCCTCGGTCGGCATCGCCGTGGGCAATGCCTCCGACCTGGCGCGCGAAAGTGCGGACGTCGTGCTGCCGCGCTCCGGCCTGGCCAGCTTGCCGTGGCTGTTGCAGCAGGCGCACCAGGTGCGCCGCACGGTCCGGGCCAACCTGGCCTGGGCCTTCGGCTACAACGCGATCGCGCTGGCGCTGGCCGCCGCCGGGCTGCTGCAACCGGTGCTCGCGGCGGTGCTGATGGCGGGTTCCAGCGTGCTCGTGGCGATGCGCTCGTGGCGCGCCAGCGCAACTGCCGAAGCCAATGCAGGCACCGCCGAGCACGCAGGCGCCACGGCTCCGGGCCAGCCTGCCGCACTACGATCCGGTCACGGAGTGTCACCATGAACCGATGGCTGGCCAGCCTGGCCGCCTGCCTCTTCGCGGCCTCGCTGCCGGACCTTGCGCCGGCCACGCACAATGAGACCCAGCACACCGACCTGTCGTCGCGCGGCTGGCCGGTGGGTGATTTCCGCCTTACCGATCAGAACGGCCGCTCCTTTACCCACGCGCAACTGCAAGGCCGCTGGACCCTCGTGCTGTTGGGCGACACCCATTGCGGAGCGCCGTGCGGCGCTGCGCTGACGGCCCTGACGGGGTTGTACCAGCGCATCAGCACGACGCAGAAGCTTGCCACCACGCAGGTGCTGTTCGTCTCGCTGGACCCGCGGCGCGATACACCGGAGGCACTGCGGCGCTACCTTGCCCCGTACGACGCCCGCTTCATGGGTGCCACCGGCAGCCCGGAGACGCTGGCACGAATGATTGACGATCTCGGCGCCAGACCAGGCGTGCCGCCCGCCCCGAACGCAGCCTATCCAGGCTCGCTGATCCTGGTCGGGCCGGA
This sequence comes from Cupriavidus sp. P-10, assembly GCF_003402535.2. Classification (NCBI taxonomy): domain Bacteria; kingdom Pseudomonadati; phylum Pseudomonadota; class Betaproteobacteria; order Burkholderiales; family Burkholderiaceae; genus Cupriavidus; species Cupriavidus sp. P-10. Next base: position 1,952,922 of record NZ_AP025170.1, read on the forward strand.
TGCCACGGTGCGCGAGCAGTTCCTGCCGCCGTTCGACGTGCCGCTGCTGACCGCCGCCTACCTGAAAGCACGCGTGCGAAAGTGACACGCACGCCCCAACGGCGACGGCTCAAGCTGCCAGTTCGGCGTCAGCCACTGCCGAAGCACGCGCCGGCCGGCTCCGGTGCACCAGCCCCGACAAGGCCCCGGCCGCGACAATGCACAGCCCGCCGGCCGCCTCCTTCCAGCTCAGCACCTCGGTCGCCAGCCACCACGCCGATACCGCCGCGATCACGATCTCGAACAGCATCAGCAGTGACACCCGGTTGGCCGGCAGCCGCTGCAGGCCGTACTGCACCACCGAATTGCTGACCACCAGCACCGCGGCCAGGCCCAGCACCAGCATGGCGACGCTGACCTGCGCGCCCGCCGCGACCACCACCGAGGTGCCATCCAGCAGCAGTGCCGCCGGCACGCCGACCACGGTGCAACCGAGAAACACCACCACGGTACGCACGCGCGCATCCATGTCGGGAAAGCGCTGGCCGGCCCGGCGCGACAGCACGTTGTTGACGGCAAAGCCCATGCCGCCGACCAGCCCCGACCATTCCGCGGCGTTGCCCGGCAGTGGCACGCCGACCTCCGGCGTCCACAGCATCAGCCCCGCGCCGAACAGGGCCAGCGCCACCAGCCCCAGCCCGGCCGCCGACAGCCGCTCACCCAGGAACAGCCGCGCGAACAGCGCGGTCCAGACCGGCGTCAGGTAGAACAGCAGCAGCACGCGCATGACATGGCCGTTGACGCTGCCCCAGACAAAGCCTGCATTGGTCACCCCCGCCGCCAGCCCGATTGCGACAAAGAGCCAGTGCGGGCGCAGCCCGGCCAGCTGGCGGCGGAACGCCAGCATCGACAGCACCGCGGCGACCGCGCTGACCAACGCGGCGGCGTGCATGCCGCCCAGCCCCCAGCCGGCCAGCACGCGGTACGGAAACCAGGCGATGCCCCAGACCGAGGCCCCCAGCAGGATGGAAAGTGATGCCTTGACCGCATGGCGGTCGGCCGGCGCAGCCTGCGCCGTAACGAGTTTCGTGTTCATGAAGGAATCTGTTTGAGGCGAGCCGGGCTTGTTGCGGCGACTCAAAGACGAGCGAGCAGGCAAGTCCGGACGGCGCCGGCGGCATCACTGCGATGTGATGCCCGCCATCCGTGCCCCGGCCGGCCGCGCGGGCGGCCCCGGTGCACGGTAACCCGCGCCGTTCCTCTATAATGCGTCGTTTTAACCGGCCCCGACTGCTAACCGTGAATCCGCGCCTCGACCTGCTCCAGCCCTACCCGTTCGAGAAACTGCGGGTGCTCTTTTCGCAGGTAACGCCTGCCGACAAACCGGCGATCAGCTTCGGCATCGGCGAACCCAAGCACCCGACGCCCGAGTTCATCAAGCAAGCGCTGGCCGGGTCGCTTTCGGGACTGGCGAATTATCCCACAACGGCCGGTTCCGATGCACTACGACAGTGCATCGCGGGCTGGCTGGAACGCCGCTACGGCCTGCCCAAGGTCAATGCCGCGACCGAAGTGCTGCCGGTGACCGGCTCGCGCGAGGCGCTGTTCGCCTTTGCCCAGACCGTGGTTGACGGCACCAGGCCCGGCGCGCTGGTGATGTGCCCGAACCCGTTCTACCAGATCTACGAAGGCGGCGCGCTGCTGGCCGGCGCCACGCCGGTGTTCGCCAACAGCGACCCGGCGCGCAACTTTGCCCCGGCGTTCGACCGCATTGGCGAAGACGTGTGGCAGAACGTGCAACTGCTGTTCGTCTGCACGCCTGGCAATCCGACCGGCGCGGTGCTGTCGCTGGACGACTGGAAGCAGCTGTTCGCGCTGTCGGACCGCTACGGCTTCGTGATTGCGTCGGACGAGTGCTATTCGGAAATCTATTTCGACGAAGGCCGCGCTCCGCTGGGTGCGCTGGAAGCCGCGCACAAGCTCGGCCGCGCGAATGGGGCCAACCCCTTCGAACGGCTGGTGATGTTCTCCAGCCTGTCCAAGCGCTCCAACGTGCCGGGGCTGCGTTCCGGCTTTGTCGCCGGCGACGCCGCGCTGCTGAAGAAATTCCTGCTATACCGTACCTATCATGGCGGCGCGATGAACCCGGCGGTGCAGACTGCCAGCATCGCCGCCTGGAACGATGAGGACCACGTGCGCGAGAACCGCGCCGCCTACGTGCGCAAGTTCAGCGAAGTGACGCCGATGCTGGCCGAGGTGCTGGACGTGGCGCTGCCCGATGCCGGTTTCTACCTGTGGGCCGATGTCTCGCGCACCGGCCTGAGCGATACCGAATTCGCCACGCGGCTGCTGGCCGAGCAGAACGTGACCGTGCTGCCCGGCAGCTACCTGGCGCGCGAAGCCGACGGCATCAACCCGGGCGCCAACCGGGTGCGCATGGCACTGGTCGCCACGCCGGAGGAATGCCTGGAAGGCGCGCGCCGCATCGTCGAATTCTGCAAATCGCTGGGCTGAGGCAGCTGCCTCGCCCACCGCATTGGCCAGACCCAAGCATCAATATTCAACCCTGAGAAAACGAACATGACGCAAGCACTGCAAGCCCTGATCGACCAGGCCTGGGAAGACCGCACCAGCCTGTCGCCCAAGTCCGCCCCCAACGACATCCGCGAAGCCGTGGCCAACGTCATCGGCCAGCTGGATGCCGGCACGCTGCGCGTGGCCGAGAAGCAGGGCAAGGACTGGATCGTCAACCAGTGGGTCAAGAAGGCCGTGCTGCTGTCGTTCCGCCTGGAAGACAACGCACCGATGAGCGCCGGCGGCTTCGCCCAGTTCTACGACAAGGTGCCGACCAAGTTCGCCAACTGGAGCGGCGACGACTTCGCCAAGGCCGGCTTCCGCGTGGTGCCGCCCGCCGTGGCCCGCCGCGGTTCGTTCATCGCCAGGAACGCCGTGCTGATGCCGTCGTACGTCAACATCGGCGCCTATGTCGATGAAGGCACCATGGTCGACACCTGGGCCACCGTCGGTTCGTGCGCGCAGATCGGCAAGAACGTCCACCTGTCGGGTGGCGTGGGCATCGGCGGCGTGCTGGAACCGCTGCAGGCCAACCCGGTCATCATCGAAGACAACTGCTTCATCGGCGCCCGTTCGGAAGTCGTGGAAGGCGTGATCGTGGAAGAAAACTCGGTGATCTCGATGGGCGTGTACCTGGGCCAGTCGACCAAGATCTACGACCGCGAAACCGGCGAGATCCACTATGGCCGCGTGCCGGCCGGTTCGGTCGTGGTCGCTGGCAACCTGCCGTCCAAGGATGGCAAGTACAGCCTGTACTGCGCCGTGATCGTGAAGAAGGTCGACGCGCAGACCCGCGCCAAGACCAGCCTGAACGACCTGCTGCGCGGCGACTAAGCCCGCGCCTGGCGCAGCCCGGCTGCGCCACACCGTCCCGGGGCCGGCCCCGGGATTGCATTTCCGCTGTTACCCCGCCTGGCCAGGCTGAACATGCCTTCCCTCCGCAAGCGACTCATGGCCCTGGATCCCGCCACCGTCAGTACCGTGCTCTCCCTGTTGCCCACCATTCTCGAGCAGGCAAACAAGACCATCGAGAAGATCAAGAAAGGCAAGCGCAAGGACGACGCGCCGGAAGGCGCCGTGGCCGAAGCGCGCGATCCCGCCGCCCGCATTGCCGAGTTGGAAGCAGCCGCCGTGCAGCAGGCCGAAGCGGTCAAGCTGCTGGCCGAGCAACACGCCATCACCATCGAAGCGCTGCGCAAGGAAGCCGCGCGGCTGGACCGCCGCCTGCGCCTGATGACCGCGGTCGCCATGGGCGGCGTGGCGCTGGGCCTCGGCAGCCTGGTAATCGCGCTGAACCTGCTGTTCCGCTGAGCCCGAATTTCACAAAGAACAAGCCATGACCGTCCTGCTCTACGGCATTCCCAACTGCGATACCGTCAAGAAAGCCCGCACCTGGCTGGACGCCAACGGCGTGGCCTACACCTTCCACGACTTCAAGAAGCAAGGCGTGGATGAAGCCATGCTGCGCGGCTGGCTCAGGCACGTGCCGCTGGCCACGCTGCTCAACCGCAAGGGCACCACGTATCGGGCACTGTCGGATGCCGACAAGGCCCGCGCCGAGGAAGAAGCCGGCGCGATCGCCCTGATGCAGCAGAGCCCGTCGCTGATCAAGCGCCCGGTGCTGGCCCACGATGGCAAGGTGATGGTGGGCTTTTCCGCCGACCAGTACGCCAGCCAGTTCTGATTTCCCTGCCGATATCCCCGCCGATATCCCCGCCGATATCCCTGCCGATATCCCGGCTGATTTTCCTGATTTAGCGCCGCCGTCACATGACCGCCACCCTCGCCCTCACCGAAGACCTGATCCGCCGCCGCTCCGTCACGCCCGCCGACGAAGGCTGCCAGGCCATCCTGGAAACCCGCCTGAAGGCGCTCGGCTTCGACTGCGAAGCCATCGTCAGCGGTCCGGACGATTTCCGCGTGACCAACCTGTGGGCGGTCAGGCGCGGCACGCAGGGCAAGGACGGCAAGCTGCTGGTGTTCGCCGGCCATACCGACGTGGTGCCGACCGGCCCGCTGGAGCAGTGGCACTCGGATCCGTTCGAGCCGACCCACCGCGACGGCAAGCTGTACGGCCGCGGCGCGGCCGACATGAAGACCTCGATCGCCGGCTTCGTGGTGGCGGTGGAGGAATTCGTCAAGGCGCATCCCGCGCATGCCGGATCGATCGGTTTCCTGATCACCAGCGACGAAGAAGGCCCGGCGCATGACGGCACCATCAAGGTCGTCGAAGCGCTGACCGCGCGCGGCGAGCGCCTGGACTACTGCGTGATCGGCGAGCCGACCTCGGTCAACGCGCTCGGCGACATGGTCAAGAACGGCCGCCGTGGCTCGCTGTCGGGCAAGCTGACGGTCAAGGGCATCCAGTGCCATATCGCGTATCCGCACCTGGGCCGCAACCCGATCCACGAAGCCGCCCCGGCAATGGCCGAACTGGCCGCCGAGCTCTGGGACGAAGGCAACGAGTATTTCCCGCCGACCAGCTGGCAGATGTCGAACATCCACGGCGGCACCGGCGCCACCAACGTGATCCCGGGCCACGTCACCATCGACTTCAATTTCCGCTTCTCGACCGCCAGCACGCCCGAAGGCCTGAAGGCGCGCGTGCATGCGATCCTGGACCGCCACAGCCTCGAATACACGCTGGACTGGACCCTCGGTGGCGAGCCCTTCCTGACGCCGCGCGGCGATCTGTCCGAGGCGCTGTCCGCGGCGATCCACGCCGAAACCGGCTTCGACACCGAGCTCTCGACCACCGGCGGTACCTCCGACGGCCGCTTTATCGCCAAGATCTGCCCGCAGGTGATCGAGTTCGGCCCGCCCAACGCCAGCATCCACAAGATCGACGAGCACGTCGAGGTGCGCTTCATCGACCCGCTGAAGAACGTTTACCGCGGCGTGCTGGAACGCCTGATCGCCTGATTTTTTTCGCCGAAAGATACCTACATGGCAACGCCCTCTCCCCTGCGCACCGTGCGCGACCTGCTGCGTCTCGCAGTCTCGCGCTTTACCGCCGCGCGCCTGTCCTTCGGCCACGGCAGCGCCAACGCCTATGACGAGGCAGCCTACCTGGTGCTGCACACGCTGAACCTGCCGCTCGACACGCTCGACCCGTTCCTCGATGCGCGCCTGCTGCCCGAGGAAATCGACGCCGTGCTGAAGGTCATCGACCGCCGCGTCAACGAGCGCGTGCCGGCCGCTTACATCACGCACGAGGCCTATATGCATGGCCTGCGCTTCTACGTCGACTCGCGCGTGATCGTGCCGCGCAGCTTTATCGGCGAACTGCTGCAGGAAGGACTGGAGCCGTGGATTGGCGAAACCGACCAGATCGGCCCGGTGCTGGAACTGTGCACCGGCTCCGGCTGCCTGCCGATCCTGGCCGCGCATGTGTGGCCGAAGGCGAAGATCGATACCGTCGACATCTCGCCCGACGCGCTGGCCGTGGCGCGCCGCAACGTTGCCGACTACAAGATGGACGACCGCATCCATCTGTACGAAGGCGACCTGTACGCGCCGCTGCCGCATGGTGCGACCTACGATGTGATCCTGACCAACCCGCCGTACGTCAACGAAACCTCGATGCAGGCGCTGCCGGCCGAATACCAGGCCGAGCCGCGCATCGCGCTGGCCGGCGGGGACGACGGCATGGACGTAGTGCGTCGGATCATCGCCGGCGCCAAGGCGCGGCTGAATCCGGGTGGCGTGCTGGTGGTCGAGATCGGCAACGAGCATGCCAACGTGGAGGCTGCCTTCCCCGACCTGGAAATCGTCTGGCTGCCGGTCAGCGCGGGCGAAGAGCAGGTGTTCTTGCTGACGTACGACGCATTGCCGGGCTGATGCGCTGAATCCGCCGACGGTTTGCCCCCCTCTCCCGCAAGCGGGAGAGGGGGCACACAATCTGCACAGGGAGCGGCCGCGCAATCTGGGCGAACACCGGCCAACCGTTGATCAGGCAACACGCGCAGGCTCTACACTCGCTGCAGATATTGCGCTACTGACGCCGTGACCGCCAGCAACTCCCCCCTTCCCGGATCCCCACCCGGTTCCAACGCCCTGCCCGCCCGGGCCGCGACGACGCATGCCGTGCGCGGCATCGCCATCCTGACCTTCGCCTTCGCGCTCAGCCAGTTCTTCCGCTCCTGCCTGGCAGTGATGGCGCCGGAACTGCAGCATGACTTCGGGCTGTCGCCGGCAGGGTACGGCGCACTCTCTTCATCGTTCTTCCTGGCCTTCGCCGTGGCGCAGATCCCGGTGGGCATCGCCTTCGATCGCTACGGCGTCGGACGCCCCACCGCGCTGCTGCTCGCCGTTGGCGCGCTGTCGTCGATCGTGTTCGTGCTGGCGCCCAACGGCACCGCGGCCACGCTGGCGCAGGTGGGGCTGGGGCTGGCATGCGCACCGGTGTTCATGGGCCTGCTGCATTTCGCCTCGGAGCAACTCTCCGAACGCGATTACACCCGCGTGGTCAGCCGCTCCAACGCCACCGGCATGATCGGCTCGCTGTGCGCGACCGCGCCGCTTGGCTGGGCCATCTCGCTGATCGGCTGGCGGCCATCGATGGCGGTATCGGCGCTGGGCATGGTGGCGGCCTGCTACGGCGTGTGGCGCTTCGTGCGCGACCATGGCCATGCCGAGGCTCGCAGCGCCTCGTGGCCGGCGATGCTGTCGGAAAGCGTGCAGCTGCTGAAGCTGGCGCCGCTGTGGACGCTGATTCCGCTGTGCGTGGCGATGGCCGCCGGCACCGCCTTCCGCAATGCCTGGAGCGGCCCCTACCTGGCAGAGGTGTTCGGCCTGGGTTCAGCGACGCGCGGCGTGGCGCTGACGCTGCTGAGCCTGGCCGGCTTCCTGACCGCCTTCCTGCTGCCGGTGCTGGTCCGCCGCAGCACGCTCAAGACCACCATCGCCGCGTGGTCGTGCTTTGCCATGTCGGGAGCGATCCTGCTGGCGCTGTGGCCGGCCACCGGCATCGGCTACGCCGTGGCGATGATGGCGCTGCTGTCGACCATCGGCATGCTGCATCCGCTGGTGATGGCGCAGGGGCGCGGGCTGATCCCGCCATCGCAGCGCGGCCGGGGGCTGGGACTGCTGAATACCTTCGTGTTCCTCGGCTCGGCGCTGACGTCATGGGCCTTCGGGCTGATTGCCAATGCGGGGCATGTGCGGCAGTGGCCGGTGGCGTCGACGTATGCGGCGATCTTCGTATCCGCGGCGGTACTGGTCGCGCTGTCGCTGATCCCGTATTTCTTCAGTCCGCCGCATCCCGCCAACTGAGCGCCATTTCGGACGGGGCCCGCCAGGCAGCCGCGCGGCGTGTGGATCACCACGAGACCGCCCTGGGCTTTGCCCACAAAAAGCCAGACTTATCGATTTAAGAATTCCCCTGCCACGCATCCCGCTTTACCGTTTGTGACATCCACGTCCCAGCCCGCTACATGGGACGACCGGCCGCGCCCGCGGCCGCATAACAAGGAGACACATCGATGGCATCCACCCTGCGCCCCGTCCGGGGCCGTCGTGCATGGCTCACCCGCGGACTGGCCGGCATGCTGGCCGCCGCGTCGCTGGCCGTACCGCTTGCCGCCGGCGCCGAGACCTGGCCCGCGCGGCCGATCCAGCTGCTGATTCCCTACCCGCCCGGCGGCAGCGCCGACCTGCTGGCGCGCCCGGTGGCCGCCAAGCTGCAGGAGAAGCTGGGCCAGCCGGTGGTGCTCGACTACCGGCCCGGCGCCGGGGGCACCATCGCCACGCAGGCGCTGGCGCGCGCCAAGCCGGACGGGTACACGCTGATCATGGTGCTGGCCGCACATGCCATCAATGCGAGCCTGTATCCCAAGCTGCCGTATGACACCCGCAAGGACTTCGCGCCGGTGTCGCTGGTGGCCAACCTGCCGATGATCCTGGCCGGCAGCTCGTCGCTGCGCGCAAACAACGTGCAGGAACTGATCGCGGAGGCAAAGGCCAATCCCGGCAAACTGACCTTCGCCTCGGCCGGCAACGGCAATACCGGGCATCTGGCCGGGGAGCTCTTCGATTCCGTGGCCGGCATCAAGATGACGCATGTCCCGTACAAGGGCAGCGCGCAAGTGGTGACGGCGATGCTGTCGGGCGAGGTCCAGCTGACCTTCGACAGCATCTCGACAACGCTGCCGCACGTGAAGAGCGGCAAGCTGCGCGCGTTGGCGGTGACCGGCAGCCAGCGCGCCGCGGTCGCGCCTGACGTGCCGACGCTGGCCGAAGCCGGCGTGCCAGGCATCAGCATCACTGGCTGGTACGCCGTGCTGGCACCGGCCGGCACGCCGCAGCCGGTGGTCGACCGCCTCAGCACCGAGATCGCCACGGTGCTGCGCCAGCCCGACCTGAAGGCCACGCTGGCAACCAATGGCTATGAGCCGGTCGGCTCCACGCCCGCCGCGCTGCGCACGCATATCGATGCCGAGATCAACCGCTGGAGCAAGGTAGTGAAGGACTCCGGCGCGCAGATCCAGTAACCGCTGTTCAACGGGCGCCGCCATGCTGGCGCCCGCTCCGTTTTTGCGACATGAACTTGCCGACATGACCCAGACGACCACCCAGCCCATCCAGCCCGCCCCGCTCACCCGCCCTTTCACCACCATGTCCGTGCTCGTGCGCGAGCACGCCACCGAACGCCCCACGCAGCCCGCGCTGATGCATGACGGGCGCGTGCTCGACTATGCCGGGCTGGACGCCGCCATGGACCGCATCGCCGCAGCGCTGGCGCGCGACAGCGTGCGCCCGGGCGAGGCCATCGCGATCTGCGCGAACTCGTCGATCGAATATGCCGCGGTCTATCTGGGCGCGGTGCGCGCCGGGGTGGTGGTGGCGCCGCTGGCACCGTCGTCGACGCCTGAAAGCCTGGCCGGCATGGCCGCCGACGCGGGTGCGCGCATCCTCTTCACCGATGCCGCGGTCGCGGCCGCCTTGCAGCCGGTACGCGCGCAAGTGGCGGGCACGCCCATCGTCACGCTCGATGGCAGCGACGCTGGCCAGCCGTATGCGGACTGGCTCGCCCCGGCCGGCACGCCGGTGCAGGAGCCCGGGATCCGCCCGGAAATGCCGCTGAACATCATCTATTCGTCCGGCACCACCGGCAAGCCCAAGGGCATCGTGCAGTCGCACGGCATGCGCTGGGCGCACGTGTCGCGCGGCGCGGCCACCGGCTACGGCACGGACGCGGTCACGCTGCTGTCGACGCCGCTGTACTCCAACACCACGCTGGCCAGCTTTTTCCCGACCATCGGCCTGGGCGGCACGGCGATCCTGATGGCCAAGTTCGATGCGGGCAAGTACCTGACGCTGGCGCAGCAGCACCGCGTCACGCACACCATGCTGGTGCCGGTGCAATACCAGCGCCTGCTGGCGCATCCGGACTTCGATAGCCATGACCTGTCGTCCTTCCGGCAGAAGTTCTGCACCAGCGCACCGTTCAGCCCGGCGCTGAAGGCCGAGGTGCTGCGCCGTTGGCCGGGAGGGCTCACCGAGCTGTACGGCATGACCGAAGGCGGCGGCAGCTGCCTTTTGCACGCGCACCAGTTCCCCGACAAGCTGCATACCGTGGGCCGCCCCGCACCGAACGCCGACATCCGCATCATCGACGACGAAGGCCGCGAACTGCCGCCCGGCAGCACCGGCGAAGTGGTCGGCCGTTCGCCGGCCATGATGAACGGCTATCACAACCAGCCGGAGAAGACCGCCGAGACTGAATGGCACGACGCGCAGGGCAATCGCTTTATCCGCACCGGCGACATCGGCCGCTTCGATGAAGACGGCTTCCTGCTGCTGCTCGACCGCAAGAAGGACATGATCATCTCGGGCGGCTTCAACATCTATCCGAGCGATATCGAGGCGGTGGTGCGCGAGCATCCGGCAGTCGCCGAAGTATCGGTGGTGGGCGTGCCGTCGGAGCGCTGGGGCGAGACGCCAGTGGGCTTCGTCGCGCTGCGCGCGGGCAGCGGCGCCACGGCGCAGGACGTGCTGGCCTGGGCCAATGAGCGCCTGGGCAAGACCCAGCGGCTGGCGGACTTGCACGTGGTCGACAGCCTGCCGCGCAGTGCCATCGGCAAGGTGCTCAAGCGCGAGTTGCGCGACCGGCTCGCGCTGGCGTGAAGCATCGATGCAAGAGACGCTGACGCGCTGCGCGCAGCACAATCGCAGAAAGTTTGCGAAGGTGCTTGCGCAATCGCGAAGGCGTACCTATAATCTGCGGCTTCGCTAGGCTCGTAGCTCAGCTGGTTAGAGCACCACCTTGACATGGTGGGGGTCGTTGGTTCGAGTCCAATCGAGCCTACCAACGCACAAAGGAAACGGACGGTACGCAATCGCGCACCGTCCGTTTTTCTTTTGCCGCGCGGAAATTTTCCCCGCGCGGAAATGTCAGGCGCTGATGCCGAACTCCGCCAGCACCGCCTCGGTGTGCTGGCCCAGCGTGGGCGCATCGCCCTCGGGCCGCGCCATGCCTGCCATGCCCGGCAGGTTCGCCCAGGGCACCTCGCCAATCCCATCCAGCGTCAATCGGCCGAATACGCCCGCCTGCCCGCATTGCGCGCTGCGCAGGAAATCACTTGCGTGACTGACGCGGCCGAACAGCACGTCGTGCTCGGTCAGCAGCGCTTCCCAGTGCGCGAGCGGCTGCGCGGCCACCGCCTGCGCCACGCGCCGGTTCAGTTCCGCCGCGCGCGGCAGCCGGCCGGCACTGGTGCGCAGCGCGGCATCGCCGAGCCAGTCGTCAAAGCCCATCACGCGCGCCAGCCGCACGAACATCGCGTCGTTGAGCATGCTGATGTAGAGCATGCCGTCCGCTGCCGCGAACAACCCGGTCGGTGCGTTGGCCGCGGCCATTTCCGCGTCGGGGAACATGGCATCGTCCACCAGCAGGTACGATTGCAGCGCCGCGCTGGTCTCCAGCAGCGACAGCCTCACATGGCGCCCGCTGCCATGGCGTGCGGCCTTGAACAACGCCGCGCACGCATGCTGGGCGGCATAGAGTCCGGTGTTGAGGTCGATCAGGAAGAACGGGATGCGCCGCGGCTGGCCGGCGCTGTCGCGATTCAGGTGCATCAGCCCGCTGACCGCCTGCACGGTGGTATCGACCGCCGGCAGCGCCGCCATCGGGCCAGCGTGGCCGTAGCCGGTGATCGACACATAGACCAGCGCCGGGTTGCGCGCGGCCAGCGCGTCATAGCCCACGCCCATGCGCTCGGCAACACCGGGGCGGAAGTTCTGGATCACCACGTCGGCACGCTCGGCCAGTTGGGCGATGGCGGCGCGGCCGCTGTCGGTGCGCGCATCCAGTAGGACGCTTTCCTTGCCGGCATTGCACGCCACCGCGATCGCGGTCTGGCCGGCGCGGATGCGGCCCATGTTGCGCGACCAGTCGCCGCCGGGCGGCTCCACCTTGATCACGCGCGCGCCCTGCTGGCGCAACACCAGCCCACAGTACGGGCCGGCGATGCCCTGGCTCAGGTCCAGCACCGTCAGGCCGTCGAGCAGCGCAGCGTCTTGTTCGGGTTGCATGTCGTCCTCCGCGTTTCAGATATCCAGCATGACCTTGCCGATGGCCCGGCGCGACATCGTGGTGTCGACCGCCGCCAGCCAGTCGCGCAGCGGGAAGTGCTGCAGCACCGGCGGCGGCAGCTTGCCACTTGCCACCGCCTGCATGATCTGTTCGACCACCTGCTGCACGCGCGGCGCGAAGCGCTGCCGTTCATCGCTCAGTCCCCAGCCGATGTAGTAGCCGTAGTTGAAGCCGATCACTGACAGGTTCTTGACCAGCAGCAGGTTGGCCGGCACTTCCGGGATGCGCCCGCTGGCATAGCCGATCGACAGCAGCCGCGCGCCCGGTGCCGCGCAGCGCAGCGAGGCGTCGAACAGGTCGCCGCCGACCGGATCGAACACCACGTCGACCCCACCCGCCGGGCACAGCGCCTTCACCGATGCCGCCAGCGTGGCAGCATCGGCAGGCAGCGCGTGCGCGGCGCCGTTGCCGAGTGCCGCCTCGCGCTTGGCGTCGGTGCTGGCAGTAGCGATCACGCGCGCGCCCATCAGCTTGCCCACCTGCACGGCCGCCGTGCCAAGCGCGCCGCTGGCACCGTGCACCAGCATGGTCTCGCCGGGCTGCAGCGCGGCGCGCCACGCCAGCGCGGCCCACACCGTGCCATAGGTGACCGGCAGCGCCGCGGCGTGCGCCAGTGACAGCCCGTCCGGCACCGGATAGACCGTGTCGGCGGTCGTCACCACTTCTTCGGCAAAGCCGCCCCAGTCCAGCGCCGCCGCCACGCGCTGGCCGACATGCAGCCGCGTCACGTCCGGCGCGACTTCCAGGATCTCGCCCGCTGCCTCGGTGCCGGGCGTAAACGGCAGCGGCGGCTTGCGCTGGTACTTGCCCGATACGAACAGGCTCAGCGCAAAGCCGACGCCCGCATGCCGCACGCGGATGCGCACCTGCCCCGGCCTGAGCGGCTGGCGCGGAATGCGTTGCAGCGCAAGCTCGCTCCAGTGGCACCAGCGCGAGCAGACCAGCCCCAGGTAATCGTTGTCTTGCATCGCCTATCCTTTACTCCAGCGTGATACCGACATCGCGGATGATGCGGCTCCATTTGTCGCGGTCGCTCTTCAGCACCGCGGCGAAGGCCTCCGGCGTGCCGCCGACCGGCACCAGGTTCAGGTCCTGCATCTTCTTCGCGATCTCCGGCATGCGCACGATGCGCGCGACTTCGCGCGACAGTGCCTCGACCCGCGCCTTCGGCACGCCTGCCGGGAACAGCAGGCCCATCCACGCATCCGGCTCGAAGCCCTTGTAGCCCGCCTCACGGAAGGTCGGCACCCTGGGCAGCAGCGCCGAGCGCTCCGCGCCCGCCATGGCCACTGGAATCAGCTTGCCGCCCTGCAGCAGCGCCATCGCCGTGCCCACCGGAACAAAGCCGATCTTCACATGCCCGGCGGCCAGGTCCGTGACCAGCGGCACGCCGCCCTTGTAGGCCACGTGATCCATCTGCAGCCCTGCCTCGCGCTTGAACAGTTCGCCCAGGATATGGCCGGTGGTGCCGGCACCGTAGGAGCCGTACGGGTACTTGTTGGGATTGGCCGTGACCAGCGCCACCAGTTCCGGCAGCGTGCGCGCCGGGAAGTCCGGCGACACGGCCAGGATCGTCGACGAGATCGCCACCTCGCTGACCGGCGCGAAATCGGCGATCGGGTCGTAGCCGATGCGCGGGTACAGCGATGGGTTCTGCACGTGCGCGGTAAAGGTCAGCAGCGCGGTGTAGCCGTCCTTCGCGGCGCGCGCAACGTGCTTGGTGCCGGTGGTGGTGCCAGCGCCCGGCTTGTTGTCGACGATGACCGGCTGGCCCCACGTCCTGGTCAGTTCCTGACCGATCAGCCGGGCGACCGCGTCGTTGACATTGCCGGCCACCGACGGCACCACGATGGTCAGCGGCCGCGACGGAAACGGTTCGGCGTCGGTGGCGGCATCGGCGGCGTGCGCAATGTTGGCGAACGCGGCCAGCACGATGGCGGGCATGGCGGCAAGCAGCCGCGAGCGGATGGTCGGCATGGTTGGTGTCTCCTGTTGGCTCCCTTCTGTGATGCCCGCCAGCGCCGGCGATGCGAGGGATGCCAGCGCAGTCTATGGCACCGGCCGCGCCCCGCCGATTCCCGCGCGGCGCGAGGCGAGTCCTGGCAGGCATCGCGCGGCGCGTCATCAGCCCCCTTGCCTTCGCAGGCAGGGTAATCCCCCATGTCGAGGTGCCGCCTCGCTGGCTACCATTTGTTGAAACTTTCAACTATCGAATTTTTCATCGAATCATGCGCAGCCCGCTACGGCTCAAGACCGACTACATCAATATCCTGCTCGACCAGGCCGCGGAGCGCACGCGCGAGCGCGGCTCGCGCGTCTACGAGGCGAGGTTCGGCATCTCGCTGCGCGACATTCGCCTGCTGCGCATGATCGGCATCACCCCCGGTATCACCATGGGCCAGTTGGTGCAGCAGTCTGCCATCGAGAAGACGCTGGCATCCAAGCTGGTCGGCGCGCTGGTGAAGCAGTCGCTGGTCCAGCGCGAGATCTGCGCCGAAGACGCGCGGCAGGTGCGCCTGTCGCTGACCGACGAAGGCGCCGACCTGGTGCGGCGCGCGGAGCCGCTCGGCATCGAGCTGGAATCGCGCTTCCTGTACTGCCTGACGCCGGAGGAGATCGACACCCTGCGCGCCACGCTGCTCAAGCTGATCGACGCCGAATCCGCCTCGCGCGACGCCTTCGAAGCGTCGATGGCCAGGTTGCAGAAGCAAGCCGCCAGGTCGGAGTGAACCGGCCGCCTTCCCGTTCGCCTTCCCGTTCGCCTTCCCGTTCGTCTTCCCTTCCCCCCACAGGTGATGATCATGATGTCTGCCACCCTGCTTCGCCATGCCGGCACCGCCGCGCTGTGCGCGCTGGCCTGGATTTCCGCCGGCAGTGCCAGCGCCGAAACGGTGCTGCGCACCGTGCCGTCTTCGGACCTGAAGATCCTGGACCCGGTCTGGACCACCGCGAACATCACGCGCAACCACGGCCTCATGATCTACGACACCTTGTTCGGCATGGACGAGAAAGGCGTGATCCGGCCGCAGATGGTCGACAAGTACAGCGCCAGCGCCGACAACAAGACCTGGACCTTCACGCTGCGCCCCGGCCTGAAGTTCCATGACGGCGCGCCTGTGACCGCGCAGGACGTGATCGCGTCGCTGACGCGCTGGGGCAAGCGCGACGTGCTCGGCCAGCGCATGTTCGAGGCCATGGCGAGCCTCACCGCCGAGGGGCCGTCGACCGTGCGCATGACCTTCCGCCAGCCCTTCGGCGCGGTGCTCGACGCACTCGGCAAGCCCAGCCCGCTGGCGCCCTTCATCATGCCCAGGCGCGTGGCCGACACGCCCGCCGACAAGCAGATCGACGATCTGACCGGCTCCGGCCCCTTCACGCTGAAGAAGGAGGACTACCGCCCCGGCGACCGCGTGGTCTACCGCCGCAATCCCGCCTACGTGCCGCGCAAGGAACCGGCGTCGGGCCTGGCCGGCGGCAAGGTCGTGCATGTCGACCGCGTCGAATGGGTGTTCCTGCGCGATCCGCAAACCCAGGTCAACGCGCTGCTCAATGGCGAAGTCGATATCGTCGAGACCGTGCCGGCATCGCATTACCCGCAGCTGCGCACCGACAACCGCGTGCAGATGGTCGACATCATGCCGGCCGGCCCCTTCACCGTGATCTACAACCACAAGGTGCCGCCGTTCAACGACGCCCGCGTGCGCAAGGCCGCCATGCTGGCCATCAACCAGGAAGCGATGCTGCGCGCGCAGGCCACCTATCGCGACTTCTACAAACCGTGCACCTCGGTCTACCTGTGCGGCTCGCCGTATGCCAGCGACCAGACCGGGTTCTTCACCGGCAAGCCGCAGTTCGAGCAGGCGCGCAAGCTGCTGAAGGAGGCCGGCTATGACGGCAAGCCGGTGGTGATCATGCTGCCCGGCGACGCGCCCGCGCTGAGCCGTTTGCCGGTGGTGTACGGCCAGCTGCTCAAGCAGGCCGGCTTCAATGTCGACGTGCAGGCTACGGACTGGAGCACGCTGATCACGCGCCGCACCCGGAAGGACCTGCCCGAGAACGGCGGCTGGAATGCCTTTATCACCTTCTGGGGCGGCGTCGATGCCAGCAGCCCCGTCACCTACAGCCCGCTGACCGGCAATGGCGACCGCGGCTATTTCGGCTGGGCGGAAGATGCAGAACTGGAAGCGCTGAAGACGCGCTTTATCGAGACGGCCGATACGGCCCAACGCAAGGACCTCGCCGCCAGGATCCAGCTGCGCGCCATCGAGAGCGGCGTGCTGGCGCCGGTCGGCGAAGGCAAGGCGCCTACCGTGGTGCGCCGCGGCGCCGTCAGCGGGCTGCTGCCCGCGCCGGCGGTGCTGTACTGGAACGTGCGCAAGCCATAGCGCAGACAGAGGCATCGGTAGCCGACCGATTACCTGCTCCCTTTCCCGCTTGCGGGAGAGGGTTGGGGAGAGGGCCGGCTTATCGACGAAGTACAGGCCGTTGGTATGCCAGTGCATGCCCTCTCCCCCGGCCCCTCTCCCGCAAGCGGGAGAGGGGAGAAAAAAAATCCGCTCTCCCCCCAACGAGGCTAGTCCATGATGAATTTCCTGGTCCGCCGCAGCCTGGCCACCGTGCCGGTGCTGGCGGTGGTGGCGGTCATCGTCTTCCTGCTGCTGCGGCTCACGCCCGGCGATCCGGCCGCGGCCATCGCCGGCGATGCCGCCAGCGCGCAGGACATCGCCCGCATCCGCATGCAACTTGGCCTGGACGAGGCGCTGCCGCGCCAGTTCGTCCACTGGATCGGCCAGGTGCTGCGGGCCGACCTGGGCTACTCCTACTACTACAAGATGTCCGTGACCACGCTGATCGCACAGCGGCTGGAGCCGACCCTGTCGGTGGCGGCGCTGACCATCGCGCTGACCGTGCTGGCGGCGGTGCCGCTGGGCACGCTGGCCGCTTACCGGCGCGGGCACTGGGTCGACCGCATGGTGATGGGCGGCTCGGTGCTGGGATTCTCGCTGCCAGTCTTCGTGGCCGGCTACCTGATGATCTGGCTGTTCTCGCTGCACCTGGGCTGGTTCCCGGCACAAGGCTACAAGCGCCTGGCCGATGGCGTCGGGCCGTGGCTGCACAGCCTGGCGCTGCCCTGCGTCACGCTGTCGGTGATGTCGTGCGCGCTGGTGGCGCGCGTGACCCGCGCCGCGGTCGCCGAGGCCCTGACCGAGGACTTCGTGCAGACCGCGCGCGCCAAGGGCATCCCGGAGTGGCGCATGCTGACGCGCCATGCGCTGGCCAATGCCGCGGTGCCGATCGCGACCGTGATCGGCCTGAGCGTCGCCGGCCTGATCGGCGGGGTGGTGGTGACCGAGACCATCTTCGCCATTCCCGGCGTCGGGCAGCTCACCGTCGATGCGGTGCTGTCGCGCGACTACCCGCTGATCCAGGGCATCACGCTGTTCTTCTCGGTGTCCTACGTGGTTATCAACCTGCTGGTGGACATGAGCTACCTGCTGCTCGATCCCCGTATCCGCTACTGAGAGACGCCCCCATGACTTCACTCACCACCGCCATCGAGACCGCCGCACCCGCGGCTGCCCGCCGGCCCTCGCGGCTGCGCACGGTACTGGGCAACGGCGCCGTGCGCGCCGGCGGCGCCATCCTGCTGCTGATGCTGTTCCTCGCCGTGGCCGCGCCCTGGCTCTACACCATCGATCCCAACACCATGGACCCGGCCAGCTCGCAGCTCGCACCGGGCACCCGCGCCGAGATCATGACGCTGGCCGGCGATACCTTCGAGCGCCTGTTCCTGTTCGGCACCGACAGCCTGGGCCGCGATATCTGGAGCCGCACGCTGTACGGCGCGCGCGTGTCGCTGGCGGTAGGCGTGTGCGTGGCCCTCGCGTCGGTGGTGCTCGGGCTGGCCGTGGGGCTGGTGTCGGGCTATTTCCGCTGGCTGGATGGCCCGGTCATGCGCGTGATGGACGGCATGATGGCGATCCCCGGCATCCTGTTCGCGATCGTGCTGGTGGCCGCGTGGCGGCCCAGCCTGCTGACGGTGATCGTGGCCATGACGGTGCCCGACACGCCGCGCGTGGCGCGGCTGGTGCGCTCGGTGGTGCTGTCGGTGCGCGAAGAGCCCTACGTCGAAGCCGCCATCGCCCTCGACACGCCCGCGTGGAAGCTGATGCTGCGCCATATCCTGCCCAACACCATCGCGCCGCTGCTGGTGCAGGGCACGTTCATCTGCGCCGGCGCGATGCTGGTGGAAGCAGTGATGTCCTTCCTCGGCATCGGCCTGCCCACCGACATCCCCACCTGGGGGAACATCATGGCCGAGGGCCGCGCGCACTTCACCTCGCACCCGCATAGCGTGCTGCTGCCCGGCGCGTTCCTGGCCCTGACCGTGCTGGCCGTCAACATGCTCGGCGACGGCCTGCGCGACACCCTCGACCCCAAGTTCAACAAGCGGAACGGATGATGATGGCAGCCAACCCCACCACGGCGGCGCACGCCTCTGCGCCCGCCCTGCGCGTGCAAGACCTGCGCATCGACCTGCCGCCCGGCGCAGACCGGCCCCACGCCGTACAAGGCGCTTGCTTCGACGTAATGCCCGGTGAAGTGGTCTGCCTGCTGGGTGAATCCGGCTCTGGCAAGTCGGTGATCGCGCGTGCGGTGATGGGTCTGCTGCCCGAAGGCCTGCACGTTTCCGGAGGCAGCATCGCGCTATGCGGCGAAGACCTGCTGGCGGCATCGCCGGCACGCCGGCGCGCCTTGCGGGGCACCGGCGTGGCGATGGTGTTCCAGGAACCGATGACGGCGCTCAACCCCGTGATGCGCTGCGGCGCGCAGGTGGAGGAAGTGCTGGCGCAGCACACCGCGCTCAGCGCGGCGCAGCGGCGCGAGCAGGTGTTCTCGATCTTTGCGCGCGTGCGGCTGCCCGATCCCGAGCGCATCTATGACGCCTATCCCCACCAGCTGTCCGGCGGCCAGCGCCAGCGCATCGTCATCGCCATGGCGCTGATCCTGCGCCCCGCCCTGCTGGTGTGCGACGAGCCCACCACGGCGCTCGACGTCACCACGCAGGCCGAGATCCTGGCGCTGGTGCGCGAGCTGCAGCATGAACACCGCACCGCGGTGCTGTTCATCACGCATGACTTCGGCGTGGTCGCCGACATTGCCGACCGCGTGGTGGTGATGCAGCTGGGCCGCCAGGTCGAATGCGGGCCGCGCGACCAGGTCTTGCGCCGTCCCGAGGCCGACTACACGCGCATGCTGCTCAATGCCGTGCCCGGGCTGGAGCCTGCACGCCGCCCCCCGGACACCGAACGCCCATTGCTGCTGGACGCCAGTGCGATCGGCAAGACGTACACCTCGGGCGCATGGCCTGGCCGCCGGCGCGTGGTGCAGGCGGCCAGCGAGGTGTCGCTGCAGGTGCATGCCGGCGAGACCGTCGGCATCGTCGGCGAATCCGGCTCCGGCAAGTCCACGGTGGCGCGCTGCATCGCGCGGCTGATCGAGCCCTCGGCGGGCGAGATCCGCATCCTGCCGGCGCAGCCGCGCGGGCTGTCGCGGCGCGCGCAGCTGTCGGCATTTCGGCGCGCCGTGCAGGTGGTGTTCCAGGATCCCAACCGTTCGCTCAACCCACGCCGCACCGTCGGCCAGTCGATCGTCGAAGGCGCGATCAACTTCGGCGCCACGCCCGCGCAGGCCTGGGAACGCGCCGAATCGCTGATGGAACTGGTGCGGCTGCGGCCCGACGCATTGCACCGCTATCCCAGCGAGTTTTCCGGCGGCCAGCGCCAGCGGCTGTGCATCGCCCGCGCACTCGCATGCGAGCCACGCGTGCTGATCGCCGACGAAGCGGTGTCGGCGCTCGACGTCTCGGTGCAGGCGCAGATCCTGAAGCTGCTCGCCGATATCCAGCAGCGGCTCGCCATCGGCATCCTCTTCATCACCCATGACCTGCGCGTGGCCAGCCAGATCTGCGACCGGCTGATCGTGATGCACAAGGGCCGTGTCGTCGAGCAGGGCCCCACCCGCGACGTGGTGCTGTCGCCGCGGCAGGACTACACCCGCGCGCTGCTGGCCGCCGCGCCGGGACGCGGCTACCGCTTCGGCGAAGCGTAAACATCGCCACCCAAAGATTCCCAGGCAGTTGCCACCCACAACGGACAACAACATGAACCAACCGCTCTACGCACTCAGCGCCGTCGAACTGACCCGCTATTACCGCCAGCGTGAATTGTCTCCGGTCGAGGTCGTGCAGGCCGTCCTCGACCGCATCGGACAATGGGAGCCCACCATCGGCGCCATGTACCTGGTGCATGCGCAGCAGGCGCTGGACGCCGCCCGCGCCGCCGAAGCGCGCTGGCTGGCTGGCACGCCCTGCGGCGCGCTCGACGGCGTACCGGTGACGCTGAAGGAGAACATCGCCACGCAAGGCACGCCGACGCCGCTGGGCAGCGCCGCCACAGTGCTGGCGCCGGCGCCCGCCGACGCCCCGGCCGCCGCGCGCCTGCGCGAAGCCGGCGCGATCGTGGTCGGCAAGACCACCATGCCGGACTTCGGCTTCCTCGGCGCGGCGCCGTCGAGCTTCCATCCGCTGACGCGCAATCCGTGGAATCCGGCGCGCAATACCGGCGGCTCCAGCTCCGGCGCGGGTGCGGCGGCAGCGGCCGGCTACGGCCCGATCCACCTCGGCACCGATATCGGCGGCTCGGTGCGCATCCCCGCCAGCTTCTGCGGCGTTTTCGGCCTCAAGCCCAGCCATGGCCGCGTGCCGGTGTATCCGCCGGCGGCGGCGCGCGTGCTCGGCCCGCTCACCCGCACCGTGGCCGACGCCGCCCTCGCCATGCAGGCGATCGCCCGGCCCGACGCGCGCGACTACATGAGCCTGCCGCCGCACGATCTGCCGTGGGACCGGCTGGCGTGCGATGTACGCGAGCTGCGCATCGGCCTGTGGCTGGAGCCGGCCGGCGGCTGGCAGGTCGATCCCGAAGTGCAGGCCGCGGTGCTGGCAGCCGCGCGCGTGTTCGAGCAGGCCGGCGCCGTGGTCGAGCCGGTGCGCGACTGGACCACCATGGACATGCGCATGGGCATGGCGCACTTCTTCACCATGCGCTGCCGCGTCGACCTCGCCGCGATGCCGCCGGAACGCGCCGGCCTGGCCGCGGGCTACATCCGCAAGGCCGCGGACTTCGCGGGCGCGCTGACGCCGGAGCAGACCTTCCAGGCCTTCACGCGCATGCAGCAGCTGCGCGAGGCCACCGTGGCCGCGACCCAGCCCTATGACTTCGTGATTTCGCCGGTGTCGCCGGTGTTGCCGTTTGCCGCCGACGCCATCAACAGCGGTGGCGACCTGCCGCTGAAGGACTCGCACTTCACCGCGGTGTTCAATCATTCCGAGCAGCCGGCGGCTTCGATCCCGTGTGGCTTTGCCGGCGACGGCATGCCGATCGGCCTGCAGATCGCCGGCAGGCGCTTCGACGACCTGGGCGTGCTGCAGCTGGCGCACTGGTTCGAACACGCCGTCAGGCTGCGGCCGCAATGGCCGCAACCTCAGCCGCAACCGCAGCCGCAACCGCAGCCGCAGCCGCAACCGCAACCGCAGCCGGCGGCAGGCTGACGCCCGCGCGGCGGCCCGTGGCCGTACCGGCGCTACAATGGCCCGCTCCGCCCCTGCGCGCCCATGCCCGGTACGTCCCATGCGATTCGAGGATCTTGAAGCCTTCCTGGTAGTCAGCGAACACGGCAACCTGCATCGCGCCGCCGACACGCTCGGCATGACCCAGTCCGGCCTGTCCAAGACGCTGGCGCGGCTGGAGGGCGAGGCCGGCATGCCGCTGTTCGAGCGCACGCCACGCGGGCTGGTGCCGACCAGCGTCGGCAAGACGCTGCTGGCGCATGCGCGCAAGATCTCGCTGGCGGCAACCGACCTGCGCAATGAGCTGGCGGAGCAGCGGCTGGCGCGC
Organism: Cupriavidus sp. P-10; assembly: GCF_003402535.2. NCBI lineage: Bacteria > Pseudomonadati > Pseudomonadota > Betaproteobacteria > Burkholderiales > Burkholderiaceae > Cupriavidus > Cupriavidus sp. P-10. The sequence goes on from NZ_AP025170.1 coordinate 1,975,026, forward strand.
GCCGGCACCGTGCGGCTCGGCGCCATCCCCTACCTGGTGCCGTCGCTGCTGTCGCCGCTGCTGGCCCAGTTCTTCGTCAGCCGCCCGCTGGCGGTGTTCTCGATCGAGACGCACCTGAGCGCGCGCCTGATGGCTGTGCTGCAGAACGGCGACGCCGACCTGATCCTGGCGGCGCGCCCGGCCAGCGTGCCGGAGGATATCGACTGGCTGCCGCTGGGGCCGCTGACCATGCAGATCGTCTGCCGCAGCGCGCATCCGCGCCGCGACGGCTTCCGTACGCTGGCCGACCTGACCGAAGAGCGCTGGGCGGTGCCGGCCAGCTCGCTGTACCTGCGCCAATGGCTGGAAGAACGGTTCACCTCGGTGGGCCTGCCGCCGCCGCGCGTGGCGGTGGAAAGCACGGCCTCGCCGGTGGCGTTCGGCGAGTTGCTGCGGCACTCGGACCTGCTCGGCATCATGCCGCCGCGCATCCTGAAGCAGGCGGAGGGACAGGGGTTGCAGGCGATCGCCGGGCCGGGCATGTCGTGGCAGCACGAACTGGCGGTGCTGTGGCGCGCCGGCGGCTACCTGTCGCCGATCTGCCAGGACTTCCGCGACGCGGTGGTCAAGTGGTGCGAAGAGATGGAAATCTGAGGGAGCGGCGGCTCAGGGCACCCACCAGTAACGGGTGAGATGGAAGAACACCGGCGCGGCGAACACCACCGAGTCGAGCCGGTCCAGCATGCCGCCGTGGCCCTGGATCATGTGGCCCCAGTCCTTGATGCCGCGGTCGCGCTTGATCGCCGACATCACCAGCCCTCCCAGGAAGCCCATCAGCGCGATTACCAGCGCGATCAGGCCGGCCTGCCACGGCGTGAACGGCGTGATCCACCACAGCGCCGCGCCCAGCGCAGTGGCGCTGGCGACCCCGCCGACAAACCCCTCCACCGTCTTCGACGGCGACAGCAGCGGCGCGATCTTGCGCCTGCCGCACAGCTTGCCCCACACGTACTGCAACACGTCGCTGCCCTGCACCACGATCACCAGGAAGGCGATCAGCAGCAGGTTGCGGCCCTCGAAGCCCGGGATCGGCAGCGTCAGCAGCGCCGGTACGTGCGAGATGCAGAACACGCAGATCATCACCGCCCACTGCACCCCGGCGCAGCGTTCCAGGAAGCGCGTGGTCTCGGACGACAGCGCCGCCAGGATCGGCAGGAACAGGAAGGCGTAGACCGGGATCAGGATCGAGAACATGCCGTACCAGCCGGTGTAGACCAGCACGTACTGCAGCGGCAGGAACACGAAGAACGCGGCGGCGATGGCGCGGTGGTCGCCCCGGCGCGTGGTGGTGATGGTGACGAACTCGCGCAGCGCAAGGAACGACAGCAGGAAGAACAGCACGATCACCGCGGTGCGCCCCAGCGCGAAGGCCACGCCCATGATGCCGATCATCCACCACCAGGCATTGACGCGCTGCGCCAGGTTGTCGATCACCGCGTGCTGGCCGCCGCCGGCCACGCGCCAGCGCAGCAGCGCGGTCACGGTGGAGGCGAGCAGCAGCACCGCAAAGAGGCCGCCGAACAGCAGCCAGGTTTCATGGCTCCAGTGCAGGGTGGGCGTGGTCGGCATGGTCATCAGTCCAGTTCGGGGGCAAGCGCGAGCAAGCCGTCGCGGCAGCGGGAAAGGAAGCTCTCCTTGTCTTCGCCGTCGGCCACCAGTACCGGCCGGCCGAAGGTCACGGTGCACAGCAGCGGCACCGGCACGACCTCGCCCTTGGGCATGACGCGGTTGAGGTTGTCGATCCAGACCGGCACGAACTCCACCGCCGGGCAGGCGCGCGCCAGGTGGTAGATGCCGCTCTTGAACGGCAGCAGCCGCGCCTCGGTGGTATTTCGGGTGCCCTCGGGAAACAGGATCAGCGAATCGCCACCCTCCAGCGCGCCGCGCATCAGCGCCACCGGATCGCTGCCGGGATCGCTATGGGTGCGGTCGATCAGCAGCGCGCGGAACACGTCACGGCCGATAAAGCGCCGCAGCGGCGAGCAGTCCCAGTAGTCGGCTCCCGCCACCGGACGCGTGCCGGTGCGCAGGTCGGGCGGCAGGCAGCCCCAGATCAGCACGAAATCGCCATGGCTGCTGTGGTTGGCAAAGTACACACGCTGCACCGCGGCGGGAAAGCAGCCCTGCCAGTTGGCGCGCATGCCGGTCAGCAGGCGCGCGAAAGCGATGATGGCGTGCGCGGTGGCACGGGCGACCCACATGGTGTTTTTCACCTCAGCAGCAAGATCAACAGGGACAGGCACAGCTGGAGCGCGGCCAGTAGCGCGCTGGCGCGTACCAGCCGCATCGCGCCGCGTGCGCGTTCGCGCAACGGACGGCCAGCGCGGTCGGGCGTGATCCAGCCCAGTCCGGTCAGCGCGCCGTCGAGGCCGGCCAGGTCCGCCTGGCCGTCACGGTCGGCCGACGCGGCCAGCGCGTCGAACAGGCGCCGGTCGATCGCCACGCGCAGCAGCAACCATAGCTGAGCCAGCGCCACCAGCAGCGGCAGTGCAGACAGTGCGGGACTGGCAGACAGCCATGCGGAAGCCAGCGCGAAGGCCAGCCCGGCCACGCCGATCCAGAACGCACCGGACAGCGCGCCGGTGACGGCATGCGCGATCCAGGCATCGGTGGTACCGCAGCGGGCGGCGTCAGCGGCCATCGGCAGCCTCCGGTGCCGGATACTGGTCCAGCCACGCCTGCAGCGCCGCGGCGTGCTCGCGTCCCAGCACCACCGCAGGCCGGTGCGCGCGCAATGCGGCCAGCGCCGCCGGAGCGGCGCGCAGCCCCTGCCGGCGCGCCATCCACGCGGCGGCCACCAGCGCGCTGCGTGAATAGCCCAGGGCGCAACTCACCAGTATCCGGCGCCCCTGGACGTGCCACGCGTCGAGTTGCGCCACGGCCTGCTCCAGTTGCCGCGCGGTTGGCACGGTCAGGTCCAGCACCGGCACGCAGCAATAGGCCAGTCCGGGACCGGTCGCGGCGCGCGGCAGTTCGGCGCTGAGGTCGAGCACGGCATCGGCGCCCAACGCCCGCAACTCGGCATCGGTCGGGAAGCGGCCGACCCAGACGCCGTCGGCGATGCGGCTGGCCTGCGGCGCGCGCCGTGTCCACCAGCGCGAATTCAGGAAGGCGCCGAACAGGTAAGGCGCCAGCACCCAGCGTGCCGCCTGCGCCATGGTGCCGTCGGCGTTCTTCTGGAACCACGCCGGCGCGGCCAGCGCGTAGAGGCGGGCGACGCAGGCCAGCGCCAGCGCGGCCCACAGCAGCAGGAAGGCCAGCGTCACGGATGCTCCCACCGCCAGCACCGCGCACAGCAATGCGATGACGACGCCAAGTGCGTACCGCCGCGAAAGCTGCCGGGTGCGCGCATCGGGCAAGCCCGCCGCAACGCCCGGCAACTGCATCGGAAACAGGTAAACGCACAGCCAGCCAACCAGCGCCCCGGTCGGCACGTCGATCAAGTGGTGCTGCCACGTGGTCAGCACCGACACACCGATCAGCGCGAACCAGCCATGCAGCAGCCAGCGCCAGCCGCCGCGCAGGTGCGCCGCGTACGCTGTCCACAGGATCACCAGCAGGCTGATATGCAGCGACGGCGCCTGGTTGAACGGCAGGTCGAAGCCGCCCAGCAGCGCGAACAGCTGGCCAGGCAGCCCGTCCGCTTGCGGCCGCTCGAAGCTGAAGCGCAGCGGGAACGCGATGAAGCACGCGACCGACACCAGCTGCGCCAGCACCAGCCGCTTGACGTGCGTGACCAGCGCCGCGCGCGTGCGCCACAGGAAGAAGGAGATGCCATACAGCAGGTCGATCGACCAGTACGGGATGATGGTCCACGGCACGAACGGGATGCCGCGTTCCCAGCCGAAAAAGACCGACGGCACCTGCGCGCGCTGGCTCGCGAGCCAGTTGGCAAAACCGTAGCTGGAAAAGAAAAACGCGCCGGCCAGCGCCAGCAGCAGGAAGGCCAGCCCCCAGGGGCGCTCGCCCCGGGATGCCGCGGCAGCGGCTCCGGCGGGCAGCGTGCTCATGCTTCGCGCCTGCGCGCCAGGCTGACGGTGAAGATGCCCCACGGGTCGATGCGCTGGGTCACCTTGTCGAAGCCGGCGGCGCGCACCAGCTCGTCCATCTCGGCCTGCGAACGGCGGCGCATCACCCAGGCGGCGCCGCCACGGTGGCTGGTCAGCGCGCGGGCGATGAATTCGAGCTGCGGATGCCAGGGCTGGCCCGTGTAGACCAGATAACCGCCCGGCGGCACCGCGCGCGCCAGGCCTTCCAGCGAGCGCCGCACCATCGCGTTTTCCGGGAACAGCTCGTACAGGCCGGACACCACGGCCAGCGTCGGCGCCGGCATCAGCGCTGCCAGGCTGTCGGCGTCGAAGGCATCGCCCTGTTCGAAGCGGGCAACCCCTTGCAGTCCCTTGGCCGCGATCAGCGCCCTGCCCTGTTCGACATTGAGCTGGCTGTAGTCGCGCAGCAGGATCGATTCCACCGCGGCCGCACCACCGTCCAGCGCGCCCAGCGCCTCCAGCACATAGCGCCCGTGCCCGGCGGCGATATCGACCATGCGCACCGGCATGCCGGCCGCGCGTAGCCGCCGCACGGCCTCGGCGATCAGCGCTTCGGCGTGGACCTTGCGCTGGCGGATGCCGCGCCAGCCGATGGCGCCGAGGTATTGCTCGTCGGCCAGCCGGCCCAGCCGGCCTCGGCCCGAGGGGGTATTGCGGTAAACGTAGTCGAGCGTCGAACCCGAGTCGAAACCCGTCTCATGCCCCAGCCGCACGCCATCCGACAGCATGCCACCGAGCTTCAGGTTGGCGCGCGCCGCGCGCCAGTACCAGGCCGCCAGCCCACCCGGCGCCGACGCCAGCCGGTCCGATTCTTCCCGGAACGGGCCGATCTGGTCGGCATCCAGCAGCGAACGCGGCCGTGACGGCGTGTCGAACTCGCGCACGATAAAGCGTCGCGCCGCATCCACGGCCAGCTTGCGGTCGCGCTCGCCCAGCGTGTCGTGGAAGAAGCCGTCCAGCACGATGCGTTCCTTGGTGCGCGCGCCCAGCCGCTCGTAGAAGCGGTCCTGCGGCCCGCGGTGCACGACCCAGTCGGCGCCGGAGATCAGCAGCTGCGTCGGCACCGTGATCGCGGCGGCATCGGCGACGATGCGTTCCGCGGTCTCGTACAGGTCCAGCAGGATATTGACCGCGATCGGCCGCGTGATCAGCGGGTCGGTGTCATAGCCGGCAATGCGTTCGGGATCGTGCGTCAGGAACTTCGCCTTGACGTAGCTGTTGACGAAGAACCTGCCGCGCAGCCGGTGCATCAGCTTCAGCCCCGGCCGCGCGAACGGCACGTACAGCTTGACCTTGAACGCGGGCGAGGCCAGCACCAGCGCGCGGATCGGCGGCGCGTAGTCGTGCACCCAGGTGGCGGCCAGCACCGCGCCGACGCTTTGCGCGACCACCGCGGTGCGCTCCAGCGGGATGCCGTGTGCGTCGGCGATATGCTGGGTAAACGTCTGGATGTCGCGCACCGAATCCGCCAAGCTGGGGCTGTAGCCGCGCTCGCCGGGAGAGCGCCCGTGGCCGCGCGCGTCCCAGGCAAAGATGTCGTATCCGGGCAGGTTCAGTTCGTCGGCCAGGTGGGCGACACGGCCGGAATGCTCGTGGCCGCGGTGGAACAGCACCATGGCGCCGCGCGCCGGGCCCTCCACCGCCGGCCAGTGGCGGTAGAACAGCGCCTGGCCGTCATGGGTCTGGAAAAGCCGCTCCTGCGGCTGGCGGATAGCGGCTCGGTCCATGGGCTTAGCCTGCGGTGAGGGCACGCGCCTCGGCAACGCCGCGGCGCACGCGATTGGCGATGGTGTACATCGACAGCAAGGACAGCGCCAGCCACAGCCAGGAAGCGGCACCATTGAAGCCAAGGCCGAGCCCCGCCCACAGCGCGATGGCCCCGACCGCGAAGGCACGGTCGCTCTTGCCAAGCGGACCGTCGTAGCGCCGGCTGGCGCCGGCAAGCGGCCCGATCAGGCCGGCGGCCTCGACCATCACCGCCAGCAAGGCAAAGGTGCCGACCTGCGCCAGCCCGAAATCCGGCAGCGCCGCCAGCGGCAAGATCAGCGCCAGGTCCGAGACGATGTCGCCGAGTTCGTTGAGGTAGGCGCCAAGCGCGCTCTGCTGGCCGTGCTCGCGCGCCAGCATGCCGTCGATGGCGTTGAGCGCCATGCGCAGGAACAGCCAGAGGGGAAACAGCAGGAACAGCGCCGCGGTTTCGGCCACCAGCATGCCGGTGGCGGCAAGCACGCCGACCGCGAGCGAGCCGGCGGCCGCGGCCACGGTGACCTGGTTGGCGGTGGCGCCGCGATGGGCCAGGTCGTGCACCACCGGGCGCAGCCATGCCTGGAACCTGGGCTTGAGTTCGTAGAGCGTCATCGCGCCGGCCTCCCCGCCGAGCTGATGCCGGAAGCGGCGCCGCGCGCCTTGCCGGGCCCGGCGCGTGCGCTTTTGCCGCTGACCGGCCGGGATACCCCTTCCGTCTTGTTCTTGGTGGTCGTGTTGTCCTGCCTGCCCGGGGCCGCGGCTGGCAGACAGCTGTCGCTGCTGCCGCAGCGGTGCCTTTGACGGCACTCTACAGCCAAGCCCGAGACATTACCAGAAGCGGCTTACGCCCTGTATTGATGGATTTCGAATGCGAGATGCGCCCCGCTCAGGCCCGCCCAGGCCCCCTCAGGCCGCGGCCAGCGTGCTGCGCACGGCGTCGGTCACCTGCGTCACCACGCCGTCGCGCCAGTCGTCGGCATCGCCATAGAAGGCCTGCCACATCGCCTGGCGCACCAGCGCGCGCTGGTTCTCGTCCGCCTCGGGATGCTGGTGCAGCCAGTGGTCGCCGCGCAGCGCGTCCAGCACCTCGCCCACCGGCAGCGTGCCGAATTCCAGCGCGATGCCGGCATAGTCGACGCCCGGCAACGTCTGCGGCACCGACTGCCAGGCCAGTCCGGTCAGGTTGGCCGAGGTCGACGAACCGTCATAGATCGACGTCACCCGGCTGCCCCAGATCGCACGCGTGCGCGTCACGGACTCGGGCGTGTCCGGGCCCATGTGGATCGGCTCGCCATAGCCCCACGGCCCCAGGCCGGTGTGCACGTCGATCCAGCGCAGCGTCTCGCGCCCGGCGCCAAAGCGCGCCAGGATGCGGCACAGGGTGTAGTTGCTCCAGGTCGCCTTGGTGCCGCCGAAGAACATGCCCTCCGGGTCCTGGTACTGGCCGCCGCTCAGCGCGGCCTGGTACCACGCCATGCCGCGCTCGGCCACGGTCTTCATCAGCCGGGCCTGGTCCTCGCCCGAGGGCGGCCACTGCGCCGGCAGCAGCATCGGCGCGATCTCGGCATAGGGCGCGTTGTGCGGCAGCGGCTGCGTGAAATCCATGAAGTTGCGGTTCAGGTCGACGTTGTCTTCGTTGACCCGGCGCAGGTGCGAGAAGCCGTAAGGGTTGATGGCATGGACCAGCAGCAGGCTGGTGCCGGCGGCGGCGCAATCGGCCAGCAGCGCGGCGTCGTTCAGCATCGCAATCTGCGCACCCGAGCCGGCGAAGCCCTCGGCGCCATGCGTGCCGGAGGTGACCATCAGGCACTGGCGCGCGCCAGGCTGGCCCACCTGCGCCACGTCGATCGCCAGATCCTCGCCGGCGCTGCCGCGGCGGGTCGGGTGCGGGAACTGTGCCAGGTCAGCCCCGACCGCACGCGCGGCATCAAGGAATTTCTGGCGGGCTTCGGCGTAGCTGCGCGAAAAATGGCTCATGGCGTCACCGGCGGATGGCGATGCAGGCATTAGACGCCATTTCCGCCGGTCTTGCCAGCGGGGCTAGAACAGCGAGCCGGTCGGGTCGGAACTCGCCGGCGCCGGACTTGCCGCTTCCGCCTCCGGGCCCCAGATGCCGGGCGAAGTGAAGGCCTGCGGGTGCATCTCGATCCCCGCCGCGGCCAGCTGGCTGGCGGTCATCACCAGGTGGCGCGCCAGCCAGTCGTGCAGGCTGCGCAGGAAGCGGATGTTTTCAACGCTGTTGGACGCGGCGATCAGCCGCTCCAGCTTGACATGGGCGGTGTAGACGTCGAGCAGGTTGGTGGCACGCAGCCGCGGCGGCGTGCTGGGGGCACGCTCGATCGCCAGGATGCGGCGCACCTGGGCGCTGGCGAGGTCGCCGGTACGCAGGTATTGCTCGTAGATCGCCTCCAGCGCGGGAAAATGCACCGTGGGTTGCACGCGCGGCACGGCGGCCACCTTTTCCATGCGCAGCACCAGGTAGCGGATGGCGGCGAGGCGCTCGGCCGCCGCGGTTTCGGCCGCGCTGCGGCGTCCGCGCCGGGCGCCGGCGGGGATGGGGTCGGGCAAGGCCGTGCGCGGCACCACGTCGCGCTCGGTGTAGTCCGGCACCTGCTGCAGCAGCCCGGGATGCGCCACCGCGGCGCGCGCGCAGTCTTCGCCGAACGGGTACTCATGTCCGGCGGCGTCGCGCAGGATGTAGGCCTGTCCGTGGGGGAAACCGTGGTGCCGGCGGCTGTTGGCGCGCGCCTGGCAGCGGGTGTCCAAGTCGACGAAGTCCTTGCGTACGGGGATCCAGCCCCCGTCGTGTGCCTGGGTCATGCGGAATTGCGTAATGCTGGTTGGCTGCGGACCCGCTATTGTCGCCGATCCGCACGATCCGCCGCCCGCAGGCGCTACTTCAGCATGAACGACATCGCCGACAGGCAGTTGAGCATGCGCACCGCGGCCTGCACGGAATCGGCCTGGAAGCCCAATGTCACGCCGTCCAGGCGCTCCAGCGACGGCCACTGGCAGAACAGGTCGGCATGCGCCGGCGTCAACGTCTGCAGCCGGGCGCTCACCGGCGCGTCGAGCCGCAGGCATTGCGCCTGCGCGGCGGCGCGCACGCCCTCGGCCGCGGCCGCTTCGATCGCCTCGCGCGCAGCCGCCGGCGACAGCGTGGTGCCGCTGCCGAAGCCGCCGGCACGCTTGGTCTCGACAAAGCGCACCCACGGCATCAGCGGCCGGGTCTCGTGCACGAAGACATCGTCGCCACTGGCCATCAGCACCGGCACGCCCAGTTCCCCGGCCAGCGCGCCGTAGAGACCGGCCTCGCCCAGCTCCATGCCGTTGAGCCAGACCCGGGCAAAGGCGCTGCTGTTGATGGTGTGCGCCAGCACGCCGCGGCTCTGTGCGCGGCCGTGATAGCCGATCATCAGCACGCCGTCGGCGCCGTCCTCGATGCCGGCCATCATGCCGAGGTAGCGCGGCTTGCCGAGCACCAGCCGCGCGCGCGGGTCGATCTGGTCCGGCAGCAGGTTGCGAAAGCCGCCGTGCGAGTCGTTGACCAGCACTTCGGTGGCGCCGCCGGCAAAGGCGCCGGAGACGGCTGCGTTGGCCTCGGCGGTCATCCAGGCGCGGGCGCGCTCGTATTCGCCGTTGCCGGCACGGGTCTGCTCGGCGTGGAAGACGCCGGCGACGCCTTCGATATCGGTGGAAATCAGGATCTTCATCAGGCGGTCTGGCGCAGTTCTGGCATCACCTCCAGCAAGGCGCGGCGGGCATGGCCATCGCGGCCCTGCACCATCGCCGCATGCCAGAGCGCATGCACGATGGCCTGCTCGACACTATCCGCGGCGGCGCGGAACAGCGGATCAAGCAGCGCTTCGTGGAGCATGGCAACGGCGGGCATCGCGCGCCCAGCCTCATGCGGCACGGTATAAGCGGTCGAAAAAGCCAGCGCGATGTCGCCCGAGCCGTGCCCGAATACCGAGCCGGTACGGGCCAGCCCCGCTCCCGCGCGCAGCGACAGCCGGCGCAACTGGCGCGCGTCCAGCGGCGCGTCGGTGGCCACGACCATGATGATCGAGCCCTTTTCAGGCTGCGCCACCACGTCGGGCTGCGCCAGCCGCCGCACCAGTTCCGGCCCGACCAGCTTGCCCGCCAGCGTCAGCGACTCCGGCGTGCCGAAGTTGGCCAGCACCAGCGCGCCGACGCAATAGCCTTGCGCCATGCGCGATGCCGTGCCGATGCCGCCCTTGACGCCGAACGACGACATGCCGCGTCCTGCGCCGATTGCGCCCTGCGCGACATCCGCGCCGGCACCCGCCAACGCGGCGTCATGGTGGCTGCCGTCCAGCGCCATGCGCTGGATATCGTTCAGGTAGCCGTCATTGCATTCGAACACCAGCGGATTGACGGTAGGCCACGCGCGCCCGATCTCCGGGTTGGCGGCGACGGCGGCGCGGATCTGCGCCTGCGCGACGGCGCCGACCGAGAAGGTGTTGGTCAGCGCAACCGGCGTCTCCAGCACGCCCAGTTCGTCCACCTGCACCAGCCCCACGCTCTTGCCGAAGCCGTTGAGCACGGTAGCCGCCGCGGGCACCTTGTCGCGATACGGATCACCGCCGTGCGGGCGGATCACGGTCACGCCGGTCTGCACCGCATCCTGCGACAGCGTGCAGTGGCCCACGGTCACGCCCGGCACGTCGGCGATGCTGTCGCGCGGCCCTGCCGCCAGGCTGCCGATGCGCGGTATGCCCTGTGTCGGTGTCTGCATGGCTCAGCGGCGGTCGATCTTGGGATCCAGCGCGTCGCGCAGGCCGTCGCCAAGCAGGTTGAATGCGAGCACCGTCAGGAAGATCGCCAGGCTCGGAAAGATCGCCACGTGCGGTGCGGTCACCATGTCGGCGCGGGCCTCGTTCAGCATCGCGCCCCACTCCGGCGTGGGCGGCTGCGCGCCCAGCCCCAGGAAAGACAGGCTGGCCGCGGTGATGATCGAGGTGCCGATCCGCATCGAGAAATACACCACGATCGACGACACCGTGCCCGGCAGGATATGGCGCATCAGGATGGTCCAGTCCGACGCGCCGATGCTGCGCGCGGCTTCCACATAGGTCAGCCGCTTCAGCATCAGCGTATTGCCGCGAACCAGCCGCGCGAACGCCGGGATGCTGAAGATCGCCACGGCAAAGATCACGTTGGTCATGCCATTGCCCAGGATGGCGACGATGCCGATCGCCAGCAGGATCCCCGGGAAGGCGAACAGCACATCGGAGATGCGCATCACGATGCGGTCCCACCAGCCCTCGTAGTACCCCGCCAGCAGGCCCAGCACGGTGCCGATCAGCGCGCCGATGATGACCGACAGGAAGCCGGCCGCCAGCGAGATGCGCGCGCCGGCCAGGATACGGCTGAAGATATCGCGCCCGAGCGAATCGACGCCCATCCAGTGCGCAGCCGACGGGCCGGCGTTGAGCGCGTCGTAGTCAAAGAAGTTCTCGGGGTCGTACGGCACGATATGCGGCGCCAGGATGGCGACCAGCACCAGCAGCAGCACGAACACGCCGGCGCCGAGCGCCAGGTGCTGCTTGCGGAATTTGCGCCAGAACTCGGTCCATGGCGTGCGCACGGCCTCCACAATGGGAGCGGAGGGGGCGGTGGCGGGTGCCGCTTCGCTTGCGGCGGGCGTGGAAAGTTCAGTCATGCCGGCCTCACTTGTAGCGGATGGTTGGGTTGATCACGGTGTAGAGCATGTCCACCACCAGGTTGATCAGGATGAATTCGAGCGAGAACAGCAGCACCTCGGCCTGGATCACCGGGTAGTCGCGCATCTCGACGGCATCGACCAGCAGGCGCCCGAGGCCCGGCCAGTTGAACACCTTCTCGACCACGATCGAGCCGCCCAGCAGGAAGCCGAACTGCAGGCCCATCATCGTCACCACCGGGATCATGGCGTTGCGCAGGCCGTGCTTGGCCACCACCACCGTCTCGTGCACGCCCTTGGCGCGGGCGGTGCGGATAAAGTCTTCCTGCAGCACCTCGACGAACGAGGCGCGGGTAAAGCGCGCCATCACCGCCGCCACCGCGGCGCCCAGCGTGATCGACGGCAGCACGTAGTGCTTCCAGCTGTCGGCGCCGATCGACGGCAGCCAGCCCAGCTGCACGGAGAACACCTCCATCAGCAGCATGCCGAGCGCGAAGGCGGGGAAAGAAATGCCCGACACCGCCAGCGTCATGCCGAGCCGGTCCGGCCAACGGTTGCGCCACACCGCAGAACCGATGCCGATGGCCATGCCGAACACCACCGCCCACGCCATCGACGCCACCGTCAGCAGCAGCGTCGGCATGAAGCGGTCGCCGATCTCTTCGCTCACCGGGCGCTTGGTGCGCAGCGAATTGCCGAACTCGCCGCGGATCGCATTGGAGAAGAAGTTGACGAACTGCTCGGGCAGCGGCCGGTCCAGGCCCAGGTCCTTGCGCACCAGTTCGACCGTGGCCGAGTCGGCCTCGGGGCCCGCCGCCAGCCGCGCGGGATCGCCCGGCAGCAGGTGGACGAACAGGAACACCAGCACTGCCACGATCAGCAGCGTGGGGATCACGCCCAGCACTCGTTTGAGGAAGTAGTTCAGCATTGCACACCATGAAGAAGGGCCGCAGGCCGCCTGCCTGCGAACCCCGCGTCGCGGGCAGGCGGCCACCATCGGCTTACTGCTTTACTGCTTTGGTTGAGGGAGTTGTGGCGGAGTGAGGCTCAGCGGTGCTGCCACCGCCTGCCCTCTCCCCCGCCCCTCTCCCCGGAGGGACCGGATGGAGAGGGGAGAAAACCCTCGCGGCTCAAGACATCACCCGCTGTTTGCTCCCCTCTCCCGCACGCGGGAGAGGGGCCGGGGGAGAGGGCCGGAGCATCCACGAAGTCCGCCCCTCTCACACTCCATCACTGCTTGATATCGATCTCATCAAAGTTAAACGACCCATCCGGCATCACATACGCACCGGTCAGCCGCTTGCTGCGCGCGAACAGCACCTTCTCCGTCACCAGGAAGGCCCACGGCGCATCCTTCCAGATGCGTTCCTGCGCGTCCTTGTACAGGCGCGCCTTCTCGCTGCGGTCCGTGGTGCGCAGCGCGCCCGCGATGTCCGCATCGACCTGGTCGTTCTTGTAGTACGCGGTGTTCAGCAGCTTGGGCGGCATCGATTCCGAAGCCAGCAGCGGCCGCAGCGCCCAGTCCGATTCACCGGTCGACGACGACCAGCCCACGTAATAGATACGCACGCCGGCGTCTTCCGGCTTCTGCACGCTTTCGACCTTCTCCACGCGCTGGCCGGCTTCCAGCGCCTGCACCTGCGCCTTGATGCCGACCTGCTGCAGCTGCTGCTGCACGAACTGGATCACCTTCTGCGCGGTGGTGTGGTTGTAAGCCGACCACAGCGTGGTCTCGAAGCCGTTCGGGTAGCCGGCTTCCTTGAGCAGCGCGCGCGCCTTGGCCGGGTCATACGGCCACGGGCCCAGCTTCTCCGCAAAGTCAACGCCCGGCGGCACCACGCCCTCGGCCGGCACCGCGTAGCCAGCAAAGGCCACCTTGGCGAGCGCGTCCTTGTTGATCGCGTAGTTGATGGCCTGGCGCACCTTGGGGTCGTTGAACGGCTTGACCGTGGTGTTCAGGCTCAGGTAGCGCTGGATGATCGACGGCGACGAGATCAGCTCGACCTTGGGGCTGTTCTTCAGCACCGCGGCCTGCTCGAACGGGATGCTGAAGGCAAAGTCCGCCTCGCCGGTCTGCATGATGGCCGCGCGCGTGTTGTTGTCGACCACCGGCTTCCAGGTGATGGTGTCGATCTTCGGGTAGCCGGTCTTCCAGTAGCCGGCGAACTTCTTGCCCTTCAGGTGATCGGGCTGCTTCCACTCGACGAACTCGAACGGGCCGGTGCCGACCGGGTGGAAGGCAATCTCCTTGCCGTACTTCTGCAGTGCGGCCGGCGAGATCATCACTGCAGACGGATGCGCCAGCACGTTGATGAACGGCGAGAACGGCTCCTTCAGCGTGACCTTGACGGTATTGGCATCGACCACGTCGGTCTTGGCGACGCGGTTGAACAGCGTATAGCGCTTGAGCTTGTTGGCCGGGTTGGTGACGCGGTCCAGGTTGGCCTTGACGGCGGCGGCATCGAAGGTGGTGCCGTCGTGGAACTTGATGCCCTTCTTCAGCTTGATGGTGTAGACCAGCCCATCCTTGCTGACGTCATAGCTGTCGGCCAGCACGTTGACCAGCTTCATGTCCTTGTCCATGCCGAACAGGCCCTGGTAGAACGACTTGCTGGCCGCCTGCGACAGCGTGTCGTTCGCATCGTACGGGTCCAGCGTGGTGAAGGTGGAATACACCGCCATCACGGCATCCTTGGCCGCAAAGGCCGGGGCAGCGGCCAGCATGCCGAGCGCGCCGGCGGTAAAGGCGCCGGCCATCCATCGGGGCGAAACCATACGTGCAGACATCGTCGAATCTCCTTGGTAACTGCGGAATTTCCTGGACTTCAATAGGCGCCGCCGACGGCATGCCGGGCGACATAGTGGCCAAGCGCGCCGCTGCCGGCGACCTGCACCAGCGGCTGCACCACCGGCTCGTCGCCGACCGCGCGGATCGGGCTGGGAATCTCATCGTTCAGCGGCTCGCGCCGCAGGTGACGCCGCGCCGGATCGGCGATCGGCACCGCCGACATCAGCTTGCGCGTGTACGGGTGCTGCGGGTTCTCGAAGATCGCGCGGCGCGGGCCGATCTCGACGATCTGGCCCAGGTACATCACCGCCACGCGGTGGCTGACGCGCTCCACTACCGCCATGTCGTGCGAGATAAACAGGAAGGCGATGCCCAGCTCGCGCTGCAGGTCCAGCATCAGGTTGACGATCTGCGCCTGGATCGACACGTCGAGCGCGGAGACCGATTCGTCCGCCACCACCACCTTGGGGTTCAGCGCCAGCGCGCGTGCAATGCAGATGCGCTGGCGCTGGCCGCCGGAGAACTCGTGCGGGTAGCGTGCCGCGTGCGACGGGTCCAGCCCCACCTTGTCGAGCAGCCACGCCACGCGCTGCTCGGCTTCCTTGCCGCTGGCCGCCTTGTGCACCAGCAGCGGCTCCATGATCGAATAACCCACCGGCACGCGCGGATCGAGCGAGGCGAACGGGTCCTGGAAGATGAACTGGATATTGCGGCGCAGGGTCTGCAGCGCCGGGCCTTCCATCTTGCTGATGTTCTGGCCGTTGAACTCGATGGTGCCGCTCTGGCTTTCCACCAGCCGCAGCAGCGAGCGGCCCGTGGTGGACTTGCCGCAGCCGGACTCGCCCACCAGTGCCAGCGTTTCGCCGGGATAGAGATCGAAGCTGACCTGCTCGACCGCATGCACGCGGCGCGTGACGCGGCCGAACAGGCCGCCGGGCACGTCGAAGCGCGTGACCAGGTCCTGCACGCGCAGGATCGGCGCGACGCCGGGCCTGACCGTGTCCTGCGGCGCGGCCTGCTCCGCACGGGCGCTGTCCACGCGCAGCAGCGGGAACTTGGCCGGCAGGTCGGTGCCGCTCATCGCGCCCAGGCGCGGCACGGCCGACAGCAGTGCGCGCGTGTAGGGGTGCGCCGGCGCGCGGAACACATCGTCGGAACTGCCCTCTTCCACCTTCTCGCCGCGGTACATCACCAGCACGCGGTCGGCCACCTCCGCCACCACGCCCATGTCGTGGGTGATGAAGACCACGCCCATATGCATTTCCGCCTGCAGGCCGCGGATCAGCTGCAGAATCTCTGCCTGGATGGTGACATCCAGGGCGGTGGTCGGCTCGTCGGCGATCAGCAGTGCCGGCTTGCATGACAGCGCCATCGCGATCATCACGCGCTGGCGCATGCCGCCGGAGAGCTGGTGCGGGTAGCGCTCCAGCACGCGGCGCGCCTCGGGGATGCGCACCAGCTCAAGCATGCGCAGTGCCTCGGCACGCGCCGCGGCGCGGCTCTTGCCCTGGTGCAGCCGGATCGATTCGGCGATCTGCTCACCCACCGGGAACACCGGGTTGAGCGAGGTCATCGGCTCCTGGAAGATCATCGCCACGTCGGCGCCGCGCACGCCGCGCAGCGTCGCGTTATCGGCGCGCGCCAGGTCGATGACCTCGCCGCCGCGCCGGCGCAGCAGCATGCTGCCGCTGGCGATCTTGCCGCCGCCATGCTCGACCAGCCGCATCAGCGCCAGCGACGTGACCGACTTGCCCGAGCCCGACTCGCCCACCACCGCCAGCGTCTCGCCGCGGTCGACATGGAACGACAGGTTGCGCACGGCCTCGACGGTACGTTCGGAGGTGGCAAAGCGCACGCTCAGGCCGTTGACCGAGACGACGCGCTCGGGCGGCAGGACAATGCCGGAGGCGGAAGCGTGCGATTGCGCAGGGGTAGTGGCCACTGGAACTCCTTGTTTGCTGCGAGTGCTGAGACTTGCCGGTGCGGCGTGGGTCAGCCGTAGATGGAGACGTCGACCGCCTCGCCCACGCGGGCAAAGCCGCGGTACATGCCTTCGGTGTTGAACGGCAGCGTGACGTTGCCAGCACGGTCAACCGCGATCAGTCCGCCGCGGCCTTCGATGGCAACGAGTTTTTCCATCACCACGCGCCGTGCCGATTCTTCCAGCGACAAGCCGGCATAGCGCATCTGCGCCGAGACATCGTGCGCGGCCACGGTGCGGATGAACATCTCGCCGGTGCCGGTGGCGGACACCGCCACCACCTCGTCGGCATAGCAGCCCGCGCCGATGACCGGGGTATCGCCCACGCGTCCCACTTTCTTGTTGGTCACGCCGCCAGTGGAGGTCGCCGCAGCGAGGTTGCCGCGGCTGTCGCACGCCACCGCGCCGACGGTGCCGAACTTGCTGTCCGGATCGATCGGGTCGGCCGGCTCGGCTGGGTTCTTGCGTGCCGCCAGTGCGGCTGCGTCATGGTCGAGCAGCGCCATGCCGGCGGTACCGCGGGCGCGCTGCCATTGTTCATGGCGTGCCTGCGTGAAGTAGTAATCCTGTTCCACCAGCTCCAGCCCGTGTGCGGCGGCGAAGGCCTCCGCACCGGCACCGGCAAACAGCACGTGCTCGCTGTGGTCGAGCACCGCGCGCGCGGCCAGCACCGGATTGCGCAGGCGCGTGACACAGGCGACCGCGCCGGCGTCGCGGGTGGCACCGTCCATCACGGCCGCGTCGAGTTCATAGGTGCCGGCGTGGGTCAGCACGGCGCCCTTGCCCGCGTTGAACAGCGGGCATTCCTCCAGCAGGCGCACGGCCTCGGTCACGGCGTCGAGCGCGCTGCCGCCATCGGCCAGGATGCGCTGGCCGGCTTGCAGCACGTGTTCCAGCGCCTCGGTGTATTCGCGTTCGCGCGCGGGATCCATCGCCTCGCGTGTGATGGTGCCGGCGCCGCCGTGGATGGCAATGACTGCTTGTTGCATGGAATGGCTCAGGACTTCTTGAGGTTGGACACGCGGCGGCGCGTGGTGCCGGCCGCCTGGTCTTCGGTAGGCTGCGGCGCGGCTGGCCCGGCACGGCCGGCGCGTTCTGCGCCCGGCGTGCCATACAGCCACGGCAGCAGGAATTCGGTCATTTCGGCGGCGGCCTTGACCGGCCGCTCGGCGCGGTGCGCGACTGCGCCGCACAGCGCTTCGATCAGCGCCAGCACCGTCGCATCGGAGTTGGCCGAGAGCCGGTTGGCGGCCTGCGCGTACAGCGCGATATCGGCCAGCGGCGCCAGCGGCGAGGTCGGCCCGTCGGTCAGTGCCAGCACCCGGCCGCCGTGCGCCTTGACGCGCTGCGCCAGCTCGATGGTGTCGGTCACGTAGCGCGGGAAGGCGATCACGATCAGCAGGTCGCTCGGCTGCAGCTTGAACAGCTGGCGCGCCGCATGCGAGGCGCCGCCGGCGCCGGCCACCGAGGTCACCATGCGGCAATGCATCTCCAGCCCGTGCTGCAGCAGGCCGGCCAGGAAGCCGCTGGCGCCGAAGCCCGCCACGTAGACCCGCTGCGCGCCCAGGATCGCCGAGACCGCGCGCTCGCACGCCTGCGCGTCGATGCCGCGCCGCGTGGCTTCGGCATTGGCGGCCGCATCCTCAAGCGAGGCGGCGAACACCTCGGCCACGGTGGCGGGCCGCTCCAGCTCGCTGCGCAGCCGCTCGACCGGCGCCAGCGTGGCCTCGAAGCCGCGCACCAGCTCGGTACGGAACTGCGGGTAGCCGTCAAATCCCAGCGCCCGCGCAAAACGGTTGGCGGTTGCTACCGACACATCCACCGCCGCGGCGAACTCGTCGATGCGCATCGTGGCCGCGCGGAACAGGTTGGCCAGCACGTATTCCGCCATGCGGCGGTGCGCCGGCGTCAGCGTGGGCAGGCTGCGCGCAATACGGTCGGAAATCGAATGGCCTTGGGTCATGGGGGTCGGTATGGCGTTCGCACGGGCGACGCTGCCAGTTACATCGTGAAAAATTCGTGAAAATGAATTTACACTCAACCAACCCACAAGAAAATAGAGTTTTGTCCGATCAAGGGTAATCCCTAGCAGCTGCCGCCATGCGGCGCACCGGGGCGGTGCGCAATGTCGCGGCATTTCTGGCGTTTCGCCATTCGCGGGCATGCCCCGCACCGGAAACGCTACAATGCCGGCCAGCGCCGCCAACCCGCCTTGGCCGGCTTTTCCGCGTAGTTGCCCGTTCCCGTTCAGAAGTTTCCCCGCCCGTGATCCGAATCGACCAGCTTGTCCTCCAGCGCGGCACCAAGGTGCTGTTCGACCACACCACCGTGACGCTCAACCCGGGCGAGCGCGTGGGCCTTGTCGGCGCCAATGGCAGCGGCAAGTCGACGCTGTTCGCGCTGCTGCGGGGCGAGCTGCATCCGGACGGCGGCGATCTCAGCGTCCCGGCGCAATGGCGTATTGCGCACGTAGCGCAGGAAACGCCGGCGGTCAGCCGCAGCGCGGTGGAGTACGTGATCGACGGCGACACCCGCCTGCGCGAGATCGAAGCGGCCATCGCCGCCGCACAGGCCAGCGGCGACGGCACCGCCGAGGGCGCAGCCCACGCCGCCTATGCCGATGCCGACGGCTACACCGCCCCCGCCCGCGCCGAGGCGCTGCTGCTGGGGCTGGGCTTCACGCTGCCCCAGGTGTCGCAGCCGGTGTCGTCGTTCTCCGGCGGCTGGCGCATGCGCCTGAACCTGGCGCAGGCGCTGATGTGCCCGTCTGACCTGCTGCTGCTCGATGAACCGACCAACCACCTGGACCTGGACGCCATCGTCTGGCTGGAAGACTGGCTGGCGCGCTACCCGGGCACGCTGGTGATGATTTCGCACGACCGCGAATTCCTCGACGCGATCTGCAATGTCACCGTGCATATCGAGAACCAGCAGTTGCGCCGCTATGGCGGCAACTACACGCTGTTCGAGACCCTGCGGCTGCAGCAGATGGCGCAGCAGCAGTCCGCCTATGTGCGCCAGCAGAAGGAGATCGCGCACCTGGAGTCGTTCATCACGCGCTTCAAGGCCAAGGCGACCAAGGCGCGCCAGGCGCAGAGCCGGGTCAAGGCGCTGGAGAAGATGGAGCGGCTGGCGCCGGTGCATGTCGCCGCCGGCTTTGCCTTTGAATTCCGCGAGCCCGACGCCGCGCCCAATCCGATGATGGTGCTCGACGGCGTCGACTGCGGCTACGCCGAGGCCGAGCCCCCGGTCACCATCCTGCACAACCTGGCGCTGTCGATCCAGAACGGCCAGCGCATCGGCCTGCTGGGTGCCAACGGCCAGGGCAAGTCGACGCTGGTCAAGACGCTGGCCGGCACGCAGGATCCGATGACCGGCAAGCTGCGCCTGGGCAAGGGCCTGCAGATCGGCTACTTCGCGCAGCACCAGCTGGAGACGCTGCGCGACCATGACTCGCCGCTGCAGCACCTCGCGCGCCTGGCCCCGGATGTGCGCGAGCAGGAACTGCGCGACTTCCTCGGCAGCTTCAATTTCCGCGGCGACATGGCCACGTCACCGATCGAGCCTTTCTCCGGCGGCGAAAAGGCGCGGCTGGCGCTGTCGCTGATCGTCTGGCAGAAGCCCAACCTGCTGCTGCTCGACGAACCAACCAACCACCTGGACCTCGACACCCGCGAGGCGCTGACCATGGCGCTGGCGCAGTTCGAAGGCACGCTGATCCTGGTCTCGCACGACCGCCACCTGCTGCGCGCCACCGCCGACCAGTTCATGCTGGTCGCCGACGGCACCATCAAGCCTTTCGACGGGGACCTTGACGACTACCGCGACTGGCTGCTGCAGCAGGCCGCCGCCAAGCGCAACGCCGCCACGGCCGCGCACCTGGCGGAAAGCGGTGGCGACGCCGCCACGGTCAACCGCAAGGACCAGCGCCGCGCCGAGGCCGACGAGCGCCAGCGCTTGTCGGCATTGCGCAAGCCGCTGACGAAGGAACTGGAGAAGGTGGAGAAGCGGATGGCGGTGCTGCAAACCGCCAAGGAGGAGGTCGACCGCTTTATGGCCGATGAGAGCAGCTATGCCGAAGCCAACAAGGCGAAGCTGATGGAGATGCTCAAGCGCCAGGGCGAGGTCAATGGCGAGCTGGAGACGCTGGAAGAGAAGTGGCTGGAACTGCAGGAGCAGATCGAGCAGATTGCGTGAGGGCTGTCTGTTCAATGAAAAACCGGCGCACACAGCGCCGGTTTTTCATTTCAACTCCGCCATCCTTCAACGGAAATTCTTCTCCCGCCGGATCAACCCCACCGCCAGCGTCAGCGTCAGGATAAACAGCCAGATCAGCGACCACGCCGGCACCGACAGGCCCAGCACCGGCGGCAGCGGCGCCGCGCACAGGCCATCGGCATAGAACACCTGCGGCAGCACCTTGGCAGTCGGCAGCGCGTTGACCCAGTTCTCCAGCGGATCGATGCCGCAGGTTGCCTTCGGGTTCAGCAACAGCGAAACATGGTAAACGGCCACTGCAATGCCGGCGATGCCGGACAGCATGCCCAGCCCTTGCCACAGCGAACGCGTGTTCTGCGCCACCACGGCGAGCAGCGAGAAGATGCCGATGCCGATAAACGCAAAGCGCTGCATCACGCAAAGCGGACAGGGCTGGTAGCCCATTTCAAACTGCAGGTAGAGCGCAACGCCGACCAGGCCGAAGGAAACCAGGGCGATCAGCAAAAAATAGGCGCGGGAATTGGCTTGCATAGCGGTGATAGAGGGTGATCCGGTAAACAGTGCAGTGCCGTCAAGTGGCTTCAGTACGGGGAGCGGCATTGCTGCGCATTATTACCGATTTTTCCGCGCCCGCCTTGGGCGCCACATCGGCTGCGCATCCCCTGCCCTGTGGCGGATTGACGCAGGGCACTATGCCGCGCTCGCCTGCCACGTGGCGCGGGGCAATCGATACAGGCAATGGGGACGCAGCGGATGCCCCGGCGGCAGCGCCGGATGCTCGAACCCCAGCGCATCCTCGCGCATGCCCAGCCGTTCCATCATCGCGCGCGAGCGGCGGTTTTCCAGCGTGGTGAAGGAAACGATCTCGTCCAGGCCAAGCGTTCCGAAGCCATATTCCAGCGCCGCGCGCGCCGCTTCGGTGGCAAGACCGCTGCCCCACGCATCGCGTGCCAGGCGCCAGGCGATTTCGACACATGGCGAGAACGGCAGCGCGGCGGCCGGTTCGTGCAAGCCGACAAAGCCGATGAAGGCGCGGTCCAGCTTGCGCTCGACGGCCCACGGCCCCCATCCACGCCCGGCGATCAGCGCCCGGCAGCGGTCAGCCATCGCATCGCTTTCGGCGCGCGTCAGCGGCGCGGGGAAAAAACGCATCACCTCCGCATCGGCATTCAGCACGGAGAATGGCGAGTAGTCGGCATCGCACCACTGTCGCAGGCGCAGCCGCGGGGTTTCCATTTCCATGGCGATCGCGCCCGCATCCATGCATTACTCCAGGTGGCGCACGCGGTCGATGGCCTGCTCGATGCGCTCCACCGCGATCACTTCCAGGCCGTCGATCTTCTGCTTGGGCGCATTCGCCTTGGGGATCACGGCCAGCGTGAAGCCCAGCTTGGCGGCTTCCTTCAGGCGCTCCTGGCCTCGCGGACTGGGACGGATTTCGCCCGCCAGGCCGACTTCGCCAAAGACCACCAGGCCGCGCGGCAGCGGCTTGTTGCGCATCGACGAATGGATCGACAGCAGCACCGCCAGGTCGGCGGCCGGCTCGGTGATCTTGACCCCGCCCACCGCATTCAGGAACACATCCTGGTCAAAGCAGGCAATGCCCGCATGCCGGTGCAGCACCGCCAGCAGCAGCGCCAGCCGGTTCTGCTCAAGGCCCACCGCCAGCCGGCGCGGGTTGGGCACGTGCGCGGTATCGACCAGTGCCTGGATCTCCACCAGCAGCGGGCGCGAGCCCTCCTGAGTCACCAGCACGCAGGAGCCCGGCACGGTCTCTTCATGGTGCGACAGGAACAGCGCCGACGGGTTGCTGATGCCACGCAGCCCGCGCTCGGTCATGGCGAACACACCCAGTTCGTTGACCGCGCCAAAACGGTTCTTGAAAGCGCGGATCAGCCGGTGCGAGGAATGCGTATCGCCCTCGAAATACAGCACCGTGTCGACGATATGCTCCAGCACGCGCGGCCCGGCCAGGCTGCCTTCCTTGGTCACGTGGCCGACCAGGATGATGGTGATGCCGCTGCTCTTGGCGATGCGCGTCAGCTGCGCCGCGCATTCGCGCACCTGCGCGACCGAGCCCGGTGCCGAGGTCAGCGCCTCGGAGTACAGCGTCTGGATCGAGTCGATCACCGCCACTTCCGGCTTCTCGGCTTCGAGCGTGGCCTGGATCTTCTCGAGCTGGATTTCGGCCAGCAGCCCCAGCGCCGGGCTCTCCACGCCGAGCCGCTGCGCACGCAAGGCGATCTGCGCGCCCGATTCTTCGCCGCTGACATAGAGCACGCGGCGCTGTCCGGCCAGGTTGGCCAGCGCCTGCAGCAGCAGCGTGGACTTGCCGATGCCTGGATCGCCGCCGATCAGCACCACGCCGCCCGCCACGAGCCCGCCGCCCAGCACGCGGTCAAATTCGTCGATGCCGCTGGAAAAGCGCGGCACGTCGGCGGCGTCGATCTCCGACAGCTTGCGCACCATGGCCGACGCAGCCAGCGGCTGGAAGCGCTTGGAAGCGGCCGTCTCGGCCACCGTTTCCACCAGCGTGTTCCATTGCTGGCAATGCGGGCACTGGCCGGCCCAGCGCGGCGTGGTACCGCCGCATTCGGTACAGGTGTAGACGGTCTTGGTCTTGGCCAACGGAAAATCCTTGCGGGAAAGAACGAGCCGGGCGCACAAGTGGCCCGGCCCTCACAATAGCCGGCGGCAGCCGCTGCCGGCAGGTCTCGCTTTCAACCCTTTCAACCTTTCACACTACGGCCGGCGCGGCGCTGTCGGATGCCGTGATGGTCGCCACCGTGGTCGGCACGCGCGGCGCCAGCGCGCACATCAGCTCATAGCCGACCGTGCCGCTGGCCTGTGCCACCTCGTCGATCGGCAGGCCCTGGCCCCACAACGTCACCGGGCTGCCGACCCGTGCCTTCGGGCACGGCGTCAGGTCCACGCACAGCATGTCCATCGACACGCGGCCGATCAGCTCGGTACGCACGCCGTCGACCAGCACCGGCGCGCGCTGCTCGCCCCAGCCTGACGCATGGCGCGGGTAGCCATCGGCATAGCCGCAGGCGACCACGCCGATGCGCATCGGGCGGTCCGCCGTAAACAGCGAGCCGTAGCCGACCGTATCGCCCGGCTGCAGGTCCTGCACCGAGATCAGTTCGCTGTGCAGCGACATGGCCGGCTGCAGGCCCGTGCCGGCGATATCGGCCTCGCGGCCGGTCGGCGAGGCGCCGTACAGGATGATGCCCGGACGCACCCAGGCCCGGTGCGCCTGCGGATGCCACAGCACCGCGGCCGAGTTCGACAGGCTCGCCTCGCCCGGCAGGTTGGCCGTGGCGGCATCGAAGGCCTCGATCTGGTGGGCGATGCCTCGGGGACTATCCGCATCGGAAAAATGCGTCATATGGACGATACTGCCCACGCAGGGCATGGCGCGGGCGCGCTCCCAGGCGGCGCGGTACTGGGCCGGATGGAAGCCGAGCCGGTTCATGCCGGTGTTCAGCTTGAGCTGGATCGCCAACGGTCCCCTGGGGCGCGCGCTTTCCAGCATGCGCAACTGTTCGTCGCAGTGGATCGCGGTGGTCAGCCGGTATTGTTCGATCAGGGCAATGTCCTGCGGCTGGAAGAAGCCCTCCAGCAGCAGGATCGGCCCCTGCCAGCCCAGGTCGCGCAGCAGCACGGCTTCGTTCAGGTCCAGCAGGCCGAAACCGTCGGCGCCGCGCAGCGCGGCAAAGACGCGGCGGATGCCGTGGCCGTAGGCGTTGGCCTTGACGACCGCCCAGATGCGCGAGCTCGGCGCGCTGCGGCGGATGACGCCCAGGTTATTGGCCAGGGCGGGTTGGTGGATCACAGCGTTGATGGGTCTTGGCATGGAGTCACATCTCGTAAAGCGGGCAACGCGGGGCGTGCGGTAGCGCGGTGGCGCATCAGGCGCATCGGTCGCATCACCGGCGAGGACTGGAGGGACGGCTCTGTCTCTGTCTCAGTTTCAATGGCGCAAACGTCACCTGTCGGTAGGCGATGACACGTAGAAGTATGCGGAGTGCTTCATATAGCGGGCATGTCGCGCTAAGGTGACCGGCCATGGGTACTGCGTTCGCCTGGTCATGCGGATGTCGCCCGGCGGCGATAGTGTCGTGCCGTTGCACCAGATCAGGGAAGACCCGGTCCTCTGACCGGGATCGCAGCCGTTATTTGAACACATCCGGATGCCGCTGCCGGGGGTCTTCAGGGAATCGGCGCGGCAATTTGCAGTCAAAAAGGCACCTTGCCGGGGTTCGGGAATGTCATGTTTTCGTGATATAAAGCCGGACGCTCCGGCCATGTTCTAAAAGCGAAGCATTATGTCAATGACTGTCAGGCAAGCCGCACGACGCCGTAGTGCAGTGCACCCGAGACATTTCGACACGGCCGCGGCGCAAGGTTCCCTGCAAACCATAGCCTCCCCAGCCGGTGCCACCCTGACCGGCGTGACGGAAGTCCGCGATGGAGACAAAGTCGAAAGCATGAAGAAGGGTTTTTACACCATCATGGCCGCGCAGTTTTTTTCGTCGCTGGCCGACAATGCGTTACTGATCGCCGCCATCGCCCTTCTCACCGAATTGCATTCCCCGCAGTGGATGACCCCGCTGCTCAAGCTGTTCTTCGTTCTTTCTTACGTCATCCTCGCCGCCTTCGTCGGCGCCTTTGCCGACTCGATGCCCAAGGGGCGGGTGATGCTCATCACCAATGCCATCAAGGTGGTCGGCTGCGCGATCATGATGTTCGGGCTCCACCCGCTGCTGGCCTATGGCGTGGTGGGCTTCGGCGCGGCCGCCTACTCGCCGGCCAAGTACGGCATCCTGACCGAGCTGCTGCCGCCTGAGAAGCTGGTGTTGGCCAACGGCTGGATCGAAGGGTTGACGGTGGGCTCGATCATCCTTGGCACGGTGGTGGGGGGCGCACTCATTTCGGTGCACGTGTCGGAAATCCTGATGCGGCTCGACCTGCCCTACATCAATACCGGCATCGACACGCCGGCCGAGGCCGCGATGGTCGTGATCATGCTGTTCTACGTGATCGCGTCGGTGTTCAACCTGTTCATTCCGGATACCGGCGCCCGCTACCCGCAGCAGGAAAAGAACCCGATCAAGCTGATCGCCGAGTTCGGTGACTGCTTCCTGGCGCTGTGGCGCGACAAGCTGGGCCAGATCTCGCTGGCGGTGACGACCCTGTTCTGGGGTGTGGGCGCGACGCTGCAGTTCATCGTGCTGAAGTGGGCGGAGAAGTCCCTGGGCCTGAACCTGTCGCAAGGCGCGCTGCTGCAGGCGGTGGTAGCCGTCGGCGTGGCCGTGGGCGCGATCGGCGCCGCCGCGCGCATTCCGCTGCGCAAGTCGCTGTCGGTGCTGCCCTTCGGCGTGGCGATGGGCGCGACCGTGATGATCATGGCCTTCTACACCAAGGACGCCATGCCCCAGGTGACGCTGCACATCCTGGGCCTGCACATGCCGCTGTACATGGCCATCGCCTATGTGTTCCTGATGCTGGTGGGCGCAATGTCGGGCTACTTCGTGGTGCCGATGAACGCGCTGCTGCAGCACCGCGGGCACGTGCTGCTGTCGGCCGGCCACTCGATCGCGGTGCAGAACTTCAACGAGAACGTATCGGTGCTGCTGATGCTGTGCCTGTACGCGCTGCTGATCAAGCTGAACGTGCCGATCGGCGTGGTCATCATCGCGCTGGGCCTGTTTATCTGCGTGACCATGATGCTGGTGATCAAGCTGCACAAGTACAACGTGAGCACCTTCAACTCTCTGGCGATGATCGGCGAGGACAAGCACCACTGAGGTCCCCTGGCCGGCGCGACCCGTTCAGGGCCCGTCGGCCAGCGCTTGCGGACCCTGCCGCGGCGGCTCCGCCGCCCGCGCCATGGCCCGTGCCTCCCATCCCTGCGGCACCACGAACCCGCGCGAGCATTCGCGCCACCAGCCGTGGCCGGCCGGTTCCAGCTCGCATAGCATGACCGGCGCTTCGCGGCGCCAGCCGTGGTCGTGGCGCGGGTCGGCAAAGCGCTGCGCCAGCGCGGCATACAGCGCATCGACCTCCTCTATGCCGCTGTCAGGCACCAGCGCCCCCGACAACCATCCCGAACGCGGCAGCCGGCACCAGCGCAGGCCCGGCCGTGCCGCCGCGCGCGCCCGCCAGCCGTCCAGCGGCGACCACCAGCCGCGCAAGTGGTCCGGCGCGATGCCCAGCGCGTCAAGTCCCGCCGGCACTTGCCCGTCCCGGTAGAACAGCCAGCCAAGCAGGTAAACCTCGCTGCGGTCGACGACATGGCCGAGCAGCGCACGCGCTTCCGGCGTGCGTCCCAGCGGCAGCTGGCGCCCGACCACGTGGCCGAGCTTGTCGCCCAGCCGGTCGACCATGTTTGGCCCGACAAAATCGTGCAGGGTCGGCGCCGGCACCGCGCCGGCCATCAGATAGAACTTGGCGGCCATCTCCCAGTGCACCACTTCGCCGGAAGCCTGCTCGCGCCAGACGAAGTCCAGTTCGCCCAGCGTGCGGATGCCGTGCGCGCCGGCGCGCCGCACCGGCACATTGGCCGCCAGCAGCGACAGTCCCTGCATATGGCGCAGCGCAAAATGCAGCAGCCGCTCGGCATGGCGCCCGAGCCGCAGGCTGCGGCTGGCGGGGTCCTGCACATGCTGCATGGCGGCAGCCGGGCCGGGAGCGGGATTGGGAGCGGGATTGGGAACGGGATCGGAAGGAAAGGCGGCATGGCCGCCGGCCAGCTCGTCGATGGTGGCTGGCAGCGCCGCCGGGTCGGCGGTTTCCAGCCAGTGCTGCCAGGCCGCCAGCGTACCGGCGGGCCAGCGCGCGGGCGCGGCGCCCGTTACCGCGGACAGCAGCGGCGGCGACAGCGTGGTCCAGGCAAGGTCGCGCGTGCGCGGCGACAAGGCGCGGCGCCACAGCGGCGGCTCCGACGGCAGGTTGCCGTCGCCGCCGCGATGCAGCGAAAGGTCAGGCCCCAGCTCCCGCACGGTCATGTACCTCGCGGGCCAGGCACAGGTCTTCCCATGCGCGCGCCTTGTCGGTCAGCGTGCGCAGCAGGTAGGCCGGGTGGTAGGTCACCACCACCGGGATGCCTTCATAGGTATGCACGGTGCCGCGCAGCTTGCCGATCGGCGTGGTGGTGCGCAGCAGCGACTGGGCGGCGAAGCGGCCCAGCACCACGATGACCCGGGGGCGCACCAGCGCGATCTGGCGGCGCAGGAACGGCTCGCACTGCGCCACCTCGGCCGGCTCGGGATTGCGGTTGCCCGGCGGGCGGCACTTGAGCACGTTGGCGATAAAGACGTTGCGCCCACGCGCCAGGCCGAGCGCGCCCAGCATGTTGTCGAGCAGCTTGCCGGCCTGGCCGACAAAGGGCTCGCCCTGCAGGTCTTCGTTCTCGCCCGGGGCCTCGCCGACCAGCATCCATTCCGCTTGCCGGTCGCCAACGCCGAAGACGGTATTGGTGCGGGTCTGGCACAGTCCGCAAGCCGTGCAGCCGGCTACCGCGGCATCCAGCGCGGGCCATGCCATGGCGCCGATGGCAGCCTCGCGCCCGGCCCGCGCCGGGTCGGGGTCCGGGCCGGCCGGCACCAGCGAAGGTTCGGCTGGCGCCCGCGAGACAGGCGTCACCACAGGGGCGACAGGCACCGCCGGGATGGCGGTTTCGATAGCCGGCGCGGCTTCCAAGACTGGCGCAGCGGCCTGCGCGGCCACCGTGACGGGCTCGACAATGACCTCGGCAAGGGGCTCAGTAACGAGCCCAGTAACGGGCTCAGTAACGGGCTCATTAACCGCTACGGCCTCTGACACCACCTCGGCCTGCGGTGCGCCCTCGCGCGCCCGCGGCAGCCATTCGGCCGTGATGCCCAGCGCCTCCAGGAATCGTGCGCGGCGGCTCATGCGCGGCCCTCCCCGCTTTCCCTGCCATCCCTGCCTTCCCCGGCGACCTCGTCATGCCAGCTCCGGCGCAGCACCAGCGCGTCTTCGCGGGTCCGGCCCACCGCCGGGTAATAGCCCTTGCGGCGGCCGATCTCGGCAAACCCGGCGGCCTCGTACAGCTCGATCGCACCGGTATTGGACGGACGCACCTCCAGCAGCATGGTGTGGATGCGGTGCGCGTGCGAGGTCGCCAGCACGACCGACAGCATCAGCCGCCCCAGCCCCTGGCGCTGGCGCAGCGGCTCGACGGTGATATTGAGCAGGTGCATCTCGTCGACCACCGGCATCAGCACGGCATAGGCCACCAGCGTGCCGGCGGGATCGCGCAGCGTCAGGCCAAGATGCCCGGCCTTGACCGAGTTCTCGAAATTGCCGCGCGTCCACGGATGGCTGTAGGCGCGCGCCTCGATGCCGGCTACCGCCTCCAGGTCGAGCGCGCTCATCCGGCCGAGTGTGAAACCCTGGGGCAGAGGCGGCATGGCGGGCACGGCCGGCCAGTCGGCACGCTCTTCCAGAGGATAGGCGGCGCTCACGATGCGCTCCCGGCCGTGGCCGCGGCGCGCGCGGCGGCGGTAGCTTCGCGTTCGGCGATGGTTTGTGCCACCTTGTCGCGGAGGTAAATCGGCATGGCGCGGTCGGCGTCGATGGCATCGCCTCGCGCCAGCGCGCGCAGTGCGATGGCTACCATCGGCTGCGCATGGGGCATCGCTTCCGGCAGCACGCGTTGCGCGCGCGCCAGGCCCGCAAGGCGTTCGCCGAAGACCGTGGCGGCATTGCCCGCCAGCCAGAATTCGCCGTCCGGCAACTGCACGGTTTCCGGCGCGCTTACCAGCATCGGCGTGCGCTCCGCCCACTCCTGCGCGGCGGCATCCCAGCCGAAGGCGCCGGCATAGGCTTCGTCCATGCGTGCGTCGAGCGCGACCAGCACCGCGGTGCCAGCGGGCAGCGGCGGCTCGGCGGCGCGCACGCGTTCGGCACAGGCCATCAGGGTATTGACCGGCACCACCGGCAGGCCGGCACCGAAGGCCAGCCCTTGCGCCACGCCACAGGCGGTACGCAGACCGGTAAACGAGCCGGGACCGGCGCCGAAGGCGATCGCGGCGCAATCGGCCAGTGCGATGCCGGCCTCGGCCAGCAGCTCGCCGGCGGCGGGCAGCACGCGTGCAGAGGAGCGCGCACCGGTGTGCTCATGGCGCACCAGGCACTCGATGCCGGCGCCGGCCACGGCACGTCCGAGCGCGACCGAGCACCACTCAGTAGAGGTTTCAACAGCAAGAATCCAGGACATGGCGCGATTGTAGCCGCTGGCGCCCGGAACCGAGGGCTTCTTCGGTTTTATGCGACCGGTCCGGCGCGCTGGCGCGGCTATCATCGGGCTGCACTTTTACCTTGATCCAGCTTATCCCCACGGAGGAACCCATGAGCGACCTGCAGGCACGCTTCGACCAGGCCCAGATCGACGTCAAGCAACTGAGCGAGCGTCCCAGCAACATGACCCTGCTGCGCCTGTACGCGCTGTTCAAGCAAGGCAGCGAAGGCGATGCCCATGGCGACAAGCCGAGCATGACCGACTTTGTCGGCCGCTACAAGTTCGAAGCCTGGGAAGCGCTGCGCGGCACGGCGCGCGAGCAGGCGATGGAACAGTATGTCGCCCTGGTAGAAGAACTGCGCAGCGGCGCGACCAGCTAAGCCCCCCGCCCGCCACGCAAGCCGGCGGCCTCAGCCCGCCGGCAGCGGCCTGGGCCGGATCCGCCAGGCCGCGAACATGGCACTGGCGATCACCACCCCGACCGCCAGGAAGGTTTCATCGAAGGCGCGGATGCGCGCCGCCTGCAGCGCGGCGTCGCCCGCCTGGCCCAGCACCGCGCCGTGCTGGGCCAGGCGCCACTGCAGCCCCACGCCGGCCAGGCTCACGCCGATCGCGCCACCCAGCTGCCGGATAAAGTTGATGCAGCTCGATCCCTGCGCGATCAGCGAGAAATCCACGCCCCGCATCGATCCCAGCGTCAGCGACGGCAAAATGCAGCCGAGCCCGATCCGCCCCAGCACGGCCAGCGCGACCAGCATCAGGTAAGGCGTAGAGCGCGAGCCCAGCGCCATCAGCAGGAACGACAGCGCCAGCAGCGCCAGCCCGAACGATACCTGGACATGCGGCGCGATCCGATGCGTGAAGCGGCCCGCCACCGCGATGGTCAGCGCCAGCATCACGCCCGCCGGCAACAGCACCAGGCCAGCGCGCGAGGGCGTGTACTCCAGCGCCATTTGCATGTAGACCGGCAGCAGGTAGGTCGAGCCGAACAGTCCCGCGCCGTAGATAAACGCCACCACCGCACCCGCGGAAAACTGCCGGTAGCTGTACAGCCGCATGTTCATCAGCGGATGCGGCGCGCGCAACTGCCACAGCACGAACGCGGCCAGCATCAGCACGCCAAAGCCCGCCAGCGCCATGCCCGCGGCAACGCTGTTGCGCATCTCGACCACGCCGTTGAGCAGGCTGACGGTGGCCACGCCGGCCAGCGCCAGGCCGCGCCAGTCCAGCGGCTCGCGCTCGCCCATCATGATCGAGTCCACCGCCATGAAGCGCCGCGCCATGAACGCGCCGAGCAGCGTCAGCGGCACTACCACGAAGAAGATCGAGCGCCAGCCGAACGCCTCGACCAGGAAACCGCCCAGGCTGGGCCCCAGCGCCGGCGCCAGCACCACGCCGAAGCCGAACATGCTGATGGCCTTGCCCTGCTCGCGCTCCTCGAACACGCGCAGGATCAGGATATTGGGCAGCGGTTGCATGATGCCGGCGGCGGCGCCTTCGGCCACACGCATGGCGATCATCACGCCATAGGTCGGCGAGAACCCGCCGAACAATCCGCCGGCACCCAGCAGCAGCAGCGACCCCAGGAAGGTGCGGCGCAGCCCGTAGCGGTTGAGCAGCCACGGCGTCAGCAGCATCGACAGCGTCATCGCGATCATGAAGCTGGCTGCGACCCATTGCGCCCGCTCCTGCCCCAGCACGAAATGCCGGCTCAGGTCGGGGATGGCAACGTTGATGATGGTGGACGAGACGATCGACGAGACCGTGCCCAGCATCAGCGTCATCAGCACCAGCCAGCGCAGGCGGTCGCCGTAGCGGGCACGCAGCGCTGCCCGGGTCAGTGCGTCCGGCTGCTTGCCGGGACCCTTCGGCGTGCCGGGGCCCTCGCTCACCCGAGCCGTCCGGTGTCGGCGATCTCGCGGATCTTGCGGACGGTGTCGAGGTCGGCCTCGTGGTACGCGGACTTGACGATCTCGGCGTAGCGGTCGTCGCCGCTTGCGTCGACGGCCGGCATGGTGGTGTCGTAGATGAAGCGCAGCAGCAGCGCGCCCGGACCGGGGGTTTCGATCACCATGGTCAACGTGCCGCCAGCGTGCTCGGCCGTGGCGGCGGTTTCATAGCGTACCTGGCGGCGCGGCTCGAACACCACGCGGTCATGGATGGACGCCTGGCCAAAATGCAGCACGCGGTCGATCCAGTTGTCGCCCCGCGCCACCACTTCGGCGCTGTCCAGACCCAGCACGAACAGTTCGGGCGACTCGGTGCGCAACACCAGGCCTTGCCAAAGCTGGTCAGGTGTCAGCGGATCCAGTTGAGGGTTGCCTGGATCGTTGATTTCCACCAAGTGCTCGAAGCGCAACTTCTTTC
Organism: Cupriavidus sp. P-10; assembly: GCF_003402535.2. Taxonomy (NCBI): domain Bacteria; kingdom Pseudomonadati; phylum Pseudomonadota; class Betaproteobacteria; order Burkholderiales; family Burkholderiaceae; genus Cupriavidus; species Cupriavidus sp. P-10. Next base: position 2,007,168 of record NZ_AP025170.1, read on the forward strand.
TCCCTGTCTTCAATAAGTCGATATTATGAAGTCTCCGCGTGTTCGGGAGACGTTTTTGTCTGCGCAGTGCAACATTACTGTGACAGCCCTTCCCGCTGGATATCGACCGCCCGTCAACTTCCCTGGAGTCCGCGCATGCCCGCCGCGACGCTGGCCGACACCGATCCGCTGCAAGTCCTTGTCTATGCCGATTCACTGTCCTGGGGGATCGTCCCCGGCACGCGCCAGCGGCTGCCGTTCCCGGTGCGCTGGCCGGGCCGCCTGGAACTGGCACTGAATGCCGACGGCGGCACGCCGGTGCGCATCATCGAAGACTGCCTGAACGGCCGCCGCACGGTCTGGGATGATCCCTTCAAGCCCGGGCGCAACGGGCTGCAGGGGCTGGCGCAGCGTATCGAGATCCACTCCCCGCTGGCGCTGGTGGTCTTGATGCTCGGCAACAACGATTTCCAGTCGATGCATCCGCACAATGCCTGGCACGCCGCCCAGGGCATCGGCACCCTGGTGCAGGCAATCCGCACCGCGCCGATCGAACCGGGCATGCCGGTGCCGCCGGTGCTGGTAGTAGTGCCGCCGCCGATCCGCACGCCGCGGGGGCCGCTGGCGCCCAAGTTCGCCGGTGGCGAGCACAAATGGACCGGCCTGCCGCAAGCGGTTGCCGAGGTCTGTGCACAACTGGACTGCCCGATGTTCGATGCTGGCTCGCTCATCCAGAGCAGCGCCGTCGACGGCGTGCACCTCGACGCGGAGGCGCATCTGGCGCTTGGCGACGCGTTGGTCGCGGTCGTGCGCGAACTGCTGCCGCGCTGACCAATACGCCTGTCGGCATCCCAGCTGCGGCCGGCCGAAACATCACTCCTGACAGCAGTTGTCAGGAGGGCCGGCGCACAATGCGGCCGCTCTCACACGGAACGCCGCAAGGAGGCTGTCATGGAGTTGCTGATCAATATCGATGTCGACGACCTCGCGCGTGGCATCGCCTTTTACGAGCAAGGCCTGGGATTGAAGCTGCAACGCCGCTTGTTCGACGGCACCGTCGCAGAAATGCTGGGCGGCAATACCCCGATCTATTTGCTCGCCAAACCCGCCGGCACCCGCCCCACCAGCCGTTCCGATACCCGTCGCGATTACCGCCGGCACTGGACGCCGGTGCATCTCGACTTTGTCGTGGCCGACCTCGAAGCCGCAATTGAACGGGCGCTGGAAGCGGGCGCCGAGATCGAGGATTGGCCGCAGGATTTCGACTGGGGCAGGCAGGCCACCCTGTCGGATCCGTTTGGGCATGGGCTTTGTTTTATTGAGTGGAGGGGGGAGGGGTATGGAGCTGTAACCGGCTGAGGCCAACCTGCTGGGTTTCGGAAAAGTCGCCTGTCCGAGACCAAGCCCCGATGTCACATTCCCCTTCAGGCTTGCGCGGCCTATCCTTGACCCCGGCGACGTTATAACATTGTGCTACTTATCGCCGCAGCGATAGTGACAAGGACAGGCAATGAAAGCGACGATCCGAAAAATGGGCAACTCACAGGGGGTCCTGATCCCCAAGGCAATCCTGGCGCAACTGGGCCTGGAGGATGAAGTGGAAATGGATATCGTGAACGACACGCTGGTGATTCGGCGGCCGAGAAATACGCCACGCGAAGGCTGGGCCGAAGCGAGCCGCGCCATTGCCGAAGCCGGTGACGATGTGCTGGTTCTGGGCGAATTTCCCAACGCGGACGATGCGGAGCTGAAATGGTAGTGCGGGGTGAGGTCTGGCTTGTAGCCCTTGACCCAGCCGTAGGCAGCGAAATCAGGAAGGCGCGCCCGTGCGTCGTCGTCTCGCCGCCGGAGATGCATGACTACCTGCGAACAGTCACCGTTGCTCCCATGACTTCCGGTAGCCGGCCCGCACCCTTCCGGGTCGGCGTGACGTTCCAGCGCAGGCACGGGCTGATTCTCCTCGACCAGATTCGTGCCGTCGACAAATCTCGACTGATAAAGCGGGCTGGGGAACTCAATGAGAACACCCTGCGCGAAACCCTTCGCGTCTTGCGCGAGTGCTTCGCCGACCAGAACTGAAGCGGCAATTTATGCCGTCGAATCAGCCTACCCCGACTTCATAAGCATATGAAAAAGAAATAGACGCCAGATCTGTTCCCGCCGTTCCATTTACACGCAATTGCGCTAATCTGTGGCCTCGCTGGCGCAGGCGATCCCTGCCAAGGCGCAACTGTCTCACTCGCCACACAATCAAAAAACTACAGAACTCCTATGCGCAGCACGTCCCTTATCAAGCGCCTGGCGGTTGCCGTCTCCGCAATCGGCTTTATCGCCGCCGGCAGCGCCTCGGCCCAGGAACAGACCATCCGCGTCGGCACCGTCAGCGGCCCGGACGCCGAAGTCTGGCAAGTCGTCCAGAAGGTTGCCAAGCGCAACGGCCTGAACGTCAAGGTCGTGGAATTCAACGACTACGTGCAGCCTAATGCCGCACTGGACGCCGGCGACCTGGATGCCAACAGCTTCCAGCACCAGCCCTACCTGGACAGCCAGGTCAAGCAGCGTGGCTACAAGATGCAAAGCGTCGGCTACACCTATATCTCTCCGCTGGGCATCTACTCGAAGAACCTGAAGTCGCCCAAGGACCTGCCGCAAGGCGCCAAGGTGGCCGTGCCCAACGACCCGTCCAATGAGAACCGTGCGCTGTTGCTGCTGCAGTCGCAGGGCGTGATCAAGCTCAAGGCCGGCGCCGGCACCAATGGCAACAACGCCACGCCGCTGGACGTGGCCGAGAACCCCAGGAAGCTGAAGATCGTGGAACTGGACGCCGCCCAGCTGGCGCGCGCCCTGCCCGATGTCGGCGCCGCGGTGATCAACACCAACTACGCGCTGGCCGCCGGCCTGCAGCCGACCAAGGATGCGATCGCGCTGGAAGACATCCACAGCCCGTACGCCAATATCATCGTGGTGCGCACGCAGGACAAGGACAAGCCGTGGGTCAAGAAGCTGGTCGCTGCCTACCAGTCGGAAGACGTGCGCCAGTTCATGAAGGCCCAGTTCAAGGGCGCGATGGTGCCGTCGTTCTGATCGGACCCATCCAGCCACTGCAAAGTCGCGCTTGCAAATTCCGTCGCCTTCGGTAGAATGCGGCGCTCACCTTGCCCAGGTGGCGGAATTGGTAGACGCACTAGGTTCAGGTCCTAGCGGTGGCAACACTGTGGAGGTTCGAGTCCTCTCCTGGGCACCAAGGTTTTAAAGCGAGAAGCCCGCACGAAAGTGCGGGCTTTTTGTTTTTCCGAACCGTCCAGTCAATCCACCGGGGATCAGGGCTTCGCGACTTGCCCGAGCACTGGCGGCGCCGGGGGCGGCAACGGCGTGGCGACCGGCTCCAATCCGGTTGTCCGTACGATCGTGGCCGCTGCGGGTGAAGCCAGGAACCGCACAAACCGCGCGACCGCCGCGGTCTGCCGACCGGCGGCCGTTCCGGCGGAGAAGAACACCGCCTGCTGCAGTTCGGCGGGCAACGCCCCGACAAAATCCAGTTCCTTGAACGGCAGCAACTCGCTGATCTGCTGGAACCCGATTTCCGCATCGCCGCGCGCCACCACCGTGCCGACGCGCTCGCTGTAGATCTTGCGGGCTTTGTCCTTGACCTGGTCCGCCACGCCAAGCCGGTGGAACAACTCGGTGGAGAGATAGGTGCCACTGGCACTGGCGGAGTACGCAATCGACTTCGCGTCGAGCAAGGTCCGCTTCAGTGCCTCGGGCGTGCTGATATCCGGCTTCGGCGTGCCCTTGCGGACCGACATGCCGATCAGCGACCGGGCCAGGTCCACCCTGCTCCCGTTCGCCACCTTCCCTTCGGCGATCAGCTTGTCAAGGCCGGAGTCCGCAAGGATCACCACATCGAACGTCTCGCCGCGGGCAAGCCGGCTGGGAATGGAATCCGGGGCGTTGCCCATCGAAGCGCCATAGGCGGTGATGACCCGGTCCTGCGTAGCGGCCTCATACAGCGGCACCAGTTGCTGGTACGCAGCGGTGAAGCCGCCTGAGGTAATCACGCGGATATCGTCGGCCCAGGCCGGGCCGGCCAGCCATACCAGCAGAACGAAAGCGGCCTTCCTGGCGGCCATTGCGGTCAGGTACATGTGGTCTCCATGATCATGTTGCCGGCGTACGGTGCCGCCAGTCAGTCTTCTTTCATGTTGGCAGCGCGCGCGATCGGGCCGAGGCGCGCTTTCTCGTCTGCCAGGAAACCTGGTGTGTCCGCCCAGGTTTGTGCGCGCCGAACCGCCCCGCAGGGCGCAATGTTCGGCCATTGCAAGCGTACGTCCGTACCACTAATCTGTGAATTGCAACGTTCTGATGGATTCATGCATGTCACGCATCAATTTCGCACTGGAGGACTTGCAGGCCTTTGTCGCCACGGCGGACAAGGGCAGCTTCCGGATGGCGGCCGAAACGCTCCATATCTCGCAGCCCGCGCTGAGCCGCAGGATCGACAAGCTGGAAAAGACGCTCGGCTCGCGCTTGCTGGAGCGCACCACCCGGCGCGTGGAAACGACCGCAATCGGCAAGCAGTTCCTGGAGGAAGCGCGTGCCGCGCTGGATATCCTCGACAGCGCGGTATTCCGACTTGGCGACGAAGCCGCGCTGCAGCGCGGATTGGTGACAGTGGCCGCGATCCCGTCTGCCGCGATGCATCTGCTCTCTGATGCCATCGGCATATTTGCAGGCCGTCATCCGGGCGTACGCGTGCGGGTCATCGATGAAAGCGCAAACGTCGGGCTGGCCAGTGTGCTGTCGGGGGAATCGGATTTCGGCATCAACTTCATGGGCGCGCAGGAGCCGAATATCGAGTTCCGCACGATCCGCACCGAGCCCTACCGGCTGGTGCTGCAGCGCGACCATGCCTGGGCCCGTCGCCAGTCGGTGGCATGGCAGGAACTCGCCGGGCAGCGCATGGCCGGCGTATCGAAGCAAAGCGGCAATCGCGCCCTGATCGAACATGCCATCGCGCATCTCGAGCAGCGGCCGACCATTTACTATGAAGCCAACCATGTCGTGGGCGTGTTGGCGCTGGTCGAAGCGGGCCTCGGCATGGCGGTGCTGCCGGGCCTGGCGTTACCGCCCGATCATCCGCGGCTGCGCGCCATCCCGCTGGTCGAGCCTGCCGTGGACCGGATCCTGGCGCTGATTCGCCGCCGCGACAAGGCGCTGCAGCCCGCGGCCAAGGCGCTGTTTGAAATTCTTGCCGACGGCTCGCCGCCGGCCTGACCGGCGCCGTGTCCCGGCACAGGAATTTTTGCAAGGATTGCCTTGCAGGCCCTTGCAAAATCCGACGCGCCCTGTAGAATGCGGCGCTCACCTTGCCCAGGTGGCGGAATTGGTAGACGCACTAGGTTCAGGTCCTAGCGGTGGCAACACTGTGGAGGTTCGAGTCCTCTCCTGGGCACCAAGGTTTCAAAGCGAGAAGCCCGCACGAAAGTGCGGGCTTTTTGTTTTGGCGAGCGGATCCCGGCCAGCCATTCTCCTGTCCGCCCCCGACCCACCAAGCTTGCATCGCCTACAGTAAATCCCACAGGCGCCGTAGCGCCGCCGTCGGGAGACCTGCCGTGAGCAAACTGCAACAGCGTCGCCGTTTCCTGGGAGCCGCGCTGAGCGGCCTGGTCGCACCGGCCCTGCCCGCCTGCGGCGGCGATGACGATCCGGAGCCGACGCCCGCCCCCATCCCGGAAGCGCAGATCACCGCCGCCATCGCCCAGGTCGAAACGCTGGCCACCAACCTGATGGCCAGCTCGCGCGTGCCCGGCATGGCCATCGCAGTGGTGCGCGGCAACCAGGTCGTCTTCGCCAGGGGCTTTGGCCGCCGGCTGGTGACCGATCCCGCGCCGGTCGATGCCGATACCGTGTTCCAGCTGGCCTCCGTGTCGAAGTCCATCGGCGCCACGGTGGTGGCACGGCAGGTGGGGCGCGGCAGCATCGGCTGGGACACCCCGGTCATCCGGCACCTGCCATGGTTCGCGCTGGCCGATGCGGAAACGACTGAAGCCGTCACCGTCGGCGATCTCTATGCGCATCGTTCCGGCCTGCCCGACCACGCCGGCGACCGGCTCGAAGACATGGGCTACGATCGCCGCGAGGTGCTGACCCGCCTGCGCTTCCTGCCGCTGCATCCGTTGCGCGCGGTCTACGAGTACACCAACTTCGGCATGACCGCCGCGGCCGAGGCGGTGGCGAACGCCGCGGGCATCGACTGGGCCACGCTGTCCGAGCAGGCCATCTACCAGCCGCTGGGCATGACCCGCACCAGTTCGCGCTACGCGGACTTTGCCGCGCGCGACAACCGCGCGCTAGGCCACGTCAGGGTCAACGGCAGCTGGGTGCAGGGCATGGGCACCATGCCCGATGCGCAATCGCCCGCGGGTGGCGTCAGCGCCTCGGTCAACGACCTGGGGAAATGGCTGATCATGGTGCTGGCAAAAGGCGAGTTCGCCGGCCAGCGCGTCGTCGACGCCGCGGCGCTCGCCCCGGCGCTGTCCCAGCAGATGCAAAGCGGCCCGCCCGTGCAGGGCCGCCCCGCCAGCTACTACGGCTACGGCTTCAATATCGGCACGACCGAACTGGGCCTGACCAACTACAACCATTCCGGCGCCTTCGCGGTCGGCGCGGCCACCAGCTTCACCGCGGTGCCGTCGCTGAACCTGGCCATCGTCACACTGACCAATGGCTACCCCATTGGCATCCCGGAAACACTGAACGCGCAGTTCTTCGACCTGGTCCAGTACGGCGCTTTTCGCCGCGACTGGGGCGCGATCTTTGCCGATGCCTTCGCGCCCTTGCTGCTGCCCGAAGGCAGGCTGGTCGGCCAGTCGCCGCCGGCAAGCCCATTGCCCGCGCGCGCGTTGTCCACCTATGCCGGCACCTATCGCAACGACTACTACGGCCCGCTGCAGGTCGCCGAACAGGGCGGCGCGCTGGTAATGACGCTGGGCGCGAGGCCGCTGGTCCTGCCGCTGACACACTGGGACGGAGATGTCTTTACATTCACGCTCCATAACGAGAACGCCAACCCCGGCACGATCTCGCAGGCGGTATTTGCCAGCGACCGGGTATGGCTGGAGTACTACGACCATGAAGGGCTGGGCGTCTTTGTCCGCTGAGCCGTGCCGGCGCGCTGGGCAAGGGGAATGCCCGGCGCGGCCGCGTCAGGCCGCCTGCACGGCGGCGCCGCGCATCGCGGCACCGCTCTCGCCATTGCCCCCGCCCTCCCCTTCGATCCGCAGCCGCGGCAGATGCTGCGGATATTCGCGCTGCATGAAGTCGATCAGCCCTTCCCGCACGACGCAGCGCAGGTCCCACGCCAGCCCGGACGAGGCCGCGGTGCACAGCACGCGTAGCTGCATGGTGCGCTCCGTGGCGTCGGTCACCACCAGGTTGAAGAAGCGCCGGTCCCACTCCGGCGCCGCGTGGACGATGCGCTCCAGCTCCTTGCGCAACGGTGCCAGCGGCATGCCGTAGTCCACGTGGAAGAACACCGATCCCATCAGTTCTGAACTGCTGCGGGTCCAGTTCTGGAATGGCTTCTCGATGAAATACTGCAGCGGGATGATGAGGCGGCGATCGTCCCAGATCCGCAGCACGACGTAGGTGCCGGTGATCTCCTCCACGCGCCCCCACTCGCCTTCGACGATCAGCACATCGTCGAGCCGGATTGGCTGGGTCAGCGCCAGTTGCAGGCCGGCGATCAGGTTGCTGAACACCGGCTTGGCGGCAAAGCCCGCGATCAGGCCAACCACGCCTGCCGAGGCCAGCAGGCTGGCGCCGACCTGCCGCGCACCCGGAAAGGTCATCAGCAGCATCGCCGCGCCCATCACGATCACCAGGGACATGGCAATGCGCGACAGCACCCGCGTCTGCGTATGGATGCGCCGCGCGCCCATGTTGTCCGCCACGTCGACCGGGTGCCGTTCCAGCACGCCTTGCGCAAAGCCCGCGATGATGCGCGCCGCCAGCCAGGTGGTGGCAACGATCATCAGCAGCCCGTTGAGATGCCGCACATTGCCGATCCAGCGCAGGTCGTCCGGCGCCGCCTGCCACACCGTCTGCAATGCCAGCAGCGGCAGCACCGCCTTGGCCGGTGCGCGCGCCTTGATGACGATGGCATGCAGCACCGGCGCGGCGCGGGTAATGCGCAACAGCAGCAGGCCGCCAAGGCGATGCGCGATCAGCGCGACGATGACGGCGACCAGCGCCGCGGTCCATGTGCCAAACCAGGGATGATCGAGGAGGAGTTCAAGGTTCATGCGTCGTCCTGTGTCATTGCGGGTTGCACGGCCATGGAGCTAACGACACGGGGCGCCGGCAGAAGTTCGGCCCCGGCCGCCGGCACCGTTGCTGGCGCCAGCCATTTCGGCCACGCGTGCCGGGGCAACCACGCACTGCGCGCGGGCTATTCCGCCTGCACCTGGTTATCGTCCGCCCGCCATTGCCGGCGCTGCCGCCGCCAGCGGTTCATCGCGGCGAGGCCGAGCCGCCAGAACCGGCGCGGGTGCGCGTGCGCGTGCGGGTGCGGATGGGGATCGACCAGCAGGCTCAGGGCGCGCGCATAGTCGCGCACCAGCCCCGGCGTCCACGCCATGGTCTTGCCGCGCTTGCGGATCTGCGCGGCAAGCCATAGCTCGGGCATGCACAGCGTCTGCAGCAGCAGCGTCCACGACTGCCGCTGGCCGCGTATGCCGAGCCTTCCGCGCCTGCGCATCAGCGCGCCTTCCACGGCGGCTTCCAACGCACGCGCCACGCTGACGGCGCAATTGCGATAGGTCAGGTTGTAGGTGGTATCGGCACGCCAGGCATGCCAGAAGCGCTGCAGGCGTGCCGCGTCGTAGTTGCGCAGGTGCACGCGCACGGTGGAGTCGCCGCGGCGCGACGCCTCGGTGGCATAGTCGGGCTCGAACACGCCCGGCACATCGTTGTCGGCGGATGCGCGCAGCGCCTGCGTCACGCTTTCCGGCGTGCGGCTGAGCGGCTCGGCCGGATCGAAGCTGATGTAGACCCCTTCGGGCGCCTCGAGCGCCGTATGGCCGGTCCAGATCGCACCGTTGGCGTCAACGGCGGCGATGTAGCGGTCGAATACCGGGCGGCGCCGCAGCGGCTGCTGCACGGAACCGGATGGCGTCCAGACATGCACGGTCAGTCCGGGCGCGCCTTCGTCGGGCAGGTGTGCCGCGTGCTCGGCCGGCGCGAACAACAGCGTCTTGGTGACCCTTCTGGCCGGGGCATGCGATGCGTCCGTCCAGTGGGAACCGCCGTGGCTCGCGGCGTCGCCCCGGCGCCGGCGCGGCCCGTGCATCAGGCTTTCGATCGTGGCGGTCTCCGGCACGCGGATGGCGCGGTAGGCAAGCATGACCATGCTCCAGCCGCCGAACAACAGCCATAGCGACAGCGCATAGGGCACGGTGCCCTGGTAGTTGGTGGGATACGGCTGGTAGAAGAAGATCGCGATCAGCACTTCCAGCATGCCCGTGCCGACAGCCCAGCGCCAGCGCGGAAAGCGAACGACCGATGCCGACACGCATTGCAGCAACCCGTCGGCCAGGAACAGCGTGCCAAAGATCATCGACAGCCAGAAGTGCCCGTGATGATGCCCGGCCAGCACCAGGGACGCTGCCAGCACCAGCGCCAGGCCCTTGAACAGGCGCATCGTCTTCAGGCCGCCGGCGCCCACCAGGGCAACGACCAGCGTGCCGAGGCCGCCCGCCAGCAACAGGCCGGCGAACCATTCCAGCGGGAAGAAGCGCGCACTGTCCAGTCCGTCGACGAACAGCACGACCCCTGCCAGCAGGAACCCGATGCCGAGCCAGAACATGCCGCGCGCGCGCTGGCGCAGGTAGTCAAACCCCAACAGGATCAGGACAAGGCGGATCATCGTTTCGCAGCGAGATCGTGGATCGTCTTGGCGGATTCTAGCCACAACATGCGGTCAGCGCGAAATTATGGCGTGGTCGGCACATCGACGCTCCATGCGGTTGACGGCCCGGAAACCGGGCCTTCGCGGTGGTAAGCTACCAGACCCCATCCCCCTCGCCAATCCGCAGCGTCCCCGTCCCATGCGCCTGACCAAGGTCTCCGCCATCTCCTTCGATCTCGACGACACCCTGTGGCCGTTCGGCCCCGCCGTGGCCCGCGCCGAGGCAACGCTGCTGGCCTGGCTGCTGCAGCACGCGCCGAAGACGGCGGGAGTGCTGACCTCACCCGAGGTGCTGCGCGAGTTGCGCGCCAGCTATGAAGGCGAGAACCCGCATCTCGCGCATGACTACCGGGCCCTGCGCCTCGGCTCGATCCTGCTGGCGCTGGACATGGCCGGCGAGGACGCCAGCCTGGCCGAAGACGCGTACGACGCCTTCTTTGCCGCGCGGCAGCAGGTCGAATTCTTCGAGGACGCGCTGCCCGCGCTGGAATGGCTCAGCGAACGCTTCCCGCTGGTGGCCGTGTCCAACGGCAACGCCGACCTGAAGGTCACCGGCGGCCATCACTTCTTCCGTGCGGCGCTCAGCGCCGGGACGTTCGGCACGGCCAAGCCGGCGGCGGCGATCTTCCACGCGGCGGCGGCGGCAGTCGATACGCCGCCGGAACTGATGCTGCATGTCGGCGACGATCCCGACCTCGACGTCGTCGGCGCACTCGGCGCGGGACTGCAGGCCGCGTGGCTGGTGCGCCCGGACGGCCCGCACACCGCGCAATGGCAACGCAGCGGCGCGCACCCGCACCTGATCCTCAGTGACCTGCAATCGCTCTGCCGCGCGCTGGCTGGCTAATCGCGCCGCGCGCCAACGCGACCATACGCCCCGCCCGACGGCGATATCGGGCCAACGCATACCTAATATGCGAAAATGTCGTTTCGCGACCAGGGCCGAAGCCCTGCGCTTGCCTCGCCACCGCACGATCCAGACGTTCCCCGCCATCCGCTCCGGGCCGTTCCAGTGCCCGACACCGCCGCAATCCGCCAGGTTCACAGGCAGCAAGCCAGGGTCCGCCCCGCAAGATTTCGATCGAGGAGAAACAAGATGTTGAAGGCCCTCTTTGCCGCACTGCTGGTGGCATGCGGACTGACGAGCGCGCTCGCGCAAACCCCCGCCAGCTTTCCGACCAAGCCGATCCGGCTGGTAATTCCGTTCCCGCCCGGCGGCGGCACCGACATCCTGGCCCGGCTGGTGGCAACCCAGGTCAGCCAGGCCACCAAGTGGAATTTCGTGCCGGACAACAAGCCGGGCGCCGGCGGCACGCTGGGCATCGCCGAAGCGGTCCGGGCAGCGCCGACCGGCTACGAGCTGGTGATGGGCCAGAAGGACAACCTGGTGGTCGCGCCGTGGCTGTACAAGTCGGTCAACTATGTGCCGAACCGCGACCTGATCGCCATCAGCCATGTCGCCTACACCCCGATCGTGATCGTCACGTCGGCCAATTCGCGCTTCAAGACGCTGGCCGACGTGGTCACCGCCGCGCGCGGTGCGCCGGGCGCGGTGAAGTACGGCTCGCCGGGCAATGGCACGACCATCCACCTGGCCGCCGAGATCTTCAGCCATGCGGCGGGGATCAAGCTGCTGCACGTGCCCTACAAGGGCTCCAACGCGGCGATGATGGACGCGCTGGCCGGCAACGTGGACCTGATGGTGGCATCGGTGCCGTCGGCGCTGGCGCAGGTCAAGGCGGGCAAGCTGCGCGCGCTGGCCGTGACCTCGGCCACGCGCAGCACGTCGCTGCCTGACGTGCCCACCGTCGCGGAAAGCGGCTACAAGCAGGTGGACGTCAGCACCTGGTACGGCCTGTTCGCCCCGGCCAAGACGCCGCCCGAGGTGGTCAACCGCATCCATGCCGAAGTGAACAAAGTCCTCGCCACGCCGGCGATGATCCACGCGATCCAGGAGCAAGGCGCGGAAGCCAGGCTGATGACGACCAAGGAGTTCTCCGACCTGGTGCAGTCTGACTACAAGAAATGGAAGGACATCGTCGAGCGTTCGGGGGCGAAGCTGGAGTAAGCCCGGCGCTCCGCCACCGTTTTCGTTATCAGGGAATGCCCGCCGTTAATCACGGCGGGCATTTTTTTGGTCCATCGCCGAATTCGAAGGATTCGCCTGGGAACCCCGGAAGCGGGGAAGATCCTGAGGACGCAACGGCAGCCGTCGACTATATTATGCGCAGCACTTCAACCACCGAAGGAGCCTCCCGATGAGCAAGACACGAGTCTTCACCCTGACGGCGACAGCGGTCGTGCTGCTGGCCGCCTGCGCAACTGGGCCGACAACTGGGCCGACAAGCGGGCCGACAACCGGGCCGACCTCCGGGTCGACCTCCGGGCCGACCACCGGCCCGATGAGCTTCTTCGTCACCAGTGTCGGCACCGGCAAGGGCGGTGATCTCGGCGGTTTGAGCGGCGCAGACGCTCACTGCCAACGCCTGGCGGCTGCCGCTGGCGCCGGCGGCAAGACCTGGCGCGCCTACCTCAGCGCGCCGGGCACCATCGCGCAGGGCAGCACGCCGGCGGTGCAAGGCACGCACGCGCGCGACCGCATTGGCGCCGGCCCCTGGTACAACGCCAAGGGCACGCTGATCGCGCGTGACATAACCGCGCTGCACAACAATGCCAACATCACCAAGGACACCGCGCTCGACGAGAAGGGCAACACGGTGAAGGGCCGCAGTGATCAGCCCAACGAGCACGACATCCTGACCGGCTCGCGCGCCGACGGCACCGCGTTCGCGCCGCAGACTGACACCACGTGCAAGGCGTGGACCAGCAGCAGCGACGGCTCGGCGATCGTCGGTCACCACGACCGCTCTGGCCCGCTGCAGGACAACTGGTCAACGAGCTGGAACTTCTCGCATCAAACGGCCGGCTGCAGCCAGGAAGCGTTGGTGCGCACCGGCGGCGCCGGGAAGTTGTACTGCTTCGCGACCAGCAACTGACGGCGCAGCGGCATCGATTACTTGAGGGGCATCGGACGCATCCAGCGCCAGATGCCCGGCAAGCGCCGTCAGAAGATATGCTTCATCCCAAGCATGGCGCCAAACTGATTTCCGCCGGCTTTGGGATTCGCTCCCGTTGCGCCACTGCTCACCGACATCGCAAGCTGGCCGCCGTTGTCGATCAATCCCGCAGTGGCGTAGACGGAGCTGCGCTTGGAAAATGCGTACGTTCCTCGTAACGCCCAAAGCGTCGCCCTGTCGTCGCTATGATGGAAGCGCAGGTAATACATCTGATTCTCCTCCGGGCGCTTGGGGTGAAAGGCTTCGCCACCGCAGCAGGGCGCCGTTTTCTTATGTCGCAGGCAATAGCTGGGCGCCACACAGCGTGTGGAGCTTCAATGCAATGCGTATTCCAGCGTCTTGATTGCCGCGCGGCCGCAAACTGTGCTGGATCGCGCGGCAGTAACGAACCGTCTATGACTTCCCGACGGTCCCGCCATATGCTGGTGGTCGCTGGATTGCCGGTGCGCCGGCAGACAAGATGTCTTCCCGGTTGCCGGTTCTTGGCGGGTAGATACGTTCGCGGTTGATGACGATCTTCGTCTGCTTGGCCACTGCGCCCTCCGCCACCAGGCGCCGATCCCATCCTTCCGTGTAGACCGCTCCCCAAGGGCCGAGGTCGAGGATCGTCGTATACCAGTCGATGTTCAATGGCAGCATTGGCAGGCCCAGCAACTCGCTTGCCGCGTTGTGGCCCGCAAAACGTCCCATCGGCCGCGCGTGCTGGCACGACATGACGGAGGCATGTTCGCCATCGATTTTTGCGTTGGCGGCGTCGCCGGCGGCGAAGACGTTGCTGATCCCCTCGACGCGCATAAAGTGGTCGACAGGCACGCGTCCCAGCCTGTCCAGTTCCACGGCGAGGCGTTCATTCAACGGATGTGCGCGCATCCCGCCGCACCACACCACCGTCGACGCAGGCACCTGCTCGCCGCTGGCCAATATGACATCAGACTTGCCAATGGACATTCAGATTATTTATTTTAGGTTTTGCCTCCATTTTCAAAAATCCAGAGCGGAATCCGTCATAGCCATTTGCACTGATTTAATGTCCGCCCTTGAAAGGGGACCGAACTCGTCTGAGTCTCAACCTCGGAGATCTCATGGCTACGAGCGGGACATTGGCTGATCGCCTCTCATTCACTGCGGATGCGCACCTGGCGGCGTTGATATCGCCATTTGCCGCTGCCAGAAGGCGTCAGGCAGCCTTGATGTTGAGGCGGTTAATGAGCTGCTTGAACGTGGCGTTGTCGCGGGCGATCACGCGCTTGAAGTCCGGCTCGTCGAGGTAGCCCTCTCCCATGTTCTGCTTCGCCATGGTCTCGCGCAGCCCCGGCTCCTGCATGGTCTTGGCGATGGCGGCGCGCAATACGGCTACCACTTCCGGCGGCGTGCCCTTCGGGGCCGCGATGCCGCGCCAGCCGTTGATCACGAGGTCGATCTTCCGTTCCTTCAGCGTGGGCACGTTCTCCCAGCCCGACTTGATACGCGTCTCGGACATCACCGCCAGCGGACGCACCTTGCCTGCGGCCACATAGGTGGCAACTTCGACCGGCGTGACGGCCACGGCTTCGATATGGCCGCCCAGCAAGTCCAGCACTGCGGGGTTGGCGCCGCGGAACGGCACATGGTTGAACTGGACGCCGGCCTTTTCTTCCAGCGCTGCGGCCGAGAGGTGCCCAAGCGAGCCGGGACCGGCGTTGCCCACGCGTACCATGCCGGCCTGCTTCTTCGCGGCGGCCAGGAATTGTTCAATGGTCTGGTACGGCGAATCGGCGCGCACGGCGATGGTTGCCGGGTCGGCGTTCAGGCGCGCGATGGGGACCATGTCGTCGGCCGTGAATTTGATCAGACCCATGTGCGGGATCATGGTCAGTTCCACCGTGATGACGGCCAGCCGGTAACCGTCCGGCGGGGCGCTGACGAGGTCGGACCAGCCCACCCCGCCGCTGGCACCGGACTTGTTCAGGATGACAATGCTCTGCGGCAGGTGCTTGCGCGCGGCTTCGGCAAACGCGCGCGCCAGCACGTCAGTGCCGCCACCCGGCGCGAACGGTACGATCAGCTCGATCGGACGGGACGGATACGTGCCGCCCTGCGCGAAGGCGGGGCAAGCCGCCGTGGCGGCCATGGCAGCGATGCCGCGCAGTGCGGCGCGTCGTTGGAGATTCGGTCGGCTCATGAGTGGAACCCTGTTTTGCGAAAGAGGTAAGGAAAGGCGGGGGCGCTCGCGGAACGTCTTCGGGCGATTGGGGCGATTGGGGCGGCGTTGTCCGGGTGCCGGACGGCGGTCAGTCCAGCCGGATGCCAGCGGCCTTGATCACGCCTGCCCACAGCTTCTGCTCGCTGTGTGCGAACTGGGTGAACTCCTGCACGGTCATTGGCATCGGCTGGATGCCCAGTTCTTCCAGCCTGGAGCGGGTCTCAGGGTGCTGCAGCGCTGCCACAAGTTCCTTGTTCAGCCGGTTCACCACCGGTGCCGGCATCTTGGCGGGCCCGACGAACCCCTGCCAGGCGTAGGCTTCGAAGCCGGACAGGCCCGCCTCGGCCATGGTCGGCACGTCTGGCAGGATGGCGAGCCGCTTGGGCGTGGCCACCGCAAGCACGCGGATCTTGCCGGTACGAATCAGCGACAGGCTCGGCGGGAGGTCGACGAACATCGCCTGCACCTGTCCGGCCATCAGGTCCTGCAACGCGGGCGACGATCCCTTGTACGGAACGTGCAGGATGTCGAGTTTCGTGCGCTGCTTGAACAGTTCCAGCGCGACGTGCAGCGGCGAGCCGGGCCCGGACGAGGCCGACGTCACCTTGCCGGGCGTCTTGCGGGCCAGCGCCATGAATTCATTGAGGTCGCGCGCCGGGAACGACGGGTTGACCGCCAGCACCAGCGGCATGCGTCCCAGCCCGCCGATGAAGGTGAAGTCCTTGTCGGCGTTGTACGTGAGGGAGGCGTACATCGCCGGATTGAATGCCAGCGTGCCGGAATCGGCGGTGCCGACGGTATAGCCGTCTGCCGCCGAGCGGGCGATGGCAGTCGCGCCGATGATGCTGGCCGCACCCGGGCGGTTCTCCACGACCACAGGCTGGCCCAGGTCCTTGCCCATCTGTACCGCAAGACCGCGGGCGATCACGTCGGTGGTCCCGCCCGGGGCGTAGGGCACGATCCACTTGACCGGCTGGCTGGGGAACGTCTCGGCGTGCGCGGCGGCGCAGCCGGCGGCCAGCAGCGTGCAAGCCAGCACGCGGGCAAAGATGCGCTTCATGGTGTCTCCTTGATTGTGTACAGGTGGGAATCGTTGCGTTCCCTTGTGAAACAGCGTTGGCTTGTCAGCGGGTGAGCATCCACTCGTGGGCGGGATCGTTCCGGAATGCCCAGCGGCGCTCGGGCCCGGCCATCGTGTTCAGGTAATACAGGTCGTAGCCATACGGCGCGCAGCACGGGTGATAGCCGCGCGGCACCAGCACGGTGTCGCGGTGCTCGACGGCCATGGCCTCGTCCAGGCTGCGGTCGTCGGTGTACACGCGCTGGAAGGCAAAGCCCCGCGGCGGGTTGAGCTGGTGGTAATACGTCTCTTCCAGCGCCGTTTCCGCTGCGCCAGTGCTGTCATGCTTGTGCGGCGGGTAGCTGGAGGAATGGCCCGACGGCGTGATCACCTCCACCACCAGCAGCGACTCGGCCGGTTCGCTTTCCGGCAGGATGTCGCAGACGTAGCGCGTGTTGGCGCCCTCGCCTCGCACGCTGCGGCGCATCTGGCCGGGTTCGATGACCCGGGCCGGCAGACGGCCCTGGGCCGGGGCGGTGCTGAGTGCCACCTCCGCGCCACCGCGTGCGTCGATGCGGACCTCGCGCCCCGGCGGCACGTAGACGGCGTACGGCGACTGGTCCTCGAACACGGACTGGCGGCTCCCCAGCGCCGAATATCGCTGGTCGCCGACGTGGACGTCGACCTCACCGGACAGCACTGTCACGCACAGTTCGCGTGCCGCGGTCGCCAGGGATTCCGTTTCGCCATCGGCAAGGCGCAGCGCCTTGAAGCCGATATACGTCCATCCGGCCGACTGCGGCGTGACGTCGACGATCACGCGTTCAGCCTGCGCCCCCTTCACGAGGAGACTCGGCCGCGTGGCGGCCACGGCGCGAGGCGTCACGCTTGGGTCTGCGCGGTTCATTGCACCCCCTGTTCGATAGCTGCCTCGGTCGGTGCCACCGCACGGCTGGCCCGCCACCCGGCGATCAGGCGGCGGAAGTTCGCCGCCACCTGCCGGCGGAACGCGGCATCGTCGATCTCGTTGCGCAGCCAGGCCTGGCTGGCGTCGGCCCAGACCGTGCGGCCAATCATGAAGCCCTTTACCAGCGGCGACGTCGCCTGCGCGAAGCCCGCCACCAGCTGGTCGACCGGCTGGTTCAGGCCGAGGATCACGGCGCCACGGCACCAGGGATCGCGCGCCTGCACCAGGGCTTCGAGCGCCTGCCATTGGCGCCCGGACATCGCGCCGACCTTCCACCATTCCGGCTTCAGACCGATGTCGTAAAGGTGGCGGATCGCGCCGACCACGGCCTGGCCCTCGTCGTCGGCCGCCAGCGTGTCCTTGGGCGGGATGACTTCCAGCAACAGTTCGTGACCGCTGTGCCGGGTGGCTTCCCACACCACCTGCAAGGCTTCGTCCTGCTCGGCGCGCAGCGCGGCGGGATCGTCCGGGTGGTAGAACACCAGGCACTTGACCACCTGCTCGCGCGGCCAATGAGCCAGTTCCGAGGCAAGCGAGCGCGTGCCGTCGAAGCGCAGCGGCCGCGAGCCGGGCAATTCAATGGGGCGGCCCACCCACCAGCCGCGGCCGGTGGCGCCGTGCAGCGCGGCTTCGCCGAGACGGCCGTCTATCAGCACGCCGATCTTTCCGCGGCAGCCGTTGTCGCCTTCGACCTCCGCCACGACTTCATTGATGAGTGTCTTGAGAGCCGGAATCCGGCTGGGGTCGGCATCCGCCGCGCGGGCCAGGTCTTCGAACTGGGCGCGGTGATCGTAGGCGAGTACATATAGTTCCGGCCACGCTGGGCGGGCCACCGACACGCGGTGCAGGTGTGCAAGCTGCGCATCCTGGTCGGGGCGCGGATGGCGGTTCCCGGAGAACCAGTGTTCCAGCTCGGCCGGCGTCGGCATGGCGGGCGCGCAGCCATGGCGCGACACCACGATGGCGCCACAGGCGTTGGCGATGGCCGCAGACTCGCTCCAGCCGTTGCCACGCAGCAACCCGGACAGCAGGCCGGACGCGAACGCATCGCCGGCGCCCAGCACGTTGAGCACCTCGACGCGCTCGCCGTGGACGGTCAGCGCATCGTCGATGCGGGCCGGAATGTCGCCCTGCACGATGGTGCAGCCGAGCGGGCCGCGCTTGACCACCAGCGTGGCGCTGGTGCACGTGCGCACCTGGCTCAGGCTGGTCATCAGGTCATCGGAGCCCCCTGCGATCATCCACTCTTCCTCGGTGCCGATGATCAGCTCGAAGGCGCCGAGTTGCTCCTGCAGATGGCGGCTGACGCTGGCGTTGCCGATATAGCGCGTCTCGCCGTCGCCCTTGCCGGTCAGGCCCCACAGCACCGGGCGGTAGTCGATGTCGAGCACGCGCACAAGGCCATGGCGCCCGGCGATCTCCAGCGCACGCCGCGAAGCGGCCAGCACGCCCGGTGTGCTCAGGTGCGTGCCGGTGATGACAAGGCTGCGGCAGCGGGCAAGGAAGGCTTCGTCGATGCCATTGGCGTCCAGCGCCATGTCGGCACAATTCTCGCGGGCGAAGAGCAGCGGGAAGGTGTCCTGATCCTTGATGCCAAGGAGTACCATGCCGGTCAGCCGTTCGGCATCGACCTGCACCTGGCTCACGTCGCAGCCCTCCCGGCGCAGCGTGTCAAGCAGGAAGCGGCCGTTCTGCTCATTGCCGACCCGGGAGATCATGGCCGAGCGCAGGCCCAGCCGCGCGGTGCCGAACGCGATATTGGCCGACGAGCCGCCGAGGTACTTGGCAAAAGTGCTGGCCGATTCCAGGCTGCAACCGATCTGCTGGGCGTAGAGGTCGACGGCGAGCCGGCCGAGGCAGGCTACGTCGAAGTCGCGGTCGGCGGGAAAATTTGGAAGGTGCATGCTGGTTGTGGGTTCGACTCGGGCGTCAGCAAGGGGGTCGGAGGCGCTGCCAGGGCATGCGTTTGATATGCCGTTGTTCGCGCAGGGTGAGGCCATCATAGCCCAGACTTAGAAAATTTGTTCTGTTTTTTTGTTTGTGCGAAAATATTTTCTATTCCGCACTTCGACCAGCTTGCACCGCCGCCCCCAGCTACGCTTTTCTACATTCCGCCCGATGAACACTGCCCCATGAGCACTGAGCACCCCTTCCCCGACGCCGACGCCTTCCTTGCCGCGATGCAAAGCGGTTTCCCCGCGCTCAGCAAGCAACTGAGGGCGATTGCACAGTATGTGGAGGCCAATCGCGAGCGCCTGGCGCTGCAGGGCGTCAACGACATCGCCCGGCAATGCGAGGTCCAGCCGTCCGCGATCATCCGCTTCGCCAAGCACTTCGGCTTCTCCGGTTTCTCGCAGATGCAGCGGCTGTTCCGCGACAGCGCCGCGCGACAGCTCGCACCCAATGCCAACTACCAGGACCGGCTGCGCGACCTGATCCGTACCACCGGCGGGCCACTGACGGGCAGCGGGATCGCGCATGAGGTGATTGCGGGCAGCATCGAAAGCCTGGAGGCCCTGCAGCGCGGCGCGGCGGACATGCCGTTTGACCAGGCGGTGGAACTGCTGGTCCAGGCGCCTTCCGTGTGGCTGATGGCCTCGCGCCGCGCCTTCCCGGTGGGCGCGTACCTCGTCTACGCCCTGCAGCACACCGGCAAGCCAATCCAGTGGCTCAATGGCCTGGGTCAAATGCAGCAGGGACAACTGCGGGCGCTGCGGCCGGGCGATGTGATGGTGGCAGTGTCGTTCGAGCCGTATGCGCAAGAGACGCTGCTGGCGGTGCAGGACGCCGCCGCGCGCGGGGCCCGCATCGTTGCGATCAGCGACAGCCAGTTGAGTCCGCTGGCCGACCATGCCGAGGTGCTGCTGCCGGTGCAGGATGCCGCGACGTTCGGCTTTCGCTCGCTGACCAGCACGCTGTGCCTGGCGCAGTCGCTATTCCTGGCGCTGGCCTATCGACTGGAGATCGCGTACACGCAGCCGGAGTCGGCGCCGCTGTCCCCGTCATCGCCGTCATCGCCATCATCGCCTTCATCGGCACGCAAGGCATCAACGAAAGCTTCGTAACCCATCCTCCATGTCCGGGCCGCTGCGCCACGCTGTGCACCGTCAAGCCAAAGCCAATGAGCTACCCTCCCCTGCAACCCAAGCCCCCAAACCTCCTGACCTCCTATTTCTGGAGCGGCGACGCCATCCGCAGTCGGGGCGTCAGTGACATCGTGCTGTCAGGCAAGGTCGACGTGCCTGAGCCGCCGGCGCGTCTGCTCGCGGATTGGGCCAGGGAGATATCGTCCCGCATGACCTTGGAACCCGGAGATGTCGAGATGTTGCCTCTGGCACGGGCACGAGCGCGCTGGCCGGCCTACTCGCAATGCGTGCAGGCAGTGTCTGACTGGGCGAGCACGCTTGGACTGCCCGGAGTACTTGCCTCCGGTGACGTCGCCCTCATGGCTTGCCGCGGCGCGAGGTATCACCATGACGGAGAGCAGTACGGCGGTTCGGCCTTCTGCAATCTCTTCCTGAGCGAGGACAAGGGGCAGGACGTACATTTTCCGTCCTTGGATCTTCGAATCCCCCTGACCCGTGGTTCGGTCCTGATATTCGATACCTGCCAGCCTCATGGGGTCATTCAACGCGGCAGCAGCGGCTTTGATGTGGCCGACTTCCCGCCCGACCAGGATTGCACGCAGCTATTCCTCACCTGGGAGCTTCCCATTGAGGATGTCCATGTCATGCGGGCGCTCAATGTCGCCTTCGACATTGACCTTGCGACCTCGCCGAAGGTGAATGAGGAGCAAGTCCGGCTGAATGATGAAAGGGTCAGCGTGCGTCACGAGTCAGGTCAGTGGCACCGGGCTGACTAACCGTCGGGACTGGTCACGATCCCAGCTGGCGCACGACGGCCGGAACTCACTCGCTGCGGCGGGACCCGACCCTCGCCACGCGCGCCAACGGCGTCTGAGCTGCACTACAGTGATGGGCCGTCACGTTGAACTACATCTGGGCTTCGGTCCATAAGATCGTTACTTGCAGTCGCTATTCATCGTTCGATGAAGCGTTCGTCAAGGGCCTCTCTGGTATGCCTTGCAATCATCAGTTCCTCATTGGTCGGGATGACCCAGACCGGTACCCGGCCCGAGGCCGAACTGATGCGCGGTCCGTCGCCCGCGTTGGCTTCGGCATCGACACTCAAGCCGAGCCATGCCGCCAGCCGGCATACGCGTTCGCGGATGGGCGCCGCATGCTCGCCGATGCCTGCGGTGAAGACCAGCGCGTCCAGCCCCTGCGCGGCAGCGGCGAGCGAGCCAAGTTCGCGGGCAATGCGATACGTGTACAACTCGACCGCAAAGCGCGCCTGAGCATCGTCGCTGGCGAGCAGCGCGCGCATATCGCTCGACACACCGGAGACGCCAAGCAGGCCGGATTTGCGGTAGATCAGGTCCTCGATGGCGCGGGCATCCATGCCGAGTTCGCTGATCAGGTACAGGATCACGCCCGGGTCGAGGCTGCCGCAGCGGGTTCCCATCGGCAGGCCGTCCACCGCAGTGAAGCCCATGGTGCTGGCCACGCTGCGGCCCGCCACCAGCGCGCACATGCTGCTGCCATTGCCGAGGTGGGCCACAACGGTGCGGCCCGCGGCCGCGCCCGCATCCACGCCTGGGAGGACACTCGCGATGTACTCGTAGGACAGTCCGTGGAAGCCGTAGCGCCTGACGCCTCGCGCAGTTATCTCCGCTGGCAATGCAAATGCCTGTGCCACTTCCGGCTGCGCCCGGTGGAAGGCGGTGTCGAAACAGGCGACTTGCGGCAGTTCCGGACGCCGCTCGGCGAGGATGCGGATGGGCTTGAGGTTGTGGGGCTGGTGCAAGGGCGCGAGCGGGCAAAGCGTACCCAGTTCCGACAGTAACGCGTCGGTCACCCTTGCCGGCTGGGTGAAACGTACCCCGCCGTGCACCACCCGGTGCCCCACCGCGCTCAGCGTATGCCCTTCCCCATGGCCGCGCAGGAAGTCCGCCAGGAAGGTGATGGCACCTTCGTGCCCGAGTTCGGTGCCGGCGTCCCACCGCCTGGTCTCGATCTCGGCCCCCGCCGCATCGGTCGCGCGGAACGCCGGCGCCGTGTAAAGTCCGTCGAGGCTGCCGCGCAAGACAAGTTGCAGCGCATCGTCATGGGTATCGTAGGCGCAGTACTTGAGGCTCGACGAACCCGCATTCAGGACCAGGATCAGTTCGGCCATGGCATCACCCCGCCACCTTGCCGGACTCGCGGCGAGCCCTGGCCACCAGCGCGGCCACCGCGCACGACGCCAGCCGCGTCGTGACCGAGTCGGCGCGGCTGGTCAGGATGATCGGCACCCGCGCGCCCAGCACGATGCCCGCGGCGTCGGCCCCGGCCAGGAAGGTCAGGCTCTTGGCAAGCATGTTGCCGGCATCCAGGTCGGGCACCAGCAAGACATTGGCGCGCCCCGCCACCGGCGAATCGATCTTCTTGATCCGTGCGGCATCCAGGTTGATGGCGTTGTCCAGCGCAAGCGGCCCGTCGACCACCGCACCGGTGATCTGGTGGCGGTCGACCATCTTGCACAGCGCGGCAGCATCGAGCGTGGATGGCACCTTCGGGTTGACCGTCTCCATCGCCGACAGGATCGCCACGCGCACCTCCTCGACCCGCAAGGCATGGGCCAGGTCGATCGCGTTTTGCAGGATGTCGGCTTTCTCGGCCAGCGTCGGCGCGATGTTGACGGCAGCGTCGGTGACGATCAGGGCGTCCTCGTGCCCCGGCACGTCCATCACGAAGCAGTGGCTGACGCGTCGCGCGGTGCGCAAGCCGCTGTCGCTCCTGACCACGGCCCCCATCAACTCGTCGGTGTGCAGGCTGCCCTTCATCAGGGCCTCGGCCTTGCTTTCGCGAACGAGTTGCACGGCTGCCGCGGCTGCTGCGTGACTGTGCTCGGCATCGACGATCGGGTAATCGCGGATATCAAGGCTGGCTGCGCGGGCGGCGTCCTCGATGCGCGAACGTGGCCCGACCAGGATCGGCGCGATCAGGCCCAGCCGCGCGGCCTCCACCGCGCCTTGCAGCGACGACTGGTCGCACGGATGGACCACCGCAGTTGGTGTCGGCGGCATGGTCTTGCAAAAATCAATCAGACGCTGGTACTTCTCATGCTTGGCGTTCACGGCTTGCTCCGTCAGGGTCATCGGTGACGGTCGCCCGCGATGCAGGCGACCCACGGCGTGCTAGGACGCGCGCTTGATCGGAACGGCCGCGCCACGCACGCGTTCCGGCTTGGTGCCAAGCACCGTGCGGACCTGCTCAAGCATGGCTGCCTGCTCGGCGGTGGGCGTGGTGCCAAGCACGCGCTCATCGGTTCGCAGCTTCTCCGCCAGGGCCTGCAGCCGCTGCCGGTCGGCCTGGTGCCTGAGCAGCGCCGGCAGGGTCTCAAGCGCCTGCTCGGGTGCGTACCGCGTGATCAGTTCCTGCTGGCCGCGGAGCTTGCGCCAGGCGTCCGGCTCTAGTTCTGGCAGCAGATCCGCATAGTCCGTGACCAGTTCCTTGCGCAACTCCAGCCGGGACAGCGGCAGCGGCTCACCCTTGCGGCCCAGCAGGCAGGCCAGCCGGGCAATGGCCTCGGCGTATCCGCCTTGCCCGACCACGGCCAGCGCCGCTCTGACTTCCGGCAACTCCCTGGGGTCGGTCACCGTCGGGGTACCCGCGCGGGCGGAAGGCTCGCTCCCTGGCAGGAACGGGAACAGGTTGGCGTACACGTTGAAAAAGGTGTACTCGGTCATCGCATCGCGCACGGCACGATATGCATCCAGACCGGCGCTGAGCATTTCCGCGCCCGCCTGCTCTTGCTGGCGCAGCGGATGGTCCGGCTCCAGCGCCTGCCGGCTGGCCCGGACCGCGTCGGCGGCGGGCTTCAACCAGGCCATCCACGGATTCAGGTCGGAGAACAACCAGTTCTGCATGCGCAGCGGATGGAATTCGCGCAGCACCCGCGCAGTCATCTCGTTGGACAGCGCCTGGACGTAAGGCTGAGCAAACAGCTCGTAGGCGCGCTGGGTGAAGTCCGACAGGTTGGCGACCCTCTCGAACGGCCTTTCGTCGACGCGCTCGAAGCGGTTAAGCCTGCTGGCGATCTCTTCCAGCGAGTGCTCCTCGAACTCGACCTCATACTCCACGCCAGCGCTGCCCTTGCGCTCATGGATGACCATGGCGTAGAGCCCCGGCGGCAGCAGTTCGATGCTCTTGAGCACCGAGACGATCTGCGCGTGCTCCTTCTGCGCGACCTTGCCGGAGACGAAGATGCCGAGATGGCCGACGTTTCGATGCATCATGCCGACGATCACCTGGCCGCGCGCCTTGATCTCCTCGGTGCTGCCATAGATGTCCACGACCCAGTTGAAAGCCTGCTGCGGCGGCGTGATGTTGTCACCCATCGAGGCAAACAGCACGATGGGCGAGCGGATCTCGCGCAGATCGAACGCCTTGCCGCCGGCGTTCTTGACGTCACCGCTCCAGAGCTTGTTGCCGACGAACAAATTGCGCGTGATCCATTCGATCTCCTCGCGGTTCATCAGGTAGTAGCCACCCCACCAGCGTTCGAACTCCAGGAAGCGTGGCGGCTCGGTATCGGCCTTTTTGTACAGGTTGTAGTACTTGTCCCACAGACTGTTGGCCGGATTCAGGTTCTCGAAATTCTGGACTAACCAGGCGCCGTCAAACTTGCCGTTGCCGAGGTCAGCCGTATACGAGGCCAGCCAGGTCCCGCCCAGCAGTCCGCCGGAATAGCGCATCGGGTTGTCGCCCTCGCCCTCACTCCAGGCACCGCTCCAGTACGACATCGGCGCGCCGTTGATGACGATCGGCCCGGTGTCGTCCGGGTCCGAGGCGCCAAGCATCATCGCGGCCCAGCCGCCCTGGCAATTGCCGATGATGGCGGGCTTGGCACTGTGCGGATGCAGCGCACGCACTTTCTTGATGAACTGCTGCTCGGCCTCGCACACGTCCAGCAGGGTCTGTCCCGGCTCGGGATCGCGGAAGAAGATGACGAAATACACCGGATGGCCAGCACGCAGTGCCACCCCGACCTGCGAGTCGTCCTTGAAGCCGCCGATGCCGGGACCATGGCCGGCGCGCGGATCGATGATGACGTAAGGGCGGCGGCTATCATCGATCGCCACCCCGTCGGGCGGCGTGATCTTCAGCAGCGCATAGTTGACGGGCCGCTCAAACTCGCGCGCATCCAACACGGTCTCGTAGCCAAAATGCAGGACCGGCTTGAGCCCCTGCATGGTGTTTTCGACAAAGTTATTGCCCCGTTGCCTGAGCGTGTCCCAGAACAGGATGGCACGCTGCATGCTGTCGACGGCATAGGCATAGCCGCTCATCGGGTCCATCCCTGCCGTCGGGATGGCCGGGCCAGCGCCCGGATTCCCAACGGCTTGCTGCACGCGGCCGCTATAGGCCTCCTGCGCATTCTTCAGGCGCTTTTGCAGCACCATGCCGGTCTTGAGGCCAACTTCACGCGCGTGAACCAGTTGCTTTGCTGCATCCATGCCGTTCTCCGCTGGAAATTTTGTGACAGGGAAGTCAAGGAGGGCGCGGTCGGTTCACCGTGGCGATATCGTATCGACCGCGCCCCGACCGCAGACGTTGGCAATGTCATACCTTGATCTCATTGGCCAGTGCCTGGCCTGACTCGAATTCGGTGATGCTGCGCAAGGTCGTCTGGCAAATCGTAGTCATGGCTTCACGTGTGAAGAAGGCCTGATGTCCGGTCACGATGACGTTCGGGAAAGAAACCAGGCGCTGGAGCACATCGTCGGAAATGATGGTGCTGGAGAGATCACGGAAGAACAGATCCGCCTCCTGCTCGTACACGTCGAGGGCGAGGCCGCCCAATTGCCGGCTCTTCAGCGCATCGATCGCGGCCTCGGTATCGATCAGGCCGCCCCGGCTGGTGTTCACCAGCAACGCCCCCGGCTTTGCCCTTGCCAGCGTGTCGGCATTGATGATGTGATGCGTCTGCGGTGTCAGCGGACAGTGCAGCGAGATAATGTCCGCGCTGGCTCCGATTTCCCCCTCCCGGGCGTAGCGTGCCCCCAGGGCCTCGAACTCAGGCGAGTGATATACGTCGTAGCCAATGACATCGCATCCGAAGCCAAGCATGATCCGGGCGAACACGCGGCCGATCTTGCCGGTGCCGACCACGGCGACAGTCTTGCCGCAGAAGTCGAATCCCATCAACCCGTCAAGGGAAAAATTGAAGTCCCGGGTACGGTTGTAGGCCCGGTGAATCTTGCGATTGACCGCCAGCAGCAAGGCAACGGCATGCTCGGCCACCGAGTTCGGTGAGTAACTGACGACGCGAACCACCTTCATGTCAAAACTTGCCGCGGCTTTCAGGTCGACGTTGTTGAATCCGGTGCAGCGCAGCGCCACCAGGCCCGTTCCGCCGCGCTTCAGTGCGTCGAGCACTGACGCATCCACGGTATCGTTCACAAAGATGCAGATAGCGTCGTGGCCGGCGGCAAGGCCAACCGTTCCCATGCTCAGCAGGTCATCGAAATACCTGAGCTGATGCCCTTCGGCAACATTGGCGGCGTCAAGATACTCACGGTCGTAAGGCTTGGCGCTGAATACGGCTACTTTCATCGCTTGTCTCCCGGCATGATGGCGGGGCCCGGGCCTCTTGCTATCCGGCGGCCAGGGCCACGGCAATCTCTACGAACAGGATTTTTGCAATCGTCATCGAAGGAAAGATCATTGCATAGCCAAGGTCCGGCTGATCCGTGGGAGCGACGCGATTGGCAAATGCAAGAATCGCCGGGTTCCCTGTCGCGCCGCATATGACACCCGCGGTGACATCGAACGGCAGCCTGAAAATCAACAGGCATGCCAACGCGGTGATCAGCACCAGTGCCAGGACAATTGCAATGCTGTAAAGCAGGAACGAAATCCCGGTCATGCTGATGGTCGCGAAAAACTTAGGCCCGGAGGCAATGCCAACTTGTGCCAGAAAGATGGTCAGGCCAAAGTTTCGCAGTACCAGATTGGCCGACAGCGGCATGGTCCAGACGAACCTCCCGGAGCGACGAACCTTGCCAAGATAAAGCGCCACCAGCAGAAGCGCCGCCAGTCCGAGGGTCAGTTTGCCGACGCCCGGAATCGGTAGCGGGATCATCCCTGCCAACAGTCCCGCGGCAGCACCGATGCCGATCGAGATAAAGCTCAGCTCGGCGGTACCCTTGATGGAATCACCGAAGAAGCTGCGCATCGCCTTGGCGTGGGCACGGTTGACCAGCAGGCCGACACGGTCGCCGACCTCGAGGATCAGATCGGGCCTGGGCAGCATGTCGGCATCGCCCCTTCGCACCTGGACAATCGAACAGGCAACGCCGTCGGGAAAGCGGATGTCTTGCAGCGCCAGCCCGACCACCGCGCGGCTCGATGCAAATACCCGGGCATAGTCCAGGTCCTCCCGATGACTGCTGATTCGCCCTGGCTGCAACTCTCCCAGCAGTGCCGCTGCTTCCTGAAGCAGCGTCGGATCCGTGGCCGTCGCAAGCAGGACATCGTCTGCCCGCAGGACAAGATCCTCCGTGGGCAGCTGGTTATGGTGTTCGCGCCGCACCGCGGCAACCGACAGCCCGGCTGGCAGGCGCGCTTTCAGTTCGGCGATGGTGAGGCCAATGATTTCGCGATTCCGCAGCGAGATCTCCGCCAGTTCAATGACCTTTGCCGGCGGTGCCTCGACCTTTGCTTTCAGT
This sequence comes from Cupriavidus sp. P-10, assembly GCF_003402535.2. Lineage (NCBI taxonomy): Bacteria > Pseudomonadati > Pseudomonadota > Betaproteobacteria > Burkholderiales > Burkholderiaceae > Cupriavidus > Cupriavidus sp. P-10. The sequence continues at coordinate 2,035,174 of NZ_AP025170.1, forward strand.
ACCGCGCCAAGGCAATAGAGACACAGAATCGGACCGGCGACACCGAACGGATAGGCTACGCTGTAGCCAACCGCAGCGCCGTCGCCTTTCGTGGCCGCAATGATCGCCTGCAAGGTCGCCGTGCTGGTCCCGGCCCCCGCGAAAATCCCAAGCGACGCATCCATGCCAACGCCGAACAACGGCGCCAGCGCCAGCGAAATCAATCCGGCGCCGACCACCCCCAAAGCGGCCGCCGCGTTGGCCTTCAGTCCGCGGGCACTTGTCAGGCCCTCGAAGAACTGCCCGCCGTACTGGATGCCGATGCCATAGAGGAATAGCAGCAGGCCGAGGGTCCCGATCAGGGCGGGTGGCGCTGCTTTGGGTGCAAATCCCCCGATTGCCAATCCGACAAAGAGAACGGCTCCGGACCCCAGCGAAACTCCTTTTATGCTCAGTTCGCCGACTACGTAGCCCAGCGCGATCGTGAGGAACAAGGTGAACAACGGCTGGGCTTCTAACAGCACCCTGACTGCATCCATTGCCGCTCCTTCGATTAGGAAGATCAGCAGGACAGGCCAGTCGCTCGTTGATCTGGCGCAGTTGCGGGTCCGCCTCTCCCCCGCGGGCCTGAGTTAGGAGGGTAGACCAATTACCGGGAACTTCAAATCGAACCTGCTGGAGGAAGTTGATCGTCGCTCACGCGAGATCAGAGCAGGCAAAGGACCTTTTGGCGCACATATGGCCTGTGCATGGCAGCCGCCAGTGTGCGGAGCGCAACAGTGCGCGCAGTACGTCGCATGTCAGAATCCCCGACACCTGTGCAGGCATCCGGCGATCCGGGCGTTGGTCCGACGCGGCCGCCGTGGATTTCCGCACTGATGACACGACACCCGCGGCCGGACGGCAGAAACTCCCTGCGGTCATGCCCGCGAAGCACTTACTGACACCATTCTCGGAGAGACCTGGCAATGCGTATGCAAATCGCCCGCAACATGCTCTGGCTGGTTCTTGAGCGTGGCTTGCAGGTCCTGCTTGGCATCGTCAGCATCGCCCTGATCGCACGCGCTGTCGGGCCTGAGGGCTTTGCCGAGTTTCAGTACGCGCAGTCGCTGGTATTGATTGCGTCAGCGATCGCCCTGATCTGTTGCGATGAAGAGGTCATCCCCCGTCTCGTTGCCAACCCGGCACCGGCCGCGCAGCACAAGCTGCTGGCCCATGTATTCGGCTTACGCATAATTGCCGCGGTGACCGGCTATCTGCTGCTCGTGGTTGTCGTGGCGACGACGGAAGAGGACAAGGCCATTGTCCTGGCCGCCATGATCTTTGGCATCCCCATGTTGCTGGGCGAACCCTTCAGCGCGGTCCGTGCCTGGCTGCAGGCGCGTACCGACAGTCGCCCCGCGGTCGTTTTCGGCATGATGGGCCTTGCCTTCCGGATGGTGGGTGTCTCGGTGCTCTATATGGCCGGCTCGGACTCTGCCCCGGTTTTTGCCTGGGCTTTCGCCGCGGAGGCCATGCTCGGTGCCGTGCTGCTTGCCCGCTATTACCGCCAGCGCGCCCCCCGCGTGGCGGTAAGCATCGACTGGTCACTGGCGAGGCGGCTGCTGCGCGACGGCACGGTCTTCTGGGCGAGCATGCTGCTGATGCTTTGCGCGAAGCGCGTCGACCAGCTCCTGCTCAGGCCACACATTTCCCTGTTCGAACTTGGCGGCTATGCCGCCTCGATGCAGATTCTGGACAACTTCATGATGCTCAGCACCATCGTCGCAAGTTCGGTGGCGCCATTGATGATCTATGCCCAGCCGACCCTGGCGCTGGTACGGCGCAATGTGCTTTACGTCGCCGCCGGCATGGTCGCCCTGGGGGCGGCGGGAGGCGCAGTGCTCGCCTACTGCGCACCCTGGGTCATTGCCTTGGTCTACGGCGACCACTATGAGGCAGCGGCAGACCTGCTGCGCCTTTCCGCGATGGCGGCCGGACTGGTGTTCGCGGATGCGGCACTGTCGTTGCTGGTGATCTATCTGCGCAAGCCGAACTGGCTGGTCGAGAAATGGATCCTCGTGCTGTTCACCATGATCGTGGTGGACCTCATCATGATCCCGCACCACGGAGCGCGCGGCGCCGTCTATGGCTATATCGCCGGTTATGCGGTAGCCGTGATTGCCGGCCTCGGGTACTTTGTCCGGTCCCGTGCGGCAGTTGCGCTGGCGCGGGCGGCGTGAGCGGGGCAGTCCACCGCCTTGACAGCGACAGACTGCCCCTCCCTGCGTCAGTCCATATGCTGACCGCCGTTGATGGCAAGATTCGCGCCAGTCAGGTAGGCCGCATCCTCGGAGCAAAGGAAAGCGACCAGCCCTGCCACTTCCTCCGGCTTGCCCAGGCGCCCCATCGGAATCTGCGGCAGGATCTTGCTGTCCATGATCTCCTTCGGCACGGCCGTCACCATCTTGGTGGCCAGATAGCCCGGCGATACCGTGTTGACCGTCACGCCTTTTCTGGCGACCTCCAGGGCCAGTGCCTTGGTGAATCCATGCATGCCGGCCTTGGCCGCGGAATAGTTGGTCTGGCCAAAGGCGCCCTTGGAACCGTTGACTGACGAGATGTTGATGATCCGGCCCCAGCCGCGCTCCACCATGCCTTCGCAAAGGGGCTTGGTAACGTTGAACACGGAGTCGAGATTGGTCCTGATCACCGCATCCCAGTTTGGCTTGTCCATCTTCTTGAACGCCATGTCCCGCGTGATGCCGGCGTTATTCACCAGGACGTCGACGCGGCCGAGCTCGGCCAGGATCCGTGCCATGCCTGCCTGGCAGCTCTCGTAGTCGGCCACGTCGACCTCGTACGCGCGGATCTCGCGACCGCCGGCAGCCATGGAGGCAAGCCACTCCTGGACTTTGGTGTTGCCCGGCGAATGCGTGACCGCCACCGTATAGCCCGCGTCATGCAAGCGGATGGAGATGGCCTCTCCCAGGCCACCCATGCCGCCGGTAACCAACGCGATTCGTTTCGTCATGCTGATTCTCTCTTTTGCAAAGTAAAAAGACCCCTGGCCTGCCGGAAATGGCAGGCCGACCGAAACGGCTTATCCCAACAGCTACAGCCCCTGCGCCATGCAGCAAGGGGGAGCCGTTCGATGACCGAACTTGTTCCTGGATGGATACCGGCTATGCCGGCCCAGCGCCGCTCTCGATTCGCAGACTAGCGCTGCGTTGGCTGGCGATCCGAACCCGTAGCCGCGCCGGGGTTTACGGTGAACGTGGCGGAAGCCAGGCCGGCCAACTGCTGGCTGATGGCTTGCGCGGCGCGGTAGGATTGCGTGGCGTTATCTAATGTCGCCTGCAGCGTGGCGGAAATTCCTTCGGCACCAGCCGGGGCGTTCTTCACGAAGGCGTCGACGAAGGCCTGCACATTGCGCTGCTGCTGCTCGAACTGCTCTTCAACTGCCTTGGCCAGGTCGGCCTGGGCCTGCGTTGCGATGTCGCACACGTGACGCGCGTACTCGATGGCTTTGTCTGCAGCAGGCTGCTGCACATTACCTTGGAATGAGAGGACATCCCCGAGATCTTTGTTGGCCGAAACGGCCTGCAGAATTGCCTGCCCATCGGCCATGGCTGCCTTGGCCGCCTGCAGGTTCAGTTCCGTCAGCTTCTGGATCCCTTCGAAGGTGGTGTTCGACAGCTTGGCCAGATTGTTCAGGTTGTTCTTATGGACTGCCGCAAACTGATCGGAGGTAAAAAAGGACATGGATTGGGTTCGCCTCTTGGTAGCCGCCGGGTGTCGCCTGCCGCAAGGCTACAAGGCACCGGTCGAGCGTGGTTTCCAAACGGTTATGGCCCCTGCTGCACCGCACAAAGACCAACGCTAAGATTAGAGGACTTGTTCTAATTCAGTCCCTAGGGACTTACCAGAAGTGGAGTGACGTTCACGCTTGAATGTGGTGTAAGCGTCATGTATATAACATCTACTTACAAGATAGCGTGGCGTTGGCAGGGCACGGCGTAGCTATGCCCCCTCCCCACCCCGCTCGCCGCCTGCCGCGGCACGCCGGAGGAGATTCATCGGGCCAAGCCTCTCGACCACCTGCATCTGCGCCGCATCCCGGACGAACAACGAGCCGGCAAACGCGAGGGCATTGAGCGAGATGCCTTCCACGCACTCCCTGGCTCTGCGCACCAGCAGCAGCCCGGCTGGCATGACCAGCAGGTTGTATGGCGCCGACTGAAGCCATGCGCCATCGACATGCAGCGTCCGCACGCCAACCGAGTCGAGCAAGGCGCGGTAGCGCTCGCAGGCCGTGCGCGCCAGCTCGTGCAGTGGCGCCGCAACCAGGTCCAGTGGGGTGAATGCGTGCGCAAAGGGAAGGCCCGGGACGGCGCGGATGGCGCCTGGGGCGCCGCTGATTCGCGCCGACTGCAGCAAGGAGTCGATCGGCAGCAACGGGCTGCCTTCGGCGAGAGGCAGCGGCACGAGCTGCAGATGTTTGTGGGCCTGGCTCGCTCCCGCGGCGGCCCCGCCGTTGTAGAAGCCCAGGCTCGGGAACTCCGCCATGCAGGCAAGCAGCGCGGCAAAATCCGGGACGGTCAGTAGTGATTCCTGCGGTTCGAAGCAGCGGGTGACGATCAGCAGGTGATGCTCGATGACGTTGAACTTGTTCAGCAGGGCCACATGGTCGTCGGAGATATCCGAGACAAACAGTTCAGCGTCATAGGGCAGGAACGGATTGCCGCCGGCATTGCGCGCCTTGCGCGCCTTGTCCTTGTTCCGCAGGCTCGACACCGCGCGCACCCGGAAGCGCACGCCGCCGTCCTCGATTACCGTCTGGATGGTTTCGATCGGACATAACGCCCCGCTCTGCAGGGCGTGCGCTGTCCGTTGGACGATAGCCGGCCGAAGCGTGCCGGGCTGAAGGTGTGGATGGTGCATGTCCGCTGGCGCTCCCACTTCAGCATAGCGCCGCCGGAGGCCCCGCTCAACTGGCGAGGCCCGCGCTTCAGGGATTCTCGAAGCCGTCGCTTGTAACCGTGCAAACCTTCGAGATCATGTATCCCACGCCGGCAATTCGGTGCTGGTGGCGTGGCGCGAAGGCGTTCAGATGGGCGGTGATGCAACGGTCGATCGCCTGGCAAGCCGCGGCGTCATCGAACTCTGGCAGGAATGAAATCGAAATACCGGGTAGCTGGTAGTCGAGCAAGCGCGCCTCTGCCAGACGGGTGTAGAGATTGCCGTTGCGGAAATCCGCCGGGATGTCTTCCCATCCCGGCAGCAATTTAAGGGTGCTGCATTTCACGTCGTCTTCGGTAATGCTGTCCACGTCGGCGCGCGAGAGCGAATAAGTCATGCTGGCTACATCCTTCCAAGAACATCGCGACACGAGACAATGCCGGCAACGCGGCCCGTCTGGACCTGCGTCAGTTTCGTCATGCCTACGTTGAGTAGCCTAACGGCGCCAGGGGGCTAACCGCCATGCAAAGGATGCCAACGACTTTGCATTACATGCCACCGTCTCGATCGATGGCCCATGAAGCACCCGGGACGCGCGAGCCGGCGCCCAAACTCGGCGGGGCCGATTGGGCAAACTAAAATGCCTGAAGAGGGTGGGTATCGGCTGTCCGTTGAGGATCAACGTCTTACGTCCGCCGCACTCACATACTAAAACGCCATTGGAAGGGCCAGCGTCGGCGTCGCTCGGGCGATGAATGATCCGCAAGAGGGGATGGGGAAGGAACCTCTTCATCGGGATGGGAGCGAGGAAGCGCTATCTATTCATCATTGGAGAGAACGTGATCTATCCTGCCACCGCGGCCAACGAAGCGACGTCGAAAGCCTTTCCGTTAGTGGGCATCGGCGCCTCGGCAGGCGGACTTGAGGCGATATCGGAACTGCTCGCCGAGATACCCGCTGGCAGCGGCATGGCATTTCTGGTCGTCCAGCATCTGGATCCCACCCGGCCCAGCCTGCTCCCGGAAATCCTGGCCAAGCGCGCATCCATGCCGGTGCTGGAAGGCGCCGAAGGGATGGAAGTGGAAGCCGACCATGTATATGTCATTCCTGCGAACGCAAGCATGTCGGTTGCGCAGCGCAGCATCCGCCTGCGCGCGCGTGAGGCATCAGTGCCACCGATGCCCATCGACGACCTGCTGAGCTCACTCGCGGATGACCAGGGTCCCAATGCCATTGGCGTGATCCTTTCTGGCAGCGGCTCCGATGGCGCGCTGGGGCTCCAGGCTATCCAGCGCGAAGGCGGCATCACTTTCGCCCAGGACGAAGCGTCGGCGCTCTTCAACAGCATGCCACGCGCAGCGATCAGCCTCGGCTGCGTCGATCGCGTGCTTACGCCACGCGATATTGGCAAAGAGATGATGTTGATCGGGCGGCATCCGCATCTGCGGGCGTCTGCGGACAAGGCGCCAGACGCTCCGACCGCTCCCAACGGCAGCCTGCGCCCGATATTCCGCCTGCTTCGAAATACCTGCAACGTCGATTTCAGCCGATATAAGCCCGGCACCATCCAGCGCAGGCTGACGCGCCGCATGGCATTGCGGCAACTCATGTCCGTGGAAGACTACATCTCGGTGCTCGAGTCCGATCCAGCCGAAACCCTGGCGCTCGGACGAGACCTGCTCATCCGGGTAACCGAGTTCTTCCGCGATCCGGAAACATTCGAAGCCCTGATGCAGACCGTGTTTCCCCGGCTCGTGGCTGCCAACGAGCCTGAAGGCTCGCTCAGGATCTGGGTGCCCGGATGCTCAACAGGCGAGGAAGTCTATTCGATTGCGATTTGTCTGCTGGAGTATCTGGGTGAGCGGTGGGCGACCATGCCGATTCAGCTTTTCGGTACTGACATCAGCGGGGAGGCGCTTGAGACCGCGCGTGCCGGCAGGTACATCGAAAACATCGCGCGAAACGTGTCGTCCGAGCGTCTGGCGCGATTCTTTGTGCGCGACGGCGAGTATTACTGTGTCGACAAATCGGTGAGAGAGGTCTGCACGTTCTCGCGTCATGACTTGCTGAGCGATCCGCCATTCTCGCGGATGGACCTGGTGAGCTGCCGCAACCTGCTGATCTACCTGAGTGCGCCAGCGCAACGAAGCGTGATGCCACTCTTTCACTACGCGCTGAAGCCGGAAGGCGTGCTGATGCTGGGTCCTTCCGAAACGGTGGGCTCTTTCTCTGACCTCTTTGGCACCATCGAGAACCAACGCAGCAAACTGTACAGCAAGAAACCCTGGCTGCGGCCGCCTGCGGAGGTGCGCCTGCCGTCAACGCAGGTCCGGTCGTCCCAGACACGTCCGGCGAACGTGTCCGACAGCCGAGCCAGGCCGGACGGCGTGTCGCCGCTTCGCGCCGAAGTCGATCGCATCACGCTTGCGCGGTTTGCGCCCGCCTCGGTGCTTTGCGATGACGATCTGAATATCATCGAATATAGCGGCGATACCTCGGCCTACCTGGTCAACCCCAGCGGCCCACCCGCCAGCAACCTCCAGCGACTTGCACGGCCCGAAGTTTTCCTGGCCATCAGCGAGGCAATCAGGCAGGTGCACCAGGAAGGCCTGGCGGTACGCAAGACCGGCTTGCGGCTCGGCGCTGGCGGGTCAACCGTCGCGAGCCTCGAAGTGCAACCCGTCCAGGCCACCGGCGTTGATGGGCGCTGGTTCCTGGTCTTCTTCGAGAGCACGGCGCAAGGGGACGGCGTAGCGGCAGACAGGCAGCAGACACTCATCACGCTACTGTTGCAGACGTTGAGGCAACGGCTGGGGCGCAAGGCTACCGCCCTTGGGGCCGACTCCAGAGATGAGGAGATCGCACGACTGAACGCCGAACTGAGCGCCATGCGCGTGCAGATTCGAACCATGCTCGAAGAACATGAAAGCGCGCGCGAAGAGCTTAAGTCCAGCGAAGAGGAGTTGCTCTCGAGCAACGAGGAATTCCAGAGCACCAACGAAGAGCTGGAAACGGCCAAGGAAGAACTCCAGTCGCTGAACGAGGAGCTGTCGACCACCAACGACGAGTTGCGCTATCGGAATCATGAACTCAAGACCCTGCACGACGAGGTGGTCCGCGCGCGCGACTATGCCGACGCGATCATCAACACCATGTCCGAGCCGCTACTCGTGCTGGAACCCGATCTGCGTGTGACTCGGGCCAATCGCGCTTTCTACCACACCTTCCAGACCATCGCCGACGATACCATCGGCACTTCCCTTTACACGCTGGGTAACGGACAGTGGAATATCCCCAGCCTGCGCGAGCTGCTCGAGAAGCTGCTGCCCGAGCGGATTGTCGTACGGGATTTTCAGATCACCCATGATTTCCCGCGCATTGGGACGCGCACAATGCGCCTGAACGCCGCACGGGTTCGCGGGCGCGCGCATGAACTGATCCTGCTGACCATCGAGGACATTACCCAGCATCAGCTCGCGGTGGAACGACTCGAGACCGCCGATCACCAGAAGGACGAGTTTCTTGCGATGCTGGCTCACGAACTGCGCAATCCGCTGGCGGCAATCGGCAATGGTCTCGAGATCTGGGGGCGTGACAATGTTGACCCGCAGACACAACGGCGGGCGCGGGCGGCGGCCAGGCGCCAGCTGGATCACGAGATCGGCCTGGTCGATGACCTGCTGGATGTTTCCCGCATAACGCACGGCATCATCAAGCTCAATCCAAAGCCCCTCGATCTGGCCGAGATTGTGCAACACGTCGTTGACACGATGCGCGCGGAAATAGACGCGCATCGGCACCAGCTGGTACTTTCCCTGCCCCCGTCAATGGCCCTTGTGATCGAAGGCGATGCCATACGGGTCGAGCAGATTGTGACCAATCTGCTGGGCAACGCCATCAAGTACACGCCACCTGGCGGCCTCATCAAGGTCTCGGTCGAACACGATGGCGACAACGCGGTGCTGACGGTTGCCGACAACGGCATCGGCATGACAGCGGACTTCCTGCCCACCATCTTTACCATCTTCGTGCAGGGAGATTCGTCGCTGGACCGCAAGTCTGCGGGTCTGGGGCTGGGTCTGGCACTGGTACACCAACTGGTTCAGTTGCATCATGGGACCGTGCAGGCTTCGAGCGATGGCCCTGGCCGGGGCAGCACGTTCGTGGTCCGGCTTCCGATGCTATCGCAAGCGATTACGCAGCAAGGCGCCCCAACGGGTGTGGAACCGGTCGTTCCCCAGGCCGCGCCGAAGCGGATTCTCGTGGTGGACGACAACTCCGATGCGGCCGACAGCACAGCGATGTTATTAAGGCTCGACGGACACGAGGTCGAGGTCGCCGGCGATGGTCCATCGGCCTTGCAAGGCGCAGCGCAATTCCGGCCGGACGTCATCCTGCTCGACATCGGGCTACCGGAGATGGACGGCTACGAAGTAGCCCGGAGGCTACGCACGATGCCGGATTTCGCCAATACGATGCTGATCGCGCTTAGCGGATACGCCGGGCAAGAATATCTTGACCGTGCAAGACAGGCAGGTTTCGACCACCACCTGGTTAAACCTGCGGACCTCGCCCGGTTGAACCAGTTGATCTCATCCGCCGCCACGTCTCAACATCGAGTGGACAACGCGTCGTAGCAACAAGAGGGACTTCACCTGCCCAGCGACGGGCGCCGGCGAAACAGTGATTCCGGCCCGCCGGCCGACGTTCATTCCCTGCTTGACGCCCGCAGGCGGTAACATGAGCACCCCGCCCTCAATTGGAAGTACCGCGATGCAAGTACTGGTTGACGCAGACGCCTGCCCGGTTGTCGTCAAGGATATGTTGTATCGGGCCGCGCAACGTGTCGAAGTGTGCGTCACGCTGGTTGCGAACCAGTATATGCGCACGCCGCCTTCCCGCTTTATCAAGTCACTGCAAGTCCCGGCTGGGTTCGACGTCGCCGATGACCGTATCCTCGAGCTGGTTGGCAGCGGTGACCTCGTCATTACGGCGGACATAGCTCTTGCCGCCGCTGCCCTGGACAAGGGCGCCCATGTGCTCGACCCACGAGGAAGCTGGTTTAGTCGTGAGAATATCCAGGAGCGCGTGACGATGCGCGAAGTGATGGACCAGCTCCGCGCCTCGGGCATCGATACCGGCGGACCGGCGCCGTATGCCCCACAGGACAGCAAGGCGTTCGCTGGCCAGCTGGACCGTTTCCTTGCACGCCATGTGCCACCAGGTGCCGTCCCCTGAGGCGTGCCAGCCACGGCAACGCAAAACTTCGCGTCAATAGATCGCGCACTGGCAGTCACGGGGTAAGGCCAATCAGCCTTTCGCCGCCAGCACGGACTCGGGGGCGCGGCGGAAGCTGATGGCGAGCCGGTTATAGGCGTTCATCAGGCCAATAGCCATCGTGAGGTCGGCGAGTTCCTTCTCGTTGAACGCCGCCGATGCGGCGTTGAAGTCCTCGTCTGGCACGTGGGTGTCCGCCACCCGGGTGACCGACTCGGTCCATGCCAGTGCAGCCTGTTCGCGGCTGCTGAACAACGGCCCCGCTTCACGCCACGCTTGCACGAGCGCCAGCTTCCCGGGCGTAATGCCCTTCTTGATCAGGTCACGGGTATGCATGTCCAGGCAATAGGCGCACCCATTGATCTGGCTCACGCGCAGATAGACCAGTTCGACGAGGACGTCTTCGAGGCCCGATTGCATGACATAGCCGTAGACCCCGCCAAATGCCTTCACACCGCCAGGCGATGCCTTGGTGTAATCCAGTCTCATTTCAAACTCCTACTTGTCGTTGATGGTCAGTTCCTTGTCGTCTGAATCGACGACAAACACGGCGAGCAGTTTTGCCGGCCTGGTCTTGCTCGCATTGCGGCTCACCGGATGGCGTGAGCCCGGCTCTTCGAAGAAGCTTTCACCCGCCCTGTACACGCGTTCCGGCTCGTCGTTCACCTTGCTGGCGACGCTGCCAGAGACGACGTATGCGTAGATGAATGACGACCTGGCATGGGTATGAGGATGCGAAGCGCCTCCGGGCGGATAGAGGACCTCCACGGCGATGAGCGACTTGCCCGGGATATTGGGAATCGCCCGGGAGAAATTCGGCTTGACCGTATCGCCGACGGTGTGAGCAGCGGCAGCCCCGGCAAAGGCCATGCTCGTAGCCGCCACGAGCGCGAGAAGAATGCGTTGAAGTTTCATGTTTACCTCCTGGGAGACTAGAATCATCCTCTCCCGCAGGTTCATAAAAAAGAACCAAAAATCCAAATTCTTTATGCACCAGACGCTATGAGAACCCTGGCCCTGAAGCTTGACCGTGCATCCAGGACTTCGCTGGCGGAGCAGATTCGGCTTGGCATCACGGGTGCCATTGAGAAGGGGGTACTCGTTCCCGGTGCCAGACTGCCCTCCTGGGTGGATCTAGCAGCACAGCTTGGGGTGGCTCGAGGCACCGTCAAGACTGCGTATGATCGGCTGACCGATGCACAACTGGTGGTTTCATCCCGCGCTGGCGGAACCAGAGTCTCTGAGCATGCTGCCGTGGCGAGCCCAATCACGGAACGTGCGCGTTCCATCGAGTCCGATCTGCGATCCGAGCTGTACCAGCATTTCCTGCCCGGCCCCGCCGTCTTTCAAATGGGCGTGCCGGCATCGGACTGCTTCCCGGCGACATTGTTCTCGCGGCTGCGAGCCCGTGCGGCACGCGATGAAGTCGAAGCGCCTGCAGCGTATCCAGACCCGAGAGGCGAACATGAACTCCGTCGAGAGATCGCAGCGCACCTGGCCCTGGCACGCGGCATTGAATGCCAGCCCTCGCAGGTTTTCATTACGGCGGGATGTTCGGGGGCGCTCGGTGTGGCGCTGCGAGTGATTCAGGCCGAAGGCCTGAAGGCATGGGTCGAGAACCCGGGTTTTCTCCCCAGCCGCAGGGCATTGGAGATTTCCCGGCTCACGACGGTGCCCATTCCGGTAGACGAAGACGGCATGGATGTCGGCTACGGCGAAGTGCTTGCACCGGATGCCGCCGTGGCTTTGGTCACCGCAGGACAACAGGCGCCGCTGGGTCCGACCTTGTCGCTCGCGCGTCGAGTGCAAATCCTCGAATGGGCCACACGCACGGGTGCCTGGATCATCGAAGATGATTACCTGGGTGAACTCCAACTGACACGCCGCGCGGCTCCCGCACTGGCGTCGCTCGATCGTGCGGGGCGGGTGATCCATATCGGGTCGTTCAGCAAGACGATCAGTCCGACGCTGCGGCTTGGATTTGCCGTGGTGCCGCCCGGCCTGTTAGCCAGGTTCGATGAAGCCGTGGCGTGCCTGGCTTCGGCACCCGGACCTGCAGTGCAAATGGCGACTGCCGAGTTCATGCGGGATGGACACTATATTCGACACCTGCGTCGCATGAAACGCATTTACGCGGGCCGCAGCCAGGCACTGCTGGCCGCGGTGAGATCCAGGGGATTCCACGCCTACGCGGCGGGGCTTGCCGTGGTGGCAAGGCTTCCCGATGGCGCCGACGACAAGAGGATCGCGCGGGAAGCCTACGCCTACGGGCTTGCGCCCGCCCCATTGTCGGGGTGGTATTGCTCGGCGGCTACGCAGCGATCGGGACTACTCCTCGGTGTTGCGACAGCGATCGAACATCAGCTGCCGGCCGCCTGTGATCGCTTGCAACACCTGGTCAGGAAATTCTCCTAGCGCCAGGTCACTGGCAACACGCTGGACGGGTGCTACACGATTGGGTGGTACACGATTTCTTCAGGTTTTTGGTACTTTTTTCAGGCCCAACGAACCGACACAATCCTGTTCACCGAATCGGAATCACGGAATGGTCCGCCCTGCCCGCGACCGAGATATTCCTGCGTGACAACCGCCACGATTCCGACTTTTCGGCGTTCATGAGCCTCTGGTTCTTCGAGGAGCCGGTGCAGGACCTGAACCGCTACCGCAGGGAGCTGCTAGCAAGCGCTCAGGCTGACTAGCAAATTGGCAGCCGCAGGAGGCCATCGTTCGCTTGGCGCGCGGCCGGCCTGCCGAAGGTGGTGCAAGTCGTCGAGCGCCATCGATCGCGAAGGCACGGACCATTTCTTACCGGCTTCGCTGATCCCTACCCCGCCGAGCGCTGCAAGCGCATCGAAACAGAAAAGCTGTCGGCGGGGTGCACGGTCACCGAGACTTCGAAGGTCTCGCCGGCGGCGTCCAGGTAGCGACGCACGATCTTCAACGCGGCCGCGCCCGCTTCCAGCCTGAGCGCTTCGGCCATACGCCGATCCGCGATCGCAAACGCGCGCACGTCCTGGTGGATCTCCGCGATCTGCCGGTCATAGCGCGACTCCATCAGCGTGCTGACGAGCATGTCCGGCGACGCGCGCACCAGTTCGCCAAGCTCGGCATAGACGGGATCCACGTAGATGTCGGTCCATGCCATCGGCGTGCCGTCCTCGCCGCCATCCATCCGCAGACTGGAAATCCGCAGCCAGCGCGCACCCGGCTCGCAGCCGATCTCGGCCGCCACCTCGGCGGTCACCGCGACCTCATCCACCGACTGCACCACGCGCAGGTGCTCGGCGGCGAACTGCATCAGGTCGTCCACCGACGCCAGCGAGGGCCGGAACACCGGCCGCGGCCGCGCCGATTCCACGCGCGTGCCCACGTTCTTGCGCCGCGACACCAGCCCTAGCTGCTGCAACTCCTGCAGCACCGCGCGAATGGTGTAGCGGCTGGCCTGGTACTGCTCGCACAGCTCGAATTCGGTGGGCAGCAGCGATCCGACCGCGTAGCGGCCGGATGTGATGCCCTCGATAAGTTGCCTGCTGATCTCTGCCGGATTGGTTTTGCTCATGACCGCCTGCCCGCGGCCTCGTCGGAAGCGGGTTTACCCTCCTTTTCTAAATATGTTCGAACATATTTAATGACGGATATGTTCGAACATATTAACGAACTGCCCTCTTCACCTCAAGGTAGCAACATGACCCTGTTCTCTGCCCCCACGGCCAGCACCGTTGTTGACTCGATCCTGTTCCGCGATGCCTTCGGTACCGCCGGGATGCGCCAGATTTTCTCCGATGTGGCCCTGATCCAGCGCTATATCGACGTCGAGGTCGGACTCGCCAAAGCCGAGGCCAGGGTGGGCGTCATCCCCGCGGAAGCGGCCGAGGTCATCGCCCGCGAGTCGCGCCTGGAGCGCATCGACTTCGACCACATGCGCGAGGAAACCGACATTGTCGGCTATCCGATCCTGCCCCTGGTACACCAGCTGGTGGCAATGTGCGGCGACGCCGGACGCTACGTGCACTGGGGCGCCACCACGCAGGACATCATGGACACCGCAGTCGCGCTGCAGGTGCGCGACGCGCTCGACAGCGTCGATGCCGATATCCGCGCGCTGCGCGGCATCCTGGCCGACCTGGCGGTCAAGCACCGCGACACGCCGATGGCCGGCCGCACCCACCTGCAGCAGGCGCTGCCGGTGACCTTCGGCTACAAGGCGGCGATCTGGCTGGCCATGTTCGACCGCCACCAGCAGCGCCTGGCCGAGTTGCGGCCGCGCGTGGCCGTGGTCGAGTTCGCCGGCGCAGCGGGCACGCTGGCATCGCTGGGCGCAGAAGGTGACGGCAAGGCGGGCGAAAACAAAGGCTTCGCCGTGCAGGAAGCCCTGGCGCAGGAACTGGGCCTGGGCGTGCCGGCCACCACCTGGCACGTGGCGCGCGACGGCTTTGCCGAAGCGGTCAACCTGCTCGCGCTCATCACCGGTTCGCTGGGCAAGATCGCGCTCGACATCATGATCATGGCGTCGACCGAGTTCGCCGAGGTGTACGAGCCCTTCGTCAAGGGCCGCGGCGCCAGCAGCACCATGCCGCAGAAGCGCAACCCGATATCCAGCGAGCTGATGCTGGCCGCTTCCAAGGCGGTGCGCCAGCACGCGGGCCTGATGGTCGACGCGATGGTGCAGGACTTCGAGCGCGCCACCGGGCCGTGGCATGCGGAATGGATCGCCATCCCGGAGAGCTTCATCCTGACCGCCGGCGCGCTGCACCAGGCCAGGTTCGCGCTGGGCGGCCTGATCGTCGACGCAGCGCGCATGAAGCACAACCTGGGTATCACCAACGGCCTGATCGTGGCCGAGGCCGTGATGATGGGGATGGCCCCGCATATCGGCCGCCAGCAGGCGCACGACGTGGTCTACGACGCCTGCCGCACGGTCAACGAGCACGGCGGCACGCTGGCCGACGCGCTGGCCGCATTGCCGGCCGTCACCAGGCATTTCGACCGCGCCGCCATCGACCGGATGACCGATCCGGCCAACTACCTCGGCCTCGCGCCGCAGATGGTCGACCGCGCCGTCGCGCTGTCCCGCGAGCAATCCGCGGCCTGAGGCAGCAGGCCGGCACACATCATCAAATTCAATCAAGGAGACAACCCATGAACCCCATCAGCAAAGTGGCCGCCTGCGCGGCCCTGGCATTCGCCACGGCCGTGGCCGCCACCCCGGCGCTGGCACAGGCCTGGCCCAGCAAGCCGATCACCTGGATCGTCCCGTTCGCCGCCGGCGGCCCAACCGACGCGCTGGCGCGCACCATTGCCGAGCGGGTCTCGCGCGAGGTCGGCCAGTCGATCATCATCGACAACTCGCCGGGCGCCGGCGGCACCGTCGGCACGGCGAAGGCAGCGCGCGCGCCGGCTGACGGCTACACCATGCTGGTGGGACACATGGGCTACATGGGCGCCGCGCCGGCGCTGTACAAGAAGCTGTCCTACGACCCGGTGAAGGACTTCGCGCCCGTGTTCCGCTTCCCGGATACGCCGATGGTGCTGATGGTGCGCAAGGACCATCCCGCCAAGACCGTGCGCGACCTGGTCGAGTTCGGCAAGAAGAACCCGGGCAAGCTCAACCTGAGCAACGCCGGCATGGGCTCCACCTCGCACCTGGTGGCCGCGCTGTTCGCGGCGTCGGCCGGCATGCAGGTATCGCTGGTGCCGTACAAGGGGGCCGGCCCGGCGCTGATCGACGTGATCGGTGGGCAGGTAGACGGCATGTTCGACCAGACCAATACGGCGCTGCCGCAGATCACCGAGTCCAAGGTGCGGCCGCTGGCGGTGACGTCCGCGACCCGCGTGGCGCAGCTCAAGGACGTGCCCACGCTTGCCGAATCGGGGTTGCCCGGCTTCGAGGCCAGCACCTGGTACGGCATCTACGCGCCCAGGGGCACGCCGCAGCCCGTCATCGACAAGATGCAGCAGGCCTACCTGAAGGTCATGGCCGACAAGGCCTTTACCGGCAAGATGACGGCGCAGGCGATCCAGATGCTGCCGCCCGAGCAGTACACCGCCAGCGCGCTCGGCAAG
The DNA here is from genome assembly GCF_003402535.2 of Cupriavidus sp. P-10. Classification (NCBI taxonomy): domain Bacteria; kingdom Pseudomonadati; phylum Pseudomonadota; class Betaproteobacteria; order Burkholderiales; family Burkholderiaceae; genus Cupriavidus; species Cupriavidus sp. P-10. Next base: position 2,051,434 of record NZ_AP025170.1, read on the forward strand.
CACACCCAGGCCGAGATCACGCGCTGGAAGGCAGTGGCGGCCAAGGCCAATATCTCACTGGACTGAGCGCTGAAATGAACGCTGGACTGAACACCATGACAGCATATCGCGTAGAGCACGACGCCTTCGGTCCGGTCGACATCCCCGCCGACCGCTACTGGGGCGCCCAGACGCAGCGGGCGCTGGCGATCTTCGAGATCGGCGAAGAGCGCTTTCCCGACTGCCTGCTGCATGCCTTCGGCGTGCACAAGATCGCGGCGGCGCGGGCCAACCTGCGTTGCGGCGCGATCGACGCCGCCATCGCGGAGGCGATCGTCGACGCGGCCGCGGAGCTGCGCTGCGGCCGCTTCGACAGCCATTTCCCGCTGACCATCTGGCAGACCGGCTCGGGCACGCAGACCAACATGAACGCCAACGAGGTCATCGCCAACCGTGCCAACGAGCGGCTTGGCCAGCCGCTTGGCACGCGCGCGCCGGTGCATCCCAATGACCACGTCAACGCGTCGCAGTCCTCCAACGACAGCTTCCCGACGGTCATGCACCTGAGCGCGGTGCTGGAACTGGAAGACCGGCTGCTACCTGCCCTGGTGCTGCTGCGCGACACCCTGCGCGAGCGTGCCCTGGCCTTTGCCGATGTGCTCAAGATTGCGCGCACGCACCTGATGGACGCCGTGCCCATGACCATGGGGCAGGCGTTCGACGGCTTTGCCGCGCAGGTCGACAACGCCATCGAGCGCGTACGCGGCACCCTGCCGCGCCTGCTGGTGCTGCCGCAAGGCGGCACCGCCGCCGGCACCGGCCTGAACGCGCCGGCGGGCTTCGCCCAGGCCTTTTGCGAGGAAGCCAGCGAGCTGACGGGGCAGGCGTTCCGTCCCAATCCCTGCAAGGTCGAGGGCATGGCCGCGCACGATGCGCTGGTCGAACTGTCGGGCGTGCTTAACGTGGTCGCCGTTTCCTTCACCAAGATGGCCAACGACCTGCGCTGGCTGGGCTCGGGCCCGCGCTGCGGGCTGGGCGAGCTGGTGCTGCCCGACGATGGCCTGACTTCGTCGATCATGCCCGGCAAGCGCAATCCGACCATCGCCGAGGTCGTCGCGCAGGCCGCCATGCAGGTCGCCGGCAACCACGTCACCGTGACGATGGCGGGCGCCTCCGGCAGCTTCGAACTGAACGTGGCCAAGCCGGTACTGATCTACAACGTGCTGCAGTCGATCCGCGTACTGGCCGACGGCGCGCACGTCTTTGCGCTGCGGCTGGTGCAGGGACTGGCGGTGAACCCTGAACGGCTGGCCAGCAACCTGGACAACCCGCTGCTGGCGGTCACCGCGCTCAACCCGGTATTGGGCTATGACCGCGCGGCGCAGATCACCAGGCTCGCGCAGGCACAAGGGATCTCGCCGCGGGAAGCGGCGGTCGCGCTGGGACTGCTGAGCGGCGAAGCGTTCGACCGGCTGGTGGATCCGATGCGGCTGGCCAAGGGACATTCCAACGGGCAACAGTAGGCAGGCGACCGCCCATCCCCGCGGTCAGGCCACCGGCAGCCTGAGCACCTGCTCCGTCGTCAGCACATCGCCAAAGGTGTCCTCGATGCTCGCCAGCGCGGCCTGGTGCAGGTCGCGATGCCGCACCACGCCGCCGGCCCGGTCAAGGTCGCGCGTCGCGCAGGCGTCTTCCGCCACGATCACGCCGTAGCCCAGCGGCACCGCATCGCGCGCGGCACCCGCGACGCAGGCATGCGTCATCAGCCCCGTGATGACCGGCGTCTTGATGCCGGCGGCCTTGAGGCGCTGGTCCAGGTCGGTGGTAGGGAACACGCTGACCGAAGTCTTCTGCACCACGGTGTGGTGGCCCGCGGGCTGCAGGTCCTGATGGAACGCCGCGCTGGCGCCCTGCTCCGCGAAGACGGGGCTGCCCGCCGGCGCCAGGTGCTGGACGTGGAACACGGGAATGCCGGCGGCGTCCGCATGCGCCACCAGGCGCCGGGCGTTGCCTAGCGCGGCCGCGCCGTCCGGGATCGGCAGCTTGCCGTCGAAGTATTCGTTCTGGAAGTCGATCACCAGCAGCGCGGTGCTGGCGGCTGCGATCGCGGTCGGGGCGCTGGCACCGGCCAGGGTGCGGATCGTCGGGTGTGTCATCGTTGTCCTCGTTATCTCGTTGTCTGCTTCGTGATGGGAAGGAGAGCGCGCTTGCCTGGCGGGATTGCCGCCAGGGCCACATCGCTGCACGCAGTTTCCAACGACTGCCGCCGCCCGGAAAGCGTCCCGATGGACAACATCCGCTAGAATCGGGCCAACTTTCAGAGCCCTGCTTGCGAGGACGCGATGCACACCGTCGCCGTGATTGCCTTCGAAGGCATCAGCCCGTTCCACCTGTCGGTGCCCTGCATCGTGTTCGGCGACGATCTCGCCATGCTGGGGGTGCCGCGCTACCGGCTGCTGATCTGCGGCGAGCAGACCGGCCTGATCCGGACCATGTCGGGCTTCCGCATCGAGGTCGAGCACGACCTCCGCGCGCTGGAACAAGCCGATACCGTGATCATGCCGGCCTGGCGCGACCCGGCGGAACGCCCCTCGCCGGCCTTGCTGGCGGCACTGCAGGCGGCCAGCGCCCGCGGCGCGCGCATCGCCGGGCTGTGCCTGGGCACCTTCGTGATCGCCGAGGCCGGCCTGCTCGACGGCCGGCCGGCGGCCACCCACTGGGTCTGGGCCGATGACTTCGCCGCGCGCTATACCAGGGTCCGGCTCGACCGCCGTTCGCTGTATATCGACGATGGCAGCATCCTCACGTCGGCCGGCACCGCCGCCGCGCTGGACTGCTGCCTGCACCTGGTGCGCCGCGACCACGGCGCGGAAGTCGCGAACCGCGTGGCCCGCCGCATGGTGGTGGCGCCGCACCGGCATGGCGGGCAGGCGCAGTACATCGAGCAGCCGCTGCCGCAGGCGGCCGGCGCCGACAAGCTGAGCACCACGCTCGACTGGGCCATCGAGCACCTGGAACAGCCGCTGACGCTGGACCTGCTGGCCGACAAGGCAGGCATGAGCCGGCGCAATTTCACCCGGCGCTTCAAGGCCAAGACCGGCACCACGGTGACGCAGTGGGTGCTGAACCACCGGCTTACCGCGGCGCAGCGCCTGCTGGAGACCACCAGCAAGAGCGTCGACGTGATCGCCGGCCTGGTCGGGTTCGGCTCGGCGGTTTCCTTGCGCCAGCACTTTGCCCAGACCTTTGCCATTTCGCCCTCCGCCTACCGCAAGCAGTTCGGCACCACGGCGCCTTCAGGCCGTGCCGCGGCATAACTCGTCATGAACCGCTTTTTCCGCCTCCGCTTTATGCCCTGCTGCATCGGCGCCGTTGCCCTTGCGCTCGCCGGCACCGCCCATGCTGCGACCGATATCGACTGCGACCCGTCGGCAGCGCCCGCGGGCCGCGTGCCCTCGCAGCGGCTGATCTGCGAGTCGGCGCTGTTTTCGATGGGCTACCAGCGCATCCATGCCGATCAGCAGCGGCAACTGAAGGCCGGCACGATCACCGAGGCCGAAGTCGCCGCATTCCGCAAGAAGCGTGACAGCTGCGAGACCGCGGCGTGCCTCGACAACGTGTTCCGTGAATGGCGGACGTTCGCGGCGCAAGCCGGCGGCAAGCGCTGAAGGCCGCGACTGCCGGGGCCCTCAGAAGTTCGTCTCGATCGCCATCCTGGCGCCGTCCGGCACCTGGTTCGGAATGACCCGGTGTGCAAGGATCTCGTAGTCCCGGGCAGCCGCCACTGACGTGGGATTCACCAGCCGCTTCGGGCCGCCCAGCCAGGCGAAATGATCCTTGCCGTCGTCACTGCTGAACCAGGCAAAGTCGCCGATGCGGTCGAGGCCACGCTGCACCATCTTCAGCAGCGCCAGGGCTTCTTCTGAAACACCCAGGTGCCGTCCTGTGTCATGGATGACCGTGGCCAGGTTGCGGAGCTTGTTGGTGGTTGAGGTGCCTTCCCCGTTCGCCTGGTCAGGCACCAGTTCGACAACCAGAATCCCTTTGTGTGCGGTGATGCGTGCTTGATGCATGGCTTCTCCCAACGGATGCAGGTCCCCTGTCGGCCAGATGCAATCAACAAGCAAGTTTGCTGCCAGGCCTTGCGGGATGTGCAGCGTACCTGCCTTACATGACAATTCTGGGTGTGCGGCGCGGGAATCGACAGCCGGCGAGGTCGCCAGGCCACTCGCGCGCGGGTGTGGCGGAATGGGCGTGGTGTTGGTACCCGCCGTGGACTTCCCGGAAACCGTTGGGCCGCAAGCAACTTTGTCTGCGTTGGCTTGCCAGCACAACACAGGCACGGAACTGGTGCGCGCGTTGTTCGGGGTGAACCTTTCAGCCGACCTGGTAGCGCCGGATTACCTCCGGATCCGGATCGATACCCAGCCCCGGCCCGTCCGGCACCCGGATCATCCCGTCGCGCGGCACCACCGCATCGCCGAGCACCGGGGCCTCCATGTCAAAGTAGCGCCATTCGATCATGGCGCGCGCATCGCCCAGCGCCGCCGTGGCATGGATGCTGGCCAGCAGCCCGGGGCCGTCATAGAAGGTATGGACCATCACCTGCGTGTTGTGCGCCTCGGCCAGCGCGAACACCTTGCGCAGCGGGCTGATGCCGCCCATCTTGGCCGGGCTTGGCTGGATGACGTCGACCGCGCCAGCGCCAAGCATCTGGTGGAAGTCCGTCAGCGTCGAGGCATTCTCGCCTGCGGCAACGGGAATGCCGCATTGCCGGCGCAATGCCGCAAGGCCTGCGTAGTTCTCCGGCGGCCACAGCGGTTCTTCGAGCCAGCGCAGCGCCAGCGGCGCCAGTTCGCGCGCCATGTCGATGGCCTCCGCCAGAGACCAGGGGCAGTTTACATCCAGCGTGATTTCGATATCCGGCCCGGCCGCCTCGCGCGCGGCCCTGATGACGCCCAGGTCGACCTCGTGCAGCTTGACGCTGCGGTAGCCGTCGGCGATCGCGCGCTGCATGTTGGCAGCGATCGTCTCACGGTCGGCGTAGCGGATCAGGCTGGCATACGCCGGCAGGCGATCCCGCTGCGCGCCGCCCAGCAGCCGGTGCAACGGCATGCCGGCGGCCTTGCCGCAGATATCCCACAGCGCGATATCGAGCGCCGACAGCCCGTACATCAGGGCGCCGCTGCGCCCGAAGACGTGAAACCGGCGCTGCAGGTCCAGGCTCAGCGCCTCGGGCCGCGTGGCATCCCTGCCGATGCACGCCGGCGCCAGCAGTTCGTCGAGCGCCGCCTTGACCATCGGGATGCCGATAAAGCCGAAGGTTTCGCCCCAGCCCACGATGCCGTCGTCAGTGGTCACCCGGACCAGCAGCGAATCGGCGGCCTGCAGCCCCGCCCCGCCCCACACGCCGGCGGCGGAGACTCCGCCGACCGTGAACGGCACGCGCAGCACGATGGTGTCGATCGACGCAATCTGCATGGCTCGTCTCCCGCTGCCACTGCAGCCTTGGGGGACCAGCTGGCTGCATGGCTGCGTTCACTATAGGCAAGCGTACGTTAGCCCGCCCGCACCTGAGCGGAGGACTCAGGCGCTTGCCATCAGCCCTGGCATGAGGTGCGCGAGCTGCAGATCGCGCTCGGGCTGGTGGCGATGGGCGAAGGCATCTCGGTGGTGCCCAGCAGCGTCTACGGGCTGAAGCGGGGCGACGTGACCTACAAGGAACTGGAGAAGGCCTGGCTTACCTGCCCCCGCAGAAGGAATAAGGCGCCAGCGGCAACCCATACTTTTGAAGTATCAAATCAGACGCCAACGGTCTTGGACAGCTGAAAAACAGCCCTTCATACTCCGACGCAACGTTCAACTGCATCAGGAAGGTATGAAAGTGGCGACACAATCCGGCTCCACGGCCATCGAGTCGATCGAGGCTATCCTGGTCGACCTGCCGACCATCCGCCCGCACCAGCTCGCCATGGCGACCATGCAGCGGCAGACCCTCGTGATCGTCCGCCTGCGCTGCGCCGACGGCGTGGAAGGCATCGGCGAGGCCACCACCATCGGCGGCCTGTCCTATGGCGATGAAAGCCCCGAGGGCATCAAGCTGACCATCGACACTTACCTGGCGCCGGCGTTGCTGGGGCAGGACGCCACCAACGTGCACGCCGCCATGGCGCGGCTGAACAAGGTGGCGCGCGGCAACCGCTTTGCCAAGTCGGCGCTGGAGACCGCGCTGCTCGACGCACAGGGCAAGCGCCTGGGCGTGCCGCTGTCGACGCTGCTGGGCGGCGCGGTGCGCGACACGCTGCCGGTGCTGTGGACGCTGGCCAGCGGCGATACCGCGCGCGACATCGACGAGGCCGAACGCCTGCTGGCCGAGCGCCGCCACGACACCTTCAAGCTCAAGATCGGCCGGCGCAGCGTGCGCGAGGACGTGGCCCATGTGTCCGCGATCAAGCGCGCGCTGGGCGACCGTGCCCGCGTCACCGTCGACGTCAACCAGGCCTGGAACGAAGCGGATGCCGCCACCGGCATCGCCATGCTCGAAGCCGCCGGCATCGACCTGATCGAGCAGCCCACGCCGCGTGAGCAGCGCAACGCGCTGGCCCGGCTGGCGGCGCGCTTTGTCGTGCCCATCATGGCCGACGAAGCCGTGTGCGGCCCCGAGGACGCGATGGAACTGGCCCGCCTCGGCGCCGCCGACGTGTTCGCACTGAAGATCGCCAAGTCCGGCGGCATCTTCGGCATGCTGCGCACCGCCGCGGTCGGCGATGCGGCCGGCATCGCGCTGTATGGCGGCACCATGCTGGAAGGCAGCGTCGGCACCATCGCGGCCGCCCACGGCTTTGCCACGCTGCCGCAACTGGCGTGGGGCACCGAGCTGTTCGGCCCGCTGCTGCTGAAGGACGATATCGTGCTGGAGCGGCCGGTGTACCGCGACTTTGCGCTGCACCTGCCGCAAGGGCCCGGGCTGGGGATCGCGCTCGACGAAGACAAGCTGGCGCATTATCGACGCGACAGCGGCCGCGCCTGAATTTTCACCACCGGACTAATCAGACTGGAACAAGGAGAACCCGATGCTGTATCTGGTACGAATGGACGTGAACCTGCCGCACGACATGCCCGCCGCGCAGGCCGATGAGATCAAGGCGCGCGAGAAGGCTTACGCGCAGGACCTGCAGCGCCAGGGCAAGTGGCTGCACCTCTACCGCGTGGTTGGCGAGTATGCCAACTACAGCGTGTTCGACGTCGAGTCGAACGAGGCGCTGCACAACCTGCTGTCGGCCCTGCCGCTGTTCCCGTACATGAAGATCGCCGTCACGCCGCTGGCGCCGCATCCTTCTTCGATCCGCTGAGCGAGGCCCGCGTCATGAGCATCGCCACCCGTGACGGGCTTCGCCTGCACTACGAACTCCAGGGCCCCGCCGGCGCGCCGGTGCTGGTCATGTCCAACTCGCTCGGCACCAGCCTGTCAATGTGGGATCCGCAGATGCCGGCGCTGCGGGAACGCTTCCGCGTGCTGCGCTACGACACGCGCGGCCATGGCGCCTCCGGCGTGCCGGCCGCGCCGTTCGGCATGGCCGAGCTGGGCGCCGACGTGCTGGCGGTGATGGACCACGCCGGTGTCGAACGCGCGCATTTCTGCGGCCTGTCGATGGGCGGCATGACCGGCATCTGGCTGGCACGCCATCACCCCGAACGCTTCGGCCGCTTCGTGCTGGCCAATACCGCGGCGCTGATCGGCCCGCCGTCCGGCTGGAACACGCGCATCGAGCGCGTGCAGGCCGAAGGCATGGCAGCCATTGCCGAGGGCGTGCTGGCCCGCTGGTTCACCCCAGCGGCGCTCGCCGGCGATCCGGCGCGCCTGGCCCCGGTGCTGTCGATGCTCGCCTCGACCGATGCCGGCGGCTATGTCGCCAACTGCGCCGCGGTGCGCGATGCCGACCTGCGCGGCATGCTGGCCGGCATTGACGCGCGCGTGCTGGTGATCGCTGGCGTGCAGGATGCCGCCACCACGCCGGAACAGGGGCGCGAGCTGGCTGATGGCATTGCCAACGCCGAGTACCTCGCGCTCAATGCGGCGCATCTGTCGAACTGGGAATTGCCGGGGAAGTTCTCTGACGCGGTGATCAACTTCGTTTCACAGGCGTGACGCCTGCGCTGCTGGCGCGAGGCTGACCGGTTCAGACCACCATCTCCACCCCCGACGTTGGCCGGCGCTCCAGCAATGCCGCCAGTTTCCTTAGCGCCAGCGACAGCTGCGCGTGATTGTCCACGCCGCCGAGCGAGATGCGGATGGCATTGGGCGCATCGGGCCCGTCCCAGAACGCATCGGAAGGCGTGACCCGCAGGTCTTCCGCCAGCGCGGCCCGGGTGAGCTGCTGCGCCGACCACTGCGCGGGCAGCCGGTGCCAGACGTGGATGGCGCTGGGCGGCAGCTGGCCGATCCCGCTCAGCCATCGGCTTGCCAGTGCGCACCGCGCCAGCGCTTCGGTGCGGATGCCGTCGAGCAGTTGCATGGCCGAGCCGTCATGGATCCATTGCGTGGCCAGGGCCGCGGTCATCGGCGCGGCCATCAGCGCGAAGGCGCGCAGCGATGCCAGCAGGTCATCGCCACCCCTTTCTTCCGGCAGCAGGACATAGGCGGTGCGCAGGCCCGGACTGAGCGCCTTGGACAGCGTCGCGACGTAGTAGGTACGCTCGGGCGCAAAGCTGGCGAGCGGCGGCGGCGCTGACGGCGTCAGCAGCCAGTACGGATCATCCTCCAGCAAGGCGATATCGCATCGGTGCGCAGTCCTGGCGATCTCTGCCCGGCGCGAGGCCGGCATGGTGTGCGTGGTCGGATTCTGGGCGGTCGGGTTGAGGTAGGCGAGCGTGGCCCCCCCGGCGCGGGCCGCGGCGAGCGCGTCGGGCAGCATCCCGTCCGCGTCGCACGGCGCGATCACCACGCGCCGGCCCAGTTGCGCCGCCGCGGCGCGGATGCCCGGGTAGGCCAGCGGCTCGGTCACGATCGCCTCGCCGGGCCGGGTACGGCTCAGGATCACGGCGGCCAGCGCGGCCTGGGCGCCGGGGCACACCACCAGCCGCGCGGTGTCCACCTGCCCGAAGATCGGCGCCAGCCAGAGCGCCCCGGCCGACCGGTCCGAAGCGCTGCCGCCGCCAAGCTGGTAGGTCATCAGCAGGTGCGGGTCGCTGCGCAGCAGGACCTGGCTCAGGCCGCGCCGCAACAGGTCCTGGAAATCCACGCCCGCTGGCGGCGGCGGCACGTTCATGCTCATGTCGACCACCCGCGCCAGTTCCGCGCGCGGCGCCGCAATGAAGGTGCCAAGCGCGCCCCGGGCCTCGATCAGCTGGCGCCGCCGGGCCTCGTTATAGGCGCGGGTCACGGTGGTCAGGTCGACGCCGAGCGCCCGGGCAAGCCCGCGCTGCGGCGGCACGCGGTCACCGGCCACGAGGCTGCCCTCGCGGATCGCCCCTTCGATGAAATCCACGATCTGCAGGTAGCGCGCGCCGCCGCCTGTAGTGATCTGAAGATCCCATTTGTCCAGGATTTCGCTGCCTTGCATGGATTCTTTGCCCAAAATCTTCCTCGATGTATGGGTTTTGTCTTCAGCTAGCATGCCAGACATCACCGGAGGAATCCATACAAACCACGCCCGCGCGAGGCTGACGCAGCCCTTGAATCGGAGTGCGTGGCGGATGCTTTCGGTGATCCGTCACCAAGGTATCCGAAATGCTAAAAACAACCGCCGGGCCGGCAGACAGCGATCGACTAGGTCCCCAAGTCCCGCGCCAAGCCCCCCGACAAGCCACCTTCACCCGCCTCACCCGCGCCTTTCCAGGCCCGCAGGTCCGCCTGCCGACCTTGCTGCTGACCGCCTGCCTGAGCACCCTGCTCAGCGGCTGCAACCTCGAACTGCTCAATCCCAAGGGCAGCATCGGCGCACAGGAAAAATCGCTGATCCTGATCGCGCTGTTCGTCATGCTGATGGTCGTCATCCCGGTGATCTTCCTGACGCTGTGGTTTGCCTGGCGCTACCGCGAAAGCAACACGCGCGCGACCTACGCGCCCAAGTGGTCGCACTCGACCAAGATCGAGATCGTGGTGTGGGGCATCCCGTGCGTGATCGTGGCCTGCCTGGCCGTGCTGATCTGGGACTCGACGCACAAGCTCGACCCCTATCGTCCGCTTGAGTCCGAGGTCAGGCCGCTGCAGGTTGACGTCATCGCGCTGAACTGGAAATGGCTGTTCATCTATCCCGAGTACGGCGTCGCCTCGGTGAACCAGCTCGCCATCCCGGTCGGCACGCCGGTCAACTTCCGGCTGACCGCGGAATCGATGATGAATGCCTTCTTCATTCCGCAGCTTGGCAGCATGGTCTACACCATGGCCGGCATGCAGACCCGCCTGCACCTGATCGCCGACACGCCCGGCGTCTATCTCGGCCAGTCCGCGGCCTACAGCGGCGCTGGCTTCTCGGACATGCATTTCAAGACCCTGGCGACCTCGCGCGAGGACTTCGATGCCTGGATCGGCAAGGCCCGCGCGTCGGCGCAGGCGCTTGACGCGAACACCTACGGCACGCTGGAGCAGCCCAGCACCAAGGACCCCGTCACGCTCTATGCATCGGTGACCCCGAAGCTGTTCGACCAGGTCGTCGACAAGTACATGCAGGCCAACGGCGCGATCTGCCGCGCCAACACCCCCGAATCTCTGCAGGCCTTCCAACGCGTCCCGTCGGCGCTCCCCGGCCGCCTGGAGCAATGACATGCTAGGAAAACTCAACCTCGAAGCCATCCCCTACCACGAGCCGATCATCATGGTGACGCTGGCCGTGGTGCTGGTGCTGGGCGCCGCGCTGCTCGCCGCCATCACCAGATACGGCAAGTGGAAATACCTGTGGACCGAATGGATCTGCTCGGTCGACCACAAGAAGGTCGGCGTGATGTACATCATCCTGGCCCTGGTCATGCTGCTGCGCGGCTTCGCCGATGCGATCCTGATGCGCACGCAGCAAGCCGTCGCCTATGGCGATGCCGCCGGCTACCTGCCGCCGCACCACTACGACCAGATCTTCACCGCCCACGGCGTGATCATGATCTTCTACGTGGCCACGCCGCTGGTGGTGGGGCTGATGAACGTGATCGTGCCGCTGCAGATCGGCGCGCGCGACGTGGCCTTCCCGTTCGTCAATTCGCTGAGCTTCTGGCTGTCGGCCATGGGCGCGGTGCTGGTGATGCTGTCGATGTTCGTCGGCGACTTCGCCGCGACCGGCTGGGTCGCGTATCCGCCGTTGTCCGAACTCGGCTACAGCCCGACCGTCGGCGTGGATTACTACATCTGGTCATTGCAGATATCCGGGCTCGGCACCACGCTGACCGGCATCAACTTCATCGTCACGATCCTGCGCATGCGCGCACCGGGCCTGACCCTGATGAAGATGCCGGTGTTCACCTGGACCGCGCTGATCACCAACATCCTGATCGTCGCCATCTTCCCGGTCCTGACCGCCACGCTGGCCCTGCTCACCGCCGACCGCTACCTCGGCATGCACTTCTTCACCAACGAGCTGGGCGGCAACGCCATGATGTACGTGAACCTGATCTGGATCTGGGGGCACCCCGAGGTCTATGTGCTGATCCTGCCCGCGTTCGGCGCGTTCTCGGAAATCATCGCCACGTTCTCGCGCAAGCCCCTGTTCGGCTACAAGTCGATGGTCTATGCCACCTCGTCGATCGGCGTGCTGTCGTTCTTCGTCTGGCTGCACCACTTCTTCACCATGGGCTCGGGCGCCAACGTCAATGCCTTCTTCGGCATCATGACGTCGATCATCTCGATCCCCACCGGCGTGAAGCTGTTCAACTGGCTGTTCACCATGTACCGGGGGCGGATCCGCTTCCATACCTCGACCATGTGGACCATCGGCTTCATGGTGACGTTCGCGGTCGGCGGCATGACCGGCGTGCTGCTGGCGGTGCCGGGCGCCGACTTCGTGCTGCACAACAGCCTGTTCCTGGTTGCCCACTTCCATAACGTGATCATCGGCGGCGTGCTGTTCGGCTGCCTGGCGGCAATCAGCTTCTGGTTCCCGAAGGTGTTCGGCTTCAAGCTCGACGAGTTCTGGGGCAAGGTGTCGTTCTGGTGCTGGCTGACCGGCTTCTTCCTGGCCTTCATGCCGCTCTACGTGCTGGGCTTCAAGGGCATGACCCGCCGGATGAACCACTACGCCAATGTCGACTGGCATCCCTACCTGGTGGTGGCGATGATCGGCGCCTTCGTCATCGGCGCCGGCATCCTGGCCATGATCGTGCAACTGGCCGTCAGCATCCGCGACCGCAAGCAGAACCAGGACCTGACCGGCGACCCGTGGGACGGCCGCAGCCTGGAATGGTCGACGGCATCGCCGGCGCCGTTCTACAACTTCGCCAGGGTGCCGCACATCACCTCGCTGGAACAGCACTGGAACGACAAGGAAGCCGGACGGGCATGGCGCCAGCCGGCCCACTACGAGGACATCCACATGCCACGTCCCACCGCGGCCGGCTTCCTCGTGTCCGTGTTCGGGCTGGTGTCCTGCTTCGCGCTGGTCTGGCACATGTGGCTGGTCGCCGTCGCGGGGCTGGTCGGGGCGATCGCAACCTTCGTGCTGCGCAGCTACGACCGCAACGTGGACTACTACGTCCCGGCCGCCGAAGTCGAGCGCATCGAGCGCGCCCGCTACGCCCAACTGCAGCAAGCTGCCTGACCATGAACCCGACGCTATCCCCTACCCTGCACCACCCGGGCAACGACGCCGCACACGCGGCGGCACATACTGCGGCACACGCCGCCGACCACGGCCATCACGAAACCGGCGCGCATACCACGCTCGGCTTCTGGCTCTACCTGATGAGCGACTGCCTGATCTTCGCGGTGCTGTTCGCCACCTTTGGCGTCCTGTCCGGCAATACCGCGGGCGGGCCTGGCGGGCGGCAACTGTTCGAGCTGCCGTTCGTGTTCGCCGAGACCATGGTGCTGCTGCTCAGCAGCTACACCTTCGGCCTGGCCATGCTGCGGCAGGACGCGAATGCCGCGCCGCGCATGATCCGCTGGCTCGCGGCCACCTTCGTGCTGGGCGCGGTGTTTGTCGCCATGGAGGTCTACGAGTTCGCCCACCTGCTGCACCAGGGCGCCGGCCCGGGCGTAAGCGCCTACCTGTCGGCCTTCTTCACGCTGGTCGGCACCCACGGCCTGCACGTCACCGCGGGCCTGTGCTGGCTGGCGGTGATGATCCACCAGATCCGGCGTTTCGGCCTCGATGACATCGTGCGCCGCCGGCTGGCGTGCCTGAGCCTGTTCTGGCACTTCCTGGACCTGGTCTGGATCTGCGTCTTCACCTTCGTCTACCTGCGGGAGTTCGCATGAAGCCGTCCCATCTTCATTCCGTCCATCCGGGCGAGCACGCCGCCCACGGCAGCGTGCGCAGCTACACCATCGGCCTGCTGCTGTCGGTCGCGCTTACCGTGGCATCGTTTGCCGCGGTCATGACCGGCGCGTTGCCAAGCCACGCCGCGATCGCGCTGGTCGTGGGCCTCTGCGTTGCGCAGCTGCTGGTGCAGCTGGTGTATTTCCTGCACCTGGGCACCGGTCCCGGCCAGCGCGGCAATACCGCCATCTTCGCCTGCACCGGCTTCCTGATCGTCATCGTCGTCGCCGGCTCGTTGTGGGTGATGCACAACGCCGACCTCAACATGATGCCGACCGACATGTCCATCGAACGGGCACGGGCAAAAGACTAGCGCGCGGGCGCGAGGAGACCTTCACCATGTATGTCTATGACGAGATCGACCAGAGGCTGGTCGACGAACGGGTCGTGCAGTTCACCGGCCAGACCCGCCGCTTCCTGGACGGCGAGCTCGACGAGGAAGAGTTCCGCGTGCTGCGGCTGCAGAACGGCCTGTATATCCAGCGCCATGCGCCGATGCTGCGCGTGGCCATCCCCTACGGCATGCTGGCGTCGCGGCAGCTGCGCAAGCTGGCGGAGATCGCGCGCCGCTGGGACCGCGGCTACGGGCACTTCAGCACGCGGCAGAACCTGCAGTTCAACTGGCCGCGACTGGAAGACGCCCCTGCCATCCTCGCGGAACTCGCCACCGTGCAGATGCACGCCATCCAGACCAGCGGCAACTGCATCCGCAATACCACCACCGACCACTTTGCCGGCATCGCGCCCGACGAACTGGTGAACCCGCTGGTGTGGTGCGAGATCGTGCGGCAATGGTCGATGCTGCATCCCGAGTTCGCCTACCTGCCGCGCAAGTTCAAGATCGCGATCAGCGGCGCCACCACCGACCGGGCCGCGGTCGGCGTCCACGATATCGGGCTGCAGGCGGTCGAGGAAGACGGCCAGGTCGGCTTTCGCGTGTGGGTCGGCGGCGGCATGGGGCGCACGCCCATGGTCGGAAAGCTGATCAATCCCTTCGTGGCCTGGCAGGACCTGCTGACCTACCTGCAGGCCACGCTGCGCGTCTACAACCTGCATGGCAGGCGCGACAACAAGTACAAGGCGCGCATCAAGATCCTGGTGAAGGACCTCACGCCGGAGGTCTTCCGCGAACAGGTCGCGGAGCAGTGGCAGCGCATCCGGGGTGGCCCGGATACCGTCACCGAAGACTTTGTCGCGTCGGTGGCGGCGCGCTTCACGGTGCCGCCTTATGACCCCGCCGCGGCGCAGGATGCCGATGAAAGCGCCGATGAAAGCGCCGAACTCGCCCGCACCGACCGCGCGTTCCGGCTCTGGCTGCGCAGCAACGTTCATTCGCACCGCGTTCCGGGCTACGCCGCGGTGACCGCATCGCTCAAGGCAACCGGCCCCGCGCCGGGCGACATTACCGCCGACCAGATGGAGCTGATGGCCGACCTCGCCGAACGCCACGGCTTTGGCGAGCTGCGCGTCTCGCACGAGCAGAACCTGATCCTGGCCGACGTGCGGCGCAGCAGCCTGCCCGCGCTGTGGCGCGCGCTGGATGCGGCGGGCCTCGCCACGCCCAACGTCGGCAGGATCACCAACATCATCGCCTGCCCCGGCGGCGACTTCTGCTCGCTCGCCAACGCGGTATCGATTCCGCTGGCGCAGGCGATCCAGGAACGGTTCGAAGACCTCGACCACGTGCACGACATCGGCGAGCTAGACCTGAACATCTCGGGCTGCATCAACTCGTGCGGGCACCACCATGTCGGCCATATCGGCATCCTCGGCGTCGACAAGGCCGGAGAAGCCTGGTACCAGGTCACCATCGGCGGGCGCCAGAACGGCGCGGACAGCCGGGACGGCCACGCCGGCGGCGGCGCGGCGATCGGCCGCATCATCGGCCCGTCGTTCGCGCAGGAGCAGGTTCCGGACGTGGTCGAGCGGCTGATCGGCACCTACCTCGCGCACCGCGACAGCGACGCCGAGCGCTTCGTCGACGTGGTCGCGCGGATCGGGCTAGAACCGTTCCAGGCGGCCGTGTACCCGGACGGAAACAAGCGCAGCGCGGTGAACCGTCAGCCATCCATTGATGCACGTTGATCCACGTTGATTCACGCAGATCCACGCACATCCACGCAGATCCACGATTAGGACGCCCGATGTACGCCCTGTCCTGCGCCAGCCCTGACGACCTGTGGTCCGCGATTGCCGGCCTCTCCGCCGAGCAACTGCATACGATCATCGATATCGCAAGTGCCTCGCCTGAACCGACGACCGACCTCGATGCCTTCAGGCGCCGCATTGTCGGGATGTTCGGCAACGTCGCAGGCTTTGCATCGGCGCCACCGCCGGAGTCGATCCTGCGTCAGCTGTGGGAACGGTATCGGGCCTGAAAGGAAAAAAAAACCGCGCATCGTGACGATGCGCGGTCTGCTGCAACAGCACCGATGCTCACGGCGTGCCGAATGTCAGGCGATTCCCTTGGCCCGTGCCCTGGTACGCAGGTCGCTCACCAGCGGCCACACCAGCACGAAAACCGCCAGGCCCATGATCGTGCCGACCAGCCCGTTCGACCAGAACACATCCAGTTCGCCGGACGACACCAGCATGGTCTGCCGGAAGGCGTCTTCCGCGCGGTCGCCCAGCACCAGCGCCAGCACCATCGGCGCCAGCGGATAGTCCAGCTTCTTCAGCACGTAGCCGATCACGCCAAAGATCAGCATCAGCCAGACATCGAACAGCGCACCGTTCACCGTGTAGGCGCCGATCGCGCAGATCACCAGGATCAGCGGCGCGATGATCGAGAACGGGATGCGCAGGATCGCGGCAAAGAGCGGCACGGTCGACAGCACCACGATCAGGCCGACGATATTGCCCAGGTACATGCTGGCGATCAGCCCCCAGACGAACGGCCCCTGCTCGGCGAACAGCAGCGGTCCCGGCTGCAGGCCCCAGATCATCAGGCCGCCCAGCAGCACCGCGGCGGTCGCCGAACCCGGGATGCCTAGCGCCAGCATCGGCAGCAGCGCGCTGGTGCCGGCGGCGTGCGCGGCGGTTTCCGGAGCCACCACGCCTTCGACATTGCCCTTGCCGAACGAGTCCGGATCCTTGGCCATGCGCTTGGCGACACCGTAGCCCATGAACGAGGCCGCGGTGGCGCCGCCCGGGGTGATGCCAAGCCAGCAGCCGATCACGGATGAACGGACTACGGTCATCCAGTAGCGCGGCAGCTCCGCCCAGGTCTTGAGGACCACCTTCAGGTCGATGCGCGCCTGCTTGCCGCGGAACGCCACGCCCTCCTCCATCGTCATCAGGATCTCGCTGATGCCGAACAGGCCGATCACGGCGACCAGGAAGTCAAAGCCGCGCAGCAGCTCGTGCGAGCCGAAGGTCATGCGCAGCGTGCCCGAGACCGTATCCATGCCGACCGCCGCCAGGATAAAGCCCAGGCACATCGCGATCAGGATCTTCGGCTTGGATTCCTTGCCCATGCCGACGAAACTGCAGAACGTCAGCAGGTACACCGCGAAGAACTCCGGCGGGCCGAAGCGCAGCGCGAACTTCGCCACCATCGGCGCCAGGAAGGTGATCAGCAGCACCCCGGCCAGCGCGCCCAGGCAGGAGCCGGTGAAGGCGGAGGTCAGCGCCTTGCCGGCCTCGCCCCGCTGGGCCATCGGATAGCCGTCGAAGGTCGTCGCCACCGACCACGCCTCGCCCGGGATGTTGAACAGGATCGACGTGATCGCGCCGCCGAACAAGGCTCCCCAGTAGATGCAGGACAGCATGATGATGGCGGATACCGGATCCATCGAAAACGTCAGCGGCAGCAGGATCGCCACGCCGTTCGGGCCGCCCAGGCCCGGCAGCACGCCGACCACGATACCCAGCAGGATGCCGGCGAACATCAGGCCGACGTTCTGCCAGGACAGGGCGACCGCGAAGCCGCCCATCAATGCGTTCATTTCTTCCATTGCCACCTCCTCAATAGCCCAGCGCAGCTTCCAGCGGCCCCTTGGGCAGCGGCACACGGAACTGGATCTCGAAGATCCAGAAGAGCATCAGGTTGATGCCGACGCCAATCAGCATCGCCTTGGGCCAGCCCGACTTGCCGACCCACACCATGAAGCCGACGATAAAGACCGTCGACGCCACGTAGATGCCCAGCACGCCGATCAGGCCGACATACACCGTCAGCGGCAGCACGATCACGCTGACCTGCCGCAGTTGCTGCCAGGTCGCAAAGACCGCCTTGCCGTCGCTGCGCAGCGCCTGCATTGCCACCAGCGCGGCGCAGGCCAGCACGATGATGCCGACGCGCATCGGGAAATAGCCAGCTTCGGGCCCGTCCGGCGCCCAGCCCGCGCCAATGCTGTAGTTGCTCCAGATCACGACGAGCGCGCCTGCCAGCAGGCATAGCGCGACCATCAGCTCCACTGTCTTGACCGAGAGCCCGGCGCCCGCCGGCTCTCCCCCGTGATGTGAATCCATGTCTGCCCCCAGATATCCTTCAGCCATCGGCCCCGGCGCATGCACCGGAGCCTCGCGAATGCGGCCCGCCTGCGTCAGCGCGCGGCGACGAAGCCGGCCTCCTTGATGATGTCGCGATGCGCGGCCTCGTCCTTCGCCAGGAAGTCGGTCAGCGCCCTGGCGGTCAGGAACTCGTTCTTGAGCGCGTTCTTTTCCAGGTATTCCTTCCACTCGGGCGTGGCCACGATCTTCTGCATCAGGTCGACGTAGTACTTCTGCTGGTCGGGCGTGACGCCGCCGGGCAGCATGAAGACACGCAGCATCTGGTATTGCACGTCCAGGCCCTGCTCCTTGCAGGTCGGCACGTCGTTCCAGCTCTGGGCTTGCGTGACCCTGGCCTTGTAGCTCATACGCTCCGGCGCGAACACGCACAGCGCCTTGTGCTCGCCGGCGCGCCACTGGCCGATCGACTCGGAGGGATTGTTGACGTTGGCGTCGATATGCTGGCCCGACAGCTGCGTGGCCGCCTCGCCGCCGCCCTTGTACGGCACGTAGATAAACTTCGTGCCGGTCTTCTTCTGGACCAGCGAGGTGATGATCTGGTCTTCGCGCTTGGAACTGGTGCCGCCGATCTTGACCTTGCCGGCACTCGCTTTCGAGCCGTCGATAAACTCCGTCACCGACTTGTATGGCCCGGCGGCATTGGTCCACAGCACGAACTCGTCCTGGGCGATCATGGCCACCGGGGTCAGGTCGCGCCAGCTGAACGGCAGGTGGCTGACCATCGGCACGGTATAGAGCGCCGACGACGCGACCAGCAGCTTGTGCGGATTGCCCTGCGACGCCTTGGTGTCCATCAGCCCCTCGGCCCCGCTGGCGCCGGCCTTGTTCAGCACGATGACCGGCTGGCTCATCAGCTTGTGCCTGGCGATGATGCCCTGGATGGCGCGCGCCATCTGGTCCGACGCACCACCGGCGCTGAACGGCACGACGATCTCGACCGGCTTTGCCGGCTCCCAGGCCCATGCATTGGCGCCGAGGCAGGCGGTGGCGCAGGCCACGGCCGTGAGGGTGCTCCTGACGATCTTGCGTTGCATCTCTTGTCTCCTTTGGCTTTGGTATTCAGATCCGCCTTGATTGCGGCTTGTTTTGTTTATCCGCGCCGGCGATGCGCCGGCCGTCCTCCGCGCGTCATCGGCTCAGGCCGCGCGCTTCCACCTCCCATACATCGACGACGCGCTCGCCGCGGAAGCACACGAACTGCGCGTGCAAGTTCGCCGTGGGGTCGCAATGGCCCGGCACCAGCAGCAGCTTGTCGCCGAGCAGTTCCTGGCTGTCCGCGTTCAGCACTTCGAGCACGCCGTGTTCGTCGTTGGCCGCCACGTAGCGCAGCCAGCCGCTGCGGTCGCGGGACCACAGGTGCGGCAGGCCGGAATCGACCGCGACCGATTTCAGCCCGGCATCGCAGACCGCCACGCCCGGCCTTGCCGTGCTCATGACCGTGGCCGACAGGAACAGGCTGTGCCGCGGGTCAAACGCGCCGTGCCATTCGTTGGCGCCGTAGTGGCCGTCCAGGAACAGGTAGGTGCCCGGCTGGACTTCGGTATAGACACCGCTCTGGCAGTCGAACTCGGCCGTGCCGGTGCCACCGCCGGTGACGACCGGGCAGGCAATGCCCCGCGCTTCCAGGTGGCGGACATAGCCGGCGGCGGCTTGCGCCGCGCGCTGCGCAGCCTGCCGGCGTTGCACCCAGACCGGGATGTGCTGCGCGCCGCCGTGGTAAGCCTGCAGGCCGCCAAAGCGCAACGACGGCGCTTCGCCGATGGCATCGGCCAGCCGGCTCAAGGCATCGTGGGTGTTGACGCCGCAGCGCCCGTGCCCCACGTCCACCTCCGGCAGCACGCTGATGCGCACGCCGCCCGCCTCGGCCGCGGCGCCAATCGCGCTGACCTGGCGCACGTCGTCCACGCACAGGCTCAGCGCCGTGTGCCGCGCCAGCTCCACCGCCATGGCAAGCTTGTCCGCGCCGACGATCTCGTTGCTGATGTGGATGCTTGCGATCCCCGCGGCGGCGAACGGATAGGCTTCGCTCAGCTTCTGGCAGCAGACGCCGTTCGCCCCGGCAGCGATCTGGCGCCGGGCGACGGCGACCGACTTGTGCGCCTTGGCGTGCGGCCTCAAGGCCACGCCACCCGCATCGGCAAGGGCCTGCATCTGCGCAAGGTTGTGGTCGAAGGCCTCCAGGTCGACCAGCAGCGCCGGCGAGCCCACGTCCTCCACGCGATCGCCGATCCTGGCCGCTGCCGGGGGCCGCAGCGGCAGGCTGCCGCGCCGCGCCTCAGCCATGGCGGCTTCCTGCCAGCGCCATTTCCAGCACGCGTGCCACGTGGAGGGCCTGCGCATCGGCGCCGTCCAGGATCTGGTGCCGGCAACTGGTGCCGTCGGCGACCACGATGGCATCGGCGGCGCGCTTGCGCACCGCGGGCAGCAGCGACAGCTCGGCCATGGCTTTCGATGCCTCGAAGTGCTCGGCTTCGTAGCCAAAGCTGCCGGCCATGCCGCAGCACGACGACTCCACCGGCGCGACCTTCAGCCCGGGGATCCAGCCCAGCACGGTCTGCACCGGCGTGAAGGCATCGAACGCCTTCTGGTGGCAATGTCCGTGCACCACCGCTTCCGCTGCCTGCAGGGGCTGCAACGGCAATGCCAGCCGGCCTTCGCGCTGCTCGCGGACCAGGAACTCCTCGAACAGGAACGACAGGCTCGCAAGCTGCCTGGCCTCGTCGCCATAGCCGTAGCCGAGGAATTCGTCGCGCAGCGACAGCAGGCAGGACGGCTCCAGCCCCACCACCGGGACACCGCGCGCCACATAGGGACGGAATGCGTCCAGCATGCGCCGGGCCTCTTCCTTCGCCTGGTCGACCAGCCCCGCGGCGAGGAAGGTCCGGCCGCAGCACAGCGGACGCTCGCCCGCGCGGGTGTTGAAATGCACGGTATAGCCGGCCGCTTCGAGCACTGCCCGCGCGGCGCGCGCGTTTTCGGGCTCCATGTAGTTGCTGAAGGTGTCGACGAACAGCAGCACCTCGCGGGTGCCAGCCGGCTCGCCGGCGTCCATGCCCGTTGTGCCCGTTGTGCCCGTTGTGCCCGTTGTCAGGAATGGCTTGCGGAAGCGGGGCAGCGACCGTTCCGGCGCAAACCCCAGCGCGCGCTTCACCCAGCCCGAGACCAGCGGGATGCTGTCCGCCAGCGCCAGCAGTCCCGACACCCGGCTTGCCACCGGCGCATAGCGCGGCATGTACGCCACCATGCGCTCGCGCAGGCTGGTGCCGTGCCGCCGGGTCCACGCATGGCGCGCCTCGATCTTCAGCCGGGCCATGTCGACGCCGGTCGGGCAGTCACGCTTGCAGCCCTTGCACGACACGCACAGGTCCAGCACTTCCTTCACCTCGGGACTCGCCAGCCCTTCGCTGCCGAGCTGGCCGGAGACGGCCAGCCGCAGCGTATTGGCGCGGCCGCGCGTGGCGTGCTGCTCATCCTTGGTCACGCGATAGCTCGGGCACATGGTGCCGGCGTCGAACTTGCGGCAGTGGCCGTTGTTGTTGCACATCTCCACCGCCGAGGCCAGCCCGTGCGTGGCCGTGTCGGCGCCGGTGCCGGGCGCGGTCTCCTCGCCGGTCATCGGGTCGCGGCGCACGTTCCAGGCCGACCAGTCGAGCGCGGGCGTCAGCGGCAGCGCCGCGTAGCCGGGCGCGAAGCGGAAGTTCTCGCGCGCGTCCATCCTGGGCGGTCGCACGATCTTGTCGGGATTGAAGCGGTTGTCGGGGTCGAACAGCGCCTTGATCTCGCCGAACGCGGCATTGATGCGCGGTCCATACTGCCATGCCACCCATTCACCCCGGCACAGCCCGTCGCCATGCTCGCCGGAATAGGCGCCCTTGTACTCGCGCACCAGCTCGGCCGCTTCCCCGGCGATCTCGCGCATGCGCACCGCGCCGTCGCGGCGCATGTCCAGGATCGGGCGCACGTGCAGCGTGCCGACACTGGCGTGCGCGTACCACGTGCCCTCGGTCTCGTGCTTGTGGAAGACCTCGGTCAGCCGGCGCGTGTACTCGGCCAGGTGCTCCAGCGGTACGGCGCAATCTTCGATGAAGGACACCGGCTTGCCATCGCCCTTCATGCTCATCATGATGTTGAGCCCGGCCTTGCGCACGTCCCACAGCGCCTTCTGCGCCTTCTCTTCAGGCATCTGCACCACGGAACCCGGCAGCCCCAGGTCGCCCATCAGCTCGACCAGCTGTTCCAGTCGCGCCAGCAGCGCCTGGCGGTCTTCCCCGGCGAACTCGACCAGCAGGATGGCCTGCGGGTCGCCGGTCAGCGCGCGCTCGACGACCGGGCGAAAAGCCGGGTTCTCCATCGACAGGTCGATCATGGTCCGGTCGACCAGTTCCACCGCGACCGGGCGCAGCCTGACGATATGCTGCGTCATGTCCATGGCCTGGTAGAAGGTGGGAAAGTTCACCACGCCCAGCACCTTGTGCGCGGGCAGCGGCGAAAGCTTCAGCGTGACCTGCCTGCTGCAGGCCAGCGTTCCCTCGGACCCCACCAGGATGTGCGCCAGGTTGGCGTGGCCATCGTCGGTATAGGCCATCGGGTTCTGGCAATCGAACAGGTCGATGTTGTAGCCGGCCACGCGGCGCAGCACCTTCGGCATGCGTTCGGCGATCTCGCCGCGCTCGCGCGTGGCGATGCGCTCCAGCCCGCGCAGGATGCCTTCGGCGCGCCCCGCCGCCACCGGGTTGGCCAGCGAGCCGAAATGGCATTCGCTGCCGTCGGCCAGCACGGCGTCGATGGCCAGCACGTTATGCACCATGTTGCCGTAGGCAATCGAGCGCGAACCGCACGAGTTGTTGCCGGTCATGCCGCCGATGGTGCATTGCGCGCCGGTCGACACGTCCACCGGGAACCAGAGCCCGTGGGGCTTGAGCCAGGCATTGAGATGGTCGAGCACAATGCCCGGCTCCACCGTCACCGTGCGCGCCGCCGCGTCGAAGGCCACCACGTTGTTGAGCCACTTGCTGTTGTCGATCACCAGCGCCTCGCCCACGGTCTGCCCGCACTGGCTGGTACCGGCGCCGCGCGCCAGCACCGGCACCCGCTGGTCGCGGGCGATGTCGAGCGCGCGCAGCAGGTCGGCCTGGTCGCGCGGCACGACCACGCCGATCGGCATGATCTGGTAGATCGACGCATCGGTCGCATAGCGCCCACGGCCGGCCCGGTCGAACAGCACGTCGCCGCGCAGTTCCTTGCGCAGCAGCGCGGACAGCGGCGAAACGGCGCGATGCTGCGACGGCACCAGGTGGATCGGCTTGACCAGCGTGGGGGAAGTAAGGGTATTCATGGCAATCGGCAGGCTTGTGTTCGGCTGGACGAACATCGGTGGATGCATGCGGAAATCCGCAGGCAACAGGCAACAGGCGCCCCTGCCGATCACCCCGACGTGACGGCATGGACTTGAGACGCGTGGAGACGACCTTCAGGCCGGTCCGGACCTTTCCGGCGCCGGCCTATGCCGCAGGGTTCAGGCGGCCACCTTCAGCACCGGCGTATCCGCGTGCGCGGCCAGGTATTCCATGGCCGCCGCGACACCGCTCGCGGCGACGGGGACGCCGGCCAGCTTCAGCCCCATTTCGCAGCCAGCCAGCGTAGCCATCAGCGTCAGGTCATTGCAGTCGCCCAGATGGCCGATGCGGAACATGCGGCCGCGCATCTTGCCGAGCGCCTGGCCCAGCGACATGTTGAAGCGCTCATAGATGAGCTTGCGCACGGCGTCGGCGTCCACGCCCTCCGGCATCATCACGCCCGTCAGCACGGGGCTGTACACGGCCGGATCGGCACACTGGATTTCCAGGCCCCAGGCGCGCACGGCGCGGCGCGTGGCTTCCGCCAGGCGCTGGTGGCGGGCGAAGACGTTGTCCAGCCCCTCGCCCAGGATCATGTCGAGCGCCTCGGACAGGCCGTAGAGCAGGTTGGTGTTCGGGGTGTACGGCCAGTAGCCGTTCTGGTTGGCTTCGATGATTTCCGTCCAGCCCCAGAACGCGCGCGGCAGCCTGGCCTTCTGGCTGGCCGCGATCGCCTTCGGCGAGACTGCGTTGAAGCTGATGCCGGGCGGCAGCATCAAACCCTTCTGCGAACCCGACACCGTGACATCGGCGCCCCACTCGTCATGCCGGTAGTCGGCCGAGGCCAGCCCCGAGATCGTGTCCACCAGCAGCAAGGCCGGGTGGCCGGCCGCGTCGATGGCCTTGCGCACCGCGGCGATGTTCGAGGTCACGCCGGTCGACGTCTCGTTATGCACCACGCATACCGCCTTGATCGAGTGCGCCGTGTCCTGGCGCAGCCGCGCCTCGATCATGTCGGCCTGCACCCCGCGACGCCATCCTTCGATGCCCTGCAGGCCCAGGAACTCCGGCTTGAGGCCCAGCGCTTCGGCCATCTTCTTCCACAACGTGGCGAAGTGACCCGTCTCAAACATCAGCACATGGTCGCCCGGGCTCAGCGTGTTGGTCAGCGCGGCCTCCCAGGCGCCGGTACCCGACGCCGGGTAAATGATCACGGGTTGTTCGGTCTTGAAGATCTTCCTGATATCGGCCAGCACCTTGCGCCCCAGCGCGCCGAACTCGGGGCCGCGGTGGTCGATGGTCGGGTAGCTCATGGCGCGCAGGATGCGATCAGGCACCGGGCTCGGGCCGGGGATCTGCAGGAAATGGCGGCCAGCCGGATGGAAATCGAGGTGGATCATGGGAGGTCGTCTCCTTGGTTGAATTTTGAATTTTGAATGCAATCTACTGTAGCACCAGCTGCGGCGGCGCTTCAAGGCGAACTTTTTCCGCGTAAACCCTTAGCAACACTGGAGTTTTCGGCCTTGAGATACAATCGAGGCAAGTTTCCGAAGATGGGAAAATTGAATGCAAAATCCTCTGGACGACGAGAACAGACAATCCGAAGGGCTCATGCCCAAGGTCGAGCGCAAGCGCCTGCACGACATCGTGGTCGAGCACCTGCGCCGGTTCATCGTTGAAGGCGTGCTGTCGCCGGGCATGAAGCTGAACGAGCGCGAACTGTGCGAGACACTTGGCATCTCCCGCACGCCGCTGCGCGAGGCGCTCAAGGTGCTGGCCGCGGAAGGCCTGATCGACATCTGGCCGAACCGTGGCGCGAGCGTGTCGCGCATGAGCGAGACCGAAGTGTGGGAAATGTTCGAACTGATGAGCGGCCTGGAGGCCTTCGCGGGCGAGCTGGCATGCGAGCGCATCACGCCGGCTGAGCTCTCCGAGATCAAGGCGCTGCACTACTCCATGCTCGCCTGCCGCGTACAGAAGGACTTGCCCGGCTACTACGCCCGCAACCAGGAGATCCACAACCTGATCGTGGCCTCTGCGCGCAACTCGGCGCTAAGCCAGACCTACCTGGCGCTGAACCGGCGCATCCAGGCGCTGCGTTTCCGCTCCAACTACCTGTCGGACAAGTGGGACCGTGCGGTCGACGAGCACGAAGGCATGATGAGCGCCCTCGAGGCGCGCGATGGCCAGAAGCTGGCCGGCATCCTGCGGCACCACTTGCTGGACAAGCGGGATGCGGTCATGCAGATTCATCCCGATCCGGTGAAGGACAAGCCTGCGCAGAACGCGTGACGCCGGCGCGGCGTCCGGCGCCTCAGATCGATAGCTCGAAAAGCCTGCCCGAAAGGCCTGCCTTCGCCAGCACCTCCAGCGAAACCTGCTGGCGCGATGAGGTAATGAACAGGCTGCCAGAACCGGCCCCTCCGATGCAGACATCGGAAGGGCACGGCACCGGCATGCCCACGACCCGGTCCAGGGTCCCGTCCGCCAGGAAGCGCATCACGCTCCATCCCTCGCACATCGCGGTCCAGATGCCACCGCTGGCATCCAGCGCAACGCCTGCACGGTCTCGCCGAGGCTCCACTGCGTCACCAGTGCGCCGCCCGGCTTCAGCAGGCCGATATTGCAGCCCTCACCTGCCGCCGGCACCGCCACCCACAAATCGCGGTCCGCGCCTTCACAGTGCCCCGACCGCTTATCGCACACTGACTTCACGGAATGCGTTCCGGGGCAGCCTCATGGCAAGTACCCGCTTCGTCCGCTCCGGCATAATCGATCGGCGGATTCACCGCTGGAACCCGCCGCAAAGGCGGGGACAAAAATTGCCAAAGCAGGAGACGTAGTTGAGTATTTCGAATCACGCTGCGCGCAGCGCACGACTGGTAACGCTCGCCATCACGAGCCTGGTGATCGGTCATACCGCCTTCGCGGCCGACGCCTGGCCCACCAGGCCGATCAAGGTCATCGTTCCCTATACCCCCGGCGGGTCCACCGACACGGTAGCCCGGGTCGTGTTCGAAAGGGTCTCGCAAAGCCTCGGCCAGCCCATCATCATCGAGAACAAGCCTGGCGCGAACAGTACGCTTGGCGTTGGCGTTGCCGCACGCTCGGCGCCGGACGGCTATACCTTTGTCTCGGTGCTCGCGGCCTACAGCGCCAACATGTCGCTGTATTCCAAGCTGAGCTACAAGCCTTCGGACCTCGTGCCGGTGGCGCAGATGGCGGAACTGCCGCTGTTCCTGTTCGCCAGCAAGAAGGTACCGGCAAAGACCGTTGCCGAACTGGTCGACTATGGCAAGAAGCATCCCGATACGCTGACCTTCGGCTCTAGCGGCGTGGGCAGCTCGGCGCATTTGACGGGCGAACGGCTGGCCATGGAGTCCAAGGTCAGGATGACCCATGTGCCGTACAACGGCAGCGCACCGATCCTGCCGGCACTTGTCTCCGGCGAGGTGTCTGTGGCATTCGATCCCCTGCTGGTGCCGATGCCGCACGTGAAGTCGGGCAAGATCAATGTGCTGGCCGTGGCCTCGGCCAAGCGCTGGCCGGGCGAGCCGAATATCCCGACCATGGAAGAATCGGGCTTCCCGGGCTTCGTGATGAGTTCCTGGACCGGCCTGCTGGCGCCTGCCGGCACGCCCGCGCCCGTGGTTGAGCGCATGGCCAAGGAGATCGCCGCGGCGACGCGCAGCCCGGACGTGGCAAAGAAGCTGACCGAACTGGGATTCGTGCCGGTAGGCAGCTCCTCCGAAGAGTTCCGCAAGGTGATCGAGCGCGACATCACTCGATACGGTCAGATCGTCAAGGCGGGAAAGATCACCCTCGACTGAGACAGGCGCTGCGGCCCCAATACGCGATAAGCGATAAGAGATAAGCGACCACGCCCTGCCTCAAGGCCGCAGCCGCACCGTACACATCGCCCACAGGCCCAGCGCGCCCAGCAGCCATGGCAGCCCGATTGCCGCCAGCAGGTAAGCGCTGGCGACATGTGGCCGCGGTGTGGTCGCGGCAAAGGCCGGCCTGCCGGCGAAGTCCTCCGCACCGAAGGCAAGCCGGCCGAACAGGTAGGGATAGTGGAAGGTCCTGACCGACTGGTGGAATGCGCCAATACGGTCCTGGAAGGCCAGCTGGGCTTCCAGGTCAGTGTGCGCCAGCCGGTGCAGGAAGGCCTGCGCGGCCACGCCGGGCAGCAGCCAGCCGAGCCGGCCGGTCCACTGTTGCCGCGCATCGAGCCCGGCACGGTAGGCCTGCACCTGGCCCGCCACGCTCTCGTCGCCGACCTGGTGCAGCGCGTAGTACCAGGCCCAGTTGAATCCCGTGCGCGGCGGCGCGATGCCGGCCCATTGCGGGTGGCTGCGCACGAACTGGCGCATGGTGACTTCGCGCGGCACTTCCCAGCCCGCGTGGACGGCCTGCCGCTGCGCCAGCATCAGGTCGATACCCTGGTTGACGGGGATGGCGCGGGCCAGCCCGATATTGGCGACCACCGGCAACACCACGGTCAGCCCCACCCAGGTTCCCATCAGCACCGTGGCGTTGGTGCGCGAGCGCCAGCCGCGCGTGACCACCAGCAGCGCGGCGCCGAACCAGAAAGCGAGGTAGCTGGCCACCACCGCCACGGCGGCCGCGATCGCGGGCCATGGCATGCCGGCAACGGCTGCGCCCGCCAGCATCGGCAGCGCGACGCAAGCCAGCACCAGGCCATAGCGCAGCGCCACGCGCCGCAGCCACAGTTGCCGCAGCGACCCCGGCATCGACAATAGCAGCCGCAGCCGCCCGGCCTGGCGCTCGCCCGAGACCAGGTCATGCAGCAAGGCAATGACGAACAGCGGCGCCAGGTAGACCAGCACGAAGGCAAAGTCGAAGCGCCCCGGCAGCGCCAGCTCGGGATTGAAATGCTCGCCGTCATAGGCCTGCGACTGCAGGCCGAGCATGCGCACGCGCTGGATGAACGGCGCCACGTCGCGCAGCCCCAGCGCCAGGAACGCCGCGTCGGAAGGCGGATCCGCAGTGAAGTAGAAGCTGTAGTAGGCCACCATGCCGACGTCACCCACATGGCGTTCGTACACGTCCGCGGCGCGCTGTTCGTGCAGTGCCGCCGCGCGCGCGATGGTGTGCTGCTGCCGCGACACTTCGTGCAGCCCCGCCCCGACCGCCAGACAGGTCAGCAGGCACAGCAGCACCAGTGCGGCCACGGTCAGCCGCGCGCGCACGATCAGGCGCCATTCCTCGCGCATGCCCATTCGCCATCCGCTCATCGCGCCATGCCCTCCAGCCGGCGCGCCGCCACGCGCGCCAGCCACAGCCACGCCGCCAGCCATGCCAGCAGCACCAGTGCCGGCGCCAGCGCGCGCTGCACGGTGCCGGCAAGGGACGGCGGCACGTAGGCAAACGCCGGCAGGTCCTGCCAATGGTGATGGTCGATGCGGTTCTCCCTGGCCGGATCGACCGCATCGGCATAGCGGATCTGCTCGGCTTCCAGCCGGTTCAGAGCCTGCACCAGGCCGTAGCGATAGCGTTCGCCCTGCTGCAGGAAGTCGCGATAGCCATGCAGGTCGGTAGCGGCAACGGTCATCGACAGCCGGCGCAGCGCAAAGGCAGGACTGAGCCATCCGAGCGTATCGGTGAGCCGGCCTTGCCGGAACTGCAGCGCGAAGGCCGCCTTGGCGTGCCGGTCGAACAAGGCGCTGGTAAGGCGTTCGCCTTCGGTCTTGAGCAGGCCCTTGTAGTTCACCGGCAGGTCCTCGACGCGGCGCACGCCGTACTGCGCCAGGACCTGCTGCCGGAAGCCGTTGTAGTAGGGATCGTCGGGGTCATGGCTGTCGCCGATCGCCGCAAGCTCGCGCTCCACCGCGATGGTGCTTTCCAGCCGCGTCGGCAGCGCCACCACGGCGTTGACCAGGTCCGGCACCGCGCGCGGCAGCATGACCACCAGCACGGCCCACAGCGCCAGCAGCACCAGCAGCGCATCGCGGCTGCGCCGGCACCACGCCGACACCACGGTGACGAGCAGCGACCACAGCAGCAGCCAGCCGGCATATGCCGCCACCAGCAGCGCCGCCAGCAGCGCGGACAGCGGCGCATCGCCCGGCCGCGCCAGCGCCATCCAGGCCAGCACCGCCGCTGCAGGCAGCAGCACGGCCAGCGCCACGCCGGCGACGGCCAGCACCTTGCCCCGCACCAGTTCGCCGCCCCGCACGCCCTGCGCCAGCAACACGCGCAGCACGCCGCTCTCGCGCTCGCGCGCCAGCACGCCGTGGCCGGCAAAGATCAGCAGCAGTGGCGCCAGCACCTGCAGCACGAAGGCCGGCGACAACTGCCCGAAGCGCACCAGCAGCGACGACTGCCGCACCTCGCCGAAGTTGGCGCTGTTTTGCCGGTGCGCTTCGAGGTAGAGCGAGCGGCCGGTATAGAGATCGATGCCCGGATCGAACACCGCCAGCGGGCCCAGCGGCCGGAACAGGTAGTGGCCGTAGTGCGCCATCCGGTGCGGGTGCCGGTCGGGCTGGCTGGCGAATTCCCGGTCGGCCTGCTGCTGGTAGCGCGCCTGCTGCGCGCTGACATCGCGATGGTGCTCCCATGCGCTCAGGATGGCGGCGAAGGCAAGCAACAGCACCAGTGCCAGGCTGGCCACCGCCACTTTGTCGCGCCGCATCAGGCGCCATTCCTCGCGCGCGATCAGCCAGGATCTGCTCATGCCGCACCTTGCGCGTAGCGCTGGTGCAAGGCGCGCACGTCGAAGCCTTCCGGCCCCTGCGCGGCATACTCCACGGCGAGTCGGCCGGACTGGATAAAGCCAATGCGGTCGGCGATGCCGGCCGCGGACAGCAGGTCGTGCGTCACCATCAGCGTGGCCACGCCCCGCCCGCGCAGCAGGCCAAGCAAGCGGTTGAACTCGGCGGTCGCCTGCGGATCCAGGCCCGAGGTGGGCTCGTCCAGCAGCAGCGCCGCGACCTCGCGCCGCAGCGCCAGCGCGATCGCCACCTTCTGCCGCATGCCCTTGGAGAAGCCTGCCACGCGCCGCCCGAACGCAGCGGGGTCCAGTCCCGCGGCCTGCAACGCCTCGTCGATGGCCTGCGGGGTTTCCTTCTGCCCTGCCAGGCTCAGCAGGTAGGCGACGTTCTCGCGCGCGCTCAGGTGCTCGTAAAGGGCTACGTTTTCCGGGATATAGGCGATCTGCCGGCGCGCGCCGGCCGGGTCCCGCACCGGGTCGACGCGGTTGACCCGCACCTGCCCGCCACTGGGCCCGATGAAGCCCAGGAACAGGCTCAGCGTGGTGGTCTTGCCGGCGCCGTTGGCGCCCAGCAGCGCATAGATCTCGCCGGGCCAGACGCGCAACGTCAGCGCGGTCAGCACAGGCGCGGCGCCATAGCCGGCCTGGACGCCGTCGGCCTCGAGGATGGGAGCCGGGTGCGGCGAGGTTTCGATGAATGGCTGCGTGAGCGTCATGCCAGGTCGCCCGTGGGCGGGAAAGTGTCGTTGGCGATGTCTGGCGATGCTACGCGAGCTTTAATGATAATGCAATATCATTAGCAAGAGCCGCCGGCACGCCCTTCACGAGGCGCCACGCAGCGGCCCGAAGCGCTCGGCATAGACGGACGCCACCCAGTCGACGAAGACCCGCACGCGCGGCGCCAGCTGCCGGTGGAACGGATACAGGACCGACACCGGCAGCGTCGGGCATGGCCAGGCTTCCAGCACCGGCACCAGCCGCCCCGCGCGCAGGTGCTCTTCAACGCGGAAGCGCGGCACCTGGATCAGGCCGCAGCCGGCGAGCGCGGCACTGGTATAGCACTCGGCGTCGCTGACCGCGATCCATCCGCGCGCCTTGGCCTCCACCACCTCGCCATCGACCGTCAGCGTGAACGGGTAGCGGTAGTCATGGTTGCGCGAGAAAAAGCCCACGGCGGCATGGCCTTCGAGTTCGGACGGGTGTCGCGGCGTGCCATGCACAGCGAGGTAGGCGGGACTGGCGCACAGCACTTCCGGCATGTCGGCCAGCCGCCGCGCCACCAGCGACGAGTCGCGCGGACGGCCGGCGCGCACGACGCAGTCGATGCCCTCGCCCACCAGGTCGACCAGGCGGTCGCCGCTGCTGATCGCCAGTTCGATATTGGGGTAGCGGGCGCGGAACTCGCCGATGCGCGGCAGGATGACCTGCGTCGCGTGGGTGCCGTGCAGGTCCAGCCGCAGCGTCCCGCGCGGATTGGCCGCCTGCGTGCTGAGCGAGGTTTCGGCGTCTTCCAGCTCCAGCAACACGCGTTTGCTGCGCTCGTAAAACGCCTGGCCGTCCAGTGTCGGGCGCACCTGGCGCGTGGTGCGCTCGAGCAGCCGCGCGCCGACGCGGGCCTCCAGTTCCTTGATGGCGTGCGTGGCGGTAGCGCGCGGCATGTCGAGCGCACTGGCGGCGCCGGTGAACGAGCCTAGCTCCACGATCCGGGTGAAAAGTTGCAGCGCGTCGAAGCGGTCCATGGCGGTACGGTTGGAAGGCGGTAGCAGCGGTTGTAGCAGTTGCAGCGGTTGCAGGGTTCGTTTGTAGCCTTGGCTGCTTGTGCCAGCTTGTAGCGGGTTGGTCACCCCGCATTGAAAGCAGGTTCGGCGTTGCCGTCAACTCCGCACACCGCGCGCCGGCGCGAAAAAATTCGCGTGCCAGGGGAATGAAATCTGGACGGGCGTGGATTTTGCTGTCCTATATTTCATCCAGATTCTCCTGCTGGTCCGCTTTCGTTGCGGCGTCACGGATGCGCGCGGCAGCAGGGAATCCGTCAGCGCTGGAGAATCAGATGAGCGTTGTTCCCGAGCCGAGGGTCGCCGGCACCACTTCGGGCCGCAGGAAACGTCCGGGCGCCCCCACCCGCCATGTGTGGACCCGTTACTGGGCCATTGCCCGACCCTACTGGTTCTCGCAGGAGCGATGGAAGGCGTCCGGCCTGCTGCTCCTTTTGATCCTGCTGCTGCTTGGGCAGACGCAGGCCGAGGTCTGGATCAACGAACAAACCGGCGAATTCACTTCGGCCCTGGCGGCGCAAGATGCCGACCGCTTCTGGGACTCGATCCAAAAGTGCCTCTACATCCTGCTCGCCGCCGTTCCCATCTACTCCTCCTACTACTACCTGCGCAACAAACTCAGCCTGCTGTGGCGACGATGGCTCACCCGTCACTACCTCGACGGGTACTTCAAGGACCGGACTTACTACAAGCTCAACGCCAACGCGGCGATCGACAATCCGGACCAGCGGATCACCGAAGACATCAACACCTTCACCAAGCAATCGCTGTACTTCCTGTCTATCGGCATCGGCGCGCTGCTGCAGCTGATCGCCTTCAGCGCCGTCCTGTGGTCGATTTCCCAGATGCTGGTCTACTTCCTGGTGGTCTATGCCATCGCCGGCAGCTTTATCTCCATCTACTGCTTCGGGCGCGTGCTGATCGGGCTGAACTTCTTCCAGCTCAAGCGCGAGGCGGACTTCCGCTTCAGCCTGATCCGGGTGCGCGAGAACGCCGAATCGATCGCCTTCTACCGTGGCGAGGCGCTGGAGTCGTCGCACGTCAGCGGCCGCTTCGAGCATGCCTTCCGCAACTTCGACAAGCTCATCAAGTGGCAGTTGAGCCTGAATACGTTCCAGTACGGCTACGGCTTCCTCACCATCATGCTGCCAAGCGCCATCGTCGCCTCGCATGTGCTGTCCGGGGAAATGGAAGTCGGGCGCGCGATCCAGGCCGCGGGGGCGTTTGCCGCGGTGCTGAATGCGCTGACGGTAATCGTCGACAACTTCGAAGACCTGGCCCGCTTCGTCGCCGGGCTGGACCGGCTCGACACCTTCGCCGGCACGCTCGCGGCCACGCCGGCGAAAACCGCCGAACCGGCGCCGACGATCGAATCGGTGCAGGATTCGCGCCTGTCCCTGCTGCACGTGACGCTGCGCACGCCCAACCTGGAACGCACGCTGGTGCGTGACCTGACGGTGTCGGCCAATCCCGGCGAAGGGCTGCTGATCGTCGGTGCCAGCGGCGGCGGCAAGAGCTCGCTGATGCGCGCCATGGCCGGCTTGTGGACCAGCGGCAGCGGCTGCATCGTGCGGCCCAGGCCGCAGGACATGCTGTTCCTGCCGCAGCACCCGTACATGGTGGTCGGCAGCCTGCGCGGCCAGTTGCTGTACCCCAATCACATCGGGCAGCACATCCCCGACGACGAACTGATCCGGTTGCTTGAGCTTGTCAATCTGGGCAGCATCGTCGAGCGCTTCGGCGGGCTCGATACCGAAGTGGACTGGGGCAAGGTACTGTCGCTGGGCGAGCAGCAGCGGCTGACGATGGGGCGCGTGCTGCTGTCGCGGCCGCGCTATGTGATGCTCGACGAGGCCACCAGCGCGCTCGATATCGGCAACGAGGAAGGCATGTACCAGTTGCTGGCCGGCATGGATGCGACGCTGGTCAGCGTCAGCCACCGTCCCTCGCTGCTCAAGTACCACCACCAGGTGCTGGAGCTCGATGGCACTGGCGGCTGGAAGGTGCATCCGAGCCAGGGCTTCCGCTTCTGACGGCCCCGCGCGGGCGTGTTCGCATTCCGGCAACCGCCGGCTCGCGAATCGGCATTTGAGCCGCACGGCGGCTGCCCCTACCATCAGACCCGGTGGTATGGAAAACGCAGCGCACGCCCACGAGCTCCGATGACAAGTCCCGCGCCCATCACAATGACCTTGGAACGCGTCCTGCACGTGCTGCGGGCCTTCCGTTCCGAACGCACGTCTCAACGTCTCGGTCTCGCTGTCGGTGCCCGACCAGCTCGATATCCTTCGGAGAACTCGGCCAGTTCGCGGCGCCACGGTCTGGCTCAAGGCGTACTGCGCCTGTTATTGCACGCATGCGTATATCGACGCTGTGCGCCCGTTCGCGGCGCGCCGCGCCGAGATCGCCGGCATCCAGGCACGCATCCATCCGGCCTTCAACGTGGTGGTCGGCACCGCCAATGCCAATGCGTACGAGCCGAAGAACATCGAGCATGTCCAGTTCAGCCTGCCGACGCAGATGGCCTTCGCCGTGCTTGGCATGGGCAATGGCTGCAAGGTGCATCGCGACTACCTCGACGGCAAGCTCGACATGGCCCCGGTGCTGGACGTCGCGCGCGGCATCGCCATCACCGAGGCGCCCGAACTGGAGGCGCGCTATCCGGGCAAGTTCGTCGCCGACGTGACCGTGACCTTCCGCGATGGCAGCACCGAGCATGTGTTAGTGGAGGCTGGCGCGGCATGCCAGGTTCGTGCGTTCCTGACCAGTTCGTCGGACAAGCGTTCGACCACCGGCGCGGGCGTTGACACCGGTGCCAGCGCGCCGATCCACGAGGCCACCAGGTAGTCGGCGATGCCCGCCTGCGCCGTGGTCGGAACGTCCGGGATCTCGCCCCAGCGCCCGGCGCTGGCGATGTACGTCGATATCGCCGACCGCCGCCAGTTCCTCAGCCAGTTGCCGAAAGAAGATGCGCACTGGAAGCGCATCGCGCAACTGTCGAAGGAATCCTGACTGGCGGATTGCGCAAGCTCAGCGGTAGACGAGCACGGGGATCCTGCAGTGCGTCAGCACCTTCTGGGTTTCGCTACCGACCAGCAGCCCCTCCAGCCCGCGCCGGCCGTGCGACGCCATGAAGATCACGTCACAGCCGTGCTTGGCGGCGGCATCGATAATGCCCTTGTACGGCACCGACACGCTCATGTCGGTCTGGCAGGTCACGCCCGCCGCGGTGGCCGCCGCGACAACCTCGGCGAGTAGCGCGTTGGCCCGCTCGGCCTCATGTTCCTCATACGCCTTTCGCCGCGGATGACCGGCATCGCCCGAGGACAGGTAGGGATACTCCTCCATGCACGTATACGCCGTCAGCTTCGCATCGCCCGCCTTGACGAAATTGAGCGCCGCCGCCATGGCGACCTTGGAAAGCTCCGAGCCATCGGTGGCCAGCAAGATGTGCTTGAACACGATTCCCTCCATAGGCTGCTGATTCTTGCTTGCCGCGGCAGGGGCACCGCGGCAAGGTTCAGTATGGACAATAAATCGCCCCGCGGCAGAGCCCGTCGCTGGAGATCGGATGTCCGTGGCGGTTTCAATTCTCGATCTTGAACCCGATGTCCTTGATGAACTGGCCCCAACGCGCATGATCGGTCCGGATCTGCGCGGCAAACGCCTCGGGCGTGACCGCCTGCGCCGGCAGCACGCCAATGCCGGCCAGCCGCTTCTGGTACGCCGGATCCGCCAGCACCTTGCGCACGGCTTCGGAGACGGTATCGACCGTGGCCTTGGACATGCCCTTCGGCCCGAACAGCGCGAAATAGCCGCTAAGTTGCTCCATCTCCTGGAAACCCAGCTCGCGGAATGTCGGCGCACCGGGCGCCATGTCCGAGCGTTCCGGCATGGTGGTCGCCAGCACCTTGGTCTTGCCGGCCTGGTACAGCGGCACGCCGGTGGTCAGGCCGTCGATCATCAGCGGCACCACGCCACCCACCAGGTCTTGCGTGGCAGGCGCCGAGCCCTTGTACAGCACCGGCTCCAGGTTGGTGCCTGCCAGCCGGTTGAACAGCAGCGGGCCAAAGTGCGACGACGTGCCCGGGCCGTATGAGGCCGAGTGGATCGGCTTGCCCGGGTTGGCCCTGGAATACGCGATCAGTTCCTTCAGCGTGGAATATGGTGCGTCCTTGTTGGCGGCAAGCAGCACCGGGGCACGGCCGAGTTCGGCGAGCGCGGTGAGGTCGGTCAGCGGGTCATAGGGCACGCGGTTGATATGCGCGCCCGAGGTGGCGGACGAACCCAGCGTCACCAGCAGCGTCTGGCCGTCGTTCCTGGCACGGATGACGTCCTGGGTGGCGGGAATGGTGGCGCCGCCCGGCTTGTTCTCCACCACCACGGACTGGCCCGTCACGCGGGCCAGATAGTCGGCAAACAGCCGCGCCACCACGTCAGTACCGCCGCCGGGCGGATATGCCACCACCAGCCGGATCGGCCGCGCTGGCCACTGCTGCGCCATGGCGCAGGGCGCGATGCCGGCGGTTGCGGCAAGCACTGCGGTGCCCAGGAACTGTCGACGGTCCATGTCTGAAGTCTCCGCGTTGATGTTGTCCGGCCGCGCTGGCGGCGGGTACTACATATTAGGAAGTGTTGGGGCGCGGGACATGGGGGGTTTTCCATCATGCCGCGGACCGGGATTGCGCCCGCGCTGGGCTGTCCCCGTGACTTCTTGCTACGCTGCTATGTAAGCCGGCTGTCGTCCTCGCATGCGTGCGCGCGTGTGAACTCTGCGCACCACCGGCTCGGCGCGGCCAAAGGAGTGATCATGCAAGAGCTGGCTTTTCGCACCATGCTGTACCGCTACTTTTTCTTCAACTGGCTGTTCCGTGACGCCAGCCAGGGAAGCCGGGCCGAACGTGCCCACGCCTGGCATTTCAACAAGGCGCGTGCGCACTGGCTGCCGACGTATATGCGGCGCTGGCTGTGGTGCGGGGTCTTTTTCTATGCGCTGGGCAGCGTGGTGGAAGGCGTGCTGTGCGCGCCGGTGCTGTCGGCGCTGTTCTACGTGCCGGGCGCGCTCAGCGTGCCGGTCAATGTGATCATCATGGTGCTCTGGGTCGGGCTGAAGACGCTGCCCGGGCCGCTGTGAAGCGAGGCCGGAAACAAAAAAACCGCAGCCATCAGGCTGCGGTTCCTGGTCATGCCGGAGCAGTGCGGCCCGCTCAGACTTCTTCGTACAGCGGCAGCGTCAGGAACTCGGCGAAATCCTCCGAGGTCGACATCTGCTCGAAGATCTCGGCAGCGCGGTCATAGGTCTTGGTGTCGCCACCAACCAGTTCCTTTACCTTGGCCAGTTCTTCCGGAATCAGCTTGCGCACCAGCTCGGCCGTGACCTTGGTGCCGTCTTCCAGCTTGCCCTTCGGCGAACGGATCCACTGCCACACCTGCGAGCGCGAGATCTCGGCGGTGGCGGCGTCTTCCATCAGGTTGTGGATCGGCACGCAGCCGTTGCCATCCAGCCAGGCGCCCAGGTAGTGGATGCCGACGTTGATGTTCATGCGCAGGCCGTGCTCGGTGATCGGCGTTTCCGGCTTGAAGTCGAGCAGGTCGGCGCCCTTCACTTGCACGTCCGGACGTTGCTTCTCGAACTGGTTCGGCTTGTCGCCCAGCACCGCGACGAATTCCTTCATCGCCGGCTCGACCAGGCCCGGGTGCGCCACCCAGCCGCCGTCGTAGCCGTCGGTGGCATCGCGGCGCTTGTCGCTGATGATGCCTTCCATGGCGATGGCGTTCTTCTCCGGATCGTTCTTGATCGGGATCAGCGCGCTCATGCCGCCGATGGCGGGGGCGCCGCGGGAGTGGCAGGTCTTGAGCAGCAGCAGCGCGTAGGCGCGCATGAACGGCGCGGTCATGGTGACCTTGGCGCGGTCGGCCAGGCAGAAGTCCTTGTCGTTCTTGAACTTCTTGATGCACGAGAAGATGTAGTCCCAGCGGCCGGCGTTCAGGCCGGCGCTGTGCTCGCGCAGCTCATACAGGATCTCTTCCATCTCGAACGCGGCGAGGATGGTCTCGATCAGCACGGTGGCCTTGATGGTGCCTTGCGGCAGGCCGACTTCCTTCTGCGCCATCACGAAGATGTCGTTCCACAGGCGCGCTTCCAGATGGCTTTCCATCTTGGGCAGGTAGAAGAACGGGCCGGCGCCGCGGGCGATCTGCTCTTTCGCGTTGTGGAACAGGAACAGCGCGAAGTCGAAGATGCCGCCCGAGACGCGCTTGCCGTCGATGGTGACGTGCTTTTCGTCCAGGTGCCAGCCGCGCGGACGCACCTGCAGCGTGGCGATCTTGTCGTTCAGCTTGTATTGCTTGCCCTTCGACTCCAGGGTCAGCGTGCGGCGCACGGCGGCCTTCAGGTTGACCTGGCCCTGCAGCTGGTTGTGCCAGTTGGGGGTGTTGGAGTCCTCGAAGTCGGTCATGTAGCTGTCAGCGCCCGAGTTGAAGGCGTTGATCACCATCTTGGCTTCGACCGGGCCGGTGATTTCCACGCGGCGCAGTTCCAGTGCCTTGGGCACCGGGGCAACCTTCCAGTCGCCTTCGCGGATGTTCTTGGTTTCCGGCAGGAAATCGGGGACTTCGCCGGCGTCCAGGCGCTTGGCGCGCTCGACGCGCGCGGCCAGCAGCTCCTGACGGCGCGGCTCGAAGGCGCGGTGCAGCTTGTCTACCAGGGCCAGGGCTTCCGGCGTGAGGATATCTTCGTAGGCCGGCAGGATTTCGCCGGTAATCTTCATGCCCGCGGGCAGCGTGATAGCCATCAGTGTTCTCCTGTAAACGATAGCGATAGCTTGGTTATTGGGACGCCTGCTACACGGCCACGCCATGGGCGCGGACGAATTCGAGCAGGTCGTTCATGTCGTGCCCGGTGCCGGAGGGGGCTACGTCGAGCCGCTCCGCCGGGTGGCCGGCACGGTTGATCCAGAAGGTGGTGTAGCCAAACCAGGTGGCGCCGCAGGCGTCCCAGCCGTTGGACGAGACGAACAGCATCTCCTGCGCGTCCAGCCCGAAGGCCAGCGGCCCCAATGCATAGGCAGCCGGCGCGGTCTTGTACTGGCGCACCGCGTCGACCGACAGCACATGGTCGAACAGGCCGTTCATGCCGGCGCTCTTGACCGAGATGTCGAGCATCTCGGCATTGCCGTTGGACAGGATGCCCAGCGGCAGCCCCGCCTTGCGCAGGCGCTTGAGCGCGCCCAGGTTTTCCGGGAAGGCCGACAGGCAGGCGTATTCCTTGAGCAGCTGGGCTTCGGTGGCCTCGTCCAGCGGCAGGCCCAGGCGCTCGGCGGCGTATCGCAGCGCGTCCACGGTGATGGCCCAGAACGGCTTGTAGTGCGCGCCGTCGTGCCCGGCCATGGTGCGGATGCGCGTGTAGTCGATCTGGCGGTCGCGCCACAGCAGCGCCAACGCCTCGCCGCGGCCCGGGAACAATTGTTCCGCGCGCGCGGTGACGGAATACACGTCGAACAGCGTGCCGTAGGCATCGAAGACGACTGCGCGGATCTTGTTCATGGGGCGCTGGCAACCTGTATCTAGCAACGTGTGCCGGTGTCGGACCACAACTGCGTGGCCGTGTACACCGATGAATGCATCGCATTGTAGGGAGACGCTGCACTGCGGCAAAGGTGCCCCGGGTCACTTGATCTTTTACTTTTAGACCACTAATCTTGGCTGACTAAAACGATACTCCGCACTAAATCCTCGCGCATTGGACGCCAAGCAGCACGCCACCACGCATCGGGCGTGACCGCGCCGGCACAAAACGCGCGGGCTGGGCGTTACTCGGCGAACATTTGTGGACCATTTCAAACAGTTGGAGACTTTTGTATCCGTCGCGTCGCGCGGCAGCCTGTCGGCGGCAGCAGCGGCGGAGGGCGTGGCGCCGGCCATCATCGGGCGCCGCATCGATGCGCTGGAAGAGCGGCTGGGCGTGAAGTTACTGGTACGCACCACGCGCAAGATCAGCCTGACCTTCGAAGGCTCGGCCTTCCTGGAGGATTGCCAGCGCATCCTGAACGACCTGCACAACGCCGAGGCCAGCGTCTCGGCCGGCGGCGTCAAGGCCAGCGGCCACCTGCGCGTGACTGCGCCGGCCGGCTATGGCCGCAAGCACGTGGCGCCGCTGGTGCCGCTGTTCACTGAATCGCACCCGGACGTATCGATCACGCTCGACCTGTCCGATCGCGTGGTCGACCTGGTCAACGAAGGCTTCGACTGCGCGATCCGGCTGGGCGACCTGCCCGACTCCAGCCTGGTCTCGATCCGGCTGGCCGAGACCCGGCGCGTGGTGGTGGCCTCGCCTGACTACCTGGCCCGCGCCGGCCGCCCCAACACGCCGGAAGACCTGCAGCGGCACAACTGCCTGGCTTTCGGCGCCAGCGCCAACGTACAGCGCGGCTGGGTATTCACGGAAGACGGCCGCTCGGTGACGGTCAAGGTCGGCGGCACCATGGAATGCACCGACGGCGCGGTGCTGCATGAGTGGTGCCTGCAGGGCCACGGACTGGCGTGGCGCTCGTGGTGGGAGGTCGGCAACGAAATCGCCAGCGGCCGGCTGGTCACGGTGCTGGACGACTTCCAGGCGCCGCCGATCGGCATCCATGCGGTGTTCCCGCAGCGCAAGCACCTGCCGCTGCGGGTGCGGCTGTTTATCGACCACCTGAAGAACACCTACGGCAACCCGGCCTACTGGCGCCGGGCGGAGCAGGCTGCCGCCATGCCGGTGGCAGCGGCGCTGGCGGACTGACAGCCAGCGCAAGGGCTCCGGCTGGGACGGTTTTGTTGCAATTGATTTTGCACAATGCCGTACTCGGCACACTGACTACAATGGATTCAGACAGGCGCTTTCCACCGCCCCGGCATCGCCCCACCGGCGCAGGGCGGCCGCCCTGCCCCTTCCCTAGTCAGCAAAGGAGCCCCGCATGTTCCAACATATCCTGCTACCCACCGACGGCTCGGAACTCTCCAAGAAGGCCATCAACGGCGGGCTGGAACTCGCCAAGGCCATCGGCGCGCGCGTCACGGCCTATGTCTGCCTGGAGGAGTATCCCTACACCCCGTTCAGCGAAATCGTGGTCGAGGCGCCGCAGGCCTTCAAGGACCGCATCGAGAACCAGGCCAAGCTCTACCTGAAGGAAATCGAGAACCTGGCGACCGCGGCCGGCGTCACCTTCGACGCCGACATGTCGACCTTCGCCGTGCCCTACCTCGGCATCATCGACGCCGCCGAGCGCCA
This sequence comes from Cupriavidus sp. P-10, assembly GCF_003402535.2. Lineage (NCBI taxonomy): Bacteria > Pseudomonadati > Pseudomonadota > Betaproteobacteria > Burkholderiales > Burkholderiaceae > Cupriavidus > Cupriavidus sp. P-10. Next base: position 2,092,503 of record NZ_AP025170.1, read on the forward strand.
TGGGTGCGACGTGATCTTCATGGCGTCGCATGGCCGGCGCGGGCTGTCCGGCCTGCTGCTCGGCAGCGAAACGCAGAAGGTGCTGACGCATACCGATATCCCGGTCATCGTGTATCGCTGACCCCCGGCCTGCTTCGGCAGAAAGCACAACGCCCGCACCGGGCTGTCCGGTGCGGGCGTTGTCATGGGTGCGCCCGGTAGCTTACGAAGCCTTGCGAATCCGCTCCTCCATATGCCTGGCGCGGTCATCCGACCCCGGGTGCGACGAGAACATGCCCGACTTGCCGCCATCGAGCTTGGCCAGCTTCTGGAACGCCGTCACCAGGCCGCGCGTGTTGGCCTTGTTTTTGGTCAGCAGGTCGAACGAGTAGTCATCGGCCGCGCTTTCCTGCGACTGCGAGAACTGCGCGTTGATCAGCTTCTCGCCCAGCTCGCCCAGTTGCGACGACGACAGCGCGGCAACCGCGTTGTTGCCTGCCGCCGCGGCCGCGCCACGCGCGGCCGTCGCCGTGTAGGCGACCTGCATGGCCTTCCGGGTGTGGCCCAGCGCCACATGACCCAGCTCGTGGCCCAGCACGCCACGCACTTCATCGTCGGTCATCATGTCCATCAGGCCGCTGTAGACACGCACGCAGCCGTTGGCCATGGCCCAGGCGTTGACGTCCTTGGTCATGTACACCTTGGCGTTGACGTTGGGCACGTTGCTGCCATTCAGGCCGCTCATGATCTTGGCCAGGCGCTTGCCGTACGTGGTATTAGCGCCGGCGATCTTGTTGGTCTTGTCCGACTCGGCGCAGGCCTGGTCGGACAGGCTCTTGACGTCCGCGTCGCTCAGTGTCGCGGCCTTGGCCAGCGAGGAGCCGGCGGACACCATGCCGTCGATATTGGTGGGCATGCCGCCGGAGCAGCCGGCCAGCAGTGCGGCCACGACGGCGCAGGTAGCGAGAGAGCGTGATGCTTTCATGATGTTGTTCTTGGGAGTGGCTCGGAAGGTGCCGACAATGGCCGGGGCACTTTATGGCATCCACTTGCCGCCTGCATCACCCAAATGCAATAAATCGTCAGATATGACAATTTATTGCATTTCGCACTTCCGGCATGCCCGGACCCTCCGCAGCGCATCCGGTGGCTTCGCATGGAATCTTCGCCAATGTCGCCTAATCTTGTGGCAGGGCGATCAGCGAGTGGAAATTCGCACAAAGTCGCAACGCGTACATGTTCGGCCGGGGCTGAAGGAAGGTGTCATCATGATGCGACTTTCACTACTAGCCAGCGGCGGCATCCTGGCGCTTTCGGCATGCACGACCCCGGCCGGAACAGGCGCCTTTACGGTCATGACGCCGGCCAGCTTCGATCGCACCTTCACCGCGGCAGCAGGGGCAATGCAGGACCAGGGACTGGCGATCAGCGTCGCGGACCCGGTTAGTGGCGTAGTGGTCGGCAGCCTGGAAAGCAGCACGGTGATGGCCGGTGTGGATCAGATGGCAGACGGCCACGTGCAGGTGTCGTTCGACAGCATGGGTGCAAGCGACCCAGCGTTGATGGCGCGCATTTCGCGCAGCTACAACCGCCGCATGGGGCGTTAAACGCATGGGGCAGCACCTCTGTTTAGAGGGATGCAAGACCCGGGCGCGTGTACGACCATGGTTATGGGCGGTTTCGTCGACTCGCCCACTCTTCAAGCCCTTCATGCCCTCGCCCACCCCTGGCCGAGGGCTTTTCTCTTTTTGTACGTCAACATCTCTGCCCGGAGCCGATCAAGGTGAGCATCGCATTGGAAACAAAAAAGCGCGCCGTCCCTGAGAGAGAACGGCGCGTCGCCTAAATTGAGGAGCGTGATGGTCTCACGCCCCCCGTTCCGCCGGACCCACTAGCCGGCGGAGGTGACCAGGAGAGTCAGGCCACTTTCTTGTCGTCGAAGAACTGCTCGTCTTCGGTCGAACCCTTCAGCGCAGTCGTCGAAGACTTGCCGCCTTCGATGGTCTGCGTCACGGCATCGAAGTAGCCGGTGCCGACTTCGCGCTGGTGCTTGACCGCGGTGAAGCCCTTCTCGGCTGCCTTGAACTCGGCTTCCTGCAGTTCCACGAATGCGCTCATCTGGTTGCGGGCGTAGCCGTAGGCCAGGTTGAACATCGAGTAGTTCAGCGAGTGGAAGCCGGCCAGCGTGATGAACTGGAACTTGTAGCCCATGGCGCCCAGTTCCTTCTGGAACTTAGCAATGGTGGCGTCGTCCAGGTTCTTCTTCCAGTTGAACGAGGGCGAGCAGTTGTAGGCCAGCATCTTGCCCGGGAACTTGGCGTGCACGGCTTCGGCAAACTTCTTGGCGAATTCGAGGTCCGGCTTGCCGGTTTCGCACCACACCAGGTCAGCCACTTCGGCGTAGGCCAGGGCGCGCGAAATCGACTGCTCCAGGCCGTTCCTGACGCGGTAGAAGCCTTCCACAGTGCGCTCGCCGGTGCAGAACGGCTTGTCGTTGTCGTCCACGTCCGAGGTCAGCAGGTCGGCGGCTTCCGCATCGGTACGGGCGATCACCAGGGTAGGCACGCCCGACACGTCGGCGGCCAGGCGGGCAGCGGTCAGCTTGGCGACGGCTTCGCGGGTCGGCACCAGCACCTTGCCGCCCATGTGGCCGCACTTCTTGACCGAAGCGAGCTGGTCTTCGAAGTGAACGCCGGCGGCGCCCGCTTCGATCATGGACTTCATCAGTTCGAAGGCGTTCAGCACGCCGCCGAAACCGGCTTCGGCGTCAGCCACGATCGGGGCAAAGAAGTCGGTGTCGCCCTTGCCTTCGCTCCACTGGATCTGGTCGGCGCGCTGGAAGGTGTTGTTGATGCGCTTGACGACTTGCGGCACCGAGTTGGCCGGGTACAGCGACTGGTCGGGGTACATTTCACCGGCCAGGTTGGCGTCGCCGGCGACTTGCCAGCCCGACAGGTAGATGGCCTTCAGGCCGGCCTTCACTTGCTGCATGGCCTGGTTGCCGGTCAGCGCGCCCAGCGAGTTGACGAACGGCTCGGTGTGCAGCAGGTTCCACAGCTTTTCAGAGCCGCGGCGTGCCAGGGTGTGCTCCACCTGAACCGAACCACGCAAGCGCACGACATCTTCGGCGGTGAAGTTGCGCGTGATGCCCTTCCAGCGGGGATTGGTATCCCAGTCTTTTTGCAGGGCCTGGATCTGTTCTTGGCGGTTCATGGTCACTCTCCTGAAGCTGCTTGGGGATGGCTGAGAATCTCTTGATTACCTGCCTTGGGGCGCCGCCATGCAGGGGCGTTGTTTGCGTCTCAAGTCATCTGTCTTATATAAGAGTTTAGGGAATGCTCCCGCGTCGCAACAACCCTTAACTGAAGTTGTTGCTTAGTTTTTTTCTTCAATTAATTCAACGACTTGCAAAATTTATTTCACGATACGGGACATAATCTTTCATCATGAGAAATGGAGTTGTGCTCCGCAAACCATGCATTTCTGCGGACCGCAACGACTTTCCACATCGTGAAAAATTGAAGGAAAAGTCATGCGGGCAAAGAAAAACGGCGCCGCAGGGGCGCCGTTGATCGGCTGTCATTGACCGGTACTGCTTTCAGGCTCCGGCAAGGTCGCGCGCGCGGCGATAGGCCACCCAGTCACCGCTGCCAATGTGCGGCAACGTGGCCACGGCGGCTTCCGCCACCGGATACAGCAGGCAGGCGACAGGCTTGCCATCCTGCTGCACCGCGCATTCCTCGCGCACGAACAGCGTAGCCTGCCCCGGATAGACCTCTTCGATCTCGTCCAGCACCGGCAGCAGCGCATCGGGGATGTCATAGATATCCCCGACAACCGGCCCGGCCGTCGCATCCAGCACCAGGCCAGGATAGGTCCCGAAGTCATAGAGCCGGCCCGCCAACGTGGCCGTGCCCAGCAACGTGGGCGCCGTGATGCCGTGCCGCTGCGCGGCCGCATTCAGGTCGTTGACCTCGCCGGCGCGCAGCGTGCCGTAGACAAAGACGCGCGGCATGCTCAGCCCTCCAGCTTGTCGTCCGAGACCAGCACGCCGTCGGCATCGACGTAGATCCAGTTGCCCGGACGCACGACCGCGCCAGGCATCTGCACCGTGACTTCGCTTTCACCGACATTGCGCTTCTGGCTCTTCTGCGGATGCGCGGCAAGCGCGCGGATGCCGATGTCGCACACATCCAGCTCGGCGCTGTCGCGCACGCAACCGTTGACGACGATGCCGGCCCACCCGTTCTTCTCGGCCAGCAGGCCGAGGTTGCCGCCGACCAGCGCGCAACGCAGCGAGCCGCCACCGTCGATCACCAGGACCCGGCCTTGGCCCGGCGCTTCCAGCACGGTGCGCACGAGTGAATTGTCTTCGAACACCTTCAGCGTCGCGGCCGGGCCGGCAAAGGCGCCCTGCTTGCCCCAGGCGCGGAACACCGGCGCCATTACGCGCAGGGTGCCGGCGGCGAGACGGTCTTCATGGGCGTCGCACAGGTCGGTGGTGACAGGCTTCATCAATGGTCTCCTGATGGATGGTAAGAATCCGTGGCGGCCCGCACCGCGCTCAGTTCGGCCGGCTGGCCAGCGCCTGCGCGCGGATCGCGCTGAGCGTGGTGCGCGGCGTGATCACGTCGGGATCGACGCGGATCTCGATCAGCGTCGACACCGGCGCCTCCAGCGCGGCGCGCAGCGCGGGGGCGAAGGCCTCGGTCTTGGTCACGGTTTCGCCGCGCGCACCATAGGCGCGCGCCAGCGCGGCAAAGTCTGGGTTGTGCAGCTCGGTGCCCGATACGCGGGTCGGGTATTCGCGTTCCTGGTGCATCCGGATAGTGCCGTACATGCCGTTATTGACGACGATGAACACCACCGGCGCCTGGTACTGCATGGCGGTAGCAAGTTCCTGGCCATTCATCAGGAAGCAGCCGTCGCCGGCCAGCGCCACCACGGTGCGCTGCGGGAAGGCGATCTTGGCGCCGACCGCGGCGGGCACGCCGTAGCCCATCGCGCCGCTGGTCGGCGCCAGCTGGCCGCGGCCGCCGTTGCGGAACGGGCGGTAGTGGAAATAGCGATGCAGCCAGCTGGCGTAGTTGCCGGCGCCGTTGGTGACCACCGCATCGTCCGGCAGCATCTGGTCGAGCGTGCGGATGACCTCGGCCATGTCGACGCCCTGCCCTGTAAATGCCGGTGGCTGCAGGTAACGCTCGTAGTCCGCGTGGGCCGCTTCGGTCCAGGCCTGCCAGCGCGGCACGGCGGCAGGCTGCAGCGCTGCCAGCCGCGCCGCGATGGCCGGCATCGAAGCGTGGATCATCAGGTCGGCCTGGTAGACGCTGCCCAGTTCCTCGGCACCGGCATGCACGTGCACCAGCGTTTGCGCGGGCCGCGGCGCGGCGATCAGCGCGTAGCCGCCGGTGGTCATCTCGCCCAGGCGCGGGCCGATCGCCAGCACCAGGTCGGATTGCCGGATACGCTCGGCCAGCGCCGGGTTGATGCCAATGCCGACATCGCCGGCATAGTTGGGATGGCGGTTGTCGAACAGGTCCTGCCCGCGGAAGGCGCAGCCGACCGGCAGCGCAAAGCGTTCGGCGAAGGCCTGCAGGTCGGCGCAGGCCTGCGGCGTCCAGCCGCTGCCGCCGGCCAGCACGAAGGGCCGCTCGGCGGCTTCGAGCATTTGCGCAAGGCGCGCCATCTCCGGGTCGCCCGGCCAGCTCAGCACGCGCTCGTAGCCGCGCAACTGCGGCACCGAGGCGGTCTGCGCCAGCATGTCCTCCGGCAGCGCCAGCACCACCGGGCCCGGCCGGCCCGAGGTAGCGGTCTGGTAGGCGCGCGCGATGTATTCCGGGATGCGCTCGACCCGGTCGATCTGCGCCACCCACTTGGCCATCTGGCCGAACATGCGGCGGTAGTCGATTTCCTGAAAGGCTTCGCGGTCCATGAAATCGGTGCCGACCTGGCCGATGAACAGGATCATCGGCGTCGAGTCCTGGAACGCCGTATGCACGCCGATGCTGGCATTGGTGGCGCCGGGGCCGCGCGTACAGAAGGCCAGCCCGGGGCGGCCGGTCAGCTTGCCGTAGGCTTCGGCCATGACCGCGGCGCCGCCTTCCTGGCGGCAGACGATAAAGCGCAACTGGTCGCGGCGGTGATGGAAGCCGTCGAGCACCGCCAGGTAGCTTTCGCCCGGCACGCCGAAGGCAAGCTCGGCGCCATGCGCCAGCAGCGCGTCAACGAGAATATGGCCGCCCAACATCGGCACCTCGCTGGCTTTGTGCGAATCGGGAGTGTCAGGGTTCGAATGGCCCGGCGTGGCAGTCATGGAAACATCCTCGAGGCAGGCTGGAACAATGCAGGACGCGCAGAAGGCAGGCAATGGTGGCCGGCTGCGCCGGCCCGGTTCAGGCTGCCGGCGCAGCAGCCCCGCGGCGCGAGCGGTTGCCGTTGCCCACCGTCACCGCGGTAAAGATCGAGATCAGCTGGAAGCCACCGATCATGAAGAACACCCAGGCCGGCAGGCGCGCGTCCATCAGCGCGCCGAAGAACAGCGGCCCGCAGGCCAGGCCGATGTCGAGGCCGGAATAGACCACGCCGTAGACGCGCCCGGTGGCGCCGGCGGGCGCGGCGGCGCGCACCAGCAGGTCGCGCGACGGTCCGGCGGTGCCGGCGCCAAACCCGATCACACCCATCAGCACCGGCACCAGCAGTGCGGGGAACAGGTTCAGCCCGACCAGGATGGCGATCAGGCCGGAGACCGTAAAGCTGACGGCGATCAGCCGGTCATGGTTGCTGGTGCGGCTGGCGGCAAAGCCGCCGACGACCATGCCGCCGGCGCTGCACAGCATGTAGATGGTGTACGACGCCGTGGCCAGCGTGAACGGCATGCCGTACAGGTAGGTCAGCGCGGTCGGGGCAAAGCTCTGGATGCCCGCAGCGGAGAACGTGGTCAGCAGGAAGAACGCCCAGCACACCCACACCTGCGGCAGCCTCAGGAAGCCCAGCAGGCTGCCGCCGGCGGCCTTGGCGCCAGGCCGGCCCACGGCGCCGCGCACCTCGCGCGGGTCCAGCACATGGCGCAGCACCACCAGTACGGCCAGCACCACGAAGGCCACCACCGAGGCCGACGCCAGCGCCACGCGCCAGCTGGCCAGGTTGGCGATGGTGACCAGGAACAGCGGCGCCGCGGCCCAGCCCAGGTTGCCGGAAATGCCGTGCACCGAGAACGCATGGCCCAGCCGCGGCTGCGACACGTGCTTGTTCAGCAGCGTGAAGTCGGCCGGGTGGAACACGCCGTTGCCCAGCCCCGCCACCGCCGCGCCGGCCAGCAGCGCGGCATAGCCATTGCTGGCCGACAGCAGCAACGCCGAGCTGCCCAGGAAGGCCAGGCCGGCGAACAGCACCGGCCGCGCACCGAAGCGGTCCACCACGAAGCCCGAGGCGGTCTGCACCACCGCCGACACGGCGAAAAACACCGTCATCAGCAGCCCCAGCTCCGCATAGCTCAATCCGAACTCGGTCTTGATCCATGGGAACAGCGGCGCCAGCAGCAGGTGATAGAAATGCGAGACCCCATGGGCCAGCCCGACCAGCCCGATCACCTGGGCGTCATGACGAAGCGGATTGCGGGCGGGATCGAGGGCGGCGGTGGACATGGCGCGGGCGGAAGGTGTTGTAGCGGACTGCGGCAGGAGTGATGCGCGCAGCGAATAAAAATGCGGGCCGAAGCCCGCATCATAGAGGAAAACCGCGCCACGCTGCAGCCGGGTGGCGGCTGCGCCGCTTGCCGCAATGCCTACATCTGCTTGAACAGATGCGCGTACTGGCGCGCCACCGGCAGCAGTTCGGGCCGGTCGCGCAGCCGCAGCGACAGCCGCCCCAGCGACTGGTTGACCGCGCTTGCCACGCAATCGATGTTGACCACCGTGCCGCGGTGGACCTGCCAGAAACGCTCCGGATCCAGTTGCTGGGTCAGTTCGCGCAGGCTGGTGCGGATCAGCGCCTCGCCGGCGCTGGAGACCACATTGACGTACTTGTCGGTCGCTTCCAGGTAAATCACCTCGTCGACCGGGATGATTCGCACCTCCTGCCCGACCAGCGCCTTGATAAAGCGCAGGTACTGGCGCTGCGTCGCGCCGCCGGCGCCGGGCGTGGCGTGCTCGAGGGACTCCAGCCGCGCCAGCAACTGCCCCAGACGGTCGGTGTCGAGCATGGCGGCCTCCGCCTCGGCGCTGTCGTCCGCTTCGCCATCCTCCTCGTCGTCCGCCATGTCGGCCATCGTCTGCAGCCGTTCCTTGAGGCGGCACACGGTCGCTTCCAGCCGCTCGCGCTGCACCGGCTTGAGCACATAATCGACAGCGGCACGCTCGAAGGCTTCCAGCGCAAACTGGTCATAGGCGGTCACAAAGACCACCAGCGGCGGGATATCAAATTCGATCAGCTCGCGCGCCACGTCCATGCCGCTCATGCCCGGCATGCGGATATCCAGGAAGGCCACGCGCGGCTGGAACTCGCGTGCGGCGGCGAGCGCGGCCATGCCGTCGTGCACGACCGAGACGATACGGGCCTCGGGCCACAGCGACTTCAGTTCGGATTCCAGCACGCGCGCGAGCAGCGCTTCGTCGTCGGCGATCAGAAGGGTCGGGGTCATGGGGGCGATGGTTGGGGGCAGTGAAGAAATCCGGGGCGATGCTGGCGGCGCCGCCCTGCGCAGCGCCTTGGGTTGTCTTCGTGCAGGCGATCCTTACAGGCGCGTTCAGGTCCGCTGGATGGCCGGTGACGACACCGGCATGCTCTCCGGCACCGTGACCGTCTGCGTCAGGGTCGGCGACTCGACCGGACGCACCAGCGGCAGCGTCAGCCGCACCACCACGCCGCGCGGCGTGTTTTCTTCCATCTGCATGCTGGCGGCGGCTCCGAAAATCCGCGCCAGCCGCTCGCGCACATGGGTGATGCCCAGCCCCGAGCCCTTGCCGGACGCATGGCCGAAGCCCACGCCGGTATCGGCAATGATCACCTGCACCGCATCGTCGCCGGCAGCGCGGGCCGACAGGCGGATATGGCCGCCGATCATGCAAGGCTCGATGCCGTGCGTCACCGCGTTTTCCACCAATGGCTGGATCAGCATCGGCGGGATCTCGACCTTGGCCAGCTCGCGCGGCAGGTCAACGTCATACGACAGCCGCTGGCCGAAGCGCATGCCCTGGATATCCAGGTAGCTGCGCAGCAGCTCGAACTCCTGCCGCAGCGTGCATTGCTCGGCGCGGGTATGGGCCAGCGACATGCGCAGGAAGCCGATCAGGCGCTGCAGCAGCTGGCGCGCGGCGGGCGGGTCGGTGGCGATCAGGCCGTCGAGGTTGGCCAGCGAGTTGAACAGGAAATGCGGCTCGATCTGTGCCTGCAGCGCCATCAGTTGCGCGCGTACCAGCTGCTTTTCCGCTTCCTCGCGCTGCAGCGCGTCAAGCGCGGCCTGGCGCTCCAGGTAGGCGAGCTTCTCGCGCGACCAGTAGAAGTAGATCATCGACGCCGATGCCAGCATGCCCACCACCAGGCACATGCGCAGCATGTCGCCGGTTTCGGCCACCGACTTGGGCGGCAGGTCCAGCGCCACGCGCGTGGCCCAGCCGCCGATCACCACGCCGGTCGGCACCGCGGCGGCGGCCAGCAGCAGGAACGGCCAGCGGCGCGGCCGGTCGTTCCACCAGATCACGACGCGGGGGATATCGATCAGCAACCAGATCGACAGTCCGATCAGCTGGCTGTAGACAAAGTTGTGCCAGAGCGTACCCCCGGTCTGGAAGCCGTAGTTGAGGCTGACGGCAATCACCGTGTTCATGCAGAGCACGAACAGCAGGTCGCGGCCGAGGATGGTGAGCCGCGACGGGGGCGCGGTGGCGACAGTCGAGAAGCAGCGTTCCATGGCGATATGTTAGCGTTGGCCGGTCTCGGCGCAATCCCGGGTGGTGACGGGCGTACCACACTGACCAATCAGCGTGCGCCACCACTGCCCCGACAGCACATAGCGCGGGAAGGTGATCCATTGCTCGGCGAAGATCCGTCCGGCGATGTCCGCCGGTCCGGCAAACGGCTCCGGCGCGCTGGCCTCCAGCCGGTGCCCGCGCCCCTGCAGCGCCAGCGACATGCCCATGCATACCAGCCCCAGCGCCACCGCAGGCAAGCTCAGCCGCAAGATGCCATAGGCGCCCAGCACCGTGCCCGCCATAAACATCGGCACGGCCACGATATGCAGCAGCAGGTTGCGGGGATGCTGGTGGTTGCGGCCATAGCCGCGCCACTGCCAGCGCAGTAGCGGTTCGTCGCGCATGATCGTCTCTCTCCCTTGCCCTCTTTCCTTGCCCACCTTCCTGGCCCAGGTACAGGCCGGACGGGCAGCCGCGCGCAATATCTGTTGCACTGCGGAAGACGCGCGGCGCAAGCCTGGCTGGCAATGCGCGGCACGTGCAAGGACTTTACCCTTCACCCGGGCGCGAAGAAAGCCTGTTGCGACGAACGGTGGGCACGGGGCGCGAACGGCACCGTGCGGGGGCAGACGGCGCGCGCGGAAGGCGGCAAGGTGCCGCCGGCGCCATCCGGGGCCGGGCCAGGCCCGGCGCGAGGACGCTGCGAGTGCCGCTCAGGCCGCCAGCGCCTGCCGGTCCTGTTCCGACAGCGCGCTGCTGACGGTGTCGCGCGACAGGTGCGGCGCGAACATATTGATGAAGGCGTGCGCGTAGCCGCGCAGGTAGGCGCCGCGGCGCAGGGCCACGCTGGTGGTGTTGGATGCGAACAGGTGGTCGGCGTTGATGCGCACCAGCCCCGAGTCCTTGCGCTCGTCATACGCCATCGAGGCGATGATGCCCACGCCCAGTTCCAGCTCGGCATAGGTCTTGATCACGTCGGCGTCCAGCGCGGTGAGCACGATCTCCGGCTGCAGCCCCGCTTCGGCGAAAGCGCTGTCGATCTTGCGGCGGCCGGTGAAGCCGGCGTCGTAGGTAATGAGCTGGAAGCCGGCCACGTCCTCGAGCGTCGGCTCGGGCAGGCGCGTGAGCGGATGGTCGGGCGACACCACCAGCACGTGCTGCCAGCTGTAGGCCTCGAACGAAGTCAGGCCGGCTTCTGTCGCCAGGGCTTCGGTGGCGATGCCGATATCGGCCTGCCCGGTCAGCAGCAGCTCGACGATATGCGTCGGCGACGCTTCCTGCAGCGCCAGCGTTACGTGCGGGTATTCGCGGCGGAAGGCCTGCACCACGCGCGGCAGCGCGTACCGTGCCTGCGTATGGGTGGTGGCCACGGTCAGGCGTCCGGTATGGCGGCCGGCAAACTCGTCGCCGGCCTGGCGCAGGTTCTCGGCCTCCAGCAGCAGGCGTTCGACGATGCGCACGATCTCGCGGCCCGGCTCGGTCAGCCCGGTCAGCCGCTTGCCATAGCGTTCGAAGATCTCGACGCCGAGTTCTTCTTCCAGCTCGCGGATCTGGCGCGACACGCCGGGCTGCGAGGTGTAGAGCGCGTTGGCGACCTCGGTCAGGTTGAACTGGCGGCGCACCGCCTCGCGGATCGATCGGAGTTGCTGGAAGTTCATCGTGCGGCCTCTTGTTTTTTGGTGGGGGCAGTGCCGTTGGATTGCGTAAAGACGCGCAGCTGGCGCGGCCGCACGGCGAGCAGTTCGCCCTCGCGGAAGCCCGCATGGCGGAAGCGCTCGAGCGGCAGCGCCACTTCGATCACGTCCTGGTTGTCTTCACGCTCGAGTTCGAGCTGGGCCACCGGGCCCAGCGTCAGCGCGCGGCGCAGCGTCACGGCGATGCCGTCGGCGCCGGGCGAATAGCGCTCCAGGTCCAGGTCATGCGGGCGCACATAGGCGACCGCATCGCCAGCGGTCTCGTGGCCGCTGCCGACCACCGGCAGCACCGCTTCGCCGGTATGCAGCAGGCCGCCGGTCTCGCCCACTTCCAGCCGCCCGTGGAACAGGTTCACGTTGCCGAGGAAGCCGAACACGAACGGCGTGGCCGGATGGTTGTAGACCGCCTCGGGCGAGCCGTACTGCTCGACGTGGCCGCGGTTCATCAGCACCACCTGGTCGGCCACTTCCAGCGCCTCTTCCTGGTCGTGCGTGACAAACACGCTGGTCACATGCAGTTCATCGTGCAGGCGGCGCAGCCAGCGGCGCAGTTCCTTGCGCACCTTGGCGTCGAGCGCGCCAAACGGTTCGTCGAGCAGCAGCACGCGCGGCTCCACCGCCAGCGCGCGCGCCAGCGCGATACGCTGGCGCTGGCCGCCGGACAGCTGCGACGGGTAGCGGTCGGCCAGCCAGTCAAGCTGGACCAGGTCGAGCAGCGAATGCACCTTCTCGCGGATCTGCGCTTCGCTCGGGCGTTCGGCGCGCGGCTTTACGCGCAGGCCGAAGGCCACGTTCTCGAACACGCTCATATGCTTGAACAGCGCGTAGTGCTGGAACACGAAGCCCACCTGGCGCTGGCGCACATGCTGGTCCGAGGCATCGCGCCCGGACAGCACGATCTGTCCCGCGTCGGCACGCTCCAGGCCGGCGATGATGCGCAGCAGCGTGGTCTTGCCGCAACCGGACGGCCCCAGCAGCGCGGTCAGCTCGCCTTCGTCGAAATCGAGCGAGACATTGTCCAGCGCGACGAAATCGCCAAAGCGCTTCTCTACGTTCTTGACCTGGATGCTCATGATGCCGTTCCTTACACGGATGCCTGCAGGGGGGTTCCAGCTGTTCCAGCCGTTGTTCCAATCGGCCGCTCGATCACGACCTCTTCCGTCTCTTTGCGCGCGCGCCATTCCACCAGCGTCTTGATGCCGAGGGTGACCAGCGCCAGCAGCGTCAGCAGCGAGGCCACCGCGAAGGCCGCCGCGAAGTTGTACTCGTTGTAGAGAATCTCTACGTGCAGCGGCATGGTGTTGGTCAGCCCGCGGATATGGCCCGACACCACCGACACCGCGCCGAACTCGCCCATCGCCCGCGCATTACAGAGGATCACGCCGTACAGCAGGCCCCAGCGGATATTGGGCAGCGTGATATGGCGGAAAGTCTGCCAGCCAGAGGCGCCCAGCACGATCGCGGCTTCTTCCTCTTCGCTGCCTTGCGCCTGCATCAGCGGGATCAACTCACGCGCGACGAAGGGGAAGGTCACGAAGATCGTCGCCAGCACGATGCCAGGCACCGCGAACATGATCTTGATGTCATGCGCTTCCAGCCACGGGCCGAACCAGCCCTGCGCGCCGAACAGCAGCACGTAGACCAGGCCCGAGATCACCGGCGACACCGAGAACGGCAGGTCGATCAGCGTGATCAGCAGGTTCTTGCCGCGGAACTCGAACTTGGCGATGGCCCATGCCGCCGCCACGCCGAACACCACGTTCAGCGGCACCGCGATCGCCGCCACCGTCAGCGTGAGCTGGATCGCGGCCACGGCATCGGGTTCGACCAGCGCTTCAAAGTAGGTCTGCACGCCCTTGCGCAGCGCTTCGTAGAAGACCGAAGCCAGCGGCACGAACAGGAACAGCGTGAGGAACAGCACCGCCAGCGTGATCAGCGTGTAGCGCACCCATGGTGCCTCGCCGGTGGCATCGAACTTGTGATGGGCCCGGTCCTGGCGCTGTGCGCCCAGGCGTCCCGAAACTGCGCCCGCCATGTCAGAACTCCTTGCCCGTCGCGGGCGCTTCCGGTGCAAGGGCAGCGCGCGCACCCGACTGGTGGCGGCGCGTCCAGGCCTGCAGCAGGTTGATCAACAGCAGCAGCCCGAACGAGATCACCAGCATCACCACGGCCACCGCGGTGGCGCCGGCATAGTCGTATTGCTCCAGCTTGGAATAGATCATCAGCGGCGCGATCTCCGACACCATCGGCATGTTGCCGGAGATAAACACCACCGAGCCGTACTCACCGGTGGCGCGCGCGAAGGACAGCGCAAAACCCGTCAGCAGCGCCGGCAGGATCGCCGGCAGGATCACGCGCTGGAACGTCTGCAGCCGGTTGGCGCCCAGGCTCGCGGCGGCCTCTTCCAGCTCCTGCTCCACGTCTTCCAGCACCGGCTGCACCGTGCGCACCACGAACGGCAGGCCGATGAAGGTCAGCGCCACTACCACGCCCAGCGGCGTGAACGCGACCTTGATGCCGAGCGGCTCCAGGTAGCGGCCGATCCAGCCGTTGCCGGCGAACAGCGCGGTCAGCGCGATACCGGCCACCGCGGTCGGCAGCGCGAACGGCAGGTCGACCAGCGCATCGATCAGGCGCTTGCCGAAAAAGCGGTAGCGCACCAGCACCCACGCGACGATCAGCCCGAACACCGTATTGACAATGGCCGCCACCAGCGACGCGCCAAAGCTCAGTTGCAGCGACGCCACCACGCGCGGCGACGAGATCGCGCTCCAGAACGCGTCCCACGTCATCGTGAACGTCTTCAGGAACGTCGCCGACAGCGGAATCAGGACGATCAGCGTGAGGTAGAACAGCGTGAAACCCAGCGACAGGCCAAAGCCGGGAAGCACCGTGAAGCGCTGCTTGGCGGGCCTGCGTGGCGCTCGCGAGGCCGGTGCATCGGGGGCGCCCGGCGTGGGGGCATCCGCCAGGGATAGGGATGGTGGCATGTCGTCTCGTCTGTGGTCGGCCGGCTTCGGGTGCCGCTGCGGGCTTGCGGCCGGTCCTTATGACGCTGGCGCATATTGCGCCGGCTTACGAGACAGATTCTGCAGACCCGCCTTTATAAAAAGAACGAATCTTTTTGAATTTTCTTAGACGGTTTAGATATATGGGGCGCCCGGCGCCACTTCCACACCGGCTTCCCATGGTGCTGGCGTCACCTCAGTGGCTCCCGCATCACCTGCATCCGCGATGCGTTGCACCAGCGTACCCAGCAATGCCAGACCCTCGGGCCAGTCACCCAGGCCGGAATCCGCGTTGATATGGCCCAGGATGCCAGCATCGATCAGTTCGCTGCCCCACAGCGTGCCCCAGCTGAAGGCGGTGCGCTGCGGCATCCAGGGATCGTTGCGGCTGGCCACCATGATGGTCGGGAACGGCAGGCGGTAGGTTGGCAGCAGGCCGGCGACGCCAAACTTGTCGGGATCGGCCGGCGCCACCAGCAGCGCGCCGGCGATACCCGCCGGGTCCAGCGACGCCTGCCGCAGAGCCGCCAGGCAGCCGAAGCTGTGCGCCACCAGCAGCGCGCCGCGCGAGGCGACGCGCTGCGCCCGCATCACGCCTTCGGAGACACGCTCGGCCCACAGCGGCAGGCTCGGGCGCGACCAGTCATGCTGCTCGACGCGCTGCCAGTCCGGGAAGCGCTGCTCCCAGCGGCTCTGCCAGTGCCCCGGGCCACTGCCATGCAGGCCCGGCACGGTCAGTACCTGCAGGTGCCGCGGGATTTCCAGGCGCGTAGCATGCGCCGCAGGAGATGGTCCTGCCGATGGCCCGATCGCTTGCGTCATACCGGCTCCTTGCTGAGTTCGTGTGCCGCTGGCGCGCCCGTGGCCGCCACTTGTGCCCGCAGTGCGGACGTGCTGACCAGCGCGCCGGCAAAGGCGCCCTGCCCCAGGTCGATACCAGCAGCCTGCAGCCGCTCAACGCTTTCGGCGTTCTGCAAGCGCCGGCCGATCAGCGTGACGCCGGCATTGGCGGCGCTGGCACGCAAGCCCGCCAGCTGGCGGTCGGTCCAGGTGCGGCGCATATCGAGCTTGAGCCATTCCGGCAATGCATGCGCCATCAGCGCGCCCGCCTCGGCCGGGTCCGACGCCTGCAGGCTGACCGCGAAGCCGTTGCGCCGGTAGTTGCCGACCACGTGCAGCAGCAGTGGCAAGTCGTCGTTGGCGCTGGCCGGCACCTGGATCACGAAGCGCTCCAGCGGCAACCCCAGCGATTGCAGCGCGCGCCGGAACGCGGCGCCATGGTCGTCGGCGACCGCTGCCAGCAGCCGGTTGTGCACGTTCAGCACCAGCTTGTGCGCGCCGTCGGCGGCAAAGTAGTTGATCGCGTGCAGCAGCCGCGACAGGCGGTCGAGCGACACCAGCGTGGTGTCGTCGGCGGCCATCGCGAACAGCTTCCACGCCGCCAGGCCCAGGCCATCGTCGGCATAGGTATGGATCGAGCCTTCGTGCGCCACGACCTGGCGGTCGGCCAGCGTCACCAGCGGCTCGAAGGCGCTGGTCAGCGAGCAATTGAAAAACTGTCCCTGCACCTGCCCGCGCGCGTCGCGCCACAGTTGCCGGTCGGCCAGCGGCTGGCGCGGCAGCGATTCCAGATAGCGTTGCAGCGGCTTGGCTGCGCTGGCGGGGTCATGCACGCCTGGCATGGCGAATTCCTTCGGTTGACCGGACCGCGTCGGGTCCCATGGTCGGATTGGTGATGGCAACGGCCTGCTGTCGCAGCGCGCGCCTGCCTGCTCATGATAGGAGTTCAACGGGCGCCGGCGAATGAAGATTCCGTCATGTCGATGTGCGTGCCGTCGTCGATGCGCTGCGCACGGCGCTTCGTGCCCGCATCGAGGGGCGAAGGCGCCGCCGGAGTCTGCCGCATCACGCGCTGCAGTACCGATGCTTCGAGTTGAGCGAAGCCGGCGGCGCCGCGCTCGCGCGGCCGCGCCAGCGCCACCGGCTCGTCCATGGCGATGTGGCCGTCCTCGATCAGCACGATGCGGTCGGCCAGTGCCACGGCCTCGGAGACGTCATGGGTCACCAGCAGCGCCGTGAAGCCAAGGCGCCGCCAAAGGCCTTCGATCAGGCCCTGCATTTCGATACGCGTGAGCGCGTCGAGCGCACCCAGCGGCTCGTCCAGCAACAATAGCTGCGGGTGATGCACCAGCGCGCGCGCCAGCGCCACGCGTTGCCGCTGGCCGCCGGACAGCCTTGCGGGCCACGCCTGTGCGCGGTCGGCCAGGCCCACCTGCGCCAGCACTTCGGCCGCCTCGCCACGCCGCGCGCGCGGCAGGCCCAGCGCCACGTTGTCCAGCACGCGCTTCCAAGGCAGCAGGCGCGCGTCCTGGAACATCACGCGCACGTCGGCGCCGCGCTTGCGGCTGCTTTTCGCGTGGTCTTGCGCGTCACCGTCGATCGCAATGGTGCCGGCATCGGCGCCTTCCAGCCCCGCCACCAGCCGCAGCAGCGTGCTCTTGCCGCAGCCGCTGCGCCCGACGATGGCGACGAATTCACCCGGCGCAACGTCGAGCGCCACATCGTGCAGCACCTCGCGGCCGTCGTAGCGCTTGACCACCTGGCGCAAGCGCAGCGCGACGCCACCAGTGCGGTGCGGAGCCTCTGCCTCGTGCCTGACTGCCTCGCGACGCGCGAGTCCCGCTTCCAGTTCGGCCAGCGCGGCCTGTTCCACCGGATACATCTGCATAACGATCTCCTTGCCGGACGTGCGGCATTGCGTGGTTCAGGCGGCTGCGTAGCCGGGGTGCCAGCGCAGCCAGTAGCGCTCCAGCCCGCGTGACAGCAGGTCGGCCAGCTTGCCCAGCAGCGCATAGAGCAGGATGCCGACCAGCACCACGTCGGTCTGCAGGAATTCACGCGCATTCATGGTCATGTAGCCGATGCCGGACTGCGCGGAGATGGTTTCCGCGACGATCAGGATCACCCACATCAAGCCAAGCGAGAAACGCACGCCTACCAGGATCCCGGGCAACGCGCCAGGGAGGATGACTTCACGGTACAGCTGCCAGCCCGACAGCCCGTAGCTGCGCGCCATTTCGACCAGCCCGGTGTCGACCGAGCGGATGCCGTGGTAGGTGTTCAGGTACACCGGGAAAAACACGCCCAGCGACACCAGGAACAGCTTGGCGGATTCATCGATGCCGAACCACAGGATCACCAGCGGGATCAGCGCCAGTGGCGGGATGTTGCGCACCATCTGCAGCGAGCTGTCGAGCAGCGTGGCCGCGCTGCGGAAGGTGCCCGTCAGGAGCCCCAGCAGCAGGCCCAGCCCGCCGCCGATGGCAAACCCGGCCAGCGCGCGCCAGGTGCTGACGCCCACGTGCTTCCACAATTCGCCCGAACGGGCCAGGTCCCAGGCGGCCTGCAGCACGGCCAGCGGGGCCGGCAGCACGCGGTTCGACAGCCAGCCGTACTGCGAGGCCGCCTGCCACACCACGATCAGCAGCACCGGCACGATCCACGGTGCCACGGCGCGCGCCAGCGCGGCGGGATGCCGGCGCGGCGGCGGAAGATGCGGAGCGCTCATGCCGCCCTCCCTCAACTCTGCGCGGCGCGCGGCACGATGCCGGTCGCCATGACTTCGCCGAACGGCCCGGACAGCACCTTGCCCGGCAACTTCTCGCGCACCGAGCGCGGCAGCAGCGGAAACACCTGTTCGGCAAAGCGGTAGGCTTCTTCCAGGTGCGGGTAGCCGGACAGCACGAACGTGTCGATGCCGAGTTCGGCGTACTCGCGCATGCGTTCGGCGACGGTGTGCGGGTCGCCCACCAGCGCGGTGCCGGCACCGCCGCGCACCAGGCCGACGCCGGCCCACAGGTTGGGGCTGATTTCCAGCGCCTCGCGCGTGCGGCGCGTGCGACGCTCAGCGCCCGCATGCAGCGCGGCCATGCGGCGCTGCCCTTCCGAATCCATCTTGGCGAACACCGCCTGCGCGCGCGCCACGGTCTCGTCGTCGAGGCGGCTGATCAGGTCTTCGGCGGCGGCCCACGCGGCGGCATCGGTCTCGCGCACGATCACGTGCAGGCGGATGCCGAACCTGACCGTGCGGCCGTGCTTCGCCGCGTGCCGGCGAACATCTTCCAGCTTCCGCGCGACGTCGGCCGGCGGTTCGCCCCAGGTCAGGTAGGTATCGACCTGCTCGCCCGCCAGCGCATGCGCCGGCGCCGACGAGCCGCCGAAATACACCGGCGGATGCGGCCGCTGCAGCGGCGGGTAGAGGACGCGCGCGCCCTTCACGCTCAGGTGCTTGCCCTGGTAATCGACCTGGCCGCTGTCATGGCTGGCCGCCAGCACGTCGCGCCAGATGCGCAGGAATTCTGCCGAGGCCTCGTAGCGCTCGCTGTGGTCGAGGAACAGTCCATCGCCTTCCAGCTCGGCGGTGTCGCCGCCGGTGACCAGGTTGATCAGCAGCCGTCCGTTGGAGAGGCGATCGAACGTTGCCGCCATGCGCGCCGCCAGCGTCGGCGCCATCAGGCCCGGGCGCACGGCCACGAGGAACTTCAGGCGCTGCGTCACGGCCGACAGGGCCGACGCCGCCACCCACGGGTCTTCGCAGGAACGCCCGGTGGGAATCAGCACCCCTTCATAGCCAAGCGTATCGGCAGCCACGGCGACCTGCTTCATGTAGTCGAAATTGACTTCGCGCGCACCTTCGGAGGTGCCGAGGTAGCGGCTGTCGCCGTGGGTGGGGATAAACCAGAATACGTGCATGTCGTTTTCCTTGTTGTTGTGCGAGGCCTAAGCGACGTCTTGGCGCTGCATTAGCGCTGCGCCTGCTGCTGCGGTACGTCCCACCGCGCGTCGGCCACCTTGACCGGCTTGGGGATCAGCTTGAGCGCGTGGAAGGCATCGGCGATGCGCTGCTGCTCGGCCAGCACGTCGGCGCTGACCGGGCGCGCGCCGTAAGAGAAGCGCGACACGGCCAGTTCCAGCACGTCGGCAGGCAGGCCGACTTCGCCGGTCAGCACGGCGGTCGCGTCCTTCGGATGCTTTTCGGCCCAGGTGCCCAGCGTGGCGAGTTCATCCAGGATCAGGCGCACGATCTCGGGCCTGGCCTGTGCGTAGGGACGCGACGCCAGGTAGAACTGGTGGTTGCTGACCACGTTCTTGCCATCCGCGCCACGGCCATCGGCCAGCACGCGCGCGCCAAGCTGCTTCTCGGCGGCTGCGAGGAACGGGTCCCAGATCACCCACGCATCGACCGAGCCGCGCTCGAAGGCGGCGCGCGCATCGGCGGGCGGCAGGTAGACCGGCTGGATATCGCCGTACTGCAGGCCGGCCTTCTCCAGCTGGCGCACCAGCAGGTAATGCACGTTCGAGCCCTTGTTGAAAGCCACGCGCTTGCCGCGCAGGTCGGCCACCGAGCGCAGCGCCGAGCCCTTGGGCACGACGATGGCCTCGGCGGTCGGCGCCGGCGGTTCGTTGCCGACGTAGACCAGTTGCGCCCCGGCGGCCTGTGCGAAGATCGGTGGGGCCTCGCCCACGGTGCCGAAGTCGACGGCGCCGACATTGAGGCCTTCCAGCAATTGCGGGCCGGCCGGGAATTCGGTCCACCTGACGGTGATGCCTTGCGGCGCCAGCCGCTTTTCCAGCGTGCCGCGCGCCTTCAGCAGCGTCAGCGTGCCGTACTTCTGGTAGCCGATGCGCAGCACCTTGGCGTCGATCTTCGACTGCGCTTCGGCGCGGCCGGGCAGCAGGCCGTAGGCCAGGCCGGTGGCGGCCACCAGCGCTGCGATAAACAGGCGGCGGCGCAGCGAGCCGGCCGGCTTGATAATGGTGGTCATGCGAATTCCTCCGTGGCCGGTCAACCGCCGGCGCATGTTCTGAAGTCGGGACAGCGTGAATACGCGGGCAGCAACCCGCCCTGCCTGCCCGGGTTGCCGGTGGCATGGTTGGCGGCGTTGCTGCCGCGGCGCCGGACTGGCCGGCGCCCAATGCATCAGGAATTCAGATCAGGCGGTACATCGCTCCGCCACCACGGCGGCAGCGGCGGCGCGCTGCACGAAGGCGCCGGGCATAACGTCGAGCGCGTCGAGCGGAACCTCGATGCGGGCATGGGCCAGTGCGTCGCGCACGCGCAGCAGGCCTTCGTCGAGGCGGGCGGACAGCGCGGCGTCAAAGCGCGCCTGGCGCACGCCGCCGGAGTCGGAATAGGCGGAGGTGTCGATCTGCTGGTCCACGGCAAAGATGCCGGGCAGGATCTGGCGCGAGCCCAGCGCGGACAGCACGGGGCGCAGCGCGTAGTCGATCGCCAGCGCATGGGCGAGGCTGCCGCCAGTGGCGATCGGCAGCACGATCTTGTCGCGCAGGCCGGTTTGCGGCAGCAAATCCAGGAAGGCCTTGAGCAGGCCGCTGTAGGCGGCCTTGTAGACCGGCGTGGCCAGCACTACCACCTGGGCCTCGGCCACCGCGCGGGTGGCGGCGGCAATCGCGTCATCGTCCACGCGCGCTGCCAGCAGCGGACCCGCCGGCAGGTCGCGCAGGTCCAGGTGGCGGGTGCGTTCGCCGGCAGCCTCCAGCGCGGTGCGCAGGTGCGCCAGCACGAAGCCGGAGCGGGACTGGACCGACGGGCTGCCGGAGAGCGTCAGGATGGACATCGGGGCTTCCTTCTTCTGTTGGGCCGGCTCGGTGCCGGGCCGCCCCACGCGGCCCCGCCCGCCGGCCTCATGGGTTATTTCTTGCCGGGCTGGTAGACCTGGTCGAACGAGCCGCCGTCGGCGAAGTGGGTCTTCTGGGCCTTTTGCCAGCCGCCAAACACTTCATCGATGGTGAACAGCTTGACCTTGGGGAAGTTGGCTGCGTACTTGGCCGCCACCTTCTGCGAGATCGGGCGGTAGTAGTTCTTCGCGGCGATCTCCTGGCCTTCGTCGGTGTACAGGAACTGCAGGTAGGCCTCGGCTGCCTTGCGCGTGCCCTTCTTGTCGACCACCTTGTCGACCACGGCCACCGGCGGCTCGGCCAGGATCGAGATCGACGGCGCGACGATCTCGAACTTGTCCGGACCCAGTTCCTTGATGGCCAGGATGGCTTCGTTTTCCCAGGCCAGCAGCACGTCGCCCAGGCCACGCTCGACGAACGTGGTGGTGGCGCCGCGCGCGCCGGAATCCAGCACCGGCACGTGCTTGAGCAGTTCGCCGACGAACTCGCGCGCCTTGGTTTCATTGCCGCCCGGCTGGCGCAGCGCATAGCCCCACGCGGCCAGGTAGTTCCAGCGCGCACCGCCCGAGGTCTTCGGGTTCGGCGTGATCACCTGCACGCCAGGCTTGACCAGGTCGCCCCAGTCCTTGATGCCCTTGGGGTTGCCTTTGCGCACCAGGAACACAATGGTCGAGGTGTACGGCGCGGCGTTATGCGGCAGGCGCTTTTGCCAGTCCGGCTTGATCAGGCCCTTCTCCGCAATGGCGTCGACGTCATAGCCCAGCGCCAGCGTCACCACGTCTGCGTCCAGCCCGTCGATCACCGAACGGGCCTGCTTGCCGGATCCGCCATGTGACTGGCGCACGGTCACGGCATCGCCGCCCTGGGCCTTCCAGGCCTTGGCGAAGGCGGCGTTGACGTCGACGTACAGTTCGCGCGTCGGGTCGTAGGAAACGTTGAGCAGGCTGGTCGCCGAAGCGGTCTGCGCCGCGCCCAGGGCGCCCAGGACTGCCAGGCCGATGGCCAGTTTGCGGATCATGTGTGTTGCTCCCGTCTGTCGTGAATGGGCGCCAGGCGCCTCTGGTTGCTTTGCCCGCCGTCGGGGGCGGGCTTGTGTCAGGAGCAAGACTACCGACGGGGCTATCTGAACGGAACGAATGGTTTCGCCGATCCTTTGCTGTTTTTTGCATAAGATCGGACGGAAATATCGGCATGCCGCCATATGGGGACGATGAGGGCTCCAGGTGGCCGGAGGTGGCGCAACCGGCACGCACAAAAGAAAACGCCCGCACCGGCAAACCGGTGCGGGCGAAGTTTCCATTCCGGAAACGGGTAGACAAGTCATGAAGAGCGCCCCCGCATCTCCATGACAAGACAAATGGTATCGGGTCGCCGCGGGATCCGGTTTGATCGCGGTCAAGTCCGGAACAACCCGCAGCGAATCGCCCCGTGGGGCTTCAGCCGCCCTGGCGCGCCAGCAGGTCCGCCATTTCGTCGGCGTGTTCTTCTTCCACCGCCAGGATCTCTTCCATCATCCGGCGCGAAGTGGGGTCGCGCTCGCCCAGGAACTTGATGATCTCGCGATAGCTGTCGATGGCGATGCGCTCGGCCACCAGGTCTTCCTTGATCATCTCGGTCAGGTTGTTGCCCGGCACATATTCGGCATGCGAGCGGCTGGTGAGGCCGTCCGGCGCGAAGTCGGGCTCGCCGCCAAGCTGGACGATGCGCTCGGCGATCTGGTCGGCATGGCCCTGCTCTTCATTGGAATGGGCCAGGAATTCTTCGGCGACGCTCTTCGAGTTCGGGCCCTGGGCCATGAAGTAGTGGCGGCGATAGCGCAGCACGCAGACGATTTCGGTGGCCAGCGCATCGTTCAGCAGCTTGAGCACCGTTTCGCGGTCCGCCGTATAGCCCGCGGTCACGGCACCCTCGTCGAGGTGCTTGCGGGCGCGCTCGCGCAGGGTCTTGACGTCTGTGAGGAAGGACTTGTCGGTCATGGATTGGCTCCTGTGGGGATGGCTGCATCGCGGCGCAGCGCTTTGTAAGGAAACTCAACCCTTTTGCAACGCGAAAAGTGTGCCACTTGGAAAACCGCATGCGGCCCGGCGGTTGGCGGGGCGGAACCGGGCAGCGCCGTGAAAAAATTGCACGGTACGGCACTCCCTTACATGGCGAGGGAACCGCGACATGAAAAAAGGCCCTTGCGGATCCGCAAGGGCCTGGCTATGGGATCGCCAGCCCGTGCCGGACTTAGTGGACGGACCGCCCGAACGTGAACTCGCCGTCCACGTAGTCCACCGGCACCACATCCTTTGCCGTGAACTTGCCTTCCAGGATGGCGCGCGCCACCGGATTTTCGATCTGCTGCTGGATCGCCCGCTTGAGCGGACGCGCCCCAAACACCGGGTCGTAGCCTGCGCTGGCGATCTTCTCCAGCGCATGCTCGCTGACCTCCAGCGTCATGTCCATGCGGGCCAGGCGGGCCTGCAGGCGTTGCAGCTGGATGCGCGCGATCGACTCGATGTTCTTCTGGTCCAGCGCGTGGAACACCACGACTTCATCGATCCGGTTCAGGAACTCTGGCCGGAAATGCGTGCGCACTTCCTGCCAGACCGCGCCCTTGATTGCTTCCTGCGGCTCGCCGCTCATCGCCTGGATGATCTGCGAACCCAGGTTGGACGTCATTACGATCACCGTGTTCTTGAAGTCCACCGTGCGGCCCTGGCCATCGGTCAGGCGGCCGTCGTCCAGCACTTGCAGCAGCACGTTGAAGACGTCCGGGTGGGCCTTCTCGACCTCATCGAGCAGCACCACGCTGTACGGCTTGCGGCGCACGGCCTCGGTCAGGTAGCCGCCTTCCTCGTAGCCCACGTATCCCGGCGGCGCGCCGATCAGGCGGCTGACGCTGTGCTTCTCCATGAATTCGCTCATGTCGATGCGGATCAGGTGCTCTTCGGAGTCGAACATGAACTCGGCCAGTGCCTTGCACAGCTCGGTCTTGCCGACGCCGGTCGGGCCCAGGAACAGGAACGAGCCATAGGGCTTGTTCTCGTCCGCCAGCCCGGCGCGCGAGCGTCGGATGGCATCGGACACCAGCCGCACCGCCTCGTCCTGCCCCACCACGCGCGCATGCAGGCGGTCTTCCATCTTCAGCAGCTTCTCGCGCTCGCCCTGCATCATCTTCGACACGGGAATGCCGGTCGCGCGGCTCACCACTTCGGCGATTTCCTCGGCGCCCACCTGCGTGCGCAGCAGCTTGTTGGGCTGCTTCTGCTCGCTGGCTTCGGCATCGGTCGCGGCCTTGAGCTTGCCTTCCAGGCCCGGCAGCTTGCCGTATTGCAGCTCGGCCACCTTGTCGAGCTTGCCTTCGCGCTGCAGCCTGGAGATCTCCAGCTTGATCTTCTCGATCTCTTCCTTCAGCGCGGCAGTGCCCTGCGCGGCGCCCTTCTCGGCCTTCCAGATCTCGTCGAGGTCGGCGTATTCCTTCTCCAGGCGCGCGATCTCCTGCTCGATCAGGTCCAGGCGCTTGAGCGAGGCTTCGTCGGTCTCTTTCTTGACCGCTTCGCGCTCGATCTTGAGCTGGATGGTGCGGCGCTCGAGCTTGTCCATCGCCTCCGGCTTGGAGTCGATTTCCATCTTGATGCGCGCGCCGGCCTCGTCGATCAGGTCGATCGCCTTGTCGGGCAGGAAGCGGTCGGTGATATAGCGATGCGAAAGCTCCGCCGCGGCGACAATGGCCGGGTCGGTGATCTCGACCCCGTGGTGCAGCTCATACTTCTCCTGCAGCCCGCGCAGGATGGCGATGGTGGCTTCCACCGTGGGCTCGTCGACCAGCACCTTCTGGAAGCGGCGTTCCAGCGCGGCGTCTTTCTCGATGTACTTGCGGTATTCGTCCAGCGTGGTCGCGCCGATGCAATGCAGCTCGCCGCGCGCCAGCGCCGGCTTGAGCATGTTGCCCGCGTCGATCGCGCCTTCGGCCTTGCCCGCGCCGACCATCGTGTGGATCTCGTCGATAAAGACGATCGTCTGGCCCTCGTCCTTGGCGACGTCGCTCAGCACCGCCTTCAGGCGCTCCTCGAACTCGCCGCGGTACTTGGCGCCAGCCAGCAGGCCGGCCATGTCGAGCACCAGCACGCGCTTGTTCTTCAGGCTCTCGGGCACTTCGCCGTTGACGATGCGCTGCGCCAGCCCTTCCACGATCGCGGTCTTGCCCACGCCGGGTTCGCCGATCAGCACCGGGTTGTTCTTGGTGCGGCGCTGCAGGATCTGGATCGCGCGGCGGATCTCGTCGTCGCGGCCTATCACGGGATCGAGCTTGCCGATGCGGGCACGCTCGGTCAGGTCGATGGTGTACTTCTTCAGCGCCTCGCGCTGGCCTTCGGCGTCGGCGCTGTTGACGGATTCGCCGCCGCGCACGGCCTGGATGGCCGATTCCAGCGACTTGCGGCTCAGGCCGTTTTCGCGCGCGATGCGGCCGGCGTCACCCTTGTCGTCGGACACGGCAAGCAGGAATAGCTCGCTGGCGATGAACTGGTCGCCGCGCTTGATCGCTTCTTTCTCCGTGGCGTTGAGCAGGTTGACCAGGTCGCGGCCGATCTGGACCTCGTTGGTGCCCTGCACCTGCGGCAGGCGCTTGATGGCGGCGTCCAGCGCCGTCTGCAGGCCCTGCACGTTGACGCCGGCGCGTGCGAGCAGCGCGCGGGCAGCGCCGTCGTCCTGCGACAGCAGCGCGCGCAGCACATGCTGCGGGTCGATATATTGGTTGTCGTTGGCCAGGGCCAGGCTTTGCGCTTCAGCCAGCGCTTCCTGGAACCGGGTGGTCAGCTTGTCAAGACGCATAGGATTCCCTCTCTCGGATAGGTCGTGTCCTGATGCGGGGGGCGCTGGCTCCGGGCTTCACCGCCGGGTTGCCTGGATGCCCTGCCGGACACTGGATATCCGAAAGATAAGGCTTTGTCGCGACATTTCAAGGACTGAGGCCGCATGTCGTCGAGTGCAGCAAACGATACGCGGCGGACTCCATAATGCAACTTGCTATGCCGCCCGGCTCTCGCTGCCTTTGTCCTCCAGGTTGCGCACCAGCACCAGCGACTCGCCCTGCACCAGCACGCGGCCATCCTCCCCGGTGACTACGCTGGCCAGGTTGACCAGGTCCTTGCCGGCGCGCAGGCGGACGATGCGCACCTGCGCCGTCAGCGGTTCGTCGAGCCGCGCGACCGACGCCAGCCGCAGCGACTGCTTCATCCAGCCGGTGCCGCGCCCGGGCAGGCGCGTTCCCAGCAGGTCAGAGAACATGCCAGCCAGCAGTGGCAGCGGCACCACCGCGCCGCCGAACCCGCGCCCGCGCGCGAAGGCAGGGTCGGCATGGTACGGGTTGGCATCGCCGGTCAGGGCCACGTACTCGTCGATATCGGCCGCGGAGAAAGCGCGGGTGGCACTGGCGCGCTGTCCGGGGCGCAGGCCGTAGAGCGTTGGGTCGCCCTCGCCCTCCGGCTGCGCCCCCGGCCACGATGGCAACCGGCCAGGTGCTGCATCGGCCAGCCACAACGATTCGCCTGCAGCCGCGACGCGCGGGGCCGCGCCAGAGATGCCCGCGCTGACCGTGGTGCCGAAGCCCGCCAGTCCCGCCTGAGGCTGCGGAACCAGCGCAAACGCCACCGCATCGCCGACGAAGGCCGGTGTCGGGAACATCAGCGTCTGCGCCACCGGCAGCGCGGGCGCGGCCAGTTCCCGCCAAGTATGGGCGCATAGCAACGAAAACAGGAACATGCCGTGCGCCACCGGGGCACCGAAATGCGTGCCGCGGGCAAAGGCCGGATCGCAGTGGATCGGGTTGTCATCGCGCGACAGCACGGCGAAGCGGTCAAAGTCGCGTTGCGTCAGCACGCGCGGCATGGCGTCGGTCATCAGTTGGGCACCTCTACGGTCGAAGCATTGACGGTAATCGCATTGCCCGGCGCGGGTGTGGCAGCGATCGGTGGGACATTGGACGGCAGCAGCGTGGGCGCGGGCGTGTTAAAGGTGCCGCCGCGCGGCGTGGTGCGCACTACCTGCGATGGCGGCAACGCCTTGCCGGAGGTCAGGTTGTCGTAGACAGCGTCGAGCGCCCGGTTCAGGTAGACATGGAGCGGCACATAGCGGTTGCTGTAGCCCGGCACCAGTCCGATGAAGGCATCGAAATGCTGGGCGTTCTCCACCTCGATGTACGACAGCTTGCTGGTCACGCCCTCCTTCTGCCGGTTCAGCCCCAGGTACGGGCGCGAGGTATGGTTCACCGGCAGCAGGCCGTCGCTGCGGCCATGCACGATCACCGCCGGCTTGCCGCGCAGGTTACCGTTGCGCAGCGTCAGCGCCTGGCCCGCCTGCAGTGCGCGCGCCGCGGCGTCGCTGCCGGCCAGCAGCTTGCGCAGGCAATCGGCGCCATCGTAGTTGAGATCGGTGCGGCCGTTCGATGCCGACACGGAAAACAGGTTCAGGTACGGGCCGTGCGTCGGGTCGAGGTCGTTGATCAGTTGCACCGTCGGCGGCTGCGGCGGGATGCCGTTGCCGGTGGCGAACATCGACGCCAGCGCCGCGGGTGCGATCGCAGCGGGCTTCAGGTCGGTCAGCGTATTGGCAAAGCTGTAGCCGCACAGCTTGTCGGTCACGCTCGCCTGCGCGTAGGCGTTGGCGTAGGTCACGGTAATCGCGGCAGCCGTGTCGAATGCGGCCAGCGACGGGTGCAGGTCATCGGATTCCGGCTCCCAGCCCGCAGCATGCAGGGCCTGCAATGCGCTGGCGCTCTGCTCGTTGGTATTGGCGCCGCTGACCAGCCCCTTTTCCGCGAGCGTGGTGCAGCGTGCGGCAAAGAATGGCTCCATGGTCGGGTTGTTGTAGAACGGGGACTGCGTCAGCGCGGTAGTCCGCGCGGCGCAATGCTGCAGCAGGTTCGCCGTGCTGGTGTAGTCATACAGCGTGCGGCCCGAGGACAGGACCTGCACGCCGCCGCGCTGCACCACGACGCCCGTGTCGGGCGGCATGTTGAGGTTGGGCTCGCCCACGGCCACGCCGTCGATCAGGCCATCGGCGTCCTGTTCGGCCGCGGCCACCGCGGCGCCGCCGCCGTTGGACACGCTCGAGGCAATCACCAGGATCTTGCCCTTGTCCATGCTGCGCTGGCGCGTGCCGTTGGCGGACACCGCACCGAAGCGGTCGTTGATTGCCCAGATCGCGAACTCCACCGCCTGCAGCGTGAACTTGCCCCAGTCCTTCTCCGGGTTGCGCTGAGAATGCGCGTGCTTGAACGCGAGCCGGTGCGGGCTGGCGGCGGTGAAGTCGGCCAGCGACGTGGCGCCGGCAGGCGCGGCGAACTGCGCATTCTTGCCGGCGGCAGCGCGCGTGGTGCGTGTGCCGTCGATCAGCGGCACGGTATCGGTGTCCAGGTCGTGCGGCGCGGCACCGGTGCCCTTGTCGGTGTAGGCCACTGCGCAGCCGCGCTTCAGCCCCCACTCACCGGTGGCGATGGCGCCGTACACGCCGCGCGATCCAGACGATGTGGCGGTGATCACGCAGGGCCTGGCGGAATCGAAGCTGGCCGGGATCTGCACCAGCATGGTCACGTTCTGCTGGCCCGAGCCGTCGTCCGAATACGCCAGGTATTCCACGCCGGCGATCTTGCCTTCCGACCCGGTGACATTGCCCTGCGCATCCACGTTGGGGCCATACAGCGAGCCATATCCGCCAGCCGCGGTGGTATCGACGATGGCGCGGTAGTTAGCGTAGATCGCATAGCGCCGCAACTCCGCCGCGGTCGGCGCGGTGGCATTGGTCGGCACCGGGGCTGTGGCGCTGGCGAGCCCGTCCTTGCCCAGCCCCGCGGTCAGCAGGTCGTCGCTGCTGCCGTTGTAGCTGTTGACGGTGACCGTGCCAATATATGCAGGCTTGGTGTTGGGGTTGTTTCCGTTGCCATTGTTGTCATCGCCCGAGCCGCAGGCAGCGGCCAGCATTGCGGCGGCGATGGCGAACACAGTGCGGCGCAGGCGGCTTTCTTGCAGCGGCGGAAACTGCTTGGAATGCATGTCACCCTCCTTCTGTCGCCCCGTGTCGGGGCGGTAGAGACGAACGTCAATGGAGAACAGCGGAGACTGCGGACAGCGGACAGCGGACAGCGGAACTGCAGGAAATGCAGGAGATGCGGGAGATGCGTATGGCGGGGTGCTGCGCGTCAGCCGGCGAACCTGGCGCGCAGCTTGTGCTTTTCCACCTTGCCGGATGGCGTGCGCGGCAAGGCATCGACAAAGCGCACGTGGCGCGGCACCTTGTAGCCGGCAAGCTGCGCCTTGCAATGGGCGATGACCTGCCCTGCATCGAGCGTGGCGCCGGCGCGCAGCACCACCAGCGCCATGCCGGTCTCGCCCCAGCGTTCGTCCGGCGTGCCGATCACGGCGGCCTCGGCCACGCCCGGCAGCTGGAACAGCACGTTCTCGACTTCGGCGGGGTAGACGTTCTCGCCGCCGGAGATGTACATGTCCTTGGCGCGGTCGACGATGTAATAGTCGCCCTCCTCGTCGTGCCAGGCGATGTCGCCGGAATGCAGCCAGCCGTCGCGGATCGCATTGGCAGTCGCTTCGGGCAGGTTCCAGTACCCGGGCGTGACGCCGGGCCCCTTGATCAGCAGTTCACCACGTTCGCCGGGCGCGACGTCGTTGCCTAGCGGGTCGACGATGCGCGTCAGCATCGATCCAACCGGCTTGCCGATGGTGCCGATCTTGCGGCGCGCGGTGGCTTCATCGCAGACAAAGACCGTGGGGCCGGTTTCCGTCATGCCAAAGCCGAAGCAGATGGTGACGCCCTTGGCCAGGTAGGTTTCCAGCAGCGGCCGCGGCACCGGCGAGCCGCCAGCCGACATGTTGCGCACACCGGAGAAGTCCGCTTGCGCGAAGCCTGCGTGCTGGCTCAGGAACAGGTAGACCGCGGGCACTGCGAAGAACATGGTGATGCCTTCGCCCGAGTTGCGGTCGAGCCGGTCCAGCACGACCTGCGGCTCGAACTGCCGCATGATGTGGACCGTGCCGCCGGCATGCAGCACCGGGTTGGCATACAGGTTCAGGCCGCCGGTATGGAAGAACGGCAGCACGTTCAGGAACACGTCGTCGCGCGTGATCTTGTTGGCCAGCATGGCATTGACGGCGTTGAAGAAAACCATGCCATAGGTCTGGATCACGCCCTTGGGCTTGCCGGTGGTGCCGGAGGTGTACAACAGGTGCCAGACCTCGGATTCGTCGCGGCACGGCATCTCGATGATGCGTCCGGAAGCAGCATCGAGCACGGCTTCGTATTCGGTCCAGCCACCTGGTACGTCGGCCGCCTCGTCATCGGCAAGATGCAGTACCGCGCGCAGCGGCACGGTGCGCGCCAGTTCGGCGGCAACGGCAAGGAAGCCGTCGCCGGCGACCAGCACCTCGGGCGTACAGTCCTGCAGGATCGGCAGCAACTCGGCCGCGGGCAGGCGCCAGTTCAGGCACACCATCACCATGCCGGCCTTGGCGCAGCCATACAGCATCTCGAAATAGTCGGAGCTGTTATGCGCGAGCACGGCGACGCGCGTGCCCGGCGCCAGTTGCAGGCCGTCGGTCAGGTATTCGGCGAAGCGGCTGGCGCGTTCGTCGAACTGGCGATAGGTCACCCGGCGTCCGCTCTCCACGTCCACCAGCGCGATCTTGCCGGGAGTGTGCTGCGCGTTCTTGTGCAGCCAGTCGATCACGTACATTGCGCGGGCCTCCGCTCAGGTTGCCACGTCCTGCACGGCACGATTGCCGCGCAGCCGTCCCACCACGCCCTGCGGGAAGTAGTAGACGCTCAGGATAAACAGCAGCCCCAGCCACAGCAGCCAGCGGTCCGGGTGCAGCAGCGACGACAGCAGCGGCAGCGCCGTGGTGGCGTCGCTGGCCAGCTTCATCACGTCCTGCAGGTAGGTCTGGGCCACCAGGAACAGCACCGTGCCGATCACCGAGCCGTAGATCGTGCCCATGCCGCCGATCACCACGATCAGCAGGATGTCGACCATGATCTCGAACGACAGCGAGGTATCAGGACCGTTATAGCGCAGCCACACCGCCATCAGCACCCCCGCCAGCGTGGCGAACATCGCAGACAAGACCGTCGACACCGTGCGGTAGACCACAGTGCGGTAGCCGATGGCCTCCGCGCGGAAGTCATTCTCGCGGATCGCCTGCAGCACGCGGCCGAAAGGCGAGTTGACGATGCGCAGCAGCAACAGGAACAGCACCAGCGCGCCGGCGAACACCAGGTAGTAGCTCAACAGCTTGCCGGTCAGCGGCACGCCCAGCAGTTCTGCGTCTCCGATCGAAAAGCCGGGGCGCAGCATCTCAGGCACCTTGAAGGTCAGCCCGTCCTCGCCGCCGGTCCACTCTGACAGCTGCGATACCAGCGTGGCGAACGCGGTCGCCACTGCCAGCGTGATCATCGCGAAGAAGATCGCGCGCACGCGCAGCGAAAACAGGCCGATCAGGAACGCCAGCAGCGCCGAGACCGCCAGCGCGCCGACGGCGCCCACGGCCAGCGCGCCCCAGCCCGGCTCCATCCGCGACATCGCGATGGCGACGCCGTAGCCGCCGATGCCGAAGAACATCGTATGCGCGAACGAGACGATGCCAGTGTAGCCCAGCAGCAGGTCATAGCTGGCCACCAGCACCACGAAGATGCAGATCTTGGCCGCCATGTTCAGCGCACGCGCGCCTGGAAAGGCAAACGGCGCGCAGGCCAGTGCCAGCAGGATCAGCAGCAGGATCACGGTCAGCACGCGGCTGCGCGGCAGGTCGCCGGAGAGAAGTCGGATCATGGTCGTGTCCTTCCGTTCAGCGCCGAGCCACCGGGAACAGCCCTTGGGGGCGCCACAACAGGATCAGCATCATCAGCAGGATGTTGGAGAACAGCGCAACCTTCGGGAACAGGAAGCCGGTGTAGTTCGCCATCAGGCCGACCAGCAACGCGCCGACAAAGCAGCCCGTGGTCGAGCCCAGCCCGCCGATGATGATGACGATAAAGATCAGCACGTTCACCTGCGCGCCGATCGCCGCGGTGATGTTCTGCTGGTACAGCCCCCACAGGACGCCGCCCAGTCCGGCCAGCCCGGCGCCGACCACGAACACGCCGATGAACAGCCGGCGGATGCGGTAGCCGAGCGCCTCGACCATCTCGCGGTTCTCCACGCCAGCACGGATCAGCAGGCCGATGCGGGTGCGGTTTAGCAGCAACAGCATCGCGATAAAGATCACCAGCCCGAGCGCCATCGCGATCAGCCGGTATTTCTCGATCGCGGCATCGCCCAGCAGCACCGCGCCACGGAACGTGGTGGGCACCTGCAGCGCGATGGTTTCCGGGCCCCAGATCGCCTTGATCAGTTGCTCGGCGACGATCATGCCGCCCATGGTGATCAGGATCTGCTTCAGGTGCTGTCCATAGACCGGACGCACCACCACGCGCTCGAAGAACAGGCCGACCGCGCCGGCGGCGACCATGGCGGCGGCGATCGCCAGCGCGAACACCGCCAGGTTCTGCACGAGGCTGTCCGCCTCCACCCAGCCCGCCATCGGCAGCAGCACCGATGCCGCCACGTAGGCACCCAGCGCGATGAAGGCGCCGTGGCCGAAGTTGAGCACGTCCATCAGGCCGAAGACCAGCGTCAGGCCGGAGGACACCACGAAGATGATCATCCCCATCGCCAGCCCGGCAATGGTCAGCGTGAGCCAGGTCGATGGACTGCCGACCAGCGGGAAGGCCAGCAGCATCAGCAGCGGCGCCAGGGCCAGCGGGGTCCAGTCGAGCCGGACCTTGGTCAGGGCTGCCGGCGCGGTGGCCGGCAAGGTCGTAGAAGTGGTCATTGGTCTCGTCCCGCGTTACTGGTGCGCTGCCAGCGACAGCCCCAGCAGTTGCTGCTGCAGCGCCTCATCGCCCGCCAGCGCCGCCATTGTCCCCGCATGCACGGTGCGCCCGTCATCCATCACCGCCACCGTATCCCCCACCGATTTCGCCATGTTGAAGTTCTGCTCCACCAGCAGGATCGACACGTCGGTCTGCTTCAGCTCGCGGAATACGTGGATCATGTTCTGGATGATCGCGGGTGCCAGCCCCTTGGTGGGCTCGTCAACGATCAGCAGCTTGCGCGGCTCGATGATGGCGCGCGCCACCGACAGCATCTGCTTCTGCCCGCCCGACAGCACGCCGGCGCGCTGGTGCCAGAACGTCTTCAGCGCCGGGAACATGCGGAACACCCAGTCCAGCCGCCGTTCGTCGATGGCGCCGTTGCGCGCGGCCAGGCGCATGTTCTCGGCCACCGTGAGGTCGGAGAACACGCTCATGTTCTCCGGCACGTAGGCAATGCCCGCCTGCGCGATCGACGGCGTGCTGTGGCGAGTGATGTCCGTGCCGTCGAAGGTCACCGTGCCCGCGCTCGCCTGCCACAAACCCATGATGGTGCGCAGCGTCGTAGTCTTG
Source organism: Cupriavidus sp. P-10 (assembly GCF_003402535.2). Lineage (NCBI taxonomy): Bacteria > Pseudomonadati > Pseudomonadota > Betaproteobacteria > Burkholderiales > Burkholderiaceae > Cupriavidus > Cupriavidus sp. P-10. Next base: position 2,126,265 of record NZ_AP025170.1, read on the forward strand.
CCGGCGCCATTGCGTCCCAGCAGCATGGTCACGCCGCCGCGCGGCACGTCGAAGCTGACGCCGTGCAGGATGTGGTACGGGCCGATATGGGTCTGCACGCCCTGCAGCCGCAGGATAGGCGTGGCGTGTTGCGCGTCAGCCATGGTTGCCGCCCTCCTTCTCTTCCTCCGCCATGCCCAGGTAAGCCTGCTGCACTACCGGCGACGCGATCACCTCGGCGGGGTCGCCGTCAGCCACGAGCGTGCCGTTGTGCAGCACGATGATGCGGTCGGCCAGCGAGCGCACCACGTCCATCTTGTGCTCGACCAGCAGCACGGTCTTGCTGCGGTCCTGGCGGATCTCGCGGATCAGGTCCAGGATCACCGGCACCTCGTCCACGCTCATGCCCGCGGTGGGTTCGTCGAACATGAACACGCGCGGCTGCAGCGCCAGCAGGATGCCGACTTCCAGCTTGCGCTGGTCGCCATGCGGCAGCGACGCCACCGTCAGGTGCTGCTTGCCTGCCAGCGCCACGCGCTCCAGGATCGCCAGCGCCTGCGCGCGCACGTCGCGGTGGCTGGTCCACAGCGAGAACAGGTCGATGCCGCGCTGCTGCCGCGCCTGCACCGCCAGCCGCACGTTCTCCAGCACGGACAGCTGCGGGAACAGGCTGGTCAGCTGAAAGGCCCGGCCGATGCCACGCCGGGTCTTCTGCGACACCGGCAGGCGCGTCACGTCCTCGCCGTCGAGCAGGATCTGCCCGGCAGTGGGCGGCAACTGCCCCGAGACCAGGTTGAAGTACGTGGTCTTGCCGGCGCCGTTCGGGCCGACGATGCAGGTCAGCTCGCCCGGCCGGAACGCGCACGACACCGCATTGACCGCGACATGGCCGCCAAAGCGGATGGTCAGGTCGCGCGTCTCCAGCAGCGGCCGGACGCCGGCCGCCGCGGCCGTGCCGCGCTGGGCCGCGGGCGACTGCGACGCCGGCAGGCCCGCAGCGCGGGCGGAAGAGGCTGGCGCGTTCATCAGCGTTGGTTGCGCACGGGCACGTTCATTTCTTCGGGCTTGATCTCGCGCACGAGCTCAGGAACGCCCCAGGCAAAGGCCGGATCCACCTTGATCTTGAAGTGGTACATCGACTGCATCGCCTGGTGGTCTTCCTTGCGGAAGGTCATCTTGCCCTTGGGCGTCTCGAACGACATGCCTTCCATCGCCATGATCAGCTTGTCGGTGCCGGTGTCGCCGTTGGTCTTCTTCAGGGCCTCGACCAGCGCGATGCCCGCGGTCATGCCGCCGGCAGTGAAGAAATCGGGCGGCGCCTTGAACTTGCTGTAGTGGTTCGACACCAGCCATTCGTTGGCCTTGTTCTTGGGGATGCCGAAGTAGTAGTACGTGGCGCCCTCCATGCCCGGGAAATTCTTGTAGCTGGTCATCGCCGGCAGGATGTTGCCGCCGGTGGCGATCTCGATGCCGTAGCGCTTGGGATCGAGATCGGCGATCTTGAACGGGTTGCCGGCACCGGCCCAGATGATGAAGATCACCTTGCGGCCGGGCTTGTCCTTGAGCGCATCGAACAAGCGCTGCGCGCCGGCAGTGAAGTCCGTCGTGCTGGTGGGCAGGTATTCCTCATGGACGATCCTGGCATTCTTGAGCGCCCCCTTGAACGCCTTCACGCCGTCACGGCCGAACGCATAGTCCTGCGCCAGCGTGGCGATGGTCACGCCAGGCTTGTCCAGCGCCACGGCGTTGGAGATCGCGTCCTGCGACGAATTGCGGCCGGTGCGGAAGATATAGCGGTTCCACTTGTCGCCGGTGATCGAGTCGGCGACGGCGGGCTCGACCAGCAGCACCTTCTTGTATTCCTCCGCCACCGACAGCATCGCCAGCGCGGTGCCGGACGAGGTCGGGCCGACGGCGATATCGGCGCGGTCATCGCTGTAGGCGGCAGCAAGCTGCGCCTTGGCCACGTCAGGCTTGCCCTGCGTATCCTTTTCGATCACCACCAGCTTGTTGCCGTTGACGGTCATAGTGCCGTTGGTGGCGTATTCCAGGCCCATCAGCAGGCCGGTCTGGGTCTGCTTGGCATACGCTTCCAGCGCGCCGGTCTTGTCGTAGACGTGGGCGATGCGGATGTCCTTGGCCAGTGCGGCGCCGGTGGCCAGAAGGCCGGCGGCCATGACCAGGGCGCGTACTGCGAAGGGGTTGCTTTGCATGGCTGTCTCCTGTGTTCGGTTTCTTTTTGCGTCGGAAGGGCTGGAACCTGCTGCAACTGCGTGGAATGTCTGCTGCCCGGCTACTCTCGCGTTTGCCCGGCAAGAAAGCGGCGCATGCCGTCGGCGGTCTCCGCGCTGGCAATCTGCGCGACGAAGGCGGCGCGCTCGCGCTCCAGGCCCCCTGCCAGCGCTTCGGCGTCCCAGCGCAGCAGCGCGCGGGTACGCGCCACGCTGCCGGGAACCTTGTCCGCCACGCCGCGCGCCAGCGCGATCGCCTCGGCCTCTGCCGCACCGGGTGCCGACAGCGCGAAGGCCAGCCCGTGCGCGACGGCATCCGGCGCCGCGACGACCGTGTTGTTCAATTGCCAGCCACGCGCCCGTGCCGGACCGGCCAGCTGCGGCAGCATCGCCGTCCAGCCGCCATCCGGGCTGAAGCCCACCACCGTGTAGAACGGGGCGATGCGCGCATCCTGCGCCAGTACGGCCATGTCGCACGCCAGCACCAGCCCGAGCGAACCGCCGGTCAGCCAGCCCTCGACGGCCGCCACTACCGGGCAGCGCAGCGCCGCGAGACGCAGGATCGAACGGTTCAGCAGCGCGAGCAGCTCGCTGGCGTAAGCGGCAATGCCATCGCCTTGCGCCGCGAAGGCCGCCACGTCGCCACCGGTCGAGAAATTGCGCCCGGCATGCGTCAGCACCACGGCGCGGACCGACGTGTCGGCCTCGATCTCGTCCAGCGCGCCCAGCAGGGCTTCCAGCAGGGCCGGCACGAGACTGTTATGCCGCTGTGGCCGGTTCAGGCGCAGCAGCGCCACGCCGTCCCTGCGTTCGAGCAAGACCAGCGGATTTTCGGCCATGGTCATCGCAGCCATGATCATCGCGGCTGCAGGCCGTGGGCGATCAGGTCGAAGGCGGTATCGACCACCTTCTCCATGGAGGCCGGACGCTTCCAGCGCGCATAGCGCATGCCGAGGAAGTTGCTGATGCCGATCAGGCACCAGGCGCGCACCTCGGCATCGCCGGGGACGATCTCGCCCTGCTCTTCGGCGCGCTCCAGCCGCCGGCTGTAGAGCTCGGCAAAGACCTGGAAATAGCTGCTGTAGATGGTCTCGTCCACCGAATATGAGTCCAGCACGATGCGGTACAGGTTCTTGTGGCGCGAAACGAATGAGAGAAAGGCCTTCAGGCCCAGCCGCTCGGCCTCCATCTGGCTGGCGGCATTGGCCACGTGCTTGCGCAGGTGGGCGCGCACCAGTTCCAGCATATGGCTGACCAGCGCGCGGAAAATGTCTTCCTTGTCCTTGAAGTACAGGTAGAAGGTGCCCATGGCGACCTTGGCTTCCTGCGTGATCTCGGAGATCGAAGCGGCGTAGTAGCCCTTCTCGCCGAACACTTTCTCCGCGGCGCGCAGCAGTGCCGCGCGGGTCTTCTGCCCCCGCGCGGTCTTGGGCGGGCACATGCCGCCGGCGTGGGCCATGTCGTGTGTTTCGCGGGCTTCGCCGACTTCGCCAGTCTCGGTCTGGGACATCTTGTCTCCGGTGGCGCTGAGCGCCTTGTCATTGGAATGCCAGCCGCTTCGGGTCACGCCGCAGGCACCTCCTCGCGCCTGCCGCCACCCCGGAAACCGATATGCAGGCAAAACCTGATATCTGATTCATGTTTCATCGTATAAATTGACCGGCATGGATGTCAATAGAGGGGCACCCTGCCCTCCGTTGCATCGCTTCCCACCCTCTGCCTGGAGAGACACGCCGTTGGACGCTCCCGATTCGGCTTGTGTCAGTGCCGCCGCCCCGCCCTTTGCCACCCATCCGGCGCATGGCCCCTTGCCGGGCTGGCGCGAAGCCGGCGAAGGCCGGCCGCTGCTGCTACTGCACGGCTGGTCCGTCAACGGCGAAGCCTTCGACGGCCAGCGCGCGCTGGTGCAGGCGGGGTTCCGGGTGATTGCGCCCGACCATGCCGGCCACGGACTGTCGAGGCACGGCACCGGCACCACTATCGCAGCGCTCGCCCGCGATGCCGCGGCACTGGTCGGCCACCTTGGACTGGCCGATGTGGTCGTGGTGGGCTGGTCGATGGGCGCGATGGTGGCATGGACGCTGCTGCGTGACCATCCGGGTTGTCCACTGGCGGCGGTCGGCAGCATCGACATGACGCCACGGCTGGTCACCGACCGGCAATGGCCGCACGGCCTGCATGGCCATTACGACATGGACCTTGCGAGGCAGATGGCGGCACGCATCCGTGCCGACTGGCCGCGGCTGGCGCCATCGGTGGCATTGGGATTGTGGGCGGCAGGACGGCGCCCGGACGGCGCGGCGATGCGGCGCATTGCACGGATGGCAGAGAGCTGCGAGGCCGCCACGCTGGCATCGCTATGGGAAGACATGGCAAGGCAGGATTTCCGCGACACGTTGCGCGCCGCGCGCCTGCCGCTGTTCCACCTGTATGGCGAGGCCAGCCGGCTATATGCGCCGGCGGTAGGCATCGCCACCCGCGCCTTGCAGCCCGGCGCGGGCCTGAGCGTGGTCGCCGACGCCGGCCACAGTCCGCACATGGAGCAGCCGCAGGCATTCAATGCCGCGCTGCGCGCGCTTGTGGATCAGGCCAGCACGCGGTAAGTCCAGAGCCCCAGCGCGGTCAGCAGCAGCGAGCCGCCCAGGTGCAGCAGCAGGTGCATCGCTGCCCAGCCGTAATCGCCGGCAAGCAGGTTGGCGATCACCTCGCTGGAAAAGGTCGAGAACGTGGTCAGGCCGCCGAGGAAACCGGTGATTGCCAGCAGGCGCCATTCCGGCGGCAGGCCGGCGTGGGTATCGAAAAAGCCGACGGCCAGCCCGATCAGGTAGCCGCCCAGCAGGTTGGCAGCCAGCGTGCCGTACGGCAGCGCGGGGTTGAGCGCATTCCACAGCACCGAGAAGCCCCAGCGCAGCCATGCCCCCGCCGCGGCGCCGACGCCGACGGCAACAAACCCCATCGGACCCATCAGGGCTTGTCCTCGCTGACCTCGCCGCTGGCGTTGATCGACGCAATGCCCCAACGCTTCAGCGCGTCTTCATCGGTCACGCGCGCATCGACCCAGCGCGCGCCTTCCGGCGTTTCTTCCTTCTTCCAGAACGGCGCTTCGGACTTGAGGTAGTCCATGATGAATTCGCAAGCCGCGAACGCATTGCCGCGATGTTTCGAGGCAACCGCCACCAGCACGATCTGATCAAGCGGCAGCATCGGGCCGACGCGGTGGATGATGGTGACGCCCAGCAGTTCCCAGCGCGCGCACGCCGCCGCTTCGATCTGCGCCAGCGCCTTCTCGGTCATGCCCGGGTAGTGCTCCAGCTCCATCGCGCTGACGGCGCTGCCCTCGCTGACATCGCGCACGGTGCCGATAAAGCTGGCCACCGCGCCGACCTGCGGGTTGTCCGCGCGCAGTGCCGCCACCTCGGCGCCCAGGTCGAAATCCTCGCGCTGAACCCTGACGCTCATCTCAGCCTCCGGTAACGGGCGGGAAGAAGGCAACCTCACAGCCATCGGTGATCGCCGTATCAGGGCGCGCCACCGCGTGGTCGACGGCCATGCGCAGCGCGCGGCCTTCGGCCAGGGTCTCGGCCCAGGCCCCACCGCGCTGGCGCAGCCACTGGCGCAGTTCGCCCACGGTGCGCACCTCGGCCGGCACCTCGGCGCGCTCCTCGGCCACGCCGAGTTGTTCGCGCACGCTGGCGAAGAATCGTAGTTCGATGGTCATGACTGCCTCTTTGTACTGACTTTACTGACTTTACTGACGGGGTATTGCGGGCCGGCTACACGAGCAGGCCGTCAAACGGGATGAATTGCACGGTATCGCCGCGCGCGATGGCCTGGTTGGGCGGGTTGTCGATCAGCCCGTCGCCCCATACCGTGGAAGTGAGCACGCCGGAACTCTGGTTGGGGAACAGGTCCAGCCCGCCCTCGGCGTTGATGCGCGCACGCAGGAACTCATTGCGGCGGTCACCCTTGTTCAGCTCAAAATCGGCGCGCAGCGGCAGCCGGCGCGGCGCCACGTCGGTCACGCCCTGCTGGCGCAGGATGAACGGTCGTACGAACAGCAGGAAGGTGACGAAGCTCGACACCGGGTTGCCCGGCAAACCCAGGAAGAACGCCGGCTCGGCGCTCGCGCTGGTGACCTGGCCGAAGGCCAGCGGCTTGCCCGGCTTGATCGCGATCTGCCACATGTCGAGCCGGCCTTCGGCCTCGACCGCGGGCTTGATATGGTCTTCCTCGCCGACCGACACGCCGCCCGAAGTAATGATCAGGTCGTGGCCCTGAGCCGCGCGGCGCAGCGTTTCGCGCGTCGCCGCCAGCGTATCGGGCACGATGCCGAAGTCGCTGACCTCGCAGCCCAGGTTTTCCAGCAGGCCGCGCAGCGTGAAGCGATTGGAGTTGTAGATTGCACCCGGCTTGAGCGGCTCGCCCGGCATCGCCAGTTCGTCGCCGGTGAAAAACACCGCGACGCGCACACGTCGCACCACGTCGAGCTTTGCCTGGCCGACCGACGCGGCGAGCCCCAGCGCCTGCGGCGTCAGCCGCGTGCCGGCCGGCAAGATCACGCTGCCGGCCTCGATATCCTCACCTGCACGCCGGATCCATTCACCGGATTGCGGCACGTGGTTGACGATCACATCCTCGCCTTCAGCCGTGCATTGCTCCTGCATCACGACGGCGTCGGCACCCGGCGGAATCAGGCCGCCGGTAAAGATGCGCGCGGCGGTGCCGGGCTGCAGTTCGGTGCCGACGTGCCCCGCCGGAATACGCTGCGACACGCGCAGCCGCGCGCCCGCTGCCGGGACGTCGGCGGCACGCATGGCGTAGCCATCCATCGAGGTGTTGTCCGCCGGCGGCACGCGCAGCGTGCTGGTCACGGGCGCGGCCAGCACGCGGCCGTTGGCGTCTAGCGTGTCGAGCTGCTCCACCTGCGCCAGCGGGCGCGCGGCGGACAGCAGCGCGTCGAGCGCCTGGGCCATGGTCAGCATCGGAGGACGGGAAGGTGCTGCGGCTTGGGTCATGGTGCGATGTGCAGGAAGGGTTGGCCCATGCGGGTTGACCAAAAAGAAACGGCCCGCGCATTGCCATCCGCCTATGATGGGGAAAGCAATCCGGGGGCCGAGGATCGGGCCCGCAGCCTGATTGTAGCGAGTTGGCGCGGACACGGCACGCGGCGGTGCCGCAGCGTGCCCATGGCGCCAGCGTGCTTACAGGCCGGTGTGGCCGGCGATATAGGCCTTCACCTTGGCCGCGTCGGCCGGCATCACTTCAAAGCGCTGCGGCAGGCTCTCGATGCCTTCGAACTTGGCCGGACGCTCCGGCTCATGCCCAAGCGCCTCGCGGATGGTGTCGGCGAACTTGGCCGGCAGCGCGGTTTCCAGCACCACCATCGGCACGCCGGCGCTGAGATGCTCGCGCGCCACCTTGACGCCATCGGCGGTGTGGGTATCGATGGTGATGCCATAGCGCGACGACAGGTCGCGGATGGTCGCCACCCGGTCCTCGTGCGTGCTGCGCCCCGAGACAAAGCCGAACTCGCGGATGCGGTCGAATTCCGGCGTGCCCGACAGGTCGAAGCCGCCCTGCTCTTCCACGTCGCGGAACAGCGCCGCCAGCTTGCCGGCGTCCTGGCCCAGCAGGTCAAACACAAAGCGCTCGAAGTTCGAGGCCTTGGAGATGTCCATGCTCGGGCTGGAGGTGTGGTACGTCTCGGCCGACTTGCGCACACGGTAAGCGCCAGTGCGGAAGAACTCGTCGAGCACGTCGTTCTCGTTGGTGGCAACCACCAGCTTGTCGATCGGCAGGCCCATCATGCGCGCGATATGGCCGGCGCAGACGTTGCCGAAGTTGCCCGACGGAACGCAGAACGAGACCTTCTGGCCCGGGCCATCGGTGGCGAGCAGCCAGCCCTTGAAGTAGTACACCACCTGGGCCACCACGCGCGCCCAGTTGATCGAGTTGACCGTGCCGATCTTCTGGCGGGCCTTGAAATCGTGGTCGTTGGAGACGGCCTTGACAATGTCCTGGGCGTCGTCGAACACGCCTTCGATGGCAAGGTTGAAGATGTTCGGATCCTGCAGGCTGAACATCTGCGCGGTCTGGAACGCGCTCATCTTGCGGTGCGGGCTCAGCATGAATACGCGGATGCCGCGCTTGCCGCGCATCGCGTACTCGGCGGCGCTGCCGGTGTCGCCGGAGGTGGCGCCCAGGATGTTCAACTCCTGGCCGGCACGGGCGAGCGCGTACTCGAACAGGTTGCCGAGCAACTGCATCGCCATGTCCTTGAAGGCCAGCGTCGGGCCGTTGGACAGGCCCAGCAGTTGCAGCCTGGTGCCGCCTTCCTCGCCCAGCGTGCGCAGCGGCGTGATGTCGGCGGTGTTATCGCCTTCGCGCGCATTGCAGTACACCTCGGCGGTATAGGTCTTGCGCGTCAGCGCGCGCAGATCCTCGGCGGGAATATCATCGCAGAACTTGCGCAGGATCTCGTAGGCCAGGTCGGCGTACGGCAGCTTGCGCCAGGCCTCCAGCTCGTCGGCCGTGACTTGCGGATACTGCTTCGGCAGATACAGGCCGCCATCCGGGGCCAGACCGCCGAGCAGGATCTCGGAGAACGATTGCGGCATGTCATGGCCGCGGGTCGACTGGTATTTCATGTGGCTCTGCTGTGGCTATGCTGTGGCTATGCTGTGGCTGCGCTTAATTCAGTTCTTCCATGCGCAGGCGCGTCACGGCGGACAGTACGGTCGGCAGCGCCTCGATCTTGGCGATGGCGGCGTTGACGTGCTTCTCGCGCGTGATGTGCGTCAGGATGATGATGTCGGTCTGCGGCTCGCCTTCGCGCGATTCCTTTTGCAGCATGGCGTCGATCGAGATGCCGCCCTCGGCCAGGATGCGGGTGATCTCGGCCAGCACACCGGTCTCGTCGGCCACGCGCATGCGCAGGTAGTACGAACTGTTGATCTCTTCGATCGGCAGCACCGGCACGCTCGACAGCTCGTCCGGCTGGAACGCCAGGTGCGGCACGCGGTGGTTCGGGTCGGCGGTGTGCAGGCGGGTCACGTCGACCAGGTCGGCGATCACGGCCGAAGCGGTCGGCTCGGCGCCGGCGCCCTTGCCGTAGTACAGCGTCGCGCCCACGGCGTCGCCCTGCACCAGCACGGCGTTCATTGCGCCTTCAACGTTGGCGATCAGGCGGGCGGAGGGTACCAGGGTCGGATGCACGCGCAGCTCCACGCCGTCGTCGCGGCGGCGGGTGATGCCGAGCAGCTTGATGCGGTAGCCCAGTTCCTCGGCGTACTTGATGTCGGTGGCGGACAGCCTGGTGATGCCTTCCACGTGCGCGCGGTCGAACTGCACCGGCATGCCGAACGCGATCGCGCTCATCAGCGTGACCTTGTGCGCGGCATCGACGCCCTCGATGTCAAACGTGGGATCGGCCTCGGCGTAGCCCAGTTGCTGCGCTTCCTTCAGGACCACGTCGAAATCCAGGCCCTTGTCACGCATCTCCGACAGGATGAAGTTGGTGGTGCCGTTGATGATGCCGGCGATCCACTGGATGCGGTTGGCGGTCAGGCCTTCGCGCAGCGCCTTGATGATGGGGATGCCGCCGGCGACCGCGGCTTCGAAGGCCACGATCACGCCCTTCTTGCGCGCGGCTTCGAAGATCTCGTTGCCATGCACGGCCAGCAGCGCCTTGTTGGCGGTGACCACGTGCTTGCCGTTCTCGATCGCCTTGAGCACCAGTTCGCGGGCCACGCCGTAGCCGCCGATCAGCTCGATGACGATGTCGATGTCGGGGCGCGTCACCACCTGGTGCGCATCGCTGACGATCTCCACTTCCCCGTTGGTCAGTTCGCGCGCGCGTTCGGTGTTGAGATCGGCCACCACGGCAATCTCGATGCCGCGGCCGGCGCGGCGACGAATTTCTTCCTGATTGCGCTTGAGCACGTTGAACGTGCCGCTACCGACGGTACCGATGCCGAGCAGGCCAACTTTGATGGGGTTCATGGACAATCTTCTGAGTTGCTAAGGATGGGTTGCGGCGCGGCCCGCGAAATCAGGCCGCTGCCTTGCCGTGGCGTTTCCGGTACGCCTCGAGGAAACGCGCGATGCGGTTGATGGCCTCGCGCAGGTCTTCCTCATGCGGCAGGAACACGATGCGGAAATGGTCGGGCTTGGCCCAGTTGAAGCCGGAGCCTTGCACCAGCAGCACCTTGGACTCCTGCAGCAGTTCGTAAATGAACTCCTGGTCGTCCTGCACCGGATACATCGACAGGTCCAGCTTCGGGAACAGGTACAGCGCCGCCTTGGGCTTGACGCAGGTCACGCCCGGAATCGCGGTGATCAGTTCATAGGCCAGGTCGCGCTGGCGGCGCAGGCGCCCGCCTTCCGCGACCAGGTCGTTGATGCTCTGGTAGCCGCCCAGCGCGGTCTGGATCGCCCACTGGCCCGGCACGTTGGCGCACAGGCGCATCGACGACAGCATGTTCAGGCCTTCGATGTAGTCGATGGCCGGGCGCTTGTCGCCCGACACCACCATCCAGCCGGCGCGGTAGCCGCACGAGCGGTAGTTCTTGGACAGGCCGTTGAAGGTCACCGTCAGCACGTCGGTCGACAGCGACGCGATCGAGGTGTGGGTGACGCCGTCGTACAGGACCTTGTCGTAGATCTCGTCGGCGAAAATGATCAGGCCGTGCTCGCGCGCGATGGAAACGATTTCGAGCAGCAGTTCGTCCGAATACAGTGCCCCGGTGGGGTTGTTCGGGTTGATGATGACGATGGCCTTGGTATGCGGCGTGATGCGGGCACGGATATCGGCTGGATCCGGCATCCAGTCGTTGGCCTCGTCGCAGATATAGTGCACCGGCGTGCCGCCCGACAGGCTGACCGCGGCGGTCCACAGCGGGTAGTCAGGCGCCGGCACCAGCACCTCATCGCCGGTGTTGAGCAGAGCGTTGACCGCCATCACGATCAGTTCGGAGGCGCCGTTGCCAACATAAATATCGTCCAGGCCAACGCCTTCGATATTTTTTTGCTGGGTATAGTGCATGATCGCCTTACGCGCGGCGAAAATACCCTTGGAATCAGAATAACCTGCCGAATTCGGCAGGTTTCGCATCATGTCCTGCTGAATCTCTTCCGGCGCGTCAAAACCGAAAACGGCCAGGTTGCCGATATTCAGCTTGATGATCTTGTGCCCTTCTTCCTCCATCTGCTTGGCCTTTTCCAGCACCGGACCGCGGATGTCGTAGCAAACGTTATTGAGTTTGTTGGATTTCTGGATGGGTTTCACGGCGATGTCGGGGCAGGCTGTCGGGCAGGGATAGTGTGCCGCGTCGGCGGCACCGGGCAGAGCATCTGGCTAAATCTGAACGAACGCGGAGGCGCCGTCCGCTGCAATGCAACGCGGGTGTGGCACGGGCGTGGCAAACAGGGAGGCAAAAGCTATAATTTATCGGATTATGACAGACTTCGGCAGGGATTCTTGCATTGCAGCGTACGCCAGCGGCGCGTACGGCAATCGACCGCGGGCCATGGCCCGACCCTGCGCCTGTCCTGCCCGTCACACCACGACCGCCCGCGCTGCCGGCCATCCGCCCCACGGGCCGGCCAGACAATCCGCGGCGGCCGCCGCAGAGGCCTCCAAGTGAAACTCCACGCCGACCAGACCCCGTCGCTGAATACCGTCACGGCCTATGGGCCTGACTACATCGAGATCAACCTCGTCCGCCACACCACCTCGATCCTGGTCATGCCCGAAGGCGAGATCCGGCCCTGGCCGGTGAGCCGCTTCGAAGACCTGGAGCCCGCTCATTTCGAGCAACTGGCCGAACTCGGGCCCGAAGTGGTGCTGCTCGGGACAGGCTCCCGGCTGCGCTTCCCGCATCCGCGCCTGACTGCGTCGCTATCGCGCCGCCATGTGGGCGTCGATGCCATGGACATACAGGCCGCCTGCCGCACCTACAACATCCTGATGGCCGAGGGCCGCAAGGTGGCCGCGGTGCTGCTGCTCGAACCGGCTGCCGACGCTGCCTGACGCCGAAGCGGGCCCCCGTGGCGCCCACGCAAAGTTGAGCCCACGCCACGCTTGAAGTCCGGGTGCCCGCCCCAATCTGCTCCCGCTACGGTGGCAGCACCCCCTTCCCGAATCTCCCTGCCCCTTGCCCAGGAGCCACAAGAATGACGATCAGTCTCAACAAGGCCGTACCCGACTTCAGCGCGCCGATGACAGGCGACGCCACCTTCCGCCTTGCCGACTTCCGCGGCAAGACGGTGGTGCTGTACTTCTACCCGAAGGACAACACGCCGGGTTGCACCACGGAGGCCATGAACTTCCGCGACCAGTACGATGACTTCATCAAGGCCGGCGTGCAGGTGTTCGGCCTCTCTCGCGACAGCATCCGCTCGCACGAAAACTTCAAGGCCAAGCTCGAGCTTCCGTTCGAACTGATCTCCGACGCCGACGAAGCGGTGTGTTCACTGTTCGATGTCATCAAGATGAAAAAGCTTTATGGCAAGGAGCATCGGGGCATCGAGCGCAGCACCTTTGTCATCGACGGCAAGGGCATCCTGCGGCACGAGCTGCGCGGCATCAAGGTGCCGAACCATGTCGACGAAATCCTGGAACTGGTGCGCGCCATCTGAGCTATTGCGTGCGTGCACTCCGCGTACAGCCGGCGCCGCAAAGGGTTGGCAAACCCAATTGCCAAACCCGGGACCTTCGGATACATTGGCCCGTAATGAGTTCAGATTCCGGATGCCACGCTGATTCGACTTCCCGGCCCAGGCGGTTCGCGCCACAGGCCGGTCGCGGACCTGCCGTGTCGCCGGTCCGCAAAGAAGCCGCCAACCCTGTTATGCAGGCATGGCGGCTTTTTTGTTTGCACTCATGCCTGTCCGCGCCGGGTGCCTCGCGCATGCATGCCCCGGCCCCTGGCCACGACGCCGCCGCGCGTCGCGGCACGGACGCTTTCGCCCCTCTCTCGTCCCCCTGAAAGGAAAGCCAAGCATGCCGCTGCCTACCATGCCCGCCAAGCCTGCCCAATTGCTGGATCCGAGTGAATTCGCTCCGGTCTCCGCGGTGCCCAAGGCCAAGTCCGCTACACAGGCCAAGAAACCTGTGCCGGCACTCGAGCGCGTGGCATTGCTGGAAACCGGCGAGGCCAAGCAGCCTGCCGTGAAGGCACGCGCCGCCGGTGGCACCCGCGCCCGCAGCACCGAAACCCCGGCAGGGCCGGCACCGACGGTCAACGCCCCGCCGGTCAGCCTGGTCAAGCCCGTGGCCGGCACCTCGCGCCGCGCGCGCAAGGCCGAAGGCCCGAGCAAGCTGTTCGTGCTCGACACCAACGTGCTGATGCACGACCCGAGCTCGCTCTTCCGCTTCGAGGAACACGACATCTATCTGCCGATGATGACGCTCGAAGAACTGGACAACCACAAGAAGGGCATGAGCGAAGTCGCGCGCAACGCGCGCATGGTCAGCCGCACGCTCGATTCGCTGGTGGGCGGCACCGACGGCGTACTCGACGAAGGCTTGCCGCTGGAAAAACTCGGCAACCGCGACGCGCAGGGCAAGCTGTTCTTCCAGACGCGACTGAACGACATCAAGCTGCCCGAGGGCCTGCCGCAAGGCAAGGCCGACAACCAGATCCTGGGCGTGGTCAGCGCGCTGCAGCAGCAGTACCCCGAGCGCCAGGTCGTGCTGGTGTCCAAAGACATCAACATGCGCATCAAGGCGCGCGCACTGGGGCTGCCGGCTGAGGACTACTACAACGACCAGGTCCTGGAAGACAAGGACCTGCTCTACGCCGGCGTCATGCAGTTGCCCGGCGACTTCTGGGCCAAGCACGGCAAGGGCGTGGAAAGCTGGCAGGATCCCAAGTCCGGCGCAATGTTCTATCGCCTGACCGGGCCGCTGGTGCCGTCCTTCCTGGTCAACCAGTTCGTCTACCTGGAACCGGTCGACGGCAGCCTGCCGCTGTACGCGCAGGTCAAGGAAATCAATGGCAAGACCGCGCTGCTGCAGACGCTCAAGGACTACACGCACCACAAGAACAACGTGTGGAGCGTGACCGCGCGCAACCGCGAGCAGAACTTCGCGCTCAACCTGCTGATGAATCCGGACATCGACTTCGTCACGCTGCTGGGCCAGGCCGGTACCGGCAAGACGCTGCTGGCGCTGGCAGCGGGGCTGGAGCAGGTGCTCGACCAGAAGCTCTACAACGAGATCATCGTCACTCGCGCCACCGTGCCGGTCGGCGAGGACATCGGCTTCCTGCCCGGCACCGAGGAAGAGAAGATGCAGCCGTGGATGGGCGCCTTCGACGACAACCTGGAAGTGCTGCAGAAGAGCGACGACAGCGCCGGCGACTGGGGCCGCGCGGCCACGCAGGAGCTGATCCGCTCGCGCATCAAGGTCAAGAGCATGAACTTCATGCGCGGCCGCACCTTCGTCAACAAGTTCGTCATCATCGACGAGGCGCAGAACCTGACGCCCAAGCAGATGAAGACGCTGGTGACGCGAGCGGGCCCCGGCACCAAGATCATCTGCCTGGGCAATATCGCGCAGATCGACACGCCGTACCTGACCGAGGGCTCGTCTGGCCTGACCTACGTGGTGGACCGCTTCAAGGGCTGGAGCCACAGCGGGCATATCACGCTGGCGCGCGGCGAGCGCTCGCGCCTGGCGGACCACGCCGGCGACGTACTCTGACGCGGGCAGCGGGCCGGCGCGCCTACCCCTTGCGGGCGGGTGCGCCGGCCCGTTGTCGTGAATGGCAAGCGCATTGCGGCTATGATGTCCGCACATGCGCTTGTTGTCCCGCACCCCACTGGAGGCGTCGATGAACCAACAGCATCTCCGCCTGGCCGCGCTGATTGCCGCAGCCATGGCACTGGCCGGCAGCCCGCGCCCTGCGCGCGCCGCGGCTGACGACCTGGTGATCCGCACCATGGGCCCGGTGAGCTATGTCTGCGGCGGTGTCGCCGAAGACGAGCGCCAGGCGCTTGCCGCGCGCGAGAAGGATTTCAATATCGGCATCCTGTTCACCCAGGGCACCGCGGGCGAGTTCCTGTCCGATGTTGCCGTCAAGCTGGTACGCGACGAACAGGAGGTCGCAACCTTCCGCGCCGCCGGCCCCCGCTGCCTGATACGTGCGCCAGAAGGCAGCTACAATATCGAAGCCAGTTACAAGGGCCAGGCCAAGTCGATCAAGGTCAGCACCGGTACGCGCAACGCCCAGCTACGCTGGTAGTGGCAAGGTTTCCGGTGCGCCGGCAGGCCGGCGACCGGAATCCAAGGATGCCATTGCGCCGTACCCATAGTTCTTCCCATCCTCCCGCACCGCCACGCCTGCTTGCCCGGGCCGGCCTGCCGCTGCTCTGCGCCACCGCGCTGCTGCTGGCAGCGTGCGCCAGTTCCCCTCCCTCTCGCTATGGCAGCTTGCCACGCACGCCCGGCAAGCCCATGGTCGATCCGAGTGCCGGGCTGGAAGAAATCTCGATCCAGGCGATGTCGCTGGTCGGCACGCCTTACCGCTATGGCGGCAACACGCCGGATTCCGGCTTCGACTGCAGTGGACTGGTGCGCTATGTGGTATCCCGTGCCGCCAGCGTGAACCTGCCGCGCACCACCGAAGCCATGGGGACCCGCGGCAGCACGCTCGACCGCAGCGAAGTCGCTTCAGGCGATCTGGTGTTCTTCAACACCACCGGACGCGCCAACTCGCACGTCGGCATCTACGTCGGCCAGAACCGCTTTGTCCATGCGCCGTCGTCTGGCGGCACCGTGCGGCTGGAGGACATGGGCAAGCCCTACTGGGCCTCGCGCTACAACGGCGCACGGCGGGTGGTTTCCGGCGCGATCAACCTGCCCCCGCCAGCTACACCAGTCCCTGCGCCGGCCCCGCTGGTACCAGAACCGGCCCCACTGCCTGACGACGACGACCCCATCGCCGCCTTCGCCAACCGCTGAGCGCCCGGCACGCGGGCAAACAAAAAGCCAGGCAGCTGCCTGGCTTTTTGCATGACCGCACAATCCCGCGTTACAGGATATGGCGCCCGATCCACCATGCGATCGCCGCCATGAAGGCCGATGCCGGAATCGTCAACACCCAGGCCCACACGATATTGCCAGCCACGCCCCAGCGCACCGCGGACATCTTCTGCGCAGAACCGACGCCGACGATGGCCCCTGTGATCGTATGCGTGGTCGACACCGGCACGCCCAGCGCCGAGGCAAAGAACAGCGTCAGCGCCCCGCCGGTCTCGGCACAGAAGCCGCCCACCGGCTTGAGCTTGGTGATCTTCTGTCCCATGGTGCGCACGATGCGCCAGCCGCCGAACAGCGTGCCCATGCCGATGGCCACGTAGCAGCTCACGATCACCCAGGTCGGCGGCTGGCCGCCAGCCATCACGTGGCCACTGGCGATCAGCAGCATCCAGATGATGCCGATGGTCTTCTGCGCGTCATTGCCGCCATGGCCCAGGCTGTACAGCGAGGCCGACACCAGCTGCAGCCGGCGGAACCAGCGGTCTACACGCGACGGCGGAGTGCGGAAGAAGGTCCAGCCCACCATCACCATCATGATCGAGCCCAGCAGGAAGCCCAGGAACGGCGAGATCAGGATAAAGGCCACGGTCTTCAGCAGGCCGCTGCCGACCAGCGCACCGGTGCCGGCCTTGGCCACCGCCGCGCCCACCAGCCCGCCGATCAGTGCGTGCGACGACGACGACGGGATGCCGTAGTACCAGGTAATGACGTTCCAGGCGATCGCCCCGACCAGGGCGCCGAAGATGACGTAGTGGTCGACGATCCCGACATCGATGGTGCCGGTGCCTACGGTGGCCGCCACCTTCAGGTGAAAGACGAAGATCGCGACGACGTTGCACATCGCCGCCATCGCGACCGCATGGTGCGGCTTGAGCACGCCCGTGGACACCACCGTGGCGATCGAGTTGGCCGCGTCGTGGAAGCCGTTCATGAAGTCGAACAGCAGCGCGAGCGCCACCAGCAAGGCGATCACCCACAGGCTCATTTGAATGGTCTGCATGCCGATTGCCGCCTCAGGCGTTTTCCAGGACGATGCCTTCGATGATGTTGGCGACGTCCTCGCACTTGTCGGTGATCGTCTCGAGCTGTTCGTAGATGGCCTTCAGCTTGATCAGGCGCTTGACATCGGTCTCGTCGCGGAACAGCTTCGACATGGCCGAGCGCATCACGCGGTCGGCCTCGGACTCGAGCTGGTCGATCTGCTGGGCGGTCTTCAGGATGGTGCTGGCGTTGCCCATGTCCTCGAGCAGGCCTACCGCGATCTTGACCTGGTCGCAGCACTGCACGCAGATCGCGGCCAGGCGCAGCGCCTCGTCGGTCAGGTTGGTCACGTCGTACAGCGAGATGGTTTCGGCCACGTCTTCCATCAGGTCCAGGATGTCGTCCATGGTCGTGATGAGCTTGTGGATCTCGTCGCGGTCCAGCGGCGTGATGAAGGTCTTGTGCAGCAGGTCGATGGTGTCGTGCGTGATCCGGTCGGCCTTCTTCTCGGTGGCCTGGACGCGGCGGGCATGCGCCTCGGCGTTGGGCAAGTCGTTGACCAGGGCCTGGAGCTCGTGGGCGGCGGTCACCGCGCAGTCGGCATGCTGGTTGAAATATTCGAAGAACTTGCCCTCAGTGGGCATGAATCGGCCGAACATGGAATGTTCCTTAAGGCGGCGCGTGTAGCGCTGCTGATGTGTTACAGATTGAACGAACGCGTGTTATGACAGCCACCGGTTAGGCGGCTGTCATCAAAGCGCAATATTTTACAGGGTTACGCGGACATTGCCCGCCAATTTGGCACAGACGAGACGGTATACGCCGCGATCTCGCAGGCGGCTTGACTTCGTCAGGTGTCGTTGTCGAAGAAGGCCGGGCCGCCGGTGAAGTTGTCGAACTTGGTGAACTGGCCCAGGAAGGTCAGCCGCACCGTGCCGATCGGGCCGTTACGCTGCTTGCCGATAATGATTTCGGCGGTGCCCTTGTCCTGCGAATCCGAGTTGTAGACTTCGTCGCGGTAGATGAACAGGATTACGTCGGCATCCTGTTCGATAGCGCCGGATTCGCGCAAATCGGACATCACCGGGCGCTTGTTGGGGCGCTGTTCCAGGCTTCGGTTCAGCTGCGACAGCGCGATCACCGGGCAGTTGAGTTCCTTGGCCAGACCCTTCAGCGAACGTGAAATTTCTGAAATTTCCGTCGCGCGGTTCTCACCGCCGCCGGAGCCCGACATCAGCTGCAGGTAGTCGATGATGATCAGGCCGAGCTGGCCGCACTGCCGCGCCAGGCGGCGCGAGCGGGCCCGCAGTTCCATCGGGTTCAGCGCCGGGGTTTCGTCGATGAACAACTGCGCATCGTTCATGCGCTGGATGGAATGCGTCAGGCGCGGCCAGTCTTCATCCAGCAGCCGGCCGGTACGCAGCCGGTGCTGGTCCAGCCGGCCGACCGAGCCGAGCATACGCATGGCCAGCTGCGTGCCCGCCATTTCCATCGAGAACACCGCTACCGGCAGGCCCTGCTCCACCGCCACATGCTCGCCAATGTTCAGCGAGAACGCGGTCTTACCCATCGACGGGCGGCCCGCCACGATGATCAGGTCGCCGCCCTGCATGCCGCTGGTCATCCGGTCCAGGTCCACGAAGCCCGTGGGCACGCCGGTCACGTCGCTGGTGCTGTCGCGGTGGTACAACTCGTCGATACGCTCAACCACCTGCGTCAGCAGCGGCTGGATTTCCTGGAAGCCCTGCTGGCCACGCGAGCCTTCCTCGGCGATCGCAAAGACCTTGGACTCGGCTTCGTCCAGCAGCTCGCGCACTTCGCGGCCCTTGGGCGCGAAGGCGGCCGAGGCGATGTCGTCGGCCACGGTAACCAGCTTGCGCAGCACCGCACGCTCGCGCACGATTTCCGCATAGCGACGGATATTGGCCGCGCTGGGCGTGTTCTGCGCCAGCGAATTCAGGTACGCCAGCCCGCCCACCTCCTCGGCCTTGCCCGCAACCTGCAGCATTTCGTAGACCGTGATCACGTCGGCCGGTTTGGTGGCCGAGATCAACCGGGCGATGCTCTGGAAGATCATCCGGTGGTCGAAGCGGTAGAAATCCGCCTCCGAAAGGAAGTCCGCAATGCGGTCCCAGGCGGCGTTGTCCAGCAGCAGGCCACCGAGCACCGACTGTTCGGCTTCGATGGAGTGCGGCGGGACCTTGAGGTTGTCGAGTTGGGGGTCGGCGACGGGCGCGTTCATGGGGAGGGATTATAACGGCGGGACGCTGGCAGGAGGACGCACTACGCCGGACATTTGCCAGACACTTGCCTGACAACAGCCGGACATCTGCCAGCCAGCGCAAGCGGAAAACAAAAAAGGCAGGAGCCAGGGCTCCTGCCTTTTCTGCTTGCAGTGCTTCACGCGGCGCCGGGTCCGGCACCGCTGCAGCGGGTCTTCAGACCTGCTCGCCCAGCACCGACACGGTCACGTCGACCACCACGTCGGTGTGCAGCGCGACGCTGATCGGGTGGTCGCCCACCATCTTCAGCGGGCCGTTCGGCAGGCGAACCTGAGCCTTCTCGACCTTGAAGCCCTGGCCTTCCAGTGCCACGGCGATGTCGGCGTTGGTGACCGAGCCGAACAGACGGCCGTCGACACCCGACTTCTGGCTGATCTGGACGGTCAGGCCGTTCAGCTTCTCGCCTTCAGCTTGCGCAGCAGCCAGCTTCTCGGCGGCGGACTTTTCCAGCTCGGCGCGCTTGACTTCGAATTCGGCGATCGCGGTTTGCGTGGCGCGGCGCGCCTTCTTCGACGGGATCAGGAAGTTACGAGCGTAACCGTCCTTCACCTTGACGATGTCACCCAGGTTGCCCAGGTTGATGACTTTTTCCAGCAGAATGACTTGCATCGTGTTTTCTCCGTTACGGACCTAGGGCCTATCAGTTCTTGTGCAGGTCGGTGTACGGCAGCAGCGCGAGGAAACGCGCACGCTTGATTGCCGTATCCAGCTGACGCTGATAGTGGGCCTTGGTACCGGTCAGGCGGGCCGGCGTGATCTTGCCGTTGTCGCCGACGAAGTCCTTCAGGGTGTCCAGATCCTTGTAGTCGATCTGTTCCACGCCAGCCACGGTGAAGCGGCAGAAGCGCTTGCGCTTGAACAGCGGGTTCTGTTGCTGGAAGCGCTTCTTGTTCTTGTTGTCACGTTTGACGAATGCCATGATTCAATCCTTTACGAATGCTTTACATCCGGTGATGTGAAAGACGAGAGCCTTGCTGTTGCGGTGCTTGCGAGCGAGGAATCCTTCGCAGTCGAGCAGCGTGCCGAGCGGTAGCCGCTCAAGCCGCTGGCCGACCGGCCCGATCCCCATCGCTGCGATGGCAAACTCGACCTGGCGTGGCGTTTCCGCCTCGACGGCCTCGCCGCTGTACTGCAGGATGCAGTTCACGACGGGCACCCCGGCCGGGGTAAAGCGCAGGGCATCGCGTTCCGCCAGGGTGGCGGCAAGCCGAAGCTGATTCAACGCGGGGCCTCTCGCTGTTTGCCATCGATGCTGCCGTGGCCGACGCTGTCAGCCATGGCTCGCACCGCAGTCCGCACTCAGGCGGGCTGGCCTTCGGTGGTCGTTTGCGCGGCCTTGCGGGCTTCTTCGCGCTGCACTTCCTTCATCATCGGCGAAGGAGCGGTCTCGGCCTTCTTGGTCTGCACGATCAGGTGGCGCAGGACGGCGTCGTTGAACTTGAACGCGTGTTCCAGTTCAGCCAGGGTGTCCTTGCCGCATTCGATGTTCAGGCAAACGTAGTGAGCCTTGGCCAGCTTCTGGATCATGTAGGCCATCTGGCGACGGCCCCAGTCTTCCACGCGATGAACGTTGCCGTTCTGCGAGGTCACGAGCTGCTTGTAGCGCTCGATCATGGCCGGCACTTGTTCGCTCTGGTCCGGGTGGACGATGAAGACGATTTCGTAATGACGCATTGACGCTCCTTTTGGATTAGCCACCCGGGCGTCACGAGTCCGGTGTGGCAAGGTTGAATAGCCTTAAAGTATAGCTCGGCGACGGACTGGCGCGCAAGCGCACCACTGCATCAAGCCCTGGCAAAAGCCGCCTGCAGGCGCACGGGATCGCCGGCCAGGGCAGGATCCGCCGCCAGCGCCAGCGCCAGCAGCACCCTTGCCTTGTACGGATTCAGATCCGCCGCAGAGACGAAAACGCCATCTGACGGGCTGGGGTGCGGCGGGATCGCCACGTGACCCGCACCGGTACGCGAACTGCGGACCACCGCCACGCCAGCGGCGGCGGCATCCACCAGGGCCTCCGCCAGCACTTCATGGATCGAACCATTGCCGGCTGCGGCCACCACCAGGCCCGCCACGCCGGCCCGCACCAGCGCGTCGACGGCGATACGGCCCGGCTGAGCGTAGCTCGCCACGATCTCAACCACCGGCCATGCGCGCGGCATCGGCCCGATCGCCCAGGCCTGCCGGGGCGTGCGAGCGAACCGCACGAAATCGTCCTGCACCAAGCCAAGCGGCCCGCACTGGGACACAAAGGCATCCACCGCCGACGTATGCGCCTTTGCAATATCGCGCGCCGCGTGGATCTGCTGGTTCAGCACCACCAGCACGCCCTTGCCGCGCGCATCCGGATGTGCTGCCACCCGGACCGCATCAAGCAGGTTGAGCGGCCCGTCGGCTGACAGCGAGGTGGACGGCCGCATCGCCGCTGTCATCACCACCGGGATTGGACACGCCTGGGTCAGGTGCAGCGCCATTGCCGTCTCTTCCAGCGTATCCGTACCGTGCGTAATCACGATGCCCGCCACACCCGCCTGCGCCGACCAGTGCTCGACACGCGCCGCCAGCACGGCCCACAGCGCGAAGGTCATGTCCTTGCTGTCGACTTGCGCCACCTGCTCGGCTTCGATCCGCGCCACCGACTTCAGCGCCGGCACCGCCGCCAGCAACGACGACACGGGCACGGTTGCCGCCTGGTAGTGCGCGCTGCTGGCGGGGTTGCCGGAAGCGCCGGCAATGGTGCCGCCGGTAGCCAATACGACGATGCGAGGCAATTGGGTCATAGGTGCTGGGGGCTCAGGAGACAAGAAGGGAAACGCATGCGCTGGGCGATGGAATCGCGATTGTAATGGCGGACCTCCCCCGGCGGGCCCGCGCCACCGCGGCCGATCGGTCCACGCGCGCCACCAAAAAAATTCTGCTTGCGCTGCCGCCGATACTGTATAAAATCACAGCATACTGTTTAAACATACAGTGCCCGGCGCGCCGGATGCAGGATTTGCGGAAAGCCCCAGCTTGCGGGGCAGCCCTCCCAGCCCTGCCCCCAGCGCGCCCGCACGGAACGGCGATCCCATGGCGACCCTGACACCCCGGCAGCAGCAGATTTTCGATCTGATCCGCAATACGATCCGCCGCACCGGCTTCCCGCCAACGCGCGCCGAGATTGCCGCCGAGTTCGGCTTTTCCTCGCCAAATGCCGCGGAAGAACACCTGCGCGCGCTGGCCCGCAAAGGCGTGATCGAGCTGACGCCGGGCGCCTCGCGCGGCATTCGCCTGAAGGTCTCGCGCAGTGATTCAGAAATGCCGGACCAGTTCTCGCTGCCTATACCCGGCGTATTGCAGCTGACGCTGCCGCTGGTGGGCCGCGTCGCCGCCGGCAGCCCCATCCTTGCCGCCGAGCATATCGACCGCCAGTACCAGGTCGACGCCTCGGTCTTCGATGAACGCCCCGACTACCTGTTGCGCGTACGCGGCCTGAGCATGCGCGACGCCGGCATTCTCGACGGCGACCTGCTCGCAGTGCGCCGCGCCAGCGAAGCGCCCAACGGCAAGATCGTGGTGGCGCGACTGGGTGACGATGTCACGGTCAAGCGCCTGCAGCGGCGCGGCGGCCATATTGAGCTGATCGCCGAGAACCCGGACTTCGCCAACATCATCGTTGAACCCGGGCGCGAAGAGTTTTCGCTGGAAGGCATCGCGGTCGGCCTGATCCGATCCTCCGGCTTCTAGCCGGGCACGGCAGGCCTTGCGCCTGCGCGGACCCACCCGCTTCCATTGCTTTGCAGACGCCGCCCGGCTTGCCGGGTGTTGACCCCGCTTTTGCCTGAAAAAGAGGTGCAACCATGCCGCAAATCCACCACGTCGCCACCCGCCGCCCGGTCAAGCCGGTACCCTTCCGCCAGTGCAAGGGCGTACGCGTCTATCAGGGCGCGCAGCGCCGGACTATGGTAGGCAGCATGGCCGCGATCTGCAGGATGCTCGAACTGGAAACCATGGACAAGCTGGCCGTCTGAAGCGGTCCGGTTTCCCGACCAACGGCCTGCCCCGCGTCAGCTACGCGCGCACGCCTTGGTTTCCGTTTCCAGTTCCTGCGGCGTCAACTGCGGAAACCATGTATTGGTCTTGCGCAGCTCGACCGCCGTGCCATCCGGCTTCGCCGTCAGCGAAATCAGATAGGCATACGCAAACTCGCCGGCTCCGTTTAGCTGACCGATCCGAATTTCCGTCTGGTTCTGTGCCGGCAGGCTGACGACCGTGGCGTCATCGCCGAGATTGTTGCGCAGGCATTTGGCAACGTCGGCCATTTTTGCCGGCGTGAACAAGCGCATCGGCGGGCGCGCGCGAACATCTTTCTCCGACGTGCCGGTGGCGCATCCGGCCATCATCGCGGCCACTGCCACGCCAGCGCCAATTACCGCTGCTCGAAGGAACATACGACCTCTTTGGAATTCAAGGCGCGTATGGTACAGGAGCCACATCGATCGCGTGCGGGTCGACATGGAAAGTCACTGCTCCACTAGCGCCTAATGTCGAACATCGATGCTGAGCACCAGCGTTCAGCCAGCGCCGAAACAGCCTGGACCGCACCAGCCTCGCGTCGCACATGCCTACAAAGCAAAACAGCGCCCGTAAAGGCGCTGTTTGCAAAGCAATCTGGGGTGGCTGATGGGACTCGAACCCACGACGACAGGAATCACAATCCTGGACTCTACCAACTGAGCTACAGCCACCGTAGAGGTCATCAGCGAAGCGCTGATCGACGAAAACCAAGATTATACAAACACTTTTTCGAGATGGCTAGTATCCCGCACAAATTTTTTTCAGAATCTGCATCACGCCTTGGGCCGGTGCCACTTGGCCTCCAGCAACACCGCCTGCTTGATGGCTTCGATGGTCTCTGCCTCGGTGTCGAAGTGGCCCAGCAGCCGGCGTGACTTGCCATTGAGGACGGCTTCCTGCAGCGCCCTGCCCGCGCCTTCCGAGATACCGTGGTGCCAGCAGTAGCGCGCTGTCCATTTGCCGTCCTGCAGTTGCTCGGCGACCCAGACCAGCCTGAAGTCCTCAAACACCTCGCCGAATGACTCTTCGTTGTTTGCGTTCGCTTTTTCCACGCTTACTGCCGTCCCTTCGCCTGTGGCGATGCGAAGAATCGTAGCACGCAGGCCAGCTAGCCAGACGGGGCCACAGCGCGCAGGCGCGACAGACCATAGCGGCAAGTCACCAAGCGGCACAGCATATGGCGTGCAAAGCCCCTACCCCTGCAGGGCTCTTGCTTCCTTCCCCGCAGTTTGCTTGGTTTGACAGCAAGGTTCGCTGGAACCTCGCGCATTGGTCATGGCCAAACCATTTTCAGGAATATTGCGAGGATGGAGCATGAGAACAATGCCTGGACGTCTGGCGGGAGTCTTGGCGCTGCTGGGAATGGTGGCGGCGCTGGCAGCCTGTGCGGGCGGCGGAGCCGATGGACGGGAGTCGGGAATCACGACCTATGGAACGCTGGATGTGGGCATCAGCCATACATCGCGATAGCCCTCCCGCCGCAGCGTGACCGGTGGAACTCTTTTCCGGGCAGCCCGGTCAAACCGGCTCGACTGGCGCGATCGCGAAAGATCAAAAAA
This sequence comes from Cupriavidus sp. P-10, assembly GCF_003402535.2. Lineage (NCBI taxonomy): Bacteria > Pseudomonadati > Pseudomonadota > Betaproteobacteria > Burkholderiales > Burkholderiaceae > Cupriavidus > Cupriavidus sp. P-10. The sequence goes on from NZ_AP025170.1 coordinate 2,151,394, forward strand.
AGAGTCCGCAGCGCGGACTCTTAACTTTAGCGATCTCAAATGCCCTGAAGGCCGTTGCAATGTAACTGTCATCCGGCAATTGCACCATTCGGGTAAACGAAGAGCGCAAAACGCGCCGACGAAAAAAAGCCCGCCGAGGCGGGCTGAATAATCAGTTGAAGAAAGCCCTGTATTCGAGGGCAGGGCACAGTGTAAAAAAGTGCCCTGCCTCGGCGAATTAGGGGAATCCCTTTGCAGACGCCAGTTACCGGCCGAATTGGCATCGCAAGTGTCGCGCGCGCAACCCTCGGGAATCCCTGCACAATTTGACGATTCGGTGTTAGAGCAAGCACTCAAGCGCTATGTGGCGGCGTCGTTCAGCGCGGCTTGCTTTATGCCGCCAGCGGTTCTGACGCCAGGGGACGCAGGTGTGCGCGCGCCTCTTCAAACAGCGCATCGACATCGGCACGCGTGCGTGCGGCATGCATGCGCTTCGCATCGGACAACACACGGCGCCAGCCGCGCCCTCCGGCAATGCCGCGGTACAGCCCCAGCATATGCCGAGTGACCGCACCCATATACCCGCCGCGTTCGACCAGGTCGCCGATATAGCGCTGCATCGATAGCTCGGCATCCAGCCGCGACCGTACCGGCGCATCAGCATCGCCGTAGAAGCGCTTATCCATTTCGGCCAGGACATAGGGCTGGTGATACGCCTCGCGGCCGATCATCACGCCGTCGACGTGTTGCAGATGCCGCGCCATCTCGTCATGGGTGACGATGCCACCATTGATCAGGATCTCCAGTTGCGGAAATTCCTGCTTCAACTGATAGGCCACTTCATAACGCAGCGGCGGGATTTCGCGGTTTTCCTTCGGACTCAGGCCTTTCAGGATGGCATTGCGCGCATGAACGATAAATGTGTCGCACCCCGCCTCCGCGACCGTGCCGACAAAATCGCGCACAAAATCGTAGTGCTCGATGGTATCGATGCCGATGCGATGTTTCACCGTTACGGGGATGCTGACCGCATCGCGCATTGCCTTCACGCAATCGGCGACCAGTTGCGGCTCCGCCATCAGGCAGGCGCCGAAGGCGCCGCGCTGCACGCGCTCGGACGGACAGCCGCAATTCAGGTTGACCTCCTTGTAGCCCCATTGCTCGCCCAGCCTGGCTGCCTCGGCTAGGTCGGCCGGCTCGCTGCCGCCCAACTGAAGCGCGACCGGGTGCTCTGCCGCATCGAAATCCAGGTGGCGCGGCACGTCGCCATGCAGCAGCGCACCGGTGGTCACCATCTCGGTGTACAGCCAGGTATGGCGGCTGAGCTGGCGGTGGAAGGTGCGGCAATGGCGGTCAGTCCAATCCATCATCGGCGCCACGGATACGCGGCGCGGACTTGCCGCGGCAGGTTTACCTTGAAAATGGGTCATTTCGGAACGGATCGGCGTGGCCAATCCTCATGCTACTCGTAGATATCAACAGCGCCCGGTGGAGGCAGCTCCCGTGCGCCGGGGGCGTCGCACACAATGCAGCCGCAGCGGTATCGCGGCTTTTCGGAAGGCGCATCAGTTTACCACCCCGGCAGATCTTTCGCCGGGGGGCACCAACCTTCAGTAGCGCCCCGGGCCGGTTGCCCGCGAGATCATCGCGCGGCCGCAGTCTTGTCGATCCACGCGCCGAACGTGGTCAGGAATTTGTCGAGGAAGCCCCGCGTCGATTCGTTGGCAATGCCGCCCTGCTCGTCGAACAGCTTGTCGACGCCGCTGATATACGCCTCGGGCTGCTGCAGGATCGGCATATTGAGGAACACCAGCGACTGCCGCAGGTGATGATTGGCCCCAAACCCGCCGACTGCTCCCGGCGAGGCACTGATGATGGCGGCAGGCTTGCCGTCCCAGACGCTTTTGCCGTACGGACGCGAGCCCACGTCGATGGCATTCTTCAGTGGCGCGGGGACCGAGCGGTTGTATTCGGGTGTGACGAACAGCACCGCATCGGCGCGGCGCACGCGGTCGCGGAATGCGGCCCAGGTCTGGGGCGGCTTGTCGTCCAGGTCCTGGTTGTAGAGCTGCAGGTCGCCGATCTCGACGATCTCCAGCTTGAGTTGTGCCGGCGCTTGCGCGATCACCGCCTTGGCCAGCTTGCGGTTATATGACTCCTTGCGCAGGCTTCCCACCAGTACAACGACATCACGAGGATTGCTCATCACGGCTCCTTTGTCTGCGTGGACAGTTGAAGCGGACGGCGCAGGCGCCATGGTTGCCATGGCTGCCCGCGCCGGTCCAGCCACCACTCTACCCGAGTCGCGACTGGCCTGCCGTGAGGGGGGCGGCGCGCGCGGCCGCCGGCGGTTGGACGGACCGATCAGGCGCCCTTTCCCAACGCGGCGAGTGGATGGTCTTCCGTACGCCACGGGCTGTCGAAGAACGACTGGACTGTCTCGCGGCCAACCTCATCCAGCCGGGCATGCTGCCAGCGCGGGTTGTGGTCCTTGTCGATCGCCAGCGCTCGGATGCCCTCGACGCCGTCGCCCTTGCGGAACACGTAATACATCATGTCCAGTTCCATGCGCAGTTCATCTTCGAGCGACATGCCGCGCGCGCGGCGGATCTGCTCCAGCGACACGCACAGCATCAACGGCGAGCGGCTACGCAGCATGGCAGCGGTCTGCGCGGCCCAGTCGCCCGGCGCATCGCTGATGGCCGCCAGGATATCCTGCGCGGTATTGCCGGCGAACAGATCGTCGATCTGTGCGGACAGGCCCGCGAGCGTACTTTGCGCAGGCAGGCAGTCAGCGCGATGCGGCGCGGTGAAGCCTTCGATATGCGCGAGGACGGCATCGCAGCTGGCAAACTGCTGCGCGCGCAGCGAATCGACCAGCTCGGCCAGTCGGTTGCCCGGCAGGTAGGCATCGGCCAGGCCTGCGTACAGCGCATCGGCCGCGTTGATCGCAGTGCCGGTCAGCCCGAGGTATTCGCCGATATGGCCAGGCGTGCGTGCCAGGAACCAGCCGCCGCCGACATCGGGGAACAGGCCGATATTGGTTTCGGGCATGGCCATCCTGGTGCGCTCGGTGACCAGGCGCAACCGGGCCCCTTGCGAGATGCCCATGCCGCCGCCCATCACCACGCCGTCCATCAGCGCGATGTAAGGCTTGGCGTAGCGGTGGATCAGGAAATTGAGCGCGTACTCCTCGACAAAGAACCGGTCGAGCAGCGGATCGCCTTCATGCGCCGCCTTGTGGAAGTAGCGGATATCCCCGCCGGCGCAGAACGCCTTGCCGCCGGCCCCGGCGACCACGACTGCCACCACTTCGGGCGCCGAAGCCCACGCCTGCAGCGCCTGGGTGATGGCGCGGATCATGTCCAGCGACAGCGCGTTGAGCGCCTGCGGACGATTCAGCGTCAGGTATCCGATGCCACCATGGACCTCGGTCGTGACGAATTCAGTCATGTCTTACTCCTCCAATGCAACTGGCGATTTTACGCCAGTCGCACCGGCAGGCGTACCCCATGGGCAGCTTGCGGCGCATGCACAGGCGTTGCACGGGCGCCGCGGGCGGTCGCTCAGGCCAGCCTGAATGTCGCCACCAACGAGGTCAGGCGCTGGGCCTGGTCTTCCAGCGAGGCAGCCGCGGCGGCGGCCTGCTCCACCAGCGCCGCGTTCTGCTGGGTCATGCTGTCCATCTGGGACACCGCCACGTTGACCTGCTCGATGCCGTGCGACTGTTCGTCCGACGCCGCGCTGATATCGCCAATGATGCCGCTCACGCGCCGCACCGCGTCGACGATGTCCTGCATGGCACGGCCGGCATCGTCGACCAATCCCGATCCTTCGCGCACGTTCGCCACCGAAGTGCCGATCAGCGTCCGGATTTCCTTGGACGCGCTGGCGCAGCGCTGCGCCAGGTCGCGCACATCGCCCGCCACCACCGCGAAGCCGCGGCCGTGCTCGCCGGCGCGCGCCGCTTCGACAGCGGCATTGAGCGCCAGGATATTGGTCTGGAACGCGATCTTCTCGATCACGTCGATGATGTCGACGATCTTGCTCGAACTGCCGTCGATCGAGCGCATGGTATCGACCACGCGCGACACCGCCTCGCTGCCCCGCTCGGCCAGCGCGCTCGCGTCAGTGGCCAGCGTGCGCGCCTCGCGTGCGCTGTCGGCGTTCTGGCGCACGGTGCTGGTCAGCTCTTCCATGCTGGATGCGGTTTCTTCCAGCGATGCGGCCTGCTGCTCGGTACGCTGCGACAGGTCGGCATTGCCGCTGGCGATCTGCTTGCTGGCCGAGGCAATCGCGTCGGCGCCGCCGCGCACGTCACCCACCATCGCCACCAGGCTGTGTTGCATCCGGCCCAGCATGCCGAGCATGCGCGCCGTTTCGTTGCGCGCCGACTCATCGGCATGCGTGCCACCGCTGGTCGCTGCCTGGGCACTCAGGTCGCCGCCGGCGATCCTGTCGAAGCGCGTAATGGCAATGTCGAGCGGCCGCACGATCGAACCGCGCAGGCGCCACGCCACCACCGTACTGAACACCAGGCCCAGCACCAGTGCAATAACCGACGTCGTGAACAGGTTGCGATAGCGATGCTGCGACGCTTCGTAGACCTCCTTCGCGCCGGCGAGCTGCAGCTTGTTGAGTTCGGCATTGACCGCGGTGAAGGCGATGTCGCGCCTGGGGATTTCCTCGAGCACGTACCGCATCACCGCATCACGATCGGCCGCGTGCAGCGCTGCGATCATCGGGGCCACGCCTTGCTTGAACAATGCCTCGCGCTTGGCGGTGACATCATCGACCAGCTTGCTCTCTTCGGCCGAGCGCGGCAGCGCGAGGTAAGCCTTCCATGCCTTCTCGGAATCGCGCGCAAAGCCCTCGGCGGTCGCGGCGCGGGCCCTGGCATCGGCGGGGTCTGTGGCAAAGGTGGCCTGGTCGAGCAACACACGCACCAGCAGTTGGTTCGAGCGCGCTTCGGCAAGATGCACCGCGGCCGACAATTGCTGCGAATAGATCTGGCGCGTGGCATCGTTGCTGCGCGACATGCCGAGCCAACCGACTGCGCCGACAATCAGAATCAACAAGTTGGTAACGATCGTCAGGAACCACAATCTGGCTCCGATGGTTGTGTTCTTGAACATTGAAGCTCCGGGGTAAACGCGAAAAATAGCGGGTCGAAGAAGTTTGCGAAATCAGGGGACGCGTATGCCGCCGCCCTGCTCATCTACGGCGCTCACAAGGGTTCCTTAACCCGGATTAGTTGCCTTTCTATGCGCGACACAACTGCGTATCCGTGCAGGAATACGAGGATGGCCGGATGCAGCGCAGCCACATGATGGCGAACGTTTGGAGGAACCCCTCGTAGCAATTCCGGATGGAATGTGCAAACTTGCGGAATGACAACCGAATCGCTCGATCCCGGACTCGTGCTGCTGGCGTTTGCGCCGGTCTTCCTGCTGACCATTGCCGGCGAGGCCTGGTACTGGGCGCGCCGCGACCGGTCGGTGTACAGCCTGCGCGATACCGTCTCCAATGCAGCGCTCGCGCTGATGCACCAGGCCTCTGACGCGTTCTTCCTGTGGCTGATGATTCGGACGGTGTACGGCTGGTGTTACCAGCATGGACTGCGCGCCGTCCCGGAAACGGCGTGGTCGTTCACGTTATTGCTGTTGCTGCAGGACTTCCTCTACTACTGGTTTCACCGCGCCAGCCATCGCGTGCGCTGGCTATGGGCGTCGCACGTGACGCATCACTCGTCGGAAGGCATGAATTTCTCGACGGCGTTTCGGCAAAGCCTGACGTATCCGCTGTCCGGGATGTGGCTGTTCTGGATTCCGCTGGCGTATATCGGCTTTACGCCGGACTGGGTGATCCTGGCCGTCGGCCTGAATCTGGCATTCCAGTTCTTCGTCCATACGCGGCTGGGGCGGCGCTGGCCGTGGCTCGAATCGATGTTCAATACGCCTTCCGTCCATCGCGTGCATCACGCCAGGAACCCGCAGTACATCGACCGCAACTATGCCGGCGTGCTGACGGTGTGGGACAGGCTCTTCGGCACCTTCGTCCCCGAGCGGGAGGCGCCGGTCTACGGCATCACGCGCCAGGTGCGCACGCACAACCCGCTGACGCTGACCTTCCACGAGTGGCGCGACATGTTTGCGGACGCGTGGCGCGAGCGGGATCTCCGCTACCTGTGGAAGCCGCCGGAATGGCGCAGCCCGCGCTCGCCCGCGGCGGAGACGCTTCCGCGAACGTAGGTCGGTGCCAGGTGCGCGTGGTGACGCGGCAAAAAAAACCGCGCCCAAAGGCGCGGTTTTTCTGACACCGGGGACGCTTACGCGCCTTCGCGCGAAGCACGCTTGCGCTCGTGCTCCTTCAGGTGGCGCTTGCGCAGGCGGATGCTCTTGGGCGTGAGCTCGACCAGCTCGTCGTCGGCGATGAATTCCACCGCATATTCCAGCGACATCTGGATCGGCGGCACCAGGCGCACCGCTTCGTCGGTACCCGAAGCACGCACGTTGGTCAGCTGCTTGCCCTTGATCGGGTTGACCACCAAGTCGTTGTCGCGGCTGTGGATGCCGATGATCATGCCTTCATACAGCGCATCACCCGGCTTGACGAACATGCGGCCGCGGTCCTGCAGCTTCCACAGCGCGTAGGCCACGGCGTCGCCGTCATCCTGCGAGATCAGCACGCCGTTGTGGCGCTCGCCCAGGCCGCCTTCGCGCACCGGCGCGTAGTCGTCGAAGATATGGCTGATCAGGCCGGTGCCACGCGTCAGCGTCAGGAACTCGCCCTGGAAGCCGATCAGGCCGCGGGCCGGAATGCGGTATTCCAGGCGGGTACGGCCCTTGCCGTCCGAAGCCATGTCGAGCAGTTCGCCCTTGCGGCGGCCCAGCTCTTCCATCACGCCGCCCTGGTGGCTGTCTTCGACGTCCACGGTCAGCAGTTCGTACGGCTCGTTCTTGACGCCGTCGATTTCCTTGAACACCACGCGCGGACGCGACACGGCCAGCTCGTAGCCTTCACGGCGCATGTTTTCCAGCAGGATGGTCAGGTGCAGTTCACCGCGGCCCGACACTTCGAAGATGGTGTCGTCGCCGGTATCGGCCACGCGCAGCGCCACGTTCGACTTCAGTTCGCGGTCCAGGCGCTCGCGCAGCTGGCGGCTGGTCACGAACTTGCCTTCACGGCCCGCCAGCGGCGAGGTGTTGACGCAGAAGTTCATGGTCAGCGTCGGCTCATCCACCTTCAGCATCGGCAGCGCGTCCTGGGCGTCCGGCGCGCACACGGTGCAGCCGATACCCAGTTCTTCGATGCCGTTGATCAGCACGATGTCGCCGGCTTCGGCCTCGGACACGATCTCGCGCTCCAGGCCCTGGAACTTCAGCACCTGGTTGATACGGCCCTTGATGGGGTTGCCTTCCGGGCCGAACTTGACCACCACGTCCTGCAGCGGACGGGCGCGGCCACGCGAGATGCGGCCCACGCCGATCTTGCCGACGTAGCTGGAGTAGTCCAGCGAGATGATCTGCAGCTGCAGGGGGCCGTCCCGATCGTCGTCACGCACCGGCACCTTGTCCAGCACGGTTTCGAACAGCGGCTTCATGTCGCCGTCGCGCACGTCTTCGGTCAGGCCGGCAAAGCCGTTCAGGCCCGAGGCGTAGATCACCGGGAAGTCGAGTTGCTCGTCGGTGGCGCCCAGCTTGTCGAACAGGTCGAAGGTCTGGTTGATGACCCAGTCCGGACGCGCGCCCGGGCGGTCGATCTTGTTGACCACCACGATCGGCTTCAGGCCCAGCGCCAGCGCCTTGCGCGTGACGAAGCGGGTCTGGGGCATCGGGCCTTCCACGGCGTCGACCAGCAGCAGCACGCCGTCGACCATCGACAGCACGCGCTCCACTTCACCGCCGAAGTCGGCGTGACCCGGGGTGTCGACGATGTTGATATGGGTGCCGTTGTATTCGACGGCACAGTTCTTCGCGAGAATCGTGATCCCGCGTTCCTTTTCCAGGTCGTTCGAGTCCATCACCCGCTCGGCGACTTGCTGGTTGTCGCGGAAGGTGCCTGCCTGGCGCAGGAGCTGGTCGACCAGGGTGGTCTTGCCATGATCGACGTGGGCGATGATGGCGATGTTTCGGATGGCGCGGGTCATTGCTGCGTCTCGCTAAAAGCGACTCTCGCAAGGAGGGTCGGAGAATCTGAGGTAACCCAACATTCTAGCATGTTGCGGCGCAAGATGCGTTGACCTCAACCGTCACTCGCATAGCAATCATTATTGCCAAAAAAGAAATAACGAATTTCCGTTCTTGCGCATCTTTAAACGCGAACATATATTTGCCTCAGCAAAGATTGCAAAGGCAAAGATGTCAAAGGACGACCCTACCTCCGGCCCCCCGGCGCCGGATTCCGCACTGTTCGATCCCGCCAAGTACCAGATGTCCGACAGCGTCGGCTACCTGCTGCAACGCGCGAAGAACACGCTCGCACATAGCGTCGAGCAGGAGGTCAGCAGCCTGGACATCACACATGCGCAGGCCAGTTGCCTGATCATGATCGCCACCGGGCGTGCCGGCACCGTCACAGACCTGGGCCGTGAACTGAATACCGACATGGGTTCGGTCACGCGCCTGCTGAGCCGCATGGAAAAGCGCGGCCTGGTCGCACGCCAGCGCCGCGACGACGACCGCCGCGTGGTCGACCTGTTGCTGACCGAACAGGGCCAAGCTCTGGCAGACCGCCTGCCAACCATTTTCTGCAAAGTGCTGTCGCAGCACTTCAAAGGGTTTTCCGCCGACGAACTCCAGTTGCTGAAATCCATGCTGCGCAGGGTCATCGATAACTACAGCGGGTAGTGCGGCGCCGGCCAGGCTCCGGCAAAGCAGATCGTCCGGCACGCCGGACACACCTTACTACCCGTCACAAAGCATGGCTCCGTACCCGGAGCGACACCATGAAACACGCCCTCTCTTCACAAGCCCCCCTGTCGGCCCGCCCGCGCGAGCTGGCTCGCCGCGCGGGCACGCTGGCACTGACCGCCGTAGCCGTGGCGGTGCTGGCCGGCTGCGCCGCGCTCGGCAATTCGCACAGCACCCAGACCATGGCCGACCCGGCCGCGATGGCCACCTCGCAAACCCTGCCCGGCGAACACGGCCAGTGGCCCACGCAGGACTGGGTAGACCAGTTCAAGGACCCGCAACTGAGCGCGCTGGTCGACGAAGCGGTCAAGGACAATCCCAGCCTGCAGGCCGCCTTTGCCCGCGTGGAAGCCTCGCGCGCCATGGCCGAGGCCACGCGCAGCGCGCTCTACCCGCACCTGGAGTTCGAAGGCAGCCTGATCCGCCAGCGCTTCTCCAACAACGACCTGTTCATGGGCACGCCGCTGGCCGGCTCGTGGCAGAACCAGTCGCGCCTGCAGGTGGGCCTGTCCTATGACTTCGACTTCTGGGGCAAGAACCGCGACGCCCTTGAAGCCGCGCTGTCAGACGACCGCGCCGCCGAGGCGGAAAGCCAGGCCTCGCGCCTGATCCTGGCGACCTCGATCGCGCGCAACTACGCCCGCCTGGCCGCGCTGTATGCCCAGCGCGACGTCGCCGATCGCGCGATCGCGCAGCGCCGCGACCTGACCGATCTGTCGCGCCAGCGACTGGCCGCGGGCCTGGACACGCAGGTCGAGACCACGCAGGCACGCGGCACCGTGGCCGCATCGCAGACCGACCTGCAGCGCGTCGACGAAGAGATCGCGCTGGCCCGCAACCAGCTCGCCGCGCTGCTGGGCAAGGGCCCGGACCGCGGCCTGCAGATCCAGCCTCCGGTGCTGCTGGCACAGGCCACGCCCACCCTGCCCGACGACCTGACCATCGGCCTGCTCGGGCGTCGGCCCGACCTGGTGGCGGCGCGCTGGCGCGTCGAAGCGGCGTCCAAGGACATCAACGTCGCCAAGAAGGAGTTCCTGCCCGACGTCAGCCTGACCGCCTTTGCCGGCCTGGCCGCGCTGGACCCGTCCAAGCTGCTGATGGGCATCAGCCGCACCTTCGGCATCGGCCCGACCATCCGTCTGCCGATCTTCGAGGGCGGCAAGCTGCGCGCCAACCTGAAGGGCAAGTACGCCGGCTACGACATCGCCGTGGCCAACTACAACCAGGCGCTGGTCGATGCGCTGCGCGAAACCGCAGACACCATGACCAGCATCCGCAGCGTCGACAAGCAGATCCAGACCCAGCGCGAAGCCCTGGACCTGGCCGAGCACGCCTACGCGCTGGCGACCACGCGCTACAAGGCAGGCCTGGGCACGCAGCTGACCGTGCTCAATGCGGAAAGCAACGTGCTGCAGCAGCGCCGGCTCGCGACCGACCTGCAGGCGCGCCGCCTTGACTTGCAAATGGGCCTGATGAAGGCGCTCGGCGGCGGCTACCAGGAGCCCGCCGAAGGCGAGGAAGGCCATGCAGGCCACAGCCAGGCCGGCACCGCACAGCAACAGGACAAGACCCAGGCGGGCGCCCGCGGCTGATCCGCGCACCCAGTGATTGCAGACAAGATTCACCAGAGAACATCATGAGCAATAACCAGCAAGCGGCCGGCACCAATAATCCCCAGCAAGCCCCGGCCACCGACAACAACAGCAAGCGCAAGCGCCTGCTGCTGTCGCTGACCGCGGCGATCGTCGTCGCCGGCATTGGCTACGGCGTGTACTGGGGCATGTACGCCCGCCATTTCGAAAGCACCGACGATGCCTACGTTGCCGGCAACGTGGTGCAGGTAACCCCGCTGGTCGGCGGCACCGTGGTGTCGATCGCCGCCGACGACACGCAGCTCGTCACCGCCGGCCAGCCGCTGATCCAGCTTGACCGGGCCGATACCCAGGTGTCGATGGAACAGGCCGAGGCGCAACTGGCGCAGGCCGTGCGCGAGGTGCGCACGCTGTACGTCAACAACGGTTCGCTCGCCGCCAACGTGGCGCTGCGCGATGCCGATGTCGCCAAGGCGCGCGAAGACCTGCGCCGCCGCCAGGCCATCGCCGGCTCGGGCGCGGTCTCCAATGAAGAGATCTCGCACGCGCAGGCCGCGCTCAAGGCCGCGGAATCGGCACTGCTGGCCGCGCGCGAGCAACTCGCATCGAACAAGGCGCTGACCGACCAGACCACGGTGGAGAAGCACCCCAATGTGCAGCGCGCCGCGGCCAACCTGCGTTCGGCCTATCTGTCGTTCGCGCGCTCGACGCTGCCGGCGCCGGTGACCGGCTACGTGGCCAAGCGCTCGGTGCAGGTGGGTCAGCGCGTGGCCGCTGGCGCGCCGCTGATGGCAGTGGTGCCGCTGGACCAGGTCTGGGTCGACGCCAACTTCAAGGAAGTGCAGATCACCCATATGCGCATCGGCCAGCCGGTGACGCTGGAGGCCGACGTGTATGGCTCCAAGGTGGAGTACAAGGGCAAGGTCGCGGGCTTCTCGGCCGGCACCGGCTCGGCCTTCTCGCTGCTGCCGGCTCAGAACGCCACCGGCAACTGGATCAAGGTGGTGCAGCGCCTGCCGGTGCGTATCGCGCTGGATCCGCAGCAACTCAAGGACCACCCGCTGCGCGTGGGCCTGTCGATGACCGTGAAGGTCGATGTGCACCGCGAGGAAGGCGCCGCCATGGCCAACGCCGCGCCGGCCAGGCCGATGCAGACCGATGTCTATGACAAGGTCGCGCAGGACGCCGACCAGCTGATCTCGCAGATCATCACCGCCAACAACGGCGGCCGCGCAGCGGGGCTGCCCTCTGCTAACGGCGCCAACACCGCCAACGCGGCCAGCGCCGCGAACGCCAAGCCTGCCCATACCTGATCATGGCCAACTCCATCACCGCCGCGCAGTCCGGCGGCGCAACGGCGCGGCCTGCCGCGCCGCTGGCGCCGCAGCAGCCGCAGCCGCTGACCGGCGGCAAGCTGGTGATCGGCACCATCGCGCTGTCGCTGGCCACGTTCATGAACGTGCTCGACTCGTCGATCGCCAACGTGTCGATCCCGGCAATCTCGGGCGACCTCGGCGTGGCGCCGAACCAGGGCACCTGGGTCATCACCTCGTTCGCGGTGGCCAACGCGATCTCGGTGCCACTGACCGGCTGGCTGACCACGCGCTTCGGCGCGGTGCGGCTGTTCATCACGTCGATCCTGCTGTTCGTGGTGGCGTCATGGCTGTGCGGCGTCGCGCCCAACCTGGAAACGCTGCTGGCCGCGCGGGTCCTGCAAGGGGCGGTGGCGGGGCCGATGATCCCGCTGTCGCAGTCGCTGCTGCTGTCGAGCTATCCTCCCGCGAAAAGCACCATGGCGCTGGCGCTGTGGGGCATGACCACGCTGGTGGCGCCCATCATGGGTCCGCTGCTGGGCGGCTGGATCTCAGACAACATGACGTGGCCGTGGATCTTCTATATCAACGTGCCGGTGGGGATCATAACCGCCTACGCCACCTGGGCGATCTACAAGGACCGCGAGACGCCGACCAAGATGCTGCCGATCGACCGCATCGGCCTGGCGCTGCTGGTGATCTGGGTGGGGTCGATGCAGCTGATGCTCGACAAGGGCAAGGAGCTGGACTGGTTCCACTCCACCGAGATCGTCGTGCTGACGCTGGTCGCCATTGTCGGCTTCCTGTTCTTCCTGGCGTGGGAGACCTACGAGAAGCATCCGATCGTGGACATCAGCCTGTTCAAGGGCCGCAACTTCAGCTCCGGCGTGGTGGCCATCTCGGTGGCATACGGGTTGTTCTTCGGCAACCTGGTGATTTTGCCGCTATGGCTGCAGACCATCGTCGGCTATACCGCGACGGATGCGGGCATCGTGATGGCGCCGGTGGGGATCTTCGCGATCCTGCTGTCCCCGGTCATCGGGCGCAACCTGCCGAAGATGGATGCGCGCTGGGTCGCAACGGCCGCGTTCATCACCTTCGGCATCGTCAGTTTGATGCGTTCGGGCTTCACCACGCAGGTCGATACCTGGACGCTGATGGTGCCGACACTGATCCAGGGCGCGGCGATGGCGATGTTCTTCATCCCGCTGACGTCGATCATCCTGTCGGGACAGCCGGCCGAGAAGATTCCGGCGGCATCGGGCCTGTCGAACTTCGTGCGGATCACCTTCGGCGGCATCGGCGCCTCGATCTCGACCACGGTTTGGGAGAACCGCTCTGCCCTGCACCATGCGCAGCTGGTCGAGCAGGTGAATCCGTTCAACCCGGCCTACCACGACCAGCTCAACCACCTGATGCAGATGGGCATGAGCCAGGCGCAGGCGGTGGGCGTGATCGAGCGCAACATCACCCAGCAGGCGGCCATGCTGGGTGCCAACGATATCTTCTGGATCTCGGGGATGCTGTTCTTCGTGCTGATCGGCTTCGTCTGGCTGACGCGGCCTGCAAAGGGCGGTGGCGGCTCGGCGGACGCGATGGCGGCGCACTGAGGCACACGCCCGTTTATGGACAAAGGGACGCTTTCGAGCGTCCCTTTTTTTGCCTTCTCGCCGGACCCCTTGTATTCCGATCCCAGCCGTCCTATGATTTCCGAACCGATTTACGGAACTTAGGTTCCGAAAAACGGAACCTAACGGAAAGACAGCAAGACGGAGCGACGGTGTGAGCATTCTCGAAGGCGTGGAAAGCGTGCTGGCCATGTTCGAACAGGGCCGGCACGAGGTCACGTTTAACGACGTCATTGATGAACTCGGCCTGGCCAAGAGCTCGGCTTCGCGGTTGCTGGCGCAGATGGTGCGCTACCGGCTGCTGGAGCTGCAGCCATCCTCGCGACGCTACCGCCCCGGGACGCTGCTGATCCGCGCCGCCCAGGCGGCGACACAGGCGCATCCGTTCGACGAGCAATGCCGGGCGATCCTGGCCTCGCTGTCGGACTCCACCGGCTTCACCGCCTACCTGTCGATGCTCGACGGTACCGACACCGTGGTCCTGCAGCGCCTGAACGGCAGCAACCCGGTGCAAGTGCTGTCGCCGCCGGGCGCACGCCGGCCGGCATTCACCACCGCGATGGGCCGCGTCCTGCTCTCGCGCCTGCCGGAAGCTGAATTCAGCGCACGCTATGGCACCTCCGGTGCGCGCAAGTTGCCCGAAGCGCCCGCCGGCTGCCCCACTACCGTGGCCGAACTGGCCGAGCGCGTGGCAAGCGCCAGCCGCGAGCGCAGCGCGGTCGCGGTGAATGAAGGCATGCCGGGCATTGGCGCCGTGGCCACCACGCTGGCCGATCCGCTCTCCGGCGATGTGCGCGGCCTGTGCCTGTCCTTCACCGCGATGCAGGTCAGCCAGGCCCAGGCCCACGCGCTGCGCGAAACACTGGTGCAAGCGGTGGCGCCGGTCGGGCAGCGCATCGGCGATCCGCTCTGGCTCCACCCCCGCGACACCGCCTGACTTTAGCAATCCAGCCAGCCTATCCCCATGGAACTCCTGTTACTGAGCAATTCCACCAGCGACGCGGGCTACCTCGTCCATGCGCACGCCGCCATCCGCGAACTGGCCGGCGGGCGCACCCGTGCCTGCTTCCTCCCGTTCGCCGGCGTCACGCGCGACTGGGACAGCTACGAAACGCAGGTGCGCGACGCGCTGGCACCGGCTGGCATCGAAGCGCACTCGCCGCACTCGCCGCACCGGCTGTCCGATGCCGACTGCGTGCGGGCGGTGGAAGCGGCCGAACTGATCGTCATCGGTGGCGGCAATACCTTCCGCCTGCTGCAATGCCTGCGCGAGCGCGGCCTGCTGCCCGCCATTGCGCGCCAGGTGCGCTCGGGCGCCGCGCGCTTTATCGGCTGGAGCGCCGGCACCAACGTGGCCTGCCCGACCATCCGCACCACCAACGACATGCCCGTCGCCGATCCCGGCGGCCTCGATGCGCTCGCGCTGGTGCCCTTCCAGATCAACCCGCACTACTTCAACCTCGTGGTGCCGGGATTCCGCGGCGAAACGCGTGACCAGCGGCTCGCCGAGTTCACCGTGTTGCAGCCGCAGATGCCGGTGCTGGGCCTGCCCGAAGGCAACTGGTTGCGCGTATCCGGCGATCGCATGGAGATGGGCGGCGCACATGCCGCGCGCTGGTTCCTCGGCCCGGAGATCGTCGACGTCGCACCCGGCACCTTGTCCGTGCCGGACTGCGCCACCGCCATCTGACCCATCGCACCACAGGAAGCAAGCAAGATGTCCATCAAGCAGGTGATTGAATCGATCGAGCTGCTGTCCGCGGCCAATGTCGACGGCGAAGCCGTTGCCACTTTGCTGCGCGCACGCGGCATCAGCGACGTCACAGTGACGCGCGTGGAAGAAAACGGCCTCTACACCGACTTCCTCGCCTGCACCCTGCCCGGCCGCAACCCCGATGCGCCCGCGCTGGGCGTGGTCGGCCGCCTCGGCGGCGTGGGCGCGCGGCCGGCCGTCACCGGCCTGGTGTCCGATGCCGACGGTGCCATCGTCGCGGTCGCCACCGCACTCAAGCTGGCCGACATGGCCGCCGGCGGCGACGTGCTCGCCGGCCCGGTCCGCATCCACACCCACATCTGCCCGCATGCCGCCACGCGGCCGCATCAGCCGGTGCCGATGATGAAGTCGCCCTTCGCCATGCGCACGATGATGTCGCATGAGGTGCACCCGCAGATGGCGGCGATCCTGTCGGTCGACACCACGCGCGGCAACCGCTTCGTCAACCGGCGCGGCGTGGCGCTGACGCCGGTCGCCAGGGAAGGCTGGCTGCTGCGCCTGCCCGAACGCATGCTGGACCTGATCGGCTGGGTCAGCGGCGAGTTGCCGGTGGTGCTGCCGCTAACCACGCAAGACATCACGCCCTACGAGAACGGGCTGTGGCACGTCAACTCGATCATGCAGCCGGCCATCGTCACCGATGCACCGGTAGTCGGTGTCGCGCTGACCTCGCAGACCACGGTGCCGGGATGCGCGACCGGCGTGACCAACGCCCATGACCTGGACGTGGCCACGCGCTTCTGCATCGAGGTGGCAAAGCTGTTCGGCCAGGGCCAGTGCCCTTTCCATGACGTTGACGAGTGGGCCGAGCTGCAGCGGCGCTACGGCTCGCTGGCGCACCTGCAGACCGTAGGGGTAACGGCATGACTGACATGGCCGAACGCCTGCCGCGCGTGGCCTTCGTCACCATCGGCCAGGCGCCACGCACCGACGTGGTCCCGCAGATGCTGGCCGACCTGGGATTGCCGGTGGCGGCCGAAGAATTCGGCATCCTCGACGACCTCGACGCGGACCAGATCGCCGCACTCGCGCCTGCACGCGACGAATACCGCTTCGCCAGCCGACTGCGCGACGGCTCGCAGGCGGTGATGGGCAAGCCGGTGGCCGAGGCCATGCTCGCACGGCTGATGGCCTCGCTGGACGATGGCCGCTTCGACGCGCTGGTACCGCTGTGCACGGGCACCGCGCTGCCGCCGATGCGCACGCTGGTGATCGAGCCGCAGCAGGTGGTGGACCACCTGACCGTCGCGCTCGCACAGGGATGCAAGCGGCTTGGCATCGTGCTTCCGCTCGAAGGCCAGGTCGGCAGTTTCCATCTGATCGAGCCCGTGTCCTGCGAACTGCGCGTCACGCATGCGTCGCCCTATACCGACACGGGCACCGGCCGCTTCGCGCAGGCCGGCGAAGCCCTGCGCGGCTGCGACCTGGTGGTGATGCACTGCATGGGCTACACCGAAGCCATGCGGGCGGAAGTCGCGCGCCATGCCCGTGCGCCGGTGCTGCTCTCCAACCGGATGGTGGCCAGGCTGCTCGGCCAGGTATTGGCAGGCCGCAACGAATTTGGCCTGTGATGATTCTTTCGGGTAAGGGCAAGCCCGCTGACAGATTGCCCGTGACACTGCGGAGTGGAAGTAACGATGGAAAAGGTGGCGAAGTGGATGGGGCCGCTGGTGCGCGGCATGGTGTGCATGGGCCTGGGCGCTGTAGCCGCCACCGGCGCGCATGCGCAGGAGTGGAAACCGTCGAAACCGGTGCGGTTGCTGGTGGGCTTCGCGCCCGGCGGCTCCGCCGACCTGCTGGCGCGGCTGGTGCAAGGTCCGTTGTCGGAAAGCCTCGGCGTGCCGGTGGTGGTGGAAAACGTCCCCGGCGCGGGCGGCAATATCGCCGCCGACAAGCTGGCCAAGGCGCCGGCTGATGGCTACACCATCGGCATGGGCGCGGCCGGTGCGATGGCGGTGACGCATGTGCTCAACGCGAAGGGCACGCCCTACAAGGCGGACGATTTCACGCCCATCGCCATGCTGGCGACGCAGCCTAATGTGGTGATCATCAACCCGGCCTTGCCGGTCAAGTCGATGGCCGACTTCGCCGCGTACGTCAAGAAGACGCCGCAGGTCACCTATGGCACGGCCGGGGTTGGCACCTCCAACCACCTGATCGCCGAGACCATGCTGCATCGCCTCGGCGTCGACATGGTCCACGCGCCGTACAAGGGTGCCACGCAGGTAATCACCGACCTGATGGGTGGCCACATCGCCATGACCGTCGACAACATCACCACCGCGGCATCGCTGGTCAAGTCCGGCAAGGTGCGCGCCATCGCCGTCACGAGCAGCAAGCGCTCGCCGCTGTTGCCTGAGGTGCCGACGCTGGCCGAGAGCGGCCTGAAGGACTTCAATATGCCGACCTGGCAAGGCATTTTCGGCCCGAAGGACCTGCCCAAGCCAATTGTGGCCCGTTACAACCAGGCACTGGTGAAGGCGCTGGCGAATCCGGAAGTGAAGAAGAAGATGGCGGAATTCGGCTCCGAGCCGGTCGGCGACACGCCTGAGCATTTCGCCAGCTTCCTGGCGCAGGACCGCAAGATGTGGGCCGACGTGATCAAGGCGGCGAAGATCACGCTCGACTGATCCGGCTGCCGGCGCGGGGCGCGCTTACAGCTTGACCAGCCGCTCCGGGCGCAACGCCCCCTCGCGCATGCGCGCGACGCCGAGCAGGCGTACGGGCTCGCCGGCATAGACGCGTGCCAGCACGCCTTCCGCCACCTCGGTACCGCCCGGCAGGTCCCGGTGTGCAATGCGCTGTCCCTGCAGGAAGCGCCCGGCTGCGGCCTCGTCGAGGGTCACGGGCGGGCACTTCTGCAGCAACGCGTCGACCGGCGCCAGCATGCCCGGCCGCGCGGCATCGTCCTGTTGCTCGATCTGCCCGAGCGTCACGGCACCGTCCAGCGTCAGGTCGCCCACGGCAATGCGGCGCAGCCCGGTCAGGTGCGCGCCGCAACCCAGTGCCTCGCCGATATCCTCGGCCAGCGTGCGGATGTAGGTGCCCTTGCTGCAGGTCACGCGCATGGTGAAAGCAGGCGATTCGGGCAGAGCACAATCAATCAGTTCGATCGCATGGATGGTGACGCGGCGCGCGGCGCGCTCGACCGTCTGCCCGGCGCGCGCATACTCGTACAGCGGGCGGCCATCCTTCTTCAGCGCCGAATGCATCGGCGGCACCTGTTCGATCTCGCCGGCAAAGCGCGCCAGCGCCTGCTCCACCGCGGCGCGGTCGCAGGTCACTTCACGGATATCGAGCAACTCGCCCTCCGCGTCGCCGGTACTGGAGCGCGCACCCAGCCGCACCACGGCGTCATAGGTCTTGTCCGCTTCCAGCAGGTCCTGCGAGAACTTGGTGGCCTCGCCAAAGCACAGCGGCAGCAAGCCGGTGGCGAGCGGGTCGAGCGTGCCGGTGTGGCCGGCCTTGGTGGCGCGCAGCAGGCGCTTGGCGCGCACCAGCGCATCGTTGGACGACAGGCCCAGCGGCTTGTCGAGCAACAGCACACCATGGACGTCGCGGCGCGGCAGGCGCGGCGGGCGAGCGGCGTTGGAATCGGTCATCGGAGAAAACAGGAGCGACGCTGATGCGGCGCGGCGTGCGGCCCTGAGGACCGCGTTGCCCATGCCTGGCGGCACGGGCGCCGGCTCAGTCGTCTTTCGAACGCGTGGCGTTCGCTTCGTTGATCAGCTTGGACATCTCGATCGCGTGTTCGACCGAGGTATCGTGCAGGAAGCGCAGCGTCGGCACGGTATGGATGTGCAGGCGCTTGTACAGCAGCGAATGCAGGAAGCCAGCCTTCTCGTTGAGGATGGCTTCGGCCGTCGCCGGCTCGGCACCCAGCACGGTGAAGTGCACCTTGGCATGGGCGTAGTCCGGCGTCAGCGTGACCGACTGCAGCGTGACCAGGCCGAGGCGCGGGTCGCGCAGTTCGCGCTGGATCATCTCGGCCAGGTCCTTCTGGATCTGGTCGGAGATGCGGAGATTGCGGGAGGAGATATTGCCTTTCTTGGCCATTCAATACTGTTCTGCTGAGATGACAACGGCAGGCCGAAGCCTGCCGTTGCTTGCGACGCCTTACAGCGTACGCGCCACCTCGGTGATTTCGTACACCTCGAGTTGGTCGCCTTCCTGAACATCGTTGAAGTTCTTGATCGACAGACCGCACTCGAAGCCTTGCTTCACTTCCTTGACGTCGTCCTTGAAGCGCTTCAGTGAATCCAGCTCGCCATCGTGGATGACCACGTTGTTGCGCAGCACGCGCACCAGCGAATTGCGCTTGACCATGCCGTCGGTAACCATACAGCCGGCCACCGCGCCGATCTTCGGCACGCGGAACACCTGGCGCACCTCGACCTGGCCGATCGTGGTCTCGCGCTTCTCCGGCGCCAGCATGCCCGACATCGCCGCCTTGATCTCGTCTACCGCATCGTAAATGATGTTGTAGTAGCGGATATCGATGCCGTTGTGCTCGGCGAGCTTGCGCGCACCAGCGTCGGCACGAACGTTGAAGCCGATGATGACCGCCTTCGATGCCGTCGCCAGGTTGACGTCGGACTCGGAGATGCCACCCACGCCGCCGTGCACGATCTGCACGCGCACTTCCGCGGTCGACAGCTTCTGCAGCGACTGCACCAGCGCTTCCTGCGAACCCTGCACATCCGCCTTGACGATCAGCGGCAACGTCTGGACTTCGCCTTCGGCCATCTGCTCGAGCATGTTCTCCAGCTTGGCGGCCTGTTGCTTGGCCAGCTTCACATCGCGGAACTTGCCCTGGCGGAACAGCGCGATTTCGCGCGCCTTGCGCTCGTCCGGCAGCACCAGCACTTCTTCACCGGCGGCAGGCACTTCCGACAGACCCTGGATTTCCACCGGGATCGACGGGCCGGCTTCCTTGGTCGCCTTGCCGTTCTCGTCCAGCATGGCACGAACGCGGCCGTAGGCGCTGCCAGCCAGGACCACGTCGCCACGCTTGAGCGTGCCGCTGCTGACCAGGATGGTAGCGATCGGGCCCTTGCCCTTGTCCAGCTGGGCTTCCACCACCAGGCCCTTGGCCGGGGCGTCGACCGGCGCCTTCAGTTCCAGGATTTCCGCCTGCAGCGAAACCTGCTCGAGCAGCTCTTCGATGCCCGTGCCGGCCTTGGCCGACACCGGCACGAACGGCGAATCGCCGCCGTACTCTTCCGGCACCACCTGCTCGGCCACCAGTTCCTGCTTGACGCGGTCCGGATTGGCTTCGGGCTTGTCGATCTTGTTGATCGCCACCACGATGGGCACGCCGGCAGCCTTGGCATGCGCAATCGCTTCCTTGGTCTGCGGCATCACGCCGTCGTCGGCCGCGACCACCAGGATCACGATGTCGGTCGCCTTGGCACCGCGGGCACGCATGGCCGTAAAGGCCTCGTGACCCGGGGTGTCCAGGAAGGTGATCACGCCACGGTCGGTTTCCACGTGGTAGGCACCGATGTGCTGCGTAATGCCGCCGGCTTCGCCCGCGGCAACCTTGGTGCGGCGGATGTAGTCCAGCAGCGAGGTCTTGCCGTGGTCGACGTGACCCATCACGGTCACCACCGGCGGACGCGGCAGCTGTTCGGCGTCGGTGTGTTCTTCACCGCCCACCACCAGCAGCGCTTCCGGATCATCCAGCTTGGCGGCGAACGCCTTGTGGCCCATTTCTTCCACCACGATCATGGCGGTTTCCTGGTCCAGCACCTGGTTGATGGTCACCATCTGGCCGAGCTTCATCATCTGCTTGATGACCTCGGATGCCTTCACTGCCATCTTGTGGGCGAGATCGGCCACGGAGACGGTTTCCGGCACGTGCACTTCACGCACCACCGGTTCGGTCGGCGCCTGGAAGTTGCTACGGCTGTCGTCGTGCTGCTGCTGCCTGCCGCCGCGGCCACGCGGGCCACCGCGCCAGCCGCCCGTGCCGCCCGACGAATCGCCGCGCGTCTTCAGGCCGCTGCCCTTCTTGCGGCTGCCTTCGTCCTGCCACGTACCAGGCTTACCCACCTTGCCCTTCTTGTCGGCGGTGGTGGTAGTGGTCGTGGTCGTGGTGGCGGGCTTCTTGTCGCCAGTCTTGGCTTCGGTCGCGGTCGCGGAAGCCGGCTTGACCGGCTTGTGCAGCGTACCGGTCTGCTCGGCCTTCTTTTCCTCAGCCTTGCGCTCGGACGGCGCCTTCAGCACGCGTGCCGGCGCATTCAGCATCTGCTGGATGGCGCGGGCTTCGGCTTCGGCAGCCTCGCGGCGCTTGCGCGCGGCAATCTCTTGCTCGGCACGGGCCTTGTCGGCGGCAGCCTTGGCCTCGTCGGCGGCCTTCTGCGCCTCGGCGCGCTCGGCGGTCACACGGGCCTTCTCGTCCTCGGCCTTCTTGCGCGAGGAGTCTTCCGCGGCCTCGGTCACGGCACGCGACGCGGCAGCCTCTTCCTCCGCCTTCTTGGCGGCGAGTTCGGCCTGGCGGCGCTGTTCCGCTTCCAGTGCTTCCTGGCGGGCGCGGCGCTCGGCTTCCTCGCGCTCGGCAGCCTCGCGGGCGGCCTTGGCTTCGGCTTCCTGGCGCGCCAGCTGTTCGGCCTGGCGGCGTTCTTCCTCTTCGCGGCGTGCCTGCTCGGCAGCGTCGACGACCGGGGCCTGGGCCTCGGCTGTATCAGCGTGCGCCTCGGGGTGGGCCTCGTCGCGCTTGATCAGCACGCGCTTCTTACGCACTTCCACCTGGACCGTGCGGGTCTTGCCGGCGCCATCCGACTGGCGGATCTCGGAGGTTTCACGCTTCGTCAGCGTGATCTTCTTCCGGGAGCTGTCGTCGGCCTGGCCGTGCGAACGCTTCAGATAGTCCAGCAGCCTGGTCTTATCCGATTCCGTGATGATGTCTTCTGGCGCAGCTTTGCCCACCCCAGCCGCCTGCAATTGTTCCAGCAGGGCAGCTGCGCTGCGACTCAGTTCTGCGGCCAGTTGGGCAACTGTTGTGCTTGCCATTCAAACCCTTTCAATGCTTGGTGTCTTCGTCGGGACAAATCGTATGCGGAAAGCGCGCCCGGGCTGGTGTTGGCCGGCCCGGCCCCGTGTCCCTCAGTTGAACCAATGTTCCCGTGCTTTCATGATCAGCGCCTTGGCTTCTTCCTCGCTGACGCCGGTCATCTCGACCAGCTCGTCCACGGCCAGTTCGGCCAGGTCGTCACGCGTGTGGATATCACCTTCGGCCAGCTTGCCGATCAGTTCCGGGTTCAGGCCGTCGAGGGCGCGCAGATCCTGCGATACCTCTTCCACCTTTTCTTCCCGGGCCAGTTCCATCGTCAGGAGCGCATCACGCGCGCGGTTGCGCAGCTCGTTGACGGTGTCTTCGTCAAAGGCCTCGATCTCCATCATTTCACTGATGGGGACATAGGCCACTTCTTCCAGCGTGGAGAAGCCTTCCTCGATCAGGATGTCTGCCACTTCCTCATCCACGTCCAGCTTGGACATGAACAGCTTGCGCACGACACCACTCTCTTCGGCTTGCTTCTGCGCCGATTCTTCCTGCGTCATGATGTTGATCTGCCAGCCGGTCAGTTCGGACGCCAGGCGTACGTTCTGACCACTGCGGCCGATGGCGACGGCGAGATTTTCCTCGTCGACCACCACATCCATGCAGTGCTTCTCTTCATCAACCACGATCGACTGCACCTGTGCCGGTGCCAGCGCGCCGATGACGAACTGCGCCGGGTCTTCCGACCACAGCACAATGTCCACGGCCTCGCCGCCGATCTCGTTGCGCACCGCGGTCACGCGCGTACCGCGCACGCCCACACAGGTGCCGATCGGGTCGATGCGCTTGTCGTGCGCCACCACCGCGATCTTGGCACGCACGCCCGGATCACGCGCGGCGGCCTTGATTTCCAGCAGGCCCTGCTCCATTTCCGGCACTTCGTTTTCGAAGAGCTTGATCAGGAACTCAGGGGCGGTGCGCGACAGCTCGATCTGCGGGCCGCGCGCGGCGCGGTCCACGTTCAGGATATAAGCACGCACGCGGTCGCCGGTGCGCAGGTTTTCCTTCGGAATGATCTGGTCGCGGGTCAGCAGCGCTTCCACGCGGCCGGATTCCACGATCAGGCCCTTCTTGTCGGCGCGCTTGACCGTGCCGGTCATGATTTTCTCGCCGCGATCCAGGTAGTCGTTCAGGATCTGCTCGCGCTCGGCGTCGCGGATGCGCTGCAGGATCACCTGCTTGGCGGCCTGCGCGCCGATACGGCCGAATTCCACCGACTCGATCTGCTGCTCGATATAGTCGTCCAGTTCGATGCTGGGGTTCTCATCGCGGGCCTCGAACAGCAGGATCTGCTTGTCCGGCTCCTGCAGACCCTGCTCGTCGGGAACGACCAGCCAGCGGCGGAAGGTTTCATGCTCGCCCGACTCGCGATCGATCGCGACCCGGATATCCACGTCTTCTTCGAAACGCTTCTTGGTGGCCGAGGCGAGCGCCGCCTCCAGGGCACCGAATACCACATCCTTGTCGACGTTCTTCTCACGCGCAAGCGCATCGACGAGCAACAGAACTTCGCGGCTCATTGCTTGTTCCCTTTTCTTTGATTTCCTTTGAAGTCGAATACCGGCACCAGGCGTGCCTTGTCGACATCGGATACGGCAAATTCCAGCAGTGCCGGGCCATCCTTGCCCTCGAACTCCAGGCCGACCTTCTCCGCGCCCGTCTCGCCGGTCGGTTCGCGCAGGATGCCCGTGAAGTTCTTTTGCCCGTTGACCGGCAGGCGCAGCGTCACGCGCGCCTCGGCGCCGGTAAAGCGGACATAGTCGGCCAGCTTCTTCAGCGGCCGGTCCAGTCCGGGCGACGAGACCTCGAGGCGTTCATAGTCGACGTTCTCGACCGTAAACACGTGGGTGAGCTGGCGGCTCACCTTTTCACAATCCTCGATGGCAATGCCGGTTTCAGGCTGATCGATATAGACACGCAGCAATCCGGCCGGGGCACGCTCGAGCTCAACCAGCTCATATCCCATGCCGTTAAGGGTGGTTTCGATCAAATCTGCCAGATGCACTGTTATCCCGAGTAATGGCCATCAACACCGTGGCAGGCAAACCCGCCGCTGCCGTCCGGGACGACCCTGCTGCAGTGCTGCCTGTCCGCCATCCGCCCGCGCCAGGGCGCAGGACCGAAATCGGGCGAACCAAAAAAAAATGGGCGCAATGCCCATCATTCGCCCACCCTCGGCGAGGATGGCTTTTTGAATAGACTTGAATTATACGCGGATTATGTCGAAAAGGCAAAAGCCAGACATACTCGCAGATTACTTGCCGCGCCGGCGGGCCTTCCACCCGCCATGCGCAGCATCTGACACTCAGCGGTTGCCGCCGCGATTGCCCCCACGGTTCCCACCGCGGTTGCCACCACCACCACCGGCGCCGCCGCCGCCGCCGCCGCCGCGCTGGGTGCGGTTTCCGCCCGGCTTCGCGGCCTTCGGCATGACATTTCCGTTTGCTTCGCCACCGCCACGACGTGGCGGCTTGCCCTGTCCGCCGAGGCCGGTGCCACCGCCCCCGCGCGCCTGGCGCGTGCCGGGGCCGCGGCCGCCGCCGAGATTGGCCGCATGCGAGGTCAGCAGCGTGGGGCCGTGGCTGATATAGCCCATCGACGTCTTCATCGGGTCCGGCTGGCCGCCCCGGCTGCCGCCACGGGCGCCGCCCTGTTCGTAGCGCGGCAGGCCATCCATCCCGGTGTGCATCGGCATGCCGGCAATCGCGGCTTCGGTTCGCTGCTTGCGTCCGCCGACCTTGGTCGCGCCCTTGCCCGACTGCTCGGCCTTGCCCGGTACCTTCAGGCCGACCGCAGTCATCAGCGCCTTGACGTCATTGGGCTCGACTTCCTGCCAGCGGCCACGCTTAAGGCCGCGCGGCAGCAGGAACTGGCCGTAGCGCGTGCGGATCAGGCGCGACACGGTCAGGCCGACCGCCTCGAACATGCGCCGCACTTCGCGGTTGCGGCCTTCGGTCAGCGCCACGTGGTACCACTGGTTGACACCCTCGCCGCCGCCATCGGCAATGCGCAGGAAGTTGGCCTCGCCGTCGTCCAGCTTGATGCCGTGCAGCAGGCGCTGGCGGTCGGCTTCGGCCAGTTCGCCGAGCGTGCGCACGGCGTATTCACGCTCGACGCCGTAGCGCGGATGCATGAAGCGGTTGGCGATATCGCCCGAAGTGGTGAAGATCAGCAGGCCTTCGGTATTGAAGTCCAGCCGGCCGACGGCCACCCACTTGCCGGACTTGATGCGCGGCAGGCTGTCGAATACGGTCGGACGGCCTTCGGGGTCCGACTGGCTGACGATTTCACCGGCCGGCTTGTGGTACAGCAGCACGCGCGGCGGCTTGGTCGACACCTTGCGGTGGATCAGCTTGCCGTTGACCCGCACCTGGTCGGCCGGCAGGATGCGCTGGCCGATATGCGCCGGCAGGCCGTTGACCGAGACCCGACCCTGCAGGATCAGTTCTTCCATTTCGCGGCGCGAGCCCAGGCCGCCTTCAGCCAGCACCTTGTGCAGCTTGGGCGCATCGTCCTCGGCCGACAGTTCGCGCACCGGCTTGGCCTTGGTGCGCGGGATGACCGTGTCTTCGTTGTCGTACTGCTCGGAAATCACGAAGCGGAACAGGTCCTCGCTGCTGGACGCGGCCTTGTCGGCGCCGCCGCCCTGGCCCTTGCGCTGGCCTTGCGGCCTGGCACCATCCTTGCGGCGGCCCTGCGGCTGGCGGCCGGCAGCGCCCTGCCCCTCGACCGGCGCGGCAGGCTTGACGCCACGCGGGCTGGGCTTACGCTTGCGGCCCGCCTGTTCACCCTTGTCTGCCTTCTCGGCTCTTTCGGCCTTCTCGGTCCTTTCAGCCCGTTCAGCCCGCTCAGCCTTGTGCGCCTTGTCCACCGGAGCCTGCACCGGCTGGCCGCCATCGCCCTGCGCCGGCTTGCGCTTGCCGCGGCCACGCTGGGCACCGCGCCCGCCGGCCGCCGCCGGCGCGGCGGTCGCTTCCGCGGCCTCGCCGGGCGTACCGACCTCGGCGCCTTCGGCGCGACCGGCATCGCGGTCTTGCGCCGCCTGGCGGCGGGACGCCACCAGGTTCCTCAGCCCGCGGCGCAGCCCCTTGCGGCGGGGCGCGGCTTCGCTGCCCGATCCGGGTTCTGCGGCGCCGGAATCGGCGGGTGCGCCCGCGTTGCGGGCGTCTTGCTCAACGGAATCAGACAAGGTATTCACTATCGGATGTTGCATGTTGTTCAGTTCGGCACGCGCTCGTCGTGCTCGCTCGGGTGCGGCGGGGCGCTGTCTTCCAACAGCTCTCCCCGCGCCCCGTCCGGATCGGATTCGGCCGGGTCGGCAGGTTCGTTCGGTTCGCCTTCGGCGCCCATTTCCTCAGCCCCATGCTGGTGCGGCTGCAGGTCGAATCCGTTGGCGATTTCGCCGTTTGTGGATGCCTGGCCGGCGTCCGTGACTTCGGGCTCGCCGGCGGCGGATGCTTCGCCCCCCGCCGGCTCGGCAAACGCCTCTTCATCGGCGCTACCGTGCTTGCCTGCCGCCAGCGCCTCGAAATCGATGGCCTGCTGATCCAGCAGCGTTGCCTGCGCCTGCGCCTGGGCATCTTCAAGCGGCGGCAACTCGTCCAGCGTGCGCAGCCCGAGGTCGTCCAGGAAGGCCTTGGTGGTGGCATACAGGGCCGGCCGGCCCGGCACGTCGCGGTGGCCGATCACCTCGATCCAGCTACGGTCTTCCAGCTTCTTAATGACTTCCGTACTAACCGTCACGCCGCGGATTTCCTCGATATCGCCGCGCGTCACCGGCTGGCGATAAGCGATGATCGCCAGCGTCTCCATCACGGCGCGCGAATATTTCGGCGGCTTTTCAGGATTCAGGCGGTCGAGGTATTCGCGCATTTCGGGGCGGCTCTGGAAGCGCCAGCCGCTGGCCAGCGACACTAGCTCCACGCCGCGCGGGCGCCAGTCCTGGCGCAACTCCTCCAGCAGCACGCGGACGGTGTCCGCGCCGACATCGTCGGCGAACAGCCGTCGCAGATCATTGACGCGCAAAGGTTCCTGCGCGCAGATCAGCGCCGTCTCGAGGACGATCTTCGCCTCTTGGGTATTCATGTTGATGGTGTGCAGCCTGTCTTTGCACCTGCTCCCGGACGGATCCGGGGCACCGGAGATTTTGGATACAGCGACGCCAATGCCATCGCCATCTCATTGCGCAGCTCACCCGGATACCTGCTGCATCCAAGCCGTGCACTTCCATTCTTTGCATCGAGTTGCCGGGTCACTCCGGCAGGAGATCGTTCGCATGCCGCCATGGGCCGGTCAGCGAACCTCTTGCGTGGCACATCCGAAAACCGGACGCTGCTGTCGGCGAACTGAACGCCTCGGACGCAAGAAAAACGGGTATCGGGAGCAAGGCCGGCATCTCCAACACCGCAGTGCCAGCCGGGCTTTGATCTTTTGAACCGGATGGACCGCGGGCCGGGCCGGGCATCGAACCACCAACGCTTCCCGCCGCCGTGGGCGTGCCTTCTGGTAGGAAGGCCGCTTGGCGCTGCTCGCCGTTGCTTACAAAACACCGCGCGATACCGCAATGTTGGCGATTGTATGGCATTCCCGCCCTTGCCCGCAACCATCATTCGCTGCGCCGCGCGCCCCATGCGCCTCAAAAGACCAGGCAGAAACCCTGCTCTGCCAGCGAATGTGGCAGCAACACCGCGCGCGCCAGGCCAAGGGCCCCGAACGCCATGACCGCCACGCCCGCGCCCACCCGCACCGCGCGCCGCCGCGACAGGCTGCGCAGGTAGCCGGACAGCCCCGACAGCACCAGCAGGTTGGGCAGCGTGCCGACGCCGAACACGCCCATCACCAGTGCGCCGGAACCGGCATTGCCGGCGAGCAGCGCAAGCGTCAGCGCACCATAGACCATGCCGCACGGCACCAGCCCCCAGGCCAGTCCAACCCCGTAGCGCCTGGCAAGGCCCCCATGCGCACGCACGAACGCGGGCATGTTGCCGCCTAGCCGGCCCAACTGCCGCGCCACGCCACTGCCAGCCCGCGCCGCCAGCCGCTCCAGCCATGCCACGGTAAAGGCATTGCCGCGCAGCAGGCGCCAGCCCGACCACAGCAGCATGGCGCTGCCGGCACCGAACAGCCAGCGCTGCAACGGCAGGTAATCCTGCTTCCACGCGCCGGCGCCGATCGCGCCCAGCAGCGCGCCTAGCATCATGTAGGTCGAAATCCTGCCCAGGTGCATTGCCAGCAACTCGCCGACCCAGGCAGCACGGCTGCGCACGAAGGTCATGGCCGCAACGCTGCCACGTGGTTGTTCGACTGCCAGCGCGATGCCGCCACACATTGCTGCACAGTGCACGCCGCCCAGCAATGCCAGCATAAAAACGCTAATTAGCACACCAAATGTCAAATCTGGCTCCCTGCCGCATCACATCGCACGGTAAAATGTCCTGATCGCGCCCTCGCATCCAATCTTGCAGGTTCCAATTGCTTACCTCCATTCCAATCACCGAAATGTCGCCCCGTTGCTCCACATGCGCGATGGGGCAACTGTGCCTTCCGGTTGGCATGTCCCAGCAAGACCTTACCAAGATGGACACGCTGGTGCAGGAACGCATCCGGGTCCATAAGGGTGAGACCTTGTATCGCATGGGCGATCCCCTCACCGCGGTTTATGCCGTTCGCTTCGGCACGCTCAAGACGCACGTCACGACCGAAGACGGCCGTTCACAGATTACCGGTTTCCATCTGCCAGGCGAGATCGTCGGACTCGACGGCCTGGGGGAAATGCAGCATGCCTCTGACGCGACCGCGCTGGAAGATACCGAAGTCTGCGTAGTCCGCCTTGGTGACCTCCAGACCCTGTCCGCAGACCTGCCTTCGCTGCAGCACCAGTTCCTGCGGCTGATGGGCAAGGAAATCACGCACGACCAGCTGATGCTGGTGACACTCGGCTCGATGCGCGCCGAAGAGCGCCTGGCCGCGTTCCTGATCAACCTGTCGGAGCGCCTTTCGGCACGCGGGTACTCGTCGACCGAATTCGTGATGCGCATGAGCCGCGAGGAAATCGGCAGCTACCTGGGCCTGAAACTGGAAACCGTCAGCCGCCTGTTCTCGCGCTTCGCTGAAGCCGGCCTGATCCAGATTCGCCAGCGCCACGTGAAGCTGGTGGATCTCGCCGGCATCAAGCAGCTCTACAGCCGTAGCTGCTGACCCTTCCCCACGCCACACCACACCGCATTGCGCTTGCGCCGCACAGGGCGGCGCAAGCATCGCCCTTCACTCCAGCTCGTCGGTATCGCTAAGCCGCGTCGGCATCGTGTACAGCGTCAGGCCGCTGGACAGCGCGCAGAATATCCACGCCAGCAGGAAGCTCATCGTATAGATCGATTCGCGCGACGCCTCGATCGGATGCCCGAAGAACTTCAGGTCACCGGGATCCACGACCGAGAACACCGTCGCGGTGGCGAAGCCCGCCATCAGGAACCCCGGCCACAAGACCCACATCAGCCAGCGCAACCTCATGGCTGCCTCGCTGCGCTCGGCTGAGGCCGCACTGCCTCCGCCTTCTCGACCACCAGTCCATGACGCGCCGCGCCCTGCACCGGCATGTCAGGATGCGACGACGCAAGCCAGATGGTGACGCCGCACGCCACCATCGCGACCAGCGGGCCGCTCATCAACAGCCACGGCCACGGCTCCTTCCACCACGGATTGCCTTGCTGATTCATCATGCCCCCTTAAGTTCTGCACCGAGCGCCTGGCGTCACAGGTCGCGCGGCACGATAAAGCTGGTGGTTTGCCGGATCTCGGCGCTGCCCCGCTCAGTTGCTTCGCTGGTCACCGTCACGCGGATCTTGTGCGTGCCTTGCGCGGCGTATTCGATCGGCACGCGTATGCGGATCGGCAACAGCCGGTTCGACGTCGGCGCCAGCGACTCGGCCTGCTTGTCGTATTCGACCGTCAGGTTTTTCAACTCGTCGCTGTCGGCTCGCACGCTGATGTGCATCGGCCCTTCAGTCGTGTTGATCAGCTGCAGGCGATAGACGTTCTCGATCCAGCGGCCCTCGACTTCCCGGCCCAACGCGCCGCGGTCGCGGATGATGTCCACCTTCAGCGGCGTGCGCAGCGCGATCGAAGCGACGAAGCCCGCAAGCAGCGCAACCCACACCACCGAATAGATGATGACACGCGGGCGCATCAAGCGCTTGCGCGACGCTGCCGCCGACAGCGCCTTGCGCATGGCATTTTCCGACGTGTACCGGATCAGGCCGCGCGGATAGGACATCTTGTCCATGACCTGGTCGCAGGCGTCGATGCAGGCACCGCAGCCGATGCATTCATACTGCAGGCCGTCGCGGATGTCGATGCCGGTCGGGCACACCTGGACGCAAATGCTGCAGTTGACGCAATCGCCCAGGCCCGCCTGGCGATGATCGGTCTTGCGCGAACGGCTGCCACGCGGCTCGCCCCGGCCGATGTCGTAGGTAACGACATAGGTGTCGCGGTCGACCATCACGCTCTGGAAACGCGCGTACGGGCACATGTACTTGCATACCTGCTCGCGCATGAAGCCCGCGTTGCCCCAGGTGGCAAACGCGTAGAACAGCATCCAGAACGTCTGCCACGGGCCCAGCGACAAACTCGCCAGCTCGCCGCCAAGTTCACGAATCGGCGCGAAGTAGCCGATGAAGGTGAACCCAGTCCACAGGGCGATCAGTACCCACAGGAAGTGCTTGGTGGCCTTGAGGCGCAGCTTGCGCAGGCTCCAGGGATCGCCATCCAGGCGGATGCGCGCGATCCGGTCGCCCTCGATCCGCCGCTCGATCCACATGAATATCTCGGTATAGACCGTCTGTGGACAGGCATAGCCGCAAAACAGCCGCCCGGCAATTGCCGTGAACAAGAACAGCGCCAGCGCCGAAATGACCAGCAGCACGGCGAGGTAGATGACATCCTGCGGCCACAGCACCAGCCCGAAGATATAGAACTTGCGTTCGCCAAGGTCGAACAGCACGGCCTGGCGTCCGTTCCACTGGAGCCAGGGCGTGCCGTAGTAAATCAGCTGGGTGAAGAGGACCAGCCAGACACGCCAACTGGAGAATGCGCCCGTGACCGAGCGCGGATAGATCTTGCGGCGGACCTCGTACAGTGTTTCATCCGAGGTCTCGGCAGGCGCAGCGGCCGACCGCTGGGGGTCGGCCGCCCGGGCCACTTCTTCGGTCCCGGGTGCGTTCATGGATGGTTTCTCCTGCGGGCGGCCCGCGCCCGCGCAGATGAGTCGCCTGTCATTGGCCGGCACCCCCGCCGGTATTGGACAGGCCCCAGACATAAGCCGTCAGCATGCGGATCCGCTCTGGCGTCAGGATCTCTTCATGTGCCGGCATATGGTTGTTGTGCCCCTTCAGGATCGCGTCGACGATGCTGCCTTCCGAACTGCCATACAGCCACACGTTGTCGGAGAGGTTCGGCGCGCCCAGTGCCTGGTTGCCCTTGCCGCCGGCACCGTGGCAAGCCGCGCACGTCGACTTGAAGGTGCTCTCGCCACGCGAGGCGCGGATGGGGTCCGATGAAAGTCCCGACAGCGCGCGGACATACTGTGCCACGTCGCCTGCCAGCTTGCCGTCGATGGTGGATGCGAACGGCGGCATCACACCATTCCGGCCCTTGGAAATTGTCTGCTGGATGGTTTCGGGTTCGCCGCCATACAGCCAGTCACCGTCGGTCAGGTTGGGGAACCCGCGGCTGCCGCGCGCATCCGAACCATGACATTGCGCGCAGTAGTTAAGGAAAAGACGCTGGCCGATCTCGCGCGCCTGCGGATCGCCCGCCACCTGCTTGACGTCCATCTTCAGGTACTTGGCGTAGATCTCGTTCTGCATCTTCTCCTGCGCGGCACGGTGCGCCGCCAGTTCGTCTTGCGTCGAGAACTTCAGCACGCCGGCGTAGGAACCCAGGCCCGGATACAACACCAGGTAGACCAGCCCGAAGATGCAGGTCAGCAGGAACATCCACATCCACCATCGCGGCAGCGGGTTATTCAGTTCGCGCAGGTCGCCGTCCCAAACGTGGCCGGTGTCGCCGCCAGCGTTGGCGGTCTTGGTGATCTTGCGTTGCGAGAACAGCAGCCAGACACACCAGACGATGCCCACGAGCGCGATCGCGGCAATGTAGTAACTCCAGTAATCGGAAAAGAAATCGCTCATGGCTAGGTGTTCCGGCTCGATGTTGTCGTGGTTTCGTCAGGCAGCGCGAACGGCAGCATGGCGGATTCCCGGTTGGCGTTCCGCCGGCCGGCCGACCAGGCCCACCAGCAAATCCCGAGGAAGACGACCATCGACACGACGGTCGCAATTGCGGTGATCATGGCTGCCATGGCTTACTCCTTGGCCGGTGCGGCCGCTTCCGCGGCGGGTGCCGCCGGCGTAGCCGTTGCAGCAGTGTCCACGCGCACGTTGCGGCGGTTGGTGCCCAGCGCCTGGAGATAAGCCACCAGCGCATCTTCCTCGGTCTTGCCCTTGAGTTCGTCCGGCGCCTTGGCGATATCGGCGTCGGTGTATGGCACCCCAAGCCTTACCAGTGCCCGCATGCGAGCCTGGATATCGTTGGTCGGCAATGCAGCCTTCTCCAGCCACGGGTAGGAAGGCATCACCGACTCGGGCACCACGTCGCGCGGATTGCGCAAGTGGATACGCTGCCAGTCGTCCGAATAGCGGCCGCCGACGCGCGCCAGGTCGGGGCCGGTACGCTTCGAGCCCCACAGGAACGGGTGGTCGTAGACCGACTCGCCCGCGGTCGAGAAGTGGCCGTAGCGCTCGGTTTCGGCCTGCAGCGTACGCACCTGCTGCGAGTGGCAGCCGACGCAGCCTTCACGGATGTAGACATCGCGGCCCATCAGCCGCAGCGGCGAATACGGCGTGATACCCGGATCCGGCTTGGTGGTGGAGTGCTGGAAGAACAGCGGCACGATCTGCACCAGACCCGCGATGCTGACCACGAGGATCGTGCAGATGATCAGCCAGCCGATGTTCTTCTCCAGCGTTTCGTGGGAAAAGAATCTTTGTTTTTCCGACATCTTTCTATCCTGGAATGATCAGTGTGCGGAGGCAGGGATGCTGGCCGGGATCGGCGCATCCACGGCACGCTTGCCGACGATGGTCTTGGCGACGTTGTAGGCCATCAGCAGCATGCCGGACAGGAAGCAGATGCCACCCAGCAGACGGATCAGGTAGAACGGATACTTGGCCTTGACCGCCTCGACGAAGGCATAGGTCAGCGTGCCGTCGGGTTGCGTGGCGCGCCACATCAGACCTTCCATCACGCCGGCGATCCACATCGAGGCGATATACAGCACCACGCCGATGGTCGCGATCCAGAAGTGCCATTCGATCAGGCGCACGCTGTACATCTGCTTCTCGCCGAACAGTCGCGGGATCAGGTAATAGAGGGAACCGATGGAGATCATCGCGACCCAACCCAGCGCGCCGGAGTGCACATGGCCAATGGTCCAGTCGGTGTAGTGCGACAGCGCGTTGACGGTCTTGATCGACATCATCGAGCCTTCGAACGTGGCCATGCCGTAGAACGACAGCGCCACCACCAGGAACTTCAGGATCGGATCCGTGCGCAGCTTGTGCCAGGCGCCCGACAGGGTCATGATGCCGTTGATCATCCCACCCCACGAAGGCGCCAGCAGGATCAGCGAGAACACCATGCCGAGCGACTGCGCCCAGTCCGGCAGCGCGGTGTACTGCAGATGGTGCGGGCCGGCCCACATGTAGGTGAAGTTGAGCGCCCAGAAGTGAACGATGGACAGGCGGTAGGAATAGATCGGACGCTCGGCCTGCTTGGGAATGAAGTAGTACATCATCCCCAGGAAGCTGGTGGTCAGGAAGAAGCCCACCGCGTTATGGCCGTACCACCACTGGATCATCGCATCCTGCACGCCGGCATAGGCCGAGTAGGACTTCCACAGCGACACCGGCATCTCGATATTGTTGACGATGTGCAGCAGCGCGATGGTCAGGATGTAGGCACCGAAGAACCAGTTGGCGACGTAGATATGCCGCGTCTTGCGCTTGACGATGGTGCCGAAGAACACGACCGCGTAGGCCACCCAGACCGCGGTGATCAACAGGTCGATCGGCCACTCGAGCTCGGCGTATTCCTTCGACGAGGTGATGCCCAGCGGCAGCGTGATGGCCGCGGCGACGATGACCAGTTGCCAGCCCCAGAACGTGAACGCAGCCAGCGGGCCGCAGAACAGGCGAGCCTGGCAGGTCCGCTGGACCACGTAGTACGAGGTCGCGAACAGCGCGCTGCCGCCGAAGGCGAAGATCACCGCATTGGTATGCAGCGGCCGCAGGCGGCCGAACGACAGCCAGGGCGTGTTGAAGTTAAGTTCAGGCCAGATCAGCTGTGCTGCCAGCAGCACGCCGACGGCCATGCCGACGATCCCCCAGACTACCGTCATGACAGCGAACTGTCTTACGACGCCGTAATTGAAGGTGTCGACGCGTGAAGACGCGGCAGTGACATCCATTCAGACCCCCAAAGCTTAGAGAAGAGAAAAAACCTACTGACGTTGTGACTTTAGAAAAACCCCAGCTTCGGTGCGTTGATCTTTATCAAGTCGCTGAGGACCGGCAATGAACCTCGTGGCGCGGCGCCGGTCCGAAGCCCACGGCGTGCCAGGACATGCGTGCATCAAGGCTTGTCGTTGTCCAGCAGGATCGATTCCGCGGGCCGGTCAAGGTCGTTGTACTGTCCCGCATGCAGCGCCCACCACAGCGCGGCCGCAATCACGACGACCAGCACCAGGCTCATCGGCACAAGCAGGTAAAGCGTTTCCATGAAGCTCCTAGGCTGACTTGCGGCCGGCGCTCAGCAAACGCCAGGCATTGGCCACCACCAGCAGCGACGACAGCGACATGCCGATGCCGGCCATCCACGCCGTCACCAGCCCGGTCGCCGCCAGCGGGATTGCCACCACGTTGTAGAGGAAGGACCAGCCCAGGTTCTGCCGCACCACGCGCCGCGCCTTGCGCGACACCGCCAGCGCGGTCGCGATCTCGTCGATGCCGCCGTGCGTGAGCACGGCATCCGCGCCGGCCTGGGCCAGCGGCGCGCCGCTGCCGATCGCGATCGAGACCTGCGCCTGCGCCAGCACCGGGGCGTCGTTGATGCCGTCGCCCACGGCCAGCACCACCGCCCCGCCCTGCTGCAGCCGCGCGACGTAGTCGCGCTTGCCTTCGGGAGTGACCTCGCCGGCGACGTGGGCGATGCCGAAGTGCTTTGCCCACCAGTGCACGGCCGCGGCGTTGTCGCCGGAGACGAGGTGGTAGCGCACGCCCAGCTCACCGAGCCGCGCCAGCAGCGCGGACGTCTGCGCGCGCTCGACATCGGCCAGCATGAAGCTCGCGAGCACGCCGTCCCGTGCTGCCAGCCACACGACCGTGGCACCGGGATGGGTCGGGTCCGCAACCGCCGGCTCCAGCACGGGGGTGTCGCGGGCAACGAGGCCGCGCGCGAAATCCAGCCGGCCGAGCCGCAGGCGGCGCCCATCGACCGTGGCCTCAAGGCCCTGCCCGGGCACGTTGCGGATCTCGGTGACCGTCCCCGCATGGCCCCCGCCGTCAGGCGCCGCCGCGAGCAGCGCGCGTGCGATGGGGTGCTCGCCGCCGCGTTCCATCGCCGCGGCCAGTGCGAGGCATTGCGATGCGCTCAGGTCGGCCTGCGGCCGCACCGCGGCCACGGCAAAACGCCCTTCTGTCAGCGTGCCGGTCTTGTCCAGCACCACGTCGGTCACGCGCGCCAGGGTCTCGAGTGCATGGCCGCGCGTCAGCAGCACGCCGCGCCGCGACAGCGCGGCGCCCGCGGCGGCCAGCGCGGCCGGGGTGGCCAGCGACAGCGCGCACGGGCAGCTGACCACCAGCACCGCGATCGTCACCAGCAGCGCGCGTGATGGATCGATCCACAGCCCCCACACCAGCCCGGTCAGCGCCGCAAGCACCAGCAGCGTCGCCACGAACCAGCCGGCGACGCGGTCGGCCAGCGTGGCCAGGCGAGGCTTCTCGGCCAGCGCGCGATCGAGCACCGCGACGATCTCGGCCAGGCGGGTTCCGGCACCCACGCGCGACACGCGCAGCTCCAGCGGGCTGGAGGTATTGAAACAGCCGGCCAGCACGGTGTCGCCGGCACTGCGGCGCACCGGCCGGCTTTCGCCGGTCAGCATGGACTCGTCCAGTTCGCTGGCGCCGGCGACGACGGTGCCGTCGGCGGGAACGATCTCGCCCGCCTTCACCCGGATCAGGTCGCCCTGGCGCAAACGTGCCACCGGGATGCGTTCACCCGTGGCCCCTACTCCGCCAAGGCGCTCGCAGGTGGCGGGCAGCTGGCGGGCGAGCATCTCGGCGCCGCTGCGCGATGCCTGGCGCACGCGCAGTTCGAGGTAGCGGGCAAGCAGCAGGAAGGCGACAAACATCGTCACCGAATCGAAATAGACCT
This sequence comes from Cupriavidus sp. P-10, assembly GCF_003402535.2. Classification (NCBI taxonomy): domain Bacteria; kingdom Pseudomonadati; phylum Pseudomonadota; class Betaproteobacteria; order Burkholderiales; family Burkholderiaceae; genus Cupriavidus; species Cupriavidus sp. P-10. The sequence goes on from NZ_AP025170.1 coordinate 2,188,145, forward strand.
CGCCGATGCCGCGCACGGTGGCCAGCGCGCTGGCGAGAAACCCGGCGCCGATGCCGATGGCGACCGGCACGTCCATGCCCATATGGCGCTGGCGCAGGCTGCGCCAGGCGCCGGCAAAGATCGGCGATGCGGAATAGAAGACCACCGGCAACGTCAGCGCAAAGCTGGCCCAGCGCATCAGCTGCAGCTGGCCGGGGTCGATGGTGGCCTCGTGGGTGTAGATGGGCCACGCGTACATCATCACCTGCATCATGCCGAGCATGGCCACGGCCATGCGCATCAGCAGGCCGCGGCGCGCGCGGCGGTCCTGCTGGTCGCTGCGCGAGACCTCGAACGGCCATGCCATGTAGCCAATGCCGGCGAGTGCCGCCAGCAGCCCGGCCACGGACTGCGTGCCTTCGCGCCAGCGCACCACCACGCGGCGGGTGGCGACATTGGCAACCGCGGACTCCACGCCAGGCTGGCGCGTCAGGTGCTGCTCGATCAGCCAGGCGCAGGCGGCACAGCGGATGTTTTCTGGCGCCAGCGTGATTTCGGCGCGGCCGTTGTCGAGCGGGCGCACGAACTGGCTGCGCAATTCGGGGGTGTCGTAGGCGGCCCAGACCGGCTCGGCCTCGCGCCGCGCCGCGTCGTCGATCGGGCGGGCAAAGCGGGCCTCGTCGCCGTAGAGATGGGCAAAGCCGGCGGCATGGAGGGTCTGCGCCAGCGCCTGGCAGCCGCCGCAGCAGAAGACCCTGCGCGCGCCGTCCAGTTCGGCGGCCAGAGGTTCGGCCAGCGTGACCGGCAGGCCGCAATGGAAACACGCGAGCCGCGCCCCGGCTACGGCCGCGCCAGCGTTGGCGGCAGGCGCCGCGGACGTTGCATGCGAGGCCAGCAGGCTGGCGGAAGGAATGATGACTGGGGACGACATGAGGACCTTTTTCTACCCACTGCAGGGTATAGGGCGGTCCCGGCATCGACCTTGATCTAGGTCAATGCGGCCCGGCTCTCGTCATGCCGGGCCGAAATACAACACTCGGCAACCCTCAGGTGAGCGACGTGTCCATGGTGCGGCGCTCGGATTCCAGGTACTCGCGCGACTGCATCTCGATGATGCGTGACACGGTCCGGTGGAACTCGTTGGCCATCTGCCCCTCTGTGTAGAGTTCGTCAGCCGGCACTTCCGCCGACATCAGCAGCTTGACCTTGTGGTCGTAGAAGACGTCGATCAGCCAGGTAAAGCGCCGTGCTTCCGACGACATGCGCGGCGTCATGCGCGGCACGTCGGACAGGATCACGGTATGGAACTGCGAAGCCAGCTCCAGGTAATCGTTCTGCGAGCGCGGCCCGCCGCACAGCGTGGCGAAGTCGAACCACACCACGCCATTGGCCTTGCGCAGCGAGCGCAATTCGCGGTGCTCGATATGCAGCAGCGGGGACTCGTCGGCCACGCCGGCAATCGACGTAAAGGCATCGCGCAGCGCCGAGTTCGCCTTGGCGTCGAGCGGCGTGTGGTAGGCCTGTACCTGTTCCAGTGCGCGCTTGCGGTAGTCGATGCCGGCATCGACATTGAGCACGTCCATCTTCTGCTGGATCAGCGCGATGGCTGGCAGCACACGGTCGCGATGCAGGCCATCCGTGTAAAGCAGGTCGGGCCGGTAGTTCGAAGTCATCACGAACTGCACGCCGTTGTCGAACAGCTGCTGCAGCAGGCGGTGCAGCATCATCGCATCGGCGACGTCGCTGACGTGGAACTCATCGAAGCAGATCAGGCGGAACCGGCGCGCGATGCGCTTGGCCAGTTCGTCGAGCGGGTCCGGGCGGCCGCGCAACTCTTCGAGCTGGCGATGGACCTCGCGCATGAATTCGTGGAAATGCAGCCGCGTCTTGCGCACCACCGGCACGCAGGTATAGAAGCTGTCCATCAGGAAGGACTTGCCCCGCCCTACCCCGCCCCACATGTAAACGCCCTTGGGCACGTCGGGACGGACCAGCAGCTTCTTCAGCGCGTTGTTGCGGCGGCTCTTGTAGGCCACCCATTCGTCGTAGCACTGCTGCAGCCGCGCCACGGCCCGCAACTGCGCCTCGTCGGACGTGTAGCCACGCTCCTTCAGTTCCTTCTCGTAGTACTCAGTGACGTTCATGCTGGGGGCTCACGCGGCACGCGCCGCAAGTGAAAACGGCGCGCCGCTGGTGCGGCGCGCCGGTACTCAAACAATGCGAGGCATGCGCCTTACATATTGAGCTGACGCTTGTCGACAGCCAGCGCGGCTTCGCGCATGACTTCCGACATCGACGGGTGCGGATGGCAGACGCGGCCGATATCTTCGCTGGCGGCCTTGAACTCCATTGCCACCACGGCTTCGGCGATCAGGTCCGACGCATTGGCGGCAACGATGTGCACGCCGAGGATCTCGTCGGTCTTGGCGTCGGCCAGCATCTTGACGAAGCCTTCCGGATGGCCCATGCCCAGCGCACGGCCGTTGGCCATGAACGGGAACTGGCCAGCCTTGAACTCGCGGCCTTCGGCCTTGAGCTGGGCTTCGGTCTTGCCAACCCATGCGATTTCCGGGAAGGTGTAGATCACCCACGGCACGCAGTTGTAGTCGATGTGCGGCTTCTGGCCGGCGATGCGTTCGGCCACGGCCACGCCTTCGTCTTCGGCCTTGTGCGCCAGCATCGGGCCGCGCACCACGTCGCCGATGGCCCACAGGCCCGGCACCTTGGTAGCGCAGTGGTCGTCAACCTCGATGAAGCCGCGCTGATCGGCGGCCAGGCCGACAGCGTCCAGGCCCAGGTTGTCGGTATTGGGCACGCGGCCGACCGACACGATCAGGCGATCGACTTCCAGGGTCTGGGCGGCGCCATCCTTGTCGGTGTACTTGACGGTGACGCCATTCTTGCCGGTGGTCACTTCGTTCACGTTCACGCCGAGGCTGAACTTCAGGCCCTGCTTGGTCAGCTGCTTCTGGGCTTCCTTGGCCACGCCTTCGTCGGCGGCGCCCAGGAACGCGGGCAGCGCTTCCAGCACGGTCACGTCGGCACCCAGGCGGCGCCATACCGAGCCCAGCTCCAGGCCGATCACGCCGGCGCCGATCACGCCCAGCTTCTTCGGCACGGAAGGGAACTTGAGCGCGCCCTCGTTATCGCTGACGAGGTCGTTGTCGACCGTGATACCCGGCAGGTGGCGAGCCTTCGAACCGGTGGCGATGATGACCTGCTTGGCGGTCACGACCTCACCGGCGACCTCGACCTGGAAGCCCTCGGCGGTTTTGCCGACGAACTTGCCGTAGCCCTTGAGCAGCGTCACCTTGTTCTTGCGGAACAGGAACTCGATGCCCTTGGTCATCTTGCCAACGACATCGTCCTTGCGCTTGAGCATCTTGGACACGTCGACCTTAACGTCGCCCACGGTGATGCCGTGGTCGGCCAGGTGGTGCTGGACGTTCTCGAACTCTTCCGAGGAAGCCAGCAGTGCCTTGGAGGGGATGCAGCCCACGTTCAGGCAGGTGCCGCCCAGGCGCGGTTCGTTCTTGGGATCGTCGTAGGCGTTGCCTTCGCAGCAGGCCACGTTCAGGCCGAGCTGGCCGGCGCGGATCGCGGCGATATAGCCGCCGGGGCCGGCGCCGATCACCAGCACGTCGAATTGTTTGCTCATGGGAATTCCTTTGTGGCGCCGGCAGCGTGTGCCGGCGCGCGATCAACACTGGAGATGCGCACCGCGCGCGTCGGCGTTGACCGACGCGCGCGCGGGGACCGTCGATTACAGGTCCAGCAGCAGGCGGGCCGGATCTTCCAGCGCGTCTTTCATGGCGACCAGGCCCAGCACGGCTTCGCGGCCGTCGATGATGCGGTGGTCATAGGACATCGCCAGGTAGTTCATCGGGCGGATCACGATCTGGCCGTCTTCCACCACCGGGCGATCCTTGGTGGCGTGCACGCCCAGGATGGCCGATTGCGGCGGGTTGATGATCGGGGTCGACAGCATCGAGCCGAACACGCCACCGTTGGAGATCGAGAAGGTGCCGCCGCTCAGTTCTTCCAGCGACAGCTTGCCGTCACGGGCCTTCACGCCGAATTCAGCGATCTTCTTTTCGATGTCAGCCAGGCTCATCTGGTCGGCATTGCGCAGGATGGGCACCACCAGGCCGCGCGGCGAGCCCACGGCGATACCGATGTCGAAGTAGCCGTGGTAGACGATGTCGTTGCCGTCGATCGAGGCGTTGATCAGCGGGAACTTCTTCAGCGCGTGCACCGCTGCCTTGACGAAGAACGACATGAAGCCCAGCTTCACGCCGTGTTCCTTCTCGAAGCGGTCCTTGTACTTGTTGCGCAGGTCCATCACCGGCTTCATGTTGACTTCATTGAAGGTGGTGAGGATGGCGTTGGTCGCTTGCGATTGCAGCAGGCGCTCGGCGATACGGGCGCGCAGGCGGCTCATCGGCACGCGCTCTTCCGGACGGTCGCCCAATGCGGCGAAGTCGACCGGAGCGGAAACCTGCTGCAGGGCCGGCTTGGCCGCGGCCGGAGCCGGGGCAGCCTTGGCGGCAGGTGCGGGAGCAGCGGCGGCGCCCAGCACGTCGCCCTTGGTGATGCGGCCGTCCTTGCCGGTGCCGGCAACCTGGCCAGCCGACAGGCCGGCTTCGGCCATCAGCTTGGCAGCCGACGGCATGGCCACGGCGCCAGCGGCGGCCGGGGCAGCTGCAGCGGCCGGTGCCGGGGCGGCAGCAGCGGGAGCCGGGGCGGCGGCTGCGGGGGCAGCGGCGCCGGCGGTGGCATCGGTGTCGATCCTGGCGATGATTTCGTCGGCCACGACGGTGTCGCCATCGTTCTTGACGATAATCGACAGGACACCAGCCGACGGGGCCGGCACTTCCAGCACGACCTTGTCGGTTTCGATCTCGATCAGGATTTCGTCCTGAGCAACGGCTTCGCCCGGTTTCTTCTTCCAGTTGAGCATGGTCGCTTCGGCGACCGACTCGGACAGCTGCGGAACCTTGACGTCAACAATAGCCATGGTTGTGAATTCCTCGTGTTATGCGTGTTGTCTTGATGCCGGCCAGCCACGGCGCACCTGCGCGCGCCACCGTGGCTGCCGCTTGATTTACTTGGTCAGAACAAAGCCCTTGAGCTTGGCGAAGGCAGCGTCCAGCAGCGCCTTCTGTTGCTCGTTGTGCTTTGCGTAGTAGCCCACCGCCGGCGAAGCCGAGGCGGGACGACCGGCATAACCGAGCTTCTGGCCATCCGTCATGTTTTCCATGATGTAGTGCTGCACGAAGAACCATGCGCCCTGGTTCTGCGGCTCGTCCTGGCACCACACGATCTCGGTGGCGTTCGGATACTTCTTCAGCTCCGCGGCAACAGCCTTGTGCGGGAACGGGTACAGCTGTTCCAGGCGGATGATCGCGGCATCGTTGGCCTCGCGTTCCTTGCGCGTGTTGACCAGGTCGTAGTAGACCTTGCCCGAGCACATGATGACGCGCTTGACCTTGCTGGCGTTCAGTTCTTCCTGGTCGGCGATCACGGTCTCGAAGTGACCCTTGGCCAGTTCCGACAGCGACGACACGGCGTCCTTGTTACGCAGCAGCGACTTCGGCGTCATGATCACCAGCGGCTTGCGGAACAGACGGATCATCTGGCGGCGCAGCAGGTGGAAGATCTGGGCCGGCGTAGTCGGCTGGCAGACCTGCATGTTGTGGTCCGCGCAAAGCTGCAGGAAACGCTCGATACGGGCCGAGCTGTGTTCCGGACCCTGGCCTTCGTAGCCGTGCGGCAGCATCAGGGTCAGGCCCGAGGCGCGGCCCCACTTCACTTCACCCGACGAGATGAACTGATCGATCACGACCTGCGCGCCGTTGACGAAGTCGCCGAACTGGGCTTCCCAGATCACCAGCGCGTTCGGTTCGGCGGCCGAGTAGCCGTATTCGAAGCCGAGCACGGCTTCTTCCGACAGCACCGAGTCGATCACCGTGAACGGTGCCTGGTTTTCCGACACGTTCTGCAGCGGCACGTAGCTGCCGGCATCCCAGCGCTCGCGGGCCTGGTCGTGCAGCACGGAGTGACGGTGGGTGAAGGTGCCGCGGCCGGCATCCTGGCCCGTGATACGCACCGGGTAGCCCGAGGACACCAGCGAAGCGAAGGCCAGGTGCTCACCCATGCCCCAGTCCAGCGGCTGGTCGCCGCGGCCCATGTTGGCGCGGTCCTTGACGACCTTCTCCACCAGCGGGTGCAACTTCAGCGTCTCAGGCGTGGTGGTGATGCGTTCAGCCAGGCGCTTCAGTTCGGTCACCGGCACGGCGGTGTCGGCGGCGTCGGTCCACTTGCGGTTCAGGAACGGCATCCAGTCCACGGCGAACTTGTTCTTGAAGTTCGACAGGACGGGGTCGGCGGTGTGCTTGCCGGCGTCCATCGCGGCGCGGTACTCCTTGACCTTCTCGTCGCCGAACTCGGCCGGGACCAGCTTCTGCGCGGCCAGCTTTTCGGCGTACACCTTGCGCGTGCCGGGGTGCTGGCTGATCTTCTTGTACATCAGCGGCTGCGTGACCGCCGGGGTGTCCTGCTCGTTGTGGCCCAGCTTGCGGAAGCAGATGATGTCGACCACGACGTCCTTGTTGAATTCCATGCGGAAATCAACGGCCAGCTGCATGGCGTACACCACGGCTTCGGGATCGTCGCCGTTCACGTGCAGCACCGGGGCCTCGATCATCTTGACCACGTCCGTGCAGTACAGCGTCGAGCGGGCGTCGCGCGGGTCGGAGGTGGTGAAGCCGATCTGGTTGTTGATGACGATGTGCATCGTGCCGCCCGTGCCGTAGCCGCGGGTCTGCGCGAGGTTCAGCGTCTCCATCACCACGCCCTGGCCGGCAAAGGCGGCGTCGCCGTGCACCTGCACCGGCAGCACTTCCTTGTGGCCGACTTCGCCGCGGCGTTCCTGGCGGGCCTTGGCCGAGCCTTCCACTACCGGGTTGACGATTTCCAGGTGCGACGGGTTGAACGCCAGCGACAGGTGAACCGGGCCGCCTTCGGTCGAGACATCGCTCGAGAAGCCCTTGTGGTACTTGACGTCACCGGCCGGCAGGTCGTCGACGTGCTTGCCTTCGAATTCGGCGAACAGGTCGGCGGGCATCTTGCCCAGGGTGTTGACCAGCACGTTCAGGCGGCCGCGGTGGGCCATGCCGATCACGATTTCCTGCACGCCCTTGGTGCCGGCGCGCTGGATCAGTTCGTCCATCGCGGCGATGAAGCTTTCGCCGCCTTCCAGCGAGAAGCGCTTCTGGCCGACGTACTTGGTGTGGAGGAAGCGCTCCAGGCCTTCGGCCGCGGTCAGGCGGTCGAGGATGTGCTTCTTCTTCTCCAGCGTGAAGACCGGCTTGGAACGCGTGGTTTCCAGGCGCTCCTGCCACCAGCGCTTTTGCGCCTGGTCGCTCACGTACATGAATTCGGCGCCGATGGTGCCGCAGTAGGTTTCGCGCAGGTTGTTCAGCAGCTCGCGCAGGCTCATCGACTCCTTGCCAAAGTACGTATTGCTGGCATTGAAGACGATGTCGAGGTCAGCTTCGGAAAAACCGTAGAACGCGGGGTCCAGATCCGGCAGGGGCGGACGCTCCTGGCGCTTGAGCGGGTCCAGGTCGGCCCAGTGCGAACCGATGTTGCGGTAGGCGGCGATCAGCTGGGTGGCAGCGACGCGCTTGCGGCCCATGTCGGAATCGGCCGAGGCAACGATGGTCTTGATGGGGCCTTGCTTGGCGCGCTCGGCGAACGAGGCAACGATGGGAGCGTGGGCGACATCCCGGCCGTTCGAGCCGTCGACGGCAGGAACGTTCTGCATGGCGTCGAAATACGAACGCCAGTTGTCGGGAACCGAGGCGGGATTCTGGAGGTAGGCTTCGTACAGTTCTTCGACATACGGGGCGTTACCGCCGAAGAGGTACGAATTGCTCTGATACTGCTGCATCATGGGACGCTCACTATTCTCCGGGTATGCCGGAGTTCAGCGGGTTATTCAACCTTCCGCGACACGGCTTGACCGGTTAGCGGATCGCAAACAACTCTTGGGAGCCCAACGGAGGAGATCCTGCGCAAACGGCACCACAGGGATGCCGCATGTGCTGGCTTCCTCACAAGGCCCGAAAGGGCAAGTTGTGCGGGGAAGGACCTAAGTCTTCACGGCGGTAAGAATAGCATGTTTGCCTACACGGGATGTGGACTTTTCGCGATGCGAAACTTCATCGCACGGCAATTCACATCGTCATCGGCGTTTTAGCAACAACCGCACAACAACTAGACGCGCGGCTCTATCTGATCGACGGCATCGGTAATCAGCCCGTCCAGTCCCCAGCCTAGTAATTGCGCTGCCTTTGCCGGGTCGTTCACGGTATAGCTGAGGACTCGGTAGCCAGCCGCGTGCGCGGCCGCAATGACGCCCTCGTCCAGCTCGCGGTAGTTCGTATCGAGTGCCACGCAGCCCAACCGGCGCAGCCGCTCAAGCCAGTCGCCCGGCAGCTTGTCGAGCAGCAGCGCGCGCGGCAGCGCGGGCGCCACGCGCGCGGCCGCGGCCAGCGCCTCTTCCGAGAACGACGACAGCAGCGGCGGCACCGCGGCGCCAGCCCAGAGCGCCACGGCATCGAGCGCCACCGCGGCGCCGGTGCGGACTTCGGTGCCGGGCACCGGCTTGATCTCGATATTGACCAGGAAGCCATTGGCCTGCGTATAGCGGGCGATGGCTGCCAGCGTCGGCACCGGCTCGCCGGCCCAGGCCGGGCTATGCCAGCTGCCTGCATCCAGCAGCGCCAGTTCGCCCAGCGTCAGCGCATCGACCCTGCCCTTGCCGCTGGTGGTGCGGTCGAGCGTCGCGTCGTGCATCAGCACCGGCTTGCCATCGGCCGACAGCTTGACGTCGAATTCGAACATCCGGTATCCGAAGCCCGCGCCGTGGCGAAACGCGGCGAGCGTGTTCTCGGGCGCCAGCTTGCCCGCGCCGCGGTGCGCGATGTGGCGCGGGTACGGCCAGGTCTTGGTATCTGCGATGTCTGCCATGTCAGGCCTCGATGCGCTTGCCGGTATCCGACGCGAAGAAATGCAGGTGGTCGGGCGATGAGGTCACTGGCAGGCGGTCCCCGGCGCTCACCCTGGCATGGCTCTCCAGCCGCACCACCACTGGCTGGCCGCCGAGCGAGCCGTACGCGAACGAATCGGCGCCGAGCGCCTCCACCACGCGCACATCGACTTCGGCGATGGCTTCGTGCGCGGCGCACGGCTCGATATGTTCCGGCCGCAGCCCCAGCAGGGCCTGTTCGGGCAGGTGCAGCCCCATCGGCAGGTGACCCAGCGTGGCGGTGGCGCTATCGGCGCCCTCCTTTGCCACCACGCGCATCTGCGCGGCACCATTGCCCCCGTTATTGCGCACCACCGGGATCAGGTTCATCGGCGGCGAGCCGATAAAGCCTGCCACAAAGGTGCTGGCCGGCCTGGAATAGACTTCCAGCGGCGTGCCGATCTGCTCCACGCGGCCGGCGTTGAGCACCATCATGCGGTCGGCCAGCGTCATCGCCTCGACCTGATCGTGCGTCACATACAGGCTGGTAGTGCCGAGGCGGCGATGCAACTCCTTCAGCTCCAGCCGCATCTGCACGCGCAGCTTCGCGTCCAGGTTGGACAACGGCTCGTCGAACAGGAACACCGCCGGCTCGCGCACGATCGCCCGGCCCATGGCCACGCGCTGGCGCTGCCCGCCCGACAGCTGGCGCGGCTTGCGGTCGAGCAGTGGCGACAACTCCAGGATGCCGGCGGCATGCTCCACCCGCTGCTGGATCTCGGCCTTGGCCATGCCGCGGATCTTCAGCCCGTAGGCCATGTTGTCGTACACGCTCATGTGCGGGTAGAGCGCGTAGTTCTGGAACACCATGGCGATGTCCCGCTCGGCAGGCTCCAGGTTGTTGACGACCTTGTCGCCGATATGGATTTCGCCGCCGGTGATGGTTTCCAGCCCCGCCACCATGCGCAGCAGCGTGGACTTGCCGCAGCCCGAAGGGCCGACGATGACGATGAATTCGCCGTCGGCGATTTCCATGTCGATGCCGTGTACCACCTGGGTACCGCCGGCGTAGGTTTTCTGAACGTTGCGAAGCGACAGTTTTGCCATTGCTGTTGTCCTGCGCGCGCGCGGGTAGCGCGCCACGCCTTATTTTTCGGTTTCGACCAGGCCCTTGACGAACCACTTCTGCATCAGCACCACCACCACCGCCGGCGGGACCATCGCCAGCATTACCGTGGCCATCACCAGGTTCCAGTCGGTGGCGGCATCGCCCGAGCGCGAGATCATCTGCGTCACGCCCACCACCACCGGCGTCATCGACTTCTGCGTGGTGATCAGCAGCGGCCACAGGTACTGGTTCCAGCCGTAGATGAACTGGATCACGAACAGTGCGGCGATGCTGGTGCGCGACAGCGGCAGCACCACGTCCCAGAAAAAGCGCAGCGGTCCGGCGCCGTCGATGCGCGCGGCCTCCGCCAGTTCATCGGGAATCGTCAGGAAGAACTGGCGGAACAGGAAGGTCGCCGTCGCCGAGGCGATGATCGGGATGGTCAGCCCGAAATAACTGTCGAGCAGCCCGAGGTCCGACACCACCTTGTAGGTCGGCAGGATCCGCACCTCCACCGGCAGCATCAGCGTGATAAAGATCAGCCAGAAGAAGGTCTTGCGCAGCGGGAACTTGAAATAGACGATGGCAAAGGCCGAGATGATCGAGATCGCGATCTTGCCCAGCGCGATGCCCAGCGCCATGATCAGGCTGTTCTTCATCATGGTCGTGACCGGCGAGGCGGCCTCGCCCACGCCCTGGAACAACACGGTGCGATAGTTCTCGATCAGGTGGCTGCCGGGGATCAGCGTCATCGGCGCATCCAGCACTTCTTCCGCGGTCAGTGTCGACGCCACGAAGGTCAGGTACACCGGGAACACCACCACCACGATGCCGAAGATCAGCACCACATGGGTCAGGAAATCAAGGAAAGGACGTCGTTCTACCATGGCTGCCTCCGTCAGTACTGGACCTTGCGTTCCACGTAGCGGAACTGCACCACGGTCAGCGCGATCACGATCACCATCAGCACCACCGACTGCGCGGCCGAGCCACCGATATCCATGCCGCGGAAGCCGTCATGGAAGACCTTGTACACCAGCGTGTTGGTCGAGTTGAATGGCCCACCGTGCGTGACCGCATCGATGATTGCGAAGGTATCGAAGAACGCGTAGACCACGTTGATCACCATCAGGAAGAAGGTGGTCGGCGACAGCAGCGGGAAAATGATCGACCAGAAGCGGCGCCACGGCCCGGCGCCGTCGATGGCGGCGGCCTCGATCAGCGAGCGCGGAATGCTCTGCAGGCCGGCCAGGAAGAACAGGAAGTTGTAGCTGATCTGCTTCCATGCCGCGGCCAGCACCACCAGCAGCAGCGCCTGGTTGCCGTTCAGCAGGAAGTTCCATTCCACGCCCATCTTGCGCAGCGCGTACGAGACCACGCCCAGCGTCGGGTTGAACATGAACATCCACAGCACGCCTGCCACCGCCGGCGCGACCGCGTATGGCCAGATCAGCAAGGTCTTGTAGCCGACCGCGCCACGGATCACGCGGTCTGCAAAATACGCCAGTGCCAGCGCGGTGCTCAGGCCCACCACCGTGACGCCGATGGCGAAGATCGCCGTGGTCTGGAAGGACTCCACGTACAGCGGGTCGTTCCACAGCATGCGGAAGTTATCGAGGCCGACAAATTCCAGGTTGATGCCAAAGGCATCCTGCTGCAGCATCGACTGGTACAGCGCCTGCCCGGCGGGCAGGAAGAAGAAGATCAGCGTGATCGCGATCTGCGGCAATACCAGCAGATACGGCAGCCACGGCGAGCGAAAAACGACGCGTTTTTCCATAAACGGATTCCGGCGGATGCCGCGGGTCGCGGCATCGTTCTAGGTATGGCGTTGCGGCCCGTCCGATGGGTCTGGCCACAATGCAAGCGGGCGGAGGTTTCGCCGCCGCCCGCCCTTTCCATCAGCCTGCTGTCAGGCCGCGCTTATTCGCGCGCGGTCTTCTGGAAGCGCTCCAGCAGATCGTTGCCACGGGCCACGGCCGAATCCAGCGCCGCCTTGGGCTCCTTCTTGCCGGCCCAGACGGCTTCCAGTTCCTCGTCTACCACGGTGCGAATCTGCACCATGTTGCCCAGGCGCACGCCGCGCGACTTGTCGGTGGTCTTGACGACCATCTGCTGCACGGACACATCGGCACCCGGATTCTTGTCGTAATAGCCGGACTTCTTGGTCAGCTCGTACGCGGCCATGGTCACAGGCAGGTAACCGGTGGCCTGGTGCCAGTCGGACTGGATATCTGCACGCGACAGGAAGTTGAAGAACTTGGCCACACCCTTGTACTCTTCAGGCTTCTTACCGCCCATCACCCACAGCGAGGCGCCGCCAATGATGGTGTTCTGCGGAGCGCCCTGCACTTCCGGGTAGTACGGCAGCTGCGCCACGGCAAACCCGAACTTCGCGTTCTTGCGGATATTGGCCAGCGACGCCGACGAGCCGGTGAACATCGCGCACTCGCCGTTATAGAACTTGGCCTGCGATTCCGCCTTGCGGCCGCCATAGCTGAAGTAGCCCTTCTTCACCATGTCCTGCAGGTTGGTGATGTGCTTGACGTGCAGCGGGCTGTTGAAGACCAGGCGTGTGTCGGTGCCGCCAAAACCGTTGTTCTTGGTGGCGTACAGCGTGTTATGCCAGGCCGAGAAGCTTTCCAGGTGGACCCAGCCCTGCCAGTCGGTGGTGTACGCGCAGTTGGTGCCCGACGCCTTGAGCTTGGCCGAGTACTGCATCACCTCCGGCCAGGTCTTGGGCGCCTTTTCCGGGTCCAGGCCGGCCTTCTTGAAGGCGTCCTTGTTGTAGTAGAAGACCGTGGTAGAGCTGTTGAACGGGAACGACAGCATCTCGCCCTTGGACGAGGTGTAGTAGCCAGCCACCGCCGGGATGTAGGCCTTCTGGTCGAATTTCTCGCCGGCGTCCTTCATCACCGTCGACACCGGCTTGATCGCGCCCTTGGCACTCATCATGGTGGCGGTGCCAACTTCAAACACCTGCAGGATCGCCGGGGCGCCGCCGGCACGGAACGCGGCGATGCCGGCCGCCATGGTTTCGTCGTAGTTGCCCTTGTTGACCGGCACGATCTTGTATTCGGCCTGGCTCGCGTTGAACTTATTGGCGATCTCGTTCACCTTGTCGTTCAGCGCGCCCTGCATGGCGTGCCACCACTGGATTTCAACGGCGGCATGCGCGCTGCCGGGCCCGGTCAGGGCGGCCAGCGCGACGAGTTTGAGCGCGGTACGGGATACGGACATCGATGCTCTCCTTGGTCTGTCTGTTTCTGTGCGGTCGAAAACCCGCCAGCATGTGATTATTTTGTGACAGCGGCATGTTACGCCGGTCGCACCCGGGCAAGCAAATCAGCAACTTCACCGAGTCTCGCCGTTTTGCAGTGCAATAACCGACGAAGGCGGCAGGACGGCGGTTACAATGGCCCGCCATGCAATCCCTGAACAAGCTCTCTAATTCCGTGCTGCAGCGCGTGCGCGGCGTGCTGACCGATATCGACGGCACGCTGACGACCGACGGGCGGCTGCCCGCCTCCACTTATCTGGCGCTGGACGGGCTGCGCCAGGCCGGCCTGCACGTAATTCCGGTGACGGGGCGCTGCATTGCGTGGGCCGAGATCCTGACCCGCCTGTGGCCGGTGGACGCGATCATCGGCGAAAACGGTGCCTTCTATTCGCACTTGCGCGATGGCCGGCTGCATACCCGCTTCCTGGACGATGCGCCCACCAGGGCGCGCAACCTCGAGCGCATCCATGCGCTTGGCCAGCGCATCCTGCTTGAGGTGCCGGGCTGCGCGCTGGCGTCGGACCAGGCCTGGCACGCCGCCGACCTGGCGATCGACCATGCCGAAGACGTGCCGCCCCTGCCGCAGGAAGCGGTGGACCGCATCGCCGCGCTGATGCGCGAGGCCGGTATGACCGCCACGGTCAGTTCAATCCACGTTAACGGCTGGTTCGGACAGCATGACAAGCTGTCGATGAGCAAGCTGTGCGTGGCGGAGCTGCTGGGCGAAGACCTGGAGGCGCGCCACGACGAATGGCTGTTTATCGGCGATTCGGCCAACGATGCCAGCATGTTCGCGCATTTTCCGCTGTCGGTCGGGGTGGCCAACGTGCGGGATATCCTGCCGCAGTTGCCGGTGCCGCCGGCCTATATCACCGCGGCGTCGGGTGGCGAAGGATTCGCGGAGATGGCGCAGCGGCTGGTGCAGGCGCGCGGCTGAGAGCCGGGCCAGGCCTGAAACGCAAAACGGCCGGGCATATGCCCGGCCGTTTTTTTTGCTGCGCTGCCCGCTCAGTCGAATCCCAGCTCCTGCAGCTTGCGGGTAATGGTATTGCGTCCGATCCCCAGCCGTGTCGCGGCCTCGACCCGGCGCCCGCGCGTGACGCCGAGCGCGGCCTCCAGCACCGCCTTTTCGAACCGGCGTGTCAGCACATCCATGACCTCCGGCTGGCCAGCCTCGAGCATGGCGCGGGCTTCCCCGGCCAGCAAATGCTCCCAGCCGGCGGCGGTACCGACCGGCGCGGCGCTGACGGCCGGTGCGGGCCGCACCACGGTAGCCGTGTCCGCGTCCGCCACCGGCATGGCAAAGCCGCCGTAGTCGGCCAGTTCATGGCCGGTTTCGTACTCAGCGGCACGCGCCTCGACCACGCGCTCGGGCCGCGGCGCATTGATCGGCTCGCTGGTGCCCGCCTCCAGCATCTCGCGCGGCAGGTCCTTGACCTCGATGGTCTGCGCCGGCGCCATCACAGTCAGCCAGTTGCACAGGTTTTCGAGCTGGCGCACGTTGCCCGGGAACGGCAGCGTGCTGACATAGGACAGCGCCTCGTCGGACATGCGCTTGGGCTCGACGCCCAGTTCCTTGGCGCTCTTCTGCAGGAAATGGCGGGCCAGCAGCGTGATGTCCTCCGGCCGCTCGCGCAGCGGCGGCAAGCGCAGCCGGATCACGTTCAGGCGGTGGAACAAGTCCTCGCGGAACAGGCCCTCCTTGACGCGGACTTCCAGGTTCTGGTGCGTGGCGGCAATGACCCGCACATTGGCGCGCAATGGGTTATGGCCACCGACGCGATAGAAGTTGCCGTCGGAGAGCACGCGCAGCAACCGGGTCTGCAGGTCGAACGGCATGTCGCCGATTTCATCGAGGAACAGCGTGCCGCCCTCGGCCTGCTCGAAGCGGCCGCGCCGCATGGTCTGCGCGCCGGTGAAGGCGCCGCGCTCGTGGCCGAACAGTTCGGACTCGAGCAGGTCCTTCGGAATGGCCGCGGTGTTGAGCGCGATAAACGGACCGTTGGCGCGCGGGCTGTGCTTGTGCAGCGCGCGTGCAACCAGTTCCTTGCCGGTGCCGGACTCGCCGGTAATCATCACCGTGACGTTCGACTGCGACAGCCGGCCGATGGCGCGGAACACGTCCTGCATCGCCGGCGCCTGGCCGAGGATTTCGGGCGCGTCGACCAGCCGGTCGTCCATCTCCTCTTCGCGCAGGCTTTCTTCCAGCGCACGGCGGATCAGCTCGACCGCCTTGTCGACATCGAACGGCTTGGCCAGGTATTCAAAGGCACCGCCCTGAAACGCCGCCACGGCGCTATCCAGGTCCGAGTAGGCGGTCATCACGATGACCGGCAAACCCGGGTGCCGCGCCTTGAGGGCCTGCAGCAGGTCCAGCCCGGAGCCGCCGGGCATGCGGATATCGGAAATCAGCACCTGCGGCTGGTCTTCTTCCAGCGCGGCCAGCACGTCTCGCACATTGGTGAAGCTGCGCGAGAGCAGGCTTTCACGGGCAAGGGCCTTTTCCAGGACCCAGCGGATTGATTGATCGTCGTCGACTATCCAGATCGGCTTCATGTGCGTCGCTTGTCTGCTCGGTGTCATTTGGTCTTCCGCATGCCCGGCACTGCGGCGCGATCGCTCGCGGACAGCTAGTGCAACGGCAGCAGGATACGGAAGTCGGTACAGCCCGGCCGGCTCTCGCATTCGATCAAGCCCTCGTGCTGCTGCACGAAGGTTTGAGCGAGTGTGAGACCGAGACCGCTGCCGCCATCCCTACCCGATACCAGCGGATAGAAGATGCGCTCGCGAATGTCTTCGGGGATTCCCGGGCCGTTGTCGATCACATGCAAGTCCAATGCCAGCTTGAACAGTCGCTTGGCGATAGTGACCTGCCGCGCCACACGCGTGCGCAGCACGATCTGCGCATCGCCGCGCGCAACGCGATCGGCCAGCGCCTGCGCGGCGTTGTGCACGATGTTGAGCACGGCCTGGATCAACTGCTCCATATCACCCTGCAGCTCGGGCAGGCTGGCGTCGTAGTCGCGCACGATCTCCAGGCCGTTGGGAAACTCCGCCAGCACCACCGAGCGCACGCGCTCCAGCACCTCGTGGATATTCAGGCTCGACACGATGTGCGGATGGCGGTGCGGCTCCAGCAGCCGGTCCACCAGCGTCTGCAGCCGGTCCGACTCCTTGATGATGACCTGCGTGTATTCGCGCAGCGAGCGCTCCGGCAGCTCGAATTCCAGCAACTGCGCCGCGCCCCGGATGCCACCGAGCGGATTCTTGATCTCGTGCGCCAGGTTGCGGATCAGTTCCTTGTTGGCCGCGGTCAGGTCGAGGATGCGCTCCTCGCGGTCGCTGCGAACCTTCTGTTCGTTGGGGAGGATTTCCACCACCACGGTGTCGCCGGCCGCGTCCAAGGCAGCGATCACTACGTGCGCATGGATGGGTTCCTGGAGCGGCGGGTGCAGCACCAGGTCCTGGCGGCGCACGTCGAACTGGCGCGCGACCACGGTGTCGAGCATGCTGTGCAGTTCGTCCGAGCGGCCAAACAGGTCCGGCAGCGACAGCTCCACCATGCCCCGGCGCGACACGCCGAAGGTTGCCTCCGCGGCAGGGTTGGCGTAGACCACGCGCAGGCCGGGCTGCCGCACCAGCAGCACCGGGTTGGCGACCACGTCGAGGCCGGCGTGGAAGGCCACCACGCCCATGGGCAGCACCTGGGCGCTGCCGCCCGATGGCGCCAGGTCAGGCGCGGAGGACTCGCCACGGGCACTGTCGGCACTCCCGACCTTGCGTGACACACCGCGAATCAGGCGACGCATGAGACTTAGTCCTTCAGGTTGCCAAGCTCGCGCCGCAGCGATGCCGCATTGGCCTCGCTGCGCGCGATGTCGTCGCGCAGCGCCGCGGTGCGATCCAGGTATTTCTGATAATTGCGCTCGTTCCCCTGGCGCTCGGGCTGGCCGTTGTTGTACTCGGCGCGCAGCGCCTGCAGCTTGACCTCTTCGGCCTGCAGTTCCTGCGTGAGCACGGTGCGGCGCTCGCTGTCGCGGCTGCGCTGCGTGGCACTGTCCACGCGCGGGAAGCTGGTATTGCTCGCCGTGGGCGCACTGCCCTTGGCCGGTGCCGGCGCGACGCGCCCGCCGGGCACGGTCACCACGTCGGGCAGGTTCAGCTTCTTGCACCCTTTGCCGGCGTTGCCGTTGCGATATTCGGGTACGCCGTTGGGGCCGGTGCAAACGTAGACGTCGGAAGACGACTGCGCCTGCGACAGCCCGGCCCAGGCACCCAGCGTCAACGCCACGGCACTCACCAGAACAGGGAATCGAACACGAATATGGTGCGGCGACGCGGCCCGGCCGGCCTTGCGCGAAGAAGCGTCCATGGACATGGCGTTAGGTTTGAACAGGGATGGATCGGGATGGGATCGGATTCCCCATTCTAGCGAGCAAAGCAAAAAGGGACAGCCGAAGCCGCCCCTTTCTGGTGCCACTGTTGCCCGGTCACAACCTGCGTCATTCCCGGGCAAGGGCCGCTTACAGCGAGTAGTACATTTCGAACTCGACCGGGTGCGTGGTCATGCGGAAACGCGTGACTTCTTCCATCTTCAGTTCGATGTAGGCATCGATCATCGAATTCGAGAACACGCCGCCGCGGGTCAGGAACTCGCGGTCGTTGTCCAGGTACTCCAGCGACTGGTCGAGGCTCGAGCAGACGGTCGGGATCTTTGCGTCCTCTTCCGGCGGCAGGTCGTACAGGTTCTTGTCGGCGGCTTCGCCCGGGTGGATCTTGTTCATCACGCCGTCCAGGCCGGCCATCAGCAGCGCCGAGAAGCCCAGGTACGGGTTCATCAGCGGATCCGGGAAGCGGGTCTCGATGCGGCGGCCCTTCGGGTTGGCCACATACGGGATACGGATCGAAGCCGAACGGTTGCGGGCCGAGTAGGCCAGCTTGACCGGCGCTTCGAAGCCCGGCACCAGGCGCTTGTACGAGTTCGTGCCCGGGTTGGTGATGGCGTTCAGCGCGCGGGCGTGCTTGATGATGCCGCCGATGTAGTACAGCGCGAATTCCGACAGGCCGGCGTAGCCGTTGCCAGCGAACAGGTTCTGGCCGTCCTTCCACACGGACTGGTGCACGTGCATGCCCGAACCGTTGTCGCCAACGACCGGCTTCGGCATGAAGGTGGCGGTCTTGCCGTAGGTGTGCGCGACGTTCTGGATCACGTACTTCTGCAGCTGGGTCCAGTCGGCGCGCTGCACCAGCGTGCTGAAGCGGGTGCCGATTTCATTCTGGCCCTGGCCAGCCACTTCGTGGTGGTGGACTTCAACGGGAATGCCCAGCGATTCCAGGATCAGGCACATTTCCGAACGCATGTCCTGGAAGGTGTCGATCGGGGCAACCGGGAAATAGCCGCCCTTCTTGCCCGGACGGTGGCCGGCGTTGCCGTGCTCGAATTCCTTGCCCGACGACCACGGGGCTTCTTCGGAATGGATCTTCACGAAGCAGCCTTGCATGTCGACGTTCCAGGTCACGCCGTCGAAAATGAAGAACTCGGGTTCCGGACCGAAGAAGGCGGTGTCGCCCAGGCCGGTGCTCTTCAGGTAGGCTTCGGCGCGCTTGGCGATGGAACGCGGGTCGCGGTCATAGCCCTTGCCATCCGACGGCTCGATCACGTCGCACGACAGCACCAGCGTCGGCTCTTCATAGAACGGGTCGATGTGAGCCGTGTTCGAATCCGGCATCAGCAGCATGTCCGAAGCTTCGATACCCTTCCAGCCGGCGATCGACGAACCGTCGAAAGCGTGGCCGCTTTCGAACTTGTCTTCGTCAAAGTGCGACACGGGCACGGACACGTGTTGCTCCTTGCCTTTGGTATCGGTGAAACGGAAGTCGACGAACTTGACGTCGTTTTCCTTCACCAGCTTCATCACGTCTGCAACGCTGTGGGCCATGCCAATCTCCTGGGTATTCGGCAAATGTCTGAGAAAGCCAATTCTTGGGCCTGTCGCCGGCTGCGCCGCTGCATGTTGCCGCGCTTGCCGACCCCGCCACGAAAGGACGAGAAATGTTAGCAGAAAGCGTGCCAAGCAAACGCCCCTCTGCCCTCCCCGGCCCGAAAAATGTGCAACTCCGGCGAACCGCGCACCGTCGCGGGGTAGGCGCCCTGCGGATCGTCACACCTTGGCACGACCGGGTGGCGCACCATCGACATGCACGCTCGCGGAGCGTCCACCAATAAAACACCACAATGGTGCAATGAGCAAGTTATCGCACCGCATTAGTGCGGTGGCACCAAAATCGGTCATTGCGTGCCCGGTCGTGGCGCCATCGCGCCAGCGCAACGCGCGTTGCGGCCGCCGGATTGCCGCGGCGCTATAGAATACCGGGTTACGGCCTTCGTGCCTCTATTCCATCCATTTCATTTGTCACGCAGATGACCACCCGAGACGATCTCCTCCAGGCCGCCCAGCAGCGCCAGCAACAGAACCAGCTCCCGTACTTCGGCGCGCTGTCGCCGCAGGAAGCCTATGCCCTGCTGCAGAACGACCCCGCCGCGGTGCTGGTCGACGTGCGCACGCAGGCCGAGCTGGACTGGGTCGGCGGCGTTGACGTGCCGGACGCGCAGTTCGCCCATGTCGAGTGGATGTCCTACCCGGGCGGCGCGCAGAACGCCCGCTTTGTCGAGGAACTGAAGGCGCGCGTGCCGGCCGACGTGCCGGTGCTGTTCCTGTGCCGCAGCGCGGCCCGCTCCAAGCACGCCGCGCGCGTGGCGACCGAAGCCGGCTACCACTTCGCCATGGACGTGCTTGAAGGCTTCGAGGGCAACCGCGACGAGCATCACCACCGCAAGATGGTCGAAGGCTGGTGCGTGCGCGGCCTGCCGTGGCACGGCGCCTGAGCGCCTGCGCGCCAGCATGACGAAAGGGGCAGCCTGGCTGCCCCTTTTTGTCTGTTCCGCCGCCGCGGACGTTCAGGCCTGCGCGGATTCCCGCGCAGGCTGCTCGACGACTTCAAATCCCATCGCGCGCACCCCGTCCAGCAGCATGGCATAGGCGGGCGCCACCAGGTCGGCTGGCCCCTTGACCCCCAGGTCGATATGCCGGCGCGCGAAGCGGTCGCCGCGCTGCACGTCGCCGACCGACGGCAGGCTGAACACGCGGATGCCGGCAAAGGCGGCTTCGACTTTCTCCATCAGCGGTGTCAGCGTGGACTCCGGCGCCTCAAACACATAGAAGGCGCGTTCCTGGTGCTGCACCTGATGGAACAGGTGCGCGTACTCATGGCCGAGCACCCATTCCATCATCGGCCATGCCATCACCGGGAAGCCGGGCATGAAGTGGTGATTTCCTACCGAAAAGCCCGGGATGCGGTTGTAGCTGTTGGGAATGATGCGCGCGCCTTCGGGAAACTCGCCCATCTTGAATCGGTGCTGGTTCTCCGGCTGGTTCAGGTCGGCCTTGACGGGGTCGCCGCCGGCGGTCTCCGCAATGCGCAATGCGATCTGCTCACGCGCCTCGGGATGCAGTTGCAGCGGCACGCCCAGTGCCGCTGCCGCGCACTGGCGCGTATGGTCGTCTGGCGTTGCGCCGATGCCTCCGGTGCAGAACACCACGTCAGGCCCGGCAAAGGTGCGCTTGAGCGTGGCGGTGATGCGGTCGCGGTCGTCGCCAACATACTGCGCCCAGTCCAGCACCAGGCCGCGCGCGCCCAGCAGTTCGATGGTGCGGCGCAGGTGCTTGTCTTCGCGCCGCCCCGACAGAATCTCGTCGCCGATGATGATCAGGCCGAAACCCATGTTGCCCTCGCTTCAGGAATGTTCGATGCGCCGCACGTCAGAGGGCGCCAGGTCGATGATGTCGCCGCCCGCGGACGGGCCGGCGGGCTGCTGTGCCGGCGGCGGTGCGGCGCGTTCGGCGCGCAGCTGCGCGAGCGCGCGCAGGCAGAAGTGGCCGAACCACAGTGCCGAGAAGATAAAGATCAGCACGTACAGCCATAGCGTGCCGGCCAGCACGAACGGGAACAGGAAGATCACCGCCGCGGACGACACCCACAGCAGTGTCGGCGCCGAGCCCAGCAGACCTACCGCCACGCCGATCACCAGGAGCGGCGTGCGATGGCGCTGCATCAGCGTCTTGCGTTCTTCCGCACTGGCATGGTCGGACAGCGCGTCATAGGTCATCACCCGGTAAGTCAGCCAGCCCCACAACACCGGCGGGATCAGCGCGAAGAACGGCGGCACCAGCCACAGTGGCAGCGTCACCAGCACCAGCAGCAGGAACACGACGGTGCTGCCCAGCGACTGGAACACGCTGCCGAGCAGGCTGCCCCCGTGGGACTTGGCCAGGTCCGGGTAGCTGCGCTCCAGGTGGCGCACCACCGCCGGCACCGAGAACACGCCGATGAACATCAGCATCGATGCGATCACCAGCGGGACCGCCAGCGCGGCGACAAACAGCGGCGCCACCACGGCCCGCATCGATTGCAGGCTGAACCAGTCCAGTGCGCTGTAGATCCAGCTGGTCAGCACCGAGGTTTCGAGAAAACCGCGCGTGGCGGTCATGATGGGATCCCAGCCCCACCAGAGCAGCCCACCCCAGAAGAGCGTGGCCAGGACGAAAGGCAGCACGGTCAGCATCAGCATGCGGGGATGCAGCTGGCTGACGAGCGCGCGGCCAAACGAGCGAAAGATATCGTTCATGCAGCGTGGTTTCGAGCGTGGGCTCGGCGTTTATGCAATGGATGGCGGATAGCGGCCGGGAGCCCCCGCAGGAGCCGGCCGCAACCCGGAACACTAGCATACGCCACTTGCCGCCGCCGCGCGGACTGCGGCGTCAGCGGTAGAGGTGCGCTTCAGCGCAGCCGCAGCAGGCGCTTGATGCCGTACCACTGGTGGGCGAGGAAGCCCGTGCCGTAGTCGTGGCCCTTGCCCAGCGGCGGCGGCAGCTGGTCGCGGATACCGGTGGGGTGGTAGGTCTCGGTGTAGACCGCAGTGCCGAACAGCATGTCCCACCACGGAAAGATCACCCCGTAGTTGCAGCCGCCCAGCCGCGCCGGGGCGCCGTCGGCTTCATGGCCGATGCCAACCGCATGGTGGGTACGATGGAAGCGCGGCGAGATCAGCAGGCGCTCGCCGATCACGCCGAAATGCAGCCGCACATTGGCATGCTGCAAGCTCTGCAGAAGCTGCGACAGCGCCACCAGCAACACATATTGCGATGGCTCGACGCCGACGCCCAGTGCCACCAGCGCGAACACCAGGTCGCGCAGCATATCGTCGAGCAGGTGGTTGCGGTTGTCGCTCCACAGCGTCATCTGGCGCTGGCTGTGGTGCACCGCGTGCAGGTGCCACCACCATCGGAACGTATGCGACAGGCGGTGGTACCAGTAGTCGAGCAGGTCGAACAGCAGCAGGTAGACGAAGAAGCTGACCAGCGGCACGGAAGTCACGCCCGGCCACCAGTCCTCGACGTTGATCCGGTGCCAGCCCATCAGGCGCAGGTGCCCTTCGAGCGAGTCGGTCAGCGGCGCCAGCAGGAAGAACATGGCGAGCCGGAACAGCCCGAGGCGGTGGATCGCCGTGTAAAGCATGTCGGTGCGGATCGCAGCGCGGTCGGCCACCGGCTCGACCGGACGCCATTTTTCCAGCGGGCCCAGGATCAGGAACATCACGGCGATCTGCACCAGCCCTACCAGCAGCCACTCCGTGCCGGTGAAGGCCTCTTCGGCATAGCGGCCAAACCCGAGGTCATAGACCACCGGCAGCACCACGTCCTGGAACAGCGTGCCTTCGACCTGTCCGATCCAGCCGTTGAGCGACTCCCACATTACCGCCTGCCCTCCTGTTGTCCGATGGCATGCCGGGCGATCCAATCGCGGTAGGCCGGATGCTCGCGCAGCGTCGCGAAGCAAAAGCCCTTGCGTTCCAGCCCGGACAGCAGCGGCTCCAGCACGCCCGGCGCCCATGGATCCTTGCGCGACCAGATACCCAGGTGCGCCATGGCGATGTCGCCATCGCGCAGCTTGTCGAGCGCGCGCTCCAGCAGCATTGCATTCGGGTAGCGGTCCGACGCCAGCTCATCGCCCAGGAAGCCGGCCGGCGCCCAGCCGACGTGGCGGAAGCCGCACTGCTCGGCCCATTGCAGCGTCTGCGGCGCGGTGCGCCCGCCCGGGGCGCGCCAAAGCGGCATCATCTCGGCACCAACCATGTCGCGGAAGGCGTCCACGCTGCGGCGCAGTTCGCGGCAGAAACCAGCCGCGTCCATCACCATGTCCTTGCCAGCCTGCCCGCCAAACTGCGGCCGCATGGTCACCTGTCCGGCGCGCACGCCGCGCAGGTAGACGTGGTCGAACGTATGCGTGCCGAAGGCATGGCCGTCGGCGGCCAGCGACTTCCAGTACGGCGCCCAGGACGGGTCGAGCGAACTGTCCTGCCGCACCGTGGGTTCATTGGCCAGGAAGAAGGTTGCGCGGATCTTGTGGCGGCGCAGCGTGTCGGCGATCAGCTGTGCCTGGCTCATGCTGCCGGTATCGAAGGTCAGGTAGAGCGTGCCGGCCGGGCAGGCTTTTGCCGCGGCCCGGGTAGCATCCGCGGCCTGCAGCGCGGAGGGCAAGACGCAGGCAAGCGCCAGCACTGCCAGCAGCTTGCCGAATCGCTTGAAACGCGAAGTCCTGGTATCGCGCATGATCCTGCCCCGATTCCGATCAGTACAGCGGCGCGCGCGTACGGAAATAGATGCCGTGCGGCGAGCGGCCGACGCGCACGGTCTTGACCAGCTTGCGGCTCGGCACGTCGATCAGCCCGACCGAGCGCGCCCAGCGGAACGTCACCCACAGCGTCTTGCCGTCGGCGGTCAGTTCCATGTCGTCCGGTCCCGGCGGCAGGCCCGTGATGTCGCCGATCTTGGTCAGCGTCTGCTGGTCGATGATGCTGATGCTGCCGGTCACGCGATTGCTCAGGAACAGGTGGCGCTTGTCGCCCACCGCGCGGAAGTTATGCGCGCCCTTGCCGGTCTGGATCTGCTTGACCACGGTGCGGGTGCGCCAGTCGATCACGGCAATATAGTCCGCGCCGGTCATGCCGACCAGCAGGTATTTCTGGTCCGGCGTCACCCAGATGCCCGCCGGCGCCGAGCCGGTCTCCATGCGCCACAACACGTTCTGCGTAATGAGGTCGATCGCGGCAACCTCATTGGAATCCTGCAGCGTGATAAAGGCGATGCGGCTGTCGGCGGTAAAGGCGATATGGCTGGGCGTCTTGGCCAGCGGGTATTGCTTGGCCAGCTTCAGCGCCTTGCCGTCCCAGCGGTAGACATCGACGCGGTCGAGCCGGTTGCCGGTGGCGACAAACCACTTCTGGTCGGGCGAGAAGCCGATCTGGTATGGGTCGTCGATATTGGGAACGCGCTGCTGTACCTTGCCGGTCACCGGGTCCAGGAACACCAGGTCGTTGCCGACCGCGTTGGCGACGATCAGCGACTTGTCGTCCGGCGTCGCGATCAGGTGGTGAGGCTCCTTGCCAATCGGGAAGGTTTCCAGAATCTTCTGCGTGTCCTTGTCGATCAGCGTGACGGTTGCATCACCCGAGTTGAGGATCACCACCACTTCCGCCGCTGCCGGCGCAGCCATCAGGCCCAGCGCGAGCGCGCCCACCGTGATCCCACCAGCCACCCACCGACGCAATGCGAACATAAGACCCGCTACAAGAAGAACTGAATCGGCGATTCTAACGTTTGGGCGGCTAAATCCGCTGACGTCGCGACTGACGGCAGACAATAATTTGGCAGATTGTTGCGCCGGCACGACCATTTGCGGCCGTAACGGCGCCCTCGCGTCAGCGCTGCATCGATTCCCACACTTTCTGCAGCCGCTTTACCGACATCGGCACGGGGGTGCGCAGCTCCTGCGCGAACAGCGCAATGCGCAGTTCCTCCAGCATCCAGCGAAACTCTTCCAGCCGCGCGTCCTCGCCGCCCCGCCCTTGCGTGCGCAGCTGCTTTTCGGCGCGCTGCCATTGCTGCACCAGCGGCGCCATTTCCTGCATGCGCTGGGTATCGCGCGCCGGGTCGCCCTTGAGCTTGTCGATGCGCATGGCGATGCCCTTCAGGTAGCGCGGGAAGTGGACCAGCTGCGTGTATGGGGTCTCGTCGATAAAGCGCTTGCTCATCACCCGGCCAAGCTGGCCTTCCATGTCGGCGTAGGTGGTGGCGAACGGCTTGGCCTGCAGCAGCTTGCGCGGCAGCCCGGCGTATTCGGCAAGGATGGCGCCGGCCAGCCGTGCGATCTCCTGCGCCAACAGCGACAGCCGCGTGCGGCCTTCGTCCTTGCGGGCGTTGAACTCGGCCTCGTTGCGTGGCAGCGGCGACTGCATGCAGGCGCGCTCCAGCGCCAGCATCACGATCTGGTCGCGCAGCATTTCCTGCGTGCCCAGCGTCATGTACTGCATGGCCATCTGCTGGAGCCCGGGGATGTTCTTTTCGATGAACTTGACCTGCTCGCGCAACTGCAGCGCGAACAGCCGGCGCAGCCCCAGGTGGTGGATGCGCGCGGCTTCCTGCGGATCGTCGAAGACCTCGACGTCGCAGTGCGTGCCGCGGTCGACCAGCGCCGGGTAGCCGAACAGCGTCTGGCTGCCCTTGCGGATCTCCAGCAGCTCGGGCAGTTCGCCGAAGGTCCATGCCGTCAGGTTCTCGTACTGGCCCGGCTCGGCCGCCGGTAGTTGCGCGGCCTGATCCGGCGAGCCGGCTTGCGCTGCCGCCTGCGCGGCAACGCGCTGGAACGATTGCTGCGCCTGGCCGCCCAGCTCGGCGCGCAGCTGCGCCAGGTTGCGGCCCATGTCGAGCTGGCGGCCGTGCTCGTCGATGACCTTGAAGTTCATCGTATGGTGCGCCGGCAGCGTCTCCAGCTTGAAGTCGGCGCGCTTTACCATGGTGCCGGTCTGTTCGCGGATATCGGCGATCAGCACGTCCAGCAACTCACCCTCGCCAAACGGCTGGCGCGAGACAAAGCCGGCGGCAAAGTCCGGCAGCGGTACGCAATGGCGGCGCAGCTTCTGCGGCAGCGACTTCAGCAGCAGGTGGACCTTTTCCTTGATCATGCCGGGCACCAGCCAGTCGGCACGCTCCTGCCGCACCTGGTTGAGCGCGTACAGCGGCACGGTCAGCGTCACGCCGTCGCGGTGGCTGCCCGGCTCGAAGTGGTACGTCAGCCCCATGTCCACCCCGGCCACGTTCATGGCCTTGGGGAACAGGTCGGTGGTGATGCCGGCCGCCTCGTGCCGCATCAGCTCGTCGCGGTTCAGGTAGAGCAGCTTGCGGTCCCTGGCGCTTTCGGCCTGATACCACTGCTCGAATGTCGTTTGCTGGTTGATCTCCGCCGGGATGGCGCGATCGTAGAAGGCATAGATCAGCTCGTCATCGACCAGCACGTCCTGCCGGCGCGACTTGTGCTCCAGGTTTTCGATCTCGCGCACCAGGCGCTGGTTGTGCGCGAAGAACGGCAGGCGCGTATCGAATTCGCCCTCGACCAGCGCGCGGCGGATAAAGAGCTCGCGCGCTTCCTGCGGGTTCATCGGCCCGTAGTGGACGCGGCGATGCTGGTAGACCACCAGCCCATACAGCGTGGCCCGCTCCAGCGCCAGCACCTGGCCGGCCTTCTTTTCCCAGTGCGGATCGCTCCAGCTCACCTTGAGCAGGTGGCCGCCGATCTGCTCCAGCCACTCCGGCTCGATCCGCGCCAGCGTGCGCGCGAACAGGCGGCTGGTCTCGACCAGCTCGGCCGCCACGATCCAGCGGCCGACCTTGCGCGCGATCAGCGAGCCCGGCCACAGGTGGAACTTGATGCCACGCGCGCCCAGGTACTCGCGGCCCTTGCCGTCGCCATCCTCGATGCGCACGCCGACATTGCCGAGCAGGCCGGTCAGCAGCGCCTTGTGCACCTGCTCGTAGGTCGGCTCGCTCTCGTTCAGGCGCCAGCCCTGCTCGGCCACCGTGGTCAGCAGTTGGGAATGGACGTCGCGCCATTCGCGCAGGCGCAGGTGCGACAGGAAGCTGGCACGGCACTGGTCCTGCAGCTGGCGGTTGGACTTCTTGTGCGCGACCGCGTCCTCGAACCACTTCCACAGCTTGACCCAGCCCAGGAACTCCGACTTCTCGTCCATGAACTTGCGGTGCGCCTGGTCGGCGGCTTCCTGTGCTTCCTGCGGGCGGTCGCGCGGATCCTGCACCGACAGCGCGCTGGCGATGACCAGCACCTCGCGCAGGCACTGGTGCTCGCGCGCGGCCAGGATCATGCGGCCCACGCGCGGATCGAGCGGCAGCTTCGCCAGCTGTCGCCCGGTCGGCGTGAGCTGGTTGGCGTCGTCGACCGCGCCCAGCTCCTGCAGCAGCTGGTAGCCATCGGCGACGGCGCGGCCCAGCGGCGGCTCGATGAACGGGAACGATTCGATATCGGTCAGCCGCAGCGCCTTCATGCGCAGGATCACCGCCGCCAGCGACGAGCGCAGGATTTCGGGATCGGTAAAGCGCGGGCGGCCGGTGAAATCCGACTCTTCATACAGCCGGATGCAGACACCATCGGCCACGCGGCCGCAGCGGCCGGCGCGCTGGTTGGCGGCGGCCTGCGCGATCGACTCGACCTGCAGCTGCTCGACCTTGTTGCGGTACGAGTAGCGCTTGACGCGCGCCATCCCGGTATCGACCACGTAGCGGATGCCCGGCACCGTCAGCGAGGTCTCGGCGACGTTGGTCGCCAGCACGATGCGACGCGCGTTGGACGGCTTGAACACCCGCTCCTGCTCCTGCACCGAAAGCCGCGCGAACAGCGGCAGGATCTCGGTATGCGGCGGATGGTGCTTGCGCAGCGCCTCGGCGGCCTCGCGGATCTCGCGCTCGCCGGGCAGGAACACCAGCACGTCACCCGGGCCGACGCGGCACAGTTCATCGACGGCATCGACGATGCCGTCGTAGAGGTCGCGCTCGCGCGCCTGCGCGCTGCGCGGCGCGGCCCCCGGCGGCGCGTCGTCGGTGATCGGGCGGTAGCGCACTTCCACCGGGTACAGCCGGCCGCTGACCTCGATCACCGGCGCGGGCCTGCCGTTGAGCGTGAAATGCTCGGCAAAGCGCTGCGCATCGATGGTGGCCGAGGTGATGATCACCTTCAGGTCGGGCCGCTTCGGCAGGATCTGGCGCAGGTAGCCGATCAGGAAGTCGATGTTCAGGCTACGCTCGTGCGCCTCGTCGATGATGAGGGTGTCATACGCGCGCAGCAGCGGATCGTTCTGCGTCTCGGCCAGCAGGATGCCGTCGGTCATCAGCTTGACCGAGGCCCCGGCCGACATGGTGTCGTTGAAGCGCACCTGGTAGCCGACATGCTCGCCCACCGGCGACCCCAGCTCCTGCGCGATGCGCTTGGCGGTAGAGGTGGCGGCGATGCGGCGCGGCTGGGTGTGGCCGATCAGTCCCCCGCCCTCTCGCCCCGGCCCGCGCCCGATCGACAGGCAGATCTTGGGCAGCTGCGTGGTCTTGCCCGAGCCGGTCTCGCCGGACACGATCACCACCTGGTTGGCCAGCAGCGCCGCGGCGATCTCATCGCGGCGGGCCGAGACCGGCAGGGCCTCGGGGAATGTGATCGGCGGCAGCGGGTTGACCGCCCGTGGTGGCCTTGGCGGCCGCGGCGGGCGCTCCTCGCGCGGGCCGCGCGGCGGACGCTGGCCGGGTTCGCTGGCCGGACGGGCGGCAGCGGGTTCCGGACGGCCGGACGGCGGCCGAGCCTGGCCCGTGGGCGGCCCTTTTGGTGGTCGGGGCGGTCGGGGCGGCCGGGACGGATTGGATGGCGTGGACTGGCCGGCACCGGCCGGCGTCTGCGGCGCGGCGTGTTGACCTGGCCTGGCAGGCTTTGCAGCCTTGAAGGGGCGTTGTTCTGACATTGGCCGGGATTATAATCCGCGGGATGAACGCAAGAACCGATACGCCGCAGCCGGCGACCTCGACCGACACCGCAGCCGCCACGGCGGCGGAGCCGCCCGCCACGGCCGAGCTCCCCCCGCCTGCCCCGCCTTCCACCGAGCCCGCCACCGCACCGGTGCCGGCGGGCGCCGACGCCATCGAGCGCGGCGGCCCCGACCACCAGCAGTTCGTCGACTGGCTGCGCATGGTGGCGCCGTATATCCATGCCTTCCGCGGCAGGACCTTCGTGATCGCCTTCGCGGGCGAACTGGTCAAGTCGGGCGTGCTCAACGCACTGGTCAACGACGTGGCGCTGCTGCATGCAATGGGCATGCAGATCGTGCTGGTGCACGGTTCGCGTCCGCAGGTGGAAGAACAACTGGCGCTGCGCCATGTCGAGTCGCAATTCGTTGACGGCGTGCGCATCACCGATAACGCCGCGCTCGAATGCGCCAAGGAAGCCGCCGGCGAGCTGCGCCTGGACATCGAGGCCGCATTCAGCCAGGGCTTGCCCAATACGCCGATGGCCGGCGCGCAGCTGTCGGTGATTTCCGGCAACTTCGTCACCGCGCGCCCGGTCGGCATCGTCAACGGCACCGACTACCAGCACACCGGGCTGGTGCGCAAGATCGACGCCGAGTCGGTGCGCATGTCGCTGTCGCACGGCAAGGTGGTGCTGCTGTCGCCGCTGGGCTTCTCGCCGACCGGCCAGGCCTTCAACCTCTCGATGGAAGACGTGGCCAGCGCCACCGCCACCGCGCTCAAGGCCGACAAGCTGATCTTCATTACCGAGGTGCCGGGCGTGCCCGACGCGGTCGGCAAGCTGATGCCGGAAATGTCGCTGCGCACGGCCGTGGAGCGCCTGCAGAACAACCACTTGCCGCCCGACGTTGCCGACTACCTGCACCACCTGGTCAAGGCGCTCAAGGGCGGTGTGCCGCGTGCGCATCTGATCCCGTATTCGCTGGATGGCTCGGTGCTGCTGGAGCTGTTCCTGCACGATGGCGTCGGCACCATGCTTTCCGATACCGACCTGGAAAGCCTGCGCGAAGCCACGCTGGACGACGTCGGCGGCATCCTGCAACTGATTGCGCCGCTGGAGCAGGATGGCACGCTGGTGCCGCGCGGACGCCACCTGATCGAGCGCGATATCTCCAATTTCTCGGTGATCGAGCACGATGGCGTGTTGTTCGGCTGCGCCGCGCTCTATGACTACCCGCGCGAGAACATGGGCGAAATGGCCTGCCTGACGGTGTCGTCCGAGGCGCAGGGCACCGGCGACGGCGAGCGCCTGCTCAAGCGCATCGAACGCCGCGCGCGCGCGCTGGGCCTGGACAAGCTGTTCGTGCTCACCACGCGCACCGAACACTGGTTCCTCAAGCGCGGCTTCGTCCACGCCACCGTCGACGACCTGCCCGAAGACAAGCGCAAGCTCTACAACTGGCAGCGCAAGTCGATGGTGCTGATGAAAAAACTGTGACGGCGTAGGGTCAATGGCCGCCTCGCCGCGGCGAGCCGCCTTGCTTGGCTACAATAGCGCCAGCGCCCTGAGCTCAGTCTAACGAACGAACAAGGAGTCCCCCATGGCCCGAATGGTCCATTGCATCAAGCTGAACAAGGAAGCCGAAGGCCTCGACTTCCCGCCGCTGCCCGGCGAACTGGGCAAGAAGATCTGGCAGAGCGTGTCGAAGGAAGCGTGGGCCGGCTGGCTCAAGCACCAGACCATGCTGATCAATGAAAACCGCCTCAACATGGCCGACACACGCGCCCGCCAGTACCTGATCAAGCAAACCGAAAAGTACTTCTTCGGCGAAGGCGCCGACCAGGCGCAGGGCTACGTGCCGCCGCAGTCCTGATTCCGGACCGCGTCAACGAAAAAAGGGGTGCCCGAGGCACCCCTTTTTGCTGGGCCGTTTCAACCGGCCGATGCGTCGGATCAGTAGTCCGTGCGCTGCACACCGTCGCCGGTGCCGAGCAGCAGCACGTCCGCGCCACGTAAGGCAAACAGGCCCACGGTGACCACGCCCGGCACCTGGTTGATGGTCTGCTCAAGCCCGCGCGGATCGTCGATCTTCAGGCCTACGACGTCCAGGATCACATTGCCGTTGTCGGTCGTGTAGATGCCACCTTCCTTCGTCATGCGCAGCTTCGGCTGGCCACCCAGCGCCTGCAGCTTGCGCGCGACCGCCGCACGTGCCATCGGGATCACCTCGACCGGCAGCGGGAAGGCCCCCATGGTGCCGACCAGCTTGCTGCCGTCGGCGATGCAGACAAAGCGCTTCGCCACCGAGGCCACAATCTTCTCGCGCGTCAGCGCGCCGCCGCCGCCCTTGATCATGGCGCCGCTGGCATCGATCTCGTCGGCACCGTCGACATATACCGGAATCTCGTCGACTTCGTTCAGGTCCAGCACCTTGAACCCGTGCTGCTGCAGGCGGCGCGTGGAAGCCTCGGAGCTCGACACGGCACCCGCGAAGCGCTCCTTGAACGCCGCCACGGCGTCAATGAAGAGGTTGGCGGTGGAGCCGGTGCCCACGCCCAGCACGGCGCCTTCGGGAACTTCCTGCTTCACATAGTCGGCGGCGGCCTGCGCCACCAACGCCTTGAGTTCATCCTGAGTCATGACAACAGCCAGATTGCGTTGGGGGAGGGTAGGAGAAGTCCATTACTGGACCCCTCCCCCCTAAGAACCGTACGTGCGAGTTTCCCCGCATACGGCTCAAGCCTTTACAAAGTACTTGAACTTATTCAAGCACCGGTTTCACAGCGATTTTACCGTAGTGATGAACTTGGACATGGCAATCGGGGTGCAGCAATACGCGATTTCCTAGAGCATCTGAACCCCCGAGAATTCGGGGTTCGATGTGATGGTCATCCCATCCAGTCTCGTCGGTCAACGCGCCTTGACACACCGCGCACAAGCCTCGCTGAGAAACGTACAGCTTTGCCCATTGCTTTCGGTACGACATGCGATCTGCCATGCGTTCCTGCCGCAATTTCTCGCCATACATCTCCTGCGCCGGGTCGAACGGATGGTAGTCCGCCCGCACCTTCTTGTGCCTCCGGATGAGCGTACTCGGAATCGAATACAACTCCATCCAGTAGCGTTCACCTGCCTTGTTCACAGCAGTGGTTCCGAACACCCAGTTCCGATCCCCAACTGAGGCGTAATACTTCTTTCGCACCCATTCGGAGTTTTTCCCTCGATGTCGCCGCTTTGCCCACCTCCATAGAGCCCGAAAAATCAGGTTCTCCATTCGGGAGAACGCCGCCTTCGCTACCACCGGGCAGTGGTACTGCGCCCAGCCCCTTAGCATCGGGTTCAGCAGTCGAATCAATTTCTCCTGCTTGACCGTCTTGTTTGCACCGATGACCTCCTTCACCTTGCTGTAGAACGCTTTCACGTTCTTCTTGCCTGGCTTGATGAGCAGCTTTCCCGAATACTTCCGGAAATTCCACCCCAGAAAGTCAAAGCCGTCAGCGATATTGACGATCCGCGTTTTCTCCGTCGATAGCGTCAACCCCCGTACTGCGAGGAACCGTTCTACCCACGGCTTCACTTCGTTTTCTAACACCTCCGGCGTATTGCCGGTGATCACGAAGTCGTCCGCATAGCGCACAACATTCACTTTGAGCTTCTTAGTTTTCGCGACGCCCAGCTTAGTTCGGAAGAACTCCTCCAGTTGTCGCTCCAATCCATTCAGTGCCACATTTGCCAGAGTCGGGGAGATGATGCCTCCCTGCGGTGTTCCAGCGTCGGTCGCCTGAAACTGGCCCTGAAATACCACGCCAGCCTTCAACCACTTCCGAAGGATTGCTTTGTCCATTGGGACATTGCGTTCCAGCCAGTCGTGACTGATATGGTCAAAGCACCCCTTGATATCCGCCTCCAGCACCCATTGGGCCGAAGCCTTCTGGGATAGGGATACGAATAGCTGGACCATGGCATCATGAGTCGAGCGATTGATCCGAAACCCGTAAGAGTTCGGGTCGCTCGTCCCTTCGGACACCGGTTCCAGCGCCAGCAGATACAGCGCTTGCATGGCTCGGTCGTGTAGGGTCGGAATGCCCAAAGGGCGTTTCTTCCCGTTCGACTTGGGGATGTAGACCCGCCGTAAAGGCAGTGGCCTATACCCCCGACGCTTCAACCTCCCGATGGCTTCCCACCGGGTTTCAGACGTTTCCCACTTTACGCGATCGACTCCCGCCGTCCGCGCACCTTGGTTCATCGCCACTCGCCTTACCGCCGATGCCTTGGCGGACCACGAGCGGGTCAAGGACCTTTGCAAGGCTTTCACCCTACGCCAATCCCCTTCCTGTGTTGCCTTCGCAATTCGAATCTGCATCACCCGAACGTTCCGGTCGACGCGGCGCCAATCAATGTCGCCCCATCTCTCTGGTACGCCGGAAGGCGCAGATTCATCCTTGCGGATCAATGCTTCCATGCTGCCCTCCTATCTTGAGGATCCTCCCCAACATCGAAAGACAACATGCCCCTTGAGGGACAGGTTGCCCCTCAAGGGAAGAAAGTTTAAACAAGCGAGTTTAGTCAGCCGTCTTGCGACGAGAAGACCAGTTGGAAGTCTGCCCGCTTTCGCGTGGGATGATGTTTCAACCCCTATCCGGACCGTTACAGCCCGGCATTCGCTTTTTCCAACCTCCCATACCCGCACAGCCGACAGCGTTCCTTACGGTTCGCCTGCCTGAGTCGTACAGCACTCCGGCAACCATACGGGCTTACCACGTTCCCCACGCGTTACAAGACCGGGTTAGGACCTGCCTCTTCGCCGATGGTCTATTGACGACGTATCCCGAGTTTCCAGCGAGATAACCGACCACATACCATTTTGGTTAGTGCCACTTAGTAGCGTAAGCACCGTACTATTCACGACGTTTATCAGCAGTTCACATATGTTGCCCTTACCAGTCAGCCTAGCTCCTCGACCGATGCTACTTCGGTCTGCTACCCAGGGACCTCACGGTCCCTGAGCACCCTTGCGGGGGCTACATTGTCAGAAGAGCTTCACACCTCACCGTTGCCAGTGACGCATGTCTCCCTAGGCTACTACCAGTCGCATGGTAGGTTCTCTATCGAGGCACCCTCACGGGCGTACTCGACCGAACAATAACGCATGGAGCCTTCGGCTCCGGGACCTCACTTCCTTACTCATGTGCTCCCATACGGGCGAGCACTTGACGATGGCCGAGCTCTTGCGAGGGTCAAACACCGTCCCAATGGCGTAGCGCCGGTCCAATCCGGACCGGTTTAAAGCTATGTGGCGTTTACGCAACAAAACTGCCGTTGCATACCGGCCCGCTCCCTCCGTGGAGGGGGCGTTACAGAGAACTCGCCCAAAGGCGAGCGTCCCCGCCCTTGGGCAATGGCTGGAAATTCATCCAGCAAAAGCAAGCTATGCGTCAGCCAGTACACCGGCCTTCGCACAACATATGGACTCCCCCGGCTTTACCGGCCAGGCTTGTCTAAGCAAGTAATGGTTGGGATTGGACGGATCGGGCCGAGGCCCAATCCTTGTCCCAACAAAGGTCGATGCTCCTTACGTTGGAGCTACCCGGACACGAGAGTGCGTGTCGCACGGAAACGCATAGTGTAGCGGATAGAGCGGCATACCCCGCCACCGGCGGTACAATGGATCGGCCGGGGCCAGCGCTTGCCGCCCCGCCACCGCAAACCGAATCGCCAACGATTCAGCGCCAACTCAGCGCCAACTCAGCGTCAACGACAAAGCGACATGAACCAGCTCGAACAACTCAGGCAGTTCACCACGGTAGTGGCCGACACCGGCGACTTCCAGCTGATGAAGCAATACACCCCGCGGGACGCGACCACCAACCCCTCGCTGATCCTGAAGGCCGTGCAGAAACCGGAATACCGGCACCTGCTGGAGAAGGCGGTGCAGGACCATCACGGCAACGGCGGCGTCGATGCGGTGATGGACGAAGTGCTGATCGCCTTCGGCTGCGAGATCCTGGCGATCGTGCCGGGCCGCGTCTCGACCGAAGTCGACGCGCGCCTGTCGTTCGACACCACCGCCACCGTCAACAAGGCCCGCCACCTGATCCAGCTGTACGAGCAGCGCGGCATCGCGCGCGAGCGCGTGCTGATCAAGATCGCGTCCACCTGGGAAGGCATCCGCGCGGCCGAGATCCTGCAGCGCGACGGCATCCGCTGCAACATGACGCTGCTGTTCTCGCTGGTGCAGGCGGTGGCCTGCGCCGAGGCCGGCGCGCAGCTGATCTCGCCCTTCGTCGGCCGCATCTTCGACTGGTACAAGAAGCAGGCCGGCGAGCAATGGGACCCGGTCGCCAACGGTGGTGACAACGACCCGGGCGTGCGCTCGGTGCGGCAGATCTATGACTACTACAAGAAGTTCGGCTACCCGACCGAGGTGATGGGCGCCAGCTTCCGCAGCACCGCGCAGATCTTGTCGCTGGCCGGCTGCGACCTGCTGACCATCAGCCCGGAACTGCTGGAGCAACTGGCTTCCGGCCAGGGCACTGCCGAGCGCAAGCTATCGGTCGACCAGGCTCAGGCCGCCAATATCGCCCGCATCGCGGCGGACGAGGCATCGTTCCGCTGGCAGCTGAATGAAGAGGCAATGGCCACCGAGAAGCTGGCCGAAGGCATCCGCCTGTTCGCGGCGGATGCGGTCAAGCTGGAGAAGCTGATCGGCGAGATTGCCAGATAAGCGCCAGGTAAGCCGACGGGGCCGGCTCAGTCCGGCTCAGTCCGGCTCAGCGCCCGGCTGCGGCCACAGCAGCGGCAGGCAGGCGCCTGCCGCCGCCTGCACCATGAGGTCCGCGGTCTGGTCCAGCGCGGACGGCAGCGGGTTGATCACGATGACGGGCGCGCCGTGCTCCTTCGCCAGCCCCGGCAGCGCGGCAGCGGGATAAACCAATCCCGACGTTCCGACTACCAGGCACAGGTCCGAGGTCTCCGCCGCATGCTCGGCGCGGAAGCGCGCCACGCGCGGCAGGTCTTCGCCGAACCACACCACGCCCGGGCGCATCAGCGCGCCGCACAAGTGGCAGCGAGGCGGCATGCCGGGCAGCGCGCTCGCTTCGTCGCAGCGCCCGCACCCATCCAGCCACTTGTTGGCGAACAGGTTGCCATGCAGCTCGATCACATGCTGGCTGCCTGCGCGCTGGTGCAGGCCATCAACGTTCTGCGTTACCAGCGTGACGTTCTTCTGCGCGGCCAGCGCCACCAGCGCGTGGTGTGCCGGATTGGGATGCGCGGCAGCGACCAGCGCGCGCCGGTGCAAGTACCACTCCCACACCAGTTCGGGCTGGCGCCGGTAGGCCTCTTCGCTGGCCAGTTCCTCCGGATTGAACCGTTCCCACAGGCCCGTCATCGCATCGCGGAAGGTCGGCACGCCCGACTCGGCGGAAATGCCGGCGCCGGTCAGCACGAAGATGCTGCGCGCCTGCGCGATCAGCCGACGCGCCTGCTCCATCCCGGGCCAGGGCTCAGACGTGGGGCGTAGCGGATCGGCCACCATGGCTTCAGCGCGGCAGGCGCCGCTGGCGCACCACTTCGTACAGGCAGACGCCGCTGGCCACCGAAACGTTGAGGCTCTCGACGCCGCCGGCCATCGGGATGCCGACCAGTTCGTCGCAGGTCTCGCGCGTCAGGCGGCGCATGCCCTCGCCTTCCGCTCCCATCACGATCGCCGTCGGGCCCTTGAAGTCGATGTCGTAGAGGGATTTTTCGGTGCCGTCGGCAGTGCCGATCACCCAGATGCCGCGTTCCTGCAGCTCGCGCAGCGTGCGCGCCAGGTTGGTCACGGTGATATACGGCACGGTCTCGGCTGCGCCGCTGGCCACCTTCGCCACGGTTGCATTGAGGCCGACGCTGCGGTCCTTGGGCGCGATCACCGCGTGCGCGCCGGCACCGTCGGCCACGCGCAGGCAAGCGCCCAGGTTGTGCGGGTCGGTGACGCCGTCGAGCACCAGCAGCAGCGGCGTGCCTTCGATGCCATCCAGCAGTTCGTCCAGGTTCAGCGCCAGCGCCACGTCCTCGGCGCGCGCCACCACGCCCTGGTGGCGGTCGGTGCCGGCCATGCCGCGCAGGCGCTCGGCGTCGACCGGATGCAGGCGCACGCCCAGGCTTTCAGCCAGTCGGACAAAGTCTTGCATACGCCGGTCGCGGCGGGCGGATTCGATGTAGATATCCGACACGCCCTTGGGATCTTGCCGCAGGCGCGCGGTCACGGCGTGGAAGCCGATCAGGAGTTTTTGTTTAGCCATGGGCGCGATTGTACTCGCCCGCCCGCCGTCCCCACGCATGCGGGGGGACGGCGGTTGGCCTCAACTCTCCTTAACTCGCCTTAACGCTTGCGCGGAGTGCGCTTGGCGGCCGACTTGCCGGCCGTTTTGGCGGGGTGCGACTTGGAAGCCGGCTTGCGCGGCTTCTCCAGGTGCGCCGGCTTGGGCTTGGCCGCGCGCTTGGCCGGCTTGCCGCCGGTCTTGACGTGCGGCTTGAGCGGCGTGATCACCGCTTCGAAGACCGGCTGCTCTTCGATGACGCGGTCGAGCGTCTCGTCGAACGACTCTTCCGGCTTGGACGATCCGCCCAGCAGCGCCGCCAGCTGGCGGCCCTTCTTGCGCGCCGGCACCGCGTGGGCGGCCGGGACGCGCGGCTGGGTGTCGGTGCCGGTCGCGCGCGCACGCAGCGTCCGGGCCGACGGCTCCTGCACCAGGCGGAAGTCGATCTTGCGTGCATCCAGGTCCACACGCGACACCTGCACGCGCACGCGGTCGGTCAGGCGATAGCGGATGCCGGTGCGCTCGCCGCGCAGCTCGTTGCGGGCCTCGTCGTACTGGAAGTAATCGCTGCCCAGTTCGGTCA
This sequence comes from Cupriavidus sp. P-10, assembly GCF_003402535.2. Taxonomy (NCBI): domain Bacteria; kingdom Pseudomonadati; phylum Pseudomonadota; class Betaproteobacteria; order Burkholderiales; family Burkholderiaceae; genus Cupriavidus; species Cupriavidus sp. P-10. The sequence continues at coordinate 2,226,344 of NZ_AP025170.1, forward strand.
CGTGGACCAGCCCTTCGACGTACAGTTCGTCGAGCTGGACGAAGATACCAAACGACGTCACGGCGCTGACGGTGCCGGCAAAATCGCTGCCCAGCTTGTCGCGCATGAAGTAGCACTTGAGCCAGGCCTCGACATCGCGCGAAGCCTCGTCGGCACGGCGCTCGTTGGCCGAGCAATGCAGGCCAAGCTCGTCCCAGATGGCCTCGTTGCGCTTCGCGCGCGCGGCGGTCAGCTCCGCCTTCTGCTCGGCGTCCTTGGCCTGCAGCCGGCGTGCCTTGGGCGAGATCGCGGTGTTCAGCTCGGTGCCGTGGGCGAACGCGGGCTGGTACTTGGTATGCGCCAGCACCGCCTTGATCGCGCGGTGCACCAGCAGGTCGGGATAGCGGCGGATCGGGCTGGTGAAGTGCGCGTAGGCTTCGTACGCCAGGCCGAAGTGGCCAATATTGTCGGGGCTGTACACCGCCTGCTGCATCGAGCGTAGCAGCATGGTCTGCAGCATCGGCGCATCGGGGCGGGACTTGATCTTGTCCATCACCTCCGCATAGTCGGACGCCTGCGGCTTGTCGCCGCCGCCCAGCGACAGACCCGAGGTCTTCAGGAACTCGCGCAGGTTTTTCAGCTTCTCTTCGCTCGGGCCGGCGTGGATGCGGTACAGCGCCGGGTGCTTGAAGCGCTCGAGGAAGTCCGCCGCGCACACGTTGGCGGTCAGCATGCATTCCTCGATCAGCCGGTGCGCATCGTTGCGGGTGCGCGGCAGGATCTGCTCGATCTTGCCCTGCGCGTTGCAGACGATATAGGTCTCGGTGGTGTCGAAGTCGATCGCGCCGCGCTCGCGCCGCGCCTTGAGCAGGACCTGGAACAGCTCGTACAGGTTCTGCAGGTGCGGCACCAGTTCGGCGCGCTTGTGCGCCTCGGGACCCTTGGTGTTGGACAGCACCGCCCAGACCTCGTTGTAGGTCAGGCGCGCGGTCGAGTGCATCACCGCGGGATAGAACTGGTAGCCCTTGAGCTCGCCCTTGGCCGTAAGCACCGCATCGCAGACCATGCACAGCCGGTCGACGTTGGGATTGAGCGAGCACAGCCCGTTGGACAGCTTCTCCGGCAGCATCGGGATCACGCGGCGCGGGAAGTACACGGACGTGGCACGGTCCAGCGCATCGCCGTCCAGCGGCGTGCCGGGGCGCACGTAGTGCGACACGTCGGCGATCGCGACGATCAGGCGCCAGCCCTTGGCACGGCCGATCTTGACCGGCTCGCAGTAGACCGCATCGTCGAAATCGCGCGCATCTTCGCCGTCGATGGTAACCAGCGGGATGTCGCGCAGGTCGATGCGGTGGTCCAGGTCGGCCTGGCGCACCTCGTCGGGCAGCGCGGAGGCTTCGTGCGCCGCCGCGGGCGAGAAGGCATGCGGCACGCCGTACTTGCGCACCGCGATCTCGATTTCCATGCCCGGATCGTCGATATCACCGAGCACTTCCACCACGCGGCCCACCGGCTGCACATAGCGGTCGGGATACTCGATCAGCTCGACACTGACCACCTGCCCCACGCGCGCCTTGCCCTGCGCCTTGGGCGGAATCAGGATGTCCTGGCTGATGCGCTTGTCCTCGGGCGCGACCACCAGCACGCCGCCTTCACTGAGCAGCCGCCCGATCACGAAGCGGTTGGCGCGCTCGATGATCTCGACGATTTGCCCTTCGGGCCGGCCACGGCGGTCGTAGCCCACCACGCGCACTTGCGCGCGGTCGTTGTGCATGGCCTTCTGCAGCTCGCGCTCGGGCAGGAAGATATCGTCTTCGCCATCGTCGCGGATCAGGAAGCCGAAACCGTCGCGGTGGCCCTGCACGCGGCCAGTGACAAAGTTGGGCTGGTTGGCCAGTTCATAGCGGCCCTTGCGGTTCAGTTCGATCTGGCCGTCGCGTTCCATCGCCGCCAGGCGCTTCTGGAAGCCGTCATGCTCCTTGCGCGTGACCGACAGGGCCTTGGCGATATCGCCTGCCGACTGCGGAGATCCCGACGTTCTCAGCACGCCCAGGATTTCTTCCCGGCTGGGGATCGGATAGTTGTTCTGATTCAATTTTTTCTGGAAACTATTTGACAAAATTCTCGCGCTCTCTATAATGAGCGCTTCGGTTGTTTCGACACCTGCCCAGGTGGCGGAATTGGTAGACGCACTAGGTTCAGGTCCTAGCGGTGGCAACACTGTGGAGGTTCGAGTCCTCTCCTGGGCACCAGATCACCGGGAAACCCGCAGCGCTTTCGAGCCCTGCGGGTTTTTTGTTTTTGGCGCTTTGTTGGCGTACCAGATCCGGCAACTTCCACTCCTTGCTTGGCGGCAACTTGCCGCAGTGTCATACGTGAGCGTACGGGGTTTTTCCCGTCCTTGAAACCGCGCACAGTGCCATGCGCGGCAACCAAACCACATTGGTCCGGCAATGTCGAGGAGTGTAACAGCTTCAGTGGCGATTCCGGCATTCCGGCGGCCACCATATCGCGTCCCCACCCCGGCGCCATCGACGTTGACAGCGGCCATGATATGTAACTATCATGGTTTCATATTACCCACGACACCATGAGCACGAGCAGCCGGTTCGCCGTAGCGGTCCACATCCTTACCCTGCTGGCCAGTTCCGAGGAACCGGTGCCGTCGTCGATGATCGCCGGCAGCGTCGGCACCAACCCCGCCCTGATCCGTCGGCTCGTAGGCCAGCTTGCCGAAGCCGGCCTGGTCAGCACCACCATGGGCAGCACCGGCGGCGCCACGCTGGCACGTCCGGCCGCATCGATCACGCTGCTCGAAGTGTTCCGCGCGGTGGAAACCACCGCGCTGATCACGCTGCACCAGAGCGCGCCGAACCCGGCCTGCCTGGTCGGCCGCGAAATCACCGGCGCGCTGCGCAAGGTTGCCAACCGTGCCCAGGCGGCCATGGATGACACGCTGGCCGGCATCACCATTGCCGGTATGCTCGCCGATGTCAAAGGCGCCGGCGAAGGCGCCGGCCAGCGCCGCAAGCGCTGATTTTTTTACCCATATGTGTAACCAAATTGGTTTCACATTGACTCTGCCACCCAGTAAAGAAGGAGTGACCATGCATATCGCAATCATCGGCGCCACCGGGCGCGTCGGCACGCGCCTGATCGACGAAGCCCTGCGCCGCGGCCACCAGGTGACCGCCATCTCGCGCCAGGCAAGCCGGTTGCCGGAACGCGCCGGCCTGATCGCCAAAGACGTGGACGGCACGGATGGTGCCGCACTCGCGGCGGCGCTGGCAGGCAATGACGTCGTCATCAGCACGGCGCGCTTCGCGCAACTGAACGCGCAGCAGGTCACCTCGGCCGTGCGCCAGGCCGGCGTGCCTCGACTGCTGGTGGTGGGCGGTGCCGGCAGCCTGTATGTGGCACCGAATGTGCAACTGGTCGACACGCCGGCTTTCCCCGAGGCCTACAAGCCTGAAGCCCTGGCTGGCCGCGACTTCCTCAACGCATTGCGCGGTGAACAACAGATCGACTGGACCTTCCTGTCGCCGTCGGCGCTGTTCGAGCCGGGCGGGCGCACCGGGAAGTTCCGTATTGGCGAGGAAGCCCTGCTGAGCGATGGCGCGGGCAAGAGCTGGATCTCGATGGAGGACTACGCGATTGCGATGCTCGACGAGATCGAAAAGCCAACGCATTCGCGCCAGCGTTACACGGTCGGCTACTGACGCCTTCCGGTCCCGTGCCGCGCGGCGGGCGCCGCGGGCACGGATGGGACGGGGCAGCGCTCAGGCGCTCGCGTCGTCGTCGAGCAGGCTGGCCCGCTTGCCGCGCTTGAGCCAGGCGCCTAGGTTGTGCGGGCGCAGCGTGTCGTACTCTTCGAACGGCTGGTGGATCCAGGGGTTCGACGGCAGGAACGTCACATGGTAGTCAGGCTCGATCTTCGAGCAGGCCTTGTACCACAGCACCGCCGAGCGCACCTCGGTCACCGCCGGATAGCGCTCCTTCAGGTGACGGCCCACGCGTTCCAGCGTAATGCCCGAATCAACCAGGTCGTCGACCAGCAGGATCTTGCCCGACAGGTCGCCGCGCGTCATGGTGATGTATTGCGCGATGTCCAGGTCGCCCTGCTGAGTGCCGGCTGCTTCCCGATAGCTGCTGGTGGCCAGGATCGCCAGGGGCACGTCAAAGATACGCGACATCTGGTCGCCCACGCGCAGGCCACCGCGCGCCAGGCACAGGATCTTGTCAAACTTCCAGCCCGACTCGTGCACGTTCAGCGACAGGCGTGCGATCAGGCGATGGTATTCGTCCCACGAGACCCACAGGTTCTCTTCGTCGTTGGTTGGCAGGTTCATCGTTTTGCTCTTGATATCTTCGTGGCCGGTTGGCCCGGATAGCCAATAAGGCTCGGCCCGCTTGCGCGGGCCGATGGTCTGTCTGCAGGCCGCGGCGTTCGTGGCGCCGCGGCACTACGTCGTGCTGCTGGTTGCCAGGTCAGGCCTTGTACGGGTGACGCAGCAGGATGGTCTCGTCGCGGTCCGGGCCGGTCGAGATCATGTCGATCGGGATGCCGACCACTTCTTCTACGCGCTTCAGGTAGACGCGGGCCGCCTCGGGCAGCGCGTCCCACGACTTCACGCCGAAGGTCGACTCGTTCCAGCCCGGGAATTCCTCGTAGACCGGCTCGCAACGCGCCACGGCGTCGGAGCCGCGCGGCAGGATATCGACCGTCGAGCCGTCGAGCGTGTAGCCGACGCACAGCTTGATGCTGTCCAGGCCATCCAGCACGTCCAGCTTGGTCAGGCACAGGCCCGACACGCCGTTGATCTGCACCGAGCGCTTGAGCGCGGCGGCATCCAGCCAGCCGGTGCGGCGCGGACGGCCAGTGACCGAACCGAATTCCTTGCCGACATTGGCCAGGCGCACACCGACCTGATCCTGGCGCTGCGGGTTGTCGTTGTCGTACAGCTCGCTCGGGAACGGGCCCGAGCCCACGCGCGTGCAGTAGGCCTTGGTGATGCCCAGGATGTAGTTCAGGCGGCCCGGACCCACGCCGGCGCCCGCGGCGGCCGCACCGGCCACGCAGTTGCTCGAGGTCACGTACGGATAGGTGCCGTGGTCCACGTCGAGCAGCGTGCCTTGCGCGCCTTCGAACATCAGGTTGCCGCCGGCGGCGTTGACCGCGTACAGCTCGGCCGAGACGTCGGCCACCATCGGGGCCAGGCGCGGCGCGAAGGCCAGCGCATCGTCCAGCGTCTGCTGGAAGTCCACGGCTTCAGCGCCCAGGTACTGGGTCAGCATGAAGTTGTGGTAGTCAAGGTTCTCGCGCAGGCGCTCGGCGAACTGCTCGGGGTCGAACAGGTCCTGCACGCGCAGCGCGCGGCGGGCAACCTTGTCTTCATAGGCCGGGCCGATGCCGCGGCCGGTGGTGCCGATCTTGGCCGCGCCGCGACGGGCTTCGCGTGCCTTGTCGATGGCCACGTGGTACGGCAGGATCAGCGTTGCCGCTTCGGAGATGCGCAGGCGGCTCTGCACCTGCAGGCCGGCAGCTTCGAGTTCTTCGATTTCACGGAACAGCGCCTCGGGCGACAGCACCACACCATTGCCGATGTAGCAGATCGTGCCTTCGCGCATGATGCCCGACGGGATCAGGCGGAGAATGGTCTTCTTGCCGCCGATGATCAGGGTGTGGCCAGCGTTGTGGCCGCCCTGGAACCGCACCACGCCCTTTGCATGGTCGGTAAGCCAATCGACGATTTTTCCTTTGCCTTCGTCACCCCATTGGGTGCCGATCACGACGACATTGCGTCCCTGGCCTACTGCGGATGCGGACATATTGCTTTGGTCAATAGGTTAAAAACGTATTCTACTCTTGTTGCAGGGCGATTCCCGATTTTTGGCCGGGATTGCTCGCCCGGCGTCAGCGCGGCACCACGGCCCAACCGGAATCCTGGCGCACCAACTGGCGATCGCAGTTGAATTCATCGAGCTCGTGGGTATGGCCCGGCAGCGACTGGATCACGATCTCGCCGGCGGCGCGGAGCGCCGAAATGGCGGCGCGCAGTGCCGGATCCGCGTCCCAGGGCGCGAAAATCGCCTGGGCGCGCACTTCTACCGGTGACAGCGACGCCACTTCGCGCAGGTCGAGCGAAAAACCCGTCGCCGGCCGGGCGCGGCCGAAGGCTTCGCCCACCTTGTCATATCGCCCCCCACGGGCCACGTAGTTGGGCAAGCCCGCCACGTACGCCGCGAACATCACGCCGCTGTGATAGTGATAACCGCGCAGGTCCGACAGGTCGATATTGACGCTGGCACCGCGCACCTGCACCGCCAGCGCGGCCAGTTCGTCCAGCGCGCGGCCGATCGCGGGGCTTGCCGGCAGCGTGGCGCGGGCGCGGTCCAGCACTTCCACCCCGCCGTACAGCGTCGGCAGCGCCAGCAGCGCATCGCGTTCCGTTTGCGGCATGCCCACGGTCAGCTCGCGCAGCGCGGGCACGTCCTTGGTTTCGAGCGCGGCGAAGAGCGCATCCTCGATCTTGCGGATCGACGGCAGCCCGGCCAGCAGCGCTTCCAGGATGCCGGCGTGGCACAGATCGATGCGGATCTCCGACAGCCCTGCCGCCTGCAGCGCCGCCAGCATCAGCTCCTGGATCTCGACGTCGGCTTCAAGGCCGGCGTGGCCGTAGATCTCGGCGCCGATCTGGATCGGCTCGCGCGTGGCATGGAAGCCCGCCGGGCGCGCGTGCAGCACGTTGCCGGCATAGCACAGGCGGGTCACGCCCGGGCGGTTCAGCAGGTGGGCGTCGATGCGCGCGACCTGTGGCGTGATATCGGCGCGCAGGCCCATGGTGCGGCCCGACAGCTGGTCCACCAGCTTGAGCGTGCGCAGGTCCAGGTCATGGCCGGTTCCGGTCAGCAGCGACTCCAGGTACTCCAGCATCGGCGGCATCACCATCTCGTAGCCGTAGGTGCGGAACAGGTCCAGCATGCGGCGGCGCAGTTCTTCAATCTTGCGCGCTTCCGACGGCAGCACGTCGGCAATGTTTTCTGGCAGCAGCCAATGGTTGGACATGGTGAATCTCTTCTCGGTCATTCGGTTACCCCGCGGGCTCGGCGCCCGCGGTGCCGGGCCACGCCCGGGCACATTGTTGCCGCAGTCTTGCCTCGCTGCGCGCCCGGTCCATCACTCGGCAATGATGGCTCCAGCCGGACAAAACCCCGGCAAGCCGGGGTTTCGTCAATTCGCCACACGGACAAGCGACGTTGCTAGCGCTTGCCTCCGGACCCGCCCGCGGCAGCCGCCGCGGCGCCGCCGCTGGAGCGCATATAGCGGAAGAACTCAGAGTTGGGCTCGAGCACCAGCACATCGCGCTTGTCGCGGAAGGTATTGCGATACGCCTCCATGCTGCGCCAGAACTGCGCGAACTGCGGATCACGGCCAAAGGCATCGGCATAGATCTGCGATGCCTTGGCATCGCCATCGCCCTTGATCTTCTGGGCATCGCGATAGGCTTCAGCCAGCACCACTTCGCGCTGGCGGTCGGCGTCGGCGCGGATCTTCTCGCCTTCGGCCGCGCCGGTGGAACGCAGCTCGTTGGCCACGCGCTTGCGCTCGGCTTCCATGCGTCGATACACCGATTCGCTGATCGCGGGCAGCAGGTCGACACGCTTGAGGCGGACGTCCAAGATCTCGACGCCCACCGACTTGGCGTATTCAACCATGCCGTTACGGATGGCCTGCATCACCTGTTCGCGCTCGCCCGCGACCACATCGGCCACGGTACGCCTGCCGAACTCCTCGCGCGCCACGGCGTCGATGCGCTGGGTCATGCGGTCCTGCGCGCCGCGCAGGTTGCCGCCGAAGGCGACAAAGAACTTGCGCGGATCGGTGATGCGCCATTTGACGAACCAGTCCACCACCATGCTTTTCTTCTCGGCGGTCAGGAAGCGCTCGTTGGCGGCCACGTCGATGGTCTGCAGTCGACGGTCCATGAACACTACGTTCTGGAACGGCGGCGGCAACTTGAAATGCAGGCCGGGCTCGCGCACCACCTGCTTGATCTCGCCGAAGGCGAACACCACGGCGTACTGGCGCTGGTCAACCACGAACAGCATGGAGGACAGCACCGCCAGCAGGATGAAAAAGCCGATCGCGAAGGAAATCAGTCGGTTCATGACGGGTCTCCTCAGCGCGAGTCGCGGTCACGGTTGCGCAGCGATTCGCGCGACCGGGTATCCGGCGAAGTCTCTGGAGCCGGTGCCGGCGTACCGGCGCCCGGCTGCCCCGGCGCGGCGGCACGGCCGTCGCCCTGGCCCTGCGCCATCAGCTTGTCCAGCGGCAGGTAGAGGAGATTGTTGCCCTGGCGCGCATCCACCAGCACCTTGGTCGAATTGCTGTAGATCTGCTGCATGGTCTCAAGATAAATCCGGTCGCGCGTCACCTGCGGCGCCTTGGCGTATTCGGTCTGCACCGAGCGGAAGCGCGAGGCATCGCCCTCGGCCTGCGCCACCACGCGGGAGCGATAGGCTTCGGATTCTTCCTTCAGGCGCGCGGCGGTACCCTTGGCGCGCGGAATGATGTCATTGGCATAGGCCTGGCCTTCGCTGATCGCGCGCTCGCGGTCCTGGCTGGCCTTGTTGACGTCGTCGAACGCGGCCTGCACCTGCTCGGGCGGCTGCACGCTCTGCACGTTCACGGAAAGCACGCGAATGCCGGTCTTGTAAGCCGTCAGGATCGCCTGAATCGACTTGGCCAGGCCTTGCGCGATCTGTTCGCGGTTCTCGTACAGCACCGAGTCCATCTTGTTGCGGCCGACGATCTCGCGCACCGAGGTCTCCGCCGCCTGGGTCACCAGTTCTTCGTCGCCGCCGCGGTCGGTCTTGTTGAAGAACAGGAACTCGGTGGCGTCCTGGATGACGTACTGGACGGTGAAGCGGACGTCGATGATGTTCTCATCCTGCGTCAGCATCGACGAGTCCTTCAGGTTGCTGTCCTTGATCGACGTGGAGCGGCCCACCTCGACCGAACGCACCGCCGACAGGTTGACGATCTCCGCCGACTGCACCGGCCAGGGCATGCGCCAGTTGATGCCGGGACCGGTCGAATACTTGAACTTGCCGAACTGCAGGATCACCGCGGTCTGGCCTTCCTGCACCATGAAGAAGCCGCTGGCCAGCCAGATGCCGACCACCGCGGCCACGATCACGCCGACGCCCACGCCTGAGCCCTTGCCCGGCGTGCGCGGGCCGCCGAAGCCCTGGTTGCCGCCACCGCCATTTTCCTTGCGGCCCAGCAGGCCGTTCAGACGGCGGTTGAAGTCGCGCCACAACTCATCCAGGTCCGGCGGACCGCCATCCTGCTGCGGCCGCTGGTTTTGCTGGCGGTTGTCGTCGCGGCCGTCCTTCTTGTCGTCGTCGTCACCGTTGCGACCCCAGCGCGGATCGTTCAGCGAGAAGATGGCGCGCAGGCGCTGCCAGCCCGCGCGTGGCGCGGAGCGGCTGCCTGGTGTCAGGCTCGAATCAGCATTCCGGGGAAACTGGGGCATGAAGTGCACGGGTCCGGGGAAGTTTGTAACAGGGGGATTCTAGCAGTCATCTGCGCCACATTTGCCCAAATCGCCACCAATCCATGGAAAGGCCCTCTGAACCGGGCGGCAGAAGCACCGCCACGGGACCGAAGTCGCGCTGAACTGCCGCGCCACCGCGGCTCAGGACCTGCGTCCGGCCACCGCCTGGGCACCTTCGGCGCCGTCGCCGTCCGAGTCGTCGCTGTCGCTGCCGTCGTCATAAAGGTGGGCCTCGCCCAGCCGCGGATCGTATGGCGCGGGCTCCGGCGGACGGCCGGCCAGCCACTGGGCTACCTCGACCACCGATTCGCGCAGCGCATCCGTGCCGATACCTTCGCGGGCGCTCAGGAACACCCGCGTGGGAATGCCGTCTTCATCGCGCTCGATGCGCGGGCCCTGCTCCAGCAGTTCGGGCGCCGCATCGATCTTGTTCATCACCACGATCTGCGGAATGTCGGAAGCATCGATTTCGGCCAGCACGCGGTTGACCTGTTCGATCTGCTCATGGCGCACCGGGCTGGAAGCGTCGACCACATGGAGCAGCAGGTCGGCGTGAACCGTTTCCTCGAGCGTGGCACGGAACGCCGCCACCAGCTGCGTGGGCAGGTCACGGATGAATCCGACCGTGTCGGACAGCACCACGTTGCCCAGCCCGTCCAGGAACAGCCGGCGCGAGGTGGTATCGAGCGTGGCGAAGAGCTGGTCGGCCGCATAGGCGCGCGCCTTGGTCAGCGCGTTGAACAGCGTCGACTTGCCCGCGTTGGTATAGCCCACCAGCGAAATACTGAGCGTATCGTTGCGCGCGCGCGCGCGCCGCTGCGTGCTGTGCTGGCGCTGCAGCCGCGACAGGTCTGACTTGAGCCGCTTGGCGCGGTCGTCCAGCATCCGCCGGTCCAGTTCGAGCTGGCGCTCGCCGGGGCCGCCGCGCATGCCGATACCGCCCTTCTGCCGCTCCAGGTGGCTCCACGCGCGGACCAGCCGCGAAGCGCGGTACTGCACCTGCGCCAGCTCGACCTGCACCTTGCCGACGTGGCTCTGCGCACGCTGCCCGAAGATGTCCAGGATAAGACCGGTACGGTCGATCACGTGGCGGTTCAGGAAGCGCTCGAGGTTACGCTGCTGCGCCGGGCTGAGTGCGTGGTTGAACACGACCACGTCGGCATCGAGCGCGTCGGCGGCTTCCTTCAGCTCCTCGGCCTTGCCCGAGCCGATGAACAGCGCCGGGTCCGGCCGCGAGCGACGGCCCGTCAGCGTATGCACTGGCAGCGAGCCGGCGGTGGAAGTCAGCAAGGCCAGCTCGCTGAGGCTTTCCTGGAAGTCATGCTTGCCGAAATCGACGCCGACGAGGATGGCGCGCGACGGGGCTGTATTGGAAGTAGCTCTGGGATCCAAGGGATGGCGCGAATGCGCTGGGAATTTGGAAAAGCGGAATGCTTTCCGATGGTTTCAGGGGGATGGCCGACGGAAGTCACGCCCTGCCCTGTCCCCAGCCGGGACGGCTACCCGCACCGGGCGGGAGGCCACGGCGGCGGGATGCGTCGCCGGTCCGGCAGGCACCGGCCGCGCTCGCGCGCCGGTACCGGGCATCGGTGCAGCCCCACGGGGCGCAGGACCGATGCCTTGGGTCAGCGGCCGCAGGTTGGTGCGGCCGCGAGGCAGATCAGTTCTCGGAGGATTCATCCACGCGGAAATTGACCGCGCGCGCCGGAACGACGGTGGAAATCGCATGCTTGTAGACCATCTGCGTCACGGTGTTACGCAGCAGCACGACATACTGGTCGAACGATTCGATATTGCCTTGCAGCTTGATGCCATTGACGAGGTAGATGGACACCGGCACGTGCTCTTTGCGCAGCGCGTTCAGGAACGGGTCTTGTAGCAGTTGCCCTTTGTTGCTCATGGCACACTCCAAATTTATAGGTTTAGTGGTGAATGATGGGGATGGAAATCCCCGGTTCAAGTCAGTCAGCGCAAAAACGCGCCAGAAAAAAGATCAAAAAACGGTACCAAGTCGGCGTCAATGCACAGGGAACCCCCTGCTACCGTGAATTTAGCCGCAGTTCCAAACGAACGCAAACGAAAACTGGCCCCGCCAAGGATCCGATTCCGGACTCAATCCTTCGAGTCCGCGTACGGATTTTTGTTCGTACGAAATTCGATGCGCAGGGGCGTGCCCTTGAGCTTGAAGGCCGCACGGAAACGGTTTTCCAGGTAGCGCCGGTAGGTCTCCGCAACTCCCGACAGCGCATTGCCATGGACCACGATGATCGGCGGGTTCGAGCCACCCTGGTGCGCATAGCGCAGCTTGGGACGCGACGCGCCGACCCGCTTGGGCTGCTGGAATTCGACAGCTTCCTGCAGCACGCGCGTCAGTTGCGGCGTCGGCAGCTTGACCATGGCAGCGGCATAAGCGTCGTCGACGGAACGCATCAGCGCGCCGATGCCCGTGCGCTCGCGCGCCGACACAAAGTGGCAATTCGCAAAACTCAGGAATTGCAGCTTGCGCTCGAGGTCATGCTTGATGCGGTCGCGGGCATGGCCGTCCAGCCCGTCCCATTTATTGACTCCGACCACCAGCGCGCGTCCCGATTCAACGATAAAGCCCGCAATGTGCGCGTCCTGCTCGGAAATGTCCTGCTGCGCATCCAGCAGCAGGATCACGACGTTGGCATCGGCGATCGATTGCAGCGTCTTGACCACTGAAAATTTTTCAATCGCCTCGAACACCTTGCCACGCCGGCGCAGTCCGGCCGTGTCGATCAGCGTATAGGGCTTGCCGCCACGTTCGAATTCCACGTAGATGGCGTCACGGGTCGTGCCCGGCATGTCGAACGCGATCACGCGCTCTTCACCGATCAGCGTGTTGACCAGCGTGGACTTCCCCACATTGGGGCGCCCCACGATGGCGATCTTGACGCCCTTGCCGTCGGCAGGCTCTTCCGCGGCCAGCTCCGGGCGCTCCTGCACTGCCAGCTCGATCGCTTCGTCGACCAGTTCGCGCACACCATCGCCGTGGGCAGCGGAGATCGCGTACGGATCCCCCATGCCGAGCTCGTAGAAATCCGCGGCGACCGACGTGTACTTCATGCCCTCGGCCTTGTTGACCGCCAGCATGATGCGCCGGCCGGTCTTGCGGAGGTAGTCGGCAATGGCGCGGTCCTGCGGCGCCAGGCCCAGGCGGCCGTCGACGATGAAGATCACCACGTCGGCCTCGACCACGGCCTGCTTGGTCTGCTTGGCCATCTCGGCGACGATGCCTTCCTTGACCACGGGCTCGAAGCCGCCGGTATCGATGGCAATGAACGGACGCTCGCCGACGCGCCCCTCGCCATAGTGACGGTCGCGCGTCAGGCCCGGCAGGTCGGCGACAAGGGCGTCGCGCGAACGGGTCATGCGGTTGAATAGCGTCGACTTCCCCACATTGGGGCGGCCGACAAGTGCGATAACTGGTTTCATGCAATAAACGGAAACGGGGGCCGGCACCTGCCGCCCCCCGGTTACTCCGGAGTCAATGGATCCGACGGCACGCGCGCCCGGTGGGCGCGCGTGCCGCTTGTCCTGTCGGGGGCGCGGCGCTGGTCAGCGACCCGCTGCGCAATTTGCCGCACGACCAGGGATCATGCTACCGGATTAGGCGCGCACCGTACCGACAGGTGTACGGCAGCGCGCACTGCTTGCTGGTCAGCCCGGCTGGAACCCGAAGACGTCGCCGTCACGGGTCTGAATCACCAGCGTCTGCCCCGCCACCACCGGCGCGGCGGTGATGGCGCTGCCATCGGTTTTCATACGGGCGACAACCTGGCCGTCCTCGCGCGACAGGAAGTGGACATAGCCTTCGAAGTCGCCCATCACCACCGAGCGACCCAGTGCCAGCGGCGCACCCAGGCGGCGGTTGCGCATCTGGTCGTTCTTCCAGCGCTCGTTGCCGTTCTGGCGGTCGAAGGCATGCACGACCGACTGCTCGTCGCTGGCATAGATCGCATTGTCATCCTGCGCGGGACCGCTCGGCGACGAGAAATCCTTGCCCCACTGTGGCTGGCCGGTGGCCAGTTCCAGGCAGGCCACGCGCCCCTGGAAGGTCGTGGCGCAAACCTGGCGGCCGCTGATCATCGGCTGGCCGGTGACATCGTTCAGCCGTTCGATCTCGGACACGCCCTTGGGATAGGACACCGTGCTTTCCCAGCGCAACACGCCGTTGCCCGGCGTCAGCACGCCCAGCTTGCCGCCTGGGAAGCCCATCACGATACCGTCGCCGGCAAACACCATGCCCATCGAAGCACGCAGGTTCAGCGGCGTCTGCGAGCGCTGGTAGATCCACCGGCGCTCGCCGGTCTCGGCATCGAGGCCGAACACGCGCGTGTCGGTGGTGCGCACCACCACCAGGCCGTTGCCGACCAGCGGCGCGGACAGCACCTCGCCGTTGACCTGCTTCTTCCAGATCTGCTTGCCGCTGGCGTCAAAGGCGTAGATCGCACCCTTCTCGCCAGCGACCGCGGTCACCGAGCCATCGCTGCCCGGCCCCGAGGTCAGGTCCAGGTCCGTCTTGGCCTTCCACAGCACGCGCCCGGAGGCACCTTCCAGCGCCATCACGTTGCCGTTATTGGACGACACGTAGACATTGTTGCCCGCCGCGGCAGGCTGCATCGAATACGGGCCGCTCTTGCCCACATCGGCCTTCCACGCCTGGCGCACCGTCAGCGTGGCCGAAACCGGCTTGAGTTCGGCGGGCGGGTGCTTGTTTTCCTTGCTGAACAGCGAGCAGCCGCCCAGCGCGGCCAGGCAGGCAGCCGCCACCAGCGCACGGGTCATGGTACGGGCGGGCTGGCGATGTACGGCACGGGAAAGCACTGACGTCATAAGGTTACGATCCTGGTTTTGCGTGATGCCACAAAGCGCGTGCGGCCGCATCAGGCCGCGCCCAGCGCATCGAGCTTGAACTGGATGATCTGGCGCGTGGCCGGCTCGGCCTCGCCCAGCTTGTCCAGCGCCTTGCGATAGGCAGCGCGCGCGTCGTCGCGCTTGTCCTGCGCTGCGAGCAGGTCGCCGCGACGGTCGGCATACAGCGACGCGAACGCTGCCGGCGGTTCGTCCTTCAGCAGCGCAAGGCCTTTGTCATAGGCCTTTTCGTCGAGCAGCACGCCGGCCAGGCGCACCCGTGCCAGATGTGCGTATTCTTCGTCGCCGTGGTCGATGGCCCACTGCAACTGGGTCTTGGCGGCGGCCAGGTCACCCGCGTCATACAGCACGCGGCCGGCGACCAGCGCACTCATCTGGCCATAGGCGGTACGCCCGAACTTGTCTTCCAGGTCGGTCGCGGCGCGCTTGATGCGTTCGACATCGCGCGCCTCGGCGGCCTTGAGCACCTGCTCGTACAGCACCGCGGCCTCGCCGGCCTGCTTGCGCTCCCAGTACTTCCAGCCGTTCCAGCCGGCAAATGCCAACAGCGCGATGATAAGTACCCAGGTCAGCGCATTGCCATACTGGCGCCACCAGGCCTTCAGATTCTCAAGCTGTTCCTGTTCTTCTAGATCGTAAGCCATGTCGAGGCAATCACCTGCGTTGGTTGGATACGGGCGTCTTGGATGACGGTGTGGTCAGTGCGCGCTTATTCGCTGGCGCCGACCATGGCGTCGATCAGGTAGTCGACCAGGCCGTCGGCCTGCACGGTGGCTTGTTGCCCACCGCCTTCGGCCTGATCGCGCTGGCGAAGTTCCTTGACCTGGACCACGCCAGCGGCCACTTCGTCGTCGCCAATGATAACGGCATAGGCCGCGCCGCTTGAATCGGCACGCTTCATCTGCGACTTGAAGCTGCCGCCCTTGCCATCGGCGCTGGCATGCAGCACCACGTCGAGGCCGGCGTCGCGCAGCCGCTCGGCCGCGATCATGGCCTGCTGCGCGGCGGCTTCGCCCTGGTGCACGAGGTAGATATCGCAACCGACGGCGTCGGGCACAACGCCCTCTTCGCGAATCAGCTCGATGATGCGCTCGACGCCCATGGCCCAGCCGCAAGCGGGTGCCGGCTTGCCGCCCATCTGCGCGATCAGCGGGTCATAGCGGCCGCCCCCGGCGATGGTGCCCTGCGCGCCGAGCTTGTCGGTGATCCACTCGAATACCGTCAGGTTGTAGTAGTCCAGCCCGCGCACCAGGCGCGGATTGATCTTGAACGGAATGTTGTTGGCCTTGAGGAGGCGCTGCACGCCCTCGAAGTGCGCCAGCGACTCTTCGCCCAGGAAGTCGATCAGCTTGGGTGCGTTGGCGGCCATTTCCTGCAGCGCCGGATTCTTGGTATCCAGCACGCGCAGCGGGTTGGTGTACAGGCGGCGCTTGCTGTCCTCGTCCAGGATGTCCTGGAAGCCTTCCAGGTACTTGATCAGCTCCTCGCGGTGGGCGGCACGCTCATCGGCCTGCCCCAGCGAATTGATTTCCAGGCGCACGCCGACCAGGCCCAGGTCGTCCCACAGGCGCTGGCACATCAGGATGATCTCGGCGTCGACGTCCGGACCGGCGAAGCCCAGTGCCTCGGCGCCCAGCTGGTGGAACTGGCGATAGCGGCCGCGCTGCGGACGCTCATGGCGGAACATCGGGCCGGTGTACCACAGGCGCTTGGGGCCGTCGTACAGCAGGTTGTGTTCGATGGTCGCGCGCACGGCGGCGGCGGTGCCTTCGGGACGCAGCGTCAGTTGCTCGCCGTTGAGCGCATCGGTGAAGGAATACATCTCCTTCTCGACGATGTCGGTCACCTCGCCGATGCCGCGCACGAACAACTGCGTGTGCTCGACGATCGGCGTACGCAACTGCTGGTAGCCGTAGGCGCGCAGCATGGCGCGTGCGGCATTCTCGAAATGCTCCCACAGCGGCGCGTCGGCCGGCAGCATGTCGTTCATGCCCTTCACGCCCTGCAGGGCCTTGGCGGGCTTCACCTTCTGCACGGCCTTCGGTTCAGCCTTCGGTTCGGTATTGGCAGCGCCGGCGGCGGCTGCGTTATCGGATTGCGTCATTCTGTTCTTGTCAGCTTCTCGGGCCTGGCCGGTGCGGCTCAGGCTGCCACTTCTTTATCGGCCCGTGCAGCGCCCGGGCCGTAATGCGTGCGAACGTACTCGTCGACGATCGCCTGGAATTCCTCGGCAATACGCTCGCCACGCAGCGTCTTCACCTTGACGCCATCGACGAACACCGGCGCCGCGGGCGACTCGCCCGAGCCCGGCAGCGAAATGCCGATATTGGCGTGCTTGCTCTCGCCCGGGCCGTTGACGATGCAGCCCATCACGGCCACATCCATCTCCTCGACGCCCGGATAGGCGGTTTTCCAATGCGGCATCTGCTCGCGCAGGTACGTCTGGATGCTTGCCGCAAGCTCCTGGAACACCGTGCTGGTGGTACGGCCACATCCCGGGCATGCAATCACCATCGGGGTGAAGTTGCGCAGGCCCATGGTCTGCAGGATTTCCTGCCCCACATAAACTTCCTTCTCGCGCGGGGCGCCGGGCTCCGGCGTCAGCGAGATGCGGACGGTATCGCCGATGCCTTCCTGCAGCAGCACCGACAGCGCCGCGGTGGAAGCGACGATGCCCTTGCTGCCCATGCCCGCCTCGGTCAGGCCCAGATGCAGCGCGTACTCGCAGCGGCGCGCCAGGTCGCGGTAGACCGCGATCAGCTCCTGCACCTGTGACACCTTGCACGACAGGATGATCTGGTTGCCCGGCAGGCCGATTTCCTCGGCCTTCTTCGCGGACTCGATCGCCGACGTGATCAGCGCCTCGATCATCACGCTCTGCGCCGGCCACGGCTCGGCACGCGAGGCGTTCTCGTCCATGATGCGCGCCAGCAGGTCCTGGTCGAGGCTGCCCCAGTTCACGCCGATGCGCACCGGCTTGTTGTAACGGCACGCCATCTCGATCATCTGCGCGAACTGCGTATCGCGCTTGGCGCCCTGCCCCACGTTGCCCGGGTTGATGCGGTACTTCGACAGCGCCTCGGCGCAGGCCGGATAGTCCTGCAGCAACTTGTGGCCGTTGTAGTGGAAATCGCCCACCAGCGGCACATCGACGCCCATGCGGTCGAGCTGTTCGCGGATCGACGGCACCGCGGCGGCCGCCTCGGGGGTATTCACCGTGATGCGCACGATCTCCGAACCCGCGCGCGCCAGTTCCTTGACCTGGATCGCCGTGCCGATGGCATCGACCGTGTCCGTGTTGGTCATCGACTGCACGCGCACCGGAGCGTCGCCGCCGATGGTCACCACGTTGTCGCCCCACACGACGCGCGCCTGGCGCGTCTGGCGGCGCGGCAGCGAGCCGGGCAGGACCGGGAGACAGAGCTGTTGGTTCATAGCATTACCACCTTGCATAGACGCACTGCGCCGCACCTCTCGCCGGCCCGGATCAGGGCAGCGTCAGGCGCGCCACGTTGTTGCGGTTGGCTGCCTTCAGGTCGACCGCCTCGCCGTTGCGCGTCAAGGACTCGACACCTTTGACGTTGCCGATCACCACCTTGTACGGGGCCTTGCCGCCACCGGCCACGGCCTGGCCGGCCTTGGCCGTGCCGCCCAGCACGATCTTGCCGCTGCTGTCGCGGATTTCATACCAGGTGTCGCCGGCAAAACGCATCTGCAGTTCGCCCTGGCCTGCCGGCGCTGCCGGTGCCGCTGCAGGCGCGGCAGCAGAAGGCGCAACAACAGGCGCAACAGCAGGCGCAACAATCGCGGCCGATGCCGGCTCGGCAGGCGCCGCCACGGCGCTGGCCGGCGTGGTCTCGGCCGACGGCGCCGGCGAGTCGGCGGCGGCCATCACCGGCGGCAGTGCCGCGGTCACCGTGCCGGGTTCGGTCGATTGCGCGGCGGCATGTTCTTCCGTGGCCACGGCCTCGCTCGCGCTGCTGCGCGTCTCGATCCACTGGCGGATGTGGTCCAGGCCAAACCAGCCACCGGCAGCCAGCACCACGGCGACCAGCGCCAGCCAGACCCAGCGGCCGCCCGCGCCGCCGGTGCGGAAGCGCTTGCGGTCGTCGAATGCGGCATTGATGCTGCCCTCGCGCTGGCGTGCAATCTCGGCCACCTGTGCCACCGGCGGCTGGAAGCGCGCCAGCAGCGCGTCGATATCGACATGCAGCATGCGCGCGTAGGCCCGCATCACGCCCTTGGCGAAGGTCACGTCAGGCAGCGCCTGCAGGTCGCCGGCTTCGATCGCGCGCAGCTTCGGCGCCGCCACTTTCAGGCGCGCGCTGACGTCTTCCACCGACAGCCGCTGCGCTTCGCGCTCGCGCGTCAGTGCCGCGCCGATCTCCCGCGCGGCGGCTTCACGGTCCCCTTCGTGCGCGCCACCGCCGACATATTGCGTCGGTACGGCCTGGCCTGCGGCGCGGTCGTGCTCACTCATCCCATGCTCCTTGTTCGTAGGCGGTCAACTCACGCGAATCGGGGAAGCGGCTGCGCAGCTGCGCGACCAGCGCATCCTGCGTGCGGCCATCGCCCTGGCGATGTGCAATGCGCGCTCCCAGCCAGAGGGATTGCGCACTGACAAATTGGCTGCTGTTGACGCGCTGGGCATACTGCCGGGCCTGCGCGAAATCGCCGCGCCGATAGTAGACCAGTGCCAGATTGGTGTTTGCCACCGGATTATTGCGGTCGTAGCCGAGCGCAGCCTTCAGGTTCTTTTCCGCCTCGGCGCTGTTGCCGCGACGCAGCTCGCACGCGCCCAGGCTGATCAGCGGCTTCACCGGCCCACCCGCCGACGGCGCCGACACGGCGCGCTGCAGCATCGGCACGGCGTCGCCATATCGGCCCGACTGGCACAGGAACCAGCCGTAGTTGTTGAGCAGATCGCCGTCGTTGCCGCGCATCGACACCGCAGTGCGGAAGCTGTCGTCGGCCAGCGCCTGCTCGTTCATGTTCATATAGATCAGCGCGCGCACATGGTAGGCATCCGCGAGCGACGGATCGATGGCGATCGCCTGCTTGATCTCGTCAAGCGCGACCGCATTCTGGCCGGCCTCGAGATAGTTGGTGGCCAGCTGCAGCCGGATGCCGGCGCGGCGCCTTGCATCGGTCTGGTCGGAAGCGGTCTGGAGATCCTGCGCCGGCGAGTGCGGCAGCTGGCAGCCGGACAACATCAGCAGCCCGAACAGGGCCGCAGCGATCAGACGGATCATGCAGGGCGAGCCTCCCGAGGCTGGCCGGCGCTGTTGACCGGCACCAGTGGCGTGATCTTGCCGAACTTGCCGCGCTCGGCCAGGCGGGTACGGTCCTTCACTTCCCCGGCCAGTTGCCCGCAAGCCGCGTCGATATCATCGCCGCGCGTCTTGCGAATGGTGGTCACGATGCCCGCGTCCATCAGCACCTGCGCGAAGCGCCGGATCTGCTCGTTGTTGGAACGCTTCAGGCCCGACTCGGGGAACGGGTTGAACGGGATCAGGTTGAACTTGCACGGCACGTCGGCGACAAGCTTCAGCAGTTCCCGCGCATGCTCGACACCGTCGTTGACGCCGTCCAGCATGCAGTATTCAAAAGTAATGAAATCGCGCGGCGCGAATTCCAGGTAGCGGCGGCATGCCGCCATCAGTTCGGCCAGCGGGTACTTCTTGTTCAGCGGCACCAGCACGTCACGCAGCGCGTCGTTGGAGGCGTGCAGCGACACGGCAAGGGCCACCGGCAGGTCCTTCGACAGCCGGTCCATCATCGGCACCACGCCCGAGGTGGACAGCGTCACGCGGCGCCGCGACAGGCCGTAGGCGTTGTCGTCCAGCATCAGCCGCATGGCCGGCACCACGGCATCGTAGTTCAGCAGCGGCTCGCCCATGCCCATCATCACCACGTTGGAGATGACGCGGTCGTCCTTGGGGCCACGGCCCAGTTGCTCGCGCATGGCGAACTCCGCCATCCACAGCTGGCCAATGATCTCGCCCGTGGTCAGGTTGCGAGAGAAGCCCTGCTTGCCGGTCGAGCAGAAGCGGCAGTTGACCGCGCAGCCCGCCTGCGAGGAGACGCACAGCGTGCCACGCGTTTCCTCGGGGATGTACACCGTTTCCACCGCGTTGCCCTGGCCGACGTCGAGCAGCCACTTGCGCGTGCCGTCGGCCGACAGGTTGTCGGTGATGGCGGCAGGCGCGCGGATCTCGGCCCGGGTCGAGAGCTTTTCGCGCAGCGACTTGGCGAGATCCGACATGGCGTCGAAGCGGCTGGCACCGTAGTGGTGGATCCAGCGTTGCAATTGCCGCGCACGGAACGGCTTCTCGCCGAGCTCGCCGCAATAAGCAGTGAGCGCGTCCGCGTCGAGGTCGAGCAGGTTGACGAGATTGTTCATGACGGCAAACTCAGCTTCAGTTCAGTCAGCAGCCAATCAGCGGCTGTAGACGTTCATGCCCGGGAAGAAGAAGGCGATTTCCACGGCAGCGGTTTCCGCGGCGTCCGAGCCGTGCACGGCGTTGGCGTCGATGCTGTCGGCGAAGTCGGCGCGGATGGTGCCCTTGTCGGCCTTCTTCGGGTCGGTGGCGCCCATCAGGTCACGGTGCTTGGCGATAGCGTTTTCGCCTTCCAGTGCCTGGATGATGACCGGGCCCGAAACCATGAAGTCGACCAGGTCCTTGAAGAACGGGCGCTCCTTGTGGACCGCATAGAATTGCTCGGCTTCGCCGCGCGACAGGTGCACCATCTTGGCAGCAACGATCTTCAGGCCGGCGGCCTCGAAACGGGCGTAGATCTGGCCAATGACGTTCTTGGCCACGGCATCCGGCTTGATAATCGACAGGGTGCGTTCGATCGCCATGAAAAACTCCGAAAAATGAAGGGGTTACAAATGGATTAAACGTGCAATTCTAGCACGAAGACGATGACCCTTTCGAGGGTCTGGGCCGCTCTGGCACAGGTGTAACCGGTCGAAAGGCACATCCTCGCCGCAAGTAGCACTGGCTGCACATTACATCCTTGTCATGTCCGGAACGTGGCGCCCCCGCATCCGTCAAACGAAGGCAGCGCTGGATGGGCTGAAACAGGGGCATGGGTGCCCGCGGGATTACCCCGCCCTTGCAATTCGGCCAACCAGATGCCACATTGACGATGGTTCCGTCCGCGGTCGATCCGAAAATTCTCTTTCTTTCGGACAGGCCCGGCGCCTCACCGTTTTGAGACAGGAGTCACCATGGATAACAAGCTGAATACCTACGGTTTCGGCAACAGTGCGTCGACCGTCACTGACGTCGTCGTTCGCAATCGGGTCTTGCGCAACACTTACTGGCTGCTGGCCCTCTCGATGATCCCCACCGTGCTCGGTGCGTGGGTCGGCGTGGCCACCGGCTTCAGCTTCATGGCGGGCAGCCCCGGCTTGTCGCTGATCCTGTTCCTGGCTATCGCGTTCGGGTTCTTCTTCGCCATCGAGAAGACCAAGAACAGCAGCATGGGCGTGGTCCTGTTGCTGGCGTTCACGTTCTTCATGGGGCTGATGCTGTCGCGCCTGATCAGCGCAACGCTAACGTTTTCCAACGGGCCGGCGCTGATCATGTACGCCTTTGGCGGCACGGCGGCAGTGTTCGGCGCGATGGCGACCATCGCCACCGTCAGCAAGCGCGATTTCTCCGGCCTGGGCAAATTCCTGTTCGTCGGCGTGATCCTGCTGATCCTGGCCAGCGTTGCCAATATCTGGCTGCAGCTGCCGGCGCTGATGATCACGGTGTCGGTGATCGCGATCGGTATCTTCTCGGCGTACATCCTGTTCGATGTACAGCGCGTGGTGAATGGCGGCGAGACCAACTACATCACCGCCACGCTGGCGATCTACCTGGACGTGTACAACGTCTTCGCCAACCTGCTGGCGCTGCTGGGCATCTTCAGCGGCAACCGGGAATGACGGTAAACGCCGCGGCATGAAAAAGCCGGCCGGATGGCCGGCTTTTTCTTTGGTGGCACGCCGCAAGATCAGTCGCGGTCGAACACCGCGATCGACTCCACGTGGGACGTGTGCGGGAACATATTGACCACGCCGGCGCCGCTCAGGCGGTAGCCCGCCTCGTGCACCAGCAGGCCTGCATCGCGCGCCAGCGTGGCGGGACTGCACGACACATAGACGATGCGCCGCGGCAGCACGTCGCTGCCCTGCTGCGCCAGTTCGCCGAGCGCCTTGCTCACCGCGAGCGCGCCTTCGCGCGGCGGGTCGACCAGCCAGCGGTCGAAGCGGCCCAGCGCGGCGATGTCGTCGGCCGTGACCTCGAACAGGTTGCGGCACGCGAACTCGGTCCTGGCGGCCAGCCCGTTGTATTCCGCATTGGCCAGCGCGCGCGTGGTCAGCGCCTCGCTGCCTTCGATGCCCATCACCGACCTGCCCTGCGTGGCCAGCGGCAGCGTGAAATTGCCGATGCCGCAGAACAGGTCGAGCAGGCGGTCGCCCGGCTTCACGTCCAGCAGGCGCAGCGCGCGTCCGATCAGCACGCGGTTGATCTGGTGGTTCACCTGCGTGAAGTCGGTCGGCTTGAACGGCATGCGGATGCCGAATTCCGGCAGTGTATAGGCCAGCTCGACGTCGGTCGGGTAGAACGGGTAGACCGTGTCCGGCCCCTTCGGCTGCAGCCAGAACTGCACCTTGTACGCATCGGCAAAGGCGCGCAGCAGGTCCTTGTCGGCGTCGGTCAGGGGCTCGAGGATGCGCAGCACCAGCGCCGTCACTTCCTGCCCGACGGCCAGCTCGATCTGCGGCATGCGATCGCGGATCGACAGCCCGACCACCAGTTCGCGCAGCGGCACCAGCATCGCCGACACATGCGGCGGCAGGATTTCGCAGCGGGTCATGTCGGCGACATAGCTGCTCTTGCGCTCATGGAAGCCCACCAGCACGCCGCCCTTCTTCACCACGTGGCGCACGGTCAGGCGCGCACGGTAGCGGTAGCCCCAGTCCGGACCGGCGATCGGCCTGAACATCACGTCGGGCTTGACCTTGGAGAGGTGCCACAGGTTGTCTTCCAGCACACGCTGCTTGATCGCCAGTTGCGCGCGCGAATCCAGATGCTGCATGGAGCACCCGCCGCAGACGCCGAAATGCTGGCAGCCCGGCTTCACGCGCATCACCGATTCCTGCAGGACTTCGCCAAGGTGCGCCTGCTCGTAGCTGGGCTTGCGGCGATAGCTGCGGTAGCTGACGGTTTCTCCGGGCAGTGCGCCTTCGACAAAGATGACCTTGCCAGGCGTGCCGTCCTCGTTCACCAGGCGGCCGACGCCGCGCGCCTCCATGTCGAGGCTGTCGATAGACACCACGGGGTCGGCGGCGGGAGCATTGCCACTGGCATTGCCACGGCCACGGGCCTCTTTTGCGGCGGGAGCGGCACCCGATGCGGCTGTTTCGGGCACAACGGCGGACGTTTCTTGTGGGGAGGACACGGCTTGGGACACCAGATGAAACCTGACGTATTGTTTTACGAAAGCGCGATTGTATGCCAGACCTGTCGGGTCAACGATGGAGGCTTGCATGGAACTGATTTCGTGGAATATTCAATGGGGCCGCGGCGCGGACGGGCGCGTGGACCTGGCGCGGCAGGTGGACACCCTGCGCGCGATGGCCGATGCCGACGTGATCTGCCTGCAGGAAGTCACACGCGGCTTCGGTGAACTGCGCGGCAAGCCGGGCGACGACCAGGTGGCCGAGCTGACAGCCCTGCTGCCAGGCTACCACTTGCTGTTTGCGTCGGGCGTCGACCGCCGCGACCGCAACGGCGCGCGCAAGCAATTTGGCAACATGGTTGCTACGCGGCTACCGGTACGCGAGGTATTCCGCCATGCATTGCCGTGGCCGGCGGATCCGCAAGTGGCGTCGATGCCGCGCGTGGCGCTGGAAGTCACCGTGGAGGCCGGTACGCAGCGGCTGCGCGTGATCTGCACGCATCTTGAGTATTATTCGGCGCTTCAGCGCGCTGCACAGGCCGAAGCGCTGCGCGACTGGCATGCCCAGGCCTGCGACCATGCGCGACGCCCCGGCCGTAGCGAAAAGTGGCCCGGCCCGTTCACCCCGGAGCCGCGCCCCGCCGAGGCCATCCTCTGCGGCGACTTCAACAGCAAACCCGACGACATTGCCTATCGCCGCATGCTGGAGCCGTTCGAAGATGCCACCACGCCATGGCGCGACGCCTGGCTGCAGGCGCATCCTGGCCAGCCGCACGAACCGACCTGCGCCATCCATGACAAGGAGCAATGGCCCGAGCCACCATTCGCCTGCGATTTCATGCTCGTCACGGACAATCTGGCTGCGCGGATCCGGCGTTGCGAGGTCAACGCGGATACCGCCGACTCGGACCACCAGCCGATCCTGCTGTCGCTGGACCTGTAAGGCCGTGGCGCATGCCGGCGGATGCCGGCGCGATCAGTCCTCGAAGTCGTCGACTTCGGGCGTGAGACGCTGCAGGCGGAAGGCCTGCAGGTATTCCATCCACTGTTCGCCGGGCAGTTCCGCCAGCGATTCCTGGACAAGCGCCATCTCCATGTCGAACTCGCGCGGCGACATGCCCCCGCGCATCAGCTGGAAACGGCAGTACATCAGGTAGGTGTTGACGACGTCGGTCTCGCAATAGGCGCGGATCTCGTCGAGCTGGCCGGCCTGGTAAGCGTGCCAGACCTTGCTGCCATCCATCCCCATCTTGCCCGGGAAACCGCACAGCTTGGCCAGGTCATCCAGCGGCGCGCTGGCGCGCGGCTGGTACATCGCCAGCAGGTCCATCAGGTCCAGGTGCCGCATGTGATAGCGGCTGATGTAGTTGTTCCACTTGAAGTCGCGGCTGTCGTCCTCGCGGCCCTCGCCCATCTCCCAGTAGCGCGGCGCGGTGACGCCGTTGACCAGGCCGCGGTAATGCAGCACGGGCAGGTCGAAGCCGCCACCGTTCCATGAAACCAGTTGCGGGCTGTACCGGGCGATCAGTTCGTAGAACTTCTGGATCAGCGTGGCCTCGTTGTCCTCGGCGGCACCGAGCGAACCCACGTGGAACACCGCCGAGCCATCGCGATGCGTGCGCCGCAGCACGCAGGAAATTGCAGCAACGCGTTGCAGGTAGTGCGGCAGGAAATCGCTGCCGGTTTTCTCGCGGCGGGCGGCGAAGGCGTGTTCGGCGACTTCGCCGTCGCTCATCGCATCGGGGTGGTCATGCAAACGGCGCAGGCCGGCGACATCGGGAATGGTCTCGATGTCGAATACCAGCACAGGGGTCATAAAACGGCGTCCTTCCTGACACCTTGCGAAGCGAAATGCCGCTTGAGCTTGACCAGCGCCTCCTGCTGGATCTGCCGTACGCGCTCGCGCGTGAGGCCCATTTCCTCGGCAAGCTCTTCCAGCGTGGCGGGCTCGATATGGTTGAGGCCGAAGCGGCGCTCTACCACATAGCGATGCTTTTCCGACAAGCGCGCAAGCCAGAGCTTCATCAGCCCTTCCAGCTCGCGGTGCGCCACCTCCTGGTCAGGGGCGGCATTGTGCTCGTCGGAGAGGAAATCCAGGAGGCTCGAGCCGGGATCGAGGTCGAACGGCGTATCGAGCGAGGTGGTATGTTCGTTGAGTGCCAGGACGTCCTGCACTTCGTCCGGCGTCTTGCCCAGCAGGTGGGCGATGTCTTCCAGGCTGGCGTCGCGCCCGTCCGTGCCGCCCTTCTCCAGATGGCGCTTGGCGCGCAGCACCTGGTTCAGTTCGCGGATCACGTGCACCGGCAGGCGAACGGTGCGGGCCTGGTTCATGATGGCGCGCTCGATGCTCTGGCGGATCCACCAGGTTGCATAGGTCGAGAAGCGGAACCCGCGCGACGGATCGAATTTCTCGATTGCGTGCATCAGGCCGAGGTTGCCTTCCTCGATCAGGTCGAGCAGCGGCACGCCGCGATTGAGGTAACCCTTGGCGATGCTGACCACCAGCCGCAGGTTGCGCTCGATCATGACCTGGCGCGCGGCAAAGTCGCCGTCCTTGGCCAGCGTGGAGAAATGCAGTTCCTCCGGCGCGGACAACAGCGGCTTGATGCTGATGCGGTTCAGGTAATGCTGGACGGTGTCGGCGGCCAGCTCGGTATGCAGCACCGTGCGGAAGTCGTCGTGTTCCGCTGCTGCGCCGTCGCTGCCGTTCTCGCCTTCGCTGTCTTCCTCGTCCTCAGACTCGTCATCGTCGTCTTCGCGCAGATGGCGGTCATTGTCGTCGGCGAGCAGGTCCGCTTCGCGCAGGCCCACCGAAGTGGACGTGGCGATCGGCTCGTCGGTCACGGGAATCAGCTCGGCAGCGAGATCCGGCTCGAATGCTTGCGCGTCGGCGTGCTCGTCGGGATGTGCCACACCAGCCTTCACTTCCGGCTGCTTGGGACGGCGAGCCCTGCTGACAGTTGTTCCGGAAGAGACAGTTTTCTGGCGTGGCATGAACCCTCACTGTGGCGGCAGGTACCGCATCGGATCAACCGGTTTTCCGTTCTTGCGAACTTCGAAGTGAAGCTTCACCCGGTCGGTATCACTGTTGCCCATCTCCGCAATCTTCTGGCCCTTGCGAACCGCCGATTGCTCTGTCACGAGCACCTTTTCGTTGTGCCCGTACGCAGTAAGAAATGTCTCGTTGTGTTTGATGATGACAAGATTCCCGTAGCCGCGCAAGGGGCCAACGTGAATCACTCGGCCATCATCGGCGGCCAATACCGCGTCGCCCTTCTTGCCCGCAATATCGATGCCTTTATTACCCTTGTCATCGAATTTGGCAACCATCTGGCCGGTCGCCGGCCAGGCCAGCTTCATCGCCCCATCCGCAACCGGTGCGGCCGAGGTGGCGGCCGCTGCCGCGGGCGTTGCCGGCGCCGGCGCTGCGGCTGCCGGCGGTGGCACAGGCGCGCCCGGCGGGCGCGCCTGGTCGATCGGCTGGGCCTGCACCGTGGCCGGGGCGATCGGCGTAGTGGAAACCCCGGGCGCAGTGTTGACGTCGGCACCTGGCGGCACGATGCGCAACAACTGGCCAACTTCGATCTGGTTCACGTTGGACAGGTTGTTCCAGGTGGCCACATCGCGGTACGACTGGCCGTTTTCCAGGGCGATTCGATAAAGCGTATCGCCTCGCTTGACCCGATAGTATCCCGGCGGGGCTGGTTCCGTCGACGCGGCGGCGGCGCCCGAGATGGAGGTGCGGTCAACGACAGGGGCCGGCATCGGCGAATTGGCGCATGCGGCCAGCAGGGCCGTCAGCGCGGAAGCCGTAAAAAGTTGACCGGCGCGTGCGAAATATTGCGATTTCACGATGTTGTGCATAGTTCGACTCAGATGGTGCCCGATTTTAAGGGCACAAAGAAAACGGCTTCAAGCGCGGTTCTGTGAAAGCGATGGCGGTTGCGCCGCTCGATCAGCAGCAACTGCTGCGTCACGGTCTGGCCGGGCACGCCCGCCGGCGGCACCACGGCCACCGGGGCGATCAGCCGCCCGCCTACTTCCAGTTGCTCCAGCAGCGCCTGTGGCACCTCCATGCCGGCGGCGGCCAGGATGATGGCCGAGAACGGTGCCGCCTGGGGCAGGCCGAGCATGCCGTCGCCATAGTGCAGGCGCAGGTTGGGTACGCGCAGCGGGCGCAGGTTCGCCTTGGCCTGCTCGTGCAACGGCCGGATGCGCTCGATCGAGAAGACTTCGCGCGCTACCTGGCTCAGCACAGCGGCCTGGTAGCCGCAACCGGTGCCGATCTCCAGCACGCGCTCCAGCGGCGTGTCGGCGGCCAGGCCGTCGCGCAGCAGCTCGATCATGCGCGCCACCACCGATGGCTTGGAAATGGTCTGCTGGTGGCCAATCGGCAACGCGGCGTCTTCATACGCCTGCGACGCCAGCCCCGGCTCTACAAACAGGTGGCGCGGCACCGTAGCGATAGCCGACAGCACGCGCTCGTCACGGATGCCGCTGGCGTGCAGCCGGGCCGCCAGCGCGGCGCGCGCGCGCGCGGACGCCATGCCGCCCCCACCGGCCGTGGCCGCCGAGGCGCGCTGCTCCACGGCGCTCGCGGGTGCGGGCGCCGGCGCCGGCGCCGCGGTACGGGGCAGCCTTGCCTTGGCCGGTTTCGGCGGCGCTGCGGACGTTCCCGTGCGCCGGGCGTCTACGGCAGGCATGCCGGCGGTGCGGGCCGGTGCGGGCTTGCGTTCAACGACCGCGTCCAGCGGCAGGGGGAACTTGTTGCGTCGGGGCGTGGAACTCATCGGGGGCGCGACACTGCGAAGCGGCTGCCTATTTCAGCCACTGGTCGAGCGCGTCGAGCTGTCCGCGATGGGTCAGGTCGAGCTGCAACGGCGTCAGCGAGACATAGCCGGCGGCGGTGGCATGGAAGTCCGTGCCTTCGCTGGCATCGCGCGCGTCACCGGCCGGTCCGATCCAGTAGTTGGTGTCGCCGCGCGGATTGACCTGCGTGATCACCGGCTGCGAAGGATGGCGCTTGCCCAGGCGCGTGGCGCGATAGCCCTTGATGTGTTCGAATGGCAGGCTGGGAATATTGACGTTGAGCAGGAAGGGCTCGGCCTGTGGACGCGCGATGATGCGCTCCACCACGGTGCGCGCTACGCGCGCGGCTGCGTCGAGATGCTCCCAGCCCTTGTCGACCTGAGAGAAGGCTACCGACGGGATGCCGAGCAGGTAGCCTTCTATGGCGGCGGCGACGGTGCCGGAATACAGCACGTCCTCGCCCATGTTCTGCCCCTGGTTGATGCCGGACACCACCAGGTCGGGCTTCTCTTCGAGCAGCCCGGTCAGCGCGATATGCACGCAGTCGGTCGGCGTGCCGTTGACGAAGCGGAATCCCTTCTGCACGCCTTCGCGCGCTTCGTAGATCGAGAGCGGGCGCTGCAGCGTCAGCGAGTTGGACGCGCCGCTATGGTTCTGCTCCGGAGCAATGACCGTGATCCGGCCCAGCGGGGCGAGCGCAGCATGCAGAACGGCCAGTCCCGGCGCGAGATAACCGTCATCGTTGGCAAGGAGGATATGCATGGCGCGATTGTACCTGAGCGCGGCCCGCGCAAGCGCCCCGCGCGCCGCGCCGGCGTTGCGTTCCGGTGCGTTCCGCGACCCGGTATGCAGGGCGCAAATAACCGACCCAGCGCCTTCGGCATGGAACAGAACGACCGTGCTATTTGTACGCTACACTTGCCCTGCCCGCCCGCATAAGCTTGACTGGCGCGGAATGCCACACGAATGCCACACATATCGAACGGAGACAAGATGAAAGCCGTACTGTGCAAAGCCTGGGGCCCCCCTGATTCGCTGACCGTCGAAACCCTGCCTGACCTGGTGCCGGGCGCGGGCGAAGTGGTCATCGACGTGAAGGCGGCCGCGGTCAACTTCCCGGATGTGCTCATCATCCAGAACAAATACCAGGCCAAGCCTGCGCTGCCGTTCAGCCCCGGCTCAGAACTGGCCGGCGTGGTCAATGCGGTGGGCGAAGGCGTCACCCACGTCAAGCCGGGCGACAAGGTCATCGCTTACCTGGGCAACGGCGCATTTGCCACGCAGGCCAAGGCGCCCGCCGCTTCGGTGGTGCCGATGCCGCCGGGCATCGACTTCGAGACCGCCGCGGCCTTCACGCTGACCTACGGCACCTCGCACCATGCGGTGATCGACCGCGGCGAGCTGAAGGCGGGCCAGACCATGCTGGTGCTGGGCGCGGCCGGCGGCGTGGGCATCGCGGCGATCGAGATCGGCAAGGCCATCGGCGCGCGCGTGATCGCCGCCGCCTCGACCGACGAAAAGCTGGCGGTGTGCAAGGAACATGGTGCCGATGCGCTGATCAACTACAGCACCGAAGACCTGCGCGAGCGCGTCAAGGCGCTGACCGACGGCAAGGGCCCGGATGTCGTCTACGACCCGGTGGGCGGCATCTATGCCGAGCCGGCGTTCCGCTCGATCGGCTGGCGCGGCCGTTACCTGGTGGTGGGTTTTGCCAATGGCGAGATCCCGAAGCTGCCGCTGAACCTGGCGCTGCTGAAGGGCGCGTCGCTGGTGGGCGTGTTCTGGGGCGATTTCGTGCGCCGCGAGCCCAAGGCCAACCAGGCCAACATGGCGCAGATGCTGGGCTGGATGAAGGAAGGCAAGATCCGCCCGCATATCTCGGCGCGCTATCCGCTGGAACAGGCACCGCAGGCGCTCAAGGATATGGAAGCGCGCAAGGTGACCGGCAAGATCGTGATCGTGCCGTGATCACGTCCTGAGCGTGTCCTGAAGCAGGCACCGGTGGCGGGCGCCCTGCCCCCTCTCCCGCGAGCGGGAGAGGGGAGCAAACCAGCGCGGACTCGGAGGTCAGAGCTTCTCCGTCTCCCCGCTCCTGGGCTGCCACTTCATCAGCCGCTTCTCGCCGATGCCGACCATCCAGTCCAGCATGAGCGCAAACGCCGTCAGCACCACGATGCCGGCGAACACCGTGTTGATGTCGAACGTGCCCTCGGCCTGCAGAATCAGGTAGCCCACGCCGCGAGCGGAGCCCAGGTACTCGCCCACCACCGCGCCGACAAAAGCCAGCCCGACCGAGGTATGGAGCGACGAAAACACCCAGCTGGTCGCGCTCGGCAGGTACACGTGGCGCAACAGCTGATGCCGGTTTGCGCCCAGCATGCGCGCGTTGGCGAGCACCACCGGGCTCACTTCCTTGACGCCCTGGTAGACGTTGAAGAAGACGATGAAGAACACCAGCGTCACCGCCAGCGCCACCTTCGACCAGATCCCGAGGCCGAACCATACCGCGAAGATCGGCGCCAGGATCACGCGCGGCATCGAGTTCATCGCCTTGACGTAGGGATCCAGGATGGCCGAAGTCATCGGGCTCAAGGCCAGCCACAGGCCCACGCCCAGCCCCGCCACCGTGCCGATGCCGAAGGCCAGCACCGTCTCGAGCAGCGTCACGCCAAGGTGCAGGTAGATATCGCGCTCAATGAAGAACCAGTTCCAGATCCGCTGCGCGACCATCAGCGGCTCGCCGAAGAAGAAGGCAACCTGCTGCGAGCGCGTGGCGAAGTGCCAGACGCCCAGGATCACCACCAGCACCAGCAGCTGCCAGACGCGCAGCATGCTTTTGGAGTCGTTACGGAATGCCATCGGGATTCAGGTGTTGTTGTGATGACGTTTTGATGACGTTGCGGTGACCTTGTGAAGGCCGGCCTCAGGCCACCTTGCGCTGTTGCGCATAGCCCTTGAGCACTTCCTCGCGCAGCACGTCCCAGATCGCGGCGTGCAATTCGACAAAGCGCGGATGGTTGCGGATCTCGG
Organism: Cupriavidus sp. P-10; assembly: GCF_003402535.2. Taxonomy (NCBI): domain Bacteria; kingdom Pseudomonadati; phylum Pseudomonadota; class Betaproteobacteria; order Burkholderiales; family Burkholderiaceae; genus Cupriavidus; species Cupriavidus sp. P-10. The sequence goes on from NZ_AP025170.1 coordinate 2,258,083, forward strand.
CCACGTCGCGCGGGCGCGGCAGGTCGATGGCGAACTCGCCGATGGGATGCGTGGCCGGACCCGCCGACAGCACCACCACGCGGTCGCTCATGGCGATGGCCTCGTCGAGGTCGTGGGTGATGAACAGCACGGCCTTGCGCTTGGCGGCCCACAGGTCCAGCACCTCGTTTTCCATCAGCTGCCGAGTCTGGATATCGAGCGCGGAGAACGGCTCGTCCATCAGGATGATGTCCGGGTCCAGCACCAGGGTCTGCGCCAGCGCCACGCGCTTGCGCATGCCTCCCGAGAGCTGGTGCGGATAACGGTCGCCGAAACCGCCCAGGCCCACGCGGCGCAGCCATTCCTCGCCCTGCCGTACGGCCTCGGCGCGCGCCACGCCGCGGAATTCGAGCCCCGCGACGACGTTGTCGAGCGCGCTGCGCCACGGCATCAGCGCCTCGGTCTGGAACATGTAGCCGGCGCGCCGGTTGATGCCGCGCAGCGGCTCGCCGAACACGCGTACCTCGCCGCTGGAGGGCTCCAGCAGGCCGGCGCCGACATTCAGCAGCGTCGACTTGCCGCAGCCGGTCGGGCCGACCACCGAGACGAACTCGCCAGGCTGGATCGACAGCGTGACGTCCTTGACCGCGGTATAGCGCTGGCTGCGGTCATCGCGCGAGACAAAGGTGCAGGTGACCTTGTCGAGGGAAAGTGCGGGAATGCTCATGGTGCACCGTGTCGTTCGCCGTCCGTGCCGCTGGCGAGTGATGAGGGAATGCCTGCCGCTGCCGCAAAGCAAAGGCCCGCTGCGGGCAGCGGGCCGGTGATCGTGCGCGGCGCGGTCTTACTTGTACTTGGCGTTGGCCTTCTGCACGAAGGCGTTGGTGTAGGTGTCTTCCAGCTTGATCGACTTGCCCTTCAGCTCGGCGTCGAACTGCTGCAGCGTGCTCAGCGCGGTGCGCGGGCCGTCGGCCGGCATGGTGCCATCCGGCGAGATCGCTTCCTTGACCTTGTCCCACGCGGCCAGGTACAGCGCGCGGTCGCCCAGCAAGTAGCTTTCCGGCACGGTCTTGACGATGTCCGACGGGCCCGCCTTCTGCATCCACTTGAGCGCGCGCACCATGGCATTGGTCAGCGCCTGCGTGGTGTTGGGGTTCTGCTGGATAAAGGCCTGCGACGCATACAGGCAGCCCGACGGCATGCTGCCGCCAAACACCGCCTGCGTGTCCTTGAGCGTGCGCGTGTCCGAGGCAATGCGCACCTCGTTCTTCTGCGTCAGCATCGAGATCACCGGGTCGAGGTTGGCCATCGCATCGATCTGGCCCGAGCGCATCGCCGCCACCGCGCCGGCGCTGGCGCCCACCCCGATGAACGACACGTCCGACGGCTTCAGCCCATGCTTGGCCAGCACGAAGTTGGCCATCATGTTGGTCGACGACCCCGGCGCTGTCACCCCGATCTTCTTGCCCTTCAGGTCGGCGATCGACTTGAAGTTGGGCATGGTCTTGTTCGACACCACCAGCACGATCTGCGGCGCACGGCCTTGCAGCACGAATTCCTGGTAGCGCTGGCCCTTGCCCTGCAGGTTGATGGTGTGCTCGTAGGCGCCCGAGACCACGTCGGCGCTGCCGCCCACCACGGCCTGCAGCGCCTTGGCGCCGCCGGCGAAGTCGACGATCTCGACGTCCAGGCCTTCGTCCTTGAAGTAGCCCTGGCGCTCGGCGATGGTCAGCGGCAGGTAGTAGAACAGGTTCTTGCCGCCGACCGCGATGGTGACCTTGGTTTTCTCTGGCTTGCCCTGCGCCTGCGCATGGCCGAAGGTGAACCAGCCGGCCAGGAACAGCGCCAGTGCGATCAGGAACTGCTTCCAGAATTTCTTGTTATACATGCTTGTCTCCTACCCGTTTCCTGTCCGTTTCCTGTCCGTTTGGATCCGGACGGCGATGCGCGAAAGCACGGCGTGCCGCCGTGCGGCAAGTTGCGATGCTACCGGGTGGATCGTGGGTCCGCATCGGTATCTATACCTACGCGGGTTGCCGGTGTGCTCCCCTCTCCCGCATGCGCTTGCCTTTACCCACAACTTGCGGCGGCTTACTCGTCTTTCTGGAAGATCCGATACATTTCGGTGATTTCGTGCAGGGCGAGGAAGCCGCGCCAGAGGACGGTGGCTCCCGGGGGATCGTCGTTTTTGCGACCCAGGTAGCCACCGAGCTTGGCGATCCAAAGGACCGCGTCGCTGAGTTTTGGCGCCTCTTCCGGTGGCTTGGTTGTGCCGTGCGTGCGGCAGTACAAGGCCCGCCATTCGAGCGATTGCAGTAGCGCCGAGCATGGGATATCGGCTTCGAGCCGGCCCAGCATGGTCGCGTACATAATGCGCCAGCCGATCACGGCGAACAGCGCCGTAGCACGTAGGAACCGCTCCAGCGTCCCGAACTGCCGCGCTTCGATCTGGCAGCCACTCTTCAGGACACGATGCCAGGATTCAATGGTCCAGCGCCGGGCATACCAGCTCAGTCGCTCCAGCGCATCTTCCAGCGTTTGGGTAGGCATTGAACTGAGCAACATCCATTCGAGCGGCTCAACGCCTTGGGGCGGCTCGATCTCCAGCGCGTGAATGGCAAACACTTCGAGACTCGGTAGATCCTCTGCACCGCGGCTGCGCGGCGGTCGCAGTTGGACGGGCACACAACGCAAAGCCAGTCGGGCGCTACGCGCCTGCCTGGCGCCGCTCCTGGGCACGTGCAATACGGTCTCCCCAAGTACAGGAGCCGCAGCAACCGTCTCCCACAGATACTTCTCTGGGTGGTCCACGCCTCGATTCCAGGCGGCCCGCACCAACCAGTCCACCCCCGCTGGGCGCGGCGCCAGGAACACGTCGTACACATCGCCCTCGCGATCGCTGACGGCAACAAGGTGCGTGTCCGGACACTGCATCTTGAGCGGCTCAAGGCATTCCAGCCCCTCCAGCCACTTCACGCTTTCCTTGTCACGAATGGACAGCGCCCGGCGCTGCCCGGCCTTGCCCGATGCTTGCGGCGCACGCACCCACGTCTTCATGCTCAACACGCCCAGTGGCAGGCCCTCAGGCGTCACCGCCAGCACGCTGTGCAACATGAATCCGTGCAAATTGCCGCCCGTGCCGTGACCAAGCCTCTCAGTCGCGGGCAAATTTGCCAGATTGAATTCCGTGGTGTCCTGCACCGCCAATACGACAGGTACCTGCTGCATGCGACCCACGGTTTGCGTGACGTGGCTCGCCAGGATTCCGCCCGGATCGACCGCCTCATTGTCAAAGAAGCGATATGCCGCCTTGAGTTGGGCACCACTCAAGGCCTGCGGGAACGAAACATGGGCCTTTTGCGCCAGTCCGCGCGCCAATGCCACAAGGCGCCGCGTGCGACGCGCATCGCCCAATTGTGCGCCACTGAATTCGTCGCTGGCCCAGTCTTCGAGATCTTCCGTATCCGGCAAAATTGCCACCACTGATTGTCAACTTCACACGAAGTTAACACCGTCCAATCCGGTTTACAACCTTTCCAATCGAGATGTGGGTAAAGGCAAGCGCATGCGGGAGAGGGGAGACAACATTGGCAGCCTGGACTGGTCAGCGACCGGAGGCGTCGCTTACTCAGCGTGAATATCCGCAGACTTGATCACCTTGCCCCAGCGCGCCAGTTCCGCCTTCTGGTACTGAGCCAGCTGCTGCGGGTTCATGTACTTGGCCTCGGCGCCCAGTTCCTCGGCCTTCTTGCGGAAGGCTTCGGTACGCATGATCTTCTCGATCTCGCCGGTGAGCTTGTCGACCACGGCCTTGGGCGTGCCGGCCGGCGCATACATCGCGAACCACGACGACACGTCGAGATCGGGGTAGCCGGCCTCGGGTGCCGACGGCACGTCCTTCAGGCTGGGCAGGCGCGTCTTGCTGGTCACCACCAGCGGGCGCAGCTTGCCGGCGGCGATATGGCCCATCAGCGGCGGCGGCGTAGTCATGGTCAGGTCGACCGTGCCGCCCAGCAGGTCGGTGATGGCCGGGCCGGTGCCCTTGTACGGAACGTGCGCGATCTTGGTGCCGGCCATCTGGTTCAGCAGCTCGGTCGAGACATGCTGCAGCGAACCGTTGCCCGACGAGGCGTAGTTGAGCTTGTCCGGGTTGGCCTTGGCGTACGCGACCAGTTCCTTCAGCGACTTGACCGGCAGGTTCTGGCGCACTACCAGCACCTGCGGCGCCGACAGGATATTGGCTACCGGCGCGAAGTCCTTGACCGGATCCCACGACAGGTTCTTCATCAGCAGCGGCGTGATCACGTGGAAGCCCGAGTACTGCAGCATCAGCGTGTAGCCGTCCGGCTTGGCGCGCGCCACCAGCTGCGCGGCGATGCCGCCGTTGCCGCCGGGCTTGTTATCGACCACCACAGGCTGGCCAAGCGCCTTGGATAGCGGCTCCGAGATCATCCGTGCCGCGATGTCGGTGGTGCCGCCTGCCGCGGCGGATACCACCAGCGTGACCGGGCGGTTGGGATAGGCATCCTGCGCGAGCGCGGCAGGCGCCAGCCATGCAGCACCGAGCGCCGCCAGCGTGGCAGCGACGGCCTTGCGCCGGGCGGCAAAGGTAGACGTGGCGGGCCTGGCAACGATGCGTTGAAGGGCTTGTTTCATGAGGGTCTCCATTTGTATTGCCAATGTCTTGTTGTTGTCCGGGTGCGGCGCTAGGCTTGCGCCGCGAAATGCTCCGCCATCCATGCCGGCGGCTGGTGCGTGCGCAGGCGCGGGCCGGCGCTGAGCAACTGGCTGTGGATGTCGCGCCCGACCAGCGCGGGCAGGCCGGCCACCGCGTCGAGCAGCGCACCGAGATTGACGCCGGTCTGCACGCCCATGCAGTCGAACATGTGGACCAGGTCCTCGGTGCTGACGTTGCCGCTGGCACCGGGCGCGTACGGACAGCCGCCCAGGCCGCCGGCGGCCGCGTCGAAGCGGGTCACGCCGGTCTGCCATGCCGCCAGCGCATTGGCCAGGCCCATGCCGCGCGTGTTGTGCAGGTGGATGGTCAGGCCGGTGCCGGGCAGCGCAGCCTGGAACCGCTCGCACAGTGCGGCCACTTGCGTGGGATAGGCCATGCCGGTGGTGTCGCACAGCGTGATGCCCGCCGCGCCGGCTTCGGCGAAGCGCGTGGCCAGCGCCATCACCGCGCCGGCATCGACCTCGCCCTCGAAGGGGCAGCCGAACACCGTCGACAGCGAGATGTTGACCGGCACGCCCGCGGCGCTGGCGGCTTCGATCATCGCCAGCAACTGCGCCTGCGATTGCTCGCGCGTCATGCGCAGGTTGGCGCGGTTATGGGTCTCGCTGGCCGACATCACCAGGTTGACCTCGTCCGGCCGGCACGACAGCGCGCGCTCCAGCCCGCGCAGGTTGGGCACCAGCACGGTGTAGCGCACGCCGGGGTAGCGCTGGACCTGGTGCATCACCGCTTCGGCATCGGCCAGCGCGGGGATGGCCCGTGCCGACGTGAACGAGGTGGCTTCGATGCGGGCAAAGCCGCAGGCCGACAGCGCGTCGACGAAGGCGACCTTGCCGTCGGTAGGCACCACCACCGGCTCGATCTGCAGGCCGTCGCGCGGCGCGACTTCATTGATTTCGACGCGGGCCGGGCCGCGCAGCTGGGCGGCGGCGCTCATGCGATCACCTTGCGCGCGCGCAGGTCGGCAATGGCGGCGTCATCGAAGCCCGCCTGCTTCAGCACGGCATCGGTGTGCTCGCCCAGCGCGGGCGCGCGGTCATGGATGCCGCCCGGACTGGCCGACAGCTTGGGCACCACGCCCGGCACTTCCACGGTGAGTCCGCCGGCCGAGGTCACCGACTCGATCACGCCGCGGGCGCGGTAGTGCGGGTCTTCGGCAATGTCCTTGACGGTATAAATGCGGCCCGACGGCACCTGCGCCTCGCGCAGTACCGCCAGCACCGATTCCACGGTCTGCGTGCGGGTCCAGTCGGCGATGGCGGCATCGATCTCGTCGACACGCTTCACGCGGCCGTCGTTCTGCGCCAGCGCCGGATCCTCGGCCAGGTCAGGCCGGCCGATGGCCAGCATCATGCGCTTGAAGATGGCATCGCCGTTGGCCGCCACCAGCACGTATTCGCCGCTGCTGCAGGGATAGGCGTTGGACGGGGCGATGCCGGGCAGCGCGCCGCCGGCGGGCTGGCGCACCGCGCCGAAGGCAGAGTATTCCGGCAGCAGGCTTTCGCTCAGGTTGAACAGCGATTCATACAGCGCCACGTCGATCACCTGGCCCTCGCCGCCACGCGCATCGCGCTGGTACAGCGCGAGCAGCACGCCCATGGCGCCGTGCAGGCCGGCGATGGTGTCGCCCAGCGACAAGCCGGCACGCACCGGCGCGCGGCCCGGTTCGCCGGTCAGGTGACGCAGTCCCGCCATGGCCTCGGCCACCGCGGCAAAGCCCGGCTCGTCCTTCTTGGGGCCGGTCTGGCCGTAGCCCGACACGCGCAGCATGATCAGGCGCGGGTTGTCGGCATGCAGCACGTCCCAGCCCAGGCCCCACTTCTCCATGGTGCCGGGGCGGAAGTTCTCGATCAGCACATCGGCCTCGGCGGCCAGCTTGCGCACCAGCGCCTGCCCTTCCGGCTGGCGCAGGTCGATGCAGATCGATTCCTTGTTGCGCGACTGTGCTTCCCACCACACCGACGTGCCCTCATGCAGCATTCGCCATTTGCGCAGCGGATCGCCCTGCCCCGGCGGCTCTACCTTGATGATGTGTGCGCCGAAGTCGGCCAGGGTTTTCGCGGCAAAGGGGCCGGCGATAAGTTGTCCGAGTTCGAGAACGCGGATGCCCTCGAGGATCTGTTGCGCCATGGCGTGTCTCCGTGCAATGCGGGGGATTTGTTGCGCCGCGGAAATCCGATCCGTTGATCGATCCCGCCGCGTCTGTCATTGGCACGGAGTGTGCCCCAGCGAGGGGCGAGCCAGGAATCGGCAATCGGAGAAGCGGGTTTTCTCGGAACGCGAAAGGCTCCGGGGGCGCTTGGCGCCCAAGGCGTCAGAACGGCGCCTTGTCCCCGCACAGGTGAGTGATCAGCAGCCGCGCCGACACCGTCAGCCCGGCCGGATCGCGCAGGCCGATCAGCAGCGAGCGGCGCGCCCACGCATCCTGCAGCGACACCAGCGACAAACCCATCGACTTGACGTGCGGCTCGGCCGCGATGCGCGGCAGCACGCCCACGCCCAGGCCGGCCATCACCATGCGGCACATGGCATCGAAGCTGCGCACCTGGATGCGCAGGCGGAACGGCCGGTCGAGCCGGCTGCTTTCCTCGAGCAGCCGCGCCGCCAGCGAGGTTTCCTGCGGCAGGCTGACAAAGTCGAACTCGAGCGTATCGGCGTAGCGCACCGGGCCGCGCGCAGCCAGCGGATGGTTGGGCGGCGTGATGATGACCAGCTCGTCCTGGCGGTACTCGACCGTCATCAGCCCCGCCGCCGGCGTGCGGTCGGCAAAGATGCCGACGTCGGCGCGGTTCTCCACCAGCGCGGCGACGATGTCGCGGCTGTTCTGCTCTTCCAGCTCGATGCGGATGGTTGGATGCCGCTGCATGAACGACGCCAGGTCGTCCGGCAGGAACTGCGTGATCGCCGACGTGTTGGCGCAGACGCGCACCTGCCCGCGCACGCCGGACGCATAGTCGGACATCACCCCGGCCATGCGCTCGACATCCTGCAGGATGGTCAGCGCATGGTGGAAGCAAGCCTGTCCGGCTTCTGTCAGTTGCACGCCGGCGGCATGGCGGAAAAACAGCGGCGCACCCACCGCGGTCTCCAGGTCCGAAATGCGCTTGCTGGCGGCCGCAATGGCCAGGTGCGACTGACGCGCGCCGGCAGATATGCTGCCCTGCCGTGCCACGGCGACGAACAAGCCAAGCGTGACGAGATCGAAGCGGGCCAGGTTCATGGGGCAGGCAGGGACGCGGAAGAATCCGGGAAGCGGCGTGCGGGCATGCAGCGCCGCGCGGCCGGGATCAGAGGTTGCGGCGGTCCATCACCGCGCGCGCGATGGTGCCGGCATCGACGTACTCCAGCTCGCCGCCGACCGGCACGCCGCGCGCCAGGCGCGACACCTTGAGGCCGCGCGCCTTCAGCATTTCGCCGATATAGTGGGCGGTGGCCTCGCCTTCGCTGGTGAAGTTGGTGGCGACGATGACTTCGCCGACCGGGCCGCCCAGCTCCGGCTCGGTGGCGCGCGCCAGCAGCCGGTCCAGGTGGATCTCGCGCGGGCCGATACCGTCCAGCGGCGACAGCCGGCCCATCAGCACGAAGTACTTGCCGCGGTAAGTCAGCGTCTGCTCGATCATGACCTGGTCGGCCGGCGTTTCCACCACGCACAGCAGCGCGGCGTCGCGGCGGTCATCCAGGCAGGTCTCGCAGATCTCCTGCTCGGTGAAGGTGTTGCAGCGCTGGCAGTGGCGGATATGGTCCGCCGCGCCGCGCAGCGCGTCGCCCAGCTTGCGCGCGCCCTCGCGGTCGTGCTGCAGCAGGTGGTAGGCCATGCGCTGGGCGGACTTGGGCCCGACGCCCGGCAGCACCCGCAGCGCCTCGACCAGCGCCTGCAGCGAAGTCGGCGCGGAACCCTTCACACCCGCTTTCACGCTTGCCTTCAGAACGGCAGCTTGAAGCCCGGGGGCAGCGGCAGGCCCGAGGTCATCGAGCCCATCTTTTCCTGCGTGGTGGCCTCGGCCTTGCGCACGGCGTCGTTGAAGGCGGCGGCGACCAGGTCCTCCAGCAGGTCCTTGTCCTCGCCCTCGGCCAGCAGGCTGGGGTCGATGGTGACGCGCTTGACGTCGTTCTTGCAGGTCATGACCACCTTGACGAGACCGGCGCCGGACTGGCCCTCGACCTCGATCTGGGCCAGCTGCTCCTGCATCTTCTTCATGTTTTCCTGCATCTGCTGGGCTTGCTTCATCAGCCCGGCGAGTTGACCTTTCATCATGATGGAACGCTCCTGGATTCGGTAGGAAATTCGGTGGTGGAAATTCGTGGCGGATGGTGCGGACCGGGCCGTCAGGCCGCGCGCGGCTGGATCGAGCCTGGCACGATCTGGCCGCCAAAGTCGCGCAGCAGCCCTTGCACGAAGGGATCGGCCTCGATCACGGCCTCGGCTTCGCGCTGGCGCTCGGCACGTGCCTGGGCATCGGCCGCCGCGGCGGTGACCGCGACCGCGCCGACTTCGCACAGCACGCGCACCGGCTGGCCGAAGTGGTCGCACAGTGCCTGCTGCACGCGTTCGGCGACGCCGTTCTCGCCGAGGGCGGCCACCGGGATGCGCAGGTTGAAGGTGGTGCCGACCACCTGCGTCAGTTCGCTCTGGTATGCAAGTTGTTGCGCCAGGCCCTTGAGCGGCAGGCCAGCAGCCAACACCGGCCAGTCGCCGGTGAAGACCGGCGGCGAGCCGTCTTCGCCCGCTGCGGGCGGGCGTGGGGCGACGTACCTGGCGCCCTCGGCCGGTGCAGTTGGCGCCGCGGTCTCGCGCGCGGGCTCGGCTTCGCGCACGGGCGCGCTGGCGGGCCTGGGGGCGACGTTCCGTGCGCCGTTGCCTGGATTGGCACGTGCCGGCGGCTCGCCGAAACCGTTGTCGCTGAAACCGTTGTCGCTGAAACCGTTGTCGCTGAAACCGTTGTCACGCTCGTCCGCACGGAAACCCGGGTCGCTGTCATAGGGGCCGATGACCGGCAAGTCCGGCGGCAGGTCTTCCCATGGCGGCACATCGCTGCCGCCGGAAATCTCCCACGGCGGCACCGATTCGGGTTCAGGCTGGCGCGCGGCCGGAGCCGGCCTGGCGGGCGCCGCCGAGGGCTGCGGCACAGCGCGCTGCGCCGGTGCCTGGGCTTGCGCGGGCGGCTGCGGAGCCGGCCGGGCCGGAGCCGCGGCAGGACGGCTCACGGCAGCGGCACCCGGCGCGCGCAAAGGCTGTGCCGGCGGACGCTGCGCGGGAGCCGCTGCGGCGGCGGGCGCGGCAGGCGGCGGGGCATTCCGCGAGCCACCGCGCGCGGATGCGGCACGTGCGGCCGCCAGCGCGGCACGGGCCGGCGACATGGCAGCGTCTGGCGCGGAGCGCGCTGGTGCGGCGGCCGCAGCCGGTACAGCCGATACAGCCGGCGCGGCGGACCTGGCCACGGGTTCGGATACGGGTGCCGGCGCGGCCGGCTTTGCCGCCGCCGGCATCGGCGCCGCTATAGCGGCAGGGGCGGCTGCCACCGCGGGCGCAGCCGCCACCGCGGCATGCCGGGGCGTGGCCGGATCGGCTGCCAGCGCCGCATTGCGCGGGCGCGACGGCGCGGCGCCGCCACCCTGCCCTTGCGCGACGGTCGGGGGCGTCGGCTCCGGCGACGCCGACGGCCGGAACGCCAGCATGCGCAGCAGCGTCATGGTAAAGCCGGCATACTCGTCCGGCGCCAGCGCCAGCTCATTGCGGCCGAGGTTGGCAATCTGGTAGAACAGCTGCACTTCCTGCGCGTCGAACACGCCGGCGAGGCGGCGCACATCGTCCGCCTCCGGCCATTCGTCCTGCACCGAAGCCGGCACGGCCTGCGCCAGCGCCACCTTGTGCAGCAGCGAACCCAGGTCCTGCAGCGCGCCGGCGAACGACAGGCTGCGGTCGGCCATGGCATCGGCAATGCCCAGCATGGCGGCGCCGTCCTCGGCGGCGAGCGCATCGAGCAGCTGCACCAGGTAGCCCTGGTCGATCGCGCCCAGCATGCCGCGCACCGCTTCCTCGGAGACCTCACCCGCGCTGTAGGCGATCGCCTGGTCGGTCAGCGACAGCGCATCGCGCATCGAGCCATGCGCGGCCTGCGCCAGCAGCCGCAGCGCGTTGCCGTCATGGCCGATGCCTTCCTGCGCCAGGATATGGTCCAGGTGCGAGACGATATGCCCCGGGGGCATCTGCTTGAGGTTGAACTGCAGGCAGCGCGACAGCACCGTGACCGGGATCTTCTGCGGATCGGTGGTGGCGAGGATGAACTTGACGTGCCCGGGCGGCTCTTCCAGCGTCTTCAGCATGGCGTTGAAGGCGTGGTTGGTGAGCATGTGCACTTCGTCGATCATGTAGACCTTGAAGCGCCCGGTGCCTGGGGCATAGACCGCCTTGTCGAGCAACTGCGCCATCTCGTCGACGCCGCGGTTGGAGGCGGCGTCCATCTCGATGTAGTCGACGAAGCGGCCGCTGTCGATCTCGGTGCAGGCCTTGCACACCCCGCATGGCTGGGCGGTGATGCCGCCGTTGCCGTCAGCGCCGGTGCAGTTCAGGGCCTTGGCCAGGATCCGCGACAGCGTGGTCTTGCCGACCCCGCGCGTGCCGGTGAAGAGGTAGGCGTGGTGCAGCCGCTGCTGTTCCAGCGCGTGCGTGAGCGCGCGGACCACGTGCTCCTGGCCGACCAGCGTGGTGAAATCCCTGGGGCGCCATTTGCGCGCTAGAACTTGATAACTCATGGCGGCGATTGTAGCAAATGGCGACCGCCCGCTGCCCGCCGCCGGGCCGGAGTTTGCGGCCTGGAGCGCAGGCCCGCCGGCGGCGCCGCGCCGCTGGCGGGTTTCAGGCGCGGGGCGACTTCAGCCGCATTCGCCCACGTAGCCGCAATTCGCGCATTTCGCACAGCCATCGACCTTGTGCAGGGCGTGCGCGCCACACTCCGGGCAAGGCTTGCCGGTACCCACCCCGGGGGTGACCACGCCCGCGCCGGCCTGGACGGCGGACCCGGCATCCGCGGCCAGCGCCGCCCCGCCGCTCTCGCGCTGCGCCAGCCGGGCCGCCAGCGCCGCCACCGGCACCTGCCCGCCTTCGGCATCGAGGAAGCCGCGCTTGATCAGGATGCGCTGCAGCGCGTAGCCCAGCGCCGCCACCTCCGAGTCATGGAAGCGCGGCACCTCGGTGCCGTCCTGCCGCACCAGCGCGCCGTAGCGCACGGTGCCCTTGTCCCACACCACGTTGCGCATGTCGGCCAGCGCCTTGGCGACCGAGCCGCCCGAGCGCGCCACCATCGACAGCAGCCGCATGGTCGAGGTGATCCACTGCTGGCCCTCGCTGCGCTGCCCGGCCGGCATGAAGAATTCCACCGGCCGCTCGATCGCCACCGGGCTGCCGTCGATGACGCCGGCCACGCGCATGAAATTGACGGTCAGGTAGACGGTCTTGTGGCCCTCGTAGGTCAGGTACTCGACCTTGGAGGTCACGCCCTCCAGATCGCCGACTGGCCGGCTGTTGAACGGGCGCACCAGCGGGTTGTCATCAGCCACCGTTGCAGACGCTGCCGCCGGCGCGTCGACCGACAGCACTGCGCCAAGCACCGAATTGGGGCGATAGGTCGCCAGCCCTTTCAGCCCCGCCTGCCACGCCTCCAGGTACAGGTGGCGGAAGGCCTCGTACGGATAGTCCTCTGGCACGTTGACGGTCTTGCTGATGCTGGTGTCGATATACGGCTGCACCGCCTCCAGCATGCGCATATGATCCAGCGCCGACATCTGCAGCGCCGTGACGAAGCTGTCCGGCAACTGCGCCATGTCGGCGCCCATGTGACGGTAGAGGCGCCAGGCGTGGTCCGCCACCTCGAACGAGCGGTAGCTGTTGTCCGGCATCCGCTTGCGGCGGTTATAGGTCCAGGAGAAGGCCGGCTCGATGCCGTTGGAGGCATTGTCGGCAAACGCCAGCGTGATCGTGCCGGTCGGCGCGATCGACAGCAGGTGCGAGTTGCGCAGGCCGTTGCGCGCAATGGCATCGCGCACGGCCTGTGGCAACCGGCTGGCGAAGCCGCTGCTCAGGTAGGCGTCGACATCCAGCAGCGGGAAGGCACCCTTCTGTGCCGCCAGTTCGGTCGAGGCCAGGTAGGCCTCGTCACGCATGCGTTCGGCAATGCGCGCCGCCAGTTGCCGCGCCGGCTCGGTGTCGTAGCGCAGGCCCAGCATCACCAGCGCGCTGCCCAGCCCCAGGAAGCCCAGCCCCACGCGGCGCTTGGCATGAGCCTCGGCCTGCTGCGCCGGCAACGGCCAGAAGGTCACGTCGAGCACATTGTCGAGCATGCGCGTGGCCACGCGCACCACCTCGGCAAAGGCATCGAAATCGAATTCAGCCTGCGCCGAGAACGGCTGGCGCACGAAGCGCGTCAGGTCGATCGAGCCCAGGCAGCAGCAGCCATACGGCGGCAGCGGCTGCTCCGCGCAGGGATTGGTGGCCTCGATGCGCTCGCAGTAATAGAGGTTGTTGTCGGCGTTGATGCGCGACAGGAACAGGATGCCGGGCTCGGCGTGGTCGTAGGTGGCCTGCATCACCTGGTCCCACAATTGCCGCGCCGGCAAGCGGCGGTACACCCACTGGTCGTCGTCGCGGCGGTAAGCGCCGGCGGCAATCATGTCGACGCCGGGCTCGGCTTCATGGATCAGCTCGATCTCGCCATCGTCCTGCACCGCGCGCATGAATTCGTCGGTCACGCCGATCGAGATATTGAAGTTGGTCAGGTCGCCCTTGTCCTTGGCGTGGATAAAGCTTTCGACATCCGGATGGTCGCAGCGCAGCACGCCCATCTGCGCGCCGCGGCGCGCGCCAGCGGATTCCACGGTCGCGCACGAGGCATCGAACACCTTCATGAACGACACCGGCCCAGACGCGCGCGAATGCGTCGCGCGCACCAGCGCGCCCGCCGGCCGGATCGCCGAAAAGTCATAGCCGACGCCGCCACCGCGACGCATGGTCTCGGCCGCCTGCGCCACCGCGGTGTAAATGCTGGGCCGCCCGTCCCGCGCTTCCGACACCGAATCACCCACCGGCTGCACGAAACAGTTGATCAGCGTGGCCTGGATGCCGGTTCCCGCAGCGGAATTGATGCGCCCGGCGGGCACGAAGCCGTTTTCCTGCGCCCACAGGAAGCGCGCGCTCCAGGCCTCGCGCTCGTCCTCGGGCTCGGCCTGTGCCAGCGCGCGCGCCACGCGCTGCCTGACCTCGGCAATGCTGTGCTCTTCGCCCTTGGCGTATTTTTCGATCAGGACTTCGGTGGAGATTTCCTGCGGCGCCATGGCACCGCGAATGATCTGGTCGTTTGCGTTCATGTCTGGGCTCACCACGCTCCGAAGGTTGGTGATTCAGTGGGTCCGGGACGCACCGCCGGTGCGCCGCGCCGCGAAAGTGCGGCGGCCTGCCATGGTCGGGCCCGCGCGGCTGGCATCGCCTGCGCCAGATCAAGCCGCGGCGTTGCCAAACGCAATGACCCGCGCGTGGTGAGGCAATTCGACGCGATCGCCCAGACTAGGTTACAATGCCGCTCGGACGGGCCTCCTCGCATGGTGGCGCGGTCAACCTGGTCAGGTCGGGAACGAAGCAGCCACAGCCGTTTTCCGCCAGTGCCGAGGGTCAGGCTCGTCCACCTCTATCTCCCTCCTGCTGTACCCTTCCACCGCTTCAGCCCCTTCGCCGCTTCAGCCTGCGCTCGCGCGAACAGCTCATCGGGATCCGCACGCCGCTTGCAGCGCCGTCCCTGTCACTTTAGTACAGCGGGCCCGCAGGCGTGCGCCCCACACGGCGCACCCAGGGCCATTCTGCGCCGATTCTCCGGAGCTGTCCGGCGCGCGCGCCACTCAGAACAACGAACCCTGTTGCGTCAGCATCGGCGGTGCCAGGCGCTCGGCGGGAATCCACTCGCCGTCCGCGGTGGCCACGCCGGCCTCGATCCGCTTGCCGGGGAACAGCGGCGCGACCGCAGCCACGTAGCGCCCCAGCTGCGCACGATAGGCCGCGTGCTCCTGGGGCAGCAGCCGCAGCTTGTAGTCGACGATGACGACCCGATCTTCGAACTCCACCAGCCGGTCGATGCGCAACAGCCGGCCACGCGCGTCATACAGCTCGACTTCATTGCGCGCGCTGCCGGACTCATCCGCCGACAGCAGCGGTGCCAGTGCCGGCGCGCCCAGCATCACACGCACCGCCGCCAGCGCTTCTTCCACCTGCTCGCGCCACGCTTGCCGCGCCCCGGGAGTGTGCGCGCCGGTCAGCGGGAACCAGCGCAGCACCGTGTCGATGTCCGGAATGCCGGCGAAGGTTTCCGGATAGCGCGTCAGCCGCTCCAGCAAGGCATGCACCAGCTCGCCATGGCGGGCCGCCGCGGCGTTGAAGACGATGCCGTCGTGTTCCGTCGGCTCTTCCTCGGCCTGCGCGTCGTCCTCGAACGATGGCAGCGCACCGGCGTCGCGGTAGCGCAGGCGGAAGTCGGTAAAGCGCACCGGCTCGCTCAGGCGCGCCGGCACGGGCGCATCGCCGCCGCCCGCGGGCGCAAGTTGCCCGGGGTACGCGGGCAACAATTCGCCCACGCCCGCGGCCTGCAGCCGCACGTACCAGCTGCCGGCAATCTCGGCGTTGTTCTCGCCGGCGGCGGCGCGGCTGGTGCGGCCCTTCACGCCGCTGACCAGCAGGCCTTGCTGCGCCCGCGTCATGGCGACGTACAGCAGGTTCCAGTTCTCACGCTCGCCCAGCGCGGCCTCGGCCTCGAACATCGGCGCGCGCGCCAGGCCGCGCTCGCTGCGCTTGCCGTACGCCGAGAAATGCCGCGGCACCGGCGATGACGGCGGCCAGTCGACCAGGATCCCGCCCTTGTCCGCGGCAGGATCGCTGTGGTTGGCATCGAGCAGCACCACGAACGGCGCCTCCAGGCCCTTGGCCGCATGCACCGTCAGGATGTGGACCGCATCGAGGCCGGCGAAGGCGGCATCGTCCTCGGCCGGTTCGATGTCTTCGGCGCTGTCGCCCATGCCGCCTTCGTCAGGGCTCTCGCCCTCGTCGCCACGGCGGATTTCCTGCAACTCGTCGATGAACTTGGGCAGGCTCGGATAACGGCCGCCGTCGAGGTCGAGCGACAGTTTCAGGAAGGCGTCGAGATTGGCCAGCACCTGCTCGCGGATATCAGGCGGCGCGGCTTCGGCATAACGGCGCCGGACTTCGCCGCCGTGGAAGATCTGGTCGATCAGGTCGTGCACCGGCTGGTGCGGCGCGATGCGCAGCCACTGGCGCAGCCGCGGCACGCCGTCGCGCAATGCGTCCGAGACGTGCTCGGGCAGGCCGTTGGTTTCGATACGCGCCCACCAGCCGCCCTCGCCTTCCAGCTGCGCCAGGGCCAGCAGGTCATCGTCGGTCGCGCCGACCAGCGGGCTCTTGAGCACATGCGCGAGATCCAGATCGGACTCCGGTGTCATCAGGAAGGCCAGCAACGCCGACAGGTCCAGCGCTTCCAGCGTGGCCAGCAGGCCGCCGCGGCGCGGGCTCAGGCATGGGATGCCCGCTTCGCGCAGCGCGCGCTCATAGTCCGCGAGGTGGGTCTTGCGGCGCACCAGCAGGTGCATGTCGCTCCAGCGCGCGGGGCGCGTGCCGCCGTTCTCGTGGACCGGCACGGTGTCGCGCACATGGCGCAGCCAGGCGGCCACACGCCTGCCCTCTTCCAGACGCAGCGAATCGCCGGCCTGCCGGCGTGGCTGGAGCAGCGTGTCGCGGTGCGTGTCGCCGTGCGTGTCGGTGCCTTCCGCGTCTTCTGCCCGCGCGTCCTTGTCGCTCGCCTCGCGGCTGTTATCAGCCTTGTCATCAGCCTTGTCGGCCTCCACCATCGGCAGCAGCCACACCGGCCCGCCGCCTTCGGCAAGCGCCGAGGTCTGCGTCTCGTACAGCGGGTAGCGGCCTTCGGCACGCGCCGCGTCGAACACGGCATTGACCCAGTCCAGCACCTCGGCACGGTTGCGCCGCGTGCGGTTGGTACGCAGCACCGTCGCCCCGAACGCGTCGCGCAGCATCTCGCCGGCTGCGCCGAACAGGCGTGCATCGGCGCGGCGGAAGCGGTAGATCGACTGTTTGGGATCGCCCACCAGGAACACGGTCGGGCGCTCCCCCAAACCCGCGTAGCCGGCCAGCCAGCCCTGCAGGATGCGCCACTGCAGCGGGTTGGTGTCCTGGAACTCGTCGAGCAGCAGGTGGCGGTAGCGTGCGTCGAGCCGCACCTGCAGGTACGTCGCAGTCTCTTCGTCGGACATCAGCTGCGCGGCCTGCCATTCCAGGTCGGCGAAGTCCATCGCGCGCTGTTCCTGCTTGTGCTGCTGGTAACGCGCCAGCAACGCGTCGCCGATGCAGAACAGCGCCTGGTTGATGGCAAGCACCGCGGCCTCGCAGCAGCGGGCGGCGATCTCGTCGAGCATCGCGCAGATGGACGCGTGCTGGTCGAGCAGCGTGTCGACCATGCCCTCGCCGCCGGCTGCCTTGACCAGCGCGTTGGTCCGGCGCAGCGAGCGCGGCTCGCCCGTGGTGGTGAAGAAGGCCGCGCGCAACTGCCCGAACACGCGATCGGCGGGCTTGCCCGGCGCGGCGCCGGCTTCGCGCCACGCTGTGATGGCCATCAGCCCGTCAGTGATGCGCGTGGCATGGGCCTGTTCGGTCTTGCCGCCGGCGCCCAGGCGCAGCGCCAGCGTCTCGCACGCATCGCGCCAGCCTTCGTCGGCCAGCGCCTGCAGCAGCACGTCGCCCTGCGCGTCTTCGCCCAGGCAGTCGCCCAGCGCCTGCAGCGGGCTGCCGCCCTCCTGCATCGCCCACCATTCACTGCGCGCATGGAACATGGCGTCGAGCAGCGCGCGCGCCTGGAAGTCGCCCACGGTGTCGACCAGCGTTTCCCAGGCGGCACGCAGGTCTTCGTACTGCGGCGTGGCCAGCGCGCGCCATACCGGCGCCCACGCTTCACGCTTCATGCGCAAGGCATCTTCGCGCAGCGACGCGCCGGGCACGATGCCCGACGCCAGCGGCGCGCCGCGCAGCAGCGTGCCGAACCAGCCGTGGAAGGTGTCGATGGCCATGCGCCCGGGTGCGGCCAGCACCTGCGCATGCAGGCGGCGCGCGCGCGGCAGCGCCTCGCGCGCTGCCTCCGGCGTCAGGCCACGCTGCATCAGCGCAGCGATGACGTCCTCGTCGGGATCGCGCGACAGTTGCGCCAGCACTTCCAGCAGGCGGTCGCGCATTTCTTCAGCAGCCTTGCGCGTGAAGGTGATCGCGAGGATCTCGTGCGGCGCGGCGCCGGCCAGCAGCAGGCGCACCAGGCGCGCCACCAGCAGCCAGGTCTTGCCGCTGCCGGCACAGGCCTCGACCACGACGGAGCGCGCGGGATCGCAGGCCGCGCGGGTGAAATCGGCCTCCGACACCGGATGGCCATCGCGCTGGTAAGGCTGGACCTGGGTATTGAGTGGATCGTGGACCATCATGTTTTCAGCACCGGCACGGCGGTAGATTCCCAGAAGCCCTTGCGGCACAGGCCGCGGGCGGTGCAATACACGCAGGCCGAGGCATCGCCAAATGCTGGAAGCTTAGCCCCCTGGCGCAGGCGCATCACGTCATGGCGCATCTGCCGTTCGAGCCAGGTGACGGCGGCCTGGAAGTCGGGCAGGCCGACCTCGCGTTGCGCCGCCGCCGAGGTGTCGCGCGCGCTCTCCTTCGCGCCTTCGAGCGACACCCAGCTGCCATCCACCGCATCGGCGCGCAATAGCCCGTAGAACGGCAGCTGGCAATCTTCCTCGACCTCGGCCAGCTTGCGCTTGAGCCGCGTGGCACTCTGCGTCTTGTAGTCCAGCACCGCATGCGCGCCGTCCGGCCCCTGGTCGAGGCGGTCGATGCGTCCGGTCAGCCGCAGCGGCTGGCCGTCGGGCATGGGCAGGTCGATGCCGGCATCGAGTTCGCCGCCGCGCCAGAACCAGCCCTCGGCCTCGCGCGCCGACTGCCAGGCGACATACGAGGGCAGCACCTCGCACCAGCGGCGGTAGTAGGCGATGGCATTGCCGTCCTCGGCCATCAGCGCGCCGAACACATCGTCGGAGATCTCGCGCAGCCGCGCCAGGCGCTGGTCCTGCACCAGCGTCTCGCCACGCTCGCGGCGCGTGTGCAGGTCCTTGTGGTAGCGCAGCAGCACTCGGTGCAGGTGCTCGCCGATCTCGCGCTTTTCCAGTTCGTCGCTGACAGTCTCCAGCCCGGCCAGGCCGAGCATGCGGCCGGCGAAGAACTGATACGGGCAGCGGCGCAGCATGTTGTAGGCCTGCGCGCTCCAGCGCTGCGGCACCAGTTCCGGCAACGCGGACGGCGCGGGCATGCCTTGCGGTTCGGCGAAGGTTTCGTAGGCCTGCGGCACGGCGTTGCTGTCGATGATGACGCCGCTACGGGCGCAGCATGCCGCCAGCCGCTCGATCCAGCCCGACACGTGGTGCGGTTCGCCGCGGCCGCCGTAGCGCTGCCAGGTCATCACCACATCGGCATTGTTCAGCAGCACTTCGGCCAGGTCGCGCGCCTGCTGGGCGAAGCGCGCCTCGCGGTCCTCCAGGTCCAGCTCGCGCCGCATCTGGTTGGAGAAAAACATCAGCTCGGCCGCGCTCGATGGCAGCTGCGCGTCGTCGCAACCCACGATCACCACGCCCTCGAAACGGCGCATGCGCGCGCCGTTCAGCGGCAGGATGGTGATGCGCGCCGGGCCGCTGGCGGATGGCTCCTTGTAGGCCACTGATTCGAGCAGCGCCGACAGCATGGCGCGGAATTCGCCCTGCGAAAGCGTGGCATGGCCGCCGGTTTCGTCCAGCGGCAGCTCGTGCAGCCGCGCCAGTGCATCGAGCAGCTGGTTGCCCGCATCGTCGCTTGCCAGCGCGGCGCGCATGCCGAGGCCGTCGAGCATGCCGTCGAGCCGCTCCAGCCACGTTGCCAGGGGATGCTGCGCAAGTCCGCGCGGCCAGCGTGCCGCCTCGTCGGCCAGCACGGCAACCAGCGCCCGCGCGGCGCGGCGCGGCGCTTCGGCTGCCTCCTCCTCGTCGCTGCCAGGTTCGGGCGCGCTGGTCGGTGCGGTGCCGAACAGTTGCCGCAGGCGCGGCCAGCCGCCGGTAATGCCTTCGCGCCGCACCTGGCGCTCCAGCAGCGCGATGGCCGCACCGCGCTCGGCGAAATCGGGCAGGCAGAACGGGCTTTTCAAAAGGTCGAGCAGCGCCGCGGTATCGCCGTCGCGCACCAGCAGGTCGAACCAGCGCATCAGCGCGGCGGCCGCGCGGGTGGTCGACAGCTTCCAGCCGGTCTCGTCGCGTACCGGTGCGCCGGCACGGGCCAACAGGGCTCGCGCACGCCGCGCCACCACGCGGTCGTGGGCTACCAGCGCGACCTGGCGGCGTCCCTCATTGAGCCATTGCACCAGTTGCGCCGCTGCGGCCGCGGCTTCGTCCTCGAAGCGCGCGCTGCCGATCACGCGGATGGCCGGGCGTTGCTCGGGCAGTGCCGGCGTGGCGGGCGGCGGCGCAATGGCGTCTTCGGTCTCGGCAATCCGTGCTTCGGGCCACAGCGAGAGCAGCGTCTGGTACCAGTCGGCGTCGGCGTGCGCTTCGCCCTGCCCCGACCAGTCATAGCCGACCTGTAGCACCGGCACCAGTTCGGCGGCATCGCGCAGGAACGCGGCTTCAAGCGGCGTGGGCGGAGTCGGCGCGATCCAGATCACCGGGCCGCGCAATGGCTGCGACAGTTCGCGCAGCGCGCGGCGCCGTGCCGGGAGTGGATCATCCGGCCCGGACAGTGCCTGCCAGAATGCCAGCACGATGCGCGCCTCTTCGCCGAGGAAGCGTTCGGACAGGTGCGAGTAGGTGCGTTCCAGCGCCCCCTGCAGCAGCGCGGCGCGGTCGTCGCCGTCGATGTCGTCGTCATCGCGGATGGCAGCGTCCTCGAGCCAGCGCGCATTCAGCTCGTCGCAAATCGCAAGCAGCGTCTGCGACAGGCCCCACGCCGCGGTCTCGTTCTGCGCGCCAAAGGCGCGGCGCAGCCAGTCCTGCCCGCGCACTGCCTGCTGCACCGCCAGCAGCCGTGCAGCGTGGCTGCGCACCGGCGTGCCGTCGGGGGGCAGGTCGAGCAGCCAGTGCCCCAGCGTCAGCACGCGCGGCAACAGGCGCGGCCGCCCGGCAGCACGCGCGGCGGCGTCGAGCGCCTCGCGCACACCTGGAATCTGCGCGGCGGTCGGCACCACCACGTGCGCGGCGGCTTCGGGCGCGCCGCAGCGGTCCATGAAAAACCAGGCAGCGGTGGCCGCCTGCTCGAGGAAATCAGGGCCAGGGCGAAAACTTAGCGACGTCATGGGCTCATGGGCCGCAGCGCGGCGTGGCTGCGGTAACTGCGTCGGTCGGGGAAGACGTCGGGGAACAAGGCAATGAAAATACCGGACGCCGCCGGCCAGCATGGCGGGCGGCGATTTTCAGGCAACGGCATCGGCGCCAAGGGCCCGGCGCCGCCGGCGGGGGTCGGACCGCTCAGTGCGTGCCGCCCTCCAGCCGGGCGCGGATCTCGCGCGCGGTTTCGAGCAAGCCCTCATAGCCGGAGCGCGCGTGTTCGGGCAGGTCCGGGTCGCCCACCAGGGTACCCAGCGTTTCGATGATGCTGTAGACCAGGCCCTTGGCGGCGCCGCTGGCAATGCTGTTGGTCTCGACCGCGCTGCTGATATGGTCCAGCGCATCGCTCAGGTGGTCCACGTCCGGCGCCTGGCCGGACTCGGGCTGGGTAGGCTTGCGGGGATCGGTGTTCATGTCGATGACCTTGTCGATGACCTTCTCGATGACCTTCTCGGAAGAGCAGGGTACGTGAGGGCCGGCGGGCCGGTGCGCGGCCCGCCGACCGCTTTCTATTCTACGCGCACGCAATGCGGATCCGGCACTGCGCCGCGCCCGCATGTGCACGCCATGGCACCCACGCCGATTGCCGGAATCTCTTGGCGCCATTGAAAATAAGCATTTCTACTAATCACCCGATTGCAGCAGAATCATTACCGTTGCCGGCGACGTTTTCAGCCCAGTCCCAGGGCCGGTCTTGAAAATCGGCAAACTGGTAACATATCGCCAGCAACGGGCGCGGCTGCGGCCGCCAGAGCCAGCCGGCAGGCGGCAAAGGCGTCCCCGGCGGGTCCGCGCAATCTCGTGTAAGGTTACGGTTCTGCCCTACCCAGTTTCCCAGCCTTCAACATAAACAGAGCGAAACCAGAGGTTTTCCGCCATGAGCGAACAAATCAAGTATGTGAGCGACGCCTCCTTCGACGCCGACGTCCTCCAGTCCGACAAGCCCGTCCTGCTCGATTTCTGGGCGGAATGGTGCGGCCCCTGCAAGATGATCGCCCCGATCCTGGACGAAGTCGCCAAGGACTATGGCGACAAGCTGCAGGTCGCCAAGATCAACGTCGATGAAAACCAGCAAGTGCCGGCCAAGTTCGGCATCCGCGGCATCCCGACGCTGATCCTGTTCAAGAACGGCGCAGTCGCGGCCCAGAAGGTCGGCGCGCTGTCCAAGTCGCAACTGACCGCGTTCCTCGACGGCAACCTGTAAGCTGCGCGCCGGAGCGAAACCAACCGCTCCGGTTTTGTCACGATCCGACGTGCGTGCACCACACCCTGGCGCACCGGTCGGATTGTGCTAAGATGCCACCAACAACTCCCCGAGCGTTCGCTCATTTTTCCCCCTTCTCTTTCAGTCTCGCCCGTCCGGGCAAATCTGTACCCCTCGTCTATGCACCTGACAGAACTCAAATCGCTTCACGTGTCTGCGCTTCTCGAAATGGCGGCAACGCTCGAGATCGACAACGCACAGCGGATGCGCAAACAAGAACTGATGTTTGCGATCCTGAAGAAGCGCGCCAAGATGGGCGAAACCATCTTCGGAGACGGCACGCTGGAAGTTCTGCCCGACGGCTTCGGCTTCCTGCGCTCGCCGGAGACTTCGTACCTGGCCAGCACGGACGATATCTATATCAGCCCGTCGCAGATCCGCCGCTTCAACCTGCATACCGGCGATTCGATCGAAGGCGAGGTACGCACGCCCAAGGACGGCGAGCGCTACTTTGCGCTGGTGAAGGTGGACAAGGTCAACGGGCAGCCGCCCGAAGCGGTCAAGAACCGCATCATGTTCGAAAACCTGACGCCGCTGCACCCGAACCGGCCGCTCACGCTCGAACGCGACATCAAGGCTGAAGAGAACATCACCGGCCGCATCATCGACATGATCGCGCCGATCGGCCGCGGCCAGCGCGCGCTGCTGGTGGCATCGCCCAAGTCCGGCAAGACCGTGATGCTGCAACACATTGCGCACGCGATTGCCAACAATCATCCGGAAGCCGACCTGTTCGTGCTGCTGATCGATGAGCGCCCGGAAGAAGTGACCGAGATGCAGCGCTCGGTGCGCGGCGAAGTCGTGGCATCAACCTTCGACGAACCGGCCATCCGCCACGTGCAGGTCGCCGAAATGGTGATCGAGAAGGCCAAGCGCCTGGTCGAACTGAAGCGCGACGTGGTGATCCTGCTGGACTCGATCACCCGCCTGGCGCGCGCCTACAACACGGTGGTGCCGGCCTCGGGCAAGGTGCTGACGGGTGGTGTCGACGCCAACGCGCTGCAGCGCCCGAAGCGTTTCTTCGGTGCCGCGCGCAACCTGGAAGAAGGCGGTTCGCTGACCATCATCGCCACCGCGCTGATCGAAACCGGCAGCCGCATGGACGACGTGATCTATGAAGAGTTCAAGGGCACCGGCAACATGGAAGTGCACCTGGAACGCCGCCTGGCGGAAAAGCGCGTCTACCCGTCGATCAACCTGAACAAGTCGGGCACGCGCCGCGAAGAACTGCTGATCAAGCCGGAAATCCTGCAGAAAATCTGGGTGCTCCGCAAGTTCATCTCCGACATGGACGAAGTGCAGGCGATGGAATTCATCATGGACAAGATGAAGGCCACGAAGAACAACGCAGAGTTTTTCGATATGATGCGCAGAGGCGGCTAAGCCTCGCTGCGGCGTACTGCACCAGGACGCGCCGCAAGATGGACAGGAAGGCGTGCCACGGCACGCCTTTTTTGTGTCCGATGGGTTTCTATGCTCGGCAAACTGACTACATTCCTGCGCACCCGCTCCAGGGCCCGCAAGCTGGAGCACTATGCGATCCCCGATGACCTGTGGGAGCGCACCGTCGCCACGCTGCCTTTCGTGCAGCGCTACGGCAGCGAAGACCTGGCCGCGCTGCGCGAACTGGCCACCCTGTTTATCGCCGAGAAGGAATACTCGACGGCGCATGAGCTGCCGCTGGCCGACGACATGGTCGTCAGCGTCGCTGTTCAGGCGTGCGTACCGATCCTGAAGCTGGGGCTGGCGTGGTATCGGGGCTGGCGCGGCATCGTGCTCTATCCGGGCGAATTCATCATCCGCCGGACCGTGCAGGACGAGATCGGCCTGGTGCACGGCGTGGTCGAGGAAGCCAGCGGCGAAGCCTGGGAGCACGGGCCGGTGATCCTGTCCTGGCCTGACGTGCACACTCCGGGCGCGGGCATCGACAGCGACCATGAGTTGCCGGCCGACACCTACAACGTGGTCGTCCACGAGTTTGCCCACAAGCTGGACATGCTCGACGGGGAGCCGGACGGGGTGCCGCCTTTCTCGCGCGTGCTGCACCCGGATATCGATGCTGCAGCTTGGGCCGAGACCTTCCTGACCGAGTACGACCGGTTTGCCGAGGCCTGGGACGCGCGCGATGAGTCGGATTGGGAGCATCCGGAACGGCTGCCGCCGGCGTTGCGCATCATCGACCCTTACGGCAGCGAGGCACCCAGCGAGTTCTTTGCGGTGACGTCCGAGGCATTTTTTGTCGAGCCTGGCGGGCTGGCCCGGCATTGGCCGGTTGTTTACCAGTCGCTGGCCTCCTTTTACCGTCAGGATCCCGCCGCGATGTGAATAAAAAGGCATGGCCGGCCAACCAGCAGACAGCGCGCGATATGCCTTCCCCCCTTCCCCAAGTTATTGTTTTTCTGCCATAATCCCGTTTTGCCCGTTACCGGCAAGTGGTTCGTTCGTCGACGCGTCGTGTTTTCAGCGGTAAAGCGGATCGCAACGGACTGGCTACCCAACCAGAAAGGACTCACCATGAAAGAAGGCATTCACCCGAATTACCGCGAAGTCGTGTTCCAGGACATGTCCAGCGACTTCAGCTTCATCACCCGCTCGACTATCCAGACCAAGGACAAGATCGTGAAGGACGGCAAGGAATACCCGCTGGCCAAGATCGAAGTCTCGTCGGAATCGCACCCGTTCTACACCGGCACCCAGAAGATCATGGACACGGCCGGCCGCGTCGAGAAGTTCCGCCAGAAGTTCGGCAGCAAGCTGGGCAAGGCGGCTGCGAAGTAATCGCTTTCGGCGAACCCCGCTTCGCGCGGCCCGCGGACAGATGCTCCGGGCCGACGCGAACCAGCAAAGAGGCAGCATCGGCTGCCTCTTTTCTTTTGTGCCCGCCGTTTGCGCGCCCCTGGCCAGCCGGCGCCGGCACTGTTGTATCCACCGGAATCCCTCACCTGCGTGAGGCTTCAACGGCATGTCACGGCCCTCGCGGCCGCCGCATGCGCGATACTGTGGCCTTCGCGCCATTGCGCCACGGCCCGACCTGAGCATCGATGCGTCAAGCCAATACCTCACCCGTCCAGTTGACCGCTGCCGCGACCGGCGCCCTGCCGCGCGCCCTGCTGCTGGCGATCTGCATCATCTATGGCCTGGTCGGCCTGTTCGGCCGCGATCCGTGGAAGAACGAGGACGCCGCCGGCTTCGGCGTGATGTGGCAACTGGCCACCGGCGGCCTGCACGACTGGCTGATGCCGAACATCGTCGGCCGTCCGTTTACCGAGGACGGCCCGCTGGTGTTCTGGATTGGCGCCATCATGATCCGCGGCTTCGGCAGCTGGCTGGGCCCCACCGACGCCGCGCGCCTGGCCACCGCCCTGTTCTTTTTTTCGACCTGCGCCTGCATCTGGTACACAACCTACCTGCTGGGCCGGCGTGACGAGGTCCAGCCGTACGCCTACGCGTTCGGCGGACAGCCCAATGCGCGCGACTATGGCCGTACGCTGGCCGACGGCGCGCTGCTGATCTTCCTCGCCTGCGTAGGCCTGGCCATGCGCGGGCATGAAACGACGCCACAGGTCGGCCAGGTGGCCTTTATCGCGCTGGCTCTGTACGCGCTGGTGCGCAGCCTCGACAAGCCGCTGATGGGCAGCCTGGTCTATGGCGCCGCGCTCGGCGGCCTGGCGCTGGCCAGCGGCCCCATCCTGCCCCTGGCGCTGCTGTTTGGCACCGCCGTCTGCGTGCTGGTGTGCAAGCCGCTGCCGTGGCGGCGCCTGGCTGCCATCGGCATCCCGCTGGCGCTGCTGATCGTGCTGGCCTGGCTGGTCGCGGCCTACTTCGGCGCGGCGGACCGCACCGAGGCGGTCACCTACATCCGCGAATGGGCACGCTACGACCGGCGCAACTATGGGTCGCCGAATACGCAGACGTTCGGCTTCAACATGCGCAACCTGTTCCTGTACACGTGGCCGGTGTGGCCGATCGCGGCATGGGCCTGGGTTGCCTGGGCCGGCATGCGCCGCGCCGCCCATGTGGCGATGCCGCTGGCGGTGCTGTTGCCGGTGGTTGTGCTGCTGTTCCTGCAACGCAGCGGTGGCGATGTGCAGTTCATCCTGCTGCTGCCGCCCATGGCCGTGCTGGCGGCCTTCGCGCTGCCTACGCTGGCGCGCGGCGTGATCAACGCAATCGACTGGTTCGCGCTGCTGTTCTTCACCATCTTCGGCGGCACGGTCTGGTTCATGTGGATCGCCAAGACCACCGGCTGGCCGCCGCGCGTCGCGCGCAACGTGTTCCGCCAGCTGCCCGGCTACCAGCATGAGTTCACCATCACCGCGGTGCTGATCGCGCTGGCGGCGACCATTGCCTGGGTGCTGATCGTGCGCTGGCGGCTGTCGCGCGCGCCCAAGCAGATCTGGCGGCCGGTGGTGATTTCCGCGGCCGGCACCACGCTGATGTGGGTGATGGCGATGACGCTGTGGCTGCCGTCGATCAACTATGGCAAGACCTACCGCGACGTGGCCCAGGCCGCGGCAATGGCGCTGCCGCCCGCGTACCGTTGCGTGCAGCCGATCCGCATGGGCGATGCGCAGCTGGCTTCGTTCGCCTACTTCGGGCATGTCCGTTTCGGTGGCCCGAGCGACGGCTGCGACGTGCTGCTGCGCCACGATGCGGTCGACTACGGCGAGCCGGGCAATATCTCGCACTTCGAGTGGCGGCTGATCTGGGAAGGCCGTCGCCCGGCGGACCGCGACGAGCGCTTCCGCATGTACCGGCTGGTCGATACCGCGCGCGCCGTGCACCCGCGCCCTGACCTGCCGCGCCGCCGCCTGCCGCGGCAGCCCTGACCCACCACCGGCACGAGCCCCGCAGCGCACCGCAGCGCCATCGAACCATTCCGGCCGCAGGCGGCTGCGGGCATCGTGCCCGGTCAACGCCCCTGACATTGCCCCTGAGGCCTGAATGACCCTGTTCCAAGACCTTCGTCGCATCTTCGGCCTGGCCGCGCCGGTACTGGCCGGCCAGTTGGCCGTGATCGCCTTCGGCGTCATCGACACTGTGATGGCTGGCCGCGCCTCCGCCACCGACCTCGCCGCCGTCGGCCTGGGTGGCTCGATCTACATCACCGTCTATATCAGCCTGATGGGCGTGCTGCAGGCACTGGCGCCTGTCGCCGGCCAGCTCTATGGCGCCGGCCGCGTCGAGGCGATCGGCGCCGAGGTGCGGCAGGCCGCGTGGCTCGGTGCCGCGCTGGCAATCCCCGGCGTGCTGTTGCTGGCCTTCCCGGCGCCGCTGCTGGCTTTCGCCAAGGCGCCGCCCGAACTGGTCGTCAAGGCCACCGCCTACCTGCATTTCGGCGCGTTCGGTCTGCCCGCGGCGCTCGGCTTCCGTATCTATTCGGCGCTCAACAATGCGCTGTCGCGTCCGATCATGGTCACGGTGCTGCAGGTCGGCGGGCTGGCGCTGAAGATTCCGCTCAACGCCTGGTTTATCCACGGCGGCCTGGGCGTCCCTGCCATGGGCGGGCCCGGATGCGGGCTGGCCTCGACGCTGATCAGCTGGACGTGGTGCATCGCCGGGCTGCTGATCCTGCGCTACAGCGCCGCCTACCAGCCGCTGCGGATCTTCGCCACCTGGAGCTGGCCGGCAGCCGCGCCGCTGCGTGCGCTGCTGCGCCTGGGCGTGCCGATGGGGCTGACGTACCTGATCGAGATCACCTCGTTCACGCTGATGTCGATCTTTATCACGCGGCTGGGCACGGTCACGCTCGCGGGGCACCAGATCATCGCCAATCTGGGCGCAGTCGCCTATATGCTGCCGTTGTCGCTGGGCATCGCCACATCGACGCTGGTCGCGCAGCATATCGGGGCACGCGATCTCACCGGCGCAAGCCGCATTGCCTGGCGCGGCATCCGCGCGGCCGTGGCACTGGCGATGCTGACCGGCGTGCTGCTGTGGCTGCTGCGCGAACCCATCCTGCACGCCTATGCGAGCGATCCCGCCGTGGTGGCGGCCGCGCTGCCGCTGGTGCTGTTCGTGGCCTTCTACCAGGCGTTCGATGCCGTGCAGGTGATGACGGCGTTTATCCTGCGGGCCTACAAGATCGCGGTGATTCCGACGCTGATCTATGCGGGGTCGCTTTGGGGCATCGGGCTGGGCGGCGGCTATGTGCTGGGGTTCGGTCTGGTCGAAGGCCTTCCGGCATTCACGCATGGCGCCAGCGGGTTCTGGCTCGCAAACAGTGCAAGCCTCGCCATTGCCGGCGGATTGCTGGTGCGGTATTTCGCGCGGGTAAGTGCCGAAGTCAAAGACTGAGCCGGCCGCATGCTTCGATCACGCGCCTGCGCTTGCCGCAGGCGTGCATCCGGACCGATGCGTGAGGAAAAACCTGGAGCTGAAAAGAAAAACGCCCGCTTGCGCGGGCGTTTAATTTGGCGGAGTGGACGGGACTCGAACCCGCGACCCCCGGCGTGACAGGCCGGTATTCTAACCGACTGAACTACCACTCCTTAGTCGGCGTCGTTTCAGGCATGTGGCTTGAAACGACTGCTGGACGTCTGATTACGCCCGGCTGTTTTGGCGTCCCCTAGGGGATTCGAACCCCTGTACTCACCGTGAAAGGGTGATGTCCTAGGCCTCTAGACGAAGGGGACAGAAACTTGTTTTACAACGCGTTTTCTGTCTTGCGCTGGAAAGTCCAATATTCTAACAGACTTTTTCGCGCCTGGGAAGCATCTTTTTATGCTTCCCGAATCCTTGGTGGAGCTAAGCGGGATCGAACCGCTGACCTCTTGCATGCCATGCAAGCGCTCTCCCAGCTGAGCTATAGCCCCATACGGGTAACTGCCTGGATACTGCTTTCGCCGCTCTCACAAACTGCTGTGTTTGCAGCGAAGTCAGGATTATATATCGATTTCCGCAACGATTGCAACATTTTTTACTGTTGCCGTGGCGATTATCAACATAATCCCTCACCCTAAAAGAAAAACCCGCATGGCGATTAACCATGCGGGTTTAGATTTGGCGGAGTGGACGGGACTCGAACCCGCGACCCCCGGCGTGACAGGCCGGTATTCTAACCAACTGAACTACCACTCCTTAGTCGGCTGCCACCTCGAGCAAAGCTCTTGGTGACGCGCTGGACGTCTGGTTACGTCCGACTGTTATGGCGTCCCCTAGGGGATTCGAACCCCTGTACTCACCGTGAAAGGGTGATGTCCTAGGCCTCTAGACGAAGGGGACAGAAACTTGTTTTTCAACTTGTTCCGTCTGGCGCCATCCGATACTGACTGGATGCCACCCAAATCTTGGTGGAGCTAAGCGGGATCGAACCGCTGACCTCTTGCATGCCATGCAAGCGCTCTCCCAGCTGAGCTATAGCCCCATGGTACTGCTAATTTACTGCAACTTGCGTTGTTTTCGCTTGATTTAACTGCCGTTTCAAGCGAAGCCAAGATTATATATCAACTACTAATCTTTGCAAGCTCCCGTTTTAACTTTTTCGCTTTTCTCTTTGCTTTCTAAAAAGCTCCGAGATCGCGTGGATCCTTTCGGATCCATCAGCCCGCTTGGTCAGGGACCGCGCTGCAGGGAGAACGAGATTATGCGCAACTCCGTGCCGGAGCGCAAGCCCCCGGCACGGTGTTTTGCGAGATTTTTTACGCTGCGATGCCGGCGCCCAGGCGGCGCAGCACCATGTCGCGGCCGAACAGTTCGAGCACGGCGTCAATGCTCGGCGTTTGCAGCTGGCCGGCCACCAGCAGGCGCACCGGCATGGCCAGCTTAGGCATCTTCAGGCCGAACTCACCAAGCACCGCCTTGAAGGTCGCGTTGATAGCCTCGCGCTTCCACTCCGGCAGCGCGGCCAGCTGGCTGGACAGCGCGGCAAGCGCGGGCTGGATCTCCGGCGTCAGGTGCTCGGCCTTGAGCGCGGCATCCGCCTGCGGCTCGCCGCGATAGAACAGCAGCGCGGCCTGCGCGACTTCCTTCAGCGTGTTGGCGCGATCCTTCACCAGGGCCACCACGCCGACCAGGTCGGCGCCTTCCACCTTGCCGCCGAGCGCTTCGATGAACGGCTGCGTCAGCCCGGCCAGGCGCTGGTTGTCGCCAACCTTGATGTAGTGGTTGTTCAGCCAGGCCAGCTTTTCGGGGTTGTACTGCGCCGGCGACTTGCCCAGGTGTTCCAGGTCGAACCACTCGACGAACTGCTCGCGCGAAAAGATCTCGGCATCGCCATGGGCCCAGCCCAGGCGCGCCAGGTAGTTCAGCACGGCTTCGGGCAGGTAGCCTTCGTCGCGGTAGCCGGTCACGGCCATGGCACCGTGGCGCTTGCTCATCTTCTCGCCCTGCTCGTTCAGCACGGTCGGCAGGTGCGCGTACACCGGCGCGGTGCCGCCCAGCGCGCGGATGATGTTGATCTGGCGCGGGGTGTTGTTGACGTGGTCGTCGCCGCGGATCACGTGCGTGATCTTCATGTCGAGGTCGTCCACCACCACGCAGAAGTTGTACGTAGGCGTGCCGTCCGGGCGCGCAATCACCAGGTCATCGAGTTCGTCGTTGGAGATCTCGATGCGGCCCTTGACCGCGTCGTCCCACACCACGCTGCCGCCGATCGGGTTCTTGAAGCGGATCACCGGATCCACGCCGGCCGGCGGCTCGGGCAGGACCTTGCCCTCCTCGGGGCGCCAGAAGCCGTTGTAGCGCGGCTTCTCGCCACGCTCGCGCTGGGCCTCGCGCAGGGCGTCGAGCTCCGCGGTGCTCATGTAGCAGCGGTAGGCCAGGCCGGCGTCTACCATCTGCGCCACCACCTCGCGATAGCGGTCCATCCGCTGCATCTGGTAGAACGGGCCCTCGTCGATGTCCATGTCCAGCCAGGCCATGCTCTCCAGGATCACGTCGACTGCTTCCTGCGACGAACGCTCGACGTCGGTGTCTTCGATGCGCAGGATGAAGTCGCCCTTCATGCGGCGGGCGAAGGCCCAGGGATAGAGCGCGGAGCGGATGTTGCCGAGGTGGATGAAGCCGGTCGGGCTCGGCGCAAAGCGGGTGCGGACGCGTTGGGTCATGGTCAGGGGCAGAAACAAGAAAGCCCGCGCGCAGGGGCGCGCGGGCTGGTATGTGCAGGCTTTGCATTATACCCATGCGTACTGCCGCGCCCCGGGTCCGAACGTGCCGCGGCGCCCGGCGCGCGCGGAATCATTTATGCTTGCGGCGGTCTGAAATCCAGCCGGTCGCCAGGCATTGAGTAATGTCGACATCACATGCCGCCGCAATACCGGCCACCACACCTGATTTACTGATCCCGCTTCATGCAACGACGTCATTTCCTCGGCCTCTCCGCAGCTGCCCTGCTCGCGGGCTGCGCGTTCGGCCCGCGCCCCGCGCCGCCGGTGGCACTCACGCCCGCCACCCCGCCCGGGCCGCGCCCGATCAAGATCGGCCTGGCGCTCGGCGGCGGTGCCGCGCGCGGCTTTGCCCATATCGGCGTGATCAAGGCGCTCGAGGCGCAAGGCATCCATGCCGACCTGGTGACCGGCACCAGCGCCGGCGCGGTAGTGGCCGCGCTGTACGCGAGCGGCCTGGATGGCTTCAGGCTGAACAAGCTGGCGCTGACCATGGACGAGGCGTCGATCGCTGACTGGGCCCTGCCCTTCGGCACCCGCTTCGGCGGCTGGCTCAAGGGCGAGGCGCTGCAGAACTATGTCAACCGCCAGGTGCAGAACCGCCCGATCGAAGCGATGAAACTGCCGCTGGGCATCGTCGCCACCGACCTGAAGACCGGCGAGAAGATCCTGTTTCGCCGCGGCAATACCGGGCAGGCGGTGCGCGCGTCGAGCAGCGTGCCGGGCGTGTTCCAGCCGGTGTCGATCCAGGGACATGACTATGTCGATGGCGGCCTGGTCGAGCCGGTGCCGGTCGACTCGGCGCGCAGCATGGGCGCCGACTTCGTCATCGCAGTGAATATCTCCGCCGAGCCGTCGGCGCAGAAAAACGCCGGCCAGAGCGGTGTGCTGCTGCAGACCACCGCGATCATGGGCCAGTCGATCAACAAGATAGCGCTGTCGCGCGCCGACGTGGTGATCCGCCCGGAACTGCCCGACATGGGCGGGAGCGATTTCAATGCCCGCAACCGCGCGGTGCTGGCGGGCGAACAGGCAACCGCCGCGGTAATGGCCGCGCTGCGGCAGAAGCTGGAGCAGGCGCGGCTGCAGCCGGCCAGTACGGTCGCCACGCAATAGCGGCGCCCGGCGCGAAAAAACAAAAGGACTGCCGCGGCAGTCCTTTTTGCTGGTGGCGATGCGATGTAGCTCAGCCGCCGTACATGGTGGCGCGTACGGCTTTGGGGTCGTAGCGCTTGAGCGTTTCGACCATGTCGCCGAGGCTTTCGCTGCGGCGGCCGCCATCGTCCTCGATGCGGCGCGCGCCGTTGTAGCGCGTTACCCAGTAGGCGGCGCGCATGTCGTCGACACGAATCTTGCTGCCCGTGGACGGGGCATGCACGAACTTGTTGTCGCCGATATAGATGCCGACGTGCGAGAAGGTCTGGCGCATGGTGTTGAAGAACACCAGGTCACCCGGACGCAGGTCGCTTGTCGCCACATTGGTGCCGACACGGCTGATTTCGACAGAGCGGCGCGGCAGCATGAAGCCGAAGGTGTCTTGGAACACGTAGCGGACGAAGCCGCTGCAGTCCAGGCCGGATTCGGGGCTGTTGCCGCCGAAGCGGTAACGCACGCCAATCAGGCCCAGCGCATTCATGACCAGGTCGCCAGCCTTGCTGGCAACGTGGCTGGTGGAATTCACCACCGACGACAGCAAGCCACGCTTGCCTTCCGCATGCGAGTCCGCGGCCGAAGCCGTGGCATCGATACGGGTGTCGGCATCCTTGAACACCGTGTCCGCCAGCACTCCATTCGACACAGTCGCACCGCAGGCAATGGCAATTCCGACGGCGGCGCGCGCCAGGGAATGAAGTACCGATCGCTGCATTGGTTCTCCCGTTGATCGTTTCCAAAGCAAGCCCCGGCACAAAGTCCGGGGCGGCTGGGTATTTGCGTACGGCGTGTGCACCACGCCGGTACTACAGGGAGGACGTTACGCAACATCCGCGCCAGGCAACGATGACACTATTGCGTCATGATCGCGCCGACGACCGCACCGTCAACGTGCACTGCACGATTCAATGCGTCGGACACACCACCCCCGAAAGTAGTACTCGCGGGATGGTAAAGGGTTGTCATTCACATGTCAAAGTTCGTTACAAATTCGCCGGATTTGACTTGCGAATCAACGATATAGGCCGAATTTCGCATCTTGTTTATCGGATTGCGCATATGAAAACGCCGCCAGTCCGGCGGCGTGAAAAGCAATGCTGCAAGGCAGCCTGGTCAGGCGGCACCAACCTGCGCCGCTGCCATCAGCTTGCGGGTATAGGGATGCTGCGGCGCACCGAGCACCGCCTCGGTTTCCCCGGTCTCGACCACCTCCCCCGCCTTCATCACGATCACCCGGTGCGCCATGGCGCGGATCACCGCCAGGTCGTGGCTGATAAAGAGGTAGCTGAGGTTGTACTTGTGCTGAAGCTGGGACAGCAGCGCCAGCACCTGCTGCTGGATCGAGACGTCAAGCGCCGAGGTCGGCTCGTCCAGCACCAGCACCTGGGGCTTGAGGATCAGCACCCGGGCGATCGCGATGCGCTGGCGCTGCCCGCCGGAGAACTCGTGCGGATAGCGCCCCAGCGCGGTGCGGTCCAGCCCCACTTCGCGCAGGGCGTCGATCACGCGCTCGCGCGTGGCCTCGCGCGACAGGCCGGCCTGGTGCAGCGCCAGGCCTTCGCCGACGATCTGCTCGATGGTCATTCGCGGCGACAAGGAGCCGAACGGATCCTGGAACACTACCTGCATGCGCGAGCGCAGCTGGCAGCGATCCTTGCGCGTGGCGCCGTCGAAGCTGCGGCCGAGGAAATGGATGGTGCCCGCGCCCTTGCGCTGCAGCGCCAGCACGGTATGCGCCAGCGTGGTCTTGCCCGAGCCGGATTCGCCGACGATGCCGATGGTCTCGCCCTCGCGCAGCTGGAAGTCGACATCCTTGACCGCCGCGAACTGGTCCTTGCCGAACCAGCCAGCCACGCCGCGGCGCTTGCGCGCGTAATTGACGCTCAGGTTGCGCGCCTCCAGCAGCACCGGCGCCAGCGGCACCAGCGGCAACACCTCGCGCTTGGGGCGGCTGTCGATCAGCTTGCGCGTGTACGGGTGCTGGGGCGCGGCAAACACCTTGGCAGTCTCGCCGGTCTCGACCAGCACACCCTTCTCCATCACGCCCACGCGCTGGGCAAAGGAACGCACCAGGTTCAGGTCGTGGGTGATCAGCATCACCGCC
Source organism: Cupriavidus sp. P-10 (assembly GCF_003402535.2). Taxonomy (NCBI): domain Bacteria; kingdom Pseudomonadati; phylum Pseudomonadota; class Betaproteobacteria; order Burkholderiales; family Burkholderiaceae; genus Cupriavidus; species Cupriavidus sp. P-10. Next base: position 2,292,867 of record NZ_AP025170.1, read on the forward strand.
ATGCCGAACTCTGCCTGCAGGTCGCGCAGCAAGTCCATGATCTGGGCGCGGATGGTCACGTCCAGCGCCGTGGTGGGCTCGTCGGCGAGCAGCAGCTTGGGCCGGCACGCCAGCGCCATGGCAATCATGGCGCGCTGGCGCTGGCCGCCCGAAAGCTGGTGCGGGAAGCTGTCGAAACGGTGCGCGGCGTCGCTGATGCCGGTGCGCTCCAGCAGCGCGATGGCACGGTCGCGCGCGGCGCGGCGGTCCAGGCCTTCGTGCAGCGCCAGCGTTTCGACGATCTGGTTGCCGATGGTGTACAGCGGGTTCAGCGCCGTCATCGGTTCCTGGAAGATCATCGCGATCTCGGCGCCGCGGATCCCCCGCATTTCGCGGTCGGAGACGTCGAGCAGGTTCTTGCCTTCGAAGCGGATCGCGCCGTCGTAGTAAGCGTCTTCCACCAGCCGCAGCATGGCCAGCGCGGTCACGGTCTTGCCCGAGCCGGATTCGCCGACCAGCGCGTAGCGCTCGCCGGCGCGCAGGTCGAAGCTGACCTCGCGCACCGCGCGGGTGGCATGATCGCCATGGCCGAAGGTGACGGACAGCTTGTCCACGCACATCAGCGTAGAGCCGGGTGCCGGGGCCGCAGCCTGCGCGGCGCCAGCGTCGGCCTGAAAGACTGGGGACAAGGCGCTCATGGCGTCACCCCCGGTGCCGTCCCCGCCGGCGCGCCGGCCGGGACCTTGGGTTCGACCCGGCCGCGCAGCGCGGCCAGGCCCAGGCGGGTGTCGAAGGCATCGCGCAGCGCATCGCCCATGAAAGTCAGGAGCATCAGCGTCACTACCAGCACGGTGAAGGTCGACAGCGAAATCCACCAGGCGTCGAGGTTGCCCTTGCCTTGCGCCAGCAGCTCGCCCAGGCTGGGCGTGGTCGGCGGCACGCCCAGGCCTAGGAAGTCCAGGCTGGTCAGCGCCAGGATCGCCGCGCTCATGCGGAACGGCAGGAAGGTGATCACCGGGGTCAGGCTGTTGGGCAGGATATGGCGCCACATGATCTGCACGTTGGACAAGCCCAGCGCCCGCGCCGCCTTGACGTAGTCGAGCGAGCGGTTGCGGTAGAACTCGGCGCGCACGTAGTCGGACAGCCCCATCCAGCCGAACAGCGACAGCAGGATGATCAGCAGCGCCAGGCTGGGCTCGAAGATCGACGCGAAGATGATCAGCAGGTACAGCTCCGGCATCGAACTCCAGATCTCGATGGCACGCTGCGAGAACAGGTCGAAGCGGCCGCCGAAGAAGCCCATCAGCGCCCCGGTCAGCGTGCCGATCACGACGCCGATCACGGTCAGTGCCAGGCTGAACAGCACCGACACGCGGAAGCCGTACAGCAGCCGCGCCAGGATGTCGCGGCCGCGGTCATCGGTGCCGAGCCAGTTTTCGGCCGAAGGCGGCGCCGGGTTGGGCTCCTTGGCGAAGTAGTTCAGCGAATCGTACGAATACCGGTTCAGCGGGAACACCGCGAAGTTGCCGTCGGTGGTGATGCGGTCGCGGATAAACGGGTCGAGGTAATCGGCCTGCGTCGGGAAGTCGCCGCCGAAGGTCGTCTCCGGGTAGGTCTTGACGATCGGGAAGTAGTAGTCGCCCTTGTACCGCACCATCAGCGGGCGGTTGCTGGACAACACCTCGGCGCCCAGGCTCAGCACGAAGATGGCGACGAAGATCACCAGGCTCCAGTAGCCGCGGCGGTTGCGCCGGAAGCGCTGCCAGGCGCGCTGGCGCGGCGAGGGCGAATGCGGCAGGCCGTTGGGCACTGCGTGCGAGAACGGTTTCATCGGTGCAGGCCCTCGAAATGGATGCGGGGATCGACCAGCACGTAGCAGACATCGGAAATCAGGCGCGTGACCAGCCCGATCAGCGTGAACAGGTAGAGCGTGCCGAGCACCACCGGGTAGTCGCGCCGCAGCACGGCCTCGTAAGACAGCAGGCCCAGCCCGTCGAGCGAGAACAGCGTCTCGATCAGCAGCGAGCCGGTAAAGAAGGCGCCGATGAAGGCCGCCGGAAAACCGGTGACGAGCGGGATCAGCGCGTTGCGGAACACATGCTTCCACAGCACGCGACGCTCGCCCAGTCCCTTGGCGCGCGCGGTCAGCACGTACTGCTTGCGGATTTCCTCGAGGAAGGCGTTCTTGGTCAGCATGGTCACCACGGCAAAGCTGCCTACCACCGAGGCGGTGATCGGCAGCACCAGGTGCCACAGGTAGTCCATCACCTTGCCCATCAGCGACAACTGCTCCCAGTTGTCGGAGGTGAGCCCGCGCAGCGGGAACCACTGCACGAAGGTGCCGCCGCCGAACAGCACCAGCAGCAGCACGCCCAGCACGAAGCCGGGAATCGCATAGCCGATCAGCACGATGATGCTGGTGACCACGTCGAATCGGCTGCCCGCCCGGATCGCCTTGGAGATGCCGAGCGGCACCGATATCAGGTAGGTCAGGAAAAACGTCCACAAACCCAGGCTGACCGACACCGGCAGCTTGGACTTGACCAGCTCCCACACGCTGCGGTGCTGGAAATAACTCTGGCCCAGGTCGAACTGGGCAAAGCGCTTGAGCATCAGGAAGTAGCGCTCCAGCGGCGGCTTGTCGAAGCCGTACAGGGCCTGGATCTCCTTGATCTTCTCGGGGTCGACGCCGCGGCGGCCGCGGTACTCGGCGCCGCCGCCGCTGGCTTCGCCGGCGCCGCCCCGCCCTTTCAGTTCCATCATCATCTGCTCGACCGGTCCGCCCGGAACGAACTGGATGACGACAAAGGTCAGCGTGATGACGCCGATCAGCGTCGGGATCATCAGCAGGATGCGCTTGAGCAGGTAGGCAAGCATCGGCCGGTCCTCATTCTTTAGCTAATCTGCACTGACCGCGTCAGCGCGCTTGCGGCTTGAGGTCCTTGCGCCACCACTGGCTCAGGATCCAGCCTTCGGCCGTGTAGAAATAGGGAAGCCGCTCCGGGTACCCGAGTTCCTTGCGGTAAGACACCCGGTGTGACGCACTGTACCAGTTGGGCACGATGTAGTAGCCGTGCATCAGCACCCGGTCGAGCGCGCGCCCGGCGGTGATCAGCTCCTCGCGGGTGTGGGCATGCAGCACGTTGTCGACCAGCTTGTCGATGACCGGCGACTTCACCCCGAACAGGTTGTCCGAGCCGGGCGTGGTGGCGGCCTCGCTGGCGAAGCGGTCGCGCAGCTCATTGCCGGGGCTCTGCGAGTCGGGGAAACGGATCGACACCATGTCGAAGTCGAAGTCCTCCAGCCGCTTCTGGTACAGCGCAAAGTCGGTGGTGCGCTGGTGTACCTGGATGCCGAGCTTTTCCAGGTTGCGCACATAGGTGGTGATGACCCGGCTCATGGCGCCGCCGTCGTCCAGGAACTCGAACACCAGCGGTTCGCCCTTGGCGTTGCGCAGCGCGCCGTCGCCGTAGGTCCAGCCGGCCTGCGCCAGCAGGCGCCGGGCCAGGCGCAGGTTGTCGCGCAGCGAGCGGGGCGCCGCGGTGCTGGGCTGCACCACCTCGGGGCCGAAGACCTCGGGCGGCAACTCGGCACGCAGCGGCTCCAGCAGCGCCATCTCGCCAGGGCCGGGCCGGCCGTCGAAGGTGGCGCTGGCGGCCAGCTCGCTGTTGGAGAACCAGCTGTCCAGGCGCTTGTAGGCGCCATAGAACAGCTGCCGGTTCAGCCATTCGAAGTCCAGCGCCAGGATCAGCGCCTGGCGCACCCGCACATCCTGGAACACCGGCTTGCGCATGTTCATCACGAAGCCCTGCATGCCGGCGCCGTTGCGGTGCGGGAATTCGGTCTTGATCAGCTCGCCGTTGCGGAAGCGCGTGCCCTGGTAGCTCTTGGCCCAGTTCTTGGCGCGGTATTCGACGATGGCGTCGAACTCGCCGGCCTTGTAGGCCTCCAGCTTGGCGGTCTCGTCCTTGTACAGCCGGTAGACCACGCGCGCGAAGTTGAAGGTGCCGCGCCGCACCGCCTGGTTCTTGCCCCAGTAGTTGGGATCGCGCTTGAAGATGATGCCGCGGCCGGCGTCGTAGCGCTCGATCAGGTAGGGACCGCTGGTAATGGGCGGCTCGAAGGTCAGCTTGTCGAACGGCACCTTGGCGGTCCACTTCTTCGAGAACACCGGCAACGCGCCGACGATCAGCGGCAACTCGCGGTTGCGCTGCTTGAAGTCGTAGCGCAGCGTGCGCTCGCCAGTCACCACCACCGCCTTCACGTCGGTGCACATGCTGCGATAGCCGGGGCTCGACGCCTTGCTCATCAGCATGTCATAAGAATGTTTGACATCCGATGCCAGCACCGGGTCGCCGTTGGAGAAGCGCGCCTGCGGGCGGATGCGGAACGTGACCGACAGTTCGTCCGGCGCGACCGTGACGTCCTCGGCCAGCAGGCCGTAGGCGCTGGCGGTTTCGTCGGCGCTGCTGACCAGCAGCGACTCGAACATCAGCGCATTGAGCCCGGGCGCCGAGGTGCCCTTCAGCGTGAACGGGTTGAACTTGTCGAAACTGGTGCGCCGGTCCGGATTGGCGAGCGTGAGCGTGCCACCAACCGGGGCGTTGGGATTGACATAATCGAAGTGCGAGAAATTCTCGGTGTACTTCAGGTCCCCGTGCAGCGCAAAGCCATGCGCCGCCATGGCCGGAGATGGGACCAGAGTGGCCAGGGAGCTCCCCGCCGCCAGCATCGTCGCCAGCCCGAACCGCAGTACCGCATCCCGCCGGAAGCACTGCCATGCCGCCTGAAGCGGCCAACGTGCTTGAATAGGCATCCCGTTGGATTCCTCCACTATGACCTCTGGGGTCCCGGCGTTCTGCGGCCGGGCCAAGTATGAGACAATTTTACATGCGTCCGGGGTAGCGCCAGCCATCCGGACATTCCCTCTGCGCGGCGCAATAAAACGGCCGCAGAACAGCCAAGGCACGCGCACGGCCGCACGGCGGACGCAGGAAGCGTGCCTGATACACCACCTTGGAGAACTTATGGGATTTCTGGCAGGTAAGCGGATCCTCATCACGGGCTTGCTCTCGAACCGCTCGATCGCCTATGGCATTGCGTCCGCGTGCAAGCGCGAAGGCGCCGAACTCGCCTTCACCTATGTCGGCGAACGGTTCAAGGACCGGATCAGCGACTTTGCCAAGGAATTCGGCACCGACATGGTGTTCGAGTGCGACGTCGGCAGCGACGAGCAGATCGCCTCGACCTTCGCCGCGCTGGGCCAGCGCTGGGAGAAGTTCGACGGGCTGGTGCACTCGATCGGCTTCGCGCCGCGCGAGGCCATCTCCGGCGATTTCCTCGAGGGCCTGTCGCGCGAAGGCTTCCGCATCGCCCACGACATTTCCGCCTACAGCTTCCCGGCGCTGGCCAAGGCCGCGCTGCCGCTGCTGTCGGACAAGGCCTCGCTGCTGACGCTGACCTACCTGGGCGCCGAGCGCGTGGTCCCCAACTACAACACCATGGGCCTGGCCAAGGCCGCGCTGGAAGCCAGCGTGCGCTACCTGGCTTCGTCGGTCGGCCCGCGCGGCATCCGCGCCAACGGCATCTCGGCCGGCCCGATCAAGACACTGGCCGCCTCCGGCATCAAGGACTTCGGCAAGCTGCTGGGCCACTTCGAGCAAGCCGCCCCGCTGCGCCGCAACGTGACCATCGAAGAAGTCGGCAACGTGGCCGCCTTCCTGCTGTCCGACCTGGCCAGCGGCGTAACCGGTGAGATCACCTACGTCGACGGCGGCTTCAATATCGTCGGCGCGAGCGTCGCGGACGCCTGACGGCAGGACTGCCGGCGCCTGCGCCGGGATCGACAAGGGGCGCCAGCGATGGCGCCCTTTTTTCTTGGCAGGTTTTCCTTTCTCGCGCGTCGGCCGGGAGCAGAGATCAAGCCGCCGCGGTAGCGCCGCGGCGGTCCATGTCGAGCACCGACCAGGCATAGATCGCCAGGCCGCCCAGCGCCAGCAGCAGGCCAACCCAGCCGGTCGAGGTCCAGCCATAGCCGGCGGCGATGGTCACGCCGCCCAGCCACGCGCCCAGCGCATTGGCCATGTTGAACGCCGAATGGTTGAGCGCTGCCGCCAGCGCCTGCGCGTCGCCGGCCACGTCCATCAGCCGGATCTGCAGCGCCGGGCCGAGCGCGACCACGGTGCCGATCAACAGCACATTCGCTGCCGCCAGCCACGGATGCGGCGCGGTGAAGGTGAAGGCGCCCAGCACCAGTGCGGTCCACACCAGCACGCCGCCGATGGTCGGCATCAGCGCCTTGTCGGCCAGCCGCGCACCGGCGAGATTGCCCACCACCATGCCGACGCCGAACAGCGCCAGCACCACGGGGATGCCCGCGGCAGGCATGTGCGCCAGTTCTAGCATGGTCGGCTTGATGTAGCTGAACACGGAGAACATGCCGCCAAACCCGATCGCGCCGATACCCAGCGTCAGCCATACCTGCTTGCGCTTGAGCGCCGACAGTTCGCGCAGCGGGCTGGCATGCCGGTCGGCCGGCACAAACGGCACGAAACGCCACACCAGCAGCGCCGTCAGCGCGCCGAGCGCGCCGACGATCACGAAGGCCGATCGCCAGCCCAGCCAGGTGCCGACCGTGGCGGCGATCGGTACGCCGACCAGCGTCGCGGTGGTCAGGCCCAGCATCACCAGCCCCACCGCCTGCGCACGCCGCTCGCGCGGCACCAGCCCGGCGGCGACCAGCGCCGCCACGCCAAAGTACGTGCCGTGCGGGAAGCCGGTCAGCAGCCGCGCCACCAGCATCGACAGGTAGGCCGGCGCCATCGCGCTGGCGAGATTGCCCGCCGCGAACACCGCCATCAGCGCCACCAGCAGGTTGCGCCGCGGCCAGCGCGCGCCCAGCACCGCCAGCAGCGGCGCGCCAATGACCACGCCCAGCGCATAGGCACTGATCAGGTGTCCGGCTTCTGGGATAGAGATAGCGAGGTCGCGCGCGGCATCGGGCAGCAGGCCCATGATGACGAATTCGCCGGTGCCGATGGCGAAGCTGCCGACGCCGAGTGCCAGCAGCGCAAGGCGGCCGGAGCGGGCTGGCGGTTCAGCGGACCTGGCAGGAGAGTGGGACGTGCTCGCATCGCGCGAGACGCCGGAAGGCGGTACGCCGCGGACGGCGTCCGCGGCGGCGTGTGCATGTGGGGCGGCCATGTACAGGATTGCAGAGGGTTCTACGGAAATGCCGCCCGCTGCCGGGCGGGTCGATGACCCCGCCTCTGGTGATCCAGCGTGCTCCTGTGCGGCGCGCAAGGCGTTATTGTGAGGCAAAACGCGGAAACGTGCCGGGGCGCCGGCACGTTTGCCATGCGCTCAGGCCTGCAGCTGGTAGCGCTCGAGCCAGTGCGCGTAAGGCGCGGGCAGCACCCACGACGGCTTCTGCACCTGCAGGCGCTGGGCGGCCTGGTAAGGCCAGTGCGGATTGGCCAGCAGCGCGCGGCCGACCATGACGAGGTCCATCTGGCCGGCAGCGACGGCACGGTCGGCCAGCACCGGGTTGTCGATGCCCCACGACGAGGCCACCGGCAGCTTCGCCTCGCTGCGCACGCGCTCGGCGATCGGCGCGAGGAAGGCCGGCCCCCAGGGAATCTTTGCGTCCGGCGTGGAGAAGCCGACGCTGACGTTGAGCAGGTCCAGCCCGCCCTCGCGCATGGCGCGCGCCAGTTCGATCGAATCGGCCAGCGTCTCTTCGTCGTTGCCGTCGAACTCGATCACGCCGAAGCGCGCGGTCAGCGGCAGGTTGGCGGGCCACACTTCGCGCACCGCGGCCAGCGTTTCCAGCAGGAAACGGCTGCGGCCGGCCAGGTCGCCACCATACGCATCGTCGCGCTGGTTGGCATGGCGCGAGAAGAAGCTCTGCGCAAGGTAGCCATGGGCGAAATGCAGTTCAAGCCATTCAAAGCCGGCATCGCGCGCACGGCGTGCCGCGGCGACGAAATCGCGCTGAACGCGCGCAATGTCGTCAAGCGTCATGGCCTTGGGGACCTTGGGCAGGTGCGCGCCGAACGGCACCGCTGACGGCGACAGCGTCTGCCAGCCGCGCGGATCGTCTGCGCCGATATGGTCGTCGCCTTCCCACGGGCGGTTGGCGCTGGCCTTGCGGCCGGCATGCGCGATCTGGATGCCCGGCACCGCGCCGCCGGCCTTGATCGCCGTGGCAATGCGCGCCATGCCGGCTTGCTGCGCATCGTTCCACAACCCGGTGCAGCCGGGGGTGATGCGGCCTTCGGGCGACACGGCAGTCGCTTCGACGATCACCAGGCCGGCGCCGCCACGCGCCAGGCCGGCGTAATGCGTCTGGTGCCAGTCATTGACCATGCCGTCGACGGCGCTGTACTGGCACATCGGCGGGATCGCGACGCGGTTGCGCAGCGTGACATCTTTCAGTTCAAACGGGGAAAACAGGGCAGACATGCTGGTTGGGTTCCTGCGTCATTGCATGAGCCCAGATGGTATGCGCGCGGCGCTATAATGAAAACCACGTACCAGTTATTGAATCAATAAATATTCATTATGGTGAACCCGCAGTGGCTTCGCTCCTTCGTTACCCTTTCTGAACTGGGCAGCTTTACCCGCACCGCCGACCGCCTCGACCTGACGCAGGCCGCCGTCAGCCAGCATGTGCGCCACCTGGAAGGCCAGTTCGGTCCCCTTCTGATCCGCCGCCCGCGCGCCATCGAGCTGACCCCCGCCGGCTGCGCCCTGCTCGACTACTGTCGCGAGATGGACAAGGCCGGCGAGCGGCTGAACGCCCGGCTCTCCGATGCCGACAGCTCCAACGGCGAGGTCTCGCTGATCACGCCGGGCAGCATCGGCCTGTACCTGTACCCGATCCTGCTGGCCTTCCAGCAGGCCAATCGCGGGCTGATCGTGCGCCATCGCTTCGCGCCCGACCACGAAGTCGTGGAAGCCGTGCTGCAGAATCACTATGAGCTTGGGCTAGTCACGCTGAAGCCAGACGATGCACGGCTCGCGGCGTGCCCGTTTATCGAAGAGCGCCTGGAACTGGTCGTTCCCGCGCACGAAGACGTGCACACCTGGCAGGATCTGGAACGCATCGGCTTTATCGACCACCCCGACGGCAAGGCGATGGCAAGCCGCTTGTTCGGCAGGCGCTTTCCGGGCAATCCTGGCGTGCGCAGCCTGCCCTGCCGTGGCTTCAGCAACCAGGTTGGCCTGATCCTGGAGCCGGTGGCACGCGGGCTGGGCTTCACCGTGATCCACCAATACGCGCGCAAGGCCTTCGCGCATGCGGAGGCGGTCAAGGTGGTCGACTGTGGCCCGCCGGCGGTCGATACGCTCTGGCTGGTCCATCGTGCAGAGTGGCCGCTGTCGCCGCGCGCCGCGCGGGTGCTGGAGCATCTGCGGCAGGAAGTCGCGCACTGACGGCACGCACGCGCGTCGGCCGCCCCAGCGCGGAAGCTGAGCCAGGCCCTGCTCGCCGGCCTGAATGACTCCGCCAACGCCAAGAAATATGCCCGGTGTCGTGGCAAAATGCAGTGCAAACCCACTACGCTGCGTCGGCCGGCTAGCCGCCCACGGCACGGCCCCGCCGCTTTGCCCCGACCATGAACCTGTCCCAACTGCAAGCCCGCGTCGCCCGCGAAATCGTTGCGCTTGCCCGCCTCGACACCCTGCGCGCCGGCGACCACCTTGCCGAAAGCGTGCTGGCGGATCGGATCGGGGTGTCCCGCTCCCCCGTCAACGTCGCCTTGCGCTACCTGGTCGAAATGGGCGCCGTGGTCCACGACCACAATCGCGGCTATTTCCTGGCCGAAGATGCGTCAGCGCTGTCGGCGATCGCCGAGGCCTTGTCCGCGGAACCTGACGACCCCCTGTACCTGAAGATTGCCGAGGACCGGCTGAACAAGACGCTGCCGGACCTGGTGAACGAGGCCGACATGATGCGCCAGTACGACGTGTCGCGCAGCGCGTTGCGCAAGGCGCTGTCGCGCATCCAGGAAGAAGGCTGGGTCGAGCGCTCGATCGGGCATGGCTGGACCTTCCTGCCGATGATCGATTCGGCGCAGGCCTATGAAGAAAGCTACCTGTACCGCACGGCGCTGGAGCCGACCGGCTTGCTGAGCCCCTGGTTCAAGTCCGATCCGGTCGAACTGGCCTCATTGCGCCGGCAGCAGCGCGCGATCGTGGAAGGCGGCTACAAGTCGATGACGCCGATCGAGCTGTTTGAATCGAACAGCCGCTTCCACGAGATCCTGGCGAAGTGGTCGGGCAACCGCTTCATCATGCAGTCGGTCAAGCGCATGGATTCACTGCGCCGGCTGGTCGAGTACGGCCAGGCCAGGAACCGCAAGCCGCGCCAGGAGCAGGCGATCGAGCATCTCGCCATCCTCGACGCGATCGCCGCGCAAGACATGCTGAAGGCCGCCTCACTGATGCGCGAGCACCTGGAAGGCGCGCGCCGGCGGAAGGTCCATACCACCAACGTGTTCAAGAGCGCAGCTTAGAGGGCGGCAGGCCGCGGTCCTGATGACGGCGGCCGCCCTGCCCGCGTCGCATTCATTCGCCACATAACTCATTCCGACCCACCACCTCGGCGGATCGCGAAAGGGGCCTTACTTGGGCGCCACCGCCCAGAAAGTGCGGGCGTTGGTGAACTCGCGGATACCCGCCGCGGCGAGTTCGCGGCCATAGCCGGACTTCTTGGTGCCGCCGAACGGGATGCGGGCATCGGACGCGGTGACGGCGTTGATGAACGCCGCGCCGCTGGTCACGTTGCGGGCCACATTGAGCGCGCGCTCGGCCGAACCCGACCACACGCTCACCGACAGGCCGAATGGCGTGGCATTGGCAAGGCGCGCGGCATCCGCATCGTCACGGGCCACCGCAATGGCGGCCAGCGGGCCGAACGTCTCCTCGTCGAACGCCGCCATGCCGGGCTTCATGCCGCCCAGCACCGTCGGCTCGTAGAAGCTGCCAGCACCGTCGACCGGCTTGCCGCCGGCGAGCAGCACCGCGCCGGCCTCGATCGACTGGCGCACCTGCCGGTCGAGCGCGTCGCGCAGGTCGCCCCGCGCCAGCGGCCCCATCTGCGTCGCCGGCGCGGCCGGGTCGCCTACCACCAGCGCGCGGGCGCCATCGACGAAGCGTCGGGTGAACGCCTCGGCAATCGCTTCCGAGACAATGAATCGCTTGGCGCAGACGCAGCTCTGGCCGGCATTGTGGTAGCGCGCCTTCAGCGCCGCGGCCACGGCGGCGGGCAGGTCGGCGTCGTCCAGCACGATGAAAGCGTCGGAGCCGCCCAGCTCCAGCACTGACTTCTTCGACGCGCGGCCCGCCGCCGCACCCACCGCCGCGCCGGCGCGGTTGGAACCGGTCAGCGTGACCGCGGCGATGCGGTCGTCGTCGATCAGCCGGTCGATGGTTTGCGGCACATCCGGCTCGGCGATGACCATGGTCGTCACCAGGTGCTTGGGCAACCCCGCATCCAGGAACAGTTGCTCCAGCGCCAGCGCGCAGCCGGTGACATTGGGCGAATGCTTCAGCAGCACGCCATTGCCCGCGGTAATCGCCGGGATGGCAAAACGCATGACCTGCCACACCGGGAAATTCCACGGCATCACCGCCAGCACCAGGCCGATCGGCTCGTACGCGACCCAGGCATCGACGCCGTCGATGCTGACCCGCTCGTCGGCCAGGATCCGGTCGGCGTTGTCAGCGTAGTACAGGGCCGTGACGGCGGACTTCTCCATCTCGCCCGCGGCCTCTGCCAGCACCTTGCCCATTTCGGCAGTGACCAGCGCGGCAAACTTGTCGCGCTGGTTGCGCAACTCGGCGGCCAGGCGCCGCACGGCGTCGACGCGCACCGCGAGCGGCTGGCGGCCCCATGCCGCCGCCGCGGCATGTCCGGCGGCGACGGCGTCTTCGATCTGCTGCGCCGACCATGCATCGTAGGTCTGCAGCGGGTTTCCGTTGAACGGATTGATGGTGGTGATGGTTCTGGTCATGACGGTTGCTTCCTGCCGTGGATCTTTCGGGGCCAGCGCGCCGGCTTTCGGGCGGCTGGCCAATGCGCCTGCTAGGCGTGATGGAACAGTCGGGTGCACAGGGTATTGACCTGGCTGCCCTTGACGACGCATACGCCGGCGGCCTCGCGCCACTTCGCGAAATGCGGTGCGGCGCGATGGGCGTCGATGGCGGCCTCGTCTTCGTACAGCTCGTAGAAGACGAACCGGTGCGGGTTCTTCAGGTCGCGCGTGACATCGAAATACTTGCAGCCGGCTTCGTCGTTGAAGGTGCGCGCGGCGTTCTCTTCGATGGCGGCCAGGAACTGCTCCAGGCGCTCCGGATAGACTTCCAGGGTGACAATGAGTGCGATCATGCAAGGCTCCGAAATCAGGCAATGGTCAGGCAATGGTCGAGGGCGGCAGTGCCGCGCCGGTATCGGCGGCGAGCTTTGCCATGCTCTGCCAGGTGTTGTCTGCAATGGTGATGCCGGCTTCCCTGAGCTGGCTGGTGCTGCGGTCTTCCAGCTCGCCCGGGAAGAAGATTTCCTGCACGCCTTGCGCGGTCGGCACGTTCTTCACTTCATCGATCAGCGTCTCCATGCGCCGCTCGAACTCCTCGGGCACCATCATCGATTCGATATCGATGGTCAGCAGCAGGTGCCCGCAGCCGCTCTGGCGATTGGCCTCGTACGGCCCGGCCACGTTCGCGCCGAAGTGGCTGCCGGTCAGCACGCCGGCCAGCACGTCCATCATGAAGGAGATGACATAGCCCTTGTGCCCCGCCATCGGCAGGATCAGCCCATGGATCGCGTCATTCGCGTCCGTGGTCGGCACGCCGTTCTCATCGGCGGCCCAGCCGTCGGGAATCGGCACGCCACGCTCGGCGGCCAGGTAGATCTTGCCGCGCGCCACCGCCGTGTTGGCGATGTCCATCACGGCAACGCCGCGGCGGCCGGCGGGCGCGGCGATCGACCAGGGGTTGGTGCCGATGCTCTTGGCACGGCCGCCCCAAGGCGCCATCGCGGGACTGGCATTGGTGGCGAGCATCGCGACGCACCCTGCCTCGGCGGCCATGCGCGTGAAATACGCCGCCGTGCCGAAGTGGTTGGAATTGCGCACGGCCACGGCGCTGATGCCATGCTGGCGGGCGCGCTCGATGCCCAGCGCCACGGCCTTCGCCGTCAGCACCTGCCCGATCCCGTGGTTGCCGTCGATGACCGCAATCGCGCCGGCATCGACCGCCAGCGAGGTCGCCGCCACCGGCGACATCACGCCGCTGCGCAGGCGTTCCACGTACCAGGGCAGCCGCAGCATGCCGTGCGACGAATGCCCCCACAGTTCCGCGGCGACCAGGCTGTCTGCAAGCAGGTGCGCATCGGCGGCGGGAACGTGCAGGGATTCCAGCACAGCCGTGCCGAAGCGGGTTAGATCATTTGCCTGAGCGATCTGCGGCATTTCAAGACTCCTAAAGACTTCAGATATCGATGCGTAGTGTCCGTGCGGCGCTGAACTAGACCGCGAAGGCGCCGGTCAGGCCGCCTGCCGCGAGCATCACCAGGCCGACCAGCACCGCACGCCAGATGGTCTTGCGTGCGTGTTCGCCGATCTCGACCTTGGCCAGGCCTGCCAGCAGCAGGAACGAAGCCACCAGCGGGCTCGACTGGTGCAGCGGCTGGCCGACGATCGCGGCGCGCGCCATCTCCTCCGGGGGGATGCCGAAGTGCGATGCGGTCTGCGCCAGGATCGGCAGCACGCCGAAGAAAAAGGCATCGTTGCTGGTAAAGAAGGTCATCGGGATGCTGACCAGCCCCGTCACCAGCGCCATGTGCGGACCCCACGATTGCGGAATCACGTTGACCAGCCAGCGGGCCATGGCATCGACCATGCCGCTGCCGCTCAGCACGCCGGTCAGGACGGTGGCGGCGAACACCATGCCGACCACGCCGACTATGCTCGATGCGTGCGACTTGATCTGGTCCGACTGTTCGGCGACCTTGGGGAAATTGATGACCAGCGCGATCGCCACGCCAAGCAGGAACACCACCGGCGACGGGATCACGTCGACCACCAGCAGCGTCATCAGCCCGAGCGTGAGCAGTGCGTTCAGCCAGGTCAGGTGCGGCTTGGCATGCGGACGGTGCAGCACCAGCCCGCCGTCGGAGATCGGCACCGAGAAGTCATCGCCCGTGCCGCCCGTCACCGCCGGCTGCGCGGCATGGCGCTCCAGCGCTATCGGTCCGGCACCGCCGGCCCCTGCCATGGCCATGCCGACCGTCGCCGCGCCCCCCGTTGCGAGTACCGGCTCGGGACTCAACGTGCGTGCCGGGGCGCTTGCCTGCTGCTGCCGCGGCTTCCACGCGATCGTCCCGATACGTGCCCGCTCCTGGCGGCCCAGCACATAGGCCAGCACCAGCAAGGCACCGATCGCCGCGGCAATGGCCGGGATCATCGGCACGAAGATATCGACCGGGTTGAGCTTGAGCGCCGCAGCCGCGCGCGCGGTGGAACCGCCCCAGGGCACCGTGTTGAGGATCCCGTTCGCGGTCGCCGCGATGAAGGTCAGCACCCACGGGCTCATGCCGAGGCGGAGGTAGATCGGCAGGAACGCGGACGTGACGATGATGAACGTGGTCGACCCGTCGCCATCCAGCGAAACGATCGTCGTCAGCAGCGCCGTGCCGATGGTCAGCCGCACCGGATCGTGATGCACAAAGCGCAGGATCAGCCGGATCAGCGGGTCGAACATGCCCACGTCGATCATCATGCCGAAATAGATGATTGCGAAGAACAGCAGGCAGGCCGTCGGCGCCGCGGTCTTGATGGACGCGACGATGGCCTTGCCAAGGTCCAGTCCGCCACCGGCGATCAGGCCGAATACGATCGGCACGATGATCAGCGCTGCGACCGGCGTGATCCGCTTTGCCATGATCAGGTACATGAACGTGGCAATCATGCCGAAGCCGAGGAGTACCAGCATTTTCTGTCTCGCGTCGTTGTAATCGGGGCGTGGATGTCGGTCGCCAGGGCGGCTTATCGAACCCCGCCCTCTTGCAGCAAGGCACTGCTGCGCCGACTGCCCGTTTGTCATGAAGCGCAACGCGTTGGACCCTGCTGATGCAGCCGGCCCAGACCTGCGCAATGCCCGTTGGAAACGGATGGAATGCACGCCTCTCGCGCGTTAAGCCGCGGAAGGCGTGCCGCTTGCTGCGGCGCGATGCCTCAGCGCTTGCCGTGTTCCGCGGCAACGGGGTTGGTTGCCCCGGTTTCCGTCAGCGTCCGCGTTGCATCGACCGTCGCATAGATCCACAGGATCTTCATCGGCCGGGTCGCCGAGACATTGCGGAACCGGTGGTTCACGTTCGGCGGGATGAAGGTGACGTCGTGCGGCTTGAGGGGGTACTCGAGTCCGTCGATGTCCAGGATCGCCTCGCCTTCCATCAGCACGACGCTCTCCTGGCAGTTGTGGCTGTGGAAAGGGATTTCCACGCCAGGATCGAACGAGGTGTAGCCGGTGATAAAGCTGCTGGTGCCGAGTTCGCGTGACACCAGCGGCGTCGTGCGTGCGCCACCGCCACGCTCGTGGACCGGCAGCGTCTCCGGCTTCAGCAGAACGGCGCCTGAAGGGGTCTTGTTGCTCATGCTACATCTCCATGCAAGGGGGTTGGGCGAACCCGACGCGGTGTCGCCCGATGAATCGAGTATAGTTTTTTATGATCATATAATGCAATAAGATCGGCCCGGGCGTAAACCCTTGTTACGAAATTCAAGCTAACAATAGCAGGATCTCGCGGCACCTCCCCATGGCGGCTTTTTGCACTATGAAGCTATATTGCGCACTTTACTGCGACGATGCCCCGCTCGCGCAAGGATCGCCAGCTCAATCCGCCGAAACGTTTGCGGTCTTCACGACGGTCGACCACCTTGCCGACTCGCCGCGCATGAAGCGCGCAAAATCCTCCGGCGTGCCACCTGACGGCTCGGCGCCCAGCTGCGCCAGCCGTTGCCGGGTGCCCGGCTCTTTCAGGATTTCATTGATCTGCGCATTGAGGAACTGCACGGCCTGCTTCGGGGTGCCAGCCGGCGCCAGCAGGCCGTACCAGGCCGGCGCATCGAACCCCGGCAGGCCAGCCTCGGCGAAGGTCGGCACGTCCGGCAGCTCGGGCAGCCGATGCGTCCCTGTGACAGCGATCGCGCGCAGCTTGCCGCCCTTGAGCTGCGGCAGCGCCGATGCCGCGGTGTCGAACATCATCTGCACCTGCCCGCCGATCAGGTCGGTCACGGCGGGACCGCTGCCCTTGTAAGGCACATGGACCATGTCCGCATGGATCATGCTGCGGAACAGCTCGCCGGCAAGGTGGACCGACGTACCCTTGCCGCCCGAGGCGAAGTTGACCTTGCCGGGGTTCGCCTTGATATGGCGGATCACCCCTTTCAGGTCCTTCTCGGGAAACTCCCTGGTCACCACCAGCACGGTCGGCGACGTCGCGATCTGCACCACCGGGACGAAGTCCTTCTCGGTGTCATAGCGCAGCTTCTTGTAGACGAAGGGATTGATCGACAGCGCAACCTGCCCGAACAGCAGGGTCTGCCCGTCGGGCGTGGACCGTGCCGCAACCTCGTTGCCGATATTGGTGCCGGCGCCCGGCCGGTTGTCGATCACGAACTGCGCCTTGGTGCGGTCCGACAACCGCGTGGCGATATAGCGCGAGACATTGTCGCTGCCGCCGCCCGGCGCAAAGGGAACGATGATGCTGACCGGCTTGGACGGGTAACCGTTGGTTGCGCCAGCGCTGCCGATGACCGATACGCTGGCGAGCGCGACCGCCAGCCATGACTTGAACGCGTTCATGCTGTCTCCGTTGTGTTCTATTGGAAGGCGGGCGCAGCGGGCTGCTCCGCTGCGCCGAAAAGAGATGCGGCCGCTCAGGCCGCCGCCACGCCCTTGGCCACCTCGCGGCCGAAGGCCGCGCAGCCCATGGTGCCGCCCAGGTCCGCCGTGCGCGTCGCCGGGTTGGCCAACACCTTGTCGACCGCCGCCTCGATGGCGTCCGCCGCGTTAATGAAGTTCGCCTTCATGTGGCGCTCGCCGAGCCAGCGCACCAGCATGCCGACCGACAGGATCATCGACGTGGGATTCGCCTTGTCCTGCCCCTGGATGTCGGGGGCCGAGCCATGCTGCGCCTGCGCGCAGCACAGCGCATCGCCCGCCATCATCGACCCGCCCAGGCCCAGGCTGCCCGACAGCTCGCTGGCCAGGTCGGAGAGGATGTCGCCGTAGAAGTTGGTGGCCACGATGACGTCGAAGCGGGACGGGTCGCGCACCAGGTACGCGGTCGATGCATCCACCAGCAGGTCGTCGAACTTCACTTCGGGGAATTCGGCCGCCACCTTGCGCACTTCGCGCAGGAACAGGCCGTCGGTCATATGGAAGCTGTTCGCCTTGTGGATGGCGGTCACATGCTTCTTGCGCTTCATCGCCAGCTCGAACGAGCGCCGGGCAATGCGCTCGGAGCAATGCGCGGTGATCTTGCGCACCGAGATCGCCATGTCCTTCGACGGCATCATCTCGCCCCAGCCCTCGTACATGTTGCGGTCGGGATAGAAGCCCTCGGTCGCTTCGCGCATGATCACCAGGTCCATGTTGCGCACGCCCTTGCCCAGAAACTCGCGCGAGCGCGAGGGGCGCACGTTGGCGTACAGGTCCAGGTCGCAGCGGAACGCCGCGGAGATATTGCGCCCGCCCTGGTCGGGCGGCGGATAGTCGGCGTGGGATTGCGTACCCAGGATGACGCCGTCGTAGGTGGTGGCCTTGTCCAGGACTTCCTGGCGCAGCGTGGTGCCGTGTTTTTCGAGGCTGGCGAAGCCGACATCTTCGTAGTCGAACTGCAGGCCGAGGTCGCAGGCCTTGTCGGCCTGCCTGAGTACGTCGATCGAGGCGGCCACGATTTCGGGGCCGATGCCGTCGCCGGGGAGAACAAGGATTCGCATGATGTAGCTCAGTCAGATGGCGGGGTGGGTGAAGCCGTACAACCGTGCGGGGTTGTCGACAAGAATGCGTTGCTTCAGGTCCGGCGCCGGCGCCCAGCTGGCAAGCTGATCGAGGGCGCGGCCGGCGTTTTCCTTGCGGAAAGGCTCGACCTGGTCGAGGTTGCCCGTGCGGTTGCCGGAGCTGCCCGTATGGGGCCAGTCCGACGCCCACACCATGCGGTCCGCGCGGGCCTGGATCAGCGCCGCGCCGAATGCGCTGACATCGTCGAAGTCGGGCACGCTGCGCGATGCGCGGTATGGCGCGGACAGCTTGACGTACACGTTGCCGCCCTTCACCAGCGCGAGCACCTGCCCGAACGCGGCCTTCTGCTCGTCCTTGCGGTACGCCTTGACGCCGGCGAAATGGTCGAGCACGACCGGCACCTTCAGTGCCGCCATCCCGGGCGCCAGTTCGGCGATGACATCGACATCGGCATAGACCTGCACCGCCCAGCCCAGCGGCCCGACCACCTGCTCGGCGCGCCTGAGCTGCGCCAGCGCGAAATCATGGTTGCGCTGGCCGCTCACTTCGAGGTTGAGGCGGATGCCGCGCACGCCTTGCCGGTGCATGGCCGCCAGCTCGGCGTGGCCGGTCTTCTCCAGGTCGATCACGGCGACACCGCGCGCCCGGCCGCCCAACCGCGACAGCGCGTCAAGCATGGCGGAATTGTCGAAGCCATAGACGCTCGGCTGGACCAGCACGATGCGGTCGATGCCGATGCGCTGCTCGAAAGCCGCCAGGTCCTCGACCCGTGCCGGGCCGGGCGTGTAGGAACGCTTTGCCGCGAACGGAAACCTGGCGCCATCGAATACATGGACATGGCAGTCGCAGCTTCCCGCCGGGGGCGCGACAGCCGGGGCACTGACGCCGCGAATGAGGTCTGGATTCACCTGCCCTCCTTGCGACCCTCCCGGCGGCGTGCCGGCGGCGATGGCGTTGAGAAAAGGAAAGCCACCCATGACTGACAGGCCGGCCTGTAGCAGTTGTCTCCGATGCACATGTATCTCCAGGGAAGTATGGCGCCTGGTCCAGCGGCGCGATGGATGGCATTTTATTTGATCAAACTACCATGCAAAGGGTTTTTTAACGAAACAAAAGACCAAGCGACAGGAAACAGGGCGCGAACCGTTGACGGACAAGGACAAGCGCCATTCCGCTATCGTTTACACCTAACGGGAAGGTCGGATCGGAGAATTGGAAAAAAAGTGGCGCATCGCCTGCATAGGCACGCACAAGAATCAGGTCTTTTGCAATATCAAAGACCCAATCGCAGGATGTGATAGCATCAGGCAGTCAGATCCCGACCCAGCGCCATATGGCCCGCCAGCTCGCCGACGTTCTCGCGGCAAACATTCACCAGCACATTGCAAGCACCGGCATTGCGCCGGGCACGCGCCTGCCCGAGCGGGCGCTGGCAGAACAGTTCAGGGTGTCGCGCTCGCCGGTGCGCGAGGCATTGCGCCGCCTGGCGACGCAGTCGGTAGTGACGCCCCACCCGGACGGCGGTTATGCCGTGGCGGAAGGCGGCGTTGCGCCGCCCGCGAACGACACGCACGCCGGCAGGGATGATGGCGACGACAGCGAAGCCACATACCTGCGGATCGCAGAGGAACGGCTGAACGGCCAGTTGCCGGACCGCTTTACCGAAAACGAGATGATGCGCCGGTACGGCATCACGCGCGGCCAGCTCGGCGCGATCCTGCGGCGCATGGCGCAGGAGGGCTGGGTCGAGCGGCTACCCGGCCACGGCTGGACGTTCCTGCCCGTGCTGACCTCGGCCGAGACCTACAAGCAGGGCTACCGGTACCGGCTGCTGATCGAGGCCGCCGGCATCCTGGAGCCGACCTTCAAGCTCGATCGCGAAGCCTTGCTGAAATGCCGGACCGAGCAGGAAGCGCTCGCCGACGGCGGCGTCCGCACCGCATCGCCCGCCGCGCTGTTCGATGCCAACAGCCGGCTGCACGAGACGATTGCCGCATGCTCGGGGAACGCTTTTATTTTGGAAGGATTGCGCCGCCTCGACCGACTGCGCCGGCTGATGGAGTACCGCAAGGCGGTCGACCGGGACCAGGCGGAGCGCCGTTGCCGCGAACACCTGGAGCTCATCGATTTATTGCTGGCGGGACAACAGGAGGCGGCTGCCGACTTCCTGCGGCTGCACCTGCGCAACGCGGCGCGGGAGAAATCTGAAGGTCACGCGTAACCGCATTGCGCATCGGGGGGTGCGAGAAAAAGGCGCGGTTTCCTTAGCCCCTAGCGATCCTGCCCTTCACGCCACGCCTCATAGAGGTCGGGGCCCTCGTCGCGCGCCGGCACGTAGACGACCTTCATCTCGCGCTGTTCGATCGGCCGCGCCAGTTCGACATAGCCGCGTTCCGCGGAGAGGTCGTAGGGGGCGCCATCATCGTTGGAATAGGCGTAGTAGACCGCCCCGACGCCGGCCAGGTACATCGCGGTCAGGCACATCGGGCATGGGTAGCCGCTGGCGTAGACCGTGCAGCCGCTCAGGTCGGGCTTGCCCAGCGCCCGGCTCGCGGCGCGCACTGCCTGCATTTCGGCGTGCGCGCTGGGATCGCAGGTCGCCTCCACCTCGTTGACCGCGCGCGCCAGCACCTTGCCATCCCTGACCACAACGGCGCCGAAGGGCCAGGTATTGCGCTCCCGCACGTTTTCCATGGCGAGGCGGATGGATTCGATCAGATAGGTTTCCGTGGTCGACACGCGTTGTCTCCGGTGAGGCTCGGCCCAGCGCGGGCCGATGAGGTTGCAGGCCGACAGACTATAGGCCAGCGTGCGTGCGCGGCGTGCTGCAAGTTGTTATACGGCGTATTTGAATCCAGGCCCTGGCCGCACGTGCCCCCTACAGGACGGCTTTCTCTAACCCCTCGACATCCCGCACAGCGAGATCGGTGGCCGCAGACTGCTGTACCTGCCAGCCGCGCGGGCCAACCGCCGCTTGCGCAAAAATGCAACGTCAAGGGTGTGCGGCGCTACCATCGGTGTGAATCCTTGCCTACAGTAAAGGCGGCGGCACCTGCCCAATCCGGCGGCGCCGCTTTCGTTGTCCGGTCTCGCCCAGGCACCTGCCCGCCCGGGATCCGCAGGAACGATGCCCTGGCACCGGCCAGCCAGGCCGGGCATCGTCGCAGACCTCCACCGTGGGCAGGCCTGCCTGGGGCGCGCCAGTGTCGACCACTTCCCTCGATTCCCAATCCGCCGAAGTGCGGCCGCGCCTGCTCGACACTGTCGACCGGGTGTGCGAGGTGTGCTTTGGCCTGTTCATGGCCCTGACCTTCGTCGGGGCGGTGTCGGCCATCGACGCGCCGGCGGATGCCCCGCGTACGATGTTCTACACGGCGCTGGGCTGCAACCTGGCCTGGGGGCTGGCCGATGCCGTGATGTACCTGGTGCGCACGCTGACCGAGCGCGGGCGCAGGCTTTCGCTGATCAAGGCGGTGAGCAATGCCAGCGACCCGGCTGACGCCATCGGCCGCCTGCGCGACGCGCTCTCGCCGGCCCTGCGCACGCTGGTCGACGACGCCGAGCTGGAATCGATACGAAGTCGTATCGCACGGAACACCAACGTGGCCGGGCGCCCTACGCTAGGCCCGGAAGATTTCCTTGCGGCCGCCGGGATCTTCCTGTTGGTGGTGATTGCCACCTTCCCGGTGGCCTTGCCCTTCATCGTCTTCGCTGACTTATCCACGGCGCTGCTGGTTTCGCGCGTGCTGACCATCCTGATGCTGTTCGGGGCCGGCATCGCCCTGGGGCGCCATGCGGGCTTCGGCGGGTGGATAGCGGGCGTGGTCATGACGCTGGTGGGTATTGCGCTGACCATGGCCATCATCGCGCTTGGGGGCTGAGCATGCGCGCCAAGGGCACGGCTTTACGACTGGCTGCCACCTGGCTGGTGCTGGCCGCGGCAACCGCGCCGCTGCCGTCGCGCGCGGCCGATGACAGCGCCCCCTCCACGACCGCGGAGGCGCCGGCATGGAGCGGCGGGGTCTCGGCATATCTCAACCTGCCGAAGGGCAGCGAAGCCTATGTCACCGGCATCGCCATCGCCAAGCGCGGCGCCTTGCACCTGGAGGCGCGCAGCAACTACGAAGGCATGGACGCGTACTCGTTTTTCGTCGGCTATAACCTGGGTTGGGGAGACGCCTTGCGCCTTGATTTCACGCCGATCCTGGGCGTGGTCACCGGCAGCACCCACAGCGTCGTGGGCGGGTTCGAGGCCACGCTGACAGGGCGCTATGCCGATGCCTATATCGAATTCGAGTACGTGCCGGACGCCGAGCCGTCCGGGTATGTCTACGCATGGACCGAGCTGGCCTGGCGCCCGCGAGACTGGCTGCGGCTGGGCCTGGCGGCCCAGCGCACGCGCGTGCCTGACAACGATCGGAATTTGCAGCGTGGCGTCTTTGCGCAGGTGAAGGGCAAGCACGTCTCCTGCGCGGTGTACTGGTTTAACCCTGCAGCGCACGACCAGATCGGAGTCGTCTCGGTGGCGCTCAGCTTCTGACGGGAAAACGGTCGCGAATGACGCTGCAATCCCGGCAGCGCTCTGTCCATGTTTTCTATGCGGACCATCGCTCTCCCGTGCCCACCGCGGCAAACCGTTCGCGCATCACCTTCTTGTTGAGCCTGCCAATACTCGTCTTGGGCAGCGCCTCGACCAAACGAACGGCCTGGAGGTGACACTATTCTGGACGGTGCGCTGGCATTTCGTTTATCCTTCCGTCACACCGTCAAATACTGATGACACACCAGGGAAAACCCTGAGCGCATGAAGCCAGAGACTCGCTCCGTCCCCATTGGTACGCTTGCGCGCCTGGTCGAGGCGCTGGAGTCAATCGGCACGGCTCCGTGGCCGATCCTCAGGCGCCATGGCGTGACACCTGGCGCGCTGGAAGAGCCCATGGCCCCGGTAGCGCTGTCGATCTGCGCCCGCATCCTCGCGGATGCCGCGGAAGCGGCCGCCTGCCCGCACCTCGGCATACTGGTCGGCGCCCGCGCCAATATGGAAAATGCCGGGCCGTTGCGCCTGCTGCTGCTGTCGTCCCGCACGCTGCAAGACGCGGCAGACGGCATCCTTCGCTATGGCCGTATCTGGTATCGGGGCATCGATACTGCACTCACCACGCGAGAGGGATTCGCCTCGTTCTCGGTAGAGATTCCTGGCTTGTTTGCCGGACGCGACGACCTCGTCAGCGCGTATCTGGCGGCCAATGTGCAAATGTTTCGGATGCTGCTTGGAAAGTCATGGGCGCCGGCAGCGGTTCACCTGTCCCGCCCGTCACCAACGCGCATCGGGCCATACACGGCACACTTCAAGACGCATGTCCTGTTCGACCAGCCCCGCGATGAGTTCCTCTTCCCGGCCGACACGCTCGACGCGCTCTGCGGCGCAACGGACAAGGCGCTGGAGTCGTCCGTGGTTCGCTACCTTGGCGAACTGGAATCGCACGTCAGGCCGGATTTCCTAGGCCAGGTCCGCCAGGCGATACGGGACCTGATGCTGCTGGGCGAATGCACGGCACCGCGGCTGGCGTCATTGTTTGCCGTCCATCGGTTCACACTGCACCGTCACCTGCAGGACCACGGAACGTCCTTCGCCCTGCTGCTGGACGAGGAGCGGGACGCGATTGCCCGGCGGCTGCTGACGAGCACCGACATGCCGCTGGGCGATATCGCGCGTGTGCTGGGATTCAAGTCGCAGGCGGGATTCAACAAGGCATTCATGCGCTGGCACGGCGTGTCGCCCGGTACGCTGCGCACCGGCCAGCGCCGGCGCCCCACGCTGACGGTGCGCCGCACCTGAGGTTCCCCCGCGCCGGAGGCTACCGGCAAACCTCTTGCGGCTGCCCTCCTCTACTGCGACATCAACCGTCACGGTATCGCCGGCAATAGCGGTCGGATATACCGTGACCATGAAATCCGGATCAGAAAAAGGTCCCTAACGGCCTCTTTGATGGCGGGCTGACCACCCCGTATGGCCTGAGCGCTTCGTCCCACAAATTTCACTTTCTAAATTTCCATGTTTCGACTATATTCGAAACATGGAAGCCGATAATGCCTTGAAGGCTGGGTCACCTCACGGAAAACTGCTGTAGCGCATTCCGAGCCGCGCCCCAACCATTTCGTACGCCCCATGACCACCAACGTACTGATTTTGTGTACCCACAACTCGGCTCGCAGTGTGCTGAGCGAAGGAATGTTGAACCATCTGGCCAATCAGTTTGGCCGCGATGTGCGCGCCTATAGCGCCGGAAGCTCGCCCAGCGGGCGCATCAATCCGTTCGCCATCGAGGTGCTTGGCAATGCCGGCGTCGACGTCAGCGACTTCCGCAGCAAGAGCTGGGATGAATTTGTCGGCGAGAACGTCCCTGAGATGCGGGTGGTTATCACGGTGTGCGACAGTGCCGCCGAAGAGGCGTGCCCGTATTGGCCGGGCAGCCCGGTGACGGTGCATTGGGGCTACCCTGACCCGTCGAACGCGGAAGGCGGCGACGAAAAGAAGCGGCAGGCTTTCGAGCTGACCCGCCAGGCCATCGGCTACCGCATGCTGCAACTGCTGACGCTGCCGCTCGACACGCTGAGCAATGCGGAACTGCAGGACCACCTCAACCGTATCTCGCAAAGCTGAGCGTCATGGTCGATCTGCGTAACAGACTGGGCGCCGAAGCCTTGGGAACGGCGCTGCTGCTGGCCATCGTCATCGGCTCCGGCATCATGGCCGAGCGGCTTGCCGGCGGCAATGTCGCAATCGCCCTGCTGGCCAACACGGCCGCCACGGTCGGTGGTCTGTATATCCTGATCGAGGTCTTCGGCCCGATCAGCGGTGCGCACTTCAATCCAGCCGTCAGCGCGGTGATGGTGGCGCGGGGTGAGCTGCCTGGCGCGGCGCTGCTGCCGTACATCGGCGCCCAGCTCGCGGGTGCGGTACTCGGAGCGTGGCTCGCCCATGCAATGTTCGACATGACGATCCTGCAGCTTTCCACCAAGGTCCGCAGCGGTCCTGGGCAATGGATTGCTGAAACCGTTGCGACCGCCGGACTGCTACTGGTGATTCTGCGCGCGCCGAACGGGCGCGCCTCCGCCATGGTGGCGGCCTATATCGGCTCGGCATACTGGTTCACCGCATCCACATCGTTTGCCAATCCCGCCGCCGCGTTCGGGCGCATGTTCAGCGACAGCTTTGCCGGCATCGCACCGGCGAGCGTGCCGGGCTTCATGCTGGCGCAGTGTCTCGGCGCGGCCATCGGACTGGGGCTGCACCGGCTGCTGGAACCGCGTGCGCTACCACACGGCCACCCCAACGTCATCGAGGCATCCGGCGAGCACCAGGCGGACTGACGCAAACGGGAGCCTGGGCGCCACGCTTGCCGCCTTGGTTGGAATCCTTATTCCACTGCTCGCAACCAGACACGATCCAATTCCACGAATCGCCATGTCCGCCACCATCTATCACAACTCCGCATGCGGCACCTCGCGCAACACGCTGGCCATGATCCGCAATGCGGGTATCGAGCCGAATGTCATCGAATATCTGAGCACGCCCCCTGACCGGCAGACGTTGCAGCAGTTGATTAGCGATGCGGGCCTCGCGGTTCGTGAAGCCATCCGCGAGAAGGGCACTCCCTACGCCGAACTGGGCTTGTCCGATCTATCCGTGACCGATGAGCAGTTGCTCGATGCGATGCTGGCCCATCCGATCCTGATCAACCGGCCGTTCGTCATCACGGAGCTTGGCGTGCGGCTGTGCCGGCCATCGGAAGTCGTGCTCGAGATCCTATCCGCGCCCCAGCAAAACGCCTTCATCAAGGAGGATGGCGAAGTCGTCATCGACGCGCAAGGACGGAGGGTCAAATGACCGTGGATCTGCCCAATGTCGTCCCGGCCGTGCTCGATAGCCCGGACCTGAACAAGCTGCAACCGCCACGCGTCAGCACGCATCCGCCGCGCATCCTGCTGCTCTATGGCTCGCTGCGCGAAACGTCTTATAGCCGCCTGCTCGTGCAGGAAGCCGAGCGGATCCTGCAGCATTTCGGCGCGGAGACTCGCGTGTTCGATCCGCATGACCTGCCGGTGTGCGACAGCGTCCCCGCGGATCACCCCAAAGTGGTCGAACTACGCAGGCTCTCGGAGTGGTCTGAAGGCCAGGTGTGGTGCAGCCCCGAGCGGCACGGCACGCTGACCGCGGTTTTCAAGAACCAGATCGACTGGCTGCCCCTTGAGATGGGAGCCATCCGACCGACTCAGGGGCGCACGCTCGCCGTGATGCAGGTCTGCGGCGGCTCGCAGTCGTTCAACGCGGTCAACGCGCTACGCGTGCTGGGGCGCTGGATGCGCATGGTGACGATTCCGAACCAGTCGTCGGTCGCCAAGGCGTACCAAGAGTTCGACACAAACGGCCGCATGAAGCCCTCGTCCTACTATGACCGGGTGGTCGACGTGATGGAGGAACTGTACAAGTTCACGCTGCTGGTGCGCGATCGCAGCGACTACCTGACGGATCGCTACAGCGAGCGCAAGGATGCGGCGCCGGCGAACGTCACCTCCCTCGCTGCTGCAGCTATGAGCCATGAGCGGGATGCGCAGGTCAGCGACACGGATAGCGGCGAAGTCGAATAACAAAAAAACGGGATGGCCATGGAGCCGACGACCAGTGTGATCGCCAGGCTGGGGGTTGCCCAGACGCTGGCATGGGGCTCCACCTACTATCTGCCGGCCATGCTGGCCACGCCCATGTCCCGCGATCTCGGCGTAGCACCGGCCACGATCTTCGCGGCGTTCAGCGCCGCGCTGATCGTGTCGGCGCTGATCGGCCCCTCCGCGGGCAGGATGATCGACCGCACCGGCGGGCGCCGGGTGTTGGTTGCTACCAGTCTCGTTTTTGCTGCGGGACTGGCCGGCCTTGGCGTCGCCCAAGGCGTCGTTGGCCTGTTCGCCGCGTGGCTGATTCTCGGTATCGGAATGGGCGCAGGCCTGTACGAAGCTGCCTTTGCTACGCTCGTCGCGCTGTACGGAAATCGTTCTCGCGGCGCGATCACCGGCATCACCCTGATCGCCGGCTTCGCCAGTACGGTCGGCTGGCCCCTGTCGACCTTCATGGAATCGCACATCGGATGGCGAGGCGCCTGTCTTGCCTGGGCCGCGCTGCATCTGACCCTGGGGCTGGCGCTCAATCTCGGCATGCCCCGCAGGACGGCAATTGAGCCGCCACCGGCCAAAGCCACATCGTCGCAGGCTGCTGGCGACGGCGCGCCGTCTCAGCGGCTTGCCTCCTTCGCACTCGCCTTTGTCTTCGCCGCGACCTGGTTCATCAGCACCGCCATGGCTGCACACCTGCCGCGATTGCTGCAGGCAGGCGGAGCGACATTGGCAACTGCTGTGATGGTCGGTGCGCTGATCGGGCCCGCCCAAGTGAGTGCCCGCATATTGGAGTTCGGCCTGCTACGCAAGATCCATCCACTCCTTTCCGCCCGCATCGCCGCTGCCCTTCACCCCGCCGGTGCCATCGCGTTCGGCGTTGCCGGAGCGCCTGCTGCAGCGCTGTTTGGGGTCCTGCATGGCGCAGGCAATGGCATCCTCACGATCGCCAAGGGAACCCTGCCGCTCGTGATCTTTGGCCCCGATGGCTATGGCCACCGACAGGGAATTTTGATGGTTCCCGCTCGCGTAGCCCAGGCCCTTGCGCCATGGCTCTTTGGCATCTGCCTGGATGCTTTCGGAGCCAAGGCGCTTTGGCTTTCCTCATCCCTTGGTGTTGCTGCAATCATGATGCTAATGGCCATCAGGCAAGAGCATGGGTCGCAGTAGTTGAGTCGACCGGCTCAGCCTCTGCCACTCATGAAAATCCCTAGTGCTCGCATTTCTACCGGTCAGTGGCAGCATCCTCTTTGCTGTTGGATCGATGGGCACTTCACCGTTCCGTAGGAGCAAAACACGCAGCAATCACCGGGTTTCGGCCGCAGCAGTGCGCCGCAGTTGCCACACTCGTAATAGAACAGGCAAGCATTCGCAGGCATGACTTCCCTCCTTGCGAAACCACACTGTGGGCAAGTAAGGATCGATTCAAGTTGAATCGTGTTCATCGTGGTTTGGGCCAACCGGTCACACGTCAACAGTGTATGCCTGTCGGTTGGCATATTGCCGTTGCATCCGAGCGAGTCGGTGCCAGAGGCTTAAGCGGTCACGTGGCGAGTGCGCCGGGAGCATCCGCCACATGAGGCGGAGATCATCAGCCGAACGGCGCCGGCAAGCCTTTGTCGTCCGTGGACACTGGGCGAAGTCCGGGTGCAAACCCGTTGCCGCGGCTGTCGCTCGATAGTTGTCCTTCTGTTGTCCTGCAGCACCTGCTGACCATCGGGACACACCGCTAAACTACTCGCCAACGCCGGGAAATGGTGGCAATGGCGCGTCCTAGAGGACTCGAACCTCTGACCGCTCGCTTAGAAGGCGAGTGCTCTATCCAACTGAGCTAAGGACGCGAAGGCGAGCATTCTACCGCAGCGCCGGGCGGCAGTGCGGGTCCGCGGCGCTCAGGACGCCATGCGCTCGTTGTCGCGGGTGACGTAGCGGCCCGCCGCCGACGCATGATTGCCGGCAACCGGATGCATCGACACGCCGTTGCGGCCCTTGAGCTTGGCGTCATACAAGGCGCGGTCGGCGCGGCGCATCAGCGCGTCGGCGCCCTCGCCGGGGTTGCGCGTGGCCAGGCCGATGCTGACGGTGTAGGCGATCGCATCGGGCTCGGATGGGCACGGGCTGGCGCGCACGGCGGTTGCCAGCCGCATACAGGCCAGGCGGCCGCTTTCCATCCCGGTATCGGGCATGACGATGGCAAATTCTTCGCCCCCAAGGCGCCCGATTACGTCGTGCGGGCCGCTGGCACGGCGCAGCAACCCGGCGAAATGCCGCAGCACGCTGTCGCCGGCCAGGTGGCCGTAGACATCGTTGATGGCCTTGAAGTGGTCCAGGTCGACAAAGGCCACCGTCAACGCCTTGCGCTGGCGCTCGGCGTGCAGGCAGGCTTGTTCGAGCGCTTCCCAGAAGGCGCCGCGCAGCAGTACGTCGGTCAGGTCGTCATGCCGTGCGCGCCACTCCAGCATGCGCCGCAGCCGGTCGTGCGCCAGCAGCGCAAAGCTGACCGAGAGACCGACCAGCGCAATGACGTTGAGCATCGCCAGTTCGCCATCCCACGGCAATGGCCGCGGCCAGGCGCCATCCCGCACCAGCGCGGCAACCGGCAATGCCATGGTCCACGCATTGGTCGCGGCCACGGCCATGGCAATCAGCACCAGCGAAGCGGCGGCCAGGCGCCCGATGCCCCGAGCGGTTCGCACCGATGGGCCGATGCTGCGGGTGACGTCGAGAAGCAAGGCGATATGGCATGCCGTCAGCAGCGGCGCCATCTCCAGTCCGGTCAGCGGCGCATCGGGGTAGCCAGGCGCCACCATCTGCCACGCCACGCCGACCGAGGCAGCCAGGCAGGTTCCCAGCAGCAACCCGGCCCTGCCGGAGCGACCGGCAAAGTGCCGCGCTCCGATCGTTACCGAGGCGAGCGCAGCCAGCAACGCGAGGTCGGTTGCCTCCGGCATCAGCCACGCGGGGCGCGTGCCCTGCACCGCAGCCAGCACCGAGGCGATCGCCCCGGCGACATTGCCCAGCGCCCATGACGTCAGGCCGCTGCGGCCCATGCCCGCGGACCGACGCAATACGACACAAACCACCGCCATCTGCAAGGCAAACAGCCCTGCGATGAGCACAACAATATGCGACTGAAACATCTTCATTCCCGTCCAGGGCAACAAACGGCGCTCCGCTAGGCGCCGTCTTTCCCTTTCTTATGCCGGTCCTGTGCCGGACCGTTGTCATCGATTGCCGCATATCCTGTGTCGGGACGCCGTGGCGTTGCCAGCGGCAACGCCAACGCGCCGAGGCGCTCGCCCGGAAAGGGAGCGCCGTTCTTGTTATGGTGATCAGGTCAGTCCGGAAGGAATCTGCAAACCAGCATCCCCAACATCACGCCGGCCGGACTTAAGCGGTGTGCGGATTATCGCAGCGCGCAAACCCAAGTCAAGCCAAAGCGTCCCCGCCAAAAGGAGGAGCGCGCCCGTGGACTGGCCGAATCCCAACATGTGCCGCCTACGCCTGATTGACCGACAGTACCCGCGCGCGCTACAATCTTTGGCTTCGGGGCGTAGCGCAGCCTGGTAGCGCATCTGATTTGGGATCAGAGGGTCGCATGTTCGAATCATGTCGCCCCGACCAGTTTTGGCTTTAAGGAACACGGCCTGGACAGCAATGTCCAGGCCGTTTTTCTTTTTCGCCCCCGCACTTTGCCCTCCTCCGGCATTTGCTCACCACCTCGGCATCATGTCCGGCCAGATCACCGCGGCAGCGGTCAACAACAGCACCACGGCGGCCAGGACAAGACCGCGGCTGAAGCCGCCGGGTTGTTCATCCACCTGCGGCTGCCAACCGGGGACACCCTCGCGTTGCGGCGATACAGGCGGTGGCGGCACCACGTTGGCCGCGGAAGCCGCCACCCCTTGCGCGACAGCCCGCGACACATAGTCCGGCTGCGCCAGCAGAAAGCCCATCGGCGTGGCCTGGCCTACTGCCCCCATCTGCTGGAACAAGAGCTTGGACAGCGCCAGGCAGTCATCCAGCGCGATCTGCGGCCGCGGCCGGAAGATGCGCAGGTGTTCGCAAAGCGTATCGAGCTTGTGGTTGGGCGCATGGAAATACTGAGACCAGCGCACCTGGCGCACCGAGCAGCGCCAGCGCTTGCGCTGTATGTCGGGCAGCACTTTTTCCAGCATCCGGACATTGAATTCAGCGCCGTGGGCGACCAGCACGTCGGCATCTTCGACGATGGCGCGGATCGCGCCGACGTCGAAACGCTGCCCGCGCAGCATCTCGGCGGTCAGGCCGTGCATGCCCGTAGCAGCCTCGCTGATCGGCACGGCGGGCTCCTGCGAACCGTAATAGTCAGTGATTTCGCGCACGAGACTGCCCACCCTCGGCGCCACTTCGACAAGCAGCAGGCCGATGCTGACAGGCTCGTCCGCTGGCGTGAGCCCGGTAGTCTCGGTACTGACGATTGCGACCCGCATGGGCACTCCGGTGTGGCCGCCCGCAAGGCGCGTTGGCGGCGGCCGCTGTGGTCGGTTGCCTCTAGCGTAGTGCGAGGGTGCCGAACGTCATATCAACCAGATGGGCTAGCCGAAAACGCCAGCCAGTTGTAGACGGCTGGCGCGAAGGACGGGGCCAGCGATTTCAGCCCGGCTGCGGTCCAGCGGTGTCGGCGCGGCGCCGCTCGAGGTTGCAATACACATCGGCCGCAACCAGCCCGAACAGTGCGTGGGCGAACAGACTTTCCCATCCGCGTGCCTCGTCGAACCAGTTGAAATAGCGGCCAAATACATAGAAATTGACCAGGTAGACCGCGACGCCGAACACGATGCCGACCAGCGACGCCAGCGCCATGCTGGAATCGAGCCGGAATGACGACAAGATCATCGCCAGCACCGCCGAAAGTATGATCGACAGCGCGAAATGGACCGTGCCGGCCGACAGCACCACGGTCCAGTTGAAGGCATCGGCGGAAAGCGCTTCGCGGCCGAGGATAATGGCCGCCACCATTTTCACCGTGCCCCAGGCGCCCTGGTACATCAGGAAGCGCGCCGTCAGCAGCTCCAGCACCATGTAGACCGCGCCGGCGATCAGCCCGGCCACCACGGCGGCCCGCCAGTCCGGCGTACAGCGGACGTAGCGGTGCGAGTCCAGATGGAGTTCCATGGCAGTCTTCTCCTTGCGAGATTCCGGCCCCGCCGACTCCGGCCGGCCGTACGAGTTAGTTCTAGCTCATACCGGACAAATACCAAGCTACGCGGGCCACACGGAGTGGATCATGCATCACCAGGATGCGAGACGCACCACGCGAGTTCCCCGACGGCTTGCAGTGCCACGGGGGCAATGCTGCAACTGCGTACGTGATACAATACCGGAGCAAGTAGCCCCGGGGTGTCCGTGCATCCCTGTAACCGGGCGTTCTCACCAGCGCGCTCTTGCGAGCGTTCAGCAGCAGCCGGCGCGGGCCTTCCGCGGCGACACCAGAACTGGCGAACCACCGGGTACACCTGCCCGCCCTGCTCCGCGTAGCGAACGGCCGCCCAGGCCGTCACCGGCAGCGTCCACGCCAGGCAATCCGCATGCGCCTGGCCGAAGCGCGACCGGTATGGATCGAGTATCTGGCGCCACGCGTGGCGCCGCGCGGCAATGTCCGCGTGCGCCTGCCCCGACCGACTTCAATGGCGCGGTTCGCCAGCCATGGCGAATGTGCGTCGGTTTTGCGCCGGTTCTGCGCCGTGCCTCTGGCCGACCGAACCGGATCGGAATTTTTGATAACCAAACCCAGCCTTCGCGGGCTGCCGAAAGGAAAACAGATTGGCTAAGGAAGAACTCATTGAATTTGGCGGCGTGGTGTCGGAAGCCCTGCCTGACAACCGCTATCGTGTCACGCTGGAAAACGGCGTGGAAATCTGGGCATACGCTTCGGGCAAGATGCAGAAGCACCGCATCCGCATCCTGGCCGGCGACCGCGTCACCCTGGAAATGTCGCCCTACGACCTGACCAAGGGCCGCATCAACTTCCGCCACAAGTCCTGAGTCTTCGCACGGCCGGAGTTGCCGCTCCCGCCGTTACAAGTGGATTCCGGGGCGTCGCAGACGCGCTGTCATGCAGCTGACACCGCGCCCGGACACACTTGCGGGCTGCCCGACGGGCGGCCCGATTTCGTTTACGGTCATTGACGGCACCTGGCCGTCCGCTCGCGCCCGCTTGCGCCAGTCAGGCAGCTTCACCATACTCGAAGCATCACCACCGCCACGCCCGACATGAACCTGATCCTCTGGCGCCACGCCGAAGCCGAAGACCTCCCCGACGCCCTCAGCCTGAGCCGCCACGCCGACCTGCAGCGGCCGTTGACGCGCCGGGGCCGCAAGCAGGCGGAGACCTCCGCCAGATGGCTGCGCGCGCATCTGCCGGCGGATACCCGCGTGCTGTGCAGCCCCGCCGTACGCACCCGCGAGACGGCGGCGGCGCTGACAGGTGACGCGCAGATCGTCGAGGCGCTAGCCCCCGGCGCCGACGTCAGCGCGGTCCTCGCCGCGGTCCAATGGCCCGAACGCACCGAGCACGTGGTGGTGGTCGGGCACCAGCCATGGATCGGCCGCGTCGCCAGCCTGCTTCTGGCCGGCAACGAGATGGACTGGAGCGTGCGCAAGGCAGGCATCTGGTGGCTGACTGGACGGACTCGCGAAAGCGAGGCGCAGACCGTGCTGCGTGCCGTCATCAACCCCGAATTCCTCTGACGCAGCCCAGGCATTTCCGACTTCGCCATGCGCAGCCGGCTCGCGCGAGCCGGCCGCAGGCCGTGGCATGGCCGGCATCATTGCGCCTGCAAAATCTGAAATAGCTGATGGCAGCCGGAATCTCCGCTCCCTAGAGTCGCTACGGCGCCGCCCCCTGGCCGCGCCGCCCTAGCCATGCCAGGCATGGGCATCGACTGCAGGTGTCACGGAGATTTCCCATGGATTGCCCGTCGGATCCCCATCGTCCCCGCCAACCCGCCGGCGCGCCGGCAGCCCCGTCCCCAGAACCAGTCCGGCCGTGCAACATCGCCACCGGCACCGGCAACCCGGCGGACGTCACGGAAGCGTCATCGGCGGGTCACGGCACTGTCACCGCGCCTCACTACATTGCATCGCAACAGTTTCGTCACCAAAAGGACATACTGATGCGAGACCTCCCCACGCCGACCCAGCCGCTTTTCGACTCCTTGCCCAATGGCCTCGGTGGCCAGACGGCGCGGAGCCGTCTTCATCGCCAATCGGATAAGGCAAGTGAGTCGCCTGCTCTCAGCGTGGCGTGGGCGCGCCACCAGGACGAAGTAGTCGAGGCGCAGCGCCTGCGCTACAAGGTGTTCGCCGAAGAGATGGGCGCGCGCCTGACGTCTTCGGTGCCCGAGCTGGACATCGACATGTTCGATGCCTACTGCGACCACCTGATCGTGCGCGACATGGCCACGCTGCGTGTGGTCGGCACCTACCGCGTGCTGCCACCGCACCAGGCCAAGCGCCTGGGCTGCCTGTACGCGGAATCGGAATTCGACCTGGTGCGCCTTTCCCACCTGCGCCCCAAGATGCTGGAGCTGGGCCGCTCCTGCGTGCACCGCGACTACCGCTCGGGCAGCGTCATCATGGCGCTGTGGGGCGGGCTGGGCGAGTACCTGCAGCGCTGGGGCATCGAGTCGATGCTGGGCTGCGCCAGCGTGCCGATGAGCGACGGCGGCCACTATGCGGCCAGCCTGCACCGGCTGTTCAGCGAGCGCTACCTGGCACCGATCGAATACCACGCCTTTCCGCGCCTGCCGCTGCCGGTCGAGGACCTGAACCAGCAGCTCGAGGTCGAGCCGCCCGCGCTGATCAAGGGCTACCTGCGCCTCGGGGCGAAGATCTGCGGCCAGCCGGCCTGGGATCCGGACTTCAACGTGGCCGACTTCCTGACACTGCTGCGCGTGAACGACATGAACCCGCGCTATGCCCGCCACTTCCTCGGCCTGACCCAGGGCGGCTGAACCAAACCGGCTTAACCAGGCCGGCTGAACCAGGCCGCCTGAGCGGCGGCCCCCTTCCTCCGCGCTCAGCCGCGCGTCAGTCGTAGATGACCTTGTAGCGCTTGCCGATCCGCTGCCATTCGTCGGCCTCCTGGGCGAGGCTGTATTCGATCAGCGGATTGGCATCGATCCACATCTTGGGCAGGCGCACCTCGAAGCCCTCGTCGAGCGCCTCGGCCAGCTGGCTGACGCGGATATCGGGCAACCCGACGTCCGAACGGCGCCGGCACAGCACGAAGGCCAGGCGCAGGCTGAACAGCATGCGCCAGTCGACGAACTTGCCGCTGCCCGACAGCTTGCCGAGCTTGCCCGCATGCCCCAGCAACAGCGTGGCCAGGCGCGCCTGATCGGTCTTGGAGAAGCCGGGCATGTCCGCATGCGTGGCGATATACGCCGAATGCTTGTGGTAGCCGCTGTGCGAGATCGACATGCCGATCTCATGCAGGCTGGCGGCCCAGCCCAGCAGCGCCAGGTTGTCTTCGCGCCGTTCATTGGCGGGATCCGGGAAGTGTGACAGCAGGGCCTGCGCGCTGCCACGCACGCGCCCTGCCTGGGCGCGGTCGACGCCGTAGCGGCGCATGAACTGATCGACCGTGACGGTGCGCATATCCTCGTGGTGGCTGCGCCCCAGCAGGTCATAGAGCACGCCCAGGCGCAGCGCGCCGTCGGTCACATCCATGCGGTCGATGTCGAGTTCGGCGAACACGCCCAGCATGATCGACAACCCGCCCGGCAGCACCGGGATGCGGTCCGCCTTCAGGCCGGTGAGCTTGACCCGGTTGGTGTTCTCGGCCTTGACCAGCGCGCGCTTCAGGCGCTCCAGCCCTTCGCGCGTGATGCCATGGTCGGCCGGGTTGTCATTCATGCCGTTGAGCTCGATCAGCTCGGCCAGTGCGCGCGCCGTGCCCGACGAACCGACCGCCTGCTCCCAGCCGGCGGCGCGGTACTGGCGCACCAGCACCTGGATCTCACGCCGCGCGGCCAGCTCGGCCTGCTTCATCGCGTATTCGTCGACATTGCCACTGGGGAAGAACTGCCGGCTGTGCGATACGCAGCCGATGTACAGGCTCTCCATCAGCTTGGACTGGTAGCCGCTGCCGATGATGAATTCGGTCGAGCCGCCGCCGATGTCCACCACCAGCCGGTTGCCCTGGCAGGCCGGCGCATCGTGCGAGGCACCCAGGTAGATCAGCCGCGCTTCTTCCCGCCCGGCAATGACTTCGATCGGGAAGCCGAGCGCGTTCTCGGCCTCGATCAGGAACTCCGACGCGTTCTTGGCCACGCGCAGCGTATTGGTGGCGACCGCGCGCACCTGGTTCGGTGCGAAGTCGCGCAGGCGGTCGCCGAAGCGCCGCAACGCATCGATGCCGCGGCGGCGCGCGGGCTGGTCAAGGTATTTGTCGGGCGTCAGGCCAGCCGCAAGCCGCACCGGCTCGCGCAGGGCGTCGACCTGGAAGATCTGGCTCGCCGGGCCATTGGCGGTGGTGGTCTCGTCCACCCGCCCGATCATCAGGCGGAAGCTGTTCGAGCCCATGTCGACGGCGGCGAGCAGGTGTGGAGTGTCGTTCATCGTGTGCCTGGAGGGCTGGTTCGCTTGGATGTTGCGTGGCTCGGCCGGGGCACTGCCGGGTGCCCCGGTGCCGGCGCTCGCGCCCCGGAAAAATATGTCCTTGTCATGTCATCCTCATGACAAAATCAAACTGTCATGAAAGTGACACGATTCTATGGAAAAGTCGCCACATTACCAAAAGAAGGTCATGACCATGTCGACGACACCGTCCAGCACGCTGCTCAATCGCGAGCTGGGCATTCTGGAATTCAATGCCCGCGTGCTGGCGCAAGCCGCGGACCCCAAGGTACCGCTTCTGGAGCGCCTGAAGTTTATCTGCATCGTGTCCAGCAACCTGGACGAGTTCTTTGAAATCCGCATGGCGGGCCT
The DNA here is from genome assembly GCF_003402535.2 of Cupriavidus sp. P-10. Classification (NCBI taxonomy): domain Bacteria; kingdom Pseudomonadati; phylum Pseudomonadota; class Betaproteobacteria; order Burkholderiales; family Burkholderiaceae; genus Cupriavidus; species Cupriavidus sp. P-10. The sequence continues at coordinate 2,329,518 of NZ_AP025170.1, forward strand.
GAAGGAACAGATGCGCGACAACGCGTCGGGGCTGACGCCGGACGGACTGTCCTTCCAGCAGGCTTACCAGCTTGTCACCGAGCGCACGCAGCGGCTTGTTGCTTCGCAGTATGACATGCTGCAGAACACCATTTTTCCACTTCTTGAAAAAGAAGGTGTCTTTTTCCACCTGACCACGACCTGGACCGACGCGCAGCGCGAATGGGCGCGCGAGTTCTTCCAGCGCGAGCTGGCACCGGTGCTGACGCCGATCGCGCTGGACCCCGCCCACCCCTTCCCGCGCGTGCTCAACAAGAGCCTGAATTTCGTGGTGGAGCTGTCCGGCAAGGATGCCTTCGGCCGCGAGGCCGATCTCGCCATCGTGCAGGCGCCGCGCGCGCTGCCGCGCGTGGTGAAGATGCCGGAGAAGCTGTCGGGCTACCCGTTCGGCTTCGTGATGCTGTCGTCGTTCATGCAGGGCTTCGTGCACGAGCTGTTCCCGGCGATCGCGGTGCACGGCTGCTACCAGTTCCGTGTCACGCGCAACTCCGACCTGTTCGTTTCCGAAGACGAAATCACCGACCTGCGCGAAGCGCTGCAGGGCGAACTGCCGACGCGCCATTTCGGCGACACGGTGCGGCTGGAGGTGTCCTCCGATACCCCGATGCCGCTGGCGCGCCGGCTGCTGCTGGAGTCGGGCCTGAGCGAGCAGGACCTGTACCGTGTCTCCGGCCCGGTGAACCTGGTGCGGCTGATGCAGATCCCCGACATGGTCGATCGCCCCGCCCTCAAGTACCCGCCTTATGTGCCGGCGCCCGTGAAGGCCTTCGCCAGCGGCATGTCGATGTTCGACGTGATGCGCCAGCAGGACGTGCTGCTGCACCACCCGTACGAGAGCTTCAGCTCGGTGCTCGACCTGCTGCAGCTGGCGGCCGCGGATCCCAACGTGGTCGCGATCAAGCAGACCGTCTACCGCACCGGCAACGAGTCGCTGGTGATGGAAGCGCTGATGACCGCCGCGCGCAACGGCAAGGAAGTCACCGTGGTGGTGGAACTGCTCGCGCGCTTCGACGAAGAGACCAACATCAACTGGGCCGAGCGGCTGGAATCGGCCGGTGCGCACGTGATCTACGGCGTGGTCGGCCACAAGTGCCACGCCAAGATGCTGCTGATCGTGCGGCGCGAGCCGACCGGCCCCAAGGCCAAGCAGGTCAAGCTGCGCCGCTATGCGCATCTGGGCACGGGCAACTACCATCCGCGCACCGCGCGCCTCTATACCGACTTCGGGCTGCTGACCGCCGATGAGGCGATCTGCGAAGACGTGCACCACGTGTTCCAGCTGCTGACCGGCACCGCCGGCACGATCCGGCTGAACCACCTGTGGCAGTCGCCGTTCACCATGCAGACCAACCTGGTCGAGCATATCCGCGCCGAAGCCCGCAACGCGCGCGCCGGCAAGCCGGCCCGGATCATCGCCAAGATGAATGCCCTGCTGGAGGCGTCGATCATCGACGAGCTCTACAAGGCCTCGCGCGCGGGGGTGAAGATCGACCTGATCGTACGCGGCGTCTGCGCGCTGATGCCGGGCGTGCCGGGCATGTCCGAGAACATCTCGGTGCGTTCGGTCGTCGGGCGGTTCCTGGAACACCATCGCGTCTATTATTTCCGCGCGGGCGGCGAAGAGGTGCTGTACCTGTCCAGCGCCGACTGGATGGATCGCAACCTGTTCCGCCGCGTCGAGGTGGCCTTCCCCGTGCTGGACAAGGCGCTGAAGGCGCGCGTGATCAAGGAAAGCCTGCAGGTCCACCTGCGCGACAATGCTTCCGCGTGGATCATGCAGCCGGACGGCAACTACGTGCGCAAGCAGACGCGGTCCAAGCATCCGCGTGTCAGCCAGAACGACATGCTGGTGATGTTCGGCGGCAATCCGTGAATCCCTGCCGAAAAGCAACAAGCCCCGCCGCGGCGGGGCTTGTTGCTTTGGCGGACCGGTGAGGCAAACCGCTCAGGCGGCCCGGCGTGACGAATCCGGTGCCTGCGGCGATGCCGGCACGGCGGCGGACGCGTCGCTCAGGGTGCGCACGCTGCGCTCCAGCGGGAAGATGATGCGGAACACGCTGCCGCGCCCTTCCTCGCTGGTCACGCGCAGGTCGGCATGGTGGCGCGACAGCACGTGCTTGACGATGGCCAGGCCCAGTCCGGTGCCGCCAGTATCGCGCGAGCGGCTGCGGTCGACGCGATAGAAGCGCTCGGTCAGCCGCGGGATATGTTCGGCGCCGATGCCGAGGCCGGTATCGGCTACCGAGAAGACGGCATGGCCCTCTTCCCAGCCCAGTCGCAGCGAAATGCGCCCACCTTCCGGCGTGTAGCGCACTGCGTTGGACACCAGGTTGCCCAGCGCCGACAACAGCTCGGTCTCGGCGCCGCGGAATCCCACCGTGGGGTCGATCTCGGCCGCAATCTTGTGCCGGCCTTGCGACAGCGCCTCGGCATCATGCATCAGGTGCGCCACCATCGCCTGCACGGCCACCATGTCGTTGCCCGGCGGCTGCGCATCGCTCTCCAGCTTGGCCAGCGCCAGCAGGTCCTCGACGATGCTCTGCATGCGCATCGACTGCACCAGCATCATGTCGATATAGCGGCGGCGATCCTCTTCCGAAACCGGCAGGTCGCGCACGGTTTCCAGGAAACCGGTCAGCACCGTCAGCGGCGTCTTGAGCTCATGCGAGACGTTGGCGACGAAGTCGCGGCGCATCGATTCGGTGTTTTCCAGCTTGGTGATGTCCTGCGTGATCACCAGCTTGCGGTTGTCGCCATAGGGCAGTATCTGCACCGCGATCACGCTGTGCTTGTGCTCGCCCATGTCGCGCATCAGCAGCGGATCGTCGAAGCGCTGCCGCGTCAGGTAGTGCACGAATTCGGGCCGACGGATCAGGTGCGTGATGCGCTGGCGCACGTCGCGCCGCGCGTTCAGGCCGAAGTGCTGCTCGGCCACGTCGTTGCACCATTCGATCTGGTCGGCGTCGTCCAGCATCAGCACGCCGTTGGGCGAGGCCTGGATCGCCTGGATAAAGCGGGTGTGCTGCTGCTCAACCTGCAGTACCTGCGTGCGCCAGCGCTTGACCAGCCGGTGCAGCCGGTAATACACCTCGCCCCACAGGCCCACGGCGCTCGGGATCTCGCCGTAGACCGGCGCGTCCAGCACTTTCCACAGGCGGTTGATCTGGTAGAGGTAGAAGCAAAGCAGCCCGAGCAGCACGACGCACGAGAGTGCCAGCGCGGCGACCGGGCCAAAGGCCAGGTAGACGCCGGCGGACACCACCAGCAGGCTGATCAGGATGGCCACGGAGCGGGCCCAGATGACATTCATGCGCAGGGTTCAGGCTCTAGCGGCCATTGCGTGGCCGCACGGGTTGCGACGGAGTGTGCCACGGATTCGCCGCGCCCTGCCAGCAGCGTGGGTTGTAGCGCGGGGTGGAATGGCGCCGCCCCGCGCCGCCGGCCGTTCAGGCGCCGGGAGAGCGCGCGAGGCGGTAGCCGCTGCCGCGCACGGTTTCGATCATGTTGCTGTAGCCACCGGGGGTGAGCGCTGCGCGCAAACGCTTGATATGCACGTCGACGGTGCGCTCTTCAACAAAGACGTGGTCGCCCCAGACCTGGTCGAGCAGTTGCGAACGGCTGTGCACGCGCTCCGGATGCGTCATCAGGAAGTGCAGCAGGCGGAACTCGGTCGGCCCCAAGTCGAGCTTGATCGGGCCGCTGTCGTCCTGGCCGGTAACGCGGTGCGTGGCCGGATCCAGCCGCAGGCCGTTGATGGCCACCACGTCGTCGGTCAGCTGTGGCGCACGGCGGCGCAGCACGGCCTTGATGCGGGCCAGCAATTCCTTGGGCGAAAACGGCTTGGTGACGTAGTCGTCGGCGCCGGCCTCCAGGCCCATCACCTTGTCCTGCTCCTCGCCGCGGGCGGTCAGCATGATGATCGGGATCTGGCGGGTGCGGTCGTTGGCCCGCAGCTCCTTGGCGAAGGTCGCGCCCGACTTGCCCGGGAGCATCCAGTCCAGCAGCACCAAGTCGGGCAGCACGTCGCTCATCAGCGACAGCGCCTGCTCGGCGTTATAGGCCCGGATCGGATAGTGCCCCGCGTGCTGCAGGTTGACGGCGATCAGTTCGGCGATCGCCGGTTCGTCTTCGACAACGAGAATACTACTCGGCATGTGTATCGTTCTCCGCAATCAGCCCGTTCAACTCAGCGCCTCGCGCTCCATGTCCTCGCGCGAGACATGGCGGACATCCGTCCCCTTGACGATGTAGATAATAAACTCCGCGATATTCTTGGCGTGGTCGCCGATACGCTCCACCGCCTTGGCGATAAAGAGGAAATCCAGCGCGACCGAGATGGTACGCGGATCTTCCATCATGTAAGTGATCAGCTTGCGCACGAAACCGCGGAATTCCTCGTCGATGGCCTTGTCGTCCTTGACGATACGCGCCGCCGCCACGGTGTCCAGGCGGGCAAAGGCATCCAGCGCCTGGCGCAGCAGCGAGATCGCCATCTCGCCCGACAGCTTCACCTCGGCATAGTTGATGCTGTGCGCCGACGCGTCTTCCATGATGTGCTTGGTGCGCTTGGCGATCTTCTCGGCCTCGTCGCCGGCGCGTTCCAGGTTGGTGATGGTCTTGGAAATGGCCATCACCAGGCGCAGGTCGCGCGCGGTCGGCTGGCGCCGGGCGATGATGTTGCCGCAATCGGCATCGATCTCGACTTCCAGCGCGTTGAGCTGCTGCTCGCGCGTGATGACCTGGTCGGCCAGGTCGGCGTCGAAGTCGGCAAGCGCGCGCATGGCAACTTCGATCTGCGACTCGACCAGCCCGCCCATCTGCAGCAGCTTGGTATTGATCGCATTGAGGTCGGCGTCGAACTGGGTCGACAGGTGCTTGTCAGTCATGGGTTTCTCCTGGCTGCTATGGGTATGCTAGTCCCTGCCCTGCTTTTCAGTCCTGGCATCAACCGAAACGGCCGGTGATGTAGTCTTCCGTTTCCTTGCGGTGCGGCTTGATGAAGATCTTCTCGGTCTCGCCAAACTCGATCAGCTCGCCCAGGTACATGTAGGCGGTGTAGTCCGAGCAGCGCGCGGCCTGCTGCATGTTGTGGGTCACGATCACCACGGTGTACTCGTCCTTCAGCTCGGCGATCAGCTCTTCGATGCGGCCGGTGGAAATCGGGTCCAGCGCCGAGCACGGCTCGTCGAGCAGCAGCACTTCCGGGCGGATGGCGATGCCGCGCGCGATGCACAGGCGCTGCTGCTGGCCGCCGGACAGGCCGTAGCCCGACTGGTGCAGCTTGTCCTTGGCCTCGTTCCACAGCGCCGCCTTGGTCAGCGCCCATTCCACGCGGTCGTCCATTTCCGAGCGCGACAGCTTCTCGAACAGGCGCACGCCGAAGGCGATGTTGTCGTAGATGGACATCGGGAACGGCGTCGGCTTCTGGAACACCATGCCGACCTTGGCGCGCAGCAGCGCGATGTCCTGCTTGGCGGTCAGCAGGTTTTCGCCGTCCATGTTGATCTCGCCCTCGGCCCGCTGCTCGGGGTAGAGCGCGTACATCTTGTTGAACGTACGCAGCAGCGTCGACTTGCCGCAGCCCGACGGGCCGATAAAGGCGGTGACCTTGCGGTCGGGGATCGACATGTTGATGTTCTTCAGCGCATGGAACTGGCTGTAGTAGAAGTTCAGGTTGCGCACGTCGATCTTGGCGCGTACCGAATCAGGAATGTCGATGACGGTGGAGGTCATTGCGTTCTCTCGCTTGCAGTCAGCTTGCAGTCTTCAGGGCGGAACGTGGGATTGTCGTCCCGCCGCTTATCTCTTCTTGAACAGGATGCGCGCCAGGATATTCAGGGCCAGCACGCCGATCGTAATCAGGAACACGCCCGCCCAGGCCAGTTGCTGCCATTCGGTGAATGGGCTCATGGCGAAGCGGAAGATGGTCACCGGCAGGTTGGCCATCGGCTTGTTCAGGTCGGAGGTCCAGAACTGGTTGGACAGCGCGGTGAACAGCAGCGGCGCGGTTTCACCGGCGATACGCGCGACCGCCAGCAATACGCCCGTCACAATGCCGGCGTACGATGACTTCACCGTAATCGACAGCACCATCTTCCACTTGGGCGTGCCCAGGGCGAAGGCCGCTTCACGCAGCGCGTTGGGCACCAGGTTCAGCATGTTTTCGGTGGTGCGCACCACGATCGGGATCTGCAGCAGCGCCAGCGCGCAGATGCCGGCCCAGCCCGAGAAGTGGCCCATGCGGGTCACCACCAGCGCGTAGACAAAGAGGCCGATCACGATCGACGGCGCCGACAGCAGGATGTCGTTGATGAAGCGGATGAAGCTGGCCAGCGGCGAGCTCTTGCCGTATTCAGCCAGGTAGATGCCGGCCAGGATGCCCAGCGGCGTGCCGAACAGCGTGGCCATGCCCACCATCACGAAGCTGCCGAAGATGGCATTGGCGAGGCCGCCGCCAGCGGTGTTGGGCGCCGGGGTCATCTGCGTGAACAGGTCCAGCGACAGGCCGCCGACGCCCAGCGTGACGGTGGTCCACAGGATCCACGCCAGCCAGAACAGGCCGAAGGCCATGGCGACCAGCGAGGCGGTCAGTGCATAGAGGTTGGTGCGACGCCGGCGCGCCTGCAGCCGGGCGCGCACGGCGTCGGCGTCGGGACGGACGGCGGGGATCGATACAGACGACACGGCTTGGCTCGCGTGGCTCATTTGGTTCCCTCATTCTTTGCCAGTCGCAGCAGCAACAGCTTGGACAGCGCCAGCACCACGAAGGTGATGAAGAACAGGATCAGGCCCAGCTCCATCAGCGCAGCGGTGTGCAGGCCGGCGCCGGCTTCGGCGAACTCGTTGGCCAGCGCCGAGGTGATGCTGTTGCCCGGCGAGAACAGCGACGCGCTGTCCAGCAGGTTGGTATTGCCGATCACGAAGGTGACGGCCATGGTCTCGCCCAGCGCACGGCCCAGGCCCAGCATCACGCCGCCGATGACGCCGGCGCGGGTGTAGGGCAGCACCACGTTCCACATCACTTCCCAGGTGGTGCAGCCCACGCCGTAGGCGGATTCCTTGAGCAGCACCGGGGTGACTTCGAACACGTCGCGCATCACCGAGGCGATGTACGGGATGATCATGATCGCCAGGATCACGCCCGCGCACAGCAGGCCGATGCCCAGCGGCGCGCCCTGGAACAGCTTGCCGATCACCGGCAGCTGGCCCACCGTGGCGGCCAGCGGCTTCTGGAAATATTCGCCGAAGATCGGCGCGAACACGAGCAGGCCCCACATGCCATACACGATCGACGGCACCGCGGCCAGCAGTTCGATGGCGGTGCCGAGCGGGCGGCGCAGCCAGGCGGGTGACAGCTCGGTCAGGAACAGTGCGATGCCGAAGCTCACCGGCACCGCGATGATCAGCGCGATCAGCGAGGTCACGATGGTGCCGTAGATGGGCACCAGCGCGCCGTAGACATCGGCGGGTGGATCCCACTCCGCGGTCCACAGGAAGCGCGCGCCAAAGGTCTGGATCGAGGGCCAGGCGCTGATCGCCAGCGAGACGATGATGCCGCCCAGCAGCAGCAGCGTCACGATGGCGGCGCCGCGCGTGAGGCCGCCGAACAGGATGTCGCCGAGCCGGCTTGGAGGCTGCACGCCGCGGGTGTCGGAGGGGATGGTCGCCATGTCGGAGAATTCAGGTTGGATCGCCGCTCCCGCCTGGGCGGGAGCGCGGTGTCCGGGCGAGAGTCAGGCCGCCCGGACACCGGCCCCGCGCTCGCACGGGGCCGGCGATGCCGTCAGATCAGTACAGCGCCTTGCCCGAGGCGTCCTTGACGATGGTCTTCCAGGTCGTGCGGATCTGGTTGACGACGTTTTCCGGCAGCGGTACGTAGTCCAGGTCGGCAGCCATGCCGGTGCCATTCTTGTAGGCCCAGTCGAAGAACTTCAGCACTTCGGCACCCTGCGCCGGCTTGTCCTGGTTCTTGTGGACCAGGATGAAGGTGGCGCCGGCGATCGGCCATGCATCCTTGCCCGGCTGGTTGGTCAGGATCTGGTAGTAGCTCTTGCTCCAGTCCGCGCCGGCGGCGGCTGCCTTGAAGGCATCGTCGCCCGGCTTGACCACGGCACCCGACGCGTTCTTCATGTTCACGTGGGTCATCTTGTTCTGCTTGGCGTAGGCGTACTCGACGTAGCCGATGGCACCATTCAGGCGCTGCACGAAGGCGGCCACGCCCTCGTTGCCCTTGCCGCCGGTGCCGCCGCCCGGCCAGTTGACCGTGGTGCCCTCGCCGACCGAGCCCTTCCAGTCAGCGCTGACCTTGGACAGGTAGTTGGTGAAGATGAAGGTGGTGCCCGAGCCGTCGGCACGGCGCACCGGCAGGATGTCCTGGCTCGGCAGCTTGGCTTGCGGGTTCAGCGCCTTGATCGCGGGGTCGTCCCACTTCTTGATCTTGCCCAGGTAGATGTTGGCCAGCACCTCGCCGGTGATGGTCAGCTCGCCCGGCTTCACGCCTTGCAGATTGATCACCGGCACCACGCCGCCGATCACGGTCGGGAACTGGACCAGGCCCTGCTTGCTCAGTTCCTCGTCCTTCAGCGGCGCGTCAGAGGCGCCGAAATCGACCGTCTTGGCGCCGATCTGCTTGATGCCGCCCGACGAGCCGATGGATTGATAGTTGACCTTGTTGCCCGTTGCTTTGTTATATGCGTCGGCCCACTTGGAATAGACGGGCGCCGGGAAGGAAGCGCCTGCACCGGTAATTTCCGCCGCGAACGCAGTACCCGCTACGACCATCGAAACGATGCCTGCCACGGCAGTCTTGACCAGCTTCATATGTCCTCCAGAGAACATTGGTTGGGAATGACAAATTTTTGACAAGACGAACTCTAAGCTCCCTATATGACAATTCCATGACATCTTTGAATCTTCTTGAAACCCGCTGCCAGCCTGGGTTTCAAGGCGCCATCGAACTGTCACGCGGTCGCAATGTTACGGCAGTTAATTGCAAAACAGCATAAAAAAACGCCGGGATCAACCCGGCGTTTGCGCTTCAGGTGCGACGAATCAGGCGCTCAGCGCATCGGCCAGCGTCTTCGCGGCGCGTTCGGCCATCTCGGCCTGCTCGGCCTCCACCATCACCCTCACCACAGGCTCGGTGCCGGAGGCGCGGATCAGCACCCGGCCTCGGCCTTCAAGTGCCGGCTCGACCGCGGCGCGCGCGGCCTTCAGGCCGGCGTGCGACTGCCAGTCGAAGCCTTTCTGCACGCGCACGTTGATCAGCGTCTGAGGGAACAGCGCGACACCTTCCAGCAGTTGTGCCAGCGTCTTGCCGCTGCGGCGCAGTGCGGCCAGCACCTGCAGCGCCGAGACAATGCCGTCACCGGTGCTGTGGCGATCGAGGCACAGCAGGTGGCCGGACCCCTCCCCGCCCAGTGTCCACTTGCGCTTGTTCAGCTCTTCCAGCACATAGCGGTCGCCAACCTTGGCGCGCACGAATTCAACGCCCTGGCGCTGCAGCGCCAGCTCCACCGCCATATTGGTCATCAACGTGCCCACCGCGCCCGGCACGACCTGGCCGTTGGCCTGCCGGTCGCGCACGATCAGATACAGCAGCTCGTCGCCGTTATATAGGCGGCCGTCGGCGTCCACCACCTGCAGCCGGTCCGCGTCGCCATCGAAGGCCAGGCCCAGGTCGGCACCGTTGGCCTTGACCGCCTCGATCAGCCTGGCGGGCGCGGTGGCGCCATAGCCTGCGTTGATATTGCGGCCGTCCGGCTGGTTGCCGATCGAGACCACGTCGGCACCCAGCTCGTGGAAGACGTGCGGCGCGATGTGGTAGGCGGCGCCATGGGCGCAATCGACCACCAGCTTCAGGCCGTGCAGGTCCTGCTCGTGCGGGAAGGTACTCTTGCAGAACTCGATGTAGCGGCCCGGTGCGTCGTTGATGCGGCGGGCGCGGCCAAGGTCGTCGGAGGGTGCGCACAGCATCGGCTCGTCGATGGCGGCCTCGATCTCGGCCTCGACCGCGTCAGGCAGCTTGTCACCGTCGGCGGAAAAGAACTTGATGCCGTTGTCATAGTACGGGTTGTGGCTGGCCGAGATCACCACGCCGGCCGACAGGCGCAGCGCGCGCGTCAGGTAGGCAATGCCCGGCGTAGGCAGCGGCCCGGTCAGCAGCACATGCACGCCGGCCGAAGTAAAGCCGGCTTCCAGTGCGGCTTCGAGCATATAGCCGGAAATGCGGGTGTCCTTGCCGATCAGCACGGTCGGACGGCCCTGCCCCGTCCTGGCGCCGTGCGCCAGCACCTTGCCGGCGGCATGGCCCAGGCGCATCACGAAGTCGGGGGTGATCGGCGCCTCGCCAACGCGCCCCCGGATGCCATCAGTCCCGAAATACTTGCGTGTCATTCGCTGTTCCCTTTCGTTCTGTTTGCGTTGCGCTGCCTGGCGCTCTGCGGCGCCTGGCTTGCGTAGACATTGGCGGCTCAGCCCGCCGCGACGGACTCGTTGCGCACGGCCCACCAGGTCTTCACCGCGTCCACGGTCTGTTCCACATCATGCACGCGTACGATAAACGCACCGCGCTCTACCGCACACACCGCGGCAGCAATACTGGCTGCAATTCGTTGCTGCGGTGGGCGGCCGCCCAGGATCGTGCCCAGCGTGGACTTGCGCGAGATCCCCGCCAGTACCGGCAGCCCTTCGACCGCCACCCGCGGCAACTGGCCGAGCAGGCGCAGATTATGATCCGGCGTCTTGCCGAAGCCAAACCCCGGATCGAGGGATATGCGGGCGTCATCGATGCCGGCGGCGCGCAGCACGGCAATGCGCTCGGCCAGGAAGTCCGCCACCTCGCCGACCACATCGTCATAGTGCGGGTCTTCCTGCATGGTCTGCGGATCGCGCTGCATGTGCATCACGCATAGCCCGGCCTGCCCCGCCTCCGGCGCCGCCAGTGCCTCCACCGCGCCCGGCATGCGGAAGCCCCAGATATCGTTGATGAGATCCGCGCCGGCCGCAAGCGCGGCGCGCATGACCTCGGGCTTGTAAGTGTCGATCGACAGCGGCTTGCCACAGTCGCGCAATGCCTCGACTACCGGGATCACGCGCGCCAACTCATCCTCGAGCGGCAATGCGGCCGAGCCCGGCCGGCTGGATTCGCCACCGATGTCGATGATGTCCACGCCCTCCGCGAGCATCTGCTCGGCGTGGCGCACGGCGGCATTGCGACTGGCGTGCTGGCCGCCGTCCGAGAAGGAGTCGGGCGTAACGTTGAGGATGCCCATCACGAGCGGGCGCTGGTCGAGCGCAAAGCGGAAGCGTCCGCACTGGAAATACCGGGTCTGTGGAGTTTGCTGCAAGGTCTGAATACTCAAGAAAGCGATGCGCGAACCCGGTCGCGCAAAAGGAAAAGCCGGTGCACCAGGCACCGGCTTCAGGGTCATGCACTTACAGCCAGCATGCAGGCGTCGTCAGTCTGACGAGCCGGGCAATCAGGCCGTGGCAGGCGCGTTCGTCGGCGCCACCGGCGAGCCGCCCGAAGGCGTGCTGCCACCACCGTTGGGGCCCGATGCGCTGCGCGGCGGGCGCGGAGGCTTGCCGGCCATGATGTCGTTGACCTGGTCGGCATCGATGGTTTCCCACTCCATCAGCGCGTTGGTCATGGCTTCGACCTTGTCGCGGTTATCTTCGAGCAGGCGCTTGGCCAGCGCGTATTGCTCGTCGATGATGCGGCGGATCTCGGCGTCGACCTTCTGCTGCGTGGCTTCCGACACGGTCTTGGAAGACAGCTTGCCGAACATGCCATCCTGCTCGGTGTCCACGTAGACCATGGCGCCAAGCGAATCGCTCATGCCGAAGCGGGTCACCATGTCACGGGCGATCTTGGTGGCACGCTCGAAGTCGTTGGACGCCCCGGTGCTCATGGCGTTGAGGAAGACTTCTTCCGCCGCCCGGCCGCCGAAGAGGATCGCGACCTCTTCCAGCATGCTGTCCTTGTACTTCGAATACTTGTCATGCTCCGGCAGCTGCCAGGTCACGCCCAGCGCCCAGCCACGCGGCATGATGGTGACCTTGTGCACCGGGTCGGCCTTGGGCAGCAGCTTGGCAACCACCGCATGACCGGACTCGTGGTAAGCCGTGGCACGGCGCTCTTCCTCGCGCATGACCGTCGACTTGCGCTCCGGACCCATGTAGATCTTGTCCTTGGCGTCCTCGAAGTCCTGCATGTCGACCACGCGCTTGTTGCGGCGGGCGGCAAACAGGGCAGCTTCGTTGACCAGGTTGGCCAGGTCAGCGCCCGAGAAGCCCGGGGTACCACGCGCGATCACCGAGGCATCGACGTCGTTGCCGATCGGCACCTTGCGCATGTGGACCTTCAGGATCTGCTCGCGGCCGCGGATGTCCGGCAGGCCCACGTAGACCTGGCGGTCGAAACGACCCGGACGCAGCAGCGCCTTGTCCAGCACGTCGGCACGGTTGGTCGCGGCGATCACGATCACGCCCGAGTTGGCCTCGAAGCCGTCCATCTCGACCAGCATCTGGTTCAGGGTCTGCTCGCGCTCGTCGTTGCCGCCGCCCATGCCGGCGCCACGATGGCGGCCGACCGCGTCGATTTCATCGATGAACACGATGCAGGGTGCCTGCTTCTTGGCGTTCTCGAACATGTCGCGGACACGGGCCGCGCCCACGCCGACGAACATTTCAACGAAGTCCGAACCAGAGATGCTGAAGAACGGCACCTTGGCCTCGCCGGCAATGGCACGCGCCAGCAGCGTCTTGCCGGTACCCGGAGGGCCGACCAGCAGCACGCCACGCGGGATACGGCCGCCCAGCTTCTGGAACTTCTGCGGGTCCTTCAGGAAGTCGACCAGTTCGACCACTTCTTCCTTGGACTCGTCGCAGCCGGCCACGTCCTGGAACGTGACGGCGTTCTGGTTCTCGTCGATCAGGCGCGCGCGCGACTTGCCGAATGAGAATGCGCCGCCTTTCCCGCCGCCTTGCATCTGGCGCATCATGTAGAACCAGAACACGATGATCAGCAGGGTCGGTCCGAGGTAATACAGGGCCTGGACCAGCACGTTGGGTTCGTCATCCGCCTTGCCGGTCACCTGGACGCCATACTTCATCAGGTCGCCGACCATCCAGATGTCGCCCGGCGAGATGATGGTGTACTTGGCGCCTTCCTTCGGGGAGACCACCAGGTTGCGGCCCTGCACGTCGACACGCGACACCTTGCCGTTCTTGGCGTCATCCATGAACTGCGAATAGGTGACGCTGTCCTGCGCACGGGGCTTGTCGAACTGCTTGAAGACGGTAAACAAAACCAGCGCGATCACGAGCCAGATTGCCGCCTTTTGAAACAGGTTGTTATTCAAGGCCGAACTCCTTTGCAATTGCCTTGCCAACGGATAGCTGCATTGTAATGCAGCGCCCGCCCTCGGGGGGAAACAGCGAAACTATGACGCCGATAGCTGCGGGTGGGGCACTTTCGCCCTCTTATTTCGCCCTGGCCTCGATCGGGATCGATCAATCCACCGCCTTCAGGTAGCGCCCAAGGATAAAGGTTTCGGAAGATTTGTCGCGCGACGCCTTGGGCTTGCGCTTCGCGACCACTTTGAACTGCCGTTTGAACTTCTCCACGATCTGGCTGTAGCCGCTCCCGTGGAAACACTTTACCAGCAATGCGCCTTCCGGCTTCAGGTGGGCCTGAGCAAACTCAAGGGCCAGATCGCACAAGTACTCGATCCGCGCCGAATCGGCGGAGGCTACACCGGACAAATTGGGGGCCATGTCGGAGATAACAAGGTCGATTTTGTCACCGCCAGAGGCCTCCAGCACGACATCTTCGAGCTGGCGGAAGACTTCCTCCTCGCGGAAATCGCCCTGGATAAATGTGACGTCCGCGACAGACTCCATCGGCAGGATATCGATCGCCACCACCGCGCCGTCGATCTTTCCGTCCCTGGCCCGCGGTGAAGCCGCCAGCTTGTTGCGGGCGTACTGGCTCCAGCTGCCTGGCGCCGCCCCCAGGTCGACGATCACCTGGCCCGGATGGATCAGCTTGTCCTGCTCGTCAATTTCCTTGAGCTTGTATGCGGCGCGGGCACGATAGCCCTCCCGCTGCGCCATCTTCACGTAGGGGTCGTTGATGTGGTCGTGCAGCCACGAATGGTTAAACTTGTTCTTTGCCATGCCAGATCCAGCCTGTTGCCTGCCCAGGCACGCGGCCGATGCCACATGCGCAAGGTTTTTGTACTGTTTTGATGATTTTGCCGCCCGACAGTGCCGGATTGACGGATAATACGCGCCAATTCGCGCTCCGCCCGCCTGCCTTGCCGGCACCTGCCGGGCCTGCAGCGCACAAAACTCCAGCGCCAGTGGCGCCTACCTATGCCCGCACTACAACTGATTCCTGCCCAGCGCTCAGAACTGCGCTCCCGTGCCCATGCCCTGAACCCGGTCGTCATGGTTGGCGCCGAAGGCCTTACCGGCGCCGTGCTGGCCGAGATCGACCGCAGCCTGGCTGCGCACGACCTGATCAAGATCCGCGTGTTCGGCGACGACCGCGACGCCCGTATCGCAATCTACGAAGAAATCTGCGAAGCGCTGAGCGCCGCGCCGATCCAGCATATCGGCAAGCTGCTGGTGGTCTGGCGCCCGGGCGAAGCGCGCCTGAAGGAAAACCAGCCGGACAACCTGGGCCGCCATGCCCCGCCGGCCCGCCGCGGCGGCGCCGCGCCGCGCACGGTCACGGTCAAGAAACCCAGCGCCGCGCCGAATCGCCGCCCGACCCGCAAGGAAGTGACCGTACTGGGTAACGAGCGTGTCACCGCGGGCGGCAACGTCAAGCGCTCGCGCGCGCGGCCGACCAGCCAGAAGAAGAAAGCACTGGGCTGATTCGCCCATCCGGACATGCGGCCACCGCCCGGTGGCCGCCGGCCGCCCCGCCCCTGGGCCCCTACTCCCCCGCCGAACGCGGCGCCGAAGCGCGCCACACCAGCACCAGTGCCAGCAGGCTTTGCAGCAGGTAAAAAGCACTGGACACGCCGTGCAGCATGCCGAACTGCGACTTGTAAGGCGACTCCGAAACCCCCACTCCCAGCGCCAGCGCCTTGGCCTTCAGGCTGCCCATGAAGGGTTGCGTGCCGAAGTAGCCCACCAGCACGCAGCACAGCATGCCCAGCACCAGCCAGCGCAGTGCGCGGTAGCGGTTGGCGCCGCGCCGGATCATCACATTGCACAGCACCAGCTGCAGCACGCCGATGGTCACGCCTACGATGGCTTCGGTATGGAACAGGTGCCCGGCGATCATGCCGGCCATCTCACGGCTGGGCAGCACGGAAAACAAGGTCGGCGCCACCATGTAGCCGACCGTCCAGAGGCTGCCCGCCCAGACCACCGTCAGCAGCAGAAAGATGCGGTGCGGCAGCGGCGGCAGGCTGTTATAGGAGGAAGAGAACAAGCGGCCTCAGATATAGCGGACGGTAATGACTTCGTACTCGCGCTCACCGCCAGGGGCCAGCACGGTGGCGACGTCGCCCTCGAACTTGCCGATCAGCGCACGCGCGATCGGCGAGCTGACCGAGATCTTGCCGGTGTCGAGGTCGGCCTCGTCGTCGCCCACGATCTGGTAGCTGACCGGCTTGCCGGACTCCAGGTCTTCCAGGTCGACGGTCGCGCCAAAGACGATGCGGCCATCGGTGTCGAGCTGGGTCGGATCGATGACCTGGGCCGTGGACAGCTTCGACTCCACTTCGATGATGCGGCCTTCGATAAAGGCCTGCTTTTCCTTGGCGGCGTCGTATTCGGCGTTTTCAGAAAGGTCGCCCTGCGCACGCGCTTCGGAAATGGCAGTGATCACCGCCGGACGCTCGACAGCCTTGAGGCGCTGCAGCTCTTCCTTGAGCAGCTCGGCGCCACGCTTGGTAATCGGAATGGTGCTCATGTCTTCTTCAACAAAAAAATGAGCCGCAGCGGAGCTGGAGCCATCCCCGGCAATACACAGCCAGGGCACTTCCGCTCAACCGCGGCTTTCAGACAGGACCGAAGGGCCGCACACTGCTTGCACCGGTGCGCCAGGCCAATTCGATCGACGAATTTGACGTAGTTTAGGCCAGGAAGCCCGCCGGCATCAACACCGGCGGGCTTCCGGGCCCTGCCGACCCTTGACCGGACGCAAGCGCCCGGCGGGATGGCAATGTGCAGCGTGGCTTACGCCAGCGTGGCGTGCAGGCCTTGCAGGTCATAGACCTCGAGGCTCTGCATGTGCTTCAGGCCTTCCACCGCGGCGCTGGCGCCGGCGATGGTGGTGTAGTAAGGCACGCGGTTGGCCAGCGCCGAGGTACGGATCGAGCGCGAATCCGCGATCGCGCCGCGGGTCTCGTCCACCGTGGTGAACACCAGCGCCAGTTCGCCGTTCTTGATCATGTCAACAATGTGCGGACGGCCGTCCTTGACCTTGTTCACCACCTTGACCGGGATGCCGGCGGCTTCGATGGCCGAGGCGGTGCCGCGGGTGGCGACGATCGGGTAGCCCATGTCGTGCAGCATGCGGGCCACAGCAACGGCGCGCGGCTTGTCGCTGTCCTTTACGGTGATCAGCACGGTGCCCTTTTCCGGCAGGCGCGAACCCGCGGCCAGCTGGCTCTTGAACAGCGCTTCGCCGAAGGTCTTGCCCACGCCCATCACTTCGCCGGTGGAGCGCATTTCAGGTCCGAGGACCGGATCGACGCCCGGGAACTTGTTGAACGGGAACACTGCTTCCTTGACGCTGTAATACGGCGGCACCACCTCGTTGGTAATGCCCTGCTCGTCCAGCGACTGGCCGGCCATGCAGCGCGCGGCGATCTTGGCCAGCTGCATGCCGGTGGCCTTCGACACGTACGGCACGGTACGCGAGGCGCGCGGGTTCACTTCCAGCACGTACACGGTGTCGACACCGTTGTTCTGCTGGATGGCGAACTGCACGTTCATCAGGCCGACCACGTTCAGCGCCTTGGCCATCGCGGCGGTCTGGCGCTTCAGTTCAGCGACGGTCTCGGCCGACAGCGAGTACGGCGGCAGCGAGCAGGCGGAGTCGCCCGAGTGCACGCCAGCCTGCTCGATGTGCTCCATCACGCCGCCGATGAACACGCGCTTGCCATCGCTCAGGGCGTCGACATCGCACTCGATGGCGTCATTCAGGAAGCGGTCCAGCAGCACCGGGGAGTCGTTCGACACCTTGACGGCCTCGCGCATGTAGCGCTCGAGGTCGCGCGGCTCGTGCACGATTTCCATGGCGCGGCCGCCCAGCACGTAAGAGGGGCGAACCACCAGCGGGTAGCCGATTTCCTCGGCCAGGCGCAGCGCTTCGTCCTCGGCACGCGCGGTGCGGTTGGGCGGCTGGCGCAGGCCCAGTTCCTGCAGCAGCTTCTGGAAGCGCTCGCGGTCTTCCGCGGCGTCGATCATGTCGGGGCTGGTGCCGATGATGGGCACGCCATTGGCTTCCAGGTCCAGCGCCAGCTTCAGCGGGGTCTGGCCGCCGTACTGCACGATCACGCCGACCGGCTTCTCGATCGCGACGATCTCCAGCACGTCTTCCAGCGTCACCGGCTCGAAGTACAGGCGGTCCGAGGTGTCATAGTCGGTCGACACGGTTTCCGGGTTGCAGTTGACCATGATGGTCTCGTACCCGTCTTCGCGCAGCGCCAGCGCGGCGTGCACGCAGCAGTAGTCGAACTCGATGCCCTGGCCGATCCGGTTCGGGCCGCCGCCCAGCACCATGATCTTCTTCTTGTCGGTCGGCTGCGCCTCGCACTCGCCATGCTCGGCCTCGTAGGTCGAGTACATGTAGGCGGTGTTGGTGGCGAACTCGGCCGCGCAGGTGTCCACGCGCTTGTAGACCGGGCGCACGTTCTGGGCGATGCGCGCCTCGCGCACGGCCTTGGCGTCGGTCTTCAGCAGCCTGGCCAGGCGGCGGTCGGAGAAGCCCTTCTGCTTCAGGAAGCGCAGCTCGGCGGCCGACAGGCTGTCCAGCGTGCGCGCCTTGACCAGGTTTTCGGTCTTGACGATGTCTTCGATCTGGGCCAGGAACCAGGGGTCGATGTCGGTCTCGGCATAGACCTCTTCCAGCGACATGCCCAGGCGGAACGCGTCGCCCACGTACCAGATGCGGTCCGGGCCGGCTTCGCCGATTTCCTCGACCACTTCATCACGGTTCGACGACTTCTCGTCGAGGCCATCGACGCCGACTTCCAGGCCGCGCAGGGCCTTCTGGAACGATTCCTGGAAGGTACGGCCCATGGCCATCACCTCACCCACCGACTTCATCTGGGTGGTCAGGTGGCTGTCGGCCTGCGGGAATTTCTCGAACGCGAATCGCGGCACCTTGGTGACCACGTAGTCGATCGACGGCTCGAACGAGGCCGGGGTCGCGCCGCCGGTGATTTCGTTCTTCAGCTCGTCCAGCGTGTAGCCCACGGCCAGCTTGGCCGCAACCTTGGCGATCGGGAAGCCGGTGGCCTTGGAGGCCAGCGCCGACGAACGCGACACGCGCGGGTTCATCTCGATGACGATCATGCGACCGTCCTTCGGGTTGATCGAGAACTGCACGTTGGAGCCGCCGGTGTCGACGCCGATCTCGCGCAGCACCGCCAGCGAGGCATTGCGCAGGATCTGGTATTCCTTGTCGGTCAGGGTCTGGGCCGGAGCAACGGTGATCGAGTCGCCGGTGTGGATGCCCATCGGGTCCAGGTTCTCGATCGAGCAGATGATGATGCAGTTGTCCTGCTTGTCGCGGACCACTTCCATCTCATACTCTTTCCAGCCCAGCAGCGACTCTTCGATCAGCAGCTCGCGCGTCGGCGACAGGTCCAGGCCGCGCTTGCAGATCTCTTCGAATTCTTCGCGGTTGTAAGCGATGCCGCCGCCGGTACCGCCCAGCGTGAACGACGGGCGGATCACGATCGGGTAGCCGCCGGAGCCGGTTTCCTGCGCGATGCGCGACTGCACGGCCATGGCTTCGTCCATCGAGTGGGCGATGCCGGACTTGGCCGAACCCAGACCGATCTTGGTCATGGCGTCCTTGAACTTCTGGCGGTCCTCGGCCTTGTCGATGGCTTCCGGCGACGCGCCGATCAGCTCGACCTTGTACTTGTCCAGCACGCCGTGGCGGTGCAGGTCCAGCGCGCAGTTCAGCGCGGTCTGGCCGCCCATGGTCGGCAGGATCGCGTCAGGACGCTCCTTCTCGATAATGCGCTCGACCACTTCCCAGGTGATCGGCTCGATGTAGGTCACATCGGCCGTGTTGGGATCGGTCATGATGGTCGCCGGGTTCGAGTTGACCAGGATGACCTTGAAGCCTTCTTCGCGCAGGGCCTTGCAGGCCTGGGCGCCGGAGTAGTCGAACTCGCACGCCTGGCCGATGATGATGGGGCCCGCGCCGATGATCAGGATGCTCTTGATGTCTGTGCGTTTTGGCATTGCACGCTCTCTTTATGGGCCGGCCCGCTTGCATGCGGGCCGCGCCGGTAATCAGGGAATCCGTGGGGATTCGAAAATGTCAGTTTGTCCGCCGCTGCGGCTAGTTCATGGTGGCCGTCGCCAGCTTGGCGCCGAAGCCGATGAACATCGCGCCCACCCCGCTCGACATGCCCGCCGACAGGCGCCGGCGGCGCCGGAATGCATCGGCCAGCTTGGCGCCCACGAAAATGATCGTGGTCAGGTAGGCAAAGCTGCACAACTGGGCGACCACACCCAGCACGGAGAACGACAGCACCGGATAGCCGAAGGCCGGATCAACGAACTGGATGAAGAACGAGATGAAGAACAGGATCGCCTTCGGGTTCAGCAGGCTGATCAGCAACGCCTTGCGGAACGGGTCGGACTGGTCCGACTTGCCAACGGTCAACGTGGCGGCGGCATCGCCGCGCGCGGCCCAGTTGCGCACCGCGCCGCGCAGCATGCTGAAGCCGATCCACGCCAGGTAGGCCGCGCCGATGTACTTCACCACGTAGAACAGCGCCGGGCTGGCCTTCAGCAGCGAGGCCACGCCCGCCGCCGACAGCACCATCAGCACGAAGTCGCCCAGGAACACCCCGCACGCGCCCTTGTAGCCGGCGCGCACGCCGCGCTGCGCCGCCACCG
Organism: Cupriavidus sp. P-10; assembly: GCF_003402535.2. Taxonomy (NCBI): domain Bacteria; kingdom Pseudomonadati; phylum Pseudomonadota; class Betaproteobacteria; order Burkholderiales; family Burkholderiaceae; genus Cupriavidus; species Cupriavidus sp. P-10. The sequence goes on from NZ_AP025170.1 coordinate 2,349,669, forward strand.
ACAGCACATACATCGAGTTCGGCCCCGGCAGCAGCACGATAAAGATCGTGCCGAGCAGGTAGGTCCAGAAATCGGTGATGCCGAAGGCGGTTTGCATAAAGGCGTTCATGGGATGTCCCTTGGTCCAGCGCTTTCCCGGTGCGCGCTTATTTGCGCGCGTCCGTCATGTGCTGGATGAAGCGGTCGAACAGATAAGCCACGTCGTTCGGGCCGGGCGAGGCTTCCGGGTGACCCTGGAAGCAGAACGCCGGCTTGTCGGTCAGCGCGAAGCCCTGCAGCGTGCCGTCGAACAGCGACACATGCGTCACGCGCGCGTTGGCGGGCAACGTGTCGGCATCGACCGCGAAACCGTGGTTCTGCGACGTGATCATCACACGGCCATCCTCCAGGTCCTTGACCGGGTGGTTGGCGCCGTGGTGGCCGGCCTTCATCTTCAGCGTCTTGGCGCCGACGGCCAGGGCCATGATCTGGTGGCCCAGGCAGATGCCGAAGGTCGGGATGCCGCGCTCGATGAACTCGCGCGTGGCGGTGATGGCGTAGTCGCACGGCTCGGGGTCGCCGGGGCCGTTGGACAGGAACACGCCGTCCGGATTCAGTGCCAGCGCGTCGGCGGCAGTCGCCTGTGCCGGCAGCACCGTCACCTTGCAGCCGCGCTCGGCCAGCATGCGCAGGATGTTGAACTTGACGCCGTAGTCATAGGCGACCACGTGGAACTGCGGCTTGTCCTGCTTGCCGTAGCCTTCGCCCAGCGCCCATTCGGACTGGGTCCACTCGTACGGTTCCTTGACCGAGACCACCTTGGCCAGGTCCATGCCGGCCAGGCCGGGGAACGAGCGGGCCAGGTCGATGGCCTTCTGCACGTTGTCCTCGCCAGCCAGGATGCAGCCGTTCTGGGCGCCCTTCTCGCGCAGGATGCGGGTCAGCTTGCGGGTATCGATGCCGGCGATCGCCACCACCTTTTCCTGCTTCAGGTAGTGCGCGAGGGTGTGTTCCTTGCGGAAATTGGAGGCCAGGATCGGCAGATCCTTGATGATCAGGCCGGCGGCATGGACTTTCGTGGCTTCGACATCCTCAGGATTGACACCGTAGTTGCCGATATGCGGGTACGTCAGCGTGACGATCTGCCGCGAATAGCTCGGGTCGGTGAGGATTTCCTGGTAACCGGTAATGGCGGTGTTGAACACCACTTCACCGATGGTATGGCCGGAAGCGCCAATGGAATAGCCACGAAAGACCGTGCCGTCTGCTAGCGCGAGAATGGCGGACGGAAAAGACGGTAACACGGGTAGGCTCCTGCTGGACTCACCCCGTGACCGACCAATCGACGCCTCGTGCCTCCCAGGCTGGATCCGTGACGTCGGCAGCGGCATTGCGCCGATGCGGTCGGATCCGGTCGCAACATGCTCTTTGCATCACATAAATTGTGGTTGGCAAAGGCGGCGCGGATGGGGGCGGCGGAAGGTGGAAAGCGGTTGGCGCTAGGGTGAAGGGTTCTGAAAGCGAAACTTTCGAATTATATCCCGCGCCACCCAATTTCTCAAGTTTTCAAGGACTTGCATCAACCGGGCGGCGCCTCGGGCAGCCGCGACAGCGGTGCCGGGGCGCCGGTCCGGTGGTGTGCCGCAGCCGTTACGCCTGCGGCGGCACAACCGCCGTGACCTCGATTTCGACCTTGGCGCGCGGCTCGACCAGGTCAGCCACTTCGACCGCGGTCATGGCCGGGAAGTGCCGGCCGATGATGGCGCGGTAATGTTCGCCGATCGCCCGATAGGCCGCGACGTATTCCGCCTTGTCCTTCACATACCAGGTCATCCGTGCGATATGTTCCGGCCGCGCGCCGCCGGCGGCCAGCACATCGACCACATTGCGCAGCGTTTGCGCCACCTGCATGCCGAAGTCATCGGTCTCGAACTCGCACTTGCCATTCCAGCCGATCTGGCCGCTGACAAAGATCAGGCGGCTGCCGGCATGCATTTCAGTCATCGTGCCGTTGGCGTAGCCACGCGGGGGCGCCCAGTCGGGCGGCTGCAGGATTTTCATGGTCATGTCCTGTTGCTCTCTGTATCAGTGGATTGAAAATTCAGTCATGGGTCGGGCGGTCACGCCGCGGTCACCAGATAGGCGGCCATGGCCTCACGCACCGCTTCTGGCAGCGGCTGCGGCGCGATCGAACCGGTGTCGACGCACACCAGCCGCTGCGTCACTTCCATGCGGGTATCGTCATGTGGGCCGGCAAAGCGGATCGCCAGCGTGAAGCTGGACTGTCCGAGCTTGAGCACGCGCAGCTCGCGCGTCAGCACCTCGCCGAGCCGGCTCGGCGCCAGGAAGCGGCACTCCAGCTCCGCGGTCGGCACGCCGGCCCGACCCTCGCCGTGCATGGCGTCGAAGGGCCAGCCCAGCGCCTCGCCGAACCAGTCTTCGATCAGGTCATTGAGCATCTCGAAATAGCGCGGGTAGAACACGATCCCGGCTGCATCGCAGTGCTTGAAACGCACCAGAACGGTGCTACGGAATACCGGGCTCATGATTTGCTCCCACCGTGGTTAGTGCCATCGCCCTGCTCCGCCATCTGGCGCAGCCGGAAGCGCTGCAGCTTGCCGGTCTCGGTGCGCGGCAGCGCCGGCACGAACTCGATGCGGCGAGGATACTTGTACGGCGCGATCTGGCGCTTGACGTAGTCCTGCAGTGCGGAGCGCGTGGCGTCGTCCGCCGGCACGCCTTCGCGCAACACCACGTAGGCCATGACCACCTGCCCGCGCCCGTCGTCGGGTGCGCCCACCACGCCGCATTCGGCCACGGACTCATGCTGCATCAGCGTGCTCTCCACCTCCGGGCCGGCGATGTTGTAGCCGGCCGAGATGATCATGTCGTCGGAGCGCGCCTGGTAAAAGTAATAGCCGTCTTCGTCGACCGTGAAGGTATCGCCCGGCAGGTTCCATCCGGCCTTGACGTAGTTGGCCTGGCGCGGGTCGTCCAGGTAGCGGCAGCCGGTGGGACCCTGCACCGCCAGCTTGCCGACCTGCCCCGGCGGCAGCGGCCGCATCTCGTCGTCGACAATCTGCGCGGCATAGCCAGGCACCACCTTGCCGATGGCACCGGGCTTCACTTCGGCGCCGGCACTGGAGATAAAGATGTGCATCATTTCCGTGCCGCCGATGCCGTCGGTCATCTCGATGCCGGTGGCGGCTTTCCAGCTTTGGCGGGTAGCGTCGGGCAGTGCCTCGCCCGCGGACACGCTTTTCCGCAGGCTGGAAATGTCGAAGCGCGGTGCCAGCGTCGCCATCTGCCGGTAGAAGGTGGGCGCGGTGAAGACGATGGTGGCGCGGAAGTCGTGGATCAGTTCCAGCAGCGTCTCCGGCGTCAGCTTCTCCGCCAGCACCGTGCTGGCACCGATGCGCAACGGGAAGCACAGCATGCCGCCCAGCCCGAAGGTGAAGGCGATCGGCGGCGTGCCGCAGAAGATATCGTCCGGCCCGGAGCGCAGCACGTGGCGCGGGAACAGGTCGCACATGGCCAGCACGTCGCGGTGGAAATGCACCGTACCCTTGGGCTGTCCGGTGGTGCCGCTGGTGAAGGCGATCAGGCAGATATCATCGCTGGCGGTGTCGCAGGCGTCGAAGCTGTCGGGCTTGCCCGCCATCGCGGCTTCGAGCGACCCCTCGCCGGTGCCGTTGAAATACATCGCGCGCGCCAGGCTAGGGCAATGGTGTTCGCCGCCGGCCCGCTGGTTGGCATCGAGGTCCTCGCGCAGCCGCGCATCGCAGAGCGCCGCGGTGACCTGCGCCTTGTCAACGATCTGCTTCAGTTCCTTGGCGCGCAGCAGCGGCATGCTCGGCACGGCGATCAGGCCGGCCTTGATGGTGGCGAGCCAGCTTGCCGCCATCATCAGGTTGTTGGGGCCGCGCAGCAGTACGCGGTTGCCGGGCACCAGCGCCATGTCCTCGACCAGCACGTGGGCGATGCGATTGACCAGCGCCGCCAGCTGCGCGTAGGTGACCGTCTCGATCTGGCCCGTCTGACCGTTGCGGTGGCGGATGGCGGCGCGCTCGCCGCGGCCTTCGCGCACATGGCGGTCGACCAGTTCCACCGCGCAATTCATCCGCGCCGGGTAGTCGGTATCGGCATTGAAGCGGAACACCGGCCACTGCTCGGGCGGCGGCAGGCGGTCGCGGGCGAAGGTATCGAGGTGGGCGGTGGTCGCCATGGCTTGTCTCCTGTCTGCTCTCGGTACGGCAGTTCCGGGGCTTGTGGCTCAGGCCTTCCGGCCGGCCAGCGTCTCGCGGGCGATGATCAGCTTCTGCACTTCGGTGGCGCCTTCATAGATGCGCAGCGAGCGGATCTCGCGGTACAGGCTTTCGACCCGCGTGCCGACCTTGACGCCGAGGCCGCCGAACATCTGCACCGCACGGTCGATGACCTGCTGCGCATTCTCGGTGGCGACCATTTTCGCCATTGCCGCTTCGCGCGTGGTGCGCTCTTTTCTGACGTCCCGCTGCCAGGCCGCGCGATAGGTCAGCAGCGCGGCCGCGTCGATGGCCGTGGCCATGTCGCCGATGGCGGCCTGCGTCAGCTGCAGGTCGGCAAGCACGCCGCCGAACATCGGCCGCTCGCACGCACGCGCCAACGCATCGTCCAGCGCGGCACGGCCGAAGCCCAATGCCGCCGCGGCTACGGAGGCACGGAAGATGTCGAGCGTCATCATCGCCACCTTGAAGCCCTGCCCCGCTTCCCCTAGCCGGTTGCCAACCGGCACGCGGCAGTTGTCGAAGCGCAGCGTGGCCAGCGGATGCGGCGCGATCACGTCGATGCGCTCGGCGATGGTGAGGCCTGGCGTGTCGGCATCGACCACGAAGGCCGAGATGCCGCGCGCGCCGGGCGCTTCGCCGGTGCGCACGAACACGCAATAGAAATCGGCAATGCCGCCGTTGGAAATCCAGGTCTTGGCACCGTCGATCACATAGTGCTTGCCATCTTCGGACAGCCGCGCGCTGCATTGCATCGCCGCGACATCGGACCCGGCCTCGGGCTCGGACAGCGCAAAGGCGGCGATGGCTTCCCCGCGCGCCACGCGCGGCAGGTATTGCGCGCGCAGCGCATCGCTGCCGGCAATGGAGATCGCACCCGAGCCTAGCCCCTGCATCGCGAAGGCAAAGTCGGCCAGGCCGTCGTGACGCGCCAGCGTTTCGCGCAGCAAGCACAGCGAGCGCGAATCCAGCGCGGGCAGCGCGCCGCCGTGCGCTGCCGGCACGCAATAGCGCAGCCAGCCCGCCTCACCCAGCTGGCGCACCAACGCACGGCACGCGGCGTCGGTGTCGCTGTGGTCGACATGCAGGTGTTGCCCGCACCACGCGTCGAGCTCGCGCTCCAGCGTGCGGTGCGCGTCGTCGAACAGCGGCAAATCGAGATAGGTCTTGTCTGACATCGCGGCTCCCTGGCTCAGTCGCCTTCGAACACCGGCTTCGATTTGGCCACGAAGGCCTCGTAGGCGCGGCGGAAATCGCGTGTCTGCATGCAGATGGCCTGCGCCTCGGCTTCGGCTTCGATGGCCTCGTCCAGCCCCATGTTCCATTCCTGGTGCAGCAGCTTCTTGGTCACGCCATGGGCGAATGTCGGCCCGGCGGCGAGCTGCGCGGCCAGTGCCTGCGCCTGTGCCAGCACGGCTTCCGACGGATGCAGCGCATTGAAGAAGCCCCACTGCAGCCCTTCCTCCGCGTTCATGGCGCGGCCGGTGTAGAGCAGTTCGCTGGCGCGCCCCTGCCCGATCACGCGCGGCAGCAGCGAGCAAGCACCCATGTCGGCGCCAGCCAGCCCCACGCGCACGAACAGGAATGCGGTCCTCGCCTGCGCCGTGCCCAGCCGCATGTCCGAGGCCAGCGCCATCATCGCGCCCGCGCCGGCACAGATGCCGTCGACCGCGCTGATCACCGGCTGCGGGCATGCGCGCATCGCCTTGACCAGGTCGCCGGTCATGCGCGTGAAATCGAGCAGCTCGGGCATGGTCATCTGCGTCAGCGGCCCGATGATTTCGTGCACGTCGCCGCCCGAGCAGAAGTTGCCGCCAGCGCCGGTGACCACGACCGCCTTGATGTCGCTGGCGTAGCAGAGCGCGCGAAACAGGTCGCGCAGCTCCGCATAGGAATCGAACGTCAGCGGGTTCTTGCGCTCAGGCCGGTTCAGCGTGATGGTGCCGACCTTGCCGTCGTCGGACACCGACCACAGGAAGTGCCGCGGCTCATAGCCGGCAAAGCTGCGCTTGTGATGGCGCATGTCGAGTGCGATTTCAGTCATGGTTCTCTCTCTGTCCTTGTCTTTGTCAGCCCGCCATCACTTCGCCGCCGGCCACCGGGATCGCCTGCCCCGTGATCGCGCCGGCGGACGGCTGGCACAGCCATGCCACGGCGTCGGCCACTTCCTCGGGCTGCACCAGTCGCCGCTGCGGGTTGCGCGCGGCCAGCTCGGCGCGCGCCTGGTCCTCGGTGCGGCCGGTCTTGCCGACGATATTGGCCACTGCGTCGCGCACGATATCGGTCTCGGTGTAGCCTGGGCAAACTGCGTTGACGGTGACGCCCTTGGGCGCGGTTTCCAGCGCCAGCGCGCGCGTAAGACCGATCACGCCGTGCTTGGCCGCGCAATACGCGCTGACATAGCCATAGCCGATCAGTCCCGCGGTACTGGCCACATTGACGATGCGGCCCCAGCCCGCTTCGAGCATCGCCGGCAGCGCTGCCTGCGTACACAGGAAGGTGCCGGTCAGGTTGACGTCGAGCATGCGCTGCCACAGCGCGGCATCGGTCTTCATGAACGGCGCGCTGTGCGCCTGCCCGGCGTTGTTGACCAGCATCGACACCGGGCCGGCGTGCTCCGTGGCCGCGGCAAAGGCGCGTGCCACGCTATCGGCATCGGCGATATCGGCTGTGACGAACGAGACCATGGCGCCCGCTGGCGCCTGCTCGCGCAGCGCCTGCACCGTCGATTGCAGCGTACCGGCATCGCGCCCCAGCAGCGTGACGCTGGCCCCGTCGGCCAGCAGCCGCCGCGCGATCGCGGCGCCAATGCCGCGCCCGCCGCCGGTGACCAGCGCGTGGCGTCCCGCCAGTGTTGCCGTGCCGGCCGTCATGCCTGCTTCTCCTGCGCCGCGGCGCGTTCGAGGTTGGTTTCCAGTTGCCGCTTGCCCGCCATGTACTGCTTGGGCCAGGCGATATCGCGGTAGCCGATGCGCGCGGCTTCCTGCAGCGTCCATGCCGGGTTGGCCAGGTGCGGGCGCGCGATCGCGCACAGGTCGGCGCGGCCGGCGGCGATGATCGAGTCGACGTGGTCGGCCTCGAAGATCGCGCCCACCGCGATGGTGGCGATGCCTACCTCGTTGCGGATGCGATCGGCGAACGGGGTCTGGTACATGCGACCGTACACCGGTGCCTGGTCCGGGCTGACCTGCCCAGACGAGCAGTCGATCATGTCCGCTCCGGCGGCCTTGAAGGCGCGGGCGATTTCAACGGCATCGTCAGGCGTGATGCCGCCTTCGACCCAGTCGTGCGCCGAGATGCGCACCGACATCGGCTTGTCCTGCGGCCACACCGCGCGCACGGCTTCGAACACTTCCAGCGGATAGCGCAGCCGCGCCGCCAGCGAGCCGCCATACTCGTCTTCACGCGTATTGGTCAGCGGCGAGATATAGCTCGACAGCAGGTAGCCGTGGGCGCAGTGCAGTTCGAGCCAGTCAAAGCCCGCTTCAGCCGCGCGCCGCGCGCTGGCCACGAAGTCGTCGCGCACGCGTTCCATGTCGGCGCGCGTCATCTCGCGCGGCGTCTGCGATTCGCCAGGCAAGTACGGCAATGGCGAGGCCGACATCACCGGCCAGTTGCCCTCCGGCAGCGGATGGTCCATCGCTTCCCAGCCCAGTTGTGTCGACCCCTTGCGGCCAGAATGGCCGATCTGCATGGCAATGCGCGCATCGCTGTTGGCGTGGACGAAGTCGACGACGCGCTTCCATGCGTCACGCTGCGCGTCATTCCACAAACCCGGGCAGCCCGGCGTGATGCGCGCATCGGGCGACACGCAAGTCATCTCCGCCACCACCATGCCGGCGCCGCCCAACGCACGCGAGCCCAGGTGCACCAGGTGGAAGTCGCCCGGCATGCCGTCGGCGCAGGAATACATCGCCATCGGCGACACCACCACGCGATTCTTCAGCGTGACGCCGCGCAGCCGGAACGGCGTGAACATCGGCGGCAGCGGCTCATGCTCGCGCAGTTGCAGGCTTTGCCGCGGCACCCCGGCCTCCTGCGCCAGCCAGTGTTCGAACTGGGCCACGTAATCGGCGTCACGCACGCGCAGGTTTTCGTGCGAGATACGCTGCGAGCGCGTCAGCAGCGAATAGGCGAACTGCTCTGGCGGCAGGCTGCCCGCGTAGCGTTCGACGTTTTCGAACCACTCGGTCGAATTGCGCGCCGCGTTCTGGATCTTCAGCACTTCTACGCCGCGCGTGGCTTCGTAACGCGCCAGCGCATCGGGCAGGCCGTCGTGGCCGCTGCCACGGATCTCTTCGGCCAGGTCAATCGCGTCTTCCAGCGCCAGCTTGGTACCGGAGCCGATCGAGAAATGCGCCGTGTGCGCGGCATCGCCCATCAGCACCACGGGCACGCGACGGCCGTCAGGCAAGGTATTCCAATGCACCCACTGGTGGCAGATCACGCGCGGGAACCGGATCCAGATCGCCGAGCCGCGCAGGTGCGAGGCATTGGAAATCAGCTTGTTGCCATCAAGGTAGCGCGCGAACAGCTTCTCGCAATATGCCACGCCCTCTTCCTGGCTCATCTCGTCGATGCCGGCGGCTTGCCAGACCGATTCGGGCGTCTCGACGATAAAGGTCGAGGTGTTGTCGTCAAAGCGGTAGGCATGCGCCTGGAACCAGCCGTGCTCGGTCTTCTCGAAGGCAAAGGTGAACGCGTCGAACAGCTTGTGCGTGCCAAGCCAGACGAAGCGGCACTGGCGCGTATCGATATCGGGCTGGAAGGTGTCGGCGTAGCGGGTGCGGATGCGGCTGTTGAGCCCGTCCGAGGCAATCACCAGGTCGGCCTGATATTGCATCGCCAGCGCCTGGTCGTCGGTGACATCGGTCTCGAACACCAGCCTGACGCCGAGCGCTTCGCAGCGCGCCTGCAGGATATTGAGCAGGCGCTTGCGGCCGATGCCGATAAAGCCGTGGCCGCCTGAGCGGATGGTGCGCCCGCCGATATGGATGTCGATATCGTCCCAGTGGTTGAAGGCGGCGTTGATCTCGGCGGCACTGACCGGATCGGCCTGCTTGAGGTTGTCCATGGTGGCGTCGGAGAACACCACGCCCCAGCCGAAGGTATCGTAGGGCCGGTTGCGCTCGACCACGATGACCTCGTTGGCGGGATCCTGCAATTTCATCAGCAGGCCGAAATACAATCCGGCCGGTCCGCCACCAATACAAAGCACTCGCATCTGTTGCCTCCTGCTGGGCCCGCGCCGGGCAATGCGGCCCGACGGCGTCACGATCTAGATCAGACCTAAATATTTTATGCTTCAAATATTAGACTGCATCACGAGCCAAGGCAAGCCCGCAGTGCGAAGTGTCCGGTTCGGCACCCGCACCGCCTGACGGCCGGTGTCAGTCCTTCAGCGCGGCCTGAACCTGCTCCAGCGCTGCCGGATCCTCGATCGTGGTCAGGTCGCCGGGATCCCGCCCTTCCGCCACCGCCTGCATCGCGCGCCGCAGCAACTTGCCGGAGCGTGTCTTCGGCAGCGCATTGACAAAGAATACGCGCGCCGGCCGCGCCACCGCGCCGAGCTGTTGCTCGACGGTCTTCATCAGTTCGCCCTCCAGCGCCAGCCGGTCCGCCTCCGTGGCGGTGCGCGCCGGGTCGCGCGCGATGCAGAAGCCCATCGCCACCTGGCCCTTGAGCGCGTCCTGCACGCCGACCACCGCCACTTCGGCAACGGCCGGGTTCGACGACAGGCTTTCCTCGATCTCGCGCGTCCCCAGCCGGTGGCCGGCGACATTGATCACGTCGTCGGTGCGCCCGAGGATAAAGACATAGCCGTCCTCGTCGCGTACGCCCCAGTCGAAGGTGGAATAGCATCGACGGTTGGGCACCGCCTGCCAGTAGGTGCGCACGAAGCGGTCGTCGTCACCCCACACCGTGCTCATGCAGCCCGGCGGCAGCGGCCCGTCGATGGCGACCACGCCCTTCTGGTTGGGCGGGCATTCCTCGCCGGTGTTTTCGTCGACGATCTTCAGGTCGTAGCCGTAGGCCGGCACCCCCGGCGAGCCGAGCTTGGGCGGCAGCGGCTCGATGCCGCGCTGGATCGCCAGGATCGGCCAGCCCGACTCGGTCTGCCAGTAGTTGTCGACCACCGGCTTGCCCAGGCCGTCCTGGATCCAGCGCGCGGTGGGCTCGTCCAGCGGCTCGCCAGCCAGGAACAGCAGGCGCAGGCTGGACAGGTCGTAGCGCGTCAGCCAGGCCGGGTCCTGCTTCTTCAGCACGCGGATCGCGGTGGGCGCGCTGAACATCAGGTTGACCCGGTACTGCTCGACCAGCCGCCACAGGATGCCGCCATCCGGGCGGATCGGCGTGCCTTCGTACATCAGCGTCGTCATGCCGGCCAGCAGCGGGCCGTAGACGATATAGCTGTGACCGACCACCCAGCCGATGTCGGAGGCCGTGAACATGGTGTCGCCCGGCTTGCCGCAGAAGATGTAGTCCATCGAGGTGGCCAGCGCCACCGCATAGCCGCCGGTATCGCGCTGCACGCCCTTGGGCTTGCCGGTGGTGCCGGAGGTGTAGAGCACATACGAGGGTTCGCTGGACTCCAGCCACACGCACGGCACCTGCGCGCCGGCCACGCGGTCGCGCCAGGTGGCGTAGTCCTCATCGCGGCCTTCCGTGCGCGGCATCTCGGCGAGCTGGCGATTGACCAGCAGCACCTTGTCCGGCTGGTGCGACGACAGCCGGATGGCCTCGTCCAGCAGCGGCTTGTACGGCACCACCTTGCCGGCGCGCGAGCCGGCGTCGGCGCTGATCACCACGCGCGGGCGGGCGTCGTCGATCCGGGCCGCCAGGCTGACCGAGGCAAAGCCGCCGAACACCACCGAATGGATCGCGCCGATGCGCGCGCAGGCCAGCATTGCAAACGCAGCCTGCGGGATCATCGGCATGTAGATCAGCACGCGGTCGCCCTTCTGCACACCCAGCCCCTGCAGGATCGCCGCCATGCGGTTGACCTCGTCGTGCAGCTCGGCATAGGTGTAGGTATGGGACTGGTCGACCTCGGTCGAGACCCAGTGCAGCGCCGGCTGGCCGGCTCGCGCGGCCAGGTGGCGGTCAACCGCGTTGTGGCACAGGTTGGTGCGCCCGCCCACGAACCAGCGCGTGAATGGCGCGCGGCTGTTGTCGAGCACCTGGTCGAACGGGGTTTCCCAGTCGATGCGCGCCGCCTGTTCGGCCCAGAACCCTTGCGGGTCGGCCAGCGAACGGGCATGCACGGCATGGCTTGCCGTCATGGCAGTCTCCTCCGCGTCTGCGGTCGTTGTGATGATGACGGTAGTTTGCCACCGGCGCGGGCCCGGGGGAAACGGGATTCGGAGGGGTGCAGCCCGTGGCCGGTGTCCGCGGCAGGCACAAAAAAAGAGGCGTGCCGCCGGCACGCCTCTTTGCTCTCAAACGCCGCGCTCAGCGCGTCTTGCCCTTGGCACTGGATTTGGCTGACGCCTTCACCACCGGGCCCGACCTGGCCTCGCGCGTCACCTTGGCCGGCGCCGCCTTGCCGCCGCGGCGCGGTGAGGCTTCGACCGTGATGCGCTTGCGTGGCTCGGCCTTGCCATGGCCTGCCTGTTTGCCCCCCTGCGCCGATACACGCACGATGCCGCCCTTGCTGCCACGCTCGGCACGATCCTCGCGCTCGGCCCGGTCGGCCTGTTCGGCGCGTGCCGCACGGACCGCGCCGGCGCCGCGCACGGGCACCATCAGCACCAGGCTCTGCCCGGCCACCAGCTTGGTGCCCGACAGCTTGTTCCAGGACTGCACCTGGCCCGGCGACACGCCATAGCGTCGGGCCACCGATGCCACCGTATCGCGCCGGGTGGCGCGCACCACCACGCGGCGGGCATCGGGCAGGTCAGGCTCCATCGCCAGCATGGCGTTGTCGGCCAGGCTTGCGCTGATGTCCTGGTCGTGGCGGCCCGAACGCGGAATCATCACGGTCGAGCCGGCCTTCAGGCGCATGCCCTTGGGAATGCTGTTGATCTCGCGCAGCGTGTCGGCATCGATATTGAGCCGCGCCGCCAGTGACTCGACGCGCTCGCGCCCGTCCACCGTGACCGCGGTCCAGCTCGACAGCCCGCCGCGGTAGGTGTTCAGGTTGTACTGGAAGCGCTCGGCATTGTCGAACGGCAGCAGGATCTGCGGGTTGGATGCGCCCAGGATCACCGGCCGGTTGAACGACGGGTTCAGCGCCTTGAACTCCTCCAGCGTCATGTCCGCCAGCTTGGCCGCCAGGTTCACGTCGATATCGCGCGAGGTGGTCACCGTGACGAAGTACGGGTGGTCCGGGATCTCGGGCAGCCTGACGCCGTACACCGCCGGGTTGGCGATGATGTTCTTGACCGCCTGCAGCTTCGGCACGTAGTAGCGCGTCTCGTTGGGCATGGTCAGGCTGGCGTAGTCGGTCGGCAGCCCGCGCGCCTGGTTGCGCGCGATCGCACGCGACACCGCGCCCTCGCCCCAGTTGTAGGCAGCCAGCGCCAGGTGCCAGTCGCCGAACATGTCATAGAGCCGCTGCAGGTAGTCGAGCGCGGCATCGGTCGAGGCCAGCACATCGCGGCGCTCGTCGCGGAACATGTTCTGCTTCAGGTTGTACGACTTGCCGGTGCTGGGGATGAACTGCCACATGCCGGCGGCCTTGGCGGTGGACTGGGCCTGCGGGTTGAACGCGCTCTCGACGAACGGCAGCAGCGCCAGCTCGGTCGGCATCTTGCGGCGCTCCAGTTCTTCGACGATGTGGTACAGGTAGCGGCTCGACCGCCCGACCATGCGCTCCATGTATTCCGGGCGCTGCGCATACCACTGCGTGCGGTCATCGACCAGCGTGCCCTCCAGGTCCTGCATGGCGAAGCCGCGCCGGATCCGGTCCCAGATATCGTTGGACGGGCCGCGCAGCCAGTCCAGGCCGCCCTGGTCGGCATTGATGGTGGTCGTGGAAGCCAGCGCCGATTTGTCGCTGAGCGAGTTGAGCGGATCCTGGCGCCTGGCGGTCTGGGCGGTCGCGCCGTTGGCATCGGCGTCAGGCGGCGTGGGGGTGCTGGCGCAGGCTGCAAGCAGCGCCGCACACGCAACTACCGCCAGTAATCGACCAATTTTCATTAAGTTCTCAAATCGTGACGCTAAAAGGTTGCGTGATGCTAAAAAAAACGGACTATCGCGTCAATCAGATTTTTCTAGGTAGCGGCCCGAAAGCCTTGACTCGTAAGGGTTTTCGGCAGGGCCTGCATTCAATTTAGCGGAAATTGTCCTTCCACCCACGCAACGCGCCAAATGCTTTTGCGTCGCTGTCGGTGGCACCGCCCTGCGCCGACACCGCGGCGCGCACCGCAGGCTCGCGCGAGCGCAGGAACGGGTTGACGTCGCGCTCGTGGGCGATGGTGGTCGGCAGCGTGGGCGTGTCGGCCGCGCGCAGCGCATCGACGCGCTGCTCCCACGCCGCCAGCGCGGCATTATCCGGCTCGACCGCCCGCGCGAAGCGCACGTTGCTGCGCGTGTACTCGTGGGCGCAGTAGACGCGCGTGTCGCCCGGCAGGCCCGCCAGCTTGTCCAGCGACGCCAGCATCTGGGCCGGCGACCCCTCGAACAGCCGCCCGCAGCCGCTGGCGAACAACGTGTCGCCGCAGAACACGGCGGGACCGGCCTCGCCCAGGTCGCCCACGTAGGCAATATGGCCGGCGGTATGTCCGGGCACGTCCAGCACCCGCAGCGTCACGGCCGGCTCGGCCAGCGTCACCTCGTCGCCCTCGCGCAGCGCCCGCGTGCGTCCGCCGATACGTTCACCCGCGGGCCCCAGCACCGGCATTGGTGCCCCCGAGGGCGTGCTCGGGTGCGCCGCCAGCAGGTCAGCAACACCGCCCTGGTGATCGCCGTGGTGATGGGTGATTACAATAGCGCCCAGAGCCAGCCCCCGCTGCGCCAGAAATTGCTCCACCGGCGCCGACTCGCCGGGATCGACCACGGCGGCGTGATGCCCGTCGTGAATGGCCCAGATATAGTTATCCTGGAACGCCGGGATCGGCTCAACCTTCAACATGCGCATGCTCCTATGTCCAATCGTCCCAATCGCCCACACGGCGAGTACGGCCAGCATGGCCTGAATGGCCCGATTGTAAGCTGGGAAGACTGGCTGGCCTCGCCGCCCGGCGAGTACATGCTGCGCTGGGAAGCGCAGCAGTACGACCGCACCGTGGCCGACATCTTCGGTTACCACGCCGTACAGCTGGGCATGCCATACGTCGATACCCTGCGCGAGAACCGGATGCCGTTCTCGGCGCTGGCGCTGGACCCGGCCAGCGGGCCGCACGGGCCGCGCGCGGCACATCCGGATGCGCGCCAGCTGCTGTGCCGCTTCGACGAACTGCCGTTCGACACACAGAGTGTCGACCTGCTGACACTGCCCCATATCCTGGAGTTTGCCGAAGACCCCCACGAAGTGCTGCGCGAAGTCTCGCGCGTGCTGATGCCCGAAGGGCGCGTGGTGGTCACCTGCTTCAACCCGATGAGCCTGTGGGGCGCGCGCCAGGGCATGAACAGGCTCGGCGCCACGCCCTTCCTGCCGACCGATGCCCAGCAGATCGGCTTCGTGCGCATCAAGGACTGGCTCAAGCTGCTCGGCTTCGATATCATCCGCGGCCGCTTCGGCTGCTATTGCCCGCCCTACCGCACCGAGCGCTGGCTGCAGCGCTCCGCCTTCATGGAAAAGGCCGGCGACCGCTGGTGGCCGATTTTCGGCGCGGTCTATATGATCTCGGCGATCAAGCGCGTGCGCAACGTGCGCCTGGTCGGCCCGGCCTGGAAGTCCAAGCCGGCGCTGGCACCGGTGGCATCGCCCGTGGCCACGCCCACCGGCACGCACGGCAAGACGCCGCGCGATGAACACTAAGCCGTAGCCACGGCGAAAAAACCCCTGCGCCGGCCGCGCTACGCGGCCGGCCCCCAACGGAATCCCATGGAAGAAGTCACGATCTACTCCGACGGCGCCTGCAAGGGCAACCCCGGCCGCGGCGGCTGGGGTGCGGTGCTTGTCGCCGGCACCAATGAAAAAGAACTGTTCGGCGGCGAGGCCAACACCACCAACAACCGCATGGAGATGACCGCGGTGATCGAAGCGCTGCGCGCGCTCAAGCGGCCCTGCACCGTGCGCGTCTACACCGACTCGCAATATGTACAGAAAGGCATCAGCGAATGGCTGCCCGGCTGGAAAGCGCGCGGCTGGAAGACCGCCGACAAGAAGCCGGTGAAGAACGCCGACCTGTGGCAGGAGCTCGAAGCGCTGACCCAGGGACACCAGATCTCCTGGCACTGGGTGCGCGGCCACAATGGCCATCCCGGCAACGAGCGCGCCGATGCGCTGGCCAACCGCGGCGTCGAATCGATCGGCCGCTGAACCGACGGACCCCAGTTTTTACCGGAGCCGGACTGCCGCTCCGCTAGAATGCCCGCCATGCGACAAATCGTTCTCGATACCGAAACCACCGGCCTGAATGCCGCCACCGGCGACCGCCTGATCGAAATCGGCTGCGTCGAGCTGCTTAACCGCCGCCTGACCGGGCGCCACCTGCACTTCTACGTCAACCCCGAGCGCGACATCGACGAGGGCGCGATCGCCGTGCACGGCATCACGGTCGAGTTCCTCGCGGACAAGCCCCGCTTTGCCGAGGTCGTCCACGAGATCCGCGAATTCGTCGCCGATGCCGAACTGATCATCCACAACGCGCAGTTCGACCTGGGCTTCCTCGACATGGAATTCCAGCTGCTGGGCATGCCGCCGTTCCGCCAGCATGTCGGCAACGTGATCGATACCCTGCGCGAAGCGCGGCAGATGTTCCCCGGCAAGCGCAACTCCCTTGACGCCCTGTGCGACCGGCTGGGGATCAGCAACGCGCATCGCACGCTGCACGGCGCATTGCTCGATGCCGAACTGCTGGCCGAGGTCTACCTGGCGATGACACGCGGCCAGGATTCGCTGGTGATCGACACGATGGACAGCAGCGCCGGCGCAGGCGGAGTCACCGCCACCGCCGACCTGTCCGGCCTGGTACTGCCCGTGCTGCGCGCCACCGAAGCAGAAATGGAGGCCCATTTCGACGTGCTCAAGGGCCTGGACAAGGCCAGCGGCGGCAAGACGGTATGGCAGGAAGTGACCGCCGAGGAAGCCGGCACGCTGGCTGCCTGACCAAAAAGTTTTGAAAAGGGCTTTACAAGATACAGAGGCCCCTGCATAATCTCATTTCTCCGCTGCACGACGGCAACGACGATGCAGAAAGGGGTGGTTAGCTCAGCGGTAGAGCACTGCCTTCACACGGCAGGGGTCACAGGTTCAATCCCTGTACCACCCACCAGCATTCAGAAAAAGCCAGCCTCGCGCTGGCTTTTTTCTTTTCCGCCTCCGCACCCACTTCTCCCTGGGGCGCAAACTGCACCCTCCACCCGGGCACCCATCGCACCGTTGCAACAGCCCGCCGTTCTTGTTGCAAACAGTTTCGAATTCACCCTTGACATCTGCTAATCTTCAACGCACGCGCCGGCAATGGGCGGGGTCGGCAATACAGAGCCCTGGGACCGGAACACGGGTCAGTGCGCACAAGAAAGACGGGCAATCATGCAGCACTCTTTGAAGTACCGGATGGCGATTGCCACTGCGGGTGTGGTGACGCTGATCATCGTGCTGCGCGCCTTCTACGCCCAGTACTACGCCTACGACAGCCTCAAGCGCCTGCTGCAGCAGCAACAGGACACGCTGGTCGAACTGGTGGCGGAGCAACTCGACGAAAAGCTGCAAAGCCGTGCCGCGGTGTTGCGCCGCATGGCCCGGCAACTGTCGCCGATGCTGGCAGCCAGGCCGGCCGAACTGCGCCGGGCCGCCGAGGGCATGGTCGACATGCCGGACATGTTTAACGCCGTCTTTCTCGCCACGCCCGACGGCCAGCTGGTGTTCAGCACGGCCATCCCGGACGGCGTGCGCCTCCGGGTGGACGATCGCGACTATTTTCGCGATGTCCTGCGCGGCCAGTCGCTCGCGGTGTCAGACCTGATCCAGGGCAAGCTGACCAATGCACCGGGCGTGGTGCTGGCCGTGCCGCTGCACGGGCCCAACGGCGAATTGCGCGGCGTGGTCGGCGGCGTGCTGAACCTGTCCGCCAATAATTTCCTGCGCGAGCTGGCCCACGGCCGCGTCGGCGTCACCGGCAGCTTCTGCCTGGTGTCGGCCGGCGCCAGTCCGCGCTACGCGATGCATCCCGATCCGACCCGCGTGCTCGCGCCAGCGCGGGCGGTGGACGAGGCCTGCGGTGCCGAGCGCCCTGCCTCGATGCTGGAAGTGGTCAGGCCGACGCAGCCCATCGTGGCGCGCTACCTGCTGCAGTCCAATGGCTGGGAAGTGGTGGCCGTGCTGCCGGCGACCGAAGCCTTCGCCGCGCTGGTCGATGTGCGCCAACGCACGATCATCATTGCGGGGATATCGCTGCTGTTCGCCGCGGCGCTGATGTGGCTGGTGATGCGCCGGCTGCTGGCACCGCTGCAGCGGTTGCACCGCGCCGTGCGCCAGATTGCCGCCAACCCGGCGGCGCTGGCGGACCTGCCCACTGGCCGGGCCGACGAAATCGGCGAACTCGCCACAACCTTTGCAGAAGTCGTGGCGCAGCTTTCGGAACGCGAAGCCGCTCTGAAAGCGGCCAAGGACCGCGCCGCCGAGAGCGAGAAACGCATCGAGGCGATCGCCAACCATGTGCCGGACTTCGTCTCGTTCATCGACCGCCAGCAGCGCTACGTGTTCGTCAACCAGGCCTACGCGCAGCACTACGGGGTCCCGGCGCAACAGATCGCCGGACTATCGCTGCGCGAACTGTGGGGCACGCAGGAGTACCTGGCCTGCCGGCCCTATCTGGAGCAGGCATTCGCCGGCCGTCCGGTCACTTTCACGCGTGAAAGCGCCGATGGCAACGAATGCATGGAGGTCACTTACCAGCCGGCCTGGAACGATGCCCAGGACACCGTGGTCGGGCTCCATATGTTTGCACGCAATGTGACGCACGAGCGCGAGAAGCTGCGCAACCTGGAGGCACAGACCGTCTCGGACCATCTGACCGGCCTGCTCAACCGCAAGGGCTTCGACCGGCGCCTGGCCGAATGCATGGCACGTACGAGCGCCGGCGGCCGCGCGCTGGCGCTGCTGCTGGTGGACCTGGACGATTTCAAGGCGATCAACGACAACCATGGCCACCCGGTCGGCGACCGCCTGCTGGTGGCGTTCGCGCAGCGCTTGCGTGCCTGCGTGCGCAAGGGCGATGCGGTCGCGCGCATCGGCGGCGACGAGTTCGCGGTGATCCTCGACGGCGTGGCGGACCGCGGCGCGATGGAGTCGGTCGCCAACGCCATCGTGCAGGCCGCGCGCATGCCGCTGGTGATCGACGGGCATTCGCTGTCGGCCACGGCCAGCGTCGGCTCGGCGCTGCACGACGGGCGTCACGCGATGACCGTCAGCGAGCTGTTCATGCACACCGACATGGCGTTGTACGAGGCCAAGCGGCACGGCAAGGCGCGCTATGCCGTCCAGGCTGCCCAGGCGACCTGCGCACCACCGGCCGGCGAAGCCGAAGCCAGCCCGCGGCCGGCAGCTCGCGCGGAGCCGGCCGGCCTGCCGGCCTAGCGCAGACGGAAAAAACGGGCGCACTTCGCGCCCGTTGCGGTGACATGGCGGCCGGGCCAAGCCTTGCGGCCTGCCCGGCGCCGCGCTCAGCGTACCTTGCCCTCCTTCCACGCCTGCAGCAGCTTGTCGTAGGGGATGGTCTCGCCCTTCGGCTTTTCGTTGGCAAGCTTCTTCCACGGCGCGTGGTCGTCAGACAGCCACTTGGCCGGATCGCCCTTCGGGTTGAGCTTGGGCGCGCAGTTGCTCATGCCGGCGCGCTGCAACCGTGCCATCACCTGGTCCATCTCGTCGGCGAGCGTGTCCATTGCTGCCTGCGGGGTTTTCTCGCCGGTCACCGCAGTGGCCACGTTCTTCCACCACAGCTGCGCCAGCTTGGGATAGTCGGGCACATTGGTGCCGGTCGGCGTCCAGGCCACGCGCGCCGGGCTGCGGTAGAACTCGATCAGGCCGCCATACCTGGCCGCATTCTTGGTCAGGTAGTCGTGGTTGATATCGCTGTCACGGATGAATGTCAGCCCGGTCAGCGACTTCTTCAGCGATACCGTCTTCGACGTGACGAACTGCGCATACAGCCACGCGCCGGCGAGCTTGTTGGGATCGGTGTTCTTGAAGAAGGTCCACGAGCCGACGTCCTGGTAGCCGTTCTGCATGCCCTGCTTCCAGTACGGGCCGTAAGGCGACGGCGCCATGCGCCACTTGGGCGAGCCGTCCGCATTGACCACCGGCAAGCCCTTCTTGGTCATGTCGGCGGTAAAGGCGGTGTACCAGAAGATCTGCTGCGCCACCTGCCCCTGCGCCGGTACCGGTCCGGCCTCGGAGAAGGTCATGCCCATTGCCTGCGGCGGCGCATACTTCTTCATCCAGTCGATGTACTTGGTCAGCGCATAGACCGCCGCCGGGCTGTTGGTGGCGCCGCCGCGCGCGACCGAAGCGCCGACCGGCGTGCACTTGTCCTCGGCCACGCGGATGCCCCACTCGTCCACCGGCATGCCGTTGGGCAGCCCCTTGTCTGCGGTGCCCGCCATCGACAGCCAGGCATCGGTAAAGCGCCAGCCCAGCGACGGGTCCTTCTTGCCGTAGTCCATGTGGCCGTAGACCTTCTTGCCGTCGATCTCCTTCACATCGTTGGTGAAGAAACTGGCGATGTCTTCATAGGCGGACCAGTTGGTCGGCACGCCAAGGTCGTAGCCGTACCTGGCCTTGAATTTGTCCTGCAGGTCCTTGCGCGCGAACCAGTCGGCGCGGAACCAGTACAGGTTTGCGAACTGCTGGTCGGGCAACTGGTACAGCTTGCCGTCGGGCGCGGTGGTGAACTTGGTGCCGATAAAGTCCTTCACGTCCAGGCCCGGGTTGGTCCACTCCTTGCCGGCGCCGTTCATGTAGTCGGTCAGCGGCAGGATCGAGCCATAGCGATAGTGCGTGCCGATCAGGTCCGAATCGGAAATCCAGCCGTCGTAGATCGACTTGCCGGACTGCATCGAGGTCTGCAGTTTCTCGACCACGTCGCCTTCCTGGATCAGGTCATGGTTGACCTTGATGCCGGTAATTTCCTCGAAGGCCTTGGCCAGCGTCTTGGACTCATACTCGTGCGTGGTGATGGTCTCGGACACCACGCTGATCTGCGTGACCCCCTTGGCCTTGAGCTTGGCGGCGGCATCGACAAACCACTTCATCTCCGCCTGTTGCCTGTCCTTGGACAGCGACGAAGGCTGGAATTCATTGTCGATCCACTTCTTCGCTTCCGCCTCGCCCGCCAGGGCGGAGGTGCCGCAAGCCAGCGCAGCCGCGCAGGCAAGGGCTGTCATCCCCAACTTCACGTGCACTTTCATCGGTGTCTCCTCATGAATTCCCTTCCCCGGCTATGGTCTGGGTGGCGGCCCCGGGGCAGGGATAAGCCGCATGTCCCATCGAAGCAAAAACGGCTGGTGCCGATGCGCCAGTCAGCCCTTGCGCAGGATCAGCGCCAGTACCAGCATTGACACGCCGAAGCTGATCCACACCGACGGTTCCTCGGACAAAGACAGCCACGCGGTGACCTTTTCGCCCAGCCCGACCCATGCCAGGTTGACCCACGCCGCGCACATCAGGCCGATGAACAGCCGGTCGCCGCGCGTGGTGGCGATCGGCAGAAAGCCCTTGCGCAGCACCGAAGGCGAACGGATTTCCCAAAGGGTCATGCCGGCCAGCATGACCACGATGCAGCCGAAGAACACCGCGACCGGCGTCGTCCACACCATCCAGCTGAGCATTGCCACGTCTCCTTGTCTTGTCCGCGCGCTTTACACGTGCGCCTTACACACGCCCCATCGCGAAGCCCTTCGCGATGTAATGCCGCACGAACCAGATCACGATGCCGCCCGGCACGATGGTCAGCACGCCGGCCGCGGCCAGCACGCCCCAGTCCATGCCCGAGGCCGACACCGTGCGCGTCATGGTGGCCACGATCGGCTTGGCGTTGACCGAGGTCAGCGTGCGTGCCAGCAGCAGTTCCACCCAGCTGAACATGAAGCAGAAGAACGCCGCCACGCCGACGCCAGCCTTGATCAGCGGCAGGAAAATGGTCAGGAAAAAGCGCGGGAAGGAGTAGCCGTCGACGTAGGCGGTCTCGTCGATCTCGCGCGGCACGCCCGACATGAATCCCTCCAGGATCCACACCGCCAGCGGCACGTTGAAGACCAGGTGCGCCAGCGCCACGCCCAGGTGCGTGTCCATCAGGCCGATGGTGCTGTACAGCTGGAAGAACGGCAGCAGGAACACCGCCGGCGGCGTCATGCGGTTGGTCAGCAGCCAGAAGAACACATGCTTGTCGCCGATGAACTGGTAGCGCGAGAACGCATACGCGGCCGGCAGCGCGACCACGATCGAGATCACCGTGTTCATCGCCACGTAGATCATCGAGTTGATATAGCCGGAATACCACGACGGGTCGGTGAAGATGGTCTTGTAGTGATCCAGCGTGAATTCGGCCGGCCACAGCGACAGCGTGGAAACGATCTCCTCGTTGGTCTTGAACGACATGTTCACCATCCAGTAGATCGGCACGATGGCGAACAGCAGGTAGACCAGCAGGAAACCGGCGCGCCACCATGTCGTGGTGGATGTCCGGGTGCGGATTTCAGCCATGAGGCATGTCCTCGCTGCCGGCGGTGCCCGCGCGCTGCATCCAGTTATAGAGGATGAAGCACATCAGCAGGATGATCAGGAAATAGACGATCGAAAACGCCGCCGCCGGGCCCAGGTCGAACTGGCCCACGGCCTTTTGCGTCAGGTATTGCGACAGGAAGGTGGTGGCGTTGCCGGGCCCGCCGCCGGTCAGCACGAACGGCTCGGTATAGATCATGAAGCTGTCCATGAAGCGCAGCAGCACCGCGATCATCAGCACCCCGCGCAGCTTGGGCAGCTGGATGTGGCGGAACACCGCCAGCCGTGAAGCACCATCGATCTGCGCAGCCTGGTAGTACGCATCGGGAATCGCGCGCAGGCCCGCGTAGCAGAGCAGCGCCACCAGCGGCGTCCAGTGCCAGACATCCATGACCAGCACCGTCACCCAGGCATCGAAGGCGCTGCCGGTGTAGTTGTAGTCGAAGCCCATGGCTGCCAGCGCGGCGCCAAGCAGGCCGATATCGGTGCGCCCGAAGATCTGCCAGATGGTGCCGACCACGTTCCACGGGATCAGCAGCGACAGCGCGATGATCACCAGCACCGCCGAGGCCTTCCAGCCTTTGGCCGGCATCGACAGCGCCAGCAGGATGCCGAGCGGGATCTCCACCAGCAGCACCGCCAGCGAAAAGCCCAGCTGGCGCAGCAGCGCGTCGTGCAGTTCGCCATCGCGCAGCACGGTGCGGAACCATTCGGTGCCGACAAACACGCGCCGCTCGGGCGAGATGATGTCCTGCACCGAGTAGTTGACGATGGTCATCAGCGGCAGGATCGCCGAGAACGCCACGCATGCCACCACCGGCAACACCAGCAGCCAGGCCTTCTGGTTGATGGGCTTCATGAGACCAGTTCCTCGTTGACGTAGTAGCAGGTATGGGGATTGAACACCGACAGCCACGCCGTGTCGCCGGGCCGTAGCGCGGCGGCCTCGCCTCCAAGCCGGGCGCGTAGCGTGCCAGCCTGTGCGCCAGCCTCCTGCACGTTGCCGGTCACCAGCCAGTAGGTGCCGATGTCCTGCGCGCGCTGCACCTGTACCGGCACCGCTTGCATATCGCGCTCCGGTGCCAGTTGCAGGTACTCGGGCCGCACGCCGATGCGAAAGCTGCCCGCGGCGCGCAAGGCCGCGGCCACCGATGGCGCCAGCGCAGGCGTGTAGCGGCGGCCCGCCACCTCGATGGCGTCGTCGCGCCACTGGCCCGGCAGGAAGTTCATGCCCGGCGAGCCGATGAAATGCCCGACGAAGGTATGCGCCGGCCGCTCGAACAGCGCATCGGCCGGTCCGACCTGCACCGCCTTGCCGCGCGACATCACCACCACCTGGTCGGCGAAGGTCAGGGCCTCGGTCTGGTCGTGGGTGACGTAGATCAGCGTCAGGCGGAATTCGTGGTGGATCTCCTTGAGCTTGCGCCGCAGCTGCCACTTGAGCTGCGGGTCGATGACGGTCAGCGGCTCGTCGAACAGGATCGCCGACACGTCATGCCGCACCAGCCCGCGGCCGAGCGAGATCTTCTGCTTGGCATCGGCGGCAAGGCCGCTGGCGCGACGGTCCAGCGTGGCCGACAGGTCCAGCATCTCGGCGACGCGGCCGACCCGCTCGCGCACCTGTGCCTCGGGCACGCCGCGGTTGCGCAGCGGAAAGGCCAGGTTTTCGCCGACGGTCATGGTGTCGTAGATCACGGGGAACTGGAACACCTGGGCGATATTGCGTGCCTGCGGCGTAGCACCGGTGACATCGCGCCCGTCGAAGGCAATGGTGCCGTGCGAAGGCTGCAACAGCCCCGAAATGCAGTTCAGCAGCGTGGTCTTGCCGCAGCCCGACGGGCCCAGCAGCGCATAGGCGCCGCCGTCCTCGAAGGTGAACTTCAGCGGCAGCAACGCGTAGTCCTCATCGTTGCGCGGATGCGGCACGTAGGAATGCGCCAGGTCGAGGTCGATGCGTGCCATCGTCAGCCCCCGGCTGCTGCCCCGCCCGGCACATGACCCGGCACAACACCGTGCACACCGCCGGGCCCTCCCGCCGCCAGCCCCCCAGGCCGGCGCGGTGCATGGATGCGCCGGCCGGCCGCGTCGAACAGGTAGATCTGGTCAGGCAACAGGTGCAAGGACACCGGTTCGCCCAGCCGCAGGTCGAGCACGCCGGCGAACTGCGCCACCAGGTTGCCCACCGGCGTATCGGCGTGGACAAAGGTGTCCGAGCCCGACAGTTCGGCCAGCGCCACGCGCCCGGGCACCGCGACCGCGCCCGGCTCGCCGGCCAGGCGCAGCGCGGACGCCCGCACGCCGACGGTGACCGGCCCGTCGCCGCCGCCAGCCCCGGGCACCGGCACCGAGATGTCGCCGGCGAGCGTGACCCAGCCGCCGCTGAGCGTGCCGGCGACCAGGTTCATCGGCGGATCGTTGAAGGCCCGCGCCACGCGCAGTGAATCGGGATAGTGGAAGACATAGGCGGTCGGCCCGTACTGCAGCAGCTCGCCGGCATCGAGCACGGCCGTATTGCCGCCCAGCAGCAGGGCCTCGCCGGGCTCGGTGGTGGCGTAGACCACGGTGGCGTCGCCATGCGCGAACAGCTGCGACAGTTCTTCGCGCAGTTCTTCGCGCAGCTTGTAGTCCAGGTTGACCAGCGGCTCGTCCAGCAGCATCAGCGGCGCTTCCTTGGCCAGTGCTCGCGCCAGCGCCACGCGCTGCTGCTGGCCACCCGAAAGCTCCGACGGGTAGCGGTCCAGCAAATGGTCGATATGCAGCCGCGCCGCCAGTTCGCGCACGCGCGCGGCAATATCGCCGCCGCCGGCGCCCTTGCGCCGCAGCCGCGGCCGCAACCTCAGCGGCGAGGCAATGTTGTCAAAGACCTTGAGCGACGGGTAGTTGATGAACTGCTGGTAGACCATCGACACATTGCGCTCGCGCACCGGCACGCCGGTGACGTCATGGCCGTCGACCAGCACGCGGCCGGCGCTGGGCCGGTCGAGCCCCGCCATCACGCGCATCAGCGAAGTCTTGCCCGCCTGGGTGGCGCCCAGCAGGATGGTCACCGCGCCGGGAACCGGCGCCAGCGTCAGCGGATAGAGATACGCCTGCGAACCTGCCTGCTGCGCCACGGCCTCCAAACTTAGCTGCATCCGGTCTCCATGTTCGATATGCTTTCCGCATCACCACGTTCCGCACAATGCAGGCGCACAATTCTTGGCTTTCCGAACGTTTTAGTAATAAAACGAACAGAAAACAAGTGTGCGCCGCATAATTTGTTTTCGTTTCTGTTTGAACTAGAATCCCGGCATGACGCTCAATCCCCGCCAGACCGCCCTGCTCGAAGAAGTCCGCAGCCAGGGCTTTGCCTCCATCGACGAACTTGCGCGCAAGTTCGGCGTCACGCTCCAGACGGTCCGACGAGACGTCAACCTGCTGGCCGAGAACGGCATGCTGGCGCGCTTCCATGGCGGGGTGCGGGTGGAAGGCTCCACCACCGAGAACATTGCCTACCGGCAGCGGCAGGTGCTGAACGCCGATGGCAAGGCGCGCATCGCACGCGCGGTGGCGGCGGCGGTGCCGGAAGGCTGCTCGCTGATCCTGAACATCGGGACCACCGTGGAAGAGATCGCGCGCGAGCTGATGCAGCATCGCGGGCTGCGCGTGATCACCAACAACCTGAACGTGGCCAATATCCTGGCGGACAACCCCGACTGCGAGGTCATCGTCGCCGGCGGCGTGCTTCGCTCGCGCGACCGCGGCATCGTTGGCGAGGCGACGGTCGAGTTCATCCGGCAGTTCAAGGTGGATATCGGCCTGATCGGCATCTCGGGCATCGAGACCGATGGCACGCTGCGCGACTACGACTTCCGCGAGGTCAAGGTGGCGCGGACCATCATCGAGCATTCACGCGAGGTCTGGCTGGCAGCGGATACCAGCAAGTTCAACCGCCAGGCCATGGTGGAGCTGGCGCATGTGTCGCAGGTCGACCGGCTGTTCACCGATGAGCCGCTGGCGGCACCGTTCGACCGGATCCTGGCCGACAGTGGGGTGAAGTGTGTGGTGGCGGAGCGGGAATGAGCGTGCCGGACGCCCGGCTGCTGCTGCCGCGCTGGCGGGAGCGGGGCTGGTGTTGATGGCGGGTGGCGGGACGGTGCATGCCGTGTGGACAGCGCGACGCGCTGGCCCTCTCCCCCGGCCCCTCCCCCGCCGGCGGGAGAGGGGAGCAAACCTTCGGGAAACCGAAGGCTTACTTGAAGACGACGGTCTTGTGGCCGTTCAGCAGGATGCGGCGTTCGGCGTGCCACTTGACCGCACGGGCCAGCGCCACGCATTCCACGTCGCGGCCCACGGCGGTGAGCTGGTCCGGGTCCATGCTGTGGTCGACGCGTTCGATTTCCTGCTCGATGATCGGGCCTTCGTCCAGGTCGGCGGTGACGTAGTGCGCGGTCGCGCCGATCAGCTTCACGCCGCGGTCATGCGCCTGGTAGTAAGGCTTGGCACCCTTGAAGCTGGGCAGGAACGAGTGGTGGATATTGATGGCGCGACCGGCCAGCTTGCGGCACAGGTCGTTGGACAGTACCTGCATGTAGCGCGCCAGCACCACCAGGTCGATCTTCTGCTCCTGCGCCACGTCGAACACGCGCGCCTCCTGCGCGGCCTTCTGCTCGGCGGAGGCGTTCATCAGCGGCAGGTGGAAGAACGGCACGTCGTACGACGCGGCCAGCTGGTAGAAGTCGCGGTGATTCGACACGATCGCAGCAATCTCGACCGGCAGGCCGCCAACCTTGGCGCGGAACAGCAGGTCGTTCAGGCAGTGGCCGATCTTGGACACCATGATCATCACGCGCGGCTTGACCGAGGCGTCGTTCAGCTCCCACTGCATGCCGAACTGGTCGCCCACCGGCGCGAACGCGGCCTTCAGCGTGCCCAGGTCCGGGCCGCCGGCAGCCGGGCTGAAGTGCACCCGCATGAAGAAGCGGCCGGTGTACGCGTCACCGTACTGGTCCGAGTCGACGATATTGCAGCCATGCTGGAACAGCAGGCCCGAGACGGCGTGGACGATGCCCGGCTGGTCGGGGCACGAAAGGGTCAGGATGAATCCGGTGGTGCTCATGGTGTGTGGTTCTGTCTGAGGGGCGCGGTGTACGAGCCGGTGTGCGAGCCCAAAGGCCATGGAGGCAGTGAAAGCGCGGGCCAGGCCCGCTGCGCAAGCTCAGGCGCGACGGTCTTCGGTGCCCGGCCAGCCGCGCCGGCGAAGGGCATCCAGCGTCACCAGCGTGGCGTCGACCGTCATGGCGCCGCTCGACATGATATCAAGCAATGCGGCCAGCCCCACGCGCTTGTGTTCGCTGACCTCGCCATCCTGGTTGCGCGGGGTGAAGCCTGGCGGCAGCATCAGGTCATAGACATAGACCTGTTCCCACTGCACGCCTTCGGGCAGGTCGCGCAGCACCTCGATCATGCCATGCGCCTGCACGCGCCCGGCCAGCGCCGGCGGGATGCCCGACTCTTCCTCGCACTCGCGCACCAGCGTGGCCAGCGGGTCGCTGCCATGCGGCATGCCGCCGGCGACCAGGTTGTCCCACATGCCGGGGTCGACCGACTTGGCGGGGCTGCGCCGCGAGATCCACAGCACGGGGCCGGCGCCGGCATCGGCCATGTCCACGATCCCGTTCATGTGCGAGGCAAAGGTCAGCAATCCCAGGAAGCGCGCCGCCGCCCGCTCGACCGCCGCCAGCGCGGGCGCGTCCAGTGCCGCGGTGACCGCGAACAGTTCATGGCGCCAGCCGCGCACGTGCCCGGCATCGGCCAGCTGGTGCGCCAGCGCGGCCAGCGCGGCGCTCAGCACGTCGAAGCCGGACCGTCCCGGCAGCAATTCCACCGCGGCGGTGCCATCCGCTGCACCCTCCTCCGGGCCGAGGATGCAGCCCATGCCGCGCAGGATCGCCGCATGCGATCGGGGCAGCCAGCCGACCTGCTGGCCGGCCACCATCAGGCGCAGCTTGCTGGCGGGATCGAAACCGGTGCGCACCGCCAGCGAGGCGGCGATGCGCGCCATGTGGCCGGAATCGGTGCTATTGCCGATGGGATCGGCGGGCGGCAGAGAGGAAATTTCGGCCATGTCAGATCGGGGCGCCGGCCGGGCCGGCGCATCTTGTCATTTTCAGGATTGAACGCATGAACCAGGCAGCAACGCAAGCCCAGGCGCAGCGCGCCGGCCCAGGCCGGCATGGCTCCGAACCGCAGTATGTGCTGGCGCTCGACCAGGGCACCAGCAGCTCGCGCGCGATCCTGTTCGACCACGCCGGCAGCGTGGTCCGGCTGGCGCAGCGCGAGTTCCGCCAATACTACCCACATCCGGGCCACGTCGAGCACGATCCGTACGAAATCTGGCAGTCGCAGCTGGCGGTAGCGCATGAAGTGCTGGCCGATGCCGGCATCTCCGCCACGCAGGTGCGCGCCATCGGCATCACCAACCAGCGCGAGACCACGGTGCTGTGGGACCGCAAGACCGGCGAGCCGGTCGGGCGCGCGCTGGTCTGGCAGGACCGCCGCACCGCGCCGATGTGCGAGGCGCTGCAGGCCGCCGGCCATGCCGAGCTGTTCCGCGAGAAGACCGGGCTGATCGTCGACGCGTATTTCTCCGGCACCAAGCTGCGCTGGATGCTCGACAACATCGAAGGCGCCCGCGAACGCGCGCAGCGCGGCGAGCTGGCGTTCGGCACGGTCGACAGCTGGCTGATCTGGCAGCTGACCGACGGTGCGCGCCACGTCACGGACGTCTCCAACGCCTCGCGCACGATGCTGTTCAACATCCACCGCTTCGAGTGGGACGACGCGCTGCTGGCGCTGCTCGACATCCCGCACGCGCTGCTGCCCGAGGTGGTGCCGTCCAGCGGCGAGGTGGCGCGCACCGCGGCGCGGCTGTTCGGCGTGGAGATCCCGATCGCGGGCATCGCCGGCGACCAGCAGGCCGCCACCTTCGGCCAGGCGTGCCTCTCGCCCGGCATGGCCAAGAACACCTATGGCACCGGCTGTTTCCTGCTGATGAATACCGGCACCGAGCCGGTGGCATCGCGCAACCGGCTGCTGACCACGATCGGCTGGCAGTTCGGCGGGCAAACCCAGTATTGCCTGGAAGGCGGCGTCTTCATGGGGGGCGCCACCATCCAGTGGCTGCGCGACGGCCTGAAGATCATCAACAGCGCGCCCGAGGTCGAGCCGCTCGCGCGCCAGTGCGACGACACCGGCGGCGTGGTGCTGGTGCCAGCCTTTGCCGGCCTGGGCGCGCCGCACTGGGACGCCTTCGCGCGCGGCACGCTGGTTGGCATGACCCGCGGCACCGGCCGGCCACAGCTGGCGCGCGCGGCACTGGAATCGATCGCGCTGCAGAGCGTCGACGTGCTGGAGGCCATGCAGAAGGACGCCGGCATTGCACTGGCCGAACTGCGCGTTGACGGCGGCGCCTCGCGCAGCGACCTGCTGATGCAGATGCAGGCCGACCTGCTCGGCACGACGGTGGTCCGCCCCCGCGTGACCGAGACCACCGCGCTGGGCGCCGCCTACCTCGCCGGCCTGGCCACCGGCTACTGGAGCGACCCGGCGCAGATCGCTCAGCAATGGCAGGTGGAGCAGCGTTTCGAGCCCAACCTGTCCGCCGACGAACGCGGCCACCGGCTGGCGCGCTGGCACCGCGCCGTCGAGCGCGCCCGCGACTGGGCGCGCGAGGACGACGCCGGCGGCCACGGCTGAACGCCGGCCGTCCCGCCCCTCCCCCGCTCCGCCAAGACCGCATATACCCGAAACGAACGCCATGCAGAAAGTCTCCACCCCGACCCAGCCGCTCACCCGTGCCGCCCTGCTTTCCACCCTGGAGCGCGAGCCGCGCTGGGACGTGATCGTCATCGGCGGCGGCGCCACCGGCCTGGGCACCGCGGTCGATGCCGCCTCGCGCGGCTACCGCACCCTGCTGGTCGAAGCCGCCGACTTTGCCAAGGGCACCTCGAGCAAGGCCACCAAGCTCGTCCACGGCGGCGTGCGCTACCTGGCCCAGGGCAATATCGGCCTGGTGCGCGAAGCCCTGCACGAGCGTGGGCTGCTCGCGCGCAACGCACCGCACCTGGTGTGGCCGCTGGGCTTCGTGGTACCGGCGTACCAGATGTTCGACCAGCCCTTCTACGGCATCGGCCTGAAGGTCTACGACATGCTCGCCGGCAACCTCAACCTGGCCGGCAGCCGCTGGCTGAACCACCGCGAGGTGCTGGCCGCCGCGCCCAACCTGGCCGAGCACGTGAGCGGGCGCCCGCTGCGCGGGGGCAACCTGTACTTCGACGGCCAGTTCGACGATGCGCGGCTGGCGGTGGCGCTGATGCGCACGCTGTTCGACGTGGGCGGCACCGCGGTCAACTACATGCGCGTGACCGGCCTCAGCCAGCAAGGCGGTGTGATCAGCGGCGTCACGGTGCAGGACGCGCTGGGCGACGCCACCTTCCGGCTGCGCGCGGATTGCGTGATCAATGCCACCGGCGTGTGGGTCGACGCGGTGCGGCAGATGGAAGACGGCCACGCCCGCGCCCTGGTGGCGCCAAGCCAGGGCGTGCACCTGACGCTGCCGCGCCGCTTCCTGCCGGGCGAGCGCGCCATCCTGATCCCCAAGACCGACGACGGCCGGGTGCTGTTCGTGGTGCCGTGGAACGGCCATACCATCGTCGGCACCACCGATACGCCGCGGCGCGACCTGCCGCTCGAGCCCGATGCCGGGGCCGACGATGTCGATTTCATCCTCGAGACTGCGTCGCGCTACCTGGCCAGGGACCCCACCCGCGCCGACGTCACCAGCGTCTGGGCCGGACTGCGGCCACTGGTCAGGGCTACGGGCGAAGCGTCCACCGCATCGCTGTCGCGCGAGCATACGATCCTGGTCTCGAAGGCCGGGCTGATCACTGTCACCGGCGGCAAATGGACCACCTATCGCAAGATGGCGGAAGACGTGATCGACACCGCGATCCAGCGGCAGATGGTGCACGCCGCGCCATGCGTGACCGCCGAACTGCCGCTGCACGGCGCCGCCGGACTGCCGGCGGAACTGCCGCTGGAGGAGGCGGCCGCGCCGGACCGCTACTACGGCAACGAGCTGGCCACGCTGCGCGCCCTGCCCGGCCATGACCACATGCTGGCGGCGGCATCGGGCCTGACCGAAGCCCATGTCCGTTTCGCGGCCCGGCACGAGCTGGCGCGGCGCGTCGAAGACGTGCTGGCGCGCCGCAACCGCGTCCTGTTCCTCGATGCGCGCGCCGCGCTGCAGGCCGCGCCGGCGGTGGCCGCGATCCTGGCCGAAGAACTCGGGGAAAACGAAGCCTGGCAAGCGCGCGAACTCGACAGTTTCCGCACGCTTGCCGCTGGCTACCTGCTGGACGGCGCGCCGCAGCCCGCGGAACCGGCCGCCGCCGCCCGCGTCTGAACTGGCTGACACGAACCACCGAGAAAGGCCCATCGACCATGAATCGCCGAACCTTGAACGCAACCCGCGCCGCCGTGATGCTCGCATTGCTGGCCGCTGGCGCCGGCGCCAGCGCGGCGCGTGCCCCCGGCATCGACGGTGTGCGTTTTACCGACGTGCGCACCGTGCGCTACCAGTGCGACGGCGACAAGACCCTGACAGTGCGCTACTTCAACAGTGCGGACAACCAGGCCGCCGTGCTCCGCGTCGAAGGCAAGCCGGTGCTGGCCGTGACCACGGTCTCGGCGTCCGGCGCGCGCTATGTCGGCGGGCGCTACGAGTGGTGGAGCAAGGGCGATACCGGCACGCTGCGCGACCTGATGCAGCAGGAAAACGCCGCGCCGGCGCTGTCGAACTGCCAGGCAAAGCCCTAGCCGGCAGGCATGCAATCGGTGCTGAACTGTCGCCAACGTTTGAGGCAACGTCGTTCCGGGCGATAATGCGGGGATTGAATCAGGGAGAACACCATGGACGAGATTGAAGATCTGTCCGATCTGCCGATGCCCCGCTTTATCTGGGGCTTCGCCGTTATCGCCGGCAAAAGCGGTGAGGTCATGCACGACGAGTTCGAGTATCTGACCCACACCCGCAGCCCGCGCTTTACCTGCCGCGTGGTCGAGCTGGAAGACATGCCGGCTGAAAGCGAGGAAGACGCCATCGACGGCCGCATCGTCCACCATGACGATCCGCGCCGGATGTTCTATATCACCGATGCCGGCATGGCGCTGGTCAACTTCCAGCTGGCCGACAAGATGCCGGACAAGCAGAAGTTCAAGCGCATTTGCGACGAAGCCATCGCCAACTGGATGCTACGCCGCGAATTCCTCGACGAGGAGGAAGAAGACTGACCCACCCGGTTCCGGCCTGGCCGGAACGTTGCGGCCGCCGGCGCGGCCGCGCCTTCATCAGGCCTGGTCTTGCTCCGGCGGCAGCGCGCCCGTCAGCAGTTCATTGAGCAGGCCGCTCATGCCACCGGGATGATTGCCGGCCAGCGCCTGCAGGCGCCGGGCCAGCGTGGCGTCCAGCTTGCACGCGAACGGCACCAGGCCCTGCTCCTGGTCCAGCCGGCGCTGTTCGCGGCGATCCAGGCGCCCCGCGGCGCCGCCAGGAATTCCGCCCCGGGTCGCCGAAGCCTGTTTCAGGCTGTTTGCGATCTTTAGGCCCTTGTTCTTTTCCAGGTCCGTTTTCTTCACGGCAATTTCCGAAAGTCTGTCGAGGCCGGCATTGTACGCGCAGGCTGCGGCCGGGCACGGCAACGCGTGCGCACTGCGGCGCGCTACGAGTCGCTGACCTCGATCAACTCGGCCGCGACTCGCTGGATTTCCGCGTAGACCGGGATGGCATCCATCGGACCGGTGCAGCCTACCGCCGTCGCCTGGCTGGCATCCGCGCCCGGCGGCAGAAAGACGAAGGCCATGCCGGGCTGCCAGCCGGGATGCTTGCGCAGGCTGTCATTGAGGATGTCGAGATACTGCGCGCGCGTGAAGACGTGCCTTGCCATCACTACCTCCGGATCCACTGCCGATGCGCCGTGTGGGGCGCGGGAGTCATGGCGGGGATCGTAGCATGGCAATCATGGCCGGCGTCACCTTGCGGCGCCGGCCCGCACGCCTCAGCATTCCCCTTTCTTGGCGTGCCCCGGCGGGCAGTGGTAATCCTTCTTGTTTCCCTTGCCGTTGCCCTTGCCCTTATGGCCGCCTTCGTCCCAGCGCCCCGGCACCAGTACCCAGCCGTCGCGCGACTGGACCCAGCGCGGCGACTCATAGACATAGCCGGGCCGCTCGCGGTCCCAGCGGCCCTTTTTCCACGCATGCTTGTGGTGGTGGTCGTCCCAGTCCCAGTAACCCGGCATCCAGACATAGCCGGGACGCGGCGCGGGAATGGCCTCGTACATCGGCGCCGGAGGCGGCACGCCAATGGCAATGTTGACCGACACCTGGGCCATCGACGCCGCACTGAACGCCAGGCCCGAACCCAGCACGGCCGCCAGCAGGATGGTCCGGACCGGCCGGAGCGCGAGATGTGTCATGGAAGCCCTTTCTCCGTTGGAACACGCGCTCAGTCTAGCGCGCGCCGGCCGCGGCGCCATGTAAGAAAGGGTATCCGTTGATCACAAAGATGCCGGCGCGCAACACTCGCTTGCACGCCGGCGGCATCAGTGATCCTCGGCCATCGCCTTGAGCTGGGCCTCGCCGGCAACGCGCGCGGCGTCCGCGGTGGTGAAGGTGTCGTCCGAGACGATGGCGCGCCGGACCTGTTGCGCGCCGAAGTCGACCAGCGCGACCACCCAGACATAGCGCCCTGCCTGGGGAGCGGTCTGCACGAAAGCTTTCAGGTTCGGCCGGGATTCACTCGCCATGATCCATCTCCTTGGGAAACGATCTGGAAACGTCGTTGAGGGATGTGCCGCAACACAAAGGTGTCTGAAAACTCTAGCACACGGTCCGGGCCCTTACCGTCCTTACCGTCCTTACCGTCCTTACCGTCCTTACCGTCCTTAGCGGGCGGCGGCCTCGTCGGCATATGCACGCAATTCGCGCGTCCGCGACGCGGTCATCTGCGCGGCGCAGGTTACGCCGGCGACGCGCGCCGCACTGCCGCCGCCCGGATTGGCCACATAGGCACAATTGGCGTCGCGGAACTGCAGCCAGGCCCGCTGCGCCAGCCGCAGTTGCCCCGTGCGCGGCGCCTCCAGCCGGCGCAGCAGGTCCTGGTAGGTGGTATTGACCGCCTTGTCCTGCAAACGCAGTTCTGCCGCGGTGCAGTCGAGCATGTCGACAGTCGACACGGCCTTGGCCATGCAGCGTTCGTAGCCGGCGCTGAGGGCGGGATCGGCCCCCGCGCGGGCCGGCCCTGCGGCCGCGAACAATCCAACCAGGGCAAGGCAGGCAAAGGCGCGCATGGGTGTTTCCTTGGGCGATGCAGGCCAGCCTGGGCGCCAGGTCGGCGCCGGGTGGCAGCGAGTTGGCGAGGTGGCGGCAAGGTGGCGAACGGAATTTCATTCTAAGTGTTGCGTGCGGCACCGCGAAGCCTGGACTGTGGGCAACCCTTCAGTCAGCGCCGCGGCAACCGATAAACAGGCCACGAACCAGGCGCCGCCAACAGCGCGCCCCCTCTGCTCGAACGCTTGACCAGCCAAAACCGACGCCCGGACAATAGCCGCGGGCTGCAAAAACCAGACAACCACACACGCAGCGCATTCGCTCCCGCTCTTCAGATCATGGCTTCTGCCCCGGCCGGCGCCACGCCCGCTTCCTCCGCATCCCGACGGCCGCTGCTGCGCCGGTGGTGGCCTACCCTGTTGGGCGCCATGCTCGCGTTGCTGCCCGCGGTGCTGCCGCCGGCCGTCACCGCGCAGCCCGCGCCACAGCGTACCGAGCAGGTCGCACGCGTAGTCTTGAGCCTGCTCGGCTATGCGCGCTGGCCCGTCGAGCGCGAGACGGTACGCCTGTGCGTCGACAACGGCAGCCGCTACTCCGCCCGCCTGATGGAAGGCGGCACGCTTGCCACCGGCCGGCCGGTGCAGCCGCGCCAGGTTGACGTGCTGGCCGATGCACTGAATCCGGGCTGCGATGCCCTCTACGTTGGCGTCATGAACGAAGCCCGGCGCAAGCGGCTGTCGGCAGAGCTGACCGGGCGCCCGGTGCTGGTGATCGCCGAGGAAGATTTCGAGTGCGAGGTCGGCAGCATGTTCTGCCTGAACATCCGCGAGAGCCAGGTTTCGTTCCGCGTCAACCTCGACACGCTCTCTCGCAGCGGCGTGCACGTCCACCCCGGCGTGCTGCAACTGGGGCGACGCAAGGGGGCGCCATCATGAGCCCGCGCCGGCCCGAACCCGCTCCCGCGCCCCGTCCCACGCTGTACAGCGTGCTGCGCCGCATTCATCTGGGTGTGGCACTGATCGCGGTCATTACCGCCGGCCTGCTGCTGACAGCGATCGGCGTCACCGCGCTGCGCGTCTATGCCGACCACAACCTGCGGCTGGTGGCCCGCTCGATCGCCTACACACTGGAAGCGCCGGTGGTGTTCCGCGACCAGGCCGCCACCGGCGAGACGCTCGCCATCATCGCCGCGTCGGAAGACATCGCGCGCGCCCAGGTGTATGACGCCGACAACCGCGTACTGGCCGAGTGGCAGCGCCCCCGCCAGCCCCAGCTGACCGGCCTGCGCCAGACGCTGGGCGAATGGCTGAGCATGAACGCGGTGGAACAGCCGATCCTGCACCAGGCGCAGCAGGTCGGCCTGCTGCGTGTCAGCGGCGATCCCCGCAACCTGCTGCAGTTCCTGCTGCAAGGGGCGTTGGGCCTGCTCGGCTGCCTGCTGCTGACCGCGGTCGCCGCGCACTACCTGGCCAGCCGCATGCTGGTGCAGATCGTCGAGCCGCTGCGCAACCTGATGCGGGTGGCGCACGCGGTGCGCTCCGAACGCGACTTCGCACAGCGCACGCCGCCGGCACGTATCGCGGAGCTCAACGCGCTCAGCGACGACTTCAACGGCCTGCTCGATGAACTGCAGACGTGGCAGAACCAGATGCAGCACGAAAACCGCTCCCTCGCCCACCGTGCCAACCATGATGCGCTGACGGGGCTGCTGAACCGCGCCGCCTTCGTCGAATCGCTGGAACATGCGGTGCGCCATGCCGCGGCCAACCATGAATATGCGGCGGTTCTGTACCTCGACAGCGACGACTTCAAGGACATCAACGACCGGCACGGGCATGCCTCGGGCGATGCGGTGCTGGTCGCCGTGGCGCAGCGCATCCATGCCAGCCTGCCCAGTGGCGACACCGTGGCACGCATCGGCGGCGACGAATTCGCGGTGCTGGCCACGGCGCTGCGCTCGCCGGGCGACGCCATCCTTGGCGCCGAGCGTATCCTGCAAGCCCTTGCCGAGCCGATTGCGCTGCCCGACGGCACCTCGGTGCAGGCGTCGGTCAGCATCGGACTGGCCGTGTTCCCGGTCCATGCGCAGGACAGCCAGGCGCTGCTGCACGCGGCCGATGCCGCCATGTATGGCGCCAAGCGGCGCTGCGGCGGCATCTGGCAAAGCGCGGAGCCGCGCCTGGATGTTACGCTGTGAGCTTCCGCACGATCGCCACTACGTCTCCGGCTGTGTTGGTTGTACTCGGCCGACCCGGCATCGCTCCGCGGCCGGCCGCGCCGAGAACCGGCGCGTGGCCATCATCGTTTCAGTCGACTGAAGCTTCAGGCGCCAGACGTTCAGTCGCCGAATGGATTAGGCGCGCGGTTTTCGAGCGACTCATTCAGGTCGAACTCGTCGCGTACCTCGTCGACCACCGTGCGTATGCTCGCCTCATAGCCCGTTGCGTTGCCGAAGCCGTTCATGTCCCAGTTGCGGCCGCGGGTATCGCGGGCATGCGGCACCGGCGCGGGCACGTGGATGGTCGCGCCATCCTCGCCGATTTCATAGATATGCTGGATGCGCCGGCTGACCTCGTCCTGCAGGGCACGCCGGCCACGCTCGCGCTTGGCCATGGCTGACTCCTCGATGCATGCGCTGGCATCCTAGCACGGTGCGCCGGCGTGGTTCAAAGTGCCGCGATGGCGTCCTGGTAGGCCGCGTAGAGCCGCGCAAAGACTGGTCCGGGGACGCCGGCGCCGATGGTGCGCCCGTCGATCGTGACCACCGGCAGCAGTTCCTTGCTTGCCGAGGACAGCAGCACTTCATCCGCCGCGAACAGGTCCTCCCTGGCGATCCGGCGCGCCTCCAGAGGAATCTCCAGCGCCGCGCAGACTTCTTCCATAAAGCCGTAGCGGATGCCTTCCAGGATCAGGTTGTCCTTGGGCGGCGCCAGCACGCGGCCATCGCGCACCACCCAGACGTTGGACGACGAGGCTTCGGTCAGCCAGCCATCGCGGAACTGGATCGCCTCGGTCACGCCGTGCTCCACGGCATGCTGCGCGGCCAGCACGTTGCCGAGCAGCGAGGTCGACTTGATCTGGCAGTTCAGCCAGCGCCGGTCCTCCATCGTCACGCAGGCCACGCCTTGTTCGCGCATGTGCGCGGGCGGCAGCGCCATCGGATTGGTCATGATCAGCACCGTCGGCACGACTTCCTTCGGGAAGGCGTGCGCACGCCGGGCAACGCCGCGCGTCACCTGGATATAGACCATCTGGTCCGACATGCCGTTGGCACGGACCACGTCGTCGATCACTGCCTGCCACTGCGCGGGGCCGTGCGGGTCGGGAATCCCGATCGCCTCCAGGCTGCGGTGCAGGCGCGCAAGATGCTGCGCACCGCGTAACGGTTTTCCGCCGTAGTACGGGATGACCTCATAGATGCCGTCGCCGAAGATAAAGCCGCGGTCAAGGACGGGGATGCGGGCTTCGGACAGCGGGGTCAGGGTGCCGTTGAGGTGGACGACGGGGTCAGTCATGGGGGCCATTTGGCTTCAGGCGGTGGAGTGAATGAAGAATTCTTTCACACGCGCGCATCTGAAGTTATGCGCATTTTGCATCCACCGCTCGTGAAGTGCTGTGACGCAGGGGAGCCTTGATCACATTCACCCATGCGGGGGTGTTCGCTGCAGCACTTCACGCCGAAAATCAAGGTGTCGTGAGTTGACCCCTCTCGGCATTTCCCGCAGCCCGCCACCGTGCGGGCTTTTTTTTGCATCACCAGAATTGGGGATGCGCGCCGTACCCGCAACGGCGACGATAAGGGCGGGCGGACTGCGACCCGCCCAACGCCACTTCAAGCCCTCGCCTACCCTGGCCGAGGGCTTTTTCTTTTTGTTGGCTCACCGGGTACCGGCGCGAGTACCGGCGCAGGTCACAGCGCGCAAGGCGGCTTGAAGCCTGGCACGGACGCACAGGCGCTTGGCACGGGCAGTTCGGGCCTTTGCACCTCCCCGGGAACGGAAGCATTAACCTCAGCGGCATTGACCGGACAGCGGCCGGTGATTAGCGCTACCGAAGCGAACGGGCCGGGCAGGCATGGCACCACCAACTCGAATCTCGCCAGGCCCTTCGCTTTGGCATACAGGACGCTGCGCCCTGGCATGGCGTCCAGTAACTCGGGAACCAGCATCAAGGTTAGCAGCGAGAATATCGACAGCCAGGCAAACGGTGAAGGCATGGCACGGGTCCCCCGATGGCTTGATGCAACCGCCGTGGTTTCCAGTGTCCTCCAGGCACCCTCCTTTGGCCTGCCTGAGCTGACTCCCTTATGTGTGGTGGCGCACAAACTACGAGCGACCTGCTGCGTGCGAAGCGGCCACTGGCGCTATCTGCCGGTGACGTGCACCGAACCGCCGATTTACCCATGACCGCATCGGTTTCTCAACCAGAAAGTGGAGGAGGATGGCGGCGCCCAACGTGAGGAGCAACAGGAGCGTTGCCTGCAACCAGCCGGGCATGGCGGCCAGATCGGGCAGGCGGGTCCGGACAAATGCGAACAGGTACTGCGGAATCCGCTGCACGATATAGACGCAGTACGACACCTCGCCCAGAAACACCAGCGCGCCCATCGACAGCACGCGCGTCAGCGCGTCCTTTTCATAGGAAAGCGAGAAAATCAGCCCGGCCGCGCCGGCGACGAACAAGGTGTCCACTGCCAGCCAGACAGCGATGGCGCAGACGAGGAGCGAGATGACGGCACCGAGCACGCACCCGTCGTAGTCCGGCATGGCCTCGCGCAGGCGGCACAGCAGGACACCAAGCATGAACTCGGGGAGCAGCCGCGCGACGCCGCCGCTGAGCGAAAGATGCTCTGGCGACGTTGCCTCCACCATCGCAAGCATCGCCAGCGCGCACCCCGCCATCAGCAGGATGCGGGCCTTGTTCATGCGTGGCGCCGCGAGCACGAACAGTGGAAAGCAGACATAGGCAAACCATTCCGCGCTGACCGACCAACCGACGTCATTCCACCCCGCGGCCCCGGCATAGCGCCACGCGCTCAGCAGCAACAATCCCGACACGAATTTCGAAGCCGTGTAGTCGGCGGTTCCGACCACGTTCGTATGCAGCACCACGTCGCGAAGCATTACTGCAGCCGCAAAAACCAGCAGGCAGGTGACGTAGGCCGGGTAGATCCGTGCAATGCGCGCCACGATGAATGCCCGCCAGTCCAGCCGTTCGCCGGGCGATGGCGCGTAATGATAGGCCAGGATAAAGCCGCTCAGGACGAAAAAGCCGTCGACACCGAGATAGCCATGGTCAAAGAACGTGCTGGTGAAGCCGAGGTCGAAGTACACGCCGTCGGCGCCATAGCGATGGAACCAGTGCCTGCACAGCACCCACACGGCAAGCAGCAGCCGCAGGCTTGTCAAAGGTTTGAACTGACGCATACATCCTTCCTCGTAGCCAGGGTTCAATGGCGTAACTGTGCTGCGAGGACAATGGGCGATCGGTGCGGTTGGCGACGAGTTGATGTTTCACGGCCGCATCGGGTCGACGGGGTGATTCCGAGTGCTTGTCGCCCCGGCACAACACCTCTGATTAGAGGGATGCGCGATTCCATGGGCTGTATGACTATCGTCACGGGCGGTTCCGCGACTCGCCCACCACTACTTCAAGCCCTCGACTACCCTGGCCGAGGGCTTTTTCTTTGGTTGGCGCAAACGGGCTGTGGCGCATCCGCAATGCAACAAATCTTTACAACTGAGCCCGTGAAATCCCGCAGGGTTGCCCTAGCCTTTCCCCATGCTTTCCGAAGGAGACGGCCATGCCTTCGTCACGGGACCCATTCAAGTTGCGCCGCCCTGGGCGCCGGACGATGAACTGGCATGACGTCGCCCTGATTTCGGCGGCGTGGATCGGCTTGTGTTTGGGCCTTGGGTG
The DNA here is from genome assembly GCF_003402535.2 of Cupriavidus sp. P-10. Classification (NCBI taxonomy): domain Bacteria; kingdom Pseudomonadati; phylum Pseudomonadota; class Betaproteobacteria; order Burkholderiales; family Burkholderiaceae; genus Cupriavidus; species Cupriavidus sp. P-10. The sequence goes on from NZ_AP025170.1 coordinate 2,390,028, forward strand.
GACGCTTTCCAAAGCGGCCGGGACCTTCGAGTAAGGCTGGCTTGCCCCCTTTTCGAAACAGCGGGGGGAAATAAAAAAGCCGCCCAGGTTGGGCGGCTTTGATTTGCCTTGCGCATTGTTCTGGCGGAGAGAGGGGGATTCGAACCCCCGATAGGCTATTAACCTATACACGCTTTCCAGGCGTGCGACTTAAACCACTCATCCATCTCTCCGGGAAGTCCGCGATTATAGCAGAGTTGCCCGGCGAATCCACAAGTTCGTGCGGCCCTGCCTTAGCCCCTGCGCAAATACGTCACCAGCCTGTCGATAACCGGCGCGTTGCGCGGCGTGAGCAGGCTGACGATGATCGCCACCGCGAAGCCGGCGGGCACGCCGAAGGCGCCGGAGGCGATCGGGTCGACGCCGAACCAGCGGTTGCCGAAGATGCCGGTCATGCGGGTGAAGAACGGGTAGTTGACGAATATGTAGTACACCGCTACGCCAAGCCCGGCAGCCATGCCCGCGACCGCGCCGGCCGCGGTTGTCCGGCGCCAGAAGATGCCAAGTATCAATACCGGGAAGAAGCTGGACGCCGCCAGCGAGAACGCGGCGCCGACCAGGAACAGGATGTTGCCGGGTCGCAGCGATGTAACGTATGAAGCGAACAAGGCAACGCCGAGCAGCACGATCTTGGCCGTGGTGACGCGGCGCTGGTGGCTCGCCTGGCGATCGACCATGTGATAGAAGACGTCGTGCGACAGTGCATTGGCGATGGTGAGCAGCAGGCCGTCGGCGGTCGACAGCGCCGCGGCCAGCGCGCCGGCGGCGATCAGGCCCGAGATGACGTAGGGCAGCCCGGCAATCTCCGGGGCGGCCAGCACGATCATGTCGGGCTGCAGCAGGATCTCGGCCCATTGCACGATGCCGTCGCCGTTGACGTCGCGGATGCCGAACACCGGCGGATCGACCTTGCGCCATTGCACCACCCATTGCGGCAGTTCCGCATACGATGTGCCGACCAGGTGTTCAAAGAACTCGTACTTGACCAGCGCGGCCAGCGTTGGCGCGGACACGTACAGCAGCGCGATGCAGAACACGGCCCAGGCCACCGAGTTCCGGGTCTCCTTGACGGAGGGCGTGGTGTAGAGGCGCGTCAGGATATGCGGCAGGCTGGCGGTACCGACCATCAGGCAGAACACCAGCAACACAAAATTCAGCCGCTTGGTCTTGCGCTCCTGCTCGGACACCGCGGGATACGGCTCGGTGGACGACATCGACTGCCGGCTGCGCGCAAGCGCCTCTTCACGCTGCAGGCTCCACTGCTGCTGCGCGGCGGCGGGATCGCGCGGGAACTCCAGGCGTTCGCGCTCCAGCGCCTTGATGTCCCGCAGCGGCGCATTGCGCGCGCGCAGATCCTGCAGCCGCGCGTCCAGCGTATCTCGCTCCTGCCGGAAGGATGCCGGCAGGCGCGCGATGCGATCCTGCAACAGGATGGCCTGCTGCTTGTAGTACTCGCGCACGGCCTGCTCGGCGGGCTCGCGCTCCAGTTCCTGCTCGCGCGCATCGAGCTGCGCCAGCAGCGTGCCATAGCTGAGCTGCGGCACGGCTTCCTGGTGATGCTTCCACGCGATCATCGACACCGTGACCAGGAAGGCGACGATCATCATGATGTACTGCGCTACCTGCGTCCACGTAACCGCGCGCATGCCGCCCAGGAACGAGCACACCAGGATGCCGGCCAGCCCGAAGAAGATGCCGACGGCGAATTCCACGCCGATGAAGCGCGTCACCACAAGCCCTACCCCCTGGATCTGCGCGACCAGGTAGACGAAGGAACACAGCGAGGCCGCCAGCACCGCGATCGCACGCACCGGCAGGTTGCCGCCGGGCTTGCCGTTGCCATAGCGCGCGGCGAGGAAATCGGGGATGGTGTAGCCGCCGTACTTGCGCAGGTATGGCGCCAGCAGGAAGGCCACCAGGCAATAGCCGCCGGTCCAGCCCATCACGTAGGCGAGGCCCTCGTACCCGGAAGCGAACAGGATGCCGGCCAGCCCGATGAAGGACGCCGCGCTCATCCAGTCGGCGGCAATCGCCATGCCGTTGAACAGCGCCGGCACGCGCCGCGAGGCGACGTAATACTCGTTGAGGTCGGAGGTGCGGCAGATCAGCCCGATGCAGGCATAGATCGCGATGGTGATAAAGAGGAAGACATAGCCAAGCCACAGGGCATCGGCGTTGGAGCGCTCCAGCAGCCCCATCATGCCGACGAAGCCGAACAACCCTAGCGTGAACAGGCCGTAGTACAGCAGCAGCCGGCGGCGGAAGCGCGACTGGGCATCGGGCATGGGCGGCGGTCCGTGGTCGGTGGGGCGCTATCGTAACAAACCCGCCGGCGCGCGGGAACGCGGCGGCGGGTTGGTCGGTTGCACGCTGGCGGGATTATTGGGCTTGCTTGAGCTGGTCCAGGATCGCCGGGTTCTCCAGCGTCGAGGTGTCCTGCGTAATCTCCTCGCCCTTGGCCAGCGATCGCAGCAGCCGGCGCATGATCTTGCCCGAGCGCGTCTTGGGCAGGTTGTCGCCGAAGCGGATGTCCCTGGGCTTGGCGATCGGGCCGATTTCCTTGCCGACCCAGTTGCGCAGCTCGGCAGCAAGCTTGGCCGCCTCGTCTCCGCTCGGCCGCGAGCGCTTGAGCACGACGAAGGCGCAGATCGCCTCGCCGGTCATGTCGTCGGGACGGCCCACCACCGCGGCCTCGGCCACCAGCGGGTTGGACACCAGCGCCGACTCGATCTCCATCGTGCCCATGCGGTGGCCCGACACGTTCAGCACGTCGTCGATGCGGCCCATGATGGTGAAGTAGCCGGTGTCCTTGTCGCGGATCGAACCGTCGCCGGCCAGGTAGAGCTTGCCACCCAGTTCTTCCGGGAAATAGCTCTTCCTGAAGCGCTCCGGGTCGCCCCAGATGGTGCGGATCATCGACGGCCACGGGCGCTTGACCACCAGGATGCCGCCATTGCCGTCAGGCACGTCATGGCCGGTCTCGTCGACGATGGCGGCCATGATGCCCGGCAGCGGCAGCGTGCACGAACCTGGCACCAGCGGCGTCGCGCCCGGCAGCGGCGTGATCATGTGGCCGCCGGTCTCGGTCTGCCAGAAGGTATCGACGACCGGGCAGTTCTCGTTGCCGATGTGTTTGTAGTACCACATCCACGCTTCCGGATTGATCGGCTCGCCCACGGTGCCCAGCAGGCGCAGGCTCGACAGGTCGTATTGCTTCGGATGGATGTTCTCGTCGGCCTCGGCGGCCTTGATCAGCGAGCGGATCGCGGTCGGCGCGGTGTAGAAGATGCTGACCTTGTGGCGCGCGATCATGTCCCAGAAGCGGCCGGCGTTCGGGTAGGTGGGCACGCCTTCGAAGACCACCTGCGTGGCGCCGGCGGCCAGCGGGCCGTAGGCGATGTAGGTATGGCCGGTGACCCAGCCGATGTCGGCGGTACACCAGAACAGGTCGTCGGGCTTGAGGTCGAAGGTCCACTTCATCGTCATCAGCGCCCACAGCAGATAGCCGCCGGTGCTGTGCTGCACGCCCTTGGGCTTGCCGGTGGAGCCCGAGGTGTAGAGGACGAACAGCGGGTGCTCGGCGCCAACGGGCTCGGCCTCGCAGGTATCGGGCTGGTTGGCGCAGACGTCGTCGAGCCAGCGGTCGCGGCCCTCGGTCCAACCGACGTTGCCGCCGGTGCGGCGGTAGACGATCACGCTCTTGACGGCTTCGCAGCCGCCCAGCGCCAGCGCGTCGTCGGCGATGGCCTTCAGCGGCAGCGCCTTGCCGCCGCGCATCTGCTCGTCGGCAGTGATCAGCGCCACCGCGCCCACGTCGACCAGCCGCTCCTGCAGCGACTTGGCGGAGAAGCCGCCGAACACCACCGAATGCGTGGCGCCCAGGCGCGCGCAGGCCTGCATCGCGGCCACGCCTTCGACCGACATCGGCATGTAGATCACGACCCGGTCGCCCTTCCTGATGCCGAGCGTCTTCAGGCCGTTGGCCAGGCGGCACACCTTCGCATGCAGTTCGCGGTAGGTGACGCGCGTCACGGTGCCATCGTCGGCCTCGAACACGATCGCGACCTTGTCGGCGTTGCCGTTTTCAAGGTTGCGGTCCAGGCAGTTGTAGGAGGCATTGAGCTGGCCGTCCTCGAACCACTTGTAGAACGGCGCGTTGCTCTCGTCCAGCACCTTGGTGAAGGGCTTGTTCCAGTGCAGCAGCTCGCGGGCGTGGCGTGCCCAGAAGCCTTCGTAGTCGCGTTCGGCTTCGTCGCACAGCGCCTGGTAGGCCTCCATGCTGGGAATCGCGGCCTGGCTGGCGAACGACTCGGGCGGGTTGAACACGCGGTGCTCGTGCATCACCGATTCGATGGCGGACATAGACTTGTCTCCTGATTTTGGACTGGCTTTGGCTGCCAAGGTACGCCCGACGGCTTACTTAAACCTGACGGTCGGCGGCTGCCGCTTGCGGTGACTGGCCGGTTTCCGTTGTCGCCGCATGCTGCAATGCAGCGGGAAACGTCCTGCGAAACGTCCTGCCATCGGGGGCGAAAGTGCAGCCTTCTCCATTAGGCTAGCACAGCTATAATGCCGCGAGCCGTGCGACACGCACTCACGTGTCCGGGTAGCTCCAACGTAAGGAGCATCGACCTTGTTGGGACAAGGGGAAGGCTTCGGCCGGAACCGTCCAATCCCAACCATTTCTTGCTTAGACGAACCCGGCCGAACAGCTAGGGGGAGTCCGATGTGCAGCGGGACAGCCGGAGAATTGGCTGACCTGCGGCTTGCTTTTTGCTGGATGGATTTCCAGCCATTGCCCAAAGGCGGGGACGCTCGCCTTTGGGCGAGTTCTCTGTAAACGCCCCTCCACGGAGGCGGCGGGCGCCAATGCAACGGCAATTTTGTTGCGAAAACGCCACATAGCTTTCAACCGATCCGGATGGATCGGCGCTACGTTCTTTGGGGCGATAACCGGTGCTCGCAAGAGTCCGCCATCGCCAAGCGCTCGCCCGTACAGGAGCACGCGAATAAGGAAGTGAGGTCCCGGAGCGCAAGCTCTGCGCGTTATGGTTCGGTCAAACACGCCTGTGAGGGCGCTTTGATAGAGAACCTGCTATGCGACTAGCAGTAGCCTAGGGAGACATGCGTCACTGGTAACGGTGGGGTGTGAAGCTCTCCTGACAATGTAGCCCCCGCAAGGGTGCCCACGGATCGTGAGGTCGGTGGGTAGAAAACCGAAGCAGCATCGGTTTAGGAGCTAGGCTGGCTGGTATGAGTAATGAAAGTGAACCGCTGATAAACGTCGTAAGCATTGCTGTGCCAAAGCTGATGATAGGCACTAACCAAAAGGGTACGTGGTTGGATACTTCGGTGGCTCGTCGGAGTACGCTCGCCAAACAACCACCGGCGGAGAGGCGGACTCTAACCCAGTCTTGTAACGCGCAGGGAACGTGGTAAGCCCGTATGGCTGCCGGAGTGCTGTACGACTCAGGCAGGCGAACCGTAAGGAACGCTGTCGGCTGTGCGGGTATGGGAGGTTGGAAAAAGCGAATGCCGGGCTGTAACGGCTCGGATAGGGGTTGAAACATTATCCCACGCGAAAGCGGGCAGACTTCCAACTGGTCTTCTCGTCGCAGGACGGCTGACTAAACTCGCTTGTTTAAATTTTCTTCCCTTGAGGGACAACCTGTCCCTCAAGGGGCATGTTGTCTTTCGATGTTGGGGAAGATCCTCAAGATAGGAGGGCAGCATGGAAGCATTGATCCGCAAGGATGAATCTGCGCCTTCCGGCGTACCGGAAAGATGGGGCGACATTGATTGGCGCCGCGTGGAACGGAACGTTCGGGTGATGCAGATTCGAATTGCGAAGGCAACACAGGAAGAGGATTGGCGCAGGGTGAAAGCCTTGCAAAGGTCCTTGACCCGCTCGTGGTCCGCCAAAGCATCGGCGGTAAGGCGAGTGGCGATGAACCAAGGTGCGCGGACGGCGGGAGTCGATCGCGTAAAGTGGGAAACGTCTGAAGCCCGGTGGGAAGCCATCGGGAGGTTGAAGCGTCGGGGGTATAGGCCACTGCCTTTACGGAGAGTCTACATCCCCAAGTCGAATGGGAAGAAACGCCCTTTGGGCATTCCGACCCTACACGACCGAGCCATGCAAGCGTTGTATCTGCTGGCGCTGGAACCGGTGTCCGAAGGGACGAGCGACCCGAACTCTTACGGGTTTCGGATCAATCGCTCGACTCACGATGCCATGTCTCAGCTATTCGTATCTTTATCCCAGAAGGCCTCGGCCCAATGGGTGCTGGAGGCGGATATCAAGGGGTGCTTTGACCATATCAATCACGACTGGCTGGAGCGCAATGTCCCAATGGACAAAGCAATCCTTCGGAAGTGGTTGAAGGCTGGCGTGGTATTTCAGGGCCAGTTTCAGGCGACCGACGCTGGAACACCACAGGGGGGCATCATTTCCCCGACTCTGGCAAATGTGGCATTGAACGGGTTGGAACGATCACTGAGCAAGGTTCTTGAAGCCAAGTTCGGTGTCAAGAAGACGCGGACGCTGAAGGTACACGTTGTGCGCTATGCGGACGACTTCGTGATCACCGGCAACACGCCGGAGGTGTTAGAGAACGAAGTGAAACCGTGGGTGGAGCAGTTCCTTGCATTACGGGGGCTGACGCTATCAACGGAGAAAACGCGGATCACCAACATCGCCGACGGTTTTGACTTTCTAGGGTGGAATTTCCGGAAGTATTCGGGAACGCTGCTCATCAAGCCGAGCAAGAAGAACGTGAAAGCGTTCTACTGCAAGGTGAAGCAGGTCATCAATGCAAACAAGACGGCAAAGCAGGAGAAGCTAATTCGACTGCTGAACCCGATGCTAAGGGGCTGGGCGCAGTATCACTGCCCGGTGGCAGCGAAGGCGGCGTTCACCCGAATGGAGCATCTGATTTTTCGTGCTCTATGGAGGTGGGCAAAACGGCGACATCGAGGAAAGAACTCAGGATGGGTGCGGAAGAAGTATTTCGCCTCAGTCGGAAATCGGAACTGGGTGTTCGGAACCACTGCTGTGAACAAGGCAGGTGAAGGCTACTGGATGGAGATGTATTCGATTGCGGGTACGCTCATTCGGAGGCACAAGAAGGTGCGGGCGGACTACCATCCGTTCGACCCGGCGCAGGAGATGTATGGCGAAAAATTGCGGCAGGAACGCATGGCAGATCGCATGTCGTACCGAAAGCAGTGGGCAAAGCTGTACGTTTCTCAGCGCGGCTTGTGCGTGGTGTGCCAAGGCGAGCTTACCGACGAGACTGGATGGGATGACCATCACATCGAACCCCGGATTCTGGGGGGCTCCGATGCTCTAGGAAATCGCGTATTGTTGCACCCCGATTGCCATGTCCAAGTTCATCACTACGGCAAAATTGCTGTGAAACCGGTGTTTGAATAAGTTCAGGCGCTTTGTAAAGGCTTGAGCCGTATGCGGGGAAACTCGCACGTACGGTTCTTAGGGGGGAGAGGTCCAGGAATGGATTTCTCCTACCCTCCTATACCTGAACGCGGCGCTTACCCTTGCCACGTCCCCTCCAAGCTTGCACGGCTCGCCGCGCCATCGCGCCACCCGCGATCGTGGCCGCCCGCTGACCGAGGCATCGACCGTGCCCGCCAACACCTCCACCGCAGCCACTACCCCCTCTCAACTTTTCTCCCCGGTCCACGCCCTGTTCCTGGTCGGATCGATGGCACTGGTCGGCAGCAATGTAGGGCTGGGCAAATCGATCATCGCTCATGTGCCGGTGCTGCTGTTCGCGCTGCTGCGCTTTGTCATCGCCATCGTCTGCCTGGCGCCGTGGTACCGGCCCGCGCGCATGCGCCAGGTGTCGCGCGCCGAATGGCTGAACCTGTTCCTGCAGGCGTTCTTCGGCACCTTCCTGTTCACGCTGCTGATGCTCAACGGCGTGCGGCTGACCAGCGCCATGGCCGCCGGGGTCATCACCAGCACCATCCCTGCCACGGTGGCGATCCTGTCCTGGCTGGTGCTGCGCGAACGGTTGTCGCGGCGCACCGTGGCCTCGGTGCTGCTGGCGGTGGCCGGCATCGCCGTGCTCAACATCGCCCGCGGCGATTCGCACGGCGCCGGCGAGAACAGCCAGGCCTGGCTGGGCAACCTGATGATCCTGGGCGCGGTGCTGTGCGAATCGATCTACGTGATCCTGTCGCGCCGCCTCACGCAGACGCTGGCCGCCATCGAGATCTGCGCCTATACCCACCTGATCGGCGGCTTGCTGATGCTGCCGCTGGGGCTGGTGCCGCTGCTGACCTTCGACGCCTCCACGGTACCGGCGCAGACCTGGCTGATGCTGCTGTGGTACGCGCTGTCAGCCAGCGTGTTCTCGTTCTGGCTGTGGATGAAGGGCATCCGCCACGTGCCGGCGCAGTTGGCGGGCGTGTTCACCTCGGTGCTGCCGGTGGCCGCGGCCACCTACGGCATTGTCGTGCTGGGCGAGCAGCCGGGCTGGCCACACGGCGTGGCGCTGGGCTGCGTGCTGGCCGGGATCGTTCTTGCAAGCTGGCCGGGCCGGATTGCGCGCGGCGCCTGGCGCGGCAAGGCGGCCGGCGCGGACCCGGGCGCGGCGAACTGAGCCCCTCGGGCGAGGACCGGTAGCCGCCCTCGGTTACGGTCGGTAACACAGTCCGGTCATCGGCGCTTGGTACAATCCACGCCGACTTTCAACCCGCCGCATTTTCCACTCTTCGCCCCGCCCATGGCTTCCAATCCAATGACCAGGCCGCAGACCATGCGGCCGATCCCGAGCATTATCTTCGCGTCGCGCTGGCTGCAGTTGCCGCTTTACCTGGGCCTGATCGTCGCCCAGGGCGTCTATGTCTACCATTTCCTGGTCGAAGTCTGGCACCTGCTGGCGCATGTGACCGAGTTCGACGAGAACAAGATCATGCTGGTGGTGCTGGGCCTGATCGACGTGGTGATGATCTCCAACCTGCTGATCATGGTGATCGTGGGCGGCTATGAGACCTTCGTCTCGCGGCTGGGCATCGACAACCACCCGGACGAGCCGGAATGGCTGGACCACGTCAACGCCGGCGTGCTCAAGGTCAAGCTGTCGATGGCGCTGATCGGCATTTCGTCGATCCACCTGCTCAAGACCTTTATCGACGCCGAGCAGCGTACCACCCACACCATCATGTGGCAGGTGGCGATTCACATTGCCTTCCTCGCCTCCGCGGTGGCAATGGCCTGGGTAGACCGGATGGTGACGCACCCCGCCGGCGCCCATGCGAAGCCGGAAACACATTGAAGCGAAGCTGAGCTTTTGCTTCACGCAGGACCGCGGCCATGTGCCGCGGTTTTTTATTTTGAGGCGCCAGCGCCTCATTGGAGCCTGTAGACGGATGTATGCAGCCGGGCAGACTGCCCCGGCTCGGTGTATGATTTCGGGCTGTGTTTCACCGCTGCCCACCCCACAAAATGACAGTCATCAAGCAAGAAGACCTCATCCAGAGCGTCGCCGACTCCCTGCAGTACATCAGCTACTACCACCCGATGGACTACATCACCAGCCTGGGCCGCGCCTATGAGCTGGAGCAGAGCCCGGCGGCCAAGGACGCGATCGCGCAGATCCTGACCAACAGCCGCATGTGCGCGGAAGGCAAGCGCCCGATCTGCCAGGACACCGGCATCGTCACGGTCTTCGTCAAGGTGGGCATGGACGTGCGCTGGGACGGCGCAACCATGGGCCTGACCGAGATGATCAACGAGGGCGTGCGCCGCGGTTACACGCACCCCGACAACGTGCTGCGTGCGTCGATCGTCAGCCCGCCCGAAGGCGGCCGCAAGAACACCAAGGACAACACGCCGGCCGTGATCCACTACGAAGTGGTGCCGGGCAACACCGTCGACATCCAGGTCGCGGCCAAGGGCGGCGGCTCGGAG